>NZ_VTUU01000082.1 GCF_008370345.1 Marinobacter salinexigens | reverse complement strand
CACATTCCCAACTGAGCCTGCTACAG
The DNA here is from genome assembly GCF_008370345.1 of Marinobacter salinexigens. GTDB lineage: Bacteria > Pseudomonadota > Gammaproteobacteria > Pseudomonadales > Oleiphilaceae > Marinobacter > Marinobacter salinexigens. Next base: position 550 of record NZ_VTUU01000082.1, on the reverse strand, counting down.
ACCAAACTCTAGTAGTTGCAGGCTTCGCAGTTTGCTATACTGTGCGGACARCCACCTTTAWTYTATAGAATTCACAAGCTCTGGAGCTCCCTGTWCCCAGCTGCAAACWGAGAGACCAGAGTGTGGGCCAAATCTTTTTGAGRGGTGTTCATACTAATTTGCAGAGCAGGCAGTACWAATAGTTTCACTCATTTATCTGCTACATATGCTGCAGAGTGTTCACAATGGAGACGGGCAATACTTCAAAGCTGGTGKGATRTCTCCCACATTTGGAATATAGACCAAAGAGCATCCATTTATAGTTAYTGGCGTAAATGTAGAGTCACCTATGTTTATGCATTTGATGCTTCTGGAAGTGTGATCACCCGAGATTTTGAGTCATATTCCAGCTCGGTACTGCAATTTGCACATTTCACTTTGTTTGTTGTACGTAAATGTAGAGTCACCTATGTTTATGCATTTGATGCTTCTGGAAGTGTGATCACCCGAGATTTTGAGTCATATTCCAGCTCGGTACTGCAATTTGCACATTTCACTTTGTTTGTTGTAC
>NZ_VTUU01000081.1 GCF_008370345.1 Marinobacter salinexigens | reverse complement strand
CGTTCATCGTAGCTGCCTCCAGTCGTCTCCCGAGATCTTCTCCGGCTATAAATTTCCGCCCCAATTCCCCAATCCAGATGCGCAAACATCGAATCGTCTCACTCGTGTCTGCCCTGCTCATACTGCTTGCCCTCGCCGTATCGTCCACCCGCAACGCACAGGAGGATTCCATGGCCAACAACACCGGGACGTWGGTGGGCGGCATCCAGGACGTGCCGGGGAGCGAGAACGACCTTCACCTCCAGGAGCKCGCCCGCTTCGCCGTCGATGAGCACAACAAGAAGGCCAATGCTCTTCTGGGGTTCGAGAAGCTTGTGAAGGCCAAGACACAAGTGGTTGCTGGCACGATGTACTATCTCACTATTGAAGTGAAGGATGGCGAAGTCAAGAAGCTCTACGAAGCTAAGGTMTGGGAGAAGCCRTGGGAGAACCTCAAGGGGCTGCAGGAATTCAAGCCTGTTGAAGAGGGTGCTAGCGCCTAAGGATGTCTCCTTCTCCATGTGCGAGCCTGAAGCTCAAAGCAAAGTTGCAGAATAAGGAGCCATGCTCCCTTGTGTAATTTCATAAGACTACAACCC
>NZ_VTUU01000080.1 GCF_008370345.1 Marinobacter salinexigens | reverse complement strand
CCTAGTAGCACTGGATTTGCAGCCCGACCAAGCGCCTCGACGACGACACCGAAAACCTCGCCCATGAGCGAGTTCCAAGTGATCTGAAGAAGAATCTCATGCAAGCAAGGCTCGATAAGAAGCTGACACAGGCACAACTTGCTCAGATGATAAATGAGAAGCCACAGGTGATTCAGGAGTATGAATCAGGCAAGGCAATCCCCAACCAGCAGATCATTAGCAAGCTCGRGAGGGCCCWGGGAACYAAGTTGCGTGGCAAGAAATAGCTTTCCTACGMGTTTGTGTCCCGGAGCMTCATRATAGGGGGAAGACAAGGCAAGCTGTCTGCTTATTTGTCTATGTYTGGTATCTCAAGTCCTGCGGACTGTTTCTGTTGGCACAAGAGGGAATAMATGTGTTCACGGACCTGTAATGCTTGCTCCTTGTCATATGACCTTGCTCTAAACATTTGTGATGAAG
>NZ_VTUU01000079.1 GCF_008370345.1 Marinobacter salinexigens | reverse complement strand
GAGAGAGTATGGACATGGGGCTGCCGAGCGGCGACTCCTCGGACGAGGACGCCTCCGACGCGGCGCCGCACGAGCACGGCGGCGCCTCCGCCGCCCCGCCGTGGACGGCGTAGTAGAGGYCGAGCGCGGGCAGCGTCTCCAGGAGGCGGTTCCTCCCGGCGCAGGCGCAGGCGCACGCGGCGGCGGGCGCCGGCTCGAAGCCGAAGCCCAGGTCGATGCAGCCGCGGAGCTCGTCGAGGTCGTCGTCCGTGACGACGCGGGTTGCGGCTCAGCGGGCATAC
>NZ_VTUU01000078.1 GCF_008370345.1 Marinobacter salinexigens | reverse complement strand
GTATCATTCCACGCCCTATATAGCTACGACTATAGCTAGTTGTCGTAGATGCGGCACTCCKCGGAGTMCGGGTTCTCCKTGCAGTACTTCWCGAGCGGGTCGTTGGCGTTGGTCTCCTTGAGGCTGTCGCGGGCGTGGCTGGCCGTSGCGCTGAGCTCCTCCACCTCGTCCCACGCCGCCGCGCACTCGGCGTCGCCCTTCTGGTCGTCCGCGCACGTCTCCTCCGCCTGCTTGATGCTCTCMGACMCCTTGTCGGAGATCTCCGGCGGCGTGGCCGGCCCGCTGGACCGCACGGCGACCAACCGCCCGCTGCCGCCGCCGCGGCGCGCCGCCGCGGGGAACCAGACGACGCGCYYGGSGCCCGCCCTCCTCGGGACGACGATCAGCACGTCGSCGCCGCCCGCCGCCGCGAAGGTCGTCGTCGTCACCGGGACAGAGAGGCTCGCCACCGTCGACGCCGCCATTATTATTCCTGTCTTGGCTAGCTTATAGCTTCCTGCGTCACGGTCACGATCGAACGAACTCGATCTTCTACGTGTGTGTGATCGTCGTCGGGTGTGTGTGGTGTGGTGTAGTGTAGTGC
>NZ_VTUU01000017.1 GCF_008370345.1 Marinobacter salinexigens | reverse complement strand
AAGTCGCGATGGTGATACCACGAGCCTTCTCTTCCGGCGCGTTATCAATCTGGTCAAACGCGCTGGCAGTACCTGTACCCCATACTTCGTGACATACACGAGTCAGAGCTGCGGTCAGAGTGGTTTTACCATGGTCAACGTGACCGATGGTGCCCACGTTGACGTGCGGTTTATTACGTTCAAATTTTTCTTTAGACACGGTTACACCTCTTCCTGTTTCTTAAATCCGGGGATCAACCCTTTTTAATGATTGCTTCGGCAATGTTCGAAGGGGCCTCCGAGTAACCGGAGAACTCCATGGAGTATGACGCTCGACCCTGTGTCGCAGAACGCAGGTCGGTGGCGTAACCGAACATCTCCGCCAGCGGAACCTCTGCCTGCACAAGCTTGCCGGAAGGGTTCTCATCCATGCCCTGAACAACGCCGCGACGACGGTTCAGGTCACCGACAACGTCACCCATGTATTCTTCAGGGGTAACGACCTCGACCTTCATGATCGGCTCAAGCAGCGCTGGGCTAGCTTCCAGTGCACCCTTCTTCATGGCCATGGAGCCCGCGATTTTGAACGCCATTTCGTTGGAGTCCACATCGTGGTAGGAGCCATCATAAAGGGTAGCTTTGATACCAAGCAGCGGATAGCCGGCGAGACAGCCGTTCTGCATCTGCTCCTCAATACCCTGCTGTACCGCAGGAATGTATTCCTTAGGAACAACACCACCTACGATTTCATTCACGAAGATGAAGTTTTCGGTATCGTCATCCAGCGGCAGCGGCTCAAGCTTGATCTTGACGTGACCGTACTGACCACGACCACCAGACTGACGAACGAACTTGCCTTCAACGTCAGTCGGCTTGCGGATGCACTCACGGTAAGCCACCTGAGGCTTACCAATATTGGCCTCAACCTTGAACTCACGACGCATACGATCGACGATGATATCGAGGTGAAGCTCACCCATACCGGAGATGATAGTCTGGCCCGACTCTTCATCGGTACGAACACGGAAAGACGGATCTTCCTGCGCCAACTTACCGAGAGCGATACCCATCTTCTCCTGGTCAGCCTTGGACTTAGGCTCAACCGCAACGGAAATTACCGGCTCAGGGAATTCCATCTTCTCAAGAATGATCTTGGCGTTTTCGTCACACAGAGTGTCACCAGTAGTCACGCTCTTCAGGCCGATCGCCGCAGCGATATCACCCGCCAACACTTCCTTGATTTCCTGACGGTCCTTGGAGTGCATCTGCACCATCCGGCCCACGCGCTCTTTCTTACCCTTCACAGAGTTGTATACAGCACTACCGGATTCCAGAGTACCAGAGTACACCCGGAAGAATGTCAGCGTACCAACGAACGGGTCAGTAGCGATCTTGAACGCCAGGGCCGCGAACGGAGCTTCGTCGTCAACCGGGCGAGTCTCTTCAGTGCCCTCGTCATCAACGATACCGCGGATAGCCTTAACTTCATCGGGCGCCGGAAGGAATTCGATCACAGCGTCGAGAACCGCCTGAACACCTTTGTTCTTGAAAGCAGAACCACAGGTAGCCAGAACAATCTCGTTCGACAGGGTGCGCTCACGCAGCCCCTTCTTGATCTCTTCCAGGCTGATTTCGCCTTCCTCGAGGTACTTCTCCATGAGCTCTTCGTTAGCCTCGGCAGCCGCCTCAACCATTTGCTCACGGTACATTTCACATTCGTCAACCATGTCGGCCGGAATGTCTTTTTCCTCGTAGGTCATGCCGGAATCAGCTTCGTTCCAGAAGATCGCCTTCATACGAAGCAGATCGACCACACCCTGGAATTCCTCTTCAGCGCCGATCGGCAGCTGAATAGGCACAGGCGTCGCACCCAGACGATTTTTGATCTGATCAACTACACGCAGGAAGTTGGCGCCAGCACGGTCCATCTTGTTGACGAACACCATGCGGGGAACTTCATACTTGTTAGCCTGACGCCATACGGTTTCGGACTGCGGCTCAACACCGGAAGAACCACAGAACACGACGACCGCACCATCCAGAACACGCAGGGAACGCTCTACCTCAATGGTAAAGTCAACGTGCCCCGGGGTGTCGATGATGTTAATGCGATGCTCAGGGTATTGCTTATCCATACCCTGCCAGAAACAGGTGGTCGCAGCTGAGGTGATGGTGATACCACGCTCCTGCTCCTGCTCCATCCAGTCCATGGTAGCCGCGCCATCATGAACCTCACCGATTTTGTGGGACAGACCGGTGTAGAACAGAACCCGTTCAGTCGTAGTGGTCTTGCCCGCATCAACGTGCGCACAAATCCCGATATTTCTGTATCGCTTGATAGGAGTCTTGCGTGCCACTGTATAAACCTCGGCTGATTAGAAACGGAAGTGAGAGAACGCCTTGTTGGCTTCTGCCATGCGGTGTACGTCTTCACGCTTCTTGACCGCAGCACCCTTGCTATCAACGGCATCCAGGATTTCACCTGCAAGACGTTGCGCCATGGATTTCTCACCGCGCTTCCGTGAAAATTCTACGAGCCAGCGCATAGCCAGCGCGTTCTGACGGGAAGGCCGAACTTCTACCGGCACCTGGTAGGTGGCACCACCAACGCGACGGGATTTAACTTCTACCATCGGCTGAATGTTTTCCAGGGCCTTCTCGAACACGTCGAGCGGCTCGTCTTTGGACTTCTCGGCAACAATATCGAGCGCGCCATAAACAATGCGCTCAGCTACGGACTTCTTGCCACTTTCCATTACGTGGTTAATGAACTTGGCAAGCCGTGCACTGCCGAATTTAGGATCGGGAATGATTTCCCGTTTTGCTGCAACTCTTCTTCTAGGCATCGATAAGCCCTTATATATCTAAAAGGTCTTCAGGAACCCCTGAGATAGCAATCTGCTACTCAGCCTTACTCTTACCGTTCTGACAAGCAACGATAAAAGACACCCGTTCGGGACATCAGGACTTGGGTCGTTTAGCACCGTACTTGGAGCGGCCCTGCTTACGGTTCTGTACACCCTGGGTGTCCAGCGTTCCGCGAACAGTGTGATAGCGCACACCCGGAAGGTCTTTTACACGACCGCCACGGATCAGCACAACACTGTGCTCCTGAAGGTTATGACCTTCACCACCAATGTATGAGGAAACCTCGAAGCCGTTGGTCAGACGAACACGACACACCTTACGAAGTGCAGAGTTCGGCTTCTTCGGCGTTGTGGTGTACACACGAGTGCACACACCACGGCGCTGAGGACAGGCCTGGAGCGCGGGAACGTCGCTCTTGGCTACCTTGCGCTTACGAGGCTTACGCACCAACTGATTAATCGTTGCCATGTAAGCAAACTCCAAAAAACCATATCAATGAAACTTACCCCCATCGCTGGGGGTAAAATTTAAGGGACGCAAGTGTAAGCCTGCGTCCCTGGTCAGTCAAGATGACTGATCTCTTTTTAACCACCTTGAGGATAGGTAACTACCCGCAGATGGTTTTGTCGCCGAACTCAGCTTTCGCGATTCAGCTCTGCGCTCAGAGCCTCTTCCACGTCCGCTGCAGTCACGCCCTGGGATTCCAGATCGCGTTTGCGACGACGCTCGCTATGGTAGGCCAGACCAGTACCGGCAGGAATCAGTCGGCCAACCACCACGTTTTCTTTCAGGCCGCGCAGGTAATCACGCTTACCGGTAACTGCACCTTCGGTGAGTACACGGGTGGTTTCCTGGAACGATGCCGCCGAAATAAACGACTCGGTCGCCAAAGAAGCCTTGGTGATACCCAGCAACAGACGGTCGAAGCGCGCTGGCTCCTTGTCTGCCACGTTGGCCTTTTCGTTTTCTTCCAGAACCTGGGTGATTTCAACCTGGTCGCCAGACAGCAGAGTTGTATCGCCTGGGTCAGTGATCTCTACCTTGCGCAGCATCTGCCGAACGATAACCTCGATATGTTTATCGTTGATGACAACACCCTGCAGGCGGTAAACGTCCTGAATTTCGTTGGTGATGTACTTCGCAAGCTCGACCACACCCAGCAGACGCAGAATGTCGTGCGGGTTGGACGGACCGTCAGAGATTACCTCACCCTTTTCAACGGTTTCGCCTTCGAACACGTTGAGCTGGCGATGCTTTGGAATCAGAACTTCATAGGCATCGTCATCTTTCGGAGTGATCACCAGGCGCTTCTTACCCTTGGTTTCCTTACCGAACGAAACCGTACCGCTGATTTCCGCCAGGATCGAAGACTCTTTCGGGCGACGGGCCTCGAACAGGTCGGCAACCCGCGGCAGACCACCGGTGATATCCCGGGTCTTCGAGCTTTCCTGAGGAATACGGGCAACAACATCACCCAGCTCGATCTTGGCGCCGTTGGCCATGGTTACCAGGGCGTTAGCCGGCAGGAAGTAGATCGCCGCTGCACCTCCCGGAAGCTCAACCTCATTACCAGAGGCATCGAGCACCTGGATTCCCGGACGAATGTCCTTACCAGCAGCAGGACGCTCCTTGGGATCGATAACTTCCATGGTGGACAGACCAGTCAGTTCGTCGGTCTGGGTCCGGACCGTGATGCCCTGATCCATATTGACGAACTTGGCTGTACCTGCCGCTTCCGCAATGATCGGGTGCGTATGCGGATCCCACTTGGCAACCACAACGCCCGCTTCGACGGCATCCCCGTGTTTAACGGACAGTACTGCACCGTACGGAAGTTTGTACCACTCACGCTCACGGCCCTGCTCATCGGCAATTGCCAACGCAGAAGAACGGGAGACTACAACCAGAGAACCATCACTCTTCTCGATGGACTTCAGGTTATGCAAGCGGACAGTACCACCATGCTTGACCTGAATATTATCCACGGCAGAAGCCCGGCTCGCCGCACCACCAATGTGGAAGGTACGCATGGTCAACTGGGTACCCGGTTCACCGATGGACTGTGCCGCAATAACACCGACAGCTTCACCAACGTTCACCTGATGACCACGGGCCAGATCCCGACCATAACACTTGGAGCAGATACCGTGACGAGTCTCACAGGTGATCGCAGAGCGCACCCAGACTTCGTCCACACCGGCACGCTCAAGGGTCTCAACGGTTTTCTCGTCGAGCAGAGTACCAGCAGGCACAACCGCGTTGTCTTTGTCTGTCGGGGTAAACGCATCACGGGCGGTAACACGGCCGAGAACACGATCGCCCAGAGGCACAACAACGTCACCCCCTTCGATGTGAGGTGTCATCAGCAGGCCTTCGTCGGTACCACAATCTTCTTCGGTAACAACCAGATCCTGAGAAACGTCTACCAGACGACGGGTCAGATAACCGGAGTTCGCTGTTTTAAGCGCGGTATCAGCCAGACCCTTACGAGCACCGTGAGTCGAGATGAAGTACTGGAGTACGTTCAGACCTTCACGGAAGTTCGCAGTGATTGGCGTCTCGATGATGGAGCCATCCGGCTTAGCCATCAGACCACGCATACCCGCCAGCTGACGAATCTGCGCCGCAGAACCCCGGGCACCGGAATCGGCCATCATGTACACGGAGTTGAAGGACTCCTGCATGAGGTCTTCGCCGTCTTCGCCTTTAACTGGCTGACCGTCTGGACCGATTACCTGCTCTTTCGCCAGCCGCTCCATCATAGCCTTGGAGACTTTGTCGTTGGCGCGGGACCAGATATCGATAACCTTGTTGTACTTCTCACCCTGAGTAAGAAGACCTGACGCGTACTGGGTCTCGATGTCCTTCACTTCGTCGGAAGCGGCATCAACAAGTTCGTACTTCTCAGGCGGAATCTCGAAATCATTGAAACCGATCGAAATACCGGAACGGGTCGCATAGTGGTAACCCATATACATCAGCTGATCAGCAAAGATAACGGTGTCCTTCAGACCAGCATCCCGGTAACAGGTGTTGATCAGATTGGAAATCGCTTTTTTGACCATCGGCTTGTTAACCAGCTCGAACGGCAGGCCGTCAGGCACAATATCAAACAACAGTGCACGACCAACTGTGGTATCAACCACGTACAGCGCTTCCTGGCGAACCCTGTCCTCGTCAAAGGTAACCTGCCTCACCCGCACTTTAACCTTGGCCTGGAGGTCTACCTGACCGGCACCGTATGCACGGTGAGCTTCCTTGATATCGGCGAATACCATGCCCTCGCCCTTCGCACTGGCGCGTTCGCGGGTCATGTAATAAAGGCCAAGTACCACGTCCTGAGACGGAACGATGATCGGTTCACCGTTAGCCGGAGACAGTACGTTGTTGGTCGACATCATCAGCGCGCGAGCTTCGAGCTGAGCTTCCAGTGTCAACGGTACGTGTACCGCCATCTGGTCACCGTCGAAGTCAGCGTTATAGGCCGCACACACCAGCGGGTGCAGCTGAATCGCCTTACCTTCAATCAGAACCGGCTCGAACGCCTGAATACCCAAACGGTGGAGGGTCGGCGCACGGTTAAGCATGATCGGATGTTCGCGAATCACCTCATCCAGGATATCCCAGACGACACCTTCCTCGCGCTCGACCATTTTCTTGGCCGCTTTGATCGTTGTTGCCAGGCCACGATGCTCAAGCTTCGAGAAGATGAACGGCTTGAACAGCTCCAGAGCCATCTTCTTCGGCAGACCACACTGATGCAGGCGCAGGTACGGTCCGACCACGATGACGGAACGACCAGAGTAGTCAACACGCTTACCAAGCAGGTTCTGACGGAAACGACCCTGCTTACCTTTGATCATGTCAGCAAGGGATTTCAACGGACGCTTGTTGGTACCAGTGATGGCACGACCACGACGACCGTTATCCAGCAGCGCATCTACCGCTTCCTGAAGCATCCGCTTTTCGTTACGGACAATGATGTCCGGTGCGTTCAGCTCCAGCAGGCGCTTCAAACGGTTGTTACGGTTGATAACCCGACGATACAGATCGTTCAGGTCAGAGGTCGCAAAACGCCCTCCGTCCAGAGGAACCAGTGGGCGCAGGTCTGGCGGCAATACCGGCAGCACGGTCATAACCATGTCGCCGGGCTTGTTGCCGGAATAGAGGAACGCCTCAAGAATTTTCAGACGCTTGCTGAATTTCTTGATCTTGGTTTCTGAGTTGGTCTGGGGAATTTCTTCCCGCAGGGAATCAACCTCTTCCTGCAGATCAATACCTTCCAGCAGCTCCTTGACGGCTTCAGCACCCATCCGGGCGTCAAACTCGTCACCGAACTCTTCCAGGGCTTCATAGTACTGCTCGTCATTCAGCAGTTGCCCTTTTTCCAGGGTGGTCATCCCCGGATCGATAACAATAAAGGATTCGAAGTACAGTACCCGCTCGATGTCGCGCAGGGTCATGTCCAGCATCAGACCGATACGGGACGGCAGTGACTTCAGGAACCAGATATGAGCTACCGGGCTGGCCAGCTCGATATGCCCCATACGTTCACGACGAACGCTCGCCAGGGCTACTTCAACACCACATTTCTCGCAGATAACACCACGATGCTTGAGGCGCTTATACTTACCACACAGGCATTCATAGTCTTTAATCGGGCCGAAGATCTTGGCACAGAAAAGACCGTCACGCTCCGGCTTGAAGGTACGGTAGTTGATGGTCTCAGGCTTTTTTACTTCGCCAAAAGACCAGGAACGAATCATGTCAGGAGACGCCAGACCAATACGAATGGCGTCAAATTCCTTGCTCTGATTCTGGCTCTTGAGAAGATTCAGCAAATCTTTCATCAGTAAAAGCTCCGGATGGCGTTAATCTCGGGCGGGCACAGTCCGTGCCCGCTCACGCTGCCAAAAACAATTCGGCTCACTCGGATTCCAGCTCGATGTCGATACCCAACGAGCGGATTTCCTTGACAAGAACGTTGAAGGATTCGGGCATACCCGGCTCCATGCGATGATCGCCATCGACGATGTTCTTGTACATCTTGGTCCGACCGTTAACGTCGTCAGACTTGACGGTGAGCATCTCCTGCAGCGTATATGCCGCACCGTAGGCCTCAAGTGCCCACACTTCCATCTCACCGAAGCGCTGACCACCGAACTGAGCCTTACCACCCAACGGCTGCTGGGTAACGAGACTGTACGAACCGGTGGAACGAGCGTGCATCTTGTCATCGATCAGGTGGTTAAGCTTCAGGATATACATGTAGCCCACAGTCACCGGACGATCAAATGCTTCACCTGTACGGCCGTCATAGAGCTTGGTCTGGCCGGTGGTGCTCAGGCCTGCGAGTTCAAGCATGCGCTTGACCTCAGCTTCCTTAGCCCCGTCGAATACCGGTGTAGCCATCGGTACGCCGTTACGCAAGTTGCCGCAAAGCTCAAGAATCTCCTTGTCGCTCAGAGAATCCAGATCCACTTTGAACACTTCATCAGAGTGGTTATAGATCTCGTCCAGCAAATCCCGGAGTTCAGCTACCTTGCGCTGCTCCTCGAGCATCTGACTGATGCGCTCACCCAGACCCTTGGCTGCCGCACCCAGGTGCGTTTCAAGAACCTGACCAACGTTCATACGAGACGGTACACCCAGAGGGTTCAGAACGATATCTACTGTGTTACCGTAATCATCGTAGGGCATATCCTCGATCGGCATAACCGCAGAGATAACACCTTTGTTACCGTGACGACCGGCCATCTTGTCGCCTGGCTGGATACGGCGCTTGATCGCGAGGTAAACCTTGACGATCTTCAGAACGCCGGGAGCCAGGTCATCACCTTGCTGCAGCTTGCCCTTCTTGTCATCGAAGCGAGCTTCATGCTCTTTCTTGCGATCCTCAAGGCCCTGCTCGGACTTCTCCAGAAGCTCGTTCAGGTTGTCGTCCTGCATGCGCAGCTTGAACCAGTCTGGACGCGGCAGTTCTGCGAGATAGGCCTCATCCAGAGTTGCGCCCTTCTTGAGGCCCGGACCACTGATTACGTCCTGCCCCTTCAGAGCGTTCAGCAGACGCTCATAGGTCGCACCTTCAACGATACGGTATTCGTCCTTCAGGTCTTTCCGATACTGGTCCAGCTGCTCTTTCTCGATAGACTGAGCACGCTGATCCTTTTCGATACCGTCACGGGTAAATACCTGAACGTCGATAACGGTACCGCGAGTACCAGTCGGAACCCGGGAGGAGGTATCTTTAACGTCAGACGCCTTCTCACCAAAGATCGCACGCAGAAGTTTCTCTTCCGGAGTCAGCTGGGTCTCGCCCTTCGGCGTAACCTTACCAACCAGGATGTCTCCGGGGCCGACTTCAGCACCGATGTACACGATCCCGGACTCGTCCAGCTTCGCCAGCGCGCTTTCGCCAACGTTCGGAATATCAGCGGTAATTTCCTCGCTGCCCAGTTTGGTATCACGGGCAACACAGGTGAGCTCCTGAATGTGGATAGTCGTCAGGCGATCTTCCTGTACCACTTTCTCCGAAATCAGGATCGAGTCCTCGAAGTTGTAGCCGTTCCAGGGCATAAACGCGATGCGCATGTTCTGCCCCAAAGCCAGCTCACCCAGATCCACAGAAGGCCCGTCAGCAAGGACATCGCCACGCGCCACTACATCGCCCTGGCGCACGATAGAGCGCTGGTTGATACAGGTGTTCTGGTTAGAGCGGGTGTACTTGGTGAGGTTGTAGATATCCACACCAGCATCACCAGCTTCGGTTTCCTCGTTATTGACACGAACAACGATGCGGGCCGCGTCAACGCTCTCGATAACACCACCGCGACGGGCACTGACACATACACCAGAGTCCTGTGCCACTGTACGCTCGACGCCAGTACCAACCAGAGGTACCTGGGACTTCAGGGTCGGAACGGCCTGACGCTGCATGTTCGCACCCATCAGGGCACGGTTCGCGTCATCGTGCTCAAGGAACGGAATCAGAGACGCAGCGACAGATACAACCTGACGCGGAGACACGTCCATGAAGTTCACGGATTCCGGCGGAGCAACAGTAAATTCGTTCAGGTGACGTACGGTTACCAGCTCATCAGTCAAACGCTTGCTGTCGTCTGTCGCAGCACTCGCCTGAGCGATGACATAGTTACTCTCTTCAATAGCAGAGAGGTAAACCAGCTCATCGGTAACGATACCGTCGACGACTTTCCGATACGGGCTTTCCAGGAAGCCGTAGGAGTTGGAACGAGCGTAGGTTGCCAGCGAGTTGATCAGACCAATGTTCGGACCTTCCGGCGTTTCAATTGGGCACACACGGCCATAGTGGGTCGGGTGTACGTCCCGCACCTCAAAGCCGGCACGCTCACGGGTCAGACCACCGGGGCCCAACGCAGAGATACGACGCTTGTGGGTTACTTCCGACAGCGGGTTGTTCTGGTCCATAAACTGGGACAGCTGACTGGAGCCAAAGAATTCTTTGACTGCAGCGGCAACCGGCTTGGCGTTGATCAGATCCTGAGGCATCAGGCCTTCGCTTTCTGCGAGACTCAGACGCTCACGAACCGCACGCTCAACACGCACCAGCCCGACACGGAACTGGTTCTCAGCCATTTCGCCAACACAACGTACGCGACGGTTACCCAGGTTATCAATGTCATCGACCTGACCCTGGCCATTACGGATGGCGATCAGCGTCTTCAGGACATCGATAATGTCTTCGTGTGTCAGGATGCCTTCGCCTGTGCTTTCTTCACGCCCCAGACGACGATTGAGCTTCATGCGGCCAACCGCAGAAAGATCATAACGCTCATCGGAGAAGAACAAGTTGTTGAACAGGTTCTCCGCAGACTCCTTCGTGGGAGGCTCTCCCGGACGCATCATACGGTAGATTTCGACCAACGCTTCCAGCGGCGTGCGGGTCGGATCAATCCGCAATGTGTCGGACATGAACGGACCGCAATCCAGGTCGTTGGTGTACAGAGTTTCTATCTCGTTGACACCAGCATCCAGGATTTTGGTAACCAGCTCTTCTGTCAGCTCGGAGTTACACTCAACCAGCACTTCACCCGTAGACTGGTCGACCATATCCTTCGCCAGCACGCGGCCGTAAAGGTATTCGGTCGGGACTTCCAGTTCGCTGATACCAGCCTTTTCGAGTTGCTTGATATGGCGAGCAGTAACACGACGGCCTTCTTCAACGACAACATTGCCTTCGTTGTCTTTGATGTCGAACGTTGCGATATCGCCACGCAGACGGCTTGGAACCAGCTCCAGCTTGCACACTTCCGCGCCCAGGCTGAACTTACTGGTATCGAAGAACATCTCCAGCATCTGCTCTGAGGTATAACCCAGGGCCCGCAACAAAATAGAGGCAGGCAGCTTACGACGACGGTCGATACGAACGAACACGGAGTCCTTCGGATCAAACTCGAAGTCGAGCCATGAGCCACGGTAAGGAATCACCCGCGCGGAGTAGAGCAACTTACCGGAAGAGTGGGTTTTACCCTTATCGTGGTCAAAGAACACACCCGGAGAGCGGTGAAGCTGGGAAACGATAACCCGCTCGGTACCATTGATAACGAAGGTACCGTTCTCAGTCATCAAGGGCATTTCGCCCATGTAGACTTCCTGCTCTTTAATGTCCTTGATCGCCTTGTTGGACGATTCCTTATCGTAAATGATAAGGCGGACTTTCACCCGCAGCGGAGCTGCGTAAGTTACGCCCCTAAGCTGGCATTCCTTGACGTCAAATACCGGCTCACCAATACGATAGCTCACGTATTCGAGCGCGGCATTGCCAGAGTAACTGACAATCGGGAATACGGATTTGAATGCTGCATGAAGGCCGGTTTCCCGACGGTCTTCAGGAGCGGCTTCCATTTGGAGGAAGTCCCGGAATGAATCCAGCTGAATAGACAGCAAATAGGGGACATCCATAACGGAAGGCAATTTACTAAAGTCTTTGCGAATCCGCTTTTTCTCAGTGTAGGAGTAAGTCATCTGCATTCCCCAGCTTTAAACCTGATACCTGGTATCAAGAAGCAACCATTGTTCTGCTTCGGGGCCGAATTGCTCGGCTTGTTACGCCGTCTTGAACAAGACTCTGGCTGTAGGTTATAGATCCTGACATCAATCTGTAATCGCACACCAGACTCTATAGCATATACAACAGAAAAAGGCCGGTGGCATAAAGCCACCAGCCCGTCCGCACTCAACGTGCGGAGTCGATCAGAAACCGACTATTACTTAAGCTCAACAGAAGCGCCTGCTTCCTCAAGCTTCTTCTTGGCTTCTTCAGCTTCGTCTTTGGAAGCGCCTTCTTTAATAGTAGACGGAGCACCGTCAACCATTTCTTTGGCTTCCTTCAGACCCAGACCGGTCAGCTCACGTACGGCCTTGATGGTGTTAACTTTCTTCTCACCAGCGCCAGTCAGAACTACGTCGAACTCGGTCTTCTCTTCAGCACCGCCTGCGTCGCCACCAGCGGCGGCCGGAGCGGCAGCAACAGCAGCTTCAGCGGAAACGCCGAACTTTTCTTCCATAGCTTCAACGAGCTCAACTACATCCATTACGCTCATTTCAGCGATTGCATTCAAAATATCGTCTTTAGACAGAGCCATGACTTTCTCCCAAAAATGTAAAAAATGGTGTTCAACAGAATCAAGCAGCTTCGCGTTTCTGGTCGCGGACTGCAGCTACAACACGCGTGATCCGTCCCGGAATATCGTTCAGGCTGCGTGCGAGCTTGGTAACTGGTGCCTGTGTAACAATGGCCAGCTTGGTCAACGCTTCGTGCAGCGTCGGCAGCTTGGCGAGGCGATCAATCTTGTCAGCGCCCATCAGCTCACCGCCGACAGCCAGACCCTTGATCTCAAATGCCTCGTTCTCTTTGGCAAAATCCTTAAGCAGACGCGCAGCGGCGCCGGGATCTTCCATTGAGAAAGCCAGAATGGTTGGGCCAACCAGAGCTTCGTCGATGCACTCGAACTCAGTACCACGAATGGCAATCTTTGCCAGGTTGTTACGAACAACCTTCAGACGCACATTTTCGGCACGAGCCTTGGCACGAAGCGCGGTCATGTCACCAGAGGTGACGCCGCGGTAATCAGCCATAACCACAGACAGAGCAGTACCAGCAGTCTCGTTGACTTCAGCGACGATCGCTTTCTTGTCTTCGAGTCTAATTGCCACTGGTTTTCTCCTCGATTTCGCCGGTCAATGCCGGCAAACCCATCATTGCCCTTTCGGGCGCCTAACGGTGTTTGGGTTCAGAGAGAACGTCTTCACACCGTCTGCGCAGGCGTTGCTTTAACCCTTGCAGCCCTCTGCAAACAGAGGGCTTCGGGGGCCTGCGGTCTTTGACAGCCTTGGCTTCCGCCCAGACTACAAAGTAACTATCGCTTCGGGGATCAGATGTTCAGACCGCCCTGATCGATAGTCAGGCCAGGACCCATAGTCGAAGAAAGGGTGATCTTCTTCAGATACACACCCTTCGCCGAAGACGGCTTGGCCTTTTTCAGGTCTGCAACCAGAGCTTCAAGGTTTTCCTTGATGGTCTGTGCAGAGAATTCGATGTTACCCAGCGGTGCGTGGATAATACCGTTCTTGTCAGTACGGTAACGAACCTGACCCGCCTTGGCGTTCTTGACCGCGGTTTCGACATCCGGGGTCACAGTTCCAACTTTCGGGTTAGGCATCAGGCCACGCGGCCCCAGGATCTGACCTAGCTGGCCGACAACGCGCATGGCGTCCGGAGTGGCGATAACCACGTCGAAGTCCATGTTGCCTTTCTTAACTTCTTCAGCCAGATCGTCCATACCTACGATGTCCGCTCCGGCAGCAGTTGCCTTCTCGGCATTCGCGCCCTGGGTGAACACAGCGACACGAACAGACTTACCAGTACCGTGAGGCAGAACAGTGCTGCTACGAACAACCTGGTCAGATTTACGTGCATCAACACCCAGATTAACAGCTACGTCTACAGACTCTTTGAACTTGACGCTCTGACCCAGCTCTACGAGCAGGGCAACAGCTTCGTCAACAGAGTATGAACGAGTGGACTCAACCTTCTCGCGAATCAGCTTTTGACGCTTGCTCAGCTTCGCCATGTTACAGGCCCTCCACGTTCAGGCCCATGCTCCGGGCAGTTCCAGCGATGGTACGAACAGCCGCGTCGAGATCGGCAGCAGTCATATCCGGCTCTTTGGTCTTGGCAATTTCTTCGAGTTGGGCGCGGGTCACAGTACCGACTTTCTCGGTATTCGGGCGACCGGAACCACTCTTGATGCCAGCTGCTTTCTTCAGCAGAACCGCCGCAGGAGGAGTTTTGGTGATAAAGGTGAAGCTGCGATCACTGTATACAGTGATAACAGTAGGAATCGGCAGGCCAGGCTCCATACCTTGAGTCTTGGCATTGAACGCCTTACAGAATTCCATGATGTTAACACCGTGCTGACCCAGAGCAGGACCAACCGGGGGACTCGGGTTGGCCTGACCGGCAGCAACCTGAAGCTTGATATACGCTTCGATTTTCTTTGCCATGATAGTTCTCCTTTGGGTTCAAACGCCTTTCGGCTCCCCAGTTCATACAACTGCTAATCGCAGACACAAAAAGCCCGCGACGCCTTGGCGCGCGAGCTTTCAGATTTTCGGTTGCAAATCAGTCCTTTTCGACTTGCCCAAACTCCAGCTCCACCGGAGTTGAGCGACCAAAGATCAGAACAGCAACCTTGACCCGACTCTTGTCGTAGTCCACCTCTTCAACCACGCCATTAAAGTCTGCAAACGGACCATCAATAACGCGAACAATCTCGCCCGGCTCAAACAAGGTCTTGGGCTTGGGCTTCTCAGCACCACTCTCAACCCGCTGAAGGATCGCATCAGCTTCACGCTCTGTGATCGGAGCAGGCTTGTCCTTGGTACCACCAATAAATCCAAGAACACGAGGCGTACTGTTTACAAGGTGCCACGTCGCATCATCCATTTCCATCTGGACAAGCACGTACCCAGGGTAGAACTTGCGCTCACTCTTGCGCTTCTTACCCTCACGCATCTCGACAACTTCCTCGGTCGGAACCAGGATGTCACCGAACTTATCTTCCATGCCGTTGCGTACAACACTTTCCTTCAGAGCGCGCATTACGTGCTTTTCAAAGCCAGAATACGCATGAACGACGTACCAGCGCTTAGCCATTGCCCACTCCTGTTAACCGATAAACCCGGCGACCAGCAAACTGATCAACGAATCCATGCCCCACAACAACAACGCGACTACCAGAACAAAAACCACAACAATCAACGTTGTTTGCACAAGCTCAGGCCTGGTGGGCCACACGACTTTCCGGATCTCGACCCTGGCTTCTTTCAGAAGCGTCGCAAAACGGCGACCGCGATCCGTCTGGAGCGCAACCAAAGCGGCGACAACTGCCAAGCCAACGAGCGCAAGCACCCGATAGAGCAGAGACTCTGCACTGAAATACTGATTACCCACCACACCGATGGCAATCAGAACGAAAACAACCAGCCATTTCACGGTATCGAAACGGCTGGTCGACTGAACGGCTTTTGACTCCATAGGAATCAGCTTATGTATCCGGATGTTAGAAAATGGCAGGCCAGGAGGGAATCGAACCCCCAACCTGCGGTTTTGGAGACCGCTGCTCTGCCAATTGAGCTACTGGCCTGCACCGAAACAACTCAGTGCACTTTCAATTGAGCAACCCGAAGGTTACTCAATAATCTTGGATACCACACCGGCACCAACGGTACGGCCACCTTCGCGAATCGCGAAGCGCAGACCATCTTCCATGGCGATCGGAGCGATCAGGGTAACCGTCATCTTGACGTTGTCACCCGGCATTACCATTTCAACGCCTTCCGGCAGTT
>NZ_VTUU01000077.1 GCF_008370345.1 Marinobacter salinexigens | reverse complement strand
GCAGCCGCTGGCGTGGGCGCACACGAAGAGCATGGCGCTAACGCATAGGGTGATTTTGGAGAGCTTAAGGATGGCGAGCATCATCTCGTTCACGTTCAGGGAGGCCGTGGCCGACGTGGAGTACAAAGGGTTCCTTATCCCCAAACAAAGGGTTCCTTATCCCCAAGGGGTGGAAGTCCACCACAGCCCTGACTACTTCCAGGATCCACACAAGTTCGACCCTTCTAGATTCCAGGTGGCGCCGCGTCCGAGCACGTTCCTGCCGTTTGGGCACGGCGTGCACGCGTGCCCCGGGAACGAGCTGGCCAAGCTCGAGATGCTCGTCCGCCAAGCTCGAGATGCTCGTCCTCATCCACCACCTGGTCACCGGCTACAGGTGCGTCCATCTCCTCTCAGATCCTCTCCATATATTCCCCGCTTGTCCTATAGCTTGTGGACCAGGATGACACATGGCTGGCTGCTGCCGCTTTCCATGGGGCTCCGGCTCTCTCTCTCCGTGCATGCTCCAAATCTCCTCCTGTCTGTATGTATGCCTGTATCGATCATGTATATACTCCTGTACCATAATCTGTGGGGTCCTCGAAATGTACGTCTTCAC
>NZ_VTUU01000076.1 GCF_008370345.1 Marinobacter salinexigens | reverse complement strand
CTACAATATTCAAAAGGAATCCACCCGGCCCTATTCCCTCGTCCTATTCCTTTTTCCGCTTAGCAAACTTCCAAATTTCCTTTCAAGATGCAGATCTTCGTSAAGACCCTSACKGGSAAGACCATCACSCTKGAGGTGGAGTCCTCGGATACCATTGACAACGTCAAGGCAAAGATCCAGGACAAGGAGGGCATCCCCCCAGACCAGCAGCGTTTGATCTTTGCTGGCAAGCAGCTCGAGGATGGTCGCACTTTGGCCGACTACAATATTCAAAAGGAATCCACCCTTCACCTTGTCCTCCGCCTCCGTGGTGGCATGCAGATCTTCGTGAAGACCCTCACCGGGAAGACCATTACCCTGGAGGTCGAGAGCTCTGACACCATTGATAACGTCAAGGCTAAGATCCAGGACAAGRAGGGAATYCCCCCGGAYCAGCWGAGGCTGATCTTTGCCGGCAAGCAGCTGGAGGATGGCCGCACCCTAGCTGATTATAATATCCAGAAGGAATCTACACTCCATCTCGTCCTCCGCCTTCGTGGTGGTATGCAGATCTTTGTCAAGACCCTCACCGGGAAGACCATCACTCTTGAGGTCGAGAGCTC
>NZ_VTUU01000075.1 GCF_008370345.1 Marinobacter salinexigens | reverse complement strand
CACCGTCTTTGGCATCAGGAACCCTGAGGARATCCCGTGGGGTGAGGCTGGYGCTGAGTATGTCGTGGAGTCMACCGGYGTCTTCACTGACAAGGACAAGGCTGCTGCACATCTSAAGGGTGGTGCCMAGAAGGTTGTTATCTCTGCCCCAAGCAAAGATGCACCCATGTTTGTTGTTGGTGTCAATGAGGACAAGTACACCTCSGATGTTAACATTGTTTCCAMTGCTAGCTGCACCMCAAACTGCCTTGCTCCCCTTGCTAAGGTCMTTCATGACAACTTTSGCATTATTGAGGGCTTKATGACAACTGTTCATGCCATCACT
>NZ_VTUU01000016.1 GCF_008370345.1 Marinobacter salinexigens | reverse complement strand
TTCGATGGGCCTGGTGGCTCCATTCCACCGCCTTGACCTTGAACTCAGTGCTGTATTGCTGTGTTTTCTTCCCCGTGATCATTTCCGGCATCAGTTTTCTCCTGCTTCGGAGTTATCGATGCGTGTCCACTAGATCGGGGGAAGTCCACGGTCGGCTTCACCTACTGGTTAAGTGATTCATGCCCCAGCTTACGAAGCAGCACATGAATCGTTGCCAAATAGTAGTAAAACATCCAGCTTAGCCACAATGCTGCGTCATAGCCCGTTTTCTGTTGATCGTTATGATGACGAATCCCGAAATTATTGGCGAGATTAAACAGATCTTTTTCATCTTGTTTTGTGAGGACAGATTTAACCTGAGGCCTTAAGTACTCCAACACATCAGCCAAATCCCGAACTGCCTGCCGCCTGTCATCAATAGTCGAGCCATGCCTACGATATCTCAATACAGCAGAACTTACCCTCGACTTTATATTGTCGTCATTGGAGGGTACATCCGCCTCAAAAATCGGCTCAAAACCTTTTTCAGGCTTGTGCAATATTTCGCCTTTTGGCGAGAGCTCAAACGACCCTTTATACAAGGCCAATAATTCGTTCATGCTCTGGGCAAATTCAGTTTCACCTTCAGATTTATTGAAGGTTTCCCAATGCATGCCGCAATTCGCAAAATCGTGGTAGGTACCGTCTATTGGCTTAGAAACGTTTTGAAAGAGATACTCGATAAGATCGAAAACATCGTCCTCACCTAGATCAGGCAGATTACTTTCAATAGGCCAGATACCCTGTTTCCGCACTTTCAGCAGGATATCCAACTCTACGTCGGAAACCTTTCCTTGGACTGGACCCATATCGACACAGGCCCAGCCTAGATATTCGTCAAAATAGCCACCCTCTCGGAAATTCTGGAATGCTCTAAAGAACAGATCCAGAAATTCCGGGAACTCAAAACCCTCAGTATTTTTGTTTTTCCCGGTTCTGACCGAATAGAAAGTGTGTGCCATTTCTATACCTACTTAGACATTATGACTCCCCACTAGGGGGCTGCCCCCGCTTCGTGGGTTAGCCTCAGCCAGAGCCATAATTTACGTGTTCTCATGCGTAAAATTGGGGGGCAGCACCATGAAAAAACATAGCACACTGTTCATCGGACTGGATACGCACAAAGACACCATTGCCGTGGCCTACGCCACAGATTCTCGAACCGATCCCGTCACTTACGTGGGTGCCATTGGCACCCAGCACTATGCCATCCGCAAGATGGTCCGGCAGTTCGAGTCCCGCCACCCCGGCTGCCAATTGCAGTTCGTCTATGAAGCCGGCCCCTGTGGCTACTGGCTCTATCGATTGCTCTCAAGCTGGGACTATCCCTGCTTTGTTGTTGCACCATCCATGATTCCGAAGAAGCCTGGCCAACAGGTCAAAACCGACAAGCGCGACTGCATGCAACTGGCCCAGTTGCTGCGCAACGGCGACATTGATCCGATTTACGTGCCAGAACCAGAAGACGAGGCCATCCGCGATCTCTCCCGCGCTCGCGAGACCGCCATGTGGGACCTCAAGAATGCCAAGAGCCAGCTCAAGGCGTTTCTGCTACGGCAGGATATCCGCTATACCGGCTCGGCCAACTGGTCTGCCGCGCACATCCGATGGCTCTCCGAACTGGTCATGCCCACGCCGTCCCAGAACACCGTGTTCCGGGAAATGCTCTACACCATCGTGGAGCGCCACAAACGTCTGGAACGACTCGATAACGAACTCACCTACCAGGTACGCCGCTGGCGTTTCTATCCCCTGGTCAAAGCGGTGCAGGCGCTGCGCGGTGTTCAGTTGCTGGTAGCCACCTGCGTGGTGGCCGAACTCGGTGACCTCCAGCGGTTCGACAACCCCAGGAAACTGATGGCCTATGTCGGCCTGACACCCAGCGAGCGCTCCAGCGGCAGTCGCCGTCGGATCGGACCACTGACTTGTGCCGGCAACAAACGGGCAAGGCGCATGCTGATCGAAGCGGCCCATGCCTACCGTTATCCGGCGAAGATCTCGCGACTCCTGCAACAGCGCCAGGAAGACCTACCCAAAGCGATAGTCGAGAAAGCCTGGGAGGCCCAGGCCCGGCTCTGCCGGCGCTATCGAACCCTGATGCAGCGCGGCAAGCACCGGAATGTGGTGGTGGCCGCCATTGCTCGAGAGCTGGTGGGGCATATCTGGGCCATTGCCCGGGAAGTGGTGATCGCCAAGCCCGATCCAAGGTTGATGCTATGACAACGGTTATGGGACAGGACAGGCGTTTCAGGCCGCGGAGTGTGATGCAACCCTCGACGCGCGTTAGGAAGCCTGGCTGACGCTTCAGACCAGATGCTCGTTCCTAGACGGAGGACCGGCTTCACGACGGAAAAGTAAGGTGGTGAGAACCCACGGATATCAGCATGAAAACCGTCGACGATTACTGGCCTCAGCGTCTGTCCTGACCCGCCCTTTAACTACGGGAAGGTAGCTCTGAAACACGGGCCTGGACGGGTGTTTGCCTCTTGACGTGGGGAGTCATATCAACGCCAGTGGTAACGGGCGGCAACGGAGCGCAGCGTAGTTGGCGTCCCGTTGACCACCTTGTTAACTTTTGAATCCGAACTGACTGTACTGGTAAGCCAAGTCCGAGTACTTTTCACGAAGCCAATTTACATCTGAATCCCAGTGGGAGACGGCAACCTCATAACCTTTTCGCGAGCGTCTCTGATTCGCAAGCATAGACAAATGGCTTCGAATCTTAGAAAACCTTTTGCTGGTGCCAGGCTCTCCCCACTCTTGGGCATATTGACGAGGCACTACTGAAGGGATTTCTGCATACCAAGTAAAGTAGATGATCTCGCGCCGCAGATGTTCAGGCAGTCCATTCGTTTTGCCTACTTTGTATCCAAAACAAGCAAGTGGTGAAAACTCATGCATTGATTTAAACGCCCCAGGGTTCTGCTGGTATTCAGCTTCAAACTGAGACAATGCTCTTTGCATGTGTTTGGGTAGCGGCTTCTGCATCTCCCGCGAGCGCCTTGCCTGTAATTCCGCATGTTTTTCAGCGTATTCTCGCTCCCTTTTCTTTTTCTCAATTTGGGAAACAATCCAGATATAGGCTGCAATGATCAGGATGACCAGTAGGAGTAGGTCCTCAAACTCCATAACTTAAAGTCTCCTTAGGGCTAGCTGGCGAAAGTTAACAGCAATTAGACAGAGCTCTTCATGATTGCAAAAATTTGACCGCGTCGTTATTACAGCCCCTGAATCACTTTCGGGCTCTGACCATAACTCAATAAAACAACAGGTTAGCTCACCGTGGCACCACTTTCCATGTAATCATTTGACCTCCACGATCCACGCGATGAATCATGCGGTGCCAAGATCTAACAGGAAGCAGTCAGTCGAAGGGAGACTCAAATCGTCAGGGGACGTGTTCAGGAAATAGTCCGGATAACGCTGGGGGCGTCGGGCACGTAGGCCAAGAGGGGGGAGTTAACGGGCCGGGGTTTCCCCCAGCCCCAAATACCATTAGCGAAGAATCACCAACGGCTTCTCAGCCGTCTTCAGCATCGTGGTGGTGGTACTTCCAACCAGGAACTGACGAATACGGGAGTGACCGTAAGCGCCCATGACCATCAGGTCGATGTTGTGCTGTTCCTGATAGTTGTGGAGAGCAGGCTCAACATCACCGGCACGAATCGCCAGGGTGATCTCGGCACCCAGTCCAGACAGCATTTTTTCCGCCCTTTTCAGCTGTTCCCAGCGGTCACTGGTGTCCGGGCCAACCATCACCAGATGCAGCGGCAGGCCTTTCAGCACTGGGCTTGCTGCAATCAGTTCAACACCTTTGAATGCGGTGGAACTGCCGTCGAACGCCAGCATTGCGCTTTTTGGGGCGGTGAAATCATCCGGAGCCAGCATAACCGGCCGATGGATACTGCGCAGAACGGTCTCCAGCTGGCTGCCGATATGAACGTTGCGGTCGGAACTGCTTTCGCCATGCAGGCCCATCACGAACAGGCGAGCCTGGCTTTCCAGCGCCAACAGCGAGTCGGTCAGATCTCCGTGGCGCTGGCGTTTCTGAACTTCAGCAACACCGGCTTCCTGTAGGCGTTTTTCAGCCTCATCCAGCATGTGGTGGCCATGTTCCAGAGCAAGCTTGGAGCGTTTTCTGTCCAGCTCGGCCAGTTCTTCCAGCAGGTGTTCACGACTACCCAGGCCGATGCTGCCGGCAAGATCCGGTTCAGCCGGATAACGCTCTTCGTCCAGAACATGCAACAGGGTCATCGGAGTTTCCATGTGCCTGCTGGCCCATGCTGCGTAATCACACACCGCAGGCGCCGCACGGGAACCGTCAATACAGGCTACTACTCGTAACATATCCACCTCGCGTTCCATTTCTGACAGGTGATCGCTCTGGCTATTATTATGACCGGCATTGTCACTCAATTCCCTGCCCTGTGTCATTTCAGTGGCCCATCAACTGGTCTACCGCTTCCGGCTTGTCATGGACACCGAATCGGTCAACGATGGTGGCACTTGCCTCATTCAGGCCAATCACTTCCACTTCAGCGCCTTCACGGCGGAACTTGATTACTGCCTTGTCCAGAGCGCCAACCGCCGTGATGTCCCAAAAATGAGCCCGGCTCAGGTCAATCACTACGTTATCCACGGCTTCCTTGAAATCGAAGGACTGCAGGAATTTCTCCGAGGAGCTGAAGAACACCTGCCCGACCACGGTGTAAGTTCGGGTGCCCGAGGCTTCGTCCAGAACAGAACTCACCAGCATGAAGTGACCAACCTTGTTGGCGAAGAACAGTGCCGCCAGCAAAACGCCCGCAAATACACCAAAGGCCAGGTTGTGAGTGGCGACCACCACAATCACTGTCACCAGCATCACGATGTTGGTGGAGAGCGGGTGGTTCTTGAGGTTAACGATGGAATCCCATGAGAAGGTACCGATGGACACCATGATCATCACCGCCACCAGCGCTGCCATCGGAATCTGAACAAGAATTTTGTCCAGTACCAGCACCATAATCAGCAGGAAGATCCCCGCCGTGAGCGTGGAAAGACGGGTCCGGCCGCCGGATTTCACGTTGATGATGGACTGGCCAATCATCGCACAACCCGCCATACCACCGATCAGGCCAGAGCCGATGTTGGCGATGCCCTGTCCCTTACATTCACGGTTACGGTCACTTTCGGTGTCTGTCAGGTCATCCACAATGGTGGACGTCATCATGGACTCAAGCAGACCAACCACGGCCATGGGCAAGGAGTACGGCAGGATGATCATCAGGGTTTCCATGTTCATCGGGACATCCGGCCACAGAAAAATCGGCAGGGTATCCGGCAGCTCTCCCATATCACCTACGGTTCGAATGTCCAGCCCCAGCAGCACAGACACGAATGTCAGGACGATGATGCAAACCAGAGGGGAAGGCAAAATCTTGCCCACAACGGGCAACAGCGGAAACAGATAGATGATTCCCAGGCCGGCAGCCGTCATAGCGTAGACATGCCAGGTCACATCCGTGAGCTCAGGCAACTGAGCCATGAAAATCAGGATCGCCAGGGCATTCACAAATCCGGTCACGACCGATCTGGACACAAACCGCATCAAACCGCCCAGTTTCAGGTAACCGGCAATGATCTGGAACACACCGGTGAGGATAGTGGCTGCCAGAAGGTACTGTAGCCCATGTTCCTTGACCAGTGTCACCATCAGCACCGCCATGGCGGCTGTTGCTGCGGAAATCATGCCCGGACGGCCGCCCACAAAGGCGATAATCACGGCGATGCAGAAAGAGGCGTAGAGCCCCACCTTGGGATCGACTCCGGCGATGATTGAGAACGCTATCGCCTCTGGAATCAGCGCAAGAGCCACCACGATTCCGGAGAGCAGATCCCCACGGATGTTGGAGAACCATTGGTTCTTCAGCGAGTTAACCATAATCAGTTCCGTCAGATTAAAAAATTCCGGCGAGCTTTTAATAAAAAACGCGGGTAAAAAAGGGGCGCGAATGGTATCAAATTACCGCTTATTAAGTAAGCGAGCCATTATCCCGAACTTTCTTGATAGCCTGATGACAGGCTAGACTAAAAAGCCACAACCCACTGATATCAGAGCATTCATGGACGACATAGCATTACAGTTTCTGAATAATCACCAAACCACGATCCGGCTTGCCATTGCCCTGTTGCTCGGCGCGATTATCGGGCTTGAACGCGGCTGGGAAGCCCGAGACCAGAAGTCCGGGGAACGCATCGCGGGCATTCGTACTTTTGCTTTGGTGGGACTTCTGGGCGGTATTTCTGCAGTCCTGGCCCGGGAAGTAACAGAATGGGCATTTCCGATTCTGTTGATCAGCGTGGTGGCAATGGGCATTGTTGCGTACAGCGAACGGTTGGCTCATATCCGGAACTTCAGCATCACCGGCATGGTGGGTATGGTGCTCACGTTCTGCTTCGGCGCCGTTGCGGTCGCTGTTGACCCCGTGATGGCAACCGCATCCGCTGTCATTACTGCCATCATCCTCGACAACAAGAACGAGATCCATGGCTGGGTACAAAGGCTCAAAGAGCATGAGCTGGATGCGGCACTCAAGCTGCTCCTGATCTCCGTCGTCATGCTGCCGTTGCTGCCCAATGAGAAGCTTGGACCTGGCGGCGTACTGAATCCTCGTGAGATCTGGTGGATGGTGGTGATGATCGCCTCTATCTCGTTTGTTGGTTATTTTGCTATCCAGGTGGGTGGTACCCGGAAAGGCATCCTGTTCACCAGCCTGTTTGCCGGTTTGAGTTCATCAACAGCACTGACACTGCACTTTTCGAGGCAGTCAGCCAGCAACCCTCAGCTCAGCGGACAACTCGCTGCCGGCATACTCATCGCCTGCGGCACCATGTTTCCACGCATTCTGGCGTACTGTTTCGTGATCAACCGGGAGCTGCTGCCAAGTCTGGTCTGGCCGGTGGTCGTAATGACTACCTTTCTGTATGGCCCTGCGCTGTTTATCTGGCGCCGGCATTCCGGGCAGCAAAGCGTATCTCAGCCCACGCTTAACCAGAACCCTCTGGATCTTACATCGGCCCTCGTATTCGGGCTCTTGCTCACAGCCATCCTGCTGCTTGGGGAATTCCTGAAAAACTGGATCGGAGACGCGGGCGTTTACGTGCTGGCCGCCAGTTCCGGTATTGCTGACGTAGATGCTATAACCCTGTCACTGACCCGTATGTCGATCGACAAACTGGCTATGGGCACCGCCGTGGTCGGCATTGTGATTGCCGCCGCAACCAACAATCTGGTCAAGGCCGGTATGGCATGGGGCATTGGCAACCGCCAAACCGGATTGATGGTAGGTATTCCGATGATCCTGTCACTGATGGCGGGACTGTTGGTTGCCTGGCTGCAATAATCACCGAGCCCGACGAAAGGTCAGATTATAACGATAGGCCCCGGTGAGCGGATGGTGGCCGTGCTTGAGGGTAAGTACGCCATGGTATCGCAGCCTTGCCGCCCCGCCCCACACCACCACATCACCGTGTTGCAGGGGAATCTTCGAAGGGCAGTCACTGCGGGCGTCACCACCAAACTGGAAGATCTGAGGTAATCCCAGGGAGACTGAGACGATGGGGTGCGAAAAATCCTGCTCGTCCTTGTCCTGATGCAGGCCCATCCTGGATCCTGGCTCGTAGCAGTTGATCAGGCAGGCATCGGGGACAAAGTCCGGAAATCCACCCCTCGCTGCGGTTTCACGAGCCAGCCTCAGAAGCTCTTCCGGCATAGCTGGCCACGGCTTTCCAGTGACCGGATCTTCTGACTGGTAACGATAACCCTGCGCATCCGTCACCCAGCCGTACTGGCCGCAACAGGTCATCGCAACAGACATGGTATGGCCACCGGGCGTTTTCATCCTGCGAAGGGGCGATTCGGCAATAACCCTTCGAACTGCTCCCATCAAAGCATCTGCATCCCTGACCGCTGCGCCGCGCAGCACCACAGCACCCTCGCAGATCGCTTCGAAGTGCGGTTCAGATGGCAGCTTATCAAACAAGTCCAGAGTCATAACATGCTACTTTTACAGAGAAAAAAGGAAATTATCCAAGGAACGTCTAAGCTTTAGATAGTAACCGATCAATTCCAGACAACCTTGGAATCCATCTACGCCCACAGGGATACCCCATGCACCGAGAACGCAGGCCAGCGCAGATTTCTCTCGCACTGTTGATCGCCTCAACCATCACCCTGGCAATGCTGGTGCTGGCGATATTTCTGGTTGGCCAGACCTTCCGGGGCATGGAAAGTGCGAAAGTCCAGGCGGCGAGCGTTGCCGCAAGGCATCTTGCAATCAGTGTCGATGACCGCATCCTGGCGATTACCGCACCGCCCTCAACCGCATTGGCGGTGCTGAGCCATGATCCGCTGTCATCCGCCAGCACACTCGAAGAACGTCTGTCACGCCTGCCGGTGATTGCCAATATCCTGCGCAGCAGCAATATCGTAAGCGCCGTGTACACTGGTTACGCCAACGGTGATTTTTTTCTGCTTCGCAAAGTCCGTAGCTCCGGCGTGCTCCAGTTCCCCGATGCACCGGATGGCACTCGCTTCCTCCTTCAGGCTATCGATACCGTGGCCGGAGAGCAACGCCGTGAATGGCGCTTCTACGACGACACCCTGAACCTTCTTGAGCAGCGCGCAGTTCCGGACTACGTCTACGACCCCCGCTCACGGCCCTGGTTCCAATCTGCATCGGAAACCAACAGAACCGTGCTGTCTGCTCCCTACATATTTTTCACTACCCGGGAAACCGGACTGACACTGTCCCGCCGCGCGGCCGGAAGCACGGCCGCTGAGGGTCATGGGGGCACGGTATTCGGCATTGACGTAACAGTTTCAGACCTCAGCACACAGCTTGCGGAGTTAAAGCAGACGCCGGGCACACACATCGCCATCGTGAACGGCGAGAATCAGCTTCTCGCCAGCACCAACGACCATTCCAGCCCCGGCCCGGAAATCAGCGGAGCCCTTAATCACCAGGGAACCCGAGTCAGCAACAGCGCGGTCACCCGCTACGAAGTGGAGGGAGAAGACTGGTATGGCATGTCGGAGCCGTTGAACGCGCTCTCGGCCCAACAACTGAAAATTGCGGTCGCCATTCCCGCCGATGAACTCCTGTCTGAAGTCTGGAAAACACTCGTTCGTCAAACCCTCATCGCTGCAGTCATCGCCCTGGTTCTGCTGGTTTTTGGCTGGTTTATCGGAACCCGGGTCGGACGACCGCTGGAACGACTGACCGATCAGGTCAGCCAGCTCTCCCGATTCCGCTTCGATACCCAGATCAAAACCGATTCAAACATTCGCGAGGCAAGGGAGCTTGGCGATGCGCTTGACGACATGGCCCGCACCATCCACAGCTTCCAGAGCATCGCCACCGTACTTAACCGTGGCCAGAACCTCAACGAGCTACTGCATGACATCCTGCTGCAAATTGCCCATATCGTTGGGCAGGAGCGCGGCGCCATCTACCTCTTCCGGGGCCAGCATCAGGATCTTTCACTGGCGGTAAATCGCGACCTGGATATTCCCGACACCCTGAACAACATCACAAACGATCTGGACGACAACGAATTGATCCGATTGCTGAGAAGCCAGATCGGCGGGCACCCCGTATTTGCCATCCTCCGCAACCGTCAGAAGCACCTCGTAGGCGTTCTCATCGTGGAAATGGAGCACGGCGACCATACCCATTTGAGCGATGACCTCATCGTGTTCGTTGATGAAATCGCCGGTTCTGCCGCTGTGGCCATTGAGACCAGGGAGCTGATCGAAAGCCAGCAAGCTCTGCTCGAAGGCATTATACGACTGGTCGCCAATGCCATTGATGCAAAATCCCCATACACCGGTGGCCATTGCGAGCGGGTACCGAAGCTGGCCCAGATGATGGTGGAAGAAGCGATCACAAGCACCGCACCCGCCTTTGCCGGTTTTACCATGAGCGAAGAAGAGAAGTACGAATTCCACCTCGCAGCCTGGCTCCATGACTGCGGCAAAATCACCAGCCCGGAGTATGTTGTGGACAAGGCGGTGAAACTGGAAACCATACATAACCGAATCCATGAGATCCGCACCCGGTTCGAAGTACTTCACCGGGATGCCGAGATTCGCTATCTCAAACGTTTGCTCCAGGGCGATGATGAGAAGACTGCCCAGGATGAACGGGATGACACCCAGGCCGGGCTTCAGGAAGATTTTACCTTTGTTGCCCGCGCCAACGAAGGCGGGGAATTCATGACGGACGAGGATATCGCCCGTATCCGGTCCATCGGCGAACGAACCTGGCAACGGCATTTCAGCGACCGACAGGGCTTGTCCACCGACGAGACCATCGCCCTGCTGGGCATTCCGGAAGCGGAACTGCCCGCCAGAGAAACTCTGTTGAGTGACCGGCCAGAGCACAGGCGCGGCTGGGGCGACCGAATTCCTCCGGTGCAGAAAGGCGACCCCGCCAATCGCTGGGGTTTTGACATGAAGCTACCGGAGCATGCCTCCAACCGGGGCGAAGTCCACAACCTGACCATTGCCAAGGGCACCCTGACCGAAGAAGAACGCTTCAAGATCAATGAACACATTGTCCAGACTATCTGCATGCTGGACGCACTCCCCCTGCCCTCCCGGCTGGCCAACGTGCCAAGACTCGCAGGCACGCACCACGAGCGGATGGACGGAAAAGGCTATCCCTGCGGCCTGACCGCTGACGATCTGGGTATCCCGGAAAAAATCATGGTGGTGGCAGACGTTTTCGAGGCACTGACGGCGGTTGACCGCCCCTACAAGAAGGGCAAGACCCTGACCGAGTCTCTGACCATCATGGCGAAGATGGTTGAAGAGGGCCACATCGACAACGAGGTGTTTGATCTTTTCGTCCGCTCTGGTACCTATCGCACTTATGCTGAGCAGCATCTCCGGGCTGAACAGATAGACGCCGTTGATGAAAGCCTGTTCATGAATAACGCCTGAAAAACCCGTATATTCTGTGGACTGAAAACGTATATAAGGACGAATTTTAATGATCTTTGCTCTGCTGATCGGCGGTCTTATTGGTTATGCCTTCGGAAAGTTTCCCGGTTTTCTCGTCGGCGCGGCGATCGGTGCCTTTCTCTTCAACCGGATGAAAAGCCGTCTGATTGGCAAACTGCAGAACCTTCAGTCCGGATTTGTAGAGTCCGTCTTCGCGGTTATGGGCGCTCTGTGCAAAGCGGATGGCGTGGTCAGCCGTGATGAAATCCAGATGGCAGAAACCATGTTTGTGCGTTTTCGCCTCAACGAGCAGCAAAAAGCCAAAGCCAAAACGGCCTTCAACCGCGGAAAGTCACCGGAGTTCGATCTCGATGCCGAACTTGATCGCTTCCTCCAGATGAGCGGGCGGCAACCCGCGTTTTTGCAGATGTTCCTTCAGGTACAGGTGTCTGCCGTTGCCGCAGATGGTGTTGTTCACCCGGCAGAACACGAAATGCTGGTTCGGATCGCCCGCCGGCTCGGGCTGCCTGAAAGCCAGGTAAGCCAATTGGAAGCCATGCTGCGAGGAGCTCATACCGGACAGGCAGGCCCCGGGCAGCGCTCGACCTCACAGCAAATTGACGACGCCTACCAGGTTCTGGGTGTATCTCCTTCCACCAGCGACGCGGACATCAAAAAGGCTTACCGCAAACTGATGAGCGAAAACCATCCGGACAAACTGGCAGGCAAAGGTTTACCGGAAAGCATGCGCGAAATGGCAGAGGAGCGGACCCGGGAAATCAGTCACGCCTACGACGTGATCAAAGAAGCCCGCAAAAGCCAGGCATAGGCATTATGCCAGCCGGCAATTTCCCGAAATGACATATTGTCACGTTACTCAATAGCGTAAAGTGGGACTCATAAGAACATCAAAGCGAGTCCCCCTATGCGTTCCGGCACAAACTGCTCCATCAACACTTTTACCGACGATGCCCTGGGCAATGACGATGCCACTGCACTTGCTGCCCGTATACGCAGGCGGGAGGTTTCTGTTGCAGAGGTGACGGCTGCGGCCATCCAACGGGCCCAGAGAGCAAACCCAAGCTTGAATGGCATCGCCGCGGCAGGGTTTGAGCAGGCCATGTCTCTCGCCCACCAAGTCGATTCCGATACCGGTAACCCAGCCGCATTCATTGGTTTCTTTGCCGGGACGCCCACGTTCATTAAGGACAATACAAACGTTAAAGGCCTGCCAACCGGCCACGGCTCGCCCGCCGTTCCTCACCACCTGGCCGCGGGTACCAGCAATATCGCCAAACAGGTACTCGCCCAGGGATTTATTTGCCTTGGCAAAAGCACCCTGCCCGAGTTCGGCTTCAACGCTACAACAGAATCGTCTTCAAGAGCACCCACCGTGAATCCATGGAATACGGCGTATTCGTCCGGCGCATCTTCCGGTGGTGCTGCAGCGCTTGTCGCCGCCGGCGTCGTACCTCTTGCCCATGCCAATGATGGTGGCGGGTCCATCCGTATTCCGGCTGCCTGTTGCGGACTTGTAGGGCTCAAACCGAGCCGCGGAAGGCTGGTGGACAATGACGCTGCAAAGTCACTACCGATCAATATCCTGGCCGACGGGGTTGTCAGCCGGTCCGTAAGGGATACGGCAAATTTCATGGCGCAGGCAGAGCACTACTACCGGGATAAGGGCTTACCAGGTATCGGAGAACTGAGCGGACCCTCAGAAAGAAAGCTGACGATTGGACTGATTGTGGACTCCGTCACTGGTCACCAGACCGACAAGCAGGTCCGCGAAGCCGTTGAAAGGACCGCCCGCACCCTTGAAAAGCTGGGGCACTCGGTACACCCGGTTGCAATTCCTGTCGCCAGCACATTTCCCGACGACTTCGCGCTTTACTGGGCCATGCTTGCCTTTGGCGTCAAAGCCAATGGTCGTAAGCTTATCCATCCGGATTTCGACAAGCACCGCGTCGACAACCTGACCAATGGTCTGGCCGCATTTTTCAGAAAGAGGTTCTATCGATTACCGGCAGCTTTATGGCGCCTCAGAAAATCCCGGACAGACTATGCCCGTGCCATGGCAGCCTATGACGCTGTGCTGACTCCGGTACTCGGCCAGACCGCGCCACCATTGGGTCATCTAAGCCCCGACGTACCCTTCGATACCCTGTTTGACCGGCTGACACGCTACGTCAGCTTTACACCGGTCGCGAATGCCACCGGAGCACCGGCCATCTCACTACCGGCTGGGTTCAGCAACGAGAAAACACCACTCTCAGTCCAGTTCATGGCGCCGTTCGGCAAAGAGCGGACGCTTATCGACCTGGCCTACACACTGGAAGCCGAATCGCCCTGGCCCCATTTGTTCAATTCAGAGGTCCCATCCCGGGCTGACATTGCTGACATCAGTTCGGCCTGAGGGAAGATCGACAGTACGTCAAGAAAGCTCTGTTCCGGTTCTGCATGGATATGAAGCAGGTCTCCGCTGACGGGATGAGCAAAGGCAATGTCGGTTGCCGCCAGCATCAGCCTCCCCTGCCCAAAGCGCTCGGCAAAATACCGGTTATGCCGGCCCCGACCATGGTTGGCATCGCCGATAATGGGATGACTGATGTGCTTCATGTGCCGCCGCAACTGATGCTTGCGGCCAGTTTCCGGATAGAGTTCGACCAAACCATAACGACTGCTCGGGTACTTCTCGATCAAAACCGGAATTTCCGTCGTCGCCAGGGTCCGATAGCGGGTTCTGGCCTCACGAACCGGTTGGTCCTGGCCTTTCAGACGGCGGTCTTCCGGCTCCTCCCTTAAGGGATAGTCAATCGCCCCCTCCAACTGCGGCCAGCCGCGAACCATCGCCAGATAGGTTTTTCTGACCTGCCCCGCCATCATGGCCTGCCCCAGCGTCCTTGCAACTTCCGGACTCCTGGAAAACACCAGCACACCCGAGGTCGGCCGGTCCAGGCGATGAACCGGATAAACATACTCGCCATCGTTCATCTCACGGGCATACTGCAATGCAAACTCAGTTTCATGTTTGTCGATGGGGCTGCGGTGCACCAGCAAGTCGGCCGGCTTGTGCACGATCAGCAGGTCATCGTCCCGGAAAAGCTGTATCAGCGGGTTTGTCATCTATATTTAACACGTTACGGAAATACAAAAGTTTGAAACAGACTAGAGCCTATTATCAGGGATAATAGCGTCCCCCAAAACCTCAGTGACAGGAATAGTTGAATGGCCTGGTACAGCCGAAGCATTCTCAACCGAATGCTCACCATCGTTCTGACCGCGAACATCATCGTAGGTATCGTCGCCGGTATCTATTTCAATACCTCGCTTGAGTCGAAGGATGAGTACAACCACCTTGTCAGCGTAGAGATGACCCAGGCACTTGAGGCTCAGGATATCCTCATCGCCTTCAAGACTCAGGTACAGGAATGGAAAAACGTACTGATTCGCGGTGCAGATGATCAGCAACGTGAAAAATACTGGGGCCGTTTCCAACAACGGGAAGCTGACATCCAGACAGCGCTGAGCGCTTTGATCCCCGATATCGCAGATCCTGAAGCAAAGAACCTGATGAGCCGGTTCCAGTCTGC
Organism: Marinobacter salinexigens; assembly: GCF_008370345.1. Lineage (GTDB taxonomy): Bacteria > Pseudomonadota > Gammaproteobacteria > Pseudomonadales > Oleiphilaceae > Marinobacter > Marinobacter salinexigens. Next base: position 50,854 of record NZ_VTUU01000016.1, on the reverse strand, counting down.
CCACAAAAGCATGGGGGAAGCCTATCGTCGTGGATTTCAGTCTTTCGTGAATGCCGGTTATCTGCATTCAGCCGGGGATAAGGCCGTCGCCGGAATCGACCGCGAACCCGCGAAACTGATCGATGAAGCGACGGCTCAACTCAAAGACAGCGGGCTGGCGAATGCAGCCAGTCTGAACCAGACCGTCACCACGAGCACCTGGCAGATGGGCGGTTTGCTGTTTGCCGTAATCATTGCGGGCACCATCGCCTGCGTGATTGTGCTCCTGCATTCTGTTGTGCGACCAGCCCAGCGCCTGATCGACCAACTGGGCAAATTGGGACAGGGTGATCTCAGTGAACGCGTCACCGTGCAACGCAATGATGAACTTGGCCGGCTGGCTGATACCGGCCGCGCACTGTACGCGTTCCTGTCTGAAACCGGCAACCTGATGAAATCCAATGCCGAGCAACTGGAAAGCACCGGCAATCTTATCCGGGACAACGCCAGCAGCGTATCTTCCCAGTCCGACAAGGCTCATCAGCGTATTGACCAGATTGCGACAGCCATGAATGAAATGTCCGCAACGGCTCAGGACGTTGCACACCACGCTGCATCCGTTGCCAGCCAGGTGGACGAAACGGCAGGACAAACCAGAGATGCAGACCAGCAGATCAATCGTGCGGTAGACAGCATGAACCGACTGAGCGATCAGATTCGCAGCTCAGCAGAAGCCGTCAATCAACTGGCCAGCGATGGCCGCAAGGTCGGCGATGTGATGCAGGTCATTCGTGAAATCGCCGACCAGACCAACCTGTTGGCACTGAACGCCGCCATCGAAGCAGCGCGGGCCGGAGAAGCTGGACGCGGTTTTGCCGTTGTGGCCGATGAAGTCCGCAATCTGGCCGCAAAAACCCAGGAAGCCACCATCGAGATTGATCAGATTATTGAGACCATCAGCTCGGCCTCCCGGGATGCAACGGAATACATGCAAGCCTCAGAAGTAGTTGCCGGTGAGAGCAGTGAAGCGGTGGAATCTGTCCGGGTCATGCTCGCCGACATATCGAACCGCATGGCCAGCGTCAACGATGCAACCGCTCAGGTGGCTACGGCTGCTGAGGAACAGACCAGCGTCAGTGAAGAGATCAACCGCAATGTTACCGACGTTGCCGAAATATCCGAACAGATGAATCAGGCCGCGGAAGACAACCTGCGAACCGTGCCTGAGCTGGAGAACATGGCTCGCCAGGCCAGCGAGCTGGCCGCGCGAATCCGCCACTAGAACTCATCAACGCCCGGTCAGAGACCGAAACCTCTGGCCGGCCTTATCCCCCAATACCAGCATTGCCGGCGTCAGGAGCAGGGTCAGTATCGTCGCAAACGCCAACCCGCCAGCGATGGCACTGGATAACTGCGTCCACCACTGGGTGGAAGGGGCACCCAATCCGAGTGACGGTGTCAGCAGATCAACATTCACACTCAATACCATCGGCATCAGCCCGAGGACGGTGGTAACCGCTGTCAGCAGAACCGGGCGAAGACGAAGGCAACCGGTTTCCAGAGCGGCCTCGTAGGCAGCCATACCGTCTCTGCGCATCTGGTTGTAGGTATCGATCAGAATGATGTTGTTGTTCACCACGATACCCGCCAACGCAATAATGCCCATACCAACCATGACGATACCGAAGGACTGGCCATTCAACAGGAGCCCCAGTAGAACACCCGCCGTGGACAGAATGATGGCCGAAAGAATCAGAAAGGTCTGGTACAGGGAATTGAACTGGGTTACCAGAATCAGCAACATCATGGCTACCGCAACAAGGAAAGCTGATGCCAGGAAATTCGAGGCTTGCTGCTGGTCTTCGTTCTCGCCGGCAAATTTCACAGACACACCCTCTGGCACCTCCGGCATCTCAGCCTGAAGAGACTTCAGCAACTCATCCACTCGCCGCCCCGGTGAGAGTTCGGACTTAATGGTGATCGTTCGCTGGCCATCAACCCTGACAATACTGTTGGTCTTGTCGCCCGGTTCCAGATCCACAAACTCCGACAACGGTATCTGCCCCCTTGCGGTATTTATTGTCTGCCGTTGCAATTGATCCAGTTCCCGCCAGTTGTTTGGCACACGAACCGCTATATCCACTTCATCGCGGACATCCTCCGGACGATAAGTGGCCAAAACAAGGCCGTTGGTCACCAGGCGTACCGCGCTGCCAATACTGAGCACATCCGTGCCGAACCGGGCCGCGGCTTCGCGATCCACCTTCAGCCGCCATTCAATCCCCGGCAGACTCCGGTCATCTTCGATGTCCACGAAGCCACCCAGAGCCCGCATGCGCTCTTCAATGGCATCAACCACTTCGTTGAGCTTTTGCGGATTGCGACTGCTGATCTGCAATTCGATAGGCTTGCCCTCGGCGGGCCCGCCTTCCTGTTTTCTGAACTCCAGCATCACACCCGGAATATCCTCCGTCCGTGCCCGGAAGTCCTCAAGGATATCCGAGGCGGGTCGACGGGTATCCCAGTCGGTGAACTGGAATTGCAAAACACCGATCACGTCCGGTGCCATCTGGTTACCCGCGTTCACCATGGACCGGGCATAGAGGGCTTTCACTTCCGGCATGCCCCTCAAGCGGCGCTCTACTTCCCGGACAATGCCGTCCATCTCCCACACCGAAAGATCGCCCCGGGCCCGAACCTGAACCTGGGCAGAATCCGGCTCTACGCTTGGAAAGAACTCAACACCATGATTGAACTTCCCGTAGGCCACATAGATCAGGACGATCACCCCGAGTACACCCAGCAAGGTCCAGCCGGGATAGCTGAGCAGGCGAGCCAGCAGTCCACGATAGCGGGTCATCATTCGCCCTCCGGATGCCTTATGCCGAGCCCTACGCCCGCCACTGGCGCCACCCAACACTGGCAGGAACACCAATGCCATCGCCAACGAAGCCACGAGGCAGATAATGACCGTGAGGGGCAGGAATTTCATGAATTCGCCCACTACGCCCGGCCAGAACAGCAGAGGAACAAATACCGCCAGGGTCGTTGCCGTAGACGCAATGATGGGCCAGGCCATGCGGCTGGCTGCCTCTGCCCATGCGCCTTTGACGTCAGCCCCGTCTGACAGGTTCCGGTCGGCCAGTTCGGACACCACAATCGCACCATCCACCAGCATTCCGGCAACCAGAATCAGGCTGAACAGCACTACAATATTAAGGGTCAGCCCCATCCCCCAGATCACCAGGATACCGGTGAGAAATGCCCCGGGAATAGTGAGGCCTACAAGGAGTGCAGACCTTGGCCCCATGGCGGCGATGACCACAATGATGACCAGGACGATGGCGGCCAGGACGTTATTGAGCAGGTCACTGAGAATATCTTTGACCTCCTCGGACTGATCCATAATGAAGCGCACATCGAGACTGTCCGGCAGGTGCGGTCTGGCCTGCTCGATCAGCGTTCTCACCTGGGCAACCGTTTCGATGATATTGGCGCCTGTGCGCTTTGATATTTCAAGAACCAGCGCCGGCTCGCCATTGATGCGTGCAAACCCGGTAGGGTCCTTGAAGGTGCGTTGAAGCATGGCGACGTCACCGAAAGTCACCACCGTGTTACCGTCAACCTTCACAGGCATCGACATCACGTCTTCAATGGTTTCGATCACGCCCGGCACTTTCAGGGACATCCGGCCATTTCCGGTATCCAGAGAACCTGCCGCAACCAGTTGATTATTACGGGTGACGAGGGACGCCAACTGGTCAAAATCAATGCTGTAACTTTCCAGAACCTGAGGATCGACAACGATTTCCAGCAGATCCTCCCGGTCACCTCCGATCTCCACTTCCAGCACCTCAGGAATCGCCTCTATGGCATCCTGCAATGTGCGGGCGATCGTTATCAGCTCCCGCTCGGACAGAGGGCCGGACAGCCCCACCGACATGACGGGGAACAACGATACGTTGATTTCATTGACACTGGGTTCGTCCGCTTCATCAGGAAGCTTACTGCGGGCCGTATCCACCTTCTCCCGCACGTCCTGCAAAGCCTTGTCTGAATCAAAGCCCGCATCGAACTCCAGCATCACCGAGGCATGGCCTTCCGATGCCGTGCCCCGCATTTCCTTGATGCCTTCGAGTGCGCGGAGCTCCTGTTCCATGGGGCGCACCAGCAAACGCTCGGCATCCTCCGGGCTGATGCCCTCCAGCGACATGGAAACGTAGATCATCGGAATGGTGACATCCGGATTGGCTTCTTTCGGGATCACCTGGAACGCCGCAATGCCGCCAAGAATCAGGAATAGCAAGGTGAGCAGTGTGGTGCGGCTTCGATCCATCGCGGCATAGATGAGTGTGCGCATGGAAGTCAGCCCCGGCTGTTGTCGATCGCTATCGGGCGAACCTTCTCACCCACTCCCACGAACCCGCCACCACGGGTAATCAACCGAATCTCGGCCGGCAACCCTGTAACCCAGGCTCCCTCGGTGGACACATTCAGCAATCCGACAGTGCCAAACACAACCCGATCCTGCTCATCCACGTATTTCACTCCGGGGCGCCCTGCATCATCCAGGGAGAGATAGGCGGGCGATATAAACATCGCCTTCACGTCGGGCAAAGCAATACGAAGACTGGCACTGCCCCCGGCAACCCGCAACAGATCGGGATTTTCAACGGCGACTTCTACGCCAAAACTCCGGGTCTGGGTGTCTGCCGCACTGGCAACAAAGGTGACGACCCCATGTAACTGCTGGCCATCCAGCAGCTGCACAGTCACATCCTGTCCTGGCTCAACCTGGCCAACAGACTGTTGCGGAACCTGGCCAGTCGCTTTCAGGCGGTCGATACGCACCAGTTCAAACAGCGGAGACCCAACCTGGACAAGGCTCCCCGGTTCCACACTTTTTCCGTTAATCACTCCGGTAAAAGGCGCATTGGGCGTTAAATAGTCTACCGCCAGCCGTGCTGACTCCAGCTCGGCTCTTGCCGCCGCCAGTTCACTTTCAAGATTCATCAGATCCGATTGCGACGCCAGGTTGCTGGACCTCAGTTTACGCGCAGCCGCCAGATCCGCTTCCAGCTTGCGGGCACGAGCCTGCCATCGTGCGACCACAGCACGGCGCCCATCATCAGAGATAGTAAGCAGCACCTCCCCCGTCTGTACCTGCTGTCCCAGATCCGCTGATATCGACTGAACTGTGCCAGGTACCCTGGCGCTTACGGAAACAGAATGCCAGGGGTCAAGTTGTCCCTGAAGCAAAAGACCCGGCTCATGGGCTTGCGAACTGACCGTCTGGACCTGGACACTTGTCAGCTCCCGGGTATCGGAAGTACCGGGCTCAGGCGCGTCGATTCTGGCTTCTTTGACACTTCCTGTTGCCATCCAGAAAACCAGTGCAACAACGATCAGGAGAGATAATCCCAGGGAACCCCATTTTGCTTTCGTCATGAAATACTCGCCGTGCCGATTGTACGGAGCGGAAGACTCCAGTTCGCCCGCCCGACAAAAAACCTGAAGAAACAGTTGCAACCTGTTTAAAACGTGGGTTAGATTCTACACACATTGTTTTTACGAATTCAGAGCAGATTGTCGATTTCATGAACTTCAACGCAGTGATTGTCCTTGTGAAGCTTGTCCTGGTGGTCGTGGTGCCATCCGGGGGCTTTTGCGTGGACAAGCGGTTGAACTGACGACAACCTGACAAGACACCAAAAGCCCCCGGCACCGAAAGGTCCCGGGGGCTTTTTTTTGCGGAAGAAAAAAGGAAAAACGACCATGAACGGCGCACAGCACATTCTTGAAGCGTTCCACCGTCATAACATCAGCACCGTATTCGGTTATCCGGGTGGCTGCATCATGCCGCTATACGATGCACTGGTGGATGATGTGGGCGTGGAACATGTGCTTTGCCGCCACGAACAGGCCTGCGCGCTGGCAGCCGATGGCTACGCCCGTGCCAGTGGCAAGCTGGGCGTTTGCATCGCCACCTCCGGCCCCGGCGCAACCAACCTGATTACCGGTGTTGCCAATGCGCACAGGGATTCCATTCCTATGTTGGTGATCACCGGGCAGGTTCCCTCCGGTCTCATCGGCACCGATGCCTTCCAGGAAACCGACGTACTGGGCATGGCCCTGGGCATCGTCAAACACAGCTACCTGATCGACAATGCCGACGAATTACCAGCGATCCTTGAGGAAGCCATGGAGTTGGCTGAGGGTGGGCGCCCCGGGCCGGTATGGATCGACATCCCCAAAGACATTCTGCTGACGGAAGTGGCTCAAGCCGCCACCCCGACTGAGCAAAAGCCCGCCCGTGCTCAGACTGATATCACAGACGCTCTGGCCATGCTGAGAAGCGCGAAAAAGCCTCTGCTATACAGTGGTGGCGGCGTGTCCCTGGCACATGCGGAAACAGCCTTTCGTGAATTCGCCGAGGCTTCCGGCATGCCAGGTGTTGTTACCCTGAAAGGCATAGGCAACGCAGGCAAACACAACCCGAACGATCTCGGCATGCTGGGGATGCACGGCTCGCGGGCTGCCAACAAGGCAGTTGATGAATGCGACCTGCTGTTCGTCGTTGGCGCCCGGCTGGATGACCGGGCCACCGGTAAACTGGACGGATTCGCCCCCAACGCGCGGATGATTCACATCGACGCGGACGCTGCGGAAATCAATAAACTCCGCCCGGCTGATACTGCCCTGCGCGGTGATCTGAACAGCATTCTGGAAGCCTTCACCAAGGCGTTGAAAGACGCTCCCCTGAAGATTGGCGACTGGCAGACCCTGTGCAAGACCTGGTGCACAACAGGTGGTTTCCACACTGCGGACAACGAAGAAGCTCTGGCCCCCATCACCGGCCCGGCGTTCATCCGGCAGATGTCCCGAATCACTCCGGACGACACCATCATCGCCTGCGACGTTGGCCAGCACCAGATGTGGGTAGCTCAGCACTACCACTTCGACCACCCTCGCCATCACCTCACCAGCGGCGGCCTGGGCACCATGGGCTTCGGCATGCCTGCGGCCATTGGCGCCCAGTTCGCTGATCGCAGCAGTACCGTTATCAACGTCACCGGCGATGGTTCATTCATGATGAACGCACAGGAACTGGCGACCATCCGCCGCTACAACCTGCCGGTCAAACTGATCGTTCTGGACAACCAGTGCCTGGGCATGGTCCGCCAGCAGCAGGAACTGTTCTACAACAACCGGGAAAGCCAGATAAACCTGGATGACAACCCGGACTTCGTCGCCATGGCACGGGCTTTCGACATCCCGGCCCTGCACATCGAACGCACCGACCAGATCCGCCGGGGTATCGAAACCCTCCTGGCCTACGACGGCCCAATGCTGCTGCACGTATCCATTTCTCGGGAGGAGAATGTGTGGCCCATCGTTAAACCCGGCGGCAGCAACAAAGACATGATCGACGAACCACGACGCACCAATGCAAACAAGGAGCAGGTAGCATGAGCCAGCCAAGAGAAGCATCAAAACCCAGTTATACCTTGAACTGCCGCATGGCCCATGAGGCGGCCGCGCTGGAGCGGTTGTGTCAGGTGGTTCGTATACGCGGGTTCCGGATTTCCCGGATGAATATGGAAAGCGCCGGGGGGCATCTGGATATTGCTCTGACTCTGGAGGGTTCCCGGCCTATCTCAATGTTGCAGTCGCAATTGGAGAAATTGCATACGGTGGCGTCGGTTGACCTTGAGTTGGGTGACCGGGTTCAGTCTTGTAGTGCCTGAGGATTTGGGATGTAGCCTGCCTTGCTTGGTGTTTGGATAGGAGGTGGGGGTGTCTTTCTTCTGGGAAAAATAACTCGCTGCGCTCAGACAGCTTTTTCCCGGCAGAAAGACACCCCCACCTCCTCTCCGACTTGACCACGGACTGGTCCGCCTTGGAGGATTAACGCTTTGTTCTCTACGGGCAATTCATTTGCCTGTCGGGCACGGGGTGGTAGGTCATTTCGTTCGGAAAAAATGTCTGAGCGCAGCGAGTTGTTTTTCCGATAAGAAATGACCTACCACCCCGGGACCAGCCCCCAAACCCAGCAGGCTGGCGCCGGCCCAGAACTCCAACGTTTACAGTAACTCGATAGCCACTGCAGTACCCTCACCACCACCGATGCAAAGCGAAGCCGCACCACGCTTGAGGCCGCGCTGTTTCAGGGCGTTGATCAGGGTGACCAGGATACGGGAGCCGGATGATCCGATAGGGTGACCAAGTGCGCAGGCGCCGCCATAGACGTTCACCTTTTCCGCAGGCAGGTCCAAGGCCTTCATGGCTGCGAGGGTAACCACGGCGAAGGCTTCGTTGATTTCAAAGAGGTCGACATCATTCGTGGACCAATTTGCCTTCTCCAGAACTTTCTCAATGGCGCCAATAGGAGCCAGGGTGAACTCGGCAGGCAAACGGGCATGCGTGGCGTGGGCCACGATGCGGGCTTGTGCGGTCAACCCACGGGCTTCGGCTTCAGCCGCCGACGCCAGCACCAGTGCTGAACCGCCATCACTGATGGAGCTGGAGTTGGCGGCGGTTACAGAGCCATCTTTGGCGAACGCCGGTTTCAGCTGGGGAATTTTCTCCGGGCGGGCGTTGCCTGGCTGTTCATCAGTGTCGACGATGGTGTCTCCGCCGCGCCCTGATACCGTCACCGGCGCGATTTCGTCCTTGAACCAGCCATTATTGATGGCATCAAGGGACTTGTTCAGCGAGCCAATGGCAAACTCGTCCATGTCGTCCCGGGTGATGTTTTCCTTGTCGGCCGTGCGCTGGGCAAAGACGCCCATCAGGCCGCCTTCGTAGGCATCCTCAAGCCCGTCGAAGAACATGCTGTCGATCACCTGGCCGTGGCCCATACGCATACCGGCGCGAGCTTTCGGCAGCAGGTACGGGGCCTGGCTCATGTTCTCCATACCACCGGCAATCATGATGCTGTTGGTGCCAGCCTTGATCTGATCGTGGGCCATGATGACGGCCTGCATGCCGGATCCGCACATTTTGTTGACGGTGGTGCAGCCGGAGCTATCCGGGATGCCGGCGCTGCGGGAGGCCTGGCGAGCCGGGGCCTGGCCGAGACCTGCCGGCAACACGCAGCCCATGATCACTTCCTGAATATCGGCAGGCTGCAGGCCCGAGCGTTCAATGGCCGCCTTAATCGAAACAGCGCCCAGTTCCGGTGAACGCACGGAACTCAGAGAGCCCATCATGCCTCCCATGGCGGTTCTTGCAGATCCTGCGATTACTACGTCGTTTTTGTTCATTGTTGTCATCCTCTTCCTAAAACCGAACGAGCAATAATTTCTTTCATGACTTCCGAGGTGCCGCCATAGATCCTCTGAACCCGGGCATCGGTGAAGTTGCGGGAAATCGGGTATTCCGTGGTGTAGCCGTAGCCTCCAAACAGCTGCAAACAGCCATCAGCTACCCGGCACTGCATCTCAGTGGCGCTGTACTTGGCCATGGATGCCGTTGGCGCGTCGAGTTTTCCGTCTTCGTATTCGCGGATGCACTGGTCCACGAATGCCTTGTTCACCCGATAGTCAGTTTCCATCCTCGCTATCTCGAAGCGGGTGTTCTGTAGTTGCGAGAGTTTCTGGCCAAACAGCTCTCGCTCCTGGGTGTAGGCAACCGTCATATCCAGAGAACCGCGCGCAGCCGCAACTCCCAACGCTCCGATAACCAGTCTCTCCCGCGGTAACTCGCGCATCAGGTAGACAAAGCCCTGCCCTTCTTCACCCAACAAGGCACTTGCGGGCACCCGCATATCCGAAAAAAACAGTTCGGAGGTATCTCCTGAGTGCTGGCCTATCTTGTCCAGATTCCGGCCTCGGCTGAATCCGGGCAGAGTGGTATCAATCATGAACAGGCTGATGCCCTTTGCTCCGGCAGTCGGGTCCGTTTTGGCGGCCACGATAACCATGTCAGCGTGCTGACCATTGGTGATGAACGTTTTCGAGCCATTCAGTATGTAGCTATCACCATCCCTGATAGCACTGGTTCGGATAGCCTGGAGATCGCTTCCAGCACCTGGCTCGGTCATGGCGATAGCGCCAACGGCTTCACCGGAAACCATTTTCGGCAGCCATTGCTGTTTCTGTTGGTCGTTGCCGATGTGGCTCAGGTAAGGCGCAACAATGTCCGAGTGCACCATCACGTTGGTAGACAGTGCCCCAAACCCCATGCGGGCCAGTTCCTCACCCACCACAACCGAATACTGGAACGGGGCGCCACAGCCTCCACAATCCTCGGGCACATCTACACACAGCATTCCGGCATTACCCAGCGTGTTCCATAGCTCTCTCGGGACAATTCCGGACTTTTCCCAGGTTTCATAATGAGGCGCCACTTCCGCTTCGAGCGCCTTGATGACGGAATCACGGAAAAGCGCCAGTTCTTCTTGATCGACAGAATTAGTCATTGTTGGTCACCAGCAGATTGATGCTTTATGTCTTTTTTTGTTTATATAAACCTGTCACTTCGGAGCCATGCGCAAAGCGCAGTCGAGCCGGATGACTTCACCGTTGAGGATAGGATTGCGAACCATCTGATCCACCATCATCCCGAATTCCTCAGGTTTACCGAGCCGTTTCGGGAACGGCAGAGTCGAGGCCAGGCTGTCCTGAACCTCCTGAGGCATACCTGCCATCATAGGCGTCAGGAACAGGCCGGGAGCAATGGTGTTCACCCGAATACCTTCACGGGCCAGCTCACGGGCGGATTGCAGTGTGAGTGCAACAACACCACCTTTTGAGGCGCTATAGGCAGCCTGCCCGATTTGCCCTTCATAAGCGGCAACCGATGCGGTATTGATGATCACACCACGCTCGCCATCAGCATTTGGCTCACGAGTTGCCATATCAGCCGCCGCCAGACGCAGGATATTGAACGTTCCAATGAGATTGACCTGGATCACCTTGCTGAAGTTCTCCAATGGCATCACACCTTCACGGCCAAGAATCTTGGCTGCCGGGGCAATACCCGCGCAGTTCACAACAACTCCACAAGGGCCATGGGCTTCGCGGGCGGCAGCGAAGGCAGCCTCAGCGCTCTCGGGGGACGTCACATCGCATTCCAGGAAGATGCCTCCGATATCTGCCGCTACCTTCTCACCCAGCTCTTTCTGCACATCCAGAACCGCTACCTTGCACCCGGCAGCGGCCAGAGCCCGCGCAGCACCTTCGCCAAGTCCGGAGGCTCCGCCTGTTACAATGGCGCCCACGTTATTGAATTCCATCGTCTACTCCTCTTGTTGGGAATCAGGTTTTCAAAAATCCGACCCTAAAAATACTTTACGTTTACGTAAACTTTATCTAACCTAAGTCGAAAAAGGAAATCGTCATGGCCGAAAAAAGAACATTCAGCATCAGCGAGCTCTCTCAGGAGTTCGACGTGACAACCCGAAGTATTCGTTTCTACGAGGACGAAGGTCTTCTGAAACCCACACGCCGCGGGCAAACCCGGGTATTCAGCACCAAAGACCGGGTGCGCCTGAAGCTGATCCTCCGGGGCAAGCGAATGGGCTTTACCCTGGCGGAAACCCGAGAGCTGTTTGATCTGTGGGACGAAACCGAAACCGGAAACGAAAAGCAGTTGCTGAAGTTGCTGGAAATTCTGAATGCCAGGCGAGCGCACCTTGAACAACAAAAGAACGACATTGCCCAGGCAGAAATGGAGATGGACACCGCTGAAGCACGGTGCCGGGAAGCACTGGCCGAGCTGAAAAAGAAAAAACAGCCGGACCTGGTGAAAGACGAATCCTAGAAAGCTGCCCGATTGCAGTGGCAGCCATCAAACAACAAGAGTCAGATAAAGAAGGTAGCCAACAATGAAATCACAGTACTCAGAGCTTAATTTCGGCTTAGGCGAAACCCTCGACATGCTCCGTGAGCAGATCAACGGCTTCGCCGCCTCCGAAATTGCCCCTCGCGCCGAAGAGATTGATCGCAACAACGAATTCCCCATGGATCTGTGGCGGAAGATGGGCGACATGGGCTTGCTGGGTATCACCGTGAAAGAAGAATACGGCGGCTCTGACATGGGCTACCTCGCCCACGTGATCGCCATGGAAGAAATCAGCCGCGCTTCTGCCTCAGTTGGCCTCTCCTACGGAGCTCACTCCAACCTTTGCGTAAACCAGATCCACCGCAACGGCACTGAAGAACAGAAGAAGAAATACCTGCCAAAACTGGTCAGCGGTGAACACATTGGCGCCCTGGCCATGTCCGAACCCAACGCCGGCTCAGACGTCATCTCCATGAAGCTGCACGCCCGTGAAGAAGGCGATCACTACGTACTGAACGGCAACAAAATGTGGATCACCAACGGTCCGGACGCCAACACCTACGTTATCTATGCCAAAACCGATCCGAAAGGCGGCTCCAAAGGCGTAACCGCCTTCATTGTGGAACGGGACTATCCCGGCTTCAGCCGTCACCAGAAACTCGACAAGCTCGGTATGCGCGGCTCCAACACATGCGAACTGGTGTTCCAGGACTGTAAAGTACCCAAAGAGAACATCCTCGGTGGCATCGGGAACGGCGCTAAAGTCCTGATGAGCGGCCTCGACTACGAACGCCTCGTCCTCTCCGGCGGCCCGCTGGGCATCATGCAAGCCGCGATGGACGTGGTTGTCCCCTACATCCGCGAGCGCAAACAGTTCGGCCAGGCCATCGGCGAGTTTGAACTGGTCCAGGGCAAAGTAGCGGACATGTACACCTTCATGAACACCGCCAAGTCTTACGTCTACATGGTCGCCCAGTCCGCCGACCGCGGCGAGACTACCCGCAAAGACGCCGCCGGCGCCATCCTCTACTCCGCCGAAATGGCCACCAAACTGGCCCTGGACGCGATCCAGCTGCTCGGCGGTAATGGCTACATCAACGAATACCCGACTGGCCGCCTGCTGCGCGACGCCAAGCTCTATGAAATCGGCGCGGGAACATCCGAAATCCGCAGAATGCTGATCGGACGTGAGCTGTTTCTGAACAAGTAACACGCTCTGATCGCATTGATAGACGGACTACAACTCCCACGGTACGCCGAGGGTGTGGGGAGCGTTCCTCCCGGGAATGTCGTAGGCCAGGGATGGCCGAAGACAAGCGCACATGGATGTGCTCGTAGCGGTTCCCGGGAGGAACGTTCACCACACCCGGACGCCCCGAACTAGAAGGCTGGGAAAATGACCATACTCCAAAGCAAAATAAACCCGAGAGCCGAAGAGTTTCAGGCCAACAAAGAGTCCATGGCCGAAGCCGTATCGGACCTGCGGGAAAAAGTGTCCAAAATTCAGCAAGGCGGCGGCCCCTCCTATCAGGAACGCCACGTTGCCCGCGGCAAACTGCTTCCCAGAGAACGCATCAACCGCCTCCTTGACGACGGATCGCCCTTCCTGGAAGTCGGCCAGTTCGCCGCCTACAACGTCTACGGCGAAGAAGTACCCGCAGCAGGCGTCATCGCAGGTATAGGCCGCGTCTCCGGCACCGAATGCATGATCATCGCAAACGATGCCACCGTGAAAGGTGGAAGCTACTACCCCCTGACCGTCAAAAAGCACCTGCGGGCCCAGGAAATCGCCATGCAGAACCGGCTGCCCTGCATCTATCTGGTGGATTCCGGCGGCGCCAACCTGCCCCGGCAGGACGAAGTTTTCCCGGATCGCGACCACTTTGGCCGCATCTTCTACAACCAGGCCCGCATGTCCGCCGACGACATTCCACAGATCGCCGTTGTCATGGGCCTGTGCACCGCCGGGGGCGCCTACGTGCCGGCGATGGCTGACGAATCCATCATCGTACGCAACCAGGGCACCATCTTCCTGGCCGGACCGCCACTGGTAAAAGCCGCCACTGGTGAAGTGGTCAGCGCCGAAGATCTTGGCGGTGCAGACGTACACTGCAAAACCTCCGGTGTCGCCGACCATTATGCCGAAAACGATGCCCACGCACTGGAAATCGCCCGTCGCTGCGTCGCCAACCTGAACCGCCGCAAGCCGGTGCCTGTGGAAGTCCAGAAGCCTCGGGCACCGCTATACGACGAGCAGGAGATCTACGGCATCGTAGGCACCGACCTGCGCAAACAGTTCGACGTGCGTGACGTGATTGCCCGAATCGTCGACGGCTCCGAGTTCGACGAATTCAAACGCTACTACGGCCAGACCTTGGTGACCGGCTTTGCCCATATTCACGGCTACCCGGTAGGCATCATCGCCAACAACGGCATCCTGTTCAGCGAGTCTGCCCAGAAAGGTGCGCACTTTATCGAGCTCTGTTGCCAGCGCAACATCCCGCTGCTGTTCCTGCAGAACATCACCGGTTTTATGGTCGGCCAGAAATACGAAGCCGAAGGTATCGCCAAACACGGCGCCAAGATGGTGATGGCCGTGGCCTGCGCCAACGTACCCAAAATCACCGTGCTGATCGGCGGCAGCTACGGGGCTGGTAACTACGGCATGTGCGGCCGCGCCTACAGCCCGGACTTCCTGTGGATGTGGCCCAACGCCCGCATCTCCGTCATGGGCGGTGAGCAAGCCGCTGGCGTGATGGCTCAGGTCCGCCGCGAGGGCATGGAGCGAAAAGGCCAAACCTGGAGCGACGAGGAAGAAGCGGCGTTCAAGAAGCCGATTGCCGACACCTACGAACACCAGGGCCACCCGTACTATGCCAGCGCCCGCCTGTGGGACGACGGCGTCATTGACCCGGCCCAAACTCGGGAAGTGGTCGCCCTGAGCCTTTCTGCCACTCTGAACCGGCCGGCGAAGCCTTCCCGCTTCGGCGTGTTCCGCATGTGATCCGGGGGTAATGACCATGATAGAACAGGAAAAAGCGGTTCTTACCCGGCGTCGCGAAGACGGCGTCACCGAAGTTGTGCTGAACCGGCCGGACAAACGCAACGCCTTCGACGACGTGATCATTCAGCAGTTGATTCAGGCTCTGAACGACGTTGAAGCAGACGAAGCCACCAACATCGTCATCCTCCGCTCAGAGGGCAAGCACTTCTCAGCGGGAGCCGATCTCGGCTGGATGCGCCGGATGGCGGACAACACCCGTCAGGAGAACCTGGACGATTCCCGGGAACTGGCGAGACTGATGAACGTACTGAATCACCTGACCAAACCGGTCATTGGTCTGGTTCAGGGCGCCGCTTTTGGCGGTGCCGTCGGGCTGGCCGCATGCTGTGACATCGTCATCGCTACTGAAAAGGCCAGCTTCTGCCTGAGTGAGGTCAAATTGGGTCTCATCCCTTCGGTCATCAGTCCGTATGTGGTTCGCGCCATCGGTGAACGGCAGGCCCGACGATATTTCATCTCAGCCGAAATTTTCAGCGCCGCTGAAGCCGCGGATTATGGACTGGTCCATATGGTCTGCGAAGACACCACCGCCATGGAGCAGCGCTGCAGCGAACTTCTGAAACAACTGGCCAACAACGGGCCCGAAGCCATGAAAGCCGCCAAGGACCTGGTATTCGCGGTAAGCCACAAGCCCATCAGCGCCGATGTCATCGACGATACCGCACACCGGATTGCCGACATTCGCGTAGGTAAAGAGGGTCAGGAAGGCCTCAGCGCCTTCCTCAACAAGCGCAAGGCCAACTGGGTTCCGGAGGAATAACAACAATGTTCAGCAAGATTCTCATAGCCAACCGGGGCGAAATCGCCTGCCGGATCATCCAGACAGCACACCGCATGGGCATTCGTTGTGTAGCGGTCTACTCCGATGCAGACGCCAACGCCCGCCATGTCGCCATGGCAGACGAAGCGTTTCATATAGGCCCTGCCCCAAGTTCCGAAAGCTACCTGCGCAGCGACAAAATCATCCAGATTGCCAAAGAGAGTGGCGCCCAGGCGATCCATCCTGGCTACGGTTTTCTGTCAGAGAACACCGATTTCGCAGAAGCCTGCGAGGCCAATGACCTGGTGTTCATCGGCCCACCCTCTTCGGCCATTGCCGCCATGGGCTCCAAATCCGCCGCCAAAGCCATTATGGAAGACGCCGGCGTTCCCCTTGTTCCCGGTTATCACGGCAACGACCAATCCCCCGAACTGCTGCGGGCCGAAGCGGAAAAGTGTGGCTTCCCGCTGTTGCTCAAAGCCGTTGCTGGTGGTGGCGGTAAAGGCATGCGGGTTGTCGGGAACATGGGAGAGTTTGACGAGGCGCTCGCCGCTGCCCAGCGGGAAGCACGTAATGCCTTCGGCAACCCGGATATGCTCATCGAACGCTACCTTACCCAACCTCGCCACGTAGAGATCCAGGTATTCTGCGATCAGCAGGGCAACGGCATCTACCTGGCCGAGCGAGACTGTTCTGTGCAAAGGCGGCATCAGAAAGTCCTTGAGGAGGCACCTGCTCCGGGACTGTCCGATGACACCCGAAAGGCGATGGGCGAAGCCGCTGTACGGGCAGCCCAGGCCATCAACTACGTGGGTGCTGGTACTGTCGAGTTCCTGTACGACGTGGACGGATCCTTCTTCTTCATGGAGATGAATACGCGACTGCAGGTTGAACACCCGGTGACCGAGATGGTTACCGGACAGGATCTCGTGGAATGGCAGCTGAAAGTGGCCTGGGGCGAAGCCCTGCCGCTGAATCAGGAACAGGTCAAAACCCGCGGCCACGCAGTCGAGGCACGCATCTACGCTGAAGACCCGGACCAGGATTTCCTGCCTGCCACCGGCACCCTGCGTTACCTCAGTACCCCCGATGAATCCGCCCATGTGCGGGTTGATACCGGCGTTACCGAGGGCGACGACATCAGCATTCACTACGACCCGATGATCGCCAAACTGATTGTCTGGGACGAAACCCGGGAGCAGGCCATCAACCGCATGGTTCAGGCTCTGGAGCAATACCGGATTGCCGGCCTGAAAACCAACATACGGTTCTTGCATGCCACCGTGGACTGCCAGCCTTTCCGCGAAGCAGACCTCACCACCAATTTCATCAGCGCTCATGAGGAACTTCTGTTCCCGAAATCCCGGCTCGATCTGGACAAGGCACTGGTGCTGGCTGCCGGGTTCATTCTGGAACAGCGCAAGTCCTGTGAACCGGTTACCGCTGATCCCTGGTCGCCATTTGGCCGCAAGAACAGCTGGCGTATGAACTCCGAGTACGCCCAGCCACTCAAACTGCAAGTCGGTGAGGAAATTCACGAGCTGAAAATCCTCGAACGGGATGACCGCTATCAGGTGTTCGTCGGAGACAGCGTCTACCATCTGAACGCCAGGCTGGCTGACGACTACCTTCAGGCGGTCATCAATGGCCACCGCCTCAGTGTTCATGGCAACTTGCACGACGACGAACTGGTGCTCTTTTACGAAGGCGACACCTTCAAGTGCACCGTTTATCGAGAGACCTACGGCAACGAAGAAATGGCCGGAGAAGGCAGCCTCGCCGCACCGATGAACGGTGCTGTTGTCGCCATTCAAGCTCAGGTTGGAGATAAGGTCAGCGCCGGCCAGACCCTGGTCATCATGGAAGCCATGAAAATGGAACATGCCATCAAAGCCCCGGCTGATGGTGTCGTCACCGACATTTTCTTTGGCGAAGGCGACCAGGTCTCCGAAGGCGCCGAGCTCATCGCCATTGACACCGGGGAGGCAGAATAATGGCCTTTCCCAAACAGGTTCGCCTGGTGGAAATGAGCCCACGGGACGGCCTCCAGAACGAGTCCGGCCCGGTCATTGCCACACACATCAAAACCGGCTTGATCGATCGACTTGCCAACTGTGGCCTGAGCCACATTGAGGCCGCCAGCTTTGTCTCTCCCAAATGGGTGCCACAGATGGGCGATGCGGCCGATGTCATGGCTGGTATCACCCGCAAACCGGGCGTTCGCTACTCTGCCCTCACCCCTAACCTGAAAGGCTTTGAGGGTGCCCTGGCGGCCAATGTGGACGAAGTGGCCGTCTTTGGCGCTGCCTCGGAATCCTTCACCCGGAAAAACATCAACTGCAGCATTGCGGAAAGCCTGGAGCGGTTCGCCCCTGTGGTGGAGGAAGCCCGCAAGCACAACATCCCCGTGCGAGGCTATGTCTCCACGGTACTTGGCTGCCCCTATGAAGGCGACATCCAGCCGGAACAGGTAGCCACCGTGGCCAAGGCCCTCTATGACCTGGGCTGCTACGAAATCTCCCTGGGTGACACCATTGGCGTCGGCACACCGCTGAAAGCCAAGAAAATGCTGGAAGCCGTGGCCAAACACATCCCGGTTGAACGCCTCGCCGCCCACTTCCACGACACCTACGGCCAGGCCCTGGCCAACCTCTATGCGGTCCTGGAAGAAGGCATTGCAGTTATCGATTCATCTGTCGCAGGCCTCGGTGGTTGTCCTTATGCCAAAGGTGCCTCCGGCAACGTGGCCACAGAGGACGTTCTTTACCTGCTTAATGGCCTTGGCATCGAGACCGGCGTGGATCTCGACAAACTCGTCGCCACCGGCGACTGGATCTGCGGCCAATTGAGCCGCCACAATGGTTCAAAAGTAGGCCAGGCACTAGGAGGACAATGCCAATGATGAATAATAATGTAGTAGCCCTGGACCTCCCAATCCCCGAGATCAGCAACCTCCCGGAGGATACCCAGAAGTACTTCCAGATCTGTCAGGAAAAACTCGGCATGATCCCGAACGTGCTCACCGCCTATAGCCAGAACCTCAAACAGCTTGAAGGCTTCACCAAACTCTACAACGAACTCATGCTGGGCGAAGGCGAACTCTCCAAGCTTGAGCGGGAAATGGTGGCCGTCGTGGTGTCTTCCGAGAACAAATGCTTCTACTGCCTGGTCGCCCACGGCGCAGCGGTAAGAGTACTCAGCGGCGATCCGGCCCTGGGCGAGCACATGGTCATGAACTACCGCAGTGCGACACTGGAACCGCGGCAGCGTGCCATGCTGGACTTCGCCTCACACCTGACCCGATCTCCGGCCACCGTCACCGAAGACGACATCCAGACACTGCGCGATGCCGGCCTCAGCGACCGGGCTATCTGGGATCTGAGTAACCTGATCGGCTTTTACAACATGTCTAACCGCGTGGCGATAGCCAGCGATATGAAACCCAACCCCGAGTATCACAGCCAGAGTCGCTAGCAAGTACTCACACTTGCTTGCCCTCGAATACAAAAACAATGGAGGCAGAGACATGAGCAAGACTCTCCCAAGCTACACCAGCGGAACCGCCGACGTACCCCTGCTGGGCATGACCATCGGAGACATGCTGGACCGTACGGCAGAGAAATACCCCGATACCGAAGCCCTGGTGTGCCTGCATCAGGATATCCGCTGGACCTACCGGGAGTTCGTGGACAAGGTCAATGAGGCGGCTCGCGCTTTCATGGCCATTGGCGTCAAGCGCGGCGACCGCGTGGGCATCTGGGCGCCCAACCGCTATGAGTGGACAGTGACCCAGTTTGCCACCGCAAAAGTCGGCGCCATCCTCGTCAACATCAACCCGGCCTACGGCGTTCACGAACTGAAGTACGCCATGAACCTGGCCGGCATCAGCGTGCTGGTCACCGCCGACAGTTTCAAGGCGTCTAATTACCGGGAAATGCTCTACGAGCTGGCTCCGGAGCTGAAACGCAGCGCCCCGGGCAAGTTAAAGGCTGAGAACGTGGCCGATCTCCGGGCAGTGATTAATGTTCACGACGACAACCACGACGGCATGTGGACCTGGAAGGAATTTGTCGACTTTGCCAAAGAAGTGTCTGCGGACGAACTGACCAGGCGCCAGGGCTCGCTCCAGTTCGATGATCCAATTAACATCCAGTTCACTTCCGGCACAACGGGCAATCCCAAGGGTGCCACCCTCACCCATCACAACATCCTGAACAACGGCTATTTCGTGGCAGAAAGCCAACGCTATACCGAAAAGGATCGTCTGGTCATTCCTGTACCGCTATACCATTGCTTTGGCATGGTAATGGGCAATCTGGGCTGCATCACCCATGGTTCCACCATGATCTATGCTGACGAAGGTTTTGAGCCGAAGTCCGTTCTCCGTGCCGTGCATAAGGAAAAAGCCACCGCACTTTACGGTGTACCCACCATGTTCATCGCCGAACTGGCAGACCCGGAGTTCGACAGTTATGACCTGTCCTCTCTGCGCACAGGCGTGATGGCAGGCTCCATCTGCCCGGCCGAGGTAATGAAGCAGGTCAACGGCAAGATGCACATGAAAGAAGTGCAGATTGCCTACGGCATGACCGAAACCAGCCCGGTATCGACCCAGACCAGCTCCCTTGACCCATTTGAGAAACAGGTCACCACCGTGGGACGCACGCAGCCGCACCTGGAAACCAAGATCGTTGAACCCGGCACCGGCAACGTGGTTCCCCGGGGTGAAATCGGCGAGTTGTGCACCCGGGGCTACAGCGTCATGCTGAAGTACTGGAACAACGAGGAGAAAACCCGCGAGGCCATCGACGATGCGGGCTGGATGCATACCGGAGACCTGGCCACCATGGACGACGAGGGATACATCCAGATCGTTGGCCGCATCAAGGATATGGTGATTCGCGGTGGAGAAAACATCTACCCGAAAGAGATCGAGGAGTTCCTCTACACCCACCCATCGATTGAAGAAGTCCAGGTCACCGGTATTCCTGATGAGAAATACGGAGAGGAACTGATTGCCTGGATCAAGCTGCGCCCAGGTGCAGAACAGGTTAACAGCGATGATCTGCAGGCGTTCTGCAAGGGCAAGATTGCCCACTTCAAGATTCCTCGCAACTACAAGTTCGTGGATGCCTTCCCGATGACAGTCACCGGGAAGATCCAGAAGTTCAAGATGCGCGAGATCTCCATCGAAGAGATGGGGCTCAAAAAGTAGATTTCGAAAAACCGGCCCTTGATCCACCCCGGGAAACCGGGGTGGATCCCCCCTCAAAAAAATTTCCTGAATTCTGCAACCGATTTCCGGCCTGGTCCGTATCACCAACACACCCATCAACAATTCATCAAATCGATGGGGAAAACCAGAACCTCAGGAGAATGCCATGACGAAGAAACTTACCAAACTGTCTACGTTGTCTGCCGTAATTTTTTCTGGCGCACTGCTCGCTGGCCCCGCCTCAGCCGGGCATCACGAAGAAATGGATGGTGCTCAGGTCTGGGCTGACGATCAGAGTGTTGCCGCAGGTAGCGTCACCGCAAAAAAAGTAAATGCCGAGACCAATGGCTGGCTGGTAGTCCATCGTACTGACAGCAATATGAAGCCTGGCCCGGTTGTTGGCCATGCACCGCTGAAGAAAGGTAAGAATATGGATGTAGCGGCGATCCTCACCGAAGAGGTCAAACCCGGAGAGATGCTCATGCTGATGGTTCACGGTGAAAGCGGCGGCATGAAGACCGGCATCTTCGAATACACCCTGGGCGCCAAAGAGGATGGGCCGATCAAGAAAGACGGGAAACTGATCATGCAGGTTGTGACCACGAAATAATGGACATAAAAATACCCGGGAGGTCCCGGGTATTTTTGACTCAGCATACAATCACTGCCGACAACGTTGACGGTAGGCAAGACCGAGAAGCCCCAAGCCCAGCAGAGCAAGAGGGGTAGGCTCAGGCACGGATACCGCCACAGAACCCAGGTTCACAATGCTACCGGTCAATTTGAAATGAGGTCCAAGTTGCAAGCCGGTATCGACAGCATCAAAAATCAGACGAGCCGTCCCCGCATACAGGCCGGTGTTGTAATCAAAGTCGACAGATCCGCCGGTCCACTTCCCGCCAGACAGCAGCCCAATGGATATTACGCTGAATTGACCGTCGACACTTTCACCGTTGGATATCGGTGACAGAAAATCAACGGTTGCTTCAAGAATACCAGAACCGATTCCCAACACACTGGCTGTGCCAAAGGTGAAGTCAGCTGACTCACCGTCATCCAGCCACGCAGAACCGGCATTGTCAGAATAGTTTCCGAGGCACAAGCAACCAGTAGTTTCAATCGAGCCACCGCTGAATTCGAAGGAAATCGGAACTGCATAAGCGGTCATTCCAAACAACGAAAGCGCCATCCCTAGAATAAGCTGTTTCACGTGATTCTCCCTTGATTTTCAAAGTAAGATAGAAATCCGTTAAATCACAAACACCTACATGCCAAAGCCAACACTTCCAGGCATGCAATGAAATAAAATGCATACCTCATACCATTTGAAATTTAACGTTAGACTTCAAATTCTTATGAAAACCATCACCAAAACCGATATTGAAAGGTGTTAAGTTGATCGACACCAACACTCGCCATATCGTCGTCACAAGGCGGATATAACACAATGCACATCCCTTTCTGGCTAACCACGGTCGCGCTGCTTCCACTACTTTTGTATCAGGGAAAACGCACCCGGCGAGTCACGCCACGATTGGCTGAAGCCGGCGGAGATACCCATGGTCAGTATGGTGAGGGTGAACCTGATCTACGGATACTGGTGATCGGAGAATCGACAGCAGCAGGCGTCGGTATAGAGAGGCATGATCAGGGGCTCGCGAGCCAGCTTGCGCGGCTGCTCCACCAAAGGACCGGGCAAGTCGTGAGCTGGCACACCTACGGGGTAAACGGGATACGGCTGACACAACTGAACCGCAACCTGCTGCAGGTACCACTGCCGGCAGCAGACCTGGTGTTGCTGAGCATGGGGGTTAACGATACAACCGGCTTCACACGCCGGTCCCGTTTCCAGCAGCAGTTGCTGACGCTCAGGGCAACGCTCGCAGAGAGGTATCCGCGTCCTGTTCAGCTACTTAGCGTTCCCCCGATGCACCGGTTTACCGCGCTGCCAGCGCCATTGAGACAGGTGATGGGATGGAGGGCCCGACAATTGGACCACATTCTGAGGCGGACAGCCCGGGAGCGTCCGGAGTCGTTTACCTATCTGGACTACCCAGCGGTTGTTGACCCGACGCTACTGGCCCGGGATGGCTATCACCCGAGTGCAAAAGGTTACCAGGCCATTGCACAGGCTTTGGTGGGAAAGCTCCCGCAAACCTGAGGTGTACTACCCTTTCACGCCTCCTGAGGCGCAGATTCTGCGCCTTTTCCCTCCGGCTTCGACGATGCCTCCTTGCTGCCCCGGAACAGAAAGATCAGCGGTATCACTGCCAGGGTCATCCAGGCCATAAACCGGAAATCGTTCAGGTAGGCAATCGCTGCAGACTGGCGTGTCAGCTCCTCATTCAGCATGGCCAGAGTCTGATCCGAACTCAGCCCGATGCCGGCGCCACCCATCATCCTCTGGAGCGGTTCGCGGAACGGCGTAAGCTGCTCACCCAGGACAGCGTGGTTGATCTGGGTGTTACGGGCTGCAAGAGCGACCATGGCCGAAATGCCGATGCTGCTGCCAATATTCCTCATCAGGCTGAACATGGCTGTTCCTTCCGTGAGATAACGCTGATCCAGTGTGGAGAAGGTGATCGTGCTGAGTGGCACAAAAATAAACCCAAGCCCCAGGCCCTGAACAATTCCGGTAAACACCAACGCAGAAGGCTGGATATTGAGGTTGAACTGTGCCATTTCAAACAACGAATAAGCGGTCAACGTCAGCCCGGTACCCACCAGCAACCTGACATCTACCCGGTTTACCAGACGCCCAACCATAAGCATGGCAACCATGCTTCCCATCCCCCTCGGAGCCAGCAATTCACCGGTGGTAATTACCGGATACCCCATGAGGTTTTGCAAATACGGCGGAAGCAGCGCAAGTGTCGCCAGCAGAATTACACCGACAATAAAGATAAAGATCAAACCGATGATCAGGTTCCGGTCCATGAACAACCCCGGCTCAAGGAAGGGTTCCTTCGCCGTCATCATGTGCACCACAAACATGTAGAAACAAACCGCAGCAACCAGCGTTTCTATGATGATCTCGGTCGAGGAAAACCAGTCCAGGCTCTGCCCTCGATCCAGCATGAGCTGTAAAGAGCCGATGGCCAGCGAGAGAAGCGCAAAACCAAACAGATCAAATCGCCGGTTCGACTTTTCCGTTTCCGGAACAAACATGAGGATGCCAGCCAGTGCCAGAATACCCACCGGCAGGTTGATGAAAAACACCCAACGCCAGTTGTAATACTCAGTCAGATAGCCCCCGAGAGTGGGGCCAAGAATAGGACCGACCATCACACCAACACCCCAGATGGCCATGGCCGAGCCATGCTTCTCCTTCGGGAAAGTATCCAGAAGGACAGACTGGGAAAGCGGCACCAGCCCGGCACCGAAAATACCCTGAAGCAGCCGGAACAGCACAATCTGCTCCAGGGAAACCGCTACGCCACACAACAGGGAGGTAATGGTGAAACCGGTGACAGAAATAACAAACAGCCGCTTCCGACCTATGCGGGCAGACAAGAAGCCGGTCATGGGAGTCATGATTGCGGCCGCCACAATATAGGACGTCAGCACCCAGGCAATCTGCTCCGACGTCGAGGACATACTGCCCTGCATATTCGGCAACGCTACGTTGGCGATGGTGGTGTCCACCGCCTGCATGATCGTCGCCAGCATGATAGAAACAGTGATCAATCCCCGGTTCAGGCTCTTACCGCCTTCGCTTTCCTGAGGACTCACCCTTCGGCCCCGTGCCGTTCAGCCGCAGCCGCCGAGCCCACAAAGCCCTGCATCCAGGCCGTCAATGGCGACAGGAATGCAGGCCCCCGGTGATGCCAACCGGTATCAATATCAACCGAAACACTCATCCCGGAGCGCAACCGCTGGGTTGTCGGGGCATCGACCAATTCGATCCGGACCGGAACCCGCTGAACGACTTTAACCCAGTTACCTGTGGCATTCTGGGCAGGCAATACCGAAAACTCGGAACCGGTAGCACCGGCAATGCTGATGACCTTACCCTCAAGTTCGACGTCCGGATAGGCATCGACGACAACAACAACAGGCTGGCCTTCCTGCACATGAGTCAGCTGGGTTTCCTTGAGATTAGCTTCCACCCAGACTTGACCCGTAGAGACCATGCTCATCGCAGCATGGCCGGGACCGGCGTACTGACCGACAACGGGCGTTTTGGAGGCAATGCCAGCAAAGCGGGCCTTCACTTCGGTGTCCTGAAGATCCTGTCGGGCGGCTGACAACGCTGCCTTAGCCTTCTGGTACACCGGGTGGTCAGTTACAGCAATATCAGGATCGCCCGCCAGTCCAGCTTTCAGACGCTCAAGCCCTTTACGAACCTGTGCCACTTCCTGCTCGGCAAGATCCTGTTTGTGGCGATAGCTATCGAGAATGGAGTCGGACACCGCATGACTACGGGAAAGTTCGACCTGGCGATTGTATTCACGCTTTGCAAAAGCCAGATTACTGCGGGCGGTCTGGAGTTGCTGGGTTTGTTCGCCGTACTGGGCCTTGAGTGTTTGGATTTCGATTCGCACATCCGCCAGTTCTGACTCCGCCTGGCTAACTTCGATCTGATACCGAACAGGGTCGATGGTAAATAGCAGATCCCCGGCCGCAACTGACTGATTCTCCCGGACCGCAACACGGGTAATCGTTCCGGACACTTCGGGAACCACCGACACCATATCTGCCCGCACATAGGCGTTTTCGGAATCAACGTAGCGGCCACCGAGAAGGTACAGGATAGCTGAGGACACCAGGATGATGAGGGGCACCATCACCAGGAACACGAACCTCAGGTTAAGCCGCCCCGAACCGAGGTTCCAGCTAACAGGTTTGGAGGGATTGCTGTTGTCTTGACTCATGCTCGCTTCCCGAAGTTGGTTTTATATGTTGTTATGACCTTTTTAGAAGGTACAACATTATAAGCATGCTTACTTTCACAGAAAACCTAAATTTCGGATTACCCGAACATCCGCTTTCACAGCACCGGGTTAATGCAATCGTCTACGGACCACAAGCGTTGCTCCAGACAGCATCACTACGGCAGCTACAGCCATTGGCCACAAGTGAGAAACGACAACCTCTGCTGGCAACGCTTTGAGAAAACTTCCCTGCACAATCACCAGGAAGTGCGTTAGTGGAATGGCCTGAGCCACCCACTGCAATATCAACGGCATGTTTTCCACTGGCGTTGCAAAGCCGGACACCAGCACCATGGGCACACCAATTGAAAAGGCTCCGAGGATTGCCTGCTGCTGGGTTTCGGAAATGGCAGAAACCATCAGGCCAATGCCAACCACAGAAACCATGAACAGACCCAGTGCTGCGGCCAACCAAAGCAGGGAACCGGTAAACGGCACGCGAAACAGGAACAGAGCGGCACTGACCATAACAGCACCCATAACAAAGCCGACCAGCACCGCCGGCAGGCATTTTGCGAGAATAATTTCGGAGGGTGTGGTTGGCGATACCAGCAGCTGGTCAAAAGTGCCCAGTTCCCGTTCCCGGGAAATCGACAGCGCGGTAACCACCAGGGCGATAAACATGGAAAGGATGCCGGACAGGCTTGGTACTACATACCACTGATAGATCAGGTTCGGATTAAAGGCGTGGCGCAACACCATGGGTTCAACGGCATCTCCCTGCGCCATGGCAATAGCCTGCAGGTAGCTAAGCGCCACCTGTGCCGTATTGGCTTTCTGGCCATCAAGAATTACCTGAACCGGCGCAGCCTCACCGGCCATTTTCAGACGGGAAAAGGTTTCCGGAATGTGCAGCGCCAGCAACACTTCGCCCCGTTCAATCAACTGGTCCTGATGCCGGTGGTCATACACCGGGACGACGTTGCTGACGAAGCTGGCATGTGCAACGGCGGTGACCAACGCTTCCGAGGCCTGTCCTGAGTCCTCATTGAACACCGCAATGGTGGTATTCCTCACTTCCAGGGTGGCGGCAAAAGAGAAAATGAGCAATTGCAGTAACGGCGGCAGCACAAGGATTGCCCGGGCCCTGGGGTCACGAAGCAGGCTGAGCAACTCCTTAATGATTTGAGCAATAAGCCGGGACCTATTCATGACACTATTCCAGGCTCTTGCGCGTTTTTGCACGGGCAATGACAAACATTACCGCCCCTATCGCCAGCATGGCCAGCATATCCCGGGTCAGTAATGGCCACACATCGCCCACCAGGAAAATACTGTGCAGGCTCTCGATGAAATACCGCGCCGGCACAATATGGGTCAGCAGCCGTATAGCCGGCGGCATGGCATCAATCTCGAACAGGAAGCCCGACAACAGGAACGCTGGCAGAAACCCCGAAAACAGGGCGGCCTGGGCCGCAATAAACTGATTTTTGGCCAATGCGGAGATCACAAGCCCCTGCCCCAGAGCTGGCACAAGAAAGCAGGACGATACCAACAGGAGAGTTCCCCAACTCCCTCGCAACGGAACATCGAATATGTGGATAGCAAGCAACGTGCTACCCATCGTGGCTATCAGCCCCAAACCGAAATACGGCAATAACTTTCCTAACAGTATTTCGGGGATTCGGGCCGGCGTGGACAGCAACGCTTCCATGGTGCCCCTTTCCCACTCACGGGCCACCACCAGCGCGGTCAGAAGAGTTCCAATCATGGTCATAATAATGGCAATTGCGCCAGGTACCAGAAAGCGGCGGGTTTCAACTTCAGGGTTGAACCAAAACCGGGGTTCCAGTCGGACTGGCGACTGAAGACCATGGTCTGATAGCCAGTTCACCAGTGTGCCCCGGGTATAGCCGGCAACAAAATTGGCGGTATTTGGCTGTGTTCCGTCGGTTATTACCTGAATCAGTGGTTCGCCCCGCAACAACCTCTGTTCAAAATCCGGAGGAATCACCACGTAGCCTTTGATATGACCACTGACCAGCAGAGGTGTCACCTCATGCCGATGCCGGGCAGGCACCACTTTGAAATAGCGTGTACCACCGAATTCAGCCGCCAGCGACTGGGCCCGGGCACTGTCTGTCTGCAACACGACGCCAAGAGGAACCTGGCGGATATCCAGCGAGACAGCGTAGGCAAACAAAAACAACAAAAGTACTGGCAGTACAAAAGCGATCAGGATGGCCGAAGGGTCCCGCAAAATCTGCAGGCTTTCCTTGAACACCAAGGCCCGCAACCGTCGGCTACTCATCACCCTGCCCCTCTATCAGGTGAATAAAAGCCTGCTCCATGCTCGCACCCTCACCGGCGCGTGCCTTGAGGTTGTCTGGGGTATCCAGGGCAATGATCCTGCCCCTATGCATCAGCGCGACCCGGTCACAATACTCCGCTTCGTCCATAAAGTGAGTGGTTACCAGAACCGTCACCCCTCGGGTCACCAGACCATTGATATGGGTCCAGAATTCCCGTCGGGTAATCGGGTCTACGCCTGATGTCGGCTCATCCAGAAACAGGATGGGCGGGCGATGCATGAGTGCACACGCCAATGCGAGCCTCTGCTTGAACCCCAGGGACAGCTGATCCGGCGAACGGTTAAGCAGCGGGCCGAGCTGAAGGGCTTCCACCATCTGGCTGATTCGTTCGCGCTTCTGCCTTCCGCGCAGGCCGTAAACTCCAGCGTAAAAAGCCAGGTTCTGGCGTACAGACAGCAGCCCGTAGAGCGAAAACTTCTGGGCCATGTAGCCCAACTTCAGCTTGGCATCGCTTGCGGCACGGCGCAGATCCACACCGGCAACCCGCGCTTCCCCGCCAGAGGGCTCAAGAAGTCCGCAAAGCATCTTGAAGGTGGTGGATTTACCGGCACCATTAGGGCCGAGCAAACCCAGTATCTCTCCCGACTTCACACTGAAACTGACCTCATCGGCGGCCACAAAGTCTCCAAAGCGACGAGTCAGTTTTTCACAACTAACAGTGTCATCTCTCGCTGTACTTTCGGGCATCTGCTCTGCCAGGGGAGAATGACCACCTGGCCCACCCCCGAGAAGATCAATAAAGGCATCCTCAAACCGCGGCGGGACCGGTCGTACGTCAGTGACTCCCGGCAAATCCGGAAGATCAACGCCTGCATCCATGACCACACGAATCCGGTCACCTTCGATAGTGCCATCACATACGCCCGGAAGCGCAAGCACACGGCTCAACAGGTTGCGCCTGTCGTCCTGCCCCAGAACCTGGAAACACCGCCCCTGTAGTCGGCGGGTCAGATCGCCCGGGGGGCCTCTGAATGTGAGTTTCCCCTCGTTCAACAGGAGAACATCTTCACACCGCTCCGCTTCCTCCAGATAGGCAGTTGCCCAGATCACCGCCATACCCTCAGCGGTCAGTTCCTGAACCATTCGCCAAAGATCCTGCCGGCTGACCGGATCAACACCCACCCCGGGTTCGTCAAGTAGCAGCACTTTGGGTGAGGTAATCAAGGCGCAGGCCAGCCCAAGCTTCTGTTTCATCCCTCCCGACAGGCGCCCGGCAAGACGATCTGTAAACGGCCCCAACCGGGTAAATTCCAGAAGCCTATCAAGGGTTCGCCCATAATCACGCCTGGGCAACGCCCGCAACTCGGCATAGAGATGAAGGTTCTCCAGCACAGACAGGTCTTCATAAAGACCGAAACGCTGGGGCATGTAACCGACCGACTCGGCAAGTGCATCACCGTCGACAACGGGATCAAGTCCTGCAACGCTGAGGCGCCCCTCATCCGGAGCGAGCAAGCCCGCCATCAGGCGGATCAGCGTGGTCTTGCCGGCACCGTCAGGACCAACAAGACCGGTTAGCCGACCTGCGGCGATTTCTCCGGAGACACCAGCCAACGCCGGAGTCTTGCCGAATGTTTTGCAGACATTGTCCAGAACGATGGCGGTCATGGCTGCGCCAGACGAACCGTTACAGGCATGCCTTGCAGCAGGTGCTCATCCGCATCATCAACCACGATACGCAGTCGATAAACCAGCTCGGTTCGCAGAGACTCGGTTTGAACCGTTTTGGGGGTAAATTCCGCACGGGGAGAGACGAAGCCTACCTGCCCATGGTATTGCCGGGTGCTGCTGTCAGTGGACACCACCACAGCTGTACCCGGTGCAACACCGCCAAGGTCTGCTTCACTGACGTAAGCCCGCACGTAAACCGGGTCCCGAAGCGCCAGACTCAACACCGGGCCACCAGCTTGAACAATGGCTCCCGGTTCAACGATCCGCGTTAGCACCAATGCATCAGACGGTGCTGTCAGCCGTGCGTCAGACATCGCGGTTTCCGCCTGGGCGGCCTGGGCCTGTGCTGCTTCCAGCTGGGCGCTGGCCGCATCGATATCTTCAACGCGAGGACCCTCTTCCAGCAGGGAAAGCGTGGCCCGTACCTCTGCAAGTCTGGCCCTCGCCTCGTCGAGGGCATAACGGGCACTATCAAGGGTTTGCTGACTGGTAGCGCCGGATTGAGCCAACTCCCTCAACCGCTTGAACTCCAATTGCCTGCTGGAAAAAACCGCCTGAGCCTGACGCTCAGCTTCACGCACCTGTTCAATTTCCTGAGAGCGGCTGCCCGCTTCCAGCTTGGCGAGACTCGCCTTCGCTCTGGCAACCTCGGCCCGAGCTGCGTTCAGAGCATTTCGTAGTGGTACCGGGTCAAGCCCGGCAAGCAATGCGCCAGCAGCGACGTCGTCCCCTTCATCCACCATGATGTCGGTAACCCGGCCACCCTGCCTGAAGCCGATCGACAGCTCCCGGATATCCACATTGCCATAGAGAATCAGAGGACCATTCTCCGGAGCCTGCGCCCGATACCAGGCATAAACACCGCCGGCAATCAGGGTGAGAACCGCCACTGCAACAACTGCCTTCCTCATTCTCCAGCTCCTGTGCGACCACTCTGTCACGAACTATACTTTCAAGCATAAAAGAAATTCCCGGATCAGAGGAATGAGCCAGATCAGGGTTCGACGTCATTACAGAGCTTTTAAGCCGAGCAATCCACGGTAGCAAGCGTTCTCCGGGTAGCCACGGCCGCAGAGCGAACGACGGAGGAACCGACAATGACAGAGCCAGATCTTCAGAACGAGATTGCAGGAGCCAGGGCCTACGAGAACCTGCACGTACCAGCGCTTTTCAAACAATGGTGTAATCCAGTCCTCGATGCAGCCGACATAAATCCGGGAGACGACGTTCTGGACGTCGGCTGCGGCACGGGCATTCTCGCCCGGGAGGCTGTTTCCCGAACCGGCAGCCATGGCCGTGTCACCGGTCTCGACCCAGGACCTGGCATGTTGGCCGTTGCCAGAGAGCTGGCTCCGAACATTGGATGGGAACAAGGGGTTGCCGAATCACTCCCCTACGCAGACGATTCCTTTGATGCGGTTGTAAGCCAGTTCGGACTGATGTTTTTTCAGGACAAAGCTGGGGCGATCAGGGAAATGCACCGGGTGCTGAAACCGGGGGGGCGCCTTGCGGTTGCCGTCTGGGACAGTCTCGAACATATGACAGCCTTCCCGGAATCTGTAGCCATTCTCAGGGAACACGCCGGGGACGCAGCAGCAGCTGCTCTCAGCGCACCGTTTGTTCTTGGCGACAAGCGTGAACTGGCAGCCTTGTTCCATTCTGCGGGAGTCGCCTCACCAGAGATCACCACGCTGGTTGGTCAGGCCCGGTTTCCGAGCCTGCAGGCGATGATGGAGGCGGACCTCAGGGGCTGGTTGCCTGTGATGGGCATTCATCTGAGTGAAGAACAGATCCAGACGATCCTCGGGATCGCTGAGAACAGATTGGCCGACTACGTGACGGCAGACGGTGAAATGGTGTTCGAAGCCCCTGCCCACATTGTCAGCAGCACCAAGTAAAGAGCGCATTATGAAGAAAACCGGGAGAACCTGAGCATGGCGGCGGAAGCACAGCCTGCCGCCGCCATGCCTGCATCAGATCTGCTTGTAAACGACGTCTGAAAGCTGACTGCGGTTACCATCGATGTCCAGGGTGCGAATGGCAAAGTACCAAGTACCAGTATCGAGGTTGTCGACCAGCAGTTCGTCAACGGAGGCATCACCAATAGCCAGGGACTGATCAAGATTGTCTGCGCTGCTTCCGTAGACCACTTCGTACCCTGCAATCTCACCCATGGTGAGGCTTTCCCCGTTTTCCCGTGTCAACGGCGCAGTCCAGCTCAGCATGGCGGCGTTTGCAGGAACGGAGTTTTCAATCACCGTGTCAGTAGAACCCTCTGCGCCACCGTCTGCTACGGTTTCGGTAGAACCCGCTCCGGAATCCGCGACTACTTCACCGGTACCAGGTTCCACAGAGCCGGAGGTCTCTCCGGTTGGTTCAGTGCTGCCATCTGTCGCTGTATCCGTGCCGCCGGTTGGGTCCGTGGTATCGGTGTTATCAGCAACGCTGGTATCAGAGTCGCCGTAAACATCAGCAATTGTCTTGAAGCGATTTACATTCCGGTATTCCACAACCACCAACTTCTGGCTGATCACACTGGAGTCCACAGTGGCCTGAAGCTCAGAAGACTGAAGAGCCGCAGCACTGACGATGTCTGCCAGAGCAACGTGGGTGCCGTCCCCCATGATAGAGAGCTGGCCGGTGGTGGAAACCTGCGAAATAGCATCAGCCATAACATCGGAAATGCTATTCCACTGTGTGTTGTCATTTACCAGCGCGAGAAAAGCAGCGTTGGTGATAGCAACCTGGACCGCATCGGCAGAGACGCTGGCCATATCATCCAGGCGGGTAAGATCGGGTACAGGCAATTGCAAAGCACCGGCGCTCAGACCAAACCAACCTTCAATCTCAGCGTACGCGTTGGAAATCGCATCGGGTGACAGCCCGCTTGCACTGCGCTTCGCCAAAGACACCGCAAGGTGGGTCAGCGGTGTCAGGTTGACGGTTTCAGCGCTGGGGTCCCCGGCACCGGAAAGCATGAAGTTGCTGTCGAGTGTGAGGGGCTGGCCAAAAGCCACCGGAGCAGCACCCGCCTGCTCACACTGCGGAACAACATCGCAGATCATCCGGGTTTTGCCATCGGCGGTGATTTCCACCAGCGCCCAGTCGTTGGATTTGCCGCGCAGCTTGAGTGCGTAGCTGCCATCATCCGCTGTTCTTGTCGGCTTGGTGGCATTGTTCTGCTCGGAGTAAACACCTTCACCATCTGCAACCAATCGACTCGCGGTGACAATCCCCTGCTGAATGACACCCTTTACAGCAGCACCCGCAACCGCTACCTCAACAGCATCAGCAGTTGAATCGTTTGTGCCCGGAGCCTGTGAAGAAACGGAGCTGGTAGCGTCACCACCGCTCTGACCACCGCCGCAACCTGAGAGCAGAGCCGCCGTAAAGCCAATCAGCAGTCCTTGCTTCGTTAATTTTTTGCCGCAATAAGTCATCGTTTTTCACCAAATAATTGACGATTTCGAGCAAATCCTACAGCGGCAGATTTAGGCTGAATGTGGAACAGTTCCGGATTTATCCGGGGTGAATCGTCAGAAATTTGGCGGTTACGGAGGGATACATGATGAGATCAGGTGTTACGCGGAGAGGCGCCGGAAATGGCGACACAAGTCTATGTTTTAAATGGCATTAACCTTACCCGGGATAGTGCCAGCCCAAGCTTCCTGTCATAACGGGCCTGCGTACGATTACAAATTTAAACAGTGAAAAAAAGCGAAGGCCACCGGAGAACGGTGGCCTTCGCCGGGGATGTGGTGCCCGCTAATCAGCCGAGATTTTTCTTTACGAACTTCTGAACCTCCCCAACGATACCACTCCGGAAGGCCAGAACAGTGAGGACAAAAATGCCGCCGAGTATCGGGTCCACCCAGTCCCTCAATGGCCCCTGGGAGAGCTGATATTCAACATTCACTACGAAAGTCGCACCCACGACAGGCCCAAGCAAAGTTCCCATGCCACCCACCAGGGTCATCAGAATAACTTCCCCGGACATGTGCCAGTGCGCATCATTCAGCGAAGCAAGCTGGAACACCACGGATTTCATGGAACCCGCCAATCCCGCAAGAGCAGCAGAGATGACGAACGCCAGTATCTTGTAGCGATCCACGTTGTATCCCAGCGAAACAGCGCGGGCTTCGTTCTGTTTGATGGATTTGAGAACCTGACCATACGGGCTGCTGACAATACGTTGCACCAACAGGTAACAGCCAATGAACACGGCCAGCACGAAGTAGTACATGTTCAGGTTGTCATCCAGGTTAATCACCCCAAGCAACTCCCCCCTGGGGATACCGTGCATGCCGTCTTCGCCACCGGTGAACTTGGATTGTACGAAGAAGAAGAAAACAAGCTGAGCCAGAGCAAGCGTAACCATCGCAAAATAGATGCCTTGCCGGCGTATGGACAACAAAGCAAAGGCCAGACCCAGCAACGTGGCAACCAACGTGCCGGCAATGATCCCCATTTCGGTCGTCAGACCAGAATAGTTGGTCAGCAGATACCCGGTGGTATATCCACCCGTTGCAAGAAACGCGGCATGCCCGAACGACAGCAAGCCGGTGAATCCGAACAGGAGGTTAAAGGCCACAGCAAAGAGTGCAAAGCACAGGATCTTCATGAGGAAGACCGGATACATCACAAACGGGGCTGCCAGTAACAGGAGCAACAGAACACCGTTGACCATCAGCTTCTTGCGGTCTTCAGATCTCTGTTGTTCCAGGATACCGTGCTGGATATCGGTCTGATTTACAGGCTGATTCATGATTATGCCTCCTTACCGAACAGACCAGAGGGACGGATCATCAATACCACGACCATGACCAGAAAGATCACCGCAGATGAAGCCGGAGGATAGAAGGTCTTGGTAAGGCCTTCGATAATCCCCATCAAGATACCGGTGATAATAGCGCCACCGATGGAACCCATCCCGCCAATGACCACCACGGCGAAAACAACAATCAGAATATGGGAGCCCATCACAGGAGTGACCGAATAGATCGGAGCCGCCAGAACACCCGCGAACGCTGCCAGCATTACACCGAATCCGTACGTCAGACTCACCAGCAATGGCACGTTGATACCAAAACCCTGCATCAACTGGGAATCCTCAGTTCCTGCCCGCAGATAGGATCCCAACTTGGTTTTTTCAATCATGAACCAGGTTCCGAAGCAGACAACCAGTGCGGCAACGATAACCCAGGCCCGGTAATAAGGCAGGAACATAAACCCGAGATTAACCCCACCCTTGAACACGTCAGGCATGGAATAGCGCAACCCGGATACACCGTAGATATTGGTCAGAACCCCCTGGATCATCAGTGCGATACCGAAGGTCAGTAGCAGACTGTAGATATGATCCTGCCCCGCAATCCGGCGCAGGAAAAAGTATTCAATGACCATTCCTACAATACCGACGAGAACAGGAGCAACAAACAGCGCCACCCAATAGTTGATACCAAGCGCATCGAACATGATGACGGTGGCCATGGCACCGAGCATGTACATGGCACCGTGTGCGAAATTGATGATCTTGAGCAGGCCGAAGATGACCGCCAACCCCAAACTCAACAGGGCATAAAAGGCGCCATTAATCACACCGATAAGAAGCTGGCCGGACAGCACAGCAGCAGGGACGCCGAAAATCATGGACATGTTGCTAACTCCAAAAGCAGCACAGACGTTGTTTTAATATTTTCGTCTTTGCAGGTTCTGCAGGACTCCCTGGCAAGGCCAGGAAGTCCTGCCTGCGTGCAGTTTTAGTTGCCGCTTACGAGCTTGCACTTGCTCTCGGAGAGCGGACGGAAGGCTTCATCGGCAGGAATCGTACGAACGATGTCATAGAGATCCCATTCACCTGTGGACTCTTCCGGAGTCTTGACCTTGGCCAGATACATATCGTGCACCATACGACCGTCCTCACGAACGCGGCCATTCTTCGCGAACATGTCGTTGATCGGGTGTTCCATCATGTACTTGCGCACTGTCTGGGAATCATCCGATCCTGTGGCTTCAACAGCTTTGAGGTACTGCATGGTGCTTGAATAAATACCGGCGTGAACCATGGTCGGACGGGCACCGGTTTCTTCCATGAAGCGATCAGACCACTCACGGGTTTCGTCATTCATGTCCCAATACCAGCCAGTGGTGAGCTGCAGTCCCTGGGCAGCTTCAGTACCAAGAGCGTGGACATCACTGAGGAAGACCACAAGACCCGCAATCGTCTGGCCAGCCTGGGTTACCCCGAACTCAGCTGCAGTGGTAATCGCGTTGGTGGTATCAGCACCAGCGTTTGCCAGAGCGATAACATCAGCACCGGAGGCTTGCGCCTGAAGGATGAAAGACGAAAAGTCCGGTGTCGGGAACGGGTGACGGATGCTTCCCAGAATTTCCCCGCCATTCGCTTCCACCACTCGCGTTACATCGGCTTCCATGGCATGGCCGAAGGCGTAGTCTGCAGTCAGGATGTACCAGCTTTTACCGCCCTCTTTAACGATTGCCGTCGGAGTACCGATTGACAGCGCGTAGGTATCGTAGACGTAATGAATATGGTTTGGCGTGCAGTGAGCGTCCGTGATGCTTGAAGCCGCAGAGCCGGAAACCAACCCAAGCTTATTGTTCTCTTCGAGAATTTTGGTAGTGGCGATCGTTACAGAAGAGGCCACCATGCCACCGACCATATCCACACCTTCGTTCTCTACCCAGCGGCGAACGGTGCTGGATGCCACGTCCGGGCTGTTACGGTCATCCGCGCTCACCACTTCAACTTTGGCGCTGCCAACCTTGCCGCCAAAGTCGGCAATGGCCATTTCCATGGCTTTCAGGCCGTTTGGCCCAGCCAGATCCCGATAGGTGCCTGACATATCCGCCAGGTAACCGATCTTGACGGTCTTGTCCGAGATTTCCGCCTGGGCTCCGCCCACCATCAGGGCTGATGCAACGGCTGAGGTCAGAAGCTTTTTCATCATTGTCATTGTTGTATCTCCGCTACTGTCTTGCGTTGGTTCGGGTTGTTGTTGCTTTTGTTGCTTTCGTCCTATCCGGGATCAGACCCCCAAATAGCCATTCAGCACCGACTGTTTTTCAGTGAGTTCGTGGGCGCCGATTTCTTCCACAATCTGGCCGTGTTCAACCACGTAATGACGGTCGGCCAACGGCGCTGCAAAGTGGAAATTCTGCTCTACCAGAACGATGG
This sequence comes from Marinobacter salinexigens, assembly GCF_008370345.1. Classification (GTDB taxonomy): domain Bacteria; phylum Pseudomonadota; class Gammaproteobacteria; order Pseudomonadales; family Oleiphilaceae; genus Marinobacter; species Marinobacter salinexigens. The sequence goes on along the minus strand of NZ_VTUU01000016.1, from coordinate 13,937 downwards.
TCAGTCCCTTTTCTTTCAGGGCTACCAGGACCTCTCCCAGCTTCTCAACAATGACCGGCGCAAGACCTTCGGTGATCTCGTCCAGCAATAGCATGTTGGCGCCGGTGCGCAGAATACGCGCCATCGCCAGCATCTGCTGCTCGCCACCAGAGAGCTTGGTGCCCTGGCTGGTGCGTCGTTCATAGAGATTGGGGAACATGGTGTAGATTTCTTCCAGGCTCATGCCTCCGCTGCGCACCACCGGTGGCAACGTGAGGTTTTCCTGGACGCTGAGTGAGGAAAAAATGCCCCGATGTTCGGGGCAATACCCGACACCCAACCTAGCAATATGGTGCGGAGCGCATGACATGGTCTCCTCACCGTTGATCATGATTGACCCGGTTCGGCGCCCTACCATGTTCATGATGGCTTTGAGTGTGGTACTCCGGCCGGCCCCATTTCTCCCCAACAGCGTAACCAGTTCGCCCCGGTTAACCACCAGATCAATTCCGTGCAGGATGTGGGATTCGCCATAGAAAGCATGCAGGCCGGAAACCCGTAGCTGTTCGTATTCCTTATCCGGATTCACGCTCATGGGGCCGCCTCCGCACTTTCCTGGTGTTCGGAGGCACCGCGTTCGCCGCTGCCTTCACTGCCCATGTAGACTTCCCGCACCTGAGGGTCAGCCGACACGGTGGCGTAATCTCCCTCGGTCAGTACAGCCCCCTGAGCGAGCACCGTAATACGGTCACAGAGCTTACTGACCACACTCAGGTTGTGCTCAACCATCAACACGGTACGGCCCTTGGCTGCCTTTTGCACCAGTTCCACAACCCGGTCTACGTCCTCGGAGCCCATGCCCTGGGTCGGCTCATCCAGCAACAGGATTTCCGGCTCCATCGCCAGTGTGGTCGCCAGCTCCAACGCCCGTTTTCGGCCATAGGCCAGTTCCACGGTGGTTGTGTTCGCAAACTCCGCCAACCCGACAGCATCCAGCAGCTCCATGCATCTCGCATTGAGCTTGTGAAGGGTGTTGCCAGATTTCCAGAAACTGAATGAATTGCCTTCGAAGGTTTGCAGGGCAACACGGATGTTTTCCAGGGCGGTCATGTGAGGGAATACCGCGGAGATCTGGAACGAGCGAACCATACCCTTACGCGCGATGGCTGCTGATTTCAGTGGCGTGATGTCCTGGCCTTTGTAGAGAATCTGGCCACGGGTAGGAATCAGGAACTTGGTGAGCAAGTTGAACACGGTGGTCTTGCCCGCTCCATTCGGCCCGATCAAGGCGTGGATGTGGCCTTTCTGAATCTTGAGGTTCACGTCGTTGACCGCAACAAAGCCTTTGAACTCTTTTACAAGGTTGCGGGTCTCCAGAACGTACGGTTCAGTCATGAGCCGATCTACCTTTGTTATTGTTGTAAATGTAAAGTAATCACAGATTAGATTGACGTATACGTAAACGTCAATATCAAATTGCAACTTTTTCGCAAGTCTGGCTCAGCAAAAAGTCGTAGACGATCTCCAATACCTGATCTGTCTTTTCAAGATGTGGCGAGTGTCCCGTCTCCGGCATGAACACGGCCCGGGCCTGATCACCAATACCAGCAACTATTCGGGTCACCTGGTCCGGCACACCGTATTCATCGTCTTCGCCCTGAATAATCAGGCACGGACAGGTGGTTGCAGCCAGCCACTCGTCGAAGTTCAGGAATGCCTGAAAACCTTCATCCAGCCAGACGGTTTGCCAGGCGTAGAAAATGTCATCCGTGCGATGCCCGTGGTGGCGTTGAAGCCTTTCCCGGATATCCGTTTCCCGATACCGAACCGCCATTTCCCGGATGCCGGCTTCAGTCAGGTGGTCCGCGTACACATGAGCTGCCATGGTAACCATCCCTTTGACCCTGTCGCCCATGGCTCCGGCTGCAATAAGCGCGATGGAACCACCGTCGCTATGGCCGACAAGAATCACATCTTCCACTCCAAGCTCGTCCAGCAACCTGGGCAGCCAGACCGAACCTGCCTTGATCTGGAAGTCATAGGGCCTCGGGAGAATCTCATCCGACGACCGCCCATACCCCTGCCGGTTGTAGATCAAGGCATCGTACCCCGTGGCGGCAGCCAGCTTTTCCGGGAACTTTCGCCACAGCCCGATACTGCCCAGGGATTCATGCAGGAAAACAAGGGTTGGCTTGCCCCCTGCGTCCTGGTGCAGTATACGTCTCACCTCAATGCTGACACCATCACCGAGCGGCACGACCGAGTCGCGGATTTGCATGATTCTTACCTTTTGGGCGGGATTGAATAGGTCATCGTGGAATGGGCAACCGGCTCATCACTTCCTTCGGAATAGACAAACACTTCCCCTACCCCCATGGTACGCCCCACCTTCAGCATGGTTGCTCTGGCCCAGATCGGCTTATGCGCCACCGGCTTCCTGAGAAAGTTGATGTTCAGGTTGGTTGTGACCGCCAGTGGCACCAGGCCGATCTTGCTGAGCAAGGCCGCGTAGACAGTGACATCCGCAAGCCCCATCATCACTGGCCCGGACACAGTGCCACCTGGCCTCAAGTGCTCCTCATCTACCTCAAGCCTCATTTCAGCCCATCCGTCTCCCAGTTTCTGCAGGGAGCCATAAGCATCTCCCTGCGGAAACTGTTCACTCAGAAAAGCCTGAAGCTCCTCAAAGCTGATGATCATGCCTCAACTTCATCCTTGGCGCGGTTACGCAGAACGAACCGCTGTATCTTGCCACTGGGCGTTTTCGGCAGTTCGTCAACGAATTCAATTTCCCTGGGGAAGGCATGGGTTGATAACCGCCGACGGACGAGTTCCTGCAGTTCGTCTTTCAGGGTTTCATCATCGCCCGTTGCCTTATCTCCTTTGATAACCACATAAGCCTTGATGATGGAACCACGTTTCTCATCCGGCTTGGCAACCACCCCGGACTCAGCCACCGCAGCATGCTCAAGCAAGGTGCTTTCCACGTCAGCAGGGCCGACTCGATAGCCCGCTGTGGTGATGATGTCGTCATCCCGTCCACTGAAGGAATAACCTCCGTCACCATGGCAGATCACCATATCGCCCGTGAGGTAGTAACCGTTCACAAACGGGTCTTTTTCACCCCAGGTGTAGCCGTCGAAATGGAACAACGGTGAAGCTTTGACATCCACAGCCAACTGGCCAATTTCACCCTCACCTACTTCCTCATTTTTCTCATCCAGAGCCACTACCCGGTGCCCCGGCGAAGAGAAACCCATGGAGCCGGCACGAAGCGGGTGTTCAAGCCCGTGGAAATTACAGCAGGTCATGCCGGTTTCGGTCTGGCCGTAGTGATCTTTCACCGGACAGAAGTGCCGGTTTTTGATCCAGTTCACCACTTCCGGATTCAACGGCTCGCCCGCACTGCTGGCAACTCTCAGCCCCAGATTTTCACCCTCGGGCAAAACATGATCGTTGGCTTTAAGCAATCGGTAAGCCGTGGGAGCTGCTGCCAGGTTGGTGATCTTGTATTTGCGGATCATCTCGTAGGTGGACTCAGGCGTGAACGCACCCGGATTGAAATGGGTGGCATGACCCATCAGCAGTGGCCCCACAACCGCGTAGTAAAGACCGTAGGCCCAACCGGGATCAGCCACGTTCCAGTAACGATCACTGTCACGCAGATCGATGGCGTACTTCATGTACACATAGAACGCCATCAACGCACGGGCAGGCACCGCCACGCCTTTGGCCTTACCAACGGTGCCGGAGGTAAACATCTGCAGGAACGGATCGGAGCCCTTGATCTGGACCGGCTCAAAGTCCGCTGACTGATCGTTCAGTACCGATTCGAAATCTGGTACCTCTGCGCCGGTTTCACCTGCCTTCACAGCGAGCACCGGAGGGCAGTTTTTCACATCCGCCAGCTTCGGATAATTCTGGGGGTCCGTGACCACAAGCCGGGTTCCGGCGCGGTCCAGGCGATATTCAATGGCTCCGGAACCGAAGGCGGTGAACAGCGGCTGGTATATAGCTCCAGCGCGCAGAGCACCAGCAATCACAATCAGTAACTCCGGTGTACGTGGCAACAGTCCGGCCACCCGGTCGCCTTTCCCGATACCCTGAGATTTCAGATAGTTCGCAAAGCGCGCAGAGGCATCGCGCAATTCAGCAAAGGTGAGCTGGCCGTCACCCCCACCCTCTTTTTCATAGTAAAGAGCAACTTTTTGCGGGTCGCCGGCCCACTTGTCGCAGATCTCGTGGCAAACGTTCAGGCCGCTATCCAGACGACCATCCAGAATCTCGGCTTCCAGTGCGGCAGGATCAAAGTTGTTGTAGACGTCAGCGTATTCCGGGAGGCTCATGTTCAACTCCTGTTGTTGTTATCGTCGAAATCACGCACCAAGATTTAGCACAGGGTACACTTTACGTAAAGGTAAACTTTAAAGAAAAATAGTCCAGATTTTCTATTTATCAAGACAAAAATTCAGAGGAAATGTAAGGCACGCCAGACGCAGCGCGCCCTCTGGGGAAATACTCAAAAGGGTGAAATTTTATTCGCCCGAACGACTCGAAAGGATATGGTGAAGACCATCGCAACTCACCATGGGATCGTCACAGTTCAACACAATATCAGAGCGGGTAATCACATATCCTTTGCCGGTAATATGATTCTTCACCACCTGATACTCCCCCACCTGCTCCACGCCACTGAACTCCCCGGTAAAACCCGTCTCGCGCAAGGAAACGGTTTCCAGCCTGTTACCAGGGCGGATACTACCTTCAAAATTCATCAGCGCCAGGCGAGCAGAGGTTCCGGTACCCGTGGTGCTCCGGCAAATCACGCCGGGGTGAACATAGGTTGCTGAACGGGAACGATAGAAGCCGTCGTCCACCTTCTCAACCGGCCCCATATAATGGAGGAATGGCAAAGGACCCACATCCCCCAGTGTGTAATGAGAGAAATCGCATTCAGCCCGTATTGCCTCCACAATTGCATGGGCCGTTTCTGCAAGCCGGCGTTCTTCATCCAGGGTGAGATCAAAGCCAAGCTGTTGCGCATCCACCAGCGCGTAAAAACCTCCACTGTAGGCCACGCTGTAGGTCACTCTCCCCAGGCCCGGGACGTCAATCGAATCCCTGTAGGTATGTATATAGCTCGGCAAGCCTTCACACCTGATAGTCTCTACCACACCATTCTGTATCGTCGCCTCGATCTGGACCAGACCGGCAGGTGACTCCAGCATGAAGCTTTGTTTGCCTTCCCGTTTAGGCACGATGCCGGCCTCCAGCACCGCGGTTGCCGTGCAGATGGTGTTGGACCCGGAGTAGATCGGGTACCCCATCACTTCCATAATGATGTACCCTGCAACTGCCTGTGGGTCCGTTGCAGGCACGAGCAGATCCACCGACATTTCCGGGATTCCATAAGGTTCCTCCAGCAGGAGCCGGCGAAGCCCGTCTGCGTGTTCTCTGAGGTATTCCATCTGCTCCCGAACCGTAGCGCCCGGCAACGGGTCAATGCCGCCGGTCACGATACGACTGACATCGCCGCCAGCGTGGGTATCCATTAACTGAATGCTAAGCTCAGGCTTCATTGGCGTTCTCCAGGCTCCAGGGTTTGCCATATTCTTCCCACATTTCATCGGGAACAATCACGATCTTGCCGAGATAGTTACTGTTCCGGTTCACAAAGTACTCCTCGGCCCGGTGCAGATGGGAAAGCCGGAACGCACCATGAAGCACTGGTTTTAGCTGCCCATCGCGTATCCAATCCATTAATTGCTCCGCCTCTTCCCGGGTACCGTGGGACACGCCAAAAATCTGTACCTGATAAAGGTAAATTCGGGTCCAGAGGATTTCGCTGATATTGCCTCCGCTGGCGCCGGCAATACTGAGCCGTGGGTAATCACTCCGGGAGTTCATATCGAAAATCATCGTGTCGATAAACAGGTCCGTCATCTCCCCGCCCACGAGATCCATGACCGCATCAATCGGTTTGCCATCCGTTGCCTGTTTTACCCGCTCAACAAAGGTTGGCAGATCAGAACGATCCACCACCGCTTCCGCGCCAAGTTCCAGCAGGGCTTCAGCCTTATCCGGCTTACTCACCGCATAGGGAATGGCACCAATGATCCGGCAAAGCTGAATCAACGCTGTTCCGACGCCGCCACTGGCACCGGAAACCAATACCCGTTCCCCGGCCTTAAGGTTGGCAGATGTCACCATGTGGTAGGCAGTCTGATAAGAGCACATTCCCATGGCCGCCAGCTCCGCATCCGAAAGATCCGGATTGGGGATATGATGGAACTGGTCAGCGGGCAGAATGACGTATTCTGCGAATCCCCCGTCCGCACCATGGCCGTAATAATCCGGAGTCAGATTGATATCCCGGCGGTCATCAGCGTAGATATTAAAGTCCAGCAGACCTCGCTCGCCGATCCGACCCTCGGGAACCTCTGAGCCAACTGCGACGACACGGCCAGCAATATCGGCACCCTGAATTCGGGGAAAGAGCAGCGTGGGCTTGCCACCCATTTGAAAAGACGTCATCTCACCCTTTTTAGTGGGGTAGAGCCCTTCCCTCGCTTTTCGGTCGGTGTTGTTCTTGGCGGTGGCAGTCACCTTTACCAGCACCTCGCCGGGCCCCGGTGACGGTGTGGACACATCCTGATACTCAAGTTTTTCGATGCCGCCATGCCCGGTGAGGACCATGGCCTTCATGGTGGATGGGATCATGAAAAGACGATCCTCCATTGATGCTGAATTTGGCGTATCAGATCAGCATAGGAGAGATCGTCGGAGGTGTCAGGCAGACTCAGGCAGGGAAATCAGGCGATCTTGGGCAGGAATGACGTATCGACCCAGTAGCGCTTGGGATTGGAGGGGTTGATGTAAACCGGGACGTGGTCGCCCGCTATATGATCAGAGGGATCAAACCAAAGATTATCGCTACGGAAGACATGAACATCTGACGTGAGAGGATTCTGCCACTGACAAACGATCCGGAAAGGATTCTGGCCGTTCATCTCCAGACCTGTGTTCTTTTCCACCCCCTGAAACCTACTCTGGACCAATTGGCCATTTTTTCGCAATCTGGCCGCACGAGCTCCAGTGACAGCGGGCACGATAAACATGCCAGCACCCATAAGAAAAAATACGGCTCCGATGCTACCGACGATCAATCCGGCACCCCAGAGCGAAAAGAATCCATCGATACGTGCAGAATTCAGGTCACCAGGTGTATAGAGCACCGTCACAACTTCGCCACGGTCATAACTCGCAGGGCTAGTGCCACTAGAGGACCGAAACTCAGACATCTGGCCCTGATCATATTCAAAACGGACGACCGGGTAATACACATTTGAACTGCTGGATCGGGAGAGAACCAGATCTGTAACTACACCTTGTTTCGCCGTGGCTGTTTCAAGAAACGAGGCGGTATGCTGGTAAGCGAAAAAAGCGCCGGCGAGCATGCCGACACCGATCAGGGTGAAAATCACCCGGAGGGCTTTAAAGACTTTCATTTTCAGATCCTTTGAGATGTTTGCGTCCGTGCCAGGCAACCTCCTGCTGCCTGGGCATACGGATTATACCGGCATCTCCGGCGCTTTAAAGCATCGCCACAAAAAGCGAGCTAAAAGCTTTCGCCCTCTTAATGCTTTTCAGGACTTTCGGGTGGTAACATTCATCCCATACATGGAATGTGAAACCTTATTGCACGGAGCATGCATGCGTTACGCACTGACCTTGATCGCCTCCAGCCTGATCGTGGGCTGCACCTCTGTCACCAGTGAAAGCCTCAGCGAAGCCGAAGTAAACGCCATCGAGGACCGGATTCAGGCACACCACCCAGACCTGTCATATTCCCAACAACGAGCGGTCACGGAACTGGTGGTTCGGGCGCTGGACAACATGGTGTTTGTGGAAGGCGGTACTTTCATGATGGGGGAGTTTGGAGTGCCCTGTGAGCCTGGCTCAGAAGAGCTCTGTCATGCGGACATCTGGCCGGACAATGACGACCTCCACGAGGTCACCCTGGATGACTTTTACCTCTCGAGATACGAAACCACGTTGGGAGATTTCGACCTTTATCGGGCAGTGATGGGTAAAGCGCCCTATGCCCCGGAGCTTCGTTCCCGGGAAGATCGACAACACCTGTTCGAACCCAACCTGCCGGCTTGGACCAAAGAATGGCAAGAAGTTAAAGACTACTGCCTTTGGGTAGGAGAACTGGCGAGTAAAGCGGTAGATCTGCCAACCGAGGCTCAATGGGAGTATGCAGCCCGTAATCGGGGGGAAAACGCACTGTATGCCACAAACAATGGGCAGTGGATCAGGGGCGTCAATTCCCCTGGCGATGACGGCGTTCTGAAAACGCTTCCCGTCGACAGCTACCCACCGAACCCACTGGGCATTCATCATCTCACGTCGAACAGTGCTGAATGGATCAACGACTGGTACTCAAAAACCTACTATCAGGAAAGCCCCGGCATGAATCCTCAGGGCCCAGATGCTGGAGAGACCAAAGTCATCAGGTCTGGTGGATTTAGAACATCAGACAGTGCAAATACTACGATACTCAGAGATAACATCCCGCCAAGTGCAAGTTCATATATACAGGATCAAGGCTTCAGATGTGCCGTGCACTAAGCCCAGCCACGGCTGTTGGTGTCACTTAGCATCGCCAATCGATGTTCCAATCGTTCAGCCTTCTGCTGAAGAGGCACTGGTCGCCAAGCCAAATTAAGTGATCGCTTGGTCGGCCTTAGTGCCAGATCCGATGTAATCCAGCGATGGAACTGGGACAGCTGACTATCTGATGTACCGTCATCAAGAATTGCAGCCACCATTCTCAAACTATTCATGGGATTAACCTTTGTGCCATCGGCTGACATATGTTCGAGAGATTCAAAGAACTGGCGCCAGGTTTTGATCTGAGAAACAATGATTAGCAGGGCCTTCTCCTGATCTTCTTCCCAACTCTCAATAAACGTTTCGCAGAGCGTCGACATCATCATGCCCAACGTTTCCGGAGGAAGTCGATGGTACGGCAATCCATTGAATTGAATTTCCTCGAGCCTTGTACTTTGCCTAGCCGCTCTTATGATTTGAGCAGCAAGTAATTCAGCAGTGTCTTTTCGGTTGGCGCGTGCCAACCACACTTCGTTGAAACTCCGGATGGGACTGGTGAGAAGTTCAGCTATATCCTGAACCTCATCAGTTATTCCTACATACAAAGCCCGCGTCCACTGAGCAAAAAGTTCATCATCAATATTGGAAATATAGTGATAATCAGCCTCGGCTAAGACTTCAAAGACGGTCTTTGCTAAATCCCAAACTTTGTCAGCTCCAATTTCACTACCAAACGAGCCACTTGCTCCTGGCCCAAACACTAAGCGCCCTTTGCAGGCCAGAACGACCTTCCCTCGAACAAACCGGAGCTGAAAATCACACCCAGCTCCAACCCCCAACGCCAACGTCCCACCCGCAGTTATCTTGAACAAATCCTGCCAGTTCGCGTTCGATTTGAATTGCTCATTCGGGTGCACCCAACTGAATTTTCCGCCAACTGCACCACCAACTTCCGCCCCGGCGAATGCATTGCCCGACACGGCGAGACCAGCTCCAGGGCTCGCTTCTACTTTCTTCTTGTTCGATAGCAAAAATGACGCTGCACCCGTTGAAAGCCTGGCATTGGCCTCACCACTCATACGCCCGCCCACGAAGCAGTTCAGGGTAATATCACCGGAGAAGCGGAAGGCGCCGAATGCCATATCGGTCAACTCGCCATTGCGGTTGCGGTAGGTGAAGCGACAGTCCCAACCGGCTTCATCCGGGACGAATACTTCGGCAAGCTTCGCTTCAGCTTCCAGCAAGGCCATCGAAGCACTGGCTTTGGTACCGATATCGATTTCACCAGAACTGAGGTCAAATGCGTTTACGCCGGCACTGGCCTGCATCGCAAAACGCATCAGGTGTGCCTCGGTGCTGACCTGAAAGTTGTTTTCGGTCGGGCTTTCATCATCGCCCCCCGAATTCCAGGTCAGTTTGGAGTGTTCCTCGCCAAGCAGGTAGCGATCTTCGCTGGCTTCATAAAACTTCACTTCAATATTGCCAATCGGGCTCTTGGCGGCATCTGCGGCAATTCCCTCCCGAATTTGTCCGATTAGCGCCCTGGCAGTGCCGGACGGGTCACGCAAACTATTGGATATCGCCCGGGTCTTACGGACGTAGCGTACCGATGAGTAGGTTTTAACCAGTCGCTGATAAGCCTCGCGACGAATGTAGTACCAACGCCCTGGGCGACTGAAGACCATCACTTCGACAACCCCGGTTTCCCGACGGGTGCTACGTGCCGCACCAAAGGCAGCCTCTCGACTATTGCCATGGGACGTTAGGAAATTTGCGGTGGGAACTCCGTTGCCTTTTACTCCAGTAGTGGCACTGCCTTCGCCAAGTTGGGCTACCAGGTCCTGGCGTTCCAGCCTTAACATCTCCAGCCGTTTCTCCTTGGCCGCAGTCAGGATATCTTCGCGCATCTCTGCCGAATCGTTTACGGCTGCCCACAGGTAATCTGAGTCGAAATCGTTGTACCATTCGATCTGTTCATCAATGGCGGCTATCTCGGAACTGATACGGGATGCCTTGTTCGCATCCTCATCGTCGTTTTCGTCCGGTGCCGGGTCGATCACCCCCATTTCCGAAGCCTTTTGCATCCATTGGCGCTTGGGGCTGGACTCGTCCGCCTGAGAATTCTCGGCTGCATTCTGTGCCTGGTTGAACTCAGCCATTAATGCATCAATTTCGGTAATCTCCCGGTAGAGGTCATCCGCAGCCTCGTCCGGTAACGCTACACACCATTCATCATCGCCAGCCCCCATGACGTGGATGACTTCGGCATAGTCACCGGAGCACTCCGTGCAGGACGCCTGACCGCTGGATTCATTGCCGGCTGATCGTGGAGGCGGCAGTGTCTGGGCATCCTTCGCGGCTTCAGCCCCGTTATTCGCCGGAATCTTCAGCTCCCACCCAATCTGGATGTAGTCGACGTCGGTGATCCGAGGATTTACGCTCTGAAGCTCATCTACGGTTGTCTGGTACTGGTGGGCAATCGCAGATAGGGTGTCTCCCGATTGAACTTTATGCATTTGCATGGGACTTCTCCAGATTGCTTTCCATAGCAATTAATCGTTCCGTAGTAATGAGGTCTTTACGGGACAGGCTGGATCGAAAGGGCTCGGAGAGATGGAAATCCGCTCCATGCTGAATAGCCAATCGCAACCAGCGTTCCATGTGTTCGGATTTCTGGAAGCCGGTATTCCTTGCCGACTTAAGACAGTCAAACACCCAGCAAGCCGGGGACTCAACGGAAGCCAGAGCCGCCGCATAGTGGTCAGCATAGCCACAGGCTTCCACGGCTAGCCAGAACGACTCCGCCTGCTGAAGTTCCTGCTGGGTCACCCAAAGCTGATCATCCTCGACATCCTCAACCAGTCCCTCATCTACAGCAGGTGCCTCACGCCAACGATGGCCATCATGCCAATACCAGTGGCTCCCAGGAGCCAGCAGGGCCTGACGTTTCTGTTCGCTTAAGGCACTCAGCAACGGGGCGAGCATTCTTGGCTCATAGAATCGCAGTAATTGCCCTGTTGCGGCCTGATGGTCACAAATCCAACTGGTCAGATGTTGTCGAAGCGCTTCCGTGGATTGTTCTGAATTGAACACAAGCCCCAATGGTAACGATTCGAGTTGCGATACAAGCTGTGCACGGAAACTGGCGGCATTGCGACAGTCAATCAAAACGGGTCCTTGGGCCCATGCCCCTTGCCAGTCTGTACCTTCGAACAGGCTCCACCATTGAATCCTTTCATTGGTCATGCCTGCATAGATCTGCTCAAGCAGTTCGTCGCCCGATGCCAGATCCAGGACGGCAAAGTCGTACTCTTGAGGCTCCACGGATCCAGGGGCAATACGATCAAGCGTGGTTATGTAATTTGCAGCGTCCATGTTCATCAAACTCACAAGCGGTTACCGTCAAAGCACCTTCCCGGGCGGCTTGTTTCAACAGCGGGGCGTGGTGCGCCTGAGCTGAAACCACGGCATATGGTCGTTCTTCGGCTGCGATCTGGCGCTGGGATACCTGTGCCAACCGCGCCGATGCATTGTCCGGCTGTTCCTGATCGGCAAGAATCGATGGTTGCTCCGGCGTCAGCGCCGACACCCCACTCCCACTGCCCGGCCCACCACCAGAATTCATGCGTACCAGCGGCCCGGAAACCGTCACACCACTGGGGTCAACTTTCACAAAACTACCTCCGGCCTTCAGCGTGACTTCCGCACCGGCTTCGATGATGATTTTGATGCCGGCTTTGTGGTGGATTTCCGTTCCCGCTTCCACCAGCTGATTTTTGCCCTGTTTGCTGTGATGACTTCCTTTCACGGTATGGCTGTAGTCAGCACCAATCTGTTCGCGGTGCTCACCGTCTACGGTGTGGTGGCTGTTGCCTTTGGTGAGGCTGACCCGGTCGTTCTCCACCGTCAGGTGGCTGTCGTTTTTGATGACTTCGGTGCGGTTGTTTTCTGTCAGCAGGTCCAGATCTTTCTGGGCATGAACGTAAATCTGTTCTTTGTCCGCTTCGTCCTCGAACCGCAATTCATTGCTGCCCTCGCCTTTGTGGGTCTGGGTTTTCAGGGTGGTCCGGGTTTTATGCTCCGGCAGTGAATACGGCGGTGTGTTGGTGGCGTGGTAGGTGCGGCCGGTGATGATCGGCTGGTCCGGGTCGCCATCCAGGAAGGAGACAATCACTTCGTGGCCGATTCTCGGCAATGCCATGAAGCCGTACTGGCCTCCGGCCCAGCCCTGGCTGACTCTTAGCCAGGCGCTGCTGTGTTCGTCGTTCTGGCTGTAACGATCCCAGGGGAATCGGACTTTGACCCGGCCGTACTGGTCACAGTGGATTTCTTCCCCTTCCGGGCCGGTAACAATGGCCATCTGGGGGCCGTCCATCAGGGGACGGTGTTCGCAGATGGGGCGCCAGGTTTTGTTTGCCGGGATGGCGCTGAATTCGTTGTGGTAGGTGGTGGGTTCGCTGCCCCCCTCTTCTTCCAAAGCCTGGGGCTGTTTGCCGGTGTGGGTGATGGCGGTGAGCAGCCATTCCCGGTTAAGGGTCTCGGTGTCGTGGTCGGTGAGTTCCACTTTCGCCCCGGCGGTGAAGTCCGGTCGATTGCTTTCGCCGTTGGCGGTGCTGGCGTTGTTTCGCAGGGCATCCAGTTTGGCTTGGGTGAAAGGCTGACCCGAGGCGTCGGCCTTGAAGCGGCCCGGGTAGTCGTAGTGTTGGTAATCGTCCCGATGATTGATATTGCCACTGGCCTGTTCATGCATCAGGGCGTAGGCGGGATTTTTGAAGGTGTAGTCCTTCATGGCGACGGAGGCAGCTTTAACCCGTTCCTGATAGCTAAAGCGAAATACGCAGGGTTGCTTTGTGCTGCCACCGGCTTTGGCGTTGTAGGCCACGTTATCCAGTCTCGGGGCGTCGCCGTGATGATCGGCGACGATCAAGCCGGGTTGGGTTTCGCCATCCACGCTGCCGTGCTGGTAGCGGTAGTGCCAGCCTTCTTCGGCCGCCAGCCGGTTGATAAAGTCCAGATCGCTCTCCCGGTGCTGGACACAGTATTCCCGTTCCTCCGGGGAACGCTTCAGGTCAAAGACGGTGTCCACGATGCCTCGCTCTTCGAGCAGGGTGCGCACGATGGTGTCCGTACTCTGGGTCTGGAAGATGCGGCTGTTGTGCATCAGGCCCAGGCGCCACAGCGGAGGCTGGATCACCAGTTCATAGCGGGTTCGCCGATGGCCGGTATCGCCCCGGGCGAATTCGTTGACCACGCCGGTGAAGCGACGAAGGGGAATGCCGTCCTGCCACACCACCAGATTTACAGGTTGTTCCAGCACATCAGAGGGCTGGATAGCGGGATCC
>NZ_VTUU01000074.1 GCF_008370345.1 Marinobacter salinexigens | reverse complement strand
GGCGAGTGCTATGCTGATTTCACCTTCATCACCACAAAGGATCTTCAATCACGTATGTTCAACAAAACTGGTGCTTGCGGCCGGTGGCGACGAACAGATCATCGATTTTGAATGGCAGCAGCTCCGCTCGTCGATCAGCTCTCGGCTGACCACTCATCGCCAGTGGGTGCCTRCCGACCAGGTCTCGCCGCCGCCACCGCCGCGGTAGAGAGGGGAGGGAGAGGGGGAAAAAACTGGCCCAGATCGAGAGGTACAGCACGAAAAAGAGAGGCAAGAGAGATAGGGGACCGGAGGGCGGCGGGCCGGGGCCCAAGACCGAGGGGCTCGTGCGCAGGAAGCTGATGAGGCTCCTGTCGCTCGTCCCCTTCGGCTGCCGTGCTGGACCCATCGACGACGCGCCGCCGCCCGTGGACCACGCCGCCGCCGCGAGGAGGCGCCGGAGGAGGAGGGCCAACAGGGCCGCCCAGCTGCTGGGGGCTGCTGCGGGTGCGCCGCAGCAGTGGCGCCCCTCGCTCGGCGACATCTGCGAGGAGTACAGCAGCAGCACCGACGCCGTCAAGGTCAGGAAGGCGGCGTCCTGGGACCTCGCCCGGGCGCTGCCCCGCG
>NZ_VTUU01000073.1 GCF_008370345.1 Marinobacter salinexigens | reverse complement strand
TTTTTATTCGGTAGCGAAATACAGTATATATATATATAACATAGTGGTACACACTGCTGATGCATGGGAGCAGCAGGGGCGTTATTTTATGCATTCATATTCGTTACAGGCAGRCAAGCAGCATGCATACTGCATATGCATKCATGCAGATGATCCGATCCATCGTWTTAGTTATKAGTKGGSGKTCACGTAGAGCCCGATCGCGTCCAGGCAATCTCCAGAGCGGCCAAAGAAGCCAGCGACGTGGCCGTTGTTCATCACCTTGACACGGAACGGGGTGCCCTCGTCCCTGCCGTACGGTCCGTAAGYRCGTTTGTTGSTGACRAATTTGAGAGACTTGACCAGATTGTCAATGTTGTAGGCTGGGCCCGTGGTCCCGGAGATCTCCGTCAAGCTCTCGTCGAACCTGCACAGATCAAT
>NZ_VTUU01000015.1 GCF_008370345.1 Marinobacter salinexigens | reverse complement strand
GTGATGGCCCGGTTGCCGGAATGGATCGAGGACTATAACCGCAGCCACCCGCACAAGGGGCTGAAAATGAAATCGCCCTGGGAGTACCGGGCGGAACTGGCATCAAACGAATGAGGTGGTGTCCGGTTTAGCGGGGGCAACTACAGCTGCGCACTTGGCGAATGGCTTGTTGGTCTTCATTGGCGGCCACACCACCGCGGGCGAGTATCCATTGGTTAAGCTGATTTAAGCAGGTGGCTTCGACACTTTGGGCTGGCCAATCGAGCACTTTGGCTTGAATGGCTAACAGGCCTGCGCTAGCAAGTAAGGCAAACTTTTCGGCTACTCGGCGCACTTGGCCGTCAGCCTCGGTTGGTAAGCTAGCTAAAAAACGTTGGCGTACGTTTTGAAAAACGGGTCGCACCTGCGCGCTGTGCTGCGTTAAATACCGTAACCAGTCCAAGGCCAAACTGCCGTAATGTTGGCGACTTTGCTGTTTTAGGTGATCGGCTAAATCGGCGGCGTTCATACCATGACTCTGGTTAAACACGCCCATTTGCGCACCAGCATCGGCACTGAGATCAATCACTCGCACTTGCTGGCCAGCTTTTACGCGCTTGCCGATACTGGCAAGATGGCTTTCAAGCGTCACTTCGCCAGTGGATAAAAACACCAAGCGCCAACGGGCGGGTAAGCGCATTTCACCGTATTTGCCTGCACGGGTTTTACCTTGGCCATTGGCAAGCATGTAAGCGACATCACCTGCCTCTTTTGGGTCAACTTCGCCCATTTCATCGAGCGCCAGCAAGGCATCGTTATGCGCTAATGCTGTGCCTTCTAAACCGTTGGCCGTGGCACGCCAACTATGGCGCAATTGATTAGGTTCGCCCCACACCGATAATGCCGGATACAGCGCTGCGGTTTTACCAGTACTGCTGGCACCATAGAGGTGTAAACCAAAACCATCCACTCCGCACAAGTGCAACAAAGGCGCGGCCAGCGCAGCGCAGACACCAACAATCAATAGCGGGTTATCCAGACAATAACGGCCAACGTGCTGCCGCCAACTGTCACTACTACCTTGTTGAATAAAGCCTTCTATCGGGTGCATGGTTTGCAGCACCATGCGCGGGTTGTTGTGTTCGCTTGGGTAAAAGGTGAGGCGCGGATGCACATAAGCGTGGTGATGCCAGCCAATGCAGTTCACGCTAATGGCCTTTTGCGTAGCCAGTTCGCCCATTTGTTGAATAAACAGCGAGAGCAACTGCCGCGCTTTGACACTGTTACTCAGCCGCATGCCTCGGCTAAGTAATATCCGACGGTACTCGCTGCCGTCTCCGGCCAATAGTTCTGCTGGCATGGCCCAGTAGCGATGGCGATTGTCATCGTCTAACCAGTGCAATAAATAGCCGTAGTTGTCCCCTTGCGGATCGCGAGTACGAGCAGCTACTTGCAACCAAGAGCAGATTTTAACTGGGCTATCTTGCCCAGCCGGTTGCATCACCAGCCAGTTTTGCGCGTTATAGGCAAAACCAGCTGGTAATTTTGGCTCGTTGCTAGGCATATCACTGGCAGATAATTGGTTTAATGCAGATGGTTTATCCACGGCCATAAGCAGCACCGATACGGCGGGTTTCAATCCACTGGTCGATATCGCTTTCTAACCAGCCCACGGCACGCGCACCAATACGAATGGAACGTGGAAATTCACCGCTGGCCATCAGGGCATAAATGGTACTGCGGCCAAAGCCTGTTTTGGCCTTTACCTCGGGCAAGCGCAAAATCCGCTGCTGACGCGCTGGGTGTACTGAGTTTGTGGGTGATTGTGTGGTTGGGTTCATCGTTTGCTTCCTCACTGATCTGTTAAGTTCAGTTAGGAGTTTGCCAGTACTAATCGGACGCAGTAGGCAGATAAATGCCCAGATCGTGCAGCTTTCTGAGGGTACAAGTAGCTAGCTGCCCCAGTTTGTAGATAGTGCCCAAAACAATAAATGCTCTGTGGGCAGGGTTAGTGTGTGCCTAAGTGGCGTGAACTAAGGCTTTGCCCAGACTGCCCCAGATGTCCAAAGGGTAAGTGCCCAAAGCCATCTCAAAAGGGAAAGCCTTGCCCAACGATAACGCCATAACACTTTTATGCGCATAAAAATGTAAAATTCCACACTTTTCTGCGCGTAAAAGTGTAAACTGAGTTATACTACAGGCAGTTAACAGTCTTAATTGGCGGGAAATGACAATGCAGCGCAACTTACTCAACGCCCTAATAGCATGGAAAAATCAACCTGTGCGCAAGCCATTATTGATCGATGGCGCAAGACAAACAGGTAAAACCTATCTACTGCAAGAGTTGTTTGGGAAAACCTTTGCCAACATCCTTCGTATCGACTTCCTTGAAAACCCAGCTTACAAAGAAGCGTTCGATGGCTCGTTGTCACCTGACGAGCTAGTAATGAACATTGAGTTGTTAACCAACCAAGCGTTCAATCCAGACACCGACTTGCTGATATTAGATGAAATTGGCGAATGTGAACGAGCCGTAACTTCGCTGAAGTATTTTGCCGAAAAAGCACCGTCCTATTTTGTCGCAGCCAGCGGTTCAAATATTGGTTTGCTCAACACCTTCCCTGTGGGCAAGGTAGAACAATACGATTTACGACCACTGACCTTCCAAGAATTTATTTACGCATCCAACGAGCAAGCACTGATCAAAGCATTTGATAGTCAAGCAAGCACACCGGCGGTGCACACTAAATTGATGGATAAACTAACCGACTATTTTTTTACCGGTGGTATGCCGGAAGCCGTTTCTGCTTGGTATCAGTTTAAGGATTCAAGCATTCTAGAGCGTGTTGAAAAAGTCACAAAAATTCATGCCGATTTAGTTGAAGGTTATCGCCGCGATTTCGGTAAGTACGCGGGCAAGGTCGATGCCACACTGATTGAATCGGTGTTTAATAGCATTCCAGCCCAGCTATCACTTGTCAGCGATGAGTCAGTTAAACGCTTTAAATTTAAGCATGTGCATGAGCGTAAATCTCGTTATAGCGATTTTGAAACCGCGATCCATTGGCTTAACTGCTGCCGCTTAGCTTTGCCAAACTACCCTATTGAAGGATTACCGAAATCTCCGTTGGCGGCCTATAAAAAAGACAATATGGTTAAACTATTTCTGTTTGATGTGGGCCTGCTCAACCATATGCTGGGCAGCAGTTATAAAGAGATTAAGCAACAAAACTATGAATACAAAGGCTATGTGGCTGAAAACTTTGTGCAACAAGAGCTCACAGCTATTGGCGTTGACCCAAGCTATTCATGGAATGACGCCCGCGCCGAAATCGAATTTATTTTGGCGACCGATGAAGGCGATATCATCCCTGTGGAAGTCAAAAGTGGTAAACGTACAAGAGCAAAATCGTTGGCATCCTACGTTGAAAAATGTACTCCAAATAAAACCTTTAAGTTAACGGGTACACAAGGCTCTTCAGCGTTAGAACAAACCAATATCGTGATGCCTTTGTATTTCACGCAGTATTTACCAAAGAGGTGGTAAAAGCGCGTTGCCTAGCCCCGAAGGTCTACACAAAGTTACCTTAGGGATAACAATTTGTAGACCTGATGCTTACCATTCGACACTCAGTCTTATCTCTCTTGGATACCATAGTATCCATATTGGGCTTATTTCTATTAAAATGGACACTATAATATCCACTTCAGGCTAAGTGAGCTTTCTGCTGACTCATTACTATCGTGTAGAACCAGTGAAAAAATGGCAAAGCTATGTTGACGGAAATCATGCTCGATAAAGCCCTTCAAAACTGCTATGTTTTAGCTCTAACAGCAGCATAAAAACGGCACTGTTTTTCCATTGCTAACCACTAAGATTTAGTAAAAGCCATAGGCAAGTGGTGGGCAGTTTGGTGGGCAAACAGGCATTTTTGAACGGTTTCTTTTCGGTAAATCATTGAGTTTGTTAGGGTCTATGCCGCTACTCAATGAGCAGGTTCAGAACCTGGAGTAATGTGATTTCTCTGGGTGTCCCCAGTCCCGTCCTGAAATGTGTTGACGGGTGTTGATGGAGCCAGCTGCGATCAGCAGCTGGCTTTTTTGTGTCTTTCCTTTACCTCCCATCTCTTCTCCCTTCCTCACTTATTGCGTTTAATAATGATAATGATTAGTATTACGGTCAATTAATTGGTTCGGCCTCGCATAGTCGGGCCCGAATCTCTGACCTGTCTGCCCGTCATGGGTGATCGTTAAAAGGAAGTTGATATGTCCCGGGAGTTCTTTTCGCTGTCGTCGCTGGCCTCTGCAATGATGCTTGTTCATTCCTCAGCGTTTGCCGAAGTTCAGGAGCTGGATGCATTGGTGGTTACTGCCTCAGGAACCGAGCACACGCAGATGAGCGCACCGGCTTTCACCACGGTGATTGATGAAGATTCGATCCGGGAGAACCCATCGCAAACTGTGGCAGACCTGATAGGAAAAAGTGCAGGCGTCGTGAATCTCACCGATCCCAGCGGACGGGATGAGTTGCAGATCCGAGGTCTTCCGGGCAGCTATACGCTGGTGCTGGTGGATGGCCGCAGAGTGTCTTCCTCCAACGCACTCTGGCGAGGGGGCGATTTTGACTTCAGCTCCATTCCCCGTTCCAGCATCGAGCGCATAGAGATTGTCCGTGGTCCGATGTCGTCCCTCTACGGTGCCGACGCCATGGGCGGTGTCATCAATATCATTACCAAGAAAGGAACGGCCGAGTGGGTGACCAGTATCGACGCCAGTTATGAGGCGGTTCTGGAAGGGGAGGATGGCAACCGCTGGCGAACCAACCTTTCAACCTCCGGGGCGGTGGCAGAGGACGTGTACGTCCGTTTGAGTGGTGAGGTTTATGACCGGGATGCCTGGTTCACAAATGAAGGCGACGACGTGCCGGGGCAGGAAGAAAAGAAAGCTCGTAACCTTTCCGGGTCCGTCAGTTGGGACATCGATAATCGCCAGACACTGATCGCTGATGTGCGGGTAAACCACGATGAGCGCCCGTACGGCATATACAGCGCAGGCCCGGACTACCGTGGCCAGGAAATAAACAGGGAAACCTATGGTGTGACTCATGAGGGCGACTGGGCCTGGGGTAGTACACGTCTGAATGTCAATTACGAGGATGGCGAAATCGATGACCTCAACTCCCGCTATCCCGATCCTCAACAACGTTATCTGGAAGAAAAAACCCTCACGGCGGCGGGAAGCGGCAGCGTTATCTGGGGTGATCATGGGCTGACTGCGGGCTTTGAGGTTCGCGACCAGACGGTGGCAGATAAGGTGGCGTTCTCAGAAACCGGAGAAGCCAGCGCGCTGATCAAAGGCGTCTATCTTCAGGACGAGTGGTTCCTGACGGATCGGTTGACGCTGACCCTGGGTGGCCGCTACGACGACCATGAAGACTTTGATGGCGAGTTCACGCCCCGTGGTTACCTCGTTTACCAGCTCAACGACAGTCTGTCTCTCAAGGGTGGTGTTGCCAAGGCATATAAGGCTCCGGCGCCTCACCAGATCATTGAAGAATATCAGGTGGTCAGTTGCGGCGGTTCCTGTTTCATCCCGGGCAACCCGGATCTTGTGCCGGAAACCAGCACAAACTATGAGCTGGGCTTTGAAGTGAGCCGGCCCGCCTGGCGGATGAGTGCTGTGGCCTTCCGCTCCGATGTGGAAGACATGATTGTTGCCATCCGTGATCCACGGTCCTGGGTAAACCTGAATGAGGTGGAAATTCAGGGAGTGGAGCTCGAAGGTAGCGTGGACATGGGTTTTGGCCTCAGTTTTGACGGCGCCTATACCTATCAGGACACGGAAGAGAACGGAGAAGACGAGATTGCCTATCGGCCGCGCCACAAGCTCAATGCGGGTTTGAACTGGCAGGTCGTCTCATCTACGGGGATTCGGCTGGGAGCCGACTATTTTGGCGAACAGGTCAACTACGACGGAGACGATCAGTCTGCCTATACCCTGTTCGATCTTTCCGTGAATTCTCAGGTTACACCGGCTCTGGCGCTGCGCGGCGGTGTAAACAATCTCACCAACGTGGACCTCACTGAGGATGCCGACGACGATTACTACGGCAACGTACTCGGACGCAGTGTCTTTGTGGGTATGAGCTACGACTTCTGATGCTGCGGAACAGGGAAGGCGGTTTGATGGCACGAGTTATCTCTGTGGCGGCGATGATGCTGGTAGCGTTGTGTGCGTATGCGGGACAGCCCCGGGTAATCATTGAAAAGCGGTTCACAGTGCCGTCCGGGGAGGCGTTTACTGTCAACCTGAAACTTGAAAAGGGAGAGTACATCCGCGGGCACCTGAAAAGTAAGGCGGCCATTGAAGCCGCTTTCATGAATCAGGAGGGTCTTGTCCGGCATGTAGCCGGGACGGGGGATAAGGAAGCCTGGATTTATTTTGCGGCGCCAGCGCCAGGAGACTATCGGTTGGTCGTCCGGGCCGCGAACCCAGTGGATGAAGTGCAGCTTGATCTGGAAACGGTTCCCCTGCTCACGGCGAGTGCGGTTCGTACTCCGGAGATGATGAGCCCGTTCATTCAACGAGCACATGAAGCGCTGATCAATGGTAAGTCGGCTGATGAGGTATGGAACAGGCTGATCGCATCGGGAACCCCGGTGATTGAGTCTGCTGAGGATCTGCCGGATGGGCAGCTGGAGCCAATGCAGCGCCTGGTCACTTTCCTTTGGCGGGGAGCAAAGGATCGGGTGCTGCTTTTCGGCGGGCCAGGCTATGAGCATGATCCGCTGTTCCGGCTCGCCAATACCGATATCTGGTTTCGCAGCTATGTCATGCCGGACGATACCCGCATGAGCTACCTGCTGGCGCCGGATGTGCCGCAGGTGGATGGTTCGGCCCGAGAGCAGCGGGTTGCGATTCTGGCGACCGCTCAGCGGGACCCTGAAAACCCGGACTATTGGTCTCCGACAGGGAGCAGCGATATCTACAGTGTTCGCTCGGTGCTGGAGTTGGAAAATGCGCCTTCCGACCATCTTCTGGCTGGGCAGGGCGCTGTTACTGAACCGTTCCGGTTCCAGCTCCACAGCGAGCGTCTGGGCAATACCCGTAACGTGGCGATATGGGTGCCGGAGGGGGTGGGTGTAGCCGGGGATGGCCGTGTGCCGTTGGCCATCTTTTTTGATGGTGACGATTATCTGAGCAAAGTGCCCGCTCCCCGGATACTGGATCATCTGATCAGGGCCGGAGACATTCCGCCTGTCGTGGCGGTATTCGTCAGTAACCCGGATCGCCGGGCAAGAAACAGCGAATTGCCCTGCAATGAGGACTTTGCTGACTTTATGGCGCTGGAGTTACTTCCCTTTGTGTCGGATAGGACCGGGTTCAGCTTTTCCGGCGGGACGACTCTGTTGGCAGGAGCCAGCTTTGGCGGGCTCGCAGCCGCATGCACGGCTTTCCGGTATCCGGATCAGTTTGGTCTGGTCTTGAGTCAGTCAGGTTCATTCTGGTGGAGCCCGCCCGAAGATGAACGCCCTGAATGGCTGAATGAGAGATTTGTGGAGTCGCCCAGATTACCTCTGCATTTTTACCTCAGTGCGGGGCGTTTTGAGACGGATTTTGGCGAAAGCGGCATCCTCAACGCCAACCGCCAACTTGAGCAGATTCTTCGGGTTAAAGGGTATCCGGTCAGGCTGGAAGAGTTCAGCGCCGGTCATGACTATTTCCACTGGCGAGCCACCCTTGGGCGTGGCCTGGTATATTTGTTGGGAACTCTCTGATCTCTGGCTCCGGGCCAGGTCGGGATGCGGGGAAAGGGTAAACTCCGTATAATTCCCGACTTTCCGGGCCAGCCCGCTGGCCACCCAGTTAGTTCGGAGTATTTGAGCAATGAGTCAGGCTGCAGTACAGGGAACCCTATTTGTCATTTCCGCGCCATCAGGGGCGGGCAAAACCAGCCTTGTGGCCGAAATGTTGCGTAGTGATGAAACGCTGGGTGTTTCTGTTTCCCACACTACCCGCCCCATGCGAGAAGGTGAACAGAACGGCGTAAACTACCATTTTGTCAGTCGTGACGAGTTTGAGGTCATGATTGGTCGTGGCGATTTTCTTGAGCATGCCGATGTTTTTGGCAACTATTACGGCACGTCCCATGTCTGGGTTCGGGAAACCCTGGCGACAGGCCGTGATGTGATTCTCGAAATCGATTGGCAGGGCGCCGAACAGGTTCGTCGGTTGATGCCTGAGTGTGTCAGCATCTTCATCGTTCCCCCCTCGGCGTCGATCCTTCGGGAGCGTTTGACGGGCCGAGGCACGGATGCGCCTGAGGTGGTCGAGCGGCGGTTGGCGGAAGCAGCAGAAGAGTGCCGCCATGCGGGGGAGTTTGATTACCTCGTGGTGAATGATCAGTTTGAAGTTGCTCTGGCTGATCTCCTGGCCATTACCCGCACACAGCGCCTGAGAATGCAGGTTCAGCAGGCAAGACATAGCGCGGTGCTGGCCGGGCTGTCGAATCAGGGCTGATTCCTGGTTTTTCTGTATACAAATTGAGCCGGCCGCAGTAAACTACGCGGTCTGCTGAATCAGTCATTTTTATTTTCGGGGAAGTTATGGCACGAGTTACCGTTGAAGATTGTCTGGAAAACGTTGATAACCGCTTCCAGTTGGTGATGCTGGCTACCAAACGTGCTCGCCAGATCGCAACCAAAGGCGCGGAGCCGATGCTGCCAGAGGAAAACGACAAGCCGACAGTTATCGCCCTGCGCGAAATTGCTGAGGGCAAAGTCACTCGCGATCTTCTCAATGAAGACGACGAGGATTGATCACCGGGCAGGATATCTACCTATGCCTGTGTGACAAGCATTGAAATCTGTCCTTGCGGTTTTATAGTGTATCTATAGAACGTTGCTGGAAGGACTATGGAAGGACCCGGATGCGAGCATTCGGGTTTTTTTGTCCCTGAATTTTGTCGAGACGTGGAGGCGCGGTGTCAGTAGAGGCTACGGTTGAAGGGCTGGCAAAAGAGCTGAGTACCTATCTGGATACCAATCGCATCAATCAGGTGCGACGGGCCTACTATTACGCCGAACAGGCCCACGAAGGGCAAATGCGTAAGAGCGGGGATCGCTACATTACCCATCCGCTGGCGGTGGCAGGCATTCTGGCCGAACTTCGGCTGGACCATCAGAGTCTGATGGCGGCCATGCTTCACGACGTGATCGAAGATACCGGAATCCCCAAGGACGCGCTCGCCGAGCAGTTCGGGGACGACGTAGCGGAACTGGTTGATGGGGTCAGTAAGCTGACCCAGATTGAGTTCCGCTCTCGGGCTGAGGCCCAGGCGGAAAATTTTCAGAAAATGACGCTGGCCATGGCCCGGGATATTCGGGTGATTCTGGTAAAGCTGGCAGACCGACTCCACAATATGCGTACGCTGGGCCCCATGCCCTATGAAAAGCGTCAGCGCATTGCTACAGAAACCCTCGATATTTATGCCCCCATTGCCAACCGTCTTGGCATGCACTCCATCTGTACCGAACTGGAAGACCTGGGGTTTTCATCCTTGTTTCCGATGCGTTCCCGGTACATCTCCAAAGCTGTGGAAAAACTCCGGGGCAGCCATCGGGAAATTATTGAAGAAATTCGTGGCAAGCTGCAGGAAAAACTGGAAGAACGTGGCCTGCCTGGCCGGATTCTGGGCCGCGAAAAGCACCTGAACAGCATCTACAACAAGATGAAGTTCAAACAGAAATCCTTCCATGAAATTATGGATGTATACGCCTTCCGAATTATCACCGATACCGAGGATGACTGTTACCGTATCCTTGGCGCCGTCCATAGCCTCTACAAACCACTGCCCGGGCGCTTTAAAGATTACATTGCCATGCCCAAGGCCAATGGCTATCAATCTTTGCACACCACGTTGTTCGGCATGCATGTGAACATTGAGATCCAGATCCGCACGGAAGAAATGGAGCACATCGCGAACAACGGTATTGCCGCGCACTGGATGTACAAGAATGAACCCAGCAGCGTTACCACTGCCAACCAGGCGAGGGTGGATCGCTGGGTGAAAGGGCTGATGGAAATGCGGGAACGGGCCGATGACTCGCTGGAGTTTATCGAGCATGTGAAGGTTGATCTGTTCCCCGATGAAATATACGTCTTTACGCCCAAGGGCAAGATCATGGAGTTGCCCAGCGGTGCGACACCGGTGGATTTTGCCTACGCTATTCATACCGATATCGGCAACGCAACGGTGGCTTGCCGTATCAACCGTAACCTCGGCTCTCTGAGTCAGCCTCTACAGAGTGGTCAGACAGTAGAGGTGATTACTGCTCCTGGTGCCCGGCCGAACCCGGCATGGTTGAGTTTTGTGGTCACAGGCAAGGCTCGTAGCAGTATCCGTCATGTGCTCAAGGGCCAGAAGCGTACCGAATCTCTGGAGCTGGGCAAAACCCTGCTGAAGAAGTCTCTGAAGGGCTTTGGGGCGCGGCTGGCTGATATCAGTGAGTCCCAGATTGAGGCGGTGGTCAAACACAATCAGGTCAACAGCCTGGATGATCTGGTCAGTGATATTGGTTTGGGCAACCGGATGGCCTATCTGGTGGCACGCCAGTTGGTGAGCGGGGCCGAAAATCAGGAAGAGCCGGAAACCATTCAGGACATCCGCGGTGGCGAGGGCAGTCCTGTCACCATTCGGGGCACCGAAGGTCTTCTGGTGCGGTTCGGCAGTTGCTGTAAACCGATTCCGGGAGACCCGGTGGTCGGTGTGATGGATTCCGGCAATGGCATGGTTATCCACTCAGACAGCTGCAGTCGTTTGCCCGAGGATCGAGAGGGCCGGGCGCGGCTGACTCACCTGAAATGGGCCAAGGACATCACCGATGAGTTCTCGGTTGAGTTACGTGTGGAGCTGGAACGTCAGCGGGGTGTGATTGCCGAAGTTGCCAATGCGGTTGCCATGGCAGATGGCAATATCGAACGGATCAATGTTGAGGACCAGAACGCCAAATTTGGCGTCGTGAGCCTTGTTCTGCACGTGAACGGGCGTCGTCACCTGGCTCGGGTTATGCGCCGGATACGTAATATCAAGGCAGTCACCTACATTGGCAGGGTTCGCAACTGATCGACTATCGGCTGGTTGACAGTGGTGGCGCCAAGGGGTGAGGATTGGCGTTTTGAAACAGAGGAAATTACGGGACATGACCAACAAGTCCGTTATCCAGACCGAAAATGCCCCTCAGGCGATCGGCACCTATTCGCAAGCTGTTAAAGCTGGTGACACTGTTTACCTGTCTGGCCAGATTCCGCTGGTGCCTGAAACCATGGAAATCGTTGCCGGAGACTTCTCAGCCAAGACCCGTCAGGTCTTCGAAAACCTCAAGGCCGTTTGTGAGGCGGCTGGGGGAGAGCTGAAAGATATCGTGAAACTCAATATCTACATGACTGACCTGGCTAACTTTGCCACGGTAAATGAGATCATGGCGACCTACTTCCAGGAACCATACCCGGCCCGTGCCGCGGTCGGTGTCGCTGCCCTTCCGAAGGGTGTGCCCATTGAGATGGAAGCGGTGATGGTGCTCAGCTGAGGCTGGAACCATTAACCTGGAAGCATTAGCAAAGAAAGGCGGCCTTGGCCGCCTTTCGTGTTTTCCCGCTATCGTAATTCTTCAATTATCGCCCGATAGCCCGAACGGAAGTCGGGATACCGGAAGCGGAATCCACTGTCCAGCAGTCGCTGATTGCTGCATCGTTTACTCCCCGCACGGCCTCCGGTGCGTGCATTGTCCGCCGGAGCAGCACAGGGAATCTGCCCGCGTACCCAGTTCACTACCTCGTCCAGTCGCACGGGTTCGCAGTCGGTGCCAATATACCGTGACTCAAGGGTTTCGCCTGCGATGGCTTTCAGCGCCAGGTGCTCAATGATGGCAGCGGCATCTTCTTCGTGGATTCTGTTGCTGTAGGGCGCTGGCGCCAGTGGATTCATCCGGCCTTCAATCACTTCTTCCAGAAAACGGCGTCGTGAGGGACCATAGATGCCGCTGAAACGAACGATAGTGGCGGGATGTACGCTGGAGAGGGCGACTTCTTCGCCTGCCAGAATCTGTTCTCCGCTGAAGCGGGCGGGATGGGCCGGGCTGCTTTCATCCACCCAGCTGTCATCATCCTGTGCGTAAACGCTGGTGCTGCTGATAAAAAACAGGCGCTTCAGGGACGGTTGCCTGAGGGAGTCGAGAAGATTCCTGAGCCCGTTTACATAGGCATCCCGGTAGCCCTGCTCGTCATAGCTTGAGGGGGTGAGGCAGTAAATGATGATGTCGAGGTTTGATGGCAGTGTGCCGGCCAGTGTGTCGGGGCGGGTCAGGTCGGCTGAAACTCCCTGTACGCCTGCAGGCACCTTATCAGCCTGACGCCGAAGCCCGAAGACCTCCGCAGCTTCCTTCAACTGGCTTGCAATTGCTCCGCCGAGCTTGCCGCAGCCGGCAACAAGAATTCGGGGCCGGTCTTTGCTATCAGTCATTGCCATAGACAATATCAATCCTTATCCTTAACCTCATAAATTAGTGATACTTCGACCAGCACCTACCGACCGGAGCTCACCATGACGCTTACCGAGTTACGATACGTCGTTACGCTTGCCCGTGAAAGGCATTTTGGCCGTGCAGCTGAGCGCTGTCACGTCAGTCAGCCGACTTTGAGTGTCGCTGTCAAAAAGCTTGAGGATGAGCTGGGCATTCCCCTGTTTGAGCGCAGCAAAAGCAGTATACGGGTTACGGAAACCGGGCTGCGCATTGTCGAACAGGCGCAGCGGGTGCTGGATCAGGTCGGGCTGATAAAGGATCTTGCTCAGGATGGCAAAAACCAGCTGAACTCACCCTTGAAGGTCGGAGCCATCTACACCATTGGTCCCTACCTGTTTCCGCATCTTTTGCCCGAGCTGCGTCGGGCTGCGCCGGAAATGCCCCTCTACATAGAGGAGAACTATACGGCTAGCCTGCGCCAGAAGCTGCGCCAGTCGGAGCTGGATGCCATCATCATCGCGCTGCCGTTTGAAGAGCCGGAAGTGGTGACCATGCCATTGTACGACGAGCCGTTTGTGGTGCTGTTACCCGCTGGTCATCCACTTGCAGAAAAAGAGCAACTGACGGCCGACGAACTGGCAAAAGAACAGCTGTTGCTTCTCGGCCCGGGCCACTGCTTCCGGGATCAGGTTCTGGAGTCTTGTCCTCCTCTGGTGGAAGCCATTACCAAGCGTTCGGATGTTGGCTCGCCGTCTCTGGTTACCGAGGGTAGCTCCCTTGAAACCATTCGGCACATGGTCGCCTCGGGGTTGGGTATCACAGTGCTGCCACTGTCTGCGGCGACTGCCATGCAATACCATGAGGATATTCTAGCGGTCCGTCCCTTTGCCTCTCCGGTGCCTTACCGCACGGTAGCTCTGGCATGGAGGGTGACCTTCCCGCGTCCGAAAGCCATCGATGTCCTGTCCCTGGCAGCGAGCCAGTGCCGGGTTATTGAAAAGGCCAGAACAGATACACCTGCTGTCGCGGAAAGTGCCTGAGAAACACTATGACGTCACTGGATGACCTCTCCGTCACCCAGCTGAAGGGCGTAGGCAACGCCCTGGCGGAAAAGTTGGCCAAGCTGGGGATTTATTCTCTGCAGGACCTGCTTTTCCACTTGCCCCATCGGTACGAAGACCGCACCCGGGTAATCCCGATGGGCAGTCTTCGTATCGGCGATGTCGCCGTGGTGGAGGGCGACGTCATGAAAACCGATCTCGTGATGGGGCGCCGCCGTAGCTTGCAGGTAACCCTGAAGGACGAGACCGGTTTCCTGGTGATGCGCTTTTTCCACTTTAACGCGGCCCAGAAAAACCAGTTGTCTGAAGGCGCCAGAGTCCGGTGTTTTGGTGAGGTCCGGCCTGGCCGGGCAGGCTATGAGTTCTATCATCCCGAATATCAGGTCAGCCCTCCTCCAATGCCTGATGAAGGTCAGGCGACACTGACCCCGGTTTACCCCCTCACTGAAGGGATTCAGCAGCCCCGGGTCAGAGGATTGTGTCAGCAGGCTCTGGCCTATCTCCGGCGCTACCCCATAAAGGACTGGTTACCACCGGAGTTGCTGGCGGATTACCAGTTGCCGGCGATTACTGATGCCGTCCAGTTGGTTCATTTGCCGCCGGCCAATGCTCCGGTTCACCTGCTGATGGAGGGTCGGCATCCTGCGCAGCAACGCCTGGTCATGGAAGAGCTGCTGGCGCACCAGCTCAGCTTGCTCCAGGTGCGGGAACAGATTCAGGCTCGGGAGGCACTGCCATTGCTGCCAACAGGAGAGCTGACCCGGCAGTTTCTGGATTCCCTTCCGTTTAGTCTCACCGGTGCCCAACGACATGTGTTGAGTGATATTCGCCAGGATCTGAGCCAGCCTTTGCCAATGCTGCGCCTGGTGCAGGGGGATGTGGGCTCGGGTAAAACCGTTGTTGCCGCTGTAGCGGCGTTGCAGGCGATTGGTGCGGGCGCGCAGGTTGCGTTGATGGCCCCCACAGAAATTCTGGCGGAACAGCACTTCCAGAACTTCAGTTCCTGGCTTGAACCTCTGGGTATTGAACTGGCCTGGCTGTCTGGAAAGGTCAAAGGCAAGGCCCGCCAGCAGGCTCGGGAAAAAGTAGTGTCCGGGCAGGCAGGTGTTGTCATCGGGACACATGCGCTGTTCCAGGATGACGTGCAATTTCAGCGACTGGCCCTGGTGATTGTGGATGAGCAGCATCGGTTCGGTGTTCACCAGCGGCTCGCACTCAGGGAAAAAGGCGTGGGAGGGACGTTAGCCCCCCACCAGCTCATCATGACGGCCACGCCGATCCCCCGGACCCTGGCCATGAGTGCATACGCAGATCTGGACACGTCGGTCATTGATGAGTTGCCGCCGGGGCGCAAACCTATTGAAACCATTGTTCTCCCTGATACCCGGCGGGAGGATGTGGTGGAGCGAGTCCGAAAGGCTTGCCGGGAAGGGCGCCAGGCGTATTGGGTGTGTACCCTGATTGAGGAATCAGAGGCTCTGCAATGCCAGGCTGCGGAGGTGACCGCGGCAGAGTTGGTGGAACGATTGCCGGAACTCAAGGTCGGATTGGTGCACGGGCGCCTGAAAGCCGCTGAAAAAGCGGCGGTCATGGAGAGCTTCAAGACCGGTGAACTGGACCTTTTGGTCGCGACAACCGTGATAGAAGTGGGAGTGGATGTTCCCAATGCTTCGCTGATTCTGATTGAAAACCCGGAGCGACTGGGTTTGGCCCAGCTGCATCAGCTCCGGGGTCGTGTCGGTCGCGGAGAGCAGGCCAGCTTCTGTGTTTTGATGTACCATCCGCCTCTGTCGCAGAATGGCAAAGCGCGCCTGCAGGCCCTGCGGGACAGCCAGGATGGATTTTATATTGCCGAGAAAGATCTCGAAATCCGCGGCCCGGGCGAGGTTCTCGGAACCCGGCAGACTGGCATGATGCAATTCAGGCTTGCGGACTTTGAACGGGACAAAGGCTGGATAGAGCCGGTTAAAGAAATGGCTCCGGGCCTGATGGAATCACCGGAAATCGTCAGTGGCTTGATTCGCCGCTGGCTGGGAGAAAGGCTTCGCTACGGCGATGTCTGATAGAGAGTCAGAAACAACCAGAAAGAATCATAGAGTACGCCCGTTGAGCTGTCGTGAGCGTATAGAAACAGTCCGGAAACAGGCATGGGTCAATCTGTAAACCGATTGCGGGCCTTATGATGGAATGTGAACGATAGAACGCCGGTCGCCGAGTCCGGCCTTCAGCACTAATTCGGGAGAGAGTTATGGAATTACCTGTCGCAGTTCAGCAGGCCCTCGGGGAATCTGCATCGGGGGTAGCGCTGCGGGATGCTCGTCAGATCGCAGTAAACGAACTGTTGCGTATGGTTTTGCTGAACGACGGGGAGGGTAATCTGCAGGCTATTTGTCGCAAAGACGAACTGATTGACCTGTCATTGCTCAATAAACATCTGGGCCGCGATCTACAGCTTATGAAGCGTCGGGAGCAGGTTCGTGTCCGGGAACGCGCGGGTCTGAGCGAGCTGCCTGCGCTGCCGTCCCTGACGGGCTGGCCAACCGTGGTCGATAGCCAGGTGGATGACCTGCCAGCGGTCGCGATTGAACTGGGTGATCAGAATCTGGCCATGGTGATGCCCGCAGAAGACTTTCGAGGCCTTACCGCTGAAGCCGACAGAGTGGCCTTCGCCGTTGATCCTGCCTCGATAGCCGTGAACCTCAGTGACCATGGCAAGGACCGGGATCAGTTCAATACGGCCATCAAGAAATTTACCGGGCTGCGAATCCAGCAGCGACTGGAAGATACCCTGGAACTTCCGCCGTTACCGGAAACTGCCCAACGAATCATTCACCTGAGGGTGAACCCGAACGCCGTCATGGGCGACCTGGTTGATATTGTCGAAAGTGATCCCAGTCTTGCCGCACAGGTTGTGAGTTGGGCTTCCTCGTCCTTCTATGCGGCTGCGGGCCAGGTGCGTTCGGTACACGATGCGGTATCCCGGGTGCTTGGTTTTGATCTGGTGATGAACCTGGCCATGGGGCTTTCTCTAGGCCGGGCTCTGAAGAAGCCTCAGGACCACCCGGATGGATACGTCGACTACTGGCAGCAGGCAATCTGGCAGGCCCAGTCTGCAGGTATCCTGGCGAGTATGATGCCCCGCGGCGAACGCCCTATGTTTGGCCTGGCGTATCTTGCGGGTCTGTTGCATAACTTTGGACATCTGGTGCTGGCCCAGGTCTTTCCGCCACATTTCAAACTGGTGTGCCGCTCTCTGGAAGTAAACCCGCAGATTGATTCATCGGTTACTGAACACTACCTGCTGGGTATCACGAGAGAGCAGATTGCCAGCCAGCTTATGGAAAACTGGGGCATGCCGGATGAAGTCACCCTGGCGATCCGTTACCAGAAAAATCCGGGCTACAATGGCGATCACTGTGTCTATGCGAAGTTGCTCTGGCTCGGGCGTCAGTTGTTGACCGCGAGGGGGATTGCTCTGGGCGCCGGAGAAGACGTCAGCCAGTCGTTCTACGATGAGCTGGGCCTTGATCGCGAAAAAGTCGAAGAGCAGTTTGATCAGCTGGTGGAAAGCAAGGACAGCATCATGGCTATGGCCGGAATGATGAACCAGTAAACAGACCTTGGCCCACCAAAAAAGCCGGCCAAAAGGCCGGCAAGCTCACCCGCTTATTGCAAAATCGTCCAAACATTTCAGGAGAACACAACGCAGGGCAACCGCTACGAAGTGGGCTGCGCCCTGTCTTTAAATTTAGCCAAAAGGCTGGAAAAGGAAAGCCGGCTCACAGAGGTGCCGGCTCATGAGTGGGGCGTCATGTTTTCGCTAGTCTGGAACCTATTGTTTTGCTTTGCTAAACGTGTGCCTTGCTAGCTTTTTCGGTTACAAAAAGTTACAAAACGGCTGGGTTAGCGATCGTTCAATCATCGAATGAGTGCAGACGGATGGCCGTAGCGGCGCGGCGTATCTCGTCGGCGTACTGTTTCTCGATCTCAAACCGTTCCTTGTCCAATTTCTCGAGAAACCGGGTTTCGGTGGCTTGTCTGGCCTGATGGGTAGGCATGTGCTGAAGGCGGTCATGCACCTCAAGGAATACCTGGTAGGGGGACTGCTCCAGTAATTCCGGTGCCAGGTGATCAAGAAGGCCTTTCAGCCGCAAGCAGGCTTCGGAATATTCGACCTGATCAGCTTCGATGGCGAGGGCTATGACCCGAACACTTTCTGCCATATCCTTCCGCCGCTGGCGGATAAATTCATCTGCCTTTGCCTGTCGCTTTTTCCCTTCGGACAGGGCCTTCGACTGCCGGAAAATAAAAACCAGCAGCAGGGCAATAATAGTCAGCCCTGCTACGATCAGCGTCCACTGAAGCCAGAGAGGCATTCGATACTCCTTCGTTTGAATCAGGCCCGCTTACGTTGTCGGGCGGGGCGCCAGACTTTGACATTTACTGTCTGACCATTCAATACCGAGGTGCCCACCAAGGGATCGATCTGGGTGTCACTGAGTACGTCATTGATACTGGCGCCTGCATGCTCGGTGGCGACGGACTGGCCGCTGCCTTCGCGATCGTGCCCCCAGCCATGTGGAACGGATACGACACTCGGCATGATGTCTTCGGTGATCTCCACAGGTACAACGATACTGCCTGCAGACGCCTGCACTTCGGCAGAGTCTCCGGACTGCAGGCCAAGGCGCGACGCATCCTTTGGATGGATCATCAGCGTGCATCGGCTTTTGCCCTTCACCAGTCGCTGGCTGTTATGCATCCATGAATTGTTGCTGCGGACGTGTCGACGACCGATCAGTAACAACCCGTCTTCCGGTGGAGTACTCAGAACCAGATGGAGGCGCTCCAGATCATCGAGGAAACGCCTGGGCGCCAGGTTGATCTTTCCGTCCCGGGTGTACAGCCGATCAGGCAAAGAGGGCTTCAGAGGCCCAAGGTCGACGCCATGTGGTTGTTCCCGGAGCGAGGAAAGCGACAAACCTTTAGGGAGGTGCTGCCAACGGCGGTTGAGTGAACTCAGGTTGGCCAGTCCCCGTAGCGGATGACGCTTGGGGAGCAGGTCCATCAGGAGGTCGATAGCAGGTTGAGCCAGCCCTCTGACGGGCTTCCCGGCGGCCCCGTAGGGGCCAGAGCGCAGCAGGAGATCAAGAATGGGATCGGGCCCGAGTTGCTTGAATGCCCGCCAACCAAGTTCGGCCCGGATTGGCAGCCGGCCTTTTTTGCGCAGCTTTTCCAGCCGATGGGCCAACTCGAGAAGAATCTGCCAGTCGTGTCTGGTGTCGGGGCCGGCATCAAAAAGCCGTTCACTGTATTTGGCGGTGTTGCGCACCGCAAACATACTGAAAATCAGGTCGTAGTGGCTTCGTTCCAGAGCGGCTGTTGGCGGCAGGATCACATCGGCATGCCGGGTGGTTTCGTTCAGGTAGTAATCGACCGACACCATGAAGTCGAGCCCTTCCAGTGCCTCATCAAGGCGTCGCCCGTTAGGGCTGGAGAGAACAGGGTTACCGGCTACCGTCACGAACGCCCGGATCTGTCCTTCGCCCGGTGTCAGTATCTCATCCGCCATGGTACTGGCGGGATATTCCCCAGCGAATTCAGGAAGGCCCCGGACCCGGCTGTGTCGTTTACCGAAATGACCGTTCTGTCCGGACATGGCTCCAATGGCAACCAGATCAATGGCGGGCTGGGTAAACAGCACGCCTCCGGGACGGTCCAGCTTACCGGTCAGGATGTTGAGGCAATAGGCGAGCCAGGTCGCAATTCCGCCAAATGCCTGAGTGCTGGTGCCCATGCGGGTGTAGAGCGCGGCTTTGGGGGTGTTGGCCAGTTGCCGGGCCAGTTGTCGGATGGTGTTGGGTTGAATGCCCGTGTGGTCGCTAACGGCTTCAGGAGAGAAACTCAGGGACGCGAGCCTCAGCAGGTCCACATCCTTGGCCAGGTCTCCGGCAGAGCCGGTATTCACCAGACTTTCCTGGAAAAGTGTGTGCACCATCGCCATCAGCAGCAGGGCATCGGAACCGGGCCTGATGAAATGGAACTCATCGGCGACCTTCGCGGTTTCGGTACGGCGGGGGTCCACCACAGTTAGTTTGCCGCCGCGATGCCTGAGCTCTTTTAACCGCCCCCGGAAATCCGGTACGGTCATCAGGCTTCCGTTGGAAGCCATAGGATTGGCGCCGATGCAGATGAACAGGTCGGTGTTGTCGATATCCGGAATCGGGAACAGAATCTGGTGACCGAACATCTCCAGGCTGGTCAACATATGAGGCAGCTGGTC
This sequence comes from Marinobacter salinexigens, assembly GCF_008370345.1. GTDB lineage: Bacteria > Pseudomonadota > Gammaproteobacteria > Pseudomonadales > Oleiphilaceae > Marinobacter > Marinobacter salinexigens. Next base: position 50,044 of record NZ_VTUU01000015.1, on the reverse strand, counting down.
GTTCGACGTTGCAGAGAATCGGTTCTGGGAGCCTACAGCACGAAGGAACGGCATGGTTGCGACCAGCGACCCGTGATTGTGGACGTTCGGATTGCCCAGGTAGACCCCTATACTGTTACGGCCGTAGTCGGACCGGGTTTGATGAAGCTTCCTGGCGACAAGGTCAAAGGCCTCGTCCCATTCCATCTCCTGCCAGCCGCTGGCAGTTCTTCGTACCGGTTTGCGCAGGCGCTCGGAATCCTCGTGGAGATCCTGGAGGGCAATCGCCTTGGGGCAAATATGTCCGCGGCTTAGAGGGTCGTTGTCGTCGCCCCGGATAGACGTGATTTTCCCATCCTTCACATCAATGGCGACGCCACACATGGCTTCACACAGATGACAGGTTCGGTAGTGGGTGCCATTTTCCATGGGTACATTTCCCCCTGCGTTATTTTTGTGGTTCACGAAGGTTTTACGGTTTCAAATTGAAACCAGATTAACAGGAATCTCCCTGGATGGCACAAGTTGGATTTCTCAAATCGGGCACAAAAAAGGCCAGTCCGAAGACTGGCCTGAATTGTCAGGTCCTGCCCGGGGTTATTGTACCGCCGGGATTTCCTTGACGGGGTTGGAGATGAAGTTCAGCCAGATGCCTGCCTGTGGAATGATCAGGGGAATACTGATGTCTCCCGAGTCGGTACCGTTACCACTGAGGCAATCTGCAAGGGAATTACCGGCACTGACGCATTGGAAAAAGTCCATAAAGCCCCCGAGAATGGGAATTTCTACTTCAACGTTTACCTCAATCGGTGGTTCGTTGAGGTTCCGTTGCTCAATCTGCATCCGACCGTCGTCGAAGAACAGAATCGGGCCGCTGAGTTCCAGCGTAAACGGTTTGCTGTAGAGGTCATGGCTCAGTGCTGAGGCCAATGGCAACTGCAGATTGGGGGCATCCAGTGTCAGGTTAGCAACGGTCTGGAACGTCGGGTTGCCGTCTTCACCTTCGACGATGATCCCTTCAACGAGACCCAGTGGATTATCCTCGGTGGGTGTGCCGTAGCGCATCCGAAGAACCTGTGGGCCGGTGGCGTTCTCACCAAAGCCGTCAAGGAACACGCTGGCTGAGGTGGTCGCGAGCATCGTCGGGTACAGCAGGACTCGTATACCGATATTGTTGCCTTCTTCATCGTAGGCCGGACCGATGATTTCAGTATTCAGTCCGTAAGTCTGATAAATGAACTTGTTCTTCGGGCAGGACTCGCTCGCTGCACAGCCCACACTCGCCCCAATGGTAAGGCCAAGTGCTGTAGCTTCCTTGTTAACAACGGCCAGTTTGGCCGCGTTTTCAGAGGGCAGGTAGCCTCCCGCACCATCGGATTCATGGGCAAAAGGCTCAACACAGTCCGTGGCGCCAAGTGATGCGCACCCGTCGATCAGGTAGTTTGAGTTGGTATCCCGAATCGGCAGGTTCCGCAGAGGTGTGTACACGGTGCCAGTGGCTGCTATGCCCTTGAAGTAGATCTCCAGATCCGGCCCGCCGATGTCTTGTGGGTCGACCAAAAGGTCAGTTTGCAGTGGGTAACCGTCCTCCGAGCAAACCGCCGCACCGCAGTCGTTAACGGCGGTGGATGAGGCGATGGTGTAACGATAGAAACTGTCCACTTCCCAGGCGCTGTCCGGGTAGAAGCGAATTCGCTGATTGTTTTTCTCCAGACGGCCGGATACCTCGCCCGCAACGCTGCCATCCGCGTTGATCTGCTCGACGAGGAATGTCTCACCGTTGCGAATGGAATCGAGGTCCATGGATTGGGAGAAGACGACCGTGAGGGGGCGATCCTCAGGTATGGTCGTGATTGGGAGTATGTCGCCTGCTGGACCGCCTGGTGCTGCATCAACGCACTGTCCGTGGGTCCCGGCACCGAGGTCCACGCCAGTCGTAACGCATGGGAAACCAGGATAGGTGGTCAGCGCAATAGGCGAGGCGCCTGGTGCTGTAATCTCAGGAACAGTAAACGTCAGAGTCTGAGAGGTTGCACTGTTACCCGCGAGGTCGGTCAGCTCATTGTTGATCTGGACGCTGTATTCAACGCCATGTTCGAGTCCACCCACGGGGTTGAGTACGACCACGGTACCGTCCAGTTTGCGCTGGACGTCGGCACCTGGAATCGCTGTCCCATCAGCGAATAGTGTGATGCCTGCTGTCAGTCCGGCCTGGTTCAGAGGTTCATCGAAGTTCAGGGTGATCGGATCTCCGGGGCGTTGCATCAATTGCCGTGTGGGCGGGATCGCATCGCTTGGACCAGGCATCCAGCTCACAAGGCTCGGGCCGGTGGTATCGGCGGTACGGTTGTCCAGCGCATCAAGCTGAACAGCCGCATTGGTATCGGCCTCGATATGGAACGCGATGGTCGAATCTGTAAACTCCTGGCCCAGCAGGTTGGGCTCAACCATGCCGATGGCATCAATGGTCAGTACGCCGCCCTTAACAATGGCAATACCGCTGAGCTCCACATGCATCAGGTCCTGTGACAGGGATGCATTTGGTTGTGCCTCTTCGGTGTTCATGGACACATCCATGAACAGTTTTACGTGGCGTGGCGCTTCTGCGGAGTCGGAATAGGGGTTCGGGTATAGATAGCCCAAGGCATCTGAAAGCATGGTTACCTTGATGGTACCGGTTTTCTGGATGCTTCCGGTGGTTGGGTCGATAACCGGAACGGTCCCATTGATTCGTACATCCAGGCTGGTACTTTCCAGCAAACTTCCCTTTGGGACGCGCAGAGGTACCGGCTCATCCCCGGGGAAGCTGGGGCCGTATGCCAGCTCAGCATAGAGACCACCGGTCTGTTGTGATGTATCGGTAACGCCCTGAAGCACAGAATTCAGGCTGACCCCGTTAATAATCTGATCATTCAGTATCGAGTGCACCGGCGCTGTACCGGCGATTAAACCGGAATCAATGGTTTCCTGATAAAGAATAACCGTAGGGCTGGTGTCTTTAGGGGTGAAACTTGCGCTGTAATTCAGCGTCTGGCCTGAAAGTGATGGCAGGCCGGCAATCTCCAGCGTGTATTCCTCACCAGCGGTCAGCACATCGCCAGGCATACCACAGCCAGCACGGGTATCTGCAGTGCAGGGGTCGACGGTCAGGTAGCGGCCTTTCAGGTAAACATCGCTGGAAACCTCTTCACCGGAGCTGTCGAGCAGGCGAATCGTGCCGCCCATAGCTTTCCAGTCTGGATGCGCGGGTTCGCTGAGAGTCACCAGAAAGGACGAGAAGTCCATCGGCTTGAAAAAGCCATCGGAAGACGGAAGCATTTCGGTAACGCTGAATGTACCCCCGTTCAGGCTGTCCAGACCCTGGCTGCCGGTAAAACCGGCCCGTGTGGAAAACTGCACGCCATCGTCACCCATCGCATTGGGGTTGCTGATCTGGCGCACACCCGCCATCAGAGGTTCTGAAATGCTAATGGTGTATTCAGTGCTCAGATCCAGCTCTGTATCCGGGCTGAGGACCAGGCTGCGCCCACCATCGACCGCTGTAACAGAGTAGGGAACCTGGGAACCCTGAGCGTTGGTCAGCTCGATCTTCGATGTAATGTTTTCATCGGTGATGGCATGGGAAAACCGTAACACGATGTCGGCCCTCGGGCTCACCATGGTTTGGCCATCTGCCGGGTATGAATAGATGACGCTGCCGGTTTCGGAAACTGAATTATCAATGACCTGCTCACTGCCTCCGCCACAGGCGGCCAGGAGAATAGCGGGAGCAAGGGCAATCGTTTTGTTGTACTTCTTCATTGCTTAGCCTCCGATCAGAATTTCAGTGTGACAGAACCACTGAATACATGTACGTCGCCATCGGTAGACACCACGGTGCCATTGTTTGAGGCATCGGGATCTGTCGTGCTGATGGTGAAGTCACGCTCCTGGAGCATCTGGTATTGATATCCCAGATCCAGGCGGACCGGGTAGGCAAGGATTCGGGTGCGCTTGTACTCTGCGCTTAACCCCAACCCAACAATGTATTTGTCATTGTCGAAGTAATTCACGTCCTGGGTAGATGTGCTTTTCAGGGCTGTCGGTTGAAAGGCAAGGCCCGCTGTCACACCAAAGGTGTCACCAAGCTTCATCTCGCCGCCGATCCGTGGAATCAGTATGTCGTCGAACTGGGCCGCGGCCTGGTCTTTGATGTCGTCTCCGGCAAACTCGTCCTCAAGATCGGACCAGTTCTGTTGCTCCAGCGTTAGCCCTACACGCCAGTCAGATGCGCTGTATTGGAGACCTACGGCGTAGACCGTTGGCTGATAGGAGTCGTAGGTGGAAATGGCGAACTGAAGCGGATCACTGGCCGGGATCAGACCGGGAATGACCGTATTGGCCTCTACGGTTGTCCGGGTGTTTGAGCTGCTGCGATAGACGAATGCTGTTTCAAAACCGTCGAGGAAGCAATCCGAGTCCGGACATAGAGTTTCGCCCAGGTCGATGCTGGTGCTGAGAATCGTACGGATAGAGGGTTTTGCATTTACTGAGAGGCTTTCGTATTGAGTGTTGCCTGCCAGGTCGGTCGTGGCAGACAAAGACGCCTCTGAGTGTAGTGTAATCCGTGTAGCGAACCCGGCGTCAATGCCCCGCCAGAGTGTGGTCGCGCCGCCAAGGTTCAGGAACAGGGGCTGGCGTTCATAAGTCAGGAACTGGCCAGAGTTGGACGTTTCGGAGTTAAACGCCAGGAGTTCCTTGCCCAACTTCTCGACGCCCGCAACAAACCCCAGATAGATCGGGTGTTTGACCCGGGTGAGTGACGACAAGTTGGTTTTCATACCAATCAGAACGTTCTGGCTTGGGCGGTCGGAGACAATTGAGCCGGTTCGGTCTGCGCCTTCGGCCCTGAGTTCGTGGGCGCCGTGAAGGAAGCCACCGGTCAGCTCACCACGGGGGTCCTTTGCCAGATAGGCCGGGTTGTAGTATGTGGCAGACACCTGAGTGTTGAACATCGACAACGCCTGAGCTGATGCAATATCGGTTGGCAGAAGACCATAGGTTGTGCCGATGTTGCCCATGTTGGCCGATACCGTTGCAGAAGCCAGAAAGGTTGCGGCTGCAACAGACCGAGAGAGAGTGCGAATACGGAATCGGGAGGTTGAAACCATGGACTTACTCCAAAAGCTAGTTGTTTTTTTATGTGCCTTTCCAGGCCCGACTGAACGTGACTGGTACTGTGATTCTGAGTTTTAGTGTATGCGGCTTGTCTTTTGGGGACTTTGGCTCTGCTGACAGATTGTCGTGTCGGTAAAACCACGTATATGGGTAAGCATGGAACATAAACAGGCAGATTGCCTGCATATAAAGGCGTTGGAGTGTTTGGATTTGTTGGGGAGTGTTGCGGAGTATTGCAGGGAGGATTAAGGCAACAAAAAACTCCCGGAAGGGGAGTTTTTTGTGTGTAAACAAATCTGACAGTTAGGTTCAGGCTGCCTTTTTGTTCCGGCGAGCAAGTCCCAGCCCCATTAGGCCAAGACCGAACAGAGCCAGTGTGCCCGGCTCTGGGACAGAGATGGAACCGCCGTTAAATTCGGTGAGGTGACTGATGGTAAAGTCATCCGCATTGTCTTTAAAGTTGAAGATAGACACGCCGTTGTCTTTGATTCCGAGGTCGAAAACACCCCAGTCGAGGCTGGCGAGGTTTTCAAACAAGGCCCACACTCTGCCTTGCTTGACGATGAAATAACCTGGCTCATCGCTCACAAAGTCGAATGCAAAAATGCTCTGCTGTCCATCCACCTGATTCAGAACAATATTGGTTTCAGTCTTGTCTGAGAAGGTGAGAGGTGTTCCGTTTAACAGGTCCGAAGCCCAAGCAGTCTCTGTTTGCTGGCCGGCATTGCCAATCGAGGCTTCGTAGCCGACAAGGTTATCAAGATCGCCTACGTCGATAGCGCCATTGTCGATGGTGTATGCAAAGGCGGTTCCGCTGGCGCTAAATGCCAGAGCTGCTCCAAGGGCTAAGTTTCTGACTTTCATGGATACTTCCTTCCCGGTATATCTCGGGTAACTACTATAAGTAAATCCCCGTGCCTTCCATAGGCGCGGTTCTGTTCATGGTACTGATCGGTCTGAAGCCAAATGCGTGCCAATAATAAAAACTCTTTTATAGCAAAGGGTTATAAAATTTTAGGCCTGTTTGATGTAAAGAAGGTCGACACTCCGTTGGATGGTTATAAGTAGAGTGAAGTTGGGCTTGAGGCGGGGGAGAGGGCGCGCGCGGGGGCATATATGATAAAAGCCCGCAGTTGCGGGCTTTTAAATGGCAGGATTCTTCAGATTGTTTTTGTCATGCGGCTTTCTTGTTCCTGCGTGCCAAACCAAGGCCAATCAATCCCAGTCCGAACAGTGCCAAAGTACCTGGCTCCGTAACGGTTACGGAACCATCTCTTGCGTAAAGGGTCAGGTGGGAGAGCCCGCCGCCGGTTTCGCGGTTGGCTGACCCGAAGAAAAAGTTCCAGTCGCCTTTAAACACGCCATCCTGCAGAGAATATACGAACCATTCGTCTGGCGTATTTCCTGTGCCGAATTTAAAACCAATGGCGCCGATATTGAAATCGTCCCAGAGTGTCTGGTTGAAGGACCATGTGCCAGATTCGTCTCCTGGCGTGAATAAATTGGCGATAGCGCCATTCTGGGTGAAGCTAGGAGAGTAGCTACCTGTAACGTCTGTGTACCCCGCTCCAGCCAAAGTGGCCAGAAAATCATCATTTTTGCCGTTTCCAATGTTTCCTACGCCGCTACCAAGGCACGCTGCTACTTTAGAATCATCGATTCCCATATAGTTTTTGGTTGCGTCTTCACTGCAATTGATCATCGCGCCAAAGGTAACGCTACTAAATAGAAGCCCTGCTGCAACACTTCCAACTGCAGATACGCTGTGCTGTATGTTCATGGGTAAAAACTCCTGCGCTAGTCTTCCGGTTCTTGCTGAAGAAGGATGGGCATACCTTGGGCCATAAAAAAAATCTTGTAGGTAAATTAGACGGTTGCATTTGCTATCGGTTTTCGGGGTGGTCCCTGATGTAAATTGCGTCGACAGTTTAGCGGGGGGAGTTCAGGTTCCCAGAGGAAAATGACAAGCATTCAGTGGGCGGAGGCGGGGGGCACCATATGCCGCGCTCCGGCCAACGAACTGATTTCTAAGCGCTAAGCGGCAGAAGAAAGGTATCTTTTGAGTCGGGTTTAATGGGGCAGCTTTCTCGGTATTTTTCGGGAAATGCAGGACGTGAGCCGGAATGTTTATTTGGGCAATGGGGCCGGTAGTGCGGGTTCAGGATAGAGATTGGGGTAGAAAATGGTGGGCCCAGCAGGACTCGAACCTGCGACCAAGGGATTATGAGTCCCCTGCTCTAACCAACTGAGCTATAGGCCCATGCAGCGTGTGCTGATTGGAAGGATGTTTCCGGGTAGGGAAACAAAGCGGGCGCCATTATACCGGTGAGGTGCGACGCCCGCTACTGTTCAGGTGATTATCCCTGGTTTCCCTGATCGTCGATGAATCCGCGCAGGTGATCGGAGCGGGAAGGGTGACGCAGTTTGCGCAGAGCCTTGGCTTCGATCTGACGGATACGTTCACGGGTAACGTCGAACTGCTTACCAACTTCTTCCAGGGTGTGGTCGGTGTTCATCTCGATGCCGAAGCGCATGCGAAGAACCTTGGACTCCCGGGCGGTGAGGCCAGCCAGTACAGAGCGAGTGGCTTCGCGGAGGCCTTCTGCTGTAGCAGAGTCCACCGGAGAAAGCGCCTGGATGTCCTCGATGAAATCCCCCAGATGGCTGTCTTCATCGTCACCAATCGGGGTTTCCATGGAGATCGGTTCCTTGGCGATCTTCAGGACCTTGCGGATCTTGTCCTCCGGCATGTCCATCCGTTCGCCCAGCTCTTCCGGAGTCGGTTCGCGGCCCATCTCCTGCAGCATCTGCCGGGAAATCCGGTTGAGCTTGTTGATGGTTTCGATCATGTGCACCGGAATACGGATTGTCCGGGCCTGGTCCGCAATGGAGCGGGTAATCGCCTGACGAATCCACCAGGTTGCGTAGGTGGAGAATTTGTAGCCACGACGGTATTCGAACTTATCGACCGCCTTCATCAGGCCGATGTTGCCTTCCTGGATCAGGTCAAGGAACTGCAGACCACGGTTGGTGTACTTCTTGGCGATGGAGATAACCAGACGCAAGTTGGCTTCGACCATTTCCTTCTTGGCACGGCGAGCCTTGGCTTCTCCAATAGATACCCGGCGGTTGATTTCCTTGATGTCGGCAACGTCCAGGTCAACCTCGGCCTGCACATTGTGAATCCGCTTCTGCAGACGGACAATTTCATCAATGCGCTCACCGATAGCGGCGGCGTAGGGCTTCTTGGTAGCAGCAATTTCGCCTGCCCACTCAAGATCCACTTCGTTGCCCGGGAACCACTTGATGAAATCCTTACGTGGCATTTTGCTTTCGCGAACGCAGATATCCATGATCGCACGCTCATTTTCGCGTACCAGATCATTGGTAGAGCGAACAACGTTCACCAATTCTTCAAAAGCCTTGTTTGCCAGCTTGAAGGGGGCGAAAACCTGTCCCAGTTCGTTCAGGGCGTCCTGGGTTTTCTTGTCGGAGCGACCATGCTTGGACAGGGCTTTATCTGCAGCGTCGAGTTTTTCCTTCAGGAGTTCGAAGCGCAGGCGGGTCTCTTCCGGATCCGGGCCGTTGTCGTTATCGTCTTCGCTGGAGTCGTCATCATCATCGTCGTCTGCGTCGGAATCCGCTTCTTCCGACGTCTCCTCGGTTGACGAGGTATCCTCACCCATGAAAGGTGCTGCATCGTCGGGATCAAGGAAGCCGGTTACGATGTCGCTGATGCGGCCTTCATTTTCGATGATCCGATCGTATGCCTGAATAACGGTGCCAGCAGTGCCGGGAAAGTGGGCAACGGCCGCCATCACATCGCGAATGCCTTCCTCGATGCGCTTGGCGATCACAATCTCGCCTTCGCGAGTCAGCAGTTCAACGGTACCCATCTCACGCATGTACATGCGGACGGGATCCGTTGTGCGGCCTGCGTCGGTTTCAACGGCAGCCAGGGCAGCAGCTGCTTCGGCGGCGGCGGCTTCGTCGGCTGTTGAGTCGCCTTCGGTCATCAACAGGGTGTCTGCATCCGGTGTTTCTTCACACACCTGGATACCCATGTCGTTGATCATCCGAATGATGTCTTCGACCTGATCCGGGTCTGCAATATCTTCCGGGAGGTGATCGTTTACCTCGGCGTAAGTCAGGTAACCTTGTTCCTTGCCTCGTGCAATGAGGTCTTTCAAACGTGATTTCTGCGAATTGCCTGACATAGACACCCTGTGAACTCGCTTTTCAAAAGGAAAAAAGTTAAACAGCCATTATAGCTGTCGCTCGGTCGCACCGCCACCGATAGGTTAGATGGTGATCAGTGCCTCAAGTTTCAAGTGCTGTTACTCCTGACTTCCGCTGCTCAGGGTTCTCAGCTCCTTTCGTTCCTCGCTGGAGAGGTTTGAAAGGTTTCGCAGTAGCGTCGCAAGTCGTTGCTGTCGCGATGCTTCTTCGTTCGGGTTGAGCATCTCTCTGGCAGCTGCCAGCGTGCTTTCCCGGGACGGAATATGCTCTACGCCATCAAACAGGTGGTAGAAACGTTCCCGTGCCTTTTCGTCTGTGGCCAGCTCGAAGATCAGTGAGTTCCGGTCGCCGACTTCTCGCTGCAATATCCAGTTCGCCAGGTTGCGGGCCTGATCGTACTGTCGTGAACTGGTGGCGTACTCGCTGATTTCCGTTGCCAGTTCAGGGGCCTCCAGCAAAGCCAGGCAAAGAATGCTGTCCTTGCTAAGCCGTACATCGATTCGTTCTTCACTGATGCGGTCCCTGCGTCCGCCTTTCCACTGCCCCCAGGGCTCTCGCTGAGGCTTCTGCCATTGGCTGCGGCCGCCACATAACCGAAGCATTTCATGCCACATGGCATCCCGCAGCGTACTCTTGGGCATCCTGTTGAGCAGCGGCTCCGCTCTGGCCCGAAGTTCCCCGCGGTGTTCGGGGAGTTGCAGGTCCAGGCCTTCGCTCTGCCTGTCAAACAGGTAGCGGGATAAAGGTGTGGCACCTTCTACACGTTTCTGGAAAGCCTCCGGGCCTTCCTTCCGAACCAGTGTGTCCGGGTCTTCGCCCTGGGGTAGCATCAGGAACTGCAGGTGCAGCCCGTCCGTCATGAGTTCCAGTGCGTTATCCATGGCCCTGTCGGCGGCCCGGAAGCCGGCCTGATCGCCATCGAAGCAGAACACGATGTGCCGAACCTGCTTCAGTAACGCCGTCAGGTTGTCCTGGTTTGTGGCTGTCCCGAGCGTTGCAACAGCATAGTGAATGCCGTGTTGTGCAAGGGCGATGACATCCATATACCCCTCGACAACCAGAAGTCTGTCGAGTTGCTTCAGTGCCTGCCGGGCCTCAAATAGCCCATAGATCTCCCGGCTTTTATGAAATACGTCAGACTCCGGAGAGTTGATGTATTTTGCCTTGTCGTCCCCGAGTGTTCGGCCGCCAAAGGCGACGGTTCGGCCCCGTGTGTTCCGGATGGGGAACATGACCCGGTTTCTGAACAGGTCCCGCGGACGTCCGTATTTATCGGATACGGTTCCGGTTTCAATCAGTCGGCCCTTCAGTTCCTGATTGGCCGTATCAAACAGGGCTGTACCCGTTCCCGGAGCGAAGCCAATCTGGTATTCGCTGATAATGGCGTCATCCAGGCCGCGCTGCGCCAGATAATCGCGGGCGTAGGCGCCTTGCTGGCTGGTCAGGGCTGACTGGTAGAACCGGTTGGCGAAGTCCAGTGCATCGGTCAGGGTTCGCGCTTGCTGAATCTCCTGCTTTGCGACACGGTCATAAGGGACTTCCAGGCCGGCTCTTTTGGCCAGATCTTCTACAGCCTCGGTAAAACCCAGTCCATCAAACTCCCTGACAAAGCTGATGGCATCGCCATGGGCGCCGCAGCCAAAACAGTGATAGAAGCCCTTGTCCGGTCGTACATTGAAGGACGGTGTCTTCTCGTCGTGGAAGGGGCAGCACGCTTTGTAGTTGGCGCCGGCTTTCTTGAGTGTAATGCGCGAGCCGATCAGTTCTGCCAGATCAATACGGTCCAGCAGGTCTTCAACGAAACGTTGAGGGATCAGTCCACTCATGGAGACTCCAGATCAACCGGGACTTGTCAGAGTTCGGCCATAGCCAAAAATGCCGCCGAAGCCAGGCCTCGGCGGCATTTTATGAATCGCGCTGCGCAGCCTGTGTGGCTGGACAGGCGATTAACAGTGTGCAGTCAAGCAGCGTCAGGTGTAGCTTAGTACAGACGCTCGAACTTGCGCTGTTCCCGCTGAAGCTTCTTGAGATGACGCTTAACGGCAGCAGCTGCTTTACGCTTACGAACTGAAGTCGGCTTCTCGTAGTGCTCACGACGACGCACTTCAGAAAGTACACCTGCTTTCTCGCAGGAACGCTTGAAGCGACGCAGGGCTACGTCAAACGGTTCATTCTCTTTCACTTTAACAGCTGGCATTCGAAAATCACCTACCTGATAGATTCGGTTTCAATTTGGTCCGTCTGGACGTTCCAGATCGGTTCGATCCCTGGTCAGATTGGCTAAAACTCGACCAGTGCATATTTTAGGGCGGCAATGATAGCGCTTGCGTTGTGGCAAGGTCAATGTTTGTTCGATGAATCTGTCTGTGGATTTCGGGATTCTGCTAGAATGCCCCCTCCTATTCTAGTCAATCCTCAAGCTAACCACGATGGTCCGGATATTATGCTTATTCTCGGTATCGAAACTTCCTGTGATGAAACTGGCGTAGCGCTGTTTGACAGCGAAAAGGGGCTTTTGTCCCACGCTCTGTTCAGCCAGATCGATATGCATGCGGACTATGGCGGGGTAGTCCCGGAGCTGGCCTCTCGCGACCATGTGCGAAAATTATTACCGCTATGCGATGAGGTGCTGTCGAAGGCTGGCAAGGAGAGGTCGGATATAGAGGGTATTGCCTATACTGCCGGCCCGGGCCTGGTTGGCGCGTTGATGGTCGGCGGCTCGGTGGCTCATTCTCTGGGCTACGCTCTGGGCATTCCGGTGTTGGGTGTTCATCACATGGAAGGGCACCTTCTCGCTCCCATGCTCGAGGATAACCCTCCGGCGTTTCCCTTCGTTGCGCTGTTGGTATCTGGTGGCCACACCCAGTTGGTTCGCGTAGATGGTATTGGTGAATACCTGATGCTCGGCGAGTCGGTTGATGATGCTGCAGGTGAGGCCTTCGACAAAACGGCAAAAATGCTTGGCCTGGACTATCCGGGCGGGCCCAGAGTCGCGGCGCTTGCTGAAAAAGGACGGCCAGATCGTTACCGTTTTCCGCGCCCTATGACCGACAGGCCCGGGCTTGATTTCAGTTTCAGCGGTTTGAAAACCTTCACATTGAATACGGTCAACGCCGCGAAAGACAGCGGAGAGCTGGACGATCAGGTACGCGCTGATATAGCGCTGGCATTCGAATCTGCGGTGGTTGATACCTTGACCATCAAGTGCCGGCGCTCTCTGGAACAGACCGGATGCAAACGCCTGGTGATTGCCGGCGGAGTGAGCGCTAACAAGCGTCTGCGGGCAGGGTTGGAGAAGATGACGCAAAAGTTGAACGCTGAAGTGTTTTACGCGCGTCCCGAGTTTTGTACCGATAACGGTGCGATGATTGCCTATGCCGGGGCTCAGCGCCTGACATCCGGGCAGCGGGATGGTGATCGCATTGTTGCTGTGCCCCGCTGGCCGATGAATACTCTGCCCCCGATCAGAGAGCCGCGAGAGAACGGATTGGCAGACTGACGGAGCGGCTTCAGAGCCCTGCCTCTCTCCCTTGTGCCAGACGGATGAGGTTGTTGCGGTGGCGAACCACAATCAGCAGTGCCAGCAGGCCAAACAGGGGCAGGGTGTCGGGTTCGATAAAGGCGCTGATAATCGGGCCGCAGATGATGGCGCTCAGGGAGGCGACCGCTGAAATCCTCCAGCGCCACATGATGACCAGCCATATGGCGGCCATGATCAGGGTGGTCACCGGTGCAAGTGCGAGCCCTGCGCCGAGAGCTGTGGCAACCCCTTTGCCCCCTTTAAACCGATAAAATACCGGGATCATGTGCCCGGTTACCGCAAACAGTGCAACAATCGCCTGAACCATTACCGAAAGACCTGCGGAGTTGGCCAGCCAGACTGGTAGCCAGCCTTTTGCTGCGTCGAGGACTAAAGTGACGACAGCCGGCGGCCAGCCGCCAGTGCGGTAAACGTTGGTGGCGCCAGGGTTGCCGGAGCCCAGAGCGCGTGGGTCGGGTAGTTTCCATAGCCGGCAGACCGGTAGTGCAAACAATACTGATCCGGCCAGGTAGGCCAGGGCGCAAAGCAGTACTGTGATAACCGGATCGCTGATTTGAATCATGTGATGGTCTGCAGGCGGAGACGTCCCCGGGTGTTGTGTGCGAAAATGCCGGCCCGGAATCCGCTGGCCAGCCTTTGTACAGTATCTGCTGGTTGAGGGTTGTTCAATCAGCAAAGAGTGTAATGTGTCGGAGTTTGCCCTTGACGGACAGCGTGCTTATTGAAGGCTTGGAGGTTGAGACAGTCGTCGGGGTTTATGACTGGGAGCGTAAGGTTAACCAGCGTCTGGTCATAGATCTGGAGATGGCGTGGGATAATCGGGTACCAGGAGCATCGGATGATGTCGCTGATGCCCTGGATTATGCTGCAGTGAGTGAACGGGTATCGTCCTGCCTCAAGCGTCTCCAGCCTCAGCTACTTGAATACGGTGCGGAAACGCTCGCCTCGGATCTCCAGAGTACCTTCGGAATTTCATGGCTGCGGCTGACACTCAGGAAACCCGGAGCTGTGCCTGCGGCTCGTTCGGTGGGCGTTCGCATTGAAAGAGGCGTTCGCTGATGTCCGGTGAGGCGAGAGTGTATGTCGGTATCGGGTCCAATGTGGATCGTGAGCGTTACGTGACTGCCGCCCTGGATGCTCTGGACGATTGGTTTGGGGAGTTGGTTATCTCCCCTGTCTACGAAAGTGAAGCAGTAGGTTTTGATGGCTCGCCTTTTTTTAATCTGGTTGTCGGTGTGTGCACCGGACTTTCGGTCGGAGAACTTTCCCGTCGCTTCAAGCAGTTAGAGGCTGACAACGGTCGTCGTCGGGGGGATCCGAAGTTCCGGGCGAGGACTCTGGATCTCGATATTCTCACCTACGATGATCTGATTGGTGTCGTGGAAGGGGTGGAATTGCCCAGGGGAGAAATACTGCACAATGCGTTTGTGTTGAGGCCGCTGGCCGATATCGCTCCGGCGCAGCGGCACCCCGTCTCTGGTCAGAGCTACGCTGAACTCTGGTCGGCGTATGACCGCGATCAGCGTCTCTGGCCGGTCGACTTCAACTGGCAGGGCAAGCTGATTTCACGGGCGGTTAGCTGACCGGTAGCGTTCGATCAGGTGCTCGGTTGAGCTGTCACTGTCACCCGCGTTTCCTGCACCACCTGCATCACCGAGCAGGCGGGGCAAAATGCCTTTGCCTAGCTGTTTGCCCAGTTCTACTCCCCATTGATCAAAAGAGTCCACATCCCATATAACGCCCTGAACAAAGGTCCTGTGCTCATAGAGCGCAATCAGGGCCCCGGTTGTTTCCGGTGTCAGCTTGTCCATGATCAGGGTATTACTTGGTTTGTTGCCGGGGATAACCTTGTGTGGCGCCAGGCGCTTTATTTCAGCGTCACTGAGGCCCTCTGAGGCGAGTTCGGCTTCGGCCGCTTGCAGGGACTTGCCAGCCATCATGGCCCGGGACTGGCTCAGGCAGTTAGCGAACAGGTCGGCATGGTGCGTGGCCACCGGGTTGTGGGTGCGCAGCGGAATAATGAAGTCAGCCGGAATCAGTCGGGTGCCCTGGTGTATCAGCTGGTGGTAGGCGTGTTGGCCGTTGGAGCCGACACCGCCCCAGATGACCGGGCCGGATTCATAGGTCAGTTCCGTGCCGTCCTCGGTAACCCGTTTGCCGTTGCTTTCCATATCCAGTTGCTGCAAATGGTCGGGCAGGCTTCGCAGGTAGTGGTCGTAGGGCAGGATGGCATGGGTGTCGGCCTGCCAGAAATTGTTGTACCAGACACTGAGCATCCCCATCACTACCGGCAGGTTCTGTTCCAGAGGTGCGTCCCGGAAGTGGCTGTCCATGGCATGGGCACCGGCCAGCAGTGACCGGAAGTTCTCCATACCGGCATACAGTGCGATCGGCAGGCCAATGGCTGACCAGAGGGAGTAGCGACCACCAACCCAGTCCCACATCGGGAACACGTTGTCCCGGTTGATGCCAAACGCTTCGGCGGCAGGGATATTGGTTGTGATGGCGAGGAAGTGGCTTGCGATATCCTGTTCGCCGGCACCGTGACTGAGGAACCACTCGCGCGCGACCTTGCTGTTTTCAAGGGTTTCCTGTGTGCGGAAGGATTTGGACTGGATCAGAAACAGCGTGGTTTCAGGGTTTACCTGTTTCAACGTTTCGCTGATGTCAGTGCCATCAATGTTGGCCACGTAGTGGCAACGTATACGTCCGTTTGCGTAAGGCTGAAGGGCCTCTGTCACCAGCTTCGGACCAAGGTATGAACCGCCGATGCCGATGCTGACAACGTCGGTGAAGGCCTTGCCGCTATACCCGGTGCGAGTGCCAGTGATAACGCTTTCTGTCAGCGCTTCCATACGATCAAGCGTGCTCTGAACTTCCCCGACAACATCCATGCCGTCCACCAGGATGCGTTCACCAGAGGGTGCCCGGAGTGCTGTATGCAGCGCGGGCCGGTCTTCCGTAATGTTGACCTTCTTGCCACCTAGCAACGCACTTTTACGCGGTTCAAGGCCGCAACTCCGGGCGAGATCAAGAAGGGCGGTCAGGGTGTCATCGTCGATGCGGTTCTTCGAGAAGTCCAGAGACAGGCCCGCAGCTTCAATAAAATAGCGCTGGGCCCGCCCTGAATCCTGTTCAAACAGCTGGGTCATCGGGATCGACTGAAGCCTTGACCTCATGTTTTCCAGTGTCCGCCACTCTGGTCTGGAGGTCAGGGTTGTCGAATGTGGCATCAGAAGCTCCTTTTCTGCTCTTTCTTTTGTCCTAGCGGGTAATGGACAGGTTGTCGATCAGTCGGGTGGTTCCCAGGAAAGCGGCAACCAATAACGTGAGCTCCTTGTCTTCCGATTGTGCCGGTTTCAGGGTCACGCTGTTGACGATATTGAAGTAGTCGGGGCGAAGGCCTGCTTGGGCAAGGCTGTCCTTCGCCTCTGTGGCGATGGTCTCGATGTCTGTCTGGCCATTGGTCAGCTTTTCAGCGGCTGATTGCAGTGTCTTGTAAACTGCAGGCGCAAGCTGACGTTCTTTCTCAGAAAGATAGCCGTTACGGGAGCTCTTTGCGAGCCCGTCATCCTCACGGACGGTCGGGGCTCCAATGATCTCGACGGGAATCATCAGATCCCGGGCCAGCTTCCGGATGACGGCCAATTGCTGGAAATCCTTCTCACCAAACACCGCAAGGTCGGGCTGAACCATGTTGAATAGCATGGTGACCACTGTGGCGACGCCTTCAAAGTGGCCGGGGCGACTGGCACCGCAATGCCCGTCACTGACGTCCGGTACCACTACCTGAGTTTGCCCTGCCAGGCCTTCCGGATAGACTTCCTCGGCTGAAGGCGCAAAGACCAATGTGTTCCCGGCAGCATCAAGTTTCTCCTGGTCTGCCAGCAAGGTGCGTGGGTACTTGTCGAGATCTTCTCCTGCACCAAACTGCATCGGGTTGACGAAAATACTGGTGACCACGATGTCTGACGCTTCTGCCGCCTTGCGGACAAGAGATATATGGCCTTCGTGGAGGTTGCCCATGGTTGGCACCAGCCCGATGGTTTTGCCTTGCAGGCGATAGCCACGAAGAATGGTGCGGAGCTCTTTCAGGGAATGTACGGTTCTCATGCTTTGAACGTATGCTCCTCGGCGGGGAATGTCCGGTCTTTGACCGCTTTGACGTAGGCTTCAATGGCACCCTGTACCGAATCAGCTTCGGCAAGGAAGTTTTTAACGAATTTCGGCTTCCGTCCGGGTGTCAGGCCGAGCATATCGTGAACCACGAGAACCTGGCCGTCGGTATCAGCACCGGCGCCGATACCAATGACCGGTGCTTTGACAGCCTGGGTGATGCGGGCCGCCAATGGGGCTGGCACGCATTCGAGAAGAATGACGTCAGCGCCCGCAGCAACCAGTTCACAGGCGTGTTCGATCATCATTTCGGCGGCTTTCTCATCTCGTCCCTGGACCTTGTACCCGCCGAACTTGTTGACGAACTGGGGTGTCAGTCCCAGGTGTGCACATACTGGCACGCCTCGCTCGCTCAGTGCGGCGATGGTGTCCTTCATCCAGTCGGTACCTTCGAGCTTGACCATGTGGGCCCCGGCCCGCATCAGCTCAGCTGCATTCTCAAGGGCGGCTTCGACTGTGCCGTAGGTCATGAATGGCATGTCTGCCATGATCAGGGAACCTTTGTTGCCTTTGGCGACGCAGGCGGTGTGATAAACCATTTCATCCAGGGTGACCGGGAGGGTGCTGTCGTTGCCCTGGAGAACCATGCCAAGCGAATCGCCGATAAGGATGGCGTCGACACCGGCCTCGCTGACCACTTGGGCAAACGTGGCATCGTAGGATGTCAGAACAGAAAACGCTTCGCCTTTCTCTTTAAATTCCCGCAGCGTATTGATGGTAACAGCCATAAAATCCTTGCCTTCGGTGGATGGTCTTGATGATCGCCGGACATGCCAACATGCTGGTGCTTAGGGTAATTCGGGGGTATGTCCGAGGCAATAGTAGCATGACGCCGGGTGCCGTGGGGCACCCCGTCCTTCAGCGCTGCAGGAAGGGGTCCCGGGGTACAGGAGGGAGTTTTCTGAGCTCATTGTCAGGGCACTGTTGGCGGAGCTCCCTGATCGCCTGGCCATTCGGCAGGGTTAGATCAGGATTGAGGTCCAGCAAAGGCTGGAGGGCAAAGTCCCTGTTGGCCAGTTCCCGGTGGGGCACAGTCAGGCGGTCATCGTCGAGCGTCAGACTGCCATAAATCAGCAGATCCAGGTCCAGAGTGCGAGGCCCCCAGTGCCTCAGTCGCTGTCGACCGTGGAGTTGCTCAATACGCTGAAGCTCGTCCAGCAGGGCATGGGGTTCAAGGTCCGTTTGCAGCCAAACTGCACCATTTACATAGTCTGGCTGGTCTTGTGGGCCGACAGGGCGGCTGGCATAGAATGGGGATTGGGCTGCAAGCACGGTGCCTGGTAATGCCGCCAGTTCTGCCACCGCCCTGGCCAGTTGAGCTGCCGGGTCTTCAAGGTTGCTGCCAAGACCGATGAAGGCGTCAGTGCTCATTGCTGGGCAGGCCTGCTGGCGGGTTTACGCCGGCGTCGCCGTTTCTTGGGACCATCGCTGGCCAGTTGTGACAGCATCCGTTCCTGGTGGCGTTCGTCACCTTTCTGGAACTCTGTCCACCACTTGCCCAGGCCCGGTTCAATTTCTCCGGCCGCCTCTCTCACGAGCAGGAAGTCATAGGCCGCCCGGAATCGGGGATGGGTCATTGTGGTAAATGCCCGCTTCCCCTGGCGGCGGGGCAGGCGCATCTGCAATTCCCAGATCTCTTTCATCGGGCCGGAAAAGCGTTTGGGGATCGATGTTGCTTGCACCTGTCGGCCGATGACCTTACCGATGGCGCCGTGGAGAGCTGGCTGCACCGGATCGCCGTTGTCCTGGCGCCGTCGCCATTCGGCCTGGAGTGCCGGCCACAGCATGGCGGCAAACAGGAAGTAAGGCGTAACGGATTTGCCTTGTGCAATTCGCGCGTCGGTGTTTTGCAGGGCCTGACGGATCAGTTGATCGGATTCACCGGCCTCCAGCGCCTTGACGGTCTCCGGGAACAGGGGGGCGAGCAGGTTATAGTGAGTCAGAAGATCGTATGTCGCTTCGCCGTGGCCTGCGGAAAACAGTTTGAGCACCTCATCGAACAGCCTGGCAGCGGGAATATGTGTCAGCAGAGGCGCCAACTCTTTAATGGGGGCTTCGGTTGTCGGTTCGATATCGAAACCCAGTTTTCCTGCAAACCGGATGGCTCGAAGCATCCGGACGGGATCTTCGCGATAGCGGGTTTCCGGATCACCGATCAGGCGTAACTGGCGATTGTTAAGGTCTTCAACACCGTTGGCAAAATCGATAACAGTGAAATCGCGAATGCAGTAGTACAGAGCGTTGACAGTGAAATCGCGGCGCAGGGCATCTTCTTCCATGCTGCCGTAGACGTTGTCCCTGAGCAGGAGACCATGCTCGCTGGTCTTGCGGTCGTCATCAACGGAGGAATCGTCGGCCTGCCCGGCATTACCCCTGAACGTTGTAACTTCGATGACCTCACGGCCGAATACCACGTGCACAATCCGGAATCGGCGCCCGATCAGCCGGGAGTTCCGGAACAGGTCGTGAACTTCCTCGGGAGTTGCGTTGGTGGCGATGTCGAAATCTTTTGGCTTACCGCCCAGCAGGATATCCCTCACTCCGCCGCCTACAAGATAAGCTTCGTAGCCGGACTTGTTCAGCCGATGCAGGACTTTCCTGGCCGCATCACTGATCATTGAGCGGGAAACGTTGTGCTGATCCCGGGGAATGTCCCTGCGCTGATACATGGGAGGCTTTTTCTTTCCGTTGCCGGGTATAAAGGCACGGAGTCGGTCGACGAGTCGTTTTGGCATTTAAATCCGTGGGTGCGATGAGCAAAAACCGAGAGTTTAACGGTTTGAGCGGGATTTGCACACGTTTGTGGCTGAGGCGCTCGTTAAATTCCCGGTGCCCAGAAAATCAAAAGGCGGATTCGTTGTTACGAATCCGCCCTGAAAGCGTTGACGATCTGCATTGTTTTTATTTTTGCCGGGATTTTTCTTAATTTTTGTACCCCACTGTGCATCCCCAAAATCGGGGCATCTCAGTAGTGCAAACGGAAAGCTTTGAATACACAGAGTAGTCAGAGACATCGGGTGAGTCACGGGTATCTGTAGTGTCGCCTGGAAGACGATTCTTCTCTACATCTACAACTCACACGTGCCATGGGACCACTAAAAAGCAAAGCACCCAAAACACTCAGTTCGCTCACGTTCTGTTTTTGTTTTTGTTACCGAACGTCTTCTTGCAGCTTTTTGTTCTTGTTGTTGGCGCTGCGTTGTCACTCTTGTTTTTGTTGTCGTGCGCTTATTAGAGTGCAGTCCGTGTGCCAGTTTTTTAAAACCCTTTATTAACAGTGAGTTAAGAATTTTTAGTTCGTAAGTGTTACCCCGTATTCGACCTAAGTGTTACTGAGGCCCCGGACAAATTTTCGGGAGTGTTACCGAGGGGAACATGGGGTAACAAATGAGCGCACGTTCACAGTTTGTGTGCCGGGCCGGCCGTTCCAGGTCAGCCCGATGGGAGGGAAATCAGTTACCGGAGGACTTTTTGCGGGGGATGCCCAGGCGCTGCCGGCGTTCCCAGAGAGACTTTCTGCTGATGCCCAGTTTCTGGGCCAATTCGGTTTCGCTCATCCGGTCCTGGTTCTCCAGGACAAAGTGCTGGAAGTAATCTTCAAGAGACAGATCGTTGGCGGAGTCCGCATCCGCTGAGCGGGTCTGCTCGTTATTGCCTTCTACCAGAGTTTCCGGGATGTGCTCGTCGTGGCCTTCACTGTCGAGATCGAGGACGTAGGGGGTTATCACGTCGCCGTCACAGAGGATGGTGGCGCGTTCAATGGCGTTTTCCAGTTCCCGGACATTGCCTGGCCAGCGATGTCGTTCCAGAGCCCGCATAGCCTCGGGGCTCAGGTTCAGATTCGGCTTGCCCATCTTTTCACTCTGCCTCTTCAGGAAGCGGCGAGCGAGGCCAAGAATGTCGCCCTGGCGTTCCCGGAGGGGCGGAATCCGGATCTGCATAACGTTGAGTCGGTAGTACAGATCTTCCCGGAATTCGCCGGTACGGGTCATTGCTTTCAGGTTCCGATGGGTGGCCGCAATCATGCGCACGTCCACCTTTTGGCTCTGGGTCGAGCCGACCCGGCGGATTTCGCTCTCCTGAAGCACCCGTAACAGCCGGGCCTGGGCTTCGGGAGGCAGTTCGCCGATTTCATCCAGAAACAGGCTGCCTCCGTCAGCAGCTTCGATCAAACCGGTGCGAGCGGATACTGCGCCGGTAAATGCGCCTTTTTCATGGCCAAACAGTTCGGACTCAATCAGGCTTTCCGGAATGGCGGCACAGTTAACGGATATCAGAGGTTTTGAGGCCCGTGGGCTGAGCAGATGCAAGGCTCTGGCGGCCAGTTCCTTACCGGTACCGGACTCTCCGTTTATCAGAACCGTCGTCTCGGTAGGGGCAACCTTTCGGATAAGCGTAAACACCCTCTGCATTGGTTCGCATTGCCCGAACATGATGGCAGACGGGTCGCTGGGGGTGTCTGAGTCGGAGGTGGCCGATTGCTGCGCCTGGCTGGACGTTTTTCCCGAGCGGGCGAGAATATTGTCTACTGCTGCCAGCATCTCGTCGTGGTCGAATGGCTTGGCAATGTATTCAACCGCGCCCATTTTCATCGAATCAACGGCGGATCGCAGGCTGGCGTAGCTGGTCATGATCAGCACAGGGGTATTCGGCGCCCGGCTGATCAGTTCAGTGCCGGCCGCGCCAGGCAGTCGAAGATCCGAGATGATCAGGTCGAACTGGTCGGGCTCATACTGCTCTGCATCTTCTACCGAACTGGCATCGAATACCTCGTATCCGGCGTGTTGGAGTAGCTTTCGTACCGCTGAACGAATGATGTCTTCGTCTTCTACAATCAGAATGCGAGGCATAACAGTCTCATGACCCTTGGTTCTGGCTGATGGAGTTGTTGCCGGATTCAGCCTGATAGGCCGGTAGCCTCAGCCGCACACGGGTTCCTCGCCCGGTCTCAGCATCAGCGGGGCTTTCCACCTGAATGTTGCCGTAGTGTTCCTCAATGATGCTGTAAACCAGCGAAAGACCCAGCCCGGTTCCCTTGTTGGGGGCCTTGGTGGTATAGAAAGGCTCGAAAATGTGGTCGAGCTGGTCTTCCGGAATCCCGGAGCCTTCATCAATGACTTCGATGATAGCGGAGTAGCCATCGCCGTTTCCACTGATCCGGATGGTTCCGTGCTCAGGTGATGCATCGCGGGCATTGGCCAGCAGGTTAATAAACACCTGAACAAGCCGTTGTTCGTCCCCGAGTATCTGGAGTTGCGGAGGGCACTCGTTGATGAACTCAACGCCATTTCCCCGGTCACTCAGAGACAGAAGGTTAATGGATTCCTCGACGCAGCGACGGATCTCGACCGGCTCATAGCGGTTGGCCTGAGCGTGATTGCCGGTTCGGGCAAAGTTCATCAAGGATTGCAGGATGGTGGAGATCCGTCGAGTTTGTTGCTGGATCTGGTCTGCGGTGTCGAGGATGTCCGGGTTGTCAGTTTCCAGCTTGAGGTTTTGAGCCAGCGAGGAAATGCCGGTCACGGGGTTGCCGATTTCATGGGCGACCCCGGCCGCCAGGCGGCCGACTGAAGCCAGTCGCTCGCTATGCATCAGCTCATCTTCGAGCAGTCGTGTTTCTGTCTGATCTTCTACCAGAATGATGCTTCCGCTTTCCGTATGATCGGGGCCGCTGAGTGCTGCTTTGTGCAGGTTCAGCCAGTGGGGTTTGCCCCGCAGATCCAGGCGGTGTTTGTAGCGGTGCAGTTCCTCACCCCGGTTGAAATCCTCCAATAGCAGGTGCCAATGCTCCGGAAGAGCCATGAGCCGCGCGCCCACGACGTCGTCTGCGGTGATGCCTGTGAGCAGCTCCATGGCGCTGTTCCACATCAGAATCTCGCCGTCTTCACCAACGGAGCAGGCTGGAATCGGAAGGTTCTGCAGTGTTTGACGATAATGTCGCCGCAGGTTGTCGAGTTCACCTGCCAGGCCTGTAAGCCGGTTTTGGTAGTCGCCCAGGGCGCGTTCCACATAGCGGATGTCCTGGGCGGCTCCGCCATGGGCCAGGGGTTTGAAGCCCAGATGGCGTTTGACCATGTCCCGGGCAACTGCGGGGCCGAGCAGTCCGGAGAGATTGATTTCCACCTGATCCCGCAAGCGCCGTAACTGGTATGGCCGATACTCAACATTCGGGAGTCTGAGCTGAGACAGGGCGCGGTCTACTTCCCGGCGGGCAACGCCGAAACCCAATGGTTCGGCCAGATGCTTTACGAACTCGTTGGATGAGGATGCCAGCAGTTCCCGGCGCTGTGGCCGGGACAGGGCGCCCAGGGAGCATGCCTGGGCTGCGCTGGCCTCTTCGTTAGTGGCACCGCTGAGGATCGAAATGAGTGTGAATACCACCACATTGGCGGTCAGGCTGGCGAAGGTGAAAATGTGCCAGTTGCTGTAGTCCGGAACTAACGGTGCGTCCAGGAGTTGTAGCAGATTGATGGTATGGGAGAAGGGCAGAACCATAGTGACTACCCAGATACTCAGGCCTACAACCAGCCCTGCAATCAAACCACGGCGATTCCCCTCTGGCCAGTAGATAACCCCCAGGGCCCCAGGCAGCAGGTGCAGCATACCGGACAGGGAGATGGCGCCGAGGATCGAAAGGTCCAGGGTGGAGCCAACCGTTTCGTGGAATAACAGGGCAAGAAAGATGATGACCGCAATCAGCAGACGCTTTACCCGCTGCAGCCAGCGGTATATGTCGCCCTGCTCCCTGGGTGTCTTAAGTGGCAACACCACGTGGTTCAGCACCATGCCTGCCAATGCGAGGGTGCTGACAATCATCAGTCCGCTGGCGGCGGAGAGGCCGGCAATGTACATCAGTAATGTCAGCACTGGGCTATCAAGTGCCTGAGCGGTACCCAGGGCGTAGAAATTGGGTCCGGTTGTCACGCCAAGCGACTGTCCGCCCCAAAGGATCAAGGGTACTGGCAGGCTCAATAGCAGGAGGTAGAGCGGCAGTCCCCAGCTGGCCTTTGCGAGGGCCTTGGGGGACGGGTTTTCAGCGAAAATCATGTGGTACATATGGGGCAGTACCAGGGCAGCAGCAAAGGACATCAGCATCAGTGCGCGCCAGCTGCCATCGTCGATGTTCAGTGCCATGGGGGTGGCGGGGCCGGTGTTGCTGGCGAGCCAGCGGTCCAGTCCTGCCATGCCGTCGAATACGCCAAAGAGGATAACGCTTCCCAGTACCAGCAGGGCGACCAGTTTGACGAGTGAGTCAAAGGCGATCGCCAGTACCAGTCCCTGATGGTTTTCCGAGTTCTGGTTTCTGCGAGCACCGAACAGCATGGCAAACAGGACCACGGTGAGACTGAACATGACGCTGATCAGGTTCGGTGAAGTGTCTGGTGCCAGGATACTGGCGGAGGTCGTAACCGCCTGTATCTGCATACTCAGCAGTGACAGGATGGCACCACCGGAACACAGGGTAACCAGGGTGCCCGCCCATTGGCTGCGGTAGCGATAGGCAAACAGATCCGCAAGTGAAGTGAGCTGATAGGCGCGGCCGATGCGCAGAATCGGGCTGAGCAGAACCGGGGCCAGGAGAAAAGCACCGCTGATCCCCAGGTAATAGGCGAGAAAACCGTAGCCGGATTCCGCGGCAACCCCAACAGCGGCGTAGACGGCCCAGATGCCGGCATAGACACCAAGACTAAGGGTATAAACCAGAGGGTGCCGGACCCAGTGGCGGGGCAGAGCACCGCGCTCGGTAATCCACGCGATGCCGAAAAGCAGGAGTAAATAAAGGACGCTGGCAAGCAGCAGACCGGTTGCGCTAAAGCTCATTGGGGTCCCGTCGCCATTCAAGCCAGAAACCTATGGCAATGATGCTGGCCCAGATCAGGTAAGGGCTATACCAGGCGTTTCCCGGCGCGGTCCACCAGTCGAGGATGTTTGGGGAAAATATGTAAATGGCCAGGACCAGCAGGAAGACCAGGCGGTAGATATACATCAGGCAGTGTTTCCGCGCCGAGGTGTGTCGAATATGGGAGTATAAGTGGGGCTTTATACCATGAGCTTTATTGGGATGTCAGGTGAATGGCATCTCGCCGCCAGTTTGCCTGCCCCCATTCCAGGATTTGGCTTGCGGATTGTTGAGCGAGTTCCGGGGGAGGTTTCTGGCCAAGCGCCACGAGGGCCTCGAACAGGTTTGCCGGGGCCTTGGTGTCGTCCAGAGCCGGGGCATGGTTTTGCTTGCTGAGCTTTTGGCCCTGATCGTTGAGAATCACCGGGATGTGCAGCCAGCCGGGAGCCGTGGCGCCTAATGCGCGGTAGATTTGCTGCTGCGGGGCGGTCATTTCCAGTAAATCCGAGCCTCGCACAACGTCAGTGACGCCCTGATCAATGTCGTCTACGACGACGGCAAGTTGGTAGGCGTAAAATCCTTCCTTGCGTAAAATCACCGGATCATCCAGTTCGCCATGAATCTCTTGGTGCTGGGGGCCCAGCAGTTGATCCTGCCATTGGCAGCTTTCGTCCTCCAGGGCAAAACGGATGGCGAAGGGGCTGCTATCGGCCCGCAGGTTCCCATCGCGGCAATGGTTTGGGTGTCGCCCGCCGTTTGCCTGAAGCTGCTTTCGGGAGCAACTGCACCGGTAAGCTTTGCCGCGAGCTAACAATTGTTCGATGGCGGACTGATACGCTTGGTGTCTACGGGACTGAAAACGGACTTCATCGTCTGCTATCAGTCCGTGGCACTCAAGGCTATGAAGGATTTGGCCTGTGGCTTCGGGAGGCTCGCGCAGAGGGTCCAGATCTTCAATGCGGATCAGCCATTTGCCATGGTGTGCGCGCGCTTCCAGATAGCTTGCGACGGCAGTTACCAGCGAGCCAAAGTGTAACGGGCCGGTGGGCGACGGGGCGAAGCGCCCGCAATAGGGATAAGACATAAGTGGGCTGGCAGCCGGCGCCCGGAATTGCTGCACCGGCTACAGGTATCGGCAGCGGATCAGATGCCGGTCTGACGCTCGCGGATCTCGGCGAGAGTTTTGCAGTCGATGCAAAGCGTCGCTGTCGGGCGCGCTTCCAGGCGACGGATACCGATTTCGACGCCGCACTGATCGCAGAAACCGTAGTCATCCTTGTCAATGCGATCGATGGTCTTGTCGATCTTCTTGATCAGCTTGCGCTCGCGATCACGGGTACGCAGTTCCAGGCTGAACTCTTCTTCCTGGGTTGCGCGATCGCTGGGATCCGCGTAGTTTGCCGCATCTTCCTGCATGTGGTGCATGGTGCGGTCAACTTCTTCCATCAGCTCCTGTTTCCATTTCAGGAGCAGGTCCTTAAAGTGCTGTAGCATCTCAGCACTCATATACTCTTCACCCTTCTTCATTTCATAGGGGGTGAAGTTGGTAAAACGTTCGCGTGATTGTTCTGCAGTATTTGCCATTGAACCCGGCCTCTAGTCTGTACTTCACAAGAACGCTGTGCTTCCCTCCGCGTTAACCCCATGGTTGCGCGGTCAAACCCTGGATGCAGCATTCGTCCTGAAACGGGAATTTGCGGAAAATAGCAGATTAGTCACGGGGGTGCCAGCCTTGTGACATCGACTTTTGTACGGAGATCACATGAAGTTTCCTGAACCCCTGGTTGAAGGTCGCCTTATTCGCCGGTACAAGCGATTCCTCGCGGATGTTCGACTTCCGGACGGTACCGAGGTGACGGCCCATTGCCCCAATACCGGTTCCATGCTTGGCTGCAAGCCCGATGACGCGCGGGTTTGGCTGAGTGAGAGCGACAACCCTAAACGTAAACTCAGATATACCTGGGAACTGGTGGAAACCGCGCCCGGAGAGTTTGCCTGTATCAACACGGCACGCCCTAATTATCAGGCCCGCGAAGCCATCGAGTCGGGGCGGGTGGTGGAACTTTCAGGCTACCGTCAATGTAAGGCAGAGGTTCGATACGGAGAAGAAAAAAGTCGGATTGACCTGCTGTTGTCTGATCACGATAGTCAGCCAGATGCCTGGGTCGAAGTGAAAAACGTCACTCTGGCTGAGGGGGGACGGGGCTATTTTCCGGACGCCGTCACCACTCGCGGCCAGAAGCATTTGCGTGAACTGATGGCGCAGGTGGCCAAGGGGGAACGGGCAGTACTGTTCTTCCTGGTTAACCACACGGGTATTGAGACTGTTCGGCCTGCCGATCATATTGACCCTGATTACGGGGAACTGCTTCGGGAAGCCTGTTCTGCAGGTGTCGAAGTGGTGGCCTATCGGGCGGCACTGGCCGGGCAAGGTGGGCAGCCTTCCGGATCGCTCACATTGACGGAGTCCGTGCCGGTTATTCTGGAGCCTTCCAGGCCGGAACTCTGATCAGTACGTCTCCGTGGTCCAAGCGCAGGTCCAGCGCGACCAGGGCATCGCCCTGGCAGGGGCCGGCAATGCATTCTCCGGTTGTTGGTTTAAACAGGGCGCCATGAGTGGAGCACTGAATGAACAGGTTGTCGGAGTCCATAAACCGCCCCGGCATCCAGTTCAGCTCAATGCCCAGGTGAGGGCATTGATTGAGGTAAGCCCGGAGCGTCCCGTTTTCCAGGAATACAAAGCCGCTCCGGGGGATGGCGTCGGGTACTGACGTATCCCGGGGTAGTCGGAACTCGGCGAACCGACCTTCCTCCACGTCTGACTCGGTGCAGGCCTTTATCCACTCAACGTTGCAATCGGGCATGGCGGCTCGCTTCAGTGCCCTGTCATACCGAGGTGCTGCCGGATCCTGTCTGCGACGGCCTCGGCAACGTGTTCTTCATCCGTGTGCAGGTGAATCGTGTGGTTGCTTTCATCGGCTGTCAGAGGTTCAAACCAGGACTGCTGAGCATCCAGCAATTGCTCTGTGGCTTCTGACGCATCGCCTTTTCGTTTGCGCACCCACTCCCTGCGCAGCTCTTCCGGCGCTTCGCAGTGAATCAGCGCAAAGGGGACCCCTTCGTTTTCTGCGATGGTGTCGAACAGGTGGCGCTCGTGCTCTTTCAGGCAGGCTGCATCCACAATGACCGAGAGCCCGCCGGCCAGCAGCTGGTCCGCGAGATCGGCCAGTCGCTGATAGGTCTGCTCGTTGGCCTCCGGGCTGTAAAGGTCTGTGCCGATACCGGATTTACTGCTGTCCAGAGGTGCCAAACCGTGCAGTCGCTTGCGCTCCACATCTGAGCGCAACCGGATCAGCCCCAGTTCACCTGCGAGAGAGGCGCTGACGCAGGTTTTGCCGCTGGCAGAAAGGCCGGTGGTGGCGAGCAGGTAATGGTTCGGTATGGCGGTGTAATCCTCGGCCAGTTGAGCATAGTCCCTGTAGGTTTGCATCAGCCCGTTCTTTTCTTCCGCGGTCAGTGCGGGGTTACCCATGGTGAACAGGGCAATTTTGGCGCGAACGAGGGCGCGGTACGTTTTATACAGCGGCAGCAGAAGCAGAGCTTCGAAGTCGTCCCGGTATTCCAGGTAGGTATTGAGTACGAGATTGGCCAGCGGCCCTTCATTTCTGGATTCGAGATCCATAAGCAGGAACGCCAGATCATTGATCACGTCGATCCAGCGGAACGGCTCGTTAAATTCGATGCAGTCGAAGACGGTGACTTCGCCGTCGTAGCTGGTGATGTTGGCCAAGTGAAGATCGCCGTGACATTCCCGCACCTTGCCCTCGGCACGTCGCCTGGCAATCAGCTCGCGGTGGCGCTCGAAAGTAGACTGGGTCCAGCCTTCAAGATTGTCCAGCTGGGCAAGCAGAGTCTTATCGTCAATCAGCGGCCTGATCTGGTCGAAGTTTTCCTGCATTGGCGCGTAAACGGATTCCGGGGTGCCCAGAGCGCTGCCTTCTGCAACGGGCGGCAGTTGATCATGAAACTCGGCCGTTTGGCGGGCAAGGCTGGTCAGCAACCCGGGTGCAAGATCACCGCTTTCCTGAAGTCGGTCAAACAGTTGGTCCTGTCCGAACTGGCGCATCTTGATAACGTATTCAAAGGCTTCTCCTGTACCGCCGATGGAGGGGCTTTCCGGCGACCCGGTCAGAGGTAGCACCTCCAGGTACAGTTTTTCGGCCAGGCGACGATTCAGACGGAGCTCTTCTTCACAGAAATGCTTGCGGCGCTCCAGGGTCGAAAAGTCCAGGAAGCCGAAATCAACGGCTTTCTTGATCTTGTATGCATAGTCACCAGTGAGAATGACCTGGGAGATGTGAGTCTCGATAACCTGAAAGTCACGGACGGGGTGGTCGTACAGATCGGGGTTCTGCAGCGCCTTGATCAGTGTGCCCGGTGTTGCCTCACTCACAGTATTCTCCTCGCGTTCCCTGAAACCAGTCGTTGGTGTGGCCCTATCATAACGGGCAGATTACAGAAATAACACATACATGCCCTGCCTTACGGGCGGTGGGCTTCGGTATAATCCCTGTCATGAAAAAGAACAGAACGTCTTCCGGATCAAAAAGAAAATCTCCCCGAAAATCATCCAGGAACGGTCGCCGTCCATGGTTCTGGCGCCTGTTTTTCCGACTTGCGATCATTGGGCTGGTTCTGCTCGCCGGCTGGATGGTGTACCTGGATGCTGTGATTACTGATCGCTTTGAAGGGCGACGTTTCGAGGTCCCGTCCCGGGTCTATGCCCGGCCCCTGGAACTCTACAACGGTGCTGGTATCAGCTCCGGAGCTCTCGAAAGAGAACTGAAATTGTCCGGTTTCCGTGCAGGCGATGGCAGCAAGGCCGGAACCTATCGACGTAACGGTGGGCATTTCCTGATCAGTACCCGAGGGTTCCGTTTCCCCGATGGCAATGAGCCCAGGCGACGCCTGTCTCTGAATATCTATGGCGACCGGGTTCAGGATTTCTCCGTTCGAAGTGGTGATTCTGCCGCCATTGTCCGTTTGGAACCGGCCCAGATTGGGGGTATCTATCCCTCTCACAAGGAAGACCGGATTCTGATCCAGCTGGATCAGGTGCCAGCTTTGTTGCCAGCAACGCTGATGGCTGTCGAAGACCGGAAGTTCTACGACCACTTTGGTATCGCTCCGTTATCCATTGCCCGGGCCATGCTGGCCAATATCCGGGCGGGAGAGGTGGTTCAGGGCGGCAGTACACTGACCCAGCAACTGGTGAAAAACTTCTTTCTGACCCGGAAACAAACCCTGGTGCGCAAGGGTAATGAAGCACTGATGTCGATACTGCTGGAGCTGCATTACGACAAAGGGGATATTCTGGAAACCTACCTCAACGAGGTTTACCTGGGGCAGGCTGGCAACCGCAGTATTAACGGCTTTGGTCTGGCGAGTCAGTTCTATTTCGGAGAATCAGTCAAGGATCTGGATGTTCACCAGATCGCGTTGCTCGTGGGAATGGTGAAAGGGCCAAGCTATTACAACCCTCGGCGGCATCCGGAACGGGCGGTTGAACGTCGTAATCTGGTGATCTCTGAAATGGAAGAGGCCGGGTTGATTGAGCCGGTTCGAGCTGCTCAGGCCAGGGGGATGCCGCTGGGCGTGAGTGAACGACCGTCCTATTCGGAGAACCGCTACCCGGCTTATATCGATCTGGTTCGCCGCCACCTGGCGCGGGATTATCGGGAGGAGGATCTGCGCAGCGAGGGGCTGAAGATTTTTACCACCCTGAATCCTGCAATCCAGTACGCCGCCGAGTACGCAGTGACCGACACGCTGCCAAGGCTGGCGAGCGGTGAAACCCGTAAAGCATTAGAAGCTGCGCTGGTCGTTACCTCCAAGGACAGTGGCGAAGTGCTGGCGCTAGTCGGCGGCCGCGATCCGCAGTTCGCCGGTTTTAACCGGGCATTGGATGCCAGTCGGCCGATTGGCTCGCTGGTCAAACCCTTCGTGTACCTTTCTGCCCTGTCCCGGCCGGATCGGTATACATTGATTTCTCCGATTCTGGATAAATCCTTCGTACTGGAGTTCGATAACGGCCAGCGCTGGCAGCCGAAGAATTACAGCGGTGAAGAGCGTGGTGAGGTGCCGTTGCACACCGCGCTGTCGCATTCCTACAACCTGCCAACGGTGAGAGTGGGGCTCGATATTGGCGTTGATGTGGTGAAAGAGACGCTGCAGGCATTTGGGGTTACGTCGACAATATCCGAATATCCCTCGATGCTGCTGGGCGCAGTTTCCATGAATCCGGTTACCGTGGCTCAGATGTATCAGGGCCTGGCTACGTCTGGCTTCAATACGCCGCTTCGGACGATTCGGGAAGTGACCGATGCCAGTGGTGAACGTCTGTCCCGTTACAGCCTGGAAGTGGATCAGGTTGCGGATCCGGCAGCAGTGCATCTGGTGCAGTATGCGATGCAGGAAACCATGCGTGAGGGAACCGGGAAGTCGGCCTACTACACGGTGCCGGATGAGTTGGCTCTGGCCGGTAAAACCGGTACCACGGATGATGGCAGGGACTCCTGGTTTGCAGGTTTTAGCGGTGATTTGCTGGCGGTAGCCTGGGTTGGTCGCGATGATAACGGGGCGACGTCGCTGACAGGTGCCAGCGGCGCGCTACCGGTTTGGTCCAGGTTTATGGCTCAGATTCCGCAGCATGGTTTTTCCCCGGTAGTACCTGACGGAGTAGCCTATCACTGGGTGAATGCAGAACGGCAGGCGTTGACCGATGAATACTGTGATAATGCCCGTTTTGTACCCTTTATTTCTGGTAGCGAACCGACGCAGGAGGTGTCCTGTTCCGGAACGCTGCAACGTCGAATCCAGGGTTGGTTTGAAGGATTGTTCCGATGATGAAGAACGTTATTTTCAGAGCGGGCGCGGTGTCCGCGTTGCTCACTCTGGCCGGTTGTGCTTCCAGCCCCGGGGGGATTTATGTACCTATTGGCGGTGGTGATCAGGCCACTGCTCCACCGCCGCCAAAAACCACCAGTGAGCCCGCGACCTCGTCCGAAACTACTGTCTGGCGAAAGAGTGAGTTACCGGAGGAGTCCGCGCCTGCACCGGTACCAAGGGAGACGACGACCCCGAGTTACCGGGACGCTGGCGAGAGTCTGTCTCCGGCGGCCCTGAGTCTGGTGAATGAGGCCGAAGGTTATTTGCAGCGTGGCGATACCTCGTCCGCCATCTCCCGGCTTGAACGAGCCCAGCGCATAGCGCCGCGGTCTGCGGAGGTCTATTTCAAGTTGTCTGAAGCCTATGTGGCCAATGATCAGTTAGGTACGGCAGAACAGTTTACGCTGAAGGGGCTGTCAGTGGCGGGGAACGATACCCGGCTGCAGCGGGCTGGCTGGATGTTGCTGGCGGATATTCGCAGAGCCCGGGGTAATGTTGCCGGGGCGGATCAGGCCGAGGCTCGCGCCTCGGCCCTGTAACCTTCTTCCCCCGGTAAAACCGGGGGTTGTCGATTTATTCGACGAGAGGGATGTCCTGGGCTTCCACGGGGGTGCCCACGATAACGTCGACAGTCTGGATTCCATCGAACTCCAGCTCGTCATCTGCTTCGTTATCATCAAGCTGGCAGCTGTAAGCGACGGTGTAAGGCCCTTCGGGTAGGAAGGCCGCCGTGTAGCTGTAGAGGCTTGTCTCTTCATCATAGGTCACCGGAATGACCAGCAGAGGGTTTTCCTCATTGTTTACGTTCAGGTCTGTCGGCGTAACATCGGCACCCGCGAAGATGTAAGCGGCACCTTCGTATTCGCACTCGGCTTTGGCAACGTCATCGAGTCGGGTGGAGCTGATAAGCGCATAGTTGACCTGGCCAGTAATAGACCCTACTTCCAGATTGTTCACCAGTCGCAGTGATGGTTTTAACAAGTAGTCGCCTATCGATCCGCCCTGAGGGTCAACAATGGACTTGCTGACGTCAAAGTCGATGGTGAAGTCTGTCGTAGTGTCTGCAGCGAC
The DNA here is from genome assembly GCF_008370345.1 of Marinobacter salinexigens. GTDB lineage: Bacteria > Pseudomonadota > Gammaproteobacteria > Pseudomonadales > Oleiphilaceae > Marinobacter > Marinobacter salinexigens. The sequence continues at coordinate 17,093 of NZ_VTUU01000015.1, read as the reverse complement.
AACAAAGCCACCCTTGAGCTTCAGGCCACTTTGTTCCCCGGAAGGTACGGCAAGTGAGCTTTTTTCATCGGGTGTTGATGCGAGAGTGACGTAAGATGCCAGATTCTCCGTATTGATCATCAGGCGAAGCTCGGAGTACTGCCCTGCAGGTACTTCCTCGTCCGTAATCAGTGGCTCGCTAACGCCTCCCTGAAGTTCCAGCAGGTTCCAAGCCTTTGGTTCATCAAAAGTGAACTCGACCCAGTCCCCGTCTTCCGGCTTAAGTCGTATGCCGGTAAATGAGACGGTGACATCGGCAAATTCCATGGCCGGGGCGTCGGTGACGTCGAAAGAAACCTGGCCTGTGGATGATGAGACGGAACCATCGCTGCCGCCACCGCAGGCTGCAATGCTTGCGGCCAGTGCTGAAATGCTTAACAGGCGAGTGGTGCGATTCATAAAACCTCCTTGGGCTGTTATTTGAGCCGTAGCATTTTTGCTATCAGTCATTGTTCAAACGAAGCTCGTTGCCTGGAGGTTCCTGCATTTTTATTAACGTTGTCTCATGATTTGTCCATCCTGGGGCGTTGTTTGTGTCTTTAGAGTAGCCCGGCTGTACCTTGGTAGATTATGCAGTCTGCCACCAACTCGGATAGACTATGAGCTCGATAATAACCCTCCGGCAGGTCCCAAAGGTTTGACGCTGTTACCCTTCAGACTCTCAAAAGCCAAACGCTTTGAACGCCTCGTAGAGCCCCACATGGACTCCCTGTACCGGTTTGCCTATCGCCTGACCGGGGTACAGCACGATGCTGAAGACCTGGTTCAGGATGTTTTGGTGAAGCTGTTTCCCCGGCTTTCCGAACTGGAAGCGGTGGACAAGCCCAGACCCTGGCTTAAGCGGGTGCTGTACCGACAGTTTGTGGATCAGTTTCGTCGGCGGGGACGGCAGATCGACCGGCCGGTGAGCGAACTGGTTGATGTGGATAGTCAGGTCGACTGGCTCGACAGCCTCGAATCCGAAACGTTTGGCCCGCAGGCCGTCTATGAACAGCAACAGCTAAGGCCTGCGGTAGATCGTGTTCTGGCAACCTTGCCTCCCGATCAGAGAACCTTGTTACTGTTGCATGATGTGGACGGCTGGCGCCATGACGAAATAGCGATGGTTCTGGATGTTCCTGTGGGAACGGTGAAGTCTCGACTGCACCGTTGCCGGAATCAGTTGAGAAAAAAACTACAAAGAGAATTGGAACCGATTCCTCCATCCGGGCGTGTGGGAGTGTGAGGTGATGAGCATGTCCTGTCCTGAGATCCGAAATAGCCTGGCGGCTTATCTGTATGATGAGCTTCCCGAAACACGAGCCGTGAGTGTGGAGAGACACCTGCGTGCGTGTTCGGGGTGTTCACAGGCGCTGCAGGCGGAGCACCAACTGAAAGAAGCTCTATACAGTCGTGCACGCATTCCGGCGCCTTCGGATGGGTTCAGTCAGCGAGCGCTGGCTGCGGCAACCGGACGGTCACGGTCCTCGGAAAGGCGTTGGAGCCACGGTGTTCTGGCTGGAGCTGTTGCAGCGGCCATGGCATTCGGGATGGCAGTGGGTGTTCTTTTCAACGGAGAGGCTGTCAGCAATCATCCGGCAGTTGCTGAGCAGAGTCTGGTTCCGGTGGAGCGAATGGTCCGGCTGGCGTTCAATGCCGGGGAACCACTGGATAACGTCACCCTGACACTGGAGCTGCCTCCGCATGTGGAGTTGGCGGCCATGCCTGGGCTGCATGAGGTGAGCTGGCAAGTGAGCCTTGATGCGGGAGAGAACGTGCTGTCATTACCTCTGAAAGTGCTGTTCCCGGGGTCGGGTGAGCTGGTGGCTCATCTGGATGCGGGAGATCGGCAGAAAACATTCCGGGCGGTCATTCCTGCCTTTGAAAGTTCACAAACGGGGAGGCCTGCATCATGAGTGCTCGTGATTCCGGCAGAATTTTGCTGGTGCGTTCCGGAGTCTGTTTAGCGGGATTGTTGGCAGGATTCTCGGTATCTGCCGCAGACGATCTCGACGTGACCATGAGGATGGTTCTGGACGATAATGAGCTGACAGAACAGGTGGTTCGGGAAATCGAACTCCCGGTTCCGGATTCCGTGCAGAGGAATGACCGTAGCGGCCTTCAGGGCAATGCCCGGAGCGAAGAGGCGCGACAGTCAGGTCGTGACTTTGGCCAGTCTGTTGCCGAGGATGCTCGGGACGCCAGGGAATCATTGGAACAGGTGAAAGATCGGCCGGAAAAGCCGCAAATGCCGGAAAAACCCGTTAAACCAGAGCGCCCTACGATGCCGGAAAAGCCGGAAAAGCCGGAAAAGCCGGAAAAGCCAGAATTGCCGGATGCTGTAGGTGATATTCAGGAAAACGGTCCCCCAGGTTTGAACCGGTAATCCCGTAATTCTTCTGCCCGGTAGCGCCAATGCCGGGCAATCCCTTGCTATACTACCCGCCATAAGCTCCTTTCACTTTCTCTCCAACCCCGGAGCGTCCTGCTTGTTGTGTAAACGGATAGCGGTTTGTCTGTTGTGGTTCGCTGTGGCCGGAGCGGCACAGGCCACCACGGATAAGAAGGCAGCGGAAAGCCTGAACACTGGCGTTATTTTGTTCCAGTCAGGCGATCTGGTTGCTGCACGGGATTCCTTTCTGGAGGCTGAAGCCCTTGGCCTTCATTCACCTTCGCTAACCTATAACCTGGCGGTTGTTTACTACCGTTTGGGGGATTACGGGGCGGCTGAAGAGCGTTTCCGCAGTCTGCTGGAATCCGGCGATCGAACCCTTGCTGAATACAATCTGGGGTTGGTTGCCCTGGCCAATGGCGATCAAGAGGCGGCCCGAAGCTGGTTTCTATCTGTGAGTGAAACGGGTGGGCGAGGCAAACTGCAGCAGATGGCCGATACTCAGCTGGGCCGTTTATCCGGACGTGAGGATGCTGGCGGGTATCAGGGTGTTCTCAGCCTGGCTGGCGGATACGACAGCAACATCGCCGGGTTGCCGGATGCAGGTGCGTCCAGCAAAGGCGGTGCTTTTACGGAAGGGTTTGCTGCGGGAAGTTATGATCTCTACACGTGGCAGGGTTCCAGTTTTGGCCTGGATGGCGTGCTCTATACCCGCCGTTATCCGTCTGATTCTGACTATGACAGCTCGCTGATTCAGGGAGGCATGTTCTGGCGCCAGAATCTTGAGAATGCTGAACAGGGTGTTGGCATCGTACTCAGCCAATCCTGGTTTGGCGGTGATACCTTTGAAACCCGATATGGTCTGGAGGCCGAGAGGCAATGGCTGGCCTGTGGCGGCGGGTTTGATCTTGAATGTTCGGTCGACGTGGCAGCAGCTCTTATCCAGGGGGGAAGTCGTTATCGGGCATACGATGGTGACTGGTATCGCATAAGACTGTCCGTTGCCAAACGAGCCGGGCCCTGGAGGTTGAGTGGTCAGTACCGCTGGACGCTGGAAAACCGGGAGGATCTGACATATTCAGATCAGTTCGTCAGTTTGTCGCCCCAGCATCACAGGCTTGAACTGGCTGCAAGGTACGTGCTGAAACAGGATCTGATGCTTGGGGTTGAATCAGCCTTCCGGTTCAGTCGCTATCAGGACCCGCATGTATACGATCAGGATGGAACCCTGGTTTCTGAACGGCGTGTTGATCGTCGTATCAATGCCAGTCTTTTTGCCGAGCAATGGCTGACTGATCGATGGATGATTCGCGGGGAATGGCAGTATCAGGATACTGATAGCTCTATTGAAGTCTATGGTTACCGGCGCCATACGGTGATGCTCGGTATTGAAGGTGTTTTTGGTCCCGGCTGAGTTCGCCGGGACCGTTTGTTTATCCGGCGGTTCAACCAGATCAGAGCCCGGCGTTCTTCAGCCGGTTAGCGTGTTGCTGGAAGACGGCTTTCGGATCAGTCTCGAACAGGCTATGTAGCCCCAATGCCTGATTGACCTCGTCCAGATGATTCATGAAGTAGTTATCGCGAATAACCTTTCCGAAGTGGTTGCTGCAGCGGCCTACGAGCCCGTCGTCTGCACCACTGATTACCAGACTGGTGACACCGAGAAGCGCATCGGAGGGGTCAAGTGCGTTGGTCAGGACGCCGGTTCCCCCCCAGGAATAGAAGCGGATTCCATCGGCAGAATAGGCTCCCTCTCCACAGCTCGTGGTGGGAATGCCGGCAGGGGCAAAGTTGTTGAATTCGGCACTGCCCGCGGTGGTCAGAGATTGTAGGCTGGCACGCATGTCCTGGTTGTATCCACCGCCAGACAGCAGGTCAATCAGTCCCGCAAGGGCGTTGCCGAGGCCGGCAGCCGCACTCTCTGCGGGTGAGCCGTAGATCAGGTCTGCAACCGGGGAGCCTTTGTGAGGGGAGCCTACCGAGGTGACCGACGCCACAAGATCCGGGCGCACTTTGGCAATATAGCGGGCGGTGGGGCCACCGTGGCTATGGCCGATCAGGTTCACCTTGCCGTAGACGGCAGCAATGGCTTCTACCTGTGGCAACAGTGCCTCACCACGGGCGATGGTGCTGTCAAGGGCCGGGACCTGCGTGGTGTACACGTCAGCGCCATACTGCCGAAGGTCTTCGGCGACGCCATACCAGTAGTCCACGCCCACAATGTTATCGAACCCGAACATGCCATGGACCAGCACGATTGGGTAACGGGTGTCTGTGTAATTCGAAGGAGTAGAGTCCCACCACCAGGCGGCGGAAGGGGCTGCCCATGCAACAGTGCAGGCCAGAGCGAGGGCTTTGATCCAGGGTTTCATTGTCGTTCCTACAGTTTGTTGTTGTGTTTGTTGTTCAAACTGCGGCTCAACCTAACGGGTTGCTCCAGAAACTGCTGCTCATACTGCTTTTGCCTCACAGGCAAAATGAGGTGCTTCCTTGCACTGACCACTGCGTTGTAATTGTTAGATTGCCGCTGTCAGGGCATCTCGCATGAGACCTGTACATCATTTGATCAGGTGGTGGGTTGAGTCAATGGGCGGCGTGGCCTGGAGAGGAAGTTCTTGGTGATTCTGTGAGCTGGGTCACTCGGGGCGGCCTGCCATGACAGGGTTGTCATGACAGGCGCGGGGGTACCTGAATCAGAGCGTTGCCATCACCTTGCGGGCGGCTTCGATGGTATGGTCGATATCAGCATCCGACAGTGCTGCGCTGGTAAACCCTGCTTCAAAGGCTGAAGGCGCAAGGTACACGCCTTCGCTCAGCATACCCTGGAAGAACTTCTTGAATCGTTCCACGTCACAGTTCATGACCTGGCCGAAGCTGCTGACTGAGGGCTCATCTGTAAAGAACAGTCCGAACATGGCGGCGCCTGCCTGCTGGACGGTCAAGGCAATGCCACTGGCTTTTGCGGCTTCCTTGAGGCCATTCAGAAGCTTGCTGGTTTTCTCGGTCAGGCGATCGTGGAATCCGGGCTCGGAAATGGCGTTCAGCGTCGTCAGGCCGGCAGCCATTGCCAGCGGGTTACCACTCAGGGTGCCGGCCTGATACACCGGACCCAGCGGAGAAATGTGTTCCATGATTTCCCGCTTGCCGCCAAAAGCGCCCACAGGCAGGCCGCCGCCGATAATCTTGCCCAGTGCCGTCAGGTCCGGGGTGATGCCGTAAAGTCCCTGAGCTCCGCCAAGGGAAACCCGAAAGCCGGTCATGACTTCGTCGAAGATCAGCACTGTGCCGTGTTCATCACAGACTTCACGCAGGCCCTCAAGGAAGCCTGGTGCCGGAGGAATGCAGTTCATGTTGCCTGCGACGGGCTCAACAATGATAGCAGCAATCTCGTCACCCATTCTGGAGAAGGTTTCGCGAACACTGTCCAGATCGTTGTAGTCGAGGGTCAGAGTGTGTTCGGCAAGGCTGGCGGGGATGCCCGGTGAATTTGGAACCCCCAGGGTCAGGGCGCCTGAACCGGCTTTGACCAGCAGTGAGTCCACGTGTCCGTGGTAACAGCCCTCAAATTTTACGATCTTGTCGCGACCTGTGTAGCCGCGGGCCAGACGGATGGCTGACATGGTAGCTTCGGTGCCGGAGTTGACCATGCGAACAAGGTCAATGGACGGCACCAGTTCGCAGACCTTTTTGGCCATTTCGGTCTCAATCGCGGTGGGGGCACCGTATCCGACACCCAGATCGACTTGAGCATGAAGTGCGTCTTTGATGCGTTGATCGGAGTGCCCAAGGATCATCGGGCCCCAGGAGCCAATGTAATCGATGTATCGGCGATCATCCTCATCGTAAAGGTAAGCACCTTCAGCATGTTTGAAAAAAATCGGTGTGCCGCCGACACCCCGGAACGCCCGGACCGGGGAATTAACGCCACCGGGGATGTATTTCTGGGCTTCTTCGAACAGGCTTTCGGAGTGACTCATAATGCGTTCCTGTTATCTGGGTAGTGAAAAGAGTGGGTGATGTTGCTCGAATAGCCGGGCGAAGCTCCGGGCTTTCTGTTCAATGTCTTCAGGGCTGCCGCCGAACAGGCCGCCGACCACGGCCAGCAGGTCCGCGCCGGCCAGAATCAGTTGCGCGCCGTTGTCGGTAGTCACGCCGCCGATGGCAGTTACTGGCCGGCCGAATTGGCGGGCCTCAGATAGAACGGATGGATCTGCAGGCGGAGCGCCGGGTTTAGTGACCGACTGGAAAAAACGGCCGAAGGCCAGATAATCCGCGCCGCCCTCGTGTGCCGCTGCCGCCATGTTAATGCTGTCGTGGCAGGTGATACCAACGATGGCGTCCGGTCCCAGCACTGCCCTGGCATCGGCAAGCGCCTGATCGCTTTGGCCGAGATGAACCCCTGCCGCCTTAACTCTGTGGGCCAGTTCGGGGTCATCGTTGATAATCAGCGGTACCCCGGCATTTCTGCAGGCGTCTTGCAGGCTTGTGGCCTGGCGCAAGCGTTCGGGGGCAGGCGCCTTCTTCTCTCGATACTGTACCAGCACGGCACCTCCGCACAGGGCGGCTTCGACGGATGCTACAAGCGTTTCCGGAGGCGTCAGCACGCTGTCTGTAATGGCGTAAAGGCCGGGCTTAAGGGAGGGGGTTGTTAGCGTTCCCACAGAATACCCCGATCCGGCACCGGCTGTCCGTTGCCAACCTCAAGGGCGTGGAGGATGGCGTGGTTGACGTAGTTCTGCGCCTGAGAAATGGCCGCTCGGGGCGACAGGCCGCTGGCCCTGCCGGCAGCAATGGCAGCAGCCAGGGTGCAGCCGGTGCCGTGGTATTCGCCACCAACCCGTTCGATCTCCCAGCGCATCGGTTCCGGCGCGTGGTTGTAGAGGGTGTTGATAATGTGCGGGCCGGGTCCGTGGCCGCCGGTGGCCAGCACGGATGCACAGCCCCCGGTTAGCAGGTTTTCCGATGCCTGGTCGGGGTCATCGCTGTCGCCCAGCATGGCCAGCTCGATGCCGTTGGGCGTGATCATTTCTGCAACAGGAAACAGGCGTTCCTTCATGGCGGTGATGAGCTCGTCATCAGCCAGATCGCCGCCTCCTGCGGCTTTGATCACCGGGTCGGTAATCACGGGAATGTCAGAGTGTTGCCTGATGAATTCAATCAGTACGTCCACAATGGCGGCGTTGCCGAGAGCACCTGTCTTGATGGCGTGGATAGGAGAATCCTTGGCAACGCAGTCGATTTGCTGGCGGATCAACTCTGGATCAATGGCTTCGGCGCCGTACACATTGGTTGTGTCCTGTATGGTCAGGCAGGTAATGACCGGCAAAGGATGGCAGCCCAGAGAGGTGATCGCCTGGATGTCAGCCTGGATGCCGGCACCGCCGGAGGGATCGAGGCCAGACAGTACCAGTACCTGGGGGCGAGTATAGAGTTTGATGGTGCAGCTCCTTAAAACGGTTTTACAACGGCCAGGATGACAACAGCCAACAGCACCAATACCGGCAGCTCGTTGAACCAGCGGTAGAACACATGGCTGCGGGTGTTCTGGTTATCACGGAATACCCGAACCAGATGGCCGCAATAGAAATGGTAACCAATCAACAGGGCGACCAATACCAGTTTGGCGTGTATCCAGCCCTGGCTGAAATACCCGGAGACATTGTAACTGATCAGCCACAGACCAAAAATCACGGTTGCAACCATCGAAGGGGTGGTTATGCCGCGGTACAGCTTTCGTTCCATGATTTTAAATCGTTCCTGCCCGGCAGCATCCTCACAGGCGGCGTGATAGACGAACAGTCTCGGCAGGTAAAACAGGCCGGCGAACCAGCAAACCATGGAAATAATGTGGAAAGCTTTGACCCACAGCATTCGTTAGCTCCGTCGGTATTGGTAATAACTTTCGATATCGGATTTGAGTACAACACCGTAAACCCGCTGGATCATTGGTGCTACATGTCGTTGTACGTACAGGGCTTCGGCGTTGCTGGCGTCAAACTCATTCAGGGCTTCCTCCAGAGTCGCCTGGTATTGTACCGGAGCCAGATCGCGCCGGTTGGCAGGAATGTCCATCAGGTCGATCGATTCGGGCAGCTCAACGTCCTGTTCAGCAACGTGTTTGTCGGTATCTTCCAGAAAGCGCGCCAGATCAACCGCTGGCAACAGTGCCGTGGGGCCGTTGCTGCCTTCAACAATGAGCCATTTGGGCTCTGCCGTGAGGGCCTTGCGGGCTTCCTCGACAGACAGATGGCGTTCGGTGCGCATGATACTTCGGTCCATGATTGCGCCAACGGACACTCGCCTCAATGCCTGAATGACCGGAGAGTTCTGGTAGCTGAGTCCCTGGCTCTTGAGAATGGTCAGGAACAGTGATTTCTTTCCAAAAGCCTCGCTGGTGATCAGCGTTGACGTGGTGATTATCAACATGGCCGGCAGGATGATGTGGGAGTTGCGAGTCAACTCCAGTAACGCCAGCAGCGCGGCCAGCGGTGCCTGAAGCACGGCCCCCATCATCGCCCCCATGCCAAGCATGGCATAGAATCCGACCGATGAAGCCTGTTCCGGCATGATCTGGGCGCCAACAAGGCCCATGGCGCCCCCGAGTGTCGCGCCCATAAACAGGGTGGGGCCGATCACACCGCTGGGCATACCCAGCCCTATCGTCACCGACGTTATCAGAAGCTTGGCAATACCAACGCCTAAAAGAAGCCAGAACCCCACTTCGCCGTTAATGGTGGCATTGACCGTGTCGTAGCCAATGCCCATGGTCTCCGGAACAAGAAGGGCAAAGGGAACCATCAGCAGCCCCGCCACGCTGATTCGCAACAGGACCGGGCGGTGATGGAAACGTCCGGCCGAGTCGACCAGTTGGATAAACAGTGCCGCCGAAACACCAATGATCAAGGCGATCACCAGAATCCAGGGGATTTCCAGCAGCGAATTCATGGTCAGTGCCGGAACCGTAAATGCAGGTTCGGAACCGTATACGGCCTGGGTAACGATGGCCGCGCTGACTGCAGCGAGAATGATGGGGGTAAAGCCGGCGATGGTGTATTCCATCATCACCACTTCCATGGCAAAAATGACACCGGAAATGGGTGTGTTGAAGGAGGCGGAAATGGCTGCTGCACAGCCGCAGGCGACAAGGGTGCGGATGCTGTTGTTGGGAAGTCGCATCCACTGTCCCATCAAACTGGAAAACGCCGCTCCAAGGTGCACGGCTGGCCCTTCCCGGCCAGCGGACTGGCCAGTGACAACCGTTGCAACACCGGATACAAACTGAACAACAGCGCTTCGGAATGATATGTAGCCCTGGTGGTAATTCAGGCGCTCCATGACATGGACAATACCCACCTTCCGGTCATGGATCGCCAGCCTGTGGAGCATCAGTCCGAGCCCCAGGGCTCCTGCCAGGGGCAGCAAGCCTCGGGTAATCCAGTCGAGCTGCTCGAATGATTCCGAACCAGCGCCTGGCAGGAAGTATTCCAGAGGCCACTCTATAGCGAGGCGGAAAGCAAGAATCACTACGCCGGTTATGATGCCCGACAGCAGCCCCAGAACGGCGAGTTGGGGCAGGGCGTCCACACCGGATAACCTGCGCCGAAACATCGGTATCAGGTGTTCGGTGATTCGGAGCCAGAGTCTTTGCATTGGGGGCGGTATTCCGGTCAGGTGAGAAGGCGTCAGGCAATTTCTGTCAACATTGTAACTCTAGCCCTGCGGGCTGCAATAAGTCCTTGGTTTATCATGGTAGACTATGGGGTCAATTCCCAAGAATCGTATGCGACATCGCTGGAGAGCAAGGTGATAAAAGTAGGTATCGTTGGTGGCACCGGTTATACCGGTGTTGAGCTGTTGAGGATCCTGGCAGTTCATCCGGACGTTCAGGTCAGCTGTATTACGTCCCGTTCGGAGGCGGGAATGCCCGTTGCTGATATGTATCCGAACCTGCGAGGCCACTATGACCTGGCGTTTTCGGAGCCTGATGCGGCCGTCCTCAAAGCCTGTGACCTTGTATTTTTTGCGACGCCACACGGAGTCGCCATGCGTATGGTGCCAGAGCTGATGGCCGCTGGTGTCCGGGTCGTGGATTTGTCCGCTGATTTTCGTCTCAAGGACCTGGATGTCTGGGCCGAGTGGTACGGTATGGCTCACGAAACTCCTGAGTGGAATGACAAGGCTGTCTACGGTTTGCCTGAGGTGGCCCGGGACGCGATTCGCGACGCACAACTGGTTGCAAACCCCGGCTGTTATCCGACAGCGGTTCAGTTGGGCTTTCTGCCCTTACTGGAAAACGGTCTGGTTGATCCGGCGCGGTTGATTGCTGATGCGAAATCGGGTGCCAGTGGTGCCGGACGTCAGGGCAAGATCGGGATGCTCCATGGTGAAATCGGCGAAAGTTTCAAGGCATACGGCGCATCTGGCCACCGGCATTTGCCTGAAATCCGTCAGGGCCTTTCCGGTGCTGCGAAAGGGAGTGTCGGTGTAACGTTTGTGCCCCACCTGTTACCGATGATTCGTGGTATTGAGGCTACTTTGTACGCGGAAATGAAAGATCCGGCAGACTTTGAACGCCTTCAGGGGCTGTTTGAAGACCGTTACCGTGATGAGCCCTTCGTAGACGTTATGCCTTATGGTAGCCATCCTGAAACCCGCAGCGTGCGGGGCGGAAATCAGTGCCGGATGGCGCTGCATCGTCAGGAACAGAGCAATATCATCATCGTGTCGTCCGTGATTGACAACCTGGTGAAAGGTGCTGCCGGACAGGCGGTTCAGAACATGAATATCATGTTCGGTCTCAAAGAAACCCGGGGGCTGGAAGCTCCGGCTCTGCTGCCCTAAGGTTTGCCGGTGAGCGAAGAAAGAAAACCTTCAGAAGAGTATGTAGTCATCCGGCACCGGCCGGGGTATCGGCTTCGCCGGACGTCCATCCTTCTGGTTTTTAGTGTGGTTGCCGCTGTTGCCGGCTATACAGCGGGGCTTGCGAAAGGTGGCTTCCGGTTTTCCAATGTGGAGGCTTCCAACGAGGTTCTGGAAGAAGAGCTGGAAACGCTGAGGGATGACTATACGGAAGCCCGGCAGCAACTGATCAATCTGGAGCGGGGCCGGGCGATTGATGAACAAGCGCTGAATCAGGCTCGCCGCTCGATTGTAGAGCTCGAAACACAGATTGTTTCACTGAAGTCGGATCTGACTTTCTATAAAAATATCATGGCGCCTTCTGAAGTCAGTAAAGGGCTTCAGGTGGACAGTTTGTCCCTGGTCAGCACTAGGCAGCCCGAAAGCTGGGGCTTCAAGCTGGTATTGACCCAGGTGGGAAATAATAAAAACTATGTGTCGGGCCTGGTGGCAGTCAATGTTATCGGCCTGCGTGACGAAGAAAAAGAAGTTATCGCCCTGCGTGACCTGTCCGAGGATATTGATGATCTAGGTGTGAAGTTTCGCTTCCGTTATTTCCAGGATGTCGAAGGAACACTGGAGCTGCCTGAAGGTTTTGAGCCCCTGGAAGTTCAGATTGTGGCTCAGTCCGAAGGACGCAATTCCTCCCAGGCAGAAAGAACATTTGACTGGGATGACTTAACGGAGAATTAAAATGCTGGGTAAGAAAAAACAGAAGTCGCGCCGCCCGGTCGGCCACTTTGACACGCTGATCTCGTCACGAACCAAGGTTGAGGGTGGAATCCATTTTTCCGGTGGTTTGCACGTAGATGGCAAGGTGACGGGCAAGGTCGCGGCGGAAGAGGGAAGCGATGCGGTTCTCCGGATCTCGGAAGTCGGGGAGATCACGGGCGACATCATCGCGCCTCACGTCATTATCAATGGCACTGTTAACGGTGACGTATACGCATCGTCGCATCTCGAGCTGGCAGAAAAAGCGGCTATCAACGGTAGCGTCTATTACAACCTGATCGAAATGGCGATGGGGGCGTCGGTTAACGGCAATCTGGTTCACCAGAAAGAGCCGGTCGGGCTTCTTGCCAACGGCAGCCGTAAAGACGATTCATTCAGCCGCGAAACCAATGCGAGTGATGAGTTGAAGGAGTCGGTTGCGGAGGATGGTGGTAAATCCGAATAGTTGATTGTTTTACTCAGGAATACCATAATCGCTCCAGTGACATTGAAGTAATCCGGAGGCGAGCTTGACTGTAGTTCAGCAACAAATGGCCACACCGCTGTTTTTTAGTGACAGTGCGGTCGCAAAAGTACGCGAATTGATTGAGGACGAGGGCAATCCCGACCTGATGCTGCGTGTTTTTGTGACTGGGGGTGGTTGCTCCGGATTCCAGTACGGCTTTTCCTTCGATGAAGAGCTGGATGAGGAAGATACTGTCATTGAGCGGGACGGCGTTAAGCTTTTGGTCGATCCGATGAGTTATCAATATCTCGTTGGTGCAACCGTTGAATATCAGGAAGGCCTTCAGGGCTCCCAGTTTGTCGTACAGAACCCGAACGCCAGTTCGACTTGCGGCTGTGGTAGTTCATTTTCGATCTGATCCGGGCCTTCTTCCGGGTCGTTCTTTCTCTCAGGCCGGATAAATCGCGCCCAGAATACGAGGCCCAATGGCTCCAGTAACATCTGGCAGGTTTCCGGTCATCCCTGATAGGGTTTGCTGGGCAAGCCATGCAAAGGCAACGGGCTCGACCCACTGTGGGTCCAGTCCGAGCTTATCAGTGACTTCCATCTCTGCAGGTTCAACCGCTTGCCTCAAAACGTCCATCAGTAACGGGTTTCGGGCGCCTCCTCCGCAAACATAGATTTTAAGGCCGCCCTCGGTGGGTAGTTGCTGCTGAATGCTGTTGGCCGTTAGCTGGAGCAGTGTGCGTTGAACATCAGCTGCATGCGCTTCAGGGTGTCGACGTACCTGGGTTTTTACCCACTCCAGATTGAACCTTTCCTTGCCTGTGCTCTTGGGGGCGGGCTTTGCGAAGTAGGCGTCTGAAAGCATGTCATGTAGTAGTTTGTCATTGACGACGCCCTCCGCGGCCCAGTGGCCATCCGCATCATAAGGGCGGCCGGTCTGGTCCAGGCACCAGGCATCAAGCAGGGCATTTGCCGGCCCGGTGTCAAAGCCAGTCACAGGGGACTGATCGGCAGGAATCAACGTGATGTTTGCGATGCCGCCCAGATTCAGGATGCAGCGGCTTTCGGTTCTGGAACTGAAAAACGCTTTGTGGAATGCCGGTACCAGGGGCGCGCCCTGGCCACCTGCGGCCATGTCCCTTCGCCGAAAATCTGCAACGGTGGCAATGCCAGTGCGCTCCGCGATGATGGCCGGGTTACCAATCTGGATTGAAAACGGGGCGGAGCCGGAGGGTTGGTGTCGGATGGTTTGGCCGTGGCTTCCAATGGCCTGTATCGCTGAAGCTGGAATGTCGGAGGCTTCAATGGCCTTGTTGGCAGCGGTTGCGAACAGACAACCTATCAGGGTATCCAGCTCTCCTATTTCATCCGGAGTGCCGTGGTTCTGGGTTACCGCGAGGAGCCTGTGCCGAATGTCGTCGGGGTAAGCGACTGTCTGGGTGGCGTGAATCCGAATGGACTGTTCTTCAAAAGACACCAGCACGGCATCAATACCATCCATGCTGGTGCCAGACATCAGTCCTAGCCAGGCGTGCATCTGATTCAGTCGTCCGTAGCGAGAGCCAGTTGCTGGTAGTTCTCCCGGAATGCGTCAAATTGAGCTAGTTGTTGCTTGGTTGCAGCCTTGAAACTTGCCATTTCGGACGCTGGGACTGGCTTGGCATCTGGCAGTTGGACCTTGCGGGAATTGCGTGGTGAACCATTCACGCGAAACTCATAATGCAGGTGCGGTCCGGTCGCCATGCCAGAAGAACCGACATACCCGATTGTCTGTCCTTGTTTAACCCGGGTTCCCCGCTTGATGCCTTTGCCCAAGCGGCTCATGTGTGCATACAGCGTCGTAATGTTATCACCGTGCTGCAGAACAACTGCTCGCCCGTACCCACCTTTGTTGCCAGCGGACAGAACGCGTCCGTCACCGGCTGCTTTGATGGGGGTGCCGGTCGGGGCACCGTAGTCGGTACCTTCGTGTGGGCGAACTACGTTCAGAATCGGGTGGCGGCGCTGCAGATTGAATGGAGAGGATACCCGTGCGTTGATTGGTGTACGCAGGAAAGCCTTTCTCATGCTTTTGCCGTCTGGTGAGTAGTAGTCGCTGTCGCCGTTGCTGTCGGTATAGAGCAGGGCTACGTAGTCTTCGTCACGATTGGTAAAGCGTGCGGAGAGAATTTTGCCGGTATCGAAGCGCTCGCCATCAAGGTAAAGCTCTTCGTATACGACTTCAAAGTGGTCACCTTTACGAACGTCGTAAACGAAGTCGATGGACCAGCCAAAAATTCCAGCCAACTCCATGGTGAGTCGGTCATCCAGACCCGCATCCCGCGCCGCCAGGTACAGGGAGCCGTCAATGGTTCCGGTCGCGAACGCCGGGCGTGCTTCCGGAGTGCGGAGCGCTGTTTCGCCTTTGAATCCGTCGGCCGTTTTTTCGATCTTCAGGGATTCAAGGCGATTGCGTTTCAGTTCAACGGCTTCAAGGTTGCCGTCGTCATTTGCTGCAAAGCGAATGGTTTCGCCTGCATAAAGATTCTGGAGTGTGTCCGCCTCACCCTCGCCGTGGATAACGGACAGCATGATACGGTCATTAAATCCGGCTTTGTTGAACAGGGAAGAAAGGGTGTCGCCAGATTTGATGTCGAAGGATTGCCAGTGAAGTTCTGGCTCTGCCGGAGAGGAAAGTGTCTCCGTAGCCTTGATGCCTGACTCGTTGTCTGTTTTCGCGAGTCCGTCATCCGTTGGCAATCTGGTCGCGTCGGACGTGGCCGATTCTGTAGCGGCCTTTTCGGTTACTGCGCCCTGTTCCAGATCCAGCGAATAAGACATGCGCTTGGCTTCAACATCTGCGCTGGGGCTCATTAAAATGGCGGCCGTCACGACGACTGTAGCTGCGGCGGCAATAGTAATGTGTGTCTTGGGAAACATTTTAAACACGTATCGCACCCGTTTTAATCGGTATTTCGGTAGGTTGAACTACCTAATTAAAGCTGTTGATCAAGTATAGACCAACAAGATTACCGTATAAAATGCATGCGGGACAGCGTGGAACATTACGGTTTGATGTTCCAACCCACGGATTTCTGCGGGCAGCGTTGCTATAATGCGCAGCCCACCTCGCTACAGCTTGTTCAAAAACTGAGCAATTGTACTTTATCAGGTGAGAGGGTAACTCGCAGATTTCTTTTGTAAGAAGACTGTAACTAATTAAACCGTTCGTGATTAAAACTGGGGATGTGTTGTTCATGGCATCTATTGATGAGGCGCTGGCCATAATCAAGCGCGGCGTTGACGAGTTGATTCCTGAAGACGATCTGATTGAAAAGCTCAAGGAAGGTCGGCCGCTTCGTATAAAGGCCGGGTTTGATCCCACGGCTCCGGACCTCCATCTTGGTCACACCGTCCTCATTAACAAGTTGCGCCAGTTCCAGGATCTGGGGCATGAGGTGATCTTTCTTATTGGTGACTTCACCGGAATGATTGGTGATCCGACTGGAAAGAGCGTGACCCGCCCTCCGCTAACCGAGGAGCAGGTCAAAGAGAATGCGGTCAGCTATAAAGAGCAGGTGTTCAAGATTCTCGATCCCGAAAAAACCCGGGTCGTCTTTAACTCAGAGTGGATGGGCAAGATGTCCGCTGCTGATATGATTCGTCTGGCCGGCCAGTACACGGTTGCCCGTATGCTTGAGCGAGATGATTTCACCAAGCGCTACCGGGCAGAGCAGTCGATTGCTATTCACGAATTTTTGTACCCTCTGGTGCAGGGTTATGACTCCGTGGCGCTGGAGGCAGACGTTGAATTGGGTGGTACAGATCAGAAATTCAATCTTCTGATGGGGCGCATTTTGCAGAAACACTATGGTCAGAAGCCTCAGGCCATTTTGACCATGCCAATCCTGGAGGGGCTGGATGGTGTCCAGAAGATGTCCAAATCCCTGGGGAACTATGTCGGTGTAAATGATGCGCCTGGTGAAATGTATACCAAGCTCCTTTCAATGCCGGATGAGTTGTTATGGCGTTACTTCGAGTTGTTGAGCTTCCGTTCGCTTGCGGAGGTTGAAGAGTTCCGGTCTGCGGTTGCAGGTGGTGCGAATCCGCAGGACTACAAGAAGGTATTGGCAGAAGAAATTATTACCCGTTTCCATGGGGCAGAAGCTGCTTCGACAGCGCACAAGTCGGCGGGTAACCGCGTGGCGCTCGGTGAGATCCCTGATAACGTGCCGGTTGTAAATGTGTCGTTGGATGGTCAGGCGGAACTGCCGATGGCGGCTGTTCTCCGTCTTGCGGGTCTGGTGAAGAATGGTGCGGCAGCGAGGGATGTTCTTGGGCGTGGTGCTGTGTTCGTTGATGGTGGCAAGTTTGAGGGTGATCGTCAGTTCGTTAAAGGTGATGAGTGCGTCATCCAGGCTGGTAAAAAGAAGATTGCCCGTGTCGTGATCGTGGAGTGACCAATTTCGACCAATTTTGAGTTTTTTCAAAATTGTCGTTGACACCGTCGGGGAGGTCTGTAGAATGCGCACCTCTTCTGACGGGGACGGCGCTTGAAGCGGCCCGATTTGTTGGTAGTAACTGATTGAAAGTATTGAAGAAAACGCTTTTCAGTTTCTTCAA
>NZ_VTUU01000072.1 GCF_008370345.1 Marinobacter salinexigens | reverse complement strand
TGGACGGACAAGGCCGCGTACAAGGAGAATCTCCTGAGGCTCGGCGGGCTCTTCAAGAAGAACTTCGAGGTGTTCGCCAGCTACAAGATCGGGGACGACAGCAGCCTGACTGACGAGATCCTCGCMGCAGGCCCCAACTTCTGAACTAAAGCAATGGATCCGGATGAATAAAACGATGGYGTGYGTGCGTGGGTGCGTGTGAAGATGATTACGACGACGACGAAAAAAAAATGGTGTTGGATCGATGAGCCAACATAGTAATAGATTAGCTGGGTATATTGTCATGGGTGCGTCTGGTCTSTKGTCTTGTTATCTATAAAGCTGTCTCAAGCAGCTATCATATTCTATTTCAAATTCTATTCTGTAAGCGTGTAGTTCAAAACAATGCTTTACACAACCATATGCACAGTCTATCTAAGGTTGGTCTGTTCTATCAGCTTGTTGGGAAAAGTTTGCGTGTGCTTGTA
>NZ_VTUU01000071.1 GCF_008370345.1 Marinobacter salinexigens | reverse complement strand
CCTCCTGTATCCTCTCACTTCCCTCAGTCCTCGTCCGTCTGCTCCCTCCTCTCTCTACCTAGCTCTAGCCAGCCTTCCTGTAGCGCGGCAGAGATGGCTGCCCCTGCCTCCACCACGGCGGCGGCGGCGCTGCTGCTGCTCCTCCTGTCGCTCGCCGCGGCGGCGGACATGTCGATCGTSTCCTACGGSGAGCGSAGCGASGAGGAGGCGCGGCGGATGTACGCSGAGTGGATGGCGGCGCACGGCCGGACCTACAACGCCGTCGGCGAGGAGGAGCGSMGGTWCSAGGTGTTCMGGGACAACCTCCGCTACRTCGACGCSCACAACGCCGCCGCCGACGCGGGCGTCCACTCCTTCCGCCTCGGSCTCAACCGCTTCGCCGACCTCACCAACGACGAGTACCGCGCCACCTACCTCGGCGYCAGGASCAGGCCGCAGAGGGAGAGGARGCKCGGTGACAGGTACCTGGCCGGCGACAACGAGGACCTGCCGGAGTCCGTCGACTGGCGGGCCAAGGGCGCCGTCGCGGAGGTCAAGGACCAGGGCAGCTGCGGGAGTTGCTGGGCTTTCTCAACAATAGCGGCTGTGGAAGGCATCAACCAGATTGTTACTGGCGACATGATCTCCTTGTCTGAGCAGG
>NZ_VTUU01000070.1 GCF_008370345.1 Marinobacter salinexigens | reverse complement strand
GATAGCTAGCTTTAGTTGACGGTGATCTTGCCGACCATTCCGGCTCCTTGRTGCGGCTCGCAKTAGAAGCCGTAGGTGCCCGGCACGGTGAGGGKGACGGAGTMGRTSTCGCCYGGCGCGTTGAGGTACWCCTCCTGMGMGATCTTGGWGGCGTCGACGCCGCTCGGCACMTCGTCTTCGTCGAASACGACGTTGTGGGGGAAGCCGGCGTTGTTCTTGAAKGTGATGGTGTCGCCGGCCTTGACGGTGAACTGGSTGGGCTCGAAGACGAGCCCGCCGTCGCCTGCGCCCAGCAGCACCTCCTCGGCCATGGCGCCGCCGCCGGCAAGCAGGACGCTGGCGGCAACGGCCACGGCGGCGGCGGCAGTGGCCTTGCGGAGAGAGGCACGCACGGTGAAGGACCTCCTGCTGACCACTGCGCGAGCGGGCGCGGCCGTGAAGGAAGGGGCGGTGATGGCGGCAGAGGAGAGGGACGCCATGGTCGTCAGCTAGCTAGCGATCGATGGATCGATCTACGTACGTACGTACGTCCTGGAGCAAGCTATCAGAGCAAGGGCGGCAGAGGAGAGGGACGCCATGGTCGTCAGCTAGCTAGCGATCGATGGATCGATCTACGTACGTACGTACGTCCTGGAGCAAGCTATCAGAGCAAG
>NZ_VTUU01000069.1 GCF_008370345.1 Marinobacter salinexigens | reverse complement strand
CGGAGCCGAGGATTTGGATTCGTGACAATGTCTTCGGCCCAAGAAGCCGAAGCTGCTGTCGAGCAGTTCAACGGTTATGCATTTCAAGGAAGACAACTGAGGGTGAACTGCGGGCCACCGCCACCTAGAGATGAATCCACACCAAGAGCACCAAGGGGTGGTGGCGGCGGCGGCGGCTTTGTCGATTCAGCTAACAAGGTCTACGTGGGGAACCTTGCGTGGGGCGTTGACAACTCGACTCTGGAGAACCTGTTCAGTGAGCAAGGGCAAGTGCTTGATGCTAAGGTCATCTACGACAGGKATAGCGGCAGGTCAAGGGGGTTTGGTTTCGTCACCTATGGCTCCGCCCRAGAGGTCAACAATGCCATATCAAACCTYGATGGCATCGACTTGGATGGTAGACAGATCCGAGTCACGGYTGCRGARTCAAAGCCSAGRCGTSAATTTTGAGATTATTTTCTTATGGGGGTTTAGAGGCTGATAGTGTGTTTCAAAACTTTTAGTTTGTAGYGTCTATTCTTTCYTCCRTATGAGTAWCAAGAAGATGATAATGAGAGACTGGCTGTGAAATGGCTGTATACAGGAAGACTTTTCCCCGCTGGAAAGATGCATTTATTTGTTTCAGCTGTACCACAAAATTGGCAGTTCAAATTTCC
>NZ_VTUU01000014.1 GCF_008370345.1 Marinobacter salinexigens | reverse complement strand
GTGGCTGACGTAGCTGAGCTGGTCGATAAACTGAAGAACGAAGCGAAGGTGATCTGAACATGAGCATCCTGGTAATTGCTGAACATGACAACAGCAGCCTGAAGCAGGCGACCCTGAGTGTTGTAGCGGCTGCCAAGGCCATCGGTGGCGACATCGACGTGCTGGTTGCTGGTGAGAACGTAGGCGCCGTCGCTGAAGCCGCTGCCAAGGCAGAAGGCGTGAACAAGGTGCTGGTTGCAGACAACGCCGCTTACGGTCATTTCCTGGCTGAGAACCTGTCTGAGCTGGTTGCTGAAGTGGGTAAAGGCTACAGCCACATCCTGGCCGCTGCCGGTACCACCGGTAAAGACTTCATGCCGCGCGTTGCTGCGCTGCTGGACGTTGCCCAGGTGTCCGACATCATCCGTGTGGAGTCTGACGATACCTTCGTACGTCCGATCTACGCCGGTAACGCCATCGCAACTGTTAAATCCAGCGACAGCATCAAGGTCATCACCGTTCGTCCTACCGGGTTTGACCCGGTGGCAGCCGAGGGCGGTGCGGCTTCTGTTGAAGCTCTGGACACGGTGAAAGACGCTGGCCTGTCTGCCTTCGTGGGTGAAGAACTTGCACAATCTGACCGTCCAGACCTGGCTTCTGCTGGCATCGTCATCTCTGGTGGCCGTGGTATGCAGAATGGCGACAACTTCAAGATGCTGGAGCAGGTTGCTGACGTACTGGGCGCTGCCGTTGGTGCGTCCCGTGCTGCGGTTGACGCCGGCTTCGTACCGAACGACATGCAGGTTGGTCAGACCGGTAAGATCGTTGCTCCGCAGCTGTACATCGCGGTAGGCATCTCCGGCGCCATCCAGCACCTGGCGGGTATGTCTGACTCCAAAGTGATCGTTGCGATCAACAAGGATGAAGAAGCACCTATTTTCCAGGTAGCTGATTACGGCCTGGTTGCGGATCTGTTTGAAGCCGTACCGGAACTCGAAAAGCAACTGGCACAGTAAGAATTTTTAGCGATGTGTTGTACCCCTCTTGGCCCCCCTGACTGGGGGGCTTTTTTTCAAACGGTTCACTCACCCGGCGCCGCCAAAGGGTATACGTTATGGAGAATGACCAGGGCTTTTTCTTTGCAGTTGGCAAACTGCACCGCAGGATAGCCAAGGAGTTCGGGCAACGACTGACCTGCATCGGCATGACCCAGGGACTTGCTGCGGTAATGATGCATCTGGAGCTTGTTGGCGAGGGATCATCCCAGAGCGAAATCGCCCAAAGCATGGAAGTCGAACAACCCACTCTCGTGCAGCTCATATCCAAGCTTGAGAAACAAGGTATTATCCAGAGAAAGCCCTACCCCGGAGATCGCCGTAAATCGGCCATCTACTTCACCGCCAAAGGCAAAGAACTGCTTACTAGGATAAACTCGATTTACGAATCAACCTGCGAACAGCTTTTTGATCAGATTGACACTTCCCAACTCGATCAAACCGAACAGCTCCTACTGCGCATGTGGAACATGAGCCGATGAAGCCTGCCTCCCAGCCAGAAGCCTTCGAACACTGGCTATCCCAGCTTAAATCACTGGCGCAGGAAGACGGCTGTGAGTGGCTTATATCCTCAGACGCTGGCTACCACAGAGCGGCGTTTAAAAAAGGCCTGACACCATCCGAAGAACTCGAACGTCTGCAAAGGCTTGGTTCCTGGGGTGGATGTGGATGCGGCTCCTGATGTTATCCCTCGGTTAAAAAAATTTTCCTGACACCTTGAATATTTCGAGCGCCGCAGCTCCGCTATTCCGGTTCAACGCCGAGGACGAAGCCATAGCGAACTATGGCTTCTTAACACTGCCATTTAAAACCAGGTAACAGCCAAACCCGATCACTACTCCCCAGAATGCTGAAGACAACCCAAACAGTGATAGCCCGGAAGCTGTCACGATAAAGGTAATCAACGAGGCTTCCCTATGGCTCGCCTCCTCAAGTGCCGCATACAGGTTACCTGTAATCGCACCCAGTAACGCCAAGCCCGCCAATACCGCAACGAAAGCAGCCGGCAGCGATGTAAACAGGCTGACAATCGTGCCTGCAAACAACCCACCCACAAGATAAAACACACCATTAAACACACCAGCCACGTAGCGACGGGACGGATCTTCGTGGGCATCTTTACTGGTGCAGATAGCCGCCGTGATTGCTGCAACAACCACAGTGATACCTCCAAAAAAGGCCATAGGTAACGACACCATGCTGGTCACGCCTATCACCGGTTTGGCCTTGACCGGATAGCCCGCGGCCTGAATGATCGCCATGCCGGGTAAGAACTGGCCAGTCAGACTGACGAGCACCAGCGGTATAGCCAGACTGAGCGTGGAACCAATATTCCACTCAGGCGCAATAAAGACAGGGACAGCGAGATCCCACCGAACACCCGCAAGCGATGCGTTTTCAAGCAACACGGCCAGGGCAACACCCGCTATGAGCAACAGCACCAGAGTGTATTTCGGAAAGAAACGTCTGAAGACCACGTAGGAAATCAGCATACCGATGGCCAGAGCCGGCGTACCTTCAATCGCCGTAAAGGCACCCACACCAAACTGAAAGAGAATACCCGCCATCATGCCCGCAGCCACGCCTTTGGGAATCAGCCGGACAAACGCATCAAAGGTCCCGGTGATGCCAATAATAAATATAATCACCGCTGCCGTTATATAGGCCCCCACCGCTTCATTAAGGGACAGCTCCGGAAACAGCGCAACAAGTAACGCGGTGCCCGGTGCAGACCAGGCTGTGACAATCGGTGCCTTTAGCCAGATCGACAGAACAATTCCGGAGATGGCAGCCCCCATGGAGATCGCCCAGACCCAGGATGTCATCATTTCATCGGAAATGCCGGCACTGGCACCGGCCTGAAAGAAAATAGCCAGAGGCCCGGAATAGGACACCAGTACCGCCAGGAAGCCCGCGACGACAGCAGGTAACGACATATCTCTCAACAATCGCGTCATAGCTTGGTCCTTATGGTTGTCGGAAAAAACGAAAAAGGCCCTGGTCACCTTCGCGCCAGGGCAAATGAGGGGTTCGGCTGACGGCCTCCCTCAGGGTCGCATCAACGCTCCACAATGCATCAGTTGCTGGTAGCCATCCCCATTTTGCTTTCGGCCTTCGGCTCGGCAGCGCCGAATTGCCTTCCGATAAGAGCAATGGCTATTGTTGCTATGGCGCCCGGAACGGCCAGGGCCAGGAAGTTCATATGGTGAGGCAAGGCCAGAGCAAGCAGAGTGCCTCCCAGAAGTGGCCCGACAATCGCCCCGTTACGGCCAATGCCCGAAGCCCAACCCAGACCGGTGGACCGGATGCTGGTGGGGTAATACTGGGCGACATAGGCATACAGCAGAATCTGTGAGCCGATGGTTGTCGCACCCGCAATGCCCATCAGGGTATAAAGGAACCACATCGGGTTGGGGTATCCGAGCATAATCAGAGATACAGAGCCCAGGATAAAGAAGCTCACCAGAACTGAGCGCAGGGAGAATCGATCAGCCAGCCAGCCACCGCCCACGGCGCCGATGATTGCTCCAATGTTCAGCACCATCAGGAACATCAGGCTGGAACTGAGCGCGTACCCTGCCATCGACATGAGCTTGGGCAACCAGGAACCCAGAGCGTACACCATCAGCAGGCAGCAGAAGAAGGCAACCCAGAACATCATGGTGCTGAAGGCGCGTCCACCGCGGAACAGCTCAAGTACAGGCGCCTTGGTCTCGGTGGTTTCCGGCGTAACAAGTCGATCCATCTCATTGATGTCCCGTACCGGGGCCACCTTCTGAAGAATGGACTTGGCTTCTTCCTCACGTTTCTGGGTCATCAGAAATGCCACAGACTCCGGCAGGAATTTCATCATGAACGGCAGCATCAGCATCGGTACGATGGCCAGGTAAAACATGATTTCCCAGCCGTAGTTTGGCACGATCCAGATGCCAAGTCCCGCAGACATCATGCCTCCCACGGCATATCCGGAGAACATCAGGGCCACCAGGGTGCTCCGGCTTTTCTGAGGCGAGTACTCACTCATCAGTGACACCACGTTAGGCATGACGCCACCGATGCCAAGGCCTGCAATAAAGCGAAGTATGCCAAACTGCCACGGTGTGGTTGCAAAGCCATTGATCACCGTCGTGACACTGAAGAGTACAACGCATATCAGAATGGTTTTCTTACGTCCGAGCTTGTCCGACAACATGCCGAAGCCCATGGCTCCAAACATCATCCCGAACAGGGCGCTGCTGCCCAGCAGGCCTGCCACGTATGGATTCAGATTCCACTGATCCATCAGCAATGGCAGAACCACGCCGTAAATCACCAGATCATACCCATCAAAGATAATAATCAGGGTGCACCAGAACAGCACTTTCCAGTGGAACCCGTTAAATTTCGCGTGATCGATAACGTCATTGACGTCTATATTTCTCATGGTCTGTTACCCCGTTTGTTTTACTTGTCGGAGCCTGTCCGTCGGCTAGTTGTATTTAAGGTGTATATCATTCGGGTCTCCCGGCTGCGGCCTATCCGAGGTCGCCCCCTGCCACTGGCAGAACCGTGCCGGTCATATAACTGGAAGCATCAGAGGCAAGGAACAGAATTGGCTCGGCCTGCTCATCCAGGGTGCCGTAGCGATGCATGAAACTGGTGGCATTGGTCTGATCAATCAGCCCCTGATACCACGCTTTTTCCTGCTCGCTCTGATCTTTGGCATTCCGGGGAGTCAGTCGCGGCGGAGCTTCAGTTCCACCCGGGGCCGTCGCATTTACCCGAATGCCCTTCTCGGCATATTCAAACGCGAGGTTCACCGTCAGGGCGTTTACCCCACCCTTGGCCGCCCCGTAGGGAACCCTCATCAATCCGCGGGTGGCCACAGAGGACACATTCACGATGACCCCACCCTTCTGCTCGACCATGTATGGCAGTACCGCACGGCAGCACCACAGAGTCGGAAACAGTGAGCGCTGGATCTCTTTCTGGATCTGTTCCGGCTGGTAGTGCTCAAAAGGCTGAGCCCAGATCGTGCCACCAACGTTATTGATCAGAATATCGATCCGGCCATAGCGGTCATGTGCCGTCGCCATGACGGTTTCAGCACCCTCCCAGGTTTCCAGGTTGGCCTGAACGGCCAGGGCTTCAACGCCCTGGTCCCGCAATTGCGCAGCCACGCCCTGCACATAATCGGCAATGTCTACCAGCACCAGGCGCGCGCCCTCGGCGGCTGCGAGTTCGGCGACCCGCTTGCCAATGCCCTGGGCCGCGCCGGTGATTACCATCACCTTGTTGGTGAAGCGGGGATTCATGCCACCTTCTCCGTAACAGTCACGCTCGGCGTAAACTTCTCGTAGTGGAACGAGTTTGGATCAATACCCTGTTCCCGGAAGTACCCCAGAACGGCATCGACCATCGGTGGCGGTCCGCAGAGGTAAACGTCAACATCACCATCATTAACCGGCGCATCGTCCATGTGGTTGGTCACATAGCCCTTGAGGGGATGGCTGCTTTCGTCACTGGCAACCACTGTCTTGAAGGTGAAGTTTTCAACCTCTTCGGCAAACTTCTCCAGAGCAGCCACGCACACCAGGTCATCGTCGTTGGTGACGCCGTAGACCATATGCGCGGGCTGGTCGCAGCCCTTCTCTTTCAGGTGCTCCAGCATGGACAGGAACGGCGCAAGTCCGGTACCACCGGCCAGCATCAGCACCGGACGCTCAACCGCGCGCAGGTAGAAAACACCCATCGGGCCGGTCAGCGTGACTTTGTCGCCAGTCTTCGCTTTGCCCACAAGCCAGGAGCTCATAAGACCACCCGGAACGTTCCGGATCAGGAAGCTGAGTTCACGGCTACCCGGACGAGAGCTGAAGGAATAAGCCCGTGTCTCTTCGGTTCCCGGAACCTGGATATTCACGTACTGGCCCGGCAGGAACCCGATATCTGCATCGGCGGTGATTTTCAGCTCAATGGCCGTAGGCGAGATCAGGTTGACCTCATCTACCGTGCCCGATACGGCATCATTGCTGGATTTACTGCACAGACTGGAGGCTGCGGGTATTTCCACCACGCAATCACTGGAGGGCACCATCTGACAGGTCAGGACCATGCCCTGTTCGGCTTCCTCATCGGACAACGCTTCGTCGATGTACTCATCTCCCAGATCGAACTGCCCCTGCTGGCAGGAACCCTTGCAGGTTCCGCAAACGCCGTCGGAGCAGTCCATGGGCAGGTTGAGCTGTGCACGGTAAGCGGCGTCGAGTACCGTCTCACCCTCTTTGCAGGTGATGACCCGGGTTACGCCATCTTCAAAATTCAGCGCGATGTTGTATGTCATGATGATGCTCTCCCCATCAATTACAGGTGGTAAACGTCGATCACCTGGTTGATGTAATCGTTTTTCAGAATCACTTTCTTGTTGGTAATCACCGGTTGCTCTCCGCTGCAGTCGAGCGTGTAGAACGAGGTGCCGAAGAAAGTTTCCGTCTTGTGGTAACGATGACTGTTGGTCTGCCAGTTAAAACGCAGCTTAACGGTGTCACCCTCCTGCTCCAGAATCTCCAGATTGGTGGTCAGGTGCACTGTGCGCGGCTCCGGCAGAGAGCTGGCGCCGGAACGCTCAGTCTTGATCCGGTGTACCCGATCCTCCAGGCCATCCCGGTTGGGGTAGTAAATCAGGGAGATTTCACTCAGCGGATCTTCCGTCAAGGTGTCGTCGTCATCCCACGCAGGCATCCAGTAGGTCACATCTTCGCTGTAACACTTGAGCCACTCGTCCCACTCCCGGTCGTCCAGAAGGCGGGCTTCGCGGTTTACGAACGCCTGAATCTGTTCAAAAGTCATGCTCATTTGGAAGCCTCCTCTGACAGGGAAATAAAGCGTGCGCGCTCGGTTTCGATTGCCTTGGTCATTTCATCCACCCAATGCTGGTGATGAGTCACGTACAGGCCCTCGTCCTCCGGGCGGGCACCGCTGAGGATGGGCTTCATGTCGATACGCCTGGCCCACTCATCGGCACCTTCGATCCAGTGCTTGGCACCACGGCTCATGTCATTCCACTTAAGACCCGCAGCTTCATAGCCTTCCTGGCAGCCCCGGAACTCTTCCAGGTCGTCCGGCGTGCCCATGCCCGATACGTTGAAGAAATCTTCGTACTGACGCAGACGCTTGGTGCGTTCAGCAGCGGACTCACCCTTGGGCGCCCAGCAGTAAATGGTGATTTCGGTCTTGTTCACATCGATAGGACGCAAGACCCGGATCTGGGTGGAGAACTGGTCCATCAGATACACATTCGGATACAGGCACAGGTTCTTGGTGGTGCGCACAATAAAGTCGGCACGCTCATCACCCAGTTCCTTTTCCAGGCGTTCAAGCTGACCAAATACCGGACGGACTTCAGGGTTGGTCAGACGGGTCCACAGCATCATGTGGCCGTTTTCGAACGAATAGAAACCACCTTCGTTAGACCAACTCTTTGCATCAACCGCTTCGGTGCCGCCCTTTTCATAGTTACGCTGCCCCATGGTGGACAGGTAGTTCCAGTGCACGGTGCTTACGTGGTATCCGTCAGCGCCGTTTTCGGCGGTCAGCTTCCAGTTTCCTTCATAGGTGTAAGTGGATGCGCCACGCAGGATCTCGATACCTTCCGGAGCCTGGTCAACAATCGCATCAATCACCTTGGTGGTTTCACCCAGATGCTCTTCCAGAGGCAGGACGTCGGCGTTCAGACTGCCGAACAGGAATCCACGGTAGTTTCCGAAACGCGGAAGGTGCTTGAGATCGTGGGAGCCGTCAGTATTGAAGCTATCCGGATAACCGCCTTTTTTCTGGTCCTTGGCTTTCAGAAGCTTGCCGTCATTCTTGAAGGTCCAGCCGTGGAACGGACAGGTAAAGGAGGTTTTGTTGCCGCGCTTTTTCCGGCACAGGGTGGCGCCACGGTGGGAACAGGTATTCAGGATCGCCTGCAGTTCGCCATCCTTCGTGCGAGTGATCACCACCGGCTGACGCCCGACATAAGTGGTGTAATAGTCGCCCGGATTTTCTACCTGGCTTTCGTGGGCCAGGAACATCCAGTTGCCTTCGAAAATGTGCTTCATCTCCAGATCAAACAGTTCTTTGTCCGTGAAGATGCCGCGATCACAGCGGTAGTTACCTGTTTCCGCATCCGCTTCGATGGCGTTGCGGACCTTGCTTTCAAGTCTGTCGAGTTGGCGAGTCATGTTCGTCACTCCATTTTGTTGTTGTGAGCACAATGTTCAGGGCACAGGGTCCCCGTTGCAGGCCCTATATAACGGGCCTGCCGGATCACAAAACGAGGGATTAGAGGTTCTGGCTTAAGCCGTTTCGCCTTCAAGCGCCCGACGGCGTTCGTGACGGGCCTGAAGTTCTGCCTTGTCGGTTGACACCAGCTGCACGTTGAATTCGACCTGGGTATAAGGCGTGTTCAGACCGAACTCTTCAGCTTTCGCTGGATCTTCAATCCGGTTGGCATCGACCACCAGTTCGTCTCGGGTCGCGAAGGCGAAGTCATCGTAGGTGTACTCGTCACCCGCCAGGTTGATCTGCGTGGTCAGGTGTTTGAATCCTGGCTTGGACACAAAGAAGTGGATGTGCGCAGGACGGTTACCGTGACGACCGAGCTGGTTGAGCAGTTGTTGGGTAGAACCTTCCGGAGGGCAGCCATAGCCAGAAGGAATGATAGAACGTGCGGTGTAACGACCGTTCTCGTCTGTCACAATCCGTCGACGCAGGTTGTACTCGCTCTGGGACTGGTCAAAGTAGGAATAAGCACCTTTGGTGTCGGCATGCCAGACATCCACAACGGCATTAGCCAGAGGCTGACCATTTTCGTCTGTTACCTGACCGCTCAGGATCATGGTCTCGGCAGATTCGTCGGAGCCATCATCCATACGCGCAAACGCGTCGCTCTTCGGCGCGCCAGCCACGTAAAGAGGGCCTTCAATAGTGCGCGGGGTTCCGCCGCTCAGGCCGGCAAGTTCGTCTTCCGCATCCATCCGGATGTCCAGGTATTTGTCCATGCCCAGGCCCGGAGCCAGCAGTGCCGCTTCGCCGTTCTGGCCGAGTTCGTTGACATAGTATACGGCCTGCCAGAACTCATCAGGGGTGATATCGAAGTCTTCAATAATCTGAAAGACGTCGTGCATTACGCGGTGAACAATTTTCTTCACACGCTCGTTCCCACCTTCCTTGTTCAAGCCGGCAACTTTCTCCAGCAGATCTTTAACTTCAGCGGTTTGCATTGTTTGAACAGTCATGTCGATTTCCTCGGTGCTTTTGTTGTTGTTGCTCAGTTCATCTCATCAGTTGGCAACGGTGCGTTCTATTTAGCGATCATCCTCATGGATGGAGGACGGGTGCCGGCACAACGGCGCGACGGAAATATCCATATAGGGGAACAGCGGAAGATTGCTGATCAGGTCCTGCAATTCTGCGTTGTCTTCGACATCAAAAATGCTGACGTTGGCGTAGCTACCGGCCACCCGCCACAAGTGACGCCACTTACCCTGCTCCTGAAGGTTCTGGGCGTAGGCTTTTTCCCTGGCCTTGATGTCCGCGGCAACTTCGGCGGGCATGTCGTGCGGGATAT
Source organism: Marinobacter salinexigens (assembly GCF_008370345.1). Classification (GTDB taxonomy): domain Bacteria; phylum Pseudomonadota; class Gammaproteobacteria; order Pseudomonadales; family Oleiphilaceae; genus Marinobacter; species Marinobacter salinexigens. The sequence goes on along the minus strand of NZ_VTUU01000014.1, from coordinate 65,909 downwards.
TCACTTTCATCTCGACTTTGAACAGCATCTTCATTCCTCCGGTTACTGATCTTTTCTGCGGTAAACAGCCAGTTTGTCTTCATCGATCTCAATACCCAGACCAGGACCACTGGGCAGATCCACACCGTTGTTATGGAAGTTCAACGGCCTGACCACGATGTCATCCTTCATCAACAGGGGACCGAACATCTCGGTACCCCAGTGCAGGGTTTCCCGGGTAGACCAGGCATGCAGAGATGCCGCCGTACCAATGGTGCCTTCCAGCATGGTTCCGCCGTATAGGCCGATACCCGCCGCAGACGCCACAGCAGCCTGATCGAGAACCGCAGCGGGGCCACCCGCTTTTGCAATCTTCATGGCAACGGCTCCGCTGAAACCGGCCGCCGCCAGGTTGTACATGTCCTTCGCGTCCGCCACGGCCTCATCCGCCAGAATCGGCAAATAAAATTTCTCTGACAGCCTCGCCAGGCTGGCGAAATCTTTCATTGGGGTGGGCTGCTCAACCAGGTCAATACCTGCTGCCTGAAGCTCGGCCATACCTTTCGCTGCGGTGGATTCATCCCAGGCCTGGTTGACATCAACCCGGACGCTGGCGCTTTCACCAACAGCCTCTTTGATGGCAGCCACGTGACGTACATCCTCCATCAGGGGACGGGATCCGATCTTGAGTTTGAAGTCACAGTGGCGACGGGTTTCGATCAGCTCCAGGGCTTCATGAATATCTTTAGTGGTATCACCGCTGGCGAGGGTCCAGAGCACCGGCAGATGCTGATGCACAGCACCACCCAAAAGCTCGCAGAGGGGCAGACCGAGACGCTTGCCCTGAAGATCCAGCAAGGCCGTTTCAATAGCAGACTTGGCCAGGCTGTTGCCGCGAGTTGAACGGCTTAACATTACCTTCAGGGTATTGATATTATCTGCTGGCTGATCAATAAGTTGCGGTTTGAAATAGGTTTCAATGGTAAGCTTTATGCTTTCGGGGCTCTCTGGACCGTAAGACAAACCTCCAATGGTTGTCGCCTCACCAAGACCTTCACGTCCGTCAGAGTCCTTCACCCGAACGATAACCATGCTCTGAACCCCCATGGTTGTCATGGATAGCTTGTGGGGGCGTATAGTCGGGATGTCGACCAGAATCGCTTCAATGGACTGAATGGTTGCGGACATGGGCTCTCCGAATCGCAAGTTATAAATCCTGTGATTCGAACAGTACGAAGTTTCACTTAGGTGAACCAATATTGATTAAGTAACAACCAATACCCTGGAGGTATGAATGGAGCTGAGACACTTGCGCTACTTCGTTGCCGTCGCCGAAGCAGGCAACCTCACCCGGGCAGCCGAAAAGCTGTTTATCGCCCAACCTCCCCTGACGAGGCAGATCAAACAGCTTGAAGAAGAAGTCGGCGCGGAACTGTTTATCCGCAAACCGAGAGGGCTGGAAATGACAACTGCAGGCGAGTACTTCCTCGAACAGGCTCGCCAGATTCTGGACAAGGTGTCCTCGACCGTCGAGGACACCCGACGTATAGCCCAGCATCGCAAGACCATCTTCTCCATTGGCTTTGTACCCTCGGTGTTTTATGGCCAGTTACCGAGGATGGTTCGCCGACTGAGACAGAACAAGAACCTGGAAATTGTCCTGCACGAACTCAAGACACGGGAACAGGTAGAAGCACTGAAAACAGGGAAGATTGACATTGGCTTCGGGCGTATCCGGATTGAAGACCCGGACGTTGATCAGGAACTGCTGTTCGACGAACCTATCATTGCTGCCGTACCTGCCGGTCATGAACTGACACTGCACCCGCCCTCCATGAAGGAGTTGTCGGAGTGGCCCATGGTTGCCTTTCCTTCAGGCCCGGGACCCAATTTTGCGGATATCACACAGGGACTGTTTCACCGGCGGGGGCTGAAAATTCACGTCAGCCAGCATGTAAACGATCTCCAGACGGCGCTTTCTCTGGTTGCATCCGATATGGGCTTCACTCTGGTTCCTGAGCAGGTGCGCAAACTGAATCGGGAAGGGGTAGATTTTATGCCACTGGAAGATCACAACATCACCACGCCGGTCATTGCGTCGCGAAGGCGCGGGGAAAACCCGAATGCTGTGATGCGGCTGGCCAACACCATTCTTGATGAACTGGTCGAGAACAGACTGACGGGGCGGTACCCGTAATTAACGGGTGATCCGTCGAACCTTCTCCGCCACGTCTTTCAGGCGCTGCAGATAGGTGCCCTCAAGCGTATCCATATTCACCCGTGCCGCGTTGGTACTGATATTGATCGCCCCCAGGCATTCACCGTTGCCTGAAAATACTGGCACAGCCACTGAGCGCAACGCCGAGTCCAGCTCCTGATCGACAATGGCATAGCCCTGCTCCCGCGCCGAGACTATGGCCTCACGCAGGGCTTCTCTGGAGGTGACCGACGCCCCGGTGTAGGGCTCCAGATGAACCCGATCAAGGAAGGCTTCCAACTCTTGCTCCGACAACTGCCCCAACAAAACCCGCCCCATGGAGGTATAAGCGGCTGGCAGGCGGGTACCCACAGACAGCGTAATCGCCATCAATCGGTGTCGGGCGGCAGACCTCACCACGTAGACCACATCGTCACCATCAAGTACCGCCAGTGAAGACGACTCTCCCAACTCCGCCGTTATATCTTCCAGATACTGCTGGATGACTGCCCGATACTGGTTTGATGCCTGATAGGCATAGCCAAGCTGCAAAACCCGTGGCGTGAGCTCAAACTGACGACCACTGCGTTTTACGAAACCAAGGGCATGCAGGGTAAGCAGAAAACGCCTCGCCTTTGCCCGATCCATATCCGTCCGGGCTGCAACCTCACTCAATGTCATGCGGGGATGCTCGGCATCAAACGCCTGAAGCACGTCCAGCCCTGAGGCCAGGGCTCCCACATAATCCCGATCCCCGGGCTTGAGAATCTGTTCGTCCATTCCGGCTCCTTCAACGCCGTGAAAATTCAGTATCCGCGCATGGTAACAGCTAGTTCGTACTCCGAACATCCGTGCACCTGAGCAAATTGGTGAAATTTTGTACTTGACGATAAGAATCAAATCACGCCATCATGTTCGCATATTAAACTTATGTTCGTATATCGAACTTTTTAAAAGAAACAACACGGAGACACTGCCATGGCTGAATTCCTCTCCCTCCAGGAAGCCGTGAGCCGACACATCAGCAACGGCGACACCGTTGCGATGGAAGGCTTTACCCACCTGATTCCTTTTGCTGCAGGCCACGAAATCATTCGTCAGGAAAAGCGCAACCTCACCCTGATCCGAATGACTCCGGATCTGGTTTATGACCAGATGATCGGTGCGGGCTGTGCAACAAAACTGATCTTCTCATGGGGCGGAAACCCCGGAGTCGGTTCTCTCCACCGCCTCCGCGATGCGGTGGAGAAAAGCTGGCCGCACAAAGTGGACATCCTGGAACACAGTCATGCCGCCATGGCCTGCGCGTATGAAGCGGGTGCAGCAGGCCTGCCCCTGGCAGTGCTTCGCGGATATGTCGGCAGCGACCTGCCGAAAGTTAACGACCAGATCAAGTTCATTGAGTGCCCGTTCACTGGCGAAAAGCTCGCGGCCGTACCCTCGGTTCGCCCGGACGTGGCGGTCATTCACGCTCAGCGTGCTGATCGCAAGGGTAACGTCCTGATTGAAGGCATTGTGGGTATCCAGAAAGAAGTGGTTCTGGCGGCCAAGCGCAGCATCGTGACGGTTGAGGAAATCGTCGACGACCTGGGTGCCTCGGTAAATGCCTGCGTACTGCCCTCATGGGCCGTTACTGCCATTGCAGAAGCCCCCAAGGGCGCTAAGCCGTCCTATGCCCTCGGTTACTACGACCGCGATAACGCCTTCTACAAAGAATGGGACGGCATTGCCCGGGACCGCGAAACTTTCCAGACCTGGCTGAAAGACAACGTTTTCGAGAAAGGAGCCCAGTGATGAGCCTTGAATTTACTTCTTCAGAAATGATGAGCGTCACCGCTGCACGGGCGCTGAACAACGACATGACCTGCTTCGTAGGCATCGGTTTGCCAAGCGAAGCGGCCAATCTGGCACGCCTGACTCACGCTCCTGACGTTACCCTGATTTACGAATCCGGCACGCTACAGACCAAGCCAGACGTTCTGCCGCTGTCCATCGGCGACGGCGAACTGTGCGAGTCTGCCCTGACTACCGTATCTGTCCCGGAGATGTTCCGTTACTGGCTGCAGGGCGGCCACATCAGCGTAGGCTTCCTGGGTACGGCTCAGATTGACCGCTACGCCAACCTCAACACCACACTGATTGGCGACTACCGGGAACCGAAAGTACGCCTGCCCGGTGGCGGTGGTGCCCCGGAAATTGCCACCAACGCGAAGGAAGTCTTCATTACCGTGAAGCACTCCAAACGCACCTTCGTCAAAGACGTGGACTTCGTCACCACAGTTGGCTTCGGTCGCGATGGCAAAGCCCGGGACAATGTTCCCAACATCGGCCGCGGGCCGACCATTGTCATCACCGACCTGTGCATCCTGAAACCCGACCCTGAAACCAAGGAACTGGTGGTTACCTCGCTGCACCCCGACGTAACCCGTGAAGATGTCATTGAGGCCACGGGCTGGGAGATCCGTTTTGCGGACACACTGGAGACCACCCCTGCGCCCAGCGCCAAGGAACTGGAAGTACTGCGCAGCCTGAAAGCACGCACAAACGCCCACCATTCCGGCCAACAGTGAGACACAACATGACTGACGTATACCTTTGCCACCCCCGCCGCTCGGCCATCGGCCGTTTTGGCGGCACCCTTGCCAGCGTTCGTCCTGATGACCTGGCGGCACACGTATTCAAGGCCGTGTTGGCCCAGGCGCCGGAACTGGATCCCGCCGCTATCGACGAAGTGATGATGGGTTCAGCCAACCAGGCTGGCGAAGACAACCGCAATGTCGCTCGTATGTCGGCGCTGCTTGCCGGACTGCCGATCTCCGTTCCCGGAACCACTCTCAACCGTCTGTGCGGTTCTGGAATGGACGCCGTTGGGACCGCCTTCCGCGCAATCCGGGCGGGCGAGATGGACCTTGTACTCGCCGGTGGCGTCGAGTCCATGTCACGGGCGCCCTACGTAATGGGCAAAGCTGATAGCGGCTTCTCACGGGGCCAGAAAATCGAAGACACCACCATCGGCTGGCGCTTTGTAAACCCGCTGATGAAAAAGCAGTATGGCATCGACTCCATGCCGGAAACAGCAGAGAACGTTGCGGAGCAATACGGGGTTTCCCGGGAAGATCAGGACCTCTTCGCGTTCCGCTCTCAGCAAAAAACCGCGCGAGCTCAGCAGGAAGGGATATTTGCAGAAGAGATCGTCCCGGTCTCCATCTCCCGCCGCAAGCAGGAGCCCCTGGTATTCGATACCGATGAGCATCCCCGTGAAAGCACGCTGGAGAAGCTCGCAGCCCTGCCTGCCCCATTCCGCGAAGGCGGGAGCGTCACTGCTGGGAACGCCTCAGGCGTCAATGACGGCGCGGCGGCCATGCTGGTCGCCAGTGAGTCGGCCGTCAGCAAACACAGTCTCAAGCCCATGGCAAAGATTTTGGGCATGGCTACCGCTGGCGTTGAACCGAGGGTCATGGGTATCGGCCCCGTGCCTGCCGTTCGCAAGCTCCTCGAAAAACAGGGGCTTAATATGGGTGATATTGATGTCATTGAGCTGAATGAGGCTTTCGCCGCTCAGGGACTGGCTGTCATGAGGGAACTCGGCATCGCGGATGATGACCCTAGAGTGAACCCGAATGGCGGCGCCATCGCCCTTGGCCACCCCCTCGGCATGTCCGGTGCCCGCCTGCTGATGACCGCCGCCCACCAACTCCAGCGCACCGGCGGCCGTTATGCTCTGTGCACCATGTGTGTCGGCGTAGGCCAGGGTATTGCTACACTCATCGAACGGGTCTGATTCAAGGAGAGCACATGGCATTTCTGAAGCACCAGGGCAGAACAATCTGCTACCGCCTGTTGGGCGACATCAATAAACCTCTGCTGGTGCTCGCGCACCCGCTCGGCATGACCCAGGCTGTCTGGGATGACATGCTGCCAGGCCTGCTCTACCGTTTTCGGGTACTGACCTGGGATCTTCCCGGCCATGGCGCCAGCAGCGCCTGGCCAGCAGATTCCGCTGAAATCACCCCGGAAGACCTGGCCAGCGAAGCCCTGACCCTGGCCAGAACAGCGGGCGTATCCTGTTTCCACTTCGCAGGTACCTCTATCGGCGGTATTGTGGGTCAGCAACTGGTATCGAAACACCCAGGCCAACTGCTCTCCGCAACACTGACCAATACCGGAGCAGTCATCGGCACCCCCGAGGCGTGGAGCCAGCGCGCCCAGGACATCCGTGAAAAGGGTCTTGCCACGATGGCCGAAGGCATTGTCCCACGCTGGTTCGGCCCCGCTGCCTGCGAGGAACAACCGGCGTTGCTGGATGGCTGGAAGGTCATCATGGGCCGCGGCGACGACAACAGCTATGCACTGCTGTGCGAGATGCTCGGCAAGGCTGATTTTCGTGAGAAACTGGCGGGCAAAAATGTACCGCTGCTGCTGATTGGCGGCACCGACGACGTAGCAACCCCTCCGGAATCACTCCAGGCGCTGGCTCAGTTCAGTGACACCTCGGAGCCTGTCATTCTGGAACAGGTTGGCCACGTTCCCTCGGTCGAGTGCCCGAAACGACTGACCGAGCTTCTGCTCAAGCACCTGCTTTAAGTCACATCCAGCGGGCAGAGCCACTGTTCTCTACCCGCTGGCGTCATCCCTCAGCGATCAGACGCTACGCTGAGCCTTCAGACGGCGGTAAAGCGTTGCGCGACTCATCCCCAGCCGGTTGGCAGCAGCCTGCACATTACCGTTTTCACAGGCCAGCGCCTGCTCAATGGCCTCCCTCTCCACGGTCCTCCAGGAACCCACCATAGACGGCCCCCGGTCCTGTTCGTCCGGCCGGCCCTGCGCCAGGATTTCCGAGGGCAAGTGCTCCGGAAGAAGCAACGAATCCGGATCAGCCATGACATCGGCATGGGCAAGCGCATGACGCAACTCCCGGACATTCCCAGGCCATGGGTAATCCATCATGAGGTGCAGGGCATTGTCAGAGAGAGCCCGGCCATGGGTCACCTGCCGGCACTGTTCCTGAATAAAGGCCTTCAGGTCCGGCCGTTCAGACAACCTCGGCAACTCAACCGTGATGCCCTTCACCCGGTAATACAGATCCTCCCGGAACTCGCCATTTTGTACGGCCTCCGAGAGATTACGATGAGTTGCGCATACAAGCTGGAAATCGAAACGCTTTGTCGACTGTTCGCCAAGACGGGTGACCTCCCGGGACTCGATGACCCTCAAAAGTCGGGATTGCAGAGCCAGGGGCATGTCTCCGATCTCATCGAGAAACAGGGTACCTTTGTGGGCCTGCGCAATCTTTCCGTTTGAACCTCCGCGCCTGGCACCCGTGAAAGCCCCCTCTGCGTGCCCAAACAGCTCACCCTCGATAAGAGATTCCGGAATGGCCGCGCAGTTGATTGCGACGAACTCGCCTGCGGCATAGCCACTGCGTTCGTGCAGGGTGCGGGCCATCACTTCTTTACCCGTGCCGGTATCACCCAGAACCAGCACAGGCATTTGCCGGGCCAGCGCTTTCAAGGCTGTCGCTGCACGGGCATTGACAGAAGCATCACCGAAATCCACCTCGGGTTCTGGCTCGGGACGACTGAGAGGAACCGGCTGCGGAATAGGGCTTCGATAGAGATTCTCGTTATTGCGGTCTGCGGCTTTAAGGCTGAACGACAATCCGGAAAACGCCTCAACACTCAGGGGATTCTCCGGCTTTCGCAGGGAATCCACCAATGCTTCAAAACGCAGATCAAACAGGTCCGAAAAATAAACCAGTCCTTTGTCAGCTTCGAGCCCGATAACCTCCCGGGCCCGAGGAGACATACCCAGAATCTGACCATCTTCCCCAAGGGCCAGAAGCATGTCCTCTGAAGCATCCCGTTCCGGCAGTCCCCATCCCAGGTTCACCAGAATATACGGGGCCAGCATGCCCATAAGCTGACGTTCAATGGTCTTCGCACACTGCTGCACCAACGACAGAGCACTACCCTGGACCATCGGATGTTCCCGGGTGATATCGATCGCGCCCATGATGCGGCCAGCAGGATCAAATACCGGAGCAGCAGCACAGTTAAAAATACGGTTCGCATTCAGAAAGTGTTCTACCCCCGATACCGCAACCGGCCTTCCCTCGGAAACAGCACAAGACATCGCGGTGGTACCAACAGAGTCTTCTGATAAAAGAACACCCTGCCGGAAGGCTTTGTGCATGAGATCCGCCGATGTACCACCGGAAGAATAGGCTGTGAGCGCATGCCCGAGACGATCGGTGAGCAGCACCGCATACCCGGCACCGGTGACCGTGCGACTCAACCGCTCCATCGGTGAAGCGGCCGCTTCCAGCAACACCCGATTGCATTGAAGCAGCTCCGAAAGCCGCGTCGATGTCACTGTGTCAAAAGCGACCTGGTCAGAGGCACTTTTGCTGTTCGTCGCACAACGGTGCCAGGAATTGAGAATGGCTTCGTCGATCAGGCCTGGCGGTACCTGACCACTTTGAAAGAAGGCTTCGCGAGCCTGCACGCGCCGCTGATTGGCAGGGATTAGCGCGTTCATTGGTATTCCTCTCATCGCAGGTTTGTATTTTTATCGATGCGACCCTGCTGACGTCTTATGCGCCTTATCCTGTTACACACCAGACTGTAACATGTTTTTCATTCGGATCACCCCGTCAGCCCACGTTTTACGGGCCATTCAGGTCCGACAAAGGTCTCAGGAAGAGACACTTGAAGCCGCTATTTTCTCAATATGAGACGACACCAACCCCGCCACCCCAAGCTGACAAGAACTCAAATACTCCACACGTCAATGACTTACATCAATTTTCTCTCATTCCGTAAGTTGGCACATTCCTTGTTCCCTCCAACTCTGCGATCAAAACAACAATCCTGATTGGAGAACACGATGCCAACTCAATTTTCATTCAACTCGCTCAAACACATCGCCACGATCACCGTGATGGCCTCGGCTTTCACTGTTCAAGCCGCTGAAATCGCGACCGACCCGGGCGACTATGTTCCCCTGCCTGAGGGTGTCAATCTCGGCATTCTTTACGCCCAGTACACAACCCGCGATGAGGTTTACGCAAACGGCGACAAGCAGCCCGTTAATGCCGGACTCGATACCACCATCGGGCTCGCCCGTTTCGTGCATTACACGGACATTGGCGGTGTTATCGTCGACCCCCAGATTATTGTTCCTTTCGGAAAGGTTGATCTCAAGGAACCTATAGGCGGCCTCGATGCCACCTCGGAAACGGGTGTCGGCGACCCTCTGGTCGGTGCAACCGCCTGGTTTGTTAACGACCCGGACAGCCAACAGTGGTTCGGCTTGTCCGGCTTTGCATCCCTGCCTGTCGGCCAGTACGACGAAGACAAAGGCCCGGTCAACATCGGGGAAAACCGCTGGAAAGGCATTTTTCAGGCGGGCTACGTCAAAGGATTTGGCGACCACTGGATGGTCGATCTGATTGGCGAATACAGCGTTTATGGTGACAACGACGATTTCCTCGGTTTCCGCCGCGAGCAGGAGGACAGCCAGAGCATCCAGGCTCACTTCCGTTACCTGTTCTCTCAGCAAACCCACGTTGCGCTGTCTTACTATCAGGATTTCGGCGGTGAGACCACTGTAGGGGGTGCGGAGCAGGACGATGAACTGGAAAGGAATCGCTGGCTGGCCACGTTTGCCACATTCCCCGCACCAACCATTCAACTCCAGGTTCAGGCTGGTCAGGACATTGATGTGGAAAACGGCTTCAAAGAAGACAGCCGCGTCAATTTTCGTATCCTGAAAGTATTCTGACCCTGTCCGTGACAACAAGAATCCGGAGAACACAATGACTCGAATGAGTAATTCCACACACGAGGCGATCCGACAGGTCAACGGCCTTAGCCGCCGAAATTTCCTCAAGGCCGCCAGCGGACTGGCTGTCGCGGCATCTGTAGGCACCAGTCTATTGGGGGCCAGCAGGGCCTTTGCCTCAATGCCGGAAGGCATCAAGGTGATGTCACAAGGTGAATACGCCGTCATGGCCCGACTGATGGCGGTTACCCTGCCAACCGCTGGTACCAGCCTGATTCCCACCAGCCAGATCCCCGTTATGCAAACACTGGATGCCGCATTGCTGGCCACTATGGAGCCCCACATTCTGGAAGGCCTTAAAGGAGGCATTCAGTACTTCAACGAGGGCCCTAAAGCTTCCTTCGGCAAAACCTTTGTTGAGCTCAGTGATGACCAGGCAAAACGCTTTTGCGATGCCTGGGGCGATTCAGACGAAGTTCCCCATCGCGCACTCGCCGTTGGCCTCAAGAAGTTGATAGGCCTTTCCTACTGGGCCAATCCGCCCACCTGGGCCCCTCTGGGGTACGACGGCCCGGTCACCGACAGGTGGGGCATCAAGTCATTGGGCAATGCGCCCATGCCTAAGCAATAAGCGGTAGGAGATAATCATGGCCAAGACAATTCCAACGAACACCATGCCCGCCCACGGCCTGAAGGTCACGCAGGCGTCTGACATAAATGACGGGGATATCCATCTGGATGTCGACGCAGTCGTCATTGGTTCCGGCGCCGGCGGTGCCATCAGCGCTTACGAACTTGCCAAAGCTGGCAAAAAAGTTGTCGTGCTGGAAGCCGGGCGCTACGTACCGTCTGAAAAGTTCACAGAAATGATGGCGGTCTCCATGGATGCTATGTACGCAGACCATGGCGGACAATCCAACTCCGCCGGTGACATCGCTGTACTTCAGGGCACCTGTGTCGGCGGATCAACCGTCGTCAATGCAGCACTGTGTTTCCGGACTCCGGACTACTATCTTGACCTGTGGGCCCGGGACTATGGTTTGACCAACCTGACCCCCGAGGTGCTGCTCCCATACTTCGAAAAAGTCGAAGCAAACCTTAGCATTGAAACCAACAAGTCCTATGAAACAAGCGCGGGCGCAGAGCTTCTGCGAACCGGCATGAAAAAACTTAGCCTCCCGGACAGCAGCGCCAAGCGCAATATCCGGGACTGCGTCATGACTGGGTTCTGCTTCGCTGGCTGCAAGTCAGACCGCAAACAATCGATGCTGGTGACTTACCTGCCTTGGGCTGCTGCTTACGGTGCAGAAATCTATGCCGATACCCGCGCCACCCGGATTCTCGCCAAAAACGGCAAGGCATCAGGTGTCGAAGCCCAGGTAGTCGACCCTGACACAAAGGAAATCAAAGCCAGCGTCCGGATTAATGCCCCCATCGTGGTCGCCGCTGCCGGCCCGATACAAACACCTCTGCTGCTTCAGCGCAGCAACCTCGCAAACTCGAGCGGCCAGGTCGGTAAGAACTTCGCCTGTCACCCTACGCTGTCCATCACGGGCATGTTCGACGACAACGTAGACAACTTCCACGGTGCGACCCATTCCCTTTATATGGACAAGTACACCATGCCGGAAGAAGGCGGTTATCTGCTGCTGGACGCTGTTCAGGATCCGACAGAAGCGAGCTTCCAGGCCGAGCCTGGTACCGGCGAGCCATACATGGCGTACATGTCGCGTTACCGCAACGCGGTGCGGCTGATCACCCTGATTCACGATCAGAACGTGGGCGAAGTGAACTGGAACAACGGCGCGAAAGAGATCAAATATTTCGTGGATGATGCGGACTTCGAGATCATGAAAGCGGGCCTGAAAACCAATGCCCGCATTCTGTTCGCTGCAGGCGCGAACAAGCTCCACATCCCATCGTCCCAGCCGTTGTCCATCGACAGTGAAAACGACATCGATTCAGTCATCGGCGGTCTCAAGAACGAACCAGCCCGCTATCGTTATACATCCTTCCATCCCCAGGGCACCTGCCGGATGGGGGCAGACCCCGCCAAAACCGTTGTGTCGCCGACTGGCGAAACTCACGATGTCCACAACCTCTACGTTGTGGATGCCAGCCTGCTGCCAACATCCATCGGCTATAACCCTTCGGAAACCGTGTATGCACTGGCTCACTACATCAACGACCACATCAACCGGGTCCACAGCTAAGCGCCGGGCAATTACCAGCAGGAGATAAATCATGGAACACCCTACAAACCCGGCCTGGCAGGACCACCTATTCATGGGCGGCTGGCAGATCACAGACGGTCCCGGGTTCAATGCCGTGGAACCGGCAACAGGCCAGCAGCTGGCCAGGCTGAAGGAGGCGACACCTCAGGATGTGGCCGATGCAGCACACATCGCAGGTAAAGCCCAGCCGGCCTGGGCCAGCCTGCCATTTGACCAGAAAGCGAGGATTCTTCGAAAGGCAGCAGAGTTGTTAGAGTCCAGGGCCAACGAGATCAACTACTGGAACACCCGGGAGTGTGGTTCTATTGGCCCCAAAGCCGAGTGGGAATTACAAGCCACCTGCGAACAGGCCTTGATGTCCGCTGCCTTGCCCATGCAGCCTCACGGTGAGATCTTCCCGTCGAACATGCCCGGGCGACGCAACTACTGGAAACGAGTACCCGTTGGGACCGTTGGTGTTATCGCGCCCTGGAACTTCCCGATCCTGCTGTCTATGCGTTCCGTTTTCCCAGCATTGGCCATGGGCAATGCAGTCATTCTCAAGCCTGATCCGAAAAGCGCCATCTGCGGCGGCCTTCTGATGGCGGAAATCCTCCAGGCCGCGGGCCTACCGGAAGGCGTCTTTCATGTGCTCCCCGGTGGCCCCGACGTTGGCGAAGCTCTGGTGAACCATCCGGACGTGGGCATGATTTCGTTCACCGGCTCGACGGCTGTCGGTAAAAAGATCGGGGAAACCTGTGGCCGGATGCTCAAGAAATCCGCCCTGGAACTCGGTGGCAACAACGCCATGGTCATTCTGGATGACGCCGATCTGAATGCCGCAACCTCCAGCGCAGCCTGGGGAGCCTTCCTGCATCAGGGGCAAATCTGCATGCAGGCAGGCAGGCATCTGGTGCACGAATCAGTGGCTGATGCCTATATCGAGCAACTTGCGGCACGCGCTAAAAACCTGGTGACAGGAAATCCCTGGAAGGATCAGGTTCACCTCGGCCCGCTGATCAACGAACAGCAGGCGTTAAAAGTAGAGCAGATGGTAAACCAGTCCGTGGCAATGGGCGCACGGATTGTCGCCGGAGGCAAACGCAACGGCGCGTTCTTCGAAGCGACCGTGATTGCCGGTGCCACACCCGACATGCCGATTTTCTCCGAAGAGATTTTTGGCCCGGTCGCCCCGGTAATGACCTTCCGTTCGGACCAGGAAGCCATTGAGCTGGTCAACGCTTCCCCCTACGGACTGGCAGCCGCGATTCACTCCGCCTCGACGGGAAGGGCCCAGGCCATCGCAGACCAGCTCCACGTTGGCATGATCCATGTGAACGACCAAACCGTGAACAATGAATTCCAGGTACCGTTCGGCGGCATGGGCAGCTCCGGCAACAGTGGACGATTCGGCGGCCCCGCCAATCTCGAGGAATTCACCACATCCCAATGGGTCAGCGTGATGGAACAGGGTATCCAATACCCATTCTGAGACTCCAGCTCCGTAATGAAAGGCCTCTCTCCCTTCGTGGCCTTTCCAGCAGGACTGTCCTGCCTTTGCCCGGGTTAATTCGCCCGGGCTTTTTTTTAGAACCGTCATCCCTGCAAACAGGGGACAGGGTTCTGCACAAAACGGATATTGTCTGGAGCGCTACACGCCTCTAATGGGATAACCGCACAACAAGAATCTGAGGTGTTGAAATGTCCCGTATGAAAACCCTGCTCTGTGCCGCTATGGCGGCATCCCTCGCCACCACGGCCGCTACGTCTTCTGCCGCCAGTGATCCCGTCAAGATCGGCATCATGCTGCCCTTCAGTGGCATCTATGCCCAGCTTGGTGAAGCCGGCCGGGATGGCCTGAAACTGGCATTAAAGGAGCAGGCCGCCGACCTGCACGGAGCCAATATCGAGTTCATCGAGATGGACACCGAGGCCAAGCCAGCCCGCGCGCCCGAACTGGCCTCGGCCATGCTCGGCCAGCACGAAGCCGATTTCGTCATCGGCCCGGTACACTCAGGTGTCGCCATGGGGATGATCAAGGTACTGCGTGGCAAAGATACCGTGATGATCATTCCGAACGCCGGCGCAGCGGCCGCGACAGGCCCGTTGTGTTCCCCCAACATTTTCCGCACGTCGTTTTCATCGTGGCAACCCTCTTACCCGATGGGCAAAGTAGCACTGGATAAGGGCTATAAAGACGTCTACCTGATCAGCTGGAACTACGGCATGGGCCGGGAAAGCCTGGAAGCCTTTGAAGAATCTTTTGAGGCAGGGGGCGGAAACATTGTCAAAAAGGTGCTGATGCCATTCCCATCCACCAATTTCCAGCCCCACATCAGTGATATAGCCGCCCAAGACCCTGATGCTGTCTTCGTCTTCTTCGCCGGTGGCGGCGCGATCAAGTTCGTTAAAGACTACGACGCCATGGGTCTGCGCGGAAAAATCCCGCTGCTCGGATCGGGCTTCCTGACCGAAGGTACGCTGGAGGCACAAGGCGACGCCGCCGAGGGTGTGCTGACCGGTCTGCACTATGCAGAGCAGCTTGATGTACCGAAAAACCAGGCGTTCCGCGAAGCATTCAACACGGAATACGGCCACTATCCGGACATCTATGCGGTTCAGGGCTACGACGCGGGACTTGCGATTGCAGACACTCTCAATCAGCTAAGCGGCGATGTCAGCGACAAACAGGCCGTGATCAGCACGATGGAAGCTCTCACTATCAACAGTCCCCGCGGCGATTTTACGTTCTCACGGGCGCACAACCCGGTGCAGAACATTTACCTCAGGGAAGTGAAAGACGGAGCAAACGTGGTGGCAAGCATTGCCGCTGAGGCTCTGGAAGATCCTGCCCGCGGCTGCAAACTCTGATTCTCAGGTAAACCATACCCCGGCACGCAGGAGCGGGCCGGGGTCGTATACGCAAACCACCCTTCCGGACCCGACCCGGGTCCTCTGCATCATCGCTGGGTACCTTCTATGACGACCGAACTCTTCTTTGTGCAACTTATCAACGGCATTCAGTACGGCTTGCTGTTATTTCTAATCGCCTCCGGACTGACGCTGGTGTTTGGCGTTATGGGCATTCTCAATCTGGCCCATGGGTCGATGTATATGGTCGGTGCCTATCTGGTCTGGTATTTCGCCACCGTCACCGGCAGCTTCACCCTATCTGCGATTCTTTCCGCCATCCTCGCCCTCGCTCTGGGCATCCTGATTGAACGGGTTCTGATACAGAGGCTCTACAACAGGAATCATCTGGATCAGGTGCTGCTGACCATCGGTATGATTTTCGTGTTCAACTCGCTGCAAAGCATCCTGTTCGGAAACGACCCATACGGCGTTGCCGTACCATCGACACTGGATGGCGGGATTCCGTTCACCGAAAACTCCAGTTATCCCATCTACCGGATTTTTGCCGCACTGATCTGTGTCTCCATCGCAGGCGTGCTGTATTACGTTGTCAGCCGCACCCGCCTGGGCATGCTGATACGGGCCGGGGAATCCAACCGGGAAATGGTCGAGGCGCTGGGCGTCAACATCAAAAGCCTGTACACCATCGTTTTTGCCATTGGCGTCATGCTCGCTGCTGTCTCCGGCATCATTGCCGCCCCCATGCGCTCCATCGTTCCGGGTATGGGCGAGAGTGTTCTGATCACCTGTTTTGTCGTGGTGGTTATCGGTGGCATGGGTTCCATCAAAGGCGCATTTGTTGGCGCCTTGCTGGTGGGCCTGATCAGTACGTTCTCCTCCGTACTGATGCCGAGTATGTCCAACATGATTATCTACATTTTCATGATCCTGGTGCTGCTGGTTAAGCCCCAGGGCCTGTTCGCAAAATAAGCGGGAGCCAATGATGATTTTCGAGAAACGCACTGAGCGCATCCTCGTCCCGATGTTCTTCATGGTGGCCCTGTTCCTGCCACTGTTTCTGGAGTCCAACTCCTTTTTTGTAGGCAAGGTGACCACCATCATCATCTTGTCCATCTTCGTGATGTCCCTGGACTTCCTGGTTGGCCGGGTAGGGCTGATCACTCTGGGACATGCTCTGTTTTACGGTCTTGGCGGCTACCTGTTTGTCATACTTGCGCCGGAATACGAAGCTGTGAACTTCTGGATCTATACCTTTTACATCTGCGGCATCTCCGCCCTGATCGCGCTGATTACCGGCGC
Organism: Marinobacter salinexigens; assembly: GCF_008370345.1. Taxonomy (GTDB): domain Bacteria; phylum Pseudomonadota; class Gammaproteobacteria; order Pseudomonadales; family Oleiphilaceae; genus Marinobacter; species Marinobacter salinexigens. The sequence continues at coordinate 49,565 of NZ_VTUU01000014.1, read as the reverse complement.
CGTTGTACTGAGAACGACGGGGATCTACTTCATCATGATCACCCTCGCCATCTCGCAAATGATGTTCTACTACTTCTTCGACTCTCTGGAGTTCGGCGGCGACGATGGTGTGTTCATCTTCATGAAGCCTGAAACCAGCATTTTCGGTCTCAGCTTCCTGAACCTTGATGACCCGCAGCACTTCTATTATCTGACGCTGTTCTCCCTGTTCAACACACTGGTTTTCTTCAAGGTGGTTCTGCGTTCACGCTTCGGGCGTATTGTCGAGGCAACCAAGCAAAACCCCGACCGCACGGAAGCCCTGGGATACAACATCTTTATTTTCCGGCTGGCCTGCTATGTGATCGGCAGTACGCTTGGGGCCTATGCGGGCTTCCTGTTTGCCCTGCAGTACGGTTTTGTAAACCCGTCATTCCTTGCCTGGGAAATGTCCGGCACCGCGCTTGTCATGTCCATTCTGGGCGGGCTTGGAACCATCTACGGCGCCATTCTCGGCACCTTCACCTACGAAGGCCTTCAGTACCTTTTTGAACACCTGACCGAAGAATGGCTGCTGTTCATGGGCTCCGCCATCATCCTGATGGTGATCGTGCTGCGAAAAGGCATCGCCGGCTACCTCGAAAAGCTCCTGGAGAAATGATCATGGCCAACGACATCGTTCTGGAAACTGAAGCCCTGAGCAAGCACTGGGGTGGCATAAAAGCCCTCAACGACATCAGCCTGCAGTTCCATGACCGGCAACTGCATGGTGTAGTGGGCCCCAACGGCGCTGGCAAGAGCACACTGCTTAATATGCTGTGCGGCAGTCTGAAACCAACCTCCGGCTGTATCTTCCACAAAGGAGAGCGTATCGACACGCTCAAACCCTGGAAATTTGTACGCAGGGGGATTGGCCGAAGCTTTCAGAAAACCAACATCTACCCGGAAGCAACGTGCATTGAGAACTGCGCCATTTCCGCCCAGCGTCGCTTCGGAGGCAACTTCAACCTATTCGTTTCCCGCCACAGCAACAAACTGGTCCGCAAAGCTGCCGAACAGGCACTTGCGCAGGTTGGACTGGAGAGCCGCAGCGATACCGTGGCTGCCGAAATTTCCTATGGCGAACAGCGGCAACTGGAAATCGCGATGGTTCTGGCTACCGATCCTTGCATCCTGCTTCTGGATGAACCCATGGCTGGCATGGGGCACGAGGAATCCCAGCGCATCATCGAGTTGCTCAAAGAACTCAAACAGACGTACTGCATCGTGCTTGTTGAGCACGACATGGATGCTATTTTCGAGCTCTCCGACCAACTGACGGTGCTGGATAACGGCCGTCACCTGATCACTGGCACCGTGGATGAAGTCAGGAATGACCCAAGGGTAAAAGAAGCCTACCTGGGCGCCGAAGAAGATGATGCAGAGGAGGAAGCGGCATGAGTACTGCACTGCTGGAAATCCGGAACGTCAACACCCTGTATGGCCGAAGCCACATCCTGCATGACGTGTCGTTCAGGCTGGACAAAGGCCACTCCATGAGCCTGATGGGCCGCAATGGTATGGGCAAGACAACCACACTGAAATCGATCCTCGGGATTGTGCCTCCCCGCAGCGGCCACGTGTACTTTGACGGGGAAGACATCAGCAAACTGCCAACCTGGAAGCGGATGCGACGGGATATTGCCTATGTGCCGGAGGGCCGGGGCATGTTCCATAATCTCACCGTCAAAGAACATCTGCAGATGGCGGCTCGCCCCGGCAGCGATGGGCAGGTGGGCTGGGACTACGACCGGGTGCTTGAGACATTCCCAAGGCTTAAGGAGCGGTTGTCCAACCTTGGCACAGAAATGTCCGGGGGCGAGCAGCAGATGCTGGCCATAGGGCGCGCCCTGGTGACTAACCCAAGGCTGATGATTCTGGATGAAGCAACCGAAGGCCTGGCCCCATTGATCCGCCAGGATATCTGGAACGTGATTGCCACCATCCGTGAGTCCGGTATCTCGACCCTGGTCGTTGACAAGAACATCAAGGCCCTGAAGAAGCTCTGCGACCGGCACGTGGTATTGGTAAAGGGCCAGGTTCACTTCGACGGCAGCTCCGCTGAGCTCGATGACAACCTTGAAAAGATAGAAACTGCACTAAGTGTATAACTCTACAAAAATCGGATAGGGACGTTCATTTACCGGATATTTGACCCCACCGGAATCGTCGATAGTTCACCTGCCAAACAATAAGGAGAACGCAGATGAACTATCGAAACACCCTTTTGGCGCTGGCTGTATCATCCGGCCTCAGCGCAGCCCCCGCCGCTTATGCGGTTGATCTGGGTACGTTCAACGACACCAGCTTCAGCATAGGTGGCTACTTCAAAGCCGAAGGCATCTTTGAAGACGTGGAGAATGGCGACAGCCGCTTTTTCGGCCGGGCCAACCAGTCCCGCTTTAATCTGAAAACCGTGACCAAAAAACAAGGGCATACCGTTGTCGGCTTCGTAGAAGGCGACTTCTATGGCGGTGATTATCCGGGCGAAGACAACGACTGGCGACTAAGGCACGCGTTCATCAAAATTGATAACGCGACCGTTGGACAAACCTGGACAGGACAGTTCTGGGCGGTGGCCCATACTGATTACCTGGATTTTCTGGGTGGCCCGAGGGGCACGCTCGCCGGGCTCAACTTCCGGACAACGCTTGCCAGCTATGAATTCCAGGGACTGCGCTTCACGGCTCAAGACCCCGTTTACACCGACGCCGACATTCCCGACCTGGCCGTTAACTACAACCTCAATTTGGACGGCGGCCACAAGCTGATTCTGACCGCCAGCGGCCGAGAAGTAGATAACGGAGACTTTGTCGCAGGCGGAGCCATCGGGACCCGAGTCATGATGGGCCGCCACAGCCTGAACCTCAATGCGCACCATGGTGACGGCCTCGGAGCGTTCACCGGTGTCGGCGTTAATGGCTCCCTTTCCGGTGACGTGGAAAACGGCGAGGCGGTCAGTCAGACCGGCTTCAACGTCGGCTTCCGTTATGTCTTTAACGATCAATGGCGAGCCAACGTGGCCTACACCGCAGTAGAAGTAGACGACCAGGCCGACACCGACTATGAGGGACACCGCATAAACCTGATCCACAACATCATCCCCGAACTGGAAGTCGGTGTTGAATGGCGCAAGTACAACCTGGCGTTCGGCCCTCTGATCCCGGAAGGGCAGCAGGTTGAAGTCATGGCCAAATACTCGTTCTGATCCGGGCCATCAGAATTGAGCGCCTCTGCGCGAATGGAAACAGACGCCGACCGTCTTCCCGGCGTCTGTTATCCTTCATTTCCAGGTTCAATCAGCAACTTCATAACGGCAACCTCCATGGCAGAAGACAATCCCAAACGGCAAGGCATCGGCTCCCTCGAAATCGGCCTGCACATCCTGGACTATATTTCCAACGCCACCAGGCCGCCTACACTCAAAGAGCTGTCCAGCGCACTGGATCTGTCACCCAGTCGTGCCCACAAATACCTCGTTAGCCTGCTTCGGGAAGGCTATATCAATCAGGTCAACCAGACCCAGTACACTCTGGGCAATTCCAGCCTGACTCTGGGTATTTCAGCCTTACGTCGTATTAACCCGATTCAGCTGTCCTACGAAGCCGTAGACGAGCTGAATGAAATCACCGACAAAACTGTTTCGGTCACCGTCTGGAACGGATCCGGCGCACTGGTCATCAAATGGCTGGACTCAAGCCAGCCCATCTCAGTCAACGTGCGTCTCGGGGCGGAGTTGTCACCGCTTAATTCTGCAGCCGGGCGAATTTACCTCGCCAGCCTGCCGGAAAAACGCCGCCGTGAGCTGGTTAACCAGCATTATCGCGGCACACGCACACTACCCAGACATCGCGGCCAGGGCATTCCGCGTGAAATGCTGGGGGCCCACCTGGAGAAAATCCGACAACAGGGTTATTGCACTTTTTTCAGCGACTATCTGCCTGAGGTTAATGTGCTGAGCATGCCGGTCTATGACCTGAATGGAAGTATTGTCACGGTAATCACTCTGCTCGGAATGGAACGGGACACCGACATTGAGGAAGGTTCCGAGCTGTTTGAGCAGGTCAGGAGCTGCGCCGAGAAAGTCACGCGTCAGATCTGTGGTCAACCCAGCAGTCTGAGCGTTTCCGATGGAAGTTCCCCGAACAGCTTACGGTAATCCGAAGAGAAACGCCCAAGGTGGCTGAACCCATAATCAAGGGCCACCTCTGTGACGTTCCGGCAACGCCCCTGTAACAGGTCCTCACGGAGGTTTCGAAGCTTTACCTGCTTGACGTAGGCTTTCGGGGTGGTGGAAAAAGCCCTCGAAAACGCGTTGTAGATTGACCGTGTACTCATGTTGGAAACCTCCGACAGTTCCTTAACATCAATCTCTTCTTTCACGTTCTCTTCGATGAAGCGGAGGATCCGATGAATACCCGGAGGCAACTTCGCCCCTGAAGTCATCTCATCCTGATTACTCGGAAATACTTTCAGGAGTTTTTTGAGGATGATTTCACGATAGGACCCGGAAATCTCCGATGGCTCTCCCTCCGGAACCTCATCAAACTCCGCGAAGACGGCATCCAGAACACTGGTCAGTGAAGGACAACCCCTCAGGTCCACCGGCGTTCTGCTGAAACGCACGTTCGCCCGGGAGTCCGTTCCCTGAACCGTGTTCATCACGGCCATGGGAACCTTGATGATAATTTTCTCGCAAGCTGGAGAGTATTCCAGATCAACGGCTTCATCCGGGTTAACCATCAGGGCCTGACCACGACGCAAAGCCAGCTTGTCACTACCGCTACGCCACCGGCATTCGCCTCGGGTCACCACCTGAAAATGATAGACATCCTCCAGCGCTGGCGTTTTTACCCGCACATGATTGCCATAGCTGATCCGTGAGAGCCCAAACCCCGCAAACTCCCTGAAACTCAGGCTCGCAGCGCGGTTTTCACCCCCGATCAAATCAAGGTGATGACCGCCGATATGGCGGTTTACAAATTCCGACACGGCCTCAGGGTGAGCACCGTGAAAGATGGTTGCAGCTGCCAGGGACTGGGAGAACACACTTACACCTTTTGTATTTATTGTGAATGCGTTCACTTTATATAAACTTGAAAAAGCATGCAACCAGACGTTTAGCTGTTGGAGGACTTTAAACTCACTGTGGAGAATAACGGTGTCTGGAGGGGGAAGTTGGTGGCAGTTCCTCGGTCGCTGGAAGCATAGCCACCAAAAATCAAAGATCGGTGCTGAGATCGGTATACAGTCGACCGGCAAGCTCTCTCTGCACCTGCAAACGCTCGGTGATTCCCTGAACCACCTGCATACGGGCGACAGCCCCGGCCTGAATGTTCTTCATCGCCTGCAACGCTTCACCCGACTGGTTCAGGCAGCGATTACACGACTGGCGGATATTGTCCATGCCGCTACTCGCGTCTACAGAGGTTAAGTTCAGGTTGTTGGCAATATCCCGAATACTCTCGCTGGATTCGTTTGCTCGCACGGCCAGGTTGCGCACCTCGTCAGCCACGACCGCAAAGCCACGACCGTGCTCTCCCGCTCGCGCGGCTTCAATGGCAGCGTTCAGCGCCAGCAGGTTTGTTTGTTTGGCAATATCCTGAATGTTTCCAACAATGTTGCTGATCTCGGCGGACTGCACGCCCAGCTCCCTGAATACATCGTCAATTCGATCCATGAACTCAGCCAGTTCCCTGATTGACGTTTCTGACTCCAAAATACTGTTTGCACTCTCGGTCACCTTGGCTCCAGACGCTTTGGCCAACTTGCCGGCTTCCCCCATTTCCTCAAGGATCACTGCGACGTTGCTGCGCAGATCGTCCAGATGGCTGAACAGTATGGGATCAGGCACTTTCGGCGCCGGAGTCTGCACATCCGGTTCGTATACCGGTTCGGGCTCAGGCACAGCTATTTTTTCCCGGATCATGACAATGTCTGGCTGCAGTTTCTTGCAGAGCATAACGCCAATGGCCGTCAATCCAAGAGCAATGACTCCCAGTCCGGCCAGGAACACGTTGTCGGCCATGACCACCATCACAGCTATGCAGACAATGGCCAGGGCCAGTGCGCCATAGACCGGCGCCCTGGACGATCCGGACTCTGAAATTTGTTCGTCTAAGTTGAGGGAATTGTCCATGCTTCTTTGTCCGTTGGCAGCTGACAGATCATAGACGAACGCTAAAATAGCCTTGAACCCGAGCCTATCCTCTAAGCGAAGACTTTTGTCCAAATACTGAACTGCCGTTCGGTCGAAACCTTCACCACAAGCAAAGACGAAACTCATTTCGTCCCAGCTTGCTGGCGCATCCCTTGCGCTACGATGGCGCCAGTTTCAGCATGGAGCTTGTTCGAAGGCACCTTCTCGCCAGGCCTCCTGGGGAGAGCTCCCGAGCCAGTCAAACATCACCTGACTCACCTCTCCGAAGAAACGTCCGCCAATGGTCCAGTGACAGCAACCGGGAATCTCCACCAGTTGGCAACGGTCTCCATAGCGACGGGCAAGGTTACGCTGAATCCGGATGGGTGTAACGCGATCCTCTGTGCCGCCGATGATAAGCACAGGACACGCAATACTCTCCGGAGGCACATCGGCAAACACACGCCTGGTGAACGCTGCCACACTCATCTGGAACGTCACCATCCCGGATTCGTAGCCACAGTGCTCAAAGATCTCCTGCTGCTTTGCCGCACTTTGTGAGTTGGCAATACCGTACTTTACGTTCGCCAGTTTCAGCTCGGTGATGCGCTTCCACAAAGGGAATCGCAGGAGGTTCGTGCCGAGGGTTCGAATCACCGACACTCCAAGCCCGTTAATGCCCGCCGGAGCTGCGGATGAGAGCAGAATGAGGCGTTCACAAGGCATCCGGGCCGCCGTCAGCTGTGCCAACAGGCCACCCATGGAATGCCCGACAAGAATCGGGGGCCGGCCAAGCTTTCTGAGATGATCCATGAGAAAGTCCACATACAACTGCAGCGATGCGCCCTCCAGAGCGGCCCGACTGGAATCGGTGTGCTCGGAACGGGGGCCATGGTGCGGCAAAGTCACGGCCTCCACCGGATAGCCCTGGCTTACGAAGGCATCCCGCACTTCCTGCATGGTCCCGGCATCACTCCACATACCATGAATGATCACGACGGGCGGTTTGTTGTCAGTCAACATAATCAGTTTCCCCGGTCACGGTACGTTCAGGCAGACGCTTTCATCGGCCGTTCGTTAACGGTATTTGCCGCTTCTGGTGACTCAAACTGCAGCACGCCATCGTCAACAGGATCTTCCACCAGCATTTTCTTGTCTTTGCCGTAGTGCATGGTCACTTTCCAGGGGCCCTCGCGACCCTGCCTGGGCATACGATCCTTGGCGCGCATGATGTACCCGGGAGCAAACTCATCAAGCATACCCACACCGGTGTCGTTACCGTCCTTGTCAACCGGGCGAACCACCTTCGCGCCCCGCTTTTCCATCTGCTCGAACAAACGGCAGAGGTACTGTCCGCCAATGTCACACTTGAGGGTCCATGGTGCGTTGGTGTACCCGAAGATCCAGCCGTAGTTGGGCACGTCCTGCATCATGATGCCCTTGTAGATCAGCTTTTTCGGCATATCCACGTCTTCGCCATCCAGTTTCAGCTGCAACCCGCCCATCAACTGAACATCAAGCCCGGTCGCGGTAACAACCACATCCGCATCCAGCGTCTCGCCGGACTTCAGCACAATGCCGGTTTCAGAGAAGTGATCAATATGGTCGGTCACAATGCTGCTCTTCCCGGAACGCAGGCTCTCGAAGAAATCACCATCCGGGGCGGCGCACAGCCGTTGCTCCCAGGGATTATACTTCGGTGTGAAGTGGCGCATATCGACGTTTGGGCCAACCTGACGACGCATGTGGCGCAGCATAATTTTACGCATGGCGTTGGGCCACTTGGCACACGCCAGATAGAGCCCCCGCTGGAACAGGATGTTCCGCTTTCGCGCCATTTTGAACACCGTCTCCTTTGGCAGGAACTTGTTCAGGACCATGGAGATCCGATCGGTATCCGGCATCGCCATGATGTAACTGGGAGAACGCTGAAGCATGGTTACACTTGCCGCTTTCTCCGCCATTGCCGGCACAACGGTAATCGCTGTCGCACCACTGCCGACGACAACCACCTTTTTTCCGCTGTAGTCAAAATTCTCTGGCCAGAACTGCGGATGAATGATGTCACCCCGGAAGCTTTCTTCACCTTTAAAGGTCGGACGGTAACCCTGATCGTAGCTGTAATATCCAGCGCAATTGAGCATGAAATTGCAGGTGAACTGACGTGTTTCACCGGTCTGTTCGTGGATCGCAGTCACCGTCCACTGCTGCATCTCACTCGACCAATCGGCATCGGTGATTTTCAGGCCATAATGAACCTTGTCCTGCAGACCAAATTCCCGGGCCGTTTCCGCCACGTAGTTGCGAATATCGCCGCCTTTGGCCAGCACTTCGTTTGAGTACCAGGGTTTGAAGTTGTAGCCGAAACTGGCCATGTCGGAATCAGAACGAATACCGGGATAGCGAAACAGATCCCAGGTGCCGCCCATTTTTTCCCGGCGTTCCAGGATAGCCAGGCTTTTGTCCGGATACTGCTGGGCGATACGACAAGCGCTGCCAATGCCAGACAGGCCCGCGCCAATGATGATGAGGTCAAAGTGCTGCGGATTCATGTTGTTTTCCTTGTTATTGGTTTCGCGACTTTACCCAACTACGATGCCAGAGCACCGGCTTGACAATATTGTCGGATACGGACATATTTTTGACGAATCGCGACATTTGATTTCGCTCAAAAACAACGCAAACCGAAAGCCAACAACGTGACAAAAATCATTCGGAGGGCGCGTGTCCAGTCTTATCCGGGCAACGAATCTGTGGGGATACGACGAGCTGGTCAAAAGCCGGGGGGGCGATCCACTTCCCTTGCTGGCCCGTCATCATATCCCGCCGGCAGAAGAGCGGGACGATCAGTCTTTTCTGGTCTTCAAGCACCTCAATGCCCTGCTGGAAGAAACAGCCACCGAACTGGATGACCCCGCCTTTGGCATGATGCTGGCCAAGTACCAGGGGCTGGACATTCTTGGCCCCATTTCCGTCATTGCACGCAGTTCTCTGACCGTGGGGAAAGCCATCGACAGCATGGCCGGTTACCTGCATCTGCACGCCCCTGCCCTTTCGATGACGTTTGAAGCAACGCGGTTCGACGGTGCCCCGGCACTCCAACTGAAGTTCAGAATCGATAATGAAGGCGAGGAGTATCGCCGCCAGTCCCGCGAACTGACCATCGCCAATGCGGTGCAGGTCATGAAGCTGCTTTGCGGAGACAGGTTCCGGCCACTGGCCGTTGATTTCCCCCATGCCCGGATAGCGGACGAGTCAAATTACCGTGCGGTTTACCAATGTGAAGTGAGATTTGAACAGCCAACGCTGGGCCTTTACCTGCCACCGGCGGTCGCAGATCTTCCGCTCAACAGTGCCGACCATCAGACGTGGCAGATGGCCAAGCAATACCTGGATTCACAGCAGGCACCCAATGCGCACTCGTTGTCGGAAGACGTAACCCGCCTGATAAACACGCTGTTGCCAACAGGCCAGTGCAGCAGCAGTGCCATCGCCTCTCACCTTTCCATGCACAAGCGCACACTGCAGAGAAAGCTGGCCAGGGAAGGGGTGACCTACGAGCAACTGCTCAATGACGAAAGAATCCGAATGGCCCGGCACTATCTGGAAGAACCCAACCTCGGGCTCAGCCAGATTACCGGCCTACTCGGATACTCGGAACAGTCGGCGTTCAGCCGGGCCTGCCGGGACTGGTTCGGGATGACGCCGAAGGCCTACCGGATACAAAGTTCCACCCCCACAGCGACATCACCATGATTGCCAATGCCTAAACTATTCTAGGGACGCTTCAAAGGCTGACATTGCCAATTCTACCTCTTGCGCAAACCTTGCTGCCGCTACAGGGAGTGCCCGGTCGTGATGCATTCCCAAAACAAGTTTACCAACTGGCAGTCTCGGGTCCATCAATGGCAAAGCAACCAGTTCACTAGAAAGAGGGGGCACGTCAGTACCGTGGCAAGATGGAGCTCCAATCTCAACCTGAAAGCATACTCCACCGGGAGGCGGCCCCCTGGCTCTCATTGGACGACAATCCAGAACTTAAGCAGTGTCGACGCCTGCCTGCGCCTGAGGTGCAGGCAGTCTTCCCATGCTTTCCCAGCTACTCACCCGATTCAGAAGCACACACAATTACGCCCGTTATCCTTGGCGTTGTAGAGCTGGATATCGGCCTCTTTCATCAACACTTCCAGATTGTCGGCGGGGAGCTGTGACAGTCCGGAACTGAAGGTGAAGCTGATTTCCCCTTCCGGGGTTTCCACAAAACTTTCTTCAACCTGTTTCCGAACCGCATCAAGCAGGCGGGCTGCCTTTTCTGCAGCCAGGCCCGGGAACAATACACAGAATTCCTCGCCACCAGTTCTCGCAATCAGGAAGCGACCTAGGGATTCCTGCAGGATCTTTGCGAAGGCAATCAGTACCAGATCCCCAACATCATGGCCGTAGCTGTCATTGATGCTCTTGAAGAAATCAATGTCCATGATGGCGAAGGTCAAAGGCGTGTTACCTGATTGTGCCTGGGCAATCATCTTACGGGACTGCTGGACAAAATAGCGGCGGTTATGGATACCCGTCAGCGTGTCTCGGTAAGCCATGCTGAGGAGTTCTTTTTTCCGTTCCATGCCATCTACGGCATGCATGATCCGACAGAAGAATTCCTCGTGGGAAAAAGGCTTGTACAGGAAGTCGTTAGCGCCGTTCTTGATGAACTTTGCTGACAGGTATTTGTCTTCAGCCGATGACAGGCCAATAACGACGAGATCCACTTTCTCATGTTGATGGCGCAGGGCATGAATCAGCTCGAAGCCGTTCATCACCGGCATGTTGTAGTCCGTCAGCAGGATATCAATCTCGGGATCAGCCAGGATGGCCTTCAGCGCCTTCTGCCCATCAGCAGCTTCCACCACCTGAAACTGGTGCCGGCGCAACAGCTCGGTAATGAACGAGCGGGTCACTGATGAATCTTCGGCAACCAGTACCTTGATATCTCGATTACGGTACAGCCGGTTAACAAGGTTCACGCAGTACTGATAGCTGTACAGGCCTTCTTTCTGCACGTAATCGACAATTCCCTGTCGTAACAGCGCATCCCGGTTTTCATCGAACATGCGCCCGGTCAGAACGATGGTGGGGATTTTTTGCTGGAGCATGTAATCCACCATTTCCCCGTTGGGGGCATCCGGCAGATTCAGGTCCACAATGGCAGCAAACCAGTCGTCCCTGCTCTCCACTTGTTTGCGGGCGGCTTCCGCCGAGTCCGCATAAAACACATCAAAGGTCAGTACCTGGCTTGCGATATGACGGAGGATTTTGGTGACAACAAGGGAGTCTTCGACAATCAGTACCGATGGCATGCAAAGTCCTGGAGCTACGTCTGTTTTAGATAAACGTAGCATTACGGATGCCGGTTGTCCCGTTAAAGGCGCGCCATCGCCTTTGCCTGTCTGCGATCAGCCAGCCCGACTGCCAGAATACCCAACCCGATCAGGCAAAACCCGACAATATCCGATGCCCCCGGCTGCTCCCCCAGAATGATCGCCGCAGAGACCAGCCCCACCGCCGGCACAGCCGCCGAACTCAGCGACATGGTAACCGCAGGCAAAGACCGGATGGCACCAACCTGCGCCGCCACGCAGACACCGGAAGCAATGGCACCACTGAAAATAATATTCACCCAGAATGCCGGCTCCCAGCGGATGCTGGAGGCGTCCTCCATCAACAGGGAAAGCGGAACCAGCAAGAAAACTGACGACAGCAACTGCCAGGGAATAAGCGACAACACATCACCCCGCCAATGATGCCTGCGGACATGCACCAGACCAGCGGTCCAAACCAGGGTCGCCAGTACAATCAACCCACCGCCAGTGATCGTTCCTTTTGCATTCCAGTCGATCGCCATGGGATTGAAAATCGCCATAAGTCCGGCAAGCCCCAATCCGGTTCCCAGCAGACGCGGCAAGGTAAACCGCTCACCGAGGAACATGGCGGCTGCAGGCACCACCCAGATAGGCGACGTATAGGCGAGTATCGCAGCCCGCCCTGCCGGCATGAACTGCATTCCGACCGTTACAAGGGTAATAAACCCCATGTTCTGGAGAATACCCACGGAAAACACGACGGGCACATCTGCGCGATGAGGCAGTCGAAGAATCCCCATTGCCCGGGCAATCAGGAACATGGTCGCTGTACCCAGAATCATCCGGATAGTGGTGTAGAGCAGCGGCGGACTGTAATCCAGGCCCATCTTGAGGATCGGAAAATTGACGCCCCAGGTCAGAGCTGTGAACGCCAACAGCATGTACCCGTTACGCCAGGCGTAACCGGTCCCCGCTGCGGACATCGCGTCAGCAGAACGGGACATGCTTAGTGTTCAACCTTCAGCGCACTCTCGTGCCAGTTACGAAGCGCACGATCAGACATCCAGACCATCGCGGCAAACAACAGTATTCCGGTTACGGTAATCAGAATAAGCGCCGCAAACATCTTGGGAATCTGCAGGTTGTAGCCTGATTGCAGGATCATGTAAGCCAGGCCCGCCTTGGAACCACCGGTGCCAGCGACAAACTCCGCAACCACTGCACCAATCAGTGCAAGCCCGGAACTGATTCGCAGGCCACCAAAGAAATACGGCAACGCGCTCGGTATCCGCAAGCGCATCAGTTCCTGCCAGCGGCTGGTCCGGTACATGCGAAACATGCTCAACAGGTTGGGATCGACGCTGCGCAAACCCAGTGTGGTGTTTGAGATGATCGGGAAAATGGCCACGATTACGGCACACACGGTCAGTGCCCAGGTGGTATCGTTCACCCAGATGATAATCAACGGGGCAATGGCGACCACCGGAGTCACCTGCATCAGAACGGCGTAAGGGAACAGGCTGATTTCAATCCATTTGCTCTGAACGAACAGCAATGAAGCAGCAACACCCACCACCACGGCAATGGCAAAAGCCAGGAAGGTTACCTTCAGGGTCATCAGCAGGGCATTAAACAGGGAAGAAAAGTCCGTGACCAGCGACTGCCCGATATCTACCGGGCTCGGGACCAGGTATTTCGGCACATCAAAGGCCATCACAGTCAACTGCCATAAAACCAGTACAAAAACCCCTACCAGCAGCGGAGCCGCAACCTGCACAAAGCGTTCATTACGAATCAGTGGCGTACTCATGATTGCGCCTCCTTTTTGTCTTCACCCATCGTGCTTGCTCGCTCCAGTGCCTGGGAAACCTGGCGACAGTAGCCGGCGAACTCTGTCGATACACGGAAATCCGGAGAGCGCGGGAACGGCTGTTCGATCTTGATGTCATCAACGATCCGGCCCGGGCGCGCTGCCATAACCACGACCCGGCTGGAGAGATAGACCGCCTCGTAAACACTGTGGGTGACGAACACGATGGTCCAGCCGTTGTCCTGCCACAGCTTCAACACATCGTCATTCAGTTTGTTCCGGGTCATTTCATCCAGGGCACCAAACGGCTCATCCATCAGCAGCAGATTCGGCTCAGTCACCATCGCCCGTGCGATGGAAGCCCGCATCTGCATACCGCCCGAAAGCTCCCGGGGATAGCTTTCGTCAAACCCTTTCAGGCCTACCATATCGAGGGCATCATCAATTTTCTTTTCGACTTCCTCAGAATTACCGGCGTGTTCGAGATCCAGCGGCAGGCGCACATTCTTCCGAACCCGGGCCCAAGGCATCAACGTCGCGTTCTGGAACACAAAGGCAAGCTTGCGCCCCTTGCTCCCGACCACGTCGTAGTCTTGCTCCCACCATTTCACGGTGCCCGTGGTCACCTCGCCCAACCCCGCCATAATTCTCAGCAGAGTACTTTTCCCGCAACCGGACGGGCCGAGCAAGCTGATGAATTCGCCCTGTTTAACGGTGAGATCTGCACCCTTAAGCGCAACCGTACCGTTGCCATAGATCTTGTTAACCCCATTCACCTGCAGAACAGGTCGGGCCCCCGTTTTGCCCTCAGCAACCGGCGCCTCAGACTCTGGGCTTGGCGCCGGCTTCAGGGGTGTAACCTTGGTAGCTGTCATAGTGATTTCTCCAGGGCCGGCCAGGGTCTTTCCCGGCCGGCATCAGGACGTTGGTCGTCGTGGCGCTTACGGCAGCACCGGCTCTTCTGGCAGGAATTCCCGGGTGTAAACGTCGTTAAGATCCAGATCGGCAGATGCCAGACCGGCTTCAACCATGAAATCCTTGATCTTGTTCCAGCGCTCATCGGTCATGACACCGATCCCCATGGTCTGGGCATCGCCACCAGTCACCAGTTCGTACTCTTTCATTTTCTCGATACCGTAGGCGATCTGCTCCGGGGTCATTTCCGGGTTTTCTTCCATGATCAGCTTGTTGCCTGCCTCGGGGTTTTCGAGGTAGCTTTTCCAGCCTTCCATACTGGCCTGGACAAAGCGTTTCACCACATCAGGACGCTCTTCGATCATGCCGGTCGTGGTTTCAATGGTGGTTGCGTAAGGAGGGTAACCATAGTCAGACAGCAGGAAGACGTTCGGCTCAACACCCCCTTTCTGGATGGCAAACGGTTCCGACGACAGGTACCCCTGCTGGACAATGTTTTCGTTCGTCAGGAATGGCGCAACGCTGAAGGTATAGGCGTTAACCACATCATCCTCAAAGCCATACTCTGCCTTCAGCCACGGCCAGAAGGTTGAGTGAGCATGAGTAGCGATATAAACAGGCAGGCCCTCTTCCTTGATCTGTTCAAGCGATTCCACACCCGGGTGCGCAATCAATGCTTGAGGATCGCCCTGCATTGAGGCAGCAACGGTTTTTACCGGCAAGCCTTTTTCAACAGCATTGATATTGCCAATCGGGTAACCCATCAGCATGTCGTAGCGGCCGCTGACCAGCAATTGAGTGCCGTTTACCTGCGGACCACCCATCTTGATTTCAACATCAAGGCCGTGCTCTTTATAGAGGCCAGTTGCCAGAGCCTGGTAAAAGCCACCATGCTCCGCCTGGGCATACCAGTTGGTACCAAAGACCACTTTGTCCAGCTCTTCAGCGGACGCTGGAGCGAAAGCCACCAGGCCAGCCATCATGAGTGAACCGCCCAGAGCTGCTCTCAGTTTTGTCTTCATGGATTCTCTCCTGAATTCCGGCGACTCGCGCCGCTCTTAATTGACCATTTGTTCAAGTTTTTAAAAGCAACGCCCGTGCCACCCCGAAAATTTATTTAAAAACCTTTATTTACAATTGGTTATGAATTACAAAAAGAATCTGTAAGTGCACCACCCTGAAACAGAACCTGCCCAACTGCTCTGGTTTTGTGCGTTGAATAAGCAGGCACTCCAAGGCTCCAGCACAGAAAACCGGGCACAAAAAAAACCGCCCGAAGGCGGCCAAAAAGGACAACACAACATCTACGCTTACTCAGCGACCGTTGCCAACGCATTAATTTGAATAGGCAGCCAGCTCTACCGAGGCTGGCTCTGGCTGTACCCAGCCTGACAGGCGAGCCACACGGGCACCCAGGGCACGCGCAATAGCCCGTTCATTCTCATCAACAGGGCGATTGCCGTCGAAGCCCGTCACTGTCGTAGCACCGTACGGAGAACCACCTTTGTCGGTTCGAACCAGCTCCGGCACACTATGGGGAACCCCCGCCAGTATCATTCCGTGCTGCATGAAGGGCATCAGTAGGGACAACAGCGTCATTTCATTGCCGGAATGCATCCCCCCGGTAGAGGTGAAGGCCGCACCCACCTTGCCGATCAGGGCGCCCTGACGCCAAAGCGGGGCCACTTCATCAATAAACGCTCGTAGAGGAGTACTCATCAATCCATAACGGGTAGGAGATCCCCAGATAATGCCCCGGGCCCACTCAAGATCTTCCGCTGACGCCCGGGGCAACTCGCGATAATCTTTCTGGGCTGCCACGAAATCCGGGCGCTGGTCGTCGACACTGAACTCCGGCTCAGAAATCTCTACACGACGCAAACGAACCTCCGCACCCTCGGACTCCGCGCCTTCAACAATAGCCTTCGCCAGGCTCAGGGTGCTCCCGTAGCGGGAATCTACAACAACCGTTACACGACTCTCGGTCATGACTGGCTCCTTAAGCGCCGTGGTTCTTCCAGAAGGTTTCATGGACCTTCGCCGCCTCGTCTTCGAGCACCGGCCCAATAACCTCTACGTCGCGCTGACCAGATCCAAACACCACCCGGCACGGCAGATCCAGAGTCGGGTTTTCGGGATGGTTGCCTGTGATCGTTTTCAGGCGATGTTCACTCAGGCCGTAGACAACCCGTCCCAATCCCGCCCAGTACGCCGAACCGGCGCACATGCAGCAGGGTTCAGCGGAAACATACATGGTGCAGTTGGCGAGAAAATCCGGGCGCCAGGTTTTGCTGGCCCGCGTCATCAGAACGCGCTCAGCATGTCCGGTCATGTCCTGATCTGGCAGATAAGCATTACCCTGCTCCATCAAAACCTCGCCATCACCATCGACCAGGATTGCTGCAAAGGGGTGTATTCCGTCTTCCGCGAGCTGGTTGGCCAGTCCAATGACTTTTTCCATCATGGCCTGGTCGGTATCGTTCAGTTTTTCCATATCAGTTAAATCTTTAAACGTGTTGATTGATTCCGCAGTCGCTCACTTTCTGGGCAGGCTCCACGGGAAGAAAATCTGTTGTGCCCATTGCACGGACTTGAACAGCAGCAGGCTGACCACTGCGAGGAAGAACAATCCGGCAAACGCCTGGGGAATCCGGAAGAAGGAAGTCGAGAACTGGATGAAGTAGCCCAGCCCCTCCTCAGCAGCCACAAACTCCGCGACAACAGCACCGATAATCGCCAGGGTAATCGCCACGCGCAGGCCACTGAAAATGTGAGGGATAGCGTAGGGAATACGGATCTGCCAGGTTTCCCGGCGGGTGGGCGCGTCCAGCGAACGACTCAGCTCAATCAATTCTGCCGGGGTTTCGTTAATCCCGGTAGCCGTGGAAACAACCAGCGGGAAAAAGGTCAGCAGGCAGGTGATCAGCACCCTCGAAGGATCATCGGAGCCCATCAACACGATGATCAGCGGTGCAACGGCCACCACGGGGGTGGACTGAATCACCACCAGTAACGGATACAGGGTCCGGCTCAGCAACTCTGATCTCATCATCGCGATAGCGATGGGAATCGCCACCAGAATAGAGACCACAAACCCCATCAGGGCCACCCGCAGCGTCGCCCACAGGTGCGTCATCCAGCGACTGAATTCAACGTTGAAAAACGCATCAACAATGGCCGACGGTGCAGGCAACACATACTCGGGCAGTGAAAAGACCTGGCACACCAGCTCCCAGAGCACGATCAGGGCCAGGAAGAACAACCAGGGCGCCGCTGTGAGCAGGAAGCGCCCGGCCTTCCCATCAGGCAACTTCAGGCTCATAGATATGCTTCCTCAGTCGTTCAGTGAGTTTCCCGAAATGCGGATTGGAGATGGTGTGGGTAGTGCGAGGCCGGGGCAGATCAACAGAAACCATTTCCAGCACCGTACCTGGTCGTTTGCTCATCACCAGCACCCGGTCCGCCAACAGCACGGCTTCGGAGATGGAGTGAGTGATGAACAGCACGGTTTTCGGGTTTTCCTGCCAGATCTTCAGCAAATCAAAACCAATCTGCTCCCGGGTCATGGCGTCAAGCGCCGAGAAGGGCTCATCCATCAACAGGATATCCGGGTTCAGCAGCAGCGCACGGACAATGCCGACCCGCTGCTGCATACCGCCAGAGAGCTCATCCGGCATTTTGTTAGCAAAGGTTTCCAGGCCCGCCATAGCCAACAGTTCATCAGCCCGCTTTTCGTCTTCACGACCATAGCGACCGTATTTGTGCTTGAGCGGAAACAGCACGTTCTTGCGCACAGTCAGCCAGGGCAGCAACGTCGGCTTCTGGAACACGATGCCGACATCGTCCCGCGGACCATCGACTTCCTTGCCAAAGACCGAGACAGATCCCTCGCTGGGCTTCAGCAGGCCGGCAATCATCCTCAGCAGCGTGGATTTCCCACACCCCGAAGGGCCAACCACGGCGACGAACTCATGCCGCCGGATATCCAGATTGATACCGGTGATCGCCGGCGGAATGTCCGGGTTCGGATCATACCGGTGCCCGACTCCAGCGAGCTGGACGAACGAACGGTTGGTGGCGGATTCGGTCATTCTTACAGAGCCTCAAGCAGATCGCGGTCGATCACGGTTTCAGGGTTCAGAACGCCCTTCTCCAGCTTTTCAGCCTGCGCAACCCAGTCCCAGGTCAGGGCCACACGTTCTTCGGTGAGAGCACCCAGCCCATCACGGTCACTGACACTGTTCACGACCAGTTTCATGGTGTCGCCGATCTGTGCGGTGACCACATCAACATCAACCTCAGGCACCATGCTGTGTAGGTCTTCTGCGGCTTTGCGCGGGTTGTCATGGGTGAACTTCAGAGACTTGTCGAAGGCACGCATGAAACGCTTGGCCACGTCCGGGCGCTCACTCAGAAACTTGTCGCTGGCAACCACCGAGGAGGAGTACAGTTCCAGACCAGCATCAGACCAGGGAAGCACCACCAGCTCGTTGCCCGTTGCTTTCGCCTGATCGGCAAACAGAGCGATGTTGGTCACCCAGGCGATGATGGCATCGGTACCACCGTTCATCAGCATGGGGCCAAGGGCACCCGGATCCGCCTTGGTCAGTTTCACCGCATCTTCAGCCAGGCCGTTGCCCTTGAGCACCAGAGGCAGAAACGCATTGGATGAGGTAAACGGAGACGTCGCAACTTTCTTGCCGTCAATGTCTGTCAGCTCTGCAATGCCGTTTTTCTTGAGAGTAAAGAAGGCATGGGGCGCCTGATTGAAGATGCTATACACTGCCTTCACAGGAAGGCTGTCATCCTGAGCCTTGGCCGCCATAAGCGCGCCGATATCCGCACTACCGATGTCGGCCTGGCCAGTTGCAATCTTGGTAATCGCATCTGTAGATCCACGACCGCTGGCGATGCTGACTTCCAGACCTTCCGCTTCGAAGAAACCCTGCTGCACACCGACATAGACCGGAGATTTATCCCCACCCGGCAGCCAGTCCAGCTGATAAGTCACTTTATCGGCAGCCAGGGCACCCTGGCTCATCAAACCGCCAGCAAGTGAGGCGGCGAACAGAAATGAACGTGTGAAGCCTTTACGCATGTGTTTTCCCCTTTATGGTATATCGCCTGAAATTTATTGATCATTCGGTCAGGTTTTATTTAAACAAAGCAAAGGGCAGGCCAGATTGGTTAACATCGCAGCATAAAATCCCGGGAATCAGCCTTCGCTCTTGAAAACACTTCAATTTACAGGCCATATCCATGGGGTCTGGAAGCACCCCCGGAGGACCCCCGACCCTCACCAGGGACACTCCAGACACCGCGCACTGCGCCCGAATCTAGTGCAAAACCATCAGGCGCGCCCTGATATGAAGCCACCTATCTTTCGCCCGATACTTTCCCAAGCGAACGACCTCCCGGTTTTTCAGCCCCGCCACGCCAACACCCCCAATCTTCGGCATGGCACACTTTGTGAATTACTGACCAACTGGACAATATTGATAGAGCACTCGGAGAGTCTCCATGATCGCGACAGAACCATCGACAGCATCACTGCCCGTCATCGACCTGTCTCTGCTGACAGGAACACCTCAACAACAGCAATTACTCACCCGGTCTCTGGCCGATGCCTGCCTGCATACCGGTTTTTTCTATGTCAGCGGGCATGGCATTGCAGTCGAACTGATCAATCGGGTATTCGCAGAATCCCGCGCCCTGTTCGGCCTCCCGGACGAGCAAAAAGACGCCATCAACAAGAGCCTCTCCAGGGCTAACCGAGGTTACGAGCCACTGAAAGGTCAGACCCTTGAACCGGGGAGCCCGCCGGATTTGAAGGAAGGCTTCTATATTGGAGAAGAGCTGGACGATTCCGACCCGCGAGTACAGGCGGGACGCTTCAATCAGGGTGCCAACCAGTGGCCGGCTTCGCTTCCCGGCTTTCGCGACACGATGACCGAATACTTCACGGCCCTGAACCAGCTGAGTGCCCGGATCATGGAAGCCCTCGCGCTGTCTCTGGACCTGAACCAGCGTTTCTTTGACGACTTCTGCCATCAGCCCCTGTCAACGCTGAGACTGCTTCACTATCCGCCACAGCCCACCAACCCGGCACCCGGCGAAAAAGGCTGCGGAGCCCATACGGATTTCGGCGGCGTCACGATCCTGCTGCTGGACGACAATCCCGGTCTGCAGGTGTGGGATGCCGGGAATGAACAGTGGATCAACGCCAACCCGATTCCCGGCACGTTCGTTGTCAATCTGGGAGACATGATTGCCCGCTGGACCAATGACCGCTACCGCTCCACTCTGCACCGGGTCGTCAACACCTCCGGCGCGGAGCGCTACTCGGTTCCTTTTTTCTACAGTGGCAACCCGGATCATGAAGTCGTCTGCCTCCCCACTTGCCTCGCAGAGGGAGACGAGCCCCATTACCCACCAACAACCGTTGAAGCGCACCTGATGGACATGTACCGGAGGACCTATGCATAGGCCCCCCATAACCGCCGTACTGATCCACGGTGCCTGGGCGGGAGGCTGGGTATGGGATGCCCTGACTCCGCATCTGGAAGAGCGCGGGTTCCGGGTCGTGGCGCCAGACCTTCCTGGCTGCGGCAAACGCCTTGGAAACCCGGAAGAAGCCTCATTGGCACAGTGCGTATCCGATCTTGAGAAGCTGCTTGAAGAGGTGCCGCCCCCCCTGTTCCTGGTGGGCCACTCCGGTGGCGGGGCCGTCGCGACCCAGCTCGCTGAATCCCTGTATGAGCGGGTTATCGGCGTTGCTTACCTGGCAGGCATGATGCTGCCTTCCGGTACCGGCTTTAGCGACGTTGTCACTTCAATAATTGCAGAGCACCCGGAAGCCTCCGGCATTGGTCCGTTTCTGACCTGGGAGGCCGACGGTCTGGTATCCAGAGTGCCGCCGGAAGCCATTCGCGAGATTTTCCTGCAGGACGTCAGCGAGGAGACAGCGGCTCAGGCCATCCCACGGTTCAATCCCCAGGCTGAAGGTAGCCGGGCCCTTGTACCCGAGTGGAGCGAAAGCCGCTTCGGACAACTGCCCAGACTGTATGTCGAGGCAACAAAAGACCGCTCAGTTGTGTTACCCGTCCAGCGGCGCATGCAACAGCTTGTGCCCGGTGCCGAAGTCATTTCCCTTAACACCGGCCACGTTCCACAGGTTGCATCGCCGGAAGCGGTGGCCAAGGCGCTGGTAGAGTTTGCCGCAGTCACCATACAGCACGTACCGAATTCCCGAGCAGATAAGAGTTCACTATGACTGAAACACTGATACTGAAGAACGCCCGCGTCATCGCCACCATGGACGACGACGGCCAGGAGATTGAACAGGGCTATGTCCTGGTCCGAGGTAACCGGATTGAAGCGGTCGGACCTATGGCTGACTGCCCTGATGATGCTGACCGGATCATCGACCTCACCGGTCACGTAGTCATCCCGGGCCTGATCAACACTCACCACCACATGTTCCAGTCCCTGACCCGTGCCCTGCCCGCAGCCCAGGACGGTGAGCTGTTCGACTGGCTCAGCGCCCTGTTTCCGGTATGGAAGAACATCACTCCGGCCATGCAGCGAGCTGCCAGCCGTACCGCCATGGCCGAGCTGATGCTGTCCGGCTGCACCACCGCTGCCGACCATGCCTACCTGCACGTCAATGGCATTACCCTGGACGACAGCGTTCAGGCTGCCACGGAGATGGGCATCCGTTTTCACGGTGCCCGGGGAGCCATGAGCCTCGGCCAAAGCAAAGGCGGCCTGCCACCGGATGAACTGGTCGAACAGGATGAGCACGCCATTCTTCGGGACATGCAACGGGTGGTTGAAACCCATCATGACCACTCTCCGGACGCGATGATCCGTGTGGCACTGGCACCTTGCTCACCGTTCACGGTTACTACCGATCTGATGCGGGAAGCCGCCATCATGGCACGTTCCCTGAAAGTCGGCCTGCATACCCATACCGCGGAAAACTGGAAGGACCTGGCGTTCAGCAAGGAACGCTATGGCATGACCCCGACCGAATTTACCGAGGATGTAGGCTGGGTCGGCGACGATGTCTGGCATGCACACTGCGTGCATCTGGACGACGCGGGCATCGCGCTGTTTGCCCGCACCGGCACCGGCGTTGCCCATTGCCCCTGCTCGAACATGCGCCTGGCATCCGGCATCGCGCCCGTAAGGAAGATGCTGGACTCTGGCGTAAAGGTTGGCCTCGGAGTGGACGGCAGTGCCTCGAACGACACCGGCAACCTGATGGATGAAGCCAGACTGGCTATGTTGTCGGCGCGGGTACGGGATCAGAACCCCGGCGCCATGACAGCCAGGGAAGCCCTGCGAGTGGCTACGCGCGGCGGCGCTGAGGTACTGGGACGTGGAGATGCACTGGGACGGATCCAGCCTGGCTACTGCGCAGACATCGTCGCTTTCCGTACAGATGACATCGCCATGGCGGGAGGCCAGAGCGATCCGCTGGCATCGCTGGTGTTCTGCACGCCACCACGAGTCAACTGGAGCATCATCAACGGTCGTGTGGTGATTGAAGAAGGCAACCTGCTGACCCGGTCACTGCCACACATTATTGAGGAACAGAACCGGATGGCTGAGCTGCTGACCCGCTAGCAGCCGTCACGCTGTCCGGCGGGCATGCCACCGGACAGCCTCCCCGCGATCACTGACCTTTGAGGTGGTGATAGCCACGATCAAAATAAACCAGACTACCGGCGTCATCGTGCTGGCGAACACTCACAACCTCGCAGAACAGAATGTCGTGGGTTCCCACGCTTGTTCGTTTGCTGACGGTACAATCGAAGCTCACCAAGGCTTCGTCGAGCACCGGAGCACCCGTCACCGCCTTGCTCCACTGCGCCCCGGCAAAGCGTTGATCCATATCGGTCTTGCCACCAAACAGGTTCGACAGGTCGGACTGGTGGTCTGCCAGAGTATTCACGCACACGCTGTCATTCCGGTTGAAGGTGTCATACACCGACGCACTGCGGTTCAGGCACACCAACAGCGTCGGCGGCTCATCACACACACTGCACACCGCTGTCGCGGTAAAACCGGCACGGCCACCGGGGCCATCGGTGGTCACCACATTGACCGCAGCCGCCAGGGTCGACATGGCATTGCGGAATGATTGTTTGTCCACCAGTGGCGGCATGGTCAGCACCTCATGAAGTTGCTGTTGAGATTTCATGCTTCTCTCCTTACGCCAGTTGGCAGGCGTCTTCGAAGGCCAGGCGTGGTAACCGGCCATAGAGTTTTTCCGGGTCGCCATAGCCCAGGTTGATCAGCAGATTGGCTTTCCAGGTCGTACCGGCAAAAAAGGCCTCATTCAGTTTGTCCGGATCAAAGCCGGACATAGGACCGGTATCCAGACCCAGTGAACGGGCTGCCATGATCAGGTAGGCCGCCTGCATGGAGCTGTTTCTGAATCCTGTTTCATGGGCCATTTCCGGACTCGAAGTGAACCAGCTACGGGCATCACCATGGGGAAACAGTTCCGGCAGTCGCTCGAAGAACTCCTCATCGTGGGCGACGATCACCGTGACTGGGGCACTCATGGTCTTGTCCCGGTTTCCGCTGGAAAGGCAGGGTTCCAGCTTTTCCTTACCCTCCCCACTGCGGACAAAGACAAACCGGCCCGGACCACAGTTGGCGGAGGTAGGCCCCATTTTTACCAGGTTGTAGAGTGCCTGAAGGGTTTCATCAGAAATGGACTGATCCTTCCAGCCATTGTGAGTTCGGGCCTCGGTAAACAGTTGGCCAAGGGCCTTTGCATCAAGTTGTTGGCTCATAGGGCCTCCTGAGTCGTTAGAGCCTCGGTGGGCAGACGATGTTTCCTGAGGTGGTCCAGCATCAACTCATTGAAGCGCTCCACCTCGGTGACATTGACGGCATGCCCTCCTTCCGGCAAAAGTCGAATTCCCGAATTAGGCAGCCGGGAAGCCAGTTTCTGGGAGCAGGTCCAGGGCACCAGGGCATCGTCCCGGGTGGCCAGTACCAGGGTATTGGCCCGGATTGATGCCAGGTCCTCAGGCTTCGGTTGCCAGGACTGAAGCGCCGCCAGGCGTCGCAGAACGTTCTCCTGTGAAGGGAAACTCGCCAGCATGTGAGAGGATTCCTGCTCCAGCCATTCACTGTTTTCCGCAATCCACACCGGCGGGAACAGGAACAGCGGCTGGGCTTCCAGATACGCCTCAGGCCCGGAGCTGAGCAGCAGCTTCCTGCGCACCGAAAAGCAGCGCCGGGAGTGGGCGTTGGGTTCCGCCCAGGCGTTGATTAACAGCAGACTGCCGACCCGCCCAGGCGAACGCCGGGCAAGCTCCAGACCGATCAGCCCACCAAGGGCATGCCCGATGAAATGCACAGGACCGGCAATCTGTTCTTCCAACAGCGCATCCAGCTCAGCGGCCATATCGGCAACCGTGTAGAACTCGGGAATATCACCGCGGCTCCGACCGGTACCAAACTGGTCGTACACCAGAACCCGGTAGCGTTCGGTCAGGGCCGGCAACTGGGGAGCCCAGTATTTCCCGGAACCCCCGAGCCCGGCACTGAGCACCACGGTCTCACCGTCGGCGGGGCCGTGGGCTTCCCAGTAGAGAGTGCCTGCTGCGCTTTTCATCATTTACCTACGTGGGCAATACTGGCTATTTCGATCAGCGCATCCGGCTTCACCAGCCCACACTGGATGCAGTAACGGGCCGGTTTCTCGCCCGGGAAGTACTCGGCGTAGACTTTGTTCACGGCCGCGTAGTTGTCCCAGTCAGTCACCATGATCATGTTGAAGGTAACGTCATCCATGGTGCCGCCAGCCGCTTCAACAACGCCTTTGATGGTTTCCAGAACGTGCCGGGTCTGGGCTTCTGCATCACCTACGTGAACTACGTTGTTGTCCTTGTCAAAAGGCAGGGTTCCTGCCACGTACAGAACGCCGTCGGCCATGGAACCGGGTACGTATGGAGCCAGTGGTTTTCCTGTGCCTTCGGGAATAATGGAAGTCTTGGGCATGATGTCTCTCCGTTGGTTATGCAGTCGTTGATTCGGTTTGAACAGTGTCGGTGTCGCTTTCGGCCCCGGTCTCAGCACCAGTCCCGGCTTCGCCGAATGTCCGGCAGAAGTCGTCAGTGCTGGAGACCCAGCCAAAGAAGGTTTCGATGTTGTAGAGCGCAGCCTGCTGGATGAACTCGGGGCCTGCCTGATGAGTGGCATCCGCCAGGACAACGCCGAAATACTCCAGGAAAAACCCATCGCGCAGGGTGGACTCCACGCAGACGTTGGTGGCGATGCCGGTGAACACCAGATTGCGGATGCCACGGCTGCGCAGAATGCTGTCGAATGAGGTATTGAAGAAGCCGCTATAACGGGGCTTTGGAATGACAATATCGCCAGCCTGAGGCTTCAGTTCATCCACCAGGTCATAATCCCAGGTCCCCTTGGCCAGCAAGCTGCCGTTCAGTTCCGGCTCCTTGCGCATGGTCTTCAGGGCATTGGACTTGTACCAGTTCGGGGAGCCCGGTCCACCGGCTTCCACGTACTCGGCATCCCACCCGTTCTGGAAGAAGATTACGGGCATCCCCGCCGCACGGGCGGCCGCTATCGCCCGCTGGATCTGACGGATAACCGGCCCGGTTGAGGACACATCAAAACCGGCCCGGTCCAGGTAACCGCCAATGGTGGAATAGGCATTCTGCATGTCCACAACCACCAGAGCGGTCTCACTGGCCCGCATATGCAGCGGCTCTGGTTTGCCCGGCAGTTCCAGCGCCGGCTCAGCACCGGTATTCAGGGCATAGCCCGATTGCTCAGTTGCGATGCTCATACGGCCTGCTCCAGTTCCTGGTTAACATGCACCCGGGTTTTCATCAGCGGCTGAATGTATTTGCCGAAGTCCTCAATGCCCTGCACAAAGTCATCGAAGGTCAGCATGACGCCACTGACGCCGTCGACAGTGCCGACTTCGTCCAGCATCCGGGCGACGTTTTCGTAGGAACCCACCAGGGTGCCCATATTGATGTTCACTGCGGAAGTCGGGTCAGCCATCTGGCGGATGTTGGTATCAGACTTGGACTTCTTGTCTGCGGCACCCTGCTCGCCCAGCCAGGCGACGGCTTCCTCATCAACACCGTCCTTGTAGGATTCCCATTTGGCGCGAGCCGCTTCGTCCGTTTTGTCTGCAATGATCATAAACAGGGCAACGGAGCTTACTTCCCGCTCGGAGTCTTCCATCGCCTTCACCAGACGATCCACCGTTGGAGCAAACGCCGTCGGCGTGTTCACACCCTTGCCGAAGCAGAAGTTGTAATCGGCATACTTGGCAGTGAACGCCATACCCGCCTCACTCTGTCCAGCACAGATCACTTTCATATCAGCCTTGGGAACCGGGCTTACGCGGCAGTCATCCATCTGGAAGTGATCACCTTTGAAATCGCTATGGCCCGTCGCCCAGAGGTCCCTGAGAACCTGTGCGTATTCACCCAGATAGTCGTAACGGGAACCGAAGAACTCATCCCCCGGCCAGAGTCCCATCTGGCTGTATTCCGGTTTCTGCCAGCCCGTTACCAGGTTGACACCGAAGCGACCATCCGAGATGGAATCAATGGTGGAAGCCATACGTGCCACAATGGCAGGCGGCAGGGTCAGCGTTGCGGCGGTGGCAAAAAGCTGGATCTTGCTGGTGACTGCAGCCAGGCCGGCCATCAGAGTGAAGGACTCCAGGTTGTGCTCCCAGAATTCGGTTTCACCACCGAAACCGCGCAGCTTGATCATCGACAGTGCAAAGTCGAAACCGTAACTTTCCGCTTTCTGGGTGATCTCCTTGTTCAGCTCGAATGTCGGCATGTACTGGGGGGCATTTTTCGAAATCAGCCAGCCGTTGTTGCCGATGGGAATGAAGACACCGATGTTCATCTGCTCACTCATGGGTTACTCCTTGATGTTTGCTGTTCGGTGGTGAAATACCGCTCACCACCCGTCATTCACGCTCTTTCACACCAAGGCATAATGCTGGCCAAAATAGATTTTTTTGTTCCAAATCAATTTATTAGTATTTTCATAAAAGACTTTTCAGACCATATGGTCTGTTTTAGAGCACCTGGTTTGTGCACGGCGGACATTTTTGGGGCGGAGATACTGAGTGCATTCAAAAGACCTATCCATCCCGAAATCCGGTGCTAGAATGAGCCACCGATCAACCCTGTGGAGAGTCATGTGAGCGCCACCAGAAAAGGCAAGGAAGCAGCCAGCCCGAGCAAACGGAAACCTCAACGAGTGCCTACCGCCGCATCTCTCAACCGGCGTATGCGCAACAGCGAGAAGAAGCGGGCGGCGATCCTCGAAGCAGCACTGACTACCTTTTCCCAGTACGGCTTGCACGGCACGAGCATCGACCAGATTGCACTACTGGCCGACGTCTCCAAAACCAACCTTTTCTATTACTTCAGTAACAAGGAAGAGCTCTACGTCAGCGTATTGCGCGAGCTTCTGGACCTCTGGCTCAGGCCGCTGCGGGCATTCACGGAAGAACAGGACCCTATCCAGGCCATCCGGGACTATATCCGGGTCAAACTGGAGTTTTCCCGGGACCATCCCGCTGAATCACGATTGTTCTGTATGGAAGTCATGCAGGGCGCACCGCTGATGCTGACGGAACTGCAACAGCCATTACATGATCTGGTAGAAAACAAGATCGCCGTTATTCAGTCCTGGATCGACCAGGGCAAACTGGCGCCGGTAGAACCCTACCACCTCGTTTTCTCGCTCTGGGCAACCACCCAGCACTACGCCGATTTCCGGGTTCAGGTAGAAGCCGTAGCCGGCAAGACGCTGGAAGATCCGGGTTTCTTTCAGGAAACTCTGAGCAGCCTCGAAACCATCATTATCGAAGGCGTCCGCCCCCGCTGAGGGGAGCGGACCTCTCCTCCCCAGACTCCCTGCCCCCAATTTGGGCCTAAATTAGAACCATGCGCTCTAATTTAGACCATTTGATCCAAGTCAATTTTTATTAAATTCATAACCTGCTGAATTTTATGGGTTTATAAAAATGGCACGCTTGCTGCTATGTCATCCAGCAAGCGAGAACGCCTCTTTGTTTCCGGCTGATTCCAGGCCCTTCTCGCGATAACCGAATTGAAAGGAGGGTGTGAAACATGCAGTTGCAACACGTACCAACGATTGACCTTGGCCCTTACTTCGAGGGCACTCCCGAAGGCAAAGCCCTGGTGGCAAAAGAGGTCGACAGAGCCTGTAAGGACATCGGCTTCCTGGTGATCACTAATCACGGCATCCCCAAGGAACTGGTAGACCGCGTCTACTCGCTGAGCCGCAAGTTCTTCAACCTGCCCATGGCTGAAAAACGCAAAGTGGATCGCCCAAGCCCTGACCAGGTGCGCGGATACAGCGCCGTCGCAGAGGAGAGCCTGTCGTACTCCCTGGAAGAGGCGGCACCGGGTGACCTGAAGGAATCCTTCTCCATCGGGCCTACAGATGTGCCCGAGGATGACTACCACCGCGGTCCGGCGGCTGGCCCCCACTTCGCCCCGAATGTATGGCCGGAATCCATTGAAGGCTTCAAGGAAGCCTACGCTGAGTATTTCGATGCCATGAGCGATCTGGCCCGGTCCCTGATGCGCATCTTCGCCTTGTCCCTGAAGCTGGATGAACACTTCTTCGACGACAAGATCGACAAAGAAATCAGCATGCTGAGAACCCTCAGCTACCCGAACATGGGCACCAACATCGAAGAAGGCCAGATGCGTGCCGGCGCCCATACCGACTACGGCAGCCTGACCATCGTCAAGCCTGACAACTCGCCGGGCGGCCTGCAGGTCTGCAACCAGAACGGTGACTGGGTCAGCGTGCCCTACGTGGAAGACAGCTTCGCGGTCAACATTGGCGACCTGATGATGCGGTGGACCAACGATCAGTGGATTTCAACCCTGCATCGGGTCGTCAATCCACCGATGGATTCCGACGCATCCGCCCCCCGACAGTCCATCGTTTTTTTCCACCAGCCCAACTACGACGCCATGATCGAGTGCCTGCCCAGCTGCCTTGATGAGGACGGCAAAGCCAAGTACCCGGCTGTCAGCTCCGGCGACCACCTGAAGTCCAAGTTCGTAAAACAGACCACCTTCGGCGGCACCCAGGAGGTGGCCTGATATGAGCACGCTTTCCTACGTCAATGTGTTCGCAGAGGACATCGAAGCGCTGAGTGTTTTCTACCGCGACCTGTTCGGGTTCAAGGAAATTCCGGAAATCCGTTCCCCCATTTTCCGGGGGCTGGATACCGGACGCTCCTGCATTGGCTTTAACGCCCTGGACGCCTACGAACTACTCAAACTCGACGACTACTCGGACACCAAAGGCTGCAAGTTCCTGCTGAACATCGACGTGGACAGCAAAGAGGAAGTGGATGAATACGTGCCCAAGGCCCTGGCCTCGGGTGCAACGCTCATCAAGGAGCCCTACACAACCTATTACAACTGGTACCAGGCCGTGCTCCTGGACCCCGAAGGCAATGTCTTCCGAATCAATCACATGATGTAAAACCGCCTCACCCAACCAAAGGAAGTACCAAGATGAAAAAACTCATACTCAGTGCCTGCTTTGCACTGGCCGGTTTAGTTGGCCTGACGACCACCGCCCACGCAGAGGGCTTTACCCTCAAGGGCGAGCCGAAAATTGCCATGCTTTACATCTCGCCGACCAACGACGGCGGCTGGACCCAGGCCTTCGAAGAAGCCCGCCAGCGTCTGGAAAAAGAACTGGATATGAAAATCCAGTACGTTGAAAGCGTGCCCGAATCCGCATCGGCTATACGCCCGGCGGTTGAGCGCTTCATCAAACGCGGCACCAACATCATTATCGGTACCGCGTTCGGCTATTCCGATACCTTCAAATCGCTGTCTGAGGATTACCCTGACGTCGCTTTCCTGAATGGTTCCGGCACCACCAACGGCCCCAACCTGCTGTCCTACTATGGCCGCACCTATGAAAGCCAGTATCTGTGCGGTATGGCGGCAGGCGCTGCGTCTGAAACAGGGAAACTGGGCTTTGTCGCTGCCAACCCGTTCGGCCAGGTGAACTGGACCATCAACGCCTACGCCATGGGTGCCCGTGAAATGAATCCGGATGCCACCGTGACGGTGGTTTACACCGGCGCCTGGAACGACCCCACCAAGGAACGCTCAGCCACCAAGGCACTTATTGATCAGGGTGCTGACGTCATCGGTCAGCACGTAGACACCCCGACCCCGCAACTGGTTGCCCAGGAAAACGGCGTATACGGCACCGGCCATCACCGGGACTTCCGCGAATTCGCTCCCAAGGCAACGGTGTGCTCCTCTGTCTGGGTCTGGGATCGCTTCCTGAAAAACGAACTGGAAAAGATCATTGCCGGCAACTGGGTGCCTGAGCCCCACGGTGCACTGCTGTCTATGGAACAGGGTGGTACCGACATCGCCTGCTGTGGCCCGAACATCGACAAGGAAGAAGAAGCCAAAATCATGGCCGCCCGTGACAAGCTGCTCAAAGGCGAGCTGAAAGTCTATGCCGGCCCTCTGAAAGACCAGAACGGCAACGTCCATGCTGAAGCGGGAGAAGTCGTATCCGACGGCGATCTCTGGCAGATGGACTGGTTTGTTGACGGAGTGATTACCCAGCAATGAGTAAACAGAACGCGATCCAGCTGAACGGTGTCAGCAAGACCTTCGACGGTTTCAAGGCTCTTTCTGACGCTGATTTCACCGCCAGGTGGGGAGAAGTGCATGCCCTGCTCGGTGAAAACGGAGCCGGGAAGTCGTCCCTGATGAACATCGTGGCCGGCCTCTATGGCCCCGAAGGCGGATCGCTGTTCATTAACGATAACCCGGTAAAACTCAAAGGGCCGAAAGAGGCTGCAAAACTCGGCATCGGCATGGTTCACCAGCATTTCAAGCTGGTAACGCCCTTTACCGTTGCCGAAAACATCCTGCTGAACCTGGGGCATATCCAGTCCAGCGGGCTTTACCGGGAACGCCTGCGCCGGGTATCTGAGGATATCCGTGCAATGGCAAAGCGTATCGGGTTCGAGATCGATCCCGATGCCCGTATTGACCAGCTTTCCATCGCAGAACAGCAGCGTGTGGAAATCCTGAAAGTGCTGTTGGCCGGTGCCAGGATCCTGATTCTGGATGAGCCAACCGCCGTACTGACCGAAGAAGAAGCTGAACGCCTGCTCACCACCGTGCAGGGCTTTGCCCGCGAAGGCGCCGCTGTGATCCTCGTGACCCACAAGATGAACGATGTTCTGCGCTATGCGGACCAGGTCACCATCATGCGTTCCGGCCAGACTGTAAAAACCGTTAAACCAGACTCTGTCTCGGTGGACGAACTGGTCAGGCTGACCGTCGGTGAATCAGGTACAGGAACCTCTGATCAACCGGCCGAAAGGACGCCCGGCGAGGCCTACCTTCAGGTCAAAGGACTCACCAGCACCGGTAGCCACAGGGCCCTCAACGGGCTGGACCTGACTCTGAACAAAGGCGAAATCTATGGCATAGCCGGTGTTGGCGGTAATGGCCAGAGCGAACTGGCCAATGCCCTGATGGGTATTCCCGAAGCCGTGGAAGGTCAGATGGAACTCATCGGTGAAGGAGACCTTTCGGAATTCGACGCAGCCCGGCGCCGGAGTATCGGCGTCGCCGCCATCCCCGCCGACCGTTATGGAGCTGCACTTGCAGGCCCCCTGTCCATCGCTGACAACTTTGCCCTGGGCGACATTCATTCCGGTCGCTACGGCCCGTTCTGGTACCTAAAAACCCGGGCCATCGAAGCGGATGCTGCGGAAGCGGTCAAACAGTTTGACGTGCAGGGGGTTCGTTCCCTCAAGCAGAAAGCCGCCCTGCTCTCTGGCGGCAATGCCCAGAAACTCGTCATTTCCCGGGAATTCAACCACCCTCCCAAACTCGTCCTCGCTCACAGTCCCAGCCGGGGGCTGGATGTCAAAGCCACCGAAGCTGTGCGCGACCGCCTGCGCGCCGCACGGGACGACGGCGCAGCCGTTCTGTTGATCAGCGAGGACCTGGACGAAGTCATGGCCATGGCGGACCGGATCGGCGTGATGTCCGCCGGTCGCATTGTGGCCGAATTTTCACAGCCTGCCGATCGTCAGGCCATTGGCCAAGCAATGGTGAACCATGTCTGAATTTGCATTACGAAGACCCCTGATGAACCGCAGGTATGCGCTGGAAGTCCGCCAGCAGATGGCCTGGTACTGGCAGGCCCTGATCATCGCAGGCTCCCTCATTCTTGGCCTTCTGGTTTCCGGCACCATTCTGGTGGTCGCCGGCGTACCGGCAGGGGAACTGCTGAATGAATTCGTGATCCTGACGCTGTTTGATGCCCAGAGCCTTCAGTCTGTCCTGTTCCAGGCATCGCCCCTGATTATGGTCGGCCTGGCAGGTTGCCTCGCGTTCCGGGCGAAATTCTGGAATCTGGGACTCGAAGGCCAGATGATTTTCGGCGCCATCGGCGCCACGGCCATCACTATGTGGGACATTGGCAGCCCGGCCATACGCCTGCCCCTGATGATGGCGGCGGCCATGGCCTGCGGTCTGTTGTGGGCAATCGCACCGGTTCTGTTGAGACTGAAGCTTCAGGTGAACGAAATCGTGTCCACCCTGATGCTTAATTACATAGCCATCAACTTCCTGCTACACCTGATGTACGGTGCCTGGAAAGACCCCAAGGATGCCTTCCCGTACTCGCCCAAATACGAGAGTTTTGAACTGCTGCCAGAGTTTGGCGATGGCTTGAGTATGTCGATTCCCATCGCCATTGTGATTGCCTTGGTCGTCCTCTGGTTCATCAACATTTCCCGCGCCGGACTTTACCTTCGGTTTGTGGACAAAAGCCCGCAGGTCGCCCGTTCCGTCGGCGTTCCGGTGGCAAAAACAATCCTGCTCGCCGTGCTCTTTTCAGGTGCTCTGGCAGGACTCGCGGGCCTGATGGTGGCCGCCGGACAGGAAGGCAGGCTCACCCATTCGTTTTATGTCGGGTACGGCTTTTCCGGGATTCTTATTGCCTTCCTCGCCCGCAACAACCCCATCGCCGCCACCTGCGCAGCCTTGCTGATTGCCACTCTGTTCGTCGCGGGCCGCAGCCTTCAGGTGTTCTACCAGATCCCATTTGCCATGGTTCAGTTGATCCAGGCCGTACTGGTGATCTGCGTCGCCTCGTCTGATTTCTTTATCCGCCACCGTATTCGCCGAGTTCAGGGAGGGGAATGACCATGGATCTGATTTCAAGCTGGCTGGGTAACACCCCCGAGTTTGCAGTGCCCTTTGCTCTGGCGGCCCTCGGGCTGATCATTACGGAGAAATCAGGCGTGCTGGCCCTCGGAGCCGAGGGTTTGATGCTGGTGGGCGCAGTATGCGGTATCGGTGCTTATCTGACCTTTGAACAGACCGCCGTTGCGCTGGTTATGGCCATGGTCGCGGCCGGTGTGGTTTCACTGCTGTTTGCGCTGATGGTTCTGGTTATGCGCATCAATCAGGTTATTTCGGGACTGGTGCTGGTTTTCTTTTGTCAGGGACTGACAACGCTCACCGGCACACTGATGGGCTGGACCAACCAGCCTGTGCCCGGGTTAGAAGCCATTGCTCTGTGGCCGCTGTCTGAGTTGCCTTATGTCGGGCGCTTCTTCATCCAGAACGTTGTGGTTTACCTGGTTCCGGTGATTTTCCTGATCTCCGTATGGGCACTGAATCGCACCACCTCCGGTTTGCGCATGAGAGCCGTTGGTGAGAACCCCCAGGCGGCCGACGCAGCCGGTATTCCGGTCCTGGGTTACCGGCTTGCAGCCATTGTGATCGGCTCCGCGCTGATCGGGCTTGCCGGGGCCTTCATCGCCGTGCTGAGTACCAAACTCTGGATTTCCAACATGACTGCCGGCCGGGGCTGGATTGCTGTTGCCCTGGTCATTTTTGCCCGCTGGTCCCCCTGGAAAGCGCTCGCTGGCGCCATCCTGTTCGGTTGCATCGAGGCGTTGATCCCGCAACTGGCGGCGTCTGGTATCAAGCTGCCCCAGTACTTTGTGTTCATGGCACCATACGCCATCACCCTTGGAGTGATGATCTGGGTCGCTATCTCCAAGCGCGATAGCAGCAGCCAGCCCGGTGCACTCGGCACGCCCTTTATCCGGGAAGAACGCACCTGACCTGACGCTTTCAAGAACCCTTTATCCGTAACAGGAGAGTATTTTGAGCAAGACCCTGTTTATCACCGGAGCCACATCCGGCTTCGGTGCCGCCACCGCCCGTCGCTTCGCCCGCGACGGCTGGTCCCTGATCATTACCGGCCGCCGCGAGGAACGGCTGTTTGCCCTCGCCAATGAACTGGGTGCGCTGGTGCCGGTTCATCCCCTGAAACTCGATGTTCAGGATGCCACCGCAGTGGCAGACGCAATCGCCTGCCTGCCACCGGAGTTCCGTCAGGTGCATACCCTGGTGAACAATGCCGGACTGGCCCTGGCACCAGCTGCCATGCAGAACGTGGCACTGGCAGACCTGCACACCATGATTAATACCAACATTACCGGTGTGGTGAACGTCACCCACGCACTGCTCCCACGCCTTATTGAAACGGGCGCAGGCGCGAACATTATCAACATCGGCTCCACAGCCGGGGAATGGCCCTACCCGGGCAGCCATGTCTACGGTGCCAGCAAGGCCTTTATCAAACAGTTTTCCTACAACCTCAGAAGCGACCTGATGGGCACCGGAGTACGGGTGACAGATCTGGCACCGGGCATTGCGGAAACCGAGTTTTCAGTCGTTCGTAACAGTGGCGATCAGGCCGCAGCGGATGCAGTCTATAAAGGCACTGTGCCTCTGTCTGCTGTCGACGTGGCCGAACAGATTGCTCACATCGCCAACCTGCCGGATCACATCAATATCAACCGGATAGAGATGGTACCTGTGCGTCAGGCCTGGGGGCCCTATGCCATCTTCCGGGAACCATCACCTGAATAAGGAAGCCCCGTCATGCCCAAGCTGAAACACCAATGGCCTATACACCGGAGCCGCACGGCGCTTGTGATCGTGGATATGCAAAAGGTGTTCTGTGATCCGGAGGGGGATCTGTATGTCCCCTCCACCAAAGACGTTACGCCACGGATCAGCGAGCTGGCCGAAGCCTGCAGGAGCTCTGGCGTGCCGGTAATCTACCTCCGGCATATCGTTCGGGGAGACGGCAGTGACACCGGCCGCATGCGTGACATGTACCCGGATGTGGACCAGGTCCTTGCCCGTGCCAACCCTATGGTAGAAGTGATCGACGAACTGGCGCCGAAAACCGGTGACGTGGTGGTGGACAAGTTGTTCTACAGCGGGTTCCACTACACCGACCTGGACACCGTTCTGCGTTCAAAGGATGTGGATACCCTGATCGTCTGCGGTACCGTCACCAACGTCTGCTGCGACACCACCATTCGCGACGCCGTGCACCGGGAATACAAGGTCATTGCCGTCAGTGACGCCAATGCTGCCATGCCCTACCCGGACCTGGGCTTCGGGGAGGTATCGGCAGAAGAAGTGCAGAAGGTCGCACTCACGACCTTTGCTTATGAATTCGGGGAAGTTGCAAACACTGAAGATGTTCTTGCCCGATTGAGGTCATCCCCCAACGGATCGCAGACTATCTGAACCACCGCCGCTCGAACGGCAGACATACCCGGAAGGGTCAACCCTTCCGGGGTCAGAGCTCACCTGTCCTATTTTGGCTCGTAGCCTCGTTCGGATGGCTCAAAGCCAAATCCACGACCATCGACTACGGCCACATCACCATCCCATGGCAAGCGGTATTCACCGCGAACCATGTCCTGCATGAACGTATAAGGGCAATCATTCGCCCCACCTTTGACGGCGACATACCCACGGTGCCCAAGTTGGTAAATATTGTTCTCTACCCCCCAGTGGATCCGCGCCTCATCCACTAAATCCGGACGTACCTCTGCTGTTATGATTTCATCCGCAAAGCCACTTCCTTCGACCATCGGCTCACCATCAAAATTAACCACCATGCCTTCGCCCATGGAGTTGAAGGTTCCGTCAGAACCTGCAAGGCAGACGTTAGCCGTCACCATCAAATTGCAGAACGCATTGGCCTGATTGGTGATTTTCCAGGCATGACGGATGGGGGCGGTATAACCCGCGGTCCGGAGCATGATGTTGGCACCTTTGTACGCACATTCACGCGCGACTTCCGGAAACATACCGTCGTGACAGATAGCCAGTGCCAGCCGGCTGCCATTGGGGCCGTCACAGACAGGAATACCCAGGTTACCCGGCTCCCAGGGTTCTACCGGCACCCATGGATGCAGTTTGCGATAGAAAAGGCGCACTTCACCCGTGTTATCAATGATGACCCCGGTGTTATAGGGATTGCCCTTGGGGTTGAACTCCATAATCGAAAAGCAGCCCCAGATATCATGTTCCCGGCAGGCGTCTCGGAACGCTTCCATTTCCGGACCATCCCGGTCACACATAATGGCCGGATCAATGTTCATCGACAGGCCGTGCAGACAATATTCAGGAAATACCACCAGATCCATCACCGGAGACTGACGGCGGGCCTTACCCAGCAGTTCGCATACCTTCCGGGTCTGGGCCTGCAATTGTTCCGGTGTTGCCACATCCGGCAGTTGCAGCTGGACCAGTCCGATCACAACGCCGTTGGGCGATTTGTTCAAACCACCTAATCCACTCATTCTGTTTCATCTCCTGTTGCAAGGGCACAATGACGTAAGCCATGCAGCAGGAAGCATGCCAGCGGTGGATTAGCCGGCGCCGGAACCCTGATCCAGGGCCTGGCGACGCCTTTCCAATTGAACGAGGGTCACCTCACGGCTTTTTGCCTGACTTTCGTGGATATGGGCACGCAACAACGTGGCAGCCCCGTCCAGGTCATTGGCGAGGATACGCTGACAGATATCGTAATGCTCGTGATAGGTTTTCAGCACACTGTCCCTGTCCGGCAACCCCAGGCGCCGCACAATCCGGATATGGTTATTGACGTCCTTCAGGTACTGGACAAGAACCGGATTACCACACAGGCCTGCCAGTCGGATGTGAAAAGATTCTTCGGCATCCTTGAACGACTCTGTTCCTTCTAAACCGTAGCCCGCTCGCCCGGGGTCCCAGTCCTCTGCCAGTTCGGCAACCTCCCGGTAGGGAATACGCTTCCCCATCAGGGCAACACTTTCCAGCTCCAGCCCTACCCGTACGTCGTAGTACTCAGCCAGCTCAAATACATCGAGTTGGCGAATGTAGCAGCCGTGCTTGGGCCGGATGGTGAGGTACCCCTCCACCGCCAGGCGTTGCAAAGCCTCTCGAACCGGCGTTCGACTGACCCCGAAACGTTGTGCCAGCTCTGTTTCGGTAACCCGACTGCCGGGATACAGTTCCAGATTCATGATCCCTTGGCGCAGGTTCTGGTAGATGCGGTCTGCTGTCCACTTCCTGGGTGATTCAGTCATCGTTCACTCCCTACGATCCTGTTGCATACATCATTGATCAAGGTTCGCTCTATTTCAATCAAAAAGCAGAACGCTCTCCCGGCACAATGCGCCCAACGTTGGAGCAAGTACAATATTCCGGCACCAATATAGAGCAGCAATTCCATGATTTTACTTAACTTTATCAAATAAAAGCCTGGCTAAACCCTACTTGCACAGCCGACAACGCCCATCATGCCACGTGGCATGATCCATGCAGGTTGTATACAACAAACTTTTCAGGTCCAAGGCTCATTCATGGAGATCCAGCTCTACAACATCACCAAGCGGTTCGGTGAAGTCACTGCCAACGATGGCATCTCCCTGGACATTCGTCAGGGCGAAGTGATTGCACTACTCGGGGAGAACGGTGCCGGCAAAAGCACGCTGATGAAGATGTTGTTCGGCCTGTACCCACCAGACGAGGGGAGCATCATCATCAACGGTCATGAGACCCTGATTGATTCCCCACAGAAAGCCATGTCGCTTGGGATTGGCATGGTGTTCCAGCAGTTCAACCTGATTCCGGCACTTTCCGTGCTGGACAATCTTTTACTGGCTTACCCCAAACCGCCATTCTGGACCTTTCGGCGACTCTTTGGCGCAGGTGCCCCTCAACGCAAAGTACTCGCCTACCTGGAGGAACTCGCTCCGGGCCTGGACCCGAACACGCTGGTGCGGGACCTGTCGGTCGGCCAGAGACAACTGCTGGAACTGGTCAAAGTCCTGAACCTGGACGCCAAGGTATTGATTCTCGATGAGCCCACGTCTGTGCTGCCACCCCAGGAGGCAGAACGGCTGTGGGGACTGATCCGCAAGCTATCGGATGCTGGCCGCAGCATTGTCCTGATCACCCACAAGATGCAGGACGTCATGGCCTGCGCCCACCGGGTGGTGGTCATGCGCTCAGGCCGCCTGATCAAAACACTTTCCCGTGAGGATTATAACGAGGCCTCTCTGGTCAGCCTGATGATGGGAGACAGCAACC
Source organism: Marinobacter salinexigens (assembly GCF_008370345.1). Taxonomy (GTDB): domain Bacteria; phylum Pseudomonadota; class Gammaproteobacteria; order Pseudomonadales; family Oleiphilaceae; genus Marinobacter; species Marinobacter salinexigens. The sequence continues at coordinate 10,793 of NZ_VTUU01000014.1, read as the reverse complement.
GGCGTTCGGAGATAGACACAACGCCGCTCCCGGAGGTTACTGGCAGGCCCCCGCGAGTCCTCATTCGTAACCTGCATGCCCATCAGGGCGTGCAGTCCATTGACGATATCAACCTCAACATTGGCGCCGGTGAAATCCTCGGCATTGCCGGCGTGTCCGGCAATGGACAACTGCTGCTCGCAGACGCACTCGTTGGGCTTGCCAGCCTCACCCGCGGCGAAGTCATCCTCGACGGAATCACCCTGCACTCGGCCAGCCAGGCACCTAAAACCTCTGAACGTATAGCCTATATTCCCGAGCAGCCAGCCGTGAACGCAGTCGCTGGCGACCTGTCCCTGACCACCAACGTCGCCCTGTCCCATTTCCGGCAACTGAGCTTCTTTCCTGCCTGGGAACCGGAGGAAACACTGACCCTGAACATCATCCATCGCTATCAGGTACGGCCTGACAACCCGGCATTACTGGCTGGGCAACTATCCGGGGGCAACTTGCAGAAACTCGTGGTAGGACGGGAACTCCATGGGCGCCCGGATTTGATCGTGGCGGCCTACCCGACAATGGGACTGGATGCCGGCGCCGCCCACGACATCTACCAGGCTCTCTTCGCCAAGGCCCGCGACGGAGCGGCCGTACTCTGGATATCCGAAGACCTGGATGACTTGATGGCCTATGCCCACCGCATCGCTGTCTTGCAGGGTGGCCAAGTTTCCGGTTTGTTCGATCCCAAGACCTCCAACAGGCTGGACATTGGCCGCGCCATGACCGGCGAGAAAAAAACCACAACAGAGCATATCCCGACACCTGCTGAAGCCCACCCGAGGACTGCATCATGACAAGCTCCACCTCACCAGTCTTGAAGTTTGGACTACGGCTTCTGGCAGGCCCCGCCGGTGCGGTCCTCGTCATGGCGGCCACCTTTGTGGCCGCTGCGCTGATTTTCTTCGCCATCAATGGCCGTGAAGCATTGTCACTGTTCCACGAAATGGTCATGGGAGCGTTTGGTGATGGCTATTCCTTCAGCGAGACGCTGGTAAAGACTGCCCCCATTCTTCTGACCGCCCTGGCCGTCGCGCTGCCAGCCCGACTGGGGTTGATCAGTGTCGGTGGAGAAGGCCAGCTTTATCTCGGCGCTCTGTTCGGAACAGGTGCGGTGCTCGCTGCTGTTGAACAGCCCGGCTGGCTGCTCATGCCACTCATGCTCACCGGCGCTATGGCAGGTGGTGCACTGTGGGGTGTGATACCCGGCCTGCTTAAAACCCGACTTGGCGTCAACGAAACTATCTCCACCCTGCTGCTGAATTACGTAGGCGTCCTGCTTGTGAGTTTTGTAGTCCATGGGCCCTGGAAAAACCCCAACTCCCTGGGATGGCCTGCCACCATAGAGTTCCCTGAAGGCGCCATCCTGCCGCAGTTCTTTGATACCCGGGTTCATATGGGGCTGATTTTTGGCGTTGTGGCCGCCATCGTGCTGCATATCCTGGTCACCCGCAGCCGCTGGGGGCTGGGGTTGCAGGTCAGCCGCAGCAATCCGCGAGTCGGCACCACCGCAGGCATCTCTTACGAACGCAACGTACTGATTGTCATGGCAGTGGGCGGCCTTCTGGCCGGACTGGCCGGTATTGCCGAGGCCTCGGTTATCCAGAACCGCCTTCAGGACGGCCTTGCCAGTGGCTACGGCATGACCGGGTTTCTGGTGGCCTGGCTGGCTGGCCAGAACTTCCTTCGCATCATCCCGCTGTCTGTATTGATGGGCGGACTGCTTGCATCGGCGGATTCCCTGCAACTGTACGCGCAACTTCCCAAAGCCAGTGCCGACATCCTGCAGGCACTCCTGTTCATTACCGTTCTGGCCGTCTCCAGCCTTTGGGCCAGGCGTCGAGCAGCCTGAACACCACCAGATAGCAATGTGAAGGACACTTTATGGAATCGTTTATCACCGAACTCCTTACTCTGCTGTTTGCCGCCCTGCGCAGCGCAACACCGGTATTGGCCGTCGTACTTGGCGAGTCGATGACCCAGCGCAGCGGGGTGATCAACCTTGGCGTGGAAGGTCAGATGCTTCTGGGCGCGATGACCGGCTTTGCCGTGGCATCAATAACCGGCGATCCCTGGCTCGGCGTGTTGGCAGCCTGTGCCGCAGGCATCGCTCTGTCGATGGTGCATGCGGTCCTCGTACTCGGCTGTGGCGCCAACCAGATTGCCAGTGGTGTGGCCGTACTGATTCTCGGCGGTGGACTCAGCGCCTATTACGGCATTCCCTTTGTCGGCGACAAAATCGACACCCTCGGCAACCTGAACCATACCTTTGTCAGCGACATCCCACTGCTCGGTCAGTTCCTGGGGCCAATCACGCCAACGGTACTGATCACGCTACTGGCGATCCCGGTCATTTCTGTTTTCCTGTTTCGTACCCGCACCGGCCTGCGCTGGCGCTCTACCGGCGAATCCCTCGACATTACCCGTAACCTGGGACACAACCCGGCGCCTTACCAACTGGCAGCGATCGCCTTCGGTGGACTGATGTCGGGGTTCGCTGGCGCAGCACTCGCAGTGGATTACACCGCCAACTGGGTTGAGGGCATGACCGCAGGCCGTGGCCTTGTTGCGGTCGGCCTGGTCATCGTTGCCCGCTGGAATCCCTGGTACGCCCTGCCTGCGGCCCTGCTGTTCGGAGCATCGGAAGCCCTCAACCTGAAACTGCAATCCTGGGGCGTTGATATCTCCCCTTATCTGCTTGCGACCCTTCCCTACCTCATCCCCCTGAGCGTTCTGATCCTCAGCTATCGGGGCCTGCGCGCCAGTGGTGGCGGCATGCCAGCGGGACTCAAGGTGGTTTTCCAAAGCGCACGATAACCGAATGAAATATCCATGAAACGGAGAATGAGAATGAAGAAAACAATCCGCACACTACTGGCCTCATCCATCCTTGCCATGAGCGTCCAGGCTGCCGCTGAAACCAAGGTCGGCTTTATCTACGTCGGCCCTAAAACAGATTACGGTTACAACTATGCCCAGGACCAGGGCCGCTTGTATCTGGAAGAACACATGGATGACGTGGAAACCGTCTATTTTGAGAACATTCCGGAGAATGCCGATGTCCAACGCGTGATGGAACGCATGGTACGTTCCGGCGTTGAAGTCGTGTTCCCCACCAGCTACGGGTACCTGGACCACGCCCTGAAAGTGGCCGAGAAGTACCCCGAGGTACACTTTGCTCACTCCGGCGGGCTCAAGACCTCTGACAACCTGATGACCTACTTCGCCGAGATTGATCAGGCCATGTACCTGGCCGGTGTTGCTGCCGGACTGACCACCAAGACCAACCAACTGGGCTTTATCGCCGCGCATCCGATTCCACAGGTTCTCCGCAACATCAATGCCTTTACCCGCGGCGCACAGAGTGTGAACCCGGACGTTACGACCTCGGTCATCTGGACCTCCAGCTGGTCGGATCCCACAAAGGAAGCCGAGGCGGCTGAAGCCCTGATCAGCGATGGCGCCGACGTCTTGACCGGTCACGTTGATTCGCCCATCAACTACGTGCAAGTCGCAGAGCGTCGTGGTGTCTACTCGGTCGGCTATCATGCGGATGCGAGCCAGTTCGCGCCAAAAGGGTGGCTGGTCGGCGCTATCTGGAATTGGGGACCGATGATGGAAGGTATCGTCAAGTCCGCCAAGGACGGAACCTGGAAATCAGAACATCTGCGTGGAGACCTGCTGACCGGCGCGGCCAAGCTCAGTGATTTCGGCAGCGCCGTGAGCGAGGAAAGCCAGCAGGAAGTTCTGGATCGCCAGGCGTCCATCATGAACGAGGAATTCCAGGTGTGGGCTGGCCCGATTTTTAGCCAGGATGGTACAGAGCTGGTGGCAGAAGGCGATGTCATGAGCCTGGAAGAAACCGAGAAGATGGATTTCCTGGTTAAAGGCGTTAAAGGTCGCCTTAAGTGATCACGCCCAACACCGTGATGGTTCCCGATGCACGGCCTTATGCCTGGCCGTGCATCGCACCCGTGGCACCGCAGCGGCTGGCCTTGATGATCATCGATATGCAGCGGGACTTCTGTTCTCCCGGAGGCTATATCGACTCTCAGGGGGTCGACCTGAGTGCTGCCCGCGCAACGATAGAGCCGATCCAGCGCGTGCTGGCAGCATTCCGGGCGTTACCGGATGCGCTCGTCATCCATACCCGCGAGGGGCACCGACCGGAACTGGCAGACCTTCCGGCCAACAAACAGTGGCGCAGCGAGCAGGTGTGCCCCGGCATCGGGAATGCCGGCCCCTTGGGGCGGATACTGGTACGCGGGGAACCCGGCTGGGAAATCATCCCGGAACTTGCCCCGGCCCCCGGTGAAATCATCATCGACAAACCCGGTAAAGGCGCCTTCTATGCCACAGACCTTGACCATATCCTGAGACTGAGAGGCGTTACCCACCTGATTGTCGCCGGCCTGACAACCGACGTCTGCGTGCACACCACCATTCGAGACGCCAACGACCGAGGGCTGGAAACACTCATTCTTCGGGACTGCACCGCCGCCACAGAGACCCGTCACCGGGACGCCATTTTCACCATGACCGAGATGCAGGGCGGACTGTTCGGGGCTACAGCGACCTCAGACCAGCTACTTTCAGCCCTGGCCAATCTTCCGGCACACCAGGAGTAACCCGCCATGACTAACACTCTGAATTCCCGTCCCTACAGCTGGCCCTGGGACAATAACCTCACCCCCCAGAACACAGCACTCGTCATTATCGACATGCAGACAGACTTCTGCGGTAAAGGGGGCTATGTCGATGCCATGGGGTACGACCTGTCCCTGACACGAGCGCCTATTGATCCCATCGGCAAGTTACTTGCCCGCTTTCGCGCTCTCGGCATGCCCGTAATCCACACTCGTGAGGGCCATCGTCCTGACCTCAGCGATCTGCCAGCCAACAAGCGTTGGCGTTCTCAGCAAATCGGAGCGGGCATCGGAGACCCCGGGCCATGCGGACGTATTCTGGTGCGAGGCGAACCGGGCTGGGAAATCATCCCGGAACTGGCCCCACTGGAAGGAGAGCCGATCATCGACAAGCCCGGCAAGGGCTCCTTCTATGCAACAGACCTGGAGTTGATCCTCAAGACCCGTGGCATCCAGAACCTGGTGTTAACCGGGATTACCACGGATGTCTGTGTCCACACAACGATGCGTGATGCCAACGATCGCGGGTTCGAGTGCGTACTTGTAGAGGACTGCTGTGGCGCAACGGACCAGGCCAACCATGACCACGCTATCAAGATGATCCAGATGCAGGGGGGCGTATTTGGTGCGGTAACCAATTCCGAGAGCCTTATACAGCGTCTCGAGTCTCTTTGACCCATGAGTTTCCTATCCACGGAGTCACGCAATGAATGATATCGCTATCAACCGCCCTGACACGGTCGCACGTGTTCAGGAAGTTTTCGACGCTTATGAAAAGGCACTTCTCAAGAATGATCTTGATGTTCTGGATGGATATTTCTGGACATCCGAGTTCACGGTACGTTTCGGCGTAGCAGAAAACCTCTACGGCGCCGAAGCTATCGCAGCATACCGCAGGCAATGCAGACCGGTCGGCCCGGGGCGTTTGCTCCACGGCACAGTTGTGACCACGTTTAACGACGAGTTCGCCACCGTCAGTACCCAGTTCCGAGATGGCGAAACCCATAACATAGGTCGACAAATGCAAACCTGGGTTCAATTCCCTGACGGCTGGAAGGTTGTAGCTGCCCACGTCAGCATTATGCGGACAGCTTCCTGATCATTCCGGCTGACGGTGATCGTAAGTAGCATCCAGCCGTGACGCCAGGTAATCAGCGCAGGTAATCGGCTGGTATTTTGGCGTTTCGCTGGGCACCACGTCCCGTGGATCTACGATCGAATCCGGATTCACTTCCAGGAAGAACGCAATGGAGTAACGCTCTTGCTCCGGTGGGCGTACCCGGTGTGGCGTCGATACGTAGGTGTCATTGCTCCAGCGCATCAGACAATCACCGATATTGCACACAAACGCGCCCGGTACATGCGGTGCCTGAATCCATTCTCCCTGCCGGTTCAATACTTCCAGCCCCGCGACTTCATCGGTCGCAAGGATTGTCACGTTACCGTAGTCGGTATGGGCACCTGCTCCGCCATCCTCACGTTCGATGGTATCGGCGCTTGGGGGGTATCGAAGCATGCGCAGGGTGGCGATAGGCTGGGTCAGGTGCTGACTGAAAAAGCCTTCCTCCAGCCCCAGATCAAGGCTGAACCCGCGATGAATGGTTCGGCCGAGCTCGACACAATGGTCGAAGTAGTCCAGAGCCCGCCTCCGCCAGCCCTCGATCGACGGCCAGAAGTTAACGCCCCTGAAAGGCTTTCCAGCCAGCACATCGGGATGGTCTTCGGGGAAGTCCGTGCCGATATTGAAGGCTTCCTTCATGTCGGCCCCGGACTCCGGATTCAGCTTCTCATCGGCCATAGCCACGTACCCCCGGTTGTGAGGGGAACGTTTAATCGAAAGCGCTTCCTTGTCTTCACCTGGCAGCCCGAAGAGCTCCTGGGCCAGGGCAAACGCATCCTTGCATATGGCATCCGGGATGCCATGATCGGTCACATAGAAAAAGCCAACTTCTCGACAGGCCCGGCCCAACTCAGCTGCGGTAGCCTGACGTTGAGCCGGATCGTCACTGCGCAAGCCGGCCAGTGAAATAATGGGTAATGAGGACATCGCGTTCTCCTGACTATTCTCGTTATCAGACCATTGAAGTTCGGGTATGGGCCAGTTTCCTGCACGCTTCATGCAGTGCCAGCCCCTGTCGTTGCGCATCCGCGACAACAACTTGTTCATTGACCAGTGTCGGAGCCCCCTCCTGGATCAGCCTCCGCCCGTCCACCCAGACGCTGTTCACATTGGCAGGGCTCGCCGCGAAAACCAGGTTCCACAACAGGTTGCCGCCCTGTTCATTGACAGCAACGGGGGCAAGATTGGACCGTTCGAGGTCAAGCAGCAGAAGATCGGCTTTCTTGCCGACCTCCAGCGAACCGATCTCGCTGTCCAGCCCCAATGCCTTCGCACCGTTAATGGTGGCCATCCGCAAAATCTGATCCGCCGGAAGTGCCGTGGCATCAAGGCGAGTCGCCTTCTGGATCAAAGACGCAAACTTCATTTCCTCGAACATACTCAGGCTGTTATTACAGACCGGTCCGTCAGTGCCCAATCCAACCGTGACTCCGGCAGCCAGCATCTCGGGAACCCTGGCAACACCGCTGGCCAGTTTGGCGTTACTGACCGGGCAATGCGCAATGCTGGTGCCTGTGTCCGCGACCCGCGCTATCTCTTCATCGTTGAGCCATACACAGTGAGCCAACAGCGTTCGCTCTCCGAGGATGCCATAATGATCCAGCATCGCCAGGGACCGGTGCCCCATTTCAGCCTGTACCGCCTGCTCTTCTTCCTTCTGCTCGCTGCAGTGGGTATGGATACCCACTCCGTATTCCCGACTCATCTGCGCCGCTTCACGATAGGCATCAGCGGTGCAGTAGAACAGGTGTTCCAGCCCCATCCACACACGAATGCGACCATTCTGTGTCTCATGGTGGCTATGAATCAGCTTCCGGTTTTCCTCCCGGGTGGAGAAGAAATCCTTTCCGGGCTTGTCTGCCACATACGGCGCCAGCTGTACCCTGAGGCCCAGGTCACCCGCTGCCTCAGCACAGCGATCCATAAAGCGGAACATATCCATCACACAGGTGGTGCCAGACTGCAGCGCTTCCAGATAACACAATCGGGCAGAGTGATAGGCAAACGCTTCCGTCATGGCACGATGCTCCAGTTGATACCAGGGCAACCAATCCATTAACGGCATGTTCTCGGTAACGCCTCGCATCAGGCTCGAATGAGAGTGGCAATCAACGAGTCCTGGCAGCAACGCCTGGCCTTGTGCATCGATGACTTCACAGCCCTCGGGGATAACAACTTCCCGGGCGTCGCCCAGCCAGGTAATGATGCCGTCTTCCACCACCAGGGTGCCGTCAGCGATCACCCGGTTCTCCGGGTCGACCGTAAAAATCACCGCGTGTCGTAATGCGAATGCTGGCATAGGCTTTCCATATTTTTCTGACCATTTGATCAACTTTGAAAAGCAAGGCTTATGCCATGGAGTACTTCGCGCTACAGGCCCTCTCGCGCAGTTTCAAAGGCCTCTCACAGATAGACCATGCACCGAAGAGAAACGCAGGCGCTCAATATGCACCACAATAAAACAGATTTTCTGACCATCCGTTCATCAATTTGACGTCAGATACCCGTTTTGCAGGATCTGGACATTCGATGGCATACATCCTGCTAAACATCCCACAGGGAATTTCCGGGCCAAGAGAACCTCCTGGATCAGACTCCTGAGTCAAGATGACATTCCTCTGTCATAACGCCGTATTGGCGTACGGTTCTCCTGAATGATTTCTGGAGGAATGCTATGCCTTCCGCTGAAGACGGGATTCTCGTACTCAAAGGCGGCCGGGTGATCGACCCTGCCAACAACTTCGACGACATCGCTGACGTAGTCACCAAAGGCGACACCATTGTGGAAGTCGGCCCCGGGGCCGGCGCGAAATACCAGGACGCCACGGTAAAAGACGTTTCAGGCAAAGTCGTCACCCCCGGCCTGATCGATATCCACACCCACTGCTTTACCGGTCTTGGGGATTTCTGCCTCGCCACCGATCTCATGGGTGTTGATTCCGGGGTACCGGTTATTGTCGATGCCGGCACCACCAGCACCACGATTTTCGGGCTGGCCCGCAAGGCCATCATCGACCATCCCGACACCAAGACCAAAATCTTCGCGCTGATGGATCCTTCACAGATCTACCTCGCCAATAAGACCTTTATCTGCCATTACCTGCGGATCGCTGATGACGAGCGCAATATCGACATCGAAGCTGCAAAAGAGGTGGTAGATGCGAACCGGGACGTGATTGTCGGCTTCAAGGTTCGCCCAACGATTACCGATGACCCCGATCATTCGCCGTTCCTCGAAGCTGCGCACCAGATCGCGCCGGATCTGCCCATCATGATCCACCTGGGTTCATTCCCGCACACACCAGTTCTGGATACCGAGAAGCTGCTCTATCAGTTGCGTAAGGGTGACATCATCACTCACGCCTGCCGGGGTGGCGGCGGCCAGCTGGATGCTACCGGTGAACCTACGAAGGCCTTCACAGACGCTTATGATCGAGGTGTACTGATGGACATCGGGCATTCAGCCGGTGATTTCCATTTCCGCACCGCTCGCCGCCTGATCGAACGCGGCTATATGCCCAACACCATTTCCACTGACCTCAACGTGTTCAATGTGGATGGCCCTGTCTATTCACTGTCTACCACCATGTCAAAACTCTGGGCCCTCGATGTTCCGCTGGACCAGGTCATTGCCATGAACACCATCAATGCGGCCAAAGCCATTAACCGCGAGCAGGAATACGGAACTCTGGACGCAGGCCGCTCGGCTGAAGTCACCGTACTCGATATTGAAGAAGGCCCGTGCCTGCTCTCCGATGGCCATGAGCAAATTACCGCCTCCCGCCGTCTGCGTGCGGTCGGATGCCTCCGTGCAGGTGAATGGCACGATGCGGTCCACGATCAGAAAGCTCGTCAGGTTGACATGAAGGAGGCTGTATGAGCACCGCCGCAGCCAGTCAGCAATCTGCAGAAGATCCGAAAGCGTTCTACGACGGCCTGGTAAAAGCCCTGGAAAAGCAAAGGGATCATCTCTCCGAAGCAGAACAGAGCTTCGGTGGCTACGAGCCCCTGGACCAGGCGGAGTTAATTGAATGGCTGAAATTCCAGTGCTGGTATGAGCAGGAAGCAGCCGGCTTCATCGGCTCATGGCTGAAAGACACGCCGGAATCCGATGTGTTTGTCGGCCTGTGCCAGCAGGTGGCCGATGAAGGCAAGCACTACAAGCTGATTCTGTCTCACCTGAAATCCCTGGGCACATCCATGGAAGGCTGGACTCCGGAACCGGAATGGGTGGCCTGGGTCAGTGAATTCTACGCCAACGGCGAGGATACTCTGGAACGGGTCGCTGCCCACAACATCACGGGCGAACTCGGTGCGGTAAACGCCTTTGACGGTTTGCTGCCCCGTATCCCGGATAGCACCCGGGCAGTTCTGGACAAAATCATTCCAGACGAGAAGTTCCACATTTCACTGGGCCGCATGGCCGTACACCGGTATGCCACCACCCAGGATCGCCAGGACCGTGTCAGAGAGAGAGTCATGAAAGCTTTCGAACTGGAACAGAAGGGGCGGCTTGCGTTTGAACGCCGGCTGGAAACTATCCGGAGTCAGGCGGCGGCCAATGACGCAACCTCCGCCCCCTCCCCTGAGAGCAATCAGGAACAGGGCAAGACGCCACAGTGGGTTTGCCAGGTCTGTGGCTGGATCTACGATGAAAACGTCGGCGACCCGGATTCCGGCATTGCCCCCGGTACGCCGTTCGAGGATATCCCGGATGACTGGGTCTGCCCGGAATGTCTGGTAACCAAGGATGACTTTGTGCTGTTGTCGGTCTGACCCCACTCGAAAAACTGACTGACAAAAAAGGCCGGGTGACAAACGTCACCCGGCCTTTTTCTGTTCTCTGACCCGTCCTGAATAAGGTTTACACCTTCCGACTGAAGATTATGGAGGGTGTTATGAATACGAAGAGGCGCAGGAGTCAGCGGGATTATTCGCTGGCCTTTAAATTGGCGGTGGTAGGTCAGGTTGAAAAGGGCGAGATGACCTAC
>NZ_VTUU01000068.1 GCF_008370345.1 Marinobacter salinexigens | reverse complement strand
CCTGAATTGAATGGCAAGCTCACTGGCATGTCCTTCCGGGTTCCCACCGTGGATGTATCGGTTGTTGACCTCACTGTCAGAATCGAGAAGGGGGCCTCYTACGAGGAAATCAAGAAAGCTATTAAGGCTGCTTCTGAGGGCCCACTCAAGGGTATCATGGGYTACGTGGAGGAGGATYTGGTTTCCACCGAYTTCACCGGTGACAG
>NZ_VTUU01000067.1 GCF_008370345.1 Marinobacter salinexigens | reverse complement strand
CTGGTTATATATATATCACGGTTTCTGAAGCAGACTGCGGCCCGGGGCGACAGCCGACAGTGGCAGGCCCACGCACCCTACTCGGACTCCTCGACGGCGGCCTCCACCCGGAGCAGCACGAACCCGACGGCGACGCCGACGAGCACGAGGCACGGTTTCTGAAGCGCGATCCTGAAGATCTCGGCGGCGGCGTTCATCTGGGCGCCGAACGCGCCGCCGCGCCGCTTCCTGCCCGCGGGGCTGAGCGACGCCACGACCTTGGCGAAGGAGTAGTCGGCGGTCTTGCGCACCCCGAGCATGKTCACCTTGTTSAGCCCCTTGAGGCCGCTGTAGGCGTTCATGCCCTCCACGTGCGTGACGCCGGCGGCGGGCCTCCTCTTGGCTGCCGGGGCCGCTAGCGACGGGGCCGTTGCCACGGCGAACGACGCCATCCCTGCGCTGCGTGGACTGGCTAGACCGCTAGAGAGCTAGCCTGCTGGGGAAGGCCCAGCGCGCCACCGGCCTCGCCACCGTGCTGGCGATCGGCACCGCCACGCCCGCCAGTTGCCACGGCGAACGACGCCATCCCTGCGCTGCGTGGACTGGCTAGACCGCTAGAGAGCTAGCCTGCTGGGGAAGGCCCAGCGCGCCACCGGCCTCGCCACCGTGCTGGCGATCGGCACCGCCACGCCCGCCA
>NZ_VTUU01000066.1 GCF_008370345.1 Marinobacter salinexigens | reverse complement strand
ACGGTGATGGCCCGGTTGCCGGAATGGATCGAGGACTATAACCGCAGCCACCCGCACAAGGGGCTGAAAATGAAATCGCCCTGGGAGTACCGGGCGGAACTGGCATCAAACGAATGAGGTGGTGTCCGGTTTAGCGGGGGCAACTACAAAAAGAGAACGGTTGCTTCCGTTCCCCCATGAAGATACGACTCATAAAAAATAGCCGTGCCGTCTGAATCGATAACATTTTGCTTCGTTCGCTGGCGATAACCACCGCCGATTTCAGTCAACGTGTATGTGTCATTGATCGGCCCATCTTCAGCCATACGCCCAACAGGGCAGCTTCCTCCTATTGGAAAGCCCGACTCAAGAGCCGCATCTAACCCCGCCCGGTCAGCACCAGTTTGTCCACCACTTATGACCTTTGAGAGCACGACCTACACCGATCAACATAACGCCCCGCACAGGGGCTGACAACGCATAACACTAAACTCAAACACAACAACCGTAACCACCGCGGCTCAATGGGACTGGAAACGCCACGCGTTGACAGTTGGACTTCCCCCAATAAATTGGACACGCCCCATCAGTTGATTTCTTCGAACTCTAGCGGAGTCCGATAGCCCAGGCCACTGTGCAGCCGCTGACGATTGTAAAAGACTTCAATATAGTTACTTATATGCCGCCGTAATTGTCTCAACG
>NZ_VTUU01000065.1 GCF_008370345.1 Marinobacter salinexigens | reverse complement strand
KCTTGGCAGCTGGCTTGGCCTTCGGCTTGGCGGCCGCCTTGGGCTTGGCTGCTGCGGGTTTCGGCTTCGCGGCTGCCTTGGGCTTTGCAGCGGGCTTCGCCTTAGCGGGGGACTTGGCCTTGGCCTTGGGCTTGGGCTTGGTGGCGGCCTTGGGCTTCTTCGCCCCGGCCTTGGGCTTCTTCACAGCGGTCTTGGACTTGGGCTTCGGCTTGGCGGCGGCCGGGGCGCGTGCGGGCAGCTTGTAGGAGTTCTTCACCTTGGTGAGCTTGCCGCCGGCGACGAGCTTCTTGAGCTGGCCGAGCAGGAGCTTGCGGAAGTTGGGCGGGAGCTTGTCCTTGTGCTTGTCCTCGACGAACTTGGCGATCGCGTACTGGCT
>NZ_VTUU01000013.1 GCF_008370345.1 Marinobacter salinexigens | reverse complement strand
GTGGCTGACGTAGCTGAGCTGGTCGATAAACTGAAGAACGAAGCGAAGGTGATCTGAACATGAGCATCCTGGTAATTGCTGAACATGACAACAGCAGCCTGAAGCAGGCGACCCTGAGTGTTGTAGCGGCTGCCAAGGCCATCGGTGGTGACATCGACGTGCTGGTTGCTGGTGAGAACGTAGGCGCCGTCGCAGAAGCCGCTGCCAAGGCAGAGGGCGTGAGCAAGGTACTGGTTGCTGACAACGCAGCCTACGGCCATTTCCTGGCCGAGAACCTGTCTGAGCTGGTTGCCGAGGTTGGTAAAGGCTACAGCCACATCCTGGCGGCTGCCGGCACCACCGGTAAAGACTTCCTGCCGCGCGTTGCTGCGCTGCTGGACGTTGCCCAGGTGTCCGACATCATCCGTGTTGAATCTGACGACACCTTCGTTCGTCCGATCTACGCCGGTAACGCCATCGCAACCGTTAAATCCAGCGACAGCATCAAGGTCATCACTGTGCGTCCTACCGGTTTCGACCCGGTGGCAGCCGAAGGTGGTGCCGCTGCTGTTGAAGCTCTGGACACCGTGAAAGATGCCGGCCTGTCTTCCTTCGTGGGTGAAGAGAAAGCCGTCTCTGACCGTCCGGATCTGGCCTCTGCTGGCATCGTCATCTCTGGTGGCCGTGGTATGCAGAACGGCGACAACTTCAAGATGCTGGAGCAGGTTGCTGACGTACTGGGCGCAGCGGTTGGTGCATCCCGTGCCGCGGTTGACGCCGGCTTCGTACCGAACGACATGCAGGTTGGCCAGACTGGTAAGATCGTTGCTCCGCAGCTGTACATCGCTGTCGGTATCTCCGGTGCTATCCAGCACCTGGCGGGTATGTCTGACTCCAAAGTGATCGTTGCGATCAACAAGGACGAAGAAGCCCCGATCTTCCAGGTAGCTGACTACGGCCTGGTCGCGGATCTGTTTGAAGCAGTACCGCAACTGGAAGAAGAGCTGAAGAAAGTCGTCTGATTTTCTGTCATGCTTGAAAAAGGCACCTGAGGGTGCCTTTTTTATTGGTATCAGCATAATAACGGCCCGCTATGACCATTAATGCCTTCGAAGCCCTGGCTTGTCCTCTGGATGGTCAACCTCTGACCAGAACCGGAAACAGCTGGAAATGCACCTCAGGCCACAGTTTTGATGTGGCACGCCAGGGGTACGTTCACCTGTTGCCAGTGCAGAAGAAACGTTCAAAAGATCCCGGTGACAGCAAAGACATGGTGGCAGCCAGACAGCGATTCCTGAGCGAAGGTCATTACAGGCCCATCGCCGATGCTGTCAGTACCTGTGTGACAGCTCAATTCTCCGGTGAGGTGCTGAGTTGCCTGGATGCCGGGTGCGGCGAGGGCTATTACCTGAGGGCATTGGCGGGGTCTTGTGCGCCGGAGCAGCACCTCTCTGTACTCGGGCTCGATATTTCCAAATGGGCTGTGCAGGCGGCCGCAAGGCAAGAACGTTGTTTTGGCTACGTTGTCGGTAGCAATGCGAATCTGCCGGTTCAGTCTGACTCGGTAGACAGATTGATGTGTATGTTCGGGTTTCCGGTGTACGCCGAATTCGCGAGAGTACTCCGTCATGGTGGCAGGTTGATTCAGGTCGATACAGGGCCTGACCACCTGAGGGAATTACGGGAAATAATCTATCCGGAAATAAAAGCTCCGCGTCACCAGGATGCAAAGGCTCCCGAGGGCTTCCGTACGCTCAGCACTGACGTTATCCGTTATGAGTTATCCCTGAATAGCAAAGATGAAATTGCGGATTTGCTTGCCATGACTCCTCACCTGTACCGGGCAAATGCTGAAGGGCGGGCTCGGGCAGAAGGGCTGAATTCCATCAAGACCACGGTGCACGTCGTTATACGGGTTTATGAAAAGCCCTGAGCTGCTTACTTCCCTGAGTCGTCGTCAGAAGCAGGGCGCCTGGAAACGATCTGTTTTTCAGCTTTCCCGATAATCAGTGTGTCTGCAAGGATGTGCAGTGCCCGGTTGGTGGTCCGTACCGAGCGATAGATTTTCTGGCTGGCTTCGTCGTGAGAAACCTTGGCTTTCCGTGCACTGCTCCTGAAATTTTCGTCGCTTGAGAACAGATCAATCAGGCCAAACGTCGTATTGGTAATGGCTTTGTGCACTTTCTCGACCGCAGTCGCCCCGCCAGATACTGAATCTTCGAGAAGTTTTGCCCGGTTTCTCACTTCCAGCAGGTCCATTCGGCTTTTTTGAATAGCGCTGTGGGCCGCCAGGCGGTGGGAATTGATGATCCTGAGATGTTTGCGATTGCACTGGAGTTGTCGGTACACCAAGGCACCCAGGGTACCGGTAAATGCCAGAGCTATCAGTGAGATCAGAAAGGGCGCGGCAGTCACGGGTTATCTCCTAGCGGTACTCAATGCGCATTTCGACATCAATGTCCCGATCGTACAATTCCTGTTCCAGTTCCTTCATGACTTCCTGATAAACCATTTTCCGGACCATTACCGGCAGGCGATCGGCCAGCATTCGGGCTGAACGGGACTCCCGTTTTGCCAGGGCAATCGGATCCCGTACCTTCAAGGTAAGAATCAGCTCGGGATCCTGCTCAATATCACTCAGCTGGTCGTCTGCCATCATGGTTGCTATCAGCTTTTTCTGCTCCTGAACCTGCCAAAACAGAAATCCGCAAAAGCTGGCAATGAGCAGGCTGAAAATCACCAGAAATATGGTCAAGGCAAGCACCTCTCCTACAACAGTATTTATTGTGAAAAGTGTGCCTCAAGACGCACGACAAACGATTGGCCCTGACGACGTGATCACAATGTCGCTTGGAAAGTGCTAGTGTTCTCCGATAAACATCCGAAAGGAAACCGGGAATGACAAAATCAACGGACAAGACCTACGATCTTGTAGTCTTTGGGGCCACCAGCTTTGTTGGCCAGATTCTGACACGTTACCTCTACGACACTTACGGCGTTGGAAAAGAGGTTCGCTGGGCCATTGCCGGCCGGTCAGAATCAAAGCTGGGCTCTCTGAAACAAAGCCTTGGCGCTGACTCTTTACCCATTGTGATCGCTGATGCTTCCGATGGTGAAGCGTTACTGACGATGTGCGAACAAACCAGGGTAGTGATATCAACCGTTGGCCCTTATGCACTGTATGGAGAACCGCTCATTCAGGCCTGTGTTCGGGTTGGAACCGATTATTGCGACCTGACCGGCGAGGTCCAGTGGATTCGCCGGATGATTCAGCGCTACGAAGAGGAAGCGAAGTCCTCTGGTGCTCGTATTGTCCACTGTTGCGGGTTTGATTCCATTCCCTCGGACATGGGGGTCTGGTACCTGCAGCAACAGTCTGAAGACGCTTTCGGAATGCCGTGCCGGGATGTCCGGATGCGGGTTAAGGTTGCCAAGGGAGAGTTCTCGGGGGGCACGGTGGCATCAATGATCAATGTCGCAAAAGAAGCTGCAGCAGACCCTGACCTGCGCAAGGAGCTGGCGAACCCGTTTTCGATTTGCCCTCCAGAACACCGCTCAACCAAACGCCAGCCGAGTCTTAAGTCAGCCGAATATGACCGCGCCTTTAATGTCTGGCTTGCCCCGTTTGTCATGGGCGCGATTAATACACGGGTCGTTCATCGCTCAAATGCACTACAGCAGGCTCGCTACGGCAAAGAGTTTACCTATGACGAAGCGATGATGACCGGTCGCGGAATGAAAGGCCGAATGACTGCGTTGGCGATTACCAGCGCACTTGGCGCCTTCTTCGTTGCGTCGGCAATCAAGCCTACTCGCTGGCTGGTTGAAAAGTTTGTACCCCAACCCGGGGAAGGACCGAGCCCGGAAGCACAGCAATCAGGGTTCTACGATCTGCGATTCATAGGCAGGAATGAATCGGGCCAAACCATTATTACCAAAGTCACCGGTGACAGGGACCCCGGTTATGGCTCCACGGGAAAAATGCTCGGTGAAGCCGGCATGTGCCTGGCTTTTGATATTGCAGAAGACGCACCGGGGGGATTCTGGACACCCGCATCGTTGCTCAACGGTCGTTTGATGGCGCGTTTGATCAGCAAGGCCGGACTGACCTTTGAGGTGCTGGGAACCCGCTAGGCGCCTTCAGGGAACTTTCAAGGTACCTTCAAGGTACCTTTCAAGGAACTAGGTGTATCACTCGATCAACAACGGGAAGGGCGTCGATGCTGTGGCCAAAACCAATCACCGTTCGCCCTTCGAAGCAGCTATTCAGCCGGGTACTGATGCGATCTCGGGTTACAGCATCAACTCCGGTAAATGGCTCATCCAACAGGAGTAGAGGGGCTGGGCTTAGCAGCACCCGGGCAAGCGCAATGCGCCTTGCTTCGCCCCCGGACAGCCGGCTGCCGGCGCTGCCCAGCCAGGTATCGAGTTGGTCCGCTTCCGCAATGAAGCGGTCCGCCATCTCAACGGTGTCCAGCACCCGCCACAGTTCGGTATCGGTTGCCGAAGGATTACCCAACAACAGGTTCGCCCTCAACGTATCATCAAATAAAACCGTTTTCTGGGTCAGATAACAGGCCTCCTGTTTGGCCAGGCTACCGTGAAACGGCTCGATCAGCCCAGCCAACGTATCTGCAAGCGATGATTTGCCGCTCCCTGAATGCCCAATAATACCCAGGTGTTCGCCCCGTTTAACTTGGAGACTGAAGTGCGTCATCAATGGCGGCAAATCCTGGTATCGGATACCCAGATCCGAAACGAACAGGGAAAGCTCGCCGGGCAACCCAGGTGTAGCGACTTGTCGGGGGGGCTCAGCGATGCTGATATCATTGTTGAGGCGTCCCGCCGAGGCTTCTGTAGCGCCAAG
Source organism: Marinobacter salinexigens (assembly GCF_008370345.1). Taxonomy (GTDB): domain Bacteria; phylum Pseudomonadota; class Gammaproteobacteria; order Pseudomonadales; family Oleiphilaceae; genus Marinobacter; species Marinobacter salinexigens. Next base: position 82,260 of record NZ_VTUU01000013.1, on the reverse strand, counting down.
GCGCCCAAATGCATCCGGTAACATGCCGTAAATTTCAGCCAGTCCGAGAAATGCTATGGGCACCATCACCATTACCGGTCCTGATACGAGGTCTTTCTGAAATAATTCCAGGCCGAGCCAGAGTGCTGCCACAGCGCTCAGGCTGATCAGCATATTGGACAATGCCAGCTGCCAGCCCGTGCGACTGTCCGCTCTGGCTTGATCCGAGTTGCTTTCAAAGGCCTGTCGTAAAAGGCGGGCCGCATGCTTACCGGTCCGTCCGGCAGCGGTCAGTTCCGCAATTCCTTCGAGATGCTCAATAATACCGCTTCGGAGTTGCTCAGTTCGATCGCTCTGACGCCTGGTGATATGTCGGGTGCGCAGATAAGTGCCAACGGTCGCCAAAAGAAAGGCTGCAAGCAGTGGCAGAGCCAACCACAGTGCCGATTTAACATTCAGAAAGATTGCCGAAACGAGCAACATCAACACCGTGACCAACAGAGCGAGTCCCGCCGGGGCAATCAACCTGAGATAAAGCGTATCGAGGGCATCGACATCCATAGTGAGGCGTGACAGCCATTGAGCCCCTGTCAGGTCATGCCGGTGTGAGCGGCCAGAACGGGAGAGCTGGCTAAACAGGACCACACGGATCGTCGTCAGTAACCGGAGCACTGTGTCGTGGTTATAAACCCGCTCTGCATACCGTGTAACGGTCCTGGCCACCGCAAAAAAACGAATACCGCCACCCGGCGTATACAGGTTGATCGTGGCGTGAACGCCTGCGATGAGTAAAGCACCGACGAGAGCGGTTTCCGTGATAAACCAGCCGGAAAGCGCAAGCAACCCAATGCCGGAAAGCAGCGTTAACAAGAGCAATATCGCGCCAGTTGCCAGGCGGCCAGGGCTTCGGAATATGAGGCGAAGCCAGGGTAGAAGACTACGCATCGCGCACCTCTCCATCTGTCACCAGAAGTATCCGATCGGCGAGGGCAAGAAGTGCCTGGTGATGGGTTGAGAACACAAGGGTGCGACCTGATTCCGTCAATTTGTGCAGTGCATCAAGGACATGGAGTTCGCTGTCAGCATCCAGCCCTGCGGTTGGCTCGTCGAGAAGAATCAGCGGATACTCGGAAACAAACAAGCGGGCAAGACTTAATCTCCGGGCCTGGCCTCCCGAGAGCCCCTGGCCATCTTCAGACACCTGGCTGTGGATACCGTTTGGCCGGTTGTCGATTAACGCACCTAAGCCAACCTGGCGAATTGCATTTTCGATAGCAATGTCGGAAGCATCTGGTGTGGTCAGACGGATGTTGTCAGCCCATGAACCCTGAACGAGAAAGCCACGTTGTCCAAGCCAGCCAAACGGGAAAGATCCCGGTTCAGCTCCGAATACTGCCACGTCGCCGGAATCCGCACGGGCGAACCCCGCAATCAGATGAAGCAGGGAGCTCTTGCCACTACCTGACGGCCCGCTGAGCGCAACACATGCTCCCTTACGAATCTCCAGGGACAGATCGTTGAACACGGATCGCTCTTGACCGTAGGAAAGCTTGACGTGACGAAGGGATATCACATCCTTCGGCATGTCCTGTAGCCCCGGGGCACGTCTGGACGGGGACGGGCCGGACTGCAATCGTGTCAGCAACTCGGATCCGGCGCCCAGCGCGGCGGCACGGTCATGATAGTGCTGTGACAGGGTGCGTAAAGGCTGGAAAAATTCCGGTGCCAGCAGGAGGATTAACAACCCGGAATACAGGGTTAATTCCACAGAGGGACCGTAGGTAATGTAGCCCAGAAGGCCAAAGCCGATATACATAGCCACAACAGCGATGGCGACCGATGAGAAAAATTCCAGAACCGCAGAGGAAAGGAACGCCACCTTCAGCGTTTTCATGGTGATCCTGCGATAGCGATCCGAGCGGGATTGAATTAGGGATGTGGCATGTTCAGTCTGTCCGAACAACTGAAGAGTTGTGATGCCCCGAACTTTATCCAGAAACTGCCCTGAAAGGCGGCTCACAGTTTCAAAATGCTGTTGGTTGAGATTTTCTGCGCCCATGCCAACCAACGCCATGAACAAAGGAATCAATGGAGCCGAAAGCAGCAGAAAAATAGCCGCTAACCAATCCAGGGAAAACACAACGAACAGGATAATCAGTGGGATGATCACCGAAAGCATCATCTGCGGTAAAAATCGCGCGAAGTAGCCGTGGAGGGCTTCGACATGGTCGATCCATTCCCTCGCCAGTTCACCCGCGGAAGACTGTCCGATTTCCAACGGCCCTAGATGATGCCAGTGGGCACTGAGCTGTCGGCGGACATCCTTTCGGACCTGTTCGCTGGACCGGGCAGCAAATCGGGTTTGCAGGCCCTGAGCGATCGCCCGTGCGATGATGGCGGCAACAACACCGGTGAACAGATAGGTGAGGTCTGACAGAGAAGCTTCTTCGATAACCCCCAGGTGGACAATCCGGGCGAGCAAAACCATCTGGACAACGGTGGCAACGCCAGCGGTGACACCGGCACCGACCGCAGCGTTGATCCACCGTTGGCTGTTTCCAGCCAACGCCTTTAGCCACTGCCGTACTTCCCGGGGCGTGGGCCCCGGGGATGGGGACTCAGAGGTTCCCACTTAGTGGTAACCCTCGCCAGCCCGAACTTTTCCGCGGAACACCCAGTAAGCCCAGGCGGTGTAACACAGTATGATCGGGATGACGAACAGCAGGCCCAGCAACAGGAACAACTGGGATTCGTACGCGGAGGCTGCCTGCCACAGGGTGTAGTCCGGTGGCACGACGTAGGGCCAGCGACTAACGACCAGACCAAGATAGGTCGTGACAAACAGTCCCATGGTGGCCACGAACGGCAAACCTTCGGAGCGTTTGCGCACTGAACGGAATATCTGGAAGGCGCACAACAGGGTCAGTGCTGGCAGAATCCAGATCACACTCAGGTTGGAGAACCAGCGCTCACGAACCAGGTCGTCAACAAATGGCGTCCACACGCTGATAATACCGAAGATCACCAACACGGCTGCCAGCAGGGGTAGGGTAATGCGATAAGCCCAGTCCTGAAGGCGACCGTCGGTTTTCAGTATCAGCCAGGTGGAGCCAAGCAGCGCGTAGCCCGCGAGCATTCCCAGGCCGGTAAGAACGGTAAAAGGCGTAAGCCAATCCAGTGCGCCGCCAACATACACACCATTGGCTGTTTCAAACCCCTGGATATAGGCACCGACGACTGCCCCCTGTGCGAACGAGGCAACAGTGGAACCGCCCGCAAACGCCCAGTTCCAGAGATATCGTGATGTCCGCGCTTTGAACCTAAACTCGAAGGCCACTCCACGGAAGATCAAACCTGCGAGGAGCAGGAAAACGCCGATGTAGAGTGCCGGCAAGAAGATGCTGTAGACCATCGGGAAGGCCGCAAGAAGCCCCGCGCCACCCAGGACCAACCAGGTTTCGTTGCCGTCCCAGACGGGAGCGACGGTATTCATCATAGTGTCACGGGCTTCTTCATTTGGCGCGAACGGAAAGAGAATCCCCACTCCAAGGTCGAAGCCGTCCATCAATACGTACATGATGATGCCGAAGCCAATGATAAATGCCCAGATGAGGGGCAGATCGAACAGTTCCATAATCAGTGACCTCCCTGCTTGGCAGTATTTTCGAGGCCGTCTTCATCCTCGATCTCAAAGGGTACATGGGTCGCAGAAAAAGGCCGCATGGGTCGTTCAGCCTCGTGCTCATCTTCGTCGTGGCGATCCTCAAGGCCAACGTAAAGCACGCGCATCAGGTAATACACACCCGCTGTGAACACCAGGGCATACACCACGATGTAACCAATCAGCGTAAACAACGCCATACCGCCGGTGAGGGAAGGCGTAACAGCTGATGCCTGATCCATGATGCCGTAAACCAGCCAGGGTGCCCGCCCGAGTTCGGTAACAAACCAGCCACTAAGCACTGCGAAGAACGGAGAAAGGCTCATGAACCTGAGCCCCTGCAGGAACCATCTGGACTGGTAATAACGACCACCAGCCCGGAGCACCAGCCCGGTCACAGCGAACAGGATCATCAACACGCCCAGCCCGACCATCACCCGGAAAGACCAGAACACGATGGCAACCGGTGGCTGTTCTTCGACGGGGACGTCTTTCAGCCCGGGCACGACACCGTCCCAGCTATGGGTAAGAATCAGGCTGGCAAGACTCGGAATTCCGATTTCAAACAGGTTTTCCTGTTTTTCCTTTGACGGAATTGCAAAGAGCAGAAGAGGAACATGGGAAGAGGTTTCCCAGTTGCCTTCCATCGCCGCAACTTTCGTCGGCTGATGTTCAAGCGTGCTCAGTCCATGAAAGTCACCCACGACGGCCTGGGCCGGTGCAATGAACAAAAGTAACCAGAGGCACATCGACAAGGCCTTCTTGTTGGCCTCCACTTCGCGACCGCGAAGGATGTACCAGGCGCTTACACCCGCGACAACAAAACTACCGGTCAGGAATGATGCCAGGGCCATGTGCATGAAACGGTAAGGGAATGAGGGATTGAAAATGGCCTCACTCCAGGAGGTGACGTGGAATACGCCCTCGCGTAGTTCGAAGCCTGCAGGAGTCTGCATCCAGCTGTTGGCGGAAAGAATCCAGAATGCAGAGATAAAGGTTCCTGTGGCGACCATAATGGCCGCAAACAGGTGCAGGCCTGCCGGTACCTTGTCTCGCCCGAACAGCAGCACGCCGAGGAAGCCTGCCTCCAGGAAGAATGCGGTAAGAACTTCGTAGCTAAGAATCGGGCCAAGGAAGTTTGCGCTGGCCTGGGCAAAGTTGCTCCAGTTCGTTCCAAACTGAAACGACATAACAATGCCGGAAACCACGCCCATTCCGAATACAACAGCGAAAACTTTGGTCCAGAAACCGGAAAGTTTGGTCCATACCGGGTTCTCTGTTTTGAAGGCCAAACCCTCCAGAACGGCGATGTAGGACGCAAGCCCGATGGTAAACACCGGGAAAATGGCGTGAAATGACACCACAAACGCGAACTGAATTCGCGATAGGATGAGAGGATCTAGTTCCATGGGAACCCTCCGGTAGCGCACTCAAGACAAATACCAGGAACAGCGTTCCTGAACGGCCGCTGCACAGGCTACTCTTGTGATTATTGTTACCGGCAGTGGTGGCATTATTACTAAAACCGCTTGCGCCTGCCTGGGGCGAAATGTCGCACCCTTGACATATAACAAGGATAAACACGGGAGCCTTAATGAGCTTTTACGAAGATAAAATACTCCCCCACATCATAGACAAGGCCTGTTCCATGGGCCAGGTGATGAAACTGCGCAGCCAGGTTGTCCCCCATGCCAGAGGCAAGGTTCTGGAAGTGGGCATGGGTTCGGGCATTAATCTGGAATTCTACAACCCTGACCATGTGGACCTCGTGTATGGTCTTGAGCCCTCTGAAGGCATGCGCCGCAAGGCTCAACCGAACCTGATCCGATCGCCCATAAACGTTGAATGGCTGGATTTGCCCGGGGAGCAGATTCCACTCGAAGATGAGAGTGTCGATACGGTATTGCTTACCTTTACGCTTTGCACCATTCCCGACTGGTATGCTGCACTTCAGCAAATGAAACGAGTACTCAAGCCCGGAGGTGAGTTGCTGTTTCTTGAGCATGGTGAATCACCAGATGACAGTACCCGCAAGTGGCAGCATCGTATTACCCCAGGTTGGAAGAAGCTCGCAGGAGGATGCCACTTGAATCGCCACATTGCCGACCTCATACGCGATGCAGGTTTTGACATAGTAGAACTCGAAAACCTTTACATACCCAAAGCGCCGAAGATTGCCGGATACATCTATAAGGGCAGAGCACTGAAGCCGGTACAAGGATAATTCGGGGTGATTGGTGAATCGGAATTGCGTTACTGATCACGCCCTTATACAATTCTGCCCCTCAAAACCTCCCTCCGATGCCCGGATGGTGAAATTGGTAGACACAAGAGACTTAAAATAATTCTTGCGTGTCGAAAAAGGCTACTTAAAACAGTTGTTTGGGAAGGTCAAAAAATTTGGTGCATCACTGGTGCATCAGATTAAGAAAAATGCGGCTGTGGTGAAATTGGTAGACACATCAGACTTAAAATCTGAAGCCCGTTAGGGCGTGCCGGTTCGATTCCGGCCAGCCGCACCATGTTTAACCGCTCGCAAGGACTGCCAAGCGGTCGCGCCGCCTGCTTAGTGGCGGTGCAGCTAGGAGGGTGTTTCTCCACTGGGGGACGTCTACGCCATCGGCGGACACCCTCGGGGCTTTCCCCCAACTTGGGGGGCAGTACTACGAAACTTTCGTAATACCCAAAAAAAGGCCCGGCAGAATCGCTCTACCGGGCCTCTGCGTGTCGTCAGGTCCAGGTAATCCCCAGAGGAGTAAACCTGCACACGCTCACGGGGTTTTCGGCCTATGTCCGGGGCACTCGCCGTGTAATCCCCCTCCTGACTTATCCTGCTTCCAGGCCCACCCAGGAGATGCGGGTACTAGCTCAGAACCTCGCACATAACCGTCATTAGAAAGCGGTCGTTTTGCGGTAACAGGGCCTTTACTTGGTACTCGGTCGAACCGGACACAAGCCGCATATCGGGCGTCAGGTCGTCCCGGTGGTAAATGGTGATTCTGTGGGTGGTCTGGGCCAGCTCGGCAGAGGCCGCCAGAAATTCCCGGCCCGAAACACCCTGTATGCTTCCCCAGACTGTGGCCAAGTCGGCCCAATCCTCTACCATCTCGCCTGTAACGGGATCTTGCGTCAGTTGCAGGCTTCTAATCTTAATCGGGTGGCTCAGGTTGCCTATGGTCATTACAGAACCTCGGTTGTCCGGTAGGGGTTCAGCAGCAGGGCATAGGCGCTGTTCTCATGCAGCACGCGGTCAGCCTGGCGGGTGCGGTTAACGTACAGATCCCCCACCAGAAGCAGCACAGCAGCCTGTATCGGCTCGGGCATAGGGTCGGGCAGGTCATCGCCCAGATATTCGGCTACATGGCCCTCTGCGGCGTCCCAATAGCTCTGTATCACGCTATCCTCTGCCGAGTGGGTTACTCGTAAATGTTCTTTCACGCTGGCTAGTGTCAGGGTCATACGAAAAATACCTCAGTTTCTACCGGGGCCTCGTTCGCCACCATGGCGCGGCCAATGGCCATGATTGCCGAAACAATCCCGTCTATTTTCTCGGTCGATTTCTTTTTGCTCGGTTTCAGGTTGCCGGCGGCGTCTTGCTCTACGGTCACGTTTGAGGCCATCCAGCGCAGCACCGGGTTGTCACCGTGGCGCAGGGTCTTACCGATTACGCGGGCCTCAAATTCCTTGGTCGGGCCGCTCATTGAGGCAAAGCCCTGACCAAAGCCCACTAGCTCGAAACCGTCCCCCTCTAGCTGGGTGCTGATTTGGGCGGCGTTCCAGCGGTCTACCGCAATTTCTCGGATTGGGTATTGCCCAGCTAGCTCGTTAATCTTGTTCCGTATGTGGTCGTAGTCGATCACGGCGCCAGGCGTGGCGGTTATGTAGCCTTCCCGCACCCACACGTCATAGGGCACGCGGTCACGGTTTACCCGCTTCTGTATGGCCTCCTGGGGCACAAAGAAAAACGGAATCAGGTAGGTCAGGCCCTCTACCGGGAAAGCCAGCACCAAGGCCGCTATATCGGTCGTGGTGGCCAGATCCAGGCCGGCGTAACAGGTCGCCCCGGACAGGTCGGGCAGCTTGCCCCCGCACTCGTTCCAGGCGTCAGAGGAAAGCCAACGGCTGTCAGATTCCGTCCACTGGTTCAGGTACAGGCGCCTGAACGTGTTTTCATAGGCAGGCAGGGCGCGGGCCTTGGCGCACTCCTGAGCGTAAAATTCTTCTTTCACCGATACCCCAAAGCCGGGGTTAGCCTTTGCCCAGGTAGCCGGGTCTGTCCAATCGTCGTCAGGGTCAGCCGCGTAAATCACCGGCAAAAAGGTATCGTCAGGTACTACCCCGTCCCGAACCTTTACCGCGTAGTCCCATAGCTCATAACAGATGGTGTGCTTGTCATAGCCTGCCGTGGTCGTGACGACTGTCAGCGGTTGGCGCCGGGCGCCCATGCTCGTAACCAGTACGTCGTACAGTTCCCGGTCTGGCCAGGCGTGCAGCTCGTCAATCCCGGCATAGGAAACCGAAAGCCCGTGTTTGGTGTTGGCGTCACTGCTCAATACCTTGTAGCTGCTTCCGGTATTGGGAACGATGATAGACCGCCTGTAAGCCTCGCTGCGGCTGTTTAGCTCGGGCTCGGCTTCTACCATGCCCTTAGCGCTCTCAAAGCAAAGCGCGGCTTGCTCCCTGTCTGCGGCGGCGTTGATTACCTGGGCGCCGGGCTCCCCGTCGCAGTAAAGGGCATACAGGGCCAAGCCAGCGGCTAACGTCGTCTTTCCTTGCTTCCGGGGCAGGGCAATAAAGGCGGTTCGATACTTCCGCGTCCCGTCCGGGCGCTTCCATCCGAACAGATCCCGGACAATGCGGGCCTGCCATTCATCCAGCACAAACGGTTGTCCCCGCCACTCTCCGGTAGTGTGGGTCAGGCACTCGGCAAAGAACGCCACGGCAGTTTCTGCGGCGTCCTCGTCATACCAGTAATCAGCCTGCTTTGAAGAATCGGCCTTTGCCATCGTCTGCCTGTTTCTTGCCTGGGGTTGCTATGCCGGCCTGAGAGCTGGGCGTAAAACCAAACTCACGGGCAACCAGTCGAATTTGCTGCATCAGCTTCAAGTCAGCCTCTCCGGTCTGTTCTACCTTCCTGGCGAACTCCGCTACCATCGTCACGTAGCCGGCCAATACTTCCCGGTTGGCCTCGTTGAGCAGTCCGTTAACCTGTAAGGCCCTGGCCAGCGGTTCCCAACGTGCCTTTGCGCCTTCTGTCAGCCACTCGGGCGGCATTAAGTCGGCGTTGCCGTAGTTCGGTTCACCTTCAGGCAATGGCTTCTTGCCGGGGTTGCCTGCTAACACCTTCAAGGCGGTTGGTTTTTTACCTGGGCCTGGCATTGTCGGAACTCCTAACCCTCGGCTGTGTTTTCGTGACTGGGGGCGCGGTTCGTAGCGCTCCGGTTGCTGGTGATTTTTTCGCTGTTCCATCCATGGCCTGGGTCAAGTGGAAAGCCGTTCCGGTCGCAGCCTTTGCGCTTCACGTCCTGCCCGTTCATCTCTGCCCGTGTCTTGCGGGCGTGGCACTCATGGCACATGCCGGTCAGGTTATCGCGCCTGTTGTCGTCGCCATCGTTGTTAATGTGGTCAACGTCTACGCTGGCCACGTACCGGCCTTCTGCCAGGCACCAACGGCACAGCGGTTCTTCTGCCAATACCTGGGCACGCAGCCGGCGCCACTTGGCACCGTTCAACGGCAATGCCCGCGCCTTTGGCTTATAGCTCACGTGGGTATTACCCAGCTTCTCGGGTCTGTGCTGCTTCATCGTCAATGCCCTCGATGGTTGGCATATTCTCCAGGCGGCGCACTTCGCTCCGCTTCATCCATCCGTCACTAATGGCCCGCTCATAGAATTGGGCGCGGGTCAGGCTGTCACCCCGTAACAGGCCCTCTACGTTGTGCTCTACAAAGTAGGTGGCGGGGTCATTCACCAGAACGCGGTTAATGGCCTGTTCCCAGGCGACAAGGTGGCGGCGTAGGGTGTTGGTCACAAAGAACCGGCCCAGCTCTACCACGTTGGAATAGTTCGCGGCTTCCATATCGCCCACCATGACCGGCGGCATACGGAACAGGCGGCAACATTCCACGATGGACAGGCGGCGGGCGGCGATCCATTCCGCATCTTCCAGGGTCATAGATACCGTTTTGAATTGGGCGCCCTGGGGCAATACAGCGGTCTTGCCGTGGTTGTTTACTCCGGCTTGCCCAGCAGCCCAGCTATCCCGGATCTGTGCGGCTTGGTCTTTGGTCGTGCCCGGTTGGGTTTCGATTACCCCGGACAGCTTTGTACCTTGCTCAAACATTTTGGCGCCGTGGGTGCGCTCTGCCAGGGCAAGGCCAACGGTATCGCGGGCTACCTGAATCGGGCTACGGCCTATGATCCCGTCGTCTGAGTGGTACTTAACGTGCAGCACCTCGTCCGCCAGCAGGCGCCGTGTCCGGCCTGAATCGTCCACAATGTCATACAGCAACCGGCCTTGCTGGCTGCGGAGAATCGTTACCCGGTCAGGGTGAACAGGCAGCAGGGCAGAGGGCCGGCCCGCTCCGTTGCGGACAATCTCGGCGTAGGCATTGCCGCGCAGCAAAACGTGCCGTTGCAGTTGCTCTCGGAACTCTAGGGCGGTCTGGTAGTCGTTGGGCGTGTCGTGCAGCAGCTTATACAGCGGGTGCTGTGGGGCTTTCTCCCGGCCTTTGTCTGTCCGTTTGTAGACGTAGAGGGGCAGGCTTCCTACCGTCTCGGAAATGGCCGCTACGCAGGCGTACACGGCGCTGATGCTTTCGGCAGTTTCCGTGTTCACCGATACCCCGGCAGACTCACCACCAATGGCCAGACTGGAATAGTAGGTGTCATAGGCCGGTGTGTTGTTCCGTTGCTCGGGCTTCTTAAACGGGTTCCACTTCATCGGCAAGCCTCCAGATACAGGCGGGCAAGTTTCACGCTCTGCGGCTGCTTACCGCGTACCTGCACAGTGGTACTGTCATAGGCCGGCGTGGCGGTAATGGTTATCTCGAACAGATCCACGTCTGTTAGGTGGCGGGTTTCGCCTTCCCACTGCTCGCCCTGGGCAATGAAGCCAAAGGAGCAGCCGGCCACGTCGCCCCGTTCCACCAGAACAGGCAAATCCCGGCCTAGCTGGGTGTCGGGTAGATCCACCTCAAAGGCCAGGCCCTTGGCGTCCTCATACAGCCGCAAGGTTCCAGCCCCCAGGCGTCCCAGCAGTGACCGGGAATCGTGCTCGTAAATGGCGCGGACTTTCTGAGCGTCAGCACTGGCCAGCGAGCGCTTAAAAGCACCGGGCCGGATGATTTCAGAAAATCCCCCCAGATCGGTTGGCTCGTTGAAGCGGGCCGCATACCCGTACAGGGTGCGGCCTTTGCTTACAACGGCGCTTTCAAGTGCTCGCCGTTCCATGCTCACCCCTTAGACCGGAGTCGCTACAACAAAGCCTTGCGGGTGGCGCAGGGCTACGTCACAGGTCGCCATAGCGCGAACCTGAACACCACCACGGGAGTAGGCCGGTTCGGCGTAGGGGTTAACCAGAATGTCGATTTCAGACCAAATGCCCAGCATGACCTGGGAGAAATCGCCGTACAGCAGGGTGTCTGCCGGCATCTGGTTTGTCACCATGTAGGGCTTGCTATCCATCTGCCCGTTTTCCGCCAGGAAGCCAGATCCAGAGCCGGCCACTTTCTCAGTGCTGGCAAAGGTGGTTCGCACGGCAGGGTCAGAAAGGAAGGTGGTCCCGTCCAGATTCGACAGTTCCAGCAGCTCAGACAGGCCCAGAACGTCCGCCCAGCTTGCCGGCATGGTGGCGGTCTGCACGTTGGCGTTGGAAATGATGCCGGTTGGCTCGTTAACGCCGCCCCCTACCAAAATGGCCTTGTCGATCTCCTGGGCTACCAGGGCGGTCAGGTCATCCCGTACCAGTTGCTCGATACCAGGGCTTGATTGCTGAATCAGTTGGCGGGACATCTCGGTTTTGCCCCCGGTGTGCTTCGGAGACAGCGTTACCGAGTCAAAGCCCATAGTACCTTCAGGCACGGCGCCACCTTCGGCAACCCAGCCCAGGGACAGGCTAGAGCCATGCTTGGGCACGGTTACGTCACCTTGCAGGCCGGTCAGTACCCGAACACCCAGGCGGCGGGCTAGCAGGCGATTACGCAGGGCGCCGATGTAGTCCTGTGGGCGGTTCTGAGTGGCTACCAGTTCGGCGGCGCTGGTCGTGTCGTTGGCGCGGGTTTCAAGGGCCTGCATCGGGATAAAGGCGCCTTGAGCCTTGCGACCGGAGCGGCGTTCCGCTTCCTGGGCGTACTCACGCTCTACGCCATCCAGAGAGCGGCCTTCCATCTGGGCCCGAATCACCTTTAGGACAGACACGGAGCCCGCCAGCTTGTCAAAGTCGGCAGAGGCGTTATCCGATACCGGAGTGCCAGCAGCGCGGCGCTCGGTTTCTGCCAGGTACTCGGCGCGTTCAATTTGTTTGGTCAGGTTGCGCTCTTCCGCCTTGAGCCCGTCGAATTTCTGGGCCTCGTCTGCGGTCAGGTCGCGGCTATCGTTGGCGGCAGCGTCTACCAGGGCCTTCATGGCGTCTACTTTGGCGGAGCGCTGTTCCCGGAGTGCGGCTAGTTTCATGCTTAGAACCTCGCTTTAGCGGCATAAAATAATGCTCTGGCCGCCTGTAACGGCAGCCGATTGCTCGTTACGTCTAAATCTTAGCATAAAAAATAACCAAAGTATGTATAGGTATACAGGCTGTTTTTATGAACAGTGCGTGAATTAACGGTCGTTGAACGGTCGTTGAACGGGTGTAGGACGGTATGAGAACGGTTTTCATGCGGTTCGGTTTGTCCATTTTCGAAACAGTTTCCTTTTTGGACAAAGGCCATGCGGTTTTGCCCTTTTTGCCCGTCCATGGCTGAGGGCCGCTTGGTGTGCATAACTGCTTAAAGCCGTTCCAGGGTAATGCCCTGTTTATCTGATATGGCTTTTACTCAAACATTATTCGCGAATCGACTTTATCCAATTAGAAACGGTTTTTTGCGATATACCCAGAGTGTCGGCAATAACTCGTTGCGGTACTCCCTGGCTTGCCATTTCAATTACTGAGGGCAATAGCTGGGCTTTGGTACGCGCTCCCTTCTTGCTACCTCTAGCGGCCTGTATCGCTCGGAACTCGGCAGGGTTGAACCGTTGCCATACCCAGCGGCTAACACTGCGTGCAATCGCTCGGCACTCGCTCGCCGACAGGGGCGTAGAAAATTGCGTGTTTTCGGCCTCTGCCACTTCGACAACGGCAGAGGCGAAAGGAATAGCGCCACCAGGCCGCCAGTAATCGCGCACAAGGCTATAGGCTCGTTTCCTGACCATCTCAAACAGTGTGCAGTTCCGCCCCAAACCAGCGTAATCAGATTCACTGGCACGGCGTCGTAATTCGGCAGGAGAGGGCAAAACTACGCAGTCCGCCAGCTCATCTAGCCCGTAAGGATCTGCGTTCCATTCTCGCGTAATCCAGTAGTCATTAGCGGGGTTTTTCACGACAAGGCCGCTATATCCCCGGTCGGCTTCCAGAGTGCTGCGTAAGCCTTCCTGAATGGCTGCTAGATACTGCACGGGCTTTATCCGGGCCGCATCTGAAACGGCAACCGGAGCAGACAGCAAGTAAATAAGGTGGGCGTGCCCGTTGGCCGGGTTCATTACGGACAAATTCGGGGCCGGGGCGTGGCGGTCGTACCAGTCGAGTGCGGCGCCGTTTCGGTCTATGTCAAAGCACAGTGCAGCTACCCGCTTGGCTGTGTTCGGCTGTATCAGTCGGTGGGTCATTGCTGAGGCGAGCGGCAGACGATAAAGGCCATCCGTGGCCAGGTTATCGCCACAATAGGGCCGCCTGCCCAGCCTTTGCTGGAACAGGTCGATAGCTCCCATTGTGTCGCCCTCAGTCGCTCGCCTGTGCTTGCCTCATGAGGACGTACCGCGCTACACGGCTATGCAACCGGCCATCCCGGTCATAGATGTATAAGCGGTCGGTGTCGATCTTGTGCCCTTGCTCCCTGAGTTCCTTGATTCGGGCAGCGGGTGACATGATGTTGAGGGTGTCACGGGCAAACAGGGTGTTAACCGCTCCCAGCTCTTTGAGGGCGGCTAACAGCCTTTCTCGTTGGGCCTGGGTGCTGGTATCATTAACGCAGGTTAGGGCGCTCGGCTGGGAAACTGGTCGGGCGTTTTTCATGCAGCGCCCTCCATGTTCTGAGCGCTGGCATGTGAGTCTATCCACTCCAGCACATCTTCAGCCCGGTAACGTACATGCCGGCCCAGCTTAATAAACCTGGGGCCTTCCCCCGCCCATCGGGCGCGCTCGCACCAGGCGGTTGATTTTCCAAGGTAAGCCGCAAGGGTCTTTTGATCCCATAACCGGGGCATGGTTACGGTTGATTCCGGGGGTAGGGTGGTTGCGTTTTGCTGGGTGGTTTCTACGTGGGTGGTGTTTCGCATGATTTGGCCTCATTCAGTTTTGAACAAGGCCACTTTCTGATTTGGCGCAGTCTGTACGCTTAGCGTAATCCCGCTTTCTTTACCCACCTCCTAACTGTGTCTATTGGCCTCCCCATTCGATTAGCGATGATTCCCGCTCGCTCACGCTCGGGGCGCCCCTGTGCCTCCAACTTTTCCCATAGCTCGACCACCTGGGCAATATTGGCTTCTGCCTCGGCTTGCTTTTGCTCTGCCGTTGATTGGCCGCCAGCAGACCGCCCTTTGCGTGCCGGGGCCGCGTCTTTCCGGTCAATGTTGTGCAGCACTAGGTTGTAATTGTCGAAAAGCAGGGCAACCATAGTTCTTAGCGCTGCCTGCTCCCCCAGAGCCAGCCAATTTCGGGCGGTTTTAATCTGATCGGTCATTAGCTCGGTGTACTCGGAACGGACAGGCTCAGGAAGCTGCGGCAACTTTTCCGCCAGCTTTTTTTCAAGATTCGATAGCCAGGCTTCTGGGTCGGCGGGCATTTTTATTCTTTTTGCCCGTAACTCCCTTTCCTTCATGTAGTCGTCTGCCTTCTCAAATTCGGCAATCATTTCATCTAATGGCGTCGTCATGCGGTCGCCTCCCGGTTAAACGGGATAACCTGGGCGGTCGGCTCTGGCAATCCTTCTACCATGCGGTAAAGCATTTGCAGGGCTTCCAGCTTTTCTTCATTAAAACTGTGGTGCTGGTAGTGGCGGGCCTGCACTCCGCCTAAACCATGGCTCAGTAATTGACCTAGCACGTCTGAGCCTACCCGGTAGGGCTTGGCCGCCAGTCGGGTTTCAATCGTTGCCCGGATCGTGCCGGGCGTGAAGTGCCCGCCCTCCAGTTCCTTAGCTTCCTTCATGGCGTCTCGGATCTTGTCTACCCGCTCCGATATGTACTTGCCATTGATTGGGTTTTGGCCGCCATCGCAGGAAAATACATAGCTCCCGGCCCCGGTTAGCCTCTCGATACAGGCCAGCGCTTCCGGCAGCAGCGGGATAGAGTGGCGGCGGGGTTCTGCTCTACGGCCCTTGTAGTCAAGCAGGGTCACGGTCTGAGTATCGCGGTCTATGTCTTGCAGGGTCACGCGGGAAAGCTGTTGTATGCGCTGTCCGCCGGTCAGAACATGAAGCATCATCACCGAGCGGCCCGGCTCTGGTAGTGCCTTAACGTGCTCCCAATAGGCGCGAAACTCCGAAAGAGAAAGGGCGCGGGTTCTGGCCTGGCTGGAGCCTTCCACCTTCACCATATCGCGGGCAGGATTGCTCCGTATGTTCATGTTTCGGAGTTTGGCCGGGGCGTTCACATTCCCCCGCGCTTTAATCGCTTCCGTGAAGGCAGACCGGATGTAGGAACGGATCTTGTCAGCCTGGCGCAGCTTGCCCCGGTCTTTTACGTCCGCAACTACCTTTATACAGTCGTCTAGGTCGATCTCAGCGGCTCGCTTTTTCCATATTTTGGGCTGGGCTTTCTGAACGTCTGCGGTTACGTGGTTTTTCACGTTTCGGGCGGATTTCTTACCTTTGGCTTCCAGCAGTTCAACGTAGCCCGTCAGCAGATCCCCAAAGGTGGCGGCTTCTGCTTCCTTCTTTTCGGGGCGGGGGTCGATACCGTTAGCTATGTCTGCGTTGATCTCTAAAGCCCGTTTCCGGCTTTGTTCGGCGCTGGGGGCTGTTCCTGTGTAGCGGCCAATGGTGACGCGGATCACTTCACCGTTGAAGCGGGTCTGGAAAAACAGGGTTTTCACTCCGGTAGGCATAATCCGCACGCCATAACCTTGAATGGCGCTATCCCAGACAATGCGGCGCTTTCCATCTACCGCTTCCAGCTTGTCTAGGTTGGTCTTGTTCAATTTCATTTTGTCGGCCATGTCATCCCCTCGGTGCAGCGCTGGTGCATCACTTTGATTCAAAATCGCTCAAAGACACTAAGGATTATTCTGGCCTAACTATTTGAAAATTCAAAGCTGTTAGTGGTTGACCATTTTTGTTCAAAGTCAAAAGAAAGGACTTAAAATCTCTCGGCCCTTGGGCCGTGCCGGTTCGATTCCGGCTCCGGGCACCAAACTTTAAGAAGCTCCGATAGCTCCGCGCACTCGTTACGTCAGCGGCACCTCGCTTGCACTTCCGCATTTGCTACAAAAGTCTCTTCGACACCAGGCCATCACTGGGGAATACTGAATCCAATACCAGCTAAAAGGATTCACATAAAAAAGGAGTGCACAATGACGGCTAGCGCGGAACCCCTGGTACACCGGTACAACGAAAACGGAATCACGACGCTCATGCTGAACCAGCCGGAGCGTCGTAATAGCTTGTCTATGGCGATGCTGGAAGCGCTTTCTACCGAACTTGAGTTTCTGGCTGAAGATACCTCGACCCGCGTGGTGGTGCTGGCTGCCCGCGGCAATGTGTTCTGTGCCGGGCACGACCTGAAAGAAGTCCGGGGTGAGTTGGGGAATGATGAATTCCAGTTGGCACTGTTCAATCAGTGCAGCAAGGTGATGCAGCAGATCGTGAACCTGCCTCGACCGGTGATTGCCCGTGTTGCCGGTGTAGCCACGGCGGCTGGCTGTCAGTTGGTTGCCAGTTGTGATCTGGCGGTAGCCGCCGATACAGCGCGCTTTGCCACACCTGGCGTTAATATCGGGCTGTTTTGCTCTACGCCCATGGTGGCGTTGTCTCGCAATGTATCCCGGAAACACGCCATGGAAATGCTGCTAACGGGTGAAATGATTGGTGCCCTCAAGGCAGAGAAAATTGGCCTGGTGAATCGTGTCGTAGACGAGCAGGTACTTGATGAGACCGTCTACAGTCTTGCACGCACCATCGCGGGTAAATCATGTCACACACTGAAGATCGGGAAAGAGGCGTTTTACAAGCAACTGGAAATGCCCCTGAGTGATGCTTACGAGTACACCTCAAAGGTGATGGCGGATAACCTGAAGGCCGATGACGCGGGCGAGGGCATCTGTGCGTTTCTTGAAAAACGCCATCCAGACTGGAAAGACAGTTAAAAGCTGGGCTATGCCGCTCAAGAAGGGCAGTTGGCGGCTCCCACACGGAGGTAGTCGCCAACGCCAATACGATGTTCCTGGAAGTAGCCCGCTGCCATTTCCACGGCATAGCGGAATGTAACGCCTGCCGGATAGGTCGGGCATTTGCTGGTATCCGCAGAGGCACACGGAACCATATTGCGGATGTTTTCAATCCTGCCGGCATCGGAGACATAGGCTATGTCGAGCGGGATCAGAGTCTTGTACATCCAGAACCCGTTTTCTGGCGCCCGATCCTCCTGAAAGATAAACAACATGCCGGCGTTTTCATCCAATCCTGTTCGCCCCATCAGCCCCTTGCTTCGCTGTTTCTGCGTCTCTGCGATTTCAAGCGTAACAGTCTCGCTTCCGGATGCGTTTATGAAGCAGCCCTCGGCTTCCGGGAGGCCAGATTGCGGAGACGCAATGCTTTCGGCGCAGCCACTGAGCATCAAAACCAGACTGACCGGGCAGGCAACAGCGAGTATCGGGTTCATGAGCGAAGGCGATACCCGGTTTTGAAGATCCACCAGATGGATACCATGCAGGCCAGCATGAATACCAGCGTCATGCCTACGCTGATACCAACGTGAACGTCAGATACGCCATAGAACGCCCAGCGGAAGCCACTAATGAGATAGACCACGGGATTGAACAGACTAATGGTCTGCCAGATTTCAGGCAGCATATCTATTGAATAGAAGGTGCCGCCGAGGAACACCAGAGGCGTCACAATCATCATGGGGACAATCTGCAGTTTCTCAAAACCGTCCGCCCAGATCCCGATAATGAACCCGAACAGGCTGAAGGTAACGGCGGTGAGAACCAGGAAGGAGACCATCCAGACGGGATGAAGCACGCTGTAGTCTACGAAAACCCTGGCTGTCGCGAGGATGATCAAGCCGAGGATCACAGACTTGGTTGCTGCTGCTCCAACATAACCCAGAACCACCTCCACGTAGGACACCGGGGCGGAAAGCACCTCGTAGATTGTGCCTGAGAACTTGGGCATGTAAATGCCGAAAGAGGCATTAGATATACTCTGCATCAGCAGAGAAAGCATCACGAGGCCGGGAATGATATAAGCACCGTAGCTGATGCTGTCAATATCTCCCATGCGTGAGCCAATGGCTGAACCAAACACCACGAAATAAAGGCAGGTGGAAATGACCGGTGCCAGAACACTCTGCATGACCGTTCGTTTCATCCGGGCCATTTCAAAGTTGTAGATTGCGCGAACGCCATAAAGATTCATGCGTTTCTCCTGTAGGTCAGTCGGTTCACTCGTGAACCAGGCCGACAAAGATCTCTTCCAGGGAGCTTTCCCGTGTTTGCAGATCCCGATATTCAATACCGAGGTCACCCAGTGTGCGGAGCAGGCGTGCAACTCCCGCCTGTTGCTGCTGGGAGTCGAAGGTGTAGATCAGCTCGTAGCCGTCTTCGGAAAGTTCAATCGGCTCAAGAGTCAGTTCACCGGGGAGCTGTTCAAGCCTGGATTGAAGCTGCAGCCTGAGCTCCTTCTTACCGAGCTTGCTCATGAGGCGGTCTTTTTCCTCAACCAGGATGATCTCTCCATGGCGGATAACGCCAATCCGGTCAGCCATCTCCTCGGCTTCTTCGATGTAGTGGGTAGTGAGGATAATGGTCGTGCCGTTTTCACGGAGTTTGCGTACCATTTCCCACATGTCCCGGCGGAGTTCAACATCTACGCCTGCTGTCGGCTCGTCGAGGAACAGGATCTGAGGTTCGTGGGAAAGTGCTTTGGCGATCATCACGCGGCGCTTCATACCACCGGACAGTGACATGATCCGGTTGTTGCGCTTTTCCCAAAGCGACAAGTCCTTCAGCACCTTTTCGATATGCGCGGGGTTCGGAGATTTACCGAACAGGCCTCGGCTGAAGGAGACTGCATTCCACACGGTTTCAAAGGAATCGGTATTCAGCTCTTGAGGAACCAGACCAATGGCTTCACGGGCCTTACGATACTGCTTACGAATGTCGAAACCAGCTGCTGTCACCGAACCATTGGAGAGATTGACGATGCCACAGATAATGCTGATCAGGGTGGTCTTGCCAGCACCATTAGGGCCGAGCAGGGCAAATATTTCGCCCCGATTGATCTCCAGATTAACCCCTTTAAGGGCCTGGAATCCGTCCTCATAGACCTTGCTGAGGTTCTTTACGGAAATATCCGGCTGCACGGGCGTGTCCTGTTTCAATTATGGGTATGTTATGGAGGCGCGGTATTTTCTCATGACTGGCGCCAGTTTAGAAACCTTTGCCTTGTCGCGGATTACCCCCATAAAATGCCGGGCAAATATTCAAAGAGGCGAGTCTTTTGAAAATAATTGTGGGATTCGGGATTTTGGTTGCCATTGTGATTGCCTATGTTTTTGGGCCGAATGTCTCAGAACGATATGCATCCAGCTCTCACGGGGAAGCTGGTGATCCCTCCATTGCAACGAACTATGTACAAACCTGTAACCTGCTTGCAGGCCCCTGCGGCTGGGATTCAAAAGGTGCTCATTGGAAGGTCGAACTCCTTGAACTCGACGATGACGGGGACGGGACTGAATATCAGCTCTCTATTGAAACGTCAGAAAAACCCGAGCGGTTTCTTGCGGTTTTGCGCGGTGAATCCATGTATATGGGAGAATACCCGGTTCCAATGAAAGAGACTTCAGACGGGGTGTATCAGGCTCGGTTCACCGCACCGTTATGTACCGTTGACAGCACAATGATCTGGCGGATCGATCTGCAATCAGCACAGGCTCCGATTCCCTCACAACAGACAAAGCTGACTTTCGAGGCCAAAGGACACTGAACGCGGCTGACTTCTGGCTGAGCAACCAGTCAGCTCAGCAGGTTGGCATG
The DNA here is from genome assembly GCF_008370345.1 of Marinobacter salinexigens. Taxonomy (GTDB): domain Bacteria; phylum Pseudomonadota; class Gammaproteobacteria; order Pseudomonadales; family Oleiphilaceae; genus Marinobacter; species Marinobacter salinexigens. The sequence goes on along the minus strand of NZ_VTUU01000013.1, from coordinate 62,174 downwards.
GTCTGTAGCGCCAGTTTGCGACGGATGAACCGGCCCAGTGTATCAATACCGATGTTGAGAGCGGCCGTAATCAGGATGAGGATCATGGCCTTGTCGAACTGGATATTCTGAATTGCGCTGTCCACGTAGAAACCCAGGGTATAGATGCCCAGGATCCCCAGAATTGCCGTTTCCCGCATGATAATTTCCCAGCGGTAGAACAGGAAGGCCAGGAAAGACCGGTAGACCCTGGGTACCAGCTCCCAGGTGTAACGACTGAATCCGGTGGTAGCGTCTGGTCTCAGTTGCAGCGTATTGGTCTGCTTCCCGATCAGGTGGCCGATAATCGCGCCATTGTGCAACGCAAGGGCGATCACCGCCGGCAGCATGGACGGCCCCCACAGTTGCAGCAGGATATAGGCCAGGATGTATTCCGGTGTGGAGCGACCAATGACCAGCAGAATGTGCCCGGTGGTACGACGGACCGGGCCACCGAAGTGATTAGAAATCAGTGGAAAGGCCAACAGAGCCAGTATTCCGGTAACCACTAGCGCAACCTGTGTAAGCACAACGGTATTCCAGATGCCCGGCAGTGCCTGTTCCACCATCAGGTCTCCAGCCCAGGACATTAAGCCTGCAACACCTTCACCGTTTCTTATCGGGGAGGGAATGATGTCCTGAGTGAAAAATCGCTGAACATTGCCCCAGACAATGGGCAACCCTTCTCCCAGGAAAAAAGGCGCTCCCAGAACGTAAAACGGAATCAGTCTGGGCCGGACCCACAGCGGGAGGGTGGCAATCAGCACATAAAACAGAATCAGCATGGCCCCGGCGTCGGAGTAGAGGCCCTGTGAAAAGGAAGCTTCCAGATAGAAGCCGAGGGTCGGCAAACCCACGAAACCCAGAATGGCACTGGAACGCAGACCGCACTCGAGGCGATAGGCCGTGTAGGTGCGCATTTGGGCCCAGCAGTCTGGTATTTTTGAATACAGGAATGCAGAAATTCGACCGGTACCGGGTGGAAGTAGCCTGCCTGGGTCCGGGTCGGCTTCATCGAGGATTTCCGAATACACCTTGGCGAAAATTCCGGCGTAGGGGATCGCAATGGCGAGCACACCGGTTAATGGATGAAAACCAAAGAACTGAAGGAAGATCAGTGCCCAGAACAACTCATGGATGGCCCTGATGAACGCGCAAAACGTGCGTACAGGCCAGGAGCGGTAGGCCAGGGCCAGAAAGAAACCGAAGAAACTGCCTAAAGCAACGCCAACAAACGCAAAGGCCACGGTGCGGAGCAGGGCAGTCAATAAACCTTCGGAGCTGAAGAAATTGGGTGTGACGACACCAAGGAAGAAGTTACCCAAATCCCGCCAGGGGTTTGCGGCCGTGATGCTGATATCCGCAAATGCTAGCCCGACAACGGCAATCGCCAGAAAAGCCAGACTGGTACGGACCGTTGGGTAGGAAAGCATATCAGCCAACCACCTTAGTACAGCCCCATAATGTCGGCCGGCGACAGCCGATGGCTGCTTTCATCCAAAGCAACCTGGCCATCCTGAATACCGATAATGCGGTTGCTGTACTTCAACGCAAGATCCACATCGTGAAGGGCGATCAGGCTGGTATCAAAACGTTCTGTCAGAAGGCTCATGACCAGGTGTGCTAGGGGGCCATCCAGAGCGGACACCGGTTCATCTGCCAGTAGCAGACCTGCATTTCGATAGATGGCCCGGGCGATGGCGACTCGTTGCCGCTGTCCTCCTGAGAGTGATGCCGTCGGAATCCAGAGCTTTTCGTCCATGCCAAGCGCTTTTAGCAGCGCTTTGACCTCGGTGCGATCCTCCGCGAAGGGCCGAACCAGTGTCAGGGTGTTGTACCAGGTCGGGTGCTTATCAAGCTGGCCCATGAACACGTTGTGAAATACCGGAAGCGCGTTGACCAGGCCCAGTTCCTGAGGAACCAACGATGACTTGCGCCCAACTTGCTCATGGATCAGGCGAATGAGTGTGGATTTTCCCGCACCGCTTTTACCAACCAGGGCTATCTGATCTCCCGGGTTCACGGTCAGGGAGAGCGGGCCCAGGACCCGTTCTCCACCGAAAGAAGCCGTCAGGCCAGACAGATCAAATCCAGACATCAATCGAGGATTCCAATCTCTTCCGCAGTTTTACGAATGGGCTCGTAGTCGTCGTTCGACGCCGGAATAAAACCGGAGCGGGGGAAACTCTCCAGTAGTGCAGGGTCTTTCAGGTTAAGCAGCGCTTCTTTAACCCGGCCCTTGAAGCCTTCGCCAAACCGCTCATCAACATCACCACGAATCGTCCACTGGTAGTCCGGGTAGGCCGGGGTCTTCCAGATGACTTCAACAGCGTCGGTATCGATGTTCCCGTCTCCCAGCTCCTTTTGCCAGACCTGGAAGTTCAGAGCGCCGACCTGATAGGTGCCCGCTTCAACCAGACGCAGAGTCCGGGTATGGTTGCCGCTGAAACCAACGCGGGAGAATACATCTTCCGGTTTATCACCGAAGGTTTCCCGGATGTAGTATTCGGGCATCAGGCGGCCAGAGGTGGAACCTTTGGAACCGAAGGTGAACGTTTTTCCCTTCAACTCATCAGTAAGCTCGCTGAATTCCTCGGCAGGCTTGATCCCGGTTGAGGTGTTTGCAATAAAGTAAGTTTCAAAAGCTTCGTCTTCCACGCCCTGAGCAATCGCTTCCGAACCGGGAACCAGGCGTCGGGCCTGAACGCCGGACAATCCGCCAAACCACGCAAGTTGAACCTGATTGTTACGGAACGCGGATACCGCTGCCGCATAGGATTTAACCGGGATATAGCGCACCTCAGCGTCAAGCTGTTCAGAGAGGTAGTCCGCAACGCCCCGGAAACGCTCAACCAGTTTGGTTTCGTCTTCATCCGGAATGGCAGTAAATACGAAGGTTTCGGCAGAGGCTGTGAACGCTGTGGTCAACAAAACACTGGAAACCAGGAATTTCCGTATGCGATTAATAGCCATGTATTGTCCTTACTCGGAAGAATGGAAATGAATCGAGCGACGGAGCGAACGCTCCACCTGTCCTATACGTGGAAAGGATACCTTGATTTACGATAACTCTGAACAATTATACGATTTAACGCCCGGTATGGCTCAAACAGCAGAAACGTCCGTATGCATATAATAATGATCACCCCGGCCCCGGAAGGATCGCGGGCGGGCAACCGCGCAACCGCGCTTCGTTGGCAGGCCTTGTTGCAGGATTCAGGGCACAGGGTAGAAGTGAAAACGGATTATAGAGGCGAACCCTGTGACCTGTTTATCGGCCTGCACGCCTGGCGTAGCCATTCGGCCATCAAGACCTTCTATCAATGCTGGCCTTTCCGGCCATTGATCGTGGCGCTCACCGGCACTGATCTCTACCGCTACCAGCACGACGACCCGGAGCCGACCCATGAATCCATGGAACTCGCCGACGCATTGATAGGGCTTCACGATAAGGTAGGAAACGATATTCCATCGGGCTGCCGGGATCGTTTGGTTACGCTTCGCCAGTCGGCACCGGTACCGCCTGAAAAATGGTCGCCTGGACCGCCCGGGAATGACTTCTCTGCCTGTGTGATAGGACATCTTCGGAGTGAAAAGGACTCCCTCAGGGCCGCGAAAGCTGCACTGCTACTCCCTGCGGATTCGCGGGTACGGATCGTCAATGCCGGAAAACCCCACGATGAACGTTGGTCGGCTCTCGTCAGGCAGGAGCAAGCTGAGAATCCCCGTTTCAGTTGGCTTGGTGAGCTAAGTGGTGAGGAAACGCAGAACTTGATGGTGGCCAGTAGTCTCATGGTCATCAGCTCCCTGATGGAAGGTGGTGCCAATGTGGTATCCGAAGCCTGTCGTGCTGGCGTACCGATCTTGGCGTCCGACATCCCCGGGAACCGGGGACTTCTGGGGGACGACTATAAGGGCTATTTTCCTGCCGGGGATGAACAGGCTCTGGCCAGACTGTTAAGAAAAGCCGAGACGGATGCAGAGTTCCTCGCAGCCCTCGCGTCACAAGTCACCCGACTGGCGCCGGGCTTCTCCCCTGAAAGGGAAAGAGCATCACTGGAGCAGGCATTGAATCTGGCAATCGGGAACTGTGCCAAAAGAAGGAAAGCCGCTAGTCCTTCAACGAAATAGGCTCGATGGCGCCTTCCATATCCTGTGCTGTCACCCGGCCGATGATCGCGGTGTGGGGATAGCCCAACGCCTTGAGTTCCTGCACGCAGGACTCAGCTCGGTCGGCAGCAACGCTGGCCAGTAACCCACCGGCAGTCTGCGGATCGAAAATCAGCGGATAACGGGGGTGATTTACCCACTTCTCCTGATCCCTGATGCCCCGACGAAGCCGGATGTTTGCCGGCTGAAGGGAACTGAGAATACCCGCTGCGGCCGTTTCCTCAGCGCCAGGAAGAATGGGAATGGCAGACAGATCCAGCTCCGCATCCACCCCGGATGGCCGTGTCATTTCTACCAGATGGCCGAGCAATCCAAACCCCGTCACATCGGTACAGGCCTTTGAACCATAGCGCCTCAGGCACTCTGCAGCGGTTTTGTTTGATTGCACCATGGAGGAAAGCGCGGAATCAATCCAGCGACCTTTCGCTGCCAGGCGGGCGTGAGCCGCAAACAGAGTTCCGGTGCCAATGGGTTTAGTCAGAATGAGCACATCGCCTGCCCGAAGGCCGCCTTTGCTCATGACATCTTCGGGATCTATCAAGCCATTAACCGCAAAGCCCAGTGCAAGCTCCTTTCCTTCGCCGGTATGCCCGCCCACCAGCGCGCAGCCTGCTTCGTTCAACACTTCGATGGCCCCAGACATCATCTGGAAAACCACATCCTCAACCTTGGATTCAATGCCGTAGGGTACGGTCGCAACAGCGGTGGCACTCTGGGCTTCTGCGCCCATAGCAAACACATCCCCGAGGCTGTGATTTGCTGCGATGCGCCCAAAAACATAGGGGTCATCAATAAAGGCACGGAAGAAGTCGACGGTGTGAACTACAGCCTTTCCGGGCGGAACCGTCAGGACTGCAGCATCATCCGGGGCATGAAGGCCAATGATGATGTCGTCACGTTCAATGGGTTTCAGTTCACCCAAAGCGCGGGAAAGCACCGTGCTGCCAACTTTCGCGCCACAACCACCGCAACGCATGGCAACCGCAGAAATGGCTTGAGACGCTTCTTCGGCGGACTGCGCAGCTCCGGTGTCGGGCAGTTTCGTGTCTTCTTCCATCGGCGGAAGGTCACTGAATTTCGCCATAAACCGGCGATCGATCCAGTCCTTCCAGCGCCAGACCCAGGCGCCGTCAAACTCTCGGTCGCCCTTTGAAGCCACCGCGTATTTATCGCCGGTACTGATCAGCGCGAGCCACGTTTTCTGCGGCTTAAAGTCTTTCGGTGCCTTTCCGAGCGACATACGTTTAAGGTTATCGGCAAGCGGAGGACCCTGCCGAACCGCAAATACCCCGGCCTTTTCACGCGGGTGGTTGACTACGTTTGCGATGTCGCCAGCGGCAAAAACACTGTCATCGGTTTCCGTTTGAAGAGTATCCCGAACACGGATAAACAAACCGTCGTCCAAGGCCAGGCCGGTGTCCTTTAACCACTCGGGGCCCCCGGCACGGGTTACCCAGAGCACTTCGTCCGTTTGCAGTATATCGCCGGATTCTGTGACCAACTGGCCGTTGCGCACCTGTTGCACGGGAGACCCAAGATGCAGTTTGACTCCGCGCTCGGCGAGTGTTCGGGAAAACACCGAACGAACCTTAGGGTTGTGGGTCGGGAGAATCTCGTCAGCGCTATCAAACAGGTGGAAATGAAGCTGACTGGGATCTTTACCCCTTTGCTTCAGCTCATTCTGCAATCGAAACTGCATGGCCAGTGTGAGTTCGACACCGCCCGCGCCAGCTCCGACCACGCCTACCGTGAGTGGCCCCTCATGGTTCTCCATGCGGGAGAGCAGGGCGAGCCAGCGTGCGTTGAAACCATTAATGGGTTTGACCGGAACCGCAAACTCCGATGCGCCTTCCACCTCGTTAACCCGAGGGGAGGAACCAATATTAATGGAGAGCAGGTCGTAGGGAACATCCGGGCGGTTACGGCATTTTACCCGCTTCAGATCCCGGTCGAGGCCGACAACCTCATCCCTGTAAAAACGTGCGCCTGCATACTCCGCGAGGCGGCTGAGATCGATATGGACATCGTCGTAGCTGTAATGCCCTGCGACATAGCCCGGGAGCATGCCGGAATAGGGTGTGTGGGTATCCCTGCAAATGAGGGTAAGGCGCACGCCGGGGACCGGGTTCATAGCAAACCGTTTAAGCACCCCGACGTGGCTATGCCCGCCACCTACCAGGACAATGTCCCGTAATACAGGTTGGTCAGGCGTTCGCATCAGAGCAGTTTCTTGGCTTCAGCGCTGAACTGATCGGAGCCTTTAACTTTGGAGAATGCTTTGAGTTTTTCCTGATCAGCAGCCGATGGATTGGCAATCTGGTCGATGGAAGTAATACCGGCTTCCTTCATTTTTTTCGCGGTTGCCGGACCGATGCCTTTCACCAGGGTTAAGTTGCCCTTGTCCAGCTTCTTGGGGGCGGCAGGGGCTTTCTTTTTGGCAGCAGGCTTCGCCGCAGGTTTTGCAGCGGGCTTTTTAACAGGTGCTTTTTTGGCCGGAGCTTTCTTGGCTGCCGGCTTGGCGGCTTTCGGTTCCACTTCTGGTGCTGGCAGATCCTTCGGAGACACGCCCAGACGCTCAAGCACGCCGTTCTGCAGATCCTGGAATTCCTTCAGACGACGTTCAAACTCGTCGTTGAAGCGTTTCATTTCGCGTTCCCGCAATTCATCAAAGTCTTTAAGGAGCTTCTTCACCGGGTCCTGAATCTGGTGCTGCAGCGAATCGAATTGCTTAAGTGCGTCACTGATTAGGGATTCGATCTGGGAGGAGGTCTTTTCGATCTCCTTGTTGACCTTTTTCACGATCTTATCAACGCTCGGTTTGGCTTTCTTGGCCATGGAATTGTCTCCTTCGGGGACGGGTGGGAACGGGAAACGGAATCAGGCCATTTGCCGGAAGCCGGAGATAGGCCCTGAAGAACGCCTGGATTTGAGGCTCTGTTTCTTTGAAAGAACCTCCCGAATACGCCGCAACTTCTCAGAAAGAGCGGAGCGGTTTCCAGAATCAGGCTCAACAAAATCAATGGAGTAGAAGAAGTTGCTACAGTGTTTTCTACGTTCAGTAACCAGCCCGGAGACACCTTCTGCCCGGATCTGGTCAAAGGGCATGTCCATAACGACATCCAGCATGATTGTGTCACCCGGGTCGAAAACCTTGTCTGTTTTCAGGACGCAGCCGTACGCATCCAGTTCGTACAGCAAGGCTTCAACAAGTTCTTTCCGGAACAGGCCATGCCTGACGCGGAAGCGGGCGACAAGATCGGGTAGTGCTTCGTTCATGAACATTTTCTCTGCTGATTTCCTTATCCAACTTCTGCCTATCTAACCCAAGACAAGACTGGATATTGCCTAAACAATAGACACTGATGGATTCTTTGGCAATATCATCAGTGTCCTACACCGCTTCTCTCATGAGATTTATCAATGTATTGGCCCTTCAGTTGAGGCCAATCAGTTTTTTCTCACATCATACATATCAACACGCCGGTCTTTCAGGTTTGTAACAGAACCCTCGTTTCTGACCAGTTTCAGCTTCTCAAGATCCATGTCTGAGAACATGATCATTTCAGTATTCGGTGTGGTTTCAGCCATCACTGCATCATGGGGGAACGCAAAGTCGGACGGTGAAAAAACGGATGACTGGGCATACTGCACGTCCAGGTTTTCAACCTTCGGAAGGTTACCGACGCTTCCCGTGATCACCACATAACACTCGTTCTCGATGGCTCTTGCCTGAGCACAATGCCTTACCCGCAGATAGCCGTTTTTGGTATCCGTCCAGAAGGGGACCATAATGATGTCCACGTCCTGACTGGCCGCAATGCGGCCCAGCTCAGGGAATTCGATATCGTAACAGATCAGTATCGCGACGCGCCCGGCATCGGTATCGAAAACCTGGAAATCGTGCCCGCCTTCAATAACCCAATCCCGACGCTCATGAGGGGTGATGTGGATTTTACGCTGCTCGTCCACACGGCCATCCCGATGGCACAGGTAGGACACGTTGTATACCCGGTCATTTTCTATCAGGGGCATCGATCCGGTAATGATATTGATGTTGTAACTCACCGCCATTTCCGACATTTCGTTGCGGAACTGTTCAGTAAACCCGGCCAGGAAGCGGATAGCCCGAGTCTGGTCCACCTGATCTGTCAGCCCCATCAGCGGTGCGTTGAAAAATTCAGGGAAGAGGGCAAAGTCACTTTTGTAGTCGGATAGCGCATCGACAAAGTATTCCACCTGCTTCAGCACTTCCTCAACCGAACTGAACTCCCGCATCTGCCATTGTACGGCACCGAGTCGCACCTGAGTTTTCTTGACGTTCAGAACCAGTGACGGTGGGGTGTAGAGAATGTTTCGCCATTCCAGCAACGTCGCATACCCGAGGGATTTTTCATCCTCCGGCAGGTATTTGTGCATCAGGCGGGTCACCTGGAAATCGTTGGAAAGCTGGAAAGTCAGAATCGGGTCGTAGATTTCCTTTCTGTCCACCCGCTGGATGTACTCTTCCGGCGTGCACTGGTCTGAATACTTGTAGTAACTGGGTATCCGGCCACCGGCCAGAATGGCCCGAAGGTTCATCGAACGGCAAAGCTCCTTTCGGGCTTCGTACAGCCGTCGTCCAAGCCGGTAGCCCCGGTATTCCGGGTGAATAAAAACATCAAGTCCGTAGAGCGAATCCCCGTTGGCGTTGTGCCAGATCTTCTCGTTCCGAAGGATCAGGTCGTCATAGGTGTGTGGGTTGCTGAAGCGCTCGTATTTCACGCACACCGTCAGCGCGACAGCGACCAGCTGCCCGCTGTCTTCTATGCAGATCTGACCGTCAGGGAACTGCTCAACCAGTGCCTTGATCGTCTCTTCCGGCCATGCTCCGCCGATATCGTCGTAGATGCGGTCCATCAGTTCCTGAAGCTGGGGATAGTCTTCGAGCGTCAGGTTACGGAGATTAAGGTGCAGCTCCTCGTGGGCCATTAAGCTGGGCTCCCTGAAGGTAAATGTAGATAAACAAACATGGGGATTTTGGCCTAAGTTTATCAGAAGAAATTAAAGTCTACGTACCACGGGCCGAAACCTATTGTAGTTTCGAACGATTCCCATTGGTTGAGGATAAAACTGTGCAGCTGAGCTTTGGGCAAAAACTTCTGATCGCATTTGGTATTTTGCTGCTGCTGGTGATGGCGGCGTTCACTTTCTCTGGAGATGTTCGGCTGAAGAATACGACGTCCACTTACGTTGAAGCCTTGATTGACGATACGGTCGCGCAGAGCACGTCCAGCATTGCAGAGTGGCTCAATACCCGGCTGGCGATGACGGAATCTGCCGCCAAAGGCCTTGAGTCAGCTGAAGACGATGTGCAGGCCAGAACATTATTGCAGGCCATGACAGCCGGTGGCGGTTTTCGTGATGTGTATGTCGGCACCAGCGATGGCTACATGCTCATGAAGACCCAGGCTGATAACGACACGCTTCCATCAGACTACGACCCCAGAACACGTCCCTGGTATCAAAAAGCTGAGAGTACCGGGCAAGCATCGTTCACCGATCCGTATCACGATGCCAGCACGGGAGACACTATCATTTCGACCATGGCCCCGGTCAAGCGTGGTGCATATGAAGGCGTAGCAGGTGCCGATATCGGCCTGGGTGCCATCGATCAGATCCTGAAAACCATCACACTGGCCGATACCGGATATGCAGCATTGATTGGTGACGATGGAACCATTCTGTTTCATCCGGACCAGGAGTTCATTGGCAAGCCCATCAAATCCCTGATCGGCTCAGATCCGATGCTCGATGGGTCTGAACACAACTACGAACTCGACGGAGCTTCGTGGAGTGCCAGCTTCCATGAGATCAGCGAAGCGCGGGGGGTTAAATGGTACCTTGCTACCTTCGTCAACGAGGACAAAATAAGCGCGCCCGTTCAGAACGCCCGGATGGCGGGGCTGATCATGGCTGCGATCGGGCTGCTGGTATCGCTGGTCATTCTGCACATTGGAATCAAGGCTCTGATGGCTCCCGTCCGTCGACTGAACACGGCTATGGCGGCTATTGGGAGCGGTGACGCGGACCTTACCCAGCGCCTGGATCATAGTTCCAGAGATGAGTTTGGCCAGTTAGCCGAGAGTTTTAACCGCTTTGTGGAGAACATTCAGACCGTGGTCCGCGATGTTCAGCACGGCAGTAAGGAGCTGGGTGAAAACGTAGCCGCGTTACGTGACACGTCCAGTAAAAGCCGGCATAGCGTGGAAGGCCAGCAACACGAAGTGGATATGGTTGCCACTGCAATCAATGAAATGTCTGCAGCGGCAGGGGAAATCGCTCAGAACGCCCAGCAGACTGCTGACGCTGCAAATACAGCGGATCATGACAGCCGGGCCTCCCTTGAAACCGTTGCAGCCTCGCGGGATGCCGTTCAGAAGCTGGCCACTGAGGTGACGGCTGCGGCCAATGTGATCGACACGCTCGGCAAAGATGTTTCCTCAATTACCACAGTACTTGAAGTGATTCAGGGTATAGCGGAACAAACCAATCTTCTGGCTCTGAACGCCGCCATTGAAGCGGCACGGGCAGGTGAGGCAGGGCGTGGTTTTGCGGTGGTCGCCGATGAGGTTCGCAATCTGGCCCAGCGAACTCAGGCCAGCACCGAGGAAATCAATAATATGATCGAACGGCTGCAAAAGGGCGCGAACGACGCAGTGGATGTGATGAAAGCTTCAACCGCTGTTTCCAACGTGAGCATGGAAAAAGCACAGGATGCCATGGAGGCTCTTAACCGGATCGCAGAGGCCATCACGTCCATCAGCCAGATGACCTCCCAGATTGCAACGGCATCGGAGGAGCAGACGTCTGTGACCGAAGAGCTCAATTCATCAATTACCCGTATCTCGGATCAAGGCCAGGAGGCGGCTGCCGCTGCAAGCGAAAATGATGTGTACAGCGGCCATATTGAGCGAATCGGAGATGGCCTGAATCGGAACGCCTCTCGATTCCGGGTTTAGGTCCTGGGGCGAAACTCCGTCTAACGGGAAAGGATGTCGAGGCGGCGCTGGAGGTTTTCCAGCGCCATTCGGCTGATATTCCAGGAGTCTTCGGTCAGATAGGGGTTGTCCAGCACGATAACACTTCGCTGGTGGAGGCTAAGAAGTTCAACCGCCCGGCCGTAATACTTCTTGAGGAATTCTGCAAAGCTGCCGTCAATAATGGCTCTTTCCATTCCAAGCTGTAAGCGATGAGCGGTTTCATGGTCGCCCGGTGCGACAAACAAATAAGAAGGCATGGGGTAAGCAATCAGCAGGTTTGGTTCAATCACGAGGTCAGGATCTTTCTCCTTCTCCATGTCGTAAAGCACTTCACTGACCCCGCGGGCGAAACATTCAAACCGCCCTTTTCGTATCATTCCAAACAGGATCTCGAAGCGGGTATGGGTGATTACCTTGACCCCATTCGCCTGAAGCACCGGCGTATCCGGCCAGTGTGACCCTTGGCCGATGCGAATATTGGAGTTCGACAGATCATCGAGATTTTTGATGTTGCTGAACATTGGGAGGTTCTTCGGCATCACCAGGCAAACCCGAAAACCGAGCAGGCCACCATCGATGGGGATTGGAATCGGGGTGAGAAACGTCTCCCGCTCGGCGGTGGTAGCCACATTGGCGATGTCTACCAAGCTGGAGCGATTCGTACTGAGTTCACGGAGCACTCGCCCCTGGCTAAGTTCTTCGCTGCGCAGGAGGCGGAAGTCGCCATATTCAGGCGTTTTCCTGAGAGAAAGTTCTACCAGCGCCCGGATGGCGGGGCTATCGTAGTTTCGATACCAGAGGATGTAGTCTTTCGACGGAACGGTATTCGCACGTAGGGAAGGGCTGGCCAAAATGCAGGCACAAAGCAAAACTGTTAGCGCTTTATTAATGTGGAAGCGTTTTATATTGTTGTTTGTCTGGACCGTGGTGGGCTGTTCCAACATCAGAATCCTTTCTATCAGGGCCTATTCCCCTAGCGGAACGGTGCTGCTTTATCCCTAACTTTAGAACAGAATCTTCAATAAAAACGCTAAAACATTCAAAAATAGTGTTAAAAATTTCACCGCCTAGTTCAGGCTGGCGAGCGTTTCAAGAAATACCTCACCGTACTTTTCCAGCTTGGCCGCACCGACACCGTTCACTTCAGACAATTCTTCCAGCGTTGCCGGGCGGCGTTCGAGCATGTCAAACAAAGTTGCATCATGGAATATCACATAGGGAGGAACACCCTGTTGCTCCGCCAGCGCTTTCCTGCACGCCCGCAAGGCTTCCCAGCCAGCCTGATCGGTAATCTGATCCCGAATTTCTGAACCTGAAGGCTTTCGACCTTTGCTTCCCCGTGATTCCGATTTTACCACCGGATCTTTCCTCAACTGGATCGACTCTGCCCCTTTGAGTAGCGGGCGGCACTTCTCGGTGAGCTGCAGAGCGCCGTAGCCCTCAGGGTCGGCACGAAGATAGCCATTAGCCACCAGTTGGCGAAACACGGATTTCCACTCATTGGTGGATAGCTCGGTACCAATGCCGTAGGTAGAAACCTGATTGTGACCAGACTGAATAATCCGTTCATTTTCAGAACCTCTCAAGACATCAATCAGGTATGTGACTCCGAAGCGCTGGCCGGTACGGTACACACACGAAAGAGCTTTCTGAACCGCCAGCGTGCCATCCCAGGTTTCTGGCGGCGTCTGGCAGGTGTCACAGTTACCACAGGGTTCTTCGAGCTGGTCTCCGAAGTAGTTCAATAACACCTGGCGGCGACAACCGGTGACTTCACATAGCCCGAGCATGGCGTCCAGCTTCTGCCGCTCAATACGCTTGAAGTGATCGGTTCCCTGAGACGCTTCAAGCATTTGCCGCAGTTTAATAACGTCCTGCAAGCCATAAACCATCCACGCGGTGGACGCCTTGCCGTCACGACCCGCCCGGCCGGTTTCCTGATAATAAGCTTCGAGACTTTTCGGCAAATCAAGGTGCGCTACAAAACGCACGTCTGGCTTATCGATACCCATTCCGAAGGCAATGGTTGCCACGATGATAATTCCGTCTTCCCGTAGAAATCGCTCCTGGTGATTCGCCCGGTCTTCTGCTGATAAGCCCGCATGATAGGGCAGTGCGTTATAGCCTTTATCTGCAAGCATGCGAGCAGTGGCCTCAACCTTGTTTCTGGAAAGGCAGTAGACAATGCCGCAGTCTCCTTCATGTTCTCCATTAATAAAGGACAGTAACTGCTTGTTAGCGTTTGTCTTTGGTGAAATCCGGTACTGTATGTTCGGTCGATCAAAGCCACTGACGAAGTGGCGGGCACCGGTCAGGGACAGGCGTTCTGCGATCTCTTTACGGGTGCGCTCGTCTGCTGTCGCCGTCAGTGCAATTCGGGGAATGCCCGGGAATTGCCCGGCGAGCATGCTCAGTTGGAGATAGTCGGATCGGAAATCATGGCCCCACTGTGAAACACAATGGGCTTCATCAATGGCAAACAGCGAAATGGATACCCGGTGAAGAAGATCAATGGTTCGTGGCTGGATCAGGCGCTCGGGGGCACAATACAGCAGATCGAGTTCGCCGGTAGTGAGGGCATATTCGGTTGCTCGAGCTTGCTCGAAATCCATGGTTGAATTGAGATAGGCGGCCCTCACACCCAGTTCGCGCAAGGCCGCGACCTGATCCTGCATCAGTGCGATCAGAGGGGAAACGACAATAGCGGTGCCAGGGCGAACCAGTGCCGGCACCTGGTAACACAAAGATTTACCGCCACCGGTGGGCATCAACACCAGGGCATCGCGGCCTTCAACGACTTCACGGATGATATCGCCCTGAAGAGGACGGAATGTCTCGTATCCAAACACCTCATGAAGCACCTGTTCCGGATCTTTCTGTTGTCCGGTGGGGCGTTCGGTAGAGAGTTGTTCGAAATCCTGATCAAAAAACATAAAGTGACCCGATTGTCCGGCCAAAGCCGGGTTTGGTGCAGGGATACGGAAACTGCCTGAATTGAGGTGGCAGATAATATCAGATTAAGTGCTGGTCATGCGGTTACAGACGTTTGAATGAGGCAATCAAAAGAGAGAAACGCTACAATAACGCGCCTTTGAACAACTGCTCCCTGGCAGCCAGTGCCAGCTTTCGATAACAACAGGGCTTACATGCAGGAATTTGATGCCATCCGTCCGTATTCGGACGAAGAAACCGGCCCCGCTATTCACCGTCTGGTCAATGACCAGGAATTTCTGGATATGGTTGGCCGCTTCAAGTCGCCAACGGTCGCTCGTTGGGCTCCGGGCGTTCTGCGTATGTTTGTACGTCGATGGCTAATCAGCCATTTCGGCCACTACACCCGGATTGATGATCTCCAGGCCCGTCTATCGGGATACGTCACGGATCTGGTCGAGGATACCACGACCCGTGTGACGACCAGCGGCCTTGAGAATCTCGACAAGAAAAGTGCCCACCTGTTTATCTCCAACCATCGGGATATTGTTTTTGATCCGATGGTGGTTAACCATCTGCTGTTTCATAACGGATTTAATACCACTCGTATTGCCATTGGAGACAATCTGCTGGCCAACCGTGTGTTTGCTGAGATGATGCGTCTCAACAAAAGCTTCGTTGTTCGCAGGAACATGACCAGCCCGAGGGAAATGCGTGATGCCTATCTGACGCTCTCCGGCTTCATAAACCACAGTATCGAGACCAATCACAGCATCTGGATTGCACAGCGGGAAGGGCGTGCGAAAGACGGCCTGGATTTTACCGACCCGGCCATCATCAAGATGTTTTACATGAGCCTCAAGAAGAGCGGACTCAGCTTTGCTGAAGCCATGAACCGCCTGCATGTCGTGCCCGTGTCCATCGCCTATGAATACGACCCGTGTGATGCCGACAAAGCCAGGGAGCTGGAAACCCGGGCAAGAGCGGGTTCCTACACCAAGGCTGAGGGTGAGGACACCGAGCAGATCATGCGTGGTCTGACAGGCTTCAAGGGCCATGTGCACGTGCACTTTGGTGCACCGATCACCGACGCGCCAGCGAACGCCAAAGACATGGCAGATCGTATCGATCGGGAGATGCACGCCAATTATCATTTGCACGCCTCGAACCTCGTAGCTTACCAGATGAGAGGCATCCACCCGGAAGCCCATGACACGCCGGACAGCGTCAGTGATTCCGTTGTGACGGCGGAAACCTGGTCTGCGGCGGAAATAGAAGCGGCTGAGGCTGAACTTGAGCGCCGGCTTGAGGCCTGTGACCCGGCCATTCGCCCCTATCTGCTGGACATGTATGCCAACCCGGTTGTGACGGCTTTGGAAGCCAATGGGGAATCAGCCGAGCAGAAAACTCCCGTAGCCCCTAAACGAGCTTGATGAGGTACCCACGTGCAGGATTTGCAGTACATCGAAATAGAAACCGCTTCTAACCCAACCGCAGCCGTCATCTGGCTTCACGGCCTGGGAGCGAGCGGACATGATTTTGAGCCTGTGGTACCCGAACTGGGCCTACCGGACGATGCTGCGGTGCGCTTCATTTTCCCTCACGCGCCCAATCTCCCGGTCACTATCAATGGTGGCATGGTGATGCCAGCATGGTACGACATCAAAGCGATGGATATTGACCGTGTGGTTGATACCGGGCAACTCAGGCAATCTGCGGATGCGGTGGCCAGGCTTGTCGACCAGGAAATAGAGCGGGGTATCCCGTCAGAAAACATCATCATTGCAGGCTTTTCCCAGGGTGGGGCTGTTGCCTACGAATTAGCCCTCACATACCCTAAGCGACTGGCAGGCCTGATTGCCCTGTCGACGTACTTCGCTACCGCAAAAACCGTTGAACCCAATACCGTTAATGCCGGCATTCCCATCAACATATACCATGGCACATTCGATCCCGTGGTGCAGGAATCGCTGGGGGTGCAGAGTGTTGAAACACTGAAGTCCATGGGATTTGATCCCAGCTATCAGACCTACCCCATGGAACACAGCGTTTGCCTGGAGGAAGTGGTCGATATCGGTCGCTTCATCCGCCGACACGCCCTTTAATCTGGCATCAAACCCAGAGCATGGCGCCCATTTCCAGAGGGTGGGTGAGGGCGTCATGGTAGGGGTACATCCGAAGTTTCAGTGACTGAAGACCGGGATAGGGTGGCGATACCCGGGCAGAATAGACCGTTTTCCCGTCCGACTCTGATTCATACTCGAGCAACACCAGCCCTGGGCCCGGTGATTCGTGGGTGCCGGTGCATTTGGGTGCAACCAGGCATTCGACGCGCACATCCATCGCCGTCAACCCATTCAGAGCGGCCTCCACACGAATTTCGACAGTTTCATCGTGGGAGCACTGGCTCACCACGGTTCCGCTTATGTTAAAGGAAACTCCTGGCCAGGCCTGGTGTACCCGCTGCTTCCAGGCTGCCAGCTCAATCGCCAACGCTCCCTGATTTACCGAGAGCTTCTGCCCCTGCGCTGAGGCAGTGCAGTAATACTGATCCACGTAGTCCATCACCATTCGCTGACTGTTGAATCTGGGCGTGATGGTTTTCATGGAGTTTTTGGAACGCTTAACCCATCCGCTGGAATAGCCCAGCGCTGCCCGGTCGTAATAGAGCGGCACGATTTCGAATTCCAGAAGATCCAGGAGGTCCCGGGCTTCTTCTTCGTTCCTGAATTCGTGGTCAAGCTGGGTATCTCTTGGCGTGATGGCCCAGCCATTGGAACCGTCGTAGCCTTCTCCCCACCAGCCGTCCAGTACACTCAGGTTAAGTGCTCCGTTCAGCGCGGCCTTTTCGCCGGAAGTACCGCTGGCTTCCTTGGGATATTCCGGGGTGTTCAGCCATACGTCGACTCCGCTCAGCAAACGGCGGGCCATGGCCTGATCATAATCTTCAAGCAGAACGATGTGGCCCATGAAGGCAGGATTCATCGACAGGTCGTGAATGACTTTGATCAGGTGCTGGCCGGGCTTGTCCTTTGGATGGGCTTTACCCGCAAACACCAGGACCACGGGCTGGTCAGGATGGGTGAGGATAGATTCAAGGCGCTGCAGGTCTGAGAAAATGAGTGTAGCGCGTTTATAGGTGGCAAAGCGGCGGGCGAACCCGATCACCAGCGTATCTTTTTCTGGTGATACCAGTTGCCGGGTCATTCGTTCAGTTACCGAGTGCCCGGTACCATTGCGTCTATGCTGACGCCCCAGGCGGTCAACGACAAACTCGGCCATTTGCTGTTTGAGGGCCTTGTGGACGCTCCAGTAATGATAATCCGGGATGTTGTCGACAAATTCCCAGAATCCGGGACTGCGCAGTTCGCTTTTCCAAGAAGGAGCCTGAATATCGAAAAGGCTTGCCCATTCTGGTGCCAGAAACGTGGGCACATGGACGCCATTGGTAATGTACCCAATCGGATTCTCCGCGGGCGGGACCTGAGGCCAGATAGCCCCCTCCATTTCAGAGGCAACGCCACCGTGGATACGACTGACGCCATTATGGAAACGTGAGCCGCGCAGGCCCAGGCTGGTCATATTGAAACTTTCCCCACCGTTTTTGCCACCCAGATCAAAGACTTTGTCAAAGTTCAGTCCGGCTTCGTTCAGGTAATCGCCCATGGCGTGTTGCATGAGGCCTTTAGAGAAGATGTCATGACCGGCCGGAACAGGCGTATGGGTTGTAAACAGCGTTGCTCCTGCAACGGCTTCCAGCGCGGCCTCGAACTCCAACCCTTCCAACATTTTGACCCTGCAACGTTCGAGTATCTGGAAGGCTGCGTGCCCTTCATTGATATGCCATACCGTTGGCTTGAGCCCTAATGCCTGAATCACGCGGGTACCACCAATGCCCAGCAACATTTCCTGCCCGATCCGGGTCGATTCATCACCTCCGTATAATTGAAGGGTCAACTCCTGGTCCTCCGCTGAGTTTTCCCTGGTATGGGTATCGAGGAGGTAAAGCCTGATGTGACCAACTCGTGCTTCCCATACGCATGCGGTGACTGTGCGGCCGGGGAAGGGAACCGTGACTTTGAGCCATTCGCCCGAAACCATCACAGGAGAAATTGGGAGCTCATCACTGGAATGGGAGTGGTAGCGGGCAATCTGATGGCCCTGAGGATCAATGGTCTGTATGAAGTAACCCTGCTGATACAGAAGACCAACCGCCACAAAAGGCAATCCCAAATCGCTGGCCGCCTTACAGTGATCTCCGGCAAGGATACCCAGGCCCCCGGAATAGATAGGGAAACTCTCGTGGAAGCCGAATTCGGCGCAGAAATAGGCCACAAGGGCTTCATCAGGATTCAGCTTATCTGAAACTTCGGGAACCGGAGAGGCTTCCAGATAGGCGTCGTAGCTACTCAGAACCCGCCGGTATTCGCCGAGAAAGGCGCGATCTTCTGCCGCTTCTTCAAGAGATGCCTGCGCTACCCGCCGCAAAAACAGTTTCGGGTTGTGTTCCACCTTTTGCCAGAGTGGAAGGTCAATACGAGCAAACAGGCTTCTTACCCCGTTATCCCAGCTATAGAACAGGTCGTTGGCAAGTTCATCAAGCCGTTCAAGGGCTTCAGGAAGACGCGGGCGAGCCTCAAGACGGAATTCAGTAGCCTTTTGCATGATTGCCTCCTGTGCGGGCAAATAAGTGCCAGGTACGTCAGGGATCCTGTGTAAGTTGTTCCCGTTCAGTCACTATGCTCTGGTATAGCTCACCGTACAGAGTCGCGCTTCTCTTCCATGAGTAGTCGCCGGCCATACCGTTCTCCTGTAACCGGTGCCAGGCTTTGCGGTTGTTCATGCAATCAAGAGCCCGTTCTATGGCGTGCAGCAGCGCCCCTGAGTGAGGTTCCCGAAAGCGGAAGCCATTCGCCTTATGGCCATCCACTTCTGCCGGATCAAACACCGTATCGCCAAGACCACCGACCCCATGAACCACCGGAATAGTTCCATAACGCAGGCTGTACAGCTGGTTCAGGCCGCAAGGTTCATAACGGGATGGCATCAGGAAAATATCCGCGCCCGCGGTAATCCCGTGGGAGAGTCCTTCGTTATAGCCCAGGGTGAGCGATAGTTGCTGCGGCCAGTCACGGGCAAGTTGTCTGAGCGGCACCTGATAACGTTCCTCGCCGGCGCCCAGAACAACAAACTGGCAGCCACGTTCAAGCAATGGGGGAATGACGTCCAACAGCCAGTCGATGCCTTTTTGCTCTACCAGACGGCCAACGAAACCCAGTAACGGAGCACCGTCCATGGCCAGGCCCAATTCCTGACGCAGACGAGTCTGGCATTGAGCCTTGTTTTTAAGGTGATCGATGCCGTAATGAAACTCAAGATGTTCATCCTCTTCGGGGTTCCACTGCCGGGTATCGATGCCGTTAAGAATGCCCACCAGCGCCTGCTGCCTGTGCCGCAGTAGGCCATCCAGGCCATATCCAAACTCCGGCCTCTGGATTTCATTGGCATACCCCGGGCTGACTGTGGTTACCCGGTCACTGAATACCAGGCCACCTTTAATGAACGAAAGCTGCCCGTGAAATTCCAGTTGATCAAATTGCCAGAGCGAATCCGGCAGCCCCAGAGCCCGGAAGGTTTCGTGGGAGAATAGCCCCTGATAGGCCAGGTTATGGATGGTGAAGACCAAACCGGGCCGGTGTTTGTAATGGGACAGGTAAGCCGGGATCAGTCCCGTTTGCCAGTCGTTGCAATGCACGATGTCCGGAACCCAATTAATTCCGGCCTGGCCGAGGGACATCATCACGCCAACCCTGGCAAACAGGTGGTATCGATGAGCGTTGTCCCACCAGTCTTCACCCTCATCGTTCTGGTAGGGGTTGCCGTCACGTTGAAAAAGCGAAGGGCAGTCCACCAGCCACAAAGAAACCGCCGTTCCCGGCAGGCGGGTACGCCAAAGGCTGACTTCGTACTGTCCGATGGAGAAGCGGGCCTGCCGACGCGAACCCGCACTCCGGGCCGCGCTTAGCGCAGTAGGGTAGCCAGGCAGAAGTATATTGACGTCATAGCCGTTGCGACACAGAGCCTCGGGCAAACTTGCCGAAACATCGGCCAGGCCACCGGTTTTTACCAACGGAAAAACCTCGCTGGTGGCAAATAAAACCCGGATCATGACGCAGGTCTCAGTATGACCGCACCCAACGGTGGCAAGGTCAGTTCAATGGATTGTGATCGCCCCATCCAGGGTTGGTCATCAGTAACCATTGGAAAAGGATTACCCAGATTACTTCCACCATAATATTCGGAGTCTGAATTAAAGACTTCCTGCCAGGTGCCCGGGGATGGAACGCCGATCCGGTAACAAAAACGGGGAACTGGCGTGAAATTGAGAACAATAACCGTCGACTCATCTCCACTACAGCGCACGTAACTAACGGCAGACTGCGTCGAGTCGTGACAATCAATCCACTCAAAGCCGGACGGATCGAATCCCTGTCCATGGAGGGACGGTTCACGTCGGTAAAGGCCGTTAAGGTCCTGAACGAGCTTTTTCAGGCCTTGATTCTCGGGGGTGACCAGGAGCCCCCAGTCCAGTTCACGGCTTTCATTCCATTCCCGGCTTTGGCCAAACTCACCACCCATAAACAACAACTTGGCACCGGGATAGGTGAATTGGTAGCTGAACAAAAGCCGAAGGCTCGCACGTTTCTGCCAGTCGTCACCGGGCATTTTGTTGATCAGGCTTCCTTTTCTGTGGACCACTTCATCATGGGAAAGCGGGAGCATGAAGTTCTCAGAGAAGGCGTAAAGTAACCCAAATGTCAGCTTATCGTGGTGAAATTGCCGATGTACGGGGTCGTGATGAAGGTAATTCAGGGTATCGTGCATCCACCCCATGTTCCATTTGAGGTTAAAACCCAGGCCCCCCAACTCTGGTGGCCGGGTCACAGCCGGCCAGGAGGTCGATTCTTCCGCAATCATCAGTGTTCCGGGGAAACGTTGCTGGCATACCCGATTCAACTCTTTCAGAAACTCTATCGCTTCCAGGTTTTCATGGCCCCCGTGGACATTTGGAAGCCACTCACCTTCCGACCTTGAGTAATTGAGGTAAAGCATGGAGGCAACCGCATCGACCCTGAGACCGTCAATGTGGAAGGCATCGAGCCAGAAAAGGGCACTACCAATCAGGAAATTACGCACTTCGTGGCGGCCATAGTTGTAGATCAGCGTGCCCCAATCCTTATGTCGCCCTTTACGGGGGTCTTCGTGTTCGTACAGGGCAGTTCCATCAAACCTGGCCAACGCATGTTCATCGGTAGGGAAATGGCCAGGAACCCAGTCCAGAATGACGCCGATACCGTGGCGATGGCATTCGTCCACCAGGTAACGCAGGTCATCCGGGCTGCCGAATCGACTGGTAGGCGCATAGTAGCCGGTTGTCTGGTAGCCCCAGGACTCATCCAGTGGATGTTCTGTGACGGGGAGGAGTTCGATATGAGTAAACCCCATTTCAAGAACGTATGGCACCAGTTGGTCAGCGAGTTCTCGGTAGGTTAACCAGCGGCCCGATCCGTGGTGTCGCCAGGAGGCCGCATGAACTTCGTAGATCGAAACCGGCGAATGTTGCCAGTTCCAGCGGCCTCTGCGAGCCAGCCAATCGCCGTCACCCCAGCTGAACCGGGCTCGTTCGGTGACAATCGCTGCATTTGAGGGCCTCAGTTCAAAGCTTTGACCATACGGATCCGTCTTGATCAGCCTGCGGCCGCTCTTGCTGGTAATTGAAAACTTATAGATGGCTCCTGCATGCACTGCGGGTACAAACGCGGACCAGACGCCACTCGACCCGTGAGCCAGCATGGGGTGGTGATCCGCGTTCCAATCGTTGAAATCGCCGATAACGCTGACTCTGATTGCATTGGGAGCCCAAACAGCAAACTGGACACCTTCAACACCATTTTCACTGCGGGGGTGAGCGCCCAGCACATTGTAGATATGCCAATGACGCCCCTCACCGAAGAGGTGCAGATCGAACTCGCTCAGAGAGGGGCTATCCATAGATCTCACTCCCCATAGATCTCACTCCCGACATCCCATAAATACCATTGAACGCGAAAGCATGTGATCAAAAATTGATCCACGCCAATTCTACGTCATAATCTCGAGACAATGTTCTACTATTATTATCGACGTCAAAAAGATGTCGAACTCATCGTTCGGTACACGCAAAGGGGCAGAAAGCGCACGGGCTTTCAGGGAAGCTGCTATGCATACGACCAAGCGTTACGTCAGCCGCCTGACGCGGCAAACACTTGCGCTGGTGCTTGCCGGGGGGCGCGGCTCACGCCTCCAGGACCTCACCAAGTGGCGGGCCAAACCCGCTGTTCCATTTGGTGGCAAGTTCCGGATCATTGATTTTCCACTCTCAAATTGCATCAACTCCGGCATTGGTCAGGTCGGGGTGATCACCCAGTACAAATCCCATTCCTTAATTCGCCACATACAACGCGGATGGAGTTTTCTGCGGGCAGAAATGGATGAGTTTGTGGAACTCCTTCCCGCTCAGCAAAGAATTGAAACGTCCTGGTACGCTGGCACCGCCGATGCGGTTCTGCAGAACATGGACATTATTCGTAGCCATAACCCCGAATACGTGCTGATTCTGGCCGGTGACCACGTCTACAAAATGGACTACGGGACCATGCTCGCTGCCCACGTTGAGGGCGAAGCGGACATCACTGTGGGGTGTATAGAAGTCCCGATATCCGATGCGTCCGCGTTTGGTGTGATGGCGGTTGATGAAGAGCTGCAAATTACCGAGTTTGCTGAGAAGCCGGAGCATCCGCGATCCATGCCGGGGGACCCGAATACGGCCCTCGTTTCTATGGGTATCTATGTGTTCAGTACCCGGATACTGCAGGAAGAATTACTGCGGGATTACGGACTGGACGACGAATCGTCCCATGACTTTGGCAAAGACATTCTGCCATCGGTCATCAAACGGCTCCGTGTGGTGGCGTTTCCATTCCGCGACCCGGTTCAGGGCAAAGTGGCTTATTGGCGCGATGTCGGAACGGTGGATGCACTCTGGCAGGCTAACCTTGAGCTGATCGGCGTGAGTCCGGAACTCAATATGTATGACTCGCAATGGCCAATATGGACTTATCAGGAGCAACTGCCGCCGGCCAAGTTTGTCTTCGATGATGAAAACCGGCGCGGCATGGCTGTGGACTCCATGGTGGCCGGGGGCTGCATTGTGTCAGGTGCCACGGTGCGGCATTCTCTGCTGTTTTCACAGGTCACGATTCATTCTTTCAGCACTATTGAGGATTCAGTGATCTTTCCGGATGTAGAGATCGGACGACACTGCAAGATCAGAAAGGCTCTGATTGATCGTGGTTGCCGCATACCGGAAGGTACCCGGGTCGGGTTTGATGAGGCCGAAGACAGCAAACGGTTTCACGTTTCCCCCAACGGCGTAGTACTGATCACACCTGAAATGCTCGGGCAGGATTACCCTCATGGGCTCTGATCCCCGCACTCCTGTCGTGCTTTGCTGGCACATGCATCAGCCCTGCTATCAGGACCTGAAATCCGGAGAGTTCCGGTTTCCCTGGGTATACCTGCATTCCATCAAGGATTACAGCGACATGGCTGCGCATCTCGAAGCGCACCCAGAGGCCCGGGCAGTGGTTAATTTTGCGCCTATCCTTCTGGAACAGATTGAAACCTACCTCTTGCAGATCGAGCGTTGGCGCCATGGCGCCGGGCCCATTGGCGATCCCTTGCTGGCGTCCCTGGTAGCAGAGCAGCTTCCAGAACCAGGGTCACCCGGATTCCTCGACCTTATGGAAAAATGCCTCAGGGCCAATAACGAGCGGATCATCCAACGATTCCCGCCCTACGCGAGGCTTTCCGAGCTTGCCGGAATTTACCGTAATAAACCCGAAATGCAGCGTTATATCTCGCCATCACTGCTCACGGATTTGCTCGCCTGGTATCACATAGGCTGGATGGGAGAAACGATACGCAGAGAAAACCTGAACCTCCAATGTTTCCAGGAGAAGGGCTGCGGGTTCACCATGGAAGACCGGATTGCATTGCTCGACCTGATTTTCGAGACGCTTACCAGTATCGGGCCTCGATACCGTCATCTGGCACAGAAAGGCCAGATAGAGCTTTCTGTCAGTCCATACACCCACGCCATGTTGCCGCTGATTCTGGATTTGTCGTCTGCCTGTGAGGCCATGCCTGATATCACACTTCCAGAACACCAGGCGTATCCGGGTGGTACAGAACGTGTGCACCAACAGCTTCAGAGCGCGAAGAGGATATTTGGGCGTTTTTTTGGACTCGAGCCAACAGGTTGCTGGGCATCCGAAGGAGGACTTAGCCAGAAGACACTGGACCAGTTAGAGCGTCATGGATTCCGGTGGACTGCCAGTGGTGATTCCGTGATCCACAACAGTCTCAACCAATCCAGAGCGACGGCCCCTGGCTCAGAGAATGCCGGCATCCATCAACCGTACACGTTTGGTCATTGTGGAACGACGGTGTTTTTCAGGGATGATGGCCTGTCGGATCTGATCGGGTTCACCTATGCCGACTGGCATGCCCGGGATGCCGTAAGTGACCTGGTACAGCATATGGAAAATATTGCAAACCACGGTGAAACGTCGAAGGAACCCACCGTCATTTCCATCATTCTGGACGGGGAAAATGCCTGGGAGCACTTCCCGGAAAATGGCTTTCATTTTCTTGATGAGCTGTACAGGGTACTGGAGCACCACCCCCATCTCCGGTTAACCACCTATGGCTCCTTGATGGAGGAGGGTGGCCTTAGACCGGTGAATTTGCCACATCTGGTCGCTGGTAGCTGGATATATGGCACTTTTTCGACGTGGGTTGGCGATCCGGACAAAAACCGGGCCTGGGATTTACTCTGTGAAGCAAAAGCACATTACGATCGCGCGATGGACAATGGAGCACTCAGCGCTGAGCGGAAGCAGGCTGCTGAACGTCAATTGGCTATCTGCGAAGGATCAGACTGGTTCTGGTGGTTTGGAGACTACAATCCAAGCCAGATCGTCAGAGATTTCGAACACCTCTACCGGCGACATCTGGTTAATCTCTACGACCTCATCGGATATGAAGCACCTGCATCCGTATTCCAGCAACTGAGCCAGGGGGGCGGTGAACCAGCCCGTGGCGGGGCTATGCGACCAGGACATTCGACGTGAGTGAAGGCGGCGATGGCTTTGATCTGTTTTCGACCCGAAGAGCCGGCGTCCTGCTGCATCCTACCTGCCTTCCGGGGAAGCAGGGCGTACTCGGGGAAAGTGCCCGCAGATTTGTAGACTTCCTGGCGGATGCCGGGATGACCGTGTGGCAAACCTTACCACTGGGCCCGACGCACTCTGATCTGTCGCCCTATCAGGCGTTGTCTGCCCATGCAGGCAATCCGGACCTGATCGACCTCACAGATCCAATTGCCCGCACACCACTACCCGAAGCAGGCTTCGACCAGTTTCGGGAAGACAATCAATACTGGCTTGAGCCATTTTCTCAATTCATGGCGATCCGGGAGCAATACCCGGCTCAGACCTGGCAACAATGGCCGGAAGGCCTGAGAGACCGCCATCCCGAGAACCTTGAGGCCTTCTGCAAGCAGGCAGCCGACGCCATCCTGCACATCGAGGCGCAACAGTATCTGTTTTTCCGGCAGTGGCAGTCACTCAAACACTATGCTCATGAAAGAGGCGTACTGCTATTCGGGGATATCCCCATCTTTGTAGCCCATGACAGCGCCGATGTCTGGGCCAACCGCCGCTGTTTCAAGCTGGATCAGGAAGGCAATCCCCGTGTTGTTGCGGGTGTTCCGCCCGACTATTTTTCCGAGGATGGGCAACACTGGGGCAACCCGCTTTACGACTGGGAGTTCCTCGCGAGAGATGGCTACGACTGGTGGCTACAGCGACTGGATAGCCAAAGGCATCTTTTTGACCTGATTCGCATTGATCACTTTCGTGGGTTTTCTGCATCCTGGGAAATTCCCGCAGACCAGCCCTGGCCCAAATGCGGACATTGGGAGCCCGGGCCTGGTGCAGATTTTCTTCAATCCTGCTTTCGCCGTTTTCCCGATTTACCTCTGGTCGCAGAGAATCTCGGGATTATTGGTCCGGAAGTAGAAACGCTACGGCATCAGTTCCACCTGCCCGGAATGACTGTACTGCAGTTTGGATTTGACGGTAGCGACGATAATCCTCATCTGCTGAAGAATCACCGGGAACGAGATCTCGTCTATACAGGCACCCATGATAACGACACAACACTCGGCTGGTACCGGAGCCTGGACGACCGGACCCGGAACTACATCAACCAGTATTTCTCGACAGACGGATCCGACATGCCCTGGCCGGTGATTGAGGCGGCGTTCAGATCGGTCAGCTCAATGGCCCTGGTACCCATGCAGGATCTCATGGGCCTCGATAGCAGGGCACGTTTTAATACACCTGGCACCATAAACGACAACTGGGTATGGAAACTCGATTGGGATCAGTGTCAGGAGGGGCTTGCCAAGAAAATCAGAGCATTACTTTTGGCTGCAGAAAGACTCCCGAATGGCTGATTATTTTTTGATCGGAGTCAAAATTCAGCCACTCAATGTTGGATATAAAGTAACCAGCATCTGTCCAATAAAACTAGAAATATTTTACGACTCAAATGGGGGAAGCCATGGAACACCGACTCAGCAAGCGCATTCCCGGAAAGCTCGGCCTGCTTGTTTATAAGAGAGGAATGCCAGTTGCCACGGGCCAGATTCGCGATGCCTCAAAACGCGGCCTTTTTATCGCAACCGATTACACAGACATCCAACTGAATCAGGTCCTGGAGGTCGAATTCCGGTTTCCCGAACGTGATGAAAAGAATTTTCGACGCTTGCGGGCTCATGTCGTCCGCAAATCCGACCAAGGGCTTGGCCTGGACCTCGAAGGCGTCGATAACGACCATTTCACCGTGGCCGCGCTGATGCAATGGCTTCACCAACATCATCGACCCCAGCACTATTTCCCGGTGGCGGGAACCGTTGCCCACTGATTGCCCCCCTGATGACTTAATGAGGAGAAATCCGATGGACAGGCTTAAAGGAAAGGTTGCCGCTGTCACTGGAGGTTCCCACGGCATTGGTGCCGCGGCGGTAACCCGGATGGCAGAGGAGGGCGCTAGCGTTGCCATACTGGATTGCCTCGACAAAGAGGGCGAAGCTCTGGTGGATACACTGAGTGCGCGCGGGTTTAATGTCGGCTATTGGCACTGCGATGTGGGCAACGAGCAAGCTGTTAAATCAGCGATTGATGGCGCGGCGGAAGCGTTTGGCCACCTGGATGTATTGGTCAACAATGCCGGTATTGCCGGCCCCAACAAACCGACCCACGAGTTAACCGAAGAAGAGTGGGACAAAGTTCAGACGGTTAATGTCAAAGGCGTTTTCTTCTGTACCAAGCATGCAATTCCTCATATGAAGAAGGCCGGGCGGGGCAGCATCATCAACCTTTCGTCAATTTATGGGCTGGTCAGCGCCCCGGATGTTCCTCCTTATCATGCCTCCAAAGGCGCGGTGAGGCTGATGACCAAAACCGACGCCATGCTCTATGCAGAGGACAAGATTCGGGCAAACTCGATTCATCCCGGGTTTATCTGGACTCCGATGGTAGAAGGCCATCTCGGTAGTAGCGGCGATGACCTGGAAGCGGCGAAGGCCGCAACAGCAGCACTTCACCCGCTGGGCCACATGGGCGAGCCGGATGACATTGCGTGGGGAATCGTATTCCTGGCCTCAGAGGAATCGAAGTTTATGACTGGCAGTGAGCTCGTCATTGACGGCGGCTATACCGCACACTGATAGACGACAACCTCCGGACTCTGCCCGATGACTCTGGCCGCATACACACCCAGGCACATCCCGGAGGCCCTTGCGGACCTCTTTACCATCGCCCTTGACCTACGCTGGAGCTGGCATCATGGAAGTGACGAACTCTGGCGTGCGATTGATGCCGAAACCTGGAACGCGACCGGCAATGCCTGGCTTGTACTGAACAGTGTGTCAGGCGACAGGCTCGACACACTGGCGGTCGATGATAATTTCAACGACCTGTACCGCAAACAAGTTGAAGCTCACCGTGAGTTTTCCCGCGCAGCAACCTGGTATTCGGATACCTATCCCGGCAAGCTTGACCGGGGCGTCGCCTTCTTTTGCATGGAATACGGCCTGGCCGAGTCCCTGCCACTGTACTCCGGCGGTCTGGGTGTTCTCGCCGGGGATTTTCTGAAGGCCTCCAGCGACCTCGGGGTTCCGGTTACCGCTGTTGGACTGTTATATCAACAGGGCTACTTCCGACAGACGCTTGACGCCGATGGTGACCAACTGGAGTTCTACCCTTTCCACGACCCCACGATGCTCCCGGTATCGCCGCTCACCGATCCGGAAGGGCAATGGATTCGAGTCAATTTACCTTTCCCGGGCCGGGAGGTGCGTCTCCGGGCCTGGCGCGCCCAAGTCGGGCGTTGCGAACTCCTGCTTCTGGACAGCAACGATCCCCGAAATGAACCCGGAGACCGCGGGATTACCAGTGAACTTTACGGCGGCAGCCCAGAGAAACGGCTGCAGCAGGAAATCGTACTGGGGATCGGTGGATGGCGTTTGCTCAACGAACTGGGACTGGACCCGGCAATTTGCCACATCAACGAAGGCCACAGCGCTTTCGCGTTCCTCGAGCGAGCCGTGCAATGGGCACAGATTCACGGCACAGATATCGAGACAGCCCGGCTGGCCACTCGAGCGACCAATCTCTTTACCACCCATACCTCTGTCGAGGCTGGATTTGACCAATTTCCAAGCCATCTCATCCGGCTTTACCTTGAACCATGGATGGAGGGGACTGACGTCACCATGGACAAACTCATGGTGCTGGGTAGCAGTAACGGCGGACATTCCCGGCGGGCCGGTGACGAGGCAACACTGAACATGGCCTTTTTGGGGCTGAACATGGGTGGCCGACTTAATGGAGTTTCCGATATACATCGGCAGGTTACCCAGGCATTGCTCCAGCCCTATTTCCCGCGATGGCCCCGGCAGGATATACCGGTCGAGTCGGTGACCAATGGCGTTCACACCCCAAGCTGGGACTCACGCCATTCAGACAGCCTATGGACCAAGGCCTGTGGTAAAGACCGGTGGCGACGGCCGATGGCGTTCAGTTGCCCGATGGAAACCATCACTGACGAAGAGCTCTGGCAGATGCGCCAGGCCGAGCGCAGTGATCTGATCAGCTATCTTCAGGAAAAGCTAAAAAGTCAGCATTGCGAACACGCACCGGGCAACAACCCCAACGCGGCTTGCGGCCTGTTACTCGACCGGGAAACACTGACGCTCGGCTTCGCCCGTCGGTTTACCGAATACAAACGCCCGGACCTGCTGTTGACGGATGAAACGAGGCTTCTGGCCCTCCTGAACAACCAGGACCGACCTATACAGATCGTTCTCGCAGGCAAGGCCCACCCAAGAGACGATTATGGAAAACAAATTATCAAACGCTGGCGGACGTTTGCATCTCAGCCGGCGGCAGAAGGAAAGGTCGTATTTATTGAGGACTATGATCTCGCCGTTGCAGCTCGTCTGATCCAGGGAGTGGATGTCTGGCTCAATAACCCACGACATCCATGGGAAGCCTGCGGTACAAGCGGAATGAAAATACTGGTAAATGGCGGTCTTAATCTTTCTCAATACGATGGCTGGTGGGCAGAGGCATGGGAGCCTGGCCTGGGCTGGGCAATCCGGCCCGGAGCAAGCTTTGCGGAATTGAGCAATTCCAACGAGCATGACCATTCTGACGCAGACCAACTCTATGAACTGCTTGAGACCTCCGTTATTCCTGAATTCTACGACGTGGACATGGAAGGGCGCCCGAAGGCCTGGATTGCCCGCATTCGCCGAAGTATGAATCAGCTGACCGCGCGCTACTCAGCAAACCGCATGGTGCGTGAGTATGTCGAAACCTTTTATCTCCCGATGGCCGCCAACGGGGCTTTGAGGACACCCGCCGAGGCGCGGAACCTTCTTGAGGAATACCAGGAGCTGGAATGTTATTGGCCCCGACTCAGGTTCGGTGCGATGGAAATAAAGCCCGAAAACGGTATGGAGCGAGTTCTGGTAAACGCCTTTCTGGATGGTATTGCCGAGAGCCGTATACAGGTTGAACTCGTCGCCGAGGAAACAGAATGCGGCCCGAGAAGTATCGTGGTGATGGAGAGAACCCATGCCCTGGAAGGAACCCTCCGTGGCTATGCTTATGAGGCCTTGGTGGATGCCAGGCCACCGGGGCATTACACCCCGAGGATGAGGGTCCGGGATGATCGGCTTAACCTGCCATTGGAAAGCCCGAAGGTTGTCTGGATGAGGTGATCAACTGCGCCAGAATGCCGGTGAGAGAACAATCACCACACTGAGAATCTCCAGACGCCCCATGAGCATACCGACCGCGAGCACCCACTTTGCACCGTCCGGCAGCGGGCCAAAGTTGCCAGCAGGACCAATGATTTCACCGAGGCCCGGGCCAACGTTAGTCAACGAGGTGAGGGCACCACTGAGCGCTGTAGTGAAATCAAGTTGCATGGCCGCCAGTGCAATGGTGATTGCGAACAGGCAAAGCAGGAAAATAAAGGTGTATGCGATCATCGACGAAATGATTTCATCACTTACCGCACGGCCATTGTAGTTTCGGGTCATGACTGCGCGCGGATGAAGCAAGCGCATCAATTGCTCACGGAGGATCATGAGTGAAAGCTGGAAGCGGAAGATTTTCATACCACCGGCGGTAGAACCCGAGCAACCGCCCACAAACATCAGGAAGAAGAAAACCACGAATGCCAGAGGGCCCCAGGCTGAGTAATCCTCGGAAGCGTAACCGGTGGTTGTCACGACGGATGTCACATTAAACAGGGTTGCGGTGTAGTTATGCAGTGGATCAAAAGGAATAGGCGAGACTGCCCAGCGGTAGAGTGTCAGCAACGCCGGAACGACAAACAGAATGGCGAGGAACATACGAACCTGCTGGTCCCGGAACAACACCCCGTGCTGGCCGTGCATTTCCCTGACGAACAGGAAAAAAGGCAAGCTTCCGACAATCATGAAGAGGGTCGCTTCCATGAGAATCAGATCATTGAATTTTCCCATGGAAAGATCTGATGTGGAAAAACCGCCGGTCGCAATGCTGGTGAGACCGTGGTTGAAGGCATCAAACAGCGTCATTCCGGAGAGCCAGTAGGTCACCACGGCAATGATGGAAAAAACCACGTAGACGAACAGCAAGCCCCTGCTCAGGGTTTTCATACGAGGTAGCGCCTTGTCTGTCCATTCAGAGGATTCCGTGGCAAACAGGCGCATACCGCCAACTCGAAGGAAAGGCAGAACGGCAACAAACATACCGATGATACCGATCCCGCCAATCCACTGGAGGATTGATCGCCAGAGCAGAAGGTCTTTGTCCATCGTGTCCAGACCGGTGAACACCGTGGCGCCTGTCGTCGTGATGCCGGAGGCGCCTTCAAAAAAAGCATCCGCCGCAGAGATGTCATTATGGCTGAGATAGAAAGGCAGCGACGCGAACAGGGCAATTATGAACCAGCTGGAAACCGTGAGCACAAACATGTAGCGGGGTTTCAGATCTCGTTCCTGCCGGTACGTTGCCAGGATGCCGAGCAGACCTGCACCAAAGGCAATGCCAGCCGATTCCGCAAACGCCATAGCATTGGGCGCCTCGGATCCGAGCAGCAAAAAGACCGGTAACGTCATGAATATGCTAAGAAGCACGAACATAACGCTGACGATAAAGATTACGGGAGTCAGGTTTTTCAAAAGATGCTCTAGCCAGCGTGAACTCAGAGACCGCGCCAGAATACCCGTGGCCAATGGGATGCGCAACACAATGGGCATTATATGAAGTAATTAACGGCACATTACATACCGTTAAAGCATCGGTTTTTACGGATCTATCCAAACCTGAAGATCGTCAGGATGATAGGTCTTGAAAACATGCCGAGCGATCGGCCAAGGAGGAGCAAAACCATGAACAATTATTCAAAAGCGGCTTTTCTGGTAGCAGGCCTCACTGCAGCAGGCACTGTGGCGGCCCAGGACATGTATAAGTCTGGTGTTGGCGGGTTGTATGCGGGGTTGAACTACACCTTCATGATGCTGGAAGACGGAGACCTTGATGCCGATGTAGGCACGCTGTCTGGTAAAGTAGGTGTTGAGGCCACCCCTTATCTCAGCCTTGAGGCCCGTGCCGGCTTCGGTGTTGACGATGACCGTATCAGCGGTGTTGACCTGTCTGTAGACAATTTCTTCGGCGGTTACGCCAACATCAAATTGCCCAACGAATCGCCCGTTACGCCCTATGCCGTCATCGGTTTTACCCGGATTGAAGCGGAGGCAGAATATCTTGGAAACAGAGTCACCGACGACGACTCCGACCTTTCATACGGTGTCGGCCTGAACATGCAGTTCCAGAAGAACCTGTCGGGTAACCTGGAGTACATGCGTTATTATGATGACGACAACATTACCGTTGACGGCCTTGGACTCGGCCTGCAGGTAAATTTCTGAACCCCGGTTAAACAGGTAGAACATTGAATCATCTTGCCCACGCATTCCTGGCTCCGGACTCTGCTGAGGCGCGCGTGGGCAGTATTCTCGGGGATTTCACCCGGGGCGTTAACCTCGACGCGCTGCCGGAGAACGTCATGCTTGGCGTTCGCCACCACCGGACGGTCGATGCATTCACCGACCGTCATCCGGCCGTTCTCCAGAGCAAGCAATTTTTCTCGCCCCAACGGAGGCGCTTTGCCGGTGTTGCCCTGGACATCCTCTACGACCACTACCTGTTAAGGCACTGGAAAGCATTCAGCAACAGTTCCCGTGATACCTTCATCGAACTTGTTTATTCCGAGCTCCGGGAACACGAAGAGCTGATGCCGGAAAACATGGTCAAAGTGTCCAGAAGAATGATTGAGCACGACTGGTTTCGCTCCTATGCCGACCTGAACAACATTGGCTATGCTCTGGATCGGGTAGCGATGCGGATACGGTTTCAGAACCGGTTCGAAGGAATTATTGAAGAAATCCGGGAGCATGATCACCAACTGGAATCTCTATTCCTTGAGTTTTTCCCAGATTTACAGAAAGTTGCAGGAGGTATTTGATGCGTTTTGTAGTTTTGGCAGCCGCGACCCTGATGCTCGCAACGTCCCTTGCCAACGCGGAAACCGATACCAGCCAGCAGGAAGCCCGCGTACCTGAAGTGCTCGGTTTCGTGGAGTGGGCGGTTATCAAAGATACCGGATTGCGGCTAAAGGCGCGGATGGATACAGGAGCCAAGACATCATCTTTACACGCCATCAGAATTGAAGAGTTCAAGAAAAATGGCGAGGAATGGGTGAGATTCGAGTTGCCCCTGGGTGACCACGAAGACCAGCCATCCATGGGCGAAATCGAGCATGACGAGGTCACACTGCAGTTCGAGCGCCCCGTGTACAGAACGGTCCTGATCAAACGCAAAGGCGCCGAATCCCAGCGGCGTTATGTTGTGAAAATGAACTTCTGCATCGCCGGCACCGAACATGAAACTCAGTTTTCGCTGGCTGACCGCAGCAACTTTTCCTACCCAATGCTGCTGGGCCGCCGGTTTATGGGCGATGACGACATCCTCATTGATTCCGGAAAGGCGTTCAAGTCTGAGGTGGAATGTGACTACCGGACACTGGAAGCGCTGGCTGAAAGCGACCACCGAACAAACTCCTGATGGCGTTCAGGGCGCTTTATAGGAGGACGGCGGAACAGACTCCCAGCGTTTGAAGGCCTTCCGGAAAGCAGCCAGATCTGAATAGCCCAGGGCGAAGGAAATCTCCTGTATGGTCATCTGGCCGGTTTCCAGGTAACGAATCGCTAGCTGGTGTCTGACTCCGTCAACAACTTCCCGGTAGGATGTCCCTTCATCAGTCAACCGTCGGTGCAAGGTTCTGGGCGTTACGTGAAACCGCCGTGCCGTCATTTCAAGGGAAGGGAATGCGTGTGTTCGTTGCAGCATCAAGCGCTGAACCCGTGCTGCCCAGGTCTGTTCTTTCGAACTGTTTGTGAGCTCCTGGCGACAAACTTTGAGCGCCTCCTGGAAACTGACGGAGTTGGCCATTTTCAGGGGTTTATCAATCGTCGAAAGCGGCAGGGAAAACCCGGCACTGTCGCAGTTGTAGATGACCCGACAACGAAAAACACTTTCCGCCAGTTTTTCATCACCGCTAAACGGAAACGTCACTTCTCCGATTTCACAGCTGCCCATGGTGGTGAAGTCAAGAATGTTACGTATTGCCAGCACAATCGCCTCAATGATCGCTGGCCGCACATCACCCAGCGGTCGGCTCTCGGTGAAACTAACCCAAAGAAAACCTCCGCGCTCTTCTGTTTTCATAGTGACCAGATCGGTCCTCAGCACCAGATATTCATCCAGCAGGTTCACAACCTGCCTGACCGTGCTGCTGCTCATGGCGGCGTAACCCAGAATACCGTGTGTATTGATCAGCAATCGCTCGCCAATCATAAGGCCCAGCGCTTTTTGACCGGTAAACCTCGCCGCATCGAGCAGGAATTGACGAAAGCGTTCCCACGGCATGGAAATCAAAGATTCTTCATCCGAATTTGCGATAATTCCGAGGTGCTGTAACCAGGTATCAGTGCGGCAACCCGCATCCTGAACGATCGCAATGATCTGCAGAATGTAGTGGTTGGGGAGTGTGACTTTATTATTTTGCATTTGAGGATTGTCAATTAATAACCCCTGACTGTCAAAAAATAACCCCAACCCAGCGCGCACCCTTGGATAGCATGTTCCTGCCGAGACCAACAAACGAGGGCAGGGTATGTTTTCACTATTCAGTAAACGGTCAAGCAAACCGCATTACGCCGACATCAACGGGCGACGTCTTCAGGTAGAACCCAAGGAAACCTTGCTGCATGCGGCGCTGCGGGAAGATATAAACTTTCCCCACAGTTGCCGTGTTGGAGGGTGCGCAACGTGTAAATGCCGCCTGCTAAAAGGGAAGGTCAGGGAACTCACCGATGTTGGATATATTCTGAGCGATGACGAGCTGGACCAAGGATACATTCTTGCATGCCAGAGCGTCCCCACCAGTGATGTGACCATTGAGGTAGATCTCAGTGCACAGTCACGTCAGACGAAGGTTGCCGGCCGGATCATCCTGCAAGAGCAACTGACTCACGACATTACTCACCTGAAAATTCGCCTGCAGGATTCGATAGAGTACAAATCCGGCCAATACGCCAACCTCCAGATTCAATCATTGCCGGAGGTGTCCCGCAGCTATTCATTTGCAACGCCTCCGTCACCAGACGCAACGGTGTCGTTCTTCATCCGCAAAGTTCCGGGGGGAACCTTGTCCACCCACATTAACCTCGGGAACCTGGTGGGTACAACGGCCACCGTTGAGGGCCCATTGGGTGACTTTTGGTTGCGCCCGTCCAATGCACCTCTCCTGATGATTGCCGGTGGCAGCGGGTTAGCACCAATTCTCGCGATTCTTCAGGATATGAAGGAGCAACAGATCCTTCGTCAGATAACACTTCTGTTCGGGGCACGTACCCAGAACGATCTCTACGCACTGCAGGATATCCAGGAGCTCTCCAACCACTGGGGCTCGTCATTCAGATTCATCCCCGTTCTGTCAGATGAAGCTGCCGATACGGGCTGGCGAGGCAACCGGGGCTGGGTAACCGACATCCTGCCATCGCTGAATATCCACAACACTCATGCCTACCTGTGCGGCCCTCCCGGGATGATTGATTCAGCTGAACAACTGCTCATGAAATCTGGCGTCGATCGCCGAGACATTCACGCTGATCGTTTCCTGACCATCGGCGATAGCCAACCCCAACAGGCTTCAGTACAAGCAGCACAATAAACCTCATCAGATCAAGGAACTGGCACATGATGCTCTTTCACTATCTAAAGTTCTTTTTCTTCCACCTTATCGGACTGTGCTCCATCGCGGCCCTGTTGGCGGGGGGCCACTGGATCAGTATTGGCCTGTTTACCGTACTGGGGATTTACATCATTGGCGACGCTCTCTGTGGCGATGACACCAGCACCCCGAAATACAAGCGCCCTCAGATTCTTACGTTTCAACTATGGATGGCCCTTCCACTACTTGCATTCATCGTCTTTTCCGCGGTGTGGAGTGCAAGCTCCAGTGATTTCGCCGGCTTTGGAGCTATGGTCACCAGCGCCACCGGTTACGACGTGCTCTCAGCAAGGGAACACACTACCTTTGGCCATCATATTTCAGGTGTTCTTCTGGCAGGCCTGATGATCGGTCTTATCGGAACAATCACCGGCCATGAGCTGACACACCGCACATGGGACCCTGCATCAATGGTGATTGGTCGCTGGTTGCTGGCATTCAGCTTCGATACGGTGTTTTCCATCGAACATGTTTATGGCCATCACCGGTATGTATCCACCACGGAAGACCCGGCAACAGCACCTCGTGGTCGCAATGTCTATGCTCATATTGTTATCTCAACCCTGAAAGGGAACCTCAGTGCCTGGCGAATCGAACAACGCCGTCTTAAACGAAAAGGAAAGCTCGCCTTGTCTCCGAGTAATGCCGTTATCCGCGGGCACCTGATGAGCCTGGCCCTGGTCGCAGCGGCCTATGGAATCGGCGGGCTGGAAGGAATGCTGTACTTTATCGCCTGTGGCCTTTGGGGTAAGTCTCTACTCGAAATCGTAAACTACATGGAACATTACGGCATGGTCCGCAACCCAGAGACCCCGGTACAGCCTCGCCACTCCTGGAATACCAATAAGCGAATCAGTTCCTGGACCATGTTCAATCTGACGCGCCATTCACACCACCACGCTCAAGGTGAGGTGCCGTATCAGGATCTTAAACCGTTTCCGGAGGCGCCAATGATGATCAGCGGATACCTGACGACGATCGTAATCGCCATGATCCCGCCACTGTGGCATCGCCTGATGACGCCTAAAGTGCTGGACTGGGATCACAACTTTGCATCTACTGAGGAACGGAAGCTTGCTTCAAAGGCAAATGCAGAAAGTGGCATTCCTGAATTGGCAAGCAGGGTTCCTTCCCAGCCAAAGGTCGCCTGATACGTTTTCGAGCTGGATTCCAACAGAGTCCGGCTCGTTTTTGATGCTTTAGTCGTAAGCCCAAAAGACCTGAAAACAGCACCAGTTTAAGAGTTCACCATAGCGGCAAACGGAGTAGGGTAAGACTTAACGGAGCTGTTCACTTAATGACCAGGCAAGGAGTCGCAAACCGGATTCGATTGTTCCAGAGGTGATCACAATGTCCGCCCGACAACCCGCATTTCTGCAAGAAGAAAACCGCCTCTTTGCCGGAACCGGAGGCATTAGCGAAGGCAACGCCCACGCTTGCTTCATGCCTGCTTTCAAAGACGCCCGAACCGGGCAGGTGGAACTCTCCCGTTACCGGGATGGGCGTCCGGCACCTTTCCACCTCATTGATGGCCTGCCCGAAGAGTGGGTGATTAACCGGGACCCGAAAGGGCATGCCGTCGCCATTCAGTCATCCATTGTGTCCGGATTTGTCCGTCTTGGACGTTTTTTCACTCGCCAGGAAGCGTCTGAGTTCGTTGATCAGATGGCCGGCTGTTGATCTATTAATGTGCGGGCCACTGAGCCCCGAAACACTCTCCCTCCAGAGTTCCGACATACGGAACCGTTCGTCCCGCATCCCTTCACCATCGGCTCTCACAATAGTGAGATAATGGGAATCGTTATCACTAAATATATCCGGTTAACAACCGGACGATTCCTTGAAAATGGAGACTGGAATGCGTGTAGGAACTTTCTTGCTTGCGGGTGCTATTGCCCTCTGTGGTGCTTCGGAAATTGCCCAGGCCGCGGATCACCGTGTCGTGTCATTTGATCACGGAAGTCTCGACACTCTCGATGCGCTGGGCCTGGGAGATCAGGTCGTGGGGCTACCAAAACAAGGGTTACCCGCGTATCTGCAAGAGTATCAGGCAAACCGTTACACCGATGTGGGCAGTCTCAAAATCCCGGACACAGCAGCCATTAAAGCTCTTGAACCGACGCTGATACTGGTTACCGGCCGCCAGGGTGAAGCCGTTGAAGAACTTAAAGACATCGCAGATGTTCACGAGGCCAATGTGGGCGAAGGAACCTACTGGACGGCCTTTGAGACCAAAGTACTCGATCTTGCTGAACATTTTGACCGTTCACAGGAGGCAGAACGAGCATTGTCAGATCTCAATGACTACATTGCCAAGGGCAGGGCATCCATCGACACGACTGGTCGTATGCTTGTAGTCACTCATAATGATGGCAACTTCGGATTGAGAACCGAACCTGTGGTCTATGACCTGCTGGGATTCTCTGTGCCCAAGCTGCCCGAGAGCGTTAAGACCGTAACACGAGGTACCCGAACTTTTACGCCATTAACTCCCGCTGACATTGCAGAGATTGGCCCTGACCAGCTACTCATCGTGGATCGTAGTAACGCGATCGGGCAGGGTGACAAGGCACTGAATGTGGAAGCCCTCCGAACCTCCCTGGATGCCGTGGGTGGTGAAGCTATATCCATCAAATATCTCTCACCAAGACTCTGGTACCTCTCAGGGGGCGGACTTGAGAGTGTCCGTTTACAGGTTGATGAGGTCCTGAAGGCACTCTGACCCCCGATTTCATATCGGGTCCGCGATCGCAAGCTCTACCCATAGCGCCAGACACCATGATACACTGTTCAAATATACAGTATGCCAATGACATGAGGTGATACATGGCTGTTGAAGCACTCTATTTTTCAACGCGGGACGGACTCGATATGGCTAAGAAAAACCCGGACACCATGCTGTTTGCTTCCAAAGCGGAAGCCGATGCCCGGGATAAGCTGCTGGAACTGACCGAGGAACTCCGGGAATTTCTGGTTAAACGGGTTGATGGCCTGAGCGAAGAACATGCAGACCAGTGCGCCCTCGTTATTGCTGAAAACAGGGATCTGTTCCAGCGAGCACTCAAGAAGCCCCATCTACTGAATGAGACTTCTGAGTCTGCCGACGAAGGTTAACCTTTCGCGTGGGCACGGTATTCCCCCTGGCGCTCGAGCATCCACCCCGGGTATTCCTCAGGAAGACGGCTAACGGTGTCGAGCGCCTCCAATTCGTCTTCTGTAAGGCGGATGCGAGCGGCCATAATATTATCAAGCAACTGATCCTTTCTTTTGGCGCCCACAATCACACTGGTGACGGCCTTCTGGTGTAACAGCCAGGCCAGCGCTATCTGCGCAACACTGACAGCCGTCCCATCAATCACTTTACCCGCTGCGATCTCTCGCATAACCTCGATAACCTGGCTTCCTCGTTCCCGGTTCACGGGCGGGAAATCAAAACTGGCGCGTCGGTTTTCTTCGGTTGCTTCCGAGCCTTCGTATTTGCCGGACAGATATCCGCCGGCCAATGGGCTCCACACCATCAAGCCAACATTCTCGGACTCCAGCATAGGTATGATTTCTCGCTCCAGATCACGACCAACGATGGTGTAGTGGGCCTGCAGTGAGAGAATAGGGCAGAGGCGACGTGCCTCAGCGATACCAACGGCCTTCATTACCTGCCAGGCCGCCCAGTTGGAAAGCCCAACGTAGCGAACATGCCCCTGTTGCACCAAAGTATTCAAGGCCTCGAGGGTTTCAAGCATTGGCGTTTCCGAATCAAAGCCGTGAATCTGGTAGAGGTCTATGTAGTCCGTTTGGAGGCGCTGAAGGCTGGCTTTGCAGGCATTGAGAATATGGCCTCGTGAAGCCCCGCGACTATTCGGTGAGGCCCCCATAGGACCAAGCACCTTTGTCGCCAGCACAACATCCTCGCGATTAACGCTAAGATTCTTCAGGGATTGGCCAACGATACGTTCGCTTGCCCCGCCACCGTAGACATTCGCCGTATCGATGAAATTGATACCGGCTTCGAGAGCGGTTTGCATCAGTTCATCGGCGTCGTTTTGCTGCAAACGCCCGATCAATCCCCACATATCCTCACCACCACCAAACGTCATTGTCCCGAGGCAGAGTTCCGACACAAACAAGCCTGAATTACCAAGCTTGCGCATTCTAAGTGCAGAATTAAGTAGAGAGTTATCTGCAGATTGTGGAATATTCGGAGTTGTCATAACCAATCACCTCACTGTTTTCAGAAAACCCTTATGGGTTGGGAGTGGATTGGTATGTTACGGTCATCAAAGGAAAGTTTGCCTGAACAATAGCCGCAGCTTATTGCCTGATTCTGTCAACGTACGTAAACCGCAGAGGTCGTATTGTGAACATCAAAGCCGAATTACACCTTCAGCAACTTCAGGATCTGGCAGACCAACTGTCGCTCAAATTCGGCCCTGAAACAGATATCACCGGATTACGCCTGACCAGAGCAACCGAGCCCAGCGGAACCATACGGGCCCTGTACGACACATCCTTCTGCATTGTTCTTCAGGGCGCAAAAGTCAGCAGTATCGGCGAATGGGAATTCGGGTACAGGCAGGGCGAATGTCTCTTTGCGTCGGTTAACGTTCCGGTCACGTCACGCATTGTGGAGGCAAAAGAAGATGCACCATACCTGGCTCTGAGCCTGTCTATCGACCCGATGATGATTTCCGAACTATTGCTATCACATCCGGAGATGGTCTACAGCGGACCAAAGCACCTGGCACTTGTAACGGCTCAAATACCGGGCGATCTCTACGATCCTTTCTATCGCCTGTTACAGCTTCTCAATCAGACAGGAGAAGACAGACTCGTACTGGAGCCCATGATTCGGCGCGAAATCTGCTGGCGTTTGCTTCGATCCCCGTTAGGGCCAGCTCTACAACAAGCGGGATTGAAAGATAGCGAAACTGCGCGAATCGGTACGGTAACGGCCTGGATCAAAGCGAATTACAGCAAGCCGTTTAAAGTCTCCGATCTTGCTGAGATGGCGAATATGAGCCAGGCGACGTTCCACCGGTATTTCAAAAACATCACCCAGCTGACACCGATACAGTTCCAGAAGCAGGTACGTCTTCAGGAAGCCCGACGCCTTTTGCTAAACCATCAGGAAGTCGCCAACGTCGGTTATGAAGTCGGGTATGAAAGCCCGTCGCAGTTCAGTCGTGATTACCGGAAACTGTTCGGGGCGCCTCCCGGGAAAGATAAGGCTGTGATGCGTTCGAGTGTAGCTATTGAGGTTGGCGGGGAGGCGTGAGATTTAATTAACCTGGTGCGCCACATTATACCATTTAACATAATATACATTATGCGCAGTATAGTGTTTACATCACAGCAGCGGGGTGCGGACCGCGCTATCGTCATCATCGCTGAAAGCTTCCTACACGAAGCACAACAAAGCCCTCTAACCGGAGAACATCGCGACTGTGCCTGATGACCCGAAAACACCTGCAGACCTTCACCTTGTTCTCTGCGGCATGTTGTCTTATACGGCTATCGTTATTGTCACCCACATTCAGCAGCCAATCGTGCTCATTCTACCAGCGGCTGTCGTTCTGACCGGACTCAGTGTTCATATTTCAAATCGCTAAACGCCTAGCTCATCTCCGGTTCCAAATTCATCGAACGTAGAGCGCGCTGCTATCCAGAGATAGCATTCCTGAGCTTCTCGTTTCCGGTTCCCCTGTATGTTTCACGCAACCGCTGTGGCGCCGCACTTTATCCAATGACTGCCCAGAGGTAGATCCACAGAAAGAGAATCCTTTTTCCATGCCATACGCCATATTCACGACTCAAGGATACGCAACAGGCCACCGATGCCGTACCAAAAGCTATGCAACTGGAAAAACCATAGTCCTGAAATGTGGCGTAAGGAACTGATTTTATGGCAATATACTATATGTCCAATATTTAGGAGTATTGGACATTATGGCCACCCGCCCATGCAGGTAAAACATCTCAGGAACGTGATAACCCTATGAATTCAAAAGCGAGATTTCCCGGTTTCCCGCTGTTTGATACCGCCGAACTCATCCACGAACAGGCTGAACTAGCGTTGTATCCTGACCTCCAGACAGCATTGGGCGCTCTCAATCTTGATCATAAATTGGTACAGAGCGACTACGAAATTACCCAACATTTCCTCGCAAAATACAGTGATGTTTCAGGTACCTACAATCGATTTCGAAGTGAACTTCAGAGGTTCCTTAACTACACTTGGCTGATCGCGAAGCGCCACCTTTCGCAAACTGATACCGATGTGGTGAGCAGTTACTTCAACTTCCTCAAAACGCCGCCCGCATCCTG
Organism: Marinobacter salinexigens; assembly: GCF_008370345.1. Taxonomy (GTDB): domain Bacteria; phylum Pseudomonadota; class Gammaproteobacteria; order Pseudomonadales; family Oleiphilaceae; genus Marinobacter; species Marinobacter salinexigens. The sequence continues at coordinate 19,632 of NZ_VTUU01000013.1, read as the reverse complement.
GATTTCCTCAGGGATTTACCCTGCATTTATCGATCAGAATGATCTGCGGCGTTCTAACTCTAAATGGCGGCCAATAGCCCTGCGCTCGAAAGACACCCAGACCCCCTACTCCATTTCACAGGCAAGCCTGAATGCCAGCCGGACAGCTTTGCAAACATTTTTCAAATACCTCGTTTCCAAGGATTATCTTCAGCGTAATCCACTGCTGGATGTCCGTAAACGGGATCGTAATGCCAAGCCAAATCTTAACGCAGACCGGGATGCCGAGGTTCGAAGGCTCACCGACTGGCAGTGGTCTTATCTGCTGGAAACACTCACTGAACTGGCCAGTGCCAATGCAAAGTTCGAGCGCCATCTCTTTGTGGTTGTCACGATGAAAAGCCTTTTCCTTCGTGTCAGCGAATTAGCTCCACGCCCCGTCGACCGAAACCAGATGCGAACACCGAGCTTCGGCGATTTCAGGCGAACCATCGTCGATGGCGAACCCTATTGGATCTATTCGGTTTTCGGAAAAGGCGATAAAACACGGCAAGTGACACTCCCGGATGCCTATCTGGCTTATCTCAAACGCTGGCGTACCCATCTGGGGCTCGCGTCTCCCCTGCCCGTACCGGGAGAATCCACCCCTATCCTCCCGTCCAACAAAGGTGATGCTATCGGTAAAAGGCAGGTGCAAAGGATCTACGAACAAGCCATGGTTGCCACGGCAGACCGAATGGAGGATCAAGGTTATGCGGATGAAGCCAGGCAGATGCGGGCTATCCGGTCGGAAACCCACTATCTAAGGCATACCGGCGCCAGCCAGGCGATTGAAGCCGGGGGCGATATCCGGCACATCAGCGAAGAACTCGGTCACGCCAATGCGACGTTTACCGAGTCGGTTTATGTGAATTCTGAGCAGGCTCGGCGTCGTACTGAAGGGCGTCGGCGAATGGTTTGAGTGGCAAACAAGGTTACAGCTGAGAATACGGAGGCTCGGATTGCCAATCAAAGAAATCTGGCATATCCCGTGATACCCGCGCCGAGTACGTAGGTTGCCGTTTGTCGAGAAAGGATTCAACACCTTCTCTGGCATCATCAGAGCTTCCCCGGTGCCGGAGCGCCAGAGTATCTAACTTGTGGGCTTCCATTGGGTGGCTTGCGCTACTCATTCTCCATAGCATCTGCCTCGTCATCGCAACCGAGACAGGTGCGCAATTGTCGACGAACTCCTGTGCAATGGCACGGGCAGCAGGAAGCAACTCATCGAGTTCGTGTAGGGAGCGAACCAGTCCCCGTTCGCACGCTTCCTGGGCAGAAAAAATCCGACCGGAATAACACCACTCCAACGCAGTTGACAGCCCCACGACTTTTGACAGGAACCATGAAGAGGCGGCTTCGGGTACGAGGCCTCGACGGGCGAAAACGAAGCCAAACCGTGCATCGGTAGACGCGATACGGATATCCATGGGAAGTTGCATCGTTGCCCCCACTCCAACAGCAGCCCCATTAACGGCAGCAATCACCGGCTTCAGGCTCCGGAAGATGCGGAGGCTGACCATACCACCGCCATCACGGTAATTATCCAGTTCTTCTGAAGTTCTGGTCTTGCTGTAGTCAAAAGTGTCACCACGGCTGGATAGATCGGACCCACATTATTGTTGAAATTATTTTTCACGTGTTATGTCGTCAAAAGCTTAAATACCCATCGTTCGAATAACGTGAGAACTGACAGGTTTAATTACGCTAGCAGGGGCCGATAACCTCAACAATTATCTATATTAGATAATATATATTCGTTTTTTTTTATTGCCTCATGAACTGGCCTAGAGCCTGAGCAGCAAGAGTTCTGATCAATGGCATCCAAAACCTTCCTGGTATCAGCGTAATCAAACACCACAGATTCATCATCTTCAGCTAAATTGGATAGACACCCGCCCAATGTATTGAGGCCAGCCATGAGCAATCTCAGCGATACTGTGGAATCTGATTGCACCGTTAGCAATCCGTGTGACGCCATTGAACTGTTGATCCAACCCAAGGACCGCGACCTTGGTGGTTTTTCTGTACGCCGACTGCTACCACACAAAGACCGCAGGATGGTAGGCCCGTGGACCTTCTTCGATCACATGGGCCCGGCAATTTTTCAGGCAGGTGATGGTATTAACGTGCGCCCTCACCCCCACATCAACCTGGCAACAGTCACGTACCTGTTCGAGGGTGAGATCCTGCATCGTGATTCGCTGGGCAGTGTGCAGCCAATCAGGCCCGGAGATATCAACCTGATGGTTGCGGGCAAGGGCATTGTTCATTCAGAGCGTGAACGCCCGGAAATAACGGCAAAAATTCATACCCTCCATGGGCTGCAGCTTTGGCTGGCGCTTCCGAAAGCATTGGAAGAGATGGAACCCGATTTTCTTCATTACCCGGCAGACGCCATTCCAACTGTGAACCTGAATGGCGTGCCGGCGAGGGTCATCATGGGAACAGCGTATGGCGTCACCTCCCCGGTTAAGTGCTTTGCCGAAACGCTCTATGTGGAGGCCCACCTGGCCAAGGGACAATCCATTACCCTGCCAACGGCGAAGGAACGAGCACTGTATGTAGCCAAAGGCACCCTTGCCGCCAGGGACGCACAGATTCCCGAGTATTCCATGGCGATTTTAGGGCCTCAGGAAGGCATCGAAGTTGTGGCCCTGGAGGAATCCCGGATCGCGATCATTGGCGGCGAACCGTTCGAACCAAGACGGATGGACTGGAACTTCATTTCAACACGCAAGGAACGGATTGTGCAGGCCAGAGCCGACTGGAAAGCGCATCGATTCCCACTGATCCCCGGCGATGACGAAGAATTTATTCCTCTGCCAGAGTGAGTGTTTTTCATATCCCAATTGCTTTTCTAGCGAGCCATTGACGACAGGTGGGCCGGCTGATTGATCAACTCCGATACCTGTTGCAAACCTTCCTCCCAGTCATCACGGCTGATGGGGCCACCAAAGCAGATCCGCAACGCATCAGGCGGATTGTTGTCAGTTGAAAATGCCGCGCTAGCAACAGCACTGACGCCGTGCCCTCGCAAATCTACGGCGAGCTCTGATGGGTTCCAGTTTGAGGCCTTAGGGATCTTCAACCACATATGAAAAGCGCCTTCGGCTGATGCCATCCGATTGCGGCCAAGATACTGCTCAGCCAACTTCAACCGTGCAATAGCTTCGGTGCGAACAGCCCGAATAACTGCGTCTGCAGTGCCGTCCAGGATCCACTGAGTCACAAATGCGTCAGTTATTGGGCTCGACATCACAGAGAGGGCCCTCATGGCACCCGAAGCCCTTTGCGCCTGACGTTTGCCTGGCGCATGCAGGAAAGCTGAGCGAAATCCCGGGCCAAGGCATTTGGATGTACCCGTAATGTAGTAGGTAAGCTCTGGCGCCAAATCTGCCATCGCCACAACGGGCTCATCACTCAACAGCGTGTACGCATCATCCTCAATAATCGGAATGCTGTATCGGAGTGCAACATCAGCAAGCGCTTCGCGTCGCCCCTGCGGGATCGTTGTCGTGGTCGGATTTTGGATTGTCGGGTTCAGATAGAGCGCTGCAACCTGCCCTTGTTTACATATTTCCTCAAACGGCGTCACCAGTGGGCCATCCGCATCACGCTCAAGCGAATGCAGCGTAATCCCCAGTTGGGCGGCTATAGCTTTAATGCCGGGATAGGCCAGGCTCTCCACACAAATCACCTGCCCTGGCGCAACCAATTGGGTGAGCAATCCGAGAAGCGCACTATGGATACCGGGGCACACAAGGACATTTTCCAAACGCGCATCAAGCAAACGCCTGTCGAGCCATTGAAGAGCCGCTTCCTTGTCCCGCTGGCCGCCACCAAATGCCTGGTATCGTAGGAGTGAATAAATATCCCGTTGTGCGAGCACGCCGATGGCGCTTTCGCGCATCTGCTCGACAAGAGTCGGGATTGATGGCTCGACCGTCAGGTTCATTGTCATTTCATAGCCACCGGACAGACGAACCTTTGCAGCCCGTCCTTTAACAAAAGTCCCTGAACCTGGATGCGAGTCAATAAGACCTCGTCTTTTGGCTTCGTTATAAGCCCTGGCAGCGGTGGTGTAGTTGATGCCTACAGCCGTTGCCAGATCCCGAAGAGTGGGCAATTTGTCGCGGGGCTGGAGACGACCGCTATCGATGTCTTCGGCGATCAAATCAGAAATGAGCCGATATGCTGGCTTTCCCCGGTCGCTTGCCAGTCGTTTCGCCCAGCGCTCCAATTCAAAGGTATTCATGCCTCTGCCTGTCCCTCATTCAATTCATAGAAATTGATCGTATCACTGCCACCAAAAGATTGCTTCCCGAAGTGGATAGCTACGTTCTGATCGCACCATTTTGCTTCAAGCCGCACGATCATAGGGCAAAACACCCCTATCCCGACAAACCGTGAATGAACTCCTACAGGGCAAGCAACGAGAGGTTAAATAAATTTTGATTGTTTTTCGATTAGAGCGAGTTGATTGATTGCATATTGATTGCTTTTTAAGTCATATCAATTGGCATACCGGTTGCTCCTTCAGCTTCGTGCCCTGCGAAATTTTTCGTAAAGGGGCCACTCGATACCTGAAACAATTAAGGAGCAACCAGATGCCCAAAGTAACTCAAGAACTGCATAAAAACGGTGATTTTTTCGTCGACTATGAAGAGAAAGTATTCGAGGACGTTAAAGCTGAACCCGGAGAAAAGGCACTGGTGACTTTCCATACGGTCGCTTTTGAAGGTTCCATCGGTTTCGTAAACATGTTGCAGGCCACGCGCCTACAACGGAAAGGCTATGAAACATCCATTCTGCTATACGGCCCCGGCGTAACCCTGGGCCTCCAGCGAGGCTTCCCAACCATCGGCGACGAAGCGTTCCCTGGCCACCTCAACTTCAATAACCAGCTCAAAAAGTTCATGGCTGAGGGCGGGAAAGTCTACGCCTGCCGCTTCGCTCTGCAAGCCCTTTATGGGCACGGCGAACCCTCCCTGATTGAAGGTATCCGCCCGATCAATCCGCTTGACGTACTTGACCTGAAGCTTCTTCACGTCCGCGACAACGCAGTGATCATCGATACCTGGACGGTATAAAAGGAGCGCAGCGGTCATGACACAGCCTAAAACTGTAAGGGCCGCTGCTGTCCAGATTGCGCCAGACCTGGAAAGTGCCGCCGGCACTTTGGCCCGGGTTCTGGATGCAATCGATGAGGCAGCAGCAAAGGGAGTTGAACTTATCGTCTTCCCGGAAACCTTTGTGCCCTACTACCCATACTTCTCTTTCGTATACCCGGCAGTGGCCTGTGGGCCGGAACATCTCCGTTTATATGAGGAAGCGGTTACGGTCCCGGGTCCGATCACGGATGCTGTTTCGGAAAGAGCGCGGGCCTGCAAGATGGTTGTTGTTCTCGGTGTAAACGAACGCGATAACGGCTCCCTCTATAACACCCAGGTCATTTTCGATGCGGACGGCAAGCTCGCTCTGAAGCGCAGGAAGATCACTCCCACCTACCATGAACGAATGATCTGGGGTCAGGGAGATGCATCTGGCCTGAAAGTGGTGGATACCGCTGCAGGAAAGGTTGGTGCACTCGCCTGCTGGGAGCACTACAACCCGCTGGCTCGATATGCACTGATGACCCAGCACGAGCAGATTCACTGTAGCCAGTTCCCAGGCTCTCTCGTAGGCCCTGTATTCGCAGACCAGATCGAAGCAACCATACGCCACCATGCACTTGAGTCCGGCTGCTTCGTCGTCAACGCAACAGGATGGTTAACGGACGATCAGATCGAATCAATTACTCCAGACGAAAAGCTACAGAAAGCCCTTCGGGATGGCTGCAACACCGCCATTATTTCACCGGAAGGAAAGCATCTGGCTGAGCCTATGAGGTCTGGTGAAGGCCTGGTGATAGCAGATCTGGACTTTGCCCTGATCACCAAACGCAAGAGGATGATGGATTCCGTCGGACACTATGCGCGCCCGGAATTGCTCAGCCTTGCGATCAACGACAAACCTGCCCGCTATAGCCATGCGCTATCTCAAACAGCTGAACCCGAACGATTCCAAGGAGCCGATGATGAGCCTGGCAAAACCATCGAATCAATTGATTACTGAGCTACAAACCCGAGGTCTCAGAATGCAGGGGGCGGCTGGTGACCATGTAAGTCGTCGAGGCGGAGCCGGACCTTCCGACCATCAGGCCATCACTGTGGACGGTACAACGGTGATGGTACCCATCTATACCCAATCTGCGTGGAATTCACCGTTCAGCATAGAATCAGCGGATGAAGGGCACAGGCTTCTACGGGATCAGATTCCCATCACCGACATTACATTTTCAAATACCCCGCGATTTTATGATCTGGAAACGTCTGATGGTATTCCCTATTCCCATATCGCCACCCTGCATAGCAAAGACGTACTCGCGACAACGGTTCTGCAAACCTGTATTCGCTATGAGAGCCGTCGCAAAGCCTGCAAGTTCTGTTCGATTGGCCAGTCCCTGCAGGCCGGCCGTACTGTTGCCCATAAATCCCCGGAACAACTGGCGGAAGTAGCCCGGGCGGCGGTGGAGCTGGATGGCGTAAAGCACATGGTGATGACTACCGGTACACCCGCAACAAGTGATCGCGGTGCTGCCGTACTGTGCGATAGCGCAGCGGCGGTGCGCAGCGCAGTAGACATACCGATTCAGGCCCAATGCGAGCCTCCCCGGGACCCCATCTGGTACCAGAAACTCAAAGATTCAGGTGTTGACACACTGGGAATGCACCTTGAAGTGGTTACTCCCGAACGACGGAAAAACCTGATGCCGGGAAAATCCGAAGTATCGATTGAGGAATACATGGATGCCTTCAGAGAAGCGGTAAAGGTATTTGGGCGAGGACAGGTTAGCACCTACATCCTCGCGGGCCTGGGGGATAGCCAGGAATCAATTCTCGCGATCAGCGAAGAGCTCATCGCTATCGGCGTCTACCCCTTCGTGGTGCCTTTCGTACCGATTTCCGGAACCCCTCTTGAGGATATTCCACCGCCAAGCAGCCAGTTCATGGAATCCATTCTCGCACCTCTTGGAAAGCGTTTGCGTGCCGCAAGGTTGCTGTCGAGCGATATCAAGGCGGGCTGCGGCCGCTGTGGTGCATGTTCAACGCTCTCAAAATACGAGCACTAAGGCACAAGGGAGTGATTACGATGAACTCAAGCCATCAACCTGACTACTCCGAATACACCATCAAATGGGCCAGTCTGGATTGGGAAAAGGATGAAGCCTACGCGCTGCGAAAGCGGGTCTTCTGCGACGAGCAGTCCCTGTTCGAAGGCGATGATCTGGACCAGAAGGATCAGACTGCCCAATTACTTGTCGCTCTGGGCGGATACGGTGGGTGGCATGAACGGGTTGTCGGTACTGTGCGCATCCACGAGGAAAACCCCGGGCTTTGGTATGGTTCAAGACTGGCAGTCGATCCATCGTACCGAGCCCATGGCAATATCGGGTCGACACTGATCAAACTGGCTGTGTCCAGCGCCCACGCGCTGGGGTGCCAATCTTTCCTGGCAACGGTACAGGCACAAAACGAAGAACTTTTTCGGCGCCTCCACTGGCACACCCTTGCCAAAAAAACGATTTACGGTCGCCCCCATGTCTCCATGGAGGCAGGTCTTACCTTCTATCCGCCGTGCCACACTCCGTTCAGCGGCTTCGTACTCAGGGCCAAACAGCGCCATGAAGCTACAGAACTCGCCCCTCAGTTGACCGGTATGTTAATAGCGAACCCGTTGGCAGGTGCTCGTCAACGCACTGCTTTGCAGGGAGTTTAATCATGAACCGTACCTGCAGTCTTGAACATACGCTGAGACACGTCCGTCAATATGCCGGAATTTCACAGAAACAGGATATAAACCAACTGGCCCCCGGGCTTCGGCCCCTGCCCAAGGGTTGGCACCCGAACGGGGATGATGCAGCTGCCATTCCGGACGCCGAAGGGTATTCCCTGCTTGCCATGGAAGGCTTTATCAACGACTTTGTAGAATCCGACCCCTGGTTCGCAGGCTGGTGCGGCGTAATGGTCAATATCAGTGACATCGCAGCCATGGGCGGACACCCTCAGGCCGTCGTGAATGCATTGTGGAATCATGACAGCGACAATGCCCGTCTCATTCTGGAGGGCATGACAGCAGCAGCCGAAACCTTCGGGGTGTCCATTGTAGGTGGCCATACGAATCTCAGGGCCAATCAACCACAGTTGGCTGTCGGGATTCTTGGCCGGAGCCGGAATCTTTTATCCGCCTTCAACGCACAGCCGGGCCAGATTCTTGTCGCGGCCATCGATTTACGCGGAGCCTTCCGAAAGCCATACCTAAACTGGAATGCTGCCACCACTGCGACCCCAGAACAGCTAAGGGCCGATATCGCGCTATTGCCCGAAATAGCAGACCAGCACCTGGCCGCCGCAGCAAAAGACATCAGCCAGGCGGGTCTCCTGGGAACGACCCTGATGCTGCTCGAAAGCTCGGCTGTAGGGGCTGCCATCTCTCTGGACAACATACCCAAACCTTCTGGCGTCAGCTGGGATGACTGGCTCTGCGCCTTCCCTAGCTTTGGCTACATCCTGACGACAGACGCCGCTTCACTACCAGCACTGCTTGACCGCTTTCATAAACGGAATATCAGCGCCGCTGCAATTGGTGAGATCACAGACACCAACCAACTGTGGGTCTCACAAGGGCAAAAAGAACAGCTCTTCTGGGATCTCGATACCTCTTCGTTGACGGGACTTCACCGCCAACCTTCAGCCGAAAAAATGACATTTGAGGACTAAAGAATGCCTGCTATCAATTTTTGTATTCGATGGCCCGATGGCTCAGAAGACAGCTGCTATTCGCCCTCAACAGTTGTCCGCGAGCACTTCAGTTCCGGCCAGAGTATGCCTCTCGCCCAGTTCCTGGAAACGGCAGAAACTGCACTCAACGAGGCTAGCGGCCGAGTAGAAAAAAAATTTGGATATTTCTGCTCCAGTGCCATGGATCAATTGTCCACCATCAAATCCAAAGCGGCACAGTTCGACAGTGCCGACAACCCACGAATCGAAATAGTAAGCGTGTCCTGACGCTCATCCGATTGCACAACGAAAAGGAACAACACTATGACTAGCAACTCTTCTGGTATATCACACTACCCTGTACTCGTTATTGGCGGGGGACAGGCTGGCCTGTCCATGAGCTACTACCTCAAGAAAATGGGGTTTGATCATCTGGTTTTCGAAAAGAACACCGCCGTCCATGGCTGGAAAAACGAGCGCTGGGATTCGTTCACTCTGGTTACTCCTAACTGGCAATGCGACTTGCCAGGCCACCCATATGACGGGGATGATCCCCACGGTTTCATGACCCGCCAGGAAACTATTGGCTATCTGGAACGGTTTGTTGCAAAGCTGGATGCGCCCCTTCGTGAAGGCGTGTCTGTCAACGCTGTAAGAACCGATGCTGATGGCCTGTATCGTGTTTCTACCTCAGACGGTGAATACACAGCAGACCAGGTTGTTGTGGCTTCAGGCGGCTACCATATTCCGGTGATACCCCGCATGGCTGAGCGGTTACCTGAGTCAGTACTCCAGATGCACTCTGCGCAATACAAGAATGCAGGGCAGCTGCCAGAAGGTGCTGTGCTGGTTGTTGGTTCCGGACAGTCTGGCGCTCAGATCGCAGAAGACCTCCACCTTGCCGGACGCAAAGTATACCTCGCAACCGGCGATGCCCCCCGGGTATCACGTTTTTACCGTGGTAAAGACGTTGTCGAATGGCTCGATGACATGGGGTATTACCAAATGTCTGTAAGTGACCATCCGCTTGGAAAAAATGTACGTAGCAACACCAATCACTACGTGACTGGCCGGGATGGTGGACGCGATATTGATCTTCGAAAGTTCGCCAAAGAAGGCATGGAGCTCTTTGGTCTTATGACCGACTACGACGGTGAAAACCTTACTTTCTTGCCGGATCTGGAAGCAAAGCTTGATAAAGCTGACGCAACCCTCAACAACATCAATGCCCGCATTGATGCCTGGATCGAGAAACAGGGTATCGACACTATAGAAGGGCCTTCGGTATATACACCGGATTGGGCACCAGAGCGAGAGCGTACAGAACTGAATCTCGCCGAAAGCGGTATCACCAGTATCGTTTGGTGCATCGGATTCCGGCCTGACTTTGCCTGGCTGGATGCGCCGGTGTTCAACGGACAGGGTCACCCCCAGCACATCCGCGGTGTCACCCATCAGGCTGGCCTGTATTTCATCGGACTGCCATGGCTGCATACTTGGGGATCCGGACGTTTCTCCGGAGTCCGTCAGGATGCAGAATACCTGGCTAGCCACATTGCGGCGTTTGCTAAAAACCACCAGCCCGCAAAGAACGAAGAAGCACTTGCGTCCTGATCTAACCACACTGCGTACAAAAAAGGGGCAGATGAAGAATCTTCTGCCCCTTTCTCCGTAGATAAACGCCCTGATCTTTTAGTTTGGCTGGCCTGTAAAGCGACTGGATGTCACCAGACTTTCGCCACCTTCGTTGGCGGAGTTCAAGTGAAACGCTATATCAGCCACGCCTCCATCAAGCCCTGCAGGCTCGGCAGCTACCGATACAGGCATTTCAAAACGCTCTCCTGCCCCAACGGTGATATAGGTATGTCCGATCAGGCTAAGATCGTTCATGCCGCTTACACTCAGCTGGAATGCCTTGCTCTCCTGGCTCTTGTTCAGCACTTTAAGGGTGTAGCTGTTTTCAACATTCCCCTGGGCATTGAAACGGAACAGCCCTCTGTCTTTGACCACATCGAACTCGACCATCGGCCGGGCCATAATGGCCCAGAAAAGCGTGGCGATGCAGGCGACCAGGAATGCGCCGTACCCAAGGAATCTGGGCCGAATAATCCGCAGTGGCCCGCCCTCAAGTTCCCTCTCACTGGTATAACGGATCAGGCCTTTTGGATAACCCATTTTGTCCATGATGGAATCGCAGGCATCAATACACGCTGCACATCCGATGCATTCCATCTGCAGGCCATCCCGAATATCAATACCGGTTGGACAAACCTGAACGCACATCTGGCAATCAATGCAATCACCCAGTCCTTCAGACTGATAATCAGAGCCAGCCTTGCGCGCACCTCGGCTCTCTCCCCTCGCTGCATCGTAACTGATGACCAGGGAATCCTTATCCAGCATCGAAGACTGAAATCGACCATACGGGCACATGTGTACACACACTTTTTCTCGAAGCCAACCAGCATTGAGATAGGTGGCTGCTGTGAAAAAGAACACCCAGAACGCAGTCATACCGCTCGCCTGCAGGGTTACAAGGTCAGGAAGCAGTTCCCTGATCGGGGTAAAGTAACCGACGAAAGTCAGAGCTGTCGCCAGGCTGATTGCCAGCCATAACCCGTGTTTGACCACCCTCTTATAGAGCTTTGATACTGAAAAAGACGCCTGATCCAGCTTTTTGCGCTGATTGCGGTCGCCTTCTGCCACCCTTTCAGCCCACATGAATACCCACATCCAGACACTTTGTGGGCAGGTATATCCGCACCATACCCGGCCGGCAACCACGGTTATGAAAAACAGGCCAAATGCGCAAATCATCAGGATAGCAGACAAAAGGACCAGGTCCTGGGGCCAGAAAGTGCTGCCAAAAACGTGGAATTTCTTATCAGACAAATCCCACAACACAGCCTGCCTGTCTCCCCACGACAACCATGCGGTGCCAAAAAAAAGAGTAAACAGAAGGCTCCCGCCGATGATTCGCAGTCTTCGGAAAACGCCCTGAAACTTGCGCGTATGGATCTTGCCATTAGCGTCTGCACCCGCGGCAAGGTTGCGTACAGGAATGGTATTGCTCATCGGAAACTCTCCCCGGCAATTGGATAATTGGTATGCCCGGGAGAGTAATCCTTAGCCCGCAATAGGTGCAGGCCCAATTAAATTAAAGTCAGTAGGGTCAGATGGCCATCTATATTTCTTCAGCCGGAGCAGGCTCAACTGATGTAGAGCGCTCGCGCGAAGAGAGTCCGACACACAGCAGAGCAGCGGCCACCGCGATTGCTCCGGCACACAGGAACAGATCAGCAAACCCGTTGAGATAGACAGTCACAGGAGAAACCGACATCTGCGCAGTGATTTCGCTGCCCTGACCAGTTATCACACTCTGAAAAACCTCATCCAGCTGGGTGCAGTCGAACGTGCCGGGGCCGCACGACGATTCCTGTAACTGGCGTCTTACCCCGACGGCCATCACCGTAGAGAGACCTGTAAACCCAACCAACACGCCAAAAAAGCGCGCAGTTGTACTGATACCAGACCCCATTCCCTGTCTGGCTACGGGCAGCGATCCGAGTATTGCTTTCTGAGTTTCGCCGTTGATCAATCCACCGCCGACCCCCAATATCCCCATGCCGATAAAGCTCCAAACAGGATTTCCCATCGAAGCAGCTAAGGAAAGCCAGAAATTACCGGCACCGATAACAAGGAGCCCTGAGCCGAGAAGCCAGGCCGAGTCCAAACGTCCTGACAATCTGCGCGCTAACGATGGCAAAAGAAACATCGCGACAGAGAACGGAAGAAGCGCAAGGCCTGTCCATAAGAAAGAAACACCCATACCTCTCTGCAGATAAAGGGGCAACAGCGCTGCCATAACCTGAGCCGTGCCTGCGTATCCCAACATGGCGATGATGGCTCCAACAAAACGACCTGAACGAAATAAATTCAGATCCAGCATAGGTCTTTCTTTACCGCTTTCTACTCTGACAAAAGCTACAGTCGCTATACATCCGAAGACTGCGACCATCAGTGTCTGGGGATCGACCCAACCGTTTTCAGATCCGCTGATCAGGGTCCAGGTCCATGCGAACATGGTAAGACAGAAAGCGAAAGCTCCGACCCAGTCGAAAGACCCTTTAATATCGCCACGGGTTTCCTGGATCACTTTAGGAACGACGACAACAAGTGCCCCGCAGATAACAACCATGCTCAAAAATGCCGAACGCCATCCAAATAGATCGCCCGCGAGACTGCTAATCAATGGTGCGGTCACCATTGTCAGGCCCATCAAGCTTCCCCACATAGCCCAAGCCTTTATAGAATCCTCTGGGTCACGAAAGGTATGGCCAATGATGGCCAGAGCAGGTGCCAGCAGAAACGCTGCTCCAACACCCTGAACAGCCCGGGCAGCAATAAGCACACTCATCGCTGGAGCCAGACTGCACGCCAGAGCTGAAAGTCCAAACAGATATAATCCATATACAAATACCCTACGCCGACCAAACCGGTCAGATAGTGCTCCTGCCGCCATCAACAAAGACGCAAAACTGAGCAGGAAACTGCTTTGTACCCAGGTCATTTGCGCATAATCAGCACCTAGATCGTTGACAAGGCTGGGCAGAATAACTCCAACCAGGTTGGTATCAAATATCGTTAACGCGCATCCCAAGGATGCGGTAATCAACACAAGCTGCCTATCTCTCATAGTTATCTTTCTTCTTCCGTAGGGGTGGCGAGTTGGTGCCCACGGTTGTAGCGGCGATACAAAGGCTCGGGCGTGGTTGCGGACCGCGCATAAATCATGTCGTACCCATCGAAACCTTTGAGGGCATCCGAAACACATTTGTCTGCACGAATTGCAAATGACGTGAACCCACAGTGGCGCATAAGCGCGAGTTGGTCTCTAAGTACATCACCGATAGCCCTCAGGTCGCCTTTAAACCCATAGCGGGTACGCAAAAGATTGGCCTGACTGTAGGCACGCCCATCACGAAAGCTCGGGAATTGCAGCGCAATGATTGGGAGCTCACCTGATATCGGTCCAAGTACCGCAGGGTCATCGTCCGGACCGAGCCACACACCATGTATTGATCGAACGCCAGTTCCGGATTCATCAAGCTTCTGCCATTGATCCAACGGTAGAATCATGGGCCGACTCTTAGTAACCCACACCTCGTCATCTACAAAGGTCCATTGGTCGTCCGCAAGATAAACACCTCCCCCATTGACCAAGCCGATGATATTGTTCATTGCGCCAACTCCTTATGGTTCTGGAGCTTGCGATAAACCTCATCCTTGAATGGACCGATTCCTAAACGGCGAACGGTTTCTACAAAGGGTTCATCCAGTTCACGGTAACGAAGGTAGGTGCTTAGAAGACGGTCAATTGCATCAGGAACTTCTTCGACCTTAAATGCAGGGCCAATCACTTTACCCAGCGAACTATCCTCACCCTGAGCCCCTCCAATCGTAATCTGGAAAAACTCTTCGCCATTTTTGCTGACACCGAGAATCCCAATATTACCGATATGGTGATGTCCACAAGCATTCATACAGCCGGAGATGTTCAGGCTCAGGGCCCCCAGGTCATGTAGGAAGTCCAGATCATCGAAGCGCTGCTGGATATCGCGGGCGACCGGCAGTGAACGAGTATTGGCCAGGGAACAGTAATCACCACCGGGGCACGCAATTACGTCTGTGAGCAGGCCGATATTGGGAGTCGCAAGGTTCAGTTCCTGAAGCTTTCTCCAAAGGGAATAAAGATCTGTCTTTCTTATATCGGGTAAAACGAGGTTTTGCTCATGCGCAACGCGAATTTCACCAAAACCATAGTGATCTGCCAACTCTGCGACTGACCGCATTTGGTCTCCGGTTACGTCTCCCGGTGGAGCGCTGGCTCCAGGTTTGGTGGAAAGCACTACCGAGACATAGCCCTTAACTTTATGGGCTTGGGTATTGTTCTGCACCCAGATTGCAAAGCCGGAATCTCTTGCCAACCAGGCGCCAAAGTCCATGTCCACCGCATCAACTTTTTCGTAATCCGGGGCGGAAAAATCCCGAGCTACGCGGAAATACTCTTCTTTGGTAAGTTCCGCCGCTCCGTCTCGAATTTGCTCCCATTCCCGTTCAACCTCTTCGGCAAAGGCCTCAACTCCGAGCGCCCGCACCAAGATCTTGATTCTGGCTTTGTATTTGTTGTCGCGGCGGCCATGTCGGTTATACACCCGGAGTATCGCCTCGACATAAGTCAGGAGGTGCTGCCAGGGTAACGCCTCACGAACGATTTCATTGAGGATTGGCGTCCTTCCGAGACCACCACCAACCATCACGCGAAGGAACATCTCGCCCGAATCACCAGAATAGAGGTAGAGCCCAATATCATGAGAGCGCACAGCTGCCCGATCGGACTCCGACGAAGAGATCGCAATCTTGAATTTACGGGGCAGGAACAGGAACTCCGGATTCACAGTCGACCATTGACGCATGATTTCAGCAAGGGGCCGCGGGTCTATGAGCTCGTCCTCCGCAACGCCTGCAAATGCCTCTGTAGTGATATTGCGGACACAGTTTCCTGAAGTCTGAATGGCGTGCATATCATTGTCGGCAAGCCGCTGGAGTATATCCGGGACCTGCTCAAGCTCTATCCAGTTGAATTGGATATTTTGTCGAGTACTGAAATGGCCGTACCCCCTGTCGTACTCATCAGCAATTAACGCCAGCGTTCGAAGCTGATCAGAAGACAAGGTTCCGTATGGTATGGCCACACGCAGCATATAGGCGTGCCGTTGAAGATAAACACCGTTCTGCAAACGTAATGGAAGGAACTCTTCTTCACTCAGCTCGCCATTTACGCGACGGGATACCTGATCCCGGAACTGATGAACCCGTGCCTGTACCAGCGCACGATCATAGCTATCGTAGTTGTACACCTCGAATTACTCCCTGATATAGGTTTTCAGGGAACAAGGCTAACGACGACACTAGCCAGAGTGCAGGCCCAATAAAATTAATTTCTATAGGGACAGGCTTGAGTTTCTGCTAGCTGAGTAATAAATCCTGAAGTCGCCCAAGACCTTCGATTCGCGAAGTATTCCAGGGGTGAGCGAAACTGATTCGCAAGCAATTTTCAAATTGACCAGATACTGAAAACAGGGGGCCCGGTGTAATAATGATCCCGCGCTCTAGGCCCGACATGTACGACGACAGTGTATTCACGTCATTCGGCAGTTCGACCCAAACGGCCAACCCGCCCTTCGGAGTGCTTACGCGAACTTCACCGGGCCAGGTATGCAGCAAAGCAATCAGCTTGTCCCTGTTAGCTCTCAGTTCGTGACGTTGTCTCCGTAAGTGGGATGAAAAGCTGCCATCGGCCATATAGTCAGCCACTCCTTGTTGGAGGTAGCGACTACTGGCCAATTGAGTTACCAGCTTCAGATGCAGGATTCTGTCATGCCAACGGGCCCCCGAAATCCATCCAAGCCGTAGATCCCTGGACAGACATTTCGAGAAGGAACTACATAAGATAACCCGGCCATCCATATCCAGTGCCTTGAGTGGATCAGGAGCGCGGCCCAACGCAGTATCCGCGTATATGTCGTCTTCAATAACCGCCAAATCATGGCGCTCAGCCAAAGCCAGAAGGCGCTTCTTTTCTGGCTCCGGCATCAACGCACCGCCCGGGGTAGAAAACGAAGGTGATACAACGCAAGCTCTTACCTTCCAGCGCTCAAGAACTTCTTCAAGAGCATTCATGTCCATTCCGGTTTCAATAGAGGTCGGCACTTCCACCACTCGCAGGCCTAGCTGCTCAAGAAGCTGCAATACACCATAAAATCCAGGAGACTCTACGGCCACAACATCGCCCCGTTCACAGGTCGCCATTAACGCTAAAAACAACGCATGTTGGCAGCCAGACGTAACACAAAGCTGCTCTGGAGAAGCCGTCCAGCCACGACGGGCATGATGTAAAGCCAGTTGTTCCCTTAAGCCGATATCCCCTGCGGGCTTATCATAATATTGGTAGTCGTCCCCCTTTTGTCGTCGGAGAGCCCGGCCTATTGAACGGTTCAACGTTACAATGCCTGGAGGCAGGTCTCCGCTACGTAGATCTGGCAGTAAATCGAATGCTGCGCTACGCCCCATTATGTCGAGCAGCAGATCGCTTACATTGACGGGGCGCGGCGCTTCAATGCGGGCACGACTCACCGGCTTCTTCACCCCGTCCGGTTGCAGCAATACAAAGTATCCGGCTTTCGGACGGGCCTCAATCAGCCCTTGTGCCTCCAGCCTTTGTAGGGCGTGTTGTACCGTCGCCTTCGAAAGATCCATCTCACTGCACAATGCCCTGATTGATGGCAGGCGCTCGCCCAATCGCCAGCGTTGATCAAGAATGCCCTGCAATAACCAGTTTTCGAGCTGCTGATAACGGTATTCATCTGCCATTTTGCGCTACATCTGTACCTATTTGGAGCTGCTTTTTTACACCTGATCTCATCGGGAATGCAAACGCAGGACGAACTGGAAAGCACATCGATTCCCACTGATCCCTGGCGATGACGAAGAATTTATTCCTCTGCCAGAGTGAGTACCGGCGTACATCCCAATTGCTGTTGCTCAGATTGCCGGAGCGAGCTTCTTCCATTCCTTAAGACCTTTTAACAGATCCCATAGAGCGGAATCACCCACCAGGCTGAGCTGGCTCTCTGACTAATTTACCCCGAACGCACTTCGCCGTTAATCCAGGAAACGAAAGCGCGAACTTTATCGGTACGGAACTTGGCCTCCGGTGCAACGAGGTAATATTGATACTCTGCGGGTACCGATACATCGACCGGGCTAAGAAGTAACCCCGATTTCAGGAGATCAGACACAAGGCTATAACGCATCAGGGCAATCCCTCTTCCAGCGAGAACGGCCTCCACAAGTGTTGTTCCCTCAGTAACCCGGAGAGCTATTGCACTCTCCGGTATTTTAATACCGAGCTTCTCCTGGAACTCCAGCCAGGAGCGTTCCATATCCATCGACTCATCGATCAGCCACGGGAGTCGGACCAGGCTCTCAGGGGTCATGGGATCAGATCTAACAAGCCTGCTGTGGCATACCGGTAGAAGCCTTTCCTCAAGCAAGGGCCTGCATTCTAGACCGGGGTAATTTCCGGCGCCGAAACGAATCGCAAGGTCGACACCGTCTCCCTGAAAATTAACCAACTGGAGTGTGGCCTGTAGGCTCAGCTGTATATCCGGATGGGCGCTCTGGAAAGAGTCAATTCGAGGAACCAGCCATCGACTCGCAAAGGATGGCACTGTGGTTACGGTTAAACGTCCGGGGTCTGTGTCTGGTGAAAACAGGGCAATGCCTCTTTCCAGCTCTTGAAAACCGGATTCCACATAGCCGGAGAGTGCCCGGCCTTCATGGGTTAATTTCACTTCGCGGGTCAGCCGGACAAAAAGTTTTAAACCAAGAAACTCCTCAAGACCGCGAATATGGGTGCTAACGGCCGCCTGCGAAATATTCAGAGCCTCAGCTGCCGATTTGAAACTCAGTTCCCTGGCAGCGTAGCGAAATGCCTGCAATGCCCTTAGCGGAGGTAGTTTCTGCATTGGCTCAACTCTACTTACGGTTAAGTTTTAATTAAGCATATACCAGTTTTACCCGTTTGTTATCCGAACCGTTCATTGAAAACATTCAGTGACTAAATCCACTGAAGGAACACGCATCATGAAAATTCAAGTCCCAATCATCAGTGCCTTTGTCGACGGCGATTCAGGTGGCAACCCCGCCGGTGTGGTTCTGCACGCCGAGCGATTCAGCGCTACGGAAAAGCAGCAGATCGCCACTGCGGTCGGACTTTCGGAAACGGCTTTTGTCTCCCCGTCTGATTCAGCAGACATAAAGCTGGAATTCTTCACTCCAACTCAGCAAATCGCACATTGCGGCCACGCGACCATCGCAACCTTCAGCTTTCTGAGGAAAAAAGGTCTGTTAGCGAATGATCGGTCGTCGAAGGAGACCATAGATGGCCTGCGAACAGTTAACATGGAGGGCGAAGCCGCCTATATGGAACAGAAAGGTCCTCGCTTCGAGTCGCTGGACGAGAAGGATTTTCAGACCGCCCTGCTCTCCCTTGGAATTACTGCCGGGGATCTGATCAAGGGTGCAGAACCGATGCTGGTTAATACCGGAAACAGCTTTGTGGTTCTGGGCATTCGCGACAGCGAAACACTTAAAGATCTTGAGCCGGATTTCAGCCTCATCGAGAAACTCAGCGAAGCTCTGGATCTAATCGGGTTCTACGTGTTCTCCCTCGATGGCGTTGGCGCAGGCAGAGACGCAGGGGCCCGGATGTTTGCGCCCCGATACGGCATCCTGGAGGAGTCTGCGACGGGAATGGCTGCAGGTCCGCTTGCATGCTATCTGCGAGAACAACTGGGTATGCAACAGCAGGAATTCAACATCGAACAGGGGAGCTGGATGGCCGCACCTTCACCAAGCGTCATCAACGTAAGGCTGACCATTGGAACCGACAACAGAATTGAAAACCTGTTCGCAGGTGGTCGTGGCACGATCAGAGACATTGTTGAAGTTGTCTTGTGATGATTTAGAGGCGAGCACACCGAAAAAGGGCGGTCACCATGACCGCCCTTTTTTTGTCTGCTGACCCGTCCTGAATAAGGTTTACACCTTCCGACTGAAGATTATGGAGGGTGTTATGAATACGAAGAGGCGCAGGAGTCAGCGGGATTATTCGCTGGCCTTTAAATTGGCGGTGGTAGGTCAGGTTGAAAAGGGCGAGATGACCTAC
>NZ_VTUU01000064.1 GCF_008370345.1 Marinobacter salinexigens | reverse complement strand
CCCAGCTCTCACCCGCGCCGTCGAGAGCCCAGGCCAGTCTCAGTCTGACGACGCCCCGCCACCACGCTCGGGTGAGGCCGCCTCGTCCCTGGCGCCGCGCGCGAGCTCGCATCTCGACCGATGGTCCCGGTCGCGGGCGCTGCGGTCGGGCCACCGGCCGGCCCTGAACCGCGCGGCTCTATCCTCGGCCTCGGTCTCGGCSCCGCCGGTGATCAAGTCGCCGCSGCCCGRGGACGCTGCCGTGGCGGTGGAGGATGGSGAGGACGASGACGTGTGCGASGCCGAGAAGGACGC
>NZ_VTUU01000063.1 GCF_008370345.1 Marinobacter salinexigens | reverse complement strand
CTCTCCATCTAGCTCCCTAACTGCACCGGCCGCCACACCACCCCGACCGGACCCTCCACAACAATGGCCACCGTCCTGGGCAGCCCCCGCGCGCCGGCCTTCTTCTTTTCGKCGTCCTCCCTCCGCGCCGCGCCGGCGCCTACCGCCGTGGCGCTGCCTGCGGCCAAGGTGGGCATCATGGGCCGTAGCGCCAGCAGCAGGCGCAGGCTGCGCGCGCAGGCCACCTACAACGTGAAGCTGATCACGCCGGAGGGGGAGGTGGAGCTGCAGGTGCCCGACGACGTGTACATCCTGGACCAGGCCGAGGAGGACGGCATCGACCTGCCCTACTCCTGCCGCGCGGGGTCCTGCTCCTCGTGCGCCGGCAAGGTCGTCTCCGGCTCCGTGGACCAGTCCGACCAGAGCTACCTCGACGACGGCCAGATCGCCGACGGCTGGGTGCTCACCTGCCACGCCTACCCCACCTCTGACGTCGTCATCGAGACGCACAAGGAGGAGGAGCTCACCGGCGCATAATCATGCCCATCCATCTCTCYCKCTATATATCTCTGTGTGTCGTTGTGTGTAATTTGAGTACGCGCGKACGKACTGCTTGGGTTTCATTTGAGTGCAGTTCATGTAAGCGTGGAGTTTTCAGACACCGCCCTGCCATCGTCTCTCTCTCTCTCTGTGCGCGCTTCTATTTCCAATGTTGAGTTACGCATATTTGTC
>NZ_VTUU01000062.1 GCF_008370345.1 Marinobacter salinexigens | reverse complement strand
CTGTGGCTAGTGACGTGGCACCTKGGCCTGTTCATCGTGCTCACCTTCGGCCAGATTGGATTCAAGGGCAGGACCGAGGACTACTTCGAGAAGTGAAGCGGTTAWGATCCTATGCATCATTCCTGGTGCTGCGTTGCGTGCGTGCGTGCCGCAATCGAACCTTTGCTGTATAGGGTTCCGATTTCGTCGAATGTAATGTATGATGCTACTTTTGAGCTTCAATGTAAAATCTATGTCGC
>NZ_VTUU01000061.1 GCF_008370345.1 Marinobacter salinexigens | reverse complement strand
GTCACGCTCCATTTCGACTGCGGAGGAACCGCTCTCGAGACTCGTGAGACTTGAGAGGCGATGGCGCGAGAGTTCAGGTTGTTGCCGTCGCCGAAGCCAGAGACGAGTGCGCCGGCTGAGCGAAGGCCGCGTAGCTGAGCGCGTCGGGGCCGCCCTCCTCGTCGTCCGTGTCCCACAGGAACGCGGCGTGCGCGGCGAGCACGTGGCTGTTCTGCGGGGACGCCTTGGCCGCCCGCTCGAAGTAGCTGGAGGCGCGGTCCTCGTCGCGGTGCACCTCCCAGACCAGCTTGGCGTACTCCGACAGGAGCTCGCCGTCGTCGGGGKCGGCGAGGATCGCGCGGGAGTAGTACTCGTCTGCCCTCCTGTAGTCCCCTTTCA
>NZ_VTUU01000060.1 GCF_008370345.1 Marinobacter salinexigens | reverse complement strand
GCGGTACTTGTTCGCTATCGGTCTCTCGCCTGTATTTAGCCTTGGACGGARTTTACCGCCCGATTKGGGCTGCAYTCCCAARCAACCCGACTCGYYGACRGCGCCTCGTGGTGCGRCAGGGTCCGGGCCGGACGGGGCTCKCACCCTCCCMGGCGYCCCTTTCCAGRGRACTTGGGCCCGGTCCGTCGCTGAGGACGCYTCTCCAGRCTACAATTCGRGSGGCGMGGCCSCSCGATTCTCAAGCTGGGCTGCTCCCGGTTCGCTCGCCGTTACTAGGGGAATCCTCGTAMGTTTCTTCTCCTCCGCTTATTKATATGCTTAMACTCAGCGGGTAGTCCCGACTGACCTGGGGTCGCGGTCCGAGGGCAAGCTCGGTCGCTCGATGGGTCCTTAGGGCCGAATGGCCGGCCGCGCGCCGGGACGCTGCACCGAGAACAACAACTTGATGTCGCCCACCACGTGCTGCGCCCGGCGCGGTTCGCCGGCAGCCCCTGCTTCGGCCCACCTCGCCGTGCGGCGCGGGGGGCCAGACGCCACGTCCCTCGCCCCGCGGGGGGGTGTTGGGAGTGKCTTTTGGCGTGACGCCCAGG
>NZ_VTUU01000059.1 GCF_008370345.1 Marinobacter salinexigens | reverse complement strand
CTGAAACTAATTAATGTACTCTGGATTCGACATGGAGGTATGGTATATATAACACAGCAGTAGCAGACGGCTGGCTGCTTGAATTGATCATATCCCGTATGCAAAGGCTACTAGAGATACACATATGTGTTTAGTCGTCGATGCATGCATGCATGGCATGCTCATGAACTACCGATGTACTTGTCGRWGAGGGTGGTGAGCGTGGACTTSGGGACGGCGCCGATGACGCTCTCCTTCTTCTCGCCGCCCTTGAAGATGAGCACGGTGGGGATGCTGCGGATGCCGTAGGTRGASGCCACGTTGGGGCTGTCGTCCGTGTTCACCTTGCAGCACRTGATCTTGCSGGCGTAGTCCTTGGCCAGCTCGTCGATCACCGGCGCGATCATCCGGCACGGCCCGCACCACGGCGCCCAGAACTCCACCAGCACCGGCGTCTCGCACGCCATCACCAWCCCGTCCCAGTTCTTCTCGTCCGCCACCASMA
>NZ_VTUU01000012.1 GCF_008370345.1 Marinobacter salinexigens | reverse complement strand
CGAATTACTTGGTTAACTTTTTAAAGAGCGTTGAGCCTCTGCTCAATCAAGGCCGCGTATTCTACATCGAATCCCGACCTTGTCAACCACTTATTTTCCAAAGAATCCGTAAAACTTTTTCTTCAACACTTTCAAGTGGTTAACTCTTCAGAACCGACCCCGTTCGGCGTCTTGTCCCTCAGAAGTGGTGCGCATTCTACAGCCCTCAGGAAAACTGTCAACGACCTTTTTCAACTTATTTCCCTATGCTTCGGTTTCCACCTACTCAAACGATCAAACCCCCACCAAACTGGCTACATAACAACCAACCTGGCGGGATAAAACCTCAGAGCTCTACCTTTACGGCCGCTGCTGCGCTCCGAGCCCTGGCCTTCGCTTCTTCAATCGACTCGCCCCTGGCAAGCGCCACCCCCATTCGACGCCTACCTTTCAGTTCCGGCTTACCGAACAGACGTAGTTGGGTGTCGGGCTCGGCAAGAGCTGCCTCTACACCACTATAAGCAACCGCTCCGGAATCCCCTTCGGGCAATATGACTGCAGATGCACTTGGACCGTTTTGGCGAATTGTCGGAACGGGCAATCCCAAAATAGCCCGCGCATGCAAGGCAAACTCAGAAAGATCCTGGGAGACCAACGTTACCAGCCCGGTATCATGGGGACGGGGAGATACCTCGGAGAACCACACATCATCTCCCTTAACAAAAAGTTCGACGCCATAAATTCCGTAACCACCAAGATCAGCAACCACCGCCTCCGCGATCTCACGCGAACGCTCTAATGCTTTTGGGGACATTGCCTGCGGCTGCCACGATTCACGATAATCTCCGTCCTCCTGACGATGACCGATCGGATCGCAGAAAGAAATACCATCGCGGTGACGGACGGTGAGCAGGGTAATTTCATACTCGAAGTCGACAAACCCCTCGACAATTACACGCCCTTTACCAGCACGACCGCCTGACTGAGCATAATCCCACGCTGCGTCAACATCGGCCTCAGATTTTACGGTGCTCTGGCCTTTACCCGATGAACTCATTACCGGTTTGACGACTAGCGGCAACCCAACGTCGCGAACAGCCTGGAGGTATTCTTCTTTGGTTCCAGCAAAACGGTATGGAGACGTCGGCAGCCCTAACTCCTCTGCTGCCAACCTGCGAATGCCTTCACGATTCATGGTCAGATTGACCGCACGGGCCGTCGGGATAACCCGATACCCTTCCTCTTCAAGCTTCACCAGTTCCGGTGTTGCGATCGCTTCGATCTCGGGAACAATAAGGTTGGGCTTTTCAAGCTCAATGATCGAACGCAGAGCCTGGGCGTCAAGCATATCCACCACATGGGCACGATGAGCCACTTGCATGGCCGGAGCATCGGCATAACGGTCAATGGCAATGACCTCCACTCCATAGCGCTGAAGCTCAATGACCACTTCCTTGCCCAGTTCGCCGGAGCCACAAAAAAGAACCCGGAATGCATTGCCTTTCAGGGGTGTTCCGATTCTTACCGTATTAGTGTCTGTCATCTCAGAGGGCTACCTTTTCTTCCCGCTTTGCCACTTTGCGCAGAACGTCCCTGCGCTCGTCATTGGTCATTTGAGTCCAACGCAGAATTTCGTCACCGGTGCGGTGACATCCGATGCAAACGTCATTTTCATCAAGCGCGCATACGCTCACACACGGCGACCGAACTTTATCTGAAGCTCTCATCGGACCGGTTCACATACTTTCAGTTGCTGCCGATACCGGGCTGCGTTCTGAACATAGTGCGCGGCACTCATCTCCAGCATTTTTTTCTGACTATCATTCAACTCTTTTCTGATCTTGCCCGGCGAACCAATCACCATAGAGCCATCCGGGATTTCCATGCCCTCCGGAATCAGGGTATTGGCGCCAATCAGGCAGTGCTTGCCAATTTTGGCCCCGTTCAACACAACAGCGTTGATACCGATCAGCGAGTAATCGCCCACCTCGCACCCGTGCAACATAACCTTGTGACCAACAGTCACGCCACGCCCAAGGGTCAACTGAATACCAGAATCCGTGTGGAGAACAGATCCATCCTGCACATTCGTTTCCGGACCAACCGTAATAAGGTCGTTGTCGCCACGAATCACGACGTTGTACCAGACACTGCTCTTCTCCATTAACCGGACGCTGCCAATGACCGTCGCATTATGGGCAACGAACTGTTCCTCACCGACCAGTTCTGGTGTGCGCCCATCCAGCTCATAAAACATGCTTGCCTCCTTCAGGCGGTTCCAGCAAATCAATACCGGCATCGTACACAGCGTTCAGGAAGTCGACCAGAACCACTGCAGACATTCCCCATATTTCGTACCTTTCCCACCGGTAACACGGCACATGGAAAGTATGATTTAAAAAATTCAGTGCATCTGTTCGCTCACGTTTGTCTTCCAGAAAAAATGACAGGGGAACCTTGAAGATGCTCTCTATTTCGTCGGGATTGTGTTGAAGTGGATGATCACCCGGAACGACGCCGACATACGGCGTAACGAGAATGCCATGGCGGGACATGACCTGGCTGAGGGGCGCGATCACCTGGACCTGGTCCGGTGGCAAGCCGATTTCCTCGTGGGTTTCTCTCAGAGCCGTGGCCACCAGTGAGTGATCCTCAGGATCCCTTTTGCCCCCGGGATAGGCCACCTGTCCGCTATGGGTACTCAGATTCGCCGATCTCAGGGTAAAGATCATTTCGGGGTTGCTGTCACTGTCTGTAACCGGAACCAGGATACCGGCTTCCGGATAATCAAGGGTCAGCTGTCTGGGGGCGTAACCGGCAAGGCGCCCGGCAAGAAAATCGCGCACAATGGAACTCCGCGGTAAATCATGACATAGGGTGAGACAGCGGCAGCGTCGATGGTTACACTGACTACCAAACCACAAACAGTATACGGGGAAAAACATGAAGTACTGCAGCACATGCGGCCAACCGGTTGAACAACGCATCCCCGAAGGCGATAACCGTTACCGCTATGTATGCATCAGCTGCGACACAATACATTACCAGAACCCTCGCATCGTTGCTGGCACAGTTCCTGTCTGGGAAGGAAAAATCCTGCTGTGTCGGCGAGCCATTGAACCGCGCTACGGCTACTGGACCCTGCCTGCAGGCTTTATGGAAAATGCAGAGACAACCGTTGAGGCGGCCGCTCGCGAGACCCTTGAGGAAGCGCTGGCAGACGTTGACATCGAAGGTCTCTATTCAATTATTGATGTCCCCCATATCAATCAGGTTCACATGTTTTATCGTGCAAGCCTGAAGGATGGTCGGTTCGGAGCCGGCGAGGAGTCACTGGAGTCCCGCCTTTTCGGGCTGGACGAGATCCCATGGGATGAAATTTCATTCCCCACCGTCCGGAAAACGCTGGAACTGTTCATTGAAGACACCCGCAATGCCAGCTACGGAGTTCACATCAAAGACATTCGTCGGCCAATGGGCGCCGAAAAAAGCAAAGAACCGTTATAGGTTTTCCAATCGATAAACCTCGTAAGCAGGCTCTTCATACGGATGAGCCTGCTTCAGAGCCAGAACCGCATCGGCAATTCGCTCATCCGCACAAACCAGCTCAACCTTGTATTCCCTCACTTTTTCGATTTCCCCTACTTTCCCCAAAAAAGGATCGCTTCCATCAAGGGGACGAAACTGGCCCTGCCCCAGACACTGCCAGGCACAACGATCGTAATCACCGATGCGCCCCGCTCCCGCTTCAAAGAGCGCTATCTTTGTCTCCTCCAGATGGCTTTCCGGAACAAAGTAACAAAGCTTATACATCTAATACCCCCATCCTATTTGAAGATTTTTTGGGCAGATTAGTACCTTAGAAACTTACCCACAGATTCTGTGGATAACTCTGGGGAAAGTTTTTGGGAACAGCCCCCCAAACCCCGTAATTACTGACTCCATGTCAAATTGGCGACAAAATCACCCGATTATATTTTTCATTTATTTTCAATAAGTTATATTTTTCAATAAGAATTTAAGTTCAAATCCAATCATTTTGCGCACATAACAGGCAGCAGGCACCATGAGTGTGCATAAAAATATCGAGTCAAGGGAAATTTTACGTTTTTTGTGACTTTTGAAGCTTGCAAACTGAACAGAAGCAAGGCAGAAAAACAAAAAAAGCCGACCTGAAAAATGCTCCAATACAGCATTTCCCAGGCCGGCCTTTTTAGATCATTCCAGATTAGCCGAACCAGCGACGCGCATTCCGGAACATTCGGATCCAGGGGCCATCCTCCTGCCATGAGTCTGGATGCCAGGAATGCTGAACAGCACGGAACACTCGCTCCGGATGAGGCATCATAATTGTGACTCGACCATCCCGAGTAGTAACACCGGTAATACCGCTTTCTGAGCCGTTCGGGTTATAGGGGTACCGCTCCGTCGCTTGGCCACGGTTATCAACGTAACGCAGGGCAACCAACTCATTATCCGTCAGACCCGCCGCAGAGGCGTCTCCGGAAAATTCGATACGACCTTCCCCGTGAGCAACAGCGATTGGCATCCGGGAACCAGCCATTCCATCCAGGAAGGCGGAAGGTGATTGTGTTACCTCAGCCATCACGAAGCGAGCTTCGAACTGCTCAGACTGGTTGCGAACAAAGCGCGGCCAACCTTCACTACCCGGAATCAACTCGTGCAGATTTGACAACATCTGACAGCCGTTACAGACACCCAGCGCCAGGGTATCCTGACGGTTGAAAAACGCTGCAAACTGATCCCGAACCCGGTCACTGAACAGGATGGATTTTGCCCATCCTTCGCCGGCACCCAAAACATCGCCGTAGGAGAATCCGCCACACGCAACCAGGCTGTTGAAACCTTCCAGCGATATGCGGCCAGACAGCAGGTCACTCATGTGCACATCAACCGACTCGAAGCCTGCACGGTCAAACGCGGCAGCCATCTCAACCTGGCCGTTCACGCCCTGCTCACGCAGCACTGCCACCTTCGGACGCGCGCCCTTGTTGATAAACGGAGCAGCAATGTCTTCGTTAATATCAAAGGTCAGTTCTGTATTCAGCCCCGGGTCCTGGGTATCAAGCAGATTATCGAACTCTTCCTGGGCGCAATCGGCATTGTCCCTCAGAGACTGAATACGATAACTGGTTTCTGCCCACAGACGCTGAAACACAGACCGAGGCTCTTCGACGACAGGTTCACCGGCAAAGCTCAGGCGCAGGCGATCATCATCGTTAAGGGTGCCAATTACGCTGGTGTGGTCCCCGAGACCCGCGGCCGAGAACTGCTGCAGCACAAAATCGGTGTCTCCACGACGAACCTGAATAACCGCCCCGAGCTCTTCGTTAAACAGTTCACGCGGGAACTGGGAGGCATCTTCAGCCAGACCGTCCAGCTTCACATCAATACCAGTGCGACCAGCGAAGGCCATTTCGGCCAGGGTCACAAAGAGACCACCGTCGGAACGGTCATGGTATGCCAGCAGTTTGCTATCAGAGTTAAGCCCCTGAATGACTGCAAAGAATGCCTTGATATCCTCCGGATCATCCAGATCCGGTGCAGCTGCACCGACCTGGCGATAAACCTGGGCCAGAGCAGAACCACCCAATCGATTCTGACCCGCCGCCAGATCCACAAGGATAAGGTCGGTTTCTCCCGCGTCAGTTACCAGCTGTGGCGTCAATGTACGAGCCACATCAGTAACCGGCGCAAAACCGCTGATAATCAGCGACAGTGGTGCGGTAACGCTCTTCTGTTCGCCATTATCCTCTTCCCAGGTGGTCTTCATGGACATGGAGTCCTTGCCCACCGGAATAGTAATTCCGAGCTCCGGACACAGTTCCATGCCCACCGCACGAACCGTTTCGTAAAGGTTTTCATCTTCACCGGGGTGACCGGCTGCAGCCATCCAGTTTGCAGACAGACGGATATCAGACAGTTTGTTGATGGACGCCGCTGCCAGGTTGGTAATAACCTCACCCACCGCCATCCGCCCGGATGCAGGAGCATCAATAACCGCAACGGGCGTGCGCTCGCCCATGGCCATTGCCTCACCGGTACGCACATCAAAAGAGCTGGCCGTTACCGCAACATCGGCAACGGGAACCTGCCATGGACCGACCATCTGATCACGGGCAACCAAACCGGTAATCGTGCGGTCACCAATGGTGATCAGGAAGCTCTTCGACCCCACAGATGGCAAACGCAGAACGCGACGGATCGCATCGTTAAGATCAACTTTCGTGGAGTCAAAGATTGGCTTGGTGAACGAAGCCCGGTTAACACTGCGATGCATGCGTGGAGGCTTGCCAAACAGCACCTCCATCGGCAGATCGACAGGCTTGTCGTCAAAGTAAGAATCACCAAGTTCCAGATGGTGAGCTTCGGTTGCCTCACCGACGACCGCGTATGGGCAGCGCTCGCGACGGCACAAGGCATCAAACAACTCGAGATTTTCCGGAGCCACCGCCATCACGTAACGTTCCTGAGACTCGTTACACCAGATCTCAAGCGGAGACATTCCCGGCTCATCACTCGGGATTTCACGGAGTTCAAACTTACCGCCGCGACCACCGTCTTTCACCAGCTCCGGCATGGCATTGGACAGTCCGCCCGCGCCCACGTCGTGGATGAAGCAAATCGGGTTGTTATCCCCCATCTGCCAGCAACGGTCGATAACTTCCTGGCAACGACGTTCCATTTCCGGGTTGTCACGCTGAACCGAGGCAAAATCCAGATTTTCGTTACTGGAACCAGAGTCCATGGAAGACGCAGCGCCACCCCCGAGACCGATCAGCATGGAAGGCCCGCCAAGCACAATCAGCTTGGCACCGACCGGGATATTCCCCTTCTCGACATGCTCCCCCCGGATATTGCCGAGGCCGCCGGCAATCATGATGGGCTTGTGGTAACCACGCACCTCTTCACCAGCAGCACCCGGAACCTTTTCTTCAAAGGTACGGAAATAGCCAGCCAGGTTCGGGCGACCAAATTCATTGTTGAAGGAAGCGCCACCGATGGGGCCTTCGATCATGATATCCAGCGCAGACGCAATACGCTCCGGCTTGCCGTAACCGATCTCCCACGGTTGGGGATCTCCAGGCAGGTTCAGGTTGGACACTGTAAAGCCAGTGAGGCCGGCCTTCGGCTTTGAACCTCGTCCGGTAGCGCCTTCGTCACGAATTTCACCACCGGATCCAGTGGCAGAACCCGCAGCTGGCGCAATGGCGGTCGGGTGGTTGTGAGTCTCCACCTTCATCAGAATGTGGATGTCTTCCTCGTTATATCCGTACACACCAGTATCGGGATCCGGGAAGAAACGACCGCCACGGCTGCCGCGAATGACAGAGGCATTATCCTTGTAGGCTGAGAGCACACCTTCGCTGTTCATTTCAAAGGTGTTGCGGATCATTGCGAACAAGGATTTCTCCTGCCCTTCTCCGTCGATATCCCAGGAGGCATTAAAGATTTTGTGACGACAATGCTCGGAGTTAGCCTGGGCAAACATCATCAGCTCGACGTCAGTCGGGTCTCTCTGAAGATCGGTAAAGGACTTGACCAGATAATCAATCTCATCCTCAGCCAGTGCCAACCCCAAACGCACATTGGCCTCAACCAGAGCAGTGCGTCCGCCCTCAAGCACGGATACCCGCCCCAGGAGACGCGGTTCCTCATGGCTGAACAACAGCTCCGCACCACCCATCTCATGAAACACTTTCTGGGTCATGCGGTCGTGCAGCAGAGCCGCAATGTGTTCACGCTGCTCAAGGCTCAGCTTCCTGGCCGCACGAATATAGTACGCAGTGCCTCGCTCGATACGGTGGATCTGGCGAAGGCCACAATTTCTGGCGATGTCAGTCGCCTTACTGGACCAGGGCGACAGTGTGCCCGGGCGCGGAACCACCAGAAACAGTACGCCGTCGGGTTCTTCAACCGGCACACTGGGACCATAAACCAGCAGCCGATCCAGAACAGCCTGCTCCGAATCTGAGAGACTGTCATCGAGATCCACGAAGTGCATGAACTCGGCATAGACATGCTCCACCTCAGGAACAATTTCCTGAATCCGGGAATGCAATTTGCGGGAACGGAAGGACGAGAGCGCGGGAGCGCCGCGAAGTTCAAGCATGATATCAACCTGTATCGCGCGAAACGGAGAAATCCGGGTGCAATCTGAAAGGGCGCAATGATACTCGAAAGAAGCCTCGGGATACAGCGTAAGTGCCGTATCGGACTTCCCGTATAATTGACATTATTTTGCACATTAATTAATCAGATTTATTGACCCGACCTGCAGCACCAGAGATCATATAAAGGTGGAAACGGAAGCCACACCCAGCAAGATACCGGATACGTCCCTTTACTGAATCCCTGACGTATCCCCAAGATCCAGCTGTATGGAGTTCAGGGATTTGTCCAGATTGCTAACCACACTTGCCAGCGTTCCAGCGCGGATGGCCCTGTTAGTCAGTGTCATCCTCTCAGTTACCGCCTGCTCACGCCCGACAACCCTTCAGGAAGTTCTCAATGAAGGTGTGCTGCACGTTATTACTCGTGAAGCCCCCTCTATTTACTATGAAGGGCGCGAGGGCGAGACTGGCTATGACTACGAGCTGGCGAAGCGTTTTGCTGAAGAGCTTGGCGTAGAACTGCGTATACGGGTCGCCGACGACAATACTGAAATACTGTCGGTGCTATCCCGGGATTATGCCCATATCGGCATGGCCGGGCTTTCGGGACAGGCGGGAATCGACGACCTTTACCGGGTGCTGCCGACAGGTATTGCAGCGCAGTCTGTCGTCGTTTACAACCGGGAGCATGGCCGCCCAGGCTCACTTAAGGATCTCACCGGACAAACACTTCATCTGGTTCCTGACAGCAACCATGAGCACCACCTGGACACCGAGGATAACTACCAGTGGCAGGTACATCCGGGCATCGATGCAGCCGGCATTCTTGCCCGCGTCGAAAGCGGAGAGTTCGCCTATGCCGTCGTATCGTCCAACGAACTGGAATTGAACCAGGTATTCTACCCGCACGTAAAAGAAGCTTTCGCGCTGGGAGATCCGGAAGAGCTGGCCTGGCTTTTCCCGAAAGCCCAGGACAAAACTCTGATTACCGCCGCCAACCAGTTCCTGCAGAAACTGCAGGCAGACGGCACTCTGGCCCAACTCTCTGAACGCTTCTATGGACACCTGGACCAGCTCAACTACGTTGGCGCCCGCACCTTCATGCACCACGTCCAGAACCGCCTCCCGAACTATGAGCACTTGTTCCAGAGTTATGCCAAGGATGCAGGAATGGACTGGCGGTTACTGGCTGCTATCGGCTATCAGGAATCCCACTGGCGCCCGAACGCCGTCTCTCCAACGGGCGTTCGGGGTCTGATGATGCTCACTCGCAATACCGCAAGCTACATCGGGATTAACAACCGGATGGATGCCGAGGAAAGCATTGAAGGCGGCTCGAAATACTTCCAGATGGTTCACGACAAGATCCCTGCCCGGATTCCGGAACCCGACCGCACCTGGTTCGCCCTGGCCTCCTACAACGTTGGCTTTGGCCATCTTGAGGACGCCAGACGGCTCACCGAGGGCGCAGGCAAGGACCCCGATCGATGGATGGACGTTAAGGAATTCCTGCCTCTCCTTGCGCAAAAGGAATGGTACAAAAAAACCCGGTTTGGCTATGCCCGCGGCCATGAACCCGTGCTTTATGTTCAGAACATTCGCCGTTATTACGACGTGCTGGCACGGATAACAGACCGCCCCCCGGCCCGGCCCGAACCTGTCTCAGAAATTGTAAACCTTGAGGGCACACCGCCAGACACGACTCCGGCTAACCAAAAGGTCGTCCCGGATGACATTCAGGCCAGCCTGCCATCGGATCTGGGCCTGATCCCACCCACTCTCTGATCGTTCTGATACAGCTGCTTACTCGTCTGTCGACCGGGCCTCAAGCGCCGCTTCCACCTGGCTGGAAGAAAATCCCCTGCGGGTCAGAAAGCGAGCCTGACGGACCTTCTCGTCCCAGTCATCAGCGAGATCCGACAACCCGAAACGCTTTTCTCGAAGCCTCGTCACCAGATGACACCAATCTGACTCGGTCATACTGTCAAGGTTCTCTGGCGCGCTCTTTACCCCCCGCTGCTGCAACTCCCCCAGAATCCGGATGGCGCCATAGCCGAGTTCCATGCGCTGACGGGCATAGACTTCGGCGAATCTCTGGTCATCCAACCACCCCTCTTTTTCGTAATCGTCGAGGACTGCATCAATAATCTGCTGATCAAGCTTTCTTTGACGCAACTTGAGCGAAAGTTCGAGCCGGCTATGTTCGCGCCGGGCCAAGAGCCGTAACGCTACGGAGCGAGCCTTGTATTCCTGGTCCTCAAGATTTTCGTGTTTTGCCATACAGACCCTTTTCGCAAACACATACAAAACGCTAGACTAGCGGCCGAATTTTTCTTCCGACACACGTCGGAATTGTGTATCCGACCTGCCAATGGCAGGTCGATGGTCGGCGTTGGGCCACTTTGCCCACGCCGCGGACTGGTTTCAATCCCATTAAGGATACCCACATGGCCGCATTCATCCAGAAACTGTTCAGATCCCGCAAATCTCCGGAAACTTCCACCAAGCCCCGGAGACAGACTCCTCCTGCCGATACTCAACAGACGGACGAACGTGCCAGGCAGCGGGAACAGCAGCTCGCAGCCCTTAAAGGGACACCAGACCAGAAAACCCTGAGCGATCTCGCCACCAGCGGCCTTACTGCCGAAATACGGCTGGAAGCCGCCGGAAGGCTGGCCGATGAAACCTGTCTGCATGCGGTCCAGAAACAGGCAAAGGGCCGGGACAAAGGTGTCTATCAGATTACCAAACAGGCCCTTCAGAAAATCCGCGAAGAGCAGGCTCGGAAAGAAAACCTCTCACAGAACATCACAAACTTGGTCCGGAGCGTTTCCGAGCTGGCAAAAACCGATGACACCAAGCTCTATGAAGCCAGACTGGACTCCCTGATAGCACAATGGTCCAGCGTTGAGAGTGAAGCAGCAACTGATCAGACTCAACAATTCCTGGATTCTGTACATCGTTGCAAGCAGCGTCTTCAGTCTATTCAGAGTGCACTGGAGGAAGAAAAGCGCCACCTGGCCCAACGCGAAGAACGCGCAGAGACATTGGCCCTGATCAACTCCACGATGAATGAGCTTAAGGAACAGTCCCCTGAGGAACTGCCCTCGCTGGCTTCCCTCGATGCGCTACAGAAAACCCAGGAAAATCGATGGCTTGAAGCTACTCGCGACACTGCTGTCGACAAGCAGGAACAGAAGACCTACGAAGCCGCAATGCATGGTCTCCGCAACTACGTGAGCGCCATTCGCCGCATCATCCAGGACAAGGAAACACTTGTCGAAATGGCAGCTGTTTTGGCGTCAGGAACCGAACCTACCGACGACCAGCGGGAGCAAGCGCGGACTCTGAGTCGGGAAATACACTGGCCCGAGGGTTTCCCAACCCCCTCCCTTCTCGAACATGCCCGAAAGCTCTCTGGAAAGCGCAAAGAACGGCCTGCCCCTGATAGCGCCGACGTTGAAAAGCAAAAAGCACTGACCGCTGCACTGGAAACCACCATTGCCAAGCTGGAAGAGGCTCTGGAAGCCAAACAGCTAAAAGAATCCAAGCAACTTCTTAAAACCGCCCAGCAGCAACACCGAAACCTCGACAATCGCCACGGCAAGCCGTTTCAGGCCAGGATGCAGTTACTAACGGGACAATTCAGAGAGCTTTCTGACTGGCAGGGTTTTGCCACAGAACCCAAACAGATTGCCCTGTGCGAACAAATGGAATACCTCGCACAGCAGCCGATGGAGCCGGAAGCCAAAGCCGAGCGCATCAAGGAACTGCAAAATGAATGGCGAGAGCTTGGCGGCTCCTCCGACCGGACCCTCTGGGCCCGCTTCAAAGAAGCGTCAGATAAGGCTTACGAGCCTTGCAAAGCCTACTTCTCCGCCAAATCCGGACTGAAGCAGGCCAACCTTGAAAAGCGCCAGGCCATTTGCGACGAGCTTGAAGCTTTCCTGAAAGCAGCAGACTGGTCGAATATTGAATGGAAAGCTGCTGAAAAGATCCACCAGACGGCACGTCAGGAATGGAAAGCGGCATGGCCAGTTGAATTCCGGGATAACCGCCAGGTTCAGAAGCATTTTGACGACCTGCTCAAGAAGCTCGAAGCACCGCTGAATGAAGAAAGACTGAAAAACGAAGCCATCAAACAGAATATTGTCGACCAGGCCACCGCGCTGGTCAGCCACGAGCCACTTCAGGAGGCCATGAATCAAGCCAAGAAACTCCAGTCCGACTGGAAAGCGGTTGGCATCACGCGGCACCGGGAAGATCGCAAAATGTGGCAATTGTTCCGCCAGGCCTGTGACCAGATCTTCGCCCGGCGCGAGGTTCAGCGCTCTCAGCAGGAGCAGGCCACCCAGGCGGCTGATCAGGCCGCAGCTGATGCGGTGGCTGAGGTACAAACGATTGATCGAAACAGCAGTAACGAGTCTCTCTCAAGCGCTCTTGAAAAGCTTGCAGCACTCGACAGCTCGGCCCTGTCCTCCACGTCCAGGGAGCAGGTTCAGAATGAGAAGAAGCGCCTGAAACAGGCTATTGAGATTAACCGGCTATCCGCCAACATTCAGTCCTGGCAATCGTTGGTGACAGCAAGGACTGCCGGCCCCGTGGCCTCTGCAGAAGCGCCAGCACACTGGCCAGCCCTTGCCGCCGGTCAGGAAACACTGAGCATTCAGGAACTGGTCATTCGCGCCGAGATCCTCGGCGGAATTCCATCTCCTGAGTCAGCTCAGCATCAGAGAATGGAAATTCAGGTAAAAAGGCTGGCCGAAGGCATGGGTTCTTCAGAAAAGGCCGGCGACCAACTCACTGAGCTGGAAAAGCTGGTCGCGGGCTGGTGCCTGAATGAATCCGCCGAACAACCCGATCAGACAATGGCCCAGAGGCTCAATTCTGCCTTGTCAGCCGTTATCGACGGCTAATCACTGAAGGTCTTAACCTCTTTGGTGCTCTCTGACAAAATCCCTGGCGACCTTCACGGCTTCCAGGGATTTTATTTTCATGTCCTTTAGTTCTTCATCCGCAAGATAAAACATCATATCAATGGAGTGGCGGTAGTACCGGGCGGGTAACCTGTTCAAAGCCACACACATGACATCAGTCAGATAATCAGCCGTATCCCCATCGTCCCGCGTTGCCTGGATCGCATCCAGTACGAGCCGCTCATAAAAGTTGTCGATTGCATCTCGGAAGGACATAACCATCTGCCTCCAATCTTTACCAGCGAGTTCCTCTAAACATAGAACTCATTAGAGCGCCTGTCATGGCAGTCGGGAGATTCGTTGCGATTGCCTCATGAGCATTTTCGCCAATGTAATTGGCAGGCCACGTCATTACGCCCGATATCCGCAAACAGCTATGGTTGTCCCAACGCAATTCTGTTCTACACAACAATCATCAGAGGATCAGAGATGACTACCGAGGCGTATATTTTCGATGCAGTCCGCACCCCCAGGGGGAGAGGCAAAAATAACGGCGCGCTGCACAGCGTAAAGCCGATCACGTTACTGACCACAGTTCTGAACGCACTCCAGCATCGTAACCGCCTTGATACCGCGCAGGTCGATGACATCGTCATGGGATGCGTGACAGCCGTTGGTGATCAGGGCGCTGATATTGCCAAAACAGCAGCACTCGCAGCCGACTGGGATGAAAAGGTCGCAGGTGTCACCCTGAACAGATTCTGTGCCTCTGGCCTCGAAGCGGTGAATCTGGCTGCCATGAAAGTTCGATCAGGATGGGAAGATCTGGTTGTTGCCGGCGGCGTCGAGGCCATGTCTCGAGTACCTATGGGATCCGACGGCGGTGCCTGGGCCACAGACCCCGCTACCAATCTGCATACCGGGTTCATGCCTCAGGGTATTGGTGCGGATCTCATCGCCACCCTGGAAGGTTTCAGCCGCGAAGATGTAGACAGCTTTGCTGTGCGTTCGCAGAAAAAGGCAGCCAATGCGTGGGCAAACGGATATTTTGCCCAGTCCATCGTACCTGTAACCGACCAGAACGGCGTAGTGATCCTGGACCGGGACGAGCATGTCCGTGCCGACACAACGGTTGAGTCGCTATCGGGCCTTAAACCCTCATTCCAGATGATGGGGGAAATGGGTTTTGACGCTGTCGCCCGCGAAAAATATCACTACGTCGAGAAAATCAATCACGTTCACCATGCAGGCAACTCATCCGGTATCGTGGATGGCGCGACGGCCATGCTCATTGGCAGTGAAGCAAAAGGCAAGGCTCTTGGCCTCACCCCCAGAGCCAGGATCGTAGCGACCGCAGTCACCAGTACGGACCCCACAATCATGCTCACTGGCCCGGCACCTGCGGCCCTCAAAGCGCTAGAAAAGGCGGGCCTGAGCGCAGACCAGATTGATCTGTTCGAGGTGAACGAAGCCTTTGCCTCCGTCGTCATGCGCTTCCAGAGAGAACTGTCCGTCCCCGATGAAAAAGTAAACGTCAACGGAGGTGCCATCGCCATGGGGCACCCCCTTGGCGCTACGGGAGCAATGATCCTCGGTACCCTGCTGGACGAACTGGAACGCCGTGAGTTGCGATACGGCCTGGCCACACTCTGTGTAGGTGGCGGCATGGGTATTGCCACCATCATCGAACGCGTCTGACCCCATTACTTTTTAAGGAGAAACGAACATGAGCGCTATCCGCTACGAATTGGGGCCAGATCAGATCCTGACCCTGACTATCGACATGCCTGGCCAGTCAGCCAACACCATGAACGGCGAATTTCGACAGGCTTTGGCAGCCACTGTCCATAAAGTCAAAGAAGATCTGGAGAGTATCAAAGGAATCATCATCGCATCCGCCAAAAAAACCTTTTTTGCCGGTGGCGACCTGAACGAACTGCACAAAGTGACCAGGGCAGACGCCGAAGCGTTCGAGACGATGGTCAACGGTCTAAAAACCGACTTGCGCTATCTGGAAACCACCGGAAAGCCCATGGTCGCTGCCATCAACGGCGCTGCCCTGGGCGGCGGGCTGGAAATCGCCCTCGCCTGCCATCACAGGATTGCCCTGGATGATGACAGGATTCAGCTCGGGTTGCCGGAAGTCACCCTGGGCCTGCTTCCTGGTGGAGGAGGCACCCAGCGTCTACCCCGTATGATTGGCCTCGAAGCCGCCTTTCCCTATCTCATGGAAGGTAAGAAAGTCAGCCCCAAGGCAGCCCTTAAAGCCGGCATCATTGATGAGCTGGCCGCATCGCCAGAAGAGATGATCGCCAAAGCCCGCGCCTTTATTGAGGCGAACCCTACCTGCAAGCAGCCCTGGGACCAGAAAGGCTTCCGGTTTCCAGGCGGGGCACCGCATCACCCCGCGATGGCGCAGAAACTTGCGATCGCTCCCGCCATGCTCAAACAAAAAACCAAAGGCTGCTATCCGGCGCCAGAGCGTATTCTGTCGGCAGCCGTCGAAGGTGCTCAGGTGGATTTTGACAATGGTAGCCTGATCGAAACCCGTTATTTTACTGAACTGGTCACTGGCCCGGTCGCCAAAAACATGACCGGAACCTTCTGGTTTCAGCTTAACGCCATCAAAGCAGGCGAGAGTCGCCCTGATGGTATTGAAAAGAAAACCTTCAACAAGGTCGGCGTGCTCGGTGCCGGGATGATGGGCGCCGGCATTGCCTACTCTACGGCAGTACGCGGTATCGAGGTGGTTCTTAAGGACGTATCCGTCGAAAATGCCGAGAAAGGCAAAAGTTACGCGTCGAACCTGCTGTCAAAGAAGGTCAGCCGGGGCCGGATGACAGAAGACAAAATGCAGGCAATCCTTGGTCGGATTAAAACGACCGATTCAGCCGACGACCTCGAAGGGTGTGATCTGGTAATCGAGGCTGTTTTCGAGGACAGCACACTGAAAGCCAGCGTAACCGCCGAGGCAGAACCCAAACTGGTCGACAACGGGATCTTTGCATCCAACACTTCCACCATTCCCATCACCCAGCTGGCTGAGGCGTCTGCCCGGCCGGAAAACTTTATCGGCCTGCACTTCTTCTCCCCAGTGGACAAGATGCAGTTGGTGGAAATTATAGTTGGCGAAAAAACGTCAGATGAAACCCTCGCCCGGGCATTCGACTATGTCCAGCAAATCGGCAAGATTCCGATTGTGGTCAACGACAGCCGCGGTTTCTTCACCTC
This sequence comes from Marinobacter salinexigens, assembly GCF_008370345.1. Taxonomy (GTDB): domain Bacteria; phylum Pseudomonadota; class Gammaproteobacteria; order Pseudomonadales; family Oleiphilaceae; genus Marinobacter; species Marinobacter salinexigens. The sequence continues at coordinate 74,696 of NZ_VTUU01000012.1, read as the reverse complement.
ACGAGTGTTCGGCACCTTCGTGAACGAAGGTATCAGTATGCTTGGAGAAGGCATCCACCCGTCGAGCATTGAGAATGCGGGCTTGCTCGCCGGCATGCCGGTAGGCCCCCTGGCGATCTCTGATGAAGTCAGCATGACGCTGATGCAGCACATCCGGGACCAGAGCAAACATGACACCGAAGCGGCTGGAGGTCAATGGAATGCACACCCGGCCGAAGCCGTCATCGACCAGATGGTGAACACGCATGGGCGTATGGGCAAGGCTGCTGGAGCAGGCTTCTATGAGTACCCGGCCAATGGCAGGAAATACCTGTGGCCAGAGCTGGAAAACCTCTATACGAACTCCGACAAGGCTGCAGCCGTGCAACTTCAGGATCTGAAAGACAGAATACTGTTTATTCAGGCAATCGAAACCGTTCGGTGCCTTGAGGAAAATGTGCTGCGAACGGTGGAGGACGCCAACATCGGTAGCATATTCGGCATTGGCTATGCCCCATGGACCGGAGGAGCCATCCAGTTCATCAACCAGTACGGCGTCCGGGCGTTTGCTGAACGCGCGCGGGAGCTGGAACAACAGTACGGAGAGCGCTTCGCCGCGCCAAAACTGTTGCTGGAGAAAGCGGAATCCAATACCTCCTTTGCCTGATCCATTCACCCTGCCGGAGGGGATTCCCCTCCGGCATCGATAATTTTCTATACGGTAAGCCTTTCTCAACGTTAACAATCTGACCGGTTCATGGACAGATTGTCACGAACCGATACGCCCTGACTATGGCAACGGCTCTGGCGCTTGCCTACAATAAATTTATTCGCTTTCGGGAAAGAGAGGCACCCGTTCCAGCCTCTCACCCTACACCGTCAGGTACGTATTATGACCATCGCGGAAAAAAACATCGCACGCTGCATCAACAACGTTAAACGGCACACCGGCCTGTGCAGGGCAATCTCCGTTGCCCTGTTGTTCTCAATGCCGCTGGGTGTTCAGGCAACGATGGACGACGCAAAGGTCTATGAACCGGTGGCACCAACCATCGATCAGGCCCGAGCGAACATCCTTATTGCCCGTCAGCTTCAGTTTACGCACTTCCGCGATCTGGGAATCAGTGACGAGCTTTCCGGACAAGTCTTTGATGCGTACCTCGATTACCTGGACGGCCAGCGGATTTACCTCACCCAGGATGATGTGTCGACCTTCAGTCAGATTCGTAACCACCTTGGCTCTGCCCTTAAAACAGGGCAGTTGCAACCGGGTTTCGATATCTACAACCTTGTCCAGCAACGAGTCATTGAACGGCTCCAGTTTGCTTTGGATGTCATAGACGATGGCCTCGACAAGCTGAATTTCAGTTCTGACGAAAGCATTCTGCTCGACCGCTCCGATGCTGAATGGGCAACGGACAGTGCGGCCCTTGACGCGCTATGGATCAAGCGTATCAAAAATGCCGTACTCGCCCAGCGCCTCAACGGCAGCGATGACGACACCATCACTGAAAACCTGCAGCGCCGCTACGAAGGGCAACTCAAGCGCGCCTACCAGGCAAGAAGTGAAGACGCGTTCCAGGCCTACATGAATGCCTTTACCGGCATGTGGGATCCTCACACATCGTATTTTTCGCCGCGCACATCCGAGAACTTCAATATCAACATGAGCCTTTCTCTGGAAGGCATCGGTGCGGTACTGCAATCAGACAATGAATACACCAAAGTGGTTCGCCTGGTTCCTGGCGGCCCAGCCTCCCAGCAAGGGCAATTGCAGCCTGCTGATCGCATCGTGTCTGTTGCACAGGATGATGAAAAGCCCGTCAACGTCATCGGCTGGCGCCTCGACGAGGTCGTGGACCTGATCCGCGGCCCCCGAAATTCGGTGGTGACCCTTGAGGTGATTCCATCCAGCGCGACCGATGAGACGATCACCAAAAGCATCGCCATCACCCGGGACGAAGTGAAGCTGGAGGAACAAAGTGCCAGCAAGGATGTCATTCAGCTCAACCGGGACGGTTCAGACTATACCGTGGGCGTTATCACTATCCCGACCTTCTACGCCGATTTTCAGGCCATGCAAGCCGGCGATCCGGACTACAAGAGCACCACTCGTGACGTCCGGAAGCTGATCAGCGAACTGGAAGAACAGGGCGTTGACGGGCTGGTGATTGATCTTCGCAATAACGGCGGAGGAGCCCTGCACGAAGCCAACGATCTCGTCGGTCTGTTTATCGACAAAGGCCCCACAGTCCAGATCCGCAACTCCAACAACACCGTTCAGGTGCTGAACGATGAGGATCCTTCCGTAGCCTATGATGGCCCTCTGGTCGTACTGACCAACCGGATGAGTGCGTCCGCCTCGGAAATCTTCGCCGGGGCGATACAGGATTATGGACGGGGCCTGGTTGTTGGCTCCCAAACCTTCGGCAAGGGCACTGTACAGGCGGTCCGCCCCCTGAACCACGGCCAGCTGAAGATTACGCAGTCCAAATTCTATCGGGTATCCGGAGGTTCAACCCAGCACAAAGGGGTTATTCCGGATATTGAAATCCCGACCCGCATCGACAAAACACGCATTGGCGAGGATGCGCTGGAGCACGCCCTGCCCTGGGATCAGATCGAAGCTGTGCCCCATACCCGGTACTTCGATTTCAGCGGCATCATCGATGAGTTGCGCAAGCGCCACGAAGAACGTTTTGCTGACAGCCCTGAATTCAGCCTGCTGCAGCAGGAAATCGATTTCCTGAACGAACAGAGAGAACAGGACTCCGTCAGTCTGAACCTCGATGTCCGCAAACAGGAACACGAGCAAGTGGAACAAACCCGTCTGACCATTGCCAATGCACGCCGGCAAATCCGGGGCGAAGAGCCGTTCAAAACTCTGGACGAACTCGACGACTGGCAGGACCAGCAGGCAGCTGATCTCGACAAGACCGATGAAGAGCTGGATTTTGTTATCCGGGAAGGTGGCTACATCATGGCCGACATGCTGGAACTGGACAAGCATATGGCCTCCATCGATGAGCCAACCCAGTTTGCAGCCCAGGCCCAGGCCCAGGCCCCGAACCAGTAACCGGGAACCGGGAACCGGCCCCACAATGACCGCAAACGGTAAAGGCAGCCGACAGCAAAAGCAGCCAAGCCAGCCGAATGGTCGCCAGCTTCGGGACATGCTGCTGGATGCCCTTCACGGCATGCGATCAATGGAAGAGATCGAGGCACTGGCAAACACAGGGGGCCAAGCTGCCAAAGAGCCCGAGGGCCTGATCGATCGGTTAACCAGCATAACCGGATCAGCCCTTCGCTTCGGAATCCGCGCAACCGATACGTCCCTGCGAGTCGGACGCGCGCTCATAAATTCACAGGATCAGCTCCGCACCATGCTGGCCGCCGGCCAGTCCCTCAGGGATATCCGTGAGGTTGCCGGCCTCACGCTGTCTGAGATGTCAGAAGCCCTGGACCTGAAAGATAAATCCATTCTCGAAGCCATCGAAAACGGTACGGCCACTCTGTCATTCGAACTGATCCTCCGCCTTGCCGCCCTGATCGCCCGCAATGACCCGATTCCGTTTATCATTCGCACGACCCGGAACTACAATCCGGAAGTCTGGCAGGCTCTCAATGACTGGGGTGTCGGCAGGCTGCCATTGCAATTCGAACGGGAACGGGAATTCATCAACATCTTCCGCAGACACGACGACGCGAGAAACCTGTCGGATGAGGGATTCCGGCGGGTTCTGGAATTCACCCGCCAGAGTTTCGAAATGTCGCTGCACTTTGTGGAAGAACAGGAAAAGCAGGTTGCCGATATGAAGGCGGCGATGGACGCCGACAAACCTTCAACGTAGCACCTGTTAGCCTCAGGAAAAAAGTGCCTTCATGGATTCAGCATCAGGATTCAGTACGGCCCCTTTCTCCGTCACAATGGCATCAATGAGGCTCGCCGGAGTCACATCGAATACCGGGTTGAACACCTCTACACCCGTTGGCGCCAGAGGAATGCCACGAATCTCCCGCACCTCGGTTCCTTCCCTCTCCTCAATCGGAATCCCGGCGCCTGAAGCCATGCCCATATCCACCGTACTCGACGGCGCCACCACCATGAAACGAACACCATGATAGCGGGCCAGAACGGCCAGGCTATAAGTACCGATCTTGTTGGCCACATCACCGTTGGCCGTGATTCGATCCGCGCCTACAACCACCCAGCGCACGTCCTTCTGCGCCAGAATCGCCGCAGCAGCACCGTCGGCATTCAGAGTAACCGGAATGCCATCTCTCGCCAGCTCCCAGGCCGTTAGTCGACTGCCCTGCAGCCACGGCCGTGTTTCGTCCGCATACACCCGGTTAAGCAACGACTCTTCATGCAAACGGCGAATAACACCTAACGCTGTGCCGTAACCACCCGTTGCCAGAGCACCGGTGTTGCAGTGAGTCAATACAGACATGGGAGCTTCCGGTGCCATAACGCTTAACGCATGGTCTGCCATGGCAAGATTTGCCGCCAGGTCATCCTGATGAATCTGTACCGCAGCGTCAGCAAGCTTTGCCACAGCCTCGTCCAGATCCGTACACGCCTCGAAAACAGCCCCCATCTTCTGAAGCGCCCAGAAAAGATTCACCGCTGTGGGTCGGGACGCTGCTAGCACTTCAATCGCCTGCCGGATCACCGCCTGCCAATCACCCGCACCAGCGTGACGGGCTGCCAGCGCAACACCATAGGCAGCACTGATACCAATAGCTGGCGCGCCGCGAACCACCATATCCCGGATACTCTGGGCAACACCGGACGCACCTTCCAGGGTCATCCAGTGTTCCTCGGTTGGCAGAAGACGCTGGTCCAGCAGTTCCAGACTGTCTCCGTGCCAGCGCATGGCGACGGTACCAATGGATCGGGACATGGTTGATTCAGGCGATCTCGCCATAATGCAGCTCCGTATTGAAACGCTGAAAAGCGGCAGTATAACGTTTATACTTCCGGGCTACATTTTCTTCGCGCGGCCGGTTCCGCGCTGGTGACCAAGGCAGTTGCATGACCGCAGAGACCATCATCGCAGGCGACATCCGTATCAATGCCCGCTGGCTGATTCCCATCGAGCCCGAAGCCGCCGTTCTTGAGCACCAGGCTGTCATTATCCAGGGTTCAAGAATCGCCGCCGTCGTCCCAATGGCAGAAGCAGACTGCCAATACCGAACCCGCGAAACCGTTGACCTTCCCAACCATGTGGTCATGCCGGGGCTGATCAACGTGCATGGCCATGCGGCCATGTCGCTGTTCCGTGGTCTGGCAGACGACCTGCCACTAATGACCTGGCTCAATGACCACATCTGGCCAGCGGAAGGGGCATTTGTCAGCGAACAGTTCATTGCTGACGGCACCCAGTTGGCCATGGCGGAAATGCTGAGAACCGGTACAACCACCTTTTCGGACATGTACTTCTTCCCGGAGATCGCTGCCCAGATCGCACGCGATACGGGTATGCGGGCCCAGATCAGCTTTCCACTGCTGGATTTCCCTACTGTTTGGGGATCAGGGCCGGATGATTACCTCAGCAAGGGTGAAGCACTGATCACAGCCTGGGAAGGCGATGATTTTATTATTCCGGCTATCGGGCCGCACGCTCCCTACACCGTATCCGATGATCCTTTGAAGCGGGCTGTCAGCTTGTCCGGCAGGACCGGCGCGCCGATTCAGATCCATCTCCACGAAACGGCGTTTGAGGTTCAGGAAGCCATAGAAAAACATGGTCAACGTCCGGTCGCGAGAATGGCAGATCTGGGTGTGCTGACACCCAACACCCAATGTGTACACATGACCCAGATCGACGACTCCGATCTGGATGCCCTGCAAGCGTCCGGCGCCCATGTGGTGCACTGCCCGGAATCTAACCTCAAACTGGCCAGCGGTTTATGCCCCGCACAGCAACTGCTGGATGCTGGCGTCAACGTCGCTGTGGGCACCGACGGCGCCGCCAGCAACAATGATCTGGATATGTTTGGCGAGCTGCGCACGGCTGCCATGATGGCCAAAGTGGTCGCGGATGATGCTTCTGCGGTTTCAGCTCATCGCGCTTTGAGAATGGCAACATTGAACGGTGCCCGCGCCATTGGCCGGGCACATGATCTGGGCTCGCTCACCAGCGGCAAGTTGGCTGACATCATTGCCGTGGATCTCAGCGACCCGTTTTTGCAGCCCGTTTATGACCCCGCATCCCATCTTGTTTACAGCAACCACGGGCGGGCGGTCAGCCACAGCTGGATTCATGGGGTTCCTCAGTTACAGGAAGGCCGCCTTACCCGAATTGACGTTGCGGATCTCATGCTCAGGGTGCAAGGCTGGCAGGAACGCATTCAAAGGCACAAGGCCCAATAACCGACTTTTAATCGCTTGATCAGGCAGAACTGAATCATGACAAACCAGAATGTAGACCAGAATGAAATCGCCAAGTTTGAAGCCCTGGCCAGCCGCTGGTGGGATCCTTCCAGCGAGTTTCGCCCGCTGCACGACATCAACCCCCTGCGACTGAACTACATTGATGAACGTTCGTCGCTGGCTGGCAAAAAAGTTCTGGATGTCGGTTGTGGCGGAGGCCTTCTGTCAGAAGGGATGGCTCGGCGCGGTGCCCATGTAACCGGCATCGATATGGGCGAAGCCCCACTATCTGTTGCAAAGCTTCATGGGCTTGAGAGTGGGGTCAAAGTCGACTACCGCCAGATCACCGTGGAAGAACTTGCCAGAGATCCCGAGCAGGCCGGCCAGTACGACGTCGTAACCTGCCTGGAAATGCTTGAGCATGTTCCCGACCCTGCCTCGGTGATCAGAGCCTGTGCCGCCATGCTAAAACCCGGCGGTGACCTGTTTGTTTCTACCATCAACCGCAATCCAAAATCCTTCCTGTTTGCGATTGTTGGTGCAGAATATGTGCTGAACATGCTGCCGAAGGGCACCCATGAGTGGAAGAAGTTTATTCGCCCCTCGGAAATGTCCGACCACATTCGCCATGCAGGCCTGGACGTTCTTGAGCTGACAGGCATGACCTACAACCCCGTGACCAAGGCCTATAAGCTGGGTCGGGATGTTGACGTAAACTACCTGATGCATGCCCGGGATTCCCGTGACGCCTGAAATCACACCTTCTGCGGTATTGTTTGATCTGGACGGCACCCTGATCGACACGGCCCCAGACTTCATCCGCTGCCTGAACCAGCTGCGCCGGGACAATGGCCTCGAAGCGCTTCCCGCCGCACACATTCGCCGGTCAGTGTCTAACGGTGCCAGGGCAATGATCCAGGTAGGATTTGGCCTTGAGCCGGAACATCCAGGTTACCTGGAGAAGCATTCTGCCTTCCTGGACCTTTACGAGGCCGGAGTCGCAGTGGAAACCACACTGTTTCCGGGAATGAATGACATCCTGCTGGAGCTCGAAGCCCGACGTATTCCCTGGGGCATTGTCACCAACAAACCGGTTCGATTCGCCAAACCATTGGTCGCCGCCCTCGGACTCGAACAACGCTGCGCGACGCTGATCTGCCCCGATCATGTGGAACAACGCAAGCCTCACCCCGAGGCGCTCTACCTCGCCTGCACGCAGATCGGCGTCAGACCCGAAGATGCGATTTATATCGGAGATCACTTACGGGATATTGAGGCCGGAAAAAACGCAGGAATGAAGACCATTGCCGTGCGATACGGCTATATAGAAGAGCCTGAGGCCGTTGACCTCTGGCAAGCCGACCTGATTGCCGATACGGTCAGCGACCTGGCAAAGCTGTTACAATAACGCTCTTATCCAACCCCGGTTCTGAACCGGCAACCGCCTGACACGGAGACAGGTTATGCAAGACTACCAAGCGCCCGCTGATCTTCTGCAAGACCGCATCATCATGGTTACGGGTGCCGGCAGTGGTATCGGTCGTGCGGCTGCCAAAGCTTACGCTGCCCACGGCGCAACCGTCATTCTGGTCGGCCGTACCGTATCCAAACTGGAGCAGGTCTACGACGAAATCGAAGCAGCCGGCCACCCTCAGCCAGCGATTGTCCCAATGAACTTCGAGGGTGCCGCCGTAAAGGATTATGAAGAACTGGCGATGACGCTGGAAGACAACTTCGGACGCCTCGATGGCATTCTTCATAATGCCGCCATACTGGGTGACCGGAGCCCGGTCGAACTCTACGATCCGGAAACCTGGAACAAGGTAATGCACGTTAATGCCACCGCGCCATTCCTGCTGAGCCGGGCCATGATCCCGCTGTTGCGCCTTTCAACCGATGCCTCGGTTATCTTTACTTCGTCAGGCGTCGGACGGAAGGCCAAGGCCTACTGGGGAGCCTATGCGGTGTCCAAGTTCGCGGTTGAAGGCCTGAGCCAGCTACTGGCAGACGAACTGGATGACGAACGCCATAACGTTCGCGTCAACAGTCTGAACCCGGGCGCCACCCGTACCAGCATGCGGGCACTGGCCTATCCTGCCGAAAACCCGACACAGAACCCCGCGCCAGAAGACCTGATGCCGATTTACCTCTACCTGATGGGTAAAGACAGCCACGGTGTTAATGGCCAGCAACTGGATGCCCAGCCGAAGTAATGGAATTACTGTTTTACACCACAAGCCAATGTCATCTTTGCGAGCTGGCTGAAGCCCTGCTCGTCAATACTCCCATGCCTGCCCCTATACCGGTGGATGTGGTGGACATTGCCCAGTCTGAAGAGCTGGTGGAGCGTTACGGCACCCGTATACCGGTGTTGCGTCGTAATGATACCGGTGCGGAGCTGGACTGGCCGTTTACAAGGGACCAGTTACTCACGTTCTTGCGATGAGGATTACCTTATATGTTGATGGTTATCTCCCCTGCCAAAACACTGGACTACGAGAGTCCGCTGGCAACCGAACGATTCACGCAGCCGGACTTTCTCGATGATGCCTGCGAGCTGATCGACCAGCTGAAGGAGCTGGAGCCTCACCAGATCAGTAACCTGATGAGCATCAGCGACAAACTTGGCCAACTCAACGCAGACCGCTTCCAGCATTGGCATACGCCTTTCGCACCCGGTAATGCCCGACAGGCCATTCTGGCATTCAAGGGCGATGTCTATACCGGGCTGAACGCCGGGACATTCAGTGAAGACGACTTCGATTTTGCTCAGAACCACCTTCGGATGCTGTCAGGCCTCTATGGACTCCTGCGCCCGCTGGATCTGATGCAACCGTACCGTCTGGAAATGGGAACGAAGTTCCAGAACAGTCGCGGCAAAGATCTCTACGCGTTCTGGGGCAGCATCATCACCGATGAAATTAATCGTCTGCTGGCAGCCGATGACGGCGTACTGGTCAACCTAGCGTCTAATGAGTATTTCAAATCGGTGAAAAAGAAGGATCTTGACGGGCGGCTGGTTACCCCGCAGTTCAAGGATTTCAAGAACGGTCAGTACAAGATGATCAGCTTCTACGCCAAGAAGGCCCGCGGACTGATGTGCCGCTACGCCATCGAGAACCGCATCACCCAGGCCGATGACCTCAAGGGCTTCAACCTGGAAGGCTATTACTTCAGCGAAGAACAGTCTGATACCAACAACTGGATTTTCCTCCGGGAAGAGCAGTAATACCGTTTCAATCGGAGTAAATCATGAACGAAGCAATGTTTTCAGAGATCGCCATGCTGGTGCTTCTCACCGCACTGATTGGCTGGATGGGCTTTATCGTGTGGGATCTCGCGAAGAAATCCCAAGCCGGACGTTTCGGAACTGCAGCGCTGTTTATCGTGCTCGGAGCAGGTGTTGTCGGCTTTATCATCAAGACAGTACTGGTAGAGATCATGCAGATCTGATGTCCTGAACGTCACTTTACGGTCACCGCCTGGTGGCCGTATCATCCTTCCCCGCTCAGTTTTACCTGTTTCAGATTCTGACCATTTAATGAATAGCAAGGACCAAGCCTGATGTGGTTTCGTAACGCCCGTGTTTTCCGATTTACCAAGCCGTTCGATATCTCCGCCGAGCAACTGGAAGAAAAGCTTCAGGCCGATGTATTCAAACCCTGCGGCCCACAGGAAACCAGCCGTCAAGGTTGGGTGCCTCCTCTGGGCAAGCACGGCGATCAGCTGGTGCATAGTGCAAACGGTTACCACCTGATTGCCCTGAGAAAGGAAGAGAAAATTCTGCCAGGACCGGTGGTGAAAGAAGCCGTGGAAGAAAAGGCCGAAGCCATTGAGTTCGAACAGGGACGCAAGGTACGCCGCAAGGAAAAAGACGAGATCAAAGAGCAGGTCATGCTGGAAATGCTGCCCAAGGCTTTCTCCAAGAACCGGCGCAGCTTTGCCTACCTGTCAACGAAGGACGGTGTTCTGGTGGTGGATTCAGGCTCCGCAAAGCAGGCTGAAGACCTGGCCTCTACCCTCCGCAAAAGTCTTGGCTCGCTGCCGGTTCGACCACCAGCGGTAGAGCAGGCACCAGCGTTCACCTTTACCGGATGGCTTAACGAGACGATCGATCTGCCAGCCCAGGTAGTACTGGGCAGCGAATGCGAGCTGAAAGATCCTTCCGAAGATGGCGGCGTGGTGCGATGCAAAGGGCTGGATCTGAAAGCCGACGAAATCCGCAACCATCTGGAGGCCGGAATGCAGGTCACCAAACTGGCCCTGACCTGGGACGACAACGTGTCATTTGTTCTGGATGAAGAATTGGGCATCCGACGCCTGAAATTCGGCGAAACCCTGCAAGATCAACTGGACGATGTGGATGCCGACGATGCCGCGGCAAAGTTCGACGCGGCCTTCACTCTGATGACTCTGGAACTGTCACGACTGATTCCCGGCCTGCTGGAGGCTCTGGGCGGCGAAGACCGCTCTGCCATCGTTGACGAATAAAACCTGCACGCCAGAAACCCGCGTACAAGAGCGCCCCTAGTGGGCGCTCTTGCCTAACCTCTCCCGCTTCCATTCCTTATCCGGCTCGTTAAGTACCAACCGTAAATCCATCACTTCTTCTTCCGGGTTGTACTTAATCTCAAATCCGATGTGCTCCGCCAATTGCAACATGGGGCGGTTGTCCGGCAGTACGTTACCAACCATCTCGACCGTTCCCCGTGACCGGCAGTAATCGATCATTTTCTGCATCAGTGCAACCCCGAGACCTTCGCCTTTCATATCGTCATGCACCATGACCGCAAACTCGCACTGCAGGTTGTCGGCATCGGTCCAGGTACGTACGGTACCCAGTGTTTCCTCACCCTCGCCGTCCTCCCGGGGAGCGTTGGCAATGAACACCATTTCCCGGTCATAGTCGATCTGCACCATCTGCGCGACGTCTTCCCGGGAAAAGTGTTTTCGGTACTGGAAGAATCGATAGCGGATAGACTCCGGTGATTGCTTTTCATGGAATACCCGGTGTGCCGGCTCGTCCTCCGCAAGTACCGGACGGATAATCACCCGACGCCCCGATTTTGGCAGCACAATCCACTCTTCCAGCTCACGGGGGTACGGCTGGATAATCGGCTTGCCGGCTTTATCAGACAGGCTGATCGCCACATTCACAGCCACCGCGCCCCGGTCATTGAACAACAGCGGTGCAATCTCCAGGCCCTGGATTTCGGGATTGTCGATCACGATCTGGGACAGGGTGACCAGGGTTTCCGAAACCGCGCGGATGTCTTCCTCTGGCCTGAGACTGTGTTCGTTGAGCAGCTTGTACATATAGGTCCGGCGAAGCAGTTCGCGCGCCAGGACCATATTCAACGGTGGCAGAGCAATCTGGCGGTCCGTCATCACATTAATCTGAGCACCGGCTGCTCCGCAGACCACCAACGGGCCGAACAGTGTATCTCGGGTGATCCCCACGCTGAATTCGATACCGCCAACATGTTGATAGGACCTCTGAACCCCAAACCCCAGAAAACCACTCTCGGGGAAGTGCTCCTGGTATTCCTCCATCAGGAAGCGACAGGCATCCATAATCGCCGCTTCACTGTTCAGTTTCTGCATGGTTCCCTTGTAACGCCGCTGCGTAGGACTCAGCTCCAGGAACGGTAGGCAGGCCTGCTCGTGAATAATGGTGATATCCACTGGGCGGCGTTCAACTGCGAATACCTCCAGCACTTCCTCCATATCGTCACAATACATGGTTTCAATGGTGGTGATGCCATAATCCCGGATCAGGTCCCGGGCTTCCCGATTGGACAAGTGCATACGCCCGGACCGCAGGGCATTCTTCACAACCCTGCGGGTATGGGCGCGGTCATCAAAGTGGTCGGTAAAGGATTCTGGTGTTTCTGTCAGCAGACGCTGAACCCGCTGGTGCCTCACATGCTGCATGAACGCCATCACCGCTTTCTCCGGGTTGAAGAACGATGGCAGCCCCGCCCGGTAGAATTCCTCCCGGGAATCCATCACCGTACTCTGCCCCAACCAGCAGGTGAATACATTCAATCGGGTTCCTTTGGATGCCTGTACTACCGCATCGGCAATCTGCATGCTGTCTTCCGTCAGACTCGGCGCATACATCACCAGCACGTTGGCCACTTCAGGATCCTTGGCGAGGAGCTTGATCGCCTTTGCATAAAGCTCGGGGGAGGCATCATAGTTAAGGTCGATCGGGTTCCTGCGCGTCCAATAAGGTGGCAACAGTTCGGCCAGGGCCTCAATTGTCGGCTCAGAGAGCCTGGCCAGCTCGCCGCCCAGATCCGCCAGGCGATCCACCGCCAGGACCCCGGGGCCTACGCCGTTGGCCATAATGGCCAGCGATTCCCGACGTAACGGGCGCATACGCGTCAGAGTTTCCAGCGCATCAAACATTTGCCCCAGACCATCTACCCGCAACACACCAGCCCGCTGAAGCATAGCGTCGTATATCGGATCGCTGCGCTGGAGCCCGTCTGGCAATTCATGGTGGAACCACTCGGAATCGGGAACACGACCGGATTTGACCGCAATCACCGGCTTGGTCCTGGAGGCGACCCGAACCGCAGACATGAATCGCCGGGGATTCGGAATATTCTCAATGTGCAGCAAAATGGCTCGCGTCTGAGTATCCTGGGCGAGGTAATCGATCAGGTCGTCATGGTCGATATCCATGCCGTCACCCAGCGTCAGGAAATAGGAAAATCCCACCCCGCGGGCAAATGCCCAGTCAATGACCGAACTGGCAATGGTGCCGGACTGGCCCACAAACGCCACCCGCCCCGGAATCGCCCCCATGTGGGCGTATGTGGCGTTCAGACTACGGGCAGGCACCATCAGGCCGATGGTGTTTGGACCAAGCACACGAATGCCGGTTTCCCTGGCAGCCTCCCGAACCGAATACATCAGCGGCTGTCCGGTTTTACTGTGAGTACGGGACATCCCGCCAGTCATCACGATGGCAGTCCGGACCCCAGCCTCTCCGAGACGCTTGATCGTTTTAGCCACCGTATCAGGTGGTGTACAGATAATGGCAAGATCCGGAGAGAAATCCATTTTCGAGACCTTCCGGACGCAGGGAACCCCGTGCACGTTATCGTAGTCATTCTGGTTGATTACCAGCAGCCTGCCGGGATAACCGCCCCCCAGGAGGTTCCGCAATACCATCCCGCCCAGGTTATCGGACCTTTCGGAGGCCCCGATGACAACAATCGAATCCGGGTTGAAGAGACTTTCCAGATACCGGGTACTCAATCAGGTTCTCCTTACGCTCCGCTCGGGGCCTTACAATATGTCTACGTTAATAAAACAGGTTACTTATGGATGTATACCTTATCTTAGGCGTAGTTCAATTGATGTAAAACGGCTATTACTCCTATAAGACGAAAGAAACACGGCACCCTGCGGTTTTCCCTGATAACATTGATGAAAATAACAGCAGAATCAGGGCATCCAGAGGCGTATGACCACGGCATTTTTTTCCCACGACGACTGCATGAAGCACAACATGGGTCCGGAGCATCCGGAATGCCCTGAACGGCTTAGCGCCATTCTCAGCTACATCGCAGACACCAATCTGGAGCAAGACCTGGACTGGGTACGACCGGAGGAAGCCACCCGTGATCAACTGCTGTCTGTTCACCCCGAGAAGTACCTTCAACAGCTGGACATGATGCAGCCTACCCGGGGCCGGGTATTCACCGATCCGGATACCGCCATGATGCCGGATACCCTGAGAGCTGCCCGACTGGCGGCCGGCGCCAATATCCAGGCGGTGGATATGGTCATGAGCAGCCAGGTCACCAACGCCTTTGTCTGTGCCCGCCCCCCCGGTCACCACGCTGAACGTGCCAAGTCCATGGGTTTCTGCTTCTACAACAACATTGCCCTTGCGGCGATGCGGGCCCTGAACTTCCATCATCTGGACCGGGTAGCGATAGTCGATTTTGATGTTCACCAGGGTAATGGCACGGTCGATATTGTCGGCGGCGATGAACGCATTCTGATGTGTTCCAGCTTCCAGCACCCCTTCTATCCTCACTCACACGTGCACAGGCAGGCGCCGAATATCATCAACGCCCCCATTGAGGCCGATTGCTCAGCGGCGGATTACCGGAAAGCCGTGGAAGCGGCCTGGGTGAAAAAGTTGCAGGACTTCAAACCTCAGGTGATCCTGATCTCCGCAGGGTTCGATGGCCACAAGCTGGACCCGATGGCGGAACTGAATCTGGAAACAGAGGATTTTCGCTGGCTGACGGAGATGATCACCAGCATTGCACACGACTATTCGAACGATCGGGTCATCTCGACCCTGGAAGGTGGCTACCACCTGAAAGCTCTGGCTGAGAGCGTGACGGCCCATCTTGAGGTGCTTAACGCAGTCTACTGAGCAACCGCGAATTTTACGGCCGACCCGGCTGATTCAACCTGCTGAATCCCCACCGTAACCATTGGCCTGCTGGAATTCGGGGCGCTCCCCTTCCCGCTGCAAGCGGATAGTCGTCCGGCGGTTTTCGGAGGGTCGGCGGGATGCAGGATACTGGTCGCCATGGGCGCGAACAATAATCAGGTCTTCGCTGATCCCCTGAGCCTTGAGGTAATCCGCCACCACATTGGCCCGTTTCTCTGACAGTGCCCGGTTATCAATCCTGCTGCCAGAGCGGTCGGTATGCCCATCAACGAAGATACGCTCGACGGTGGTATCGGCCTGAACATAGCGCACGATGTTATCCAACAACTGGCGATCGGAACTCGACAGGCTCGCACCGCCACTGGTGAACGGTATCCGGGATCTCTGGATCTGATCGTAATTGACTGGCAACAGATTCCCGGAGCAGGTCTGGTACTGCCGGAACTGGCCACCAAAGTTCACATTGGACACCTGCACTCTGACCGGCTGACCGTTGTACCAGGATTCACGGGTCACGGTTGGCCTCATGCCTTCAAGCAGACCCTGCACCAGTTGCCGCGATTGCCGGGCATTGAGGGACACCGGGCGATTGCTATCGGAAACATCCACCGTCCCGACGGGTGTCGGAGCCACACCGGGCCGCCAGGCCGGAGCTTCCACTATCAGCATACCCCGGCCGGGCTTCATCAGGGGTGAAGCTGATTCCAGGAAAAACGTCAGGCTTTCTCCGGCGCGGTGCCGGAATACTGCCTTGCCGTACCCAGGCACCTCATGCACCAGAGAGCATTCAAAGACCGACTCCGTGAGATACCACTGGCTGTTCTCAATGCCTGCCCCATACGTAGCTCCAAGGGTTGGCAAAGACACAGCTAAACTTAGAGGAAGTGCTCCAAGCAGAAGTGATCGGTTTTTTTGAATACGGCGTGCCATCAGCAGTTTCCGTCGTTTTTCCGAGATTTCATCGTTACCCGGTTTAACGGCCGAAGTCCTTCCACCTTTAGGGCCGGATACAAAAACAAACCGTTTCGCCTTCTGGTATAATCCGCAAAATTTCCGGGGCAAGTGCCTGAGCAGGCCCCACACAGGATTCGCGGAACATACCCAATGACTGATCAGATCACGCTTACCCGACCGGACGACTGGCATCTGCACGTTCGCGACGGCGATATCCTCGCCAGCGTCGTCCCGGCCACTGCAGCCTGTTTCGGGCGCGCCATCATCATGCCCAACCTGGTACCGCCGGTCACCAATGCCAACGAGGCTGCAGCATACAGGCAGCGAATCCTCAGCGCGGCGGAAGGTACCGGTTTTCAGCCACTGATGACGCTGTATCTGACTGAAACCACAACCGCAGATGACATTCGCGAAGCAAAATCAGCCGGTGTCGTCGCAGCCAAGCTCTATCCTGCTGGCGCGACGACCAACTCCGCCTCCGGCGTCAAAGATATCCGCAATATCTACCCGGTTCTGGAAGCCATGGCAGAGTGTGGCATGCTGCTGCTGGTTCACGGGGAAGTGACTTACGCCGAGATTGATATCTTTGATCGCGAAAAGATTTTCCTGGAGAAGGTGCTGGCGCCGACACTCGAGGCATTCCCTAACCTGAAGGTTGTGCTGGAACACATTACCACTGAAGATTCAGCCAGATTCGTGCAGGCGCATACTGGCGACAACCTCGCTGCCACGCTGACGCCCCAGCACCTGATGTACAACCGAAACCACATGCTGGTAGGGGGCGTTCGCCCCCACCTCTACTGTTTGCCGATCCTCAAGCGCAACCGCCATCAACTGGCACTGCGTGATGTTGTAGCCAGTGGCGATAAACGCTTCTTCCTGGGGACCGATTCGGCACCTCACGCCAAAGACCGCAAAGAAGCAGCCTGCGGCTGTGCAGGCTGCTATTCTGCCTATGGAGCTATCGGCTTATATGCCGATGTTTTTGAGGAGCTGGGTTGCCTGGACAAACTGGAAGCTTTCTCTAGCTTCAACGGCGCCGATTTCTACGGACTGCCACGAAACACTGATACCATCACCCTGGTGCGTGATCCATGGACTATGCCGGAGCAGCTTCCGCTGGCAGACGGGACCATCGTACCCCTGAAGGCTGGTGAAACAGTAAACTGGCGCCTGGCGTAAGCCCTGCGAACCCCGACAATATACGGCGAAGACCGGAGTTTGAGTGACTGACGAATCCCAAGATATGCATCCAATGTCCCGACGTTTCCGAGGCTTTTTGCCCGTTGTCGTAGATGTTGAAACCGCCGGTTTTAATCCTGCACGGGATGCGCTGCTTGAAGTTGCCGCAGTGCTTCTGACCATGGATGACGACGGCTACCTGCGCCGGACCGAAACCCACGTTCAGCAGATCGATCCGTTCGAGGGTGCAAACCTTGAACAGTCTGCTCTGGACTTCACCGGAATTGATCCCTGGGACCCGGAAAGAGAAGCGGTTCCCGAACGCGAAGGCCTGAGCGAGATATTCAGCCCCATTCGTAAGGCCGTAAAGCAGCACGATTGCAAACGGGCTGTATTGGTGGGACATAACGCTACCTTCGACCATAATTTCGTGTTTGCCGCCGCGATGCGGGCCGACATCAAACGAAACCCTTTCCACCCGTTTTCCACGTTCGACACCGCCACACTGGCCGGTCTTGCCTACGGGCATACCGTACTGGCCCAGGCGTGCAAACTGGCCAACATACCGTTCAGCAATAAAGAGGCCCACTCAGCGGCCTACGATGCGGAGAAAACTGCCGATCTGTTTTGCGGCATCGTCAACCGCTGGAAAGATCTGGGAGGATTTCCACCTCCAATGATTGAAGACTTCTCTGAATAAGCCATAAAAAACCCCGCACGCGCGGGGTTTTTATTTTCTGCTTCCAGAAACCGTTACCAATAGATACCACGCATAATGGCTGCAAACGCCACCTGCTCCGTAGACACCCTCGGTTTCTCACCCGAACCGCTGCCTGCAGCCGCAGCTGAATCCGGGAACATCCGGTAACCGGTGTTCATCACGATCTCACCCATCTTGGGAGCCAGTGCATGCAGCACCTGGGCGAAAATTCCCAGCCGTGTTGCGATACGCTTGGGCCGATAGACAATCGCATCCGCCACCATCTGGGCGGCTTCGTCCGGTGTCAGCGTCGGTACGGAATCGTATATTTTGGTCGGCGCAATCATCGGCGTTTTAACCAACGGCATATTGATGGTGGTGAAGGTTACGTTGCGATCAGACCACTCGGCGGCAGCGCAGCGGCTAAACGCATCCAGCGCCGACTTGGAAGCCACGTACGCCGAGAAACGCGGAGCATTGGTCAGCACACCAATCGAGGAAATATTGACCACATGCCCGCGGCGCTGCTCAAGCATGCTGGGTGCAAAACCCATTATCAGGCGCACGGAACCGAAGTAGTTCAACTGCATGGTCCGCTCAAAATCGTGGAACCGATCAAACGCGAGATCCAGGGAGCGACGGATGGAACGGCCTGCATTGTTGACCAACACATCGACATGGCCGTGGTTGTCGAGAACCGTCTTCACAAAGCGATCGCAGTCATCCATGTCCGAGAAGTCGCACTGGTAGGCATGAACGCTCGCACCACGGGCTTCCAGCTCTGCAGCCACCTCTTTCATGCGCTCAACCTTACGCGCACCAATCACCAGAATTGCGCCGGCATCCGCCAGCTTCTGGGCGGTGGCAAGACCAATACCGGACGTCGCACCGGTAACGACACAAACACGACCTTCGACGGTACCCCGCAAGGTGCGGTCCTTGAACAGATCCGGGTCCAGGTTGCGCTCCCAGTAATCCCAGATAATCGGCGCATATTCCCGTAACCGCGGCACTTCAATACCCGTTCCTTTCAATGCCCTTTCGGTTTCCCGGGCATCGAAGCGGGTCGGGTAGTTAATGAAAGACATCACTGAGGGCGGTATACCCATATCGTCCAGAACGGCGCTGGTCAGACGTTTGACCGGCGGCAAATTCTTCAGGCTCTGGCGAATAAACGGCGGAATAAACCCGAACATACGGGAGTCGATCCGCATTGCCATCTTCGGCGCATGACCGGCTTCGGAGAAGATATTCAGGATTTCTCCCACCTTGTAGGGATCAGAATCTACCAGGTGGAAGCAGTTACCATCTTCACCGTCCAAGTGAGCGATGTGGTCCATGGCATTCACCACGAAGTCCACCGGTACGATGTTCAGGCGACCGCCTTCAATACCAATGGTTGGCATCCACTGGGGTAACGCATGCCGGATCTTCTGAATCATCTTGAAGAAGTAGTAGGGGCCGTCCACCTTGTCCATTTCACCGGTTTCGGAATGGCCAATCACCATGCCCGGACGATAGATACGGAACGGAACCTTACACTCTTCCCTGACCACTTTTTCAGATTCGTGCTTGGTAAGAAGATAGGGGTGGTCCAGCTTTTCCGCTTCCTCGAACATGTCTTCGCGGAAGGTTCCTTTGAACAGACCGGCGGCAGCGATGGAAGATACATGGTGGAAGTGCCTGGCACCCATGGCTTCCGCCGCATTCACAGCAGCCCGTGTACCCTCGATGTTGGTGTTGCTCTGGGCTTCTTCATCTGCGCCCATGTCGTAAACGGCTGCCAGATGGAAGAAATGGTCAATGTTGCCGCCAAGTGAATCGAGAGTTTCCGCATCAATACCAAGTCGATCACTGGTCAGGTCACCGATCACCGGCTTGACTCGGGACTCGTCAACACCCCAGCGTTCCCGCAGCTGGTCAAGCTTATCCACCGATTGCTCACGCACCAGCAGATATACGGTACCGCCACGCGCCAGTAATTTTTCTACAAGAAAGCGGCCAATAAAGCCGGTTCCACCCGTAAGGAAATAGTTCATTGATGTTCCACCCTGCCTGTTGCTTGATTGTTATCTATCCATGACGGCCACGCACTTCAGATCTCCCTTAGACTAAAGTCGTAGTCCGAATTCAATGGGATTGTACGTTATTGCAACTTGCATGTATCGGACTTTATTAGAGCGATTACTCTGTAACCTTTTGTTTTTTATTGAGTAATTACTCTAAATTCTGGACTCAGGCGAAGACCATGGCCACACGCGAATGCCGATACAGCCTCATTGAGACTAGCACAGCAAAGCCATGTTGCCTGAAGCGAAGCAAGATTAACGGAAAGCCATGAAACCACTGCCGAGCAGTGCGATAATTAGGAACTTAACACGCCTGTGGGTGTCACCAACTGCCACAGTAAACCCTGTTTTCCGGAAACCGAAGCATGCAGAAAGACAATCCCAATACCGAACGTTACATCGCCATCGCCCGCGCCTGCCTGAAGGCCATTAACGATACGGCAGACGATTCAGGAAGCCGGGAACAGAAGATTCAGGCGGTTTATGAGGCCATCGATAAGGCTTTCCAGGCGGAATTCGCCGATTACCGACAGGCAGTGGCCATCATGGCCACCGTTCTGGAACGGATTGCAACCGGGCACCTTGATGCAGAAAAGGCGGCTGATCTGGCTCGTAAAACGCTGGATCAGCAACCTGAAAGCACCCGCAACCCACAAATGCACTGATTGAACTGGCTTCCATCCGACACTAATGAGGCGACATGAGTATTGGTAACGCAATGACCACCCCCTTCCGGGAATACCTGGCCCGTTTCGTCCTGCTAACCGTGCTGATCCTCACAAGTGCGGTTGCTTTGGCAACAGAAACACCGGTCAAGAGTCCGAACGATGACAACAACTACCGGTTTATCGAACTGGGCAACGGTCTCCGGGCCGTTCTGGTGTCATCACCCGGGTCTGACAAGGCTGCTGTTTCCATGAACGTTGCCGTTGGTAGCGGAGACGACCCGGTAGAACGGGAAGGACTGGCTCATTTCCTTGAACACATGTTGTTCCTCGGCACCGAAAAATATCCTGATGCAGGTGAGTATCAACAGTTCATCAAGAGCCACGGTGGAAGCCACAACGCCTTTACCGCGTTCCAGGACACCAATTACTTTTTTGATATTCAGGCACAGTTTCTGGAACCGGCACTGGACCGGTTCGCACAGCAGTTCGCGGCACCGCTATTTACACCGGAACTGGTGGACCGGGAACGAAACGCGGTTCACTCCGAGTTCAGTGCCAAGCAGAAGGAAGACGGGCGCCGTTTCTATTCCGTCAAGAAAGCCGCCAGCAATCCAGATCACGCCTTCAGTCATTTTGCCGTTGGCAATCTGACAACCCTGGAAAATACTGAAGACAACCCTCTCCGGCCGGACCTGGTGGAATTCTGGAAAACCCACTACTCCTCCAACCTGATGACCCTAGCGGTTTATGGCCCCCAGTCGCTGGATGAACTGGAGAGTATGGTTAACGGGCGCTTCAGTGCTATCGAAAACCGACATCTCCGGCAGAAGCAGCATAAGGCCTCTATCTACAATCGGGATGCATTGCCGGAGAAAATCACCGCCAATGCCCTCAAAGATGTCCGTAGCCTGACGTTGTCTTTCCCGATCCCGTCCCAGATTGATAACTACCACACCAAGCCGGCATCCTATGTCGCCAATCTGCTCGGCCACGAAGGACCGGAAAGCCTGTTTGATGTACTGAAACGCGCCGGGCTGGCTGAAAGCCTGTCTGCCGGATCCGGCATGGATACCGGTGAAGGTGCCACCCTCGACATCAGCATGGCCCTCACCCCAGACGGCTTGAAGCGCCAGGATGAGATCCTGCCCCTGGTCTTCGATTACATCGCAAAAATTCGGAACAACGGCATCAGTGAACAACGCTTCCATGAAATGCAGCAACTGGCCACGATTGATTTCCGCTTCCGGGAGAAAGGCGATCCGATCCATGAAGTGATGGGTTTGTCGAGCCAGCTCCAGCATTATCCGGCGAAGGACATTCTCCGTGCCCGGTGGATAATGGACAGCTACGCACCAGAGCAATACCGGGATATTCTTGGCCAATTGACGCCGGACAACGTTATGGTGTTTGTGCTGGCACCAAACCTGGTTACCGACAACGCCAACCTAACCCGATGGTACGATGCCGAATGGACCCGTGAGGCTCTTGACCCGAACGAGCTGACATCCCAGGCTCCGGAAACGCTGGCGGCCCAACTGAGACTGCCGGAAGCCAATCCGTTCATCCCTGAAAATCTTGCCATGGTGAAAGGCTCCACCATGGACAAACCAATGCTTCTGGACAGCCAGAAGGGGTTTGATATCTGGTTTGCGCGGGATACCCGTTTCCATACCCCCAAGGCGAACGTATTCATCAGTCTTCGCACCCCCGCTGCCCGGGAGTCAGCCCGAAGCAGCGTTCTGACCCAGCTTCTGGTAGACGCCGTCAACACCAACCTGAATGCCTGGGCCTATTCCGCACGCCTGGCAGGGCTGGATTACAGCGTATACCCACACCTCCGGGGCATTACGATTCGGGTTGGCGGCTACGACGATAAGCTGCACGCCCTGATCAATCAGATTCTGTTGCAGGTGGCCAACCCTGCATTGACCACCCAACGCTTCGAGATCGCCCGCCAGAACCTGGTAGACAACCTCCAGAACAAGGCTAAAAACCGGCCAGTTGAGCAGACTTCGGAGTTCATTCAGACCGCGCTGATTGAAGGAGCCTGGAGTACAGAAGCCAAACTCGAGGCAGCGCAACAGGTAACGCTGGAGGAACTCAAATCCTTCTCAGACACCTTCCTGGCAAAAGTCGACCCGGTCATGCTCGCCCACGGAAATCTGTCAGAAGCCTCGGCCCTGAATCTGTCCCGACAGGTGCAGGCTTTTGTGCTGAAAGGCAGTGAACCCACCAAGGTCAAGCGGAGCCAGGTGCGCCAGTTGCCAGACGACGAAACCCGGGTGGACCTGGCAGTGAGCCATCCAGACACTGGCTACACGCTCTACATGCAGGGCGAAAACACGAGTTTTGAGGAACGTGCCCGCTTCCGGCTGCTTGCACAAATCATCAGCAGCCCGTTCTATGAAGACATCCGGACCAACCGGCAGCTGGGCTACATTGTCTATGCCACACCGTTCGAGATGCTTGAAACACCCGCCCTCGGCTTTGTGGTGCAGTCCCCGGCGGCCAGTCCGCAGGAGATCGATCAGGCCGTACAGGAATTTTCGGCGCAGTTTGAAAGCCAGCTCCGGGCGATGGACGAAGCTGATCTGAAACGGGAAAAACAGGCCGTTATCAGCGGGCTGCTGGAAAAAGACCGGCAACTGGGAGAGATTTCCGGCCGTTATTGGCGGGAGATTGACCGGGACGCCACCGGTTTCGATTCCCGATCAAAACTGGCTTATGCCGTCAGTGCCGTGAGCCTCGACGAATTACTTGCGACCTTCCAGAAAGCAGTTCTGGAGCGCAAACACGCACTGCGGGTGGTCACCGGTACGGACACACCGGATGAGGCCACCGCGCTGACCCATCTGACCGAGCAGCCACCGGTACCCGCTGGCTGAACTCCGATTACCGGAGTGACTGGTAGCGTTCCCAGTCCTCCGGCTCGTCCACGTCCCATCGGGGCTCCAGCAGTCGCACGCTGAGCCCTGAATCCTTCAGGCGGGCAAGTGTCTGATCCATCACCCGCTCTGTACCCCATTCGATACCGTCCAGCATGCCGTCGACCACTCGCCGGGCACCAATCAGTACATAACCACCATCGTTAGAAGGGCCGAGTACAACATCCGATTCGCTGAGACAGGCAATGGCATCCCGGACGTACTGCGGATCAACGGAGGGGCAGTCGCTGCCGATGACAATTGCCCGAGAGCAACTTTGAAGTGAGTGTCCCAATGCTGCCATCATCTTGTCCCCGAGGGTCTTCCCCTCCTGGAAACGCTGTTCCAGCCCCGCACCCTCAAGGTTGCGGACGATGGATTCCGCTTCCCGCGGCGGATTTTCCAGCTCTCTGTCCCACCAGAACTGTACCGGATAACCGGACGTGCAAAGGTTATCCAGAACCGCCAGCGTCAATTCGAGATGGGCTTCCAAAGCACCCACTGCGCCCAGGGCGGGCATCAGACGGGTCTTCACCCTGCCCTCCTCCGGCCACTTGGCAAACTGCATCAGAACAGCATTTGAAGTCGTATTGTCAGTCATTCCGTACGTCCGAGCGATAGACCTTTGAAAGGGATTCCGGTGATTCGCCACGCCAGTATCGCCAGCGAAGGCGCCACATCAGGAAAATAGTACGCCAGGGACCAAGCTTTTCCCAACGACGACTGTCCGTTACGACCGGAGAAGAAATACACCAGGGGCGGGAAACCAGACGCAATCGACGGGACAACTCAATGTCTTCCATCAGAGGCTGCTCCCTGAATCCGCCCAGAGCCTCAAAAAGATCACGCCGGACGAACATGGCCTGGTCGCCAGTGCACATTCCCGTCAGCCGGGAACGTTTGTTCATAAACCAGCTCACCACCCGAAACAGGGGCCGCTGGCCGCTCAGGCGCACATCAAAGCGCCCCCATGTCGGCTCGTTGAGTTCAAACCACCTCAGCTCATCAAGCGCGTTATCTGGAAGGCGGGTATCGGCGTGAAGAAACAGCAACACATTTCCCCGGGCAACCTCAGCCCCGGCATTCATCTGAACAGCGCGCCCCTTTTTCGCCTGAACCACGCGATCACACAATGGCCGAGCCAGTTCCGCCGTACCATCCGTACTGCCGGAATCAACCACAATGACCTCGTGGCCCGCTTCCCTTAGCGGCGCCAATGGCCGAAGACAATCAACAATACTGGCCGCTTCCATCCATACAGGAACGACGACAGAAAGCGAAAGGGACTCGGGCACGACAGGCTCCTGAGATTCCGGAAGAAATGCGGTAACACCTTGAGCCATAAGCTCCAGCCCGCTATCATACCGGCCTTCCTGACGAAATGCCTCCGTAGCTCATCTGGATAGAGCGTCCCCCTCCTAAGGGGAAGGTAGCAGGTTCGAGTCCTGCCGGGGGCACCAAAATCTCACTATCAAATCAGTTCGCCTCTAGCGTCTGTTGCATGTTCTGAGTCAAATTCTGGCAACATAGCGAGCATGCGAGCGGTAAACTATTACCCCTTTCTAACCTGATATACACCGACAAGCACTAATGCTGTACCGGAAAGCTGAACCCAGGTTATCGGCTCGCCCAACAGCATCCAACCGAAGAAAATCGTCATCACAGGCCCAAGCATGCCCACCAACACTGTTGGCCCTGCACCAATGCGCTGAATGGCCCCAGACTGAAAAAAAATCGGCATCACTGTCGAGAAAAGAGCCATGGCTGCACAATAACCGTAGATCGGCAGTGGTTGTCTCAGATCACTTAGCGGGTTTACAGCAAGGAAATGTACTTGCGCTGCAATAATCGAAACCACCAACGCGAGCACAGAAAACCGGGCTGCTCCTAGTTTACCAATCGACACTTCTGAGAATGCGTTGTAGCAAGCATAAGAGACAGCCGATGCGAAGACCAAAGCGGCTCCAATCAAAGTCGTGGTACTGTCTTCTGCGAGTTGGGTGTCGCTGACGACTACGAGGCTAACGCCTGCATAGCAAAGCACCAGGGCCGAGATCAGCGGCAGGCTGACCTCCTTTCCGAGGAACAACAAACCAATCAGGATCGTTATGGTCGGATAGGTAAACAGGATAATCCGTTCCAGCCCGGCCGATATGTACTGTAACCCCAGAAAATCCAGTATCGATGCGCCGTAGTACCCGGTGAGCCCCAAGAAAACCAGCAGCAACCAATCCTTGAAATCCAATTTTGGCCCGCGTCGCAGGTAGGCAAAACCACCAATTAAGAACAAAGGCAATGAGAACATCATTCGCAATGAAAGCAGCGTTACCGCGTCGACAGGCGCAGACTGGTAGGCAAGCTTGACGAAGATTGCTTTGAACGAAAATCCAAAGGCGGCCAATATCGCAAGCGCGATGCCTAGCTGTCGGGGAGAAATGTTCGCTACCATTACTAACGTTGCCTTTTGGTGAATTCAATAAATCGAATGCTAAGCCCCATAAATCCCTGATAGAATTGCCTTTTCACCAACCACGTGTTCGTTATTTTCGAATTCTCCCCATGAAATACAATCTGACCGACTTGCGACTCTTCATTGCCATCGCCGAATGCGAGAGCCTGACCCGCGGTGCAGAAAAAGCCTTCCTCGCCCCGTCCTCAGCGAGCCATCGGATTAAAATACTGGAATCGTCACTCGGGACAGCACTCTTGCACCGCCGCTCTCGTGGTGTGCAGCTCACGAGAGCGGGTGAAATCTTTCTTCGTCATGCTCGGCAGGTATTTGCACGGCTAGAACAACTCCACTCTGATCTTGTGCCTTATGCGGCGGGCGTACAGGGGCACGTTCAGTTGTGGGCGAACACTCATGCCATCCATACCTACTTGCCCAATGATCTATCGACGTTTCTTGGACTACACCCGCAAATCAGTGTGAACCTTGAGGAGCAAACCAGCTCAGACATCCTCACCGGCGTGGCTCGAGGCGATGTAGAGATCGGTATCGTAGCCGGGCAAGAAGGTAACCAGGACGTTACTCTGACGCCCTATCGGGAGGACCGTTTGGTACTGGTCACCGCCGCAAATCACAGGTTAGCCGGGGACATGTCAGTATTATTCCGGGACGTGCTTGGGGAACCATTTGTGATGCTCCATGCTGGCTCGGCAATCCATACGTTTACAATGAACGCAGCGGCCAATTTAGGGACACATCTTCACGTACGCGTTCAGGTGAAGAGTTTCGAAGCGGTTTGTCGCATGGTCGCAGCGGGCGTAGGCATCGGCATGGTCCCGCGTGAAGCAGTGAAACAATCACGACATCAGCCCTTACACGTTATCGAAGTCGAGGATGCCTGGGCCCAACGAGATCTGAAAATCTGCACAAACCCGAGAACCCCTTTGTCACCATTTGCAGAAAAGCTCATCGCCCACTTGGCGCAAGCACCCTCATCTGAACTTGAGAACCCAGCAACTAGCGAGTGATCCAGCCGAAAAATTAGAAGGGCTTGTCGGGCCACTGTGATCATCCACCGTGTCTTTGACCTCGGCGATATTCATCCGGCGTCATCCCAGTCCGCTTCTTAAACATTGCGATAAAAGCCGAGGCACTAGCGTAGCCCAAGTCGAGGCCAACACTTTCTACCTTTATGCCTGCATCAAGCTGCTTCATCGCCTCCACCACTCTGACTCTCTGTCGCCACTCGGACAATGGCATACCAAGATCCCGCCGGGCTCGTCGCATAACCGTTCGTTCAACTGTGTTGAACCGTGTTGCCAACTCAGCCAGCGGATCGTTCTTCCCAGGGTTACGCTCTATGAAGTCAAGAATGGGGCCAAGTATCGGGTCTGCTGACCCCGGCAAGTAGCTGCCCGCACAGTTGGCGGAACTCAATTGATCCACAAGCACCCGAAGCAGACGGGCCTCAGATTCAGAGTAGGGAAATGATAAAGGGTAGGCCTTCAAATGCTCCAGCATACTACGGGTAAGGTGCGTAATTTCGAGAGCACAAGGTACGTTCGGCAGGTGGTCAGTATACGGAGCCGAGACATATAAGGAGCAGTGACTCGCCTCATAGCGATTCAATCCCTGATGCTCCACTCTTGGCGGTAGCCAGAGCCCATACTGCGAGGGCGCGAGGTAATGTTGCCCTCCAATTTTCACTTCCATGACACCGCGGTAGGAATAGACAAATTCGCCCCAGTCATGCGCGTGGTTTGGGTACTCCGAGCCCGCCAGCATATCCGCAGACCGGAAAACAATTTTCTCAGGCAACGCATCAGTGAAAGGCGGTGTTCGGCGGTGTTTTTCCGATGGAGCCATTGGAACTGTCTCTTTCAATCAATCTTTTGTCCATTTTAAAGTATATGTTGATTTCTCGACAGACAGATAATGTCTCCTCATTCCCTATCAACAGGAGGCACTTATGCAAGAACGACAATCACCCGACACCAGGGCCTTTGGATTAATGGTGCTGTTCTGTCTGATGCTTGGTATGCAGCAAGTCGCACTCAAAGCCGCCGCCTCTGACGTTGCCCCCATCCTCCAGATTGCCATCCGCTCCGGAGTTGGCGCTCTCTTGGTATGGCTTTACATGGTGGTGCAGCGGGAACCCGTTTCTCTCAAGGCAGGTAACTGGAAACCAGGCCTTGTGGTGGGCTTTCTGTTTGCTGTGGAATATTTGTTTCTCGGTGAAGCGCTCCGTTTTACCTCTGCTTCCCATGCCGTAGTGTTTCTATACACCGCTCCAGTGTTTGCAGCCCTGATTCTGCATTTCCTCATTCCGACCGAACGGATGAGCCGGTTGCAATGGACTGGCATCGGGCTAGCGTTCTTGGGCACCGCCCTTGCTTTCATGGGTGGAGAGTCCGGCGTCTCAACTGAGGGCCTTTCCGACATGCTTCTTGGGGACGCTCTCGCCATATTGGCAGGCGCTGCTTGGGGAGCGACGACGGTGGTAATAAGAACTTCCCGTTTGTCTGAGGTCTCTCCCCGGGAAACGCTTCTGTACCAACTGTTGATGGCATTCGTTCTACTACTCGTTGCCGCCTTTGCGACCGATCAGCTTGATTTCGTTCCCAGCGCTATCGCAATTGGCAGCATCACCTTTCAGGGTATTTTTGTCGCCTTTCTGGCCTTTCTGATCTGGTTCTGGCTTCTGCGCAACTATCACGCCTCTCCAATTGGCATCCTATCGTTCATGACACCGATTTTTGGGGTTTTACTGGGAGCCTGGTTGCTGTCCGAGCCTTTGGATCCCAACTTCCTCTCAGGAGGTGCTTTGGTAATTTGTGGGGTAGTTCTGGTGAACAGCCCCTTTTTAGGCTCCAAATCTCGCGGCATTTTGTCGCAGCAAATAACCTCGCGCCCCAAGCTCTAACTTTTGATTCTATACTTATTCCATCATTCAGCCCCAACCGAGATGGAGATCATGAATAGATCAATTCTGGCAACTGCCGCATTTTGCTCATTACTCTCGCTGCCTGCTGCCGCTGAACCGCTTGAGCAGCAATCCGACAAACTGGTATCCGACGCCCGTGCTCTGGTGAAGACGTTTGCAGGCTCCCTCAAACAGGAACTTCAGGCAGCCATCAAGGAAGGCGGTCTGACCAATGGTATTGGCGTCTGCAAAACGGTTGCACCACACATTGCCGAAGCCAACAGCAATGAGAACTGGACCATCAGCCGCACCAGTCTCAAAACCCGGAACCCGAACAACGAACCGACTGACTGGCAGGAGATGCAGTTGCTGGCGATGGATAAACAACCCGTCAAGGGCGGCAGGCCTGTGGAGTTCTGGGAGGTTGTTGAAAACGCAGGGCAGTCAGAGTTCCGCTATATGAGCGCCATTCCCACCCAGAAACTTTGTCTGGGCTGCCACGGGAAGTCTATCGATGACGGCGTAAAGGCCAAACTTGCCGAGCTGTATCCGGATGACAAGGCCACTGGCTTTTCTGAAGGCGATCTCAGGGGAGCGTTTGTTGTGACCTACACGGAGCCTGACTAACCGGGTTTCATTCCGGTTGGATACCAGTACCATAGTGCATCATCCATCTCTGCCGTGAGTCGAGTCCGATCATGTCCCTGAAGTACAGAATTATCCCGGTCACCCCTTTCCAGCAAAATTGCTCCCTGATCTGGTGTGAACGCACACGCAAAGCAGCCGTTGTGGATCCGGGGGGCGATCTCGAGCAGATCAAGGCAGCGATCAGGGATGAGAAGGTCAGCGTTGAGAAAATCCTGCTGACCCACGCCCACATTGATCACGCGGGTGGTACTGCAGAGCTGGCGAGGGAGCTTTCCGTTCCCATTGAAGGCCCTCACAAGGAAGATAACTTCTGGATTCAAGGTTTGCCCCAGCAGGCACAGATGTTTGGATTCCCGGTGCCCGAAGTGTTCACTCCGGACCGATGGCTCGATGACGGTGAACAGGTTACGGTGGGAGAGCAAACCCTGGAGGTTCTGCACTGCCCGGGCCATACCCCGGGACATGTGGTGTTTTTCCATAAAGAGTCGGGGCTGGCCATGGTCGGGGATGTACTCTTCCACGGATCTATCGGCCGAACGGACTTTCCCAAGGGCGATCATGCCACGCTGATTCACTCCATTCGCGGCAAGCTCTTTCCACTGGGAGATGATGTCTCATTCATACCCGGCCATGGGCCCATGTCAACATTTGGGCAGGAACGGGCAACCAACCCATTTGTTTCCGATCACCGAGGCTAATCAGCCCCGGGCCAGCCGGAACTGCTCAATGGTTTTCCTGAGCGTCTCTGCCATTGCCAGCAGTTCGCCGGCAATTCTTGCGGTTTCCTGAGCATCTCCCGAGGTCTGCTCCGCTGAGCGACTGATCTCAATCACGTTCTGGTTGATGGATTCCGAGACTTCGCTCTGTTCATTCGCGGCACTCTCCATTTCTTCATTGAGATCAGTAATTTCCCTCACCGACGCTGCAATGCTCTGCAGCTCAGACTCAACCTTGAGGATGGCGGCAACCTGGTTTTCCGCCATCCCGGAAGCGTGTTGCATGGTAGCGACACAATCCACGACCTCGGATTTAAGGCCATCAATGGTGGTACGGATCTCTTCGGTGGATTCCTGGGTCCGGGACGCCAGAGCCCGGACCTCATCGGCCACTACAGAGAATCCACGCCCCTGCTCACCGGCCCTGGCGGCTTCAATCGCAGCGTTAAGGGCCAGCAAATTCGTCTGGTCGGCAATGTTGGAAATCACTTCGAGCATGTCCGACATTTGGCTGGTCCGCTGGTCCAGTTGTTCAATTCTTCGGGCACCGCTCTGCACTTCCGAGTTCAGCGATTCAATACCTTCCACCGCGGTGCGCGCCAAGCGCTCACCCAGGCTGGCAGATTCGGCTGTTTCGGCCGATTTCTGCGTGGTGTTAATGGCATTTTCCCGGACCTGTACCGCTGAGGCAGCCATCTCTGTTGTGGCACTAGCCACCTGGTCGGTATTGTCCCGCTGAGCCAGCACTTCCCGCTCAGTAGTGTCGGCTTTACCGGCGATTCCCCGGGCGGCCTGCTCCACCTGTTCAGCGTTGTCCATAACGGTATTCATACTTTCCCGGATTCTGGCCATCATCCGATTGAACGCACGAGAAACGGAGCCAATTTCGTCATTGCGGGATACATCGAGTTCGAGTGTCAGATCCGAGTTCCGGGAAATTTCATCCATCCGGTCGTGAAGCAAGCGCAAACGGGAAAATACCAGACGGCCCAAAGCAACAGCGGTCAGGAAGAACACAGCAGCAAAGATAATTACCTGGATCCCGCCACTGGTGAGCAACTGCTGGTGCAGTCTGGCATCGCTTTTGGCCAGGGAGTAGTCCACGCGAATGGCTCCCAGAACATCTCCATCACTGGCCTGATGACAACCCAGACAGTTCACGCCCTGGTAGTTCTCCCGGGCAATCACCGGCTCTATCAGCGTATAGACCCGCCCGTCTGCGTTTTCAGAGTAGAGCTCCACCCGCTCTCCGGACAGCGCCTGCTCATCTTCCGGCTCGCGAAGCTGTTCTGCACTGGTGCCCTTGCCGAACAACCGATTGATCTGGTCGCCCCGTATAACCCGCACGTCCAGTATGTCTTCAGGGGCCATGACCTTGTCCCGAAGCATATCCCGGTTACTGATGGTTCCTGTCACCATCATTGTGTTCAACCCGTCAAAGTAGGACTTGGCCAGTCCTTCTACATATTTGTGGCTGAACTCCTCCATGTGGTCACGCTGGGCGTGCGCGCTATACAGCACGGTAAACACAAGGACCAGGGAGAATGCTGCTGCCAGGGCTGCCAGCAGGAGGAAACGAATAGACTGCTTTGTTTTCATGGGTATCCGGACCGAAGCGCGAACTGACTAAAAGACAGTTTGAATAGTGGTTACAGGATCAATTGACGACTTATCGACGTAAAACTTTATAGATATGCGTCAAGTTTTTACTGATCCAAATCAGCTCCGGCGCAATTCTTACAAATCATCAACAAATGCAACCACAGCTGGGCCTGGCCCGAATCCTGCTATGTCCCAGAGAAGCACCACTGAATGATGAATTACTGCCGCATCGCAGCACGCGGCCAACGGAGGGTTTCCTGTCATGTCGCTACTGGCTTCGCTGGTTCGCGCCAGCACTCAGTTTCAGCAGGCAATGGAAAAACGCCAACAGCCGGCGAGCGCCACGGATAGCATGGCGTCCGCTGGCGTTGCGCAGCCGGAATCCAACCCGGGAACGAACGCCACCGACGACCGCTTCACATGGTCTGGCAGCGATGAAGAAGGCCTTACACGCCCGAAATCCAGCAAGCTGGCCATGACGGAATACAAACTGACGGTCGGGCGGGATGTTGCCTATGTTCGGGACACTCTGCGGCACAAACTTGCCGAATATAGCCTACCGCCGGCAACGGCTCTGAACATCACGAAAGGCTCAAGCGGCGCCATCGAAGTGAAAGGTCCGCTACCAGAGGAAACCCGGGCGCAGATCGAAACCGATCTGAACATCAATACGGGATTCAGGGAGGCATTCAACCGCTTGAGTACCAATGAGCCGACGCTTCAGTTTGTGGACACTGCCATGAAGCTGAACCAGGCATACGGTGTTAACAACCCATTGCTGGATACCATGGTCAGTGAAAACCAGCAATTTAATGGCCTTCAGGACCTGGCACACCGCTATGACTCTCTTCGCCGAACAGCAAGTGCGGAACAACTGGAAGCAGCGGGTAAGGCGCGGGGTTATGCGTTCAACCTGAACACCCGCGCCTGATTGCATCATCCCTCGAAGGGCGCAGGGTCTCCCTTGCCAATCCGGGTTACTGACGGCGCATCACCCGTGAAGTCTACAACCGTGGTAGCTTCCATACCGCAGAAGCCACCGTCAATGATCAGATCAAGGTCACGCTCCAACGTGTCACGGATATCATAGGGGTCGGTCATCGGATCCTTATCCCCCGGAAGTATCAGCGTACTGCTCATGATCGGCTCACCCAGCTCACCCAGCAATGCCTGAACGATGGCATTGTCCGGCACGCGAACGCCCACAGAACGACGTTTGGGATGAAGCAATCGACGCGGCACTTCACTGGTAGCGTCAAGAATGAAAGTGTATGGCCCCGGGGTGAAATTCTTCAACAACCGGTACTGGGTATTGTCCACCTTCGCATAGACACCGATATCCGACAGATCCCGGCATACCAGCGTAAAGTTGTGTTTGTCATCCAGTTTACGAATACGTTTTATACGCTCCGCCGCTTGCTTGTCTCCCAAATGACACCCAATGGCATAAGCGGAATCGGTTGGATAGACGATGACACCGCCTTTTCGCAAAATCTCTACCGCCTGGTTGATCAGACGTTTCTGGGGCGTTTCCGGGTGGATCTGAAAAAACTGACTCATCAGTGATCTCCCTGCGCATTCATAGCCGGGTCTTTCTTGGATCCCCCCATACAGTTGGGAGACTCTGGAGCAGCCTGACCCTTCGCATCCCACTCTGCGGGCGTGTACAGATGCATGGCAAGCGCATGCACTTCACCCGCCAGCTCTTCCGCCAGTACCTTGTATATGGATTGGTGGCGGCGGACTTTCATCTGCCCCTCAAAATCCGGTGACACCAGAGTCACCTTGAAATGGGTTTCCGAATTTGGCGGCACACCGTGCTTATGACTTTCGTTTTCCACCTGAAGGATGCGAACGTCAAACGCCTCCGACAGTTTCGCTTCAATGGCATTCTGAATCTTCATGGTTCCGCGCTGCTCCGAATTCTGTATATCTACCAGTCTACTACACTAACCACCTGTCGCCCGAGCCTTGACAGCAAAGTAGCAAACAGCCACATTCCTTTGCCGATTCCTATACCCTCAAAATCATGCGCCTTTATATTGCCGAAAAACCAAGTCTTGCGCGTGCTATTGCCGCCTCCCTCCCCGGCCCGCATCAGAAGGGGCAGGGCTGGATTCGCTGTGGCAAAGGCGATTCCGCCGCGACGGTAAGCTGGTGTATTGGTCATTTGCTGGAACCTGCTGAACCCGGTCGGTACAACCCTCGCTGGAAAAAATGGCACCTCGAAGACCTGCCCATGTTTCCCGAAAAATGGGAAGTCATGCCCAAGGACAGCGTCCGGCAACAGCTCAAGGTGCTTGAGTCCCTGATACGCCAGGCCGATACCGTTATCCACGCCGGCGACCCGGACCGTGAGGGTCAGTTACTCGTCGACGAGGTGATTCGCTATTTCGGTTGCGAGGCACCGGTACAACGGGTGCTGATTAACGATCTGACCCCCGCTGCTGTCGCCCGGGCTATTCAGTCGCCGAGGGACAATCGCGAATTCAGGCGGCTTTCCCATTCTGCTCTCGCCCGTCAAAGGGCAGACTGGTTGTACGGCATCAACCTGACCCGGTTCTACACGCTCAGCTACCAGCACCAGGGTGAGCAGGGTGTCTATTCTGTGGGCCGGGTCCAAACGCCGGTCCTGGGGCTCGTGGTGGAGCGGGACAACACCATTGCTGATTTCGAGCCCAAACCCTACTACCGCATTGAAGCCAGATTCCGGGCCCAGGATGGCGAAGTGGACCAGCGACCGTTCACTGCCCGCTGGCTTCCGGATGATCAATTCCAGGATTATCTGGACGACGAAAACCGACTGCTGGACAAGGCCACGGCTGAACAAATTGCCGACAGCGTCTCTGGTCGTGCCGGGCGTATCGTTGAATCGCAATTCCGTGACCGCTCAGAACCGCCACCGCTACCGCTCTCTCTTTCCGCACTACAGATAGAGGCAGGCAGGCTGTTCCGCATGGGGGCCAAGGAGGTTCTTGATACAGCTCAGGCACTTTATGAGCGCCATCAGCTCATTACCTACCCCCGATCAGACTGCCGCTACCTCCCTGAAGGACACTTTGAGCAGCGTGAACAGGTCATCCGGAGCATCAGCCGGGTGGCACCGTCGCTGTCCGAAGCGTGTGATGCTTGTGATACTCAGCGCAAGACCAAAGCCTGGGACGACAGTAACGTTGATGCTCACCACGCCATTATCCCGACAACCCGGGGAACCGCGAACGGCAAGCTGTCGCAAGCCGAAGAAAACGTTTACGGGCTGATCAGTCGATACTATTTGATGCAGTTTTCAGCTGACGCAATCCACCGGGAGGGTCGCCTGACAGTTCAGGCTGCTGACCATCGTTTTCGGGCGACCGAGACCGCTGTTTTCGAAGCAGGTTGGAAGACCCTGGAGCTCAGGCTGCGCGACGGACAGGGAGAGAAGGAAAAGCCTCCCCTGCCAAGGCTCGAGAAGAATGAAACTGTCGATTGCCTCGACAGCTCTGTCGTTGAACGCAAAACCCAGCCGCCGCAACATTTCACCGATGCAACGCTACTCTCGGCGATGACCAATATTGCCCGGTTCGTTGCTGACAAAGAACTGCGAAAGACCCTGAGAGAAACCGACGGACTGGGAACAGAGGCCACCCGTGCCGCGATCATCGACACCCTGTTCAAGCGCGAATACCTGTTCAGGGAAAGCCGCCATATCCGGGCAACCGAGAAAGGTCGGGCATTGATTGCAGCACTTCCCGAATCCGTCAGCAAGCCGGACCGGACTGCAGTTTGGGAAGCAACCCTTGAGGAAATTCGCCGGGGAGAAGGCGACCCCAGGCACTTTCTGGAAACACTCAAACAGGAAATTCAGGGCTTCATCAGCGCGCCATCGGGGAAACGTCCGGAAGAATCCAGCCCTGAAACCGCCGCAGACCAGATTCATTGCCCGAAATGCCGGGCTCCGATGACCGAGCGCGATGGCAAATTTGGCCGTTTCTATGCGTGCACCCGGTACCCTCAATGCAAGGGCACACGCCCCATCGAAGACTCCGCCCCCGCCGATGGCACGGGGCTGAAACCGATCCCCTGCCCCCACTGTTTTTCGCCCCTCGTTCGCCGAAAAGGGAAAAAAGGCTGGTTCTGGGGCTGCAGTAATTTCCCTGCCTGCCGACAAACAGTCAATGACGACAACGGCAAACCTGCGATGCAGTTACGGAAGTCTACATAACAATACTGCAAGCCATTCGACATTCTGTGATAATCCGCAGATATACCTGCAATTTCATGGATATGGCAGGCCGTTAGTACCATCGTAAAACGTAAATCCGGAGACGTTTCATGCGCATCGCCCTCCTTGAAGACGAGCATGAGCAGGCACAGAACGTTCAGTCCATACTGTCAGAACGCGGCCACCATTGTGACAGCTTCCCAACCGGCCAGGCCTTTCTGAGCGCGGTTCTGCATCGCAGCTATGATTTGCTGATCCTTGATTGGCAGATCCCTGACATGACAGGTCTGGACGTCCTGAGAACGGTTCGCGCCCACCTGAACTGGCCGATCCCGGTTGTTTTTCTGACCCAGCGCGACAGCGAGTCAGACATTGTTTCGGCTCTGGATGCCGGCGCCGACGATTACCTGTCAAAACCTCCGCGCGCTGCTGAACTGGGCGCCAGAATCAATGCCCTGTCTCGTCGAAGCAACCCCGATGCAGAGAAGGAAATTCTCAATTACGGCCCCTTCGAGATCAACACCCGGCAGAGGTCAATCAACCTCCACGGCGAAGAACTCACGTTGACCGACAAGGATTTTGATCTGACCCTGTTTCTCTTCCAGAATCAGGGGCGGCTACTGACCCGGGAAATGCTGCTGGAACGCGTATGGGGATTGGCGCGGGACATCAACACTCGCACGGTTGACACCCACATGAGCCGCCTGCGCCGGAGGCTCGGCCTGAACCCGGACAACGGTTTCCGGATCAAGACCATCTACCAGCGCGGCTACCGCCTGGAGGCCATGAAAGACCCGGACGGCGTATCTGCAACCACCCGGGCTGAACAGGCAATCGATGAATAAACGGCCAAAGGCAAAGCTCACAGCCCTGATCATGGCTGCGTCACTGCTCGCGTTGACAAATGCCGCGAGGGCTGAGCTTTCGGTCACCCAGGGCTCCGCGTATGCCGCAACCGACGCACGCAGTGCGGCCGTGCCTGAGTGGATATACACTCTGCGTCCGGGCGACACCTTCCCGGCCGTAGCCAGGGAGCTTCTGGCATCAGGATACAGCGCTACCCGCTTGTTGCAGTATAACGGCCTGCAAAACGGCAACATGGTGCAGGAAGGCGACAGCATTCGCCTTCCTCTGAATTGGCTCAAGCGTCAGCCTGAACCTGCACGCACGGTTTCAGTCTCCGGTTCCGTCCAGCTCATCTCAGGCATTGATGGCCGTAAACAGCCGCTCAGGGAAGACAGCCTCGTCAGGGTTGGTGACGAGATTCTCTCCGGCTCAGGTAGCGCCACCGTTGAACTGGCTGACGGATCAGAAATCCGGATATCACCCAATTCACGCCTGATCTTCAACCGACTGACCCAATACGGTAAATCCGGCATGGTCGATACGAGGCTACGCCTCGATCAGGGAGAAGTTCACACCCGAGTAAAACCGGTAATCGAAGGCGGCGCCCGTTTCGAAATCGAGACGCCATCCGCAGTCGCAGCCGTTAGGGGCACGGCCTTTGCTCTGCAAACCTCTGGTCGAGGAACAAACCTCCAGGTGACAAAGGGTGTAGTCGATTTCGGGGCCCCGGGCAAAACCCGCCGCATTCCAGCAGGCTACAGCGCCAGCGTTTCCACCAGTAGCGGAGCGGGCCTGGCCATTCACCGACTCCCTCCCGCTCCGGCGATCGAACCGATCACAACGCCAATCACCAGATTTCCCGCCGAGCTTCGTTGGAAGCAGAGCCCTTCACCGGAATACCGACTCGACATCTTCGAAACGGAATCCGGCCGCTGGGTCGAAAGCCGCAAGCTCCGTGGCAACACTTTTGACATCAGTTTGCTGGACAACGGCGACTACGAACTCCAGCTCGCCGGTCTGGACTCCCGGGGTATCGCCGGGATGCCGGCTGTCATGCCGCTGGAAGTCGCCCTTCAGGCGAGAGCCGCAACACTGGTGCTGCCGGAAGATGGTGCAACCGCAAACGATGACATGCCCGAATTCCGGTGGTCGATGAATGGCAGCAACGAAGTTGCGCGGGTTGAAATTGCCGAAGACATGGATTTCCGCAGCCCGATAACCACAAGTGAATGGGCACCGGAAAACTCGGCCCTGCCTGCCAAGCCACTAGGACCAGGCCAGTATTATTGGCGAGTCGTTACAGAAGCCGGCGGTAATTCCGTGGCCTCTACAGCTCCCCGAAAACTCGTCGTCAACGGCAGCCTGCCTCCAGTGCGGATCATCAGTGTGAACTATGTTGACAGCCAGGTAAGAGTCTTCTGGAGCAAGGTTGATACCGCCAGCGAGTATCGCCTCCAGCTCTCGGAAGAGCCCTCGTTCCAAAGCATCATCAAGGAAGCAACATTACCGGATACCACGGCAGCCTTGCGTCTTATTCCCGGAAGGCGGTATTTTGTGCGGCTAAAAGCTCTTTCGGAAGGCCCCCTGACAAGTCGCTGGGGACCTGGGAGGGAACTATACCTGGAATAATCCACTGATCGACTCAAACAGCAGGACACATGAAGCGGGACTGGCTGCCAACAATAACGAACCCTTGGGCACTTGCACTACTGGTCACATCGCTGCTGATACTGATACAGACCTCAGCGCTGCCCCGCCAACTCGATCACTGGCTGCTCGACAAGGTGATGACAACAACCCCTCCGTCACTCTCCGACAAGGTTGCTATCGTCGCCATTGACGAACTGAGCCTGGAAAGGATCGGACGATGGCCGTGGCCCCGGAACATCCACGCCGAACTCATCCGCAAGCTGGACCAGTCAGGCGCAGATACCATCGTGTTTGACGTTCTGTTCCCCGAGCCGTCACCCGATGACCATCAACTGGCGGAAGCCATGAGGCTTCACGGCAATGTCATTCTACCGATTTACGTTTCTTCATCATTACCGGACCGCCCGCTAAGAGAGGAGCTTCCAGTTCCAGACCTGGCAGGCAGCGCTGCCGCGTTAGGGCACGCCCATGTTGAACTGGACGATGACGGTATCGCCCGTGGCCTTTACCTCTACAACGGTCTCGGCAAACAGCTTTGGCCAAGCCTGTCGCTGGCAGCTCAGGGCATCGGCCCGAAACAAGACAATTCCCGCCCTGCCCCGGCCTTCATCAATGTTCGGGAAGATTTCAGGGTTGTTCCGCTCACCGGTGGCGCCGGCTCGGTTCCC
Source organism: Marinobacter salinexigens (assembly GCF_008370345.1). GTDB lineage: Bacteria > Pseudomonadota > Gammaproteobacteria > Pseudomonadales > Oleiphilaceae > Marinobacter > Marinobacter salinexigens. The sequence continues at coordinate 35,710 of NZ_VTUU01000012.1, read as the reverse complement.
ACTTATTCCTACAATCAGGTTCTGGACCAACTTGCTGCACGCCAGGCGTTCGACGGAAAAGTCGTCTTCGTTGGAGCAACCGCAGCCGGATTTGGCGATGTTCTGCCTACGCCCTTCTCCGGACTAAGCCGACCGATGTCAGGCGTTGAATTCCACGCCAATGCGTATTCAGCGCTGCAACAGGACAACCTGATTCGCCCTGTCCCCAATTGGTTCGGTTTCGCGCTGGCGGCATTAACGACCCTCCTGCTGGCAATCGCACTACCCAGAATGCGCCCGAACCAGACCCTCGCAGCCTGCGTGGCGACCGTGATCGCACTGATGGGCCTCTACGGTATCTCGTTCTACAGTTTCGATTTATGGATACCTATTGCCAACGCTCTTCTGGTACCGATACTCGCCTTTCCGGTTTCGTCCGGCTTGCGCCTGGCAATGACCAACCGCTTCCTCAACAGACAGCTGGATGCACTCGCCCGCAGGCCCCAATTGCCACTCCCTGAAGCCTCTCGCCGGCACCCGACCCAACTTCTCGACCATTTCAGAGCGTTATTCCAGCCCCAGGGCTGGCTGCTTCAACTAGGTAGCGAAACCCTGACCAGGCATACCCTTGGCCCCGGTGACATTCCCGGCGATCTCGTCCCGGGGCACTGGCAGCATGCAAACCGCGTTAGCTGGATTGCCCTGCGACGGGGAGAACTCATGTATACCCTTGGCTTGATGTTACCGGACGACCTGAGCAGAGAAGCTATCCAGCGCTACCTCCGCCGCCTGAACCTTGCTGAAACAAGCCGCAAGCATGAAGCAAGCAAACCCCGGGAGAATATCTCTGAAAGGATAGAACGCGTTCGACTGGCTACCGGGCGACTGGACCGAATGCAACAGTTTATACACCGTAGCTTTGAGCGCATGCCTGACGGGGTTATTGTCACCGATGAACTGGGCGTTATCCGGTTTGCCAATGGTCATATCGAAGAGTGGTTCAGGGAGCCCATGCCTTCACTCAACGGCCTGCCCCTCACAAATCTTCTTGAAGGGCACGATCCGAGAGAGACACCCCCCTGGTACGAAACCGTTTCTGAAACCCTGACGCTGCAACAGAGCCGGACGGTCGACTTGCAAATCCGGGGTAAAGATTTTCTGATACATTTCGCGCCCTTTGCCCTGCCAGATAGCGATCAGCACGGCATCATTGCGAACATATCGGACATTTCCGAACTTCGGGAACAACAGCGTCAGCACCGTGAAGCCATCGACTTCATATCCCATGACGTGCGATCTCCACTGGTCTCCCAACTGGCACTGATCGAGCAACTCAAGCGAGACCCCAGCCATGTGGATGCTTCCACGCTTGAACAGCTTGGAAAACTTGCCCGTCGCAGCTATCACCTGGCTGAGGAGTTCGTCCAACTGGCCCGGGCCGAGCAACTCACAGAAACCCGTTTCTATGAATGTGAATTTCTGGCAATTACCGAAAACGCGCGGGATAGTGTCAGTGAGCAAGCGGCGGAGAAAGGTATCCAGCTACAGCTTCAGGGTGTCGAAGACCTCTGGCTCAGAGGCAATGCGGAACTACTGGAGCGAGCGATCATTAATCTGGTCACCAACGCTGTCCAATATAGCCCGGCAAATACGGCTGTCAGCATTCAGGCTTACCGGGCGGGCCACGAAGCCTGCCTGACCATTGCCGACGAAGGCAGCGGAATTGACCCGCAGGAGCTCCCTTTCCTGTTCGACCGCTATCGTCGTCAGAAACAGACCGAGCTCGCCGGTATACATGGCACCGGACTGGGGCTGTCATTTGTAAAAACCGTGGTAGAAAAGCACCGGGGGGAAATATCGGTCAGCTCGACTCCAGGTAAAGGCTCGACCTTCACAATGAGACTACCCATCGCCGATCCACTTGCCTGAGACGTCAGAACTTCAGGCTGGAGGACCAGAAAGCGGCTGGATCGACAAGACTCAGATGGTCTTGCTTACCACATCGGATGGAACACTGATCAATCCGCTGGTATCACGAACCTGAATAGTGAAGTACCAGGTTCCATCGGAAAGGCCACCGATTTCATGGGACATTTCTGCTTCCGCCTGAGCATTGGTCACGACGACCTGGTTGCTCAGATTGCCGGAATCCTGACCAAAACGGATGACGTACTGGTCGAGCTCAGCCATTGGTATGCTCTCACCATTCACCCGTGTCAGGGGTGCACTCCAGCTGAGAACCGCAGCTCCATCTCCAAGTCCGACATTGCTGTCAGTCAGCGAGTTTTCGCTGCCTGAAGCTCCTGAAGAACCACCTCCACATCCTGAGAGAACAGTTCCTAAAACAAACGCGGCGATCCCTGCCCGTGACAAGTTGGTGACGCGTTTCATGTGATTTATTTACCAAATAACTGACGTTTTCAGGGAATACTACAAAGCGGGACTGATTATGGCTGCGACCGTTGCCACTGAACTAGTTACAAAATGGTCAATTTTTCGTCAGGAGAAGGTAATAAACTACGGGAAGTTACTGATGTCTGGGCAATTTTTTGCCCAAAATTCGAAGTGACTACAAAAGCGACTTATCAAAAAGTCTGAAAAAAAGGCCCGCAATGCCTACAACAGAGCAATCAAAAGACGTGGAAGTTAGGCGCCAGGAATAAAAAAAGGCAGATCAGCGGTAACTGATCTGCCTTTTTTAATTTGGTAGCGGGGGCTGGATTCGAACCAACGACCTTCGGGTTATGAGCCCGACGAGCTACCAGACTGCTCCACCCCGCATCAAAACTGTTTGTTTACCGGACTTGCCCCGATCAACGTGGCGCGTATATTACGGACCAAAGTGCACGCTGTCAATTTTTAATTTTCGAACAAGTCGGTTGGATAATGAAGTTCCTGCTGACCTTGCTCGACTGGCATCTGATAGAGGCCCCTTGTTTCAATAACGTCCCGGACCGGCCTGAACGATCGACGATGCTGCGGAGTTGCCCCCAGGCGCTGCAGGGCCTCCAGATGAACCGGCGTGGGATAACCTTTGTGCCGGGCCAAACCAAACCCGGGGTATCTGCTTTCCAGCTCCTCCATCTCCCGATCCCGGGTTACCTTCGCGAGGATTGACGCCGCACTTATCTCAGCAACACGACTATCGCCCTTCACAACCGGCTCAGAGGGCCAGCGCCACTTGGGACAGCGGTTACCATCCACCAATACGTACTCGGGCCTGACCACCAACCCTGCGACCGCCCGCTCCATCGCTACCATCGTTGCCTGGTAGATATTCAGCTCGTCAATCTCGGCGGCTTCACACCTGCCAATGCTCCAGGCTGTTGCCTTCTCAATAATCTCGTCATAGAGCGCAAGGCGCTTCTTTTCGGTCAGTTTCTTCGAGTCCGCCAGCCCCTGAATCGGCTTTTTCGCGTCGAGGATAACTGCTGCAGTAACCACCGCTCCGATCAGCGGGCCGCGCCCGACTTCGTCGACGCCTGCCAGGAGTTCTCCTTGATAACGGCACTCAAAGGGTGGCAATTCGAGCTTAGCCATGACCTTTCTCCCTCAACAGCCCGGAAATGGCCTCTGCTGCCCGTTCGTCCGCATTCCGCCTGAGATTGCCATGAAGATCTGAAAATGCCTGTAAGAGCCGTTCACGCTCGCTCTCGTCTTCCATGCGCTCGAGCACGGCAGCCCCAAGCGCCTCCGGCGAGGCATCATCTTGCAGCAGTTCCGGCACCAGAGCTTCCCTGGCAAGCAGATTGGGTAAGGCCACATGAGGCACTTTCACCAACCGGGACAGTAGCGCATAACTGATATTGCTCAGCCGATAACCCACCACCATGGGTTTCTTCAGCAACATCGCCTCAAGCGTCGCCGTACCGGATGCCAGCAACACCGCATCCGATGCTGCCATGACTTCGCGGGACTGGCCACGAACGATAGTGACAGGGAGCTTCACATCCAGGTTTTCAACCAGCGCCAGTACCTGTTTTTCTCGATCACGGTTTACACATGGGATAACCAACTGGATATCCGGGCGCCGTTCCTGAATCCACCGGCACGCCTCAAGAAACAGCGTGCCCAGGCGCTCTATCTCCCCACCCCGACTGCCCGGCAAAACTGCCAGCAAGGGGGCTTCCGGGTCCAGGCCAAGTAACTGGCGCGCCCGCCCTGTTTCAGGAACCATGGGAATACGATCGGCCAGCGGGTGGCCAACAAAAGCAACAGGTACCTGATGTTCCTCGTAAAAACGCGCTTCAAAAGGAAACAGGGTGAGCATCAGATCGACAGATTTGGCTATCTTGAAGATCCGCTTCTGCCGCCAGGCCCAAACCGACGGGCTGACATAGTGGACCGAGGGTATGCCGGCGTCCCGACACCTGCGCTCAATGGCCAGGGTGAAGTCTGGGGAGTCGATACCAATGACCACATCCGGGCGATTGGTAAAGAAATAATCCAGCACTCTCGCACGAATGCTGAATAGCTCGCGGATACGCCCAAGAACTTCAACAAGGCCCATGACGGAAAGACGTTCCATCGGGACAAGGGAGTGGAAACCCTCAGAAATCATTTCATCGCCGCCGATGCCAACAAAGCGGGCCTTGGGGTAGCGGCGGCGCAAAGAACGAATAAGCCCGGCACCAAGAATATCGCCCGATGCCTCACCAGCAATCATGGCGATGGTGAGCTTGCGTTCGCTGAGTACGGTAGGTTGGGTAGGTTCCGTCACCGGAAAGCTCCGGTGACTTATCGAATAATGCCGCGGTGTGCTCCGCGCAGTGAGTCAATCAGAGGACGTACCTCTGGAATATCAGAATATTCCTTCTCAAGTTCTTCAACGGCCTGCTCGGTAGTGAGCCCCTGCCGGTAAATCGTCTTATAGGCCCGACGCAGCATCAGCAACACTTCCTTGGAGAAGCCTCGACGCTTCAATCCCTCAACGTTCAGACCGTGAGGTTCCGCGGACTGGCCGCTGGCCATCACGTATGCTGGAATATCCTTCAATACAATACTGCCGCCCGCCGCCATGCAATGGGGGCCGATATTGCAGAATTGATGAACCATGGTGCCTCCGCCCAGTATGGCGAAATCCCCAACGGATACATGACCGGCCAATGTCGCACAGTTGGCCAGGATCGTGTTATCACCCACAATGCAGTCATGGGCAACATGAACGTAGGCCATCAGCAGATTGCCACTGCCGATGCGGGTTTCACCCCGATCCTGGATGGTACCCCGGTGCACTGTGCAGTTTTCGCGAATGACGTTATTGTCGCCAATCACCAGCGTGGTCGGTTCACCCGCGTATTTTTTGTCCTGGCATTCTTCCCCGATGCTGGAAAACTGGAAAATACGGTTGTTCCGGCCAATCACGGTGGGACCTTTGACCACAACGTGAGACAGTATCTCGGTACCTTCACCGATTTCCACGCCCGGACCAATATAGCTCCAGGGGCCGACGGTAACACCGTCCGCCAGCTTGGCTGATGGGTCTACAATCGCTTGAGGATGCACACCCGACCAGTCATTTGTTGCCATCAAACTTCTCTCTCAGCAGTCATGATTTCTGCCATACATACGACTTCACCGTCGACCAGAGCACGGCATTCAAATTTCCAGATACCGCGCTTGGCGGAAATGAATTCTGCCTCCATATCCAAACGGTCTCCCGGCAATACCGGGCGCTTGAATCGGGCTTTGCTGGACCCAGCGAGGTATTGTACCACGCCGTCTGCCGGTTTCCGGCCTACGGTCACAAACCCAAGAATACCCGCCAATTGTGCCATGGCTTCAATCAGGAGTACGCCCGGCATAATAGGATTATTGGGAAAATGGCCCTGAAAGAATGGCTCGTTGAAAGAGATATTCTTGTAACCCTTGATTGAGGTTCCCTTTTCAATCTCGGTTACCCGATCCACCAGCAAAAACGGGTACCGATGCGGAAGGTACTCAAGAATTTCATCAATCTTCATCATGTTGATCGGCCTCAGCCCTCTAATTTCTTTTCCAGTTCCTTGATTCGCCGCGCGAGCACGTCCAGCTGGCGGAATCGCACGGCATTCTTGCGCCATTGCCGGTTGGTATCCGCACTGGTGCCGGAAGAGTAAACTCCCGGTTCACGGATATCACCGGTAACCAGCGTCATGCCAGTCAGGTGAACCTGGTCTGCAATCTCAAGATGGCCCGCCACTCCGGAAGCTCCACCGAATACACAGTGGCGTCCAACACGGGTACTGCCGGCTATGCCGACCATCGCAGCCATGGCGCTGTGATCGCCAATCTGCACGTTGTGAGCAATCTGGATCAGATTATCCAGCTTCACTCCATTGCCAATGACGGTGTCGTCCAAGGCACCACGGTCGATAGTGGTATTCGCGCCTACTTCAACATCGTCGCCAAGCACAACACGCCCCAACTGGGCGATCCTGTGCCACACGCCTTTCTCATTCGCGAAGCCAAACCCATCCGAGCCAATCACCGCGCCGCTCAGAATATGGCACCGCTGCCCCACAACGACGTCATGGGCGAGAGTCACTCGCGGACGAATAACGGTTCCCGCGCCAACGCTGGTTCGTGCGCCAATGACCGCACCCGCACCAATCACAACCCGGTCACCGATATCCGCGCCGGATTCTATCACCACATTGGGACCGATGCTGGCACTATCCGACACAGTTGCACCGTCATCTACAACAGCACTGGGATGAACACCCGGCCTGGCGACAGGCTCTGGATTAAACCAGTGACTCAGATGAGCATAGCCCAGGTACGGGTTATCCAATAACAGGACATTGGTAGGGGCGTTGACAGCAGCTGATGGCGACACAATGACCGCCGCTGCCCGGGTATCGTCCAGGTATTTTGCGTAGGATGGATTGGCCAGAAAGCTGATCTGATCCGGGCACGCAGCCTGCAATGTGGCAAGACCGCGAACACGGATTTCGGGATCCCCCCGGAGTTCGGCTCCCAGTGCTTCGGCAATTTCAATCAGCCGATAGGACCTTTCTGTCATGACACTCTCCTGCACTGCATTCCGGGGCCGGGGAACCCCTGATTTGTTAGCGGTTAAGTTTTTCCAGCAGCTGTGGTGTAAGGTTCATTTCCGGCTTGACGTAAACAACAGCTTCGCTGGGAAGAATCAGGTCAAGATCGTTTTCTTCCATGAGTTCCTTGACCGCTGCATCCACTTCCGGGCGAGCGCCCTCAAGAAATTCCTGCTTACGCTGAGCGACCGTGGCATCCAGACGCTGCTTGAGGAAATTGAACTCTTTGACCTTCTCCTGGAACTCTCCAGCCAACTTGTTACGCTCACTTTCATTCATCATGGCGCCATCTTTCTCAAGCCTTTCCTGAAGCTTGCGCGCAGCTTCCTGCGCATCCCGGACCTTGGCTTCATCCCCGGCGAAATCCTTCTGAAGGGTTTCGCTGAAGCTCTTGGCGTCATCCGACGAGAACAAAGCCTGGCGCAGATCAACCACACCAATGCGAGTTTCGGCGGCCGCCGGGACAGCAAGCGCCATCATCACAGCTGCAACAATTACTGAAAAGCGGGACATGGGATTTCTCCTTTGTTTCATTCGTTCTTTTTTATAATCGTGTATCAGAATGTCTGGCCCAGAGAGAACTGGAATACCTGAGTATCATCACCAGACTTGTTATTAAGTGGTTTGGCCAGACTGAAAGCCAGCGGGCCTACAGCTGTTATCCACTGGAAGCCAATACCTGCGGACAAACGGACCTCGCCCAACTCCGGATCAAATCCACGCTCGGTATCAAATACCTGACCGCCATCCAGGAAGAAGGCCGTCCGCATTGAACGGGTATCACCTGCAAACGGCGTTGGGAAAATCAGCTCGAGACTTCCCTCGGTGAGAAGGTTACCACCAAAGGGATCAGGATCAGACAGGTCGTTGGCGTTGTTGGTCGCTCTCAGGCCCAGAGAGTTTGCCTCGTAGCCGCGAACAGATCCATAGCCACCGGCGTAGAAATGCTCGTAGAACGGCATTTGGGTGCGATCACCGTAGCCATCACCATAGCCGATATCCGTACGCGCCCTCACCACCCAACGTCCGGAGTCGGTAATCGGGTAATAGAAGTCTGTTTTATGGGTTACTTTATAGAAAGTGAGATCGCTGCCCGGAACCGCGACATCAAGCGACAGTGAGTGACTGTAACCATCAGTCGGCAGAACTCCCCGGTTCAGGGTGCTGCGTTTCCAACTACCGAACAGGAAGTAGTTGTCAAAGGAGTCGCCTTCTTCTTCGATGAAATCGGTAACTTCTACTGCGGTGTAGTAGCCTTCCTGAATTACCGACCGGGTATATCCCGCACCAAAATTCAACCGGGTTATATTGTCAATCGGATAGCCGAAGGTAAGCCTGCCACCATACTCATCAAGCAGGTAGGATGAGATATCTTCGTCCTCATAGTCCGTCTCCCTGGCAAACAGGCTAAAGCCCCGGCTGACGCCATCAACGGTGTAATAGGGATCCAGATAGGAAACGTTGGCGCTTTTGACGGAATCGCTGACATTAACCCCGAACGACACCCGCTTGCCGGAACCAAAGAAGTTGTTTTCCGACACGTTGGCGCCGAGGATGACACCTGAATCCTGGGAAAAACCCACAGAGGCAGACAGACTGCCGGTGGGCTGTTCCTCAACGGTGTAATTCACATCAACCAGATCATCAGTCCCGGGTACCGGGACAGTTTCAACGTTTACGTTCTTGAAGAAGCCAAGGCGCTCAAGGCGCGTCTTGGAGAACTCAATCCGGTCAGATGACGCGATTCCGCCTTCCATCTGAGTCATTTCCTGACGCAGAACATCATCGCGGGTAGAGACGTTGCCTTCAAAATTAATGCGGCGTACATAAGCCCGCTTACCCGGTTCAACGTAGAACGTCACGGCGGCGGTGTTATCTTCACCAGGCTGAGGTACCGCATTAACATTGGCAAATGCGTACCCTTCACGCCCCAGTCGGAATGCCAGCGCCTCCGAAATGGCGGTCATCTGCGCTCGGGAGAACACATCACCTTCCTTGACGGGAATGAACTTGCGCAGCTCTTCTTCTCCGACAATCAGGTCGCCCCGAAGATTAACCTCAGAAATGGTGTACTGAGGTCCTTCTTCAAGAGCAATCGCGATGAACACCTGTTGCTTGTCCGGCGAGATGGAAACCTGGCTGGACTCCACATTGAAATCCAGATATCCCCGGTCGAGATAGAAAGAACGCAGGGTTTCGAGATCGCCACTCAGACGCTCACGGGCATATTTATCCGAACTGGTTATAGAGTTCCACCAACTGGTAGTCTGCAGCTCGAACAGGTCCAGCAATTCTTCATCGCTGTACTCTTCGTTGCCGACAATATTGATGTGATGGATTGCGGCCACAGAGCCTTCATTGATATCCAGACGAATGGAGACCCGATTCCTCGGCAACTCCTCAGCGGTGGCCTTTACCCGGGCGTTGTAGCGCCCCTGGGCAATGTAGGAGCGCAGAATCTCCAGTTCCAGGCGTTCCAGAGTTGCACGCCGGAATACCTGACCTTCCTGAAGACCAGCTCCGGAGAGCGCATCCATCAGCATGTCGGTTTCGATGTTCTTGTTGCCTTCAATTTCGATGTCGCTGATCGATGGCCGCTCAAGAACAGACAGGATCAGTACACCATCATCCCTGCTCGCCTTGATATCGGTAAACAGCCCTGTACGAAACAGCGTCTTGATCGCATCCGCTAACTGCCCACCATCGACTTCCTCGCCGATATTGACCGGGAAGGCTGAAAATACGGTGCCTGCCGAGACCCTTTGCAGGCCTTCTACTTCGATATCCGCAACCGTGAATTCATCCGCAAGCGCTGGCTTCATACCGGTCAAGGCAACAGCGAGGCCAACGGCTACACTTAGGAGAGAACGTCTCATTAAAATATTTCGCCTGGTTAATGCGCGTAAGGAGCCCGCAATTCTCACAACCGCATCAGGTCGTTGTAAAGAGCAAACACCATTAATGTAAGGATCAATGCCATACCAATTCGTAATCCTAGCGCCTGAGCCGCTTCTGACAGTGGCTTCCGGCGAATGGCCTCAATGGTGTAATACACAATGTGACCACCATCCAGAACAGGCACAGGCAACAGATTAAGCACGCCAAGACTGACGCTGAGGTATGCGAGGAATCGGACAAAATCCTCAAAACCGGAGCTGACACTGGCTTCAGCGACCTTGGCAATAGTGATAGGGCCGCTAAGATTGCTGGGTGACAGCAATCCTGTCACCATTTTTTTGATTGCCACCAGGGTCAGCCGAGTGTCCGCCCAGGTTTCATTAATTGCCCGGGGAATCGCCGCAAACGGGCCATACCGGGCTTCCCGAAGCAGATCTTCAGGCCATGTAACGGGCTCTACACCCGCGCCCACGAACCCAATCACTTCACCATTATCCAGCGTCCGGGATTCAGGCGTTACAGAAACCGACTGCTCGGAACCGTTTCTGACTACGGTAAGAGTCATGGCCTGTTCTGGCGAATTTCGCACATGGTCGACCAGATCAAACCAGTCCTTAACCGGCTGACCGTCCAAAGTAATAACCTGATCACCAGCCAACAGCCCGGCAAGCTCTGCACGGCCACCTTCGGTAATCTGCCCCAGGATAGCAGGTATATCGGGCCGCCAGGGCGTGATACCAAATTCACCCAGAGGATCGGGGGTATCGTCACTGAGCATCCAACCACCCAGCTCACCCGCTATACCACCACGGACGCCATTGTCAGAAATTTCAAAGGTCACTGTGCCATGCTCTCCGGCACGTTCCAGCAACCGCATGTTCACATCCCGCCAGGAGCTGACCTGATGACCGTCAACCGCATGGATTTCCATGCCATGTTCCAGCCCCACCCGCTCGGCCACTGAATCCGGGGCCACCTCACCTACAACGGGCGCAACGTAAGAGACACCCACAACACTCAAGAGCCAGTAGGCAAAGATAGCAAACAGGAAATTGGCAATAGGGCCTGCCGCCGCAATGGCGATACGCTGGGAAGGAGGTTTTGAAGTAAAAGCCTGATGCCGGAGATCGTCAGGAACCGGCCCCTCACGCTCGTCAAGCATCTTGACGTAACCACCCAGAGGAATGGCAGCAACAGCGAACTCGGTACCGTGGCGGTCATACCAGGAAAACAACGGCTTCCCGAAGCCTACAGAAAACCGTAAAACCCTAACACCACACCGGCGGGCTACCCAGAAATGGCCATATTCGTGCAACGTCACGAGTATGCCCAGGGTTAATGCAAGCGCCAGTATGCTTTCAATAATCTGCATAGATTTTCCGATTGATGGCTGAAACCGGCCGGGGATCGGTCAGATATATCAGACAGGCAGCAGGTCGATCTGTTCCCGCGCGCACTCCCGGGCTTCGGCATCTTTGGCCAGAATGGTCTCGAAGCTGTCCGCTGGGGCGACGGTGATAGTCGCCAGCGTCCGCTCTATGATAACGGGGATATCCGTAAAACACAGGTTACCGTCGAGAAAAGCTGCTACTGCCACTTCATTGGCTGCATTCAACACCGCGGGAGCGGTACCCCCCCATTCAAATGCTTCTGCAGCCAGTCGCAGGCACGGAAATCGAACCAGGTCCGGCCGCTCAAAATTAAACTGCCCTATGGTGAACAAATCCAGAGACGGTACCCCGGCATCAATACGCTCGGGCCAGGCCAGGCCGTTGGCAATTGGCGTACGCATATCCGGGCTACCCATCTGGGCGAGAACCGAACCATCGGCATACTCGACCATGGAGTGAATAATGCTCTCCGGGTGCACATGGACTTCGATGTTGTCGGGCTTGCTGTTGAATAACCAGCACGCCTCGATCAGTTCAAGCCCCTTATTCATCAGGGTGGCCGAATCTACCGAAATCTTGCGCCCCATGGACCAGTTCGGATGGGCGCATGCCTCGTCTGGAGATACCGACCTCAATGCCTCAGCACTGTGGTTCCGAAAGGGGCCACCCGAAGCAGTTAGCAGGATGCGGGTAATTCCGGCCGCTTCAGGGTCCCGAATCTTGTCCGCTGGCATACACTGGAACATGGCATTGTGTTCGGAGTCGATCGGCAACAATTCCGCTCCGGACTCCGCTACCGCATCCATGAAGAGCTGCCCGGACATAACCAGAGCTTCCTTGTTCGCCAACAAAACCCGCTTCCCTGCCCGCACCGCTGCCAGGGTTGGTTGCAAACCGGCAGCTCCGACAATGGACGCCATGACCGTGTCGGCTTCAGGATCTGAAGCGACTTCACACAAGCCTTCAGTACCGGATAAAACACGGATATCCGGCAAATCTGCCAGCAGCTCCGCCAGAGCGCCACCGGCCCCAGGGTCCGCCATGACTGCCACCTTTGGATGAAATTCCCGGCACAAAGCCGCCAGTTCTTCAACACGGGTAGCAGCACTAAGTGCGTAAACAGAAAAGCGATTCGGGTGGCGACGGACAACGTCGAGAGTGCTTAATCCGATGGAGCCGGTAGCACCGAGAATCGTAAGGTGACGCTTAGACATGCTTACCACTGCCCGCTGGTCAGCCAGCCTAGCTGGGTAATAATGAGTGCGAACACGGGGATGGCGGCAGTCAGGCTGTCAATCCTATCCATAATGCCGCCGTGACCGGGCAACAATTGACTGCTGTCTTTAATGCCCCTAAAGCGCTTGAGCATGGACTCCAGCAGATCACCCAACACAGAAACCAACCCGGTGATCAGGCTGGCGACAACCAGCAGAAGCGTGTCCGAACCACTTGCAGAGGCGAGCATGCTGGCCACTGCGGCAAACACTCCCACCGCAGCCAGACCGCCCCAGACGCCCGCCCAGGACTTGCCCGGACTTACACGAGGCGCGAGCTTTGCCTTGCCGAACGCCCGCCCTGCGAAATACGCCCCGATGTCCGCCACCCAGACAACGCAGAAAACATAGAGGATCAGCAACAGGTTATTATCAATAGAACCAAAACTCAGGCCTCCGGTACGGAGGTGATTCAGCCCTATCCAGGCAGGCACCAACACAAACAGCCCCATGATCGCCCGAGCCGGCACACCGCCCCATTTCTCAGAGCCTTTCGGGTAACTCCGGACCAGCATGAAACAGAGAAACCACCATACAAGAGACAGCCAGAGAACCTCCACCGCAGGGACGTTGATCAACCCGTAGAGAACGGCAGCTACGAGAGCCCCATAGGCAACGCGTCCACCCTGCCCGGAGATTCCGGACATATTCGCCCATTCCCAGGCACCAATGGAAATGATGACACCGGTAAAAAGAGCAAAACCGAGTGGTGGCAGAAAAAAAATACCGCCGATCGCGATGGGGGCCAGGATGAGGGCGGTGATAATTCGAGTTTTTAGCACGGTGAATATCGCTTCTTATCGTTCTTGTAGTGACACTTTAGCCGCGATCTGGTCATCAGTCTGCCCAAAGCGACGCTGACGCCCGGAATATACCTGCAGTGCCTTATGCATTTCTTCTTCCTTGAAATCTGGCCAGAATACCGGCGAAAAATAGAATTCGGTATAAGCCAGATGCCAGAGCATGAAGTTGCTGATGCGCTGTTCACCGGCTGTCCGGATCATCAGATCAGGCATTGGCAAATCACCGATACACAGATGTTCCTGAATGAGATCATCGGTGATATCGGAGGGTTCCAGTTTGCCTTCCCGAACCTGTTCCGCCACTTTCCGGGTCGCCTGGGTAATATCCCAATGGCCACCGTAGTTCGCAGCGATAACGAGGGTCATGCGCGTATTGTCGCGCGTCAGCTCTTCAGCTTTTTCCATATGCTCCTGCAAGGCAGGACTGAAAGCAGAGCGATCACCGATAATTCTCAACCGGATACCATTGCGATGCAGCTTCCGGACTTCCCTCTCCAGCGCGAAAAGAAACAGGCGCATGAGCGCTGACACTTCATCTTTGGGGCGACGCCAGTTCTCGCTGGAGAAGGCGAACAGAGTCAATACCTCAACGCCTTCCCGGGCACAGGTTTCGACAACAGCCCGAACTGCTCCCACACCAGCCTTGTGACCAGCCACTCCCTTGAGCCGATGAGCCTTCGCCCAACGGTTATTACCGTCCATGATAATTGCCACATGCCGGGGACGACTCTCTGCCGCCACCGGAATATCTGCGGATACAGTTCCTGTCATGAAATCCCCTGCTCGGCCGGTACCGGTTCTGTACCGGCCGTCAATCTCACTGGCAAGACAACCCTGGCGATCAGACCGCCATCAGGTCCTCTTCCTTGGCTTTCAGCATCGTCTCGACTTCAGCAACGTAGCGGTCGGTCAGCTTCTGGATAGCATCCTCTCCTTTACGCTCGTCGTCTTCAGTGATTTCCTTTTCCTTCAACAGCTCCTTGATCATGCTGTTGGCATCACGACGGGCATTCCGGATTGAAACGCGACCATGTTCAGCGTCCGCTTTTGCCTGCTTGACCAGTTCCCGACGGGTTTCTTCGGTCAGCATCGGCATCGGGACACGAATCAAGTCACCATTGGTTGCCGGATTCAGGCCCAGGTCAGACATCATGATGGCCTTTTCGATGGTCGGAACCAGGTTCTTTTCCCACGGAGACACTGCCAGGGTACGGTTGTCTTCGACGGTCACGCTCGCAACCTGCTTGAGCGGCGTGTCCTGGCCGTAGTAGTTCACCATCACGCTGTCCAGAATGGACGGATGTGCACGACCGGTCCGGATTTTGTTGAACGCCGAGCCAAGAGCCTCAAGGCTCTTCTTCATTTTTTTCTCGGCTTCTGCTTTGATATCGTCAATCACGTCAGCTTCCTCAATTCGTTCGTCTGATTCTATCGGATTGGCCTGTTGGCCTAGCCCCATCACTCGATCAGGGTACCTTCCTTTTCGCCGGTAACAATGCGCGTCAGTACGCCAGCCTGATTCATATCGAATACCCGGAGGGGCATGCCGTGATCTCTGGCCAGGCAGATCGCAGTGAGATCCATAACACCCAGCTTCTTGTCCAGAACCTCATCATAGGTCAGGTGGTCATACTTTTCTGCGGTAGGATCAAGATTGGGATCTGCCGAGTAAACACCATCAACCTTAGTTGCCTTGAGCACTGCATCCGCTTCAATTTCAATGCCACGAAGACAGGCTGCAGAGTCTGTGGTAAAGAACGGGTTACCTGTACCAGCACTGAAGATGACCACATCACCTTCTTTCAGGTCCCGAACGGCGCGACGGCGATCGTAGTGCTCCACAATGCCACTCATGGGGATCGCGGACATAACGCGGGTGCGGATATTTGAACGCTCAAGGGCATCCCGCATGGCAAGACCATTCATTACCGTGGCCAGCATACCCATGTGGTCACCTGTGACACGATCCAGCCCCGCCTGACTGAGAGCAGCCCCCCGGAACAGATTACCACCACCGATGACAAGACCCACCTGAACACCAATGCCCACCAGAGCACCGATTTCCAGAGCCATGCGGTCCAGAACTTTGGGATCAATACCGAAATCAAGTTCCCCCATCAGGGCTTCGCCACTGAGCTTCAGGAGGACACGCTTGTATCTGGGCTGGTTTTTCGGACTTGTCGGTGTCGGCATGCTGATCCCCTTTTCGTCTTTTGGTATACGGCGTTCAAAGCCCGTGTCAGGCTTGTATCTGACATACTCCTCACAAAAGGGGTATCTCAGATACAAGCCCGCCACGAAAGCCGGGAAAACCCGACTGACGTGGCAGACTCAGGTGGTACCGTCCGAGACCGAACGGTACCGGAAGAAAAGGATCAGGCCTTGCCTGTGCCAGCGGCAGCAGCCACTTCAGCAGCGAAATCCACTTCTTCTTTTTCAATGCCCTCGCCCACTTCCAGGCGAACAAACCCAACCAGCTCACCACCAGCGGCTTTGATCAGCTCACCAACAGTCTGGTCTGGATTCTTGACGAATGGCTGTTCAACAAGGCTGTTTTCCTTGAGGAACTTCTTGATGCGGCCACCCATCATTTTCTCAACGATCTCAGCAGGCTTGCCTTCCATATCGGGCTGGGCCTTGATGATATCTTTTTCTTTCTCAAGCTCTTCTTCCGGCATTTCTTCCGGCTTGCCTACGCGCGGGTTAACAGCCGCTGCGTGCATGGCAACGTCGCGAGCAACTTCTGCATTACCTGCAGTCAGAGCCACAACGGAAGCGATCTTGGCGTTGCTGTGGACGTAGCCACCAACAACCGGACCTTCAACCTTAACAACGCGACGAACAGTGATGTTTTCGCCGATCTTCTGTACCAGCGCCTCACGCTTGGACTCCAGATCGCCTTCCATCAGCTTGGCTACGTCGGTTTCACCTTTATCGAAGGCAGCATCCAGCACGTCCTGGGCAAAAGCCAGGAAGTTGTCATCACGAGCAACGAAGTCGGTCTCGGAGTTCACTTCCAGGATGAAGGCTACGGTGTTGTCATCAGAAATCTTGATCAGGGAAACGCCTTCAGCAGCGGTACGACCTGCTTTCTTGGCGGCTTTCAGACCAGAAGACTTACGCAGCTCTTCGATTGCAGCTTCAACACTGCCGTCAGCCTCAACCAGTGCTTTTTTGCACTCCATCATGCCAAGGCCAGTGCGCTCACGGAGCTCTTTGACCATTGCAGCGGTAATTGCAGCCATGTTCAATCCTCTTAAACTGTTCCGAATTCGGTGGGGAGGTGTGCCCGGGGACACACACCCGGCACACCTTACATCTCTAACGTGAAGCTAACGCGTCACTCAGCGGCAGGAGCAGTGCCTTCCGCGTCTTCGCTGACTTCAACAAACTCGTCAGCGCCTGCACCAGCAGTCTGGGCAGCTTCCAGGCAAGTGTCAGCAACCGCCTTCACGTAAATCTGGATAGCGCGGATAGCATCGTCGTTACCCGGGATAACGAAATCAACACCGTCCGGATCGCTGTTGGTATCAACAACACCGATAACAGGGATGCCCAGCTTGTTCGCTTCTTTGATAGCGATACGCTCGTGGTCTACGTCGATAACAAACAGAGCGTCCGGCAGGCCGCCCATATCCTTGATACCACCGATAGAACGCTCAAGCTTATCCATCTCGCGGGTGCGCTCAAGAGCTTCTTTCTTGGTCAGCTTGTCGAAAGTACCGTCTTTGCTCTGGGTTTCCAGATCACGGTAGCGACGGATAGACTGACGAATGGTCTTGTAGTTGGTGAGCATGCCACCCAACCAGCGGTGGTTTACGAACGGCTGACCAGAACGCTCAGCTTCTTCTTTGATGATCTTGGCCGCTGCACGCTTGGTACCAACGAACAGAATCTTGTTCTTGCTTTCTGCCAGCTGCTGAACGAACTGCAGAGCGCCGTTCATGGCAGGAACAGTCTGCTCGAGGTTGATGATATGAATCTTGTTACGGGCGCCGAAGATGAACTTCGACATTTTCGGGTTCCAGTAACGGGTCTGGTGACCGAAGTGAGCACCTGCCTTCAGCAGGTCACGCATATTTACCTGAGCCATGATATTTACCTTTTAGCTTCGGGTTAGTCCTCCACGCATCCAATTGCCCCAACCAGCCGCATTTTTAATGGGGTGGCACCCTGGGACAACGTGTCGACACGTGTGTGAATTTACCGGATTCGTTTCCGGCGGGCGCGTTTATACCATAAACCAACACACCAAAGCCATTACTTTTACCCACAACCTTCCTTGTGCCTCAGTAGCCAGACCCTTTAAAATGGCGCTTTGATACAAATCAACGGGAAGCCCAATGCAGGTATCGATCAAGACTCCGGAAGAAATCGAGAAAATGCGCGTAGCCGGCCGTCTGGCAGCTGAAGTTCTGGAAATGCTGGATGAGCACATCAAGCCCGGCATCAGCACGGAGGAAATCAACCGAATCGCTCACGACTATATTGTTGATGTCCAGAAGGCGATCCCGGCCCCCCTCAACTATAAGGGTTTTCCAAAATCCGTCTGCACATCGGTTAACCACGTCATCTGCCACGGCATCCCATCTGAGAAGAAAGTCCTTAAAGATGGCGACATCATCAACATTGACGTCACCGTCATTAAAGATGAATACCACGGTGACACCAGTAAAATGTGGATTGTGGGCAAGCCCAAGCCCGGCACCGAACGCCTGATCAAAATCACCCAGGAGTGCCTCTATAAAGGTATGGAGCTGGTCAAGCCCGGCACTCGTCTTGGCGACATTGGCCACGTCATCCAGCAGTACGCGGAAAAGCATCACTATTCCGTTGTTCGCGACTACTGCGGCCACGGCATCGGCAAAGTATTCCATGAAGAACCCCAGGTCATGCACTACGGCAAGCCGGGAACCGGCATGGAACTACAGGAAGGCATGACCTTTACCATCGAGCCGATGATCAACCAGGGCAAATACCAGACCAAGCTGCTACCGGACGGCTGGACGGTAGTCACCAAAGATCACAAACTCTCTGCTCAGTGGGAACACACCATTCTTGTAACCGCTGACGGCTACGAGGTTCTTACCAAGCGCTCAGAAGAGTCCTTCTAAGTGGACCATAGCGACCTGGAATCCCGCATCAGTCAGGATGTATCCCCTGTTTCCGCCGCACGAGCACTGTTGCAAGAGCGGTACAACGCAGATGCCGAAGCATTCCGACAGGGCGCAGATGTGCGCGCCCTGGTGCATTCCCGGGCAAACACCGTCGATACGGTTCTGCGATTAATCTGGAACAGGTACCAGTTCGCTGCATCGGACGACATTTCCCTCATTGCCGTTGGTGGCTATGGCCGGGGTGAACTTCACCCTCACTCAGATATCGACCTGCTCATCCTCACCCGTAACGGTATTGAAGAAAACTGGCAGGAAGATCTCGGGGCGTTCATCACCCTGCTCTGGGACCTGCGTCTGGATATAGGGCACAGTGTCCGTAGCATTAAAGAGTGTCAGGACGCAGCCAGAGAGGACGTAACCATCCTCACCAACCTGCTGGAAACCCGAACCATAGCTGGGCCGGATCCGCTGCGCGCGGAACTGAGCGAGGCGGTTTATTCCGATCAGGTCAGCACCGACCGCGATTACTTCATTGCGAAACGGCATGAGCAGCAGGAGCGCCATAAGAAGTACGGCGATACCGAATACAATCTCGAACCTAACGTTAAAGGGTCTCCCGGTGCACTCAGGGACATCCAGACAATTGGCTGGATTACCAAACGCCACTTCGGTCTGGAAAGCATCGCCGACCTCACCCGCTTCAGCATCCTGACAGAAGAAGAACATCAGGTACTGCTCCAGGGTGAAACCCTGCTCTGGCAGTTACGATTTGGTCTCCAGTTACTGGCAAACCGCAATGAAAACCGGCTGCTGTTTGACCATCAGCGGGCGCTGGCCCAAATGCTCGGATACAAGGATGAAGGCAAGCGTCTCGGCGTCGAGCTGATGATGCAGTCCTACTATAGAACCGTGCTGGCGCTATCCGAGCTGACCGACGTTATTCTCCAGTATTACGATGAGGCCATCCTGGAAACAGGCGCCGAGGACAACATTCAGCCGCTGAACAAACGCTTCCAGATTCGCAACCACTATATAGAAGCGGTGAACAATCAGGTCTTCGCCTATGCGCCCTATGCCATCATGGAGATTTTTGTTCTGATGGCCCACCATCCTGAGATCAAGGGAATCAGGGCAACGACCATTCGCTCAATCCGTGCCCACCGGCACTTGATTGATGACGCTTTCCGTTCAGACCTGGCCGTCACAACCCTGTTCATGGAGTTGCTCCGCGCCCCCCACGTTCTGGATCAGACCCTGGCCGCCATGAAAAAGTACAACGTACTCGGGCGCTATCTGCCAGAATTCGGCCAGATCATAGGCCAGATGCAGCACGACCTGTTCCATATCTACACGGTGGATGCCCACACCATGAGGGTTATTCGCAACATGGTGAGCCTGAACAGTGCCGAAGCACGTACCGAATACCCTCTGGCTTCGCGCCTGCTTCATCGGTTACCCAAGCTGGAAACCCTGTTTATTGCCGGGCTGTACCATGATGTCGCCAAGGGGCGTGGCGGCGATCATTCGGAACTGGGCGCCATCGATGCAGAAGCCTTCTGCCAACGACACCATCTAAGCGAACGGGATACCCAGCTTGTTTCCTGGCTGGTAGAAAACCACCTTCTCATGTCGATGACCGCGCAGCGCAAGGACATTTCTGACCCGGACATCATCCATGCGTTCGCCCAGGCAATGCCCAGCCAGGCTCACCTGGACTATCTGTATGTGCTGACCGTCTGCGACATTAGCGCCACCAATCCCAAGCTCTGGAATACCTGGCGGGCATCGCTGCTGCGCCAGCTGTATATTGAAACGAAGCGCGCGTTACGTCGCGGCACAGAGTCACCCTTTAATCGGCATGAGTGGGTAACCGCAACCCAGTCGGAAGCGAGGGAAATCCTGCACGCCCAGAATATGAGCGACGAGCAGATCGACCGCGTCTGGGAGACACTGGATGAGGACTACTTTCTTCAGGACTCTACCGTCGATATTGCCTGGCAAACTGCAGCAATCATACGACATGGGGAGAATCCAGACCCTCTGGTCTTGATACGCGACACTCGGGGCGGCCCCACAGACGGTTTTTCCCAGATCATTATCTACATGAAAGACCGGGTTGCGCTGTTTGCCGCAACGACGGCGGTTCTGGAACAACTGAACCTGAACATTGTAGATGCGCGCATCAGCTCCAATGCCAGCCCCTATTCCATCAGCTCCTATGTAGTACTGGATGAAAAGGGGCAGCCACTAGGAACCGACCCGGCCCGCAAGGAGCGGGTCTGCAAGCGGCTGATTGAAGAGCTGGATGACCCGGAAGATTACCCGGACATTATCCATCGCCGTACTCCGAGGCAGCTCAAGCACTTTGCGTTTCCAACGGAAGTCACTTTCTCAAATGATACCGTGAATCAGCGCACCGTGATGGAAGTCATTACACCTGACCGGCCAGGCTTGCTCGCCCGAATTGGCCAGGTGCTTCTGGAGCATCGTGTCCGCCTGACCAACGCAAAAATCGCAACTCTGGGAGAGCGGGTTGAAGACGTTTTCTTCATTACCGACGAAGCCGGTGAGCCGCTACGCGACCCCGGACTGTGCCACGAACTACAGCAAGACCTCTGTAAAATGCTGGACGATATTCAATGAATCCAAACCTGGACAGACTCCACCCTTACCCATTTGAAAAGCTTGCGAAGCTCAAAGCAGGCATTACAGTTCCAGACCATATTCCCGCTATTTCCCTCGGCATCGGTGAGCCTAAGCACCCGTCACCGGGCTTCGTAAAACAGGTGATCGCCGAGAATCTGGACAAACTCGCCAACTACCCGACAACCAAGGGTACAGAAGAACTCAGGGAAGCCATCAGCAACTGGGCTACCCGCCGCTTCAACCTGAAAGAAGGTACCCTGAGCCCGGCAGATCACGTTGTTCCGGTGAACGGCACCCGAGAGGCTATTTTCTCGCTGGTGCAGGCAGTGGTTGATTCTTCAGCACCCAATGCAACCGTTGTCAGCCCCAACCCCTTCTATCAGGTATACGAGGGCGCAGCCTTCCTGGCCGGCGCGACACCGGTGTATTTGCCCTGCGATGGCAACAACGGATTTATACCGGATTTCGATGCCGTTCCGGACGATGTCTGGCAGGATTGTCAGGTCCTTTTTCTCTGCTCGCCAGGTAATCCCAGCGGTGCCGTCATTCCCCGGGAAACACTGATCCGAGTGATCGAATTAGCCGATCAGCACGACTTTATCGTTGCGTCAGACGAGTGTTACTCCGAACTCTATCCGGACGAGACCAACCCGCCCGAAGGGCTACTGCAGACCTGCGCAGCAATAGGACGGGACGACTATGCCCGATGCATCGTGTTCCACAGTCTGTCCAAGCGTAGCAACCTGCCGGGCCTGCGTTCAGGGTTCGTTGCTGGCGACGCCAGCATTCTGAAAGGCTACCTGAAATACCGCACCTACCATGGTTGCGCCATGCCCATCCATAACCAGTTGGCCAGCATCGCTGCCTGGCAGGATGAGGAGCATGTAAAAACCAACCGCGAGGCATACCGAGCCAAATTTGAAGCCGTGGTTCCCATCCTCCGCGAAGTGATGGATGTAGACTTCCCAGACGCAGGCTTTTACCTCTGGCCAGTCACCCCAATGGACGACGAAACCTTCGCACGGGAACTTTCAGCACAACAGAACGTGCACGTACTTCCGGGGCGCTACCTGTCCCGCACCGTGGATGGCCACAACCCCGGCGAGAACCGGGTACGCATGGCGCTGGTGGCTCCCGTCGAGGAGTGCGTGGAAGCCGCCAGCCGCATTGTTGAATTCGTTAAGGCAAACACTCCATGAAAATCTTCGGCATCCGCAACTGCGACACCGTTAAAAAAGCCCGAAAGTGGCTGGATGATCAGGGCATTGAATACGAGTTTCACGATTTCAAAAAGGAAGGTCTGGATGAATCCCGGCTGACCGAGTGGGAAAAGGCCGTAGGCTGGGAAATACTGCTGAACCGTCGCGGTACCACCTGGCGAAAACTTCCCGACGAAGTTCGTGATACCATTAGCGCCCAATCCGCCCATGACATCATGCTAGAGAACCAGTCCATCATTAAGCGACCGGTGGTCGAGCATGGCGGTTCTGTATTTGTCGGCTTCAACGCTGACGACTGGGCCAAACAGTTTTCCAACGCTTAAAGACGAACAGATAGGAGCAACCACCTGATGAGCTTTGCATTCGGTATCGGCATCGGCACCCAGAACAACCAGGGCGAATGGCTGGAAGTGTTTTACCAGCAGCCGGTTATGACACCCGACAACACCCTGCTAGAGGTGGTTCAGAATATCCTGGGTTATCAGGGCGGAAACCAGGGTATCAGCGCATCATCCGAGCAACTGAGCCAACTCGCAACTGCCCTGCGTCAGACTGGCCAGAATAATCAGGCCGCGCTGGCGGATAAAGCTGCGGAAAGCACCCGACCGGTCGTGGTGACTGTACTGGAAACCGACGATACAGCGTCCAGTACTCCCGAGGTTTACCTCAAGCTGCACCTGATTTCTCACCGCATGGCCAAACCTCACGGTCTGAAACTTGATGGCATTTTTGGCCTGCTGCCTAACCTGGCCTGGACCAACGAAGGCGCCGTCGATCTGAATGAACTCCCGGAACGCCAACTGCAGGCAAGGCTCGAAGGCCGTACTCTGGAAGTAAAGTCTGTAGACAAGTTCCCGCAAATGACTGACTACGTGGTTCCCAAAGGCGTTCGCATTGCTGATACAGCCCGGGTACGTCTGGGCGCCTACGTGGGTGAAGGCACTACGGTCATGCACGAAGGTTTCATCAACTTCAACGCCGGCACCGAAGGCACGAGCATGATCGAAGGCCGTATCTCTGCTGGCGTTATGGTTGGCAAGGGTTCCGATCTTGGCGGTGGTTGCTCCACTATGGGCACCCTGTCTGGCGGCGGCAACATCATCATCGCTGTTGGCGAAAACTGCCTGATCGGTGCTAACGCCGGTATCGGTATCCCTCTCGGCGACCGCTGCAAAGTTGAAGCCGGCCTGTACATCACTGCTGGCACCAAAGTCGCTCTGCTGGACGACAACAACGAGCTGGTTGAAGTCATCAAAGCCCGCGATCTTGCCAACCAGCCAGACCTGCTGTTCCGTCGTAACAGCCAGACTGGCGCGGTAGAGTGCAAGACCAACAAATCCGCCATCGAGCTGAACGAAGAGCTGCATGCAAACAACTGATTCGAAAACCATTGATCTCGCCATTGATCTGATCCGTCGCCCATCGGTTACACCCGATGACGCCGGATGCCAGGAACTGATGATGTCCAGGCTGGCCCCTCTCGGTTTCAACGGCGAGAACCTTCGGTTTGGCGACACTGACAACCTCTGGGCCCGCAAGGGCTCAGAGGGGCCGGTACTGGCGTTTGCAGGCCACACCGATGTCGTTCCTACCGGACCGGAAAAGAACTGGGCTCACCCGCCTTTCGATCCGGTGATTCAGGAAGGCTATCTTTATGGCCGTGGCGCGGCTGACATGAAAGGCAGCCTTGCCGCCTTCGTCACAGCCTGCGAGCGCTTTGTGGCCAATCACCCGAATCATCGGGGATCGATTGCGCTTCTGATCACCAGTGATGAAGAAGGTCCTGCGCAGGATGGAACTGTCAAAGTTGTGGAAACCCTCGAGGCTCGCAACGAAAAGATTGACTGGTGCCTGATCGGCGAACCTTCGAGTACCCATGAAGTAGGTGACGTGATCAAGAATGGTCGCCGGGGCTCACTGCACGGCTACCTGACGGTCAAAGGCATTCAGGGCCATGTGGCCTACCCTCACCTGGCAGAGAACCCTGTACATACTGTAGCTCCCGCGCTTGATGCACTGGCCAAAGAGTTCTGGGACAACGGGAATGATTTCTTCCCGCCGACCACCTTCCAGATAACCAAAGTGGAAGCCGGGACCGGCAGCAATATCATCCCTGGTGAGTGCACGGTGCACTTCAACTTCCGCTATTGCACAGAGAACACGGCAGAAAGCCTGGAAGAACGGGTGGTGGCCATTCTGGATCGCCATAACCTCAAGTATGACCTCCAATGGCATCTCAGCGGACGTCCGTTCCTGACGGATAAGGGCGCTTTGGTCTCCGCAAGTCAGAGCGCCATTCGCACTGTCACGGGGCGGGAAACCGAGCTTTCAACGTCAGGCGGTACCTCTGACGGGCGATTCATTGCCCCAACGGGCGCGCAGGTTGTGGAACTCGGACCGATCAACGCAACCATTCACAAAGTGGATGAATGCGTGAAGGCAAAAGACCTGGATACACTTTCGGACATCTACGAGCAGATCCTGGTGGAACTGCTCGCCTGATCCAGCCGGTATCAGTAGTGAGGGGGAGGCGTTTCGTCCTCCTCTCGCCTGATATTGGAAGGGGATACTTCCTTCAGTTGCTTGTGCAGCAACCTCTTCGCTTCCCATAGTTCCCTCAACTCCAGCTCCTGCTTCGCTACCTGTTCGCTCAGGGTATTGATGAGATCATCCTGGAATGCCATGCGCATTTCGAGCTCATCCAGTCTGATTTCGAGGTCTTTCTGTGTCATGGGTTTGGTCAGCACTCAATGTAATCTGGTAATATGCCGCTTTTACCGCCACGGCCTCCCTTTTTCGGGAGTTGGCGGTGTTCACAGGCCGGAGTCGTGAGTTTACCTGATATCCGGTTCGTTATCGTTAGCGTTAATAAAATGGAGAAGTTTCTGTAAATGCGTAATCCAGCCAAAGCGATCCTTGTCGCCATTCTGATCGCCATTCCTGCTCCGCTGATCCTGGCGTTTATTCTGACATCGACACCAGAACCGCTACGCCTGATTGCAGCCGGTGAGGTTATTGAAGCTCTGGGAAGTACCGGTGGTATTGCTGCATACATCATCACACTGGTTCTGTTCGCCATAGCCGGTTTCCTGGCAGTGACACTTGCCAGCAAACAACAGGCTACCCGTAGCTCAGGCAACCGCGCCCAGTCCCGCCCTCAGATGGACGACGATGAGGACGACGGCGACTATGACGAAAACAGTCCGGAAGGCAATGAAGAAGGCACTGTAAAGTGGTTCAACGTCAAGAAAGGGTTTGGCTTTATCGTACGCGAGAGCGGCGATGAAGTATTTGTTCACTTCCGCGCCATCCGTGGTCGTGGCCGTCGCGTTCTCCGCCAGGGCCAACTGGTTCGTTTCGATGTTGTGGAAGCCGACAAGGGCCTTCAGGCAGACAACGTATCCATCCTGAGCGACTGATCCCAGCGCGCAGTAAAGCAGTTAAAAGGCAGCCCTCGGGCTGCCTTTTTTAGTTCCAGACGACCTGCTGTTCGCCCCGGTGGTCCAGGCGCCACCATTTTTCTTCCTCAACAGGCTGACCTTCCTGCCACTCTCCCGGGCTGCACCGGATTTCCGTGTCCATTGCTCGCCATGCGCTTCTGGCGCAGTCAAGGTCAGCATTCCAGGGCAGTTTCTCACCCTCGATAACCAGAGACGTGAAACGTTTACCGAAAGCCCCTGGGTACAGCGAAACCCTTAGCCGGACACCTTCGTAAAGGGCACTTCCTTTGACGACAGAAGACACGTCGCCATCATCCAGCGCCAACTCATCGACGTGATTTTCCAGCCAGGCTGACACAGCACCGGCTTCGAGATCACGGACATATATTTCAAGATCCTGCACCTATGGGGTCTCCATCCTGTTGTTCTTGATGCAGCACATAGTGAACCGGGCCGGGGCGGGCTGCAACCCATCGTTCCAGTTCCCGACGTAAATCTTCTGTCGACAAGCGGCGCAACCCGTTGCCCAACCTACGCTCATGCCAGGCAACATCAGCGGCAGCCTGTTCCAGACGTAACCCATCCATGGACTCATCAAGGGCCACAAAAGACTCACCCCTGGCAAGGGCTACCAGCTTTTGCCGGTTCAGGGTATCTTCCCGCCCCGCCAGAGCGATCGTTTCAGCCGGGCCTAGCCGGGCCAGCATGTCGAGCCGGGCCGCTGCCCTTTCAACCCACTGGAGCATACCCCCTGGTGTCGAGACACAACGGCTCCGTCGGGTAGCAGCGTATTGAACAACCGACTGGGGCAACTGCACATTCCAGCGCTTTTCAATCGCACCCTGGTGTGCAGCCAGGATCGCCTTGCGCTGCCCCGGACTGCTCAGCGGCATGTTGTACACCTCGAAGCTTCTCCCAAGCCAATGGGACAGCAGACGCTCTTCTCCATCACGACTTTCCGGACCGATCAACAACATCGGCCCCTGCCATGAAGAAACCAGTTCAGCAGCAACACTTGAAGGACGTTCCATCAACGCCATCAGATCAGCAGGAGAGGTATTGTCCAGAATCAGCACCGGCCATTGAGGCGTGTCTTGCCCCGAAGGAACAACCGCCAGATCACTGTCCAGAACCTCCGCCTCTCTGCGCAAATCCAGTTCCAACGACTCGAGATTGAGTACGGACAACAGGCTATGCAACCAGCACGATTTTCCGGACCCACGCTCTCCGCGGAGCCAGACAAACGCTGAAGGGTTAGCAGATAAGGTGACACCCACTTCTTCCGCCAATTCCAGCCAGGCAGAGTCCGTGACGACAATAGGGGCATCGCCATGTTCTTCAATGCCTTTGGACACTTCCACTTCGGAGTTACCGGGCCAGCGCTGCACCAGCTCCAGAACGGCGACATAAGCCTTGCTCTGCAGCCGTTCAGCTTTCCGGGCCAATACCTCCAACAGCAGAGGCCAATCGAGCCACGGCTCATCATTGATCTGCCGGGCAGTGGCAAACCAGTATATCAACTGGGATGAAAGTAACCCTTCCCCGCCCACTTCTGTCACGATGGGCTGTTCACACTGGATCGTGCGGGTCAGCTCGTCCATATCGATGCCGCAGCCTCGCAGGAAAGCACCGATTGATGCGCAGCTGTCCAGAAGTGCGAGAAGATAATCCTCGACGGTAACGACACAACCACCCCGTCGTTCAACATCGTCCCTTGCACTCACCAGGGCCGTTTGACAGCGGGGAGCCAGGCATCCTTGCCATTCCTCCATGATCTACTCCATATAGTATTTTGTTGGTTCCTTGTGAGAAGCCTTGTTACCAGCTTCCGGTATTCTCCATGCTGGCCCAGGGCTCCTTGGGCGGCAGTGCGTCGCCTTTCTGCAACAATTCGATCGAAATGTTATCCGGAGTCCGGATAAAAGCCATGTACCCATCCCTCGGCGGGCGATTGATGGTTACACCATTGGACTGCAAGTGTTCACAAAGCTCGTAGATGTCATCAACGCGATAGGCCAGGTGCCCAAAATTCCGGCCTCCGGTATATTCCTCTGGATCCCAGTTGTAGGTCAGCTCAACCATCGGAGCCTTATCCTCCCGGGCACGCTCTTCATCTCCCGGAGCTGCAAGAAAAACCAGCGTAAACCGCCCCTTTTCACTGCTCTTTCGGCTGATTTCCTTCATACCCAGAAGATCGCAGAAGAAATGCAGAGTTTCATCCAGGTTGCTGACCCGAATCATCGTATGAAGGTATTCCATAACAGCTCCTCAAAACCAGGTAACAGACTGGAGGGATAACGTCCCTCACCACCTGCTCAGTTTAAGGTATTCTGGGGGCATGGAACTATCCGACAAAAACCGAAACCTGATGGCATTTCATACCCCGGTGATTCGACACCTCGCCTGGCTCTGTGACGCCCCTCAGCTCATAAACTCCGAGCTGAGTTTTCGACCACTTGACTATCTGCCTGCAAACTACCGCGAAACGTTGCTCGACTGGGACCAGAACCCGCAACATGCCCCCGCAAGCCTGCTTGAACCGCCACCACGCCGGCTCGGGTTCTATTTTGAACACTTGTACAACGTGCTTCTCACCGACCTTCTCGGCTGGAAAGTTCTGCTGAAGAACATCCAGATCCAGGCTGCGGGAAAAACGCTGGGAGAGCTCGACTTCGTCGTCCACAACACCAGCGATGATCGTATCGAGCATCACGAGATCGCGATCAAGTATTACCTGGGTGTTTCGGAGAGAGACATGCCCCCTCTCTGGTATGGTCCCAACGCCCGTGACCGACTGGACCTGAAAAGCGACCGACTGCTTCACCATCAAAGCCAGAGAACCCGGGAGCCTCAAACCCGGGCCCTGCTGCAATCTCACAGAATTGATTCGCCACTGACCGCACGCGTATTTATGCCGGGTTACCTGTTCTACCCCCTGAACCCCGTTCTCTCCTCTCCGTCAGGCTGTCCCGAGAATCACCTGAGAGGCCGCTGGACATATGCCAGCGACACAAAGGAAATCGATACCTCCCACTGGGTTCAGCTCCTGAAACCTCATTGGATCGGGCCATGGCTGCAGCAACACTTGCCATTGTCTGACGCAGCAGACAACGCACTTGGTAAAATCGAGCAAGACCAGATCCCCAGGTTATTCGCACAGCTGGCTTTCAGTGAACGATTCCACCAATGGTGCGAAGTTGAACGTTACTTTATAGTCCCCTCCTGCTGGCCAGATAAACGATAGCTCCAGAGCAAACACTGTTCGCGGATAATGACTAACCGGCTATATCGGAGCCGCTGTCGCCGGGCGTTGCTTCCGATAGGTCGCCATGTCAATCTGACCCAGTTTCGGAGTGAGTTTGCACTCTCGCTGCCCCCATGGATATTCACACTGCCGACGATGCACTTCATTCCAACCCTCACCCTCTTTCCAGGCTTCCAGATCCAGGTCACGCCAGTACCGGGGATTGCGCCCGGTCTTCTTGTCGTGCTCGGCGGTCACCGGGTCCAGGTGCCGGAATGGCTCCAGCCGGGGTGTATCGGGCAATGGCTGACTCACGTCCATGTATTGCTGGAGAACATCCCAAAGCGCCAGCACCTCAAACTTACTGGATTCAATGCTACTGAACGCGGTGTTGTGAAAGCACTTTTGGGTATAGCGATGCACCAGAATCAGCCGGTAGAAGATGCCACCTTGCTGGATCACCCGATCCACGTAAGCGTCGAACTCCACAAACGGCGCCTCGAAATACCGGCCACCCCCTTGGGCAATTCGAACCTGTCCGGTGACACGGTTGAACTCGCTACAGCCGTCTTCCAGCGTGTCGTCTAGCTTCTTGTTGATGGTCTTCTCGAAGGGCTTGAGAAGGAACCCGATGCCGGTACTCATGAGCCAGTTGGTCGTGAAGGGAGTTGCCCACACTGCAAACACAAACCACGCTAGGGTAAAAAGAATGATGAAAATGCCCAGCAGCAAGCCGGGAACTTCCCTTACCAACTCGACCTCACCAGTCGCCCAGATCATGGCTGCAGGTCCTCCGAGCCATAGAACGAGGATCCATGTCATTGGTATGAATAGGACCAGAAACTTTAAACCTAACTTTCCATTCAGAAACCGAATCCGCTGGTGATCCCACCACCAGTCCTTGGACTTGAACTCAGGATCGGTCTTCTCTTGATCCTGAAGCACCTCGACATCCTGAATCGTACCCAGATAGGGGATGATACCTGCATAGGAACCTACAGGCTGTAGCTCTTCACCGGTACGGACCCGTTTCCTCGGGGATTCCGGCAAGGGGCCGATTCCATTTGCCCGAAAGGCACTTGCCGAAAACCCTTCTACTTCCTGGGGTTCAACCATCTCACGTTCCTTGTAAATACAGCACATGTTTGCAGACTAGGCCTCATACTCCATATGGGCCCGCTGCGCCTACCAGACGCAGATCGCCTAGATTGGCTGCAGCTCATTAACACCCAGTTCCGCTACGTCATTTCCATCCAGAATGATGCGCCTCCTGCCATGGCGCTGAGTTACTTCCGCATTATCAGTAGTAGTTGATCTTGCCAAAAACGGCTTCGATTTCTTTTGGCCATTTGAACTTGAAGGGACTAAATTTCCACCAAATAAACGTAGGCATAAAAATAACAAAAACGAAGTGATCTATCAGGAAGACCCTCAAAGACTTAAAGCCTACGTGTTTAATATATGAGTCATAATTCGTAGTGACCAAATTGCCCTTATCCTCTTCCACAAAGCCTTCGTTATAGTATCTAACGATAAAATTCCATTTCCGGTACATATCATCTTCGTTAAATCCAGACGATATCTTCTTGCGTTGCAGAGGTCTTTTAGGGGCTTTCCCACAAAAGTAATATTTGTCGCGGAGATAGAGGTGTGAATAATACTGTCGTTCCCACATCACACCGGAGCCCAAATACTGCAGGTTATGGGAAAAACTCACCTCCAGCTCATCCCAAGGTATCCGGTAGAAGGTCCCCCGGTGCCCCACGTACACAAAACCCTCTTGTCGGTCGACTCTCACCGGCAGCGTGAGCGGGAAGAAAATCTCGAAAAGGTAAACCGCTGCCCATAGGGGTACGAACAGCGCAGCCGACGCCGCGAATACCCCGTAGTAAAACTGGCCAACCACCCACATAAGCGACAGGGCCGCAATCATGAACAAATTTATGACAACCAACTGGAAACGCCGGAAAATCAAAAAAGCTGTCCGGATATCCATAAACCGGTCATTGATATACGCAATACCGTAGCTCATATCCTCTGAAGAATCGGGCGCCCCCGCCACCTTTCGCGCAGGAGGGCTAGCAAGTCGTTCGCCATGGGTCCGATACCAGCGTTTTTCCAGTTGTTGTTCGATGTCTGTTACCGGCAAATCACAGTTCAAAGGTGAGTCGCTCATCCACACCCAGCTCCTCTACGTCGGTTCCATCCAGAATGATGCGCAAGCCTTCATCCCCCGTAACTTTGCGGCCATCCTTCACGTATTCGATCAGCAGTTCAAGTTGCTCGTACTTCTCATGGTTAAAATGAGTGAAGCGATACGTCGCCCCCTGAGGTGAGGCCTCAACTTTTTGCCTAGCATCGAACACATCTGATATGTCATTCACATCGTTGCTGGTGAAAAAATGCCGGCTGGCTTCGTAGAGTTGGATCGACACTGTGCAGGTCCCCTCGTCAAAACCGGGGAAATGCACAGCGAAGCTGGTGAATTCCGACAGCACCTTCAGCTCTCCCTGTCGGGTTGTTTCCCAGTGACTGGCCACAAAGTCATTAATCCGCACCACCGGAGAGAACAGCAGGTAGTAGAACGCGTCCACCTCTGCCTCGAAGTAGCTCCTTATACCTATCCCTTTATCCGAAGAGACAATCGCCTTACTCGTCTCCAGAAGCTCCATTGCCCGGGGTCTCCTTTGGCCGTCCCAGTAACGCAGATAGGGAGCATTGCCCCAAAAGGACTGCGACAGGAAATCCTCAATTCGCGAGCGGGCGATGTATAGCTGGATAGCAGTAACTGTTATAGAAATTACCACTAATACCGCCCCCACAAGCACGACCGGGGCGCCAACGACAGTCCCTGCTACTGCCAAAGCGGTCAGGTAACCAATACCAATGGTCAGACCTATCTGTACTGCAGCCAAAGCCACCGCCATATTATGACCTGTATGCCAGGCCCGCCAACCAGCTCTTCCCTCAAGACCTATCGCCAGCAGCGGCCCGACGAAGGGGAGATACTTGACAGCTACTTTTGAGATAATTTTCGTACCCTTAGATATCGCCTCAACTGCTCGGGTCCCATTGAATATCACCGATACTCTAGTCCCAGCCGCGGCCAAATCCACACCCAACGCCTTGGCATACTCCGACCGGATCAGCAATCCACTAAGGTTGACCACCCCTTCAGCTAGATTCCAGAGGCCATCCATAAACGGCAGCCACCTATCGAGCGCGGCCTGACGATCGGACATCATGACGTCTTGCTGAGTCTCTTTCAGGCCACTGAACAAGCTCACCAAATTAAACGCCTGGAAGAGGGTCACCGCACCAATGAACCTGCCCCTATTCTGCTTTATACCTTCGACAACAGGATCAAGCCTGGTGTGAAGCCAGCCAAATGGGTTATCCCGAAGGTTCGGGTCGAGGTGGAAGACGTCTATCAGGCTATCGCGCAGGCGATTTCTGATATTGGCTTCCATCAGTCCAGCTGCAAGGGGGGTCATCGAGAGCTCGGTGAGATCGTACCCTGAGACGCCAGCCAGGGCTTCGCGATTAGCTTTCAGCAGGAACTCTGTCGCATCGTCCAACGTCATGCCATGTTCGTGGATATCAATTTCATAGCGTTTCGAGACACGCTTGATCCACTTTTTCCACTGAGGCCGGGTTTGGGGATTGGCGGCCCAGCCTCCCATATCTGCTGCAGGTGCGGCAAACTCCAATAGCAAAGTGTCAGTAGCGAGCGTGGCGGTCACATAGCCAGGCATGTCGTACATGCTATCGACAATCTTCAGACTGCCGTAATCAAAATCGGGTAGGTCTTTAAGCTTCTCAGTTATCTTGTTGGTAGAGGTCACCAAAAACAAAACGCTCTTTAACACAGCCCCCACGACACTGGAGCCATTACTCGGCTCTAGCCATGCCTTGGCATCTTCCCTGCCTTTCTCAGCTGAGACATAGCCATCCAGAATATCTGCGAGCTCTTGCTCAACCGCCTGAAAACCATCGGCACTGTATAGGTCGTTGAACTGCAACTTACTGGCCAGTTGGTTGGAATCGACCCACTTCTTCCAGTCGTCAAATACCTGGGAGCGGGCCTGGTCATATTCTTCAATTTGTTTGTGGTAACGCTCAACAAACGCCTCCTTGTCGGAAGCACGAATCCGCTCTTTCAGTTTGTCGGCGACCTCTTTCCGGTCGTCTTCGTCCTCGTTTTTCGCCGATTCCTGGGCGATCAGCGCATCCACCATCTGTGCGGTGGTGTAGGCATAAGCATTCTCTTCAGCATGATTCTGGATGAGGTTTACATAGAGCGCATGCAGTTGCCCCAACTCAGACGTTATCCCGATCTCATCATCCAGTGCGACGCAATAGGAGAACTCCGTCGCCTTCTTGCAAATGCCATTAAAATCCGGTTCTTCAATACCTTGGGCGAAGTCCGTCAGACTCCAATTGAACTCTATCGGCTCGGGGCGAAAGTCCTCTACTACCTGATTCGCAATCTCCGTTTCAGCAATATTCACCCCTTCGCCGGTTTCCGGAAGACCATCCAACTCGAAAGCCTGCATGTAACCCGCCCTGACAACAGCATCTACACGGATCAGTTCCTGCAAACGAACAGTCCATCGGTGGCGTACAAATTTTAAAAACACCGTTCCAATTGCCGGGTGGTGAATGCAGGGTAAAGCTGAGTCAGCATCGACATCCGGTAACAGTTCACAACGATTTCCAGGAAGCACCTCAGTGATGGCGCCCTGCTCATCCACTCGATATTCATGGAGTGTGGCGAATGCCTCTGAATACAGATAAACCCACCCCGTGGTCAGCTTTCGAACACAGTAGTGAGTTTTATCCAGAGCTACCGAGGGCGGGAAAAAATTGTCGGGCAGTGTGACTGGCTCCTGACTGATAGCCCACCGAGTAGGATAGAGAGCGACCGTTTTTTGCTGTAGGGGACACACCTGCACGGCGGAGTTTATGTCATCCCGCCCCTGCAGGAATGCTGCGCTGTTGGCACTACCCATGATTCAGTCCCTCCATTGACTTCTTCTCTGCGTATTCCGCTATTTGTGCGATGGCTTTACCCGGCTGTACGGAACTGCTACGCCATAAATTGCAGACTTCAGCATCCTCAAATGCATCAGCTCCAAGCCAGCCAATTGTATTGATGAAAAGAGCTACGTCCCTCGTACTCCACAGCCCTTTCCCGTTGGCAGCTTTAATCAACCGTGCCACCGCAGAACCTCCTGCTTCCTGCTCGTCTTCACCGTTACTCAGAAGATGAGGAAAATAGGTAGCCGTGTGCGCTTCCAGATTTCTTAACGCAGTTCTTTCGGCCCCCTGTTCCATGGCAACCAAGTGTTCTTCCCTGATGACGAACAATGCTGTTTGATAAGATGTCGGGTGTGCATCATTCGGGAAATACTCCCAGTGTCCATTGCCCCGATCCTGAATGGCAACCGAGCTGCACGGTCCTAACAAGCGTCTGACGTCATCAGCCAAATTGCCAGCCGACAGGAGATTCCTGAGGATTTCTGGATCATAAAATCGGAAAATCGCGTCTTCACCAGTGGTTGTTTGTGCAATCAACAAACTTCGGAAGTGCTCGAGCAAGGCATCAAATCCAGCCTCCGACGTTACTGCAATCGCCACACCATCGTGCATCCTATCCACAAAGCACTTTCTGGAAATCGGCCCATCAAATTCTGCCTTCACCAGCCACGGAGAAATCTCAACAAGAGACTCCAATTCTGTCCGCCGATAGAGCGCATCGCATTCGGGAGACAATTCCTCCCGGTAAATATACTGGGGCAAGGCGTCTACTTTCGCCCCATCAACCAGTATAAAAGTCTCCCCTTTGCCCCGGATTTGTGGAACTGCGACCATTACGCACTACCCTCAGCATTACCCGCACATATTTGGCAAAGTCCTTTCCCCTGACTGGCGGCGCTCTTTAATGCTCTAATTTGATCGGGTGTCGCCATCGGCCGTTGCGAGACTTCTGGGAGTTCGTCCGCGCGAACATCTGCTGGAACAGACCGACTGAATATCGCTGGCAACTCCGCCCCACTCGCCCCCTGCCCGCTACCACTCCCCGGACTTCCCCCGGAGTTAATCTTGATGCCCGGGCCACTCAGGGTCACACCGCTGGGGTCCAACTTGATGAAGCTTCCACCGCCAGCAATCGTGAGTTCCGCACCCGCATCCAGAACCACTTTGGCGCCAGCCTTGTGGTGAACTTCGGTGCCCGCTTCGCTGGCCATGACTGAGCCGGTTTTCTGGTGCAGGGTGCCACCGATAATCTGGCTGCAGTCTGCGCCGACAGACACACGTTTCTCGCCATCCGTTGTGCAGTGATCGTTTGCCTGAATCCGGCTGAATTCGTGGTTCTCCACCGTCAGGTGGCTTTCGTTTTTGATCACTTCGGTGCGATTATTTTCCGTCAGCAGGTCCAGATCTTTCTGGGCGTGCACGTAAATCTGTTCCTGGTCCGCTTCGTCCTCGAACCGCAGTTCGTTACTGCCTTCGCCCTTGTGGGTCTGGGTTTTCAGGGTGGTCCGGGTTTTGTGTTCCGGCAGCGCGTACGGCGGTGTGTTGGTGGCGTGGTAGGTCCGGCCGGTGATGATCGGCTGGTCCGGGTCGCCATCCAGGAAGGAGACAATCACTTCGTGGCCGA
>NZ_VTUU01000058.1 GCF_008370345.1 Marinobacter salinexigens | reverse complement strand
GCCAGGCCAGACAGACTAACTGAGCACCCGCTGCAAGGAGTCCGCGCCCATGGCGAGCACCAACATGGCGTCGGCCACCTCGCGGGTCATGCTGGCCGCGGGCGTGCCCACCGGCAGCAGCGGCGGCCGCGTCARCTTCGCCTCGGCGCCCAACCGGCTTGGCAGGAGGCTCGTGGCCCGGGCCGACAGCGAGGCCGCCGCAGCTGAGGCGGCGGAAGGGGAGGGYGCCGTGGCCACCAAGCCCAAGGCCGAGAAGCCGCCGCCTCGGCGCCCAACCGGCTTGGCAGGAGGCTCGTGGCCCGGGCCGACAACGAGGCCGCC
>NZ_VTUU01000057.1 GCF_008370345.1 Marinobacter salinexigens | reverse complement strand
CAGCCCAATCCAACATGGTTGCACCCTTCACCGGCCTCAAGTCGGCTTCTGCCTTCCCGGCCACCAGGAGGGCAAGCAACGACTTCTCCAAGCTTCCAAGCAACGGAGGCAGGGKTCAGTGCATGAAGGTCTGGCCGATCGAGGGTGTGAAGAAGTTCGAGACTCTCTCTTACCTTCCGCCTCTCTCCGTCGAGGCTTTGCTCAAGCAAATTGAGTATCTTCTCCGCAGCGGATGGATTCCTTGCTTGGAATTCTGCAAAATTGGCTTTGTATACCGTGAGCACCACCGATCCCCTGGATACTACGATGGGCGCTACTGGACCATGTGGAAATTGCCCATGTTCGGCTGCAACGATGCCACCCAGGTCGCGAAGGAGCTCGAGGAGTGCAAGAAGGAATACCCGGACGCATTCATCCGGATCATTGCCATCGACAATGTTCGCCAAGTTCAGTGCATCAGTTTCATAGCCTACAAGCCCGCAACCTACTAAGCATGAGCTAAATGTGTCAAGTGTCTAGAGTGTCTGTCCTGTTCGACTTGGCTTTGACCCTTTAAATTGCTTTGCCTCATTGTTCATTTCCTTCTCTATCCCCTCTCTCCAACAGATGAGAAATGGACTAAGGTCATTGTTATTTTGGTTGGTGAGGAACATCACAGCTCCGGCTATGTAAATCATGAGAAATGGACTAAGGTCATTGTTATTTTGGTTGGTGAGGAACATCACAGCTCCGGCTATGTAAATC
>NZ_VTUU01000056.1 GCF_008370345.1 Marinobacter salinexigens | reverse complement strand
CTCACTTATTATTGAACACAATTATACACGCATGCAGAGAAAACGAAGCGAGTACAGGAACACGCCTCTCTCGACGTAGCCCCACGCCCACCACCTCTTCTCCCTCAGTCTCACACTCTCACTCACCACAAGCAAGCAGCTACCAAGGTCCGGAGAGGGACTCATTATTGTGAACCATCAAATTACACACGCATGCAGTACAGAATTAAACAGGTGTGTGGTTGTGTGCGCCGGAGCTAGCTAGCTCGGTCGCGCGCCGGCCGGTACTACGGTCAGCCGAAGAGGTGGTGGTGYTTCTTCTCGCCGCTAGCCTCCTCGGCGTCCTTGTGGTCCTTCTTCTTCTCGTGGTGCTCGTGGAATACGTAGCCGCCGGCGCCGACGGCCGCCGCGGCAGCGACCTCCTCCGTGATCTTGTGCCTGTGCGCGTGCTCGGGGTCCTTCTTCGCCTCGTGCTTCTCGTAGAGTGCGAAGGCGCCGGCGGCGATGGCGCCGGCCTCGCCGAGGTGCTGCTTGTGCTTGTGCTCCTTCTCCTCCTTCTTGTACCTCTCGTACTCGCCCTCGCCGGTGGCGGTGACCACCTCGGTCTCGGAGTACCCGTACTCGCCGGCGGGCTGCTCCTCGTCCTTCTTGTGGTGGTTGAAGAAGTGGTGGTGCTTCTCCTCCGACATGATKGCTGCCTGCTKCCGCCCGAGCTAGCTGGTTGCTAGACTGCTAGTACACACTTGGCTTTGGAAACCACTTGTCTCTC
>NZ_VTUU01000011.1 GCF_008370345.1 Marinobacter salinexigens | reverse complement strand
CCTGCCACACCACCAGATTTACAGGTTGTTCCAGCACATCAGAGGGCTGGATAGCGGGATCCGTACTGGCCAGTTTCAGTCGGCCGTGAAAGAGTTCGGAAAGGCCTTCGGTCAGCGCAAAGCCAACCACGGCGAATAAGTCTGGGGGGAGTTCACCAACACGGGCGGTGAA
The DNA here is from genome assembly GCF_008370345.1 of Marinobacter salinexigens. GTDB lineage: Bacteria > Pseudomonadota > Gammaproteobacteria > Pseudomonadales > Oleiphilaceae > Marinobacter > Marinobacter salinexigens. The sequence continues at coordinate 91,773 of NZ_VTUU01000011.1, read as the reverse complement.
CTGCAGTCCGCTTGCCTGGGGCATGTCTTCGATCCTTGAAGATAAATAATTCATTCGGCTCATCCTGAGCGCGAATCAAATTATAACCATCGCCACTGAGAATAAAACCCCGAAACCGACGACACGCATGACAAGAGGTTGACCCCGACGCAAATCTCCGCCACCCTAATCTGGTTTCATTATGCAACTGGAGATTAATTGTGAGCGAATACAAAAACCGAGCGATCGTCCTCAAAAAGCGCCCACAGGGTGAAATCCAGCAGGGGGATCTGGTACTTGAGGATCGTCCGGCCCGCGCTCCCCAGGATGGCGAAGTGATGGTCAAGGTTCTCTGGCTGTCACTCGATCCTTATATGCGTCCCCGCATGAATAACGCTAAGGGTTACATGGACCCGATCGCCATAGACGACCCCATCGTGGGCGAAAGTGTCGCCCGTGTTGTTGAATCCCGGTCTGACAAATTCAGTGTTGGTGATCTGGTCACCTGCTACTCCGGCTGGCAGGAGTACGTGACGTTTCCCGGCGATGCACCCATGGTTTATAAAATCCGCCAGAAAGACAACGTTCCGCTTCAGGCTTACCTCGGAGTTGCCGGAATGCCGGGCCGCACTGGCTACTGCGGGTTGATGTATGTGGGAAAACCCAAAGCCGGTGAAACGGTCGTCGTCTCAGCAGCCTCGGGCCCGGTTGGCACCGTTGTCGGCCAGACCGCAAAAGCCGAAGGATGCCGGGTTGTCGGCGTCGCCGGTGGGGCGGAGAAATGCAGTTTTGTCGTGAATGAACTGGGCTTTGATGCCTGTGTGGACTACAAGGCCGGCAATCTGGAAGCCGATCTCACAGCCGCCTGCCCTGACGGCATAGACATCTATTTTGAAAACGTCGGTGGAGCCGTAACCCGCGCTGTTGCACCATTGCTCAACCCGGGCGCCCGTGTACCCATCTGCGGCTATGTCTCTGCCTACAATGCCACGAACATGGCAGCCGTTGAGACTCCCTTCGATGTGCTCAAGACCCTTGATCCCGTACCGGAGCACCGCTTCTTCCTGGTCACCGAATGGCAGGATAAGCATCGGGAAGTAACTGACGTTCTGGCCTCCCGAGTGGCATCAGGCGAGCTGAAGTACCGGGAGACCGTCGCCGAGGGCCTCGAAAGCGCCGTGGAGGCCTTTAAAGGCATGCTGAAAGGCCAGAACTTCGGCAAACAACTGGTTCATATTTCGGACTGATTCCGGATTACTCCCGGTTGGTCAGCCATACACTCTGATAGGGCTTAAGCGTGATCGATCCGGACAGGTCATCAATCTTCATCCCCGAGATCAGATCGAGCCAGTGGTCTGTACCAATCAGATTGATGTCGCTGAGCGCAATCTGCTGCACCTCATCACTGATATTGTGAATGCAGAACACAGATTGGTCACGCCGCATACTCTGACGCCAGAAGCCGAAAACCTGCAGCCCCAGGTGCAGGGTGAACTGGGTCGCATTGGGGTGGAATGCCGGTTGTTTGCGGCGAATGGCAATCAGCCGGTTCAACTCATGGAAAACCTTACTGTGATGGCTCAGTGGGTTTTCCAGCTCTTCCTCAAGTGCATCCAGCTGCCACTGACTACGGTTGATGGAACGAAGCCGACCGGTATGCTCTACCCGTTCAAGATCATTCTCTGTTGCCAGCAGGCTGTGAATGTAGAAGGCCGGGATGCCCTCCAGGGCAAGCATCACTGTGTGGGCACAAATAAAACGCTGCAACTGCCAGTGATCCGCACCTGATTCAGCCGTCCCTTTCAACGCGTCATAGAGCGCGATATTCACCTCATAGGGCTGGTCCCGGCCATCGGCGGTGCGCCGATAGGACACCTTTCCGCCAAACGAATCCATGGTATTGATCAGCCGCTGCTTTTCTTCCTCAGAAAGCAAGCCATCCGTCGGCCGCATTCCAATACCGTCGTGGGAGGCGATAAAGTTCAGATAGGTCGTACCCATCTGGGCCGGCGGCATACTCATCAGCCAGGTTTTCAGGTGACGGCAGTCGCCTGTTATCAACGTATTGATCAATAACGGTGGCAGCGAGAAGTTGTAGATCACGTGCGCTTCGTTGGCGTTACCGAAATAGGTAAGGTTTTCCCGGTTCGGAACGTTGGTTTCGGTGATGATGACCGCTTCCGGGCTGTGGTGCTCGATTAACAGACGCAGAATTTTGATCAGCTCATGAGTCTGCTGTAGATGGATCGATGGCGTACCGGGCTCTTTCCAGAGAAACGCCACAGCGTCGAGACGAAAGATAATGACGCCATGCTCAAGGTACTTGCGAATAATCCCGGCAAACTCGATCAGAACCTGAGGGTTGGCAAAATTGAGGTCCACCTGGTCTTCGCTGAAGGTACACCAGACATGCCGTTCTCCGTCTTCAGTCTGGACAGCATTCAGCAGTGGCGAGGTACGGGGACGAACCACCGCGCTCAGATCATCTTTCGGGTTGCCCTCAAAGAAATAGTCTTTTCCGGGATCGACGCGCTTTTTAAAATTCTCAAACCACCTGCTGCGGGACGACATGTGATTGATCACAAGGTCCGCCATCAACTTGAAGTCCTTGCCGATGGCTTCGATATCTTCCCAGTCACCATGGGATTCATTCACAGCCAGATAGTCCATGACCGCAAAGCCATCGTCCGAACTGAACGGGAAGAACGGCAGAATATGCACGGACGACACGGTGTCCGCCAGACAATCCTCCAGGAACTGATGCAAGGTCACCAGCGGCTTTTCACCTTCCTTCTGGACCGTATCGGCATACGTAATCAAGACCACATCCGACTCGTCCCAGTTATTCTGGTGGGCCGGCGGCAGAGGCTGGTCCGGAGGCAGCCCCATCGTTTCCAACAACTGCCCAGCCAGGTAGTCACAATCCAGCGACGGATAAACCACCTCCAGCATGGAAACCAGTTTGGTTTTTAGCGGATGGGTCATGGCCGAAACTCCTCGTTATCCAGCTCTACGGCTTCCAGCAGTTGTGCCTTGATGTCGGGGATTGCGCTGGTCACCCGGTTCCAGCTTGGAATGAACGGGGTATCCATGGGGTTGTCCAGAAAATACGACCCTGCCCTCATCACATTCTGAGCGAACAGTTCCACCGCCTTTTCTTCCTTGTGGCGATCAAACGTCAGGCCATTGATCACCGCATCATTCTGGTAGGTTTCCACAAAATCCAACGCAATCCGAAAATAGGTCGCTTTGATGGTCCTGAAAGTTTCCGGAGAAAACACTTCGCCGTTGGTGGCCAGCTTTCGGAACAGAGCCTTGGCGATGTCCATGCTCATTTTCGATAGCCCGCGACTGGCATCCTCAGGAGAAAGCTCCTGATGTTTGTGGTCGTAGACATCAGCAATATCCACCTGGCATAGCCTGTTGGTGGCATAGTTCCGCTTCATTTCCGACAGGACTCCGACTTCAAGCCCCCAATCACTGGGGATTCTGAGATCGTTGATGACATCGGTGCGGAAGGAAAATTCACCGGCAAGCGGGTAACGATAGCTGTCCAGGTAATCAAGGAAGTCATTGGGACCGCAGACTTTCTTGAGAGCCCGAATGAGTGGTGTGACCAGCAGCCTGCTGACCCGGCCATTCATTTTGCTATCCGCGACACGAGCGTAATAGCCCTTGCAGAACATATAGTTGAAGCCGGGATTAGCCACCGGATAGATCAACCGGGCAACAAGATCCCGGGAATAGGTCAGAATATCGCAATCATGCAGGGCAACCGATTTGCCGATACCTGAAGCCAGTACATAGCCGAAGCAGTACCAGACATTACGCCCCTTGCCCATTTCTGTCGGCGCCAGGCCCTGCTCCCGAAGAAGCAGGTCAATCGCCCTGAGCCGTGGGCCATCGTTCCACAACACTTGCACATTGCTCTGAGGTAGCTCCGAGAAGTATTCCAGAGCGTACCGGTATTGCTCTTCGTTTGCCCGGTCCAGACCAATGACGATCTGATCCAGATACGGCACCTTCGCCAACTCGTGAACAATATTCTTCAGGGCTGGCCCTTCGAGTTCGGAAAACAGCGACGGCAGCACTAATGACATGGGCCTCGCCTTACGGAATTCCATCAAGTCCGCTTCGAGATCTTCAACCGGACGACGAACAAGATTATGGAGGGTGGTGATAATGCCATTCTGGTAAAAGTCGCCCATGGGGCTCTCCTTCTTATAGTGCTAGTACCCGTACTCAAACAGGAGATTGAGCACACACTCATTCCAACCTTCAGGGCCGGGTTTGAGGGAGCGCATGGCATGTTTGGCGGATGGCAACTGGACGTCATCACTGTTCACACCCCGGATGACGACCGGTATGTCAGCCGACTCCAGCAATTGCTGATCATTAGGGCTGTCCCCCAATGCAATTGCGATGATCGGCCCACCGCCATAGCGCTCCTGATATTTCTCCAGCAAAAAACGGGCCCCATCGGCTTTATCGAAGACGCCCATCGCATGAAAAAAGCGCCCCCCCTGCACTAACCTCAGGTTTTCTGCAGCCAGCCCGGCCTCAAACTCGACCCGCTCCTCCTCAGACCCTTCCCAGATGAGCGGCTCCGTTCCCAGGCGCCGTTTCGCCAGCTCGGCCTGTTCCGGCGTCAAGCCGGTGAGCTCCGCCAGCTCAGCGACGGACATGTCTTCAAAGCCCCGGAAACGAGCCCCTCTGACCCTTAGCCTGGAGAGGACGTCGAGTACCTGCGAGCGCGACGCCCCAAAATTCACCACGGTTTCCCCGGCATCACCAAAAGTGCCCGCCGGAATCACCACAGCTGCACCATTTTCGACAATGAAAGGATCTGTGTTTCCAAGCTCTTCCCGCAATTTGCGTATTTCTTCCGCTGTTTTGCTGGAGTTGAGAATCAACGGTATACCTGCGCCCCGAAGCTTTTCCAAAGCGGGCAAGGCGGGCTGCCAGGAATAGTCCTGATGATCCAGCAACGTGCCATCCAGATCGGAAATAACGAGTAAGCGGGGCCTGATCATGAATTCTTTCCCTATTGTTTAAACGTAAAAATATTCACCTGGAACCTTAAAGACTTTCGCACCAAATAAGAGCGGCAACTTTTGGTGTGCACCATTTTGGAACTCCAGGCATTAGCGGGAATTCGAACTCCCCAAACTACCGGCCTTTTTCCGTATCATAGGAAGCACCAACGGATTTCTTGCGTGCCTTACTGCATGTCTCGAGATTCCCTGTGCTGATATCCAGCATAGGTCAATGAAATAGATCAGCAGCATTCATACCAGATGGGAGCAGGAGCACATTATGGGAAACAACGGCTTTCGTATTGAACACCGTTATCTGGAGCTCCCGGACAGTTTCTATACCCGGGTACAACCCAGCCCACTCTCCGGTGCCCGCATGGCCTGCTTCAATCACGATCTGGCTCATGAAATGGGCTTCTCCGCCAGCTCGGAAAACGACTGGACCGGTGTCGGTGCCGGCTGTGAGCTACTGGAAGGCATGGACCCGGTGGCCATGAAGTACACCGGCCATCAATTCGGCGTGTATAACCCTGAACTCGGCGATGGCCGGGGGCTACTGCTCTGGGAAACAACGTCTCCGGACGGACGTCGCTGGGACTGGCATCTCAAGGGCGCAGGCATCACACCTTACTCAAGGTTCGGAGACGGCCGGGCCGTGTTGCGGTCCACCATTCGTGAGTATCTCTGTAGCGAAGCCATGCACGGGCTCGGCATACCGACAACCCGCGCTCTATTCATGGTGAGCGCCACGGACCCGGTACGCAGAGAGTCCATCGAGACCGCCGCCGCGCTGGTCCGTGTAGCTCAGAGCCATATCCGCTTTGGACACTTCGAATTTGCAGCGCATCACGAAGGCCCGGAGGCTGTAAAAACACTTCTGGAACATGTCATCGCCCTGCACTTCCCTCACCTGATCGAGCTGCCGGAAGACGAGCGCCATCAACGCTGGTTTGAGGAAGTGGTTGAGCGCACTGCTCGCCTGGTGGCCGACTGGCAGGCTGTCGGTTTTTGCCACGGCGTGATGAACAGCGACAACATGTCAATTATCGGCGACACCTTTGATTACGGGCCGTTTGCCTTCCTGGACGATTTCGACGCTGGATTTATCTGCAACCATTCCGACCATGAAGGACGGTACGCCTATAACCGACAGCCCCAGATCGGCTTTACCAATTGCCAGTACCTCGCTAACGCCCTTCTGCCGATCATGGATGAAGACAATATACGTAAGGCGCTGCGCCGTTACGAAATCACCTACAACTCCCGATTCCGCCAGAATATGAGGGACAAACTCGGACTGGCGCAGGAAGATGACGGCGACCACAGCCTGATCATGGAGACATTCAGCATGCTCCACGAGCACCGGATCGACTACACACGCTTCTTCCGGGGACTATCCAACCTATGGACCCACGGCCACGCGCCGATAAGGGATCTGTTTGTCGACAGAAGCGTTGCTGACGCCTGGTTAGGCCGATACGAAGATCGATTGAAACTTGAAGAAAGGGCACATGACGAGCGCGAATACGCCATGCGGAAGGTGAACCCCAAGTATATCCTGCGAAATTACCTCGCCCAGCAGGTTATTCTGGAAGCCCAGAACGGCGATTATCAACCGATGAAGAAGCTGCTGGAGGTACTGAAAAAACCCTTCGACGAGCAGCCTGAGAATGAAGACTATGCGGCACTACCGCCGGATTGGGGCAAACACCTGAATATCAGTTGCTCAAGCTGATAAAAAAGGGGGCAGACTAACCTGCCCCCTTCCGGTACTACACTAACGGATCAGACTGCCTTGGCAGCGATGATCTTGTCATGCCATTCGACCGGGCCAGTCTGGTGAACCGAGCTGCCACGTGAATCCACAGCGACCGTCACCGGCATATCTTCCACCTCAAACTCGTAGATCGCTTCCATTCCGAGTTCTTCGAACGCAACCACTTCGGCATTCTTGATGGCCTTGGAGACCAGGTAGGCCGCACCGCCCACAGCCATCAGGTACACAGCACCGTGTTGCTTGATCGCATCAATCGCAACCTGGCCACGTTCGGCCTTACCGATCATGCCAGTCAGGCCAGTCTTCTCCAGCATGGTGTTGGTGAACTTGTCCATGCGGGTTGCGGTTGTCGGGCCAGCAGGACCAACCACCTCTTCGCGAACCGGGTCGACCGGGCCAACGTAATAGATGAAACGGCCTTTCAGGTCGACCGGCAGCTCTTCGCCGTTTTCGATCATGTCCACCATCTTCTTGTGGGCAGCATCACGACCCGTCAGCATCTTTCCGGACAGCAGAACCGTTTCACCCGGCTGCCAGTCTTTGACGTCTTCCGGAGTGACGGTATCCAGATTCACCCGGCGAACGTTCTCACCCACTTCCCAGGTGATTTCCGGCCAGTCATCCAGGCTCGGAGGGGTCTGCAGAGAAGGACCGGTGCCGTCCAGGGTAAAGTGAGCGTGGCGGGTTGCAGCACAGTTCGGGATGATCGCAACCGGCTTGTTGGCCGCGTGGGTCGGGTAATCCTTGACCTTCACGTCCAGAACCGTGGTCAGACCGCCCAGGCCCTGAGCACCGATACCCAGTTCGTTAACCTTCTCGAACAACTCAAGACGCAGCTCTTCAGCACGATTGGAGGCACCACGGGCCTGCAGATCGTGAATATCGATCGGGTCCAGCAGCGACTCCTTGGCCAACTCCATTGCTTTCTCAGCGGTACCACCGATACCGATACCCAGCATACCCGGCGGGCACCAGCCAGCGCCCATCTGAGGAACCATCTTCAGAACCCAGTCCACAACAGAGTCAGATGGGTTCAGCATGGCAAATTTGGACTTCGCCTCGGAGCCGCCGCCTTTGGCTGCCACATGTACTTCGACTTTGTCGCCGGGAACCATTTTGTAATGGATGATGGCCGGTGTGTTGTCCTTGGTGTTCTGGCGCTTGCCATCAGGGTCAGCCAGTACAGAAGCACGCAGAACGTTGTCCGGATGAGTGTAGGCGCGACGAACACCCTCGTTGATCACATCATCCAGAGGCTGATCGCACTCGAATTTCACATCCATACCGACGTTAACGAAAACGGTGACGATACCGGTATCCTGACAGATCGGGCGGTGGCCCTGGGCGCACATCCGGGAATTGATCAGGATCTGGGCCATGGCGTCTTTCGCGGCCTGGGACTCTTCCTTCTGATAGGCCTCGTAAACAGCCTGGATAAAATCTTTCGGGTGGTAGTAGGAAATGAACTGCAGCGCGTCCGCTACGCTTTCGATCAGATCGTTCTGGCGGATTACGGTGGTCATAGGCCCCTCATCATGTAGATATCGTTGTATCGTGCCATCGGCAAAATCGGGAGGCCGAAGTTTACCAGAAAATCCGGCCTGCGAGTGATCCGACAGAAGGCGAACTCGCTATCAATGGATATGAAAAAAACAATCGAAAAAAGGTACCATCCTACTCAAATGATAAAAAGCACCCAGGAGTTACCGTGACAGACTTGATTCGCACTACCCTTGAAGACCATATCCTGACGGTTCGGATCGACCGGCCAGATCGCAAGAACGCCCTCACCCACGATATGTATACCGCTCTGGGCGATGCTCTGGAACGGGCCGGTACCGAACCAGGCATCCGCTGCGTTCTGTTCACCGGCAGCGAGGAATGCTTTACTGCCGGCAACGATCTTGGCGATTTTGCCCAGGGCCTGCCCGGCGCCTTCGAGGAAACTCCGGTTGGCCGCTTTCTCCTTTTGCTCGCCACGGCAACCAAGCCTGTTGTTGCCTCGGTTAACGGCCCCGCTGTCGGTATCGGAACCACCATGCTGCTGCACTGTGACATGGTATTCGCGGGCGATAACGCCCGTTTCCAGATGCCCTTCACCAACCTAGGGCTGTGTCCCGAAGGGGGCTCAAGCCTTCTATTACCTTCCTGGCTGGGACGCGTGCGCGCTGCCGAGTTGCTGATGCTGGGCAATACGTTCAGCTCAGATGATGCCTTCCGGCTCGGTCTGATCAACAGGGTTTGTCCCGCGCAGGACACCGAGAGCCTTGCCCTTGCAGCCTGCAAACAACTTGCCGCACAACCACCCGCTGCCATCCGGGCAGCCAAGACCCTTATCAACCGCCCTACCACCGAGCAGTTGAGGGAGACCATGCTGGCCGAGGGCGCCCTGTTCTCGGAACGACTGAAGTCACCGGAAGCCGCCGAGGCCTTTCGTGCATTCATGGAAAAGCGGGCACCGGATTACTCCGGTTTCGAGTAAGTCTGGCTGCTCGACAAACCACTAACTCCCAACTATTTTTCAGGAATGCCGGGCACCTCTTACGCTGGACGATCTGAAGGAAAGAATCACACTTTCGGCTGATCAACAGTTGCCATACTGTCGCTATAGTCAGAGTTACAGAAATTGGCTCTAGTGCTGGCTACAATTTCAGACAATCGTTCTAGCAGGAAAGGCCACTGACAACGGGCTTACCGGATCAGAGACCGGCCCCGTCAGCTGCCGAACATAACGACACAACAACAGGAAAAGGTTCCACCCATGTTCAAGAAAACTCTAATAAGTCTTGCCGTGGCGTCTTCCGTTGGACTTACAGGCTGCTTAAGCGGCGGAGACGAAGGGGCGAATGCCAACCCGGATTACCAGATCAGCAACCCGGCCGTTACCGGGAAAACGTGGCCAATATTCAACCCGGTCACCAGCCAACTCCCGATTCCCAATGACCTGATTTTTGACTCGGTAGCCAAAGACGGAACCTTCCGTGTTGGTGATACATCCCCCCCGGTAACTACTGCACTGAACTCCCTGAGTGGGGCCTCCACCATTGCTCCTGCCGTTATCCAGTTCAACGGCCAGGTTGACGCCAATTCAGTGGTGGCAAATCAAACCGTTTTCCTGATCGAAGTTGCCTATGCCAGCGGTGATCCGGTGCAGGGTCTGAGCAACGGCGAACCCCCCACACTGGAGCTCGCACTGTCTGGCCCGACGGCCATGCCACAGTTTACTGCGGATACAGTGACACTTGACGGTAGTTCCGCTATCCGGATTGTACCGACTCAGCCGCTGAACCCGCGCAAGCGCTATATCGCTGTTGTGACCACGGGAGTGCTCGACGTAAATGGCGATGCCATCATTCAGTCGCCATCCTATGCCAGCCTGACAGGCGATGAGCCTCTGGGCACGGCGTCGCTTGCCGCTGTGCGTACCCTGATCAACCGCGTCTGGGAGCCACTGGCTGAAGCCTACTTTGGCGCAGTGGGTGCTTCCCTTACCGCTGATGACGTTGCCATCTCCTACAGTTTTACAACGTCTAACGATGAAAAGGTTCTGCCTTACATTGCTGAGCCTGCAGCCTGGTTTGCGGACCAGATTGAAGGCTTTGTGAAGGTCTCCGCAGCAAAAAGCGCGGTTGCGGGCGGAGCCAGTTCCTATGCAGACGTTAATACCGCTGTTACCGCAGCCTATAATGCCTTCCCGAACATCCCTGCTTCGTCTGGCGGCACAATTGCCGAGAAACTACCGACGCTGTTCGGTGGTGGAGCACCCTGTGAAGGTTTGACTGGAAGCCTGGCCGTTGAATGTATCGGTGTTACTCTCAGCAGTGCCCCATCCGCTGCGGGCGGGTTTTCTGACCTTCTCCCGACGCCTGCTGCCAGAACAGTCACACTGGATCTTGCGGGTACAAACGATGTAGCACTGGCCTCCGCGCCGGTATCGGCTGCGGCAGGCGGTGCCGGAAACGTCAACCTTGTACAGGGTACGATCGAGCTTCCTTACTACCTGGGCACGCCGAGCGGTACCAACGGCACACCATTGGTCACCGAATCCTGGACGGCTGACAGCGGCCTGGCGGCCACCATGAACTATGCGTTCTCGGGCCTTAACCTTGTCATTCCGCAAGCGGACCCGTCCGTATCAGACGTCGTAAACTACATTTTCCCGTTCCCGGAAGGTGAACTTCAGGAAGCGCCAGTGCTGGTTCTGTATCCCAGCTCAGGTGATGTCAGTGGCGGTACCGTAATCTACCAGCATGGCATCACCACGGACCGCAGTGCCGCCTTGTCATTTGGTAGTGCGCTCGTCAGTACACTGGCTGCGATGGGAACCAACGTTGCTGTTGTTGCGATTGATCAACCACTGCATGGTGTAACTCCTGCGTCCCAGGCGTCCGTGGAAGGGCTCGCAACATCCCTTCTGCAAGCGGGTCAGGACAATGGCCTGCCCGCGAGCCTCGCTCCTTCCGACACTACGGTGGCTGCCTTAATCGCCGGGCAATTGAACCTGAGCTTCGTGATGACGGCAACCAGCCAGGATGCGGTTACAGCACAAGCAATCATCGATGATGTGCTGACAGGAGGAACCTCGGGAGATGCTAACCTGGATGCCGCGATTGGTTTCCTGGGCGCAGCAGAAAACACCGTTGCAACTCCTGGCAGCACCATTCCGGGTATTGCAGCAACTGACGTTGAACGCCATTTCAATTTCTACGCAGACGATGCCAACCAGCCAACACTGATGGATTTCGATCCGGCAGTGGCCGCAGGTGAAGATGAATCAGGAAGTCTGTTCATTAACCTGACCAACTTCCTGGCCAGCCGCGACAACAACCGCCAGGGAGCTGTTGACCTGATGAACCTTCGGGCAAGTCTGGGCAACATCGACATCAACGGCGCCGCCGCTGGCGGGACTCTGGATATGACCAACGTATTCTTCGTGGGTCACTCCCTCGGCACCATCAACGGTTCGCCGTTCGTTGCGGCTTCCAACGAGAATCAGATCACCCTCTCTGAGAAGACCTCTGACGACGTAGTGGCCGCAAGCCTACTGACCCCGGGCGGCGGCATCGTGCGCCTGCTTGAAAACTCCGAGACGTTCGCACCAGCCATTCTCGGTGGCCTGAGCGCAGCGGCGGGTCTGGAACAGGGTGATGCCAATCTGGAAACCTACTTCAACGTGCTGCAAGCAACTCTGGATACCGTAGACCCGGTTAACTTCTCGGATAACCACGTGGCTGCCGGCACCGGCATCCTGCTGTCTGAAATCATTGGCGATACGGTGATTCCAAACAGCGCAGGAGAAGGCGAAACCCTCGGCAACGCTTTCATTGCGCCGCTTGCAGGTACAGAGCCTCTGGCCCTGACCCTGAGCGCCAATGACGTGACAGCCGCAGGTAACTACGCTCTGCCGGCCATCACGCGTTACACCGCAGGTACTCATGGCACACCGGTTTCTGCTGACAATTCCGATGTATTCTCTGAAATGGTCGGCCAGACAATCGGCATGATCCTCTCTGGAGGTGCCGGTACAACAGCCACGGATGACACTGTCATCCAGCAGTAATCGCTGCCCCCCTCAAACAAAGAAAGCCGGGCGATATGCCCGGCTTTCTTTTTACTCCCTGCTTTACTGAATGCGTGTCAGTCGCTGGTGATGGTCTGCTCGCCTCCTGTCAGAAGACTCGCTTCAATATCTTCCTCCGAGAATGCAATCGGCCGATAATTCTTGTCAGAGAAGCGCTGGCTCTGATCATTGAAGAAGGTCGAATCTGAATCGGTGGATTGTGAATAGCTGACAAGTCCGAAAGCCTCCGGCCCGTTATCCGTAAACTCCAGGCCAAAGTGCCAACTGGTGCCACGCGCCATTCTCCAGCCTTCTCCAGCAACATCGGACAACCCTGCCGTATTGGCAATCGTACTGGGTGCAACACGAGGGAAGCGGGTATCTTCAAGGAAGGGGTCGGTAACGACACCGATAGCGTTAAATGCGCCATCGACACCTCCATCACCACCATGCCATGGGAACGATGGCCCCAGGTCTGTTGGCGTACCACCACTCAGGCTTCCACCCGCCAGCCCGGGAAGTGCTCCGCCGGATGGTTGGTAATACTGCACCGTTCCCAACGCGGCATCATAGGCAATGCCGACAGAATCAAGCGCATTCAAACCAACAGCCAGAGCCTGCAGCATAGGGTCATCCGGAGTGCCCGCATTGGTCGCCGATGGCGTGGAGGGCGTTGCGACCGGGTCGGTCGGATCGAAAGGCACCGTAAGGTCCGTTGCAAAACTGTTGCGGTAATTGGCGATAAAGACACGATATACGTGCGCTCCAACGCTATCGATATTGTAAAGACCATCCCAGGCCTGCAATACGGCGCAACCCTGATCAACTGATCGCGAACCTGCAGTAGGGAGAAGAACCTGCGTTGCCCCAATCGCCGTACAACGATTCCTGAGCTCATCAAGGAACTCATCGGCGTACCAGGCCCTGTTGTTGTAGATCACATTGACCAGATCTTCAGCCCCAAACTTTCCATCCTGCCCAGCAGGCTCCGGTGCCGTCGGTGAAACCGGGCCTGATGACAAAGGGTTCTGGAGCATGGAAATACCCAACCTTGTGCGCGGCCCCAGCGGTGACTCTTCAGGGCCGAACATGGGCGAATATCCGGTCAGGAACTCTGCCGGGTTGGTGGACCAGTAGCTGTCATTGGAGTTCTGTACCCAGTCCGCCCTCAGTAGCTTGGGCTTGTCCTCATAAGGCACCAGCCCGTTACAGCTTCCTTCAACCCAGTCATCCCGTGAAGAATTGCCATCCAGAAGTGTCAGGCCCGCATTGAAGAGCTGGTTATAGGCAGCGCTGGCATTGCGTTTAAAAGCAATAACAGCCAATGCCTGCTTGGACAGATTCGGAACCGAACTGCTGTCGATGTAGAATGCATTTCCCTGATCGTCCGCATACGTAGAGTTCGTCCAGAAGGTCGTGCCACAGTTCCTGAAGACGTCCTGGAACTCTTGCAGATTACTGGCCTGGCTCATTTGCAGCCAGGTGTCCAGCAGACGGGTGGTGCTGGCATTCGCATCCCGGTAGGTATAGGCGGTACCGTTGGCACCCCACTTCGGCAGGCCTCCGCTGGTTACCGCATTCGCCGAAAGCATTGGGCCGTATTCCGAGTAGTAGAACGTTCGCTCCAGCACGGTGGGCGTGGGCGAACCATTGAATACTTCTACCTGGAAGGTTTCGGATGTAATGGGCTTCTCTACACCATCCTTGATGTAGGTAAGATTATCGCCGTCTTTAAGTGTCAGCTCGTAGAGCGTAAATCGACGGCTTGTTGTGACGGTGTGAGACCAACCCAGATTTTCATTGAAGTTGATCAGGGGGACAGCCGTTCCCAGCAAACCGGCACCCATAGCATTGAGGTAGCCCGGCACGGTCATCTGCACCTGGTACAAGCGACGGTGGCCGGTATAAGGAAAGTGCGGATTCGCGAGCAATGCCCCCTTTCCGCCCTCGCTCATCTCCCGGCCAATACCCCAGGCATTGCTTGCCAGCCCCATATCCTGGAAGTTCTTTATATCGCTTGCATGCATGCGGGCATTTGCAGCAACCAGTTTGAAAGGATCCATGCTCTGGCTTGCAGCAACGACAGACTCAGGAACCGGCGATTCACCCGGAGGGACTGCAAGGAACACTGCGCCTGTGGCAAACAGTGCACCACTGGCGTACTGGCCAACAATACGATAGTGCGCAAACAGGTCAACCGGTGTAATGGTCTTTACCCAGGGCTGGTTGTTACATTCAGCGGGCAAATCCCCCGGCGCTGTTTCACTCACATACTTGTTGTAGCCCGCAGCAAAGCCCTCGATGAGAGCCGTAGACTCTGGCGACAGCATCGGAAACTCTTCCTCAGCGCCGCTGAGAATTTTTTGTGCCTTGAAGCTGAAATCGTTGATGATGTTGATATCATCGGGACCCGGCCCGAAGTACTTCGCACGCTCACTTCGGGCCTTCACAATTGCTTCGGCCAGCATGCACACGTTGTCCTGAGCCTGGGCATAACCATGGCCGAACGCAGCGGATTTGAGGTTATCAGCGGTAATGTGAGGCACACCGTCCGTCGTCCTGCGAATAGTCGCCTCTAGCTGACCATCCTCCGGGAACAGGTTGGTATCAAGGCTCACGCTACCTGAGCTTGAGGGGGAGCTATCGTCGTCGTTGAGACACCCTGTCAGTACCGTACTGCCGGCAAGCATCAGAGCCAGGCTGAACGCCCGGCTATAACCAGGCCGGTAGCCTGACATTTTCCTGATTTTCATAGTGTTATCCTTATCATTGTTCACTACGGGTGCACCGTGATCGGTGACAATGATAAAGCTAGCAGACTAATCGCTTCCCGGCAGCAAAACCGAACAGATACTCACGATTTTTAGAGATAGTCGTCGTTGTCGGCCCCCAGGGTTCGGCCCACCCATCCGGCATGGCAGGCCGTTTTTTCGAATTTGATCGGAAACCCGATCTGGCGCTGTGCGGTTCCATCTCCCCGATCAACCATGATCACCATATCCCGGGCCTGCATCTGCGGGTGCTCGGCGGCTTCCGCAATGCTCAGTACCGGTTCGACACAGGCATCCCTATTGGCAAATACCTTTCGCCATTGCTCCAGAGTTCTGGTTGCAATAGCCCCGCTAATGGCCTGCTTGAGGGTTTTCTGATGTTCCGGGTTCTGGCTGAGGGCGAAACTTTTCATTTCATCCAGACCCAGAGTTTCACAAAGGCGCGAAGAGAATTGTGGCTCCAGGCTACCGACAGACAACCATCGGCCATCACTGGTCTGATAGTAGTCGTAGAAAGAACCGCCGTTGAGCAACGAACTCTCCGGCCGCTGCTCCTGACCGCCGGCCAGGCATGCTGCACCGGACATGGCATTCAGAGCGAACGCCGCATCCGTCATACTGATATCCACATACTGACCTTCCCCGGATTGCTGCCGATGGATGACAGCCGCCAATATGCCCATCACCGCATGGTGAGAGCCGCCCGCAACGTCCGCAATCTGGATTCCCATTGGCGGCGGCCCCCTTTCGGCACGGCCACAGTGGGAGCTGACACCTGCCAGGGACAGGTAGTTGATGTCGTGCCCGGCTTTATCCCGATAGGGTCCGGTTTGTCCATAACCGGTTATGGAGCAATAGATAAGGCGTGGATTGATACTCCTGAGTACCTCGTAGCCAATTCCGAGACGATCCATGACACCCGGCCGGAACTGTTCGACAACCACATCAAACTCCGCCACCAGCGCTTTGATTCTTTCTACGTTTGCCTCTTCTTTCAGGTTCAGGGCAATGGAATGCTTTCCCCGATTCAGGTAACCGTGAGCTGTGCTGACACCACCATCATGGGGAGGCATTACCCGGGTAAGGTCCATTCTGTCCGGAGCCTCTACCCTCAAGACTTCCGCGCCCATATCAGCCAGCAACATGGTGGCGTATGGGCCTGGTAACAGTGTGCTGAAATCCAGTACTTTCAGTGACGATAACGGGCCTGCCATCAGGCTCTCCTTTGTTATTGGAATTTGTCAGCTTGATCCAGCCCATGCTGCCCGGTTTTGCTAACAGGGCCAACTGCCGGTTACTTCATTCCGATTGACCATTTCTGCCAACTTTGTGCCCCGTTCACGGCTTGCAATGTGGTGTGCGGGTCTTATGATGGATTTCGTTTTCATGGAATGGCGAGAGAAATGTCCAACCTGACGGTTTCCCGGCACTTTGTTCAGGCATCCCTGGTCGGTGCCGAAAGTCTGGGTTTCGATACCCGGGAACTGCTGATCGAAGCTGGTATTTCACCCGAGCTACTGCGTATTGAGATGGCCCGGGTGAACAGTGATCAGTTCAGTCGACTCATGCAGGTACTCTGGAGTCGTCTGGACGACGAGTTTATGGGAATGGGGCCCCGCCGCGCCCGCAGCGGTACGTTTGCGACCATGTGCGCCCTGGTGATCGACTGCCCGACCCTGGAAGCGGTTTATCGACAGGCCTATCAGTTTTCCCGCCTGTTTGAGCCCATGGTTACCATGGAGCTCAACACCTCCGGCGAGCATGCCCGGTTGGTCACCCGGATAGAGGGCGACATTCACGATCCCCACTACTTTCTCCGGGAAAGCCTGCTGGTTATCTGGCACCGATTAGGTAGCTGGCTGATTGGCCAGCCTATCGAACTGGAAAGAGCAGAGTTTGACTACCCACGCCCTTCCCACGGCGACGAATACCGACACATTTTCCACTGCCCGCTGGAATTTGAATCCAGCCAGACAGCCCTGACCTTCGATAAACGTTTTCTGTCCGCACCGGTCATCAGGGACAAACCGGAAATGCGGCAGTTCCTCAAAACCTCCCCGGCAGATCTCCTTTCCCGCCCCGATGAAAGCAACACGTTCACGGGAAAAATCCGGACCTTGATCGGCCGGGACTTTTCCAGACCATTACCGGATTTCGAGTGGATTGCCGCAGAGCTGCATACCAGCCCGCAAACATTGCGCAGGCGCCTCAAGCAGGAAAACACCTCGTTTCAGGAGATAAAAGACCTGTTGCGGCGTGATATGGCGATTTATTACCTGAGCAGACAGGAACTCCCCATCAATGATATCGCCAGCAAAGTTGGATTCACCGAGCCTTCAACCTTCCACCGAGCCTTCAAGAAGTGGACGGGAGTTACACCAGGTGCCTACCGCGAGGGAGAACGGGGCACCTTGGTGAAGTAGGAAGTCAGGAGAACAGGAAGGCCGGTTTCAGGAACCGGAGGCAGTCTGAAGCTGCTTGATCACGCGCCCCAGTGTGTGGGCTATCTCACGGGCCTGATCCCGCCCCAGCGCCAGCTGGAGCAGTCTTGATCCATCTCGCGGGTCATACACCCAGCATGCTCCGGCGGCTGGCTCACAACTCCATTCAACCTGCGGATTCACGCCATAAACGGATAGAGGCTGTGTTTTACGAACAACACCGCTGGTGTCCCGACGGGTTTCCTGAACATTTATCGTGCTACCGCTGACGTTGACCTGATAACCAATATCAGCAGGCCGATCCAGTTGCACGACACCCTGATCCTGCCTCCAACCCGCTACGCCGAGCAGACTGTTCAGGTGCAGTGTGAGCGCTTCAAGATCACTGTTCGCCAGATAGAGTTTACGCAGGGATTCAAGGCTTTGCTGGCCGGCCGGTTCAATAACCGCAACCCGGCCGCCCTTCCCGGTGCCCGGCTGCGCGGCACTCGCGTTAGCTTTTCGCGTCTTCTCAATCTCGGTAATCAGTTTCAGGGATTCCTGGTAATGAGAGCCTTCTGCACCAGTCTGCCCGACGTAGTGCTCAAACGCTGACTGGGCTTCATTGAGATGTCCGGCCTGGAACATGACGCGGCCGCGGTAATAGAAGTATTCCGCAGGCTTTTCTCCCTCCAGCACCTGAAGGCGGTTCAGATATTCCGCGGCTTCGTTCCATTTTTCACTGGAAACCGCTTCCTCTGTGGCCAGCATCAGACGGCGGGTTTCGTGTTCAGGTGCGAGGGCGTGGGCCTGCCCTGCCATGACCATCGTTGCCAAAACCAGACTTCGGGCCAGACGACTGCAATTCAATAATCCTGTCATGGCGTTTACTCCTGCTGATTCTCGGTATCAACCGTCTCATCATTGAGCGCCGCTTGATCCAGTTGTTGATTGTCTTCCGACTCCTGATCGGAGTCCACCTCGGCCTGATCCATGATGGCTTTCGGAAGTTCTTTCTTAACCCGTACCCCCAGCTCCACAAACCGGTTGGCCTGGGAGATCAGATTGCCCCGGCCTCGGGTCAGGGTATTCATCGCTGCATCGTAAGTACCCTGTGCAGTGTGCAGTTGCCCGCCAAGACGCTCCATCGCTTCCACAAAAACCCGGAGTTTGTCATACACAGCACCTGCCCGATCGGCGATCCGGCGCGCGTTCTGGCTCTGCCGCTCATAGCGCCAGATATTCTCGATAGTGCGCAACGTTGCCAGCAGGGTTGTGGGTGTCACCACAATAATCTTTCGCTCGAAGGCTTCTGCGAATAGGTTCTCGTCCTGCTGAAAAGCTGCCACAAATGCCGGTTCGATAGGCATGAACAGCAGCACGAAGTCCGGAGAATGCAACCCGTTAAGCTGACTGTAATCTTTTTCGCTCAAGGTCTTGATGTGGTTCCGGACGGCATCAACGTGCTGGCTCAGAGCCTCGGCCCGGACGGTTTCGTCCTCTTCGGTCACCCACTGCTGGTAGGCAAGCAGCGATACTTTCGAGTCGATAATCAGGTTACGGCTGTCCGGCAAATGAACCACCACGTCAGGCCGCAGCAACTGGTTATCGCTATCCCGGTAACTGCCCTGGGTTTCGTATTCGACACCTTTACGCAGGCCAGACCGCTCCAACACCCTTTCAAGGATCAACTCACCCCAGTTACCCTGGATTTTCTTGTCCCCTTTCAGAGCCCGCGTCAGGTTCGATGCTTCTTCGGTAATCTGGCGGTTCAGTTCCTGCAGCGACTTGATCTCACTGCGAAGAGCCTGCCGATCACGGGTTTCCGTGGTATACACGTCTTCGACCCGCTTACGAAAATCCTGCAACTGGTCACGGAAGGGGTTCAACAAGGTATCCAGGCTGGTCCGGGTCTGCTGGCTGAATCGCTCGCTTTTCTGCTCGAAAATCTTGTTGGCAAGGTTCTCGAACTCCTGCTTCAGCGCATCCCGGTTGCGCTCGAGCAGCTCCAGTTTTTCACCCGCTGAGCGCCGTTCCTTGTCCAGGGTGACCTGCTGCTCCCGCAACTCCACCTGGGCCCGATGCAGCTCCGCCGCCAGCTCGTCGGTCTTCTGGAGGTGTTTTGCTCTCTCCGATTCGAGCTCGGAGATACGATGGCGACGGCCCTCAAGATCGGACTCCAGACCAGCCACCCGATTTTCCAGGGTAGCGGCTTTATCACGCCATTGTTCGAGGTCTGCTTCGAAACGTTCCAGGCGGGATTTCAAATCGTCTGCGGCTTTAACCTGGTGGTCCATCTCCTGCCTGCCCAGCGCCTCCCGATGGCGCGCATCCTGCAAAAGGTTTTCTGCCTCACTCCGCTCCTGATCCAGCCGCTCTAACTCAGCCGCAATACGTTTGCGTTCTGTAGTCGAGCGTACCCACACGCCTGTCAGAATGATCGAGATCATCACCAGAAAAACCATCCAGCCTGCCATCAGTTCCGGCCGGTTAACCATCAATTCGGTGACTGCTTCAGGCACGTTGCCTACTCCTGTTTCCGCTTAAACCCATAAAGAACACAGTCTACCCCAACCATGGAACCTTTTTCCCAAGACGCCGTCTCCTGTATGACAGGTCACCCCGGGAAGCTCGACTATTTGGCAAATCGGCTTTACAAGTGAACCTGCCAGTGGACGCGACAGGTGATATCGTCTAAAAGGATAAAATGTTCCCTCGCCAGGCTCGCATTACGTTTTTTTAACGGCCATAGTCTCAGGTAGCGGCGAATAAAAACGGAAAGCAATCATGCTCAAAACTCTCTGGCGCAAACTCGGAGCGGATTTTCTGCAATCGGATGGCGCGGCCCCAAGTCGAGGGGATAGCCTGCCTGATTCGCAGGAAGCCGGTGCATGTGGTCAGTTTCGTATTCTGCCCCACATAACTCATACCGGTGAATTTCATCTCGAACGCCTGACATCACTGCTCAAAACGCGATATAGCAAGCGCTTTGAGGCCAGCGATATCCGCTCCGCCAGCGACGACGAAATCAGGGAATTGATCGGATTCGCAGTCCGCATCCAGGATCAGGACGTACAACGGGAGCTTTTACTGTTTTACCTGAACTGCTCACCTGTCATTCAGGAATACCTTCGTTCCGAGACACTTCTTGGCGAAGGTCATTTGCTGTCCCGGTAAGTACCTACCCGGAGAAGGCAAAAAAAAGCGAGCGCAGGCGCCCCCTTAACCATCTGTAAAGCCTTTACACAGGTCGGTTGTTGTATACTCCTGCCCCAAATATATACAGTCACACGCGCACAGCCCGCCACAACCGTTTACCGGATGTTTGCGGCTGGCCGCACCGGGGTTATTCATGGCGTTACAACATTTTCAGATCGGGGCTTCGCTTTCCAGGCTTGTGCTGGCCTCAGGCGCCCTGCTTTTGATGGCTGGCTGCTCTGCCGACCGATATTTCATGGTTCCCAAGTCAAACATGGAGAGCCTCTCATCATCGGTTCAGGCACAACGCGCAACATTGGTGACCATGGAAGGTAACGCCACCGTGCGTCACGAACAAATGTTGCATCAGCAGGAAAGCTCCACTCAGGACATACTGGAAGCCATCCGTACCCAGGTGGAAAAGCCCAGCTGCCCGCCTATCCCAACACAACGGGCATGCCCGGCCTCCGATTCCGCCAAGGGACGCACGGATCGCCTGAAAGGCAAAGTTATCGTGGGTGAAGTGGAGAAGATCTACATGGCGGACCCGGACCAGGTCTACACCGCCCGGATTGACAGTGGCGCCGAAACATCATCGCTGGATGCCAGGAATATCACCCGCTTTGAAAGAGACGGGAGCAACTGGGTGAGGTTTGACGTTCCGGTCCCAGGAACCGATGAGCTGGTCACTCTCGAAAAAGAAATCTCTCGTCGTGTCAAAGTGATTCAGGCCAGTGCCGATGAAGCGGAACGGCGTGTTGTGGTCGAATTGCAGTTCGCCATCGGCAATCACGAGCAAGTGGCAGAGTTCACCCTGACAGACAGGGCCAACCTCACCCACGAAGTGCTGATTGGACGTAACGTACTCCGTGATGTGATGTTGATTGACGTAGGCAAAGAGTTCGCAACGGAACTGCCGGAATCCATTCTCAAGAACCGAGATGAATCGTGACCAGCCGATCCCGCCTTCCCTTTTATATTGCTGTTTTCCTGCTCATCGCGGCGGGAATCGCCCTCGCCATATGGAGACACATGGAGCTGGGGATTCCCTGGCTCACCGGTGAGCAGCGCCCGGTCTGGATGGTCGAGGCCCGGGTCGATTTCGATGCCCGTGATGACTCCGTCCTCGCCAGCCTCAATGTTCCAGAGAACCCGCCAGGTTTTCGGGTACTGAGCGAACAGGCCGCATCACCCGGGTACGGATTCTCTGTCATCGAAAAATCCGGTAGCCGTCGTGCGGAGTGGTCAAAGCGGCATGCCTCCGGACCCCAGACGCTCTATTTCAAAGCCCAGTTCATTCCTGACGCAACCGCCGAACCCGCACGCCCTGCGCGGCCGCCGAAAGCCCGGAAAGTATTCTGGGAAGAGCCCCAGGCAACGGCCGTACGCGAAATTCTGGCGCAGGCCACAGAGCGTTCCAGCACTCCGGAAAGCATGACTCGCGAACTGATTCGCCTGATGCAGCCGGACACCCGTACCCAGAACACCACCCTTCTGGTCGCCGAAGAAAATTACCTGAAACTGCTTGAGGATATGCTCAACCATGCAGGCATCCCAGCCCGGACAGCAGACGGCCTGCAGCTGGAAGACGCCCGCAGGCGCCAGCAGCTTACTCAGTTTCTGCAAATCTATAACGGCGAACGCTGGCTGACATTCAATCCCAGAACCGCCGAACAGGGCGTTCCTGATGACTTGCTGCTATGGCGCCAGGGCGCAGGCTCCCTGCTGGACGTCATCGGCGCAGACAACTCGGAGGTCGGCTTCTCCATTTTAAGGCAGACAATCCCCGCCTTGCAGTTGGCGACCATGCAGTTTGAAGCCAATGGACTGGGATTCCTGAGTTTCTACGAGCTTCCCATCGAGGAGCAGAGCATGTTCCGCATGCTGCTCCTGCTCCCTCTGGGAGCCCTCGTGGTCGCCTTTATGCGGATGGTGATCGGTATTCGCACCTCAGGCACATTCATGCCTGTGCTGATCGCAGTGGCCTTCGTCCAGACAACACTGGTGCCCGGACTGATCGCCTTCCTGGCAGTGGTTTCCATCGGACTCCTGATGCGCGGTTATCTGTCCAGCCTGAACCTGTTGCTGGTATCCCGGATCTCGGCATTGATCATCCTGGTCATTTTCATCACTGCAGGCATGAGCATCATCGGGTACCAGATGGGATTCAATACCGGTATGACGGTAACTTTCTTCCCGATGGTCATCATCGCCTGGACGATCGAACGGATGTCGATTCTCTGGGAAGAAGAAGGCGGGCGCGAGGTGCTTGTACAAGGTGCAGGCAGCCTGTTTGTCGCCATCTGCGCTTACTTGCTGATGAGTTCACAACTCGCCGGGCACCTGACCTTTAATTTCCCGGAACTTCATCTGGTCGTTCTGGGACTCATCCTTCTGATGGGCCAGTACACCGGCTACAAGCTGAGCGAGCTGAAGCGCTTTACGCCCATGAAGGTCTACGACTGATATGGACTGGATTTCTCCACGCCGGCTTAACCGCCTTGGCATGCTGAATATGAACCGGCGCAATGTAGATTATATTGCCCGGTACAACGACCGGTCCTCATACCCG
Organism: Marinobacter salinexigens; assembly: GCF_008370345.1. Lineage (GTDB taxonomy): Bacteria > Pseudomonadota > Gammaproteobacteria > Pseudomonadales > Oleiphilaceae > Marinobacter > Marinobacter salinexigens. The sequence continues at coordinate 68,460 of NZ_VTUU01000011.1, read as the reverse complement.
CTGGTGGACAACAAGCTCAAAACCAAGCTGGTGGTGGCTGAATACGGCGTCAGAACGCCAAAGCTTTTGCAGGTTGTTCGCCAACAGCATGAGATTTCTCACTTCCGGGAGATGGCTGAAGACCTGGGCGGATTTGCGATCAAGCCGGCCAAAGGCTCCGGTGGCAAAGGCATCACGGTCATTACCGGCCGTGACGGCGATGAGTACATCAAGGCATCGGGTGCCCGTGTCGACTCGGGGTACCTGCAACGCCACCTCACAAACATTCTTGCAGGCCTGTACTCCCTCGCAGGAACCCCGGATGTAGCTATTGTGGAAAGCCTGGTCCAGTCAGACCCGGCCCTGGCTCAGTATTCCTATCAGGGCGTACCCGATATCCGAATCGTGGTTTTTCAGGGGTATCCCGTCATGGCCATGCTGCGACTGGCGACTAAAGCCTCTGACGGGAAGGCAAACCTTCACCAGGGAGCGGTGGGCGTAGGGCTCGATATCGGCTCGGGGCGTAGCCTGAATGCCGTCCAGTTTAACCGCCCCGTTACCCTCCATCCGGATACCGGTCACGCTCTTGAGAATATTGCCATTGATGCCTGGCAGGAAATGCTGGAGATGGCGTCCCGTTGCTTCGAGGCAACCGGTTTGGGGTATATGGGTGTTGATCTGGTTGTCGACGCCCACCAGGGCCCGATGTTACTGGAACTGAATGCCCGGCCCGGGCTTGCCATACAGATGGCCAACGGCCGCGGTTTGCTTCCCCGGCTCCGCAGCATTGAAGCGTTGAAGCGCCCCCACTTTACGCCGCAGGAACGGGCACGTTTTGCAATGGAGCAATTCGCCGCGCTCTAGCCACTACGCACTCCAGCCACTAAACTTGGCGCGTTCAAACGGCATAAAAAAACCGGAGCAAGAGCCCCGGTTTTTTTATCTCACAAGCAAATCACAGTTCGCCCCGAGCCATCAAAAGCTTGCGCTCGTGGGTCAGCCCCTTCAGCAATCCCCAGGTCATAACCAACAGGATGCCGGTGAATGGCAGACCGGCACTGATCGCAGTCGCCTGGATAGCCCCGAGAGCATCGGCACCACCACCGAAGATCAGTGCTGCAGCGATACAACCTTCCATAACCACCCAGAACACACGCTGTGCAGTCGGCGCGTCGGTCTTACCACCGGCAGTGATGCTATCAATCACAAGAGAACCTGAGTCCGATGAGGTTACAAAGAACACCAGAACAAGAATGATACCGACGAACGAAATCACTCCAGTCAGCGGCAGGTTCTCAAACATCTGGAACATCGCCAGAGGTACATCGGTCAGGCCATCTTTGGCCAGCGCACCAATACCATCCATGATCTGCTCAAGAGCGGTACCACCAAAAGAACTCATCCACACCATGGTGATCACCGTCGGGATGATCAGAACAGCAGTAATGAATTCACGAACAGTACGACCGCGGGAAACCCGGGCGATAAACATGCCTACAAACGGTGACCAGGAAATCCACCAGGCCCAGTAGAAGACAGTCCAGCCCTGGAACCAGGCTTCGTCTTCCCGGCCGAACGGGTTGCTCAGAGGCAGAACGTTCGCCACATAGCTCGATGACGTCATCCAGATGGTTTCCAGGATCGACATCGTTGGGCCGGCAAAGATAATGAAGAACAACAACAGCGCGGCAAGCCCCATATTGATATTACTGAGTACCTTGACGCCGCCATCCAGTCCACGCAGGACAGACACGAGGGCAACAGCCGTAACACCGACGATGATACCCATCTGGATATTGGTTCCGGCACCCACATCGAACAGATAGTTCAGACCGGAAGCTGCCTGTTGCGCACCAAAGCCAAGAGAGGTAGCAAGACCAAAGATGGTGGCCACAACGGCCAGCACATCAATGATGTGACCAGGCCAGCCCCAGACCTTATCCCGCAACAGCGGGAAGAATGCAGAGCGAATGGTTAAAGGCATGTTCTTGTTGAACGCGAAGAACGCCAGGGAGAGCGCCACCACCGCGTAAATCGCCCACGGGTGCAGGCCCCAGTGGTACATGGTTGCACCCATTGCCAGATCAGCGGCCGCCGGCGTCTTTGCTTCAACGTTGAACGGCGTTTCGTACCAACCGGTGTAATAGGCCGTCGGCTCAGCCACCGCCCAGAACATAAGGCCGATCCCCATCCCCGCTGCGAACAGCATGGCAAACCAGGACATGGTGGAAAACTCAGGCTTGGCATCCATACCACCAAGCCGGATCTTGCCAACCGGCAGGAAGATCAACGCCAGGCATACAACCACAAAGATGTTCGCACTGATCAGAAAGAACCAGTCAAATGTCGCGATAATGTCCCACTTGGCCCCATCCAGCATCGATTTCGCTTGCTCAGGGAAAATCAGCGTGCCCACCACGAAAAGAACAACCAGTATCGCCGTTATCGGGAATACCGGTGCGTGAAGGTCGAGGCCAAAAGGATTGATATTATCCTGGCCCGCGACGTAATCCGTCTGAAATTCGTCTTTTACTACCTCGCCCACGTTTGGCGCCTCCTGATATTGGATGAATCTTTTCAGAATCGGAATTCAAACGTTACAAACCGTCCATGGTAATGCTTTGAGCTCAAAACATCAAAAACGAACTCCGACTATGCGCTCACCTCTAAACATAGACCAACATTTCATCCCTAAAAGGCAGTTAACACAGCGACCGGCAACAGAAACCTGACATTGACGATATACTGTGCCCAACCAGACACCCACGTGCGTTATGGACTTACAGAGGATTCCATGGAGAAAACGACCACGTTCCCCCTTCGCTACACCGTTTTTGTTCTCAGCCTCGCTGGATTTATTCTTTCCCTGATCATCAGCATTTCAGTAGGCGCAGGGGCCATTTTCCCCATCATCTTTGGCGCACTCTCCGCCCTGGGGATCTACGACCTGCGGCAACGCAAGCACACCGTAAGCCGTAACTACCCGATTGTGGCCCACATTCGCTACCTGCTTGAATCCTTCGGACCGGAGATACGGCAGTACTTTATCCAGTCTGATACTGAGGAGCGCCCCTTCTCCAGGGAACAACGAGCCATCGTTTACCAGCGCGCCAAAAACGTCCTGGACAAGCGCCCTTTTGGCTCACAACTGAGCATGTACGAAGAAGGCTTTGAGTGGATCAATCACTCAATGACTCCCAACACAATCACCGAAAGCGACTTCCGCGTTGTGATCGGAAAACAGTGCGCAAAGCCTTATAGCGCAAGCGTTTTTAACATCTCCGCCATGAGTTTTGGCGCGCTTTCAGCAAACGCCATAAAAAGCCTGAACACAGGCGCGCGGATGGGCGGCTTCTACCACGACACTGGCGAAGGCTCTATCTCTCGCTACCACAAGCAGCCAGGGGGCGACCTGGTATGGGAGATTGGCTCCGGATATTTCGGCTGCCGCAACAAGGACGGTACATTCAATGCCGACATGTTCAGGGAGAACGCCAATCTTGATCAGGTCAAAATGATAGAGGTCAAACTATCTCAGGGTGCTAAACCTGGCCATGGGGGCATCCTGCCCGGAGCCAAGGTAACCGCAGAAATCGCAGAAGCCCGGGGTGTCTCCATCGGAGAGGACTGCGTTTCTCCGTCCAGCCATTCCGCGTTTTCCAACCCCGTTGAATTGCTTGAATTCATTGATCACCTGCGGGAGCTGTCAGGGGGCAAGCCCGTCGGCTTCAAGCTGGCCATTGGCCACCCGTGGGAATGGTTTGCCATTGTAAAAGCCATGCTCGAAACCGGACGTAAGCCGGACTTTATCGTGGTGGATGGTGGCGAAGGCGGCACAGGTGCAGCGCCACTTGAATTCATCAACCGGCTGGGCACCCCAATGACCGAAGCGCTGCTACTGGTGCACAACACCCTGGTTGGCACCAACCTTCGGGAAGATATCGCCATTGGCGCTGCGGGCAAGATCACCTCAGCCTTCAACATTGCCAGAACGCTCGCCCTGGGCGCAGACTGGTGCAACTCAGCCAGGGGCTACATGTTCTCCCTGGGCTGCATTCAGGCCCTGAGCTGCCACACCGGCCACTGCCCGAGCGGCGTGGCCACGCAAGACCCGCGCCGGGGTGAAAAGCTGGATGTGGAGCTCAAGAGCCAACGTGTCTACAACTTCCACAAGAATACCCTTGATGCCCTCAAGCATCTGTTGGAAGCGTCTGGCCTCAGGCACACCTCCGAACTCGGTCCGGAACACATCATCCGCAGGGTATCCAAAACGGAAGTCCACAGTTACCTTGACCTGTTCCATTTCCTGGAGCCTGGTGAGCTGCTGGCAGGCGAAACAGGACATGCCGTTTTCGACCGATACTGGCCACACGTCACAGCGGACTCCTTTGACGCACCGGAATTCATGCTCAAACTCCGAGAGACGAAACTGCGATAAAAATCCGGGCGTGAAAGTTACAATTCCTGTTTCTTTTTATGGCGGGCTAGTGTAGACTTCGCTCCCGCTAAGCCACTGAGATAAACCTGTTTTCTCAGTAGCCAGCGAATCTCGGGGCGTAGCGCAGCCTGGTAGCGCACCTGTATGGGGTGCAGGTGGTCGCAGGTTCAAATCCTGCCGTCCCGACCATATTTAAAAAGCCCGGACCTTTCGGTCCGGGCTTTTTTTATGCTTCGGATTCTCCCGAATCACTCGGCGTCTCAATCCTTGAAATACACCATCTGGTGAGTCGTGGCGAGCAGCTCGCCTCCGACGCCCCACAGCTTCCCGGTATGATCAAAGAAGCCGCGGCTGTATCTGTGGGCATGAGCCTCTGCCAATACCGGGCTATCCCCCTGCCGGGCGAGGCTGTCCCTGTCAGCATGGAAGTATGTGGTCAGAGAAACTGTGCCAACTGGCATTCGTTGCTGCCTGCGAACAAATATTCTCGGGAAAAAGCAATCGCTGATGGCCATAAGAGACAGATAATCCAGCGGACGCGGTGGCATATCCCGGACCCAGAGCCTCGTCAGAGAATCTCCGTTCGCTTCGATACCCCCTGCAGGATCGAAATGCCCCTCTACTACTCTGAAATCGTAGTTCCTTACCCAGGCCAGGTATTGGCCCGCATCAATCCGCTCAACGGATTCCGAGGGAGGCACGTCTGGCATGGATACTTCCGTGTCACCCCATGTATCCCGGCGCACCGCCAGCAGCACGGTCGCGGTCACGGCCACCACACCTTGCTGGGAGAGCTCGACGTTCCAGTGCTGTGTTGACCGATTGGTACGGCGAGCCGATGCTACGACCTGGAAGTCACCGTCCCCGACCGGGCCCGCAAAGTTGACCGTCATGGATACAGGGTCACCCTGCCTCTCTTCATGCAGGAGAACGGCGTTCAGCAAGGTAGCAGCTAGGAATCCTCCGTACGGCCCCACCATATTTGCGTATGCTGCGGGCGTACGGCCGCAAAAGGTATCAGCCCCCGCAGGCTCCAGTGAAACCGACTGGTCAAATACATGGAGAGTAGTGTTCTGATTCATATTGATCCTTCTTGGCTAAGGTCTACAGGTTCCGTGTTCAGTTCGCGAGCAGGCATTCTTCCACCTGACCCAGACGGTCCTGCCCGAAAAACATCTCATCTCCGACAAAAAACGTCGGCGCGCCAAACACCCCTCGCTCAACAGCTTCCTCCGTCAAGCGTTTCAGGCTCTCCTTGATGGCCGAATCATCACATTGAGCAATAACATCTTCTGGATTGAAGCCCGCCTTGGCAAGTACGTCGGCAACGACAGCAACGTCCCCGAGGTTTTGTTCATCCACCCACATGGCGTTGAAGATGGCTTGCAGATAGTTGTCGAAATGAGGGGTGCCCAGACAGGCAACCATTCCCCGCATCAGGTACAGGGTGTTAACGGGAAAGTGGGGATTGAAATTCAGAGGCACATTATAGCGAGAGGCAAAGCGTGCCATGTCCATGCGGTTATAGACGGATTTCGCTGGAATCGTGGCGGGTGAGCTGTTTCCGGTGGCTTTGAAAACGCCCCCCAATAACATGGGCTTCCAGCAGATATCCGCTCCTGTTCTTTCCGTCAGCCCCTTCAGTTGGGTCCAGGCCAGGTAACTCGCCGGGCTGCCTACGTCGAAATAGAAGTCGATGGTTTTTGTCATGTTATTGCCCTCAGAAAGTTTCCATCCACGGCCGGAGATCCAGTTCGTGGGTCCAGCTGTCTCTCGGTTGTTGATGAAGCTGCCAGTAGTGCTCGGCGATATGGTCCGGATTCAGAATTCCGCCCTTTTCTTTCAGCGCGTATCGTTCCGGAAAATTGTCGCGGATGAAGGCGGTATCAATCGCCCCATCAATAATGGAGTGGGCAACGTGTATGCCTTGCGGCCCCAATTCCCTGGCCATGCTCTGCGCCAAAGCCCGCAGAGCAAACTTGGCCCCCGAAAACGCTGAAAAACCAGAGCCTCCACGAAGTGAGGCCGTTGCCCCGGTAAAAATGATGGTTCCCCGCCCTCTGGGCAACATGGCTCTCGCCGCTTCGCGCCCGGCAAGGAATCCTGCGAATGCCGCCATTTCCCATACTTTGCGGTAAACACGCCCGGTCGTCTCAGTAATCGGGAACCGGACATTGGCGCCAATGTTGAACACCAGAACACCAATCGCTCCGATCTCGTCCTCAATTTTTGAGAACAGAGCACACATGGCGTTTTCATCCCGCGCATCACAACCGAGACCAAACGCCTTGCCGCCAAGTTCTTCGATTTCTTGCACAAGCGGAATCAATGCATCCTCGTGACGCCGGGTTGCAACCACCGTATAGCCTTCTCGGGCAAACCGTTTTGCAATCGCACCGCCTGTTGCATCTCCGGCACCAATCACGACAGCCACGTGTTGTTTATTCTGTTTCATTGGCCTTGCCCCTTACCATTTCTTAGGTTCTATTTTGGAACTCATCTATAGTCAGTTCCTTTTAAGAACCTGTCAAGCTAAAATAAGCGCTGGTATCAGAAGGGGGACAAGCCATGCGGTGGGAAGAACTGGATCAGGAACCGTGCTCAGTGGCCAGAGCCCTGGCGGTTGTGGGCGACCGCTGGACACTCATTATCCTGAGGGACTGTTTTCTCGGAGTACGTCGGTTTGATCAGTTTGAAAGTCGGCTGGGCATTACCCGGCATGTGTTGACGGACCGACTGAAAAAGCTGGTGGAGAATGGTGTTCTGGCCAAAGTACCGTATCAGGAAAAACCGCTGCGAGAAGAATACCGGCTGACCGACAAAGGTCGCGCCCTGCACCCGGTCATCATGGCACTGGTTCACTGGGGGAACACGTATATGGCCGATGAGCGTGGCGCGCCTCTGGTGCACATCCACAAACCCTGCGGCCATCAGATGCACCCGGTAACCGTATGTTCTCACTGCAGAGAGGAAGTCACGGCGAGGGATGTTCGGATTGAAGCCGGGCCGGGCTGGAAGACAACTCAGACGAGCCCGAGCGACCGGCAATCAACGAACCGGTAACGATCATCACGCTGGCTCCAATCACGCCGACAGACGCCTCTCCATAGCCAGCCAGAATCAGCAGGATCACGGATATCAGCGGCGCGCCGTACGCCAGCGTCCCCAATAACTGAATATTTCCGTGTTTAACCCCGTAATCCCAGGTAAAAAAGGCAATACCAACCGGCCCAAGCCCCAACCCGATTACCCCAAGCCACTGTTGCCATCCGTTTGGCCACACCGTCTCCTCCCACATCAGGTGGCAACCCAGAGCAAGGATTGCGGTCACGCCACAGAACCACCCCACGGCATCCGTCGGCACCGAGCGGACCAACCTGCTCAAGACAGAGTAGGATGACCAGATAACGGCACAGGAAAGTGCCACCAGATAGCCTTCCAGGTTCTGCCAGGCGAAGCCGTCTGCGTTGCGCCCGATCAGCAGCCAACACCCTCCAAGGGCCAGTATAGCGCCGACAAGATGCTTGCTGCGTAATGCCTCCCCTGGCAGCAGAGAAGACAACAGCACGATAAGCAGAGGCCAGAGATAGGCCAGCAGGCTGACTTCCACAGCCGGGGCCAGGTTCATTGCCTTGAAATAGGCAAAATGGTAGCCGAACAGCCCGCCGATTCCGATGCACCAGGCCAGCAGGGACTGCCGCAGGTAGCGAACGCCCGTATGCCCTGCCCTGAACCAGCGCACACACATCAATACAAAGGCAATTCCAAAGGTCATCGCCATAAGCTGAAACTCGGGTATGTCACCGCCGGATAGCTTGGTGAGCAGCGCCAGAGTTCCCCAAAGCAGCACGGAAACCGAGCCAATCCACGTTGCCACGTTCGCTGATGCCATGTCATTCTCCCGGAAATCGTCGACAGTTGATGTTCCGGATACTGTATGCCCGACGGTGCACGACGACTTTCGGCTTGCGGAGAAATTATTGTGATTTTCGGCGGAAGTAACTCGGTGATTTGCCGAAATGGCGAGTGAATCTGTCGCTGAAGGATGACAATGAGCCGTATCCCACGGCATCGGCAATCTTCTGGATACTCAGACCTGTTTGCTCCAGCAGCCGCCAGGACTCCTTCATTCGGATTTCTGTCAGGTACTGATGCGGCGTCATCCCCACCTGGTTGCGAAACAGGTCGTTCAGCTGACGCGTACTCAGATTGGCGACGGCAGATAACTCACTGGTCGAGATCCGCTGGCGGAAATGACCATCCAGATACTGTTTGGCTGTGGCTACCCGACGATCGAGATTGAGCTGGCTCCCGTAACGCTCCTGGAGTAGCTGGATCAGCAGTAGAAGCATCTGATGCTGGGTGAAACCTGAATCTCGTCCGGTCAGGTGTTGGCTATGGAGGAACTGCACGTAGTTCAGCAAGGCATCGTCCAGCTCCACAAATACCGGAAGCTTATCCAATGCCGGAGCCAAGCCCTCCGGCACGTCCGCAACCAGAAACCGGTTCTCATCCGTTGCGGCGTAGCCATGCCCGCTACCTGAAGGGATGATGGCCGCCTTGCGCTGTTCCACTCTGCCCTCAGTGGCATCCACAGAGAGGGAAAGTGCTCCAGACAGAGGCAGTACGAGCTGATGGTGATTATGGGAATGTTTCTTTCCCTCATCACCATAGCTTCGAAGATGCAGGGACAGGTCTGAGTTGCTCATCGTTCCAGTATACCGCCTATCACCGCCCCGCCCTCAGGAAGCAGCCATAACCAGGTTATTGCCCCTCTGGGACCACGGCAGTTCCTTGACCGGAAGATGGATCAGCGCCGACAATGCGCCGACACCTACGCCAACCCACCAGACGAGTGTGTAATCATGGTAGGCGTCATACATCGCGCCCCCCAACCATACACCGAGGAAGCCTCCCAACTGGTGGGAAAAGAACACCAGCCCATACAATGTACCCATGTATTTCAGGCCATAGATATGGGCCACCAGTCCGGACGTCAGGGGCACAGTCGCCAACCAGAGCGATCCCATGGCGATGGAGAAAAGCACGACCGTTTCAGGTGTGATGGGCATCATAATGAAGACAGCGGACACAACGGTTCGCAACATATACACCGTCGCCAGCAGGTATTTTCGGGAGTACTTGTTCCCTAACCATCCGGCTAGCAATGTTCCTCCGATGTTGAAAAGCCCGATCAGTGCGATGGATATAGCCCCAAGCGTGGTTGCGGACGTCACCCCCAACGTATACAGCAAACTGTCCGGCGCCAGAGGCCCACACATCTCGGTAATAAAGGCCGGAAAATGGGCCGTGATGAAAGCCAGTTGATAGCCACAGGAAAAGAACCCAATAAAAATGAAGATAAACGTTGGGTCTTTAACTGCGCGACGAACCACAACGCCCATAGGCTCATCCGGCTCGTCACTGACAGACGCCCCCACCCGGGTGGGGGCTTTCATCATCGTCAGCGCTAGCATTGATAACAGCACAAAGCCCGCGAAAACGACAAAAACCGTCTGCCAGGGCATCTGGCTCAGAAGCGCCTGAGCGACCGGAGGCCCTACGATCTGCCCGGCCGAGCCGGCAGCGGTTGCAATTCCCAATGCCATTGAGCGGTTTTTGTCTGAGGCCGCCCGCCCAACCACAGCCAGAATGACGCCAAAGCCCGTACCCGCTATGCCAAAACCGACCAGTATTTCCAGAAACTGGTGCTGCCCCGGAGTTGTGGCAAGCCCGGACAGCAGCAGGCCGAGAATGTAACAGGCTCCCCCGGCAAGTACTGCTTTACGATCACCATAACGTTCTGCAAACGCGCCAAAAATAGGCTGTCCGATTCCCCAGAACAGATTCTGGATAGCGATGGCCAGTGAAAACGACTCCCGTGGCCAACCGAACTCATGGGCGATGGGCAACTGGAACAGTCCGAACGATGCCCGCACTGCAAACCCCACCAGAATGATAATGCAACCGGAAATCAGCACAGGGTTGATCAAACGATCATAGGTATCCGCAGTCACTTTATTTTCCACTAGGGGAGACTCCAATCAGTCGTGGCACGGCAAAAAAGCACAGAAACAGTTTAGCAAGCTCATCAGGGACATTCAGCTGCACACTCGCTGATACAAAAGTTACTTCAGGCCCACCCGGGCACCCATCACGTGCTGAAACAGGTTGCGATATTTCTCAGCAAGGACAGAACCCCGCCACGAATCAGGCCGGCACGGTTCAGGTTGGCATCTCATTAATTCTGCCAGGCAGTCGGCTGCAGATGCCGCTTCGTCGCAAGGCTTGCCCCCTGCCCCATATCGAAAATCAGCTGGCACATACTCTCTGTAGGCTAACCGGTCCGGAGCCAGGGGCAGACAACCCGCCGCCATGGCTTCAAGCATGGAGAGACCCTGAAAGTCATGTACCGCGGTCGAAACAACCACATCAGCATTCATCAGCAGTTGATCATAATCCGCTCTGCTATCCAGGTATCCCCAATGCACTATTCGATCACTGAACCGTTCATGGATATCATCGAATGCCCCTGGATACTTCCGAAACCGCTCACCAACCACACTCAGACGGAAAGGGATTGAACGCCGATCAAGAGCCTTTAGGAGTTCCAGCAGTCGATCTGGCCCCTTGTCGTATTCCCATCGGTGGTTCCAGAGCAGGTGTGGGCTGTCCCAGTTGTAGTCAGTTTTACAGTCTGTGAACAACCGATCTTCAATAGGAACGGGAATAATAAGGGATTTGTCCCTCAGCCTTTCAGGCAGACCCAACGGGACTGCGTCCGGCATTTTGCTCAAAAGATCCCGGACACCATCCAGAAAACTGGTGCGGTTCCATTCACTGTTGAATACCACGCAGTCTGCGGCCATCGCGCCGTACAGGTTGACCATCTGAGGGTCCACAGAGTTTGACTGACCTTCAGAAACCGGAAACGCAAACTGGTTTTCGTGCATATACAAAACACAGGGCGTGCCGGCTAACCTGGGGTGGATTCCTTTCAGCGTTGCCAGATCAACCATCGACGTGGCAACCAGCAGATCCCAGGGTTCGCCCAGGCAGGGCTCGTCCAGCCAACTCAAAGGGTTCCCCCTGATGCGCCAGCGGAAGAACCGGGGCGACAAACTCAGGGAATGCCAATGGTATTCGGGCAACAAACCCGCCAACTGCTCCCGCCACCGTTTGTGACTGGATGCATCATAAGCCGAAAGCAGAAGAATTCTGGGACTGGATACGGGCATAGCGGCTAAACGAGCACTGAAGGCTTCTGAAACCCGGTAAATTCGATTTTACCTCGAGACAATCGAACCATCCCCTGCTTCTCCAACTCTTTAAGGAGCCGGCTGATCACCTCCCTCGCAGTACCCAGTTCAACCGCAACATCCTGGTGAGTAACAGCCAGATCGCCCTGTTCAGCCTTCGCGGCAAGCCACTCATACAACCTTTCATCCATCCGTCTAAAGGCAACTTCCTCCACCAACAGCATCAGATTATCCAAGCGGCGCCCATTCGATACAACACAATACTGTGACCGGACAGCCCCGTCATCTGAACCTTGATAGACCCTCCCAGAACCAGCGGAAGCCCCTGACAGAGATCCCCGGCGCTGAACAGTACCTTGCCGGCAGGAAACGTCATCACGCCAAGACTGGCCTGCATCTCTTGCTGCAATGCTTCGCTCAGGGTGTCCAGTAGAATGTGGTGGGTCATGAGCGCGAATCCCGGGCGGCGTTAACTTGGATCGAATGTGACTTTATCACTGAACGGCCATACCAGCAGTTATATAGTTGAATCATCGCTTCCTATACCACTGATGGAGAATGAATGATGACTGTGAATATGGGATCTGCAGACAGAGCTATACGTGCGGTTGTGGGTGTGATTTTACTGGCGTTGGTATTTATTGGGCCGCAAACACCCTGGGGCTGGATTGGGATTATCCCTCTGGCCACCGCCCTTGTGGGTAATTGCCCGGCCTACTCTGTTTTCGGGATCAAAACCTGCAAGAAGAAGTAAACCTGAAAGAATAAAAAAAGCCGAAGATTCATACATCTTCGGCTTTTCTATATCCGCCTTTTACCTGGCTGGAGAGTTCAGCACATCCAGAACTTCTTCCAACTCAGTGATCATCTGACGAATCAGTTGTTTGTACTGTGAGGTATCGTCTTTCACCTCATGGCTGCTGAGCTTCTGCTTGGCACCACCGATCGTGTACCCCTGATCGTACAGCAGGCTACGAATCTGACGAATGGTAATCACATCCGCTCGCTGGTAATAGCGGCGGTTACCCCGGCGCTTCACGGGTGAAAGCTGGGGAAACTCCTGCTCCCAATAACGCAGTACGTGCGCTTTTACAGCGCACAGATCAGCAACCTCACCAATGGTGAAATAGCGTTTTCCCGGAATGGCGGGGAGTTCGTTGTTATGACTCGGTTCCAGCATACGCTTCTACTTTCTGTTTCAGTTTTTGTCCTGGGCGAAACGTAACGACGCGCCGTGCACTGATGGGAATTTCTTCACCAGTTTTCGGGTTCCGTCCCGGCCGCTGCTTTTTATCCCGCAGGTCGAAGTTGCCAAACCCTGACAACTTCACCTGTTCGTTGTGACTAAGTGCGCCTCTGATCTCATCGAAAAAAGCTTCTACCATTTCCTTGGCTTCACGCTTGTTAAGGCCCAACTCCTCGTACAACCGTTCGGCCATTTCCGCTTTCGTCAAAGCCGCCATGTCTCAACTCCTCAGTGTTGCCCCCAACTCTTCTTTCAAGGCGTCGATAACACCGTTGAAGAGCGAATGCACTTCATCCTCGTTCAACGTACGTTCGGGGTGCTGCCAGAACAGGCTCAACGCCAGGCTGCGGTTACCCTCACCCAGGCTTTCACCTTCATAAACATCAAACGCACGCAACGCCGTCAGTTGTTCACCTGCGTGCTTTCTCGCAACACGCTCAACATCGGCAAACGCTACATCGATCCCGATAATGATAGCCAAATCCCGACGAACCTCCGGGAATTTTGAAATTTCTTTGAAATTAGGCACATATCCGGTAACGATCGAATTCAAGAATAGCTCAAACATCAGGATCGTGCCATTAAGTTCAAGATTTTTCTGAACTTGCGGATGCAGCGTTCCCAACCAGCCGACATGCTCACCGTCACGCAGGAGTTCTGCCGTCTGTCCCGGGTGCAGCGCAGGGTGCTGACTACCTACAAACTGGATCTCTATTCCCAGCACACGGAACAGGCTTTCCAGATCACCTTTTACATCAAAGAAATCCGCTGATCTGCGACCGTTAGCCCAGTTTTCAGGGTACTGACCACCAACCACAACACCCGCAAGCATTGGCTGCTGATCAATCCTCTCGCCGTCCTGCTTGAACCTGAGACCGGTTTCAAACAGACGAATCCGGGACTGCTGGCGGTTCTGGTTGTAGGCAACCGTTTTTAGCAGACCACTCCACAGGCTGGTCCGCATAACCGCCAGATCGGAGGAAATCGGGTTCGCCAGAGCAATGCCTTCATTTTCCGGATCAACCAGCTTCTGAACCTTCGGATCTACGAAGCTGTAAGTCACCGCTTCCTGGTAGCCGTTATCCACGAAGAAGCTCCGGATCGCCGAAACCGGGCGAGTGGCTTCCTCGCGAGGACGCAAGCCCAGAGAACCGTTAGGTTCGGTGACCGGGAGGTTGTTGTATCCGTAGATTCGGCCAACTTCCTCAATCAGGTCTTCCTCAATGGAGATGTCCGGTCGGAAACTCGGGACAAGAATTTCCCATCCGTTCTTCAGGAGTTTCTCAACGTGAAGACCCAGGCGGGTCAGAATTTCCTCGACCGTGGTACGGTCAATTGCCAGACCCAGAACGTCCGTCAGACGCTGGGCACGGAGGGTGACGAGCTTCGCCGATGGCAGATCATCTTTGCTGGCCACCTCCACAATTTCGCCCGGCTCACCGCCAACGATATCCATCAGCAACCGAGTGGCGCGCTCCATGGCATCTCTGGCCAACTCATAGTCTACGCCACGCTCGAAGCGGTGAGAGGCATCAGTATGCAGGCCATAATGGCGAGCTTTACCCGCGAGAATAATCGGATCGAAATACGCCGCTTCCAGGACCAGATCACGAGTCTTGTCACTGACACCGGAGTGCTCTCCGCCCATAACACCAGCAATGGCGATGGGCTTGTCATGATCTGCAATGATCAGGGTCTGTTCGGTCAGTTCCACATCCTGGCCATCCAGCAGTACCAGCTTCTCGCCGGCACGTGCCATCCGAACCACAATACCGCCACTGATCTCATCGCGGTCGAACGCATGCATGGGCTGCCCCAGCTCCAGCATCACGTAGTTGGTCACATCAACCGCAGCGTCGATAGAGCGGATACCGGAACGACGTAGCTTTTCCTTCATCCACAGTGGCGTCTCAGCCTGAAGGTTCACATTACGCAGAACCCGACCGAGATATCTCGGGCAACCCGCAGGAGCCTCAATACGGATATCCGGAACTTCCGAGTGCACCGCACCGACAGTTTCAATAGCCGGAGCTTCTACCTGAGCACTGTTCAAAACACCCACTTCACGCGCAATGCCCTTGATAGACAGGCAGTCGCTCCGGTTAGGAGTTAGATCCACGTCAATAGTGACGTCTTTAAGCTTCAGGTATTCCGCAACCTCCTGTCCTACTGGCGCGTCAGCCGGTAGTTCCATCAGGCCGTCATGATTATCAGACAGTCCAAGCTCGGACTCAGAGCACAGCATGCCTTCGGATGGCTGGCCACGGAGTTTGGCTTTCTTGATTTTGAAGTTGCCCGGCAATACGGCGCCGACAACAGCAAAGGGTACCCGCAACCCTTCACGTACATTCGGTGCGCCACAGACAACCTGCACAACACTGCTGCCATCGCTCACCTGACAAACCCGCAGCTTGTCAGCATCCGGATGCGCTTCGACTGACTTGACTTCACCCACGATAATACCGGTGAACTCACCCGCCACCGGCTCAAATCCATCCACTTCCAGACCAGCCATAGTAATCTGGTCCATCAATTCCTGGGTGCCAATTTCCGGATTCACCCACTCGCGCAGCCACTGTTCACTGAATTTCATGATTCTTGCCTTGTCCTGATTCGGTTTCGCCTGATTTCTGAAATGTCGTCCGACGCTGAATTACCGGAACTGACGCAGGAAGCGCAGATCATTATCAAAGAACATGCGCAGATCATTCACGCCGTAGCGCAACATGGCCAGGCGCTCTACACCCAGGCCAAAGGCGAAACCACGGTATTCTTCCGAATCGATACCGCAGTGTTCGAATACTTTCGGATGGACCATGCCGCAGCCCATCACTTCAAGCCACTTGATGCTGCCATCGGCTTCCCGGCCCCACTCAATATCAACTTCGGCGGAGGGCTCTGTAAACGGAAAGTAGGATGGGCGGAAGCGCACCTGCAGGTCACGTTCAAAGAACACTCGCAGGAATTCTTCCACCGTGCTCTTCAGATCAGCAAAGCTTACGTTTTTCTCGACCAGCAAACCCTCGAC
Source organism: Marinobacter salinexigens (assembly GCF_008370345.1). GTDB lineage: Bacteria > Pseudomonadota > Gammaproteobacteria > Pseudomonadales > Oleiphilaceae > Marinobacter > Marinobacter salinexigens. The sequence goes on along the minus strand of NZ_VTUU01000011.1, from coordinate 52,510 downwards.
CTGGTGGAACATCGGGGTGTGGGTCATATCAGAATCGCAGCGGTATACGCGCCCTGGGCAGATCATCCGGAAAGGTGGCTTCCCGGCTTCCATGGTCCGGATCTGTACCGGCGAAGTATGAGTACGCAGGACCGTTCCCGGATTGAAATAGAAGGTGTCGTGCATGGCACGGGCCGGATGGTGCCCTGGAATATTGAGGGCTTCGAAGTTGTGGTAATCGTCTTCGATTTCAGGGCCCTGTTCAACGGTGTAGCCGGCACGGGAGAAAAATTCCTCTACCCGCTGGAGGGTACGGGTAACCGGATGAAGACCACCGAGGTCCTGGCCACGCCCTGGCAAAGTCACATCAATGGACTCGCTGGCAAGTTTGGCTTCAATAGCTGCCTTTTCCAGACCGGCGCGGCGGGCATTAATCGCCTCTTCAACCTGGCCCTTGGCTTCATTGATTTTCTGGCCGGCAGCGGGACGCTCCTCGGGAGACAATTTGCCCAGCGTTTTTGCCTGCTGGGTGATTACACCTTTCTTACCGAGGTATTCCACACGAATGTGATCAAGTGCTTGCAGGCTGTCTGCACTCTCAACAGCGCTCAGCCCGTCCTGAACCAGTTGCTCCAGGTTTTCCATTGACCCTGCTCCAAACCAGAAATGGGGTAGGTGAAAACAAAAATAGGGGAAGAGCGCGCCCTTCCCCTATCAGAAGGCGCCGTCATGGTGACATGAGGCGCCCTAATCGATCTGTAATCGATGAAGAGCTTAAGCGATCACAGGGACGCTTTGGCTTTCTCGACAACAGCGGCAAATGCCTGCTGCTCGTTCATGGCCAGATCAGCCAGAACCTTACGATCGATCTCAACGTTAGCCTTTTTCAGGCCAGCGATCAGACGGCTGTAGGACAGACCGTTAGCGCGGGCACCAGCGTTGATACGGGCGATCCACAGAGCGCGGAACGCACGCTTGCGGTTACGACGGTCACGGTAAGCGTACTGACCGGCCTTGATAACCGCCTGCTTGGCTACACGAAATACACGACTACGGGCACCGTAGTAACCTTTAGCCTGCTTGAGAACTTTCTTGTGACGACGGCGTGCTACCACACCACGTTTTACACGAGCCATACTTTAATCCTTCTACCTTCTAAACCTTTTCAGGAATCGTTAGCGCCTGCGTTAGCACGCGGTCATACGCTTGATGGAAGCCACATCAGACTTGGCAATCAGCTTGGTACCACGGAGCTGACGCTTACGCTTGGGGCTCTTCTTGGTCAGAATATGACTGGTGAAGGACTGCTTGTGCTTGAAGCCGTTAGCGGTTTTCTTGAACCGTTTAGTGGCTCCACTTTTGGTTTTCATCTTCGGCATTTTTAAAACTCCGCATTCTATTTTAAAAAAACAAATGTGCCCCTGAACGACAAATCCCCCGCCTATGCAGGGGACCCGTCACTGGATCAGGTTCACTTCTTCTTGCGGGGCGCCACGACCATGGTCATCTGACGGCCTTCCATTTTCGGCCGCAGTTCAACCAGGCCCAGCTCGGCCACATCTTCTTCAATCCGCTGCATGAGTTTCATACCAATTTCCTGGTGTGCCATCTCACGCCCACGGAAGCGAATTGTGATCTTGCCGCGGTCCCCGTTCTCAAGGAAACGTACCAGGTTGCGTAGTTTGACCTGATAATCCCCTTCTTCAGTTCCTGGACGGAACTTAAGCTCTTTGATCTGAGTCTGCTTCTGCTTTTTCTTGGCAGCGGCCTTGGCTTTCTTCTCTTCGAAGATTTTCTTGCCGTAGTCCATTATCTTACAGACGATCGGATCGGAATCCGTAACCTGAACCAGATCAAGAGTTGCCTCTTCCGCCAGCTTGAGGGCTTCCTCAATGGGAACCACCCCTACCTGATTGCCTTCGGCGTCAATCAGACGGACTTCAGTTGCTTCAATATTCTCGTTGATCGGCGCTTTTGGTGCGCGTCCCCGATTCGCTCGCTGTTTAATAATCAGATCTCCGTTTTAGTTCTACCTTTGCGATCGACGTCCTTAGCCAGTAACTGCTCGAACTCATCGACCGACATAGTTCCCAGATCCTCACCCTTGCGGGTACGTACCGCAACGGCATTATTCTCTACTTCCTTGTCGCCAACGACGACAAGATAGGGAACCTTGTTAAGAGTATGCTCGCGGATTTTAAAGCCGATCTTCTCGTTTCTCAAGTCAGCATTAACCCTATAACCGGAAGAATCCAGTTTTTTCTCCAGATCCAGACAAAAATCACGCTGATTATCGGTGATATTGAGGACTGCCACCTGGGTTGGTGCAAGCCAGGTCGGGAAGGCTCCTTCGTATTCTTCAATCAGAATACCGATAAACCGCTCGAAAGAGCCCAGAACGGCGCGATGGAGCATAACCGGCGTTTTACGCTCAGAGTTATCCGCCACATATTGCGCTCCGAGACGACCCGGCATAGAGAAATCAACCTGAATGGTACCACACTGCCAGACCCGGCCGATGCAGTCTTTCAGGGAGAACTCGATCTTCGGTCCATAGAACGCACCCTCACCCGGCAACAGTTCCCAGGCCACGCCTTCGCGGTTCAGCGCCTCTTCCAGTGCAGCTTCAGCCTTGTCCCAGACTTCATCAGAACCAACGCGCTTTTCGGGACGAGTCGACAACTTGTAGAGAATCTCGTCAAACCCGAAATCCTGATAAATTTCGTGCAGCATTCCAATGAACGCGGACACTTCTGCCTGAATGGCATCTTCTTCACAGAAGATATGGGCATCATCCTGGGTGAAACCACGCACACGCATGATACCGTGCAGCGCACCGGAGGCCTCGTTACGATGACAGGATCCGAATTCCGCCAGACGCAAAGGAAGATCCTTATAGCTCTTCAGACCCTGGTTAAACACCTGAACGTGGCACGGACAGTTCATCGGCTTGATGGCAAAGTCGTGCTTCTCGGACTCGGTGGTGAACATGTCATCCTTGAATTTGTCCCAATGCCCGGATTTCTCCCAAAGCGTACGGGACACGACCTGCGGAGTACGAATTTCCTTGTAGCCATGTTCCTGCTGCTTACGGCGCATGTACTGCTCTATCTGCTGATAGAGGGTCCAGCCGTCAGGATGCCAGAACACCATACCGGGCGCTTCTTCCTGCATGTGGAAGAGGTCCAGTTTCTTGCCCACTTTACGGTGATCACGCTTCTCAGCTTCTTCCAGCCTGTTCAGGTAGGCTTTCAGATCCTTTTTGTTGCCCCAGGCAGTACCGTACACACGCTGCAGCTGTTCGTTGTTGGTATCACCCCGCCAGTAGGCGCCTGCCACTTTAGTCAGCTTGAACGCTTTCAGCTTGCCGGTGCTCGGCACGTGAGGTCCACGGCAGAGGTCAACGAAATCACCCTGGCGATAGAACGAAAGGTCTTCCTCACCCGGAATATCTTCGATAATGCGGACCTTGTACTCTTCTCCCATCTCGTCGAACAGCTTCACCGCCTCATCACGGGACATAACAGAGCGGGAAACCGGTATGTCCTGTTTGGCCAGCTCTTCCATCCGCTTTTCGATACGGGCCAGATCTTCGTTGGTAAACGGACGATCGAACTTGAAATCGTAATAGAAGCCGTTATCAACAACCGGGCCGATGGTCACCTGCGCTTCAGGGAACAGTTCCTTGACTGCCATAGCCAGCAAGTGAGCGGTGGAATGACGAATAATATCGACACCGTCTTCGTCGCGATCGGTCACGATCGCCAGGTCGATGTCGTCATCAATCTGGTAACTGGTATCCACCAGTTTACCGTTAACACGGCCAGCCAGTGCGGCTTTGGCAAGCCCAGCACCGATATCGGCGGCGACGTCATGAACGGTTACAGATTCTGCAAAACTGCGGTGGCTGCCATCGGGCAAGGTAACGACGGGCATGAAAAGCTCCTGTAGATTGAGTCAGCGGTGATCTATACCAGAGATCACATGGTGATGGCCGTCCGCGACACAAACCGCGGGCCATTTGGAGCGGAAGTCTAACAGAAAAAAACCCGACAGGTTAATGCCGGGTTTTTACGGATTTCAGCAGAATGAGGCTACCGTCAGGCAGGCTGCACCTCCCCTTCTCTGCCTCTGCGTTTTAGCTGCCCAAAGGCGAGCAGACCAAGCAGAATCAGGGCAGGAATGAACATCAGCTCTTTGGGTGGCCGTTCTTTCTGGACCTGAACCGAGTCAATCGTCCAGCCAAAACTGATGCCAGCGTCTTCTGCGGGTGTCCCGAAGTTCACGAAATCCACCGCCATCTGTTCACCCTGAGGAGAAACCTCCAGGCCCGCAGCGGCCAGACGCTGTTCGGGAGACTCTCCCTCAGGCAACGGCAAGCGCAGATACTTGGACACGTCAGTACCATCAATCGACATCCCGGAGGCCTGAATAATGATCGGTTCACCGGCAGGGACCTCATCGATATGGGCCAGCAGTTCGGAACCAGGACGATCTTCCGTAGGCGGATAAACCATATCCCACCAGAAACCCGGCCGGAACAGCGTAAAGGTGATCAGCAGCAACAACACGGTTTCCCACCACTTGGTTTTGGTAAACCAGAAACCCTGGGTCGCAGCTGAGAACACCAGCATCGCCGTTACCGCACTGAAGATCGTCACCAGCAGATCAATCCAGCCCGTCAGTCCAATCAACAACAATTGGGTGTTGAAGATGAACATGAACGGAAGAATCGCGGTCCGTATATCGTAGGTGAAGCCCTGCACCCCTGTTCGGATCGGATCTCCACCGGATATTGCAGCGGCTGCATAGGCCGCAAGCCCCACGGGCGGCGTATCATCCGCCAGGATACCGAAGTAGAACACAAAGAGGTGCACGGCAATCAGCGGGACCAAAAGGCCATTGGCGGCGCCGAGGGTAACGATTACCGGAGCCATCAACGTAGACACAACGATGTAATTCGCCGTCGTCGGCAAACCCATACCGAGTATCAGACTGATAATGGCAGTGAAGATCAGCATCAACAGCAGATTACCGCCAGAGATGAACTCGACAAACTGAGTCATCACCAGGCCGATCCCCGTCAGTGTCACCGTCCCTACGACAATACCGGCCGTGGCAGTCGCCACACCAATGCCAACCATGTTCCGGGCACCGGTTACCAGCGAGTGAGCAAGATCCACCACGCCCTGTTTCACGCCGTCAGCATACCCCCCCTGCTTCCGGAAGAAGGCCTTAATCGGTCCCTGGGTGATTACGATAAAAATCATGAACAGCGTCGCCCAGAAGGCGGACAGCTGGGGAGAGAAACGCTCAACCGTCAGGCACCAGACAAGCACCACAACCGGCAGCAGGAAGTACAAACCGGTTTTGACCGTTGGCCCGACCTCAGGCAATTCGGCCATACCCCCTTCCGGATCATCTTCTTCCAGATCCGGGAACCGAGTGGCGTAACCAACGAGGCCCACATAGGCAAGTAACAGCAGCGGCGCCAACACCCAGATGGCACCAGCCCCCAACCAATCCTTCATCCAGCCGATGCCGTAGTAAACCACCAGGGTCAGAATACAGAGCCCAAGAAGAATCACCACCCAGTTCAGAAGGCGCTGCGCCAGGGTCGGTCTGTTCAGACGCTCGATCCCTTTCATATTGAGCTTGCAGGCTTCCAGATGGACGATGTAGAGCAACGCCACGTAGGAAATCATTGCCGGAAGAATCGCATGCTTGATCACTTCCAGATAGGAAATGCCGACATACTCAACCATCAGGAAGGCTGCCGCACCCATGATGGGCGGGGTCAGCTGACCATTCGTTGATGCCGCGACTTCCACCGCACCAGCCTTGGTTGCAGGAAATCCGACTCGCTTCATCAGCGGGATAGTAAAGGTGCCGGTTGTCACCACGTTAGCAATGGACGAACCGGAAATCACACCACTCAAGCCACTGGAAACAACGGCCGCTTTCGCAGGCCCGCCCCGCATGTGCCCCAAAAGCGCATAGGCAACCTTGATGAAATAGTTACCAGCCCCAGCACGCTCCAGGAGGGCACCAAACAGTACAAAGAGGAACACAAAACTGGTGGAAACGCCCAGCGCAACACCAAACACACCCTCGGTTCCAAGCCACTGGTGCGATGCCAGCTTGCTCAGGCTCGCCCCTTTATGGGAAATCACGTCCGGCATGTAGGGACCGGCGAGCGAGTAGATGATAAACACAGCAGCGACAACGGTCAGGGGCAGGCCCAGGGAACGACGGGTCGCCTCAAGCAGCAGCACCAGGCCACCCAGCGCAACCACCATATCCTGAGTATTGGGAGCACCGGGGCGAGTCGCCAACTGGTCGTAAAAAATATAGAGATAGGACGCGGCAAACGCCGCAGCCAAAGCAAGAACCCAGTCATACACCGGGACATGATTTGCATGCTTTCCTTTGATCATCGGGAATGCTGCAAAGGACAAAAATGCGGCAAAAGCCAGGTGAATCGAACGTGCCTCGGTTGAGTTAAACACGCCAAACTCAAATACATACGGTAGCGGAGAGGCTATCCATAGCTGAAAAAGAGACCAGAGCAGAGGTACAACAAAGAGGATAACGGCGGCAGGCCCTGTGGCCGCCCTTCCACCGGACTCGGTCTGAAGAAACTCTTCGACCTTCTGCTTATCGGTATCTTCCCCGGTTCTCGGGTCGCTATTCATCATAGCTTGATCCTGTCAGAGGAAAACGGGAGAGTCATGAAAGGCCGCAGGCATATTTGCCTGCGACCCGTTTCATCGCTGAATCCGATCAATCGATCAGACCTGCTTCCTTGTAGTACTTGGCAGCACCCGGGTGCAGAGGCGCACTCAGGGCATCGCTTACCATTTCCTCTTTTTTCAGGTTGGCAAAGGCAGGATGCAGGCGTTTGAAGCTATCGAAATTCTCGAAAACCGCCTTCACGACTTCATAAACCACATCGTTCGGTACGTCGGTCGATGAGACGAACGTTGCCGCCACACCAAAGGTCGTGGTGTCTTCGTCGCTACCACGATACATACCACCCGGGATCACTGCTTTCCGGTAGTACGGGTTCTTTTCGATCAGAGCTTTGGTCGCAGCGTTGTCGACGTTAACCAATACACTGTCACAAGAAGTCGTTGCTTCCTTGATGGAACCAGATGGGTGACCCACGGTATAGAAGAATGCATCAATGTTGCCATCACAGAGAGCCTGGGACTGTTCGGCCGCTTTCAGCTCGGCTGCCAGGGAGAACTTGTCCATTCCCCAGCCCATTTCGTTCATCAGGACTTCCGCAGTCGCCCGCTGACCGGAGCCCGGGTTACCCACAGATACTCGTTTGCCTTCCAGGTCTTCAAAGGTTTTGATACCGGAACCTTTGCTGGCGACAACGGTGAACGGCTCCGGGTGCAGGGAGAACACTGCACGCAGTTTCTTGTCCGGGCCGCCGTCCTTGAACTGACTGGTACCATTGTACGCATGGTACTGCCAGTCAGACTGGGCCACAGCGAGGTCCAGCTCTCCCTGACGAATGGCGTTCAGGTTATAGACAGAGCCACCGGTACTCTCAACAGAGCATCGGATACCGTGCTCTTTCCGATCCATGTTGACCAGGCGACAGATCGCACCACCTGCCGGATAGTACACGCCTGTCACGCCACCTGTACCTATAGTCACAAAGCGCTGTTCCTGAGCCGATACAGTCGTGGAAGCTGCTCCCAGAGTAACGGCAGCTGCAACCGCAAGAGCGGATACCTTGAGTTTCAGTGTCATGTGAGCGTTCCTTTCTTTCCATTAGTTATAGTGAGTTAGCCCGTGTTGTACGCGGACAAACGTTGCGTCCGACTTAGAACATAGACCACTTCTTGCTATAAATAAAGTAGCTTTTCGCGACCTAAACATTTGAACCAACAACAAAAAAAGCCCGCAGATGCGGGCTTTTTTCTAGGGCTTGTCAGATTTTCATGACTTGTTCGCAGCGCGTGCCTTGGCGAGCATCTTTTCGGGACGCAGCAGGAATCGGGCCAGCGCCGGCAGCAACCAGATAGCTCCCACCATGTTCCAGAGGAACATGAAGAACAGCAGGAAGCCCATGTCCGCCTGGAACTTGATCGGGGAGAAAATCCAGGTCACAACACCGAGACCCAGCGTTACGCCCGTGAACACGACCGCCTTACCCGTTGAGCGCAGTGTCTGGAAGTAGGCCTCCTGCAGGGTCTTGCCCTCCAACAAGTACTTCTCCAGTTTGCTGTAGATATAGATACCATAATCCACACCAATACCCACACCCAGCGCAATAACCGGCAGGGTTGCAACCTTGATACCGATTCCGGAGACCGACATTATGGCCTCACACAGCACAGAAGTCAGACCCAGCGGGATCACAATACACAGCACGGCCCGAATGGATCGGAAGGTCAGGAAGCACAGCAAACTCACCACACCGTAGACAAAGATCAACATCATATCCTTGGCTTTGGAGATAACCTCGTTGGTGGCAGCTTCCACACCCGCGTTACCAGCCGCCAGCAGGAACGTGTGATTTTCATTGCTGTTCTCTGCAGCAAATGCCTCGACCTCGGCGACCACAGTCTTCAGAGTTTCTGCCTTATGGTCCTCCAGGAACACCAGCACCGGCGTCAGGCTGCAGTCGGTATTGATAAGCCCGGACGGGGCACTTCGGATTGAAGCGTTGATGATGGTCTGGTTACGGGAAATCTCGAACCACTTCCAGTTACCTTCGTTCAGCGCTTTGGTCACAATCTTGGAAACATCAGACAGCGAAGCGGAAGACTGGACACCCGGGGTGTTCTGCAGCTCCCATTGCAGCGCATCCATGGCCCGCAGCACGCTGTACTGGGTGCACTGTTCTTCCGGCGTTTTGACCATAACCACCAGAACGTCCGCACTGGTGGAGTAGTTATCAATGATGAAGGCGTTGTCCTTATTGTAGCGAGAGTCAGCCCGTAACTCCGGAGCGCCACGGTCCAGGTCCCCTACTTTCAGGTCCTGTTTGAAGTAGATCCCAACACCAAGACCAATCACTGCGATCAGCAGAGAAATCGGCGCCACACCAGGATGCGAGCAATAGGACAACACACGCCATTTTCTGTCCTGCTTCTCTCCACGATTCTGGACATGGCGGATACCGCCTTTGGAAATGCCCACATAGGACATAATCAAGACGTGCAGTACCAGGTTGGTCACAATAACGAACGCGACACCGATACCCGCCGCAACGGCGAGATCCCGGATGACGTCAATCTCGATAAAGAACAGTGTCAGGAAGCCGAACGCATCCGAAATCAACGCGAGCATGCCTGGGATGTAGAGTGCGCGGAAAGCCAGGCGAGCTGCCGTAATGGAATCGAATCCTTTGGCCGCTTCCACAGCCATCGCATTTACGATCTGGACGCCGTGACTGATCCCGATTGCAAACACCAGGAACGGTACCAACACAGAATAAGGATCAAGACCATAGCCAAGCAGGCGCAACGTACCCAACTGCCAGAACACGGCAACAATCGACGTAAACACAGGAACCAGCGTGCCGGAGATAGAGCGCGAGTACCAGAACAGTAGCAAGGTGGTGAGCAGGATGGTGATACCGGCGAACCAGGCAATGGATCCAATCCCCTCAATCAGGTCACCTACCTTCTTGGCAAAACCAACAATGTGGATTTCGATATTGTCGTTGGTAGCGCCATACTTCTGACGGATCTTTTCTTCGAGCTGGCGGGAGAAATCGCCGTAATCCAGCGGCTGGCCTGTTTCCGGGTTCTTCTCATACAATGGTGCGTAAACGATTGTGGACTTGAAGTTATCAGCAATCAGACGGCCGACTTCGTTTGAGCGCAGCGCGTTCTGACGCAACTGCTCGAGACTCGTCGCGGAACCATCATAGTTATCAGGAATAACGGTACCGCCCTGGAAGCCCTGTTCGGTCACTTCTACCCATCGAACGTTGGATGTCCACATGGACTTCAGACCGGATCGGTCAACACCGTTCAAGTAGAATACCTCGTCGGTGATCTGCTTGAGGGTCTCCATGTATTCCTTGGTAAAAATATCGCCGTTCTTGACCTCGACAGCGATACGTACAAAGTTCCCAAGGTTCTGCAAATCGTCCCGGTGTTCCAGCATGTTGATAACGTACGGGTGCTCCAGCGGAATCATCCGCTCAAAGCTCGCATCCGGCTGGATCTTGATCGCGTTGTATCCAAGGAAAAGTGTCAGCACCAGGAATCCGAGCAGGATAATCGCCCGATTATTGAAAATCAGGCGTTCCAGAAATGGCTCTGCCTTCGGTGTTGTCAGGTAATGTTCGCCCTTGTCGTGCATCGGGTTGGACATTCAAAAGCCCCTCTATCTTTCTGTTCTGTTATTGCCGCATCAGGGCGTTATTGAAGGTTCTTGCCTTGGGCATCGGTGAGGGTCGCGCCGCCTTCACCCACCACGAGCAAATCGGTGCCACTTGCAGGCACTACGCTCATCAGCCCCTGGCGGTCCGGGCGCACATACTCCCGGAACGTCTCGCCGCCATTACCGCTCACCAGCACAGTTCCACCGTTGCCAACCAGAACGATGCGGGAATCCTCGGCCTCACCTCCGTTGAGCGTCGAGGTGGAACCCGTACTGATCATTGACCATGACTTACCGAGATCAGACGAAAACATGAGAGTGCCCCTCAGACCAAAGGCCAGCATTTCATTAACCCTGCCTGTACCGATGACGCCGAACAGAGACCCGGGGTAAGGGCTTTCACGACGCTGCCAGGTATCACCACCGTCTACAGACACATGAATCTGGCCAGCCTCACCGACAATGACCATTGCACCACCTGCCACCTGGGCAATCGCATTCAAGTGGAATTTCTGCGGGTTATCCAGTCTCGGCGACCAGTCCTGCCAGCTTTCCCCGCCGTCTTTTGTATGGAAGATCGTGCCATAGGCTCCAAGGACAAAACCCCCATTATCATCTCCGAACCAGACATCAAGGAACGGGTTTACGGGACCGATATCAAGGTCGGCCTGCATGTTCTCGAGAGAGAAATACATGTCATCAAGCGCCCACTCAAGGTCGCCTTTTTCGTCTTCTGGCGCTTCTTCCACCCGCTGTTCCATTTCAGCAATCGCGTCTTCCTGGCTGGCAATGGCAAGCTCGGCAGCGTGGACACCGGTCATCTGTATCTCCCAGGTTGCGCCGGCATCTTCCGAGTGCAGCACAACACCGCTATGGCCAACCGCCCAGCCATGATCCGGTGTACTGAAGTCCAACCCCGTCAGCGTTACCGACACCGGCACTTCAGCTTGAGTCCAGCTCTGCCCCTGATCATCAGAGTAAATTATGTGGCCCCGCTCACCGACAGCAACAAAGCGGTCACCTGCCATGACAACATCGGTCAGAAGATTCTGCGGAGCGAGTTCTGTGGGACGAGAGGGGGTATCAATTACGTCCTCAATCGCAAATGCAATGGAGGACGCACAGGCCATGGAAAGCCCCAGGCATGCAGCACCAAGGGTTTTACACATCAAGCTTGTAGCCATTCGGATTGCCTATTGGTTGTTTTACTGTGTCTCTGACCGGTATATCCGGCTCTTGCTGTAGATAACCGGCGCCCACCAGGCACCGGAACGTTATACGCCATCTCCCTATGGCTCGGGAACATCTCGGACCGAAAGCCTCAGCGCACGCTTCTGCGACGCAGTGATGCCGGCGAGAAATAGCGTTTGTTCGGGACATCATCCGTGAAAACTCGTGTATTCGGCTCTTCAGTATCCAGTCCCTGAACGTGATATCGGCGAGCCTGCAGGTCGTGGAAGGCCTCCAGGGAGGTCCACACACCGGGCAGTTCATAATAATTTTTCAGAATACCCATGCTCACCCGCCAAAGTGCGCCGCGACCATCGTACTGATCCAGCAGCACGGTATTCCAACTGTCTTCGTCAACATAGAAACGGCGTTTGGCGTATATATGTCGCTCGCCTTCCTTGAGAGTAGCAGTAACTACGTGAACGCGATGCAATTCCCAGCGCATAAGATCAGGATTCAGGTGCGACATCCCCAGAATCTCGGAATACGGCAAACCCTGCTGGGCAATTCTGTAGTTGTTGTACGGGATGTAGATCTCGCGCTTGCCTTCATAGGTCCAGTTGTACCGATCCATCGCACCGTTGAAAATATCGGTATCATCGGCAGTGCGCAGATTATCAGCAGCGGCGATCGGGGAATCGTACCCAAGGTTCGGAGCCCTGCGCACCCGGCGCTGTCCGGCGTTATAGCCCCATCCGTTACGGGGGTTGATGATCTGGTTCATGGTTTCATGAACCAGGATAGCGCCACCGGCCAGGCGCGGAGGCGACTGGGTGAAGGACAGGTAGTAGAAAATCACGTTATCCAGACTGCCTTCATCGCCCTCCGGATTATAAAAATTGAAGAATGCTTCCTGCTGGGAGGTTACCAGCGAATATTCCCCGTCAGGCTGGACAGCCACTTCACTGGCGCGCCGGGTCAGGGATATGCCCCGCCAACGGGTCAGATGATTCCAGATGACCTGCCAGGCTTTCTGCTCAGCATTGCCACTCAGAATCGGGAACGGGTAACCGCCGTAGGCACCTTTGATACCTGCACTATCACCAACGACTTCAGCGGATGTGGCATTTCTTTTGGTGTTATCGGCAACCCAGCCCGGAATCGCATGTGTCCGGCGGGACTGGTAGACGGGGATACGGAACGTCGTTGGATACGTTTCCATCATTGCAATCACGCCATCGGACAGATGGTCTTTGTACTGATCAATGTTGGAAGCATTGATGGAATAGAGCACTTCGTCATCCGGGAAAGGGTCCGGATGATGCTGACCACTACCCTTGTAGCCTGCAGGCGGCTCACTGATCCCACCATCCCAGGCTGGAATGGTTCCCGAATCATTACCTGCCTTTGGGGAGCCGAACGGCGTCAGATCATTTCCCAGTCGGGCAGCTTCGGCGGACGAGACTGCCCCATAGGCAGGCATTGCAGCCATGGACAGAGCCATCAAACCACCGAGAATCGTGTTTTTGTTGTATTTCATTGTTGAATCCTAATTCCGTCTGGAAGCCTCTGGGGGCTTTTCTTATTGTCTGTTTGGATTCACAGACTTTCGCCCAGATTATCGGATCAGGCAACATTGTCTATCGACCGAAAGTGCGATTTTGCCTCCGGCTGTGACTCAGGTCGCCTCGCCACAGCCGGAAGGGGCCGGCATCGTCAGTCAGCCAGGCTCTTGTGAACCACTTCGTAGACGTCACGGGACAGGCCCGATTTATCCCGAATCAGCTCCAGACCAGCCTTCATGCGTTCGCCATAAGCCGGGGCAAACTTCTTCCAGCGAGTCAGTGGAGTCACCAGGCGAGCCGCGATTTGCGGGTTGCTGTCATCAAGCCGGCAAACCTGCTCCGCCAGGAAGTCATACCCCGAACCGTCAGCACGGTGAAACTCGGCGAGGTTCTGGCCCGCAAACGCTCCGATCACTGAACGTACCTTGTTCGGATTTTTCCAGTCGAACGCTTCGTGTTCCAACAACGCGCGAATCTGAGGCAGGCTTCCTGCCCGGTCGCTGGCGGCCTGGACTGAGAACCACTGTTCAATAACCTGCGGGTCATCCTGGAAACGCGTATAGAACTCAGACAGAACCCGATCACGCTCGTCCTCGTAATCTGAATTCACCAGCGCTCTTAATGCACCCATTCGGTCAGTCATGTTATCGGCATCCCGGAACTGGCGCACAGCGAGTTCCCGGCCTTCTTCATCATTGATCAACAGCAGCCAGGACAACGCGGTATTCCGCAAACTCCGTCGGGCAATCTGCTCCGGAGTGACCTGATAGGCTTCGCTCTCTGCATTGCGGCGATAGCAGGCCACCAGTTCATCCCTCAGTGCAATTGCCAGATGCTTCACAACCCGTTCTCGGGCAGCGTGAATCGCCGGCGCATCTGCTGCATCCGCCAGTTCGATCAGATAGGCCTCGGACGGAAGCTGCAGCATCTTGGCCACCAGCGCCTGATCCAGCGACGCATCAGACACAAGATGGCCATAGGCCGTTACCAAACGGGGATCGACCGCTACATCTTTCGACGCGCCGACCAACTCCTGAATCACATCAACAGCCAGCCGCTGGCCTGCATCCCAGCGGTTGAATCCATCGGGATCGTGGCTCATCAAAAACAGCAGCTGTTCCCGACTCCATGGATAACGCACCCGTACCGGTGCCGAGAAATCCCTCAAAAGTGACGGCACCGGATGCTCGTCAATGCCGTGGAACTCAAAGGTATGTTCCGTTTCAGTCAATTCAAGCACCCGTTCAGCCGGCGCATCGACTTCACCTGCCACAAGCCTGAGCGGTAGCGCCTGGCCGCGGTTTCCGAGCAACCCCAGAGCAAATGGGATGTGCTGCGGCTGTTTGTTCGTCTGCCCCGGCGTATCCGGAATCTGCTGGCGAATGCTCAGCCGATAAACGCAGGCATTTGCATCAAACTCGTCGGAGACTTCCAGAACCGGAGTCCCCGCTTGCTCGTACCAGCGCCGGAACTGACTGAGATCGCGGCCAGACGCATCCTCCATAGCCTGCAAGAAATCATCAGTCGTCACTGCCTGGCCATCGTGACGCTCGAAATACAGGTCGCTACCTTTACGGAACATTTCCGGACCCAACAGGATATGAATCATCCGGACCACTTCTGCGCCCTTTTCATAAATGGTCAGGGTGTAGAAGTTTGAAATTTCCATGTACGACGATGGACGCACGGGATGGGCCATCGGACCCGCATCTTCCGCAAACTGAGCTGTGCGCAACAGAGTGACATCCTCAATGCGCTTAACGGTTGGAGAGCCGGTATCCGCCGAGAAGCAGGAATCACGGAACACCGTGAAACCTTCTTTGAGACTCAACTGAAACCAGTCCCGACAGGTTACCCGGTTACCGGACCAGTTATGGAAATACTCGTGGGCAACAATGGCTTCAATACGCTGAAAAGCCAGGTCGGTTGCCGTTTCCTGACTGGCAAGCACACACGACGAGTTGAAGATGTTCAGTCCCTTGTTTTCCATCGCCCCCATGTTGAAGTCATCAACGGCGACGATCATGAAGATATCCAGGTCGTACTCACGGCCGTAGACCTCTTCATCCCAACGCATGGATCGTTTGAGAGAGTCCATCGCGTGATCGCACTTTTCGGCGTTCCTCGGCTCAACGTACATACGCAGATCGATGTCGCGGCCGGAACAGGTCTTAAAGCTGTCACGCTTTTCCACCAGATCCCCGGCGACCAGTGCAAACAGGTAACACGGCTTCGGGAAGGGGTCTTCCCAGGTGACAAAGTGGCGCCCATCGGGCAAATCACCGCGCTCAACATCATTACCGTTGGAGAGCAGAACCGGGTATGACTTACTATCCGCCTCAATGCGGGTGCGGAAGCGAGACATAACGTCGGGACGATCCGGGAAGAAGGTGATGCAGCGGAAACCTTCTGCTTCACATTGGGTACAGAACATCCCGGATGACTTGTACAGTCCTTCAAGGCGAGTGTTGTTCTGGGGTTCAATCCAGGTCACTACCGTCAGCTCGAATGACTCAGGAACCTGACTAACCACCAACCGGTCACCCTGATCCTCGAACTGCCCTTGAGCCAGCGGAACACCATCAAGGGATACCGATTCGAGTTTCAGGCTGTCACCATCCAGTTCGAGAGGAACAGCACCCGCCTCAGACTCCGGGTTCCGGCGAACAGACAGGGTACTGTGCACCCGTGCGCCGTCCTCGAACAGCTCAAACCTAAGATCGACGGTATCCACCAGATACGCCGGTACGCGATATTCGCTCAGGTAAATGGTCTTCGGCTGGTTAGTACGCATTGATGATTGTCTCCAGATTTCTCTGCACCCTGCTGCACAAGACGGCAACGGAGAATTGATCAGATTCGCAAGGGGCCGGCGATCAGTCGCCGTCTACCCTGAAACGCACTTCGTATCCGGTGTATTTACGAATATTGATTACACCGGTATCCAGAATGAGGTACTGGCCCTTGATGCCCTCAAGAACACCCTCCACTTCCGGCGTTTTATCAAGATTATGGGTTTTGACCTTCTCCGGCCAGACCTGAACCGGATAACTCAGGCTTAACCCACTCTCATCCACCGCCCATATTGACTTGTCACCATGGGTTTCCCGCAATGCGGCAAGATCATCGGCTATCAGTCCAAGCATGCGCTCACGCTCCTGGACCAGATCCACTTCGGGCACATCGCCTTTGAGCATGGCCCGCCAGTTGGTGCGATCAGCTACGTGACTCTTGCACGCAACCTCCACCAGACCGGCCAGGTATCGGCTGGCGACTCGCAGCATCGGGATCGCCTCAACCGCCCCCTGATCGATCCAGCGGGTGGGAACCTGAGTTGCCCTAGTAATACCGACTTTGAGCCCGGACGAGTTGGCCAGATAAACCACATGCTCAACCATGCAGTGAGTCTCACCCCACTCCGGCTCCCGGCAGGTTCCCAGATAGAAGTGGCATTTTTCTGGGCTCATGATGCAGCTATCACAGGCTGCCAGCTTGCGGAAGCACGGGTAGCAAAAGCCCTGATTGAAGCTCTTTTTGGTCACCCGGTCACAGTTAATGCAACGGATAACACCGTCAAAGTCGATCTTCACAGACTTGCCGACGAGATCATTCAGAGGCACGCGATGCTCACCCACCGCAATGGTGTAGGTCACGGGGTTGCCCGCCTCAACAGGCATTTTCCGGAAACGACCGGTTACGTCGATGCTTTCGCTCAAGACTTGACCTCTACAAACTGGTCCGGGTCGATGTCGCCACTCGTTTTTGCGGCACTATTGCCCCCCATAAACTGAACGGACGGATCGCAAGCCGTACCGGCCTTTTCACCCCGATCGATAAAACCAGTCCGATCGGTTTCCGGAACGTTATGAAGATTTTCGTAATAGATCACCGCCTGCAGGCTGATTTCCCGCTGCTCCCGGGTAAGCTTACTGCCATCCGGCCATTTCCCCAGCTCAATGGACTGGCGAAGACTGCGGTAGACGTTCGGATCCAGCCGCTCAATCAATTCGTCGTATGTCATTTCGGCCTCCCGAAAAAAGTTCTGAAAAACATGCTGTAATCGTTTGACAACTGCAAACGATAATAATTATCATTAACCCACCAAATGACAACGGTCGTTTCATTTGGTCTCTCTCATCAGGAGCTAAATGCTCTTTTCAGCCTCACCCTTCGGTGGGGCTTTTTTTTGCCTGACTGCCTCTTCAGAGCCGCCGGGCAGGCATTAATGCCGCCAGCAGAAGACCGGCGACAAAACCACCAAGATGCGCCTCGTTGGCCATTCGCCCCAACCCTAAGACTTCTGGCAGGGGAGTAAAACCAATGACCATCCATCCCACCGCAAAGGTGACCAATGCCGGCGGAAACTGGAACCTTGGTGCTTTTCTCTGACTGAGCCAGCAATACCCAAGAATACCGTACACGACGCCAGAGAGCCCGCCAAACAAGGGTCCCGAAACAAGAAACTGAAGTCCATTCGAGAAAATACTGGTGCCCAGAAACAGAACCAGCAGGCGTGCACGACCATCAAACCACTCAATCTGGCTACCCAGAAACCACAGCATGACTGAGTTGAAAATAATGTGAGTCCAGCTGAAGTGCAGAAAGTCCGGAGAGATAAGGCGCCAGACCTGACCGCCGGAGAGGCTGTCCGTCACGGCATCCAGCCGGAGCGCAAACGTTGACCAGTCGTAGTAGCGTGGATCAATAAACATCATCAACGCCGCGAATTCGTTCCGCCCCATGGCGGTTACCCACGCCAGCAGCACGGCTACAACGATCACACCGAGCACCACCGGAGCGTGCCTGGGCGCTGGCTGCCAACGCCCACCGACATGCACCGGAGAACGATTCTGCTGCTCTACGGCCTGACGCAATGCGGGTTCGGCAAGAAAACGATCCAGTGCTGCAAGAACCGGCTCGGCATGGTCCGGATTTTCAAGCCATAAAACCTGAAACCCACCCTCCTCACTGATCCGGTGGGCAACTCCCTGCTCCCGTAACCACTGACTGAAACCGGCGAGATTCACCGATGTATCCAACTGCTTTACACGATACACAAACAACCTCGCCTCACACTGGAAACCGACCGCTGACAGCTTTACACACAGGACTAGCGAGCAACACTGTCTTCGTACCCCGGAGAATCAGGCAATTCCGGCCGCTCCACATCCACCCAGACAAACTTGTCCGGTGAAAGAACGCGCTCATCGTCCAGCCTGTAGGCGACCAGCTTGCCGTATTTCACAGCACTGAAGTCCAGGCAGGCAACATTAGCTTTCAGCGGTGCCGGTTTCCCGTCCATCCAGTAATGACCAACAAACACCGGAGGTGCATCCAGCGGATAGCTGATCAGTTGCTTGTACTCACCGGGCGCAAGCTCTCTGGCGGCCACTTCCGGCGGTAGCGGATCCGGCTGGAAAACCACATCAGCATAGGTACGGGGATTATCCGCCCAGAACTTGGTGCGGAAAAACTCACGCACATAACCATCCCGCCCGGTAATCGACATACCATCCGGAAGACGAAGATCCGTTCCCCTGAGCAGGGTATCCATAACCTGACCTGCAAACGACTCGAGAGCCGCAGAGGCATGAAGAAAGTCCTCGTCGATGCAGGCTCCGCCCTGAGTCCGTTTGAACTTCTCAATCAGGTCGCCATCCCAACAGGCATGAACCACCCGGAAGTTATCTTCTTCTATAAACAGAGGAATTGTGTAGAACCATTCCAGGAATTCATTCCACTCGTGGGGATGGTGCTCAAACTGGTCCAATGTTTCCCGAATCAGGCGGTCATGCCGGGGATTGTGTTCTCGCAGCCATTTCTTCCCGCTACCTGGCCGGGCTCTGGTGCAATACCCAAGGGCGTTGTATTCGTGATTACCCATGACAATCCGCGCCGAACCATGTTCGACCATATCTCTGACGATATGCAGAGCCTCCCGGATACGGGGGCCACGATCGATAATGTCACCGATGAAAATAACCTGCCGACGCGCGTGCTGATAAACACCATTTACCTTCCGATACCCCATGCGATCCAGCAGATCCGTAAGAGTATGGGCGCAACCGTGAATATCGCCGATGATGTCATAACCGCGGCTCGCGGCCTTGTTTTTACCGACCATGATCAACTCGCTGCTATTTCACTCGCCCAGCCAAGCTTGTCACGGCAGGTGGCATAGAAATTATGATCCGTCGGGTGAATCAGACGAATCTTGAACGGCTTTTTGGTGATACGGATGATGTCCCCGGGCGCACAGGAGATGTTCATCTGTCCGTCGAAGCTCACCTGGGGATAAGTTTCGTTGGTCTCACCGATAACCAGTTTGATTTCACTCTTTCCATCCACCACGATCGGACGGCTGCTCAGAGTATGCGGGAACATGGGTACCAGTACGATGGCATCCAGTTTTGGATGCATAATCGGTCCACCCGCGGACAATGAGTAGGCTGTGGAGCCGGTGGGAGTGGATACGATCAGGCCGTCAGACCTCTGGCTGTATACAAAGTGACCGTCGATGAACAGATCGAACCCGATCATCCGGGTTGATTTACCGGGATGCAGAACCACGTCATTCAGCGCTGTACCAAACCCCAGCGGCTGGCCGTTACGTTCTACGTGCCCATCCAGAAGGAATCGGCTTTCTTCGATATATTCGCCTTCGAGTACTTTTGCAACCCGCTCTTCCAGATCAGAGGGCGAAATATCCGTCAGGAACCCTAGCCGCCCGCGGTTGACACCCAACAAAGGAATCTTGGATTTGGCAAGTTCCCGCGCAGCCCCGAGCAGGCTCCCGTCACCGCCGACCACGATCACCAAATCGCAGATTTCTCCCAACAGTTTCTTGCTGGCGACCTGCAATCCATGACCGGGCAACATGCCCGCAGTGTCCTCTTCCAGAATGACGTGATAGTTATTGGCCACCAGGTACTGCTTGAGCTGGCGCAGTGACTCTACAACCTTGACGCTGCCCATCCGGCCAATAACGCCAATATTCCTGAACTGATCCATGAAGTGTCCTGTGATCTCGGGATGCGATTGGGGATGACGAGTGACCGTCCCATGACAATCTCTCGTACAGTTTAACGAAAGTCAGCCCGATACTGAAAAAAGATCCGGGCTCAGGACTGGTGGTGCTCACAGCGGTCATCAATACCCGGCCGGAATTCGGCAGGCAGGCTGATACGCATTATCGGCTCACCGCATTCCACCCCATTGTCGCCGGTATGGCCACAAACCGGATTTTCGTAATGCTCCAGCCATTCCCGATAGGCAGGTTCGTTCATACCACAACGCTCGGCAGCGTAGGCCACCGGGTTGTTAAAGTAGGTTTCAATGTCACTATACGGCAGGGTAATGTGGCCGACGCCAGGATGGTAAGCCACCAGGAATACAGATTGCTTCTGCAGCTCTGCCATGACAGAGCCTTCCTCAGGCTCTCGCTCACGGAGTTCGTGGTTTTCCTGTTCCAGCGCCACGATTTTCTCATCACGCAGTTCCAGCTCTCTCTGCCGCCGCTCCAACTGTTCACGGAGTAGCACCACCTCAGCATCGGTATTGGCTTCGTCACGCTTCTTGTCTTCACTGCCCGAAGCCACTTCCTCCTGCAACTCCAGGTACTGCTCATTGCGCTCAGACAGGCGGTTTTTAAGCTGCTCATTGGTCAGGCGCTGGCGCTCGTATTTCTGCTCAATATCCGAAAAGTCGCTTCGCAGGGCCTGAAGCTCCAATCGATGCTCACGCTGAATTTCCGACAGGGAATCCCTGTGCACGCTCTGGAGCGTCTTGATCCTCAGACGTTGTTCCCGGATCAACTGGGCAAGACGTGAACGGTCCGCCGTGACACCAGCGTCTTCAGGCTCCTCTTTCTCCGCTTTAAGTACAGGGATGTCTTCCGGCTCCGGCTCAATTTTTTTGAACTTGAGAGCGTTCGCTTCAATGGCTTTGCGGATCGCCTGAAAATGGTTGCTCCCCGGAGTCATGTCCGGGTCCCAGAGATCATCAGCAAAGGAGGGATCCGGGCATTGGCTCCGGCACACGAGACGTATAGGCCCGACCCCCATATCCGGACCTTTGGCTCCCTTTAGGGCCAGGTTCTCTATAGGCACATTCCAACTGGAATCCGCTCGTCCCTCTTCATCAAACCAGATCCGAAAGAATACCAGGGAGCGAACGAGCAGATCCGGTGTCAGATCGACCAGAACCGCCCGAACATCGGTTTCAGCCAGGTCTGACAACCCAACATAACCGTCAAGGAAGGCTCCAAATTCAGTGGCACGCATCTGGCGCGCCACCTGTCCGCCTTCCATAAAGAACACCGCCGAATAACCATCAGTCGCCTGGTCGGCAGATACCATTTGCTACTCCCCAAAAATAAAAAATTGTCTGGCCAGACCCAAGAATAACAGTCTAGCCAGACAATCTCCGGTGCACAGGGAAAAAGTGCAACGTTTTGTGATCGAAACGGTAAAAAACCTGTAATCAGATCTCCGCAGCCAACCGGCTACCCTGATCAATCGCCCTCTTGGCATCCAGTTCCGCAGCCACATCTGCGCCGCCGATCAGGTGTACCGGCAACCCTGCGGACTCAAGCCCTGCCTGCAACTCTCGCAGGGGGTCCTGCCCGGCACAAATAATGACCGTATCTACCGGCAATATCCGATCCTCGCCATGCTCCGCACCTTTCGGAGTAATGGTCACATGCAGGCCTTCGTCATCAATCCGGCGATAGCTGACTCCGGGCACCATCTGAACCTGATAGTGCTTGAGGGAAGTACGGTGAATCCAGCCGGTTGTCTTGCCAAGGTTCTTGCCCACCTTGGACGCCTTACGCTGAAGCAGATAAACCTCGCGCGCAGGCTCAGGCATCTCTGGCGCCACACCCTGAATACCACCGCGATGCTCAACACTGAGGTCCACGCCCCATTCACGCATGAAGTGGCCGACATCCAGAGAGGCCGATTTGCCGCTATGAACAATGAACTCGGACACGTCAAAGCCGATACCACCAGCACCGATAACAGCCACCCTCTGGCCCACCGGCTTACGTTCGAGGATGGCGTCCAGATAGCTGATCACTTTCGGATGATCAACACCCTCGATATCAGGAGTACGCGGTTCGATACCCGTTGCCAGGATGACTTCGTCGAACCCGCCGGCCTTGAGATCCTCAACGCTCACCCGGGTTTCCAAGCGAACGTCGACGCCGTGTTTGTCGAGCATCACCCGAAAATAGCGCAAAGTTTCGTAAAACTCTTCTTTGCCGGGAATGCGTTTGGCAACGTTAAACTGACCACCAATTTCGCTGGCAGCATCAAACAGGGTAACGTTATGACCACGCTCCGCAGCGACTGTGGCGAATGCCAGCCCTGCGGGACCTGCACCCACAACTGCAATGGATTTCGGCGCAGCCGTTTTTACATATGCCAGCTCTGTTTCATGGCACGCGCGAGGGTTTACCAGGCAAGAGGTGAGTTTTCCGCCAAAGGTGTGATCAAGGCATGCCTGGTTACAGCCGATACAGGTGTTAATCTCATCTGCCCGGTCTTCCTCCGCCTTCAGCACGAGCTCTGCGTCTGCCAGGAATGGACGCGCCATGGACACCATATCCGCATCACCCTCTGCCAGAACCTTTTCGGCCACGTCCGGCATGTTGATCCGGTTTGTGGTCACCAACGGAATACTGACCTCCCCCTTCAGACGAGCCGTCACCTTGGTGAATGCCGCCCTCGGAACGGAGGTAGCAATTGTCGGAACTCTGGCCTCATGCCAACCGATCCCCGTATTAATGATCGTGGCGCCCGCTTTTTCAATCCCCTTGGCCAGTTGCACCACTTCTTCCCAGGTGCTGCCATTTTCGATCAAATCCAGCATCGACAGACGATAAACCAGGATAAAATTTTCCCCGACCCGTTCGCGCACACGACGAACGACCTCCAGCGGCAGTCGGATACGATTTTCGTAACTGCCACCCCAACGATCGGTACGATGGTTGGTATGGGAGACAATGAACTGATTAATGAAATAGCCCTCTGACCCCATGATTTCGACGCCATCGTAGCCAGCACGCTGGGCCAGCGCTGCACACTCAGCATAATCCTGGATCTGCTTCTCAATGCCCTCCTCATCCAGTTCCTTTGGCTTGAACGGATTGATGGGCGCCTGAATGGCGGAGGGTGCAACCGACTCCGGCGAATAAGCATAGCGACCGGCATGAAGGATCTGCATACAGATCTTGCCCCCGGCATCGTGGACAGCACTGGTAATAACCCGGTGTTGTTCAACCTCTGCATCGGTCGTCATTTTCGCAGCATGCTGGAAAACCCCACCCTCAACATTCGGAGCAATACCACCGGTGACAATCAGGCCCACGCCGCCCCGAGCCCGCTCTGCGTAAAATTCAGCAAGACGCTCAAAACCATTCTTCGCCTCCTCAAGCCCGGTATGCATGGAGCCCATCAAAGTCCGGTTACGAAGCTTGGTAAAACCCAGATCCAGTGGTTCCAGCAGGTTGGGATATTTACGAACTCCCGGGGTAGCGGTTGCGGTCATACGTACTCTCCTCATCATGGGACAGGAATGGGTAAAGCCCATCTCTTGTGTATTCGGTAAAGCTACCCCCGCACCTTGCCACAAACAATATCCAGAGATAACATTTTGCTATTCCTGAATAACATTTCTGACAAACCAATGCCCCACACAACGCGACAGACAGCCCATAACGCTCTGGGCGATATAAGCATTCTCTACGCCACCATCCTGTTTCGCGCAGCCGAGGAGGAAGGTGCGGATATCGAGGCTCTCAAGCATCGTTTCAAGCTCAGCGATGCCACACTAAGCTCACCGGAAGCCCGCATCAGTATCTCCCGCTTCATGCGGCTAGGTCAGGCCGCCATCGAAATGACAGGCAACCCCGCTCTGGGCCTTCACATGGGGACATTGAGCCGACCAGTAGACTACGGCCTTGCGGGTCTCGCCGGAGCCTCCGCCAATACAGTAGAGCTCGCCTTCAGCAGCCTGATTCGCTATGCCTTGCTCACCAGCCAGAACAGCCGGGGCAGCGCTTCTATTGAGCAAGCAGAGCGAACGGTGAGCTTTTACTCCATACGTCCCTATAACCGTTTCAACTACTTTGTCGTCGATTCAGTGCTTGCCGCCTGGACACAGTTTACCCGTCACCTCACAGGCCAGTGTGACGTTCTGGAGTATGTGTCGATCGAATACCCCTCATTGGGGCTGGATGACTTGTTTGAAGGCTGGTTTCGTTGCCCGGTGCGATTCGATGCGCCCAAAAACCAGGTCACGTTCAAGGGGGAGATCTGGTCGCACCCCTCTCTGGAAGCACAACCAGCCATGCACAGCAGATTGTGCGAGATGTGTGACACCGGGATTCAACAAATAAAACGGGGCTGGACAACCGGGGACAGGGTAAAAAACCTTCTGACGCCAATGTTCCGGGGCGAAACACCTGGCCTTGAGACCATCGCGGGTAAATTAGGTATTGCTCCCTGGACTCTACAACGGCAACTGGCAAGGGAAGGCACAACGTTCAAGGCCTTGCTGGATGACACCAGAAAGCAGTTAGCACGGGACTATATTCGGGAAACAGACAGTTCACTGTCAGAGACAGCCTGGTTGCTGGGCTTTGCAAATCCAGCGGCCTTCCACAAAGCGTACAGGAGGTGGTTCGGGATAAGCCCCGGCGAACACAGGCAACAATTCAGATGGCAATCAGAGAGGGATTAACACGGTGTATCAGCAGAATTAGAGCTCAGTAGCGTCATCCTGGACATCATCGTCGTCGAATTCTTCAAACTGACATTCAATCAGCTCTTCTTCATATTCAAGCATGGGGCTGTCCTCAGGTTAATGTCAGGACAAGCGTATAGCCAGAATGTGACAGAAATATGACAAGAGGGGAAATAAAAACAGAGAGGAAAAAATGGCGGAGCGGACGGGACTCGAACCCGCGACCCCCGGCGTGACAGGCCGGTATTCTAACCAGCTGAACTACCGCTCCGCGCTGGTTGTCACGTCTTGCCAAAAAGGCTTTGCAATCAGGGGTGTGACTGCTCGGTGACAACGAGGGCGCATTATATAGACCCCCTTCCCCATGTCAACGCTTTTTCAGAAAAAAAATCAGAAAAAGCGTTTTTTTCTACATAGCGTCGACCATCGCATCCTTGCCCTGAGCGGTCTTCCGGTACTCAATCGGCGTCATGTTCGACCAGCGTTTGAAGGCACGGTAGAAGGTGCTGGGTTCGGAAAATCCAGTCAGATAGACAATCTCGTCGATAGACTCATCGGTCGTTGCCAGCAACTGCCTGGCCAGACGATAGCGAAAATCTGCCAGCACCTGGTTGAAGCTGGTTTCCGCTTCCGTCAGCCGGGTACGAAGAGTACGAGGCTTGATGCCCAAGCGCTCCGCCACGGCATCCAGAGTCACCTCACCGCTATCTAGCAGTTCGGCCACAATTCTCTCAACCTGCCCCACGATGTCCTTCTTCTCCAGCCGAGCCACCTGCTCACTGGCAAAGCGTTCGTGAAGGTCAAGCAACATGGGCTCTGCATGGGGAGACGGATGGGTCAGCAAACTGACCGGGAAATAGAGGCGATTTTCTTCTGCCCCGAACACAACTTCACAGCCGAGCACATCCGCCGCGTGCTCCTGCCCTTCTCTGCGTTCATGCTCAAACTCAATACGGGACGGTTGGAAGGTATTGTCGGTAATGGTCTTGAAAAAGGTGATCAGACCCTGGACGAAACACTCATTGAAGTGACGCAGGCGACTCACTTCTTCAGAGGCCGCATCCAGCACCATACAAGCTTCATCACCTTCGATGAAGAACCCGGTATTGGCGGCATCACTCAGCAATCTCTGATAGTTCTGCGCCCTTCGCAGCCCCTCGCCAAACGTCGGACTGCTCAGGAACAGGTATTCCAGCACCTGCCCTTTGTAAGCCGGTAGCAGGGGGCCGAGGTGGAGACCGACATCCGGATCACCGGACACATCTTCCACAGCCTGCCAGAAATACAGCTGAGCACTGTGTGGTGTTCTCAGTTGCTCGGTATAAACGTAATTTTCGTCGACACCCAAGCGACTGAAAATTGCATCGGTATCTATGCCTTGCTTTTTCATCGCCTCATAAATCAGGCGTAACATCACACCCGCGTCACGAAGTTCGTGCATAAGATCCCACTTTTTTAATTATTGGTTACTGCTTTGACCCACCGGACAGTCAAAGGGGCGTGTCAGGTCAATGCCTGCCCCCGACACGTTTGCCAGACTGATCAAAACGCCTTAGACCATGGTCTTACATTAGAGCATATCAGGCCACGCAGGCACAGGTGTACCGGAATGTAAAAATTTCCGCCACTTACGTCTCTGCCTTCATACAAATGCTTACAGGAATTCAGGGTTGAGGAGCCCACTTATGACCGACACTGCTGTATATCACAACCATCCACCCGCCCTTATTCCTCTGTACGCACGGGCTCTGCAAGCCAAATCCGGCAAAAAAGATTCGCCCACTATCATCCCTGACCTGAGCGCGCGCCTTATGGGCGCCGCAACCTCAACTAAATCCCTACCCCGCTACCAGAGTATATGCGGCTTTCAGACAAGGCGCCGGATACCGGCTACCTGGCCCCACATCCTGGCTTTCCCCCTGCACCTGAAGCTACTGACCGACAACCGCTTTCCGTTGCCTCTCCTTGGGCTAGTACACCTGCGAAATACCATCACCCAACACCGGGATATCGCCTGTGGTGAAAATCTAGATATCGACGTACGGTTTGGCAAGCAAGAGAGCACAGCCCGTGGAATAGAATTCGACCTGATCACGGAGGCCTACTCGGCAGGCAAGCTGGTCTGGGAAGAATCAAGTGTCAACCTGTTCCGGCAGGCAGACAGGACGGAGGGCAACCCAGGGGAAAAGGTCTCGCCACCAAAACTGGAACGCTATCCGAATACCCTCAGCATCGATGCAGCCGAATCTATCGGGCGCCAATACGCCAGCGTTTCCGGGGATCGCAATCCCATCCACCTGCATGCTCTAACCGCAAAAGCGTTCGGGTTCCCGCGGGCGATTGCACACGGAATGTGGAGCAAGGCTCATGTGCTGGCGTTGCTGGAACAGCAGGAAAACTGGATGTCAGGGGCGTTCAGGGTAAGTTGCCAATTCAAGAAACCGCTATTCCTACCGGGCACGGCGCAATTGAATTGGCAAAGCGGAAAATCACGCTGGGACTATCAACTGCTCAATGGCACAGGTGATGCACCACACCTGACAGGCAACGTCGAATGGCTGTGAGTGAGCTTTGAGGGTTGCAGCCAACCCTCAAGAATCGCCTGCCGGCAAAGATTGGGAGACCTCGCATACACTCTCCCCTTCGGCACCAACTGCAGGCAGAGTGAAGAAAAACAGCGCTCCGCCACTATCGGGGCGTTCAAAACCAATATCACCACCCTGCGCCTGAATCAGGGAGCGACAGGTCGCCAGCCCGATACCCATGCCTTCAGATTTGGTGGTATAAAACGGCAGAAACAGCTTTTCTTCCGCATCAGGCGGCAGACCAATTCCATGATCCCGCACCTCAATGCGAACGCAGCCAGTTGATACAACCCTGGCGCTGACCTCAACAGGGTCCGAGGCGTCGGCACTGCGCGTCGCTTCCAGGGCATTCCGGATGAGATTCAAAGCAACCTGCTGAACCTGAATTGGATCCGCAGCAACATCCGGCAGGCCATCAGGTACAGAAAGCGCGATACCGCCTTCGTTATTCCTCATATCCACTTCAGCAAACTGGCGGGTATCTTCCAGCAGAGTAGGCACGGAAATGACTTCCTTTCCCGTAGCCGGCTTTTTCATAAAGCTCCGGATCCTGCGGATGATCTCGCTTGCCCGGTGAGACTGCGCCTCAATCTTGTCCAGAGTTTCGCCCAGCAGCTCCAGGTCCGGCGATTCCTTTGCCATCATCCGCTTGGAAACCCGGGCGTAATTGGTAATGGCAGTAAGAGGCTGATTGATCTCGTGAGCAAAACCGGCCGCCATTTCCCCCATCGTGGTCAGACGGGATGCGTGAGCCAACTGATCTCGCTGCTCCTGTACCAGGGCCCTCGCTGCTTCAAGCTCGGCCTCGTTTTCCAGTTCGATAGTCACGTCCCGGAAAACGACAACCGCACCATGCAACTCGCCATTATCCAGCTTGGGTGTCGACCGATATTCTGCCGGGAAACAGCTACCATCAATGCGCCGCATCCGAATATCCCGCTGGTTCTCGGCAATACCCTTCTCGCACGTCGCCCGGGCAGGCAAACCATCGGTTCCATCACACGCAGTGGCAAAATGGGTTTCAAAGAAACTTCGCCCCACCAACTCGTCGACCGGACAACCCATGATTGTTGCTGCAGCCGGGTTCGCAAACTCGATGACGCCATTTTCATCAAGGCCGTAAATGCCTTCACTGATGGAGTTAAGGATGCGGGTCTGATCGCCCTGCAGCTCACGGTTCCGGGCCTGAAGCTCGCGCTCGAGACGAATAACCTGAGCATGGGTTTTCACCCGGGCAATCACTTCCTGAGACTGGAATGGTTTGGATATGTAATCCGCCCCACCAAGAGAAAAACCTTTGACCTTGGCCTGCAGATCATCCAGCGCGGAAAGGAAAACCACTGCACAGTCCGCCGTCGCCGGGTCCGATTTGAGACGTGAGCAAACCTCATAGCCATCCATTTCCGGCATCATGATGTCGAGCAGGATCACTTCAGGCTGGTGGCGACTGGCCAGATCCAGCGCTTTCTCACCCTCATTGGCGATGAGCAGGCGGTAGCCTTTGTCTTTCAGGGTCTCATAGAGGACTTTCAGGTTCTGGGGATTATCATCCACCAACAGAACCGTTACCTCAGAGTTCTCACTGACAGCTTCAGTCATATACACAGGGCCGGTTGAAAACATCACCTTATAATGCCGGTGACATCACCGTGCGTCGATAAGGTCCTTTACGGACAGGACCATACGAACCAGATGTGCAAGGGAATGAGTGCCCATCTTGTGCATAACCCGGGAGCGGTGGATCTCTACAGTCCGCTGGCTGATTTCAAGTTCGATCGCGATGACCTTGTTGGCCTGGCCGGCGATCATCCGATCCATGATCTCATGCTCACGGGGAGTCAGGCTCTTCACGCGACGGATGATTTCCTGTTTTTCGTCCAGAGTCTTACGCTGCTCGCGGTCCTGCTCCAGAGCGGCTTCGATCTTTTCCAGCAGAGCCTCCTCGCGATACGGCTTCTGGATAAAATCAACCGCGCCTTCCTTCATGGCATCTACCGCCATGGGAACATCACCGTGACCGGTCACAAAGATAATCGGGAGAATGGAGTGCTTCTCGTTGAGCTTTTTCTGGAGCTCCATGCCATCCATACCCGGCATCCGGATATCCAGAACGATGCACCCGGCCATCTTGTCGGAATAATCTTTCAGAAAGACCGTGGCGTTCTCATAGGTTTTTACCGGTTTACTATCAGATTTCAGCAACAGCTCCAGGGAATCGCGAACCGCTTCATCGTCCTCTACTACAAATACCGTCTGCTGGATATCAGTCATGGATGCATTCTCTCCTGTCCGCTTTCTTATGGTGTCCGGTCAGTGGATTGACGGATCTTTCTGTTCGTCCCGCGCTTGCTCCTGGCGCTCATGTTCGCGCATCTTGTCGAGCCTTTGCTGAATAATGCCAAAAACGCTTTGCTTCGGGTACCGGCCGTTGGCATCCGCCTTACCTGCAGGTTTATTCAGTAACAGTGTGACGGCCTGTTCAAGATGGTCAACTGCATAGACAGAAAACTTGCCTGCACGCACCGCCTGAACCACTTCACTGCTGAGCATCAGGTTCTGGACATTGGTCGTCGGAATAATCACGCCCTGACTACCGTTTAAACCGCCCTTCAGCTTACAGGTTTCGAAAAAGCCTTCCACTTTTTCGTTAACTCCACCAATCGGCTGCACTTCACCAAACTGGTTCACCGAGCCAGTCATTGCCAGATCCTGACGAACCGGCAACTCGGACAACGAAGAAATAAGCGCACACAACTCAGCGAGTGACGCACTGTCGCCGTCCACCTCACCGTAATTCTGCTCAAAGGTGAGGCTTGCCGAAAGGTGCATAGGGTCAGTCACGGCAAAATGCGATGCCAGCCAGGAACTCAGGATCATGACCCCCTTGGAGTGGATATTACCGCCAAGCTTTACATCCCTTTCGATATCCATCACCGCGCCATCACCGTAATAACAGGTGGCCGTTACCCGGTTTGAAAGCCCAAACTCGAAACCTCCCGTTGAGAGTACAGACAGCGCGTTCACCTGACCAACACAGGTTCCGTCAGTCGATACCAGCGTGGAACCGTCGCGGATTGAATCATAAAACTGGTCGCGAATACGGCTGCTGCGGTATTTGGCACTTTCCAGGGCCTGTTCCACGTGAGAATCCTGAATCAGCTTTGCACCAGCCTGGCGGGCCCAGAAGTCAGACTCCCGCAGCAAGTTAGCGATATCGGCCGCATGAAGTGACAGCCGTTCCTGATGTTCGGCCATGCGAGCACTATGCTCTATCACCCTTGCCACGGCCTTATTGGAACAATGCAACAGCTTCTTCTCGCTCACAAGACTGGCGATGAACTTGGCATACAGCAACTGACTCTCGTCCGTCCGATACATTTCATTCTCGAAATCGGCGGTCACCCGGAACAACTCCGCAAACTCGGAATCGTATTCCTGCAGCAACATCCAGGTTTCCCTGTCTCCGAAGAGCACTATTTTCACGTCGAGAGGCACCGCCTCCGGCTCGATGGAAATAGTGCCGGACAGCGTCAACTCCCGCTCCAGGGAATTGATCTGAATGGACCTGGATCGCAATGCCCGCTTAAGGCCATCCCAGACAAAAGGCTGCTCCAACACCTTAATGGCATCCATCAGTAGGTAACCGCCGTTGGCTTTATGCAGACTACCGGGGCGGATCAGGGAGAAATCTGTAAACACCGTGCCTTTGTAGGTAACGTTTTCTACATACCCAAACAAATTGTGGTAGGTCGGGTTATCCTCGACCACCACCGGCACCTCATTGGTTTTCTGATGCACCAACAGGTTCACCAGATACCGGCGAGGCATCTTCTTGTCCAGCGAGGCATAGGCAATAGCGGCCTGTTCTTCGTTATCCTCGAGGAAGATATCGAGGTTTTCTTCAAGGTCGTTACGGATTGCCTCAAGGAAAGCCACAACATCAGGCAGCTTGCCATATTTCTCAATCAGGTCATCAATCTGGTGCCCGGAAACACCTTCCAGGGTTTCCTGATTCAATGCCTGCTGCTTGTCTGCGTATTCCTGTTCAAGATCCGCAACCTTGCGTACTGCCTGGCGTAACTTCTTTTCCAGCTTGTTGATGGAGTCTTCAAACTTGTCGCGCTGCTGTTCGGTCAGGGCCTGAAACGACTCAGCGGTATGAGGTTCATCACCGTTCATGGCCACCAGGCGATAACCGCCCGGCGTAGTCACGGTCAGGCTTACCTTTTTCCGTTTTGCCTGCGTTGCCACCTTTTCAAGCTCATCTTCCTGTCTTTTGCCGTAGTCATTCTTCAACTGCTCGGCGCGCTCAAGGAAGGTGTCACTGTCGAAGGTCTGGGGAATCACCTTGACCAGGCGAGCCATCAGTTTTTCCAGATCCTGCTTGAGCTGAGTGCCCTCCCCGCCAGGAAGCTTCAACAGCCTCGGAGTACGGGGCTCCTCGAAGTTCGCCACATAGCACCAGTCATGGCTCTGCTGCTCGGTATCAACATGGTGCTCCAGGTATCGAAGCATCATGGTACGTTTTCCAAGGCCATTCCGACCTACCGCATAGACGTTGTAGCCGCCGTGAGGCATGGCAAGGGCAAACCGGACCGCTTCCTGGGCGCGATTCTGGCCCACAATTTCAGACAACGGCTCAAGCTGTCGGGTGGTTTTGAATGGCAGGTCTTTCAGTACGCAGGCTTTGTAGAGCTGATGAAGAGACAGTGACTTCAAGGTTTGGTCCTGTAACGTTTGTATCATTGGCCGGTCATTGTAGATTCTGCGGGCGCCCCTGTCGCGTGTGTCAGAGAGATTTCGCCGCCGATAACCGCCAGAAACAACCGCAGGCCATCAAGCTAAAGGTCAGATCAACCCTGCATCCAGACTGGCAGACACATAAAGACCCAGCTCGCGGCACTGCTCTTCAAATACATCCGTGTAGTCACCGCGGCATACCAGTGGCTCCTGCACCAACTTCCAACGCAGACCAGTGGTAATACTTTCAATCGCCCTGCGAGTTCCCGTGCCGTCGTGGCCCGCACGAATATAAAAAGCAAAGGGAAGGCCCTGAGTTTTCTCAAGACAAGGGTAGTAGCAGCGGTCAAAAAAATCCTTCAGAGCACCACTCATGTAACCAAGATTTTCGGTAGTTCCGAGGATGATGGCATCACAGCCCAGGACGTCTTCAGGGGTGGTATCGAGTGGCGCGAGGGTAACCACCTCAACGTTCTCGATATCTTCATGGCGGGCACCCTGGCCTACGGCATCCCGCAGGCGCAGAGTGTTCGGGGAAGGAGCATGCGCGACAATCAGCAATGTTTTTTTGTCAGTCATACCCCCTCCCGTGTTCAGTTATTAGAGAAGCTCTCCATTGGCTTCTGCCGGCGCTTCAGCCTCTTTCTTGACCGGTTGAGGCATCAGCTTTTCACGAACCTTGGCTTCAATTTCGATGGCCATATCCATGTTTTCTTCGAGGAATTTGCAGGCATTAGCCTTACCTTGGCCGATCTTGTCACCATTATAGGCGTACCAAGCTCCGGATTTGTCCACAAAGCCCTCTTTAACGCCCATGTCCAGAACCTCGGCCATGTGGTAGATACCCTTGCCGTACATGATCTGGAACTCGGCCTGACGGAATGGCGGAGACACCTTGTTCTTGACCACTTTCACCCGCGTTTCGTTACCAACCACTTCATCCCCGTCTTTCACTGAACCAATGCGGCGAATATCCAGACGTACAGAGGAATAGAACTTCAGTGCGTTACCACCTGTGGTTGTTTCTGGCGACCCGAACATTACCCCAATCTTCATACGGATCTGGTTGATGAACACCATCAGGCAGTTAGCCTGTTTGACGCTACCGGTGAGCTTACGCAGTGCCTGAGACATCAGGCGAGCCTGCAAGCCAACGTGGCTATCACCCATCTCGCCTTCAATTTCTGCCTTCGGTGTCAAAGCGGCAACAGAGTCAACGATGATCACATCTACGGCATTGGAGCGAACCAGCATATCAGCGATTTCCAACGCCTGCTCGCCGGTATCCGGCTGGGAAACCAGTAACTCGTCAACATTCACGCCCAGTTTCTCGGCATAAATCGGATCCAGAGCATGTTCCGCATCCACGAAGGCACAGGTCTTGCCCTGCTTCTGGGCTTCAGCAATCACCTGCAGTGTCAGCGTGGTTTTACCAGAGCTTTCCGGACCGTAAATCTCGACGATACGACCGTACGGCAGACCGCCAATCCCCAGAGCCACATCAAGGCCAAGGGAGCCAGTGGAGACAGCAGGAATGGCTTCACGGGGCTGATCGCCCATTTTCATCACCGCGCCCTTGCCGAACTGACGCTCAATCTGACTCAGTGCTGCACCCAATGCCTTCTTGCGGTTGTCTTCCATTGCTCTCTAACCCTCTGTCGCCTGGCTCCGGAGCACTCAACAGCTCCGGTCACGGAATGATAAATCAGGAATTCTGTACCGTACCCACAGTTGTTTTCCTGTATATTTGAACAGTATTAAAACATAAGCAGATCGGGAGACCAAGCCCCCAATCGGGAACCAGATCAAGAAAAATGTTACAGCCGCTCCAGGAAGCCTGTCACTGACTGCAGAGCGAACAAAACGGCCTGCCGGCGCACGTCATCGCGATTGCCCTCAAAATGTTTTAATCCGGTTTCCGTTCTGTCTGCCCCGGTCCCCCAGGCAAACCAGACCGTACCAACGGGCTTTTCCTTGCTGCCTCCACCAGGGCCTGCAACTCCACTGATTGCCACGGCCACATCCGAGCCGGTGGCTGACACAGCGCCCGCAACCATTTCCCGGACCACCGCTTCACTCACCGCTCCATATATATCCAGAGATTGCTCACTCACCCCCAGCAAGCGGATTTTAGCTTCGTTGCTGTAGGTCACCAGGCCACCCGTGACATAAGCTGAGGAGCCAGCTTTATCCGTCAGCGTCTTGGCAACCCAGCCTCCAGTGCAACTCTCGGCCGTCACGATCATACGGCCCTGCCCCTCCAGCAACTCCCCAAGCGTGATTGCTGCATCACCCATTTCAGCATCAGAAACCGGCATCGTATTCTCCTTCATTTCATCCCGGGCATTATTTTCTTACAATTCCCCGCTTCATCCCATGAACGCAACATAAATCGGACCGTCCATGTCAGCAGCTCAGACCGATCTTTCGAAACACACACCAATGATGCAGCAGTACCTGAAAATAAAGGGGCAGCATCCCAATGAGTTGGTGTTCTACCGCATGGGTGACTTCTACGAGCTGTTCTATGAGGACGCAAAAAAAGCGGCCGAATTGATGGACATTACGCTGACAGCGCGCGGTCAGTCGGGCGGCAACCCAATTCCAATGGCGGGCATCCCGTTTCACTCCTCAGAAGGCTACATTGCCCGCCTGGTTCGCGCCGGTCAATCCATCGCTATCTGCGAACAGATTGGCGATCCCGCCACCAGCAAAGGCCCGGTTGAACGGCAGGTCGTGCGCATTGTTACACCGGGCACGCTGAGTGACGACGCCTACCTGGAAGACCGGAGGGACAACCTGCTGGTGGCGATCTATAACCAGCGCGAGCAGTTCGGTTTTGCCTCCCTGGACATCTCCAGCGGCCGTTTTGCGGTTTCGGAGCTGGAAAATCTGGAAGCTCTCCAAGGCGAACTGCAACGCCTTCGTCCGGCAGAGATCCTGATCAGCGAAGATTTTCCTTTCGAGGACATTCTCGAAGGTTTTTCCGGCATCCGCAGGCAGGGGCCGTGGTTATTTGAATCCGATACAGCACACAGGATCATCACTGATCAGTTGCAGGTGCGGGATCTTACCGGCTTCGGCTGTGAGGACCTGACACTGGCCATTTGTGCGGCAGGCTGCCTGCTTCAGTATGCTCGCGAAACCCAGCGCACCGCCCTGCCCCACATCCGCAAGCTCACCCGGGAACGCCGGGATGAGGCAGTGGTACTCGATGCCGCCAGCCGCCGTAATCTGGAGATCGATACCAATCTGATGGGCGGGCACCAGTACACCCTCGCCTGGGTGATGGACCGAACGGCTACGGCCATGGGCGGCCGGGAACTTCGACGCTGGCTGAACCGGCCCTTGCGCGATACAGAGGTGGTTGAGCAGCGTCAGCAGGCGGTCGCGGCGCTGCTTGACGGTTTTCACTATGAGCCCGTACACGATCTCCTCAAGGCCGTGGGAGATATCGAACGGGTTCTTTCCCGGGTTGCACTGCGCTCTGCCCGGCCGCGGGACCTGGCCCGTCTTCGGGATGCGTTCCTGGCGTTACCTCAACTTCAGGAAACCCTGCGGCCCATCAACTCCCACCATGTGGAAAAACTGGCGGTCACCATCAGCGAGTATCCGGAACTGGCTGACCTTCTGGAACGGGCCATTATCGATAACCCGCCCGTCGTCATCCGGGAGGGTGGAGTGATCCGGGAGGGATTCGACGAAGAGCTGGACGAACTGCGCAACATCAGCGAAAACGCCGGCCAATATCTGCTGGATGTCGAGACACGGGAACGGGAACGCACTGGCATCAGCACCCTGAAAGTCGGCTACAACCGTGTGCACGGCTACTACATCGAGATCAGTCGCGCACAATCCGAGCAAGCGCCTGTTGACTATATCCGACGTCAGACCCTGAAAAACGCTGAACGTTTTATTACCCCCGAGCTCAAGGAATTCGAGGATAAGGCCCTGAGTGCCAAAAGCCGGGCACTGGCCCGGGAAAAAGGCCTCTACGATGAGGTGCTGGAATCCGTCGCGGCCCAGCTCGCCCCCCTACAGGATGCAGCTCAGGCGTTGGCAGAACTGGATGTTCTCAGCAACTTCGCAGAGCGGGCAACAAGCCTGCGCTTCTGTGCACCGGAATTCACCGAGTCCCCGGGCTTTGACATCGAAGAAGGCCGGCACCCAGTGGTCGAGCAACTGCTGGACGAACCCTTCGTACCAAACAACCTGCTGATGGACGCCAAACGCCGAATGCTGGTGATTACCGGCCCTAACATGGGCGGTAAATCGACCTACATGCGCCAGGCCGCGCTCATCGCCCTGCTGGCCTATACCGGCAGCTTTGTACCGGCCAATCGAGCTGTACTTGGCCCCGTAGACCGGATTTTCACCCGCATGGGCTCCTCCGACGATATCGCCGGTGGCCGCTCTACCTTCATGGTAGAAATGACGGAAACCGCCAACATCCTGCACAACGCCACGGAACACAGCCTCGTATTGATGGATGAGATTGGCCGGGGAACCAGCACCTTTGACGGCCTTTCACTGGCCTGGGCCACCGCAGAGCACCTGGCCAAAAACATTCGCTGCTATACGTTGTTCGCCACCCACTATTTTGAACTGACCCAACTGGCCGATGATCTGGATCACGCTGTAAACGTTCATCTGACCGCCACAGAGCACGACGACAGCATCGTGTTCCTGCACAATGTGCATGATGGCCCGGCCAGCCAGAGCTACGGGCTGCAGGTCGCCAAGCTCGCGGGAGTGCCTCAGGATGTTATCCGCAACGCCAAAGACCAGCTGGCTCATCTCGAAGGTAGCGCAACGCCAGCGGCCCCGGCGGCAGCCACACAACAGCCTCAGGCACCGGCAAAGAAGCACACGACCAACGTCGCCGAACCGATCCTGCAAGGTGATATGTTTGCGAGCCTTGAGCCCAGCGCCGTAGAAACCGCACTGAAATCTCTGGA
The DNA here is from genome assembly GCF_008370345.1 of Marinobacter salinexigens. GTDB lineage: Bacteria > Pseudomonadota > Gammaproteobacteria > Pseudomonadales > Oleiphilaceae > Marinobacter > Marinobacter salinexigens. The sequence goes on along the minus strand of NZ_VTUU01000011.1, from coordinate 15,409 downwards.
TCTGGACGATCTGACACCCAGAGAAGCACTGAACCGACTCTATGAGTTGAAGGATCTGATGGGGCACTGATCAGAGGTCAGAAGCAGGAAATTACCGCAAATTTGACCTATGTAATAACGATATAGCGGCCCAATGCTTGCGGGCTCGCGGGGCGCTCCCTACAATATCGCGCATTAAAACATAACCATGGAGCCTGTTTAGAGCTCCCGATGAGATTGACCATTGGACCAGGGATCTGACTATGGCGTTTATCGTTACTGATAACTGCATCAAGTGCAAATACACCGACTGCGTGGAAGTCTGCCCGGTAGACTGCTTCTACGAAGGCCCGAACTTTCTGGTAATTGATCCGGACGAGTGTATCGACTGTGCTCTGTGTGAGCCCGAGTGCCCGGCTGAAGCCATTTTCTCCGAAGACGAACTGCCCGCAGATCAGACGCAATTCGTGGAGATTAATGCGGATCTGGCCGGCAAGTGGCCGAACATCACCGAGAAGAAAGATCCTCTGCCAGATGCAGAAGAGTGGGACGGCAAGCCGGACAAGCTCCAGTATCTGGAAAAATAAGGCTCTTGCGGCCGTTACGAAAAAGGGGAAGCCAATGGCTTCCCCTTTTTCGTATTCTTGATCCTGCCCATCCCCGGCTCTAGGTCGAGGCCAGCTTTACCCCGATAACCACAAAAAAACCGCCAGTCAGGACATTGAGTCCCTTACGAATTTTCGGGTGTGACCCGACTCCGCGAAACCGCACGACCGTCCAGGCCAGTCCGCACTGCCAGATCATGGCCAACACAAAATGAATCCCGGCCAGCACCAGCGACTGCTGGAAGGCACTGCCCGCGGGGTCGATAAACTGCGGTAACAACGCCATATAGAACAGGGCTGTTTTGGGATTCAGAACATTGGACAACAAACCTTCCCGGAAGGCGGTCATGGCAGAGAACCCTTGAGGCGTCGGCTCAGGCACTTGCTCAGGAGTCTGACGATCGCGAGCCATGGCGCTACGCAGGGAACCAATACCCAGCCAGACCAGATAGATCGCGCCGGCCCATTTCAGGATCGAAAATGCCCACGCGGTTTCAACCAGGAGAATTGAAATACCCAGGGCAGACAGTGAGGCATGAATGAACAACCCGGTACATATCCCGGCACTGGTAATACACCCATCCCTCAACCCGCCACGGCCGGTATTGCGCATCACCAACAGGGTATCAACCCCGGGCGTTATGGTGAGCAGAGTGATAGCGGCCAGATAGGCCAAGAACAGGTCAGAAAACACAAACAACCTCCGGCATCACCGGAGGCTCAGCCAATCACTCCTCCGGTTCAAGAATCTTACGGGCTGCCGCCGACTTGTAAAAACCAGACAACCGACGGCGGACAACGGCCTCAACATAGCCCTCTTCGCGCAGAACGTCTATAACCGGAAGCACGTAGGCATCGATCTCTGCCATGATCACCTCACGGGTAACCCCCACGTCGTTCAGCAGGTCGACAATCGGGCGATCACCATACTTGGCAAACAGATGCTCCACCACCGCTCTGGCACACCCTTCAAAATACACAGTCTTGCGGAATTGCAGCCAGAACTCATAGCCAAGCACTACGTATTCCTGCAGTTCTATATCGCCAAGTCCTTCATGCAGCTCGGCAATGGTGCGGTCCTCAAGGGAAACCCAGGCGGCCATCACAGTGTCCCTAAGCTCATCTTCCGTCAGCGCCCGATGCAGGAACTGTTCACTGCGCGCAATCAAACCGGGAAGGCTATCGGACAGCCACGCCTTGATGCGTCGTTCGAAGGTCTCGTCCAGGCCAGGTACCGCCTTGTTGGCCATACGCTTACCAAACTTCATCATGGACCCGACGCCCGGTACGGCTTTGGTAATCAGGTTATCCTCGTAGAGGTAATTAACCAGGCCGGTATACACCACATTCGAAACCAGCTCCTGGTACACAGGGTGCGCCATGATCTCGGCAATCACACGTTCACGCTGCTGGCGCAGACTCAGGGTTTCCTCAAGAAATCCGGTTGCCTGCTCCCGGGTAATAATCTCACCCAGGGTCGTACTTGCCTGCACTGGCGAATTCAAAACCTCAGTAGCCATTTCCGCGGCCAACTCCGGGATACCGGAATCCAGATCCATATCCACGACGATGCGCTGGATAACGCCCATAACCTGATCAGCGGAGGTCAATCGGCCCAGGGTTATTGAGTCAGCATGACTGAGCAGTTCCGAAACTTCGTTGTCAAGGAACTTCCGTAGCTTTGCGCCCTTGAGCACGGACATCTCGTGTTTTACATGCTGCTCGAACAGGGCATTGGCAAGGTCCTTACCACTCTGAGACATGGCGTCTGATTTCCTTTGGTCTGTGGTTTTCACTCTGAGTACGAGGCTACCATGATCAAAGGCGGGAACCCTTTGCTCAAAATACGGCTATAGCGGTGCAGCGAAGCAAATAGCCCTGCCGCCGGAAGCGACGAAATTACTGGAACTCGTTGAATGTATGAGGTTCCGCCGCAAGAGACAGACAAAGACTTCCTGGCCCGATATAGATACTGCTGGTAATCCCCATTTGCGACAGCAGCAGCTCTACGCCGTTACGCTCACAGGCATCCCTCAAGCGGTTCATCCCGGGAGGTCTTCGATTTCTGTCCAGGTGAGGCCGCAGGAGAGGCTTACATACGGTGTCAGCAAACCCGCGTCTACCCGGGCTGCGGCGTAGTTCATCACCTTTTCGACAGCCCCATCAAAGTTGCGGGTTTTGGCCACTGGTTCGCCTTCCGCCCCCTGGCCAAAAATCACCGGAGTTATATTCAGCGCCTTGCCGAGAAAAGCAACCACAGCCGAAATACTCTTGTCGCCCCGACGCCGGGCGCGCTCGCGGATGTAATGAAGGTCCCTGGGAATCACACAGGTATAGATTTTATCGGTGAAGGTTTCCACTTCGTGTCGAAGGGCGTTTTTGGAGAGCTTTTGCTTGATGAGTCTCAGGGTATGAGCGGCCACCAACCCCTGACCGGCAAAAATTTGCTTGGTGTCGATAACCCGCATCGAGAACTTACCTTCCCGACCTGCAGCTGTCCGGGCCTTGTCGTAATTGGCCATAACACTGTTCATGGCTTCCGACGCATTCTGGAAGATCAGGCTGCGGCTTCGGGTAACGGTTTCGCAGAAGGCAACGTCAAACTCGGTAACAATTTTTTCCATGAATAACTCATGGATCTGTTCCGGAGTGAAGGCCTGTGTTTCCGCGTGATGCCCTTTCTGGAGCAGGCCACTCTGGTAAAACTCCTGCGTCCGCACCGGGTCGTGATTATCAATGTATGTTTGACCATCAATGACCGCCGTGACCGGCAGAACGAAGAGATCGTGCTTGCGACTGAATTCATAGGGCAAGTCACAGGCAGAGTCTACGATCAGACCTACTCGCATCGTGGGACGCCTCCAGCATTGGGTCTTTCCCTCATGGGGAAACCCTTTATTGTCGTTGTTCTTTAATGGCGCTCAGTGTTACACAACGCGGTCACGATTTCAGCAACTTGCCCGAATCAAACCTTTCCGGTTACCGGGCTAAAGGGGCCGATTCCAGTTCACGCAGGCTTTTCTCCAAAAGCAGTCGATTGTCCTGCTGCCACGGATGGAAATCCTTTCTGAGGTAGGCCAGAAATTCTGGCAAGCATTTGCGGATCACCCCCGGCTTGCCCCAAAGAAAATTCAGGCCACCAATCCAGGTACGCAGGCTCCAGAGCTTGCCATCGGTTCTGAGCAGACTGCAGGTATTCAGAAAGGTGTATTTAAAGAAGTTCCAGGTCACAAACAGGAAGACAATCCGACGCAGTTTGTCGTCACCGATACATTCCCGATAGACGTCGAAGGCGACCGACTTGTGCTCCGTTTCCTCAATGGCATGCCAGCGCCAGAGTTGAGCCATGGTCGGTGTTGCACCTTCCATCCATTCAGGATGACTGAGAATGGCATTAGCGAGCACAGCAGTGTAGTGCTCTGCCCCGCAAGTGCCGGCCAATTGGCGGCTTGGCGGTAGTCGGTTGACCCATTTCATGTGTCGGGCAAACCGCCGATCGATGGCGTCAATATCATAGCCCCGGGCTTTCAACGCCTCGTTGTAACCCTTGTGCTCGCGGCTGTGAAGCGCCTCCTGGCCGATAAAACCACGAATTTCAGCTGTCAGCTTGGGATCATCGATCCTGTCGCGATAGAGCCGCACCGCGTTTATGAATTGCTGTTCGCCGTCAGGAAACTGTAGAGAAAGCGCATTAAAAAATGCTGTTCTGAAGGCGTCGTTCCCGTGCCAGAACGTTTTCAGTTCCTCGCTGACGTCGAACCTGAGGTGTCGGGGCTGAACCGACACTCCGTTCGGGGTTGAGCTGCTGGCCATGGCGGCTACCTCCTGTATGTTGCAAATTTTTGTTGTGTTTATCAGGTGCAAACAGCGGTCAAATCTTCACCAGTAACGCCAGTGTAAACCCGTTCAAAAACCTGAAGGAAGCACTTCGAGCCACATTTCGGACATCTTGTCACAAAATGACATTATGTCAGGCAATAAAAAAGGAGGCCGAAGCCTCCCAAGGACACACAGGGGGAAGATGGCCGCCGGCACCAGTCCGGCGGTCATCGAATTAACGCTCTTCCGCTACTTCGGCGCCAGGCGCCTCAGGATCTGCGGTAAAGCCAAGTAAACGAGTACGTTCGATAAGCAGGTACAACACCGCTCCGGTCGCCAGGCCCCAGCCCGCACCGTAAACAGCCAGTACAACTCCCATGGTTCCTGCGATGCCGCGCTCAGTGTTGTTTTCCAACTGTTCCAGCCCCACCATCAGACAGATGTAACCAGTCAGCAGCAGGGTCAGAGACAGGGCAATCGGCAAAACAGGCTGGAAGAAGCTAACCAGCGGCAGAATAAACAGGGCGATAAATCCGGTAATCCAGAAGGTACCGCCACCGCTGTAGATGGAGTCCATCGCGTTACGGCCATATTTGTAACGCTCGGCCATCGTCGCAGTAACCGCAGTCCAGATTGGTCCTGCCAGGCCGGGGTATGGCGCAAAGAACGCATGCATACCGTTACGAATGGAAGTCACCAGATGGACGCGGTCGATGCTGTTATCAATATCTTCGTCCTTGCGCAGGTGATCAACACGGTTCATCAGAGACTGACCCACCACGATGTCACCGAAGGCGATAACGTAGGCTATGACCGCCGTCGGGATTGCATACATGAACACGCTGGCATCCGGGAAACCAACGGAGAATGGCAGGTAGTTCCACAGTTCACCAAAGGCCGGCTTGGTAATGCCCCACTCAACGTTCGGCACCGCGTATTCACCGGTCGCAAAGCCCACCAGAATGGCGACAACCATACCTGGCACCATGCCGTAGTTGGCAATCTTGCGGGCAATGGAGTTGCTCTCTACAAACCCTTTGAAGGACACAGAGAACATCAGGTAAAGACAGACCAGGCCACCGATAATCAGTGAAATCGGGGTATTGGCAAGACGTCCACCAGCTTCAATCTCGCCCATTAGGGCAGCAATACCAGCACCGATGATGATGCCGCCTTTCATGGACCGGGGGATCAGTTCCACCAGCTTGCTGCCAAGGCGGGTAACGCCCAGGATCAGGAAGATCAGGAATACCAGAAACTGTAGGGCAAACAGTGCCTGAATGGCCTCAGGGCCCGGCTCATAATCACCCAAGAACAGGAGTACCACAGGAATACCGGGGGTGATCCAGCCCGGGACCAGGGGAACCCCTAACAGGGCCGGCAGCATAAAGCCGATACCACAGATAACCACGTAGGCCAGTGCCACGTCGTAGGGAACGCCGAGGTATTTTTCCAGCAACGGAATCATTGCCAGACTGACCACAAACATGATCAACGCCTGAACCATCTCGGCAAATTCCCAACGGTAGTGCACGAAAGGAAGACGGATTTTGAAAGGGCCTGCGGGCCAGTATGGCTGCTCTTCGCCATTGTTTCGGTGGAACATTTGCATAAAAGGGTCTCCGGGCTCACGTAGAAGGCGTGTGCCAGTCAGTGTTGTTTTTGTGGTACTAGGCTGGCTGCGCCAGAGCGGCGCAGCCATTCCGGATCAGTTCAGGTCTTTCGCCTGATCCCTCAGCACGAACTTCTGGATCTTGCCCGTAGATGTTTTGGGCAGGTCCGTGAAGACGACTGTTTTCGGCACTTTGAAGCGCGCAAGATGTTCACGACAGAAGTTGATGATGTCTTCTTCGGAGATATCACCGGCTTCCGGTTTCAGGGTGACAAAGGCGCAAGGCGTTTCCCCCCATTTTTCATCAGGGCGGGCAACGACCGCCGCTTCCAGAACAGCCGGATGGCGGTAAAGCGTGTCTTCGACCTCGATTGTGGAGATATTCTCTCCACCGGAGATGATGATGTCTTTCAGACGGTCTTTGATCTCCATGTAACCGTCCTCATGCCACACCGCCAGGTCACCGGTATGGAACCAGCCGCCACGGAAAGCTTCCTCCGTTGCAGTCGGGTTCTTGAGATACCCCTTCATCACGGTGTTACCGCGCAGGAAAATCTCACCGATGGTTTTGCCATCTTTGGGAACTGGCTCCATGGTGTTGGGATCACCCACCATGGTTCCGGCCAGGGTGTGGTAACGAACACCCTGGCGTGCTTTCTTGCGGGCCCGCTCATCCAGTGGCAGCTCATCCCATTCGGACTTCCAGGCGCACACAGTGACAGGGCCATAAACTTCAGTCAGGCCGTACACGTGAGTCACTTTGATCCCCATGTCTTCAATGGCTTCGATCACTTGAGCCGGGGGCGCGGCACCCGCCGTCATGGATTTAACCTCGTGGTCGATACCGGCTTTGGACGACGCTGGCACGTTCAGCAATGCGTTCAGAACGATCGGAGCACCGCACATATGGGTGACCTGATGCTCCCGAATCAGGTGAAGAATTTTTTCCGGGTCCACACGACGCAGGCACACATGGGTGCCGGCCATCGCGGTGACGGTCCAGGGGAAACACCAGCCGTTGCAGTGGAACATCGGCAGCGTCCAGAGATAGACCGGGTGCATGCCCATGGACCATACCGTCTGATTGCCCAACGAGTTGATGTAGGCACCACGATGGTGATAAACGACACCTTTAGGATTACCCGTGGTGCCCGACGTGTAGTTCAGGGAGATCGCGTCCCACTCATTTTCGGGGAAGCTCCACTGGAATTTGGGGTCGCCTTCCTGCAGAAACGCGTCGTAATCCAGATCGCTCACCTGAACACCTTCGCCATACTCGGGATCGTCAACATCAATGACCAGCGGCTTGTGCTCAAGGTGGCGTACGGCATCCTTGATCACCTGGCCAAATTCGCGATCAGCGATCACAACCTTGGCTTCGCCATGCTCCAGCATGAACGCAATAGCATCCGCATCAAGGCGGACATTCAGAGTGTTCAGTACCGCACCAATCATCGGCACGCCGAAGTGACATTCAACCATGGCCGGAATATTGGGCAACATGACTGCAACGGTGTCTCCACGACCAATTCCCCGCCCCTTCAGAGCTGACGCCAGGCGACGACAACGGTCATAGGTTTCCGCCCAGGTGTAGCGAATTGCACCGTGAACTACCGCAGGATAATCCGGATAAACGCTGGCCGTGCGTTCGATGAAATCAATGGGGGACTGAACGGCATAGTTGGCATCGAGAGGGGCAAGGCCCTGTTCAAAAATCGAGGTCATTTACGTGGTCCTCTGTGAGCACTGTTGTTTTTATGACATATTCAGGAGTATAGCCAATCAGCTATAATTTTATCTGGAACAGAATAGTATTTTACAGAAGAAATACTAGAAACTATACCAACGTATTATGGTACAAGCACCATATAGAGAAGATATGGCAGACTCCCCTCCTCTGATCGCATTCAGCCTTCCCGACTCTGACCCTCAGCCCGGCCTCGTTCTGGATGGCAACTCTCTGGTGATTGCCCGCAACACAGCCGCGGACGAATTACTCAAATGTAGCGGCGATAGCGGGTTCAGCGACCTTCTGCCGCCCAACACCCCGGCCCTGATCACATCCTCCCTGAATCAGGGCCGGGCAATTTCAGAGGTTGAATCCCGCACGGGTTCCAGGATTTTTGTCTGGACATTTATTCCCGATGAACGTCAGAAGCAGGTACTGGTTCGAGGGCGGGATGCCACAGACGATTTACAAATGCGCGAGGAAGCCACCCGTTCCAACCGCCTCTACCGGCTAATTACGGAAAACACCACAGATCTTATTTCCCGGCACGCACCGGATGGCCGCTTCATTGATGCCACACCAGCCTCCTGGCGCCTGCTCGGTTACTGGCCGGAAGAGTTGCGCGGACGATCCCTGGAAGAGGTGTTTCAGGGCCATTCCGTTGCCGACAAACTGAAAGAGGCCCGGAACCACCTCCGGGACGACGGCTATGCCACCATGACCCTCGATATCGAACACAGGGACGGTACCCGGCGCTGGTTCGAAATCGCCAGCCGGGCAATCCGGGAAACCTACACCGGAGCGGTCATCGAAGTGGTCAGCGTATCCCGGGACATAACCGCCAGGGTTGAATCCGAGGAGAACAACCGGCTACTGGCCGACGAACTTGCGCACGCCGCCCGGCTGGCAACGCTGGGCGAACTGGCATCGAGCATCGCCCACGAAATGAACCAGCCCCTGGCCACCATCGTCAACTTTGCCAGTGCCAGCCAGCGCTACCTGAAGAGTGCCCGGGAAAACCCCGAATGCCTGGATCGCGTAGATGACGGTTTGCAGAAAATTGTGCATCATGCCAACCGGGCGTCCGAGGTCATCAAACGCCTCAGGGCCTTTCTGCGCAAAGGCCAGAAGCGCATGGCGCCCATCAGCCTCAATGAGGTGGTCACCAGCGTCACCCGCTCCTGTCACTGGGAAGCCGAGAAAAACCGGGTTCAGATTGTTCCCCTGTTGGATTGCTGCGCACCGGTCATTACCGCAGACATGGTGTTGCTGGAACAGGTATTGATCAACCTGATACGCAACGCTATCGAAGCCAATATTGAGGCCCGACAAAACCAGGCAGGCAAAGATTCATCCCGGGTCGAAATCCGCACCTGTATCAATGAACAGCAGGAAATACTGATCGAAGTCCGCGATCAGGGGCCGGGGCTGGACGACCAGGGCATTCGGCAGATGTTCCAGCCGTTCTACACCAGCAAACCCCACGGGCTTGGCCTCGGGCTGTCCATGAGCCGGTCAATCATCGAAGGCTTTGGCGGCTTTCTGGATGCGCGGCCTGCGGACACCGGAGGCCTCTCCCTGATCTGTCGCTTTCCCACCCTATCGACGAACAAGAACAAAACCATGAACAGAATGGAGACAAAAACAGATGACTGAACGCTCGGCCAACGAAGCAACCACCGTCTATGTTGTGGATGACGACGCCGGCATGCTGGAATCAACCCAGTGGCTACTGGAATCCGTGGGGCTGAACGTCAGGGCCTATAGCGATGGACGGCAGTTTCTTGAGGCCGTTGGCGGTGAAAACGCGGGGTGCGTTGTTCTGGATATCCGTATGCCAGGACTTGGAGGCCTCAACGTTCAGGAGGAGCTTCAAAAGCGGGGCCTGGACCTGCCGATCATCTTCGTTTCAGGCCACGCGGATGTACCCATCGTGGTCCGCGCTTTCAAATCCGGAGCCTTCGATTTCATCGAAAAACCCTTCAATGAGCAACTGCTGCTGGACAGCGTGCAACAGGCGCTTCAGGACCACCAGCACCCCTCCAGCCAGAACTTCGAAGCGGACGAACAGACTGAATCCCTGATCACGACACTGACTCGCAGAGAAAGAGACGTATTCCTGCCTCTGGCCCAGGGTTATACCAGCCGTGAGATTGCAGAGCAGCTGGATGTCAGCGTCAAAACCATCGACTTATACCGTGCCAGGGTGATGAAGCGTCTCGGCGCAGAACGGGTGCCTGACGTGACCGGGCTCGCCGTCGCGGCGGGACTGCTGAACCCCCTGGACCTGCGCCGGGAACAGGAAACCGCCTAGGCGGTTTCCTCCCCGTTTGCTGATGCCTGAGAGCCTGCCATCGCCTCATACACCAAGGCTCCGAGCCGTATGACGGCCTGCTCAATCCGTTCCGTCCAGGGGTTGGCAGTGTTGATCCGGATACAGTTCTCAAACTTGTTGGTTGTCGAGAACATCAACCCCGGTGCGACATTGATATCTTCTGCCCTCGCCCGGTGATATATGTCCGTTCCGGATACACCGTCCGGCAACTGCACCCAAAGCACAAACCCGCCCTGAGGCCGGCTGATGGCCGTACCTTCAGGAAATGAACGGGAAACCGCCGCTCTCATACGCTCCGCACCTTCGCGGTAATGTTGCCGGGCAGTACGCAGATAACGATCGTAGCCTCCCTGCTCCAGAAAGCGCGCCACGGCCATCTGGGGAATGGAGGACGTCGCCAGATTCACAAAATATTTATGCTGCCGGGCACTGGCCATGTGTCGAGGGGGAACCACCATCCAGCCCAGACGAAGCCCCGGGGAAATGGTTTTGGAAAACGAGCTGCAATAAATCACGTTGTCAGCACGGTCGAACGCCTTGGCCGGACGTGGACGGTCCCCCGAGTGGTGAAGATCGCCATAGATGTCGTCTTCAATCAGTGGGACATTAGCCGCAGCAAGCAGACTCACCAGTTGCCGCTTCCGATCATCGGACATTCTCGCGCCCATGGGATTGCTGTGATTGGTCACCACCACGCAGGCTTTGAGCGGCCACTGCTCCAGTGCCAGCTGCAACCCCTCAAGACTCAGACCTTCCGCCGGGTGGGTTGGGATCTCGATGACCTTCAACCCTACAACCTCCAGCGCCTGCAGAATGCCGGGGAACGACGGCGATTCCACGGCCACGATATCCCCCGGTTCAGTTACTGCTCTCAACGCCAGAATGATGGCCTCCTGGGCACCATTGGTTGCCAGTACATCATCCGGCGTTACCGGTACACCCAGTGTCGCCATACGCTGAGCAATCTGTCGGCGGAACGATTCTTTTCCCGGGAAGGCATAATCCAGAGTTTCGACCCCGCAGCGGGCAGCCCAGAGCGTACATTGCTGGATCTGCCGCAACGGAAGGTAATCCGGATGGGGAATGGCTGTGGCGAGCGGAACCATCCGCTTCTTTTCATCGGCACACAGCTCCAGCGTCATCTCTCGTGCACTGACCGGCACCGGCTTGCTGCGGTGTTTCCGCATCACCGGTTCGGGGGCATCCATTGCCGGCAATTTTACAAAATACCCGCTGCGCTCCCTCGCCTGCAAATAGCCACGGCCCTCCAGCGTCTGATGGGCCTGCAGCACCGTTGAAATACTGACACCGAACTGACGACTGAGAACCCGGACCCCTGGTAACCGGTCTCCATCGCGGTAAACACCCTCCTGGATCAAAGCCTGCAGCTGATCCGCTACCTGGTTGTATAACGCACCCATATTCAGTCCCCCGCCAAATCCAGTCACTATCTTCGCTATTACGCTCTCTATTTCAGCAGATCTGTCCTGCGCACGAACGGTACAGAACCCCCCGAATACAACCAGTACAGAATGCAATTCTTCCATACTGTACCGGTTCAAAACCACCACAACTGAATCTGTATCGCAAAATTTAAAGGGCGGACAATATCCCCGTCAGTTCGAGAAGAAGAAGGAGTTTCAACATGGGGATCGCCAACACGCACCTAAAGCCACCGGTTTCGACCCGTAAGGACCTGCTGGCAGTGGGCTTGTCCATCACGGCCGTCAACAAAGGCACCGGGGCGAGTCAGAGCTGGCTCCGGGATCTGGGGTTTGTCATCACGGAGAAAGCTGAGGATCACTGGATTCTGACCCACACGTCCGCACTGCCGGAGCTTCACTTTTACAGCGAGCAGGAGCTGGAGCAGTTTGCCAGGCACAGAGCACATCACTACGCTAAACATTCGATTCAGGAGAACTTGCCATGAGCTACCCGATCTATCAGGTCGATGCCTTTACCGACAAAATTTTTGGTGGCAATCCGGCAGCCGTGATGCCCCTGGAGGCCTGGCTGCCCGACGAGATGCTGCAGGCACTGGCTGCAGAGAATAACCTCTCTGAAACAGCGTTCCTGGTGCCTGGCAAGGACGGCGATCACCATGACTTTCACATTCGGTGGTTCACACCCGGTACAGAAGTTCCCCTGTGCGGTCACGCAACGCTTGCCAGCGCCTGGGTGATTTACAACAAGCTTGGCTGGCAAGGGGAACAGATTCGGCAGCACTCCATGAGCGGCCCGCTGGGGGTCAGTAAAACCGGGGACGACTGGCTGCTGCTGGACTTCCCGAACCTGCCCTTCGAACAGCAGGAGACACCCGCAATCATTCGCGAGGCACTGGACGAGGCCCCCGACACCGCATTCTTTGTACCGAATGACACCAACTACATGGTGGTGCTTGAAAGCGAAAACGCCGTCCGTTCAGCACAGCCGGACCTGCGCAAGGTGAAGCAGCTGGGTAATCAGGGGTTGATCATCACGGCCCGAGGTGAGGAAGCAGACTTTGTCAGCCGTTACTTCGCGCCTGGTGCCGGAATCGATGAAGATCCGGTGACCGGTTCCATTCACAGCGTACTGGTGCCCTACTGGGCCGAAAAACTGGGTAAGACACGGCTGGATGCACGTCAAATCTCAGCCCGGGGAGGCATTCTGCGTTGCGAGTTAAAAGGCGATCGGGTCGCCATTGCCGGCCAGGCGGCCTTCTACATGGAAGGCACCGTACACCTGCGCTGAGACTGGTATACTGCCCGCCGAACAGACCAACCGGCGGGCAGACATGACGGCAAATTCCAGCAATCAGTACGACGTAATCATCATTGGTGCCGGAGCCGCGGGTTTAATGTGCGCGGCCACAGCCGGCTACCGGGGCCGCAAAGTGCTGGTGCTGGACCATGCCAACAAGCCGGGCAAGAAGATCCTGATGTCCGGTGGTGGCCGCTGTAACTTCACCAACCTCAACAGCACACCGGCCAACTTTCTCTCCGATAACCCACACTACTGCATCTCCGCGTTAAAACGGTACACACCGCAGGACTTCCTGGAACTGGTGGATCGCCACGGCGTTGAGCACGAAGAGAAAGCGCCAGGGCAACTGTTTTGCCGAGAGAGTGCCAAAGACATCCTCAACCTGCTGCTGACCGAATGTGAATGGGCTGGCGCAGAGATCCGGATGAAAACCACCATCAAGGCCGTGAAAGAACGCAGTGATGGTTATCTCGTCAGCACCAGCTCTGGCCAGCTGACCTGCGAGTCTCTGGTGATTGCCGCCGGAGGTCTGTCCATTCCGACCATGGGAGCAACTGGTTTTGGCTACGAGATCGCCCGCCAGTTCGGCCTGCATATCCTGCCCACCCGCGCCGGGCTGGTGCCCTTCACCTTGCAGCCGGATTTGAAAGAACAGCTCTCTCCCCTTTCCGGCATCAGCACCGATGTGGACGCAAGCTGTCACCAACAGCATTTCCGGGAGCCCATGCTCGTTACCCACCGCGGCCTGAGCGGGCCCTCCATGCTACAGATTTCCAGCTACTGGAACCCCGGCGACGAGATCGCTATCAACCTGCTCCCTACGTGCCGGATTGAGGAAGAGTTGCTGGCTTTACGCAAGAACAAGCCGCAGTCCACCATTGCCCACTACCTGGCGCAACACATGCCCAAGCGCTTCGCCCAGGCGTTCAACGAGCTACAGGGCTGGACCGGCCCGCTGCAGGCCTACAAGAATTCCGACATCGAACAGATTGCCTCGCTGCTAGGCGGTTGGCACATCAAACCCTCTGGAACGGAAGGCTACAGAACGGCCGAGGTAACATTGGGGGGCGTAGATACCCGCCAGTTGTCGTCAAAAACCATGGCCGTTCAGGATCGACCGAACCTGTATTTTATTGGGGAGGTGGTGGACGTGACGGGCCATCTTGGGGGGCATAATTTTCAGTGGGCTTGGGCTTCAGGGGTGGCTGCTGGGCAGGATGCTTAGGTGACTCTGGGATTGACACCACAGTCACTTGTTGAGCGGCAACTGACCCAACTGCATGTTCAATTCGGTTACATTTCATGAAAACCAACTGAAGCGCTTTTTCTTCAACTTATCCCGATATGCGGCTGCTCCTGTGAAGCCATTTGCAACAGCCATATCAAAATATTTAAGCGCTAGCTTTGTATCCTTCTTAACGCCATCGCCATTTTCATACATTACACCAAGAGATGCTTGAGCTTGCCCAAAACCTTGATTCGCGGATTTTTCCCAGAACAATTTAGCCTTGCTTAAATCTTGCGTTACACCGATGCCCTTCTGGTAAAGGACACCCATGTTGAATTGAGCGGCGGGTTGTCCTTGATCTGCGGCCGCCGAATACCAGCGGAGTGCCGTAGTGTGACACACCTTAACACCAGCCTTTCCATGTTGGTAAATCATCCCCAGATTGAATTGCGCGTCAGAATCACCCTGATTCGCAGCTTTACTCCAAAGAGCTACCGCTTCGGCTTGCGCTGAAGCGCTTTCGCCACCTGTCTTATGTAAGACCCCAGCTAAATTTCTTTGCGCCTCCGCAAGGCCTTGGTTTGCGGCCCGTTGCATCCATTGCTTTGCGAGGTCAACATTCTTATCAACACCTTGGCCCTCGAAATAAAAGACACCAAGGGTTGACTGAGCACGATCTAATCCGTTCTCAGCGGATCGCCGAATCCATTCGACACCGGCTCTCTCATCTTTTGGCAATGGCTGGCCAGATATGCACATTACACCAACGTTATATTGAGCCTTCAGGTGCCCATTTTCAGCGGCCTTCTTGAACCACCGAAATGCTTCATCTGGATTTCTCGCTACTCCCTCTCCAGAGTTGTAACATTTTGCCAATTCAAACTGATCATCAACAGATCCGCTTTCAGCAAGCGATTTCAAATCTTTTAACGTCGTCAAGAGTCAAGCTCCCATGCTTCGTGCCACACCGTTGAGCACGGCTGAAAAAAAGAACAATCCAATGGCTGGCAAGAATTGTCCGGAAAACAAACAGACCAACGAACCAATAAAACTGGCACCAACGCCAAGAAGAACAATTAATGACACGAATGCCTTCATTCCCGTTTTCCTTCACTACTTTGATTGGATGGCTCGTATCGATATGCGATTACTTCGCCTTGCCGCCCAACGCCATGGTAAGCCGCCGGGACGGAGCACAGCGTAGTACCGGTGGACTTCCCCCAATAAATTGGACACGCCCCATCAGTTGATTTCTTCGAACTCTAGCGGAGTCCGATAGCCCAGGCCACTGTGCAGCCGCTGACGATTGTAAAAGACTTCAATATAGTTACTTATATGCCGCCGTAATTGTCTCAAC
>NZ_VTUU01000002.1 GCF_008370345.1 Marinobacter salinexigens | reverse complement strand
CCACGATTTCACTGGCAACACCCTTTTCTTTCAGGCGAACCGCTTCTTCAACAGCGATTTCACAGAACGGGTTCATTGCCATCTTGACGTTGGCGAGATCAACGCCGGTGTTGTCCGGCTTGACGCGCACCTTTACGTTGTAGTCGATTACTCGTTTTACAGCGACCAGAACCTTCATAGATTCCTCGTTCTTCTACGATGGGTTTATGACTTGCAGTTCTCACGCAGAGCCTGCCGAAATTAAGTGCGCACTAATGATGGAGGCAACAGTCGGCAGAATCAATAGCCTCAAGCAACGCGCCGGAACTGCCTTTCTGGCCAATTTCATGTATTGACTGAAATTGGCGGTGAGACGATACTAGCTTTCGACTCAAAACACACGATGTTTCGGTGTGTACGTACAATGCCAAAGGATGATCCAAATTTCAAACAAACGTTTGTTTGATTCTTCAATTACGGTATCCTTCCTATACAATTAAAGTAGCGATTATCGGCTTCTTACGGTCGTCTGTAGGTATTTTTACCGGTATGATGACGGCCCAGTGACAAGTGCCTACGGGCTGACTATACCCATTAAAAAAGATGTTTGAGGAGACCAACGTGGAACGCGAATCGATGGAATTTGATGTTCTTATCGTCGGCGGCGGCCCTGCGGGCCTGTCGGCAGCTTGCCGTGTCATGCAACTGGCACAGGAAGCTGGCGAAGAACTTACTGTCTGTGTAGTAGAGAAAGGTTCCGAAATCGGCGCGCATATCCTCGCCGGTACTGTATTTGAGCCCACTGCCCTCAACGAGCTCTTCCCGGACTGGAAAGAAAAAGGTGCACCGCTGAATACGCCGGTCACCCGTGACGACATTTTCCTGCTGAAAAATCAGGAAAACGCCACCAAAATCCCGAACGCGTTTGTGCCGAAAAACATGCACAACCACGGCAACTACATTATCAGTCTCGGTAACCTGTGCCGCTGGCTTGCTGAGCAGGCCGAACAGCTGGGCGTTGAGGTTTACCCGGGGTTTGCCGCGTCCGAGACCATCGTTGAAGACGGACAGGTCAAGGGCATCATTACCGGTGACATGGGCGTAGCCCGTGACGGTTCCGAGAAAGATGGCTATATGCCGGGCATGGAGCTTCGTGCCAAGTACACCCTCTTTACTGAAGGCTGCCGCGGCCATCTGGGCAAGCGCCTGATCAGTGAGTACAAGCTGGATGAAGGTAAAGACCCACAGCACTACGGTATCGGTATCAAGGAACTGTGGGATATCGACCCGGCTAAACACGAGCCAGGCCTGGTTGTTCATACCACTGGCTGGCCGCTGAATGAATCTGGCTCCACCGGCGGCTCTTTCCTGTATCACCTGGAAAACGGCCAGGTCTATGTAGGCCTGATTACCGATCTGGCCTACAGCAACCCGCACGTAAGCCCGTTCGAGGAATTCCAGCGCCTGAAGCATCATCCGGAAGTTAAGAAATATCTGGAAGGCGGCAAGCGTGTTGCCTATGGTGCGCGCGCCATTGCCAAAGGTGGCTATAACGCTCTGCCGAAGATGAGCTTCCCTGGCGGTCTGCTGCTGGGTTGTGATGCGGGCACCCTGAACAGCTCCAAGATCAAGGGCTCCCATACAGCTATGAAATCTGGGCTCCTGGGCGCGGAAGCAGTGTTCGAAGCGCTGAAAGAAGGCAAGACCGGTGAAGAAATCACCAGCTTCCAGAAACGTTTTGAAGATAGCTGGCTGTACAAAGAACTTTATGCTGAGCGGAACTTCGGTCCAGCCATGCACAAGTTCGGTAACATCATAGGAGGTGCGGTAGCTTTCTTCGAGCAGAACATCCTGCGTGGCAGTCTGCCGATCACCTTCCGCGATACCACACCGGACTACGCTACGATGAAGCCGGCGTCCGAGTGTAAGAAGATCAACTATCCAAAACCGGATAACAAGCTGACTTTCGACCGCCTGACCTCTGTGTTTATCTCCAACACCAACCATGAGGAAGATCAGCCGGTTCACCTGAAGCTGACCGATCCGGATATCCCACTGAAGGAAAACCTGCCGAAGTTTGACGAGCCGGCCCAGCGCTACTGCCCGGCTGGCGTCTACGAAGTTGTTGAAGCTGACGACGGCAGCGGTAAGAAGTTCCAGATCAATGCCCAGAACTGTGTTCACTGTAAGACCTGTGACATCAAGGACCCTGCACAGAACATCACCTGGGTAACGCCGGAAGGCGGCGGTGGCCCGAACTACCCCAACATGTAAGCTCGGCGATCCAGAAGACGGTCCCAATTGGGGCCGTTTTTTTTATTTGGCCTGTCCAATTTCATTCGTGCATAAAAAAACGGCTCACAAGGAGCCGTTTTTGCTACTGCCGCAACAGCTTAGTGCACGTGGCCGTGCTCTTGCTCTTCATCGGTAGCATCGCGAGTTTCCACGACTTCAACGTCGAAGTGCAGAGTTTCACCAGCCAGAGGATGGTTTGCGTCGATAGTGACAGTTTCTTCACTCACTTCTACAACGCGAACGATCTGAGGGCCGCCCGGAGTCTGCGCCTGGAACTGCATGCCCGGCTCAATGGTGTCTACGCCTTCAAACGCAGTACGCGGAACCGGCTGAATCAGCTCTTCGTTTTTCTCGCCGTAACCGTCTGCCGGAGCAACAGATACTTTCAGCTGATCACCAGCACCCTTTTCGTTCAGTGCGCTTTCCAGACCACCGATGATGTTTTGTGCACCTTCCAGGTAAGTCAGAGGCTCACGGCCTTCTACGCGGGAGGAGTCTAGCTCTTCTCCCTGGTCGTTAGTGAGCGTGTAATGGATGGTAACAACGCGTGGTTGGGCCATGTGTTCTCCTTGCAGTTCGCAATTGACTGTTTAATTGGATTTAGGCAATCGAAAGTGATCGTGAACAGCCAGACTGCACAGAGGGACTAACGACCACCGGGCCTCGTTAGAGAGCCAGGCTCGATAACAAGTCAGAAACCACAGTTTAACAAGTGTCGGAGTGTGCTTTCTACCGTGAGTTCTGGGGTCGCTTTGCCGCTTTTCAACCGGCGTCACCGATTTTATAGAGAATTCCGTGACTCATAACGCCAAGTGCGGGAACTCCTGCTATCTCGCACTCGACAATATATTCGGCCAGATCATAGTAAGCTGCGGTAACCAAACGGGCTTCCACGCCATGGCGTACCATAACTACGGGCCTCGGATCCTCACTCCCGGGGTACAGCCCTACTTCGATGGGGTGCTCATTTCCCACTTCAAGAGTTTCGCCCATATTGGTGGTCAGGGTGACGACCTGAGCCTCTGTGCCTGCATTTTCTACTTTCATCGTATGGGCCAGCAATGGCGAATCTTCAACCTGAATCCGCCATTTCTCGACGGGCGTCACCAGGTAGTATTCACCATCTTCTTCACGCCTGAGAATTGTAGAAAACAGCCTGACAATTTCCTCTCGGGCGATCGGACTGCCCTTGAACAACCATGTCCCATCTCGCGTAATTCGTAGATCCATATCGCCAGACAGTTC
The DNA here is from genome assembly GCF_008370345.1 of Marinobacter salinexigens. Taxonomy (GTDB): domain Bacteria; phylum Pseudomonadota; class Gammaproteobacteria; order Pseudomonadales; family Oleiphilaceae; genus Marinobacter; species Marinobacter salinexigens. Next base: position 628,035 of record NZ_VTUU01000002.1, on the reverse strand, counting down.
CGGGTGCCATTTTTCGAGTGGAGGCAATCCGCCCGTCCGCGTTGATTTATCCAATTGGCCCGCAAGCTTTTCAGGATCCTGACTCATTGTAATTGTCCGTTTGAAATGGTTTCAGCATGGAGCTCAGAGCCCCCGCATCCACTCTGCTCTGAGCGGAACTGCACCAGGGCTGGTGATCGCCAGATTGACCTGATCAAGCAGCTTTTGCTTATCGCGTCCGAGCGTACCTTTGAGCACCAGGTAGTTTGAAGCATGGTCGCTGCGAAAAACGGTGCGTTCGAGTTCGAGATGTTCGAGGAACAACCGGATCTCTTCAAACAGTCCTTCCTGAGAGAGTGGCACGAAATCGTCACCGAAGCCCTCTCTGAAACGTTCTTCTCCCTGGGGGAAACTGACGACAAGGGTCGACAGGTAATCAGGTTGGGTCTCATTGCAAAGCGTTGCGGTATTTATCGCATGTTGGCGGGAAAGCACTCTGCCACCGAGGCCATTCAGCACCATGACCGAGCTGGTCAGACCGGCTTCTTTGATCTTGACCAGGGCTGAACGTGTCGATTCCCAGGTTTCCCCCTTATTGACCCGTCTGAGCACTTCATCATCTCCGGATTCCATACCTACGTAGAGGATTTGCAATCCCGCTTCACGTAGCTGTGCCAGCTCTTCAACACTCTTTTTAGCCAGGTTTCGGGGTAAACAGTAACTCGAAACCCTCTGAAGCTCCGGTAATGCGGCTTTCAGATCCCCAAGAATTTCAAGCAGCCGCCGGGTCGGTAACACCATGGCATCACCATCAGCCAGGAAGACCCGCCTGACACCGCCAAGGCTGCGGGCTGCATTGGAAATATCTCGCCGGATGTCTTCCGGCTTACGAGCCCGGAATTTCTTTTGTGGCTGGGTGTACATCTCGCAAAATGTACACTGGTTCCATGAGCACCCGTTGGTAACTTGCAGAATCAGTGATTTGGCTTCACTAGGTGGCCGGAAAACCGGCTCTATGTAATCGATGGGAAAGCTATACATTCTTAACTCTCGGAAACACTGAATGACGGGGGATGTTCAGGGCAAAAACTGTGCTCTCAAATCTGCACAGCCCGGGCCAACAACGGGCATCTCAAGTAAGACTGCCTGTGCGGTCATGAAAGGAATTCCACGGCGATGACCATCAACAAGCAGCGTCGACAGACTCCCAACCAGAGGCATATGGGAAATGATCATCAGTGGCGTCGACTGGTTTTCGAGCAACGCGTCCAGACAAGCACCGGGGTCATCATCCGGTGTAATGAATGATTTTTCCTCCACCGGACAATTCAGAATTTCGGCCACAATCCCCGTTGTCTGGCGGGCCCTTGTGTAGGGGCTTGTCCAGATCAGCTCGGGCCGCCAAGGTGACTCGGCAATCTCAGCTGCCGCCTTGGACACCTGAAACCGCCCTACTTCGGTCAGTTCCCGGTCCTGATCCAGGGTATGCCAGCCGGCTTCTCCATGGCGCATGATAATAAGATGCACTGGCCAACCTCCTGGAATTTCTATTGCTGAGAAATAGTGCGCGGCAGAATAAACTCCACATCGGAGTTCTGCACCGCCATCATCAGGCTGCTAATAACGGCGTTAATGGAAGCCGAGCCGTACAGGATTTCATATAGGCCACGCACCAGCGGCATGTAGATACCGATGGCTTCAGACTTCTCCTTGACCAGTTTCAGGGTGTAGATACCTTCCGCAACCTGCCCCAATTCCGCAACAGCATCATCCAGCTTCTGGCCTTTGCCAACCGCATACCCTACCCGGAAATTCCGGCTCTTGGAGGATGTGCAAGTCGCGATGAGATCGCCAACACCCGCGAGGCCCATGAACGTCATCGGGTTCGCACCAAGGCTGACAGCGAACCGACTCATTTCCGCCAGCCCACGGGTAATAAGCATCGCCTTTGCGTTCTCGCCCATGTCCAGAGCTGATGCCATACCGGCCACGATGGCGTAGATATTTTTCAAAGCACCGGCCAGCTCGACGCCGTAGATATCGACGTTTGCGTAAACGCGAAAATATTCGCAGCCAAGCAGGCCCTGCACCGCCCGGCGCACGTCCGGGTCTTTCGCGGCAATAACCGTCGCAGTAAGGTCCCGGTTAACAATTTCGCCCGCAAGGTTGGGACCGCTGAGAACACCGATGCGGCACCGTGGGATCTCCTCCTGAAGGATTTCGCTCATCAACTTGAAACCATGCTCTTCAATCCCTTTGGTCAGACTGATGACAATCTGACCTTCCCGGAATTGCTGGCTATGTTCGCGGATAACCGAACGAAACGCTTTACTGGGAATCGCTACGAAAATGACATCGGACTTATCGATGGCAGCATCGAAGTCCGTTGTAGGCTGGATATCCCCTTCCAGTTTGATATCCGGCATGTAGCGGCTATTTACCCCGGTATCCCGAACTTCGGCTACCTGGGCTTCATCGCGCATCCAGAAATGAACGCGATGACCATTTTCACCAAGCACCTTGGCCATTGCTGTACCAAAGCTGCCGCCACCCAATACGGTAACGTCATGTACTGGCCCCTGAGCCCCGTTATCCTGAGGCGCTTTATAGTCAGGCATAGTTGTCCCGTTATGTCTGTTTTATAGGGGAAGTCCGGAGTGCTCCGGCAAATGATGAAGAAATCGGCTCAGCCGGTTTCTTCACATTCCAGAGCACGTACCAGATTCTTGAATTCTTCCCGATTACGGCTATTCAGGCCCATCAGCACCCTGTGCGCATCCAGAACCTTGTCGCGAACCTGTTGTTCACTGGCTTTTAACACCGGAATTTCTTCCAGTTCTTCGATACGGGATGCGGGTTCTCGAACAATGATAAAAATCTTGTCGAAGCCCATGGAGGTGATAATGCGGGTAATGTCTGGATTCGTGGAGATCAGTGTCGGGAGGAAATGACTCTGCTTCTGAGCGGCCATGGCAATCTTCGCAAGCAAACCGAGTGTGGTGCTATCGATAATCTCGGTTTCTGTGAGGTCGATCACCACGGTCTTGAACTCGGGATCCTGAGTGATGGACTCAACCAGATTGTCCAGCGTCGAACACAGGTTCAGCCGGATTTCCCCGATAAACTTCAGGACGTAAATGCCCTGTTTCTCAGCTTGCAGGATTTTGTAACCAGCCATGTTCACACTGCCACTAATTCGACGACGTGAGTTCTGATCCGTTTATCGTATCAGTCACCGCAACAATAGCGATATCGTCAGGTAACTCTGCAATCTCATCGAGATTCAGAGCATCGCTCAAAGATGCGATAGTGTGACGACCTCCTGATACGAGTTCAAGTAGTGTTCTCTCCTTTTCATCAAGACTTTTTGCCTTGATGACCTCCAATATACCGTCTGAAAACAAAATCAGCCGGAAAGGCTTGTCCAGGGCGACTTCGTACACTTCCCACTCGGGTTGTTCAAACAGGCCAACCGGTAGCCCACTGCCCTCCAGAAATGCCGTTTCACCGCCCTCAAAAGACAGAATTGGCATCGGGAAATGGGCCCCAACGGCGTAACGCAGTGTGCGTTCTTCAATGGAGATGATGCCTACGAAGACAGTGACATGCTTCCCGAGCCCGGTATCCAGCAGTTCGGTATTGATTCGTTCAAGGAAACGCTCAGGATAGAGTATGTCATCACTGGATTGACGTCGCAGATTCCGCTGGAGCCGATTGGTCAGATTTTTCAGTAACACCGTGACAAATGCAGAGCTGGCACCGTGGCCTGATACATCGGCGATATAGACCAGCACTTTATCTTCCGAAATCGGGAAATAATCGAGGAAATCGCCGCTCAGATAGAGCGAGGGCTTGATGAGGTGGTCAATATGTATTCCGGAAACTTCTTGCTCGCGATCCGGCAGCATCCTCAACTGTACCTTGCGGCCGGCTCGCTGGTCCGCCCTTAGCTCGGCAATACCATCACGGAGATCCCGGTTAGCTTCTTCCAGTTCCTGTCGATAGAGTTGATTCAGTCTGTTGACCCGAACCCTGTCGAACAGCTTTTCGATAACGTCATCAAGAGCGCCTTTGTCGTCATTGCAGGGCTTCAGCACCACATCTGCAGCTCCGGCACGCAGCGCGTCAACCACGTCGGTACTGGACGCTGTCGAAGAACAGGCAACGATCGGAGTGAATGTTTCCGTTTCTTCCAGACGTGCCGCCAGGTCTCTGATGGCAGCTGGCGAAAGGTCCGCAAAAATAACGTCCGGGAGGTTATCAACGAATAACGTCCGGGCTGCGGAAACATCGGGGTAGCCGGTTACATAAAAGCCTCGGGCTTCCAGATAGCGGGACAGGTCTGCTCGGGCCTTTTCATCGGCATCAATAATCAAAATGCGCTCGGTGCGCGAAGTCATGGTTACTGCCCTAAACTACCAGCGATAAAAGAAAAATTGGCATGATTAAGCCTATTCTGGCACGACCCTGTGATATAACAAGGCCAGTTTGGCGAATTTGGGAGAATCGTAACGATGCGAAGTGCCGTTAACGACCTGCTTGGTGCCTATGACAAGCTGATCATGGATCCGGTTCATGGTGGGATACCCCTATACCGTCATGAAATTGAAGTGATTGATCACCCGCTGTTCCAGCGCCTGCGCAATATTTGCCAGAACGATATCCTGAGCCTGGTTTTTCCTGGCGCTACGCACTCCCGATTTCTCCACAGCATAGGCGTCATGCACGTCGGAACCCGCATGTTCCGGGCGATGATCGATGCCTACCTGCGAGAACGAAAGCTGAGCGAACAGACGGACCTGAGCCTGAGTCAGTTGGACGCGATTGATTACCTCGCAAAAATCATCCGGCTGGGATGCCTCCTCCATGACAGCGGGCACTCGAGCTTTTCCCACCAGTTCACCCAGGCCCGTCGTATCCGTGATTTGATGTCACGGCCGGAGAGGTTCAGGGATTTGTGGGAAGGCGTGGATTATACGATTTACCACGATGAAGAGCCCGAGGAGCTCGAGCACGAACATTATTCCGTTCGCGTAGCCCATGAAGTGCTGTCATCCATTGATCTGCAAAGCGCAGGGCTGGCTGCCAGAAATGTTATTGGCATTATGGAAACGACCAACGTTCAGCCCAGCGAAGCATTCTGTCGCCATGCCCGCACGTTCTGGGGGTTTATTGCCGGCGAAGAGGCAGCCTCAGGCGCCTTGATCAACGATAATATTCCGCGACTGGTTATGGACCTGTTGTCTTCCATTGTGTCTGGCGAGATCGACGCAGATCGCGCTGATTACATGCTGAGGGACGGCTTCCATTCGTCCGTTACCATCGGCGGCTTTAACCTTGATCATCTGCTAAGCAACCTTCGGTTCGGCTGGGACGTCCACGAGCCATGGCTGGGGCTCGCTATCACCCAGAAGGGGTTGGGCGCACTGGAAGACTTCGTCTATAGCCGGCACCAGATGTATCGGAAGGTGTACGCCCACAAAACCGCTCTGGGCTTTGATTGGCTCCTTCGGGAAGCGATCAACGAAGTGCTCGAAGACGCAGAGAATTTCGAATGGGTAGACACTTGCCTGAGCAACATGGACTGGTTTGCTGAACTCACTGATAACTTTTTCTGGGAGGCTTTCAGAAAAGTCGCCCGTAAAAACCAAAGAAGCTTTTCTTTCTGTATCGTCAACAGGGTGAAGCTCAAACACCTGGATACTCGCGAAGATCTGTCTCCGAAAGGCATCAATCGCCACTGTGCATGGCTTGCTCAGGAGCTTTCGCTGGACCCGGACACCGTGGTCACCTGTTCGATGCGAGCCAGGTTCTCGAAGATCCAGGAGAACTTTAATGGCATCAAGGTGTTGACCCGAGATCCGATCAACCGAACAAGATCTCTGCGGCGCATCACGGATGTGAGTGCTTTTTTCAGCAAATTCGGAGACGGCACTATCACGCACTTCTACGCCCGGCCGGAGGTTACTACGCAGGCACCGGAACCTCTGCGCGAATAACCAGCACAACCGGAAAGGCGCGGGGCCTCAATGTTCGATGGCGCTTATGAGAGCCCAAGCACTATCAAACGCGCCTTCGACCCTGCCTCCCGCCAGCCAGTCCCCCGCGATGCCAATGCCCTGCTCCGGGTACCAGAGGTGCCCCGGCGTTTCGCCACCTTCTGATCGTGCGTATAGCCAACGGTGAGGTACTACTGCGGTTGGTTCGCCATCAAAACCAACCATGTCGGTGAACGCCTGACACATTAACTGCGCTACTTTTTCCGGGTCCTGGTCTACGTTGGCCTGCGTCCATTCAGCATTAGCATGAAGAACCCACCATTCGCCCTGATCATTCCGTTCAGGTTTGCTGGAGTTGTTGCCCACCCAGTAAAGTACTGGGTGTTCCACCCGTGCCCCGGAATATGCCCGCCAGGGAAACGCATGAAAGGGAGACTCATGAAAATGAGCCGCTACCGCCCAACAAGGCAAAACCCGGGATACAGCATCGTTCAGCGAATCGGCAAGATCCTCAAGTCCGCTATCTTCCAGAAGTGTCTGTGTCTGGGCAGGAGGCGCGGTGAGGATGATCTGATCAAACCCGGTATGACTTTGGCCATTGGTATCTGTCAGATCCCAAAGCCCGTTCCTCTTCTGAAATGTTGCGATTTTGGTCTCAGCGACCATTTCAACATGTGCTGAGAGCTGCCGGCTTATCGCCGTCATCCGAGGGGCGCCTACGTATCGGGCTTCCCGTGGGAACTCTGACCATTCTCCCGACTCATCTCTGAAACCGATCTTTCCCTCCCACACCCTGAAACTGTCTGGCCCGGCGTAGCACGTAAGGAACGGCAGAAACTCTGGATTTCGTGCGGTGAAGTATTGTGCACCGATGTCGGCAGAGCTTTTCGGGACCCGTTTTGAAGCCAGGCGACCACCGGGGCCGCGACTCTTTTCAAAAACAACAACCTGATGGCCGTTGTCCTGTAACAAAATTGCGCTGGTGAGGCCGGAAATACCTGAACCAATAACCGCAATGCGACGTATATTCGCGCAATGACTTTTCTTGGGCATGATCTATTTTGAATCCAAAGTGAGTGATATCGACGTGCATTCTTTGCTGATAAACATTCTAAGATGGTTCGACTCCGAAGCAGGAACGGATCACATTAACAGTCATTCCAGATCATTCAACGCGGCGCGCGTCGTTCCTTTTATCGCGTTGCACGTGGCCTGCTTGATAGCGTTCTATACCGGAGTCAGTGCTTTCGCTGCCGGGTTCGCAGCCGCTTTTTTCGTGATTCGGATGTTTGCCATTACAGGCTTTTATCACCGTTACTTTGCTCACAAAACCTTCAAAACCAGTCGCACTGCACAATTTCTGTTTGCCATTCTCGGTGCCAGTGCAGCACAACGGGGGCCGTTATGGTGGGCAGCACACCACCGCCACCATCACCAGCATTCAGATGCTGAACAGGATTTGCATTCCCCTCATCAGGGAGGGTTCTGGTGGGCCCACGCAGGCTGGTTTACCTGCGACGCAGGTTTCGTGACCAATGAACGCCGGGTGCGTGACTGGCTTTGTTTCCCGGAACTCAGACTGATCAACCGCTTCGACTCGCTGATTCCCGCGCTCGCGGCGATATTGATTTATGGGCTGGGGGAAATCCTGGCAGCCACCGCGCCGGGGTTGGGCACCAACGGCCTTCAGTTGCTGGTGTGGGGCTTTTTTATCTCCACCGTTGCACTGTTCCACGCCACCGTATCAATCAATTCCCTCGCTCACGTTTGGGGAAAGCGACGCTTCGAAACCAGTGACGACAGCCGCAACAATTTCTTGCTAGCCCTGCTGACGTTGGGTGAAGGGTGGCACAACAATCATCACCGTTGGCCTCAGTCCGTTCGCCAGGGATTTCGCTGGTATGAAATTGACGTCACCTGGTATGGGCTGTGGCTTCTGGCAAAGCTCGGCATTATCTGGGATCTCAATCCCATTCCTGAACACATCCGGCAAGAGACCATCACACTGGACAACAGGAGGAGGAACCGCGAATGACCACCGCCTCAAATATCGAAATCGGTTCATTTGAATCTGCTGTACCAGCAACCCTGGAACGGTTCAGGAGCCTGTTCAACGCGCTGGATAAAGGCAATCTCCATAGGCTGTCTGAGCTGTACAGCGAGGATATTCGATTTCAGGACCCATTGAGCAGTGTAGAGGGACTGGACGACCTTACCCGCTATTTCGCTCACGCCTACACCAACGCCATCAGCTGCCAGTTCGCCTTTGCTGATGCAGTGGTCAACGGTCCCTATGTCACCCTGCCCTGGACCATGTCACTTTGTCACAAGCGCATCAAAAAAGGTCGGGAGATACGAGTCGAGGGCATCAGCCATTTAGAGATACGCAAAGGAAAAATCTGCTATCACCGTGATTATTACGATGCAGGCCAGCTCATTTACGAACACCTGCCCCTCGTTGGCCGCCTCGTTCGTTGGGTGAAAGGTTACGCCGGATGAATCGACGTCTGGCGCATCCTTCAAACATCTGGATAACCGGTGCCGGTTCGGGCATTGGAGAGGCTTTGGTTCGTGCCTTTGCCTCAGGTAACCACCGTCTTCTGCTGACCGGACGGAGGGAAACTCGCTTGTGGGTACTCGAGGAGCTTGCACCCACCCGGATAGATGTTTGCCCGGGAGATACCACAAGCCCTGATGGCCTTCAGTCGGTTTCCCAAGCCCTTGCCGATATCCCCTGCCTCAACATGGCGATACTGAATGCCGGTACCTGTGAGTATATGGACACAGATCAGTTCGACAGTGGGGTTGTCGAAAGAAACCTGCAGACCAACGTGGTTGGTACAGCCCGGAGTATCGAAGTTGCTTTGCCCGCTCTGCGAAAGGCAAGTCTTCAGGGCCAGCCTGCAACAGTTGTCATTATCAGCTCATCGGCATGGTGGTTTCCATTCGGCCGTGCCGAAGGATACGGGGCCTCAAAAGCGGCGTTAACCTACCTGGCCCGGTCATTAAGGGCGGATCTTACCCATGAAGGTATCGACGTTGTGGTGGTTTCTCCCGGATTCGTGAAAACACCGTTGACCGACCGGAATGACTTCCCTATGCCTTTTTTATTGACGGCTGAAGAGGCTGCAGACCGGATCATCAGCGGAATCGCGAAAGGCAAAACCGAGATCGCGTTCCCACGGCGTTTCACCTGCCTGCTCGCACTGCTCGGCGCACTACCCCAGCCGTTGGTAGACCGCATGGCCGCAAGAATGACACGAAAACCTATTCGTTAATCAGGATCTTTTTGCATGAGTGACAATCGTCAGCGTATTGCCGTAATTGGAGCCGGGGTGTCCGGCCTGACCGCTGCCTGGCTACTTGCCGAGCAGCATGATGTGGAGCTGTTTGAAGCCAATGAATACGCCGGAGGCCATACCAATACCGAAAAAGTTGAAGCCGGCGGTCGTCTCTGGCCGGTCAACACCGGCTTTATCGTTTTCAATGACTGGACCTACCCCAATTTCATCCGCCTGATGGACAAGCTGGGAGTGGCGTCTGAAGTCAGCGACATGAGTTTCAGTGTCGATTGCCAGACCACCGGCCTACAGTACAACGGTACAGACCTGAATACGCTGTTTGCCCAGAGAAAGAATCTCCTCAACCTCCCCTTTCTGGGAATGATTCGTGAAATACTCCGGTTCAATCGGGAAACCCGTGCCGACCTCGAAGCCGACACCATCAATGACACGGAAACTCTGGGTGAGTACCTGAACAGAAAGCGCTATTCCCGCTATTTCCGGAACTATTACATCGTGCCGATGGGGGCAGCGATCTGGTCCGCCCCCGAGGTTGTCCTGGAGCAGTTCCCAATACGCTTCTTCCTCCAGTTCTTTAATAACCATGGCATGCTTTCGGTGGACGATCGGCCTACCTGGCGGGTAATTTCCGGCGGCTCCGCCCGCTACGTGGACCGAATGATGGATAAACTCGGCAAACGTATCCATCTGAACAGCCCGGTAAAAAGCATCTCGCGAGACAGTGAGGGCGTAACGGTCCTGGCAAATGGGGAGCAACACCGGTTCGATCAGGTCATTATGGCCTGTCATAGCGATCAGGCACTGCATATGCTCGATGCTCCGACTCAGGAAGAGAAAGACATCCTGGGAGCCATCAGGTACCAGAGCAATGACGTCGTTCTGCACACAGACAGTCGGTTACTGCCCTCCAATCGCCGTGCCTGGGCCGCGTGGAACTATTTCATGCCGGCACTCCCGTCTCAACCGGTGTCCGTCACCTACAACATGAATATCCTGCAAAACTTCCATGACGCACCGGAAACCTTTTGCGTCACGCTGAACCGGTCTTCCGACATTGCCCCTGATCGAATCATCAAAAAATTCGACTACTCCCATCCGGTGTTTACGCTGGAGTCCGTTGCCGCCCAGAGCCGGTATGACGAAATTGGTAATAAGAACCGCACCCATTTTTGCGGGGCATACTGGTTCAACGGATTCCATGAAGACGGCGTAAAAAGCGCGCTCAGGGTCACCCGCGCATTCGGCGTAGACTTATGAGCATGCGCAGCCAGTGGCTTGAAGGAACAATCAGGCACAGACGCCACACACCCGTCCGTCACGAGTTCCAGTATCAAACCGGAATGATGGCGCTGGCTCTCGACGAATGGCAGAACGTAACCAGTGTGAGCCCGTTCTTTTCCCTTGAACGATTCAACTGGCTCGCACTCCGACGTCGGGATTACCTTAAACCTGACCATGGCGACCTGTTATCAGCGGTCAGAGATTACGTGGCAGAGTGCTGTGGATGGCTGCCTGATGGACCCATAGAACTGGTTACCCACCCACGCTACTTCGGTTATGTATTTAACCCCGTGAGCTTCTACTTCTGCTACGCAGCTGGAGACTCGCCGCTCCAGGGAGCTGTACCCAAAGTGATTCTTGCCCAGATCACTAACACCCCGTGGAAGGAGCGCCACGTTTATTGCCTGGAGACGTCAGACACGCCAGCGAACACATCTGGCTGGCGCACCGAAAAGTTCACCTTCGATAAGCGCTTTCATGTTTCACCGTTCAACAGTATGGACCAGCAGTATCAGTGGACGTTCAGCTTCAGGGAATCTGAACTCCGGATTCACATGAACGTGATTGAAGGAGGCGAAAAGCAGTTTGACGCCACACTGGTGGTCCAAAGAACCCCTCTGACTCGTAAAGTAGTTCATCGGAGCCTGCGGCAATTTCCCGTTGAAGCCATGAAGGTTACAGCCGGTATTTACTGGAATGCCCTTCGCCTTAAGCTCAAGGGTGCTCCGTTTTACACACATCCGGATAAACTAGAAAGGTAGGCTCATGGAGAACCTGAATCGTTCGTTAACTTCGTCTGATCCTTCCGCCAGCAGCTCTGGAAGCTCACCTTCCACGTTCACTCGTATTGCCCGCAGCCTTGTCATTCAGCAATTACAAAGACTGAGTTCCGGGGTACTGGTCGTGCGGGAGGCGGGTCTCGACGATCTGACATTCGGGGATGGAGATACCAGCTTCCCTGCTGCTGAGCTGATCATTCATACACCGAGCACCTGGAGCGATCTCCTGACCGGTGGAAGTATCGGGGCTGCCGAGGCTTATGTCTCCGGAGACTGGACCTCACCGGATCTGGTTGCCCTTCTCCGCTTCTTTACCCGCAACGTGGACCGGATGAATGAATTTGAAGACCGCTTCAGCTGGATCACCAAACCCGCCCTCAAGGCACTTCACTGGCTGAATCGCAACACCCCTGAGGGTTCCCGGAAAAACATCAGCGCCCACTACGATCTCGGCAACGAACTGTTTGAGCTGTTTCTTGATCCCACCATGATGTACTCATCCGCGATCTATCCAGATGCCAGCTCAACACTGGAACAAGCGGCGGTTCACAAACTCGACACCATTTGTCGGAAACTGAATTTGCAACCGGGTGACCGCGTCATGGAGATCGGCACTGGCTGGGGCGGCTTTGCAATTCATGCTGCCCGGCATTATGGCTGCCATGTAACCACCACCACGATTTCACGGGAACAGCTTGATTGGGCCCGGGAACGGGTGCTGTCAGAAGGGCTGGAGGACTGTATTACTCTGCTGTTCGATGATTACAGGGATCTGGGAGGCCAGTTTGACAAGCTTGTTTCCATTGAAATGATCGAGGCCGTAGGGCCACAGTTCCTCGACAGTTATCTTCACCAGATCAGTGCGCTTCTGAAGCCTGATGGGCTGGCATTAATCCAGGCAATCAATATGCCCGAGCAACGGTACCGCCGGGCGCTGAAAAACGTTGATTTCATCCAGCGGTACATTTTCCCGGGTAGCTTCATTCCCTCTTTGGGCGCGATTCTGGATTCTGTTCGTACTCACAGCAATCTGGTGCTCAGCCATGCTGAGGACATCGGTTTCCACTATGCGCGTACCTTGCATGACTGGTGCCAACGGTTTATGGCGAAGCGCGATGAACTGGAATCACTCGGGTACGACAAAAAATTCCGTCGCCTCTGGCACTTCTATTTTGCCTATTGCGAGGCTGGTTTCAGTGAGCGGGCGATCGGGGTTTCCCAAATCGTCTTAGCGAAGCCAGGCAACAAGCAGGAAAACCTGTTGAGCGTATGATCAGGCCAGAAGGAGCAGCAAACGCCCTTAATTTTGTTCTGTTTCAGGCGGCCTGGTTCATTTGCGTACTCTATCCCGGTTTGCCCGCCGTGGTTCTTGCACTCATGTTTGTGATGGTTCATCTCATAGCCATCAGCCGGAACCGCTGGGCGGAAGTGCAATTTATCGGCCTCGGTACCGTGCTTGGTGGCATGCTCGACAGCCTGTGGTTTCGGCTCGGTATCCTGGATGACGGTACCGGGGCCCTGCAGCTCACTCCCCCCTGGCTCGTCGCGATCTGGGCCACGTTCATGACGACATTCAGCCATTCTCTGAGCTGGGTAACCCGCAAACGCCTGACTCTGCTATTGCTTCCGCCTGTTGCGGGACCGCTGGCGTACTGGTCAGCGGCGGAACTTGGGGCGATCGAACTGCCCGAACCCGCTTGGTCAATAGCTGCCCTGGCAACCGGTTGGTTGGTGCTCTTCCCCTTACTCACCTACTTGCGAAAACTGCTCTATCCGGAGTTGGTGAGATGAACGGGTTAGTGCAGGCTACGGTCCAAATCATTATCAAAATCGCTATTCTCGTCGCACTACCGGTTGCTTCCTGGGCAACCGAGCGCATGACGTTTACGGGTACCGCGCGCCAGGAAAACGGCGATACGCTGTACACAGAAACCCATAGTGTCAGCGGCACTTGCGGCACCGGAACATTCCGGCCCGAGGTGCAGAAAATTGCCTACCAACTCCGTGAAGAAAGCGCATCATTCGCCCGGAAGATATTGCGTTATGAGCGCTCACTACTCAGACCCACCGTCGAGTTCCAACAGCCCGATTACTCCGAAACATTGGATATTCACTACCCGGATAACGACCGCCTGCAGATCAGCTGGACCATGGCGGCAGGCTCAAACAAAGAAACCCGGCGTTACGATTTAGCATACGCCAATGATGTTGTCGTCGATGCAGGGTTCGACCACTTGGTACGGGATAACTGGAAACGTGTTCAGGAGGGGCGCACAGTCGAATTTGAATTCCTGGCACCGACACGCGGGGAAACCTTCGGTTTCGTCATGGAGCCAGCGATGGATAGCGGTATAAGCGCCGACCATGTGGTGAAAATTCGTCCCAGAGGGCTTGTTCTTCGCTTCCTCGTGGATCCCATTATCCTCGGATACAACCAACAGGGCTTTCTGACGGACTACGTGGGATTGACTAACATCCGCAAAAGCAGGAATGAGAACTATACGGCACATATCCGCTACACACTCGACCAGGCCCCTGCATGTAACTTGACCCATTAATGACCCAGGTAACGATCCGGCCAGCCCCAAAAGCCCCGTCGCTCTTGCCACAGACTCCAGCATGGTTTCCTGTGATAAACTCCGGGCGGAATCCATCCCGGAGACAAGACACCCATGATGTTTGTTTCATTCAATGTCAACAGCATACGCACCAGGCTGCACCAGCTTGAGGAAGTTGTAAAAACCCTCAACCCGGATTTTATCGGGCTTCAGGAAACCAAAGTCCGCGATGAAGAGTTCCCGGTCGACGCAGTCAAAGAGCTTGGCTACCACGTGCACTTTCATGGTCAGAAGACACACTATGGCGTGGCCCTGTTGTCGAAGATGGAGCCTGAAGAGGTCGTCAAAGGCTATCCCTGGGATGGCGAGGATTCTCAGCGCCGCCTGATTACTGGCAAGTTCACAGTCAATGGCGAAACGCTCACCGTCATCAACGGATACTTTCCACAGGGCGAAAGCCGGGACCACCCGGTAAAATTCCCCGCGAAAGAGAAGTTCTACGCAGATCTCATGAAATATCTCGATGAACTCAAGCAATCAGGCGGGCATGTGGTTGTCATGGGCGACATGAACATCTCACCGACCGACAAAGATATCGGCATCGGCCCGGACAACGCCAAACGCTGGCTACGAACCGGCAAATGCAGTTTCCTGCCGGAAGAACGGGAATGGCTCGGCCAGGTCGAGCAGAGAGGCTTTACCGATGTATTCCGTCACCTGCACCCGGAAGAATCCAACACTTTCAGCTGGTTTGATTACCGCAGCAAGGGGTTCGAGCGTGAACCCAGGCGCGGACTCCGGATTGATCTCATCATGGCCAGTGACAGCCTTCTTCCGAAAGCGAAGGAGTCTGGCGTGTCCTACGATGTTCGTGGGATGGAACGGCCTTCAGACCACTGCCCGATCTGGGCCAGCTTCGATCTTTAAGGTTACTCCGGCGCGCCATGAAAAAAATTAAAACCCGCGACCGTATCCTCAATACAAGCCTGGCGCTGTTCAACAGCGCCGGGGAACCCAATGTGACGACCCTGCTGATTTCCGACGAAATGGATATCAGCCCGGGAAACCTGTATTACCACTTCAAAAGCAAGGGTGACATTGTTGAGGAGCTGTTCGCGGTTTTTGAAGAGGAAATGCTTGATCTCCTCGCTGTGCCGGAAGACGCTGACATCAGCCTCGATCAGCTCGGTTTTTTTCTGCACATGCTGTTTGAGGCTGTTGCGCGGTACCGGTTTATCTATCAGGATCTGGTTAACGTTCTGTCCCGCTACGATCAGCTTCAGGGAAGGTTTCGAAAAATACTGAAAAAGAAGACTGGGGCGTTTGAACTTATCTGCGGCAGTTTCCGGCGCCAAGGGATGATGGAAATTGAAGCCGAAACACTTTCAGCATTATGTGAGCAATTAACGCTAACATCCTGTTACTGGAGCAGTTTCGACTCCCTGTCACATCTGAACGACCGGGAGTCGGTCGACCCCGGCCGGGGCGTTTACCAAATGATCCAGTTGATCACCCCCTACCTGGCATCGGATGAGCAGATGCAGGCAATGATGATGAGCCGGGATTATCTCTGAGGCCAACGGCCCGGCTTCTTACTCTTCTTCGTCACTGCCAGAGGCATTACGAAGTCTGTCCAACTCCCCTTCGAGCGCGTCAATACGACGTTCCAGCGCTTCGATTTCCTCTCTGCGATGAATACCAAGCCGCCTGAGCGCACCTGATACCCGCTCATCGAACATGTTTTCAAGCTTGTCCCAGGTCCCGGTCGCGCGCTCTTTCACATCACCGACTCTATCCTCGACAGTTTTGATCTGCTTCTCGACAACGCCCCGGGTTTTGCTCTCCAGCTGTTCGCCCTCCTGAACGAGGCGATCAAAGAAACGACCGGTGTCTTCTTCGGCCTTGGTGTATGCACCGAGCCCTGCAAGCCAGATCTGACGAGCAGAATCCTTGATTTTTGCAGCCAGTTGCGGATCATTCTCCGGCTTCTTGTCGTTTTCTTCAGACATGTAACAACCTCAGGACGGGAAAAACGCTGTGAAGGGCCATTGTATTACACTAAAGCAGGGATTTCAGTTAGCCTGAAACGCTTGCCACACAAGGCCTCAGTATAAACACCCTTCCAATATGAAAAAATGTTTTCAAACATAAGTGACCTTTGCTTGAAGTGTTCAAATTATAGTCAATACTTCCCTATACCGGTGTCCCTGCTGATGCCGGTTTGTCTGGAAGTCTTTCATGGATACTACTCGCACGCCTCTGCCCGGCAATCTCTGCCGGGCTTTTTTTCTTTTAAATTGCCCCCAATTATATGCTTATTCCATAATAGGCATATGCATTACTTTGGAGACTTAAAATGATCGATATTGCGTGGGGTAGCTTCACCCCTTGGTCCGCCCTATTCGGCGGCATTCTCATCGGACTTGCTGCTGCCAGCTTTCTTTTGCTGAACGGCCGCATTGCCGGAATCAGCGGAATTCTCGGAGGCTTGCTGGTCCCTGCCCGTGGCGATATCGCCTGGCGGATCGCCTTCCTGATTGGCCTCATCGGTGCACCAACGGTCTGGATGCTCGGCGCAGAATTGCCCGCCATCGAGATCAACGCAGGATATCCCGCCCTTATTGCAGCCGGGTTACTCGTTGGCGTTGGTACCCGGTATGGTTCCGGTTGCACATCTGGCCATGGCGTTTGTGGTCTGTCCCGTCTTTCATTGCGCTCACTGGCCGCCACATTGAGCTTTATGGCCGCCGGGTTTGTGACTGTTTATATCATCCGCCACGTTTTGGGAGTGTGATACCTTGAAATATTCAATCGCTTCTTTGTTTGCGGGCCTGATCTTCGGGCTTGGGCTGATCGTCTCTGGTATGGCTAACCCCGAAAAAGTACTCGGCTTTCTGGATATCGCAGGGCTTTGGGATCCTTCCCTTGCATTCGTGATGGGCGGTGCCATTGTCGTGGGGCTGGGAGCCTTTGCCGTCGCACGCCGTCGCACTGTGTCCTTCCTTGGCTTTAACATGAAAATTCCGCCTCATACCCATATCGACAAACGCCTGATTTTTGGCGGCCTGGCATTCGGTGCGGGCTGGGGAATCGCCGGTTTCTGCCCCGGGCCCGGGCTTGTTGCCTTGGGAGCGGGTGAAGCCAAAGCCGTTGTATTCGTTGCCTCCATGGTTGCTGGAATGATCATCTTCGAGGTGATTGAGCGCGCCAGAGCCAGGGCAACTGTGTAATCATAGTCGCCAGCCAAACCACTTCCGGAGGAAAACCATGGATTTGAGAAAAATTGACGATACGATTTCGGTATCTCCGCAAATCTCCGTTGAAGATGTGGCCATAGCTGCACAGCTTGGCTTCAAGACCATCGTCGCAAATCGCCCGGATCATGAAGAACCAGGCCAGCCTCTGATGGCTGATATTGAAAATGCAGCCCGTGTAAGCGGTCTCGAATGGGTCTATATGCCGGTAGAGTCCGGCAATATCACTGACGGCGACGTGGATCGCTTTGCGCCGATGATCCGGGATGCGGAAAAGCCCGTATTGGCCTTCTGCCGATCTGGTACACGCTGTACCATTCTATGGGCACTCAGCGCCGCCCGAACGCTACCCGCTTCGGATGTTGTCGCCAAAGCTCGCAATGCCGGTTATGACATTAGCGGACTGGCACCAAGGATGGCACAACAAGCCGGTTAACTGAGGTTCCGATTCACTCATCAGAGGCAAGGACTCGTTCATGCAGTACAAAGGTTCGGAGAATTTCAGCCACAAGCAGCCAGACCGTTTTGGTGTTCTTATCACTAACCTTGGAACACCGGATGCACCGACAACGCCAGCACTTCGCCGCTATCTCGCTGAATTTCTCTCGGACCCACGAGTCGTTGAAGCCCCACGAGCACTCTGGTGGCTTATCCTCCATGGCATAATCCTGCGCTTCCGCCCCCGCCGGTCAGCCAAAGCCTACGCCGGAGTTTGGGAGAAGAACGGATCGCCACTGCTGATCCATACCTCAAGACAGGCTGAGGGGCTCCGCGAAGCGCTGAAAAAGTCCTACGGCGACAATGTCGTCGTCGAGTTCGCCATGCGCTACGGCAACCCGTCCATTGCCGGTGCGCTGGACAAAATGCAGGAAGCCGGCGTTCGGCAACTGGTGGTCCTGCCGCTTTACCCTCAGTATTCAGCGTCTACATCCGCGTCCACCTTTGATGCTATCGCCAAGGATTTCATGCAGCGGAGATGGCTGCCGGACCTACGGTTCATTTCGCATTACCCGGATTTTCCGCCTTACATCGAGGCAATGGCCCGCCATATCGAATCCCACTGGGCGAACCACGGCCGCCATGAGAAGCTGATCCTGTCCTATCACGGGGTTCCACTGAAATACCTCCAGAAAGGCGACCCCTATCATTGCGAGTGCCACAAGACCTCTCGGCTACTGGCTGAGCGACTCGGTCTTGGCAATGATGACTACATGACGACCTTCCAGTCGCGGTTTGGCCGTGAGGAGTGGCTTAAGCCCTATACCGATGAAACGCTCAAGGCGTTCCCGGGTAAAGGCGTTAAGTCCATCGATGTATTTTGTCCTGGGTTCTCTGCGGACTGCCTTGAGACAGTTGAGGAGATAAACGAGGAAAACCGGGAATACTTCATGGAGGCGGGTGGAGAAGCATTCAGCTATATACCCGCCCTGAATGCCTCACCGGTTCATATTGAAGCGCTGGTGGCACTAATTGAGGAGAACCTGAAGGGATGGGAACTCCCATCAGGAGATCAGACTGCTCTTACTGAACGTCAACAACGAGCTGACAGCCGGAAACAACAGACCTTTCCAGGCCGGGACATCTGATCCGGCCTAGCTCCGTTCCTCTTCGGCATCAGATGCCACAGGCACAGCCTGACAGAAGGTGCATTCTTCATTATCGACGGCAGCGCCACCGGACTCCACATAACGGATTCGGTGGCTCGCCCGGCCACGATTTGCCGAAACAAAAAATTTCCGGTCATCGCGCTCTACAGACGCGTGTTGAGTTTTATCCACGAAGCTCTTACCTGTATCTGTCATGCGCCCTCCTGACCCAAATACGGATCGTGCAATCAGGCCCATTATGACCATACCGGCAGACGGCAGCCAATAAGCAGTTATCCGAGGCAAACACCAGCGAACAGAGGCCGGAATGAAAGCAATGCAGTTGGGAAATTTCGATGCCAGAACAGGCTGATAAAGAAGAGTCAGGAAAAAATGGCGGTGGGCCAGGGATTCGAACCCCGGGAAGGCTACTAACCTTCGGCGGTTTTCAAGACCGCTGCATTCAGCCGCTCTGCCAGCCCACCGTTTTTCCATTGCTGCCTCATCGACAGCGGGGTGCATGATACCGGATTTGCCTGAGCTGTCAACGCCCTGCATAAATCTCGCCGGGGTTTCTTACATTAACTCTATTTAATGGAATCTCGGGTACGGTTTTCGGTCATAAATGATTGAAAGTCCGGAATGTGCCATTATCATCAGTACTAGATTTCTCAGATTCTTTCATTAACAACCCAGGCTTCCCTGTCAACAAACAGGAACCTAACGGAGAGAGAGATGCAAAACCGAGATTACGGCTACGAACAGAACCGGGGCAATATGATTGCCCGCGGGTCCGCGACGGCTGCCATCAGCCCTGCGGCCTCCAAGGTTCTGAAGAACACCTACACGCTGCTCGCCATGACCCTGCTGTTCAGCGCAATTATGGCAGCGGTTTCCATGAACATCGGCCTTGGCCGCGGTGCCAGCCTGATCTGCAGCCTGGGTGCTCTGGCGCTGGTATGGCTGGTTCTGCCCCGTACCGCGAACAGCGGCGCAGGCATTGGTGTTGTGTTCGCCTTCACCGGCCTTCTTGGTCTGTCTCTTGGACCGACCCTGAACTACTACCTGCAGATGTCTAATGGCAGCCAGATCGTCATGCAGGCCCTTGGCGGCACGGCCCTGGTATTTTTTGCTTTGTCTGGCTATGTCCTGACCACCAAGAAAGATTTCAGCTTTATGCGCGGAATGCTCGTAGCTGGTCTGGTCGTGGTGTTGGTAGCTGCCCTGGGCGCTCTGGTTGCCAGCATGTTCGGTGTTGCAATCACCGCGTTCAGCCTCGCAATCAGTGCAGCCATTGTATTCCTGATGTCTGGATTTATTCTCTATGACACCAGCCGCATCATCAATGGCGGCGAGCAGAACTACATCATGGCAACAACCGGTCTGTACCTGAATATCTACAACCTGTTTGTGGCACTGCTTCAGCTTATTGGGGCGTTCAGCGGCGACGACTGATTGCAACCTCCCCTCCAGCAAAGCCCCGGCCCTTGCCGGGGCTTTTGCTTTCAGTAAACTGATCATTACCCAAGACAAGACCGGTAATCATGAGCAACACAACCGAACACAGCTTTTCACTGGTCATTACCGGCGCACCCTATTCCTCTCAGGCGCCTCAGACCGCGCTTGCTTTCGCAGAGGCTGTTATCGCAGCAGGACACCGTATTGACCGGGTATTTCTCTATGGCGATGGCGTTCACCTTGCTTCAGCCCTGATCGCACCGCCGTCAGATGAGATGAACCTGCCGAAATTGTGGTCAGAATTTCTGGCTGAACACAACATTCCCGCCGTCGCTTGTATCGCCTCAGCGCTACGCAGAGGACTGGTTAATGAACAGGAGCAGAAAAGGTACGAACTGAGTGCCAGCAACCTGCTACCTGCTTTTGAAATTGCCGGGCTTGGCGAATGGGTGGAGAGCACCATCAAATCCACCAAGACCCTCTATTTCCATGCGGGGGACTGATTGATGGAAACCCTGATCGTCATTGACCAAGCGCCTTATGGCAGCTTCGCTGGCCGTGAAGCGCTGGACATGGCTTTTTCACTGGCCGCGTTCGACCAACCCGCGAGCTTGTTGTTTACCGGTGCGGGCGTGCATTGGCTGCGCAAAGGCCAGGCACCTGATTCGATTCACCAGAAATCCGTTGAGAAGAACCTTTCGGCAGCTCCCATTTTCGGTATAGAGCAACTGCTTGTTGATAGTGCATCTTGTGAACGCTTTGGGCTGACCGTCGACGACCTGCCTGATGGCATTACCCTGATCGACGGAAATGCTGACATGATCGGCCGATACCAGAATGTGCTGTTTGCCGGCTGAAGCGACCTACCAATGATAAGATTGACCAGACTAGAGCATTAATGATGAGTGACTTCCATACTCTGCATATATTGAACAAGACCCCGGACCACCCTCGTTTCTCCGAATGTTTGGGGATGTCTTCATCGGATGACGCTCTGCTGCTGACCGAGAATGGTGTTCTCGCGCTGACTACCTCTCGTGTACTTGGCGACCGGACCGTGTATGCACTGAAGTCAGACCTGACAGCACGCGCTATAGACACTCACCAGAGCAACGTCGGTGCCATCGACTATCAGGGTATGGTTGAACTGTCTCTCAAAGCCAAACGAGTTATTTGCTGGTAATCATGACGACCTCAAACCTCCCCGCCAGAAACAACGAAGGCTTTCTCGAGGATGCCTTTGCCTGGAGCCGGGAAATAGCCGAAGTCATTGCCCGTGAGGGCGACATTGAACTAAGCGAAAAACACTGGGAAATCATCAGGTTTTTGAGGGAATTTTACAAACAACATGAAATATCTCCACCCTCAAACCGCCTGTTTGTGAAAGCGGTGCGTGAAGCGTTGGGCGAAGAAAAAGGTAATAGCATTTACCTGATGCAACTGTTCCCCGGCACACCTGCGAAAACTGCGTGCCGGATTGCCGGCCTACCCAGACCGACTAACTGCCTTTGATTATTCCCGGGACGTTTGATCGTCCCGGTTCTGATTATGTCGTTCCAGGTCGGACGCCGAGCCGAGAAAAGCACTGAGGCCATTCTCGAACAACCCGCTTCCAAACTTCAAAAACTGGCGCGTTGACTCGCGAACGGTACCATCCAGTGCTACTTCCGGAAGCTCTCGTAAGGTTTCCGAAACACCAGCCTTTACACCTCGGGTTACCTTTGGCTCTATCTCATTTGTCGCCTTGATGAGTTCTTCGACTCTGGCATTAAGGTAGGGGCGCACAATCAGGTGCCAGAACGACAGCATAACCAGAAGGACTGCCACTGCCGATGCCAGCGCATGAACCAGAACCGTTAACCAGATTGGCATTGATTGTCTCCTTTACTTAATCTCGCGGCCGACATTCGTTTCAAGCAAACAGGCCCTGGAAAGTCAGAGAGGTGAGTGAAATGAACTGCAGAGCTCCCGCCATCGCCCCGAATATACCCCCAACCAACATAAGCCGAAGCTCTTCCTCGCGAAACGCCGGCCTGAGGATGTCCTGAAACTCAACGGGGCCAAGGGATTTCATCTGGCCAGACAGCACTTCCGCAACCACTGGAGCTCTTTCGCGATTGAAATCGGGGTCACTGAACACATCCCTTGTCGCCAGCACGGCTTTCTGGTTCATCACCTTCTTGAGTTCGGTATAGCCGGTCATGCCCACGGTGACCTGAGCTGACAGCTTCATAATTATTGAATTATCCAGCAGGGGGCGCAGGTGTTTCTGGATGATGGCGCGGGTCCGCTCACCCTGATTGCCGTTCACCATGGCATCAGCCACCTTCTCGACCGTAATCAGTTCTTCGGCAACGAGTTTCGCCCAGATATCGCTGATTTCGGACTGTCTGCGCAGAAACAGGCCCTGAATTTTCCAGAAAAGCACCCGTCGAGGACGAAGCGGCGAAAAAATCAGGTTGATTGCGATCCAGTTGGTCAAAAAACCAATGGCAAAGCCACCTATCGGCAGTAGCCAGGGTTCAGGGTAATGGGTCCACAGGGGAACAAGTGCCGCGCCAAGAATCGCGCCTATACCGGCGCCCCGGTTGATAACAGAACGCAATTCAACCGAGCCTGCCTGCTGGAAAATGCGATTCATCAGATCCGGATGGGAGGCCAGCTCGCGACTGAGTAGTGCTTTGAGATCTACCAGATCATCGAGGTCATCGCCGAAATCTTCCATAAGTTCTTCGATACGGGAGGGTAATTGCTCCCTTGCCCACTGGTAGATACGGTTTTTCAGAAACAGTGGCAGGTTGTCCCATAGCACTGGCTGGATCTCGTACATCACTTCGTCGATGTACTCATCCAGCCTTGGCGTCACTTGCGATACCACCTGTTCAACGATCCGTTGGGGCTCCAGTTTCTGATAAACCGCATTCAGGTCTCCAAACTGCTGGAGAGTTCGATCAATACAGATATGCGCCATTTTTTCCGCTTTTCGGGGAATAACGCCCTGCCAGCCAACCGATCCGATCCCGATGAACTGGACCGGATAGAAGGACATCTGAATTGCAAGCCAATTGGTGAACCAGCCCACAACGGCGGCCATCACAGGCACTGACAGAAGCGCAGCGTCGAACAAGTTGAACCCCTGATAATAAACGCGGCATTAAATGCCAATATTCATATTTTCGTATACAGCCTGAATGGTAGAGCCAGGTTGTAGCCGTTTATATGACAAATCATGAAGCAACTGGCTTGTCGCAACATTGGCCGTGACGCCAGTCTTGAAGTGGAAATGCGGCAGCTTGCCGTGGATCTGAAGGGACGACCGCGCCCTGTCAGGCGCGGCGATACAAGCCAACCCGGGACAGCCGGGCTGCCGGAACTTACTGGTAGTAGGCGTTTTCGGTCTGAGTGTGATCTGTAACGTCACGCACTTCCGTAATCTCCGGAACGCGTTCGGTCAACGTGGTCTCAACACCTTGCTTGAGCGTCAGGCTCACAGCTGAACACCCCTGGCACCCTCCACCGAAGCGAAGCACGGCCACAGATTCGTCAACGATCTCAACCAGGGAAACTTCACCGCCGTGAGCGGCAAGGTTCGGGTTGATCTCAGATGCCAGAACGTAATTCACCCGATCCGGAAGCGGAGCGTTCTCGTCCACATTCGGCACCTTGGCATTTGGCGCCTTGATCGTCAGTTGGCCGCCCATCTGATCCTTTGAGTAATCGACATAGGCTTCTTCAAGGAACGGCACCGATGCGTGGTCAAGGTAGAGTGTGAACTTGCCAAGGTCCACTTGTTCGTCAGTCGGTACGATCTCGTTGGGTGGACAGTAGGCAAGACAGGTTTCTGCATTCTTGGTACCGGGCTGGGTCACGAAAATACGCACCCCCATGCCTTCTACGTCCTGCTTCTCGATAAGTTGCGCAAGGTAATCCCGTGCGGGATCTGTCACAGTAACCAATGCCATGATTCCAACCCATTAGTGTGTTTGTCACCATTTTAAGGGAGTTCTCAGGAACATAAAAGACCAAGTAAAATAGTCGGGCATTAACGGGACTACTTAATTTCCCGTATAGGGTGCAAATCATCGGGGCAATTGATAATGATCATTCGTACTAAGACGACACCCGGCATTTTTGCTATGATCCCGCGCCATTAATGTAAATGCGCCGCCAACAACGACATCCGGAACTGACGCTATGACCGATCGTAATACCCGTCTGGAACAATTAAACCAAGCTCTGAAGGATCGCATCGTGATTCTTGATGGCGGCATGGGGACAATGATCCAGAATCAGAAGCTGGACGAACAGGCGTTCCGCGGAGATCGGTTTGCGGATTATCATCGTGAAATCCAGGGCAACAACGACCTGCTGAACCTCACTCAGCCTGCCCTTCTCCGCAATATCCACGCGGATTACCTGGATGCCGGCGCAGATATAATCGAAACCAATACCTTTAACTCTACTCGCTTGTCCCAGGCGGACTATGGTCTGGAAGACATTGCCAAAGAGTTGAACGTTGCCGGCGCCAGGCTTGCCCGGGAAATCGCCGACGAATTCACACGCAAAAACCCGAGCAAGCCGCGCTTTGTAGCCGGTGCTGTTGGCCCGACTTCCAGAACAGCTTCCATCTCTCCGGACGTGAATAACCCGGGATTCCGGAATGTCGATTTTCAGACACTTGTCGACAACTACTACGAAGCAGTCGAAGGCCTCGTCGAAGGTGGCTCTGACCTGATTCTCATCGAAACCATATTCGACACCCTGAACGCAAAAGCCGCCATTTACGCGACCCAGCAATACTTTGAAGACAGCGGCATCACACTGCCTATCATGATTTCCGGCACGATTACCGATGCCTCCGGCCGCACGCTCTCCGGTCAGACAACCGAGGCTTTCTGGAACTCGGTTGCCCACGCCAAGCCGATCTCCGTGGGCCTTAACTGTGCCCTGGGTGCTGACGCCCTGCGTCCCTATATCGAAGAACTGTCGAACAAAGCAGAATCCTACGTCAGTGCGCACCCCAATGCTGGTTTGCCCAACGAGTTCGGAGAATACGATCAAACGCCGGAAGAAATGGCCGAGATCATCAAAAGTTTTGCCCAGGACGGATTCCTCAACATCATCGGCGGTTGCTGCGGCTCACGCCCGGACCATATCGAGGCGATCGCGAAAGCCGTTGCTCCTTATGCCCCCCGAAAGATTCCTGAGCGTCCCAAAGCGCTTCGTCTTTCTGGCCTGGAGCCCTTCACCGGCGATGAAAACACCCTGTTTATCAACGTGGGTGAACGTACCAACGTTACTGGCTCCAAGCGTTTCCTGCGCCTGATCAAAGAGGAGCAGTACGAAGAGGCTCTCAGCGTTGCCCGGGACCAGGTTGAGAATGGCGCCCAGATCATCGATATCAATATGGATGAAGGCATGCTCGATTCAAAGGACGTCATGGTTACGTTCCTGAATCTGGTCGCCTCTGAGCCAGACATCTCCCGCGTTCCCGTTATGATCGACTCGTCAAAATGGGACGTAATCGAAGCGGGTCTTCGCTGCATCCAGGGCAAGGCTGTTGTGAATTCCATCAGCCTCAAGGAAGGCGAGGAAGAATTCATCAAACGGGCAAAAGACTGTATGCGCTATGGCGCAGCCGTCGTTGTTATGGCATTTGACGAACAGGGTCAGGCTGATACCTACGAGCGCAAGACAGAGATCTGTAAACGCTCTTACGACGTGCTCACCGGTATTGGCTTCAATCCGGCCGACATTATCTTCGATCCGAACATCTTCGCCATTGCAACCGGTATCGAAGAACATAACAACTACGCGGTGGATTTCATTAATGCCAGCCGCTGGATTCGTGAGAACCTGCCCCACGCATCAATTTCCGGTGGCGTGAGTAACGTTTCATTCTCGTTCCGTGGCAATGATGTAGTCCGTGAAGCTATCCACTCGGTGTTCCTGTATCACGCCATCAAGGCCGGAATGAACATGGGTATCGTGAATCCGGGCCAACTGGTGATATATGATGAGATTGACCCGGAACTGAAAGAGCTGGTAGAAGATGTCGTTCTGAACCGGAGAGACGACGCCACTGACCGTTTGCTTGAAATTGCGGAACGGTTCAAAGGACAGGGTGGCAAAACCCAGGAAGAAAATCTTGCCTGGCGTGAGTGGCCGGTTGAGAAGCGGCTTGAGCACGCCCTGGTTAAAGGAATCACCACCTACATCATTGAGGATACCGAAGCCTGCCGCCTGAACGCAGAGCGCCCGATTGAAGTTATCGAAGGGCCACTCATGGATGGCATGAACGTGGTCGGCGATCTCTTCGGTGACGGAAAAATGTTCTTGCCTCAGGTCGTAAAAAGCGCCCGGGTAATGAAGCAGGCTGTCGCCCACCTTATTCCGTTTATCGAGGCGGAAAAATCTGAAGGACAGGAAGCCAAAGGCAAAATCCTGATGGCAACGGTCAAGGGCGACGTGCATGACATTGGTAAAAACATTGTGGGCGTTGTGTTGCAGTGCAACAACTATGAAGTGATCGATCTCGGCGTTATGGTTCCCTGCGACAAGATCCTTGAAACCGCACGCAAAGAAAACGTGGACATCATCGGCCTTAGTGGCCTGATTACACCTTCTCTGGACGAGATGGTTCACGTCGCCCGGGAAATGCAACGGCTCGATATCAACCTTCCGCTTATGATCGGTGGTGCTACCACCTCCAAAGCACACACGGCGGTCAAGATTGAGCCCCAGTTCAAAAATGACATCGCCCTGTACGTATCGGACGCTTCGCGTTGCGTTAACGTCGCCTCCCAGCTTTTGAGCAAAACAGCAAAGCCAAAGCTGGTGGAAGCCACCCGCAAAGAATACGATGAAATCCGTGAGCGCCGTAAAAACCGTGGCGAACGAACCAAGCTGGTATCCCTTAAGGAAGCCCGTGAGCGCGCACCGGACATCGCATTTGAGGGCTATGATATTCCCAAACCTGCGTTTACCGGCGTACGCGCATTCGAAGAATATGACCTGAACGAGCTGGTCGACTACATCGACTGGACACCGTTCTTTATTTCCTGGGATATGTCAGGGAAATATCCCGCTATCTTTGATGACCCGAAACGGGGTGAAGCCGCACGCACGTTGTTCGATGACGCCCAGAAAATCCTGCGGCGCATGATCGATGAAAAGCGTGTAACAGCCCGTGCCGTTATCGGCTTCTGGCCGGCGAACCGTCGCGGCGATGATGTGGTTGTCTATACCGACGAATCGCGCTCTGAGGAACTGACTGTATTGCATCACTTGCGCCAGCAGGACGAAAAGGCGCCCGGAAAGGCCATGATGGCCCTCTCGGACTTCGTTTCTCCGGAAGGCGGCGCTGTTGACTATGTTGGCGGCTTTGCCGTGACGACTGGCATTGGTGCAGAAGAGTTTGCCCAGGAGTTCAAGGAAGCCCACGACGACTACAACTCGATCATGGTGAAAGCGCTGGCCGACCGCCTGGCCGAAGCTTTTGCAGAGCGGATGCATGAGCGTGTAAGACGCGAATTCTGGGCCTATGCACCAGACGAGGAACTGCAGAACGAAGACCTGATAAAGGAACGGTATCGAGGGATTCGCCCTGCCCCAGGCTACCCCGCGTGCCCGGACCATACAGAGAAGGCCACGCTGTTCAGTCTTCTGGATGCCACAAATAACACCGGTATCGAGCTAACCGAGCACTTCGCCATGTTCCCGACGGCTGCCGTGTCCGGATGGTATTTCTCCCACCCTGACGCCAAGTACTTCGCCGTTGGAAAAATTGGCGCCGATCAGGTTGAAGACTATGCTGAACGCAAGGGAATCTCGAAAGCGGAGGCCGAACGCTGGCTGGCACCAAGCCTGTCCTATGACCCCGCTGAGTAAACCGGGATTCGACGTGCAAACGTTCAGCGGGTAACAAGATGACAGATGTCTCGGATACCAATAAAAACAGCAACAAGCCCGGACCCCGACCTGGCATTCTGAAAATCATGCAAAGCGTACTTGCCGGCGCCCTTGGTGTTCAATCCAATCGGCGCCGGGAAGAAGACTTCTCGAGCCACAGTCCGTGGCCTTATATCGTGGCCGGTATTCTGTTTACCGCAATTTTTGTGGTGGGACTGATTGTGGTGGTCCAGATAGTTCTTGCCAATCAGTAGTGCCTACTGCCCCGACACCCACATCACGGCGAAAGCTACGACCAGAAAGACCAGCGACACTGCTGCGATGGCATCAACCTGACTGTCAGTGCGGGTAGAATTCTTTTTCATGAATATCACCTCGTTCACACGTTCCTGATATTGTTTTTGTGTCACATCCAGTTAAGTCCGCAAATTGACATTCGTCCAGCGCGACAGCCGATTGCTTATCGCCTGAGTCGATAAACATATTTTGAAATAATCATTTTAAGAATAAAAACGTGGTGTTATCCTGCCCCGCAGATATAAGGACCCGACCGTCGGGCCCTCAGAAACGGTTTCAGGTAGGACCTTCTTTATGTACGTATACGACGAGCACGATCGGCAGTTTGCTGTCGAACGGGTGGCACAGTTCCGTGACCAGACCGGACGGGCTTTGGCGGGAGAACTGGAAGAAGACGAATTTCTTCCCCTCCGCCTCCAGAATGGCCTCTATGTTCAGCGTCTAGCACCAATGCTCAGGATCGCCGTGCCTTATGGCATGATGCGTTCCGCCCAGCTTCGCCGTCTGGCCCGCATTACCCGCGATTACGATAAGGGCTATGCGCATTTCACTACTCGCCAGAACGTACAACTCAACTGGCCGGAGCTGAAGGATGTTCCCGACATCCTTGCAGAGCTTGCAGAAGTTGAAATGCACGCAAACCAGACCAGTGGTAACTGCATCCGGAACACAACCACTGACCAGTTTTCCGGCGTCCAGGCTGATGAACTGGTTGATCCCCGGCCATACTGCGAGATCATCCGTCAGTGGTCCACATTCCATCCGGAATTCGCTTTCCTGCCACGGAAATTCAAAATTGCGGTAAATTCTTCCGAGAAAACCGATCGAGCTGCCATTCAGGTGCACGACATCGGACTGCAGATTGTCCGCAACGAAGCTGGCGAACTCGGGTTCAAAGTCCACGTTGGCGGCGGGCTTGGCCGTACTCCGATGGTATCCCCGGTCATTCGTGAATTCCTGCCGGAACTGGATCTTCTAACCTATCTTGAGGCTGTTCTTCGGGTCTACAACCGTTACGGCCGCCGTGATAACAAGTTCAAGGCACGTATCAAGATCCTGGTGAAGGCGCTTACCCCTGCAGCCTTTGCCGAGAAGGTTGAAGCCGAGTGGGCCCATATCAAGGATTCCCCAACTCGACTCACCCATGACGCGATCGAGCGCATTCAGGCTTATTTCACCGAACCTGACTATGCGACGCTGAATAACGCAACTGACCTGCTCGCGGAACAACGCTTCGAGAACCGTCAGTTTGACCAATGGCTGACCCACAACGTGGACAACCACAAGAAACCGGGTTATGCCATCGTTACACTGACCATGAAAAAGACTGGCATCCCGCCGGGCGATGTCACTGACCGTCAGCTTGAACAAATTGCCGATCTGGCAGATAACTATAGCTTCGGCGAAGTTCGGGTGACCCACCAGCAAAACGTGGTTCTGGCAGACGTTCGCCAGGATCAGTTGTTCGAGCTCTGGCAAGCCATCACTCCGATGGGCTTCGCTACAGCCAACCTGAACATGCTGACCGACATTATCTGCTGCCCTGGCGGCGACTACTGCGCCCTGGCAAATGCCAAGTCAATCCCGGTCGCCGAGGCGATCCAGCGTCGTTTTGATGACCTGGACTACCTTTATGACCTGGGCGCCATTGACCTCAATATCTCCGGCTGTATGAATGCCTGCGGCCACCACCACGTTGGTAACATCGGTGTTCTGGGTGTCGACAAGAAAGGTGAAGAGTTCTATCAGATCAGCCTGGGCGGCTCGTCTCACCATGACGCCTCTATCGGCAAGATTCTTGGCCCGTCCTTCGCCCAGGAAGATATGCCCGATGTGGTCTCAAAAATTATCGATGTCTACGTAGAGAAGCGCACCGAAGAGGAGTCTTTCCTGGAGACGTATCGCCGCGTGGGTATCGAACCTTTCAAGGAGCGGGTTTATGCCTGATTTAATTACTCTGGATGGCAGCATCCGCAATGATGACTGGGCTGTCGTGCCCCGCCCCGCTGACGGCGATTCCCTGGCTGTGCCTGAGGGGCAGCGTTCACTGATTCCAGCGGACCTGTGGCTCGCCGGACACGAGCATTATGCCGGCCGTGAGGATATTGGTGTATGGTTTGAC
Organism: Marinobacter salinexigens; assembly: GCF_008370345.1. Taxonomy (GTDB): domain Bacteria; phylum Pseudomonadota; class Gammaproteobacteria; order Pseudomonadales; family Oleiphilaceae; genus Marinobacter; species Marinobacter salinexigens. The sequence goes on along the minus strand of NZ_VTUU01000002.1, from coordinate 597,509 downwards.
AGCCACGAAGAACCTGAAGTGCTTGCGGGCAAGGTTAATGAGCTGCCAGTGATTGCAGTGAATTTTCCGAAGTTCAGCGATGGCCGGGGCTACAGCATTGCCCGGTTATTGAGGGAGCGTTTTGGCTACAACAATGAGCTGCGCGCCATTGGCGATGTTCTTCTGGACCAGTTGCAGTTCATGAAGCGCTGTGGCTTTGATACCTTTGCGCTGCGAGAAGACAAGGACATTACCAAGGCTGCGAAGTGTCTGAACTTCTTTAGCCAGGGCTATCAGGCTGCTACCGATACTGATGAGCCTTTGTTCCGTCGTCGGGCTTCCTGACACGGTATACGAAAGAAGGGCTTCTACCCGTCAAAACTGTGCGTAGCCATGGATGGCGAAGCTCAAGCGTACACATGGATGTGCCTGAGCGGGTTTTGACGGGTAGAAGCCCTTCTCTCTATCCAGACGATTTATTTAGCCGGCTTTATTTTCGGCTACAGCGTGTGATCCAGAACGATTTTTCCGGATGACTCGCCTTTCAGAAACGCTTTCAAAGCACGATCCAGCTCTGCCCTTCCAATATCCTTCGCCGAGGCTTCGGTTTTCTCACAGGCCCAGTCAGACGCGAACTTTTCCCAAACTGCCGCTTTGGCTTCCAGCGGGATTTCAACCGAATCGACGCCCAACAGGTTCACACCCCTGAGGATGAACGGAAGTACCGTAGTTTGAAGTGCCGGGCCGGCGACAAGGCCACAGCAGGAGACGGATCCACTGTGCTGAACCTGCTTGAGCAGTTCCGCCAATGGCGCTCCACCCACCGTATCGACGGCATTCGCATAGACCGGTTTGGCTAATGGCTTTTTATCTTCGGCAAGCGCTTCGCGGCCGACAACCTCAGATGCTCCCAACGCCTTCAGGCTTTCTGCATGAGAGGCCTTGCCGCTGATGGCAACCACGTCGAAGCCGAGCTTGCTGAGGAGCTCTACGGCCACTGAGCCGACGGCACCCGAAGCGCCGGTAACCGCAACCTTACCCTGCTCCGGTTTCGCTCCCATGGTCAGCAATTTCTGCACACACAAGCCAGCTGTGAGCCCGGCTGTACCGTAGATCATTGCAGTACGGGCATTCCATCCCGACGGCATCGGGATGCACCAGGATGCCGGTACACGGATGTATTCGCCAAATCCGCCGTCCGTGTTCATGCCCAGATCATACCCGGTAACAATGACGGCCTGGCCGGCAGGCAGTGTCGCATTTGCCGATTCGACAACTTCGCCAGCGGCATCAATACCCGGCGTGTGGGGAAATACCCGGGTAACACCTTTGTTCCCTGATGCTGAGAGTGCGTCTTTATAGTTCAGCGACGAATGTGACACCCGGATTAACACATCACCTTCGGGCAGGTCTGCTGTGTTGAGTGTCATTTCACCGCCTACGTACGCGCCATCGTTTTCTTGAACACGCCAGGCCTGGAATTCGGTATTGATTGTCATAGTTGTATCCCGTTTCCTGTCCGTTACTGAATTTTCTGGTTCCGGAAGGCGCTCAGCACCCGCCATACGGTTTGCTCCATCGCTACGCTGGCTGCCAGCCCGAGTCTTTCAGGCAGGGTGCGTTTACGCTGGTAGGCTACTGACACTACATCCGCCCTATCGCAAGCCTCAATCAGATATTCGTCGGAGGTCTTGATTTCATCGATCAATTTTACGTCCAGCGCACGCTTGCCAAACCAGATATCGCCATTGGCAACCTTGGCAATATCAACATCAGGACGTCTTTCGCTGACGTACTCCTTGAACAACACATGAGTATCTTCAAGATCTTCCAGGAACTTCTGGCGGCCTTTGTCGGTATTCTCACCAAAGACTGTCATGGTGCGCTTATGCTCCCCCGCGGTAAGCACTTCAAAATCCACGTCGTTTTTCTTTAGCAGACGATGAAAATTGGGCAACTGGGCAACAACGCCGATGGATCCGAGGATTGCGAAGGGGGATGCGATGATGCGGTCTGCGACACAGGCCATCATGTATCCACCACTGGCAGCGACCTTGTCAACACAGGCAGTCAGCGGGATGCCTCTACTACGAATCCGGTCAAGCTGGGCCGATGCCAGGCCATAGGCATGAACCAGACCGCCGCCGCTTTCAAGACGGATAACCACTTCATCACGCTCGGGGTCTGCAACGCTAAGCACTGCAGTGATGCTGCGGCGAAGAGGATCTGTATCAGACGCCTTGATGTCACCATCGAAGTCGAGAACGAAGATACGGGATCTGGGCGCTTCGCTGGTTTCCGCATCCGGCTTCTTGGCCTTGGAGGCCTTTTTTTCGGCTTTCTTTTCCTTTTTCTGATTCTTCTCAAATGCCTTGCGCTCAGCGTCCGTCATCAGTCTGGCCTGAATTGCCTCCTTTAGCTTCTTATAGTGCTCATTGAGCTTGCGGATTTTCAGTTCGCCTTCACCTTCGTGATCGTCACGGTCTCTCTGCGCTGATGAGACAATGATCGAAATCACAATTACAACGGCCACTACAAAAGTGACCACTTTGGCCAGAAACAATCCGTAGTCAGTCAGAAACTCCAAAATGCATCTCCAGGTCGTTATGGAAAGTCGTGAGTGTAACTCAGCGAATCTTCAGTGATAAGAAGATCAAAAAATTAAAACAAGCGTTCGATCGAGCTTGACAGGATTACCGACTAACCATAAAGTCGGATTGCGAGGTCGGCACCGCCAGGCTTCCGAACAGGCTCCGGCAGTCTTGGACAGCAAAGCCGTCACAACATGACACGATAACCACCAAAAGGGTAAGACAATGTCTGTAGCTCAGGTATTTGAAAAGTTCGAACAGAATTTTAACGCAGACGCCGCACAAGGCCTGGATCTGGTGTTCCAGTTCGATATCGAAGACGATAAAACCTACCATCTGGTCATCAACGATGGCACCTGCAAGATGCACGAAGGCGCTAACGATGATCCGTCCGTTACCCTGATCATGAACTCCGAGACCCTGAACGGCATCGTTTCCGGTGAAACCGACGGTATGCAAGCCTTTATGGCAGGCCAGCTGCGCGCTGAAGGCGACATGATGCTGGCAACAAAACTTGGTGAACTGTTCAACGTGGGCTGAGTTTTCCCTCACGGAACAGACGTAAAAAAACCTGCGTACAGCGCAGGTTTTTTTATCACTCCCCCAACTCGGGTTATTCATCCCAAAAACGCACCGCTTGCCTTGCCTGTTCGTTCATAGGCACCGCGACCAATCCCGATGCGGACAAGCGGATATCAAACACAGCTCCGTCCCGCATTGGCATAAAAGTGGCGTTGCCGTAGATCCCTTCGACAAACGGCAAATCAAACTCCTGCTCCAGCGCCCAGAGATCAGGCCAATCTCCGTCTGAGAGCCCTATAACCGTACGAGGCGCGCTCCGTTCGCGCTCCAGCGACATATACCGACCAGACAGACGCTCCAGCCGATAGCCCGGAGCCACGCCTAGCCACCGCAATGGCCCGGAAAAACGGATTATTCGAGCATCAACCTGCCACTGATCACCGCGAACCGTTTGGATGAGCGGATTCCCTTCTGCAGGCTCAAGGGTCACCCGCCAGATTTCGTCACCCTGTTTACGGGTACCGATACTGGCGACCGTCTGCATCCCCGACAGGGACTGGTAGCCAGCCACGTTCACTGCAATCGCAAGGGTATAGAGCCCAGCCAGAAGGATACCGAAAACCAGCATCCCTTTGAGCCAGCCAAGTAGCCAGCGGGGACGAAGAAAAAAGAGCAGGCTCGCAATGACCAGGGTTGCGCCCAGCGCAGTCAGTACGATGGTCGCCAGTTCCCGGGACATCCCTAGAGGCCTACATCATCCAGAGAACTGACCGCAAGCTTCAAAAGATCAGCATTCTTTTCTTCCCGCTTGCCAATACTTTCTATGTAATATTCCAGCGATGTAAGAGCGTCAGCAAGGGCTTCCAGAACCTGCCTGGACGGCGCGTCACGCTCATCCAGCAGGCGCTCCTGAATGGAACCAGCCACCCGCTGGAGCACATCAGCTGCCTGCGGATCACCAACGATCTGCAATCCGCCCCAAATACTGTGGAGCGTCGCGGGCAGATTGGCCAGGTGGAGCTTGTCGTAGTCAGATTCGATGAACGCGGTAATCGCCCGCTTTGCCAGGGTCAACGCGCTACGAGCCTCGTCAGCAACTACAAACAGCGCTTCCTGCAGATACAGAGACTCATCCCGTTCCCGGTGGCCACTGGCCAGGGCGTCGGTTTCGGATGTTATTCCACGGGTAACAATCTGCATGATGGCATCTTCGACACTCAGCACCGAGTCTGCCAACCGGTACAGCTCTTCGTCGCCAGGCAGGCGCGCTTCGCTTTCCCATACCCGCAGTTTGGCCGCTTCTTCCCTGGATATAGCAGCAAGCTTGTTCAGATCCAGCATGACCAAGGTATTGGCAAGACGTTCGAGAGCCTCGGCAATGGATGCCAATTCAGCGAGATCCGGCTCAATGCCACGCTCGATAATATCGAGCTTGTCTTTTAACTGGTTAAGTTCTTCCTGCAAAGCCTCCGACAGCGAACGCAGCACATCGGTGCCCGGACCGTAGAGACGACGGGCGTGGGCATCAAGCATGGCATCCGGGAATTCTGCCGGCGTAAGGTTGAATGCAGACAGCACCTCGGTAACTTCCGGATTAGCAGACCCACTGCGATACAGAATGTACACGAGATCCCTGATCAGGGAATCAGGGGCATCCTTGGCCGCAGCAACCTTACCAACATAAACCAGTTCACGGGCGTACTTCTCGATACGCATGAACATGCGTTTGCGAGCTTTACCGATCACCATAGTACGATCAAGCATCGCCTCGGCAACGGTGGCGACCAAGCACCACATCTGGCCCATCGGAGCGTCCTGGCACAGACGGGCAAGCCCACGCGCCGAACGACCAATCAGCTTTTTGCTGACCACTTCGTTCCTGTCTCTGAGCATCCCAAGCAATGCCACCTGAAAGGTCAGGCGCATTCTGCGGGCCACAATCTCGTATTCGCTCTCGTCGCCTTCAAAGACTGGCACAGCAACGCTACGACAGAAATCGGGCCGTTCCTTGACGTCGACATCGAAGAAACAGGATTCAGGATAAGGCTTTTCTTTACGGGCTTCCCGCAGATCATTGATCACGGGCAACAGAAGCTCCGGGTGATCGGCTCGCTGCTGATGGTAATACTCAACGTATCGACGGAGAATGAACAAGGCACTGTTCAGAGTGGTTAACAGGATGTTTTTGTCATCGTTGGCGCCAACAGGAACGTCGTTCGCCATGGTGACCGCTTCCTGACATAGCAGGGTTCCACCCCGAAGCTCCACGAGTACGAAGATACCTCGGAGCTGGTTAAGGTAGTCCACGCAGTTCTGGAGATCTTCGCCACTCTCACGATTCTCCTGAAAGCGTTCAAGGCTGGATTCTGCCTGTTTGATGGTCTGTTCAATTTCACCCTTGACCAGATCAAACGACTGCGATTTCGTCGCTAGAGACGATTGAACCATAAACGCTTCCTGTTAACTTTGCGGAGACTACCGCGTCCTCTTAATGACTGCAGTCCGCCCAAGGGGCGAGCGGACTTTTTTGTTATGCACCGGACCAATCCTACCCGGCAGAGGTTCACCTTTACAAAACGTGGTCGTAAAAAACTGGCGAACTTATCATTACTTATAACATAAAACTCAAGTACCTCAAGAAAGCCGGAATGTAACATTTGGTACAGGCCGACTCAGTTCTCATTCCTGCGCCTGTAAGCGTCCCCACACTGTTTCACCGGCCTGCTTTTCCAGCATCGCCATGAACTCTTCATGGGCGCCCGACTCTTCATCCGTTGGACGAACAACCGCAAGCGGTGATCTATCTCCGGTCAGGCGCCTGATTCCTCCTGCGGCCCCACCCTCTTCCGACCCTGCATCCAGGGAAAGCGCCGTCTGCCCACCGGTCAGAAGGAGATAAACGTCCGCCAGGATTTCAGCATCAAGCAGTGCTCCGTGAAGCTCCCGGCTGCTGTTATCAACGCCATACCGTTTACACAACGCGTCGAGATTATTTTTCTGGCCCGGATGTTTGGCGCGCGCAATTGCAAGGGAGTCGACGATACCGCAATGGTCAGCCGTTTTTCGGACAGGCTTGAGACGGGCAAATTCCGAATCCATGAAGCCCACGTCGAACGCCGCGTTATGGATGACAAGCTCCGCTCCTTTGATGAATTCAAAGAACTCGTCAGCAACTTCAGCAAACTTCGGTTTGTCCGCCAGAAATTCGTTCGTGATGCCGTGTACGGTAATGGCTTCCGCCTCAACTTCCCGTTCCGGGTTGACGTACACGTGGTAGTGGCGACCGGTCAGCTGCCGTTCGATCACCTCAACGCAACCGATTTCGATGATCCGGTGGCCTTCGTTCGGGTCGATACCCGTGGTTTCAGTATCCAGTACTATCTGTCTCATAACTTACTCATCAGCCTTTCGGACATTCATGCATTGGCGAGTTCGGAAACGCCGAGGTTCGCCAACTCATCCGCCAGCTCGTTATCGGGAACACCTGCATGGCCTTTTACCCAGTGCCAGTTTACCTGATGGCGGGCCACTTCAGTGTCCAGCTCACGCCAAAGATCAGCATTTTTGACGGGCTTTTTTGCTGCAGTTTTCCAGCCGTTGCGTTTCCATCCAGCGAGCCATTCCGTTATGCCTTTGCGCACGTACTGGGAATCGGTATAAAGCTCCACCTGGCACGACCGTTTGAGTGCTGCAAGCCCCTTTATTGCCGCCATCAACTCCATTCTGTTGTTGGTGGTATCAGCCTCTCCGCCGTGAAGGGTCTTTTTTGCATCACCATAACGCAGGACCACCCCCCATCCGCCGGGACCGGGATTCCCCTTGCACGCCCCGTCGGTATATAGAACCACCTTGCCAGACATTGAAACTCCTGATATTCGATGACTTCACGTTGATTCAGTTGCGGGATTGCTGACGAGCACAACCCCGAGAGGCCCCTACAGCACCGGCACCAGGCATGGCAATCACGTTTTTCCGCCACACAGGCCGCTTCGGTATACCGGCGGCTACCCGCTTTCTCGCAAGGATACAGTAATAAGCGCCCACGGGCAGGAATGGGTTCTGGGAGAGTCTGTTATCAATGCGGCTTCGACGCTTCCGCCCGCTACGCTGGAGTGGCAGACGGAAAAACCGGGTAGTTGAAGCTTCTATATTGAAACCCAGCAAGTGGAGCCAGTCTTCCATCCGCCCCCGCAACAGGAATCTTCCGCCCCAAGGTCCTTCATGGTGTCTGGACACCAGCCGCCTCACGCCCCAGAGGCTGAGTGGATTCAGCCCCATCAGCACGATATTGCCTTCACCTCGTAATACCCGGGCAGCCTCCCGAAGTACTTCGTGGGGATATTCGGAAAAGTCCGCGGTATGGTGCAGTACCACCAAATCCATGGAATCACCGGGAAATGGCAGCTCATCAGCATCACAAACCGCAACCCCCTCGGGAATATGAGGATACCAACGGGGCGTGGTGATGATTTTCTGGACAAAATCCGTGCTGGTAGCCAGCGGCAACCTGTGGCTGATGCCCACCTGCAACTGGCGGGCGCCGGTCAACGCAGCCAATTCGCGGTCCAGCATATTGCGTTGATCCGCCAGCAACGAACGGCCTAACGGCGTCTGGAACCAGCGCTCAAAGCTTTCATGGCGTGCGGGATAATCAATAGCGTCAGTGTGTTTCACTCCTGGCGACCCCGGTTAGCGTGCATTCGTATGATCTGAGCGGGCAGACAGTCAGATGCCCCGTTTCTATGCTGCGGTTCGATGTTCTATCATATCAGCCACACTCCCAGAACAGCTACAGGGGCACATATGCTGACCATCACCGCTATCCCGGCCTTCTCCGACAATTACATCTGGTGCCTGACGGACTCACAAACATCGCAAGCACTGGTGGTTGATCCTGGGCAAGCCGAGCCGGTGATTAATTATTTGCTGGCCAACAACCTCACCCTCGATACCATTTTGATCACCCATCACCACCCGGATCACGTAGGTGGAGTTAAATCGCTTCTGGATAAATGGCCCGAGTGCCGCATAGTCGGACCTGCAGACTCACCTTTCAAAGGTTCTACGGAAGCCGTACTACCGGGCGACACTCTGACATGGGGAGACCTGACTTTTGAAGTTCATGGCGTGCCGGGCCATACCCTCGATCATATTGCGTATTTCAGCAGCGAGAGCGTAAACGGCCGCCCCGTGCTTTTCTGCGGTGACACGCTTTTCGTAAGCGGCTGTGGCCGACTGTTTGAAGGCACGCCCTCTCAGATGCGCCATTCTCTGGATACGATTCGCTCTCTTCCTGAGCAAACAGCCGTCTACTGTGCCCATGAATACACGCTGGCCAATCTCCGGTTTGCCCGGGATTTACTGCCTGGTGATTTGGATCTCGCAGCATTTGAACAGCAATGCGCGGCTGACCGGGATGCGGGCAAGCCAACGGTACCTTCGACCATCGGCACCGAGCGAAAGCTGAACCCTTTTCTACGCTGGGATGACCCGATGGTAATCGAAGCCGCAAAACGCTATTGCCAGCAGGCTGGACTGCCTTCGGAAACGGAAGACGACATCTTTGCTGCCATTCGCCACGGAAAGGACCATTTCTGATCGGTTAACAATTCCTCTCACGGCCGTAACGAGAGGTTTCTTGACCCTCCCAAAACGGGGCCCTTAGAATCGTTACAAGTTTGTGACCGTAAGCCTATAAATCTGCCGGCATTTTACACACAAGCCGGCAAAACCTTACTACCGGAATGACGATATGTCGGTCAGACGTTTTTCTCTGCTGGTGTTCACTGGCACCCTCATCAGCGGATGCAGTGCCGCTCCGCAACAAGATTCTTTCTGGAGCTCGCCTTCTACCTGGTTTCAGGCATCGGACGCTGACACTAACCCGCTGGATTCGGACCAGGTTACTGTCGCCACCGGCGACGACGAACTCAAGCAGTCGTTGGAGACAAATGGCGGTGATGACCTTAACCGTCCCCTGGACGATGCGATTTCTCCAGAGCTGCAGGCCACCGCCCGAGAGGCCCGCGATTCACTGAATACGCCCTACCCACAGGATCAGGCCGATAACCCCGAAGATTCTGACCTCTGGCAACGTCTCAGGGCGGGGTTTGCACTCGACCACAGTATCGATAATGAGCGTGTCCGGGATCAGCTAAATTGGTACTCGACACACCCGAAATACATTAATCGCGTAGTCGATCGCGGCACCCGTTACCTGCAGTACATCATTTCAGAAACTGAAAAGCGGGGCTTGCCCACAGAGTTCGCACTGCTACCGGTGGTAGAAAGTGCCTTTGACCCGTTCGCATACTCCCACGGGCGGGCCGCTGGTCTGTGGCAATTCATTCCGTCAACCGGCAAGTACTTCGGGTTAACCCAGAGTTGGTGGCATGACGATCGTCGCGATGTCGTCGCAGCAACGGACGCGGCACTCACCTATCTCGAACGCCTCGCCAACCGGTTTGATGGCGACTACACCCTTGCTCTGGCTGCGTACAACAGCGGTGGCGGAACAGTATCCAGCGCCATGCGCAGAAATCGTAAGGCCAACCGGCCGCAAGATTTCTGGTCGCTACAGCTACCCCAGGAAACCCGCCACTACGTACCGAAGCTCATTGCTCTGGCCAAGATTTTCGATAACCCCGAAGCCTATGGTATCGAACTTCCGCCTCTGGATGACGAGCCCTATTTTGAAGTTGTTAACACCGGATCCCAGCTGGATCTCGCTCAGGCAGCAAAGCTCGCACAGGTCGATATTGACGAAATTTATCTGCTGAACCCGTCCTATAACCGCTGGGCCACAAATCCGGACGGCCCTCACCGGCTGTTGGTTCCACGGAGCAACGCTGAGACTTTCCGTAATGCGCTTACGGAAATTCCCCCATCCCAGAGAGTCTCCTGGCAAAACTATAAGGTTCAGTCCGGTGACAGCCTGATCAGAATTGCCCAAAAATTTTCGACCACGCCTTCCGTCATACGCCAGGTGAACAAGCTCAATGGCGATATGATCCGGATCGGCCAGCGCCTGATGATTCCTTCCGCAAGCCAGGGCTCCGATACCTATGCCCTTAGCGCCTCCCAGAGGCTGGAGCGCAAACAGGACCGACAGCGTAACGGCGCAAAAGTCCGTTACACCGTCCGCCGGGGTGACACCTTCTGGGATATCGCACGGGAGCATCGCGTTACGGTAAGGGAAGTTGCCGCCTGGAACAGCATGGCACCCGGTGACCCGCTGATCCCCGGAAAGGAACTGGTGATCTGGTCAAAAAGCTCACAGCCTACGGTGGTAGCCAGCAACAGCGTACGCGGTAAGGCAATGGTGAGAAAGGTCGGCTACCGGGTTCGCAAGGGCGATTCCCTCTCCACCATTGCCAGTCGTTTTTCGGTGAATGTGCGCGACATCGCAAGTTGGAATGACCTCAATACAGCCCGTTATCTGCAACCAGGGCAAAGTCTGGTACTCTACGTGGACATACGGAATAGTCCCTGACTGGTTTGAAGCATTCACTGGAACTTTCCGCAACGACAAGAATCATAAGGGCTCAACAAGAGTCCAACGGTGTGCCGGACCGGACTTCGGCACACCGGCCTGATCATCCGGAACGTGCGAGACCCATGACGAGCATACGGACAGCTTTTACCCTTACGACGATCCTTTCTTCCCTGGCCCTGCTGGCCGTCTCCCCACCTTCCCTGGCCAGTGATATTACTTCGCGTACCTCCGAGGTACATGAAGGTATTGCCATGCACGGCAGTCCCAAATATTCGCCCGGGTTTACGCACTTCGATTATGTAAATCCTGACGCCCCGAAAGGTGGCACGCTCAGGCGTGCCGTCGTCGCCAATGGCTTCGATTCATTTAACCCTTTCGTCATCCGGGGCGTGGCGGCGACAGGCATTGGAAGTTACCTGTATGACACTTTGCTGGAATCGTCTGCAGATGAGCCATTCTCGGCCTATGGCGTGATTGCCGAATCCATCGAGACCCCGGATGATCGTAGCTATGTGATCTATAACCTGAACAAAGAGGCTCGTTTCCAGGATGGCGAGCCCATTACTGCAGACGATGTAAAGTTTTCCTTTGAGACGCTGGTAACCAAGGGGCACCCGATGTTCCGTAACTACTATGCAGACGTCGCCGAAGTTACGGTAGAAAGCCCTCATCGTGTACGCTTTAACTTCAAGGAAACAACCAACCGTGAGCTACCACTGATTCTCGGGCAGTTGCCCATACTTCCGGCACACTACTGGAAAGACCGGGAGTTCGGCGACAACGGTCTGACAGCTCCGGTCGGCAGCGGCCCCTACCGCATCGGCGATTTCGAAGCGGGGCGCTCAATTACCTACGAACGGGTTGATGATTATTGGGCCAAAGACCTCCCAACCCGGAAAGGTCGTTTCAACTTCGACAAAATCCGCTTTGATTACTACACCGACGATACAGTTGCACTGGAAGCCTTCAAGGCCGGCAACTTCGATTTTCGGGTGGAATCCTCGGCTAAAAACTGGGCAACGGCCTACACAGGCCCCCAGTTCGAGAACGGTTCGATTGCGACCGAAGCCATCCAGCATCACCGCCCTGCCGGCATGCAGGCTTTTGCCTTCAATACCCGTCGGGAGGTGTTCAAGGATCCACGTGTAAGAGAAGCCCTCGCCTATGCCTTTGATTTCGAGTGGGCCAACAAAAACCTGTTTTTCGATCAGTACACCCGTACTGACAGTTACTTTGCCAATAGCGAGCTGGCCTCCTCTGGCCTTCCTGAAGGTCGGGAACTGGAGATACTCGACACATTCCGCGGAAAAGTCAGCGATGACGTCTTTACCGAGGTTTACGCTCCGCCAACAACAGACGGCCAGAAAGGGCTTCGGGAAAACCTCCGGAAGGCTTTGGAGCTACTGCGAGCGGCTGGCTACGCCATTCGCGACGGCAAGATGGTCAATGAGGCGAGCGGTGAGCCCCTGACGTTTGAATTCCTGCTATACCAGAAGACATTTGAGCGGGTTGTACTGCCCTTCAAGAACAACCTGGCACGGCTTGGAATTGATATGTCAGTCCGCCTGGTTGATACCAATCAATACGTACAACGCATGCGCAAGTTTGACTACGATATGGCGGTACAGGGGATTGCACAATCCGACTCACCAGGTAATGAACAGAGAGAATTCTGGTACTCATCCAACGCAGATGTTTCTGGCTCCCGGAACTATATGGCAGTTGAGGACCCTGTCGTTGACGAACTGGTGGACATGCTGATCCAGGCCCCGGACCGACAGGAACTGGTTTACCGTACCCGAGCCCTGGACCGCGTTCTGCTGCACGGCCACTACGTAATTCCCAATTGGTACCTCGACAAGGACAGGGTTGCCTACTGGAATACCCTGGCACGGCCTGAAAACACCCCTAAAAACGGGGTAGATCCTGACAACTGGTGGATAAAGCCCTGAGCCAATGATTCTGACCCACGAAGTTTCGGAAGGAATACGTCGCTAGATGGGCATCTACATTTTCCGCAGGCTGGCCCTGATCATCCCGACCCTCATCGGGATCATGCTTCTCAATTTCATTATTGTTCAGGCCGCCCCCGGCGGCCCGGTAGAACAACTCATTGCTGAAATGGAAGGGCATGGAGGCAGTGCCCTTTCACGGGCTTCGGGCGGAGATACCGGCGGTGAGGTGGCAACCACGTCCGGCGATAGCCGCGCCACCCGAGGTATACCCGATGAGCTATTGAAAGAAATAGAAGTCATGTACGGCTTTGACAAGCCTGCTCCAGAACGTTTTATCAAGATGCTCGGCGATTACGCGACCTTCAATTTCGGAGATTCGTTTTTTCGTGACAAGAGCGTTGTCGAGCTGATTGTCGACAAGATGCCCGTATCCATTTCGCTCGGCCTGTGGTCAACGCTGGTCATCTACTTCATTTCGATCCCCCTGGGCATCCGTAAGGCCGTCACCGACGGATCGCGTTTCGATGTATGGAGCAGCTCTGCCATCGTCATCGGCTACGCTATCCCGGGTTTCCTGTTCGCCATGCTGTTAATCGTGGTATTTGCGGGCGGCAGCTATTTCGACTGGTTCCCGCTCAGGGGTCTCACCTCACTGAACTTTGATGAGCTGACCTGGTATCAGAAAATCGGCGATTACTTCTGGCACTTGGCGCTACCGGTCACTGCCAACGTGATTGGCGGCTTTGCAACGCTCACGCTGCTCACCAAAAACTCCTTCCTTGATGAAATCAGCAAGCAGTATGTAGTAACCGCCAGGGCAAAAGGCCTGGAAGAGAAACAGGTCCTCTACGGACACGTATTCCGTAATGCCATGCTTATTGTTATTGCCAGCCTGCCCGGTGTGCTCGTAACCCTGTTCTTCACCGGTTCACTGCTGATTGAAGTCATCTTTTCTCTGGACGGGCTCGGACTGCTCGGTTTCGAGGCAGCACTGAATCGTGATTACCCTGTGATGTTCGGGACACTTTATATTTTCACCCTGATGGGGCTGATCCTGAAACTCGTCAGCGACATCACCTACGTCATTGTTGATCCGAGAATTGACTTTGAAAGCCGGGAGGGTGCGTAAAGGTGAAGCCCCTTTCCCCGATTCAACAGCGACGGCTGCGCAACTTCAAAGCCAATCGTCGGGGCTACTGGTCCCTGTGGCTATTCCTCCTGCTCTTCGGGCTTTCCCTGATCGCCGAAGTCATTGCCAACGATTCACCGTTGATTGTTTCCTATAAAGAGAATCTCTATTTTCCAGTAGTTCAAACAGTTACAGAAGAAACCTTCGGCGGGTTCTTGCCCACGGAAGCCGATTACCGCGATCCGTTCATCGCTGAAGAAATCAACGCCAATGGCTGGATACTCTGGCCCCCGATCCGCTTCAGCTATGACACCATTAACTACGACCTGGATGTACCCTCTCCAGCACCACCGAGCTCCGTTAACTGGCTTGGAACCGATGATCAGGGGCGGGATGTCGCTGCCAGAGTTATCTATGGATTCCGCATTTCCGTTCTGTTCGGGCTCACCCTCACCCTGGCCAGCTGTGTCGTAGGGGTAGCGGTAGGTGCCCTGCAGGGTTATTACGGTGGCAAGATTGATCTCCTGGGCCAGCGCTTTATCGAAGTATGGTCCGGCCTACCCGTTCTTTATCTGCTCATCATCCTGTCGAGTATCGTTCAGCCCAATTTCTGGTGGCTACTGGGAATCATGCTTTTATTCAGTTGGATGGGGCTCGTTGACGTGGTGCGTGCCGAATTCCTCCGCGCTCGCAATTTTGAATACGTCAAAGCGGCACGGGCACTTGGCCTGGATAACCGCCGGATTATGTTCCGGCATATCCTGCCAAATGCCATGGTAGCTACCCTCACCTTCCTGCCATTTATCCTGACCGGAGCAATCACGGGCCTCACCTCACTCGACTTCCTTGGATTCGGACTCCCTTCAGGTTCACCTTCCCTCGGGGAGCTTATCGCCCAGGGCAAAGCTAACTTGCATGCGCCCTGGCTCGGTATATCGGCTTTTGTTTCACTATCCGTCATGCTGACATTGCTGGTATTTGTCGGCGAAGCCGTCCGCGATGCCTTCGATCCCAGAAAGAGCTGATATGAGCAACCTGTTAGATATACGCAATCTATCGATTTGTTTTGATCATGGCCCACGGGTAGTGGACAGTCTTTCCATCAGCATCGCAAAGGGAGAGACCCTTGCCCTGGTTGGCGAGAGTGGATCGGGCAAATCCATTTCGGCTCTGTCGGTCCTCCGGCTACTCGATGAGCGGCATGCGTCTTATCCTGAAGGTGAAATTCTGTTCCAGGGCGAGGATATGCTTCAGGCCAGCGAAAAACGGCTCAGGCAGATACGTGGCCAGGAAATCAGCATGATTTTCCAGGAACCGATGACATCCCTGAACCCGTTGCATACGGTAGAAAAGCAAATCAGCGAGACGCTGGAACTTCATAAAGGCATGCGGGGCGCGCAGGCAAGAAATCGCTGCCTTGAGTTGCTGGCCCTGGTCGGTATACAGAACCCTGAAAGCCGACTCGATAGCTATCCCCACCAACTGTCCGGTGGCCAGAAGCAAAGGGTCATGATTGCCATGGCGTTGGCTAATGAACCTGAATTGCTCATTGCCGACGAACCCACAACGGCACTCGATGTGACGGTTCAGAAGCAGGTCCTGGAGCTGTTGCAGGACCTTCAGCGTAAACTCGGTATGGCCATACTGTTGATTACCCATGACCTGACCATCGTTCGCCGATATGCGGATCGGGTTGCCGTCATGGAACACGGTAACCGCGTTGAGTATTCAGATACCGGGAGCCTGTTTTCGGCACCGAAACACCCTTACACCCGTAAATTACTGGATGCTGAGCCACCCACGACCCCGCCCGTGCGACAGGATCACCGCGATAGGTTGCTCGACGTTCACCAACTGGATGTTCGCTTCCCCCTCAAGCGATCCCTTTTCGGAAAGGTGACCAGTAGCTTTCATGCGGTGCAACAAGCGAGTTTCTCCCTGGGCCGGGGTGAAACCCTCGGGATCGTGGGCGAAAGTGGCAGCGGCAAGACCACCATTGGGCATGCTTTACTAAAGCTCACAGCGTCGACCGGCGAGATTGAAATGGACGGCGATCGGCTCGAAGCACTGACCCAGAAGCAGTTTCGGCCCTGGCGCCGCCGTATACAAATTGTCTTTCAGGACCCATTCGGCAGCCTCAGCCCCAGAATGTCCATTCAGGATATTGTCGGCGAGGGACTTGGTATCCACGACCCTGATGGCGCCGCTGCACACGAAAGTAAGGTTATTCAGGCGCTCAGGGATGTCGGGTTGGACCCTGATGCAAGGCACCGCTATCCCCACGAATTTTCGGGGGGGCAGCGCCAGCGTATTGCTATTGCTCGTGCCCTGGTGTTACAGCCGGATATCATCATCCTGGATGAACCTACCTCAGCCCTGGACCGTACGGTCCAGAAGCAGGTGATTCAGCTACTTCGGGATATTCAGGCTAGATATGGTCTAAGCTACATTTTTATCAGCCATGATCTTGCAGTCGTCCGGGCGCTTAGCCACAAGCTGTTGGTGCTCCAACACGGCCAGATCATTGAGTACGGGAATGCCGGTGACATATTCCGGTCTCCCCGGGAGCGTTACACTCAGGAACTGCTGAGCGCGGCATTCTTCTACCAGAACAGCACTACGACCAATTGAGCGTTACCCGCCACCTCCGGCATCAGGGATAATGCTCGAAAATCAGGAACAAGGGAGATTTACCCATGGGAATACTCAGTGGCAAGAAAGCACTGATTGTTGGTGTCGCCAGTAAACTGTCCATCGCCTACGGCATTGCCGATGCGTTTGCCCGAGAAGGCGCCGAATTGGCATTTACCTACCAGAACGAAAAGCTCAAGCCGCGCGTAGAGAAATTCGCCGAGGAATGGGGCAGCAACCTGACCTTCCCTTGTGATGTCGCCAGTGATGAAGAAATCGAAAACGTATTCACTGAACTGGGCAAGCACTGGGACAACATCGACATCATCGTCCATGCCGTTGGCTTCGCCCCCGGCCATGAACTGGATGGAAACTACGTCGACGTAACCACCCGTGAAGGCTTCAAAATCGCACACGACATCAGCTCCTACAGCTTTGTGGCGCTTGCCAAGGGCGCACGCAAGATGATGCACGAAGGAAGCTCCCTCCTCACCTTGAGCTACCTGGGTGCTGAACGCGTTCTGCAGAACTACAACGTGATGGGGCTGGCCAAAGCATCCCTGGAAGCTAACGTCCGCTACATGGCCGTCAGCCTGGGCAAAGAAGGTATTCGGGTGAACGGCATCTCTGCTGGCCCGATCAAGACCCTGGCAGCGTCCGGTATCAAGAGCTTCCGTCGCATGCTGGCAGAAAATGCGAAGCGTGCACCGCTCAAGCGTAACGTGACTATTGATGAAGTGGGTAACGCTGCGGCATTCCTGGGTTCTGACCTGGCAAGCGGAATCACGGGTGAAATCATGTACGTAGATGCTGGTTTCAATATTACTGGCATGGGCGAGATTGAAGACTGATCTCCCCGTCCATGAAAGAAAAAGAGCCGGCGATCCGCCGGCTATTTTTTACTCTTTCCTTGTGGTCCGCCCCGACTACCCGTCAACCATAGCGGATGCCACCGCCTCTACCCACTCGACGTAACCTGTTCCATCAGATTCCACGATATGCAAGCCAGCCAGGAAGGCGGCCTCATCGGGACAACACCAGACCACTTCCACCATGAGTCCAATCGGCGCGACAGGATTATCCAAGTCAATGGTGACAGGTAACAAAGCGCCCTCGGTAAGGGGCTCATCACAATAGAGGGAAAACCCGGCCGCGGAAATGTCCCGAATACGACAATGAATCGCCCGTCCCTGAGTGCCCTCTCCGGAACCCTCCGGATCTGACGCCTCCATTTCAAGCATTGCAATGGCCCGCACCGTTAACCGGTATTCTCTCCGGCTCTCAGCACGGACGGAGGCTTCGTTGGTGTTGCCAAAACCATAATCTGTGTCTGACATAGTCAAGGCTTCCCACTCATCCGTTTCGTCCCACCCGAATGCGACCCACAACCCGGGTCAGCGTATCGTCGAATTCTGCCGAACTGCCCAGCACCCGGGCTTTTCCTCCGAGAACCTCCTGGACCAATGCTTCTTCAAGATATTCCCTGCGATTCAATCCCAGACGATCAACAAACACCAGTTTTCGGGAAGCGTTGATTCGCACAGCCAGTTTCATTCTCACCGTATCACCGCCCGGTGGCTCATCACTGAGCGCAATCCACCCACCCAATTTAATACTATCCACCTGCCGCTGGGCCAATTCCTTTTGCTCAATCCGCAGACGTTCCTGCTCTGCCGCCTCATCAGCCACGCGCTGCGCTTCGGCTTCCTGCCTGAGCCGCTCGAGTTCGGCTTCCCGGGCTGCCTGCTCCTCTTGGCGAGCCTGCTCTGCAGCGGCTTTTTCCTTACGCAGAGCTTCAGCCCTGACTCTGGCCTCCCGGGCCGCTTGTTCCCGTTGAAGCCGCTGCTTTTCCGCAACCTCACAGAGCACGCCCACGGTATCCGTAAGTACGTCGCCAAAAGGTGTAGGTTGCGGCAATTGACGCAAACCGCCTTCTCGCCTTGCCACCGTAAAATCGCTCCAGGCTTGTAAACCGAGTTTTACGCCAGCTCCATTCGTCCAGAGAATTTCGCCAGTGTCCTCAAGGTAAGCAAAGAAATATCGCCGATGTTCCTGCTGCCCTTCTCCTTCAACATACCACTGATCTTCAGCCATTGAGATTGTTGTGGTATCTGGCTTTTCAACCTCAAGCCAACCAGCGTCCCAATGAAACTCTCCCTGAGGCGGCAGCGCGGGCTCCAGAGCCGGCACTTCACCTTTGAGCCGAGAAACCATCACAGCTTCAATACCCGACAACTGTGAGGTAGGAAGCTCAGCGGAAAACACGCGTCGCCACACATCGAGAATCCGATCACCAATCTGCTCACCTACATGAAAAAGCCGGTCCCGATCCCTGTCCGAGAGCGAAGGATCACCAACCCAGACCAACCATTCCAGCAACTTAGAACCATGCCTGAAGGAGGCACTTTCCAACCCGAATTCAAGTACCGCTTGCTTGAGCAAGCCAAGCCAGTGCCTGAATATGAAATCTGCAATTGCCGGCGGTATGTTCCGGCCCTGTAGCGCACGTCCCACCAGCGCACGAGCGGTCGCGTCGGCCCGGCGCTGCCTGGCAGCCCCTCGTTCGGTGTCCAGAAGTCGCTGCTTTAATCGACCCGTTTGGGCCTGCCTCCGGACCGTATCCGCCTGCCAATCAGCACAAAAGGATTCGAGCGACGACGTAGCTTCCGCCTCAAAGCAGCCGGATACTGCAATAACGAGGGCATCAAGCCTGTCCAGCAAATGCTTGGCAGAACGGCCACCTGAATCGCTCCAGCCCCGCCATTCCTGGAGTTGATCAAGCCATTCCATCAGGATGGGGCTGTATGCAGAAGCACCGTCCAGATTCATCCTCCAGGCAAGAAAAAACCGAAGACGCGCTATCCGTCTGGCGATTATCGGGTGAAGGCCGCTGCTTTTTAGAAAGACATCCATGATCCGGTCAGCAAGGTAGGCAGCATTGATCTGCTGTGCTGACCATTCAAGATTGACCGACCTTATGAGATGGGTTACCCGTTCATCACGCTGTTCATTCCAGCAGGATAGCAACAGCGGTCTCCAGTCAGGCGTGGATTCGACTGCAGGCGTTGCCGCTGGGTACGGAAGGTCAGGTATACGGATACCACAGAGCACTTCGTTGATCTTGCCGGAAAGAGCTCGTCTGGTAACCCCCGGGCTCCCGTTCATCCTGTTGTCTGACATCCGGTTCCTATACTGAAGAAGCGTTGAAAAGGCCTATCAAATGACGCAGTATAACCACCTCGCCGGGGTTGACCGCAACCGGATTCCGGCGTCATTCGAATTAAATCTGGGAAGCACAACAACATGTCCGGCACCAAACTTGAGAATCTGAATGTGGCTAGCCAGGAAGCGCTGATTACTCCTGAAGCACTTAAACAGGAGATGCCACTCTCCGACAAAGCCGCTGAAACCGTATCCAAAGGCCGCCAGGCTATCTATGACATCATGGATGGCAAGGATCACAGGTTGTTTGTGGTTGTGGGCCCATGCTCTATACATGATGTTGAGGCTGCCCGGGATTATGCCAAGCGCCTGAAAAAGCTTTCCGATGAAGTCAGTGATACCCTGTTGATCGTCATGCGCGTCTATTTTGAGAAGCCTCGCACCACCGTAGGCTGGAAGGGGCTCATCAACGATCCGCATCTGGACGATACCTTTGATATCGAACAGGGACTGCACATTGGCCGCCGTCTGTTGCTCGATATTAACGAGCTGGGGTTGCCAACCGCGACAGAGGCTCTCGATCCGATCTCACCGCAATACCTTCAGGATACCATTGCCTGGTCCGCCATCGGTGCACGCACCACTGAATCCCAGACTCACCGGGAAATGAGCAGCGGCCTGTCCATGGCGATCGGCTTCAAAAACGGTACTGATGGCAGCCTTGATGTCGCAGTGAATGCGATGAAATCCGTCTCTCACCCACACAGTTTCCTCGGCATCGACCAGCAAGGCAAAGTCGCCATTATCCGCACCAAGGGTAATGACTACGGCCACGTGGTCCTTCGCGGTGGCGGCGGCAAGCCGAACTACGATTCCGTTAGCGTTGCCCTCTGTGAGCAGGCACTTGAGAAATCCGGGCTGCGCGCCTCGGTCATGGTGGATTGCAGCCACGCCAACTCCAATAAAGACCCCGGCATCCAGCCACTGGTCATGCAGGATGTGGCTCACCAGATCCTTGAGGGTAACAAGTCCATCCAGAGCCTGATGGTCGAAAGCAACATTAACTGGGGTAATCAGTCTATCCCGGAAAACAAGGAAGACCTGAAGTACGGCGTATCCGTAACCGATGCCTGTATCGACTGGGAAACCACCGAAAAAGCGATCCGCGATATGCGCGACAAGCTGAAAGACGTACTTCCGACCCGAGCGGGCAAGTAAATCAGTCTGCTCATCGCACTAAAAAGGGGAGCCGCGGCTCCCCTTTTTAATGATACGGCCAGTTTCGGCAGCTCATGCACCAATCCAGTCCAATTTGTCCCTCAAAGCCACCACATGACCGATAATCACCAGGGTTGGAGCTTGTACCTGGCTCTCAGATACCCGCTCGACGATGTTGGATAAGCTACCTGTAACCACGACCTGTTCTGGTGTGGTACCTTTGGAAACCAGCGCGACCGGCATCTCCGGTGACATCCCATGCTGGATCAACTGACTGCTGATAATCGGTAAACCCACCAGCCCCATGTAGAAAACCAGTGTCTGGTTGTTCTGTACGAAGTCGTTCCATGGCAAATCGCAGGTGTCATTTTTCAGGTGTCCGGTCACAAACCGGACAGACTGCGCGTGATCTCGATGCGTGAGAGGAATACCGGAATAAGCAGCGCAGCCAGAGGCTGCCGTAATACCCGGCACAACCTGGAAACGGATTCCAGCTTCTGCGAGAGTTTCAATTTCCTCTCCACCACGGCCGAAAATAAATGGGTCGCCACCTTTCAGTCTAACCACCCTACGACCCTCGCGGGCCAGATCAACCAGCTTCTGGTTGATCTGATCCTGAGGCAAGGTGTGGTCCGAGCGCCGTTTTCCCACATGGATCATTTCAGCGGTATCCGGGATCAGAGCCAGAATTTCAGGTGACACCAGGCGGTCATACAAAATGACTTCAGCAGATGTGATCAATCGCCACGCTTTCAGGGTCAGCAATTCTGGATCCCCGGGACCTGCGCCAACCAGAGCAACTTCCCCGGACGAGCTGTTCGGGTTATCGGTGACCGGATTCACTTTGTACCTTGTTGGTGCGTGCGCAGTTCCAGCGCCCTGACCTGGTGCGTTACCTGATAATTTGCTCATTGGATCCGTTCGATGCCTCCCATATACGGCTTGAGTACGTCCGGAACCAGAATAGAGCCATCTTCCTGTTGGTAGTTCTCCATCACCGCAATCAGTGCGCGACCAACGGCGAGGCCTGAACCATTCAGTGTATGCACAGGCTCGGGTTTACCGGTTTCCGGGTTACGCCAACGAGCATGCATGCGACGTGCCTGAAAATCACGAGTATTAGAGCAGGAGGAAATTTCCCGGAATTTCTGCTGACCCGGGAGCCAGACTTCAAGGTCGTAAGTCTTGGCAGCCGAGAACCCCATATCGCCACCACACAATACGACCACACGATATGGTAGCTCCAGCAGTTGGAGTACCTTCTCGGCGTGACCGGTGAGCGCCTCCAGCGCTGCTTCGGATTCTTCCGGGCGAACAACGTGAACAAGCTCGACCTTGTCAAACTGGTGCTGACGGATCATGCCACGGGTGTCGCGACCGTAGGAACCGGCTTCGCTGCGGAAACAGGGTGTATGGCAAACCATCCTGAGAGGGAGTTCGTTCGCATCGAGAATGGAATCAGCGACCAGGTTCGTAGCCGGAACTTCCGCTGTGGGAATGAGGTAGAGCGGGTTTTCGCCTTCCGTTTTGAACAGGTCTTCCTCAAATTTAGGAAGCTGACCCGTTCCGTAAAGGGTGTTGGCATTCACCAGATAAGGTACATAGGCCTCGGTGTAGCCATGCTCCCCTGTATGGAGATCCAGCATGAACTGGGCAAGCGCCCGGTGCAAACGGGCGATCTGGCCGCGCATAACCGCAAACCGGGAATGCGCGAGCCGGCTAGCCGTTTCAAAGTCCAGCCCCTTGAGGTTTTCGCCCAGGGTTACATGATCCCTGGCTTCGAACGACAGTTCCCTGGGCGTACCCCAGGTACGAACTTCTACATTATCGTCTTCGTTCGCGCCTTCAGGTACACCCTCATCCGGAAGATTCGGGATACCGGCCAGAAAGCTGTTGAGCTCTTCCTGCAGGGCTCTGAGATCATCCTCCGCCTCGGATCTCTGGGTCTTCAGGCTTTCCACTTCGTCCAACAGCGGCTGGATGTCTTCCCCGGCGGCCTTTGCCTTACCAATGGATTTCGACCGTTTGTTCTGCTCGCTCTGGAGGTTTTCGGTACGCACCTGAAGTTCGCGGCGGCGCTGCTCCAGTTGCTCAAAGGCAGCAGTATCAAAAGCATAGTTCTTTACTGCCAGCCGACGGGCGATCTCTTCTGTCTGGGTACGGACGCGTTTGGGATCGAGCATGGTTATCCTGAAAATATCCGGTTTGGTGATGGTTTGAATGACAGGCCATTATACCTGCACAGAGGCTTGTGGCTACCGGGCGAAGTGCTCAGGAATAGCGTTTACGTGTACTCGCCTCATTCATTCGATGAAGTCGCTCGCGCTTTTCCAGAAGCTTGATTTCCAACCCACGGTTTACAGGTTGGTAGTATTGGCGTTCGCGGATCGCTTCCGGGAGGTAACATTCGCCAGCGGCAAACGCGTCGGGTTCATCATGCGCATAGCGATAGCTCTCACCATGGCCCATGGTTTTCAAGAGTTTGGTAGGTGCGTTCCTGAGATGTACCGGCACTTCGTGATCCGGGTCCTGACGGATATCTGCCATGCATTGATTAAACGCCTTATAGACAGCGTTGCTCTTTGGAGCGAGAGCAAGGTAAGTCACGGCCTGGGCAAGGGCCAATTCTCCTTCCGGAGAGCCGAGGCGCTCCTGGACATCCCAGGCATCCATGCTGAGCTGGAGTGCTCTCGGATCCGCATTGCCAATATCTTCGCTGGCGATTCTTACTAGTCGTCGGGCGACGTACAGAGGGTCGCACCCACCATCAAGCATCCGGCAAAGCCAATACAGGGAGCCATCGGGATCTGAACCCCGGACTGATTTATGGAGGGCCGAAATCTGATCATAGAAGACATCTCCGCCCTTATCGAACCGCCTGAGGCTGGTCTGCATGACCTGTTCAAGCTGCTCAGGGCCTATGGATTCCCGGCCATCCGGTGCCGGTTCTGCGAGGTCTGCAGCAACTTCGAGAATGTTCAGTGCC
Source organism: Marinobacter salinexigens (assembly GCF_008370345.1). Lineage (GTDB taxonomy): Bacteria > Pseudomonadota > Gammaproteobacteria > Pseudomonadales > Oleiphilaceae > Marinobacter > Marinobacter salinexigens. The sequence continues at coordinate 573,841 of NZ_VTUU01000002.1, read as the reverse complement.
CGCCGAGCATCCCCCCCGGAGGCGGCCGCAATCACCTGCAATGTATCGGGGTCAACGTCCAGTCGCCCTCCAAACCCTTCATCAGCGACTAAGGCCCGGCTTAGCAGACGGAGAATATCGATCTCGGCGAGGTTTTTGAGAACATAAACCCGGGTTCGGGAAAGCAGCGCGCTGTTAAGTTCAAAAGACGGGTTTTCGGTGGTCGCACCAACAAAGATGAACGTGCCATCTTCGATATGTGGAAGGAACGCGTCCTGCTGACTTTTGTTAAACCGGTGTACTTCGTCGACAAAAAGAAGGGTATCACGGCCCTGAGATTGCTTTCGGCTGCGCGCGTGCTCCACAACCGCACGAATATCCTTTACGCCACTCAGAACCGCGGAAAGGGTTTCGAAACTCAGGCCGCCCAGATTCGCAAGCAACTGCGCGAACGTGGTTTTACCAACGCCGGGAGGCCCCCAGAGTATCATCGAGTGGAGCTGTTCTTGTTCCACCGCCCTTCTCAGCGGTTTCCCGGGACCAACCAGGTGCTCTTGGCCCACATAGTCATCCAGCGAACGAGGCCGCATGCGCGCAGCCAGCGGCTGGAATCCTGGCTGACTATCAAACAGCCCCTCCTGCATCAGGCGCCGTCCCGAATCACATCCACAGTACTCGGGTACTCCAGCGTAAACACACTGTTATCCAGAGCCTTGTTCAGCTCAATCTGGTTAAAGCTGAGGATACTCATCTGGGACAGGGAGTCGCGCATACGCATTTCCTGCAGCTCACCATCGAAGAATGTGAGGCGAAGGGACACAAACAGTGAGTCCGGGCTACGGGGTTCCAAAGTGAATTCCCGAGTATGGTCGCCGATTGAGCGTTGAGAAACCCGGTAAGTTTCATTGAGGTTGCCCACTTCTCCGCTCAGGAGCAATGCGGGAGTAGTCTGAACCCGCTCATCAAGGTGGTGGACAGTGACCTGCTCCAGGTCCGGATCGTAGACCTCAACAGTTTCACCGTTACTAACGATAAACTGCGCGAGAGGCTCGCTGCTTTCCCAGTAAAACAGCCCCGGCCGCTTGGCCTTCAGAGCACCCCTGGTTTCCTGCACCTGCGTACCCTGTTCATTCACAACAATCTGAATGAAATTCGCCTGATATGACTCATAACCTCTTAACAAGGATGCAAGCTCATTGGAAGCTATGAGGCTGCCCTGCTCTTCCTGGCCGGGCTGGTCAGCACGTACGCCGAATGCCATCACTAACGCAAGCAATGTCACCCATACCCCGAACACTGTTCTGATCTGCATAGTGAAAACTCCTAGTTTTTCGGAGGTGGTGGAGCCAGTACTTCACGGGTTCCATTATGCCCTGCGGCACTGACAACCCCTGAAGCCTCCATTGCATCCACCAGGTTTGCAGCCCGGTTGTAACCGATCTTGAATTTGCGCTGAACTGATGAAATGGATACCCGACGCCCTTCGGTGACAAAGGCCACAGCTTCGTCGTAGAGCGCATCACCTTCACTGTCGCCACCACCCTCGTTGAGTGTTGGTACACCAGGCAGGTTTTCACCCTCCGCGCCGTTCAGTACATCATCAACGTAGACAGGTTCACCACGCGCTTTCCAGGCATTCACAACACGGTGAACTTCATCGTCATCAACAAACGCACCGTGAACCCTGACCGGCAAACCTGATCCGGGTGGGAGATACAGCATATCCCCATGACCAAGAAGTTGCTCAGCGCCGCCCTGGTCAAGAACAGTACGGGAATCAATCTTCGAAGAAACCTGGAAAGACATCCGCGTTGGAATGTTGGCCTTGATCAGGCCGGTAATCACATCTACTGACGGCCGCTGAGTCGCCAGAACCAGGTGAATACCCGCCGCCCGGGCTTTCTGTGCGATACGGGCTATCAACTCTTCGACCTTTTTGCCGACAATCATCATCATGTCTGCAAATTCATCAATCACGACAACGATAAACGGCAAGGTTTCCAGCTCAGGGCGTTCCTGCTCATCATTTGCCAGATACTCATCGGGCTTCCAGAGAGGATCGAGAAGCGGCTCACCCTCGGCGATCGCGTCCTTTACCTTACGGTTGTAACCCGCAATGTTTCGAACGCCCAGGCTTGCCATCAAACGATAGCGCCGCTCCATCTCTGCCACACACCAGCGCAATGCATTGGCGGCCTCTTTCATATCCGTCACTACCGGAGCCAGCAAATGAGGGATTCCGTCATAGATGCTCAATTCGAGCATCTTGGGGTCCACCATAATAAACCTGACTTCATCCGGAGTTGCTTTCAGCAGCATGCTAAGCAACATGGCGTTTACACCAACGGACTTACCGGACCCCGTGGTACCAGCAACCAGCAGATGCGGCATTTTAGCGAGGTTGGCGACCATCGGGTTACCACCGATGTCGTTACCCAGCGCCAGCGTCAGCGGCGAGCTGGATTCCTCAAATACACGGGCGCCGAGAACTTCGCTCAATCGTACAATTTCCCGCTCCTCGTTCGGTATTTCGATACCGACAACAGATTTACCGGGAATAACCTCTACCACGCGAACGCTGAGCACCGCGAGCGAGCGCGCGAGATCCTTCGCAAGGTTCGAAATCTTGCTGACCTTCACGCCTGGCGCGGGCTTTATTTCAAACCGCGTAATGACAGGTCCTGGGTTGACCTCCACCACTTCGACCGAGACACCAAAGTCACTCAGTTTCTCTTCAAGCAAACGGGACATATGCTCAAGGGATTCTTCGGAGTAACCCCGTTCCTTGTGCTCCTCCGGTGGGTCAAGAAGGCTTATGGGAGGTATCGGGCTCTCAATGTCTTCAAGCAAGGATGGCTGTTGACTGCCATTCGTTTTCCTGGCGGCGCCCTGATCTTCTTTCTTGAACGGTGAAATCCTCAGAGAGCGGGACGTAGCCTGCTGCGCTTGCCGGGGTTCGGCTTCCGCTGCTTTCGGTACCGGCTTGGCAGACCTTGCCGGGGGCGCATCGTCACGGGAGCTGAAACTCTCCAGTGCGACTGGATCCGGATCAATCTCAGGAAGCGCCCCCTCCAGCCCTGGCTCTTTCCGTTCCGGGCGTTGCCCGGGACCTTTTGAAGGCTTTTCCCCCGCCTTGGGAGCTTTCGGACCAAATCCCGGAAGTTTGTGCCACCAACGAGGTTCATCACCTTGATCGTCCGCCGATACCCGCTCGTTGACAACCGGCGGCTCAACTTTCGCCTCTCGTCGGGGCTGTGGAGCAGGTTGCCGTTCCTCTGAGCCGGAAGCATCCCGATCCTTGGTGACCATCGCTTTCACCGCAAGACCCAACTTCAGTGTCAGACCTCCAACCTGATCCATCAGCCAGAACCAGGACAAACCGGTAGTCACGGTCAAGGCAAACAGAAAAATTGCGATCAGAAGGAGTGTTGTTGCCGGGAGGTTAAAAAACCGCACCATCGCTTCAGACACCGCGGTTCCCAATACCCCACCTGATGACGCTCCGAGACCGAAGACCGAGTAGAGAGAAAGCAGACTGGTGGCTGAAAGCAGGATCAGAAGAAATCCGCCGAAACGGACCATGAACAGAGGCCAGTGCAGATCAAGGGAATCATTACGCCGACGAATCAGCATAATGGCGTATCCCGCGATCATGACTGGAAACAGGTAGGCCACATGGCCAAAGAAGTCCATTAACAGGCTGGCAAGCCAGGCGCCTGTACGCCCGGCTGAATTCTGAACACTGGTGTCGTGCCCGATACTGGCCCATCCAGGGTCTGACGGGCTGAATGTTACCAGTGCCATAGCAAGGTATATGCACAAGGCAATGAGCGCGATGACCGCTCCTTCCCTTGCGCCCTGAGAGACCAGACGGCGAAAGCGTAGCTGTTTTTCCGTCAGTTCATTTGGTGCACTTTTCGCTTTTGCGGACTCTGCCATGAATACCTGGACGTTAATTGCTCGGGTTCTGAAGAGCGTGAAAACCTCTGGACAGGTCAGTTTTCAGATCTTCGACTGCTTCTATACCCACCGAAAGCCGAATCAGATTTTCGGTAATGCCTGCAGCCGCTTTGTCTTCAGGCGACAGCCGGCCGTGGGTGGTGGTTGCCGGATGAGTTATCGTCGTTTTCACATCGCCAAGATTGGCGGTGATTGAAATCATCCGTGTGCCATCGACAAAACGCCATGCTTCTTCCCGGCCGCCTTTCAGCCGGAACGACAAAACGCCACCAAACCCTTTTTGCTGTCGGGCCGCGAGTGCATGTTGCGGATGACTTTCCAGGCCGGCATAGAACACTTGCTCCACAGCCTCCTGCTGCTCCAGCCATAGAGCCAACTCTAACGCATTGTCGCAGTGAGCACGCATACGAATTGGTAACGTTTCCAAGCCCTTGAGGAATACCCACGCATTGAAAGGGCTCATTGTGGGCCCAGCGGAACGAAGGAATCCATAAACTTCATCAACCAGCTTGTCTGGACCAACAACGACACCACCAACACAGCGTCCCTGACCATCAAGGTACTTGGTCGCAGAGTGCACGACGATATCTGCGCCAAAATCCAGTGGGCGCTGAAGTACAGGCGTGCAGAAACAGTTATCGACCACAAACAGGGCATCACTGGCCTTGGCCAATGCCGCCAGCTTTTCCATATCTGCCACTTCACACAGCGGGTTGGACGGAGTTTCGATAAACAGCATCCGGGTTTCTGGCCGAACAGCAGATGCCCACGCATCCATGTCAGTCAGGCTGACAAACGTCGTTTCGACACCGAACTTCGCCATATACTTCTGGAAAAGGACATTGGTCGTGCCGAATACACCACGGGAGCACACAACATGGTCGCCAGCCTTAAGGAGCGCCATGCAGGTACTGAGGATGGCAGCCATTCCTGAGGCAGTGGCGACGGCGCGTTCGGCGCCTTCCATAGCTGCAATACGGCCTTCAAACGCCTGTACCGTCGGATTGGTAAATCTTGAGTAGATATTACCTGGCTCTTCACCACCGAAGCGTGCAGCCGCCTGGGCCGCACTGCCGTATACAAAGCTGGAGGTGGGAAAAATAGGGTCGCTATGTTCCAGTTGGCCAGTACGAATCTGCCCTGCCCTCACCGCCAGGGTATCTACTGTCATACCGTCAAGATCCGACTCGGGAATCCAGACGTTCTCTTCGCGGCGGTGGGTCATCATGTACTCCTGTTCTTCAGTTCTGTGGGTCAGGCTTCGTCGTTATGCAGGTCGATAATTCCGTTGTCGGACGAGCTGTTTCCGTCCTGCTTGGAGCGCTTCTTGTCATTGCGCGCATCCTCAAGTCGATCCAGATACGCGCGATCGACATCACCGGTTATATAATCACCGGTAAACACAGAACACTCCCAGCCGTCTATCTCTTCGTTAACGTCGCTTACGCAGGTAACGAGGTCTTCGAGATCCTGATAGAGCAGCCAATCTGCGCCAATTTGATCACGAATTTCGTCTACCGTCCGATCATGCGCGATCAGTTCGCTGGCTGTCGGCATATCGATACCATAAACATTCGGGTAGCGAACCGGGGGTGCAGCCGAGGCAAAATAAACGTTCCGGGCACCTGCATCCCGCGCCATCTGGACGATTTCCTTACAGGTTGTCCCCCGCACGATGGAATCATCCACCAGCATGACGTTCTTGTCCTTGAACTCCAGATCAATCGGGTTCAGCTTCTGGCGAACAGATTTTTTACGCATTTTCTGGCCAGGCATGATGAACGTGCGGCCAATATAGCGGTTCTTGATAAAACCTTCCCGGAACTTGACGCCCAGACGATGAGCCATCTGCATAGCGGAGGTCCGGCTGGTATCCGGAATCGGCATGACTACATCGATTTCGTGATCCGGGAATTCCTTCAGCAGCTTGTCCGCGAGGGTTTCTCCCATACGCAGGCGGGCCTTGTAGACAGACACCTTGTCCATGATGGAATCCGGACGAGCAAAATACACATGCTCGAATATACACGGATACAGGTGGGGGTTATCAGAACACTGGCGGGTATAGATAGTACCGTCGGTTTCAATGTAAACCGCTTCACCCGGGGCAATGTCGCGAACCAGAGTAAATCCGGCAGCATTGAGCGCAACGCTTTCGGACGCAATCATGTATTCCTTGCGACCGTCCTCGGCCTCCCGAACACCGTAGCACGCCGGGCGGATGCCATTCGGGTCACGGAACCCGACGATGCCGTACCCTGTAATCATAGCGATAACGGCATAAGCACCACGACAACGTTTATGAACCGCCTGAACCGCAGAGAAGATCTCTTCCTGGGTCGGAACTAGCTTGCCCTGCTTCTGCAGTTCATGGGCAAACACGTTCAGAAGAACTTCGGAATCCGAGTTGGTATTGATGTGCCGCAGGTCTGTGCGGAACAGGTCTTTGGAAAGATCGTCCGCATTGGTCAGGTTGCCGTTGTGGGCCAGAGTAATACCGTACGGGCTGTTCACGTAAAATGGCTGGGCTTCAGCAGAACTCGAAGTACCCGCCGTCGGATAACGGACGTGACCGATGCCAACGTTACCGACCAGACGACGCATGTGGCGGGTATGGAATACATCCCGTACCAGACCATTATCCTTGCGCAAGAAGAAACGATCATCCTGGAATGTCACAATGCCGGCTGCATCCTGGCCCCGGTGCTGAAGAACGGTCAACGCATCATAAAGCAACTGATTGACGTTGGATGTACTGACGATGCCGACAATGCCACACATGGATACGGTTTTCTCCGAGTGTTAAAACTGAATGTTAGCTGGACGTGGACGCCGGTTCCACGCCTTCCTGCTCTGTACTGCTTTCTGGTACGCCGTTGCTATCAGGCGCGGGGCCCAGGAATCGGGCAAACTCGTCGCCCAGAGTACGCCGGGACCAATCTTCAACAACTGCCAAACGATTGATCATCAACGATTCTCGCCACCAGGTGTCCTGGGCCAACGGCGTATAGCGGGTAAACGCGATGGCGACGATAACCACCACAACGCCCCGCAATAAACCAAATCCCATCCCCAACACTCTGTCGGTCGCAGAGAGCCCCGTTACGCGAATCAGGTGTCCGATCATATTATTGATGATCGCACCGACAATCAGGGTGCCAAAAAACAGAATCGCAAACGCAGCGATCAATCTGACCAGCGGTGTTTCAACGGTACTTTCAAGTAGGGTTTGCATCTGCGGGTGAAAGGTACGCGCCAGGATGAACGCGCCCACCCAGGTAACCAGAGACAGGGCTTCTCTAACGAAACCCCGCTTCAGGCTGATAAGCGTGGAAACTGTTATCAGGGCAATGATGACCCAGTCAATCCAGATCAGCGCTTCCATTTGGAACCCGGTGCAAAAAAGGAAGCGCGAATTCTAACAGGAATCGAAGCATCACCAAACCGCCTGTTGCCCATAAAGGCGGTGGAAAACGCTTATTTATCGCCTGTGGTCACAAGACTATTCAGGCTGAACGCCTTGTCGAGAACCTTCTTTGCGGATTCCGCATCGGACTTACTGACAAAAGGCCCACTGAATACACGAGTTAGCGTCGTATCGCCCCGCGCTACCTGCTGAAGGTGAGCTCCGTAGCCTTTTTCCCGGACACCATCTCTCAGCCGCTTTGCGTTGTCGGCATTACCGAAGCTACCCAACTGAACAACCCAGGCCCCCTCAAGGGAACGGGTATATTCGCTGGCTTCAACCTTCGCATTTTTCTCAGGTTCTGCTGCAGCGCTCTGAGCACTCTCCTGTTCAGCCTGGGACTTAACCGGGGCAGGCTCGTCCACAGGGTCTGCCTCTGCGGTTTGTGGTGGTGTGACATCAGGCTCTTCGACCAGACGATACCCAGGGGCGTCATCTACAGGGTCAGCAACCGGGTCACTGGCTCCGTCAGTTGTACCAGCAGAATTATAGCTGGGAGAATCGACGTCCCGTGATTCAGGCGCGGTCACTTCTGGAAACGGAGGCTCTTCAGGGATCTTGATGGATGTGGATGTTCGCTCTGAATGGGGTTCATCGAAGACCATAGGCACGAAGATAACCGCAAGCGAAACCAGAACCAATGCTCCGATGATCCGTTGCTTTAATCCATCCACGTTTTTGCCCCCCGACAGTTAAACATACACCCAAAGTGAATTCAGGAACGATAGTAACTGCCGCCCGGGAAGAACTCAAAGCCACAGCCACCGCCATGGACAAACTTTAAGGTCATGAACCCAGTAGCGAAGTCCTGGCCTCAGCCGCTGTAAAGAACGAACCGAAAACAATCACGAGGTCATCTGCCGCTGCCTTTTCCAAGGCAACGGAAAGTGCCTCCGCAACGGTCTCAGCCCGCTCGATTGTAGAGTCGACCAAACATCCTGCGCGTGACTTCAATGCATCACAACTTAGCCCCCGCGGAACATCCAGGCCGGCGAAATACCATCGGTCAACCGCCGGATCCATGACCTCCAGTACGCCCTCAACGTCTTTATCCGCCAAGGCAGCATAGACTGCATGAACCTTCTGCTCAGGGCCTGCTATCGCCTGAATCCGGCTTGCCAGCCAGGAAGCGGCATGGGGGTTATGCCCAACATCGACGTAAACCCCCGGGGAGGATGCCAACTGCTCAAACCGACCTGGCACCCGAACGTCGGACAGCACTGCCTCGATATCGGCAATGGAAAGCGATGGCTCCAACTGTCGGATAGCCACGGTCGCCGCCGCCACACTCATCACCGGAAGTGGTCCGCTGGGAAGTACAATGTGATCGCTACCGTAATCGAGAACTGCAGACGTCAGTTCGTTACCATCGACAGATCGGGCGACCTCTCTAACAGTGACCTGATAATCTCTCCCCGCAAGGGCCAGAGAGACCTTCTGAGCGTTAACCTGCTGTAATACCGATCGGGGCGCTTCCAAAGCACCATAGACTGCAGGAATGCCCGGACGAAGGATCCCCGCCTTCTCAAAGCCGATGATCTCGCGGTTGTCGCCGAGAAACGCTACATGGTCAATATCGACGGAGGTAATGATCGCAAAATCAGGATCCAGAACATTAACGGCATCAAGACGTCCGCCTAACCCTACTTCCAGTATCCAGTCCTGAACCCCTGATTCGGCAAAGGCAACGAACGCAGCCAGCGTACCGAATTCGAAATAGGTAAGAGATACCTGACGCCGGGCTGATTCCACCTGTTCGAACGCCCGCACCAGATCGGCATCGCTGATATCAACACCCTTGACCCTGACCCGTTCGTTATAAAGCTGCAAGTGCGGTGAGGTATAGGCACCTGTCGTACGTCCGGCAGCCTGCAGCAGCGCCTCGATGGTGGCAACAGCGCTGCCCTTACCGTTTGTACCCGCCACGGTTATGATCCGCGCATCGGGCTTTCGGGGGAAAAGGCGACGAAGTACCACCAGGACCCGATCGAGCCCGAGGTCAATTTCAGTAGGATGTATAGCTTCCAGATAGGAAAGCCACTGATCGACAGTGGCCCCACTCCCCGGAGCATCCGGGGAGTGGGAAGAGGCATTACTCGGCGGGAGCATCGTTGTCAGTTTTTTCCGTTACTTCAAACTCGATGGGAGCTTCCGTACCCGGGCGCTCGTCAGCCGTAAACTTCGCCAGCAGGTGGGCGATACGTTCACGCATCTGATGCCGGTGCAGAATCATGTCGATAGCACCGTGCTCCAGCAGAAATTCGCTTCGCTGGAACCCTTCCGGCAGTTTCTCCCGAACCGTCTGCTCGATAACCCGCGGGCCAGCAAAACCGATCAACGCGTTGGGCTCAGCGATATTGAGGTCCCCCAGCATGGCAAGACTCGCCGATACACCACCGAAGACAGGGTCTGTCATCACTGAGATGTAAGGGATCCCTTCTTGCTTCATCCGCTCAAGAACCGCAGCGGTCTTGGACATCTGCATCAACGAAAGAATCGCTTCCTGCATACGGGCACCACCACTGGCAGAGAAGCAAATCAACGGAATACGCTGCTCCAGCGTCACGTTAGCCGCCTGAACGAATTTCTCACCAACGACCTGCCCCATTGACCCGCCAAGGAAATTGAATTCAAAGGCGCAGGCAACAAGGGGGACACCCAGAGTGGTCCCTTTCATGGCCAGCAAGGCATCTTTCTCGCCGGTCGACTTCTGTGCTTGCGACAGACGGTCCTTATAGCGCTTACTGTCCTTGAACTTGAGACGATCCCATGGCTCCAGATCTGCAGCGATCTCCTCGCGGCCATCTTTATCAAGGAAGATATCCAGGCGGCGACGAGCACTCACTCTGAGGTGGTGATTACACTTCGGGCAGACATCCAGGTTTTTCTCAAGCTCAGGCTTGTAGAGAAAGGCGCCGCACTTGGGGCATTTTTTCCACAAACCTTCGGGAACGCCGGTCCTCTGCTTGGATTCCGAGCGAATCTTGCTCGGCATGATCTTATCAAGCCAGTTACTCATGATCTCATCCTGTCCTTTGATGCCTGTAAGCCCCGCGCCCTATCAGGACGCCAGACTATCCAGTGCCTCACGCATTGGGTGGAGCAGATCCGTCAGTGCCCGTTTAAGCTGATCGGTATCTGCTTGATTTCTAGCTATTGTATCGACCAGTACACTGCCAACAATTACACCATCGGATACCCGTCCAACAGCCGCAGCTGTCTCAGCATCACGAATACCGAAGCCAACGCCAACCGGCAGTGCGGTCAACTCGTGGATATGGCCGACTTTCGCTGCAACTTCGTCCACATCAATTTTGGCAGCTCCGGTCACACCTTTGAATGAAACATAGTACACATAACCGGAAGAGTGCTCGCTGATAGCACGGATTCGCTCATCCGTTGTCGTTGGCGCCAGCAAGAAAATAGGATCCAGATTGCGGGCCGCAAACAGCGGTGCCACATCCTCGGCTTCCTCTGGAGGAAGGTCTACCGTAAGCACACCATCAATGCCGGCGTCTGCAGCAGCATCGGCAAAGGCCTCATACCCCATCGCCTCCATTGGGTTAAGGTACCCCATCAGAACAACCGGCGTGCGCCCATCATCCTTGCGGAACTCCTTCACCATCGCAATAACCTGACGCAACGACGTGTTGTGGGCAAGCGCCCGCTCGCAGGCCAGAGCGATTACCGGGCCATCCGCCATCGGATCGGAGAATGGCACACCCAGCTCAATAATATCTGCACCGGCCGCAACCAGTGTATGCATCAGCTCAACCGTCTTGTCCGGATGAGGATCCCCCGCAGTGATATACGGAATAAGGGCTTTTCTTCCCTGCCCTTTAAGGGTTTGCAGAACCTGTTCAATCCGGCTCATGCCAGCTCCTGTATGTTAATCAGATCTCAATGCCATCGATTTGAGCAATGGTATGGATGTCTTTATCACCTCGACCAGAAACATTGATCACAACCATCTGATCCTTGTCCATTGTAGCGGCGAGCTTGAGCGCATAAGCCACGGCATGAGATGACTCCAGTGCCGGCATAATACCTTCAACACGGGTAAGCGTCCGGAAACCATCCAGGGCTTCCTCGTCGGTTACTGAAACATAGTTCGCCCGACCCACATCCTTCAACCACGCATGTTCCGGACCGACGCCCGGATAATCCAGACCTGCGCTCACAGAATGTGTGGAGGAAATCTGACCATTTTCATCTTCCATCAGATAGGTGCGGTTGCCGTGCAAAACACCCGGACGACCGGCACACAGCGGGGCTGCGTGTTCGCCGGTTTCAATGCCGTGACCGCCTGCCTCTACCCCATAAAGCTCAACACTTTCATCAGTGAGGAACGGGTAGAACATGCCGATCGCATTGGAGCCACCACCAACACAGGCAACCAGAGCATCCGGTAGCTTTCCGGCTTGCTCCAGTGCCTGCTGCCGGAGTTCACGGCCGATCACTGCCTGAAAATCCCGAACCAGTAAGGGGTACGGATGCGGTCCGGCAACGGTTCCGATGATGTAAAAGGTATCATCCACATTGGAAACCCAGTCACGCATGGCGTCGTTCATCGCATCCTTGAGCGTACGGGTACCACTTTCGACGGCGTGTACCTGGGCCCCGAGCAGCTTCATACGATACACATTCAGTGCCTGGCGCTGGACATCTTCAGCCCCCATGAACACATGACATTCGAGCCCCAGGCGAGCACAGACTGTCGCTGTTGCCACACCATGCTGTCCAGCCCCCGTTTCGGCAATGATGCGTTTTTTACCGAGAAACGCAGCCAACAGGGCCTGGCCAATCGTGTTGTTCACCTTATGCGCGCCAGTATGGTTAAGATCCTCGCGCTTTAGCCAGATCTGGGCTCCACCGGTTTCACGGGTAAGGCGTTCAGCAAAATACAAAGGACTGGGACGCCCAACATAATGGGCAAGATCTTTGTCAAACGCAGCCTGGAACTCAGGATCTTCCTTCAGGCGAAGGTATTCCTTTTCCAGGATCATCAGGGAATCCATGAGGGTCTCGGAGACGAATCGCCCGCCGAATACACCAAAGTGCCCCCGGTTGTCCGGCAGTGCACTCAGCATTTCTTCAGTCAGTTTTACAGACACGATGAACCTCTTTAATGAAGTCAGATATTTTTTTGATGTCCTTGATACCTTTGCTGCTTTCCACGCCACCGCTGACATCAACGGCCCAGGGTCTGACCTGTTGAACTGCGCCGGATACGTTATCAGATGTCAAACCACCGGCCAATATAAGCGGCATGGAGCGCTCTTCAGGGATAAGCTGCCAGTTGAAGGAATGCCCGGTACCGCCATAGCGGTCCGGATCCCAGGCATCAACGAGCAAACCGGCGCCACGCTGGTAATCACTAAACGCTTTCTCGATCTGTCCCGCTTCACGAACACGAATAGCCTTAATCCAGCGCCGCCCAAAGCTATTGCAGTAGTCCGGCGTTTCGTCGCCATGGAATTGCAACAGATCCAGTGGAACCTGTTGCAGGACGGCGTCAACGAACTCCCTGTCAGGATTCACGAACAAGCCCACAAGAGAAACGAATGCCGGTACCCGCTGGGCGAGAGCCACCGCTTGCTTGATAGTAACGGATCGGGGGCTGGGGTCATAAAACACCAACCCAATGGCGTCAGCTCCAGCGGCAACGGCTGCGTCGACATCCTCAGCCCGGGTCAGACCACAGATCTTTATTCGGGTGTTCACGATGATGGCATCGGCTCCCTCGGGTGAATGTGGGTCGGCGCCACGGGTGCATTTTCTGCATCGGTAAACCATGGCCGGAGAAACCCGGGACCACACGCAGCTTCAGGAATGCCACACCACCCCGGGTATCCGACATCCACAAGGTAAAGCCCATGTGGAGGCGCCGTCACACCTGCAGCAGTACGATCCTGTTTTTCCAATACTTCCCGGACCCATTCCGGTGATTGCTGACCACAACCTACCGCCATCAGCACACCAGCAATATTCCGTACCATATGATGAAGGAAAGCGTTGGCCTGCACATCAATTACGACGAAATCTCCTTTTCGGCTTACCGTAATGCGCTCCATAAACCGAACAGGAGAACGGGACTGACAGCCCGCCGCCCGAAAAGAAGAGAAATCATGCTCCCCGATCAGCGCCTGGGCAGCTTCGTGCATACGAACGGCGTCCAGCGGACGGTATGTCCAGCTAACCTGCCCGCGCTGAATCCCCGGCCGGACAGGACCGTTGTAGATTACATAGCGATAACGCCGGTAAAAGGCTGAAAAACGAGCGTGAAAATCGCCGGGGCCGTTACCCGCCCAGTGGACCGCGATGTCATCCGGCAACGACGTATTTATACCCATCACCCACGAACGCAGAGTACGAATCGCCGGCGTCTCAAAGTGGACAATCTGATAGCTGGCATGAACGCCCGCATCCGTTCTACCCGCACACACCAGATCAACCGGGTGATTCGCGACCCTGGCGACAGCTCTGGCAAGTTCGGCCTCAACCGAACGCACACCCGATTTCTGCAACTGCCAGCCGTGAAATTCGCGGCCGTCGTACTCGAATGCAAGAGCAACCCGCCCTTGGCCAATCATTGTGTCAGTAGTCAGTTGTTGGGATTCAAGAAACAATTGCGGGTTCCGTTCTACAAAAAACAAAGCGCCGGCTGAACCCGGGAAGAACCCGGTCGCCGGCGCTTTTAGCGTCGTTGATCCGATTATAACGAATCAGGACAGATTTTTAAGGAGTTCCTGAGCTTCGGCTTTCTGGGCATCATCGCCCTCGAGCGCCACTTCCTCAAGAATATCCCGGGCACCATCACTATCTCCCATCTCAATATAGGCTCTTGCGAGATCAAGCTTGGTGGCTGCTTCGTCTGTTCCAGCAAGGAAATCAAAGTCGTCTTCTTCGCCAAGATCACTTTCATCCAGATCCAGACCAGAAGCACCCACCGGCTCATCCACGTTGTCCGACGCGACAGGGACATCATCAGGGGCTGGCGACTCGCTCAGATCTTCCAAATCGCCAAGATCACCGAAGTCCTCAAGCTCTTCCGGTTGGTCAAGAGGCGTTTCTTCTAGAGATTCTTCAGATTCCTCGCCACTCACGTCCTCCAGTGCATCCTCAAGTCCCAACTCTTCATCCAGGGAGACCATATCGGGACTTTCTTCCATCGGCTCGGATGACTCCGAAAACTCTTCGATCAAAGCCAGGTCTTCGTCAGACACATCGAGTTCGAGATCATCAAGGGAAGACTCTTCCCCCTCGAGAGCGCCCAGATCTTCATCTTCACTGGCCACCTTGTCGAGTTCGGCATCCAGCTCATCCAGGAAGGACTCATCAAGGGATTCAAGATTTGATTCGTCGGACAGGTCAACGGTTTCGGTTTCAGTTTCGCTGTCGCCCGGCAGTTCATCTGTAACCACCTCATCCTGAGAGCTTTCCTCACCGAAGGCAGTTTCATCAAACTCAAGCTCAAGCCCGGTTTCGGACAGATCGCCCAGGGATTCTTCCTCAGGAGCACTGTCTTCGCCTGACTCCAGAGACTCCTCGAGATCAATATCGAAATCAGTGAAGTCCTCATCGGGCTTCAGGGCTTCCGTCGAATCGGACTCTGTTTCGAGTGCGTCAGCGTCCTCCAGATCCAGAGATACATCCGACAGGTCATATTCGATCAGGCTGTCACGATCCACGCCTTCGGCGGCCTCTTCAACAGATTCTTGAGCATCGTCTTCAACAGATGAAGCTGCCGCATCATCAGTATCGCTCAGATCGAAGTCGGTAAGATCAGAATCCAGTTCACCAAATTCGTTTTCGGCAGGCCCCTCGTCCTGGGCAGCTTCAAACTGATCCGCTAACAGTTCCTCGGAAGAGACCTCCTCGTCGGGAGTATCCACTGCAGTGTCAGTGTCAGTGGCACTGAATGAGTCAGAACGAAGCTGGGATTCAAGGTCGTCAATACTCGGCATCGACTCCGCTTCTTCAAGACGAAGCTTGAGTTCGTTAGCTGCGGAAAGCGCCTGCTCGTCGTCCAGAGCCTCAATTTCACCGTACTGCTTTTCGAATGAAGAGCGATCCTCGGCATCTGCATAGACACCAAGCAACTTCAGGCGAAGATCGGTACGGCTTGGCTCGCGGGAAATAGCGCCTTCCAAAGCCTGGGCAGCCTGATCAAGACGACCATAGGCGATATAGGCATCAGCTTCAGCGATGGCGTCAGTCGCACCACCGTCCTCAGAGCCGCTTTCGTCAAGACCGAGATCGATACTGTCACCGCTATCATCGGAATCTGAATTAAGCTCGTCATAGAACTGCTTTTCGCGGTTGGCATTACGCCGGGCAAGCAGCAGGAGAATCAGCAACAACACGATGAGACCGCCACCCAGGGCAATCTGGTACATCGGGTTGCTCATAATCATATCGATGATGTTGCCGGGGAATGCTTTTTCAGGTGCAGGCGCCTGAGTAACCGGCTTGCTTACAGGCTGAGCGGGCTCTGATTGTTGAGCAGCTGCAGGTGCCGCGGCCTCAGATGCAACTTCTCCGGATTCAGCTTCCGCTGCCATGTCTGGCGCATCGGCAGGAGCCATCGATTCTCCACCAGCCATGTCGTCCTGAGCATTCGCCTCAAGCCCGACATCAGCCGCCGATTCACCCTCACCACCGTCAGATTCCTCAACGGCCATTGCTGGGGTTTCAGAGCCTTCAGCGGTTTGAGAGCCTTCAGCGGTTTGAGAGCCCTCAGCGATTTCAGAGCCGTCAACAGATGGGGTGCCCTCAGCGTCGAGACTCTCTACAACAGAGTCTGTACCTGAAGCGGTTTCATCAGCACCCATGCCGGAACCTACAGCGGAGGCCTGTTCCTGGCCAGCTGCACCCCCATTGGAGTCAGCAGCGCGCTCCTGCATATCAGCCAACTGGCTGTTCTTAAGCTCCAGCAGACGCTGCAGGGTTTCTACCTGGCTCTGCAAATCCTCAACGCGGCCGCTCAACTCGTCGTTTTCACGACGTACGCTATCAAGCTCTTCCATCGCAACAGCTGTGCCTGCGTCAACACCGCCTGGCAAATCACTGTCGCCACCAGCAGAACCGGCTTCCCCACCCGCATCGGACTCTGCATCCGCAACAAGCAGTTTCAGCTCATCTCCAGCGGAACCTGGTGCAGCGCCCGACGCGGCTGCCTCAACGTTTTGTTCCTGCTTTGTCTCAGTTGCATCAACGGTACGCTTTGGAGCGTTGAGTTCTTCATTCTGAGCAGTAACAGCGCGGGTTGCCTCAGCACGGGTACGACTCTGAATCTGATCCAGAGTGGGCACACGGAGAACCTCTCCGCGTTTGAGTCGATTGATATTGCCACCGATGAAGGCGTCGGGGTTCAGATCCTGCAATGCCAGCATCATCTGCTGCATGGAAACGCTGTCATTGGGACGAACGCGGGAGGCGATGGTCCACAAAGTATCCGATGAACCCGTCGGGCCAAAAGTCTCGCCCTGGTAGCCAGAACCTGAACTGCGGGCCAGACTTTGCTCCGCCTGGGTCTGGCGGCGAACGGATTCGGGACTTCGGGTCGTTGTCGTTGTCGTCGGCGCTGGTGTGCGTACTGTAGTCGGTGCCGAGACGGTTTCCTGAACTCCGGAATTTTCAGCGTAGACGGGGGGGTCCACCAATACTGCGTATTCTCGCATCAACCGGCCACTTGGCCAGGTGAGCTCTAACAGGAAGTTGAGGTACGGTTCCCGCAGCGGCTCGCGGGAGGAGACATTGACGATGAGACTGCCATCACTACCGGTTATAACCTTGAACTGAAGCTTGCTCAGGAACAGGTTTCGATCCAGCCCGACTCTTTCGTAAGCCGAATCCGGGGCAACATTGACGAATACATCGTTGGGATTAACACCACGGCTCTGCGGCAAAACGATCTGCGCATCCAGTGGTTCATTCAGATATGACTGAAGTTCGATTTCCCCCAGCCCCAGGGCCTGTGCGACGCTGGACCCGAGCCCTCCCGCCAGAGCCAGTGCAACCGCAAGCTTGCGTACCTTCATGCTTCTTCCTTTCCAGTCTCCGTTGTTCATTGCTACCTTCTTTCAGGCAGACATCGGACGAGGTTGGATAATTTCCATCTAATTTTTTCTGGCTGATTCTTTATCGTTATTATGGCTTTCTTACTAACGTTCAATCCGGCAAGTATTGTTGATAATACCCGCTTTATCAATCAATCAGCGCCAATCCTTGTAGCAATTTTGTATCTATCCGGCGGAACTTCCCAATGCCGCTGAAATAATCCCTGAAAAATAACAGGGGCGAAGACTGAAATCAGCCTTCGCCCCCAACCGGCTTGATCAAAACCGGACACAGTTGGCATTAATTACCGCCGTGTAACAAATCTTAACGTTCCTGCAGGATCCTCAGCATGCGACGCAAGGGCTCCGCAGCCCCCCACAGCAACTGATCCCCTACGGTAAACGCAGAAATGTATTCCGGTCCCATGGAGAGCTTCCGGATACGACCAACCGGAATGCTCAACGTGCCGGTAACCTTCGCCGGTGTAAGCTCTTCCATGGTCGCATCGCGATCATTCGGAATTACCTTAACCCAGTCATTGGCCTTGGCCAGGATGCCTTCGATCTCAGAAACCGAAAGATCCTTCTTGAGCTTGATGGTCAGAGCCTGACTGTGGGAACGCATGGCACCAATCCGGACACAGAGCCCGTCAATGGGAATCGGGCTCTCGCTGCGGCCCAGAATCTTGTTGGTCTCAACGCCGGCCTTCCACTCTTCCTTGCTCATACCGTTATCGAGCTGCTTATCGATAAACGGAATCAGACTACCGGCAAGCGGCACACCGAAATGCTCGGTCGGGAAGCTGTCGCCACGCATGGTTTCCGTTACCTTGCGGTCGATTTCAAGAATCGCAGATGACGGGTCTTCCAGTTCGGACTTCACACTGTCACGCAGATCACCCATCTGACTCAGAAGTTCACGCATATTCTGTGCACCGGAACCGGACGCCGCCTGGTAGGTCATCGGCGATACCCACTCGATCAGGTCCTGCTCAAGCAGGCCACCAAGGGCAAGCATCATCAGGCTGACCGTACAGTTGCCACCGATGTAGTCCTTAACGCCATTATCAAGAGCGGCATCAATAACATTCCGGTTAACCGGATCGAGCACGATGACGGAGTGATCGACCATCCGAAGTGTCGATGCCGCATCAATCCAGTAACCCTCCCACCCGGCATCACGGAGTGGCTGATACACCTTGGTTGTATAATCGCCACCCTGACAGGTCACGATGACATCCATAGTTTTCAGAATGTCGATATCAAAGGCATCCTGCAGCGCAGGAACACCCTCTTTACCGACTTCCGGCGCAGGCTTCCCGGTCTGGGAAGTCGTAAAAAATACCGGATCGATATCGGCAAAATCGTTTTCTTCACGCATGCGCTGCATGAGGACAGAGCCCACCATGCCGCGCCAACCTACAAGTCCAACTCGCTTCATGTGCGACTTTTGAACCTCTTTTATGCCCGCCCGCTACCGTTATCGCTGGCAGGGACAGGATGGATGACCCCGCGGCAGCAGCATGTCGCTGCCGTCGGGTTCTCAATTTACTGAAACCGGTGATAGCCGGTTAGAGAGCCGCCAAAACCGCTTCGCCCATGTCACGGGTGGACACCTTGGTCGCACCTTCCGACATAATATCCGCAGTGCGCAAGCCCTGATCCAGTACCTTGCTGACTGCGGCCTCAATGGCCTCGGCGGCTTGCTCTTCGCCCAGGCTGTAGCGCAACATCATCGCTGCACTGAGAATAGTCGCCAGCGGGTTGGCAATACCCTGCCCGGCGATGTCCGGCGCAGAACCATGACACGGCTCATACATGCCCTGTTTCTGCGAGTTCAGGGATGCGGATGGCAACATGCCAATGGAACCGGTCAGCATGGCAGCTTCGTCAGAAAGAATATCACCAAACATGTTTCCAGTCACAATGACGTCGAACTGCTTTGGTGCCCGAACAAGCTGCATGGCGGCGTTATCAACATACATGTGGGAGAGCTCGACTTCCGGGTATTCCCGCTTGAGATCTTCCATGATTTCCCGCCATAGGACCGTCACTTCCAGGACGTTTGCCTTGTCGACAGAACAGAGCTTCTTGCCGCGCTGCTGAGCAGCTTCAAAGGCCACACGACCGATGCGACGGATTTCTGATTCCGTGTAGGCGTAGGTGTTATAACCCTGACGATCGCCATTCTCGAGATCGCGCACACCACGAGGCTGACCAAAGTAGATGCCACCGGTCAGTTCGCGAACAATCATGATATCCAGGCCCGAAACAACTTCCGGCTTGAGCGATGACGCTGACGCCAGTTGCGGGTACAGAATCGCCGGGCGAAGGTTTGCAAACAACTCCAGATTGGAGCGCAATCCCAGCAGGCCCTTTTCAGGGCGCTTGGCCATGGGCAGGCTATCCCATTTGGGCCCACCAACGGCGCCAAGCAGAATGGCATCCGCAGCCTTCGCCTTTTCCAGCGTAACGTCTGGCAGAGGTGAATCTGTCGCATCAAGAGCGGCGCCACCGACCAGGGCGGTGTCAAAGTTAAGCCCCAGATCAAACTGCTCATTAACCTTGCCCAGTACCTTTTCTGCCTCGGCAACGATCTCCGGGCCGATACCGTCACCCGGCAGCAAGAGGATATTTCGTGACATGAATTCTTCCTTAACGTCTATTTGAATCAGTTGCCGGCATTAAACAGCCAGGGAGCTGTCTGCTTGCGGTTGTTCTCGTAATCACTGATCGAATCAGCATCTTCGAGGGTCACACCGATGTCGTCCAGGCCATTCAGCAAACAGTGACGACGGAAGTCATCCACCTCAAAGCTGAACGATTCACCCGAAGGTGTGGTAACGGTTTTCGCTTCCAGATCGATGGTCAGTTGGTAACCTTCGGTGTCTGCCGTTTCCCGGAAGAGCTTATCAACAACTTCTTCTTCAAGAACAATGGGTAACAAGCCATTCTTAAAGCAGTTGTTATAGAAAATATCGGCAAAGCTCGGAGCAATAACGGCACGGAATCCGAAATCATCCAGCGCCCAGGGCGCGTGCTCACGGCTGGAACCACACCCGAAGTTGGTTCGGGCGAGCAGCACACTCGCATTCTTATAACGCTCCTGGTTCAAAACAAAATCCGGGTTCAGCGGTCGCTGCGAACAATCCTGATCAGGCTTACCCTCGTCCAGATAGCGCAATTCATCAAACAGGTTCGGCCCGAACCCGGTGCGCTTGATGGACTTCAGGAACTGCTTCGGGATGATCATGTCCGTATCCACATTGGAACGGTCCATGGGGGCGGCAATGCCCTTGTGTTGCGTAAATGCTCGCATGGTCTCTCTCCTGTGGATCAGTGTGTCAGTTCGCGGACATCAACAAAGTGGCCAGTTACCGCAGCAGCAGCAGCCATAGCCGGGCTGACCAGATGCGTGCGACCACCAAAGCCCTGCCGACCTTCAAAGTTCCGGTTTGAGGTAGAAGCACAATGCTCGCCCTGCCCCAGTTTGTCCGCGTTCATCGCCAGACACATGGAGCAACCGGGATCACGCCACTCGAGGCCAGCTTCGATGAAAATCTTGTCGAGGCCTTCTTTCTCCGCCTGAGCTTTGACCAGCCCGGAACCCGGAACCACCATCGCCTGCTTCAGGGAAGCAGCTACCTTGCGGCCTTTGACAACCGCAGCCGCTTCGCGCAGGTCCTCAATCCGGCTATTGGTACACGAGCCGATAAACACGCGATCCAACTGGATATCGGTAATTTTCTGATTTGCTTCCAGGCCCATGTACTTCAGGGCGCGCACAATCCCTTCACGCTTGATCGGGTCTTCTTCTTTCGCAGGATCCGGTACCAGGCCGTCAACGCCGGTAACCATTTCCGGTGAAGTGCCCCAGCTTACCTGTGGCTTGATCCCGGAACCGTCGAGTTCAACCACTTTGTCGAATACCGCATCGGCATCACTGTGCAATGTGTTCCAGTACTCCACAGCCTTATCCCACTGCTCACCCTTCGGCGAGAAAGGACGACCTTTCACATACTCTATGGTGGTTTCATCAACCCCCACCATACCTACACGAGCGCCACCCTCAATGGACATATTGCAGATGGTCATCCTGCCTTCCATGCTCAGGCTCTGAATCGCCTCACCGCCAAACTCGATCGCATAGCCAGTTCCGCCGGCTGTACCGATTTTGCCAATGATAGCCAGCACAACGTCTTTACCGGTTACACCAGGGCCCAGTTTGCCGTTCACCTTGACCAACATGTTTTTCATTTTCTTCTGGACCAGGCACTGGGTTGCCAGTACATGCTCCACTTCAGAGGTGCCGATACCGTGTGCCAGGCAGCCGAACGCGCCGTGAGTAGAGGTATGGGAATCGCCACATACGATGCTCATGCCCGGCAGCGTCGCCCCTTGTTCTGGCCCGATAACGTGGACGATACCCTGACGCTGATCCTTGATCTTGAATTCGAGAATTCCGAACTCATCGCAGTTCTTGTCCAGGGTTTCAACCTGGGTGCGTGACACGGGGTCGACAATGCCATCGATACCTTTTTCGCGATCGACTGTCGGCACGTTGTGATCGGGGGTTGCCAGGTTGGCATCGAGGCGCCAGGGCTTCCGACCGGCGATGCGCAAGCCTTCGAAGGCCTGCGGTGAGGTAACTTCGTGCAGCAACTGACGATCGATGTAGATCAGCGCAGAGCCATCGTCACGCTGCTTGACCAGATGGTCGTCCCACAATTTGTCGTATAAGGTCTTGCCCGCCATGATTCTCTCTCACTGTCTGGGGGTTTCTGGTTTTGACTGCTATGGACACCATTTTACGCCCCTACGCTCAATAACCTCAATTCATGTTTTTTATTCTTTGAATTCCCTATAGGAATACTCTAGGTTTGGGGAGGTCCGGCTCTGGCATGGCTTCCCAAAACCCGCTCAAGCCCATCCATGGGATCGCTTGGGCTCCGCCATCCATGGCTCCGCACAGTTTTGGGAAGCCATGCCAGAGCCGGCCCCATACATTTGGCGTTCTGGTTATAGGAAATCACCAATGGATTCCAACTCCCTTAAGGCATTTCTGACGATAGTGGATCTCGGATCATTTTCCGAAGCCGCAGCAGTCCTTCATCTAACCCAGCCAGCCATCAGCAAACGACTGGCCTCTCTGGAGAACCTGCTCGGAGAAAAGCTGGTGGATCGCAGCCATCGGGAAATTCGTCTTACCGACGCCGGTGCCCGGCTAATGCCCCATGCCCGGAAGATTCTCGATGAGATTCATAATGCCCGCATGGCCTTGTCGGAAGACACCGGTGCGATTCGGGGTGAGCTGAACATTATCGCTTCTCACCACATCGGGCTTCATCACCTACCCAACTGGCTGCGACGATTCTCCCGGGATTATCCAGAGGTCAGGCTGAACCTGCAGTTTATGGAATCGGATGCGGCTTACACTCAGATGCTCAAACGTAACGCGGAGCTGGCCTTTGTCACACTCAGTGACAGTATGGGCAGCCAGTTCGTGGTATATCAACAGTGGCCGGATGCGATGTCGTTTGTGGTGGGGCCGGATCACGATCTCTCAGGACAGGATTCTGCAACTCTGGAGGAGCTTGCCCGCTACCCCGCGCTGCTACCGGATACCACGACGGCGACTTATCGGACGGTCAGCAGGCTGTTTCTGGAGGCGAATCTTCCGCTTAATCAGCAGATTCCCACCAACTACCTTGAGACGATCAAGATGATGACCAGCGTGGGCCTGGGATGGAGTGTGCTGCCGTTGAGCATGGCGGACGAATCCCTCCACAGACTTGAGACGGGGCATTCCGTCAATCGGGTGCTTGGGGCGGTTGGCCTTGCCGGTCGTCAGTTGAGCCAGGCTGCACGGGTGCTGCTGAACGTTGTGCATGAGGAAGAAACCGGCGATCAAACTTAGAACTCTTATAATCAGGAGACGACATGGGCTTTGACGATTACCTCAAGATTCTGGCCAAACACGACGGCTCGGACCTGTATCTGAGTACCGGCGCACCGCCCTGCGCGAAGTTTCACGGTACCCTGAAGCCCATTGATCGTACACCGATGGCGCCAGGGACGATCAAAGAGATCGCCTATAGCATCATGGATGACGAGCAGATCGCCGAATTCGAGCAGGAGCTTGAGATGAATCTGGCCTACAGCATTCGCAATGTTGGCCGATTCAGGATCAATATTTTCCGTCAGCGTAACGAAATTTCGATCGTTGCCCGGAACATTGTCACCGAAATACCGAACGCGGACGATCTGGGGCTGCCGCCAATTCTTAAAGATGTGGTGATGGCGAAACGCGGTCTGGTGCTTTTTGTGGGGGCAACCGGCTCCGGTAAATCCACATCGCTGGCTGCTTTGATTGACCACCGGAACACCAACTCTGCTGGCCACATCATCACTATTGAAGATCCGGTCGAATACATCCACCGGCACAAAAAGAGCATCATCAACCAGCGAGAAGTCGGCGTCGATACACGTAGCTTCCACCAGGCCCTGAAGAATACCTTGCGCCAGGCGCCGGATGTTATCCTGATTGGCGAAATTCGCGACCGCGAGACCATGGAGCATGCCCTGGCGTTTGCGGAAACCGGCCACCTGTGTATTTCGACTCTGCACGCCAATAACGCCAACCAGGCACTGGATCGCATCATCAACTTCTTCCCGGAAGAACGCCGACCTCAATTGCTGATGGACCTGGCGATGAACCTTCGGGCGTTTGTTTCACAGCGCCTGATCCCCACGATCGACAAGAAGCGCTGTGCAGCAATAGAAATTCTTCTGGGCACCCCGACCATCAGCGAACTGATCCTTCGCGGCGAAATCGATGGTATCAAGGAAATTATGGAGAAATCTGCAAACCTTGGTATGCAGACCTTTGACCTGGCACTGTTCAACCTTTGGAAAGAAGGCAAGATTTCAGAAGAGGAAGCCCTTAAAAACGCTGACTCCGCAAACAACCTCCGCCTGAAGATTAAACTGCACGGCCAGGACTCATCCAGCCAGTCCAAACCAGCATCCCCTTCTGGTAGCGGCTTGTCGCTCCAGCTTGAGGAGGATGAGGAAGATCCCGACGAGCAAGCATAGTTTAAAGGGAATTTCATCGATCGCCTGGCGGAGACTCCAGTCCCCGCCAGGCGATGAAAACCGCCAACACAAGCGCCACTGCACCACCCAGGAAGGCTGCCGATGTGCTGAAGCCTTCAACGAGGAAGCCTGACATCCAGGCCCCTACAGCACCGCCAGCCCCAAATGTAAGGCCACTGTATAGCGCCTGCCCCTGACCGTGGTGGTGCTTGCCAAAATACCCCTGAATATACTGAACCGATACCGCGTGGAGCGCCCCGTATGACGCCGCGTGAAGAGCCTGAGCAAAGATCAGAACCAGGACCACATCGGTCAGTTCTGCGATCAGAATCCAGCGAACCATGCTGAGCAACAGTGCACCAACCGCTATATGGCGTAGCGTCAGGTGACGAGTAAACCGATGCATTACTAAGAACAGCAAAATCTCCGACAACACACCCAGTGACCACAGCAATCCTATGGGCAGCTTGCCGTAGCCATGCTGCTCCAGGTGAATACTGAAAAACGTGTAGTAAGGCCCGTGGGAGACCTGTAGCAAAAAATTCATGGCGAAAAACGAAATAACCGCCGGATTGGTCACGATCGCCTTCAGGCTTCCAGAGGGAGCCCTTTCCTTTCTCTCTCCTTTTTCTGACGGCACCAGAAACGAAGACACCGCAATGCCGCCGAACACAGGTAGCAATAACCAGGGGAGGTAATGAACCGGAATGACTTCCAGAACACCGCCTACGCCAGCGACGGCTCCAATAAACCCCACGGAACCCCAGAGGCGAACCTGTCCATATTTCTCTTTCTGCGAGCCTAGAGTTCTTAGGGTAATCACCTCATAAAGGGGCAAGATCGCGTTCCAGAAAAATGTGAACGCCAGCATGACCAGCAGCAAGCCGTAAAATCCCGGCTCAAGGAACACACCGGCAAAAAACAGTGAACCGGTAATGGCGCCGAACCGGACAAGGCGGACCCTCTGACCACTACGGTCTCCGAGCCAGCCCCAAACACTGGGTGCCAGAATTTTGGTTAACTGGATTGTCGCCATCAACGTAGCGATCTGGAGATAGGAATAACCCTGGTCCTGAAGGTAAAGCGACCAGTATGGAAGAAGGCCACCCAACAGGGCGAAGAACCAGAAATAGAGATTGGAAAGTCGCCAGTAAATATCACGACTCCTTTCAGACGACATCGACCAAAAGTTCGGGTGATTCCGACAGGATATGCCCTGCCGGAATCCCTATACCCGAAGCAGAACCGAGGCTCAGAGTTGGCCCAAAACCGGAGTATTGACCTCTACATCGCCATTCTGACCACGATGCCGGAGGTAATGGTCCATCAACACGATGGCCATCATGGCCTCGGCAATGGGTGTTGCACGAATTCCAACGCAAGGGTCGTGGCGTCCGGTGGTAATCACCTCAACCGGATTACCATCGACATCAATAGCCCGGCCAGGCAACCGAAGACTGGAAGTCGGCTTCAGTGCAATGCTGGCCACAATCGGTTGGCCAGATGAAATGCCCCCCAAAACGCCGCCGGCGTTATTGGACAGGAATCCCTCAGGCGTCATTTCATCCCTGTGCTCAGTACCCTTCTGTTCAATCGAATCGAACCCGGCTCCGATCTCAACACCTTTGACTGCGTTAATACTCATCAGTGCATGGGCAAGGTCCGCATCAAGCCGGTCAAAAATCGGCTCCCCCAGCCCGGGAGGCACGCCGTCCGCAATAACATTGATGCGGGCACCAATGGAATCGCCTTCCTTCCGGAGTGCGTCCATATAGGCTTCCATCTCAGGAACCTTGTCAGCATCAGGGCAAAAGAACGGGTTTTCCATGACCTGGTCCCAATCAAGCTTTTCAGCTTTCACCGGGCCCAACTGAGACAGATAACCGCGAACCTGAATTCCCAGCCGTTCAGCAAGGAACTTCTTCGCTACAGCACCTGCGGCAACTCGCATAGCCGTTTCGCGGGCTGACGAACGGCCGCCGCCACGGTAGTCCCGAATGCCGTACTTGTGCATGTAGGTGTAATCGGCATGGGCAGGACGGAATTGTCCGGCAATTTTCGAATAGTCCTTGGAGCGCTGGTCTGTATTCTCGATCAGAAGACCAATCGGGGTTCCGGTGGTCTTGCCTTCGAATACACCAGACAGGATACGAACCTCATCGGCTTCACGGCGCTGGGTTGTATGGCGGGACGTGCCAGGTTTACGCCGATCCAGATCTTTCTGCAAATCAGCTTCAGTAAGCTCAAGTCCCGGAGGACATCCGTCAATAATGCAGCCGAGAGCCAAGCCATGGCTTTCGCCAAAGGTGGTAACAGTAAACAGTTTTCCGAACGTATTTCCAGACATTTTTCAGCCAGTTATCCAGTTTTTGTAAGAAATCAGATTAACTTCTTCCTGCCTTCCAGGCACGCAGATCTTCAGCGGTGACCATGAATACGCCGTCTCCACCACGCTCGAAATCAAGCCAGGTAAGCGGCAGGTCCGGATAGGCTTCATCCAGCGCTACCCAACTGTTACCCACTTCGACAATCAGCAAACCGCCAGGTGAAAGGTAGTCCGCCGCCTGATCAATAATACGGTGGGCGATGTCCAGACCATCATTTCCAGCGGCCAGGCCCAGCTCCGGCTCATGACGGAATTCATCCGGCATATCAGCCAGATCGCCCGCATCAACGTAGGGAGGATTGCTCACGATGACATCGTATACACCATCGATATTATCAAAGACATCGGAGCGGATGGTCGTCACCCGGTCACCCACGCCATGCAGCTCTATGTTTGACGCTGCAACGTCGAGGGCAACAGGCGATATATCGGAAATATCCACCTCAGCATCTTCGAAAACGGTTGCTGCGCCGATACCAATACAACCGCTTCCCGTGCATAGATCCAGCAAGCGGGTGACCTGCTTATCACCAAGCCACGGCTGAAGTCCTTTTTCGAGTAATTCACCGATCGGCGAGCGCGGCACCAATACACGCTCGTCCACATGGAAGGGCATTCCCATAAACCAGGCTTCACCTAGAAGGTAGGCGAGAGGAACCCGTTCCTGAATGCGGCGTTCAATACGCTCATGAATCAACTGACGTTCTTCCCGCACCAGCCGGGCATCCAGAAACAAAGTGTTGTTTTCCAGCGGCAACTTCAGGGAGCGCATCACCAGTTGAACGGCTTCATCCCATACGTTATCCGTTCCGTGACCGTAAAACAGCGGTGAATCAGCAAACCGGGACGCCGCGTAGCGCAAATAATCCCGGACAGTGTGAAGGTCATCGATATGGCTGGTCACGAATGAAGGTTCCTGTTTCAGGGAAGTGTCAGCGCGGGATTATACGCTGTTTATGCCTCCCCCTGCAGCCTCCTCGCGGAAACCGGGAGGTTAAGTTCGATCAGACCGACAACGGCCCTGAGCTTGCCCGGTTTTTTTCGAAGCGATCCAGCGCTGCTGACATCCTGTCCCGGCCCAACTGGATCAATTCCGGTGCTTTGTGATAATCGTATGTACGGCAGGCATTCTTGGGAATATTAACCAGAAGATCGGGCGGATAACCGGCGATTTTGTACTGAATCAGGGCGCTCTGCATCGTTTCAATGGTCAGGTTCATGACATCAAACTTGCCGATTCCCAACTTGTCCCAGTCGATGGTTTCATGGTCATCATGAGCTTTTCGTTCCGGGTGGTGCGCCGCTTCTCTCTTTTGAAGTTCTTTTTTCTTCATTTCCCGGGTGATCTTTTCTTCAGGACTTTCCTCATGCTCGCCTTTCTTTCCACCCAGGGATTTCAGGTTATCCCAATCAAACCAGCGCGAAGCTTTATCCCGGAGGTTAGATACCCATTCTTCCATATCCGGACCATCGTCGGGGCTGATAAAGGCTGCATCAGGTATGCGCTGGTGGCGCTCATCCTCGCCACTGAGGTTAACCGCGACGATCAGATCGGCATGGGCTGATATAGTTGGAATGATCGGAAGAGGATTGAGCAAAGCACCGTCCACCAATACGCGTCCCTGATGAACAAGCGGCGTGACGACACCCGGAATAGCCACTGAGGCCCTGATGGCCTGATCCAGCGGACCTTCCTGAAACCAGATTTCCTTGTGACCCAGAAGATCAGTTGCAACGGCTGTGTAAGGTATGGGGAGGTCTTCAATCCGCGTATTACCCAGCATTTCCCGGACAACCGAAAAAATCTTTTCGCCTCGAATAGCCCCCAACGAACTGAAAGTGACGTCCAGTAGCTTGAGCACGTCAAACTGACCAAGGCCTGTCACCCAGTCCTTATAATCCTTCATCTTACCTGCGGCATACATCCCACCGATCAACGCTCCCATCGAGCATCCAGAGATTGCCTTGATGTCGTAACCCCGCTCAATAAGGACTTCGATAGCACCTATATGGGCGTAGCCCCGTGCACCACCGCTTCCGAGTGTAAGCGCGACCGTTTTCCTGCGTTCTGCTTTTTGGGGAGCCTGGGATTCGTGAGCGTGACCAACTGTGGCACCTGACAAATCAGCGACGTTGTTGGTCGGCATTGCAGACGGATCGGTACTGCTCTCAGCTGAAGGCTCTGCTGATTGGCTATCGTCTGATCTGGTTATTCCCATCGTTACTTACCTGGTACGTCTTGCCTGACACTTTTCGCCAGTGACTGCTTTTCCGGATCAGGGCTGCCTGATAACCGTTACTTCGACGCGGTTACCCTGTCTTTCCGGGTCAGAGAAACTGACCACAGGCCCAATCACTATCATTTTCTGCTGGTCGACCCGGACACCGCTTTTTTCAAGTACTTCCAACAAGGATCGCGCAGCTCTGTCAGCGTTTACCATTGATTCTTCAAACGTCTGGCCCGCTTCCAACTCAGCAAAAGCCGTGAGAACCACCGTATTGGCACCTTCTCCAGCCCATTCCCTGATTCTACGCCGGTCAGTAGCGGTCCAGTCAAACCGGTAGGTCACGCCACCCTGCCAGTGCACAATCACAGGGCCAAGGATTCGGTCCTGACCATTATCCATTCCCGGAACACTTGCACCGGTCGCAACCTGGAGCCGTTCCACCCAGACATACTCTCTGAGATTACCGCGGGTTACGGTATAGACCGACGTCAGTATGATGCCGCCATCGGGTGCCCGAGCCCCGGCAACCAGATAGTCCTGGGTACCGTCGCGGCCATAGAGCTCCCTCTGCCCAAACACCTGGTTTGCCCACACGTTACTGCGTCCACAACGGATACCAGCACACTCAAACAGTATCGAAGCGCCCTCTGCCTGTAGCAACTTCACGTAGTGATCACGCGCTTCCTGACGGTTGGAATCTTTCGATATTTCATACAGCTGCCCCTGCCCCGACACAGGCAGACGAGCCATGGTTTCAGAACGGATTTCACTGTTAACCTCCCTGACCGGACTGAAGAGCACCAGGTGTCCGGGCGAGTCTATATCCATCGTCGACTGCAAAGAGGATTGAGGGAATGGCTCAGGCAGGGCCACCGCAGCAACCAAAACCCCACCGGGCTGGGCTGCCAGCAGTGCTGCCACACACCATAGTCCAAAACGACGGAACGGGTTATTAATCATTGGAGAGAAACGTCCTGATCGCTTCGATAGAAGGCGCGGTGTTTCCATCAAGGTGGCAGTGGTGTCCACCGGGGACATTGGCTATTTCCAAATGGGGGATAGCATCAGCACGGGCGTCCAATCCTTCCCGATAGGACAATAGCCCCTCTTCAGCCCTCACGAACAACGTGGGAGTCTGAAGAGCTTTCAAGGATGCATAGACCTGTTCTTCAGTCATCATCAATGGTGAAGGATGCCTGAGACGGGAATCCGTTCGCCAAACGAACCCATCAGCCTTCCGTTTCATATTGCGGGGAATGAGCGTCAGCGCCGCTTCAGGACTGAGTGGACTCAATCCACCTTCCCTCGCTTTCGCCGCTGTTTCGACATCCGGATAGACAACCTGGCGACCGGACCCGGAAATCCGCTTACGGATCGACTTTCGAAGCTGAGGAATAGTTTCTGACACCGGCCGACTGATCGCTCCGAGGCTGTCGATCATCACCAGCTTTCGTACATTTTCAGGGAATGCAGCAGCATACAAGGCACTCACAATCCCCCCAAGCGAGTGCCCTACGAGATCAACCGGCGTTGGGTCAACCTCATGGATATGTTCCTCAATCAGCTCGGCAAGATCGGCAACATAGTCCATCAGCTGGTAACTTTGCCCCGCAGGACGGTGGCCCGAATGCCCGTGCCCGGCCATGTCGATAGCATGAACGTCGCATTGCTCTGTCAGCTGAGGCGCAAGCTTTGCAAAGGTGAGACTGTTGTCGAGCCAGCCATGGAGCATCAGCAATGGTCGCCCGGCTGGGCGGGTGGCGTTCTGTCCCTGCCAGGTCAGACCGGACAGGGTTATATTCCGAAGCGGCCATTCAGTTTCCCGGAAACCGCTCGGGGCATCAACGTCATTGGCAGGTGTGGACATCGAATTCATACCGCAACCTTGCCTTACATAGTGTGGGTGGGGCGATCGGAACTCAGGGAGCCGGCAAGATAGGATTCAATTTTGGTTCGGGCGGATTCATCATCGCCGTTGAACTGAACACCAATGCCCGCGGCCCGGTTACCCTGGGCTCCCTTGGGGGTGATCCAGATAACTTTACCAGCCACTGGTATTTTTTCAGGCTCATCCATAAGGTTCAGAAGGAGGAACACTTCATCGCCGAGCTGGTACTGTTTCTGCGTTGGTATGAACAGTCCACCCTGGCGAATGTAGGGCATGTATGCCGCGTACAAAACTGCCTTATCCTTGATGGTCAGAGTCAGTATGCCACTCCGTGCGCCAAATCCGGGGCCCATAATTCACACCTTTTGGTTATCTTGCTGCCGAGATTCCTACTCAGGAAAAATCCTGTCTTTTCGCAATCATAGCAGTAGTTGAATGAAATAACGCAATGCCTGCGTCTTTTGCTTCAGGCAGACCGGCGCTTGACCGGCATTAATCTCTGCCACGCAATCAGCAACCGGCTCGCTTCCAGCTCAGGGTTGGCATTGTAGACGCCAGCCTCCCGGGATTGCTTCACAAGGTCCAGCAACTCATGGGCTCGCCATGGCGGGTTCCTTGCCGCCAGAAACGAGAGCATTTCACCGGCTTCTGTGTCGACGGCCTGACCTCCTGCGGCGAGACGGGCAAGATCGGCAGACCAGCCTTCAAACAGCCAGAGACTATCCTCCAGGCCCAAAGCCTTGAACGATTTTGCTGCTTCGCCGACGGGAATCTGCCCCTTCATGAATTGCTTGAAACGCTCGAACGCTTCGTCACGCAACGAAATGAATTCACCTGTCGCATATTCCAGTGCGAGCCTTGGCGCATTGCCCGAAAGCATCAGCGCCTTAGCTAACACTTCAGCAGATGGCCTGTCTGCGTCTTCGAGCAGCGATACCCTATCGACAAGCCAGCGATTCGCCTGATCCTGGCTCGGCATGGGTATCGTCAGGGTCTGACAGCGGGAACGAATCGTAGGCAATAGCGGCCGGCCACTTTCCTGCAATAGCAGCAGGGTGACATCCGGCAACGGCTCCTCCAGCGTCTTCAGCAACGCATTGGCTGCGTTGATATTCAACTGATCGCCCCGGTCGATAATCGCGACTTTATGATGGCCCACCTGGGGCGAGGCAACCGCAAACGATGTCAGCGCCCTCACCTGATCGACCTTCACCATACGGGACTTTTCCGGAGCGTAAATCCTCAGATCTGGATGGCTGGAGGCAGCCAGCAATTCGCACTGTTTGCAACGGCCGCAGGCGATCGGTTCGCCCTGCGCCTTATACTCGGGAGATTCGCAAAGCAACAGCCCTGCTACCGTTTCTGCCCATGCCCGCTTTCCTACACCACGCTCACCGGTCACAATTAATGCGTGAGGTAACCTGTCTTCGGCATATCGTTGCTGAACCTGGGTCCAGGCCTGCGTTAGCCAGGGCATTTCTAGGGCAATGTCGGTCACGAACGGGTTCCTGTTTTACGGTTCTTCTGCTGCGAACGCCGGAGTTGCTTCTTCATCGTGGCCAGTAGTCGGCGCAATCGCTTCAGATCAGCGGCCGCAGTTTTGGAAGGCGAAGCACTATAGTAATGGCTGTTGACCATCCGGGCAAAACGACGGGCTGAATCAGCCGCTGCTGGCCGGGCTTCGGCAAACCGCTCAGCCAGTACAGAGGGTGTCTCTCCGGAACGCACCGGAACACCGTTGCCAACACAGAGCATATGCCAGCCCTCGACCGTCTTCCGGAACGCATCATACCTAACGCCACGGCGCATCTGCCACGCAGACACCAATCCGGCGAGAAGCAGCCCGCCCCCGACAACAGCCGCCGTTAGATAGCCCAACTCTTTCATCCCGAACCGGCCGGGCAGACGGGACATAAGATCCATCTGGCTTTGCCCCTGGTACCCTACAACCCAGCGCTGCCATTGATAGTTCATACGATCCAGCTGAAGACTGGCCCACTGGATCAACCGAACATCACCGTACCGCTGGGGTGATGCCCAATCTTCCTCAAGAAAAGAACCTTCGTTTGCAACCGCTTCCCGAAGACCGGACTCTATTCGTTGCGGTGCGATAGCAGCCGTTGGATCGATACGTACCCATCCCCGGCCTTCAATCCAGGCTTCAACCCAGGCATGGGCATCATACTGACGGACAATAAGGTATTCCCCGCCTGCACCGGGTTCACCGCCCTGATAACCGGCAACAATACGTGAAGGAATACCAGCAGCCCGGAGCACAAACGTCGTAGCCCCGGCATAATGGGCACAGAACCCCTTTTTCTCATCAAACAGCAGGGTGTCGATACCGTTTTCGGCCATTGCCGGCGGCCGCAGGGTATAGAAATATTCCTGATCCCGGAAACGGCTGAGCATCGCGCGGATAACACCTTCGGCGTCGTTCTGCTCTTTTAACGAACGTCCCAGTTGACGGGCACGGGGGTTGCCGCTGACCGGAAGCTGAAGATAGCGTCGCGTTTCCAGCGCTGAAAGCTCATCAGCCGGACTACCTTGTGAGACCTCCTCCCGGGCGAGACGATACCGGACCGCCGTATCAGCCGGGCGACGGAACCTGAAAAGATCATCGTCCTGCTCGATGACATTGCCGGACACGGCCCTTGAGTTCTCAAGGCCGAACGCCCAGCGCTGATCGGTCGGTTCCATAAGGACATCGTATTCTCGCGCGCCCAGGTCGCCGATGCCGCCATCGAGATCAACTTTTCCCGGCGGACGGTAGGATTCGAAGCCGGATTGTTTCCAGGTTTCACTGTCGAGGTAGTCAAGTACCAAACCTCGCCAATAACGATCGCGGTAGGCTGGAAGTTCACCGCCAAAGGTCACGCGAAACGCTCGCTCACTGCTCTGCGCAAGATTCGAAATGTCCCCGGGGCGCATTGAGTCACTGATACCGGTTCGCGCCTGGCCAGACACCAGCGGTACGCTCCACAAAGGCGCAATCCTGGGAAAGAACAAAAACAGCAGTATCACAATCGGCAGCGTTTTGAGTAAAAGAAGCCCCAATCGTTTCCAGCCTGATCTCATGTTCGCAGGGAGATCCGGTGCATTCAGCACTTGCAGGCCTACGAGAAGACAAGCTACCCCCGCGAGGTTGACCAGGGTCCAGAGAATCTCCTGCCGGAACAGGAAGTTGACAGTAGCCAGATAGATCACGATAAACAGCAGAACATAAAAGTCCCGACTGCTACGGGTTTCGAGCCATTTGAGTCCTACAGCCAATACAAAGAAAGAGGCGGCAGTATCGACGGTAAACCGGCCACTGACGGTTGCGACATACACCGAGATCAATAGCAGCATGATAGCCGTGCGAAGCAGCCTGCCCGGCAACCGGACCCGACCATACTGAGCCAGCCAGCGCCAGCCCGCCAGAACGCCACAGGCAGCCAGCAGCCAGATCGGCAATCGATCCCATTGCGGTATTAACAACAGCGCGAAACTGGCAACCAGCCAGGCCAACGCCCTTGAAGGGATAGCGGCGACGGACGCAGTGTCCGAAGGTGAGTCCCCCATAATACGGCTTAACAAACTCATGCGCTCTGGCTGTCCATTGGGTGCGTCAGGTCCTGGTCACTGCGTGTACCATGGGGTTCAGGTAGCGTTTCCCGGGGTGGTTCTTCACCCCAAACTGCCAGTGCTCTCATGCAGCGTTGGGCGTGGGAAGCCCCAGAATCCGGGTCAATGGCCCTGCCCGGCAAATTCAGTCCATAACGACCGCCCCGCTTCTCCCGTTCACCAACAAGGTAAGCCAGGTAACCCAGCCGCATTTCGTGATCTGTGCCGGGAAAGGCATCGAAGTCCAGCCAGTGAGGACTTCCCTGTTCACCTTCCCAGTCTGCAACCACCATCTGGCCACTACGGGCGTATCGTTTCCACATTACACGCTGGCTCATATCCCCTTCCCGCCAGGGACGCAAATCAGCGTGATCATTCCCCTCGACTGAACGAACATTGTCGGCATCAGAACCGTCTGGCACCGAGCTTAGAACATCCGGTGCAGCCAATGGCCGCGGAAATGCAATGCCCGCCGATGCCGGTCGCATCCAGGACCAGGCTTTAAGGAGACCAAAGGGAAAACGCGTTTCGATGCGTATACGATCGGGGCGTAAATAGCCACGGTAGGCGGAAGGCACCGGAATCACTACGTCGGTGGCCTGACCAGCGCTTATATGAATCGGTGCCAACACGGAGTCATCTACCGATAAACGCACAGCAACCGCATCGTTCGGGCCCGCAGTTGCGCGGAATCGGAAGGGAATATCCTCACCGGCAACCCCCTCTCCAGGCTGAAGGAGCGTCAATTCCAGGCCGGAAAGGTTGCGATGAGTTTGGTGCATGGCCCCGACAAATACAGCGCCCAGCAGGAAGGTGATCAGATAAATCAGGCTGTTCTGATAGTTGATACCGGTAATCAGCATAACCATCAGCAAAATCCCGAACACTACGCCCGCACCGGTTGGCAGGATAAACACGTTTTTCTGATTGAGCAGTTGGTTATCCGAACGGGGGATTCTGCGATGCACCCACTGTTGCCACCGAGAACGAAGTTGGCTGATCATCCTGCCTGTCCCTCTACCTGTCCCTCTACCTGTCCCTGCATGCGCCTGTATGCACCTGTGAAATACTGACATTGAGGCCCGTAAGGCCATAAAAAGTTCCGCGAATATACCTTTTTCTTCAGGCTTTATTAACGACGGTAACGCCATACCCTGGCAATCGCGGATATCGGTCACAATTACCAGCGTAGTACCTTGAAAAACTGTCGGACAAACCGAATACTCGATGATAGGAGCGATCTGACCTCAGGAACGCTGCCACGAACCAACGATGAAAAGGTCTCGCCATGAAACGCCGACTGTCACTCACCGCTGCAATAACCGGGATAGCCCTGTCCAGCCCAGCTTTCTCTGGGGTGCAAACACTGACGTCGGACGAAATGGTAGAAACCTACGTCAAGGATTCTGCCGTTATCATCGTACCGAAAGAACGCCAGAAATCCGAAGCAGACCGAAAGCGCATTCTCCGCTCGCTCACCATATCACCCGGGGAGCCCGTCATAACCGAAGCTGAAGAAGAAGCCTACCGAGAAGCTCTGCAGCGGTATATGGAAGAAGGACGCGAGGATGGTCTGCAAAGTGCGGAAGACGAGTTCCTTCGACGTGCGCTGCTGTTGCCAATAGACGAGATAGCCAAAGCCCAGCCTCCAGCAGAATTTACGCCGACCATCCCACCGATTATTTATGGGCAGCAGGCTGAAATACCCGACGAACCATTTACTCAGACCTTCCTGAACGATCAGTTGAGCGTCGGGTTCGATGGGCAGAATCTCAACTTCTCGATCGGCAACCCACCGGGCATCGATCAGATCCAGATTCCGCAGGCCATCAATGAAGGTCCGATCAGTCTTACGCCACGCCCCGGTGGTGGTTTTGATCTTTCTATTGCCGTTCCCGATCAGTAATTTTTTCATCGTTATAACAAAACGGCAGCCTTCAAGCTGCCGTTTTTTTTGGGTCAGACAACGTTTCAACCCAAACAAAAATGCCCCGCCAAGGCGGGGCATTTCAACACGTCTGGTGTCAGGTCAGATTAGTGACCGTAGACAGCCAGCTTGGTGTCGGTTACAGCCAGGTTGTCGATGGCGATGGAACCGATGGAAGTACCGCCGATTTCAACTGCACCGATGGACATATCCATGTAAACGTTGTTTACGTCGATACGCAGAACGTCGGTAACAGGAGTTGCACCGCCCAGACCTGAACCTTTGTAAACGTCGAGGTTAACGTTAGCAAATGTAGTCATGACTGCTTCTTGCTGCGGAGTCAACGCGCCACCAAACTCGGCAGCACCATCGTCAATGGTCTGGCCATCGCCATCATAGTCAAAGTTAGTGCCAGCGCCGGTGATTACCATGTCGCGAACACCAATACCCAGGAATTCAACATCAAAGTCCATATCCACAACGTTGAAGGCAGCTGCGATGTTCAGGTGGTCAGTAGCGGTATCAACAGAAATATCGAGTTGAGCCAGGTTACCAAAGCCACTCATGTTTGAGATCAGAGTCGTGCTGTCGCTACCGGTAGCGCCTGCAAGAAGTTGCATGGAACCTACAGTTACACCCCAATCAATCGGGTTACCGTCAAGGGTGCCAACGTGGATGATCGCATCACCATCGTCAGCAACGTCGATATCAATTTTCAGCTGATCCAACAAGTCAGTGTAGCCGGCCGCCGCGCCAGCGGCTGTAACACCAGCACCACCGAGAACCAAGTCGTTCACAGCGAATGAGCCTTCATCGGTGTACTTGAACTGACCGATGCTAACTTTGGTTTCCAGCTCGATGGTCACACCAGCCTGACCGGTGACGTTACCCATCGCACTGTCGTCCAGAGCTTTCAGGTCAGCGTTGGCTGCAAAAGGAGCGGCAGCGATTGCGGTTGCAAGAGCAATTTTCTTCAGGCCTTTCATTCTTATCTCCTTATAAACTCTTTTGTTCTTATCTGAGTCTTTTTGGTTTTGTTGTGGAATTCGCGACTCCACGATTCCATTTAAGATTGTTTTACAGCCCTAGTCCGTGACTCTGCTCACAGTTCTTTACCGGTTGGTAACAAGCTGAAACAAACCGCGACCACTTCTCAATTCAGCTGTGATTTCCCGCCGCTCCCGGTTTCTCGTCATAGAACATCTGAAAAGGCTTTTCACTGTTTACCGCCCGGGAGTAACTCACTGTTCCGCCTTTCACCTCATACGGAATCACCTTATTACCGGAGATACCCAGCCGGTGTTCATGCTCGATAACCAGCGCCTGCTCATCACTCCCCTCATTCACTTTGCCGGTATAAAGAATGGCGGCCGCGTTGACTTTCCCCCGGCGGGCGATGGATTTGAGCGCTGCGCGGTACATCAGAATACGAAGCTGGGCCGGCGCCTCACCCGCCTGGTCATCTATATTGATCCGTTTGACCGTTTCACCATCATCCATCAACATCCAGGCAGCAGGCATATTCGGTGTATCGTCAGTCAGGGTTTCCGAATACTGCTTAGTGGCCTCTTCGATGAGATGAACCAGTTGCTGCTGTCCGGCAACAGCATACTGAGCGAGCTCTTCCTTGGTCAGTTTTCCGTCGGAGATCACCGAATTCTCCGGTACTTTTACTGCAATACTGTCTTCTGCCACTGCAATGGACGAAAACCCCAGCGCGGTCATAAACGTAGCACAGATGAAGGAAGCTTTAAGGTTAGCCATGTTGTTATTCCTGTTTTATTGTCATTGATTTCCCACGCGATACGGGACCAACTCGGGTAAAATACCGGGCTCCTTTTATTAGATCAGCGTCACTCAGCGGCCGACAACGGCCTTTTTGTGGGCTGTTTATCATTCCTCCAAAATTTCATGAGGACACCTTGAGCGCGCCGTTCCATCAGCCAATTTCCCTTGAGACCTACCAGCATTTGCTGGCCCACGCTTCATCTGAGCCGGATTTTGTGTACATCGGAAGCGTTGGCGAAGGACAAGGCCGAGGGAAACTCTGTGGGTTTTCAGCCCACGCAGAGGCTTCTATTGTTCGGGAAGCGAGTGTCAACGGAATACTGGACACGGACCAGCTTGCCAGCGAAATGGAAGCTCAGGTTGCCGCTTTCAAGGTGCCAGCTGACGACTACCTTACAGGTGGCTGGATCGGGTATATCAGCTATGAACTGGGCTATGTAAGAGAAAAAAAGTTAAGTGGGCTGTGCCCAACGATCGATGCTCCGCTGATTTCAGCTGGTTTTTATCTCTGGTCCGCCAGCTATAACCGTGAAACGGGCACCCACTATCTTTGGATACACCCCCGCTGCCCTGCTTCGACCAGGGAAAAAATAGAGCACTGGCTTGTCTCTGACACATCCCTTGATGGCGCATGCAATACGCTCCATGCCTCAGGTGATTGGCGAATGGTGTCACCATTTCAACCCAGGCAGAAACCCTCAGAATTCCGAGATAGCGTTGAGCGTATTCGTGATTACATCGATGCCGGGGACTGCTACCAGGCCAATCTGTCCCAGGAATTTTCAGGCCGATATGACGGAGACCCCTGGCAGGCTTTCAAGGCGCTTTCCGAGGCAAATCCCACGCCCTATAGCGCATTTGTCCGGTCCGCGGAACGTTCCGTCCTATCCATATCGCCAGAGCGATTTCTGGACATCAGAGCTGGCATCGTAAAAACCAGCCCCATCAAAGGCAC
Organism: Marinobacter salinexigens; assembly: GCF_008370345.1. Taxonomy (GTDB): domain Bacteria; phylum Pseudomonadota; class Gammaproteobacteria; order Pseudomonadales; family Oleiphilaceae; genus Marinobacter; species Marinobacter salinexigens. The sequence continues at coordinate 534,502 of NZ_VTUU01000002.1, read as the reverse complement.
GCGCCCAAGGGGCAAAACCCCTGAAGAAGATCGACGCCTGGCGGGCGAGCTTCTCTCCTCCGAGAAGGACAGGGCGGAAAACCTGATGATTGTGGATCTGTTGCGGAATGACCTCAGCCTCAACGCTGCCACCGCATCCGTCACGGTCGATCAATTATTTGCCCTGGAGTCATACCGGAACGTACACCATCTCGTCAGCCACATCCGTGCCGAATTGGCAGAAGGTGTTACTCCCATGAAAGCGCTGTTCGACGCTTTTCCGGGGGGCTCTATCACCGGAGCACCCAAAATCCGGGCGATGGAGATCATCCGTGAACTCGAACCCCACTGGCGAGGCCCTTATTGCGGTTCGGTCTTTTACCGCGGATTGGATGGCACCCTGGACAGCAACATCGCTATACGCACCTTATTCTGCGACGGACATGGCACGATCCGATGCTGGGGAGGTGGAGGTATCGTTGCGGATTCGGAACCAGAGTCGGAGTACCAGGAGACCCTGGCAAAGGTTGGTTCACTCATGAAGTTTCTGGAAGAGCTATAGTCCGGAAGCAGGGCTCAACCACCACCCTGCTCCGGCTCTGTAATCAAAACAAGAGGTCCAGGTCTCAGGCGCTATGCACCGCACTAGCCTTGAGGAACTCCTGTTTCAGATCGTCAAAAGTATGCACCGCCGGGAACTGGGGAAACTCTTCGATCACGTTCTGAGGGGCATGGAACAAAATACCAGCCTCTGCCTGACCCAACATTGTCGTGTCATTGTAGGAATCACCCGCCGCAATCACCCGGTAGTTCAGCAGCTGGAAGGCGCGAACAGACTGGCGCTTGGGATCACGCTGGCGAAGCAGATAGTTGGTAATCTGGCCGTTTTCTGCCACTTCCAGCTTGTGACATAGCAGCGCCGGAAATCCCAGCTTCTTCATCAGCGGCATGGCAAATTCGTAAAAGGTATCGGAGAGAATAACCACCTGGAACCGCTCACGCAGCCAGTCCAGGAAATCGCGGGCACCTGGCAGAGGGTCCAATTCACCAATAACTTCCTGAATCTGTGGAAGACCATAGCCATGCTGGTCCAACAGGCGCAGACGTTGCTTCATCAGCACATCGTAATCAGGAATATCACGGGTAGTCGCCTTGAGTTCCTCAATACCGGTTTTCTCGGCAAATGCGATCCAGATTTCCGGGATCAATACTCCCTCAAGGTCAAGGCATGCGAGTTCCACAATGGTCTCCTGATAGACAGTTTGGTTTAGTAGGCTTATAAGCTTGATGATCAGCGCCGTATGATAAGAAAAACCGGACAGGAATGCATCGTAGAGTTTGCACGACGGTCCGACGCTATCGGTATAAAGATATAGATTGTCATTCCTTCAAGGAATGAGGCATTTAGTGTTAGCCTTCCATTACATTTCGAATAGCCACGTGATGATTATGACCGACATCCAGCAATGGCAGCAGGAACTGGCAGGCGAAAGCCCTCGCTCGATTCTCAAGGCTGCTCTCAAACAGTACGACAATATCGCTATTTCATTCAGCGGCGCTGAAGACGTCGTACTTATCGAGATGGCACACAAGCTGACGGACAACCTTCAGGTATTCACACTGGATACCGGTCGGCTGCATCCGGAAACCTACGAATTCATCGAAAAGGTGCGCAAGCACTACGGTATCGAGATCGAAGTGCTGTTCCCAGAAACCAGCGCCGTTCAGGAGCTCGTCAATCGCAAGGGACTGTTCAGCTTTTACGAAGACGGCCATTCCGAGTGCTGCGGTATCCGGAAAGTAGAACCTCTCCGACGAAAACTGGCAACCGTTGATGCCTGGATCACCGGTCAGCGTAAGGATCAGAGCCCCGGAACACGCAATGACGTACCCGTCGTTCAGGAAGATGCCACCTTTTCGAGCGGCGACAAGGCACTGATCAAATTCAATCCGCTGGCAAACTGGAGTTCGAAGGAAGTCTGGGACTACATCAGAATGTCGGAAGCGCCCTACAACGCGCTCCACGAGAAGGGTTTTATCAGTATCGGCTGCCAGCCCTGTACCCGACCGGTCCTGCCCGGACAACATGAGCGAGAAGGTCGTTGGTGGTGGGAAGAGGCGACCCAGAAAGAATGTGGGCTGCATGCAGGAAACCTGATTGCCCGGAGCTGAAAGCTCCGGGTTAAGAGATCCCTCATTGTTTACGCCCACCCTGTCAGTAGGTGGGCAGTTCCACGTCCTTGAACAGCTCTTCTATTTCTGACCGACTGCCCTGATGAGAGACCGCTTCGTCGACCTTTTCTTTGGTCAGGTGCGGAGCAAAGCGCTCGATAAAGTCATACATATAACCGCGCAGGAATGTTCCTTTCCGGAAACCGATGCGAGTGACACTTGGGCGGAACAGCTTTCTTGCGTCCAGTGCCACCAAATCCGGGTCAGCTTTCGGATCGAATGCCATGGAAGCAATGATTCCCACGCCCAGACCCAGTCGCACATAGGTCTTGATGACGTCCGCATCGGCCGCTGTAAACACGACTTTCGGTGTCAGCCCCTGGGACTGAAAAGCCTCGTCAAGCTTCGAGCGGCCAGTGAAACCGAACACATAGGTAACCAGAGGATACTCAGCAAGTTCTGGCAACGTCAGCTCGGGATTCTGGGCCAACGGATGGTCCTTGGGCACGATGACTGTCCGGTTCCACTTGTAGCACGGCATCATAATCAGGTCGTTAAACAACTCCATGGCCTCGGTGGCAATGGCGAAGTCCACCGCACCATTGGCAGCCATCTCCGAAATCTGCATGGGTGTCCCCTGATGCATATGCAGGGACACATCCGGATAGGCTTCGATAAATCCACCAATAATCGGTGGCAACGCATACCGCGCCTGGGTATGGGTAGTGGCAATACTCAGGTCGCCTTTGCGCTGGTTGCTGAATTCCTGGGCTATTTTTTTAATGCCCTCTACCCTGCGCAGGATTTCGCCGGCTTCACGTATGATAATTTCTCCACCCGGCGTTATACGGGTAAGGTGCTTGCCGCTTCGGGCAAACACTTCAAGCCCGAGTTCGTCTTCAAGAAGACGGATCTGTTTGGAGATACCGGGTTGAGAGGTAAAAAGGCTTTGAGCAGTCGCGGACACATTCAGATCGTGGTGCGCGACTTCCCAGATATAACGCAACTGTTGTAGTTTCATCGGGTTGGTTGCTCCCTGGCTTCCCGGTCACCGTCCGGAGGCATATTCATAGTGAGTCTAGGACAAGCCTGAAGAATACGCATAAAAAAAGTTTTTTTCATTTCTTTTTCGCATAGGAACACTCTCCTGATCAGTTTAGACCAAAAATGAATTTCCGCAGGCGGTGACAGAACACTTAGACGTTTCAGGCCTTGACTTGACCGCTCTATAGCAGACAATCCGGTATCGATACTTTTCCGCGCATTCAGGGAATCAATGCTGCTAACAACGAAGTTTCTCAGGCCTACCCCGGATCCACGCTCGGTAAAACGTGAGCGACTGAGCACGTTGTTGGAGTCCGGCTCCCCCACCCGCCTTAATCTTGTGGTCTCCCCCGCCGGCTTCGGCAAGACGACCCTGTTAGCACAATGGTGCTCGCAGTATCCATCAGCCAGTGCCTGGTTATCCCTGGACGAACACGACAACTCTCCCCGCCGCTTCTGGGAATACGTCATAGGAGCTTTCGAATACGCCGGGATGATTGGGCTTGAGGATTGCAGGAAGCTTCTGACAAAAGACTCTGAGGATGCCGTTACTGCAGCGATTACCGGCCTTATCAATGCCCTTAGCACTGGTGATACTGAATGGAACCTTGTTGTAGACGATTTCCACTTCATTCACGACAGCGCCATACTTCGGCAATTTGCGTATTTCATTGATTACCTGCCCCCTGGCATAACAATGACCGTTGCCTCAAGAACCGAGCCGCCGCTGCCACTGGCTCGCTGGCGCGTAAGGCGCTGGATCAAGGATATCCATCCGGGGCTGATGGCATTTTCTGAAACGGAGTGTCTCGCGTTTTTCCGGGACACCATGGGGCTGGATATTGCGGAAAGCGACGCGGAAGCTATCTTTCGAAAAACCGAGGGATGGGTTGCAGCCATGCAACTTGCAGCCCTCTCCGGGGGGAATTCAGGCAGCAAGCCTGGAACAACGTCGAAAATCAACCTTGATGAACGCTACATCAGTGATTACGTACTGACAGAGGTCCTCGACCAGCAACCCGAAGAGCTGAGACGCTTTCTGCTGGATACAGCCTGCTGTCCGCGGCTGTGTTCATCTCTGTGCGACGCTATATTAGAAGCCGATGGCAGCCAACTGCGTTTGGAACAACTGTTGGCCCAGAACCTCTTCCTGATTCCACTGGACACCCAGAATGAATGGTTCCGCTACCATGACCTGTTCCGCGAGGCGTTGCTACTTCGAATACGGCACAGGGAACCGGAAAGGGCCGATGCTCTGTGGCACAGGACGGTCAACTGGTTACTGACCCACGGCCACCTCCAGGAAGCCATTGGCCAGGTGGTCAAACACCAGGCCTGGTCCTGGCTTGCAACGATTCTTGCAGAGCATGGCAATAACCTCATTCACGGGGGTTACCATTTGCCAGTGCTGGAATGGCTGGATACTCTCCCACCGGAGCTTGTTGGCGACCGTCCGCAGCTCCAGATGCTTCGCATATGGGGCTTATTCTTTGCCAACCGTGTCACTGCCCTCGAACCATTGCTGACCTCTCTGGAGGACCTGCTCGACCGCCGGGTTGCTGATTCACATCCGGATGCTGAAGGTGCGCTGGGCCTGCACAGCGAGATCTCACTCATCCGCTCCTATCTTGCCCGTACAAAAGATGACGACAAGAGCGCCACCGATCTTACGCTCCAGGTTTTGAAGGATATTGACCACACACAGATCCCCCTCAAGTCCGTCACTTATTATGGCGTGGGTCTCGACAAGTACGGCAAAGGCGACCTGACGGGGGCAGAAGAAACGCTGAGCTCCGCTGTTCGTTATGGGCAACTTGAGCACAAGCCAAGTACTGTACTGACGAGCGGCGGCCTTTTGGCCTGGATCCAGTACAACCGGGGGGATATCGATAGCGCCCTGGATACCTCAACCAACGTAAGGAAATGGGTGGACGATCATTACTCTGATCCAAGCCAGCCACGCCTCATATCCTGCTGGCAGAACAGCGCGCTGACCGAAATATATCGTGAACGGAATGCCCCCGACCTGGCTGCAACTCACCTTGCACCATTGCTTGAACACGTCGAACAGGGCACAGAAGCAGGTCAGCACGTGATCATCCAGTACGTTCGTGGTCATCTGGCATTCAGCGAACGTCGCTACAGTGAAGCAATCTCTGTTCTCCAGGATGCGGCACAGGTTGGTCGGCGCCGCCGGGAGGCCATTCTGTTTGAACCTCCGGCCAGTTCTGCCTTACTGGCACGGTGCTTTCTGGCAATGGATCAGGTCGATGAAGCTCAGTCCTGTCTCGATTCAGAAGACCGGAACCGCCTGAAAAACCCTCTTCATGGCGAGCAAATCCTGATCAGTGAATCACGGGTCGCCGTTTCACGGGGTGAGGCAGATCGAGCCATAGAGATACTGCAATCGCTGCGCCCGTTAGCACAAAACAATGCTCACAACCGGCATCTTGTCGAGATTCTGCTGATATATGGGGAAGCCCTGCACCTGAAAGGACAGATCGAAGAGACCCAGACAGCATTAGCAGACGCTATCTTCCATGCGAGGCAAGCCGGATTCATCAGGCTAATGGCCGATGAAAGCCAGATCGTAAAATCTTTGCTGGCAAATCACCCCGCGCTAACAGAATCTTCAGGAGATTGGGAACAGTCGGTTCTGACCATGCTTCAGGAAGAACAGGAGGAGGTTCGCTACTCCTCACGTCCATCAGCACGGTCGCCAAGTCAGGCGCTTGCTGAACCACTTAGCCAAAGGGAACAGGAAGTGCTGTCGCTCATAAACGATGGCCATTCCAACAAAGAAATAGCCAGCCGTATGAATGTAGCGCCCGCAACAGTTAAAGCCCATATCCGCAACCTTTACGGCAAGCTCGGCGCGGGCCGACGCACTGAAGCGCTGGCCCGTGCTCGCCAACTAGGCTTGTTCACGAGCTGAATCCGCATCCACTTTGTGACCACTGTCACACTTTCCCGTAAATTTTTCAGGGGCCTACGCCCTTTGGACGATCCGGGTACGCCCCCTGATCACCTATGATTTCATTCAAGGTAAGGCGAAGCCTTGCCGCGATTTCTGAAACTTCAGGCCTTCAGATTTCTTGTTCCGCGTTGTTTCGACGCCCGGGTTCGACAGAACCCACCTTGATAAGAGCCTCCCCCCGTGGGCAGGCTCTTTTTTTTGGGAGGAGCACGTTGTCAGTGTTCAATGATACGACGAAAAGGCGGCAGCGCATCCAATAACAGCTGGCCATAGCGACGGGCAACAATACGCCGGTCAAGGATGGTTACCCTACCGGTATCGTTCTCGGTGCGGAGCAGGCGACCAACCGCCTGTACAAGTTTGATAGACGCATCGGGCACGGTGATTTCCATAAACGGGTTTCCCCCACGCTGGGTTACCCATTCAGCAAGGCTCGCTTCTATCGGATCGTCCGGAACGGAGAACGGCAACCGGGTGATCACAACGTGGTGGAGGTATTTACCAGGCAGGTCGATCCCCTCAGCAAAACTCGCCACACCGAACAAAACACTGGCCCGCCCTTCGTCGACGCGCAGACAGTGCTGCTTGAGCACTTCGCCTTTGGCCATATCATCCTGAGTAAGGATCAGATCAGGGTATTCCGGGGCGAGAGCATCTCTCACCTGCTGCATCTGTCGCCGCGAAGTAAACAGAACCAGTGTTGCCTTTTCCCCCGCCCACAGATCCGGCAGGCGTTTGACCAATTCATCACCAAAGGTGTCGTCGGTCGGCATGGCCGCCATCGCGGGTACTTCGACCGTCGCCATTTCCCCATAGCGGAAAGAACTCGGCACCACCAGGTAACGGCTTGCCTCCGGCAGCCCCGCTCTCGACCTTAAACGATCGAATTTTCCCAGCGCGGTCAACGTGGCACTGGTTAACACGGCGCCATACGTGCGGGACCATAACCGCGAATACAAGAGGTTGTCTGCGAGTACCGGCGAGCTGAACAGCGTGATATCTTCCGCGTGATCCCAACGCTGCCGGACAGACCACCGGGCTGGCGCTGGACTCTTGTAGCTCTTGGCAGGAACGCCCTTTCCTTCCGTTTCATCCGACGATTCATCGGTACTGGGTTGTCCGGTCTGCTCGCACCACGCAGCCCACAACCGCAACTGGTCTTCAGACCGGCTATGGAATGACCCGATTACCGGAAACCAGGCCTCGGCGGTGTCACGGTCGATATCATGTTCCTTACGCTCGTCGAAAGCAGCCTGCAGCTCATCGTTCAGCACGCCCAGTTGCCTGACCAGATTTGCGGTGGCAATTCGGGTTTCGGCAGCAAGTTCGGCCAGCGCCTCTGGAAGCTCACCTTCAGGATAACGCCATTGTGCTGTACGGCGTTCCTCATTGAATTCCCACCCCGTGTTCTGCTCAGCCTCTTCATATACCTTGGTAAGAACAAGGTCCACCTCCCGGGAAGCCGAACTGATGCGCTCCAACGCTTTAGCTCCCTGTGTCCCCGGGGTCAGGTAAGGCTGCATTTTTGCCAGTGCCTGAGACAGTTGTTTCAGCCACTGGCGAGTGGAGTTCAGAGGAACAGAAGCCGCAAAATGATTAAGGGCTTTATCAGGAAGGTGGTGTGCCTCGTCGAAGATAAACAGCGCGTTTTCCGGTTCCGGCAGAATCGCCCCGCCCCCCAGAGCCAGGTCCGCCAGGACCAGATCGTGGTTGGCAACAATCACATCGGCTTCGTCGAGATCCTTTCGGGCATCAAAGAAGGCACAGCTGTCAAAATAGCTGCAATGGCGATTCGTACACTGCCGGTGATCCGTTGTGACCTGCCGCCAGACATCATCGGGAATCTGTTCCGGCCAGTGGTCCCTGTCGCCATCCCAGTCACGGGAGCCGTAACTTGCGAGCATTTCTTCAAAGAAGGCTTTGGTGCCTGGTTCTTCACCCTGCGGGCCGTCAAGCAGGAACAATGGCATTGTCTCGCTGTCGCCATGACCCTCGTCGTGCAACCGGGCCTCCAGTCGGGACATGCACAGATAACGCCCCCGCCCCTTGGCCAGAGTCCAGGTGAAATCCAGTTTGCTGTGTTTTTTCAGATCCGGCAGGTCTTTGAGGACAATCTGGTCCTGCAATGCCACCGTCGCTGTTGATATCACCAGCGTTTTACCAAGAGCCTTGGCCACTGGAATCGCGGCAATAAGGTATGCAAGTGTTTTTCCGGTACCCGTACCGGCTTCAACCACGCAAGCCGAGGCCGGTGACGTACGCTGGCCGTCATTTTCAGTAATATCACCCATGTATCGGGCGATTTCCGCAATCATCAACCGTTGGCCGTAACGGGCTTTTACGTCCTTGCCCGAAAGGACATCACGGTAGCTCTGCTGAATCTGCTGCTTGATGTCGTCCGTAAGCGCCATTACCGGGGGCTCACCCAGTCACGCACGATACCAACACGGAAGCGTTGTCCCTGTTTGCTCAGAACGACACCTTCTTCGGTGATGCGTTCGACGAGCAGGCCGTCGAACCGGTCGCCGGTGCGAAGATAGCGGTCGTTGATCATCACACGACGAGCGGAAGGGTCAGAAGCATAAAGGTGGCTGTTAAACGTCAAATCGGGAATGCTCTTTTGAAATGAAAGTGGCAGCTCCACAAGATGCGGGACTCGCTCACTAAACTCGGGTTCGGGCGTTTGGGTGCTTTCATCATTGGACGCGGCGGATGGCACAATAATCGTTGCCTTTTCACGAACCGGCTCGACAAGTTCATTGCGGCCGGATTCGGATACAGCGGGATCAGCAGCGGGCGCTTCCGGATCACCCGGTACGTCAAGGTCCGGGGCACTTTCCGGTGCGACGGTCTCTTCTTGAGACTGACCCGGGACCACAGGCACTGAAGATTCCTGTACCTCGGCTGCGCCGCCGGAGGGAACCGCTGCCACCTTCCGGCCTGCAGAATCTCCGGGCCAGAAAATCACCGCAAGGACAGCAGCATTGACCACAAGCGCAAGGGCAATCCATACAGCCGGTGAAATTCCTTTCTTTTTAGGCCGATGGATAAGCTGGACCTGCTGCCCCAGATCGGGAACCTTGCCCTGTCGGCGTTCGGTTTCCGACTTTCTCAGTGCATCCAGAATGTAGGACATCGATCAGCCCTCCGTTACTGGCGAAGGAAGCAGACGGGGAACTTTCACATCCAGGTCATTATTGATCTGAATGAGGGTCATCGCGCCCGCAATGCCGTCGACTACGAGGCCCTTCCGGGACTGGTACCAGCGAACCTGCTCTTCCGCGGCCAATCGCTTCACCCGGGCGGACTCAACCTCCGTGAGGTTCAGACGATCAGCCAACTCCATCATACGTGCGCCAATCCAGAGAGATTCTCCATTGCCCGCCAGATTAAACTCATCGTTCGTCCGGTATTCCGGTAACTGCCACAGCACGCGATATTCTCCGAACCAATAAGGTTCGATGCTATTGAACGAGACGGAAACCGGGCCGCTGGTAGTCAATATCTCCGCTACATCGCCCTGCAGGCTACGAATAACCACAAAGCCCTGCCGACCTCCATCACCTTGCAAAAACAGCATCACCGGTCGGTTGAGGAACTCGATACTGCGACGGCTGCCTTGTCGCTCAAGGCACCCCAAGCCAGCTTCCAGGGCAAAGTCGCAGGCGATGGGAGACTGAGCGGGATTGTAATCCCTGCCCCAAGCTGAAAACAGCAGCCGGAACGCTGTCGCAAGATTGTGCGAATCATTGCCGAAGGAAAAGCTTCTTGCACCGGCAGACTGAATCGCTTCCGGTGTATCAGGCTCTTCCGACGGAGGCGCGGGCTGATCCCGAACGATAAGCCCACCCTGAACACTCAACGCTTCCTGATTGTTCACAGGTGCCCCGCTGTCGTCTCCTGACGCAGCGCTGGTCTGTAACCAGGGCTCCATTAGCCATACTGTAGCGATGACAGTCAGTAACACCACAGCCAACGCCATGAGCACTCTGTTCGCTCCCAAAACCCCTGATTTTGCGCCAGCTGGCTCAGGCCCAAGCGTGTTGCCACGAACTTCCCTGGCTGCCAAACGTATGTGGGCAGGCGTGATCTGATGCTCACCTTCCGCATACGCACCAAGCAGCGCGCGATCACTAATAAGGTTAATCAGGCGGGGAATACCCTGGCTTTCACGGTAGAGACGCTTGATGGCGGCTGCGGAAAAGATATCACCGCGCAGGCCGGCCACGCTCAGACGATACCGGAGATAGGCCGGAAGTTCCGGTCGCTCAATGGCATCCAGGTGGTAGCGTGCCGTTACTCGCTGGTTAAGTTGCCGGAGTTCCGGTAGCGCCAGCATCTGTTGAAGTTCTGGCTGCCCCAGCAGAACAATCTGCAGAAGTTTTTTTTCAGCGGTTTCCAGATTTGTCAGCAGTCGCAGCTGCTCCAGAACGTCCGCTGAGAGGTTCTGGGCCTCGTCGATCATCAATACCTTATGCCGACCCGCCGCATGGGCTTTAAGCAGGTCCTGATTTATGAGATCAACAAGCTGTTTGATGCTGGCACCGACGTCATGCTGAATCTCCAGTTCATCACAAACGCTGGACAGCAATTCCCTGGCAGAAAGCCTCGGATTGAGCACCAGAGCGATGTCGACATTATCCGGCACATTTTCGATGAAACACCGGGAAACGGTGGTTTTTCCTGTACCGACCTCTCCGGTAATGACAATAAAGCCGCCCTGGCCTTGAACCCCGTACATCAGGTGAGCAAGCGCTTCTTTATGGCGATCACTGAGATACAGGTATCGGGGATCAGGGGCTATGGAGAACGGAGGTTCCCGAAAGCCGAAAAAGTCGTAATACATGGGTGTCCAGTCTGGTGCTCAGGCGCCGGGCTTGCCTCAGGTTTCATGCCTCGCCGGGATATCGCGGTATCATACCGTCCGCCAGAAGGGCCTGTCACCTCAGGAAGCGCCTGAATCGGTATTACTTATCAGACGCAATTCCGCTTTTCGGCGATTCTGATTCTTCAGGCGCTGTACACACCGCTCAAGCGTTTTACTGATACGAGCATGGGAGCGAATCATGGAAATCTTGGGCCAGGTTGCCCGTTCCCCGGCAAGAATCAGTTCTCGGATAAACTCCGGATCGGGATTAGAAATAATGCGCCGATAATGCCTGGCCGTATATGTAGGTGCAATAGTTACATCGCCGGAGTAACGCTGGGCAAGCATGGTGTAAACCTGCCCCGACAATTGCCTGAGCAGTTCCGGCCTGACCCGTTTGCGAAGATAGTCAAACACCCCGGTACCATGGAACTGAACCTCCGATTTCAGAAGGTGCATCGGAAGATTGGCCAGCGACAGCTTTTCATCGCTACCTTTTCCATTCAGGAATGGCACAACGTGGGGATTTGTCTGGCTGACGATGGTGAAGTTGACGTCGTACAGGTGCATCAGGCGGTCAACCGGCAAATCACTGACCACCGAGCCATCAACAAACCTGAGCCGCGGCATATAGGGCAGCGAATTTCCCTGAAGGTCTTTCTTCATCAGAGTGACCGGCGGGAAGATCATCGGCACTGCGGCACTGGCAAGAACAGCACTCCAGACAAGCAGGTAGGGCGATGTGTAGCCACACAGCAGCCGCGCCTTCTGGTGGGCCTGCACCGGCGATACGCTGACATTGATCGAACGACCGCTGCGCTGAAATGCCTCCTCAAAGGTATAATTCCCGATGTTCGCCTTCAGGCAGGAACGGAGTTGTTCCTGGTCCATCATTCCTTCACCGCGGAATGCGCTTAACAACCCCTTCCACTTCCAGGCTTTGAGATTATGGCTCTCGGGTATCAGCATGTCGGGAATTTCTGCGTCGGTATGGACACCGAGTATCCCCGCAATAATGGCACCCGCACTGGAACCGGCAATTACCTGTGGAAGCAGGCCCTTTTCCCAGAGCGCCTTGATCACGCCAAAGTGAAATATACCAAGCGTTGCGCCGCCGCTGAGCAGCAGTGATGGCCGGCCATAGCTCGTGAGGGTGTCGCGGAAAAACTGAAGTTTGTCGGCTTCTGAAAAGCCGGGAACCGGGTGGTCACAGAGAAAGTCCAGAGACTCACAGACCTGTGCGATATATTCCTCAATCAGGTGCTTTGTGCCCACTCTGGAACGGGTGTACAGGGCCGGGTTACCCATGTTGCCCAGATCGTGGTGCAGACCTTCGCGCAGGGCCCGCTTAAGACGATCAAAATCGTTCTGCTGGCGGTATTGCTTGAGGTTGCTGAGACGGTCGTAGATCAGTTCGTAATGATAGAGGTCGGAAGCGAAATCCTCTTTCCAGTCGGCATTGCCTTCAAGGAAATCCAGTTCCAGCGCAGCGGCTTTCCACACCTCGTAGTTCGGCGCCTCCGCAAGCATCTTCCGGAACTTGTTGATCCGTGGATCCTTAATCACCCTGACCTCCTGTCTCTTTCAGAATTCGTCAGAAATCCTCAAGCATCAAATCTTCATCGTCGCCAGCTGCGAAAGGATCTTCAACCACCTTACCATCATTGATCAGGAATTCCCGACGCTGCAAGAAGGCATTACGAACAAATATGTAACTGTCTCCGGAAATGAAGCCCTCAGCGGGTATCAGGTCCGCACGTTTGTCGATGATCTGGAGCCCCCGGGCATACCAGTTTTCCGGGCTGTCCACGTTATCCCACAGCGATGGCATCACAAATCCATCCGTTGCGAGGCCTGTAAAGTAACGGGGGGTCGCAGGGCCAAGGAACGGCATCATCAGGTAGGGGCCGGAATTAACCCCCCAGTGGCCGAGGGTCTGCCCGAAATCTTCCGGGCGTTCAGGCAAGTCAAACGCCGTGGCCACATCAATAAGACCACCAAGGCCAAAAACGGTGTTGTAGGTGAAGCGCCCTGCAGCCACCACCGCAGACTCTCCCTTCAATTGCAGTATGCTATTGGTGAGATTTCTGACTTCCTGCAGGTTATTGAAGAAGTTGGTGACCGCTTTATCTACAAAATCCGGAGTAATCGCCCGATAGCCCTGGGCTACCGGTTTGAGAATCCAGCGATCCATGGTTTCATTGAAGGAGAATACTTTGCGGTTCCAGTTCTCGTACGGATCTACCGGATCAACATTATTGGCTTCATCGGATTCATAGTTTTCCGCCGTCTGTGCGGAGGCAAACCCCACAGGTACCAGAAAAACTGCGGTAGTCAGAATAAGCCCTAGCTGCCAGCGCCGGAAGAATGTTTCTCTCATCATCTGCTCTTGGGTTGTCTATAGAGTTTCAGTTCGTCGAAAATACCGGCGCTTATTTATATTTATTTAAACTTCACCGCTGTCTGGAGGCACTTGATGTCCGTACCAGGAAATCACGTTAGCACGATTACCATGCCGCTTCGCTGGGGCGACATGGACGCCTATGGGCATGCCAACAATACGACCTATTTCCGCTTCTTTGAAGAAGCCCGTATCGTATGGCTGGCCTCTCTGGAAATTGGCGGCCCGGAAGAACCTACCGGGCCCGTGATCATAAAAACCAGCGCTACCTTCCTGAAAGAGCTCACGCATCCCGCCACGGTCATCGTAAAAACATACGCAGACAAAGCAGGCAATACCAGCCTGGACACTTACCATCTGCTAACGGATGCGGACAGCGGAGAAGTCTATGCGGAGGGTTACGCCAAGATAGTCTGGTTTGATCGCACAGCAAGAACTTCAGCGGCACTGCCCGATGTTCTCAGAACATTGGCAGCCCGCTGATTTCACGTCATTCCCGTACTAGCGGCGGCGTATCACAACGCTGCCGACGGAATAACCAGCACCAAACGAGCAAATCACACCCAGGTCGCCCGAAACCAGATCATCCTTGTGCTTGTGGAACGCAATGATGGAGCCAGCAGAGCTGGTGTTCGCGTACTCATCCAGTATCACTGGAGCCTCGTCCAGGGTGGCATCGCGACCGAGAACCTTGCGAGCGATCAACTGGTTCATATTCAGGTTCGCCTGGTGCAACCACATCCGACGCAGGTCGTCCGGAGCCAGTGACAGAGACTGAAGCTGGTTCTGGATCATTTCAGCGACCAACGGTGAAACTTCCTTGAAGACCTTCCGGCCTTGCTGAATGAACAGCTTGTCTGGCTTTCCGATGCCAGATTCATCCGCCCGGTTCAGGAATCCGAAGTTATTACGGATGTTGTTGGAGAACTTGGTTTTCAGAGTGGTTCCCAGAATCTCGAAGCCCTGCCCTGATGCGGTATCTTCCTCACGCTCAACCAGAATGGCCGTGCAGGCATCACCAAAGATGAAGTGGCTGTCGCGGTCGCGGAAGTTCAGGTGGCCGGAACAGATTTCAGGACTTACAACCAGAACGGAACGCGCCGCGCCATTCTCGACCGAGTTTACAGCCGCCTGCAGGCCGAAAGTGGCGGAACTGCAGGCTACGTTCATATCGTAGGCAAAGCCTTCAATACCAAGCGCTTCCTGAACTTCGATAGAGACAGCCGGGTAAGCCCTCTGCATGTTCGAGCAAGCGACGATCACCGCGTCGACATCGGCAACCGTTTTACCTGCCTGAGCCAACGCCTCATTACAGGCAGCGACGGCCATTTCACACTGAACGGATGGCGCGTCATTACTCCGCTCCGGAATGTACGGCGTCATCCGGTCGGGATCGAGAATACCTTCCTTGTCGATCACATGGCGTCGCTTGATTCCTGACGCCTTCTCGATAAAGGCAGAAGATGAAGGCTGCAGTGCCACAAGATCGCCACTGGCAATCGCATCTGCGTTCTCGGCATTGTATAGCTCTACGTACTGGTTGAAAGCTTCTACCAGTTCATCATTATCAATCGTTGCAGGCGGTGTATAGAGACCGGTACCGCTAATGACGGCTTTAATCACGCTAACCCCACGTCATGTTTGTAAAATCGGGCGACATGAATGTCGTAGTTAAGGAAATAGTAACACAGTCTCTCGTAATTGCTCGCCAGCTAACAGTGCATATAGCACCGATTCTGTGCATTTGACCGAAGGCGCTAAACTCTGGTCTGTTCCCACTGTTTGTCCAACCGTTTGACGGAAACCGTCATTGCGGTACCCAACTGCTGAGCGAAAAACGATACCCGGAACTCCTCCAGCATCCAGCGATAGAGCACCAATTCCGGGTCCCGGACACCCTGGCGCTGCAGCTCATCCCGCTTGGTCGCATAGCGTGACCACAACGGTTCGATGGTATGCAGAAATTCTCGTTCTTTCCCCATTTCCCTGGGCATTTTTTCCAGGCGCACCAAAGCGGCCTCGAAATAGCGGCCAAACTGATCCAGCCACGTTGCGGGTGTAGATACCAGGAAACCGGGATAGACCAGATTCTCAAGCTGAAACTTTATATCGGCCATGCTGTTGGCGAGGGCCAGGTTGATTTTACCCTTGAGCTGCTTCGCCACCTTCTGGTACCCAGACATAGCCTGGTATAGCCGCTCGTCGGCCTGCTCCAGCGCCGGGATGAAATCGCCACGATGGCGATTAAAAACCTGATCGAATCCATCTGCTGACCGTGGCAACTCTTCAGCAAGAAAATGCTGGATGGCGGTAGCCAGCAGGAGGTCGTCCAGGAGAACCTTTGCCTGCCCCACCGGCGCAAACATCAGCGCCGAGTGCTTGAACTTCGGCAGCTTGCGCTCAAGCCCGTCGAGTGTTTTACCAAATCGGTTGATGATAAGTCGGGCGACGGCTTTTCGGGTCTCATCTTCCGCCGTCAATTGATCGAGACACCGAATTTCCCGAACATTCTTGCCCTGGTCTTCCAGCGCAGGGTAGACAGTGACCTGCATCCCCCCTTTTTCGGTCTGAACGGAGTCAGGAATGGCTCCGAACTGCCAGTCTGCATACTCCCTGGCCTCCCGTCTGTCGGATTCGGTCGAAGCAGCAGACGCCAGGGCCTCTTCGGCTTTACCTTCAAGGCGGTTCTGGAGGCTTGAGGTGTCGCGACTTTCCGCAAGAACCTTGCCTTTGTCGCCCATGACACGCACGTTCATTCGCAGGTAACGGGGAAGATCGGCCTCGGTCCAGGCTTCAGGATCAATCCGAACCCCCGTCATCCGGCGAAGCTGTTCTCCAAGCTGCAAAGCCAGCGGCTCATTTGAGGGTTGCATGTTAGCCAGTGCTGCATCCACGAAGTCCGGCACCGGCACAAAATTCCGACGCAAGGATTTCGGCAGCCCTTTCACCAGAGCTATGCACTTTTCCCGTAACAGGCCAGGGACAATCCATTCAATCCGCCGGGACGGGATTTGCTTAAGCGCCATCAACGGCACTTGCAGCGTCACGCCATCCCGTTCGCTGGTGGGTTCGAATTCATAACTTAATGGGTAGCGAACACCTTCCCACTCAAGGTAATCCGGGTATTGCTGAGCAGCGCCGGAATCCATCGGGCGCTGAAGAATATCCTCTTCCGTCAGCTCAAGGCCTTTCAATCCTTCAGCCGAAAGTCCCTTCCACCAGCTTTCAAAATGACGACCACTGACGACATCCTCGGGTAGCCGTTCATCGTAGAAATTGACGAGGGTTTCATCATCAACCAGAAGGTCCCGCCTGCGGGTTTTCTTCTCAAGGTTTTCGACGGTATCGAGAAGCTCCCGATTGCGGGCAATAAATGGCGCTTTGCTCTGGTAGTCCCCTTCAACAAGGGCCCGACGAATAAACAGGTTTCGACATTCCTGCGGGTCAATTTTGCTATAGGCAATCCGCCGCTTGGGCACCACATCCAGGCCATAAAGGCTGACTTTCTCATACCCCATCACCTGAGCACGCTTCTGCTCCCAGTGCGGCTCGAAGTAATGACGCTTTACCACATGTCCGGCAAGGGGCTCTATCCACTCCGGCTGAATCGAGGCCACCATACGGGCAAAGACCTTGCTGGTTTCAACAATTTCAGTGGCAACAATCCATTTGGGCGCGGTTTTAACAACCTTCGAGCCCGGAAAAATCATCACCTTGCGGTTGCGGGTCGCCAGGTACTCCCGTTTCTCAACTTTCACCGCCACCTGCCCGAGCAGCCCGGCAAGTATGGCCTTATGCAACTTGTCATAACTGGCCGCATCTTTATTGAATGACAGCTTCTGCTCTCGGCAGATCAATGTCAGCTGCCGGTGTATGTCCCGCCATTCACGCATTCTCATCCAGCTCAGAAAGCTTTTCTGGCAGAGCTTTTTGAGTTGATTCTGGGACAGCTCCTGACGTTGCTCCTCATAAAAATTCCAGACATTGAGCAGCGTGATAAAATCAGATTCTTTATCGTTAAAGGGTGCGTGCGCCTGATCCGCCGCCTGCTGCTTGTCCTGCGGGCGTTCCCGGGGGTCCTGAACACTCAGGCCAGCAATGATAATCAGCGTTTCAGACAGGCTGCCCAGGTCCGCAGCCGTCACCAGCATTCGGGCGAGCCTCGGATCCAGCGGCAGTCGTGCCATGGTGCGTCCGAGTTTCGTCACCTTTCGGTGGCCATCCACCGCGCTCAGCTCTTCGAGTAGCTTGTAACCATCGTTGACCTGGCGGCGATCCGGAGCTTCAAGAAACGGGAAATGCCGGATCTCTCCCAGCCCGGATGTCGCCATCTGAAGAATGACCGATGCCAGGTTGGTACGAAGGATTTCAGGATCGGTATATTCAGGACGGTTGATAAAATCCGCTTCATCATACAGACGGAAACAGATACCTGGTGCCACCCGCCCACAACGCCCTGCCCGTTGGTTGGCACTGGCCTGGGAAACAGGCTCTATCGGCAATCGCTGGATTTTCGAGCGTACACTGTAACGGCTGATCCGGGCGACGCCGGTATCGATCACATAACGAATACCGGGCACGGTAAGCGATGTCTCGGCAACGTTTGTAGACAACACGATCCGCCGTCCGCGGTGGGACTGAAACACCCGGTTCTGCTCCTGATTACTCAGCCGGGAATACAGAGGCAGTATCTCTGTGTGTTTCAGGTCAACGTGCCGCAAAACCTTGCTAAGGTTACGGATCTCCCGCTCTCCTGGCAGGAACACCAGAACGTCACCCGGAGGCTGCTTTTCGGCCCTCTCGTGCTGTTCTATTTCGTCCAGGGCCTGAACAACACCATCTGTCCAGCCCTGGTCACGATCATCTTCATCGCCGATTAACGGCCGGTAGCGGATATCTACGGGGAAGGTCCTGCCGCTTACCTCAATAACCGGGGCCTTGTTGAAAAACTCACTGAACCGATCGACCTCAATGGTCGCAGAGGTAATGATCACCTTCAGGTCTGGCCGCTTGGGCAGCAATTGCTTCAGATAGCCGAGCAGGAAATCAATGTTCAGACTACGCTCATGGGCTTCATCGATGATCAGGGTGTCATAACGATCAAGGAAGCGGTCGTGCTGGACTTCCGCCAGCAAAATACCATCCGTCATCACTTTGACCCGGGAGTGCTCGGAAGTCGTGTCGGTAAAACGGACCTGATAACCAATCTGCTGCCCTGTCTGCTCACCCAGCTCCTCAGCAATTCGGGCTGCGACGCTACGGGCCGCGATCCTTCGAGGCTGGGTATGCCCAATCAATCCCCGCGTGCCCCTGCCTGCCTCCAGGCAAATCTTGGGTATCTGGGTGGTTTTACCCGAGCCGGTTTCACCCGCAATAATCACAACCTGATGGTTCTCGATCGCTTCACGGATATCATCAACACGCGCCGACACCGGCAAACTGTCAGGGAATGTCACCGGCTTATGAAGAGCCTGCCGCGCCCGCACTTTCGCCAGGCCACGGTCGAGCCACTGGGTCATTTTCTCCAGATCCCTGGCGGCCGGGTTACCCTTGTTTCTGGACGCAGCCCGAAGGATTCGCGCGGCCTCCTGCTGGTTACAGGTACCCAACTGTTCCAGAATGGCGCTTACGGCAGTTTTGCCCTGCCCCGGAGAATTCGGGGACCGCGAAGTATCCGTGCTGGCATTTGTCATCAGTGAACCGACTTTCTCTCGTTACCGGTGGCTTGCAGAATTTCGCGACAGTCTATCGGGAAAGACCTCGTTGTAAAAACAGAAAACCCCGCCGAAGCGGGGTTTTCTGTTTACCAGACCTGAACACGATCAAGTCATTCAGAGCATCTTATCGACATTTAGCCGTTGGCCGTGTCCCGAAGTTCACGACGCAAGATCTTACCAACGTTGGTCTTAGGCAGCTCATCCCGGAACTCAAAGTGCTTAGGCACTTTATACGCTGTCAGACGCTCCCGGCAGAATTCCTTGAGCTCATTTTCGGAGACACCTTCCGGAGTAGCAACGAGGAAGACTTTTACCGCCTCTCCACTCTTCGCATCAGGAATACCAACTGCGGCACACTCAACCACTTTCGGATGACTGCTTACCACGTCTTCGATTTCATTCGGGAATACATTGAAGCCGGAAACAATGATCATGTCTTTCTTGCGGTCAACGATCCTGATGTAACCGTCTTCCTGAATCAGCGCAACGTCGCCAGTTTTCAGGAAACCATCATCGGTAAATGACTTCTGGGTATCTTCCGGACGCTGCCAGTAGCCACGCATAACCTGAGGCCCTTGAACACAAAGCTCGCCCGGTTCACCCAGCGGAGTCTCGTTGCCCTCTTCATCAATGGTTTTGACGATAGTGGATGGGATAGGCAGGCCAATGGTGCCCAACTGGATCGCAACGTGGGGGTTAAAAGTCACCACAGGGGAGGTTTCGGTCATACCGTAACCTTCGGAGATCTCACAGCCGGTCACCCGCTCCCACATTTTGGCAGTATCGCTGGTCAGTGCCATGCCACCAGATGACGTCAGCTTCAGGGAACTGAAATCAAGGCCCTGGAACTCTTGATTATTGCAAAGTGCAACAAACAGGGTATTCAGGCCCAGGAATGCCGAGAACTTGTAGTTCTTGAGCTCCTTGACGAATCCGGGAATATCGCGGGGGTTCGGAATCAGCACGTTATGGGCCCCAGCTTCCAGCATGATCCCGCAGTTCAGAGTGAAGGAGTAGATGTGGTAGAGCGGCAGAGGCGCGATGACCACCTCCTTACCTTCTTCTA
Source organism: Marinobacter salinexigens (assembly GCF_008370345.1). Lineage (GTDB taxonomy): Bacteria > Pseudomonadota > Gammaproteobacteria > Pseudomonadales > Oleiphilaceae > Marinobacter > Marinobacter salinexigens. Next base: position 514,279 of record NZ_VTUU01000002.1, on the reverse strand, counting down.
CGATATCCCCCATCATCGGACGGGTCTGCAGCAGGTTCGCCACCAGATTACCGTGGGTCAGCATTGCGCCTTTGGCTACGCCGGTAGTCCCGCCGGTGTACTGGAGAACGGCGATATCATCAGACTTGCAGTCGACCGGAGTGAACTTTTCACGGGCTCCCGCACTGAGAACGGCCGGCAGTTTATGGGCGCCGGGAATATTGAACGGCGGAACCATTTTTTTAACGTGCTTGATGACCGCGTTCATCAAAGTCCGTTTGATCGGCGAGTGCATATCAGCAATTTCGGTCACGATCACGTGTTCGATGCCGGTATGAGGCAGAACCTTCTCGGCGTTCTCTGCCATATTTGCCAGAACAACAAGCGCTTTAGCGCCGGAGTCATTAAACTGATGTTCCATTTCCCGGGTGGTGTACAACGGGTTGGTATTCACTACAATCAGGCCCGCGCGCATGGCGCCAAACACAACCACCGGATACTGGGTAACGTTCGGCATCTGAACAGCAATGCGGTCGCCGGGTTTGAGATCGGTTTTGTTTTGCAGCCAGGCAGCAAAATTACGGCTTTGGGTATCCAGGTCACGGTAAGTGAGCGTTGCACCAACAGCACTGAAGGCCGGGCGATCCGCATATTTCTTTACGGCTTGCTCGAACACTTCCACCATGCTCTTGTACTTACTCAGGTCCACCTCCCGGGGCACGCCGGCGGGGTATTTGTCCTGATAGAACTGCTCAAAATCCATCACCATCTCCTGTTTGGCGTTTTTTGATTGTAATGACTTACGAGTGTAGTTCTGACCCAAAAATCAACCCTACAAAAGTATCACCCTCGAAAAAGTGGGGAGAGAATAGCAGTTTTGTTAACGATGAGGTAGCTTTCGGAATCCAAGTCCGAACACCTGTACTCAAATCAATAACGTACGGAGCACGAATATGAGCAGCCCGCTTGATACGCTGGAAAACATCACCTACGACGAACTCAATGAAGGTGATTCTGCAACTTTTACCCGCACCCTGACCGAGAATGATCTTGTTCTGTTCGCCGCGGTTTCCGGAGACGTGAACCCCGTGCACCTCGACCCCGAATTTGCTGCTGAGTCGATGTTTGGTGAACGTATCGCCCACGGAATGTGGAGCGGCTCGCTGATATCCGCTGCACTTGCAACTGTCATGCCCGGCCCGGGAACCATCTATCTGGAGCAGCATCTGGCGTTCAAACGCCCGGTCAAACTGGATGATACCCTGACGGTGACGCTGAGTGTTCTGAGGAAGGACCCGAAAAACCGTGTGGTATTCAAGTGCGACGTCACCAACCAGAACAACCAGAAGGTCGTATCAGGCGAAGCAAAGGTCATCGCACCCACCGAAAAAGTCTCCCTGCCGAAGCCGGTTCTGCCGGATATCGCCATCAAAGATTGATCGGGCGCCGTTCAACCGGGCAGGAAATCAATCGGGAACCTGACTCTTCTGGTTCCCACGTTTTCTGCCCCAAAATCGAACAGACGCACCCTCATGGCAATTCTCTGCTCCAGCGAGGGGTTTGCAAGCTCTGAGCCGATTACCCTGCAATCGGATACTGAACCGTCAGGTTCGATTACCAGCTCCAGGGTAACCTTTCCCTCCAGGGTCGGGTCCTGGCGAAGTTCACGGCGATACAGCGAATATAGCGCCGCTTTCTGAGCATCAAACACGCGACGGATGGTACTCATAGCCCGTTCTTCATCACCCCTGCCGGACGCGCTTTGCTTATGCGATCCACCAGCATTGGCAACCTGCTTTTCAGCTACCGCAGTTGTGTCTACCTTTTTAACGGTATGAGCTGCAACAAGGGCGTCCACAACCGGCCTTGAGACTTCTTCGATTCCGCCACTGCCCCGAAGAACATTCGGCGGATTGTTTGTATCCGTCGCCAGATCTTTCACTTCGATCGCTGTTTCATTCCCGACGTTAGCTTCCAGTCGCCGGGGCTCAGAGATCGACGGAGTTCGCAGGGCTGCAAGCCGGTCTTTCATGGCCAAAAGCCCAGAATGAGACGCTTTTTCCCTGGCAGCCTCAACGCTCTGCGCCACAGGCTCTTCAGCACTCTTCGGTGTTGTCTGCTCTACGGGCGCTGGAGCAGGTGCTACCTCTTCCCTGGGGAGCTTTGCATTGGCTAACGGCTCATCTTCAAGCGGTTGAACCGTAACCGGATCAGAGGGTTCAGGTCGCTGCAGAAGCTTCGCCAGTTGCGGTGGAATTTTTTCTGCTGTTGCCCGCTCAAGATCTGGCAAATCGATTATCGGGATCATCACAGCCGGTAAAGAAAACGCGGCAATCATCAGCCCGAGTATGACCCCGAACCATTGATTTTCACGATGCCCGCTGGCCCAGGGCAGACCTGATCCCACACACCCCAACCCGCTCACATCAGCCATTGCGGATCTCCGCCTCTACTGCAAGCCTGACCTGTCTGAATTGTTCATCCACACAGGTTTGCATAATCTTTCTGAGTAGACGGTAATCAGTATCCCGGCCTGCCATTATCGTCACCGGAAGCCCCTCCTCCGGCACGGCCTCCCTTTGCCCGCGCCGATAAGCCAGCTCTTCCGAAAGGCCAGCAACTGTACGGTCATTCGGTTTAATACCGTCGATGCGCGCCACTTCCCGCCCCTGGACGAGTATTGTCCCTGCCACGAGTTGAACCGTCAGATTCTCGCCTGCTTGCTCTCTGGCAGTAGAGGATGGCAACGGCACGTTGGCGGTGTTCTGCATGACTTTCACATCTGACGAATTCACCATCAGGAAAAACACAAGGATGGTGAAAATATCCATCAGAGAAACGAGATTCAGACCACCGCTCCGGTGCATGCGGCCGTAGTGGCGCTGCAGGCGTCTTGATTTCCGTGAAGGTTTCATGCGCCAACCCCCGTTTGCTCCGGAGCCCGAGCTTTGGCAAGTTTTCGGTTTTCGGGCGCATCGATCAGGGACACGTCCGGAAATAGCTCGCCCTCGACCAGGCTTGCCGCAACCACTGCCGGATAGGAGCGCACGGTATCCATCACGGTCACCAGAGTCTGATAATCCACCTCTGGGCCCACCTCCAGTGTGATGTCGGTTTTATCGGGGAACCTCGCCTTGATGCTACGCAGTTCACTGCGCAGGGCCTTAAAGTCCTGACCGGATACTCCGGCTGGAAGCACGCTGATCAACCCTCTTTCGCTGTCAGATATCTCGATGCCTTCCGGGATCAGAGTCACCATAAGGCTGATCGTCTCGGCTACGACTTCCTCGCCGACTGCGTCTCCGGGAAAATTCAGCTCAATCATCCTGATCTGACTGAACACCATACCCAGCAGCAGAACCGGCACCAGAATAATCATCAGGTTCATGAATGCCGTGATATCCAGCTCTGCCGATGTGCTGCGCTTCCTGTGGCGTCGTCTCACCTACCACCTCCTGCGGACTCAGGCCGCAGCCTGGTTCATTGGATCAGATACGATATTGAGCAGTTTCACCCCTGCCATCTCGAAACTGTCCACGATCTCGTTGGTTCGGGTTTGCAGAACCGCATGGAACATCAGCAAGGGTATCGCAGACATAAGGCCAAATGCTGTGGTGTTCATCGCCACAGAAATGCTCTCGGACAGCAAACTGGCTTTCTGTGCAGGATCTGCAGCAGCCACGGCGGTGAACGCTGCGATCAGGCCAATGATGGTTCCGAGAAGTCCAAGAAGTGTCGCGATGTTAGCCAGCGTTGCCAGGTATTGCGTGCGTTTTTCCAGTCGCGGGAGTACCTCCATTAACCCTTCTTCCATCGCATATTCAATATCTTCACGACGGCTGTCGGATAACAGCCGTCCAAGGCCGGCACCCATAATGGATGCGATGGCGCTGGTCGACCCGTTCGCTACCTTCATAGCCCGCTGATAATCCCGCTTTTCCAGCAATGGCAAAATACCGCGTTCAAACGCCACCCGGTTACGACGCCGGACCGACCCCAGATAAATAAAACGCTCTATGGTTATCGCCAGCCCTACCGCGAGTACCACCGCGATCGGGTACATGAAGGCTCCGCCCTCCTGAAAGAAACGAATCGTTGTTTCCAGCATAGTGTTATCTCCGTCTTTCTATTACATCGGGCTCTGAGCGCCAACGGGGCGCAGAGTCAGGGGATTCAGGGTTTCTCTGAATAATCGATGGCGCTCAATCGCCCTCGGATCCAAAGCCTGTTCGAGGTTCGGTGCACTGACATTCAAATCGGCTCTCGGGCGGCGCGGGAGACTGGGTGCCTGCCATGGCAGGATATAAAGCACCCGGGGTTCATCCTCCCCCATAGATCGTGAGATACCTTCCACGGACAGCCTTACCTCACGGACTTCTCTGCTAACCTGCGATGAACCTTCGTTCGCAGCGCCTGCCTGACTACCAAAACTTCCGAATACCGCAGCGGCTACCAACGAATAGAACGGTGATATCCTCATTCAATCTATCCTCCGTTCAAGATCGGCAATCCATCCCGCCACTCGCGTATCACCGTCTCCGTTCAATTCCCGGTAATGGCGATAATGGATAAGCGCTGTTTCGAGATCGAGCAGATAGAGCTCACTGATCACCGCAAGGTTGAAGTGCAGTTCAGCGGTATCCGGGGAATAGGCCAACCCTGTTTCCAGAAGGCTGATGGCATCTTTGAAGCGTTTGTCTTCGGAGTACAGGAGCGCAAGGTTATTGACCGTGGCGGCATCTTCAGGGTCCAGATTGACAGCAGCCTGCCAGGAGTCCATAGCACTGTGTTTTCGCCCCTCATCGAAGGCCAGCCGCCCTTCCCGCACCAGTTGTTTTGCCTGTTGACGGGCATGGGCCTCACCCTGCTCAGTGGAAACCGACTGCAAAGGAGCTGTCGAGCAGCCCACAAGCACAAGCAGCACGCATAACGATAAAACGCCGCCAGGGTAGTGATTACGAAGCATCATCGTCATCCTCTTTCGTCCAGCTCATCCATCGGACAGAACGGTCGTAACGCCCCGGATTCAGCCTTGCCAATACCGCCATACTCTTTCCAATCCATGGGTCATAGCCTTCCTCCGCAATGCGGCGATGGTTATCTGAGTGCAATCCAATAGCCTTCTCTTCAAAGGGAAAAGCCTCTTCCTCAAGAAGCATCTGGTATTGCATGCCTTCGAGTTCGTTGAGTTCTTCCGGCACGGATGACGCCATCAAGTCCCTTGCCAGAGTCCGGTACAACTCTGCACGGCGGTAGAGAGACTCGGAGCGTACAGCTTCCCCGCCCAGTGATTCAGCATCCAGAAAATGCTGTCGTGCGGATTCAAGGGCGCTTTGCTTGCGATCAAGCGACGCCGCCAAGGGCTGCATCAGCTGAACAGAGGAAAATACAGCGGCAGCCCTTGCCCCCATCACCAGCGACTGCCGTGCGGACCAGGCCAACGTTTCCTGCGAATGCCAGGGACTTGCCATCTCCTGTGCCACCATTTCCTGCCGCAATCGGCCAGGATCGTCCATGGAAGCAATCAGACGATTACGTATTGTCTGAAGCTCCAGGTGTTTGGCAGCACTGTCTGCCTCAGGTCCGGTTTTCAGATAGCTCAGATAGAGTTCATTTCTGCGAGTTTTATCGCCGGCTTCGTGGAACAGCGCTGCCGCCCTAAGCCTTATCGACCACGGGTCGCGTTCCAGGTCTATCCCGGCAAGCAGTTCATTGGCAGCCGATAACGGCTGGCCGGAGCTTGTGTAGGCGAATACAAGTTTGTCTTTAATGCGGCCAGCCAGTGGGTGGTCAGGGAATGCCTTGCGAAATGAGATGAGTTCAGGGATCGCATCGCTGTATTCAGCGGCTTGAAGCAGAGTATTGGCCGCCTCGAACCTTGCCTTGATGGCAATTTCCGAACCGGGCATCGCCGCCTCTACCCGGTGGAAATGCCCCACTGCCAGAATCGGCTTCCCAGTGGCATTGGCGTGCTCAGCCTGTTGGTAGATTGCTCCTGCAAGCTGCCGGCGGACCTGCTGCTCGGCTCCCTCAGGTAACTCTGGCCACGTCTCCGCCTCCATCAATTGAAGCGCGTGAGTCCATGCTTCTTCAGCGAGAACATACTCCCCCGTCTCTTGACGAACATTGCCAATCAATACCCAGGCGGCATAACGTTCCGGTGTCGTTGAATGTTCAAGAAGCAGAACCTTCCCCGCGTAGGCCAATGCTACCTCTGGCAGCCCCTGTTCGCGCCATCGCCTGGCCACAAAAACCATCAACCCGGGAAGTCGGGGGTCATCATGAAAGGCCATGGCGAACCTGTCGGACTCAGCGGTCACGCTTTCCAGATCTGATTCATAGTGATCCCTTAGCACCGCAACCGCGGCCCAACCGGAATCAGCCGCTTCCGGATAATCAGCGATGTCATAGGCTGCCGTCCGGAAACTGTCTAACGCATTCGCAGCATTGCCCGCTTGCAGAAACGCGTCACCGGCAAGACGCCATACCTCACCCGATTGCGCCTGACGGCGCGCAACACCGAAGTAGTAAGTACCGGCCTTCTGAAAAGACGCCTGGTATCCGGCAACATCCTGTTGCTTCTGCTCCGTGCCCCGGTAGTAGAAGTAATCTGCCAGTTCCCTGCTTAACACCTGCCATCGGGCCTGCTCAGCCATTTGCAGGCTCGAATAGCCAGCATCCGAACCAAACATTTCGACATAATCAGCTTTCGCTTCCCGGGCCTTGGGGAGGTCGCCTGCCAACTGCCACACGGCAGCGATCTGTGCCATGAAATCCGCTTTCCTTGGATGATCCGGCGCAATCGCAACAAACAACCTGTTTACTTCAACGCTCTTTTCAAAGTGTCCCTGGGCGGCGTAATAATCAGCCAGTCGGTCGAACGCCAGGTATGCCCACCGCCGACTACCCGTCTCACCGTGGCTCGCCTTGAGCTCAGACTTGCCTCCAAGCCAGGCAATCAGACTATCGCCACCCTTCTGGCGGGCAGCCATCACTGCGAGCATGCGCAGGGTGTCGTCTATGGTATCGGCATCAGTATCCCTCACCGATTCGAGCACAGACGTATTCGGAATCCGTTCCTGGAGTACCTGGCAGAATGTCTTTCCCGCGCGATCCCAGGCCGCTTGCCCCTGTTTGAACTGACTCCAGCCGAGCATATAGCGGGCTTTTTCAGCCATGCCGGCTCTATGCCCTGCATTTGAGCTATGCGCTGTATTTATTGCGTCCAGATAGAACGTTTCTGCAACAGCATACTCGGCGCTGGCAAATGCCGACTCAGCAATCCGGAAATAGGCTTCGGCTACCAGTGGGGACTTCGGATACAGGCCGACCAACTGCTTCAGCCGGTTAATGGACTTTTCGGACTCTCCGGTCAGAGCGTGAGCTTTCGCCATCTGATAGAGAAGTTCGTCCAACCTGCCGGTGAACGAACCGTGAGCAAGTATTGACTCATAGCTGTCCAGAGCCTGCTGGTAGACTGCGACTTCCTGCTCCGGGGAAAAGCCTATGCTCTCCCCGGAGCGATCCCGAATATTGCCAAGCCGGTTCAAAGCATCGATACGGACTTCCGGCTCGTCTGAGACTTCAAAGAGCTGCTGATATCGCCTGGCCACTTCCGCAGGCGAGATCGCTGGTAACGGCCTGGTTTCGAAGGTCAGGAACACCGGCCGCATATCCTCAATGGTGTCGCCGTCTCGCCCCAGTTCCACTCGAAAACTCTCCTGACCTACAACCGGTGCACCCAGAATGAGGCCCACGACAATGAACAGAACCCGCTTCATGGCGACTGTTCCTCAAGCTTCCTGAGGGCCAGGTATTCGTACAGGTGGGCAACCTGTTGATCAGCTTTATTCAGGGCAAATGCCATGCGCTGATCTTGTCGTGCGATATAGTCCAGGGCGATAATATCGAGCTCAGAGCTGGCAACATCCCGAGCCTGCTTTACCTCCGAAATGAGCGAGCGGCTAGTAGCCAGCAGTTGTTTTGCCTCTGAACGTTTTACACGCATCGAACCCGCCTGTGTCTTCGCTTTGCCTCCCAAAAAATCATCGATGGAAACAATAAATACGGTGAGATCGCGGCTTTGTTGCTCAAGGACAGTAAGCAGATCTTCCAGCTCAGCCACTTGGGCTACAGTCCTCTGGGCCAGGGGGGCATCCATAAACCCGAACAGGTAGGCCATACGGGGCTGGGTCAGAGTTCGGCTGTCCGCAAGGAACCACTCTTCGTCGATATTGCGTGCGTCTTCGACCAACGCCTTATAGGCTCCTATCTCCCGGACACGATCACGGAGCCTTCGCAGGGTAACCCTTTCACTTTCGTAGGCTGCACTAGCCGCAAGAAACGCTTCGCCGGACTGACCGAGATAGCCCGCAAGGTCATAACCCCGCCCCATTCCGATCCAGGCATCAGCAACCCCGGGATAGGCCATTGGGAATTTCTTTGCCCGATGCCAACTCTGCATCGCTTCCCGATAATTACCCCGCTCAGAAAGGGCCAGGCCATGAAGGTACAGAGCTTGTGGAGCCCTGTAGCTGTCCAATGGCACCCTCTTCAGAAACCCTATGGCTTTGTCATAATCCCCGCTGACGTATGCTAATTGACCAGCTCGCACCAGCAAGCGGCCCCGGAGATCCCGGGCACGCTCCTCGTTGCTGTCCTTTTCCGTCATCGCCAGTGCAACTCTTAGCGCAACCAGGGCCCGAGAGGGGTTGAGGTCGGTGGATGCGAAATCATTGGCGAGGTTAAGATAGCCTACAGCGGCCCAGTATCCGGCCTGCATTGACGCCAGGATTTTCCCCGCAGCCTCCGGCTGGTTCGCCTGCCGAGCCAAATCAGCCAATGCAAAACGTGCCTCCTGACGGATTTCGCCAAAGCCCGTATTCTCTGCCAGCTCGTACCAGTTAACCGCCTCGTCACTTTTCCCCGCCTCAGCAAGAATGCGGGCATGAACCAATGCCGCTTCTCCCCGGTGATAACCGGACTGCACCACTGCGTCCAGAGCGCTCACTCCTTCGTCCACCTGCCCGCTTTCAATCAATAACAGAGCCCGCAAATAAGGCGCTGACTCGCCCCGCAGGCTGTCTTTGAGAGGCAATACCGGCACAATGTTTCCAGTGGCCAGTGCAAAGGTGACAAGGCCCGCTTCGAATCGATCAGGTGGAAGACCCTCGGCGGCACTGGCGGCACCAGACAGTCCTGGCAGCTGAACAACCAGAGCAAAGCAGATGAGAAAATTCGGGAGAAAGGAAACAGGACCGTATTGGAGCATCATCCGGGTTACTGCCATTCCAGGACATTAACAGACGGCTCATAATCCGGCGCACGAGCTTCAAGCACGAGCTGAACCCGATAGGTACCCGTTTTCTTGTAAAAGTGGTGTGTGGCTTCGCGACGAACAAACTGATCCTTGGCTGTTCGTACGGAAAACACCACTTTCAGTACATGCTTTCCGTTAGTCAGGTTGCCGGTAAACAGTTGTTGCACTCCACCTCTCTCAAGGGCCTCCCGTTCACGGGGGGAGTATAGGTGCGCAGAAACCGGTTGCTCATCGATAGAAAGCTCGACGGCATCGACATCCAGATCGTTCCGGCTTGCAAGTGTCAGAAAAACTGCCACTCGGGTATCAATCGGCTGCAACAAATCCTGCTCGAATTGATGAACCTCTGCACTGTGAGCGGTCACCTTTGCCCGGAGCTTGTCTGTAGGACTTTCAATGGACATTCCGGCAGTCGCATCGAGCGTCACGAAAGGGCAAACGGCCGCAACCACTGCGGCAACACGGAATACTCTGGGAGAGATCATCCGGCATACTGGTAATTGTTCTTTGCCGAACATGGGGTGAGCTGCCTCCTGCCTGTGCATCATCGGCAATCTTATGTAACAAGACGACAGGAAGCGTAACACTTGGTTACTCACAAGAACGGTATCCAGATCACCAAATGGAAAACCGCTTTAGAAAGAGAGGTAATGTGTCGATTAATTTGACACAGAAGTAACAAAGTGTCAGATCATTGGGATTGAACTCTAAAAAAGCCCCTCCAACCAATTGAATAAAAAAGACTTTATTGGAGTGGTCTTATATTTGCTCGTAAGGAAGGGACGGGGTAGCCCAAGTAAGGGCAACCCCGTTTGATATGCCGAGCTTTGCCGATGCCCTCAACCGCATCGGCTTTTTTTATTTGCTCAACTGTTTCATGGCAGATTCCATCCCCTCAATAGTCAGGGGATACATGTGCTCATTGACCAACTTCCGGGTCATGCCTAGCGAGCCTCCCGTCCCCCAGTAACTTTCAGGAAGAGGGTTAAGCCACACTACTTTGCGGAAATGTTCGGTAACGCGCTGGAACCAGGTTGCGCCCGCCTCTTCATTCCAGTGCTCGATGGACCCACCAGGATGGCTTATTTCATACGGAGCCATGGTGGCATCACCGACAAAGATTACCTTATAGTCCGGTGTGTACTTGTGGAGGATATCCCAGGTGCTGGTCGTCTCGTTCATTCGCCGGATGTTGTTGGTCCACACATTCTCATAGATGAAGTTATGGAAGTAGAAATACTCCATGTGCTTGAACTCGAGTCGCGCTGCCGAGAACAACTCTTCACAGACCCGGATGTGAGGATCCATGGAGCCGCCAACATCGAAGAATATCAGCACTTTTACGGCATTATGGCGCTCAGGCACCATCTTGAGATCCAGATAACCCGCGTTCCGCGCAGTTGATCGGATCGTATCGTCCATATCCAGCTGATCGGCAGCTCCCTGCCTCGCAAATTTACGTAGCCGCCGCAGTGCGACCTTGATGTTGCGAATGCCAAGGGTAATGCCGTCATCCAGATCCTTGTACTGGCGTTTTTCCCAGACTTTAACCGCTCGCCCCTGACGCCCGTCCTTCTGGCCGATCCGGAAGCCTTCCGGGTTATAACCATTGGCCCCGAATGGCGAGGTGCCGCCAGTACCAATCCATTTATTGCCCCCTGCGTGTCTCTCCTTCTGCTCTTCCATGCGTTTTTTGAAGGTATCGATCAGTTCTTCAAGCCCACCCAGGGAGTCAATTTTTGCCTTATCTTCTTCCGACAGGTGCTTTTCGAATTCCGCACGAAGCCAGTCATCCGGAATCAACGCTTCCATCAAATCGTCAAGGTTTTCAATGCCTTCAAAATAGGCTTTGAACGCACGGTCGAACTTGTCGAAGTGCCGCTCGTCCTTCACCAGACACAAACGTGCCAGGTAATAGAACTCCTCCATGTCTGCGAACGCGAGGCGATTCCTGAGTGCCTCCAGCAGGTCGAGAAATTCTCGCAGGCTAGCTGGTACCTTGGCCCGCCGTACTTCGAGAAAGAAATCAATCAGCATATCAACGAGACTCTTGCCAGGATCAGCTACGACGCCGCGCCATGAACGCCAGTTTCTGCAACAGGTGAACGTCCTGCTCATTCTTCACCAGCGCACCGTAAAGCGGCGGCAGAGCAGTACTCGAGTCCTTTTCCTGCAGCATTTTCGCTGTCAGCTCATCTGCCATAAGCAGCTTCAGCCAATCGATCAGTTCCGAGGTAGAAGGTTTCTTCTTCAGACCGGGAACCTTGCGAACATCAAAGAACACTTCCAGTGCATCCCGTACGATTTCCTGCTGCAAACCCGGGAAGTGGACATCCACGATGTCCTTCATGGTGTCGTGGTCCGGGAAGCTGATGTAATGGAAGAAACAGCGGCGCAGGAAAGCATCCGGCAATTCCTTTTCATTGTTACTGGTTATGACCACGATAGGACGCTTACGCGCCTTAACGAACTCTTGGGTTTCGTAGACAAAAAACTCCATCCGATCCAGTTCAAGCAACAGGTCATTCGGAAATTCGATGTCTGCCTTGTCGATTTCATCGATCAACAGAACCACCTGCTCATCAGCCTCAAACGCTTCCCAGAGCTTTCCTTTGACGATGTAGTTACGGATGTCTTTCACCTTCTCATCGCCCAGCTGAGAATCACGCAAACGAGACACCGCGTCATACTCATAGAGCCCCTGATGGGCTTTGGTGGTGGACTTGATATGCCATGGGATCAGCCTCATACCCAGGGCCGATGCCATTTCCTCCGCCAGCAGGGTTTTGCCGGTTCCCGGCTCCCCTTTGATCAACAGAGGGCGCTGGAGCGCGATAGCCGCATTCACAGCCATCTGCAGGTCATCCGTGGCAACGTATTTGTCGGTACCGGTAAACTTCATCTGTCACGTTCCTGTTCGTTATTTTTTCTGGTCTTTCGGATCAGACTTTTTCGCAGGCTGACCGTCTTCATCTTCTTCATAATCGGGAAGGTCATCAAATTCGGACAAATCAAAGTCTTCCAGTCCGAATTCTTCGTCATCTTCATCAGGTGCCTGTTCGGGGGACTCAACGAGAGGTTCTGTAACCTCTACCTCTGGCTGCAGCTCGGGTATTTCATCTGCAGGCTCCTCCAGTTCAGGCAATTCCTCCGGATCATCGGGGATCTCGGCCTCAAGTGTTGGCAGCTCTTCTTCAAGGTCTTCAAGGGTTTCCCGCTCAGCTGCCGCTTTCTCCTGAGCCTCCGTTCTGGATTTACGCTGCTTCAACGCAAACCAGCCGACCAGTAAAACCACCAGGCCACCGCCTGCAACAATCGGTAACCAGAGTGGGAACGAAAACTCAAAACCCGAATCTTCCTCATCAACGGAACTCTCTGGCGATTGAACCTCTAAGGGTTCCGCCTGCGAAACGTCGATTGGCGCCGTGATCTCCGGTTCAGGCTTTGATTCCGGGGAGGAAGGCTCTTTTTCCGGAGCTGAAGGCTCTGGTTTCGAAGCTGAAGGCTCCGCTTCCACAGGCTCTTCCGCAACCGGTTCTACCCCCTCTACCTCAGGTACAGGCGATGCCTGTTCTTCCGGAACGGGTGCGGCATCTGCACCTTCCAGCACTGTAAACCCCGTGGTTGTGCTGAACTTGCGCGCGAAGGTCTTACCGTCGGCTATTACGTCTATTTTGTAGAGTCCTGCGCTCGGGAGTTTTGCGATGGCATCTGAATAGACACCGTCTTCCGGTGGCTGCTCAGCGGACAGCACCTTAGTGCCACTACGACCATCTTCAGCCGTAATGGTCAGGCTTACGTTCAGAACCCCAAGGAAGTCCGGGCTGGTAACTTTCTTCTGATCTTCAAAAAACGCGACGTTCAGATCAACCGGGTTTTCCGCAGAGAAGCTCGGGGGTAATGGGCTGACCACCATCTTCAGGTCGCTGACCACCGTCACCCGACTGCCTTCGCCCAGTTCGCCCTCAATGCTCCATCTACCGGCCTGGGGGGTATCAATGGTGACCAGATCGTATCCCGATTCACGGGCCCAACGAACGTTCGGTTCCCCGGAATCCAGAACCAGGCGCTGGCCGTCCGGCCTTAGCAGAGCCATCTCACGGGTATCCCCGGTTTCGCCAGCGCCCCAGAAAACCAGGGCCGTGAATTCCCGGACTTCCCCATCGACCGAAAAGCCATCGCCCTCAATAGGGATCTGCTCTTGCGGAACCGCTGCATTCAGGGCTTCAAGAAAGGCTCGGCTAAGTGCGTCGGCACTTTCAGCAACCTGAAACCGTCCGCCAGATTCATCCGCCAGCTTTTTCAGGAACCCTGCGTCTGCCTGATTCGACAAGGCAACCGGGTGAAAGGTAGCCCCCCGGGAGATGAGCTGAGGAATGATGTGTTCGAGAATCCGGGATTCTTCCTCGGCATTCGCCGTGGGGCTGTCGGAAACATCAACGTTTCCGTCGGTCAAAAGAATGAAATGGGTATGACCAAGCTGTCCCTGGGTGAAGTAATCGTCACTGGCCACCTCAATGGCTTTCCCGAGATTGGTTCTCAGCGCTACTGAGTTGATTTTCGACGATTCAGCGATGGCATTTTCCCGCCACGCCCCGGTAACTTCCCGGTGCGGAACGAGCATGTTCACATATTGGCCGAACGTCCAGACACCGGCGGTTGTGCCTTCCGGAAGCATCCTTGCCAGCAGCCTGACGGCTGGCTGACGGAGATTGTCGGGATCCGTTTCTTTCATGGAACCGGAGATATCGACGATGATCCGGACATCAGACTGTTCCGGCACCGTCAACTCAGGTTCAGACTGCGCCCAAAGCGCTCCGGGGATCAGGGCTATGATCAATGTCAGTTGTAAAAAGAAACGTTGCATCAGCTTGCAATCCGTTGAGTTCAAGTCCTTTGGCTTACCAGGCGATAGCGCACCAGGTCCAGAATCCACACCAGTAGCATCACAAGTCCGGCGATACCCAGGTTGAATATCGCAAGGCCTACAGCATCCCCGTCACCAAGAATCATCTCGTATCCGCCGAACAGCCAGGCCGGAACCCACCAGCCGGCAACATCAGGAGATTCAACCGGCGTCAGGAACAGGACAACCAGAGCCGCAAGTAGCAATGTTCTCAGACCATAAAGCGGCAAAACACGAAACAACCGTTTCATCATGAAGAAAAACACGATGAAGGCAATCCCATAAGCAGCCCAGGACACGCCGTAGGCCAGTTGAGCATCAGCATCGATCATTACAGAATCCAATGAATAATATGTTCTTCCCAGTCATCTTCAGCAACCTGGTCTTCCGAAACCACCTTGTCGCGAATAGAGACACCGGCTTGGTGAATCGAATCCGGGTCACCACTGACCAGCGGATGCCAAGGCGCCAGTGGCCGTCCTTCGGAGAGGGTTCGATAAGCACAGGTCAATGGCAGCCAGGAGTAGTCAGCCACTGTATCAGGCGTTAACACGGTACACTCGGGTACTTTCCTGAGTCGCTCTGTATAGACAGTACACTGACAGGTCTCCTGATCCATGTACCGACACACCATATCGGTGTGGTAAACCTCTCCGGTGTCCTCATCTTCCAGTTTGTTGAGGCAACATTTGCCACAACCATCACACAGGGATTCCCATTCCGCAGGCGTCATTTCGTGGAGCCGCTTACGCTGCCAGAACGGAATCTGGGCGATCATTTTTTGTGCTGCTCCAGTTTACGCTGGAATTCTACGACATAGCCGTCACGTTCTTCCGGCATCTGCAGATAGAAGTCTTTTTCTTCAATGGCGTCCAACACCTGCTGGCCAGTCGTGCGTGCCAGCTTTTTATCCGGTGTTATGATCAGGTCCATGGAGTGAACCGGGGCACCAAAAATACTTCGGAGCGCCTCAGGGAGGTCGTCCCAGTTTTGCCCGCGACGGACAAAAATATAGGTGTCGTTTTTTTTGCTGCTGCGGAACACAGAAACAAACTGCCGCTCACTCATGATGTCAGTAATTCCTCAATATCGTCTTTTACAGGAGCCAGAATGTCGGCCCGCCAACCGGCAAAAAATGCCTGGTCGGTGATACTTTGATCCTGAATCGCTTTTTCCAAACGCTTGCGCGGCGCAAGGATTTCCATCGGAATATCAAAATTTTCCGACATTTTTCTAATAATTCGCTTCAGATTTTTGAATAAGCCCTGCTGCTCCCGCGTCAACGGAGGAGAGATGCGCTTAAAATCCGGATTATCGTTACTACGACCTGCTGCAACAAGTTCCAGCAGAGTTTCACCATGGTGCCGTACAATGCCGGATGGAACACCCTGAATATTGCCCAACTGTGAAAGCGAGGCTGGCATCCGTTCGGCAACAGCAATCAGTAATGCGTCCGCCAATACCCGGTTTCTGGGCCTGTCGCGTTTCTGGCATTCCTGTTCACGCCAACGAACCAGTTCGCGCAGCACACTTTGCTGCTCCAGAGAAAGCGTCCAGCCGCCACGCAATTTCAGGTAGTGCTCGCCCGGATCCTCTTGTGTGCCCAACTCTGCGGCAAAACGGGCAGATTCCTCGACAAAAGCATCTTCCAACCCTCTGATCTTCAGCGAGTCGATGAGCTTCGTATACAGGGGTTCCAGAAAGCGTATGTCTTCAATGGCGTACCGCTGCTGAGCATCAGAAAGCGGCCTTGCCAACCAGTCTGACCGGGTGGCCGATTTATCCAACACGGTTCCGAACAGATTTTCAACAATCCGGGCATAGCCAAGTGAAAAACCTTCCCCGGCCAGAGCAGCACCAATCTGCAGGTCCAGAACGCTGATCAGCTCTACGTCCAGCCACTGCCGGAACAGCTCCAGATCTTCGCTCATGGCGTAGAGCAGCTTCAGGGTGCCCGGATCGCTCAGAACAGCCCTGAACTGCGCCGATTGCTCGGCAACTTCTGGATCGACGAGCCTGAATTCGCCATCAATCCCGAGTTGAACAAGGCCAGGAATCGGGTAAAAGGTATTCACCCGTTCAAACTCCGTATCCAGGGACAAAGGCTTACCTTTACCCTGAGCGAGCCACTCGTCGAGCGTTTCGGGGGTTTCGATCCAGACAATGGTCTCCGGAGCCGGGGGTACGTCAACTGCCGGGGAGGAGGACACCATAAAGCTTCCTGTCGCGAGAGTTATTCAATGAGAGGTTTGCGCCCACGGAACGCATGAGTCAGGGTAAAGCCATCAACGTATCCCAGCTCACCGCCAACCGGGATTCCATGAGCCAGGCGGGTAATAAGAATCCCCTGCCCATCAAGCCGGTCCGCAATGTAATGCGCGGTCGCCTCGCCTTCAACAGTCGGGTTGGTTGCCAGGATCAATTCGCTGACACCCTCTTGCCGGATTCGATCCAGAAGGCGCTCTATACCAATCTCTTCTGGCCCGACGCCATCAATCGGAGATAAATGGCCCATCAGAACGAAGTAGCCTCCGCGATAATCTCCCGCCTGTTCAATAGCAAGCAAATCCGAGGGGCTTTCGACGACACAAATGGTGCCATTGGTGCGCTGGGGGTTTTCGCAGATACCACACAGCTCGGTATCTGCGAAATTCTGGCACCGCTCACAACGGCGGACGCCGGTCATGGCGTTGCTCAAGGCATCCGACAAACGGGAACCGCCGGAACGACCACGTTCCAGAAGATGGAACGCCATTCTTTGCGCGGTTTTCTGTCCGACCCCCGGCAGGCACCGAAGCGATTCGACCAGCTCATCCACCAGTGGGCTGAATGCCATGGATATTCCTTACTGCTATCAGATCATTTAACTCAGAACGGCATTTTGAAGCCAGGTGGCATGCCCATACCAGACATCATGCCAGACATTTTTTCTTTCTGGTTGCTCTCAACACGACGAACGGCGTCGTTGACTGCCGCCGCTAGAAGGTCTTCAAGGATTTCTTTGTCCTCGGTCATCAGGGAAGGGTCAATCTCCACTTTACGGACATCATGCCGACCATTCATGGTGACCTTCACCAGGCCCGCCCCGGACTCTCCGGTAACTTCTGCCTTGGCGATTTCTTCCTGAGCCTTCTGCATTTCTTCCTGCATCTTCTGGGCTTTTTTCATCAGGTCGCCCATGTTGTTCATCATGCGGTTATCTCCTGCTTGTCTCTATCGGCCGGATACTCTCTTCGACTACCCGCGCTTCAAATCGTTCAACAATGGACTGAACCACCGGATCCTGGCGTATGGCCTCCTCAGCCGCCTGCTGCCTTGCGATCCGCTGCCGCTCTTCGTAGGCTGCTGGCGTATGGGGGCCGGTTGTCCCCTGCTCTATCCGTAATTGAGTGGAGTCGCCAAACCGGTTTCTCAAGCCTGCGAGTATCTTTTCCTCGTGGCGGGCATTGAGAAGCCGGGCATGGCCTTCATCAATGGTCAGTACGATGGCCTCTTTATCCCAGCTCATGGAACCATGGCTTGCCAGGTTACCTGGCATACCAACGATGCCCAGTGACCGGAAATCCCGTTCCCAGCTGAAGCCATCCTGCTGTTCCTCAACCGGCACAGAAAGATCGACTGTTGGCGGGGCAGCCTCCACAGCCTCCGGCGCTATCGCAACGGCCTCTGGCACCGTGGCAACGGCCTCCGGCTCTGTGGAAATATCCTCCGGCGCCGGGGCAACGGGCTCAGAGTCGTATTCAGGTTCCGGTGCCGACACATTATCCGCCGGTGAATCAATGTCCTGGATCGGGGGCGTATCGGTAAAAAACGGCGCGTCGGCTTCTGTCGGCGACTCGGCTGCCTTCAATTCAGTTGCAGGCTCTTCCATTGCCCTTCCGTGCTCGCCCACCTGATCACCTTCCGGAGACGCAACAGCTTCGGGCGCAACCGGATCTGACTCCGGTTGGCTCTCGACGGGGTCCCGGGCAGGCTCAGGTTCGTCAGCAGCCCCTGCACTATCGGGTTCACGGGTGTTACTGATCACCGGCGGTTCGCGCCGGTCTGCACCCGGTCTAAATGCCAGCATCCGCAAAAGAGTCATTTCAAAGCCCATCCGGGCATCCGGCGTAACCGCCAGATCCTTGCGGCCCATCAACGCAGCCTGGTAGAAGAGTTGGGCATCCTCTGCGCTCAGTTTTCGTGCCAGCGTCTGCACCTGGCTTGCGTCACCCAGGGAATTGTCAGCGCTGCCAGGCACAACCTGCTCCATGGTCACACGGTGGAATAGTGACAGCAGATCCGCCAGGATCACTCCGTAATCCGGCGCAAAGTCAGAAATCCGGCTAATTTCCGCCAGCAGCCCAGGTCCATCCCTTTCAACCAGAGCGCTAACCAGTTTTTCAATATCCCGCTGATCAATCGTGCCCAGCATGTTGCTGACGTCGCTGGCAGCCAGCTTCTGGTTACCAAAAGCTATAGCCTGATCTGTCAGGCTCAGGGCGTCCCTCATACTGCCATCTGCAGCACGTGCCAGTAGCCAAAGGGCCGGTTCTTCGAAGGGAATCTGTTCTTCGCCAAGGACGTGCTGGAGATGCCCGACAATATGTTCCGGCGTCATCCGTTTCAGATTGAACTGCAGACACCGGGACAACACAGTCACCGGCAATTTCTGGGGATCGGTGGTTGCCAGCAGAAACTTGACGTGCTCAGGCGGCTCCTCAAGCGTTTTCAGAAACGCATTGAAAGACTGGTTCGTAAGCATGTGCACCTCATCAATGAGGTACACCTTGTAGCGGCCACGGGTTGGCGCATACTGGACGTTATCGGTCAGTTCCCGCATGTCGTCCACACCGGTCCGGGAAGCGGCATCGATCTCAATGAGATCAACGAACCGGCCGTCCTGAATCTCCTTGCAACTGGAGCACTGTCCACAAGGCCTGGGGGTAATTCCCGTTTCACAGTTCAGGCACCGGGCCAGCAATCGGCCGATGGTGGTCTTACCTACACCTCGGGTGCCGGTAAACAGGTATGCATGGTGCAGGCGCTGGTTCTCCAGAGCATGAATCAATGCCTGAAGCACGTGTTCCTGCCCCACCATATCCTCGAAGGTCCGGGGGCGCCATTTACGGGCAAGTACCTGGTAGCTCATGTTCCGTCAACTGCAGTTAAAAACGGGCTTAACCATAGCATGGACCCGCTTTGATAAGAAGCGAAGATGATTCCGGAATCAACCAGCAGGAAAGCAAAAAATCGAGAAATTACAGAGGGAAAGGAAAGCTCTGGGGGTGACCCCATCAGCGACACCCCGGCACACAATTCCACCGCTGCGGCTGCTCCCTTCCGGGCCTGACCGGGTTCACGGTTTCATGTTGCGGGGGCACCAATGGGGCCACCATAACGACGCTCAAGGGGATTTCCCCCGAAAGCGGCGCGCATATTAGCAAAAGGGTTCACGGACTACAACGGGAAATGCCATCAATCGATCAGGCGCTAACATTCCCATCCATATCAAAGAGGTATTGGAACCTCATCCTGTCGGAACCAACAGGCCACGCTGTACCTGGTGCGGTTTGCGGGCAGTACTTCGTGGGGCACTTCTTCACTCATGAAAATGACCATTCGCCCCATTTCTGGCGTAACAACGCCACAAACTTCATTCTCGTTATCCCGGTTGAAGACCTGTAACGCCCCGCCATCACCGGACTGCCACCCCTCGTTGAGATACAAGACAAGGCTCACTACCCGGGATGCCCGTCCCCGGAAGCTATCCAGATGCCTCCGATAGAAATCACCCTCATGATAGGTGGCGTAATGGGCCTCAAATCGTTTCAACCCCAGAAAAAGACGCCTGTTCAGCCCATTCTGAAGCTCATCAAGACATGAAAAGAACTGCTGCTGGGCGGGAGTCACACCCTGAAGCCAGGCTATCTTGTCCCGCCGCACAGAGCGGTCCCGAGTGTGATCCAGCCCCCGACCAACCCCAGCGTTCCGGAGGTTATCCGTGCGATCGAGAATCGCTACTTCCTCTGCGATCTGAGTCAACAACCCTCGGCCAAACACTGCACAGGCATCCAGCGTCAGCCAGCCATACTCACCCAACCCGTCTGCAATGAGGTCAAGCCAATCGTCAGCGACGTTCGGAAAGCCGGGCACGATTCCCGGTTTTTCCGGCAACGCATCTTGAAGCGGAGTCACAACCTGAGAGTCCATCACAGACCTCCAAAGAGAATTGCGAGTATTTTATGCTCATTCCTCGCCGGGCGGGCAGTTTTAAATTACTCTTCAGGTGTAGGCATATACCCTTAAACTGACTGACAGCTCTATCAAACCATGTCTGAAAGCAGTAACAGACCACCTCTTTCCATACCTCCCGGCAAATGGTCCTTCACACGCTGGAACACCATAGGGCAGCTGGAAGCCCTGGAAGTTCACCACCCTCTTTTCCGGGCTACACTTTTTGTTCAGGGCGCCCACCTGGCCCATTTTGCACCCCGGGAGCATACCGACTGGCTCTGGCTCAGCAGTGAAGCCCGCTACGAGCCCGGGAGAGCGATTCGGGGTGGCATCCCCATCTGCTGGCCATGGTTTGGTGATCCGGCACGGAATCCGCCGGAGGTACGCAAGCGCATTAACACCGGGGCCGCCCACGGCTTCGCCCGCACGGCTCTGTGGAAACTTGAAGATGTGAGGGAGAATGCCCACGAGGTAGAAATCAGTCTGTCTCAGGATGCAAACGAAGATTTCAGCGAGGTATGGACTGGTCGCGCACTGGCGCTGATTACCTTTGTATTTTCGGTAAAAGGTTGCCAGATTGCCCTGACCACGACCAACCTCGGCACTTCCCCCCTGGCATTCAGCCAGGCACTACACACCTACTTACCAACTCCGGACATTGAACGCACGCGACTGCTGGGCCTTGGCCAAAGCCATTACATTGACACCCTGGAGAACTGGGAGTATCGCACCCAGGAAGGCCCAGTCTATTTTCACGGAGAAACCGACCGCATCTACGAAACCGGAGAATCGCTTACCGTTGTAACGCCACTGGGTAGCAGGAAGCTGACCTCGGTTGGAAGCGATTCCACAGTGGTGTGGAATCCCGGACCGGATAAAGCCGCGAGACTCTCGGATTTTCCCGATAGTGGCTGGAAAACCATGCTCTGTGTCGAAACCGCCAATGCAGCAAGTGACTACAGAGTGCTTAATGAAGGACAAAGCCACACCCTAGGGGTGTTTATCGGGCGCAAGTAACTCGGCGATCAAACCAGCCTTGCAGCAGGAAACAGTATGAGCCTGGCAACTTTTCTGAAATCCCGTCTGATTCCGGAGGAACTGGATCAGCACATCAACCGTATTCGCAAACCCATCGGGACGCTCGGATATGACCCCTGGGGTTACAACAACGAGGCGATCAAATACGGCTTCGCCCTAACCAAACAGATCTACGAAAAATACTTCCGGGTATCAGCCGATGGTATCGAAAACATTCCGGCCGACGGTCCGGTTCTGATCATCGCCAACCACAGCGGCCAACTTCCTATAGATGGCTTGCTGATCGGTTATGCCCTGGCGTCCCGCAAAAAAGATCCACGCATTCCGCGGGCGATGATTGAGCGCTTTTTCCCAACCGTACCCTGGCTGGGCAACCTACTTAACGAAGTTGGCGCAGTGCTCGGAGACCCCGTTAACTGCGCCAAGATGCTGGCCAACGACGAAGCTGTCATCGTCTTTCCGGAGGGCGTCCGCGGCTCCGGAAAACTCTATCAGGATCGCTACGAACTCAAACGCTTTGGCAATGGATTCATGCACCTGGCGATGAAATACAACGCGCCGATCGTTCCGGTTGGCGTGGTCGGCTGCGAGGAGACTATTCCCGCGATCGCGAATATCAAACCATTAGCCAAAGCACTCGGCATTCCCTATGCGCCGATTGCCCTACCGGTCATCCTCCCGGCAAAGGTTCATCTCAACGTCGGCGCCCCCATGTATTTCGACGATCTCGAAATTCCGGAAGAGCGAGTTACGGAACGCGTCGAAATGGTCAAAGCCGAGATAAGCCGACTGATCGATAAAGGACTCAGCGAAAGGAAAAGGCTGTTCTGATGAGCGAGAAACGCAGACCACATATTCTTGTCACCGGTGCCGCTGGCGCGCTGGCCCAGAAAGTCATCAATCAGCTCAGGGGTACCTGCGACCTGGTGGCGGTGGATTTCCGCGAACAGGTGTATCTCGGGGACGACATACCGAGCTATCGAATCGATTTCACCAAGCGGGTGTTCGAAGACCTGTTCCGGCGATACCAGTTTGACGGTGTCATTCATCTTGGCCGCATCATGTCGAGCCAGCTGACCCGCATGCGGCGCTATAACGCGAACGTACTCGGCACCCAAAAGCTTCTGGATCTAAGTCACAAATATGGCATCAAACGGGTCGTTGTACTTTCGACATTCCATGTATACGGCGCCGTCGCCTATAACCCTGCACTGATTGACGAATCCGCACCACTTAAAAGTGCCGGGCTCAGTGCAGACCTGGTCGATTCTGTCGAATTGGAAAACCTGGCCAACATTTATCTGTGGCGCTATCCAGACCTCAACATCACAATTCTGCGCCCCTGCAATATCGTCGGTCCTGGCGTACGTAATACCATGAGCAACCTTCTCGCCAGCGAGAGAGCCCCGGCACTCGCCGGCTTTTCACCCATGATGCAGTTCATTCACATCGACGACATGTCCGATGCGATCGTGCAGGCCTATAAGAAACCTGTTCGAGGCGTGTTCAATGTTGCACCACAGGATTGGGTGGCATACCAGCACGCCCTCAAGCTCTGCGGTTGCAAAAGAATTCCGATCCCGTCAATTCCACCGGCCGTGCCGAAACTTATCCTCCGGACATTGAAACTCCGAAGTTTTCCGTCGTACCTGATGGCATTTTTCAAGTATCCTGTCGTTATCGACGGCAGAGCGTTCGCCCGGGAATTCGATTTTGAGCCCAAGCGCCCGCTGATGGAGATCTTCCGGTTTTACCGGGATAATAAGAAGCCGGTTTAGGGATGGCACCCCAAGTGCCATAGCAAGTGCCATAGACCGCAGTAAAGGCGCAGGAAGCAAAGGATGCTAAGCGATTTCAGCCTGATCAGCCACGCGGCTGCAACCCTCACCTATGGGTTGCTGGCCATCCTCGTGGCCACCAGATACCTCAGACGGGATGTCGACCGCGCCTTATTCCTGGCTGCTATAGTGACCTCTCTCTGGGCGGCTGCCATGGTGACTCAATCACTCTGGAACTTCCCGAGTTTTTTTATCCGGTATTTCCTGGAACTGCTACGGGACGCCACCTGGATCACCCTTCTGTTCGCCATGCTCCGGGACTCCTTTCGGCAAGGAAACCTGACGGGGCAGCTCAAGCGGGTTCTGGGCGTGTCCGCCCTTGCACTGCTCATCCTCCTCGGTGGATTCGGTTTGCTGGAGTCTGTTGCAGGACTCTCGATCCTTGACGGTAAAACCAAAGTACTTGGGCAAATAGCGCTGTCTCTGCTCGGCCTGTCTCTGGTGGAGCAGATCTGGCGTAACAATCCCGGTGTAGGTCGTTCCAGCCTCAAATATATCTGCATCGGTATTGCCACCATTTTCGCTTTCGACTTTTTCATGTACGCCGACGCCCTGCTGTTCGGTGAAATTGCAGAGTCGTTCTGGAACGCGCGCGGGCTGGTTAACGCCCTCCTCGTTCCACTGTTCGCAGTCAATGTGATCAATACTCGCAAACAGCCTGTGGATTTCCAGCTCTCTCGCTCCGCGGTATTCCATGCAAGTACGCTGGTGTTTGCAGGCGGCTATTTGCTGTTTCTGGCCATCGGCGGCTATTACGTCCGAATGCTTGGGGGCGACTGGGGGGAAGCTCTCCAGGTTCTGTTCCTGGCCATCTCCCTGACGTTTCTGGTCACCCTGCTGGTATCCCGAAGAATACGGGCCAGGCTGATGGTGATGATCAGCCAGAACTTCTTTGACTACAAATACGACTACCGCGAAGAATGGCTGAAAATGACCCGCGAGCTTTCCGATCTGAGCGAGCAACCACCGCTTGCCCAGCGAGTCATCCGGATACTGGCAGGACTGGTAGAGAGCAATGCCGGCGCCATCTGGCTAAAGAGCGATCAGGGCAGCTATGTGTTGAAAGCCTCAATCAACCTGACCCCGCCGAAATACACTCTTATTGACGAACACGAAGACATTGTCCACTTCCTCAAGGACCGGGAATGGATTGTTAATCTTAACGAATACCGGGCCGACCCCATTAGCTACAACCTGCTGGAAATACCGGACGCCATTTCCCAAACTCCGGATGCCTGGTTAATCATCCCTCTGTTTCTCGATAACGAATTGTATGGCATAGCGATGGTGGGCACGCCCTATGCCAGAGTGGAACTCAACTGGGAGAACTTCGACCTCATCAAAGTCGTTGCCCGCCAGGCCTGTAACCTTCTGGCCCAGGCGGATGCACAGCATCGCCTGTCCCGCGCCATGCAGTTTGAGGCGGTCAGCAAGGCCTCGGCGTTTATGGTGCATGATCTTAAAACGGTGATCGCTCAGCTCTCGCTACTGGTCAAGAACGCCCCTAAACACCGCAACAATCCGGCGTTTATTGATGACATGATCAATACAACGGAGCATGCAGTCCGAAAAATGTCGAATCTTGTGGATCACATTCGCAAGCCAACCATGAGCGAATCCGAGCCGGTTAAACCGCTGGATCTGACACAATTGGTGAACCAGTTGATTGAACATTATGGTCGCCAGCAACCCAAACCACAGATTGAGGGTAACCCGGCCCCGACCATGGTCAGAGCCGATGCAGAGCAACTGAGAAGTGTATTAGGCCATCTTATTCAGAATGCTCAGGACGCTACGCCACAGGACGGCGAGATTACCCTGACGCTGAAAAATGCCCGGGGAAACGTGGTTCTGTTCATTCAGGATACCGGCTCAGGAATGACCGAAGAGTTCATCAGTTCCCGGCTGTTCAAACCGTTTGAGAGCACAAAAGGACTTACCGGCATGGGCATCGGCGCCTACCAGGCCAGAGAGTATGTTCAGAAGCTCGGTGGAAATATCGATGTTACCAGCGAACCCGGCGTGGGTTCCTGCTTCTCTGTTCGTATCCCTTTGGTTAACGATATGCCTGTCGAGCAGGGGCATCGATCGATTTCCGACACCTATCAGCCCAGAGAAGGCGTCAAATAGTCGTCAATTCAGGAATTTCCAAAAGACAAGCATTGCAAAGTGTCAATGTTCGGTTAAGAATTTGAATTAGGGAAGAATCGGGACGGAATGTTCCGGCACTATTAACAATACAAGCAAGGGATATGTTGCTGTTGTGACTAGACGACTCCTGATAGTTGAGGACGACCCCGGCCTGCAAAGCCAGATGCGGTGGTGTTTCAGTGAAGATCTGGAAGTGGCCGTGGCTTCTGATAGGGAAACAGCGCTCGCTGCGCTGAGACGCGAAGAGCCGGATGTCGTCACATTGGATCTCGGGCTGCCACCGGACCCCGGCGGCGCCACCGAAGGTTTTGCGCTCCTTGAAGAGATTCTCCGCCTTGCGCCGCTGACCAAGGTCATTGTAGTGACAGGTCGGGAAGACAAGGAAAATGCAGTCAAAGCCATCGGCATGGGAGCCTCTGATTTTTACCAGAAACCCCTCGATGCGGACATTCTTACCTTCGTTGTAAACCGCGCTTTCCGGCTTGCCGAACTCGAACGGGAAAACCAGGCGCTGGCCAGCCAGAGCAACGGTACCAGAATCAAAGGCATTGTCGCCGCCAGCCCGCAGATGCTCAGCATCTGCCGCACCCTTGAGAAAGTGGCCCCCACAGACGTAACGACACTGATTACAGGTGAAACCGGCACTGGTAAAGAACTCCTTGCCCGTGCACTCCACGATCTCAGCCCCAGAGCTTCCAAATCCTTTGCTGCCATAAACTGCGCTGCCATCCCCGAAAACCTGCTGGAAAGCGAACTGTTCGGGTATGAGAAAGGTGCCTTTACCGGCGCAACCCAGAGCAAAAAAGGCAAAATCGAGAATGCCAACGGCGGTACGCTGTTCCTTGACGAAATCGGCGATATGCCAATGGCGTTGCAGGCCAAATTGCTTCGCTTTCTTCAGGAACGGATGGTGGACAGAGTCGGCTCCGTTCAACCTATACCGGTAGACGTGCGGGTCGTCTGCGCGACTCATCGAAATGTCAAAGAGCTCATCACGGCGGGCGATTTCCGGGAGGACCTCTACTACAGAATCAGCGAAATCACTCTGGATGTTCCCGCGGTAAGGGAACGGGAAGGCGATTCTCTGGTCATAGCACAGTCCCTTCTCAAGAACCTGGGCAAGGAAATGGATCGCCATAACCTTTCCTTCTCAGAAGATGCAGTCAATGCCATCACCAGCTACAACTGGCCAGGTAACGTGAGGGAAATGATCAACAAAGTAAAACGGGCAACCATCATGGCTGACGGCAAGCGGGTGACCGCTGAGGACCTCGAACTCCCCTGCGATGCTACAGCGATGGGCAATCAATTGAACCTGCGGCAGGTTCGGGAAATTGCAGAACGACAGGCCATTATCCAGGCGCTTCGTTCCTGCAATTTCAACATGGCCCAGGCATCCCGCCTGCTCGGTGTTACCAGGCCTACACTCTATAACCTGACGGACAAATACCGGATCGACACATCCCAGACAGAAACCGGAACCTGATATGCGACAGCACGGAATTCAAAACAAGACCCGATTAACGAAGGAACAGGGCATGAAAGCATTAAAGGCAGCGCGTATTACTCTTCTTTCCACGGCCATTGCTCTGTCTCTGGCTGGATGCGGCGAAGAGTCCCAGGAAATGTCCCAGGAAGAAATTCAGTACATCAGCCACCTGGATCAGGCACGTTTTTTTCAGCGTCAGGGGGAATTGAAGGCAAGTACTCTGGAGGCTCGCAGTGCCATCGAGCTTCAGGCCAGCCAACCGGATCCCTACTTCGTTATTCTTGAGAACCTCCTGAAAGCCGGCGACGCCGAAAATGCAGAGCGCCAGCTTGATCAGCTCCTGGAGGCCATGAAAGAGAATAAAACGGAAATCAGCCCGGCCAATCAGAACCGGGCCAGCCTGATCCGGGCTGAGGCTAATTTCTACCAACGGGAATTTGATCAGGCACTGGCAGCCCTTTCCTCTGCATCATTTGACGACCGAGCCAACCAGCTTGAAGCCAAACTTCTGGAAGCGCGCATCTATCACGCATCTGGCGAACGGGATAAAGCAGAGGATACATACAAGGCCGCTCAGGCCATCGATGGCAACTCCCCCCTCCCATTAATCGGGCTCTCCCGCATTGCATTCAGCCAGGGCAATCAGGCCGGGGTTGACAGTTATGTCAGCCAGGCCGAAAAACTTGATCCGGAAGAGCCTGAATTGTGGCTCTGGAAAGCTCAGTTGGCTCAGGGCCGCGAACAATGGGAGACCTCAGAAGAGGCCTATATCAAAGCGCTGGACACCATCGGACAGGTCGATGTGATGACCCGCAAGAAGTATGAAACCATTTCTTCATTGATCTCTGTTCTACGCGCTGAGGGGAAATCCGCCGAAGCATTCGTCTATGAGGAAATTCTGGCGAAGTCAGGCCCCGGCATGGTCCGCAGCAACCTTATTGCTGCCAAGGACGCGTACAGCCGCGGAGAACTGGAGGAAGCTGCAAAATACCTCGAGGAAATTCTTCGCCAGGCGCCCGCCCACGAACAAAGCAACCTGATGCTGGGGATGATCCGCTTCCGTCAAGGCCGGGTGGAAGAGGCGGAAAAGCTACTGACACCTATTGCTGAACTGACAGGGTCAAGCGAAGCCAATCGTCTGCTCGCCGCAACACGCCTGCAGCTTCACGATCCTGAAGGTGCACAATCTGTCCTCGAGAAACTCGGTGACTCTGACAACAACCCGTCAACATTGGCGCTCGCCGGTATTGCAGCACTCTCCACCGGTGACCAGCAGGCGGGCGAGGCTCTGATTCAGCAGTCTCTGGAACAAAATCCGGATAACCATGAACTGCGCCTGAGATATGCCCGATATCTGACAGGCATCGGACGGTTTGACGATGCCATCAACAACGCGAGGATCGTCATTAAAGCGGAGCCCACCAAAGAAACTGCACGTCTTATCCTTATCCGGGCTTACGTGAATGCCGATCAGACTCCCAAAGCGATTGCAGAAGCAGAGGTATGGATGAAGGACATGCCGGACAGCATGGGAGCAGTCTTGACCCGTGGGCAACTGGCACTTGATTCCGGTGAACCGGAGCAGGCCGAATCTTACTTCTCCAAGGCGGCCGACGCCGCTCCAGACTCACCTGCTCCACTGGTGGCACTGGGCAATCTTGCTGTGGTTCAAGATGCACCTGATGAAGCCCGAGGCTACTTCAAGCGTGCGTTGGATCTGGATGCGGACAATCGCGCGGCGATCGCCGGCTATGCCCGTGTGAGCACCGGCGATGCCACCATTGAACTGATGACGCAACTCGCAGAACGCCAGTCAGAAGCGGTTGGTCCCAGGCTTCTTCTTCTCGAATCAGCACTACTGAATGGAGATCACGTTCGTGCAGATGAGCTCTCCGCTCAGTTGCTTGAACGCACTGAACCACAGACGCCAGCAGCCACTGAACCGGCCGTCATCAACATCTACAGCGCAGCATCAAACCGCGTCCGCGAGCAATCTCCCGATCAAGCCAAGGCCATTCTGGATCGTGCAAGGGTACTATTTCCGCAAAGCGAGCCGATTGCGATCCAGGCTGCCGAACTGGCATTCCAGTCCGGCCAGCCAAATGCAGCTCGGGGAATCATTCAGGAGGTGAAGCAGGGCCATCCTGAGTCAGCCAACCCTTATCTTGTTGAAGCGGCTTTCTATGAGCAAAATGAGGAATACCAGCAAGCAGCTGAACTCTATCAACTCGCTCTGGCAAAAGTTGACGCACCCAACACTCAGGTCGCCTATATCCGAAGCTTGCAAAAGGACGGCCAGAGCGAAAACGCTGTCAAAGCTGCAGATTCCGCCCTGGTAAAATACCCGGCCCATCCTGCATTGCTGATGAACTCTGCCCTGCTCTACCAGAGCCAGCAGCAGAATGAGAAAGCGCAATCTGCCTATGAAGCGTTACTTAACATCGCTCCTGACAACATCATTGTCCTTAACAACCTGGCGTGGCTATATCATGAAGCAGGCAATGAGCGGGCGATGGAGCTGGCAGGCCGAGCCTACGAGCTGAGCCCTGAAAATGCTGCGATAGCAGATACCTATGGCTGGATTCTATTCAAGGCCGGGCGGGCGGATGAAAGCCTGCCAGTACTTGAAAAAGCTCACCAACTCGAGCCGGATTCTGACGAAATTGCCTTGCACCTGGCGGAAGCTTACAAGGCTGCTGGCAGAACCGCAGAGGCCAAAGCCATCCTGGACAGCGTCGGCAGTAACGGCTGAACCTTGCCGCCAATCCAAAAGGGGGCTCCGTGAGCTCCCTTTTTTTATTGCCTCAGTTTTATCCGCTATAACAGCCGCACTTAAATACCGAAACAGTCCTACCAGCGACTGGCAGAGGTTACGTCGCGACACAATACTTAACAGACTGACTTAATAACAGAAAGCGGGTGGCTTATGTCTGTTGTAAAGGTAATTGGGCTGGGAAGCACCATCGTATTCATAGGAGGATGTCAGAGCTGGCAGTATCGTGACATCGAGAATAAGCCACCTACTGCGGCGTTGCCCGAGACAAGCCAGCAAGGGGTCGTAGAAGTTCGCTATTTCGATAATATTGACGGAGCGGAAGTTGCGACGCTGACCTCATCTCCTAATTTCCCGGATAATCCCGACGAGGTTGGCGAGCTCACAAGTCTCGAAGGGCCTGAGAACAGAGCAGAGTACTTTGGTTCGTATGTCCGGGGGTTTATCAAACCACCAACTGCAGGCCAATTTCGCTTTTTTATAAGTGGTAACGATACAGCAGAGTTCTGGCTCAGCACATCCGATAGCCCTGAGAACATTGAGCTTTTGTCCATGGCCCCGGCATGGACAAGTATAAATGAATTCAACAAGTATTCCTCTCAGACCTCACGTTACGTATCGCTCAACGCAGACCAACGCTACTACTTTGAAATACTTCATAAAGAGGGCTACGGACGGGACCACTTCGAAGTCGCTTGGGAAGGGCCAGGAATAGCTCAATCAATCATTGACAGTTCCTATATTTACAGCTGGGCCAACCCCACTATCGATACAGGGCAAAATAATCAGGAAGCATATAATCTGGGCTATCGTGTCGGATTTCTCGATGGCAATGAAGGACTCGCATTCAACCCCGGATTTCCGCCGGCCGACCAGGATCAGGATGGTATCTATGACAACTGGGAGGTTGTTAACGGTCTGAATCCCAATGATCCCAATGATGCGACCAGTGATCCCGACGGCGACTTTCTTGTGGCTGCCGATGAATTCCTGATCGGCACGTCTGAAAATAACCCGGACAGCGATGGCGACGGCCTCCCGGATGGTGTTGAGTTTGCCTCTGCACTCGACCCTCTGGACCCCATAGATGCGGTCGGTGACCTGGATAACGACGGTTACTCCAATCTGGATGAGTACCTGGCGGGTACAGAGCTGGATAATGCAGCCAGTGTTCCGGCAACACCAGAACCCGAACCTGAGCCCACACTTGTCAGCGGCTTCGTCGGGCAGTATTACAGCGGAACCGACTTCGACAGCTTTGTACTGGCCAAGTATGACCCGACCATAGATTTTGACTGGGGCAAAGGAAGCCCGGCGCCAGAGCTTCCTGACGATCAGTTCAGTGCCCGTTGGAGTGGAGAGTTTACCGCCCCCCATGGCAGTGGCAGCCGAAATTACGAATTCGTGACCACAACCAATGACGGCGTGCGGTTGCGTCTGAACGGAAAGACAGTGATTGATGATTGGAATGGTGCCCCAACCCGGGATAACAGCTACACCCTATCGCTGGGTGCTGGCGAATCCGTGGGTATTACCATGGAGAACTTCGAGGGGCGTGGCAGTGCCTTCGCACGCTTAACCATCAACGATGCCACTACCGGCTCAGCCGTTTCAATCTCCGAGACCGTCGCTGCCCATGACCTGACGTCTACCAGCACACTGGACTCCGACACTGATGGTATCCCGGATGTCTGGGAACTGAAATATGGGCTGGATGCCTATGTCAACGATGCAACATCCGTTAACAACGCAAGCGGTATCAGCAATCTGGAAGCGTACGAATCCAGTCTGGATCCATTTACGCTCGAATCGG
The DNA here is from genome assembly GCF_008370345.1 of Marinobacter salinexigens. Taxonomy (GTDB): domain Bacteria; phylum Pseudomonadota; class Gammaproteobacteria; order Pseudomonadales; family Oleiphilaceae; genus Marinobacter; species Marinobacter salinexigens. The sequence goes on along the minus strand of NZ_VTUU01000002.1, from coordinate 482,757 downwards.
TGGCCGACGGTGGTGACGGATCAGGGTCGGAGACTGTAACCCCCACACCAGAACCTTCCGTTGGTGAAGTTACCCTATCCTGGACAGCCCCGGGGACCCGGGTCGATGGCACATCTATTTCCCTTAGCGAAATAGCCTATTACCTCATCCACTACGGCCAGGATTCTGCGAACCTTGACCAGACCTGGCCACAGGTAAGCTCCGAGAACACATCAGAAACGATCACAGGTTTGTCCGCAGGAACCTGGTACTTCACGGTAACGGTGGTAGACCTGGACGGGCTGAAGAGCGCGCCCTCTGACATGGTTAGCGCATCGGTTAAATAGCAAGCCGGCGCCTACCTGCTTAATTGTATAAGCGGTCCAGATAATTCTGGGCCGCTTTTTTAATACCCGGAACCATCGCTTTCAGCCGCTCGGCGCCATTACACTCATCACAAACAAACCCAATGACCAGCAAAGATGCATCTGTTCGGCTGTTGAAAATGCCAGGAAGCTGCGCCAGCTTCGCTTCAAGGTCATTGGTCTCCCAAAGACCTTCGACGTAGTAGCCATAAGCTACGTAGATTTCCCGCTCACCACCAAGTGCTTTAAGCCTCATCCCCGCCAGATCCTCGGATGGAGAGACCGGGACTGAGAAGGTTACATTTGGCAGAAAGTATTCAGGAACATAAAGGCGATTACGATATTGCACGACTTCCCTTCCCGGCCGCTGATAGTCGTAGCTGTACAACCCCAGGAACACCCTTTCCCCGTTTCCAGAGCCGGATTCAGAATTACCCCTCAAAAAGAAGGTTTTTCCAAATGAGCGATCCGGGCGATCTATGGTCGGTTGCCACCCAAGAAGGTGATCCTGAAACATAGGCAACCACTCTGACAACTCCCCGGCGAAAGGGTTCTCATGGGCTTTTAATGTCCCTCTTGAGTTGTCATCCCTTCCCGGCGCCGTCCACCAGGATAGGGCAATAAAAACCACTGACAGGGAAAATAAGAGCTTCACTCCGACGGATGAACGGCTTGCTCCATCAGACTGAGCGCGACTAAGCGTTGTTGGCCTCTCTCGCCGCTCCAGCCAGCGAGCAAATAGAAAAAGCGGAACCAGGGTACCGGCAAACACCCACCAGCCAAAAAAATCATGTTCGTGGATGAGCGAAGAGGTCATGTTCGACTCATAACCCACATAGATAATGACAAACACCCTGATCCAGTTGGCTACCAGCGCAAGGATAACACCCGCAACACATAGCAGGACCCGTTCCCGAAGCCGGCTCAGATTCAATTCGCTGTAGAGAACTACCAGAGTTAATCCGACCAACAGGTATCTCAATCCGGAGCAACCGTGGGCGATTTCAAATGCCCCGACTCCGGGAAAGTACACGATGATCCCTTCAACAATAAACTCGATGTCCAGCCAGGAAAGAATGAACTGGTTCACCGCCACTGTGATCAGTTGAAGATACCAGGCCAGGTAATCCCAGATCGGGATGGTAAACAGCAGGACTCCAATGGGGAGGAAAAAATCCTTTGCCTGTTTCCAGCCCCATAACACCAACAACCCACTGATTAACAATGGCAATAATGACACCTGCTGAAAAGCTTCAATGAGCAGGATACCGCCAATCAGGTAGAGGAAAGCGGACAGAACCAGAGGAATGAACCACAAGGGATAGAAACCAGCAACCGGCCTGGTTTCCTGCCATTTCCGGACGGAAAAAAACAAGCTGACCGCCAGCACAAGGTACCCGTGGGAATACGACTCATCAAACTTCAACCAACGGGCGCCGATCCCCTCAAGTACCGGCCAGGTCCCGGCGATAAACAGCGCCAGAAAAACCAAAGGAGACAGCCGGTCAATTAGAGTTACTTCAGAACTACGATCCATGTATACAGCTCTCTATTTCCGTCGACAGATTTGTTCCGGTCAGCCCGTTCCGTCTTTCAGACGGTACAGGATCTTTGATAGCCAACTCCTGACTACCATAACTGACCGGAGTTCCACATGTTGAGTTGCCAACCGGGCCTTATAGTTATCGTTCTTTCCTGTTCCCGCTAACATGTCGAACATCTGAAGGGTCGGGCTGGAAAATGCCGTTTCAATACAATACCCCAGATGCAGGGTTCCCAACGCTATCTTTCGATGGAAATCCTCGACATAGCCAGACTGCAGGTTATATACGCAACCTTTATAGCAAACATTGTAGACAACCGATATAACCCGATCACCACAAAGTAGTAACGAGAGGGACGGTCCACCGCCATCCTTTGAAATCTGCTCCAGAAAACAGCGGTGGAACTCCAGGCTCTCCTTATTGAAACACTCGACGCCCCAACGAACCCGATGAAACCGGTTCAATAAATCAAAAAACTCATCAACGCGATTGGGCCAGGCATTCTCGAGGGCCACAGTGCCCAACCCTTCAAGAATCTTTCGACGGTTATAGAGCTTGAGGCGAGTATTACTTCCCAAACCTGCCAGATAGCTTTGGAAACTGCCCCTGGTATCGACCGCATAAGCTGTATCGGTGGCCAGCGTTCGCATGGACCAGCCTCGCGATACAGCCAGACGTCGAAGAATTTCTAGATCCGGAGCGTCTTCCCGCACATCACGAAAAACAGCTTCGGTCCATTCCCCTGAATCAAGCAACTCGGTGAAAGCAGGCTCCTGCCCTGAAACAGTATCGCCACCATGAAACAGGGAGTTGTACTCCGTGCGTGGCGTCGAAATTCGCCGGTAGTTAGTACCGATAAACTGAAAACACCGGATGGGTATGCAGCCGTATAGCCTATATACATCCTGATACAGGCCAGAGACTTCCTGTTCACAGGATTGAATATGACGAAATCCGGGTGTACTCCCCCATATCGCCCACCAGGCGTCCTGCCATGCGTTAGTTTGGAAAAGGCTCACGATAAAGGCACGTCCTTCTTAGCCTTGGGCAGCGTCGAAAAAACTTACAGTCCTGTAATATTGGCGCAACCTTAAGTCAGAATAATGGACTGTATTTTGGCCGAAAAAGTGGCTCTGGCATCATTGATGCGTCCTCTACCGAATGAAGTCGTTTCCATTCGGTGGGAGGTATTAAGCCAATGCGCTCCATTCAGCACAAGAATAATACAGGATTTCATATACTCGGCAGATTCACTTCAGGTAAAGCACGACGTTTTCTGAATGTGCTCGTGGCCACCTGTCTGTTAATTCTATCTGGCATAGCCTCGGCAGCCCCCAGCCTGCAGGTCAGTGACGCACCTAATCGAGCTGCACCCACAGCACTGGCCGGAGCAGAACTCACGGGCGATGCCTATATTTTCATAGGCTCACCCACGAACGTAACCCGGGTCCGCTTTTATCTCGATGCACCACCGCCGGCTTCACCCAGACAAACCGAAAACCTGGGGCCTTATGATTTTGCAGGCACAGCACCTAATGACACCGCGTATCCATTTGATACCTCCAGCATTAGCGATGGCCAACATTCCATATACGCCGAAGTTACCTATCTCAATGCAACTACAGAGATACTCTCAGCAGCATTTACCGTAAACAACACCATACCGGCACTGTCGTTTTCTCAATCAACACTGGCATTTACGACACCCGAAAGCGACCCGGTTGTTAAAACCGCACAAGTCTCCCTTGAGGCCAGTGAAGAAACTGCTTCGACCATATACCTTTCAGACGATGCTGACTGGCTAACAACAACCCCGGCCTCCGGGTCTGTTCCTTTGAACATCACAATAAGCGTAGATCCCTCAGGCCTGGCTCCCGGGGAATACACGGGCATCATCAACGCCAGCGGAAACGGCGTAGCAAGCACAACACTCTCCGTTAGCCTCACTGTTGTTGCCGACAATCCCAACGGCTTCTCCCTTATGGTGAGCACAAACCCGGACAGAGGTGGCGAGACAACACTCAGGGGCGCCACAGTTTCCGGCGACATTTTCGTATTCATACCAACACAGCCGAATATCACTCGAGTTCGATTCTACATCGACAACCCGAACAAATCCGGCTCGCCTGACCAAACCGAAAACAAAGCCCCATATGATATGGCAGGGACGTCCGCAGATGATTCTGCCATAGCCTATGACACCAATGAACTGGACGATGGTGATCATACCGTCACCGCAGTTATCGCCACGAGCGATTCCGGCACCCATGAAGTTACAGACTTCTTTACTGTCGCCAATCAGGGGCCAATACTGGCCTTTAGCTCTACAAATCTCTCCGGATCACGCCACATCGACAACCCTGAACCAATCTCTCAGATTGTTGACCTGAGCGCGAGCGATGATTCCAATGCAGCATTTACATTGGCCAGTGATGCAAGCTGGTTGACAGGGAACGCAGACTCCTCAACAACACCAGCAGCGGTGACCGTAACCGCAAATCCGGCTGGGTTAAGTGCGGGCGTGTATGCAGGGAGTATAACGGCAACAGCTAACGGATATTCCACAGGCAGCCTTACCTTCAATCTCACGGTAACCGACGGACCTCAGGGTTTACTGACAACGCCCACATCTCTTTCATTCAGTGGGCAGCCAGATGCGCCGATTGCCAGCCAGGTACTCAATGTGAGTCATTCAGACAGCGGCAACCACGACTTCACAGTGAGTACCAATATGCCCTGGCTGCATGCCAATCCAACCTCCGGAACGACTCCCCAAGGCATTGACATCAGTGTTGATAGTTCCGGCATGCCAACCGGAAACTACAGCGGAACAGTTACTATCTCATCGCCCAACAATAATTCGATCAACATACCGGTCTCCATGGAGCTTTCCAGCAACGACAAGTGCGCCCCGATTCCATGCGGCGACGTACGGGTTAGCCTTCCCTATCAACTTACCTTTACCGAAGGTCAGGGCCATTATCCGGACAAGAATGGTTGGGGCACAGGCTTTACCTGGTTAGATAAAACAGGGACGGGTGACGGATACCTTCCTGACAATCTTAATATGAGCTTCTACGAAGGGGTTCTGGAGTTCACCACAACAGCAGGCATCCATTATCTGGCGAGCAATAACCAAGATAACGTTTTGGGAGTAGGATTTGCCGCCCCCAACCAAATAACACAGGCCTCAACAGAAATCCTGGATATACCGGCTGGTTCTGGCAACTATGAGCAAGCGGGGCTATGGTTCGGCAATAATAACGATAACTATGTAAAACTGGTCGTTATCTCAAAACCCGCAGGCTTATCCATTCAGTACCTCCTCGAACTTGCTGGTGAGCCTGCGGCAGAAAAAACAATAACCCTAAGCACGCTCGAGGGAGCTGACATTGTGCTTTCGATGTCTATTAACCCATACGAAAAAAATATTGACCTTACCTACAAGATCGAAGGAGGGAATAGTCAGCTCGCAGGAACAGTGTCACCTCCTGATGAATTTTTCAGCTTTGACGCAGCTGGTATAGATCCCGAAATTGGCACAAGAAGTTTCGCCGGGATTCTGGCGACACACCGCAATGCGACCGTCCCGATAACTTACCGTTTTGATGAATTCACATTACAAGCGGGCGGAGGACCTTTATCACCCGATACCGCTGTCGAATTCACACGGAAGAATTATGATTTAAGTTTCCCCACATCAATGGTATGGGGCCCTGATAACCGCCTCTATGTAACAGAGTTATTTGGGACTATTCATGCTCTGACCTTTGATTCCGAAATGAATCTTATTAACGACCAGGTTATTGAGTCATTGCTGAATGATGTTGGTCCAAGACTTACATTGGGGATAACTGTATCTCCTGACTCGACTCCTGCCGACGTAAGATTATGGGTAGCCCACTCAAGTCCATCCGTGGACAATGGCGAGGTGGATTCAGGTATGGTTACCAGACTTAGTGGATCAAATTTCTCAGTGGTCGACCACATAATTACGGGGTTACCGAGGGCAATTGCCAATCATTCTATCAATTCAATACATTTCGGATCGGATGATCGCCTCTATATCGCAATGGGCGGTAATACTGGCGCCGGTGCACCTAATCAGGCCAATACAGAATTTGGTGAGCGGGGTGAGCAACCTCTGAGCGCCGCGATCCTAGTCGCTGATGTTAATTCAGCGTCTTTTGATGGAAGCTGCGCGAATACGCTCAATATGTATGGCCCACCTCCTTGCGACGTAGTGCCATATGCCACGGGTCTTAGGAACAGCTATGATTTCGTCTTTCATAGTAACGGGAATATGTACGCCACAGACAACGGCTTAGGAGTAACCGGCACATACCCCCCCAAACCCGAACCCGATTGCTCTGGTTTCGCCAGCACAGCCAGCTACAAAGATGGCGGTCACAACCCCGGCCCCCAACCAGACCTTCTACTTCTAGTTCAAGAAGGCCAGTACTACGGCCACCCAAATCCATCAAGGGACGAGTGCGTGTTCAAGGACGGGTCATATCAAAACGTTTCGCCACTTTTGAGCTATGAGCCCCCGCTGTTTGAAATCGGTGAACATACCTCCTCGAACGCGATCATCGAGTATGGTGGCGCAACCGGATGTGTTGGAGAGTACTTAAATGGCCAGCTTTTGCTCACGAACTATTCAGTTGGCGACGATATCTATAGAGTCATGCTAAACGAAACTGGCGACACAGTAGTGGAAGGTGAACCTTTAATAACTGGTTTCAATGATCCCCTACCACTTACCAAGCGGCCGGACGGCGTTCTATTCGTTGGCCAATTTGGAGGAAACAAACTAACCTCGCTACAACCCGTTAGCCTTGGATGCTGGGCCACCCTAGCACCAGCGCCCATTAACCTTTTGGACGCCAACGCAGCCGCAATCGGAGCGAATATATACGTCATTGCGGGGAAAAACGAATCAGGGCATATGTCCAGCCTGTGGATATACAATACAAACAACAACACTTGGTCTCCAGGTGCAGACATGCCAACCACGGGAGTTGAAAACCCTGCGACTGCTGTTTACAACGGCCTTCTGTACGTTTTTGGAGGATCGACAGCTCCCTTTTCCGGCGCAGTTGGGCATGCTTCGGTATATAACCCAGCTACAAACAGTTGGCAGTCGCTAGCAAACATGCCCACACCACGCGGCGGGGCCACCGCACAAGTTCTTAACGGAAACATTTATGTATTGGGGGGGATGGACAGCCAAGGCTCCTCGTTGGCTACTGTGGAATCTTTCAATCCCGCCTCGGGAAGTTGGCAAACCAGACCGCCAATGCTAAATCGTCGAGATAACGCCGGCTCTGCCGTCGTAGATGGGGAGTTAATGGTATTTGGAGGACGGATAAGAAACCCAGACGGAACCTCTCCTGATCCAGCGATGACGTCTGTCGAAAAATATACAGGTATTACTTGGCAAAATCTCCCTCCCATGCCTACTGGCAGGCGTGCGATGTCAGTGGGCAATGCAAATGGTCGGATCCAGATAACCGGTGGAGAATTCAATCCGAACAACGCGTCTGGTGTATTCGAACAAACAGAAGAGTACGACCCTTCCAACGGTATATGGCGCAGCCTCACTGACGCTCCCACGCCTCGACACGGAGCTGCAACTGCAACCGTCGACAATGTGGTTCACATTATTGGTGGGGGCGTACAAAGTGGTTCATCCTTCTCATCGATCCACGAAATTCTTAAATTCTGAAATTCGACGACAAAAGAGGCTGGTATATTTCCAGCCTCTTTTGTAGCATTTCCAAATTGGGATCCCCTTTCTTAGTGCCTAGGCCTTTCCTCGAGAATCCTCCTTCTTACTAGGTTAGGCCCTTTCAATTCAGTTGGACGAAAAATGGACATAAGCGTAATCCTCGCAACCTACAACAGGGATGACATTCTTCAGAAAACGTTAAAAAGCTTCGAAAACCTAAATACTGACGGATTTTCTTGGGAGCTTATTATCGTAGACAACTGCGGGCTACAATCAACACAAAAGCTAGTTGAGTCGTATACCGACCTGCTTCCACTTAAATTTTTACAGGAAACCAGGCCCGGAAAGAATTATGCAATTAGCAAAGGGCTTTCCCATTCCGTGGGCGAATTGCTTGTATTTACAGACGACGACATCGTTGCGGACAAGGACTGGCTGCTAAACATGCTCATAGGTAGTCAGAACTTTCCGAACTACCACATGTTTGGCGGAAAAATAACTCCAACGTTTCCGCCAGAGCGGGCTTTGGACCAATGTATAAATCTGGAACACCCAATCTCAAAGACAGCCTATGGCATACTTGACCTTGGACCAGAGGACCAGGAGATTACCGCCAATAATATCTGGGGAGCCAATATGGCGGTGAAACGGGAGGTTTTCGACTCCGGATTGGCATTCGACAACTCCGTCGGCCCATCACAAAAGCAAAATTACACGATGGGCAGCGAAGCCTCCCTTCTAATTCCAGCCGAGAAAGCTGGATTTAAGTCCATATATCTAAGTAAGGCTCACGTACTTCATCAAATAAGGCCAGAACAAACATCAATTAAATGGATGAAACAACGGGCTTTACGTATGGGCCGAGGAAAAGCTGCCATTGCGGACGAATATGGTCGTTTCAAAACAATCGCAGGAATACCCCGGTTTATCTATAAAAAGCTTGCACTGTCGAAGCTTCGATCCCTGGCCTTTCTATTGACCCGAAATCACAATCAATATTTTGACGAGACTATGTCGTATTGGACCTGGCTAGGAGTAGCTCAATATCACAAGAGCGGCCCCCCCCTTTCTTTAACAAAAAAATAACACTTTGAGGATAAAAGCTGGATCTTTTGTTGAGACTAAAAAATTTAGTTTTTTTAAAAATGACCATTTATTTAATATAGAAACAATCCCCAATAGAATATCGCCCCTAACTTCGACATTATTCTCACTGTTATAAAGCTTATAAAACAATTCAGCTGACAAGTGACCTGACTCATAACCAGCCGAAGCAAGAGTGTTTCCCAAGCCACTAATTCTAATAGGGTAGTAACGATTAAGTCTAAGGAAAAAATAAAACCATGCATCTTGCTCCATGCTGGAATCTAAATAGCCAACTCTTTTAGCCGCCGTTCGATAAAACAAAACTGGCTCTTTTGCGCCTCTTTGACCATCCGTTGAGCAGTCTAGTGTATTTAGCTCATTTAAAATAGCTTGGTAAGATTCAAACTCATTTTCATCAGACGAGAGCGCTCGATTAACACCGATGCTCACAGCAAGACGACGATGACGGCACATTGACTCAATTAGCTCGGCACAGGAAAAGTCTATACTCCCAGGAACAATGAGGACCAAGTTCGAAGCGGCTTTATAAATTGCATCGTTGATCTCCTCTACCTGATCAAAATTAACGGGAACCAGTTTTGAGTTCTCATAATCGACATGGGAAATATCATTGCCCTTACCATCACAAACTATGACCGTTAAGGGCTCACCGAATTTGACATTAAACATTACGCCTATTCCTAACCTTCTTTATCACAGGAGCCACTCCTTCCAAAAGAGTCCATTCATAATCTTTCAAAAACAAGAATGCAACACTTAATAGAAAAATCACCGCGTAAATAATTGAATGCGACAAAATCTCCCCAAAGGTTCGAACCGTAAAATAGTTATAAAGAACATAATCGTACAACGTTGCGAATACAACGGTAAATACCATAACCGGAAGAACTTCCTTAACAAGCCGTAAATAAGGGAGCTCTATCATTTTTGTGCAAAGCGCCGGCAATACAATCCCCCGAAATAAAAGGCCTGGAATCGTCGATGCCAGAGCAATTCCCACAATTCCATAATATTGAACCAGAATGATAGAAAGCACGACAAGAGACATCCCTTCTATGAGCGTGACCTTTGCGATAATAGAGTGCCGATTCATTGCATAAAGGACGCTATTGACTTGCGAAAAAACGAATATTCCAATGGTTCCAAAAACCCTTACAAAGACAACGTTAACCGCCTCGCCATATCCATGACCGACCCACCTGTCAATAAATGGCATCGAAAATATAATCAACCCACTTATTGCCAAGCAACCTAGGAACGCATTAATTCTGGTAACAAGAACAGTCTTTTCCCGGATTCCCTCATAATCTCCTGTAGCGTGATAACGAGAGAAAACGGGGGTCATCATATTCGTGGCCTGGTATAAGAATTTTGTAGAGTATTCTACCAATCGTTGCCCGACGACATAAACTGTGACAGACGATGCTGAAAGGAAATAACCAATAATTATCGGATTGGTTCGATAGGGTAGATTTCCTGTCAATTCGACTGCAAAAGACCATAAGCTAAATGAGAACAATTCCTTGAAAGTGCTTCTTTTTATATATCTTGATCCAAACTTTATTTTAGGAAACTGTTTTAGCGCAATTAACAAATAAACTAAATTAGAAAGCCTTGCAGAACAGAAACTTATTATTGCAACTGACAATACTCCATAGCCGGAGATTACGAAGTAATATGTGAAAGCACTTGACGTGAGCAAGATAATAATTCTGGAAAGCGCAATAAGATCATAACGAGCCTTGGCTTCAGCAATGCCTGCAAACGAATTAAACGGAAATTCAAGTGCAACCGAAAGTCCTGTTATGATAATAAGTGTTGAGATAAGTCGTGAATCATCAACGCTATCTACAAAGTTATCCGAGAAAATCGAAATAACCAACGAGAGTATGAAAATCCCAGCCCCCAATACCGAAAATATTACAATCGAGGTATTGATTACCGCATTGACATTATCAGACTGATCTTTCCCAAGGTATCGACTAATATATCTGGAAACTGCACTCGTAACACCAAGATCGAACGTATAGTAGACGCCGATAAATCCACCCACTATCGCCCAAATTCCGTACCAATGATCACCAAGACCTTCAATGAGTACCGGCATCATGATAAAGCTGACGATCATCGTAATCAGCGTGTGTGACGTTCTAAACAGCGAGCCCTTTACTAATGCCTTAGCCAGATTCATAGTGATCTTCGATTTCCTGAATAATCAACTCTATACTGTTGAACCTTTCCTCTAGTAAACAGATAGTCTGATTTTTGATGAATAAACTTTTCCCGATTTCCAACCACTCTGTATAAAAGCATAAAAATTAAACTTTGAAGACAATGCTTAAAAAGGTACCGGGGCGCACCGAACAACCGAACCACATCTGGCTCTGGCTGCATAAGAACGCTCCCCCTTCCCCTTCTTTTCATGCGTTTAAGCCACCATTCTACCGATCCCTGAACCGTGCGGACTGAGTGAAATGAGCGGGCTTTGGGTAGGTAAATTGCAGTGTGACCGTAGAAGAAAAGCCTCAAATTAAACTCAGTTTCACTCCCCATCATATAATCCTGTCCGCAAGGACCAACATCCGGGTTGAATTTCATGCCTTCGTCAAATACGTGCCTGCGGACGATCATGCTAGTACCCAGGACCTGATGGTTCTCGATCGGGCCCTCTTCAAGATCCCAGTTGCCTGCATTAACGAATTTCTCTACCATCGAATGGTCTGGCATAAGCATTCCGGAGGGAAGTTCTGGCACAACTTTCCCGGCAAACAACGTAGCCCCCTTATATCGCTCTGTCCCTTCCCAGATCTCCTTAAACCAGTCGTTCGATAATACAATGTCATCATCAATAAAAACGAATATACGTCCATTAGCAGACGGAATTATGGTATTAAGAGCATTATTTTTTCCCTTTATCGGTGCCTCGACATATATGATATTAAGTTCATTGGAATACCTATCACAAAGCACCTTTGTTTCGTTTCTAACAGCATTATCCGCCACTAAAACTTGTATCTCACCATCAAAAACGTTGCGACTGATGGATGCGAGAGTTCGTGACAAGGATTCCTCTCGCGCAAAAGTCGCAATAAGTACGGATATATCCATTAAACCAATTACTCCATAATCAAAAAACTTTCTCTTTGATCCGATCCTTCAAAATTTCATAAAAACGTCTTCTAAAAATCATCGAGGTGTTAAGTACCCCCCTGATAAATATCGCTCCTGCCTCACGATAATGGGACTTGTACAGGCAATTATTAAAAAACTCGAGGTACTTAGCAAGTATCCACTTCCTTGCTTCAGATCTACCGAGCGCATGGGCGGAATGATATTTATTAAATATTTCTAAATGGGTTTTCAAGGTCATCAGATCTGTATAGGAAGAAGTAGCGCTAGCGTCGTGTTTTCTATAAAAGTAAAGTTCTTCATACAACGCTCGAAATCTGAATTTCTGACTTAAACGTAACCAGTAGTCCCAGTCTTCACCAGTTTTAAGGCTTTCGCTATAACATTCACCAGATCTAAAAACTTCCTTTCTCGCGAGAGCCGTATGGAACAAGGCGTAATTCGAAGTTGGAAGTCTTAACAGAACATCTGAAAAAGATATGTACTCATTATTTCGAGGCGGCAGCGAGCCCTGTAACCAACGCTTATCCCCCAGCGTCTCTGTAAAGCGCTTCACACCGCTAATAACAGCATCACACTTTAGGTTGTTAAGGGCTTTTACTTGCTTTTTTACCTTTTCTTTATCGTAGATGTCATCCGCATCCAAGAAAGCGATAAAAGATCCCCTGGCAACAGATATGCCGAAATTCCTCGCTTTCGACACACCACCATTTTTCAAAGTAACCAACACCACCCTTGGGTCGGAATGACGTAGCTCTTCTATCTTCGATAGTGTTCCATCAGTTGAGCCATCGTTCACAACGACTAACTCTATATTATCGTAACTTTGGTTTAGCACAGAACGGCAAGATTCTAATATCGTGCTTTCTGCATTATAGGCAGGCATTATGACTGAAACTAACCCAGAGTTGTTCATGGCCACACCCCAAATCTCCTTCCCTGTCTATCGATAAAGGATCGAATAGACCTTCCCTTCTCCGGAATGAACAATGGCCTTATTAAAGGCCACTTACTTCCAGAATGTATAGAGCCGCCAATTGCCTTTTTATATTTCTGAGAAATCCGGTCAAACGAGAAATAGTCATTACTAATATCGTACGCCCCGTCGGATAATCGCCTCCACTCTGCCTCATCGTGGTATAACTCTAAAATCCAGTTAGCTAATTTTCTTGATTCCCCCCACCCCACAAGCAATCCGTTTTTACCAGTAACCAAGAAGTCTTTAATAACCTCCCCACAATCATAGGCGCCGACCGGAACGCCACAGGCTAGTGCCTCCGCAGCACCATAACAAAATCCTTCGTAGGAAGATGTTAATAATGCCACCTGTGATCCACTAAGTATAAGCTTGATCTCTTCCCATGGGGCACCAGGCAAAAGTTTAACTTGATCAGAAATTCCATTTTGTTCGATTAGCCTTCGATAAAAACCCGAATCGTTTGAGTCTCCAATCAACAGGAATCGTATGTTACATTCTTCGCGACACACCAAGCTAGCTATCTCAATGATTTTAGAACAATTTTTTTGCTCTTCCTGTATTCTCCCATGATAAACCACGGTAAACTCTTCCTTTTTATACCGGGTTTTTTCAAGAGGCTTTTTGCTAATATAATGAGGAATCAAAAATACCTTATCTCTATTACGTTCGCTAAGCTTAGCAGATAAAACACGACTGGTTTTTGATGAAGCGCAAATAAAAACTGATACAATATTCTGGAACCGGATTAAAACAGAATAATAACTCTCATGATCATTGTGGCAGACCCCAATAATATCTATTCTCTTGAATCTAGTCGCCTTAGCGGCTGCATAATAAGAGATTCGTCTGTAGTTCGGTATAAATGCGTCAATATCATTCAATAAAAGAAATTTGCAGATATCATTAGCAAGGCTCTTTTCACCCAAATCCCGACTTAGAATCAGAGAAGAATCCACATCACGCCCAAGGTCGTTAAGCAAAGATTCTTCGACGTCATTCCTAGGCTTATGTGACACCAAGTAAACTTTATACCCCAACCGCTTGAGCATAATAATTGTGCGTATACTATAAGCCCAAACCCCACCACGGGAATTGCAGTCTGAATAGATCGCTATCCGCATAATATCTTCCGTTAGAAACCCAATCATTTCAAAATGTACAGCCTGTACTATTTAATACACATACGAAAATAGTGCCAGCTCAGCCCGCGACTCTCTGATTACCTTACTCCACGTCATTCTACCTTAGCGACCCCAAAAAACGTGGGACAACCAATTTGTATAATTACAGAACTTTTCTTAAGCAGTGAATTCTGTTTCCTAAACCCAGTCTGTCGACAATCCCTAGGCTTCCAGTATAGGATTATTAATCCTGACCTTTCCCCACAGTTAGTACCGTAGCCCGGATGAGATTTCATTATGCTGCTTGCTTCGCATATTGTTCTGGTGGCTCGTAGCCAAGAGCACTATGTGTCTCACTTGGTTGTAGTGGTTTCTCCACAAATCATTTTTTACTCGCGCCTCGTCGAGCGTTCTGAACCAGTGACGATTCAAGCACTCGTTGCGGAACTTGCCGTTCAGGCTTTCGACGAATGCGTTCTGGGTTGGCTTGCCAGGCTGGATGAACCCAAGCTCAACGCCAGCCTCCCGGCTCCAAAAGAACATAGCCTTGCTGGTAAACTCCGCGCCATTGTCGCAGGTTATCTTTTTCGGTATTCCGCGTAGCTCAAGCAGCTGATCCAGAAAGCGTGCGACTTAGCGCCCACTGATCGAGACTGATACCAACTGACCAACGACTTCACGCGAGAAATCATCGACGACATTGAGCACCCGGAAGCGTCTACCACTGGCAAGCTGATCTGAAACGAAGTCCATGGACCAGCGCTCATCTACACACGTTGGTACCTCAATTGGCTGCCGTGGCCGCTGGAGCTTTTTACGCTTTTTGGTCCGCACCTGAAGCCCTTCTTCAGTGTAAACCCGATACGTCCGCTTCCTGTTCACCACAAGCCCTTCGGCTTTTAACAACCCGTGAAGCAGCAAGTAACCGTAGGCGGACTGCTTGATGGGCGCAACGCGGTACTCCTAAGCATTAAAGTAGCAAAGCAGGTAAACGAGAGGATTAATAAAGTCGCGGGTGTGAACCGTGACCACTAAAAAACCAATATAACTTAAAAATATTTATATCTTAACACTAACAATTACAAAAAAATCCAGAGATACACCCTTAAAAATAATTAAATTCAATTTAAAAAAACCTAATTCATCAACAAACCAAAAATCATAAAATAAGAAGAAAACTACAACGCATCTAAGTGCGACGACTAAAATAACAACAAATATGCAATCTTATTTGTTAAACTTAAAATAATAAAACTTGGCATTAGTTTAATTAATTAAAATAACTCTAACAAAGGACCAATGGAAACTTATTATATTTAATATTCTACAAAAAATTAGAAGTAGGTTTTTTGGAACTATAACTCATGTTTTCCACACATCTATAAATGGAAATCGTAACACCCATAGAAAACCACCAGTATATTTCATAAGAATCCATTCCAAACGCGCCTAAAACTAACCTCAGGAAGAGAAACGCGACTATCGCCTTTGACAATGCGTTCAAAAAACGGATGTCCTGATGATGAAAAGAATCGTGATCCAGTGCATCCAAGGTACGTTGTAGGCGCTTGTTTAAAGATATCAACTTATAAACAAGAAAAATAAAAGCGGCGAGCCCAAAAATACTCATATTTGTCAAAAGCTCTAAATACATGTTGTGCGTATCCTGATAACGTCCAAACATTTGAGCTCTAACAGAGGGAAATGCTCCAACACCGACCCCCCACGGCTTATCAATAAAAACCATTGCCGCATCTTCCAAAATCTGAATCCTCTTTTCAGATGACGCCCCTTCCTTTTCTTCAAGCGTAAAGATAGATTCAAATCTACCAACATAATCCTGAGGAATAAATGGAATAACCACGATAACCATTATTACACTAAAAAATAAGGCCTTAGTTCTTGTCCGAGAAGTTTGCTGCCATAAAAAATAAACGAACAGCAATGCAGCGCCAACATAACCCGTTCTGGATCCAGTAAAAACTACAATAGTAATACAAAACAAAGCCAAGACCAGAAGAAATATTTTTTTCCATTTATTAACTACAGGATACAAAAAATAGATAAATGGAATACACCCTAATGCTAAACCGCTAAAAGAATTCGGATGACGGTACATTCCAGTGGAACCATGCAACCGTGGTATTCCCTGATTTTCCCAAACCAGCGATCCAGTTACCCACCCCAAGAATCCTTCTTGGGTAATTTTAAACATTGCTAATAAAAATGCCGCTATAGCCAACTTGAGCGCCCACGGGCTTTTTATGAACGCAGCAAAAAACAAGGCAAGCATAGAAGCCTTAAAAACTTTATCAAAAAATATATTAAAAGAGGCCTCCCTGTTATACGAAAACACAGTATATAAAGCCAAAAGAAAAAAAAGCATAAAGACTGGAAACTTCAAAGGAGTTGGCTTTGCTTTAGAGCCAATCACAACAAAAACCGCCGATGCACTAAGGAGCAGGCCTAAAATAAACTCGAACCTTATTGCACCTAAAATACCAACTCTACCATTTAACTGAAGGTACCACGTCAATATATAAACACAAACCAAAAAAACGAATACTTTACTTTCTTTCCTTTTAGGATCCGAAAAATTTCTATTTACCGTTTTTTTTACAAAAAACCCACCATTAGTTTCAGAAATCAAGCTACTTCACCATCCTAAACACTGAATACCAAGCATATTTTTTAGAAAAGGGAAAAATTTTAAAAATAACCTTATCCAGACCACCTAAAATAGAAAGCGTTGGGTTATAAAGCCATAACAGCTTCGGCAAGTATATAAAAACAAAGGAAATCAGCGAGGCAAGATAATAAGAGTCGTACCGAAAGCTAGAAAACCTACTCGCACGCTGGTCAAATTGCTTAATATTTATAGGCTCTTCATCAGGCGTTCTATATTGCGGCGTGAAATACCTATATATTTTAATCACAGGATTGCTCTCCAATGGCTCGGGAAAAATTGCCAAACCACCAGGTTTCAGGACCCGGTATAACTCTGCCATCGCTACATCCAAGTCCAAATCCAAATCCAAATCCAAATCCAAATCCAAATCCAAATCCAAATCCAAATCCAAATCCAAATCCAAATCCAAATCCAAATCCAAATCCAAATCCAAATCCAAATCCAAATCCAAATGATGGAGTATCGAAAACCCAAATATAACATCAAATGAATTATCTGGATAGCTCAACTTTTCTGCAGCCATTTTCTCGACCGAGACATCCGATATAAAACCCTTTTTTTCTAACAATTGACTCGTTGTCCCGACAGCCTCATCAGAAATGTCAAAACTACTGAGGTGTCTGGGACCATAGCTGATAATTCTGCAGTCATCCACCCGTTACCGCAGCCATATTCAAGTATCTTTTTTATCACTCACATCGCCTAGCATCTCCTTCATACTCTGAAATATGCGATAGGTCGGACCGTAAGAATAGTGCTTTGGAGAGGAATTTTCCGTGGAGTATTTTCGATCGTGAAATGCTTCCTCAGATCTATGTCGCGAATCTAGTGTTTTATCGTCCACCTCTATCTCCTTTTAGAAGGTCAAGCATGAAATCACTATTGAATTTAGGCAAACTAAAGAAACGAGACCAAAATAATAAAATTAATCCAGATAAAAAAATCAAAAAGCTATTAGGTTCTATTACAGATACGACCCTACGAATATTCTCGCCCGTAAAGCCAGAAAAAGAGATTCCACTGCCATCAAAAATTGTCGTATAAATTGAAACATGAGCTTCGTCTAAGTATTCAAGAGGACTATTCCCTAAAAGCGCATATGCCTCCGGTAAGAAAATATTAAAATCATATAGAGCGATTGTCCACTGAAGCCCTGCAACTAAGTCTACAGCGCTAAATTCGAAACTACCGAGATACCAATATATCTCTTCATTGGAAAGCATTTCAAAAGTCGGAAATACAATTTGGTTACTACGAAAATTGAATATATCGCTCGAAACGCTTAAACCTGTAATCTCTCCATTTTCGTCGTCGTAAATCAGAGAATTTGTTACCTTGACCTCGTCTTTTTCAATTCCACCCTCAAGCAAATATAGCTGCCCGTTCCACGAATACTCTATAACACTCGAATAGGCGGATTGAATAGAAAATAAAGTCAAAATAAAACTTAATGCATATTTAGCCATCCTAGCTCCTCAAAGGACAATCCTACTGAACCTGAACTGGGTTGGGTGGCATTGGTAAACTACCACCTACAACCGCATCCAATTGGTATCCGGATTGGTTAACAACTCCATTGTTATCTATTACATACAGATATAGTTTCCCCTGACTCAAGTAGTTTGACTGTCTGAAGTTAACTACAATTTGGCCATCTCCCCACCGATCGGGGTCGGGAATGAGTACAGTTTTTTCTTTCCCACAAGCTGCCCACTCAGCGGAAAAACACACTTCTGCCCTAGCAGGAGTTGTGGCTGTATAAACATCATCAAACCACGCCCGAGCCGAGTCAGTGAAGCCCTGAGCCATATGACCTAAGCGGAAATCATCAAAAGACCCGCTTTTATACCCTATTCGAAAATCATCAAAATTCCAGTTAACTGCTCCATCAACCCAACCGTCAACGATTCCGTTGTAGCTCGTTTCGGGGCTATTCAGCTTCAAAAACCATTCCCACCTCTGAAACTGGCCTTCTGTGTTGGAGTAACTTAACTTCTGAAGGCTATACCCTCGCTCTCCGCTTGGCACTTGTGAAAAGCTTCCAGAGTTGTTATAAACGGCCCACCCTGTTTCACCCCCAGGAATCAGCGGCATAAATTGAGGGAACTCTGAATTAGTTCCAAATAGATAAAATTGCTTATGGTTATATCCCGAGGCAGCTTTGTAAGCCCCCTCCATGTATCGGTGATAACTGATATAGATTTTATCTATCGGCCCTTCGCTACTCCATCCAAATGCTCTTATCGAGTTTCCACCATCCGCAGACCAATCAATTTTGACTGACTTTGTACCACTAACTGACTTGGTTCCGTCTACCGCCAGACCTGGCCCCACATATCCATACTGGGTACTCCAAGCCTTACCGATCTCTGACTGCAAGCCATTGACGTACTCCCCAATATTGTGCTGTTCAAAATCATCCCAAGCGATAATCCTCCCACCAAAATTTCCAAAACCCGATCCAGAGATAATCAACTGTCCGCCATCACTCAACTCGCCCGTAACGGAGGAAATTCTAGGCTCCGAAAAAACCGATGACGATATCACTACGAGCCCTACTGCAAAGGATATCCTTTGAAGGATTGCTCCCGAATTGTTTAGCTTCATAGGTAAACCCTCGCTTAGCATCGTCGTTATGGAAGTTGGATAAGTAAAATTTAAGCAAGTGTCGACAAAATTGTCCAGTAAGTAAAATACTTAAAAGGGTCCAGCTAATTACCTTTAATTATAAAAGTAACTCCATTTTTTCAATCTCGTTTCTGATAAAATTCTGATGATCTATTCGATACTTGACCATCTCTTGGCTAAGATTCCCTAAGTTTTTCAACGAAAACTTAATTGACTTAGTTATTGAGCTGACATCATTTTCACTATAAACAAACCCCTTTTTGAAAACTTGTCTAGACACCATGAAATCACTTACTATGCAAGGAACCCCAGCTGCCATTGCCTCATAAGCGCCGCAAACCAGGCAGTTATCCCGGAGAGTTAGATCTATAATAAGATTTGCACTTTGAATTAGATTTAAATATTCATCATCCGACAAAAATCCCGTTAAAATTATACTTTCCGGATATACTTTATTACTGTACGACTCTGGGGGGCGACCTGTAATATAATAAGTTATGGGTTCATCAATATTAGAAAATGCCTTTATAGCCTCATCAAATGGTTCATCTTTCGCCCAAGTGCATATGAAAACAACCTTCAGTTTTGAACTAGGTAGGCACGGTAAATTTTGGTAAAACCTCATAGGCAATGGATCGGGTAGCACAATCGAAGTTCCACCTTTTTTGTTTATATAGTCAAACAAGGCTTTATTTGTAACTATCGATAGATCCATTTTTTTTATTAAGAATAGGCAGACGCTGTTAAAAATTCTACTTCTCCCCTCGAATGGGAAAACGCCGGCGTTATGGCAATCCATGACAAACTTTTTTTTTGAAATAAACTTATACAGCATCATAACGATGGAAAGTATTACCGATGGATTCTGGAAAAAAACCACCCTTCCACCAAACTTATTCAATATCGATAAAGTTTTAATCGATGATATAAAATACCTCTTCACCCTGTTTCCGGGTACTACTATCTCAAATAATTCAGCGCCGACCTCCTTTGACAAACTACGGCTTCTAGTATGGTACTCCCACGTTATCCAGATTCTATCTGACACCATGAAGTTTTCTCTATACCCTATTAATTTTACCAATCAAATATTTAAATCCCGAAACCGTTTTTTCAAACTCGATCCAGTCATTTGCAATAGGATAGCGGTTTATCTCTAAATTATTTTTCAATGGATCACTTCCAGGATATGCGACGAATGCAAACTTGTACGATTTACTCTTAAGGAATGTTTTCACCCTGTCATCAAAGTCAAGTGGCTGGCCGTTAGGATAACAAAACGTATCGACTTTTATATTTAGATTTTCTTCTATTATAGCTTTTGATAAAAACAACTCTCGATTCAGTTCCTCATCATCTAACTTTGTCATTACTGGATGGCTATGAGAATGACTACCGACCCCTAAACCATATTCTCGCATCCTAGAGATCTCTAGCCACGTTAACGGGCGATAGTTTTCCGGTGCAAGGGCAGGCATCTCCAAACCTACCTCTTGATAAAGACAGTCGATAAGCTCAGTTTTTTTATTATCGGGCAACGTGAGACAGTAATCGGCTATACACCCCCAAACAGAATCAATATTATTTGTTAGATCAAACTCCATCTCTTCAAAATTAAATTTATTTGATACTTTTGGGTTTTCGGTCAATGCGTACTTAACCTTGTCTGGCCAGAGCCACAGCTCCTGATTAACAAACCCTGTTGTTATAAACAACGTTGCTGGAAGCTCTAGCTTTTTCAGAACAGGAAATGCATATTCATAAAAGTCTGAATACCCATCATCAAATGTAAGCACTATGGGATTCTTAGGTTTTTTCTCGTCATCGCGACGTGACAGCAAGTAATCAAGAGAAATCGGGTTAAAATTTTTTTTAACAAACTCCATTTGTTTTATGAAATTATTTAGGGAAACAGATCCATTATCTCCACCCGGGGTTACTCTGTGGTACATCAAAATTTTTGGATGTTTTCTTGACAAAAAACGACATACGGAAAGCCCGTAAAACCACCTTATAAATATATATATATATTTATTCATAAAAGAATCAGGCCCGCCTTAAAATTAATTTTATAAGAGCCCGCCAAGCCGGCATATATGAAAAATCACGGCGAAGACCATTAAAAATGTCTTTCAAAGGCTCCCAAAATAGATCTTCCCCCCCAGCTACAGCCATTCCCCGACTGATATACATATCAGCCCATGCCCGCGCTTTAAGACTTTCATTGATCGCGTTCGGGTGGTTATCAAGGAATTTATTCAGAATCCTGAATGCATTGTCGTACCGGCCACGAAAATTCTTCGACATCTGCCCTGGCCAAATCCGGTAGATATAGGTTACTTCCGGTGCATAGGTGAAATGCCAGTCAACGGAATACCGTAGCCAAAGATCCCAATCAATGCCCATTGGAAGCGCTTCATCGAAACAGCCGTTCTGCTCAAGGCACCGCCGGCGTATAACTGCGCTGCCGAAGGGCACGAAGTTTTTTACTACCAGATTATTGGTTACTTTCCCGCTGTGTCTTTCGTACGGTTGTGGTTTGGTGATCGGGTTGCCATCCTGATCGATGTACGTCACCTCGCTGTAAACCACCCCTACCGTGGGATCGTTAAAGTGGGGCATCTGTACATGCAGCTTTTTGGGGTCCCAGAGATCGTCCGCATCACAGAATGCGATAAATTCGCCCTTGGCCTCATTGAGCCCGCGGTTCTTGGCTTTTGGTTGTCCCCGGTTTTCTGTAGGTATATACCTGACTCGGGGGTTACCGTTGAATACTTCCATACGGTCTGACGTGTTATCTGTAGATCCGTCATCCACGACAATCACTTCCAGATTAGTCCAGTTCTGCGCCAGAACTGACGACACCGCATCAGGCAAGTACTGCCCCATGTTGTAGGTCGCGATCACCACACTGACCATTGGTTCTGTCGTCATCTTTAAACCTTGCATATCGAAAAACGGTACTTGCCCGACGCTTCCTGGGGGATGGATGCCACGTCCTGAATCACCAGATCGACTTGTTCGTCAAATACCTCTCTCAACGCGGAAATGAGGCTGGGATCTGTATGTACGTCGTATTCCTGCCCCTTTACACGATTTATGAGGACCTGGTCGATCGATTCCTGAATAAGCTGCATCTGTTCGACACCGGGTACCTTGGTCAACGTTCGTTCTACCAACGATATGCCTGCAACCTGCCCACCACTCGGTAGCTTGAGGAAATCCGCAACCCGCCCTTCCAGGCGCTCCAACATGGGAAAGCCACGCCCACACCCGCATACTCGTTCAGAATAGACCCCTACATCCTCAACCCGGTAGCGTATGAGTGGCATCGCCCTGTTGTTGAGGTCTGTCAGCACGATCTTACCCGGTTCTCCGGGTGCAACCGGTTGGTCATTCGCATCGAGAAATTCGACGTATACATGGGGCATGTTCAGGTGCATGCCCTGATGCTCTTCACATTCGCAGGCAATCAAGCCTACCTCTTCACACCCATAGCGATTGGTTACCTTGCAGTCAAAAGCCTGCTCAATCACCTTGCGTTCGTGCTCAAGCAGCATCATCGACGTGGCCACGATGCCTTCGGGCCGGAGGTCCGTAATCCCTTCATCAACGAGATACTTCGCAAAAATGTAGATGGAGTGAGCATGGCCAAATACTGCGCCGGGATGCTCTCTTCGCCAGCGTTGTACGAACGCCCCCATGGATTGCGGGTTGAGGTCCATGGTGTCCAGGTAGATGGTCCGATCCAGGAGGTGGTGCCGCAGTACCTGTTTCACACCCTTGGGCACCGGCGGATTCCCCCATACCGACGCCTTTTTCATACCGAGATCCCAGCCAGACCAGCGATCTGCAAGTAACTGGGCTGCGTTCCGATACTCCTGACATTCCTCATCGAAGTAGAGTTCTAATGAAACACCGGTAGATCCGCCGGTCTTTGCTTTTACCAGTCGATTTTTCTGGTAATCATCGCTTATGAACCTGTTCAGATTGTTCCGTATATCGTGTTTGGTGGTCACAGGAATCTGGCGAAATGTCATCAGATCGACGCTATCGGCGCTACCCGTGCTGATCCCATGAGTACTGAAAATTTCTCGGTAGTAAGGGCTTTTTACCGCTGCATAGTTAACCAACTCGGTAAGGCGCTCCCTCTGGTAGGCCTCCACTCGTTTTCTGGGCCACCACTGCTGGGTTTCCAGACGCTTCCATTCCTGCAGTCTCCGGCTTTTATCTTTTGCATCCCATAAAGGGTAAAACACATGCTTGGACAAGTATGCCATCATGCCCTGGCACCTCCGGTCTGAAGCCGTGCATACAGGTCAATGTGCTGTTGGATCATGTTGGCCATTGAGTATTTTCCAGCCATTGTTGCCAGTGCCGCCTTCCCCATCTTCGTCCTTAATTCCGGATCATCCATTAGCCTGCCAATAGCATCCGCGAGTGCTTCCACATTGCCAACGGGAACCAGGTAGCCGTTTTCGCCATCCGCCACTATCTCCGGATTGCCCCCGGTTCGCGTACATACCACTGGCTTTCCAGCCCTCATGTATTCGATGATTGCGTTAGAAAACCCTTCAGTTTCCGAGCACAGAACGGCAACGTCGAACTGTTGTATGTGCTCTTCAGGGTTGCTTACGCCTCCAAGGAAGGTCACCTTGTCACCGATATTCAGGTCTTCAGCCAGTTCCCGGTAACTTTCCTGATTCCCGCCACCAGCAATGGTCAGTTCGAAGTTATAACCGCGGTCCCGGAGCAGACCACAGGCCCGTAACAGGTCATCAATACGCTTGATGGGGCGCAGGTTCGCCACCAGGCCAATAATGGGTTTTAAGGGATCTTTCCCAGGATTGCTTTCTATCGGGGCTGCCTCCACATCGGGGTACCCGTTATAGATAACATGGAGTTTTTCCGGGCTGAGGTGTTCCATTTTTCCGGTAATGTCCGCCACCGCCTGGCTGTTACACACCGCGGCACTGACAAAGCGCCCTGTCACGCCCAAAGCCCTGAGGTAGAGCGTGTTGTACCAGAACCCCATGTCCCGCCTGGAAATAATGGTCCTTAAACCGGCAAGCCGCATCATTGGCGGACAAATTACCGAAGCATCGTTAAAAAAGACGTGAGCAAGGCCGAAGCCTTCCCGTTTTAGCGTTTTGGCATACCGATACACACCCAGCCAACTCCCAGGGCTTGAGATACTGCCTACTCCGAGGTGATCCACGCTGACGGGAAAATCACCGTTACGGGTAAAACCGGTTTCCCGGAATACCGCAAACCGGATATCCCATCCTACGGCTTTGAGGCCTTCAACAAGCTTCAGTACCTGGCTTTCTGTACCGGCAAAAGGGTTGTTGTACTGATCCATAATAATTGCCAGCTTCACGACAACACCTTCTTGTATACCTGTAGATAATTCGCGGCCATTGCTTTATCAGAATAGCAGCTCTGAACCCGTTCCCTGGCCCATGCAATCGATTCTGGTACCCCTGGATTGCCCGCCATGGCCTCCGACAGTGCCCCAGCCAGGGAACCCTCAGAAAGATCCTCCAACACAGCGCCTCCTTGGCCATGCCCCAGCACTGAAGGCATCTCTCCTACGGATGACACAACAACCGGGACTCCGACTGTCATTCCCTCCAGCAGGGTTATCGGTAACCCTTCTGTATGGGAGGGTAGGCAAAGTACGGATGCCTTTGCCATTAGAGCAGATACGTTGGCAACGTATCCGGGCAAGAGCACGTTGTCGTCGAGTTCCAGTTCGTGGATGAGATGTTCAAGCACCTCGCGTTGCCTGCCCTCTCCCACAATTAACAGACCCACCTTGGGGTCTGACTGTTTAATACTCTGAAAGGCCTGGATCAGGCGATCAAACCCCTTCTCCATGGATAGACGACCTACACCAAGTACAATCTGGCGATGTTTGCTGAAAAAGCTACTAAGAGGTTCACCAACCGGGCGGCAGCTATCTTCAAGAACGGTTTCTGTCGAAAGGCCGTTTACGATAACCGACACCTTGCCGGATGAAGCCAGGCTCTGGGGTATCTGAGTTCTCATCGTCTCAGAGACCACAATGATCTGGTGTAGGCGCGGCAATATCATTCGATCGAGGAGTTCATAAAGCCACGACTTGGTATATCGGGGCGCCTTAACATATCCGTGCAGCGTTGCCATTAACGGCAACCGCCTAAATGAACGTGGCCATATGCCCATGAGCACGTTGAATTTGTATCCGTGGGAATGAAGCAATTCAAATCCGTTTTCCTGAGCCCACCGCAGTACCTTTCTGGCGCCGGACAGATTGAATCCCGGCCTCATGCGCCAGGGCATGACTGGTAATCGCAATCGCCGGGCTTCTGCTTCCAGGGGCTTTTCGCCAATTCCCGGTTCACCGGCACTCAGAATCATCGGCGACAACCCCTGGTGCTGTTGTTGCTGGACAAGGGCGAGCAGCATTTTTTCAGCACCGTACAGGCCGCCGCTGTCAATAAGATGCAGGATTTTCATAGTGCTAGCCTTTCCGGGGAGTCCAGATAACTTTCTTCTCTCCCCTGGCAAACGCTAACGTCGCCTTGAGTGAAGCAATATTCAGCAGCATGAAGTAATACGGAATGGAGTAATAGACAGGCATCTCACGGCCATTTTCCTCGTTCATCCGGCCGGCCCAGGACAGCCCGTAGAACACCACGATGCCCAAGGCGGCGAGCGTATAAACCCCTCCTTTACCCGCCAGAAGGAATGCGGCCAACGTGAAGGTAATCAACGGTATAAACGCGAGATAACGTAACAACTTATGAGAAAGCATCTGCGCCGCAAACAATCCGAATCGGGCAGGATTCATCAGGTGGGCCATATCCTTCAATGCCCACAGGGCCCTGAGACTGACCCTTACCCTCATACTGAATTCACTACTGCCGTCCGCCAGAGCATGCTCCCTCAACAGCGCCTCAGGCTCATAAACAACCCGATAGCCCTGTTCAACAACCTTCAGGGGTTGTACGAAGTCCGGTAGCTGGTCATTCCTTAGGGGCTGGTATAAATCTTTCCTCATGGCATCGATGCCACCATCGACACCAACCACAGAGCCGCAACCGGTTTCCTGCACCCGCAACCAGTTTTCATATTTCATATAGGCGCTACAGCCATCGCCCACGAGGCTGCCGTCCTCGTTAACGTAAATCATCTTGCCGGTGACGTAACCTACCTGGGGGTCTGCAAAGTTCCGAACGAGACACCGTAATGCGTTCGGGTCCCATTCAGAGTTAGCATCTGAGAACAGGATGATGTCCCCCTGAGCCATAGGGACCAGAAGATTGAGGCCTGACGTCTTGCCCTGGCGTGGAATCTGTCGATGGAGCCTTACGGGAATCTTTGCTGTTAAAGCAATGTCCCTGACGATGTCGTCAGTTCCGTCATCAGACTCATCAGAAACAACCAGTATCTCAACTTTGTCCGAGGGATAAATCAGAGCCAGCTTGTTCTCGAGGGTTGCACGGATGTCGTTCGCTTCGTTGTATGCAGCAATCAGTATGGTCACCGTCGGCTCGAAACTGTCGTCCCGTCTGACGTCGGAGCGAACGAAGCTGGAAAGCAAGCGAGCGACTATCGGGTAACCGATATAGATGTATACCAATGCAAGCAACGATAACCAGAATATCGCCATGAGCATGACTAACCGTTCCCCGCCTGTGTGGAGTCCAACACACCCTGCTGGACCAGAACCTCGCTCATCGTAGTGAAGCTGAAATGATTGATCAGGCGGTCCAACCGGGCCTGGCAGACGTCAAGGTTGTTGTAATGGCGAAAACGTGAGAACCATTTTACGTCCAGCCTTGGTTGCCCCGGGTCAACTTCCCAGGGGTGCAGGTAGAATACGAAAGGTTGACCCTGCCGATTGATCTGCCCGAGCCCCCATTGACTGAACCAATAAGGGAAAAGACGGAAATAGCCTCCGCCTGCAATGGGCAAGGTATAACCGGGAAATTTCAGGGTACTCAGCGGGAATTCCGCGAGTTCATGGCCCTCATCTGTTTTCAGGCGATGGGGCCAACGAGGCGTTCCTGGCATGCCATAGCGGTCATGATGGACTGGGAAAATAGACGAGTCCCACGTGAAGCCCTCCTCCGCGAGAATATCTAACGCCCATCGGGATTTTGCAGTAATCGAATAGCTTGCAGCGCGATACCCGGTAACCGGCGCCCCGGTGATATCTTCGAGAATCCGCTTGGATCGGCGGGTCTCGTCCCGGAACACGTCGGGGGTCTGGGTGTAGATTAGTTGGTGGCTGTAACCATGGCTGGCAATCTCATGGCCACCATCACGGATCCGCCTGACGAGTTCCGGGGAGCGTTCGGCAACCCATCCGAGAGTGAAGAAGGTCGCTTTAATATCACGATCCGCGAACATAGCGAGCAGGCGGTCTGTATTCGCTTCAACCCGGTATTCCATAGACGACCAATCGTCTCGCTGCACCGCTTCAGCCAGTGCTGCGACCTGAAAGTAGTCCTCTACGTCGATGGTTAAAGCATTTGCAATGTCTGTCATGGCTTCCCTGGCCTTGAGTCAACAACAATCCTGTTTATTGTTGCCGTTATTGGAATCGGTAATTCACACCGAGAACAATCCAGTGCTCGACGTATTCCCGGGAGGTTACGTCGCTGATCCGCTCCTCCCGTCCGACTGTAAGGCGACTACTGAGCGAGCGGCTCATGTCGTACTGCAATCCAAGAGAAGTCGTCACGGTCTGGTCGTCCGTATCGTCATCACTGTAAGAATTTGAGTTAAAGGAACCAGATGCATGCCCTCTCAATCTGCTCGTTAGCTTTCGGTTGTAGCTTGCATCAATACCGTAACTATCTTCTTGATATCCAGACGACAAATAATCCGTTACGTCGTAGGACACTCCAAGCTCGAAAGTATCACCATTAGACAAGTTGTTTCGGTAAGCCGCCCGTACTACCGTTAATTCGATTGCCTCGGTTTCCTGAACAT
The DNA here is from genome assembly GCF_008370345.1 of Marinobacter salinexigens. Lineage (GTDB taxonomy): Bacteria > Pseudomonadota > Gammaproteobacteria > Pseudomonadales > Oleiphilaceae > Marinobacter > Marinobacter salinexigens. Next base: position 454,500 of record NZ_VTUU01000002.1, on the reverse strand, counting down.
TGAAAACCAATCCGGCGAAAACAATATCGTAGTCGGAAGTCTGGTCTGTAAGTTGATGGCTGCCAGAAAGGGTGATGCTTGAAGAAGAGTTCAATTCCCTTTCTAAAAACAAGCTCCAAACCATTCCATTATTGTCAGAACTGAAGCCAGCAAAACTACTCTCGATCTTGCTCGCCCCAACCGACCCGCTGACCACCGTGGAAACCCAACGTTTATTAAAATTAACGTTTGCAGTTTGGCGGTCTATTTCCTGGCCGGTATCCATTTCAGACTGGTCCAGCTGGAAGCTCAGACCACCGGAGAAGGTACTGGAGAGAAGGTGATTCCATGCGGCAGTGCCCACGTACCGGTCACTGTCCGTTTCGTCTGGCTCATCGTAATTAGTGGACTCAAATCGCGCGTCCAATGTGAGCGTATCCTGTGGCGACAGACGCATCATGTACCGGGGCCCGGTACTGAAAATATTCTTGCGGGAAGTGTTGTCCGGGTTATTCCCCCCCCGGGAGTCCTGAACAACATCCCGGGTACGATTGGATACATCCCAATAGAGGTTATTGGCTAGCTGGCAATCACCCAACAGGTCGCTGTCAATGTAAGTTTCCGGATCGTAGGTATCATCAAGCCAGCGGCCATAGCCTAGTTTTGCTGCAATCGAGCCATTGCAACGACCGGGATCGGAATTATAGTTGATGCCGAAATTGACCCGACTCTCAAGATCGCTTTCTTCTCCGCTGCTTACCTGTTTGGCGTTGTCAGTGTACCGTTCTTCCAGGCCTATCGAATATGCAATCGGCTCCGCCGCTGCAGGTAACGAAAAACTCCCGCAGGCAACCAACGACGACAAAGCCGCTAACCTTTTCAGGACAACCTTATCCATTGATCACGGCCCCGACAAATTTGTTCGGATCAAAGGACTGGGCCGCGGCTTCAACCGCCCCGGGAGTCATCCTGCCATGCGGAACCACAAGCATTGAATAGTCACACAGTTCAGCCAGAATCCGTGCGTCCGGGCTCTCATCAACGGAGGCAGTATCAATAACGATGAATCGATCGGGATAGCGCCGACGTACTGCCTGAATAAACTGCTTCATTCTGAACGAGGTGAAGAACTCAGCGGCGCTTTCCCGCTGACTACCCGCCGGAATCAATCGGAGTCGGGGAATCCCCGTTGGGTACAGAATCCGGGCGATGTCGTAATCAGGATCATCCAGGAAATCGGTAAGCCCACTGTCGGTAATGATGTCGAGCCGGGAATGAATGGTCGGATTACGGAGGTTGCAGTCGATAATCAGCGCTGTTTTAGCCTGATCGAAAGCAAACGCAGCGGCGAGGTTCAGGGCAACGAAGGAGGAACCTGAACCCTCACAGGCACCACTGACCACCAGTGTAAAGTTGTTGCCTCCCGACAATTCGAGGAGCTTGGTTCTCAAGCTTCGAAAGCGGTTGACCAACGCCCTGTTTTTGGACTCGGGATAAATAATCCGGCGCTCATCCAGATCGTCCGATGTGAGCGTGCGCGGCTCCTGCATCTTGGCGATCTGCTTACTGATGACATAGCGATCAACCGCCCCGGATCCGAGATCAAACGAACTCGGCACCAACAGGCGGGAATCCTGCCAATCGGAGTAAGCAACCTTGCGGTCGTCAACCTCGCCGGAGGATTTGTTCCAATAGGGGTTCCGGTTGGTGACCTCGTTTGCAGGGTCCGTTACCTCAGGTTCTTCGTTACCTGCCCGGTTGCCATTTTCGGTACGACGGTTCGATTCAGACATCAAAAATACCCGACCCCACGCGCTACACCTATTACAATGTAGACCACTGCAGTTATAACTGAACAAAACACCACCATATTAGTCAGGCGGCGATCACGGCGCTTTTCAAAAGGAGTGCGAACTTCCGGGATCTCTATCAAAACAGGAAGGCCGATGTCCTCTTCAAGCTGTTCCTTTGCCCTTACTCGCGGATCGATTTGCAAAAGCCCAGCTGCGGCCCCAAAGGGCGCTAAAATTCCAAGAATCAGGCCGCTCAATGCAAACATCGGGAATTTCGGTCCGGTTGGAGAAGAAGGGTACTGAGCAGCTTCGTTAATTCGGTAGTTCAGCCCCTGGCCTTCCACATCCAGATGCATAGAGACTCGGGCTCTTTCTCTCCGTTTGAGCAAGTCATCATAAATCTGCCGATTGACCTCCATATCCCGGGTTAATTCAGAGTACTCAGTTTTATTCTCCTGAATACGCTCCATTCGGGCCTCTTGTTGTGCAAGGAGCCGAGTAAGCGAATTAATCCGAGTATCAATCGTTTGAATGTCAGTGCGCGTTTTGGCCAGAGAAGCACGCAGTTCCCGAAATAGCGGATTATCAACGTCATCACTAATGACTGTAACCGCTTCGCCATCAGCCAGCGCCCTGGCACGCTGGCGTTTCAATTCAGCTATTTGTTCGCGAAGGATCACAATATCTGGGTAGGTATCAAGGTAGCGCAGTCTCAACGAATCCAATTGTTCCTCAAGTGAGGAAATTCGATCAGAGAACTGGTCAGCGGTTTGCTCGCGACGTATTGTCGGACTGATCTCATTGAGTTGCTGATTCAGAGATTGGGCCTTTGTAACCTGCTGCTCTCTCTCCAGTTGTGCAAGCTCTATCTGCCCCCTGAGCGTCGCCATCCTGGCATTAGCCTCGCTTTCCGTTCCATCAACATTTCCAGATAAAAAAACCTGCAGCCGGCGTTCTACTTCCGCAAGCTGCCGTTCATAACTTTTAACCTGACTGTCGATAAAGTCATAGGCGCCACGGCTTTCGGTTCGCTTACGTTCACTACTCTCCGCAATGAAGAGCTGAGCGAGCTTCTGAGCCACCCGAAACGCCTCAGCCTGGGAAGTGGACTCATACCCAATAGTGAAGTAGTTGCCCCCCCTACGTTTTACGAAAAGCCCGGAACGCAGAGCGCTGATTCGCTGCTCTATTACGTTCTGTGTTACCGCCGCCGAATCTGAAAAAATATCCTTGTCTTCCGCAGCCAGGGCCAGGACCTTGCGGGTGAGCAGCATTTCCCTGGCAGCTGTAGTGGTATCAGAAACCTCAGTTGTGACCGCACTGCCTTTCATTAACGGCTGAATGATGTTGCTGTCATCCACAAAAATCACAACCTCGGACTGGTATTTGTAAGGCCAGACAAACCCCAATCCAAGAATGGTGAAACTGATCACCAGAAACATCAGATATGCCAGCCATTTCCGTTCGCGGATTTCTCTGATGATTTCAACTGGCAACTGTGACAACGGAAGTGCCATAAGCTCTCACTTGATCCTGTTCGCAGCGCAGCGCGACGGCCTGCTTGCTTCAAAAATTATCGGTGTTCGCCAGATCAGAACTTGCGCTCCGGTATTGAAAGGATATCGCCCGGACGCATGGCATAGTTTGTTTTAATGTCGCCACGTTCCAGAATATCTTCCAGCCGGACAGGAATAGCCACCACTTCATCACCGAGCAGTCGGTAAAGCATGGCATCATTCAACGAAGCAAACTCATTCGCAGCACCCGCACTCAGGAATAGGTCAATTACCGTCATGCCCGCGCGGTGGGGCACGGACACAGGCGAACGCACAGCGCCAGTAACCCGTACGCGATCTGAAAACTCATGGCTGCCCATGGAATTTACAACAACGCTGACTTGTGGCTCCCGGATATACCGGGCCAGCCCACCCTTGATGTCGCTCGCAAGGAGTTCAGGTGTTTTGCTGCTCGCTTTCACATCGCCAATCAAAGGAACAGAGATCATGCCGTCAGGGCGGACCGGAGCGGTGATACTGAGTTCCGGATTTCTCCACACAGATACGCTGACGACATCTGTCGGCCCCAGGACATAGCGCCCGACACTGGTAGTCGTATCCAGTGCCAGCGCCTGCTGAATTTTTTCATCAGACGAGGCTTTTGGGCCTGACGCACAGCCAGACAACATCAACGCAACCACCAGAGACATCACGCCTCCGGCTAAACCCAACTTATGCGACATAACACGCCCCTTTCCTGTTTCCATGTCAGCAACCTTTTATAGTTTGTCCAGCACTTAATCAACGCGATCCTTTTTTAAAAAGAACCACTTCAACCGTTTGAATAATCACCAGAAGATCCAGTAACAGGCTCTGGTTCTTAATGTAGTATAGGTCGTATCGAAGTTTTTCACGGCTATCTTCCTCATTATCTGCATAAGCAAAGCAGAGTTGAGCCCAGCCGGTAATACCCGGCTTTACCCTGTGCCGTTCGTTATAAAAAGGGATTGATTCCGCCAGCTTTTCCACAAACACGGGGCGTTCCGGCCGCGGGCCCACAAATGCCATGGAGCCGTTCAATACGTTAAAAATCTGCGGCAGCTCGTCGATCCGGACCTTCCGGATAAACGCACCAACTTTCGTTACCCGGTTATCATTCTTTTGGGCCCACACGGCGCCATTTTTTTCTGCATCCGTTCTCATCGACCGAAACTTATGGACCTTAAACGGCCGCCCATTGAGCCCGACCCGTTCCTGACTGTAAAAAACAGGCGCACGCAAACCATCTTCAAGCTTGATCGCCATGACCGTAAACAGCATCAACGGGAATGACACCAGTAACAAAAGCCCCGCAGCCAGGAGATCAATGGCCCTTTTGCTGAAACCCGAAACCGAAGAAACAGTAAAACCATCGGTAAAGACCAGCCATCCCTGAGAAATCATTTCCAACGCGACTTTTCTGGACTCGCGCTCATAGAACGTCGCACCATCAACAATGCGGACACCTTCCATTTTGCATTCCAACAGATCCTCCATCGGCAGCCCCTTTCGGCGATCATCAACCGCTACGACGATTTCACTCACGGGGTGTTTCTGGATATAGCGATGCAACGGAACGACAGGATCAATCAGCAGATCTTTGGAGATTTCAACAGGTTCGCCGGGAAGAGCCACGTACCCTGCAAACGTGAACCCCTTTCGGTTAAATGGGGTTTGCAGATCTTCCAGCAATTGACGTGCCCTCACCCCCGCACCAAGCACGAGCACCTTCCTCTTGAAGGCATCTTTACCTGCAATGGCAAAAAACAGTGTGCGAGCAATCCCGAGCAGGAAGAAGCCAATGACCGACGAGGTGGTCAGAACGCCAACGGTACCCAGGTACCAGAGCCAGTCATTTGCCACCAGGTAGGCTATCCCCGACAGGGGTAAACTGAAGATAAGTGCCAGAATCGTTCTTAGCATCATTCCCGACATACCGTCTTCCAGACGGGATTGATGTACACCGATGGCAACCATGACCAACATATTCATAAGAGCAAATATGAAGGCAGACGGGATGACAAAACCCAGATTTAAAAGAAAGAAGTCGACTTCGCCAAAATAGCGAAAGAAAACGGTAATTATGAAGGAAGCTACTAATACCAGGAAATCAATTAACCCCAGTATTACAAATGGAAAGTGAATGTAATGCCTGAACAATCTGACGTGAGCCACGTCAACTCCTTGTGCTGATCACACCTGATAGAGGTCCGCGCATCCACTGCGACGGAAATAACTCATAGTGTGAGAGATTGTACTGCAAAGAATCCAAACTTCAATCAATCTCCGACTTACTACATATAGCACAAGAAAGTGTAAAAATTACTGACGAAATGGCCCTGAACAAGTCAGGGCCAAATCAGAAACGCCGTCGTGCTATCAGGCAGCTTTTTTGCGGCGACTAATGCCAAGACCAATCAAACCCAATCCCATCAACGCCAGAGTGCCTGGCTCCGGTACAGTGCCGATCGTTACACTATCGATACCAAAGCCATCGTCTACGCTGTTTGCGTAAAATACGATATCACCGAGGCCCGCCGCATCAAACAAACTGATGAAGTAAACCTCTGCATCATCATTACTTTGGCCAAAAATATCGGCAAAGCTGAAATCAACGCCACCGACGGACAAACGACCGTCCCGGTCATTTGGATCAGTCATATAGAAACCGATAGCATTTACCCCGGCAGCAACACTCAGCGTCATAACTTCTGAGTCAAAGCTATCGAGCCATTGATTGTTACCAGCCTCATCCGGCGCAGGAAAACGCCCGGTAAACGGCGACGTATTATCGCTCAACACTGCCAGACCGTCTGCACAAGTTGGCACGCATGCTCCGGTAGGGTCACCACCAGCGACAGTCTGAGTGAATACGCCTACAGCGGTGTTAAAAGAGTTCTGCTGTACTCCGTCAGCAAACCCTTCAAACCCCTCTTGGATGATTGAATCACCCTGAAGGTACGACAGAAACTGTGCTTCCGCCGCTTCTGACGCAGCAGCACCTTCTCCACTAATACTCAGAATAGGAGCAGCTTCGGCAACAGTAACCGCGCCCATCATGGACAACGCTACGCCAAGAGTCCTTGCTGTAAATTTTCCCTTAATCATGTGTAGCTCCTCAAATAAAGTGCGACATTCATAATACTTATCCGCGCACCATCACTTTTGCAAAAGCCGGGCCACCGTTATTTTTTTCTTATATTACAATAAACTAAATGACTATCAGACCTATCACATATGCATTAATGTAAAATAATTCGACAAAAAAAAGCGAAGCTCCTGAAAGCTCCGCTTTTTTGTATTACCCAAAATCGATCAAATCCAATACTTACAATACATCCCCGGGTATTCTCACCCAGCCTTCCATCAGTATTCGGGCACTACGGCTCATTATCGCCTTGGTGGCTGTCCACTGCCCGGCAACCTCCTTCGCTTCGGCACCGACACGCAAAGTTCCGGAAGGGTGTCCGAAAGTTACCTGGTTGCGCTCTCCACCACCGGCAGCAAGATTCACCAGGGTGCCCGGAATGGCGGAGGCTGTTGCAATCGCTACAGCAGCCGTACCCATCATGGCGTGGTGCAGCTTACCCATGGACATGGCACGTACCAGTACATCGATGTCATTTACCGCAATTGCTTTACCGCTGGAGGCCGTATAGTCCTGAGGCTCCGCCACAAAGGCAACCTTGGGCGTATGCTGCCGACCTGCAGCTTCGCTGACATCGGAGATCAGCCCCATTTTCACTGCTCCATGGGCCCGGATGGTCTCAAACATTTCCAGCGCCTTGGGATCGCTGTTGATGTCATCCTGCAACTCCGAGCCCTTGTACCCAATCGCATCAGCATTGACGAAGATGGTCGGGATGCCGGCATTGATCATGGTGGCCTTGAGGGTCCCTACCCCGGGAACCTCAAGATCATCCACCAGATTGCCCGTCGGGAACATGGCTCCTTCGCCATCGGCCGGATCCATGAACTCGATCTGCACCTCTGCCGCCGGGAAAGTTACGCCGTCCAGCTCGAAATCGCCGGTTTCCTGAACTTCGCCGTCAGTGATGGGCACATGAGCCACTATCGTTTTACGGATGTTGGCCTGCCAGATACGAACGGTGCAGATGCCATTGTCTGGAACCCGATCTTTCGCAACGAACCCGCCATTGATGGCAAAGGCTCCTACAGCAGCCGTCAGGTTTCCGCAGTTTCCGCTCCAGTCGACAAATGGCTTGTCGATGGATACCTGTCCGAACAGGTAGTCCACGTCATGATCTGGCTGAGTTGCCTCAGCCAGAATGACGGTTTTGGACGTACTGGAGGTTGCCCCGCCCATACCATCCGTTTGTTTCTGGTACGGATCCGGGCTACCAATGACTCGAAGCAGCAGATTGTCCCGGGCTTCCCCCGGGACCTGGCATGCTTCCGGCAGATCCTGCAGCCGGAAGAACACACCCTTGCTGGTCCCGCCACGCATATAGGTGGCAGGTACTTTTATTTGCGGCGCGAAGCTCATGCAGCCCCCTCTGACTCCAGGAAGTCATTGGCAAAACGCTGCAATACACCACCCGCAGAGTAGATGCCCAGCTCGGCAGCGGTATCAAGGCGGCAGATCACCGGCACTTCCACGCTCTCGCCATTCTTACGATGAATAACCAGAGTCAGTTCTGCGCCCGGAGCGATGTCGCCTTTCACGTCGTAGGTTTCCGTACCATCGATGTTATAGGTGTTGCGGGTCTCCCCTTCCCGGAACTGCAAAGGTAGAACACCCATGCCCACCAGGTTGGTGCGGTGAATACGCTCAAAGCCTTCGGCAACAATCGCTTCAACACCTGCCAGACGAACCCCTTTGGCCGCCCAGTCTCGAGAAGAGCCCTGGCCGTAGTCAGCACCGGCAACAATAATCAGCGGCTGCTTACGCTTCATGTAGGTTTCAATCACGTCCCACATGCGCTTGACCTCACCCTGCGGCTCCAGACGCGCCAGCGAGCCCTGAATGATTTCACCCTTCTCGTCCCTTACCATTTCGTTCAGGATTTTCGGGTTAGCCAGGGTCGCACGCTGCGCAGTCAGGTGATCGCCACGGTGGGTCGCGTAGGAGTTAAAGTCTTCCTCCGGCAGCCCCATCTTGTGGAGGTATTCACCAGCAGCAGAGTCCATCATGATGGCGTTGGACGGCGACAGGTGATCCGTGGTGATGTTGTCACCCAGTACCGCCAGCGGACGCATACCGGTCAGGGTACGCTCAGCAGCCAAAGCACCTTCCCAATATGGCGGACGGCGAATATAGGTGGACTGTGGACGCCAGTCATACAGTGGGCTTTCCGCCTGCTCTGCGTCGCCCAGATCAAACATCGGGATATACACCTGCTTAAACTGCTCAGGCTTCACGTACTCACCAACGATGCGATCGATTTCTTCATCGGAAGGCCAGATATCCTTCAGGGTGATGGCATTGCCGTCTTTGTCGTAACCCAGGGTGTCCTTTTCAATGTCGAAACGGACCGTACCAGCAATAGCGTAGGCAACGACCAACGGCGGCGAAGCCAGGAACGCCTGCTTGGCATAAGGATGAATCCGGCCATCAAAGTTACGGTTACCAGACAGAACGGCTGTGGCGTAGAGGTCACGATCGATGATTTCCTTCTGGATCTTCGGATCCAGAGCACCGGACATACCGTTACAGGTGGTGCACGCGTATGCAACGATACCGAAGCCGAGCTTTTCCAGCTCAGGCAACAGGCCCGCTTCTTCCAGGTACAGACGGGCAACCTTGGAGCCTGGCGCAAAGGAGGACTTCACCCACGGCTGGCGAATCAGGCCCAGTTCGTTTGCCTTCTTGGCCAGAAGCCCAGCGGCAACCACGTTGCGCGGGTTAGAGGTGTTGGTACACGAGGTAATCGCCGCGATGATCACAGCACCGTCCGGCATCTTGCCTTCTTTCTCTTCCGCCAGAGCCTTGTCCAGATCCTTGGCAATGCCGCGCTCATGCAGCGCGGACGTCGGCAGGCGACGATGCGGGTTGGACGGACCGGCCATGTTGCGAACGACCGTCGAGAGATCAAACTCCAGCACACGCTCGTACTGGGCTTCATTCATCTGGTCTGCCCAGAGGCCGGTCTCCTTGGCGTATTTCTCAACCAGGTCTACCTGCTCGGGCTCACGGCCGGTCAGTTTCAGGTAATCAATGGTCTGATCGTCGATGTAGAACATCGCCGCAGTAGCACCGTATTCCGGGGTCATGTTGGAGATGGTTGCGCGATCACCGATGGTCAGGCTTGAGGCACCTTCCCCGAAAAATTCCAGGTAGGCGCCTACTACGCGCTCCTGGCGGAGAAACTCGGTGATGGCCAGAACGATATCAGTTGCGGTAATACCCGGCTGACGCTTACCCGTCAGCTTCACGCCAACGATGTCCGGAAGACGCATCATGGAAGGACGACCCAGCATAACGGTCTCGGCTTCCAGGCCACCTACGCCAATGGCGATAACGCCCAGGCAGTCGATATGCGGGGTGTGGCTATCGGTACCAACGCAGGTATCGGGAAAAGCGATACGGTGGCCATCTTCGTCTGCACGATCCTGAATGACCGGAGACATCTTCTCCAGGTTGATCTGGTGCATGATGCCGTTACCGGCCGGGATCACATCGACGTTTTTGAACGCAGTTCGGGTCCAGTCGATGAAATGGAAGCGGTCCTCGTTACGGCGATCTTCAATAGCACGGTTCTTTTCGAATGCGTCCGGATCAAAGCCCGGCGCTTCAACCGCCAGAGAATGGTCAACGATAAGCTGGGTCGGTACGACCGGATTTACCTTTGCAGGATCCCCGCCTTTCTCGGCGATGGCATCACGCAGGCCAGCCAAGTCTACCAGAGCAGTCTGGCCGAGGATGTCGTGGCAGACAACACGGGCAGGATACCAGGGAAAATCCAGGTCACGCTTACGTTCGATGAGCTGCTTGAGCGAATCTGTCAGGGACTCCGCGTCACAACGACGAACCAGCTGCTCCGCCAGAATCTTCGAGGTGTATGGAAGCTTGTCGTAGGAACCAGATTGGATAGCCTCAACGGCTTCACGGGTGTCGTAGTATTCCAGGTCGGTACCCGGAAGGGACTTTCTGTATTCAGTATTCATGGTCGTTGGTCTCTCAATTCTTGGCATTCGGCCCAAAAAACAGGGCTGCCCATGGCAGCCCTCGAATTGCCGTTAGCTACGCTTGTCAATCGGCAGCCATTCTTCACTTTCCGGACCGGTATATTCCGCACTCGGGCGAATAATCCGGTTATTGGCACGCTGCTCTTTCACGTGTGCAGTCCAGCCGGATACGCGGGACATTACAAAGATAGGCGTAAAGAGCTCAGTCGGGATGCCCATGAAGTGGTAAGCCGATGCGTGGAAGAAGTCAGCGTTACAGAACAGTTTCTTCTCGCGCCACATAACCTCTTCGCAGCGAACCGAGACCGGGTACAGAACCGTGTCACCCACTTCCTGCGCCAGTTTTTCTGACCACTTCTTGATGATCACGTTGCGAGGATCAGACTCACTGTAGATCGCATGGCCAAAGCCCATGATTTTTTCTTTGCGCTCCAGCATGCCCATCAGGCCGGACTCTGCTTCTTCCGGAGTCTGGAATTTCTGGATCAGCTCCATCGCGGCTTCGTTGGCACCACCGTGCAGCGGGCCACGCAGTGAGCCAATAGCGCCGGTTACACAGCTGTGAATGTCAGACAGGGTGGAAGCACACACACGAGCGGTAAAGGTAGAAGCGTTGAACTCGTGCTCTGCGTACAGGATCAGAGACACGTTCATCACGCGCTCATGAAGTTCGCTTGGCTTCTTGCCATGCAGCAGTTCCAGGAACAATCCACCAATGGAATCACTCTCGGTCGCACTGGTGTCGATACGCACGCCTTCGTGCGCAAAGCGATACCAGTAGGTGATGATGGACGGGAACACCGCCAGCATCCGATCAATCTTGTCGTCCTGCTCGCTGAAGTCCTGCTCAGTTTCCAGGTTACCCAGCATGGAACAGCCGGTACGCATCACGTCCATCGGATGTGCGTCTTTGGGAATCTGCTCAAGAACGGTCTTAAGTGCCTCAGGCAGAGTACGCAGGCTTTGAAGCTTCTGCTTGTATGCATCAAGCTCCTGCTGGTTCGGCAGCTTGCCACGTAGCAACAGGTAAGCCACTTCTTCGAACTGGGCATTATCGGCCAGATCAGTAATGTCATAGCCGCGATAGGTCAGGCCGGTACCGGTTTTACCAACGGTACACAGAGCGGTTTCGCCGGCAACCTGCCCACGCAGGCCTGCACCACCAAGTTTTTTTGCTTCAGCCATGGTCATTCTCCCTCTAGTCGTTGTTTAACCTTTGTTTTGGGTGAAAAGCTGGTCCAGCTTCTGCTCGAAATCGTGGTAGTTAAGGAAATCGTACAGTTCCATACGGGTCTGCATCAGGTCTACCACCTCTTTCTGGTCGCCTTTTTCCAGAATGCTCTGGAATACAGTCAGCGCTGCTTTATTCATTGCACGGAACGCACTCAGCGGATACAGAACCATGGCAGCACCGGCTTCTGCCAGCTCAGCTTTGTTATAAAGCGGGGTAGCACCGAACTCGGTGATATTTGCCAGAATCGGCGCATCGATAGCTTCAGCGAAGGCCTTGTAATCAGACAGTTCGTGAACAGCCTCGGCGAAGATGCCGTCAGCACCCGCCTCAATGCAGGCTTTTGCACGGTCAATGGCCGCTTCCAGGCCTTCTTTCTGGAACGCATCAGTACGGGCCATGATGAAGAAATCTTTGTCTTCGCGGGCATCTGCCGCGGCCTTGATGCGATCGACCATTTCCTCTTTGGAGACGATTTCCTTGTTCGGACGGTGGCCGCAGCGCTTCTGGGCAACCTGGTCTTCAATGTGGACGGCAGCGGCACCAGCACGCTCCATTTCCTTGATGGTGCGGGCAATGTTGAATGCCCCACCCCAACCAGTGTCGATATCCACTAACAGAGGCAGTTCAGAAGCAGCAGTAATACGACGCACATCTTCAACCACGTCGTTCATGCTGGTCATGCCGAGATCAGGAAGGCCGTATGACGCATTGGCCACACCACCACCAGACAGATAGATAGCCTGATGCCCCACCCGTTCGGCCATCATGGCTGCATAGGCGTTGATGGTGCCAACGATTTGAAGCGGTTGGTTCTCAGCCAGTGCCTTGCGAAAGCGAGCACCCGGGGAAAGCTTATTAGCCATAACAATATCCTCTCTTATCAGATCGTTAGAACGCCTTCTTCAATCTTTTTCTCGATATTCAAACGCGCGGCGTTGATGTGTCTTTTCATCAGAAATTCGGCGAGTTCGCCATCCCGCTGGGCAATGGCTTCGACGATACGGCGGTGTTCACCAAGCGCCAGATGGGGGCGCCCGGCCGAGGTGCTTAACCGGTAACGGTACATACGCACCATGTAGTAGAGATCGCCCAGGAGCATCTGAGCCAGTTTAGTATTGCGGCTTCCTGTGGCTATCCGATGGTGGAAATCATAGTCGCCCTCAGCCTGATAGTACGCCTGACCCTGAGCTTGCTCGATCATTTTCTCGTGGCTGTCCAGGGTGGCCTGAAGATCGCGGATTTCTTCATCGGTCATTCGCTCGGCAGCCTGCTTCGCCGCAAGGCCCTCCATAACTTCGCGGATGCGATAGAGCTCAAGCAACTCAGAAGCGCTGACGGAAACGACACTGACGCCGGCATGGGGTCGACGAACCAGAAGACCTCGTGATTCGAGGCGGCCCAGGGCTTCGCGTAAAGGCCCACGGGTCAGGTTGAAACGTGAACAGAGCTCTACTTCACCAATTTTTTCACCGGGGGCCAGGCCACCGGTTACGATGGCCGTTTGCAAACAATCGAAGGCTTCATCGGCACGAGTTAGAGTCTGAATCGGTGCTTCTGCCATTTTTTGTCAACAATCCTGATGGGAATGACGAAAAAGTACGCTTCCGTGCATGGATTGTCAACAATAACGACAAATGGGAAAAGGGGCCTATCGCCTTTCAGCTGGAGGACTTTTATTTAAAACAGTGGGTTATAAGATAAAGACGAGTTTTCTTTCGGACATTGTTAACAATGTTGGTACAACAATGCTTACAACTGTAGCTGCATGGCGAATGAAACGTCTGGCGAATTCGGCACTTCAAAAGCATGTCCTGCAGACTCAAACATTCTGCCAACGGTCAGCGCTGCATTGAATTCACCACCGCGCATCAGCAACGACGCCTCATAAGCACTGGCCCTTGCCGAATCATCAGCCTGTGGCGATGAATCGGCGACCCAGCCACGCAGTGTAGCCAGTCGAATGTGGGTTTTCATGGTGCCGGTAAACGGAATTTCAAACGCCGGGCTTTGGGCGTTGATCTTAAGCCATCCACCCTCACTGGATGACAATGAGTTGTCCGAAAACCCCCTGAGCAACGAAGAAGATGCCACGGTGACATGCTCAGAGTCCGGTAAGGGATCGCGAGAAAACTGGTAATGTCCATCCAAAGCGACCCGCCAGTTGATCAGCGTCCGGCTGAGCGAAGACGACACCGCCAGCTTCTGATAACTCAGATCGGATTCATTAATGCTACTGCTTTCACGGGTTGAAAGGTGCTCAGTCCCAATACGGGCATCCATTCGGGTATGCAGGACAAATCCCGAATCAAGCTCCCCACGACTCGACGCTTTCAAACTGACCGACGAACGCCGGTCCAGGTCATTACTTTGCCAGGCACCAGCCTGGTATTCGTCGGTTTCCCGGGAAAAATGCCGCAACGTACTGTCGAATTCTATTGCGTGAAAGGAAAAGAGGGGGCGGGTTATCATGAGCGACATTGAGCGTTTGCGTCCAGACTCAGATACCCGCTCACCGCCGCTGGTTGTTGCATTCCGGTAGGTGCGCTGGGAGACATTAACCCGAATTTGCGATCCCTCAAACGGGAACCCGTACCGTAAACTCAGGTAATCAAGTTGGTTGTCGGTCTTGCGAGCTGTATCGTTCCGGAACTCAACGCCCATTGAATGACCGGAGAAGGTCAATCCACTGGCATCAACTTCCACGCGGCCACGAAACTGTTCGCTGGTATGCGCCGAGGCGCCGGACAAACGTATCTTGGAGGCCCACCAGGGTGAATGGTCCTTTTCGATCATGGCCGCGGAAACAGACTGAACTGCCGCGCACCATGTTAGTGCAAAAAGACAAACCGCTTTCACGTATGGATTCTATCTCTGATTTCAAAACACACTGATCTGAGGCACGCAAACCTTAACTCCATGTAATGTATTCATTCGGCTTCTGGCACACCAGTGGAGCTTGCCAAACGTTACAATTCGACTCAGTTGGAAGCATTCCAGTACCATTCTGATAACAAGCAAATACGGCCCAGAGACTCCATTTAGGGAATCGGTTTGGGTACACTCGGCACAATTTGTGAATGAGCGTTATTGACACCAAAGCAATTCAAGGCAGAAAGCTGAATAAAAGGACGAGCACCATGATCAAGAAATGCCTGTTCCCCGTTGCCGGTTACGGCACCCGGTTCCTTCCGGCAACCAAGGCCATGCCGAAGGAAATTCTACCAGTCGTTAACAAGCCGCTGGTTCAGTACGGGGTGGAAGAAGCCGCCGAAGCGGGGGTCCACGAATTCGGTTTCGTGACCGGTCGAGGCAAGAGGGCTATCGAAGACCATTTCGACATCAGCTACGAGCTGGAGCATCAGATCGCGGGGTCTGGTAAAGAAGACCTGCTGACCTCCATTCGTGACCTCATCAACAACAACAGCTTCGCCTTTACCCGCCAGAACGAGATGAAAGGTCTCGGGCATGCCATCCTTACAGGCCGCAACCTCATTGGCGACAATCCTTTCGCGGTAGTACTCGCTGACGATTTCTGCATGGGACCTGAGGGTGAAGACGGCGTACTGGCGCAAATGGTGCAACTGTACAAACAGTTCCGCTGTTCAATCGTCGCAATCGAAGAAGTACCGGAAGATGAAACCCACAAATACGGCGTGATTGCCGGCGAACCCATGAAGGACGGCCTCTATCGAATCACCGACATGGTGGAAAAGCCGGCTCCGGAAGACGCGCCGAGCAACCTCGCCATCATCGGCCGGTATATCCTGACGCCGGACATCTTTGAAATTATCGAGAACACCCCACCCGGTAAAAACGGGGAAGTCCAGATTACCGACGCCCTGCTCCAGCAGGCAAAAACGGGCTGTGTACTCGCCTATCAGTTCAAGGGACGCCGGTTCGACTGCGGTAGCATTGACGGTTTCGTCGAGGCGACCAACTACGTGTACGAAAACATCTACAAGAAGGGAAAGTGATTTCAGGGCGACTATGAGTCGCCCAGAATCTGCAACACCATGCGCCGGTTATCGGAAGACGTCTTACGGAACCGGCGCAGCAGTTCTGCCTCCTCATCGGAGAGCTGAACACGATCAATCTCCGCCTCCAACTCTTTCAACGCTACTGAAAGGTCATCACTGTTACTGAAGGCCAGCCCCGGCAGTTCGAGTTGTCCATCATCACCGGGATCGTCAAGATCCAGCAGATTCTCAAGCGGGGTTTCTGTTTTCAGGCAAAAGTCGAGAAGCTCCGTGACTCCCGGATATCCGCGCTGCCTCGCATCATTGAGTTCCCAGCTTTTGACTCGGGTCTCATCGACTCCACACATCTCCGCAACATCCAGAGTTGAAAGCCGGCCATCTTCCCGAATACGCCGCAATCGACGGTGAAAGGTTTCCAGATACCGCATAGCTAATGCCCACCCTAATAACCCAATGATTCAGAATAGAAACGTGACCCTTAAACAATCAGTCTGCATGTTAAATGACCAGAGAGGTAATAAAAATAACAAGGACTCGACTAATGGCCAACAGCCGGTGATTTCCCTCCCCCTTTCTTTTTTAGTTCGCAAACTATACATTGTTCGGCCTGCCTCTCCCCGAATAAGAAAGACGGAAACCCGATGTCGAACGCCCAGAAATCTGACCTCCTCCTTGTTGTCGTTACCCTGCTTGCGGCTATCAGCTGGATGTTTTCTAAAGAGGCAATCCTTTTAATGCCTCCGCTTCTGTTCTCAGCCTCGCGATTTCTCATAGCGGGAGCGGTTCTTACCGTCATTGCCTGGCCTGCCGTCAGAAAGCTGAACCGGGACCAGGTCAGCCGAAGCGCCGGTGTCGGCCTGGTATTCGCGATTGCTATGAGTTTCTGGGTAATGGGACTGTTCCATATTACGAGCCTCGGAGAAGGCGCATTCCTGACCAGTCTCGGCGTTGTTATCGTACCCGTCATTGCACGACTCCTGTTTAAGGAAGCGCAGCCAACATCGACCTGGCTGGCACTTCCTATCGCTATCGCCGGTCTGGCACTCCTTTCCCTCAAAAACGGATTCAATCCGGAGGCCGGACAGATTTTCTTCGTTATCGCTGCCGCGATCTTCGCGCTTTACTTCACGCTGAATACCCGGGCAGCCAATCAACGAACGGTGGTTAACCGACAAGGGCAAACGATCGAGAAGCAAAAGGTCCCTCCCCTCCCGTTGACCGCTCTGGCTCTGCTTACAGTGGGACTCGTGACACTGCCTATCTCGTTCGCTCTGGAATCCTGGGAAGCCACATTCAGCAACCCTGATCCAATGCTGATCTGGTGGGTTGCGGCCAGCGCTGTCATAGGTACCGCAGGACGCTTTGTGCTGCAAACGCTTGCCCAGAGCCTTTCAGCCCATAGCCATGGCGTTGTCATTCTTGTACTTGAACCTGTGTGGGTTACGCTGTTTGCGGCGGTCTGGTTCTCAGAGATGATGACACCACTGCAAATGGGAGGCTGCGGGCTGATTTTCGCGGCTCTGATCGTTAACCGGTGGAGTGCTGTGAGCAAAGGCATCAAAAGTTTATTGAGGAAGCAAAAAACCGCATAAAGTGGTTGACCGCCCCCAGGCGCATCAGTATATTACGTCTCCGTTGCAGGACAGGACCATAGCTCAGTTGGTTAGAGCGCTACCTTGACATGGTAGAGGTCCCCAGTTCGAATCTGGGTGGTCCTACCAATCTTTCAATAACTTAGATTGGTTCTGCAGAAGTCTTGGCAAAATTTTGGCAATAAATTGGCAAAATAAACAGACTATACAGTATTCAGATTAAGCCGCCTCCGGGCGGCTTTTTCGTGTCTGAACAGTCAGCAAAAGGAGTTTACGCTGCCCTCAGATTATCCCAATATTAGTTAATTCTCGTCGGGTTATTCCGCGCTTCATTTCATTAACGGTCCACCGTTGCCTCTGACGACAGTACGGTCAGTGAGTGGTTCAGACGATTGGGCGGGGCAGTTCACCCCAACCATGCGCTTTCCCATCAACCTACGATGCGATTGACCTTGGCAGATGCCTGTTTGGACGCACCGCCCAAACAAAAAGTTTGCTACGCTAAATGATGGCAAATAGGGAGATGTTTTATGGATGGACTCAAAAACCGGGTTTACACACTTGATCTGCTTCGTTTTGCCGCCGCATTCGCAGTGGTTCTTTACCACTACACCGCCCGTCCAGACGGGGCATTTGATCTGTTCTCTACAGTCAGCCGATTCGGTTACTTAGGCGTCCCTGTCTTCTTCATGATCAGCGGATTCGTCATAGCACTATCAGCCAATGGACGATCTGCGTATCAATTTTGTGTGTCGCGGTTTGCCAGGCTTTATCCTGCCTTGTGGGTAGGGCTTATCTTCACAGTAACGACGGTCTACCTTCTGACAGGAAATCGCACAGACTTATGGACAATGTTTGCAAATGCGACGCTACTGAATGACTACATCGGCCAGCCTGATATTGATGGCGTGTACTGGACGTTGCATGCCGAGCTAAAATTTTATGCCTGCGTGTTTTTGCTGGTGGCAACGGGGTTATTCAAGCACTTCAAGCTTTGGCTTTCAGCCTGGCTCGCCCTGACCGCGGCGCACATGGTGACTGGCCAACCATGGTTTATGGGGTGGTTCATTTCTCCGAGTTGGTCGCCGTTCTTTATAACCGGTGTTTCGATCTACCTGATCCAAGACCAGGGAGCAAACAGGTTTAATGTCGGGGTGTTAGCGGGCGCCCTTATCCTGGCTACCATCCGTGCCTTCAGCTCAGCTGAGAGCTTTATTTCATCCCCATCGCATACCGAAAGCGCTATAGCGGCCAGTGTGATCCTGTTATTCGCGGCCACACTATTGGCCATTGCAGTGGGTAAGCTTGATATGCCTCACGCCTCTTGGGTTGTAACCGCCGGAGCCATGACATACCCGCTTTACCTAATTCATAACCGGGCCGGCAAAGCAATTATCGACTCCCTGCCTGTGCCGGAATGGCTGGGAGTAACGCTGGCAATCGTGTTCATGCTGGCTGTTGCGTTTGGCATCTACCGGTTTATCGAGCGACCAACTGGAAACTGGATCCGCCAATTCGGTTTCAGTCTTCCTGAGCGTATTTCGATGCGGGCTCGCACTGAGCGAGAGCCGGACTAGCTTATTTCCCGCTACACGCGCACCAAATTCAACGATTGTGGCGCAGTTGTAAACACCCCCGTTTTAGTTCCACCGCTGATTAGAACTTTCCGCCAGTGAGTGTTTCGCCAGGCATTCCCACGGCGTCAGGTCCTCCAGTGAATCGTGGAGACGTTCATCGTTGTATTCCGTCATCCAGGATTCGGCCAGTTGATTGGCCTGCTGGCGCGCAGTCTTCTACAACAGCTAATCCGGGTCATTCCAGAGCCTCCAGAATGTGCCGGCAGCACCAGCGATCAATATCAGAACAGCAGGGGCAAGGTATGGCGCGAGCTTTGGCTTGATCGCAGAGGGCAGCATCTCAGCTCAGCTTCTTGGTAAATAAATCTGTGGACAGCTGCTTTGACCTGCCTCCCTCAAACTCGCCTGCCAAATTTAACTGTATTCAACCGCCGCAGTCGCATCAGCGCTAGCCCTTGCCTTTCTTGCGCTATACCAGGACCGCATGGCTTGGAGCGCCGGTTTCTCTACACGCAAAGTGATAACGTGGGCGGCACAAAAGCTGAACACAAGAGAAACACCAATGCTCACAACTGGCGAAACGCCAACGCTATAACTCCATTCTATGATGCCGTAACCGATATTTTGATGGATGAGGTACAGCGAATAACTGATTGAGCCGAGCCAAATCAGTATGGGCTGATTCAACCAAGTCAGGCGCCCCGATATAACCAAGCCAAAAAGCGAAACCCAGACGGTGATGGTAGCTGCCACATCAAGCGGGAACCGAATATAGGCCAACGTTACCACCAGTACCAAACACAACATCGGCAGCCATACGGCCTGCCGGGACCAGATCCGATAAAAAGAAATGCCAGCGACAAACAGCAGGTTGTACTTCAAAAGCAAGGCGCTCTTTACGATCCCGAAATCAACACCAGACACTGCATGGCCAAACGATACCGCAAGCCAAGCAAGGCAGATGTAGTCCACAAAACGAAGTAGCCCGAAGACCATCGCGCCAAACGCCAGAATGTAAAAGGTCAGTTCAATACTCAAAGTCCAATACACGCCATCAACATGCCTATAACCAAGGAATTCATGAAACATGGTGATATTGACCACAAAGGTTGCCCAGGAAACGGCGCGGTCTGCAGGACCAACCATGGACGTAAACGCAAAGGTAACTATCAATGCTGCCCAAAATGCTGGATAAAGTCGGGAAAATCGACTGAACAAAAAATCCATGGGTTTGTCAGCACGACTTATCGTCCAGAAGATCACAAAGCCCGAGATCATAAAAAACAGATATACGCCGGATTTGCCCAGATGTAACCAGTCAGGAACTGCAAATGAGTGACCATACTTGACGTTGTAATGGTAAAAATAATGGAAGACCACCACCATCAAGGCAGCCATCCCACGGAGGGAGTCGAGTTGATACAAGCGTTCTTGAGCCACCGCAACATTCCTTGTCTTACTTCGGGTATAAGCTTAATACTGATTATACCAGCTACATATTTCGTTAACACACTTCGCATAGAGATGTTTTCAAAACTGAGCTCCGAAAAAGCTCAACTAAACCGAGGATCCGTACAGGCTGAACAACGGGACGCCACGCCCACTGCCGCTAAAAGATGCTCCTGCTACAGCTGATCAGGACGTCCGGAACCTTCCTGCCAGCTTCTGCAGCCCATCAGCATTACCCAGCAGAGTATTGGCCGACACGTTACTTTCACGCCCCTTCTCGCTGGTTTCCTTGGACTTGTCAGAAATGGTGACCAGGCGCTTGGTAATATCCTCGCACACACTGCTCTGCTCTTCTGAGGCAGCAGCAACCTGTTCGTTCATTTGCGTGATCTGACCAATAGCCTCTACGACGCGATCAATGGCTTCAACCGCTTCCGTGTTCGCACTCAGGGCTTTACTGCTGCGCTCACTCGAAGTGCGAATAGAGGATACGGCAGCAGACGCCCGGCTGCTGAGATTGCGGATCATCTCATCAATCTCTTCGGTGCTCGACTGGGTTTTCCGGGCCAGGCTACGAACCTCATCCGCAACCACGGAGAATCCTCTACCATGCTCACCTGCCCGTGCTGCTTCAATCGCTGCATTGAGTGCCAGCAGGTTGGTCTGATCTGCGATGGTGTTGATCACCTCAATAACAGAGTTGATGCCCTCAACTCCCTTGCCAAGCTCTTCAACCTCATAGGCCGATGAACCGATGTCATTATTCAGTGCATTCATTTCCGCAGCAGCATTGGAAATAATGCCTTTTGCGTTTCCGGTTTCCTGGTTTGCCTCAGCGGCAGAATTTGCCGCACTGGCAGCACTGGAAGATATCTCGCTGGCCGCTGACGTCATCTCGGTTACGGCCGTGGCCACCTGATCGGTTTCTGCGTCCTGTTCATTGACCAAGGTTGCCAGTGCGTCCGTGTGGCCAGAAATGGTTTCGGCGTTCTGATGCGTCAACCGGGCGTTGCTTTTTACGTCCTGGATCAGATCCGCCAGCAGTTTGATAAAGGTGTTGATGTGCTCGGCCAACTGGCCCAGCTCAAACCGATCGTTGACTGAGACCCTGGCTGTAAGATCGGCATCTCCCGAAGAAAGTGCCCGAACCGAATCTGTAATTTTCGAGAGGGGTCGGATAATCGTCAGGCTGAATCCAAGACCAATAATGGCGGTCGCAATCACCGCAACCAGCGTGATGAGAAGGATCGCGGTAACACTCTTTGAGAGCTCTTCATCGCCCTTGCTCCGAAGTTCCGCCAGAACTGCATCAACATCATCGAAATAGAAGCCTGTACCGATCATGACTCCCCAGCGATCGAGGAAAATCGAATAGGACTGTTTGGGCGAAGCCTCTTCCTGTCCGGGTTTTGGGAACCAATAGGTATAGTAGCCATCACCGGTTTTAGCAGCGTTGACCAGACCACGAACAAGGTAATTGCCCTTGCTATCCTGCAGGTCCCAAAGGTTCTCACCGAGGCCTTTATCGGACTGCCCCAGAAGAACCCGCTCACCGTTGTCCCTGTAACCGAAAATGTATCCGTTTTGGCCAAACTGGAGGTCACGAAGGATAGGCAGCGCCTCTTCCAGAGAGCCTCCGTTTTCATAGATGTGCTTGATGGAGGTGTAAGCCATGTCCATCAGGCCTTTGAGTTCTGCACGCTTAACTTCGGAAACACGGGTTTCGGCAGTACGCATCTGTTCATCCACCAGGCTTTGGGTCTGGTAGGTAAAGGTAAAGAAAAGCACAGCCGCCAGGGCAATAACCGGTGCCATCGCCAGTACCAGCAGGCGACTTCGGATAGAAATAGGCATTAGAACCTCATTAATTATTTGAATCGGTCAAGAAACCGGTTGTAACGTCTTCCCTGACACCTCAGGGCTTTCAATTGCACGAACCCGATTCCTTCCAGCGTTCTTAGCCTGATACAGAGCACGATCCGCCTCATTCAGCGCCTCCTGGATATCTCCACTAGCCATATCGACAGAGGCAACCCCTACACTGATCGTAAATCTAAGTGGCTCGCTGCCATCCAGAACAACGGTCTGTTCTTCAACAGCCTGTCTGAGCTTTTCGGCTACGCCTGTTGCTTCAGGCAAATCACAACCCGGGAGCAAGCATACAAACTCTTCACCACCAAAACGAGCGATGAGATCCGTAGAGCGGCAGTGGAATTTGAGGGTGTCAGCAAGGTTCACCAACAGTTCATCACCAATTTGATGGCCGTACTGATCGTTCACACTTTTGAAATGGTCGACATCGACTGCGAATACCGACACCGCACGACCGTGTTTTTTGGCCAACGCGACTATATCTTTGGCTTCCGTAAAAAAGTATCGACGATTGAACAGCATCGTGAGCGGATCGGTCACAGCCTGCCGCTTCAGCTCAACTTGTGAATCCTTGATTCCCTCAAGAATCCTGATCCGGTAGGCAATGATAAACGCAAGCATCAGCGCCTCGAGGGTGATCCCTATACCAACACCATGGCTGGCAACATAGGTAAAGCCAATGATGCCCTTATAGAAGAGTACTGCGACCCCGTTAAATAACAGGAAGAACGAGTGCCCAATCAGGAAGAACTTCGCAAGTAAGTTGCCTTTGCGTACCAGCGAAATGGTTACCCCCATGGTGACAAGCATCATCAATGCCGCCATCGTACTCGCAGGCTTGAGAGCACCGTGTATATCGAAAAGCCCCCAGGTGAACTGGAGGGTGAGTGTACACAGCATCACCTTCAGTATCAGATGCTCACGGGGATAATCGTCCTTGGTACCCAGGATGGACATCATGAACAATGTCAGGAAGATCGGCATGCTGATCAGCGAAAGGTGCAGCTTGAAAATGCCCGCGCCATAAACATTAAAGACGTTTGCCAGTAATCCATAGGAGAGAGAAATCCAGACCGCACCTGAAACCAGATAAAGGGAATAAAAAATGTTTTCTTTGTTGCTGGACGCGAAATACAGCAGGAAGTTGTAGAAAATCAGGGCGACCAGTACGCCGATCAGGACTGCAATATCATTGTGGGTACCAATCAGCATTCGCCGGGAATGCTCCTGATCGACCAACAGCAGCGTAAACCATTGATGGGAATATGAAACAGTCTGGACATAAAGCGTGCGTGTTGCGCCAACCGGTAATTCAAACTCGTATACCGCACTGCCCCGGTACATCAGCGGGCTGTCTGATGCATCATCCAGATCCAGAACCTGCCTATCGACTAACTCGCCCGAATCCTCAAGATAGAAACCGGCAAGCTTGCTGTGGTACACGTAGGGATGATGCAGGAACAGGTGCCTTGGATAGTCACCCGAATTCACTATCTCTATCCGGCTCCAGACTGCCTTCGGCTCTGTTCCCAAAGACAGGCGGTTCGGCGAAGGAACAAAGGCCTGCTTCCTGACTGAGTCAAAAGCCATTGCCCCCGTTACATCCGCAAAGTAGGCCATCGGAAACGTCGTGAGATTTACTTCTCCATCGCCGATAGAGACCCTTTCCCCACTGTGGGCTGATGCCGCCATGAAACAGAGAAAAATCAGGATAAAAAAACGTTCCACGGTACGCTCGGCAAATGTTGAGGGTCCAGTCAGGGAAAACCAGACGATTGTGATGCAGATCACACTTTTCTTCCATTAGCTCTGGGTGAAAGTTTGTGAAATTGATTTGCCAGATCTGCGCTCCCCCTTGAGCGGGCTTTCGGGGTAAAATCCAGATCAGATGACGCCTCGGCCCTCCACTCCCTGCCGGCTACCAATGAGAAAACACTTCGACATAGCACCGAACTCCCCAACGACCGCTGTAGATGCCCTCGCTGAAGCATCGGGATTACCCAAACAGCGTATAAAGGATGCCATGGCGAAAGGTGCCTGCTGGTGGACCCAGAAAGGCAAACAGGTGCGTTTACGCAAGGCCAAACGCGAACTTAAGGCCGGAACCAGGGTGCAACTGTTCTACGACGACCAGGTACTGGCCCGAAAGCCCGAGTCGCCGGCGTTACTGGAAGATAAAAGTCGTTATAGTGTTTGGTACAAGCCTCATGGCTTACTCTCCCAGGGATCGCAATGGGGCGATCACTGCAGCCTGCTAAGACTGGCAGAAGTAGAGTTGAACAGACCCTGTTTTCTTATTCACAGGCTCGATGCCGACGCTGCCGGTCTGATGCTGATTGCCCACGACGGTAAAGCCGCGGCAGCCCTCTCACAGTGCTTTTCAGGTCGCACCATGACCAAGGTTTACCTGGCACGGGTTCAGGGAATACTGCATGCGGACAACCTGCTGATCGATGCGCCCGTAGAGCACAAAGAAGCCCTGAGCCGCGTTACCACTCAGTCAACCGAAACGTCCAGTGACAGCGGCAACGACACCAGCCTCGTGCAGGTGCAGATAGAAACCGGGCGAAAGCATCAGATCCGCCGACACCTATCCGGAATCGGTCATCCGATTGTGGGTGACCGCCTTTATGGCCAGGCGACGGGAGGAACCCTTCAACTGCTGGCGGTGTCGTTATCGTTCGACTGCCCAGTCACCCGGAAGCCTGTCAGCCTCAGGTTGCCTGATCACCTGAACTCTCTGGCCGACTGAATCCTCCGCCCAGCGCCTTGAACAGATCGACGGCAGCGCTCAGTCGGTTCAGGCGAGCTTCCTTTCGCTGCTGACGGGCATCAAACAAGCTGCTCTGGCTGTCCAGGAGGGTCAGTAAATCATCGGCACCTTCACGGTAACGGATTTCCGTCAGCCGGAGTGTTTCTTCCGCCATTATTTCAATGGTTGTCAGCCTCTGTTCCTGCATTTCGTACAACCGCACTCTCTCCAGAGCATCGCCGACCTCATTGAGGGCCTCCAGCCAGCCAGTACGATAGTTCTCAATCAGAACACGCTTTCTGGATTCGGTAAGGGCAACCGCATTGTCACGCTGCCCCCCATCAAACAGGGTTTGCGAAAGGCTGGCAAGGGCACTTGCCGCCGACACAGGGTCAGCCAGACTGAATGCCCCATCTGCTGACAGTTGCAGCGCACCGGAAATCGAGACGGACGGGAGCAACGCTGCCCGGGCCGCTTCGATATCGGCATCGGCTGCTTTCAAACGAGCCTCTGCGGCGGCCAGGTCCGGGCGCCGTGTCATCAGGTCTACCGGTGATCCCGGTGAAATGTCCGGGATGGACAAGCTATCCAACTCACCGCTATCGAATGCAGGCCCGTAAGGCAGGTTCCCGGTAAGCAAATTCAGCTCTGCCTCCGCCTGGCTGACCGCATATTCAAGGCCCGGCAACTGGTTGCTCAAACTCAGGACAGCGGTCTTTTGGCGAAACACCTCAGAGCGGTCAGCCACACCGTTTCGGAAACGTACTTCGACCAGGGTCAGTGTTTTCCGGGCGATGTCGAGGTTGCGTTGCGCAATCTCCAGTTGATCCCTGGCTTCCAGCAAGCTGAACCAACTGGTGGCAACTGAAGCAACCAGACTCAGGCGGGCTGCGTCAAAGTCATAACCTGCCGCTTCCAGGCCAGCCAGAGCAGAGGCCTCATTGGCAGATAGCCGGTTCCAGAGATCAAGTTCATAGCTCATATCCAACGAAAGGCTTGTGGAGCCATCGGTTTCCGTGCTGGCACCATCAGAGTGACGAGCCTGCTCACTGACGCTGGCCCCTGCCCCGATCGAAGGGTATCGGGGCGCTTCAGCATTCCGGAACTGTAAGCGCGCCTGAATCATCGTCTCGGCGATGGCTTTCAGGTCGGGATTGGCAGCAACTGCGCGTTCAATCAATGAAACCAGTGTCGGATCGCCGAAGGCATGCCACCAATCAGGGTCCAGTGCTGCATGAGATTCCGAAGACTCGCTTACCCCTTCCACATGCCACTGGTCAGGGGCAACCACGGGCAGTTCAATGGCTTTTTCCTGGTATCCGGCACACCCGGCGATCAGCAGGGAACCGGCTAGTACAACAGTTCTCATCCGTTACTCCGTCGCCAATGCCCGAACAGGATCAAGACGTGCGGCTTTCCGCGCGGGCAGGAATCCAAATATCAGGCCGGTGGAAAAAGCACAGGTAAACGCCAATACCGCCGGAAACACCGTAAGGTGAACCGGGGTCCCCAATCCGGACACAACCATCGTGGCGCCGATTCCCAGGGCCACCCCGATCAGCCCCCCGATAGCGGATACCAACCAGGCCTCCGTCAGGAATTGCTGCAGGATATTCCAGGCTCGCGCTCCGGTTGCCATCCGTATTCCGATCTCTCGTGTGCGCTCTGTGACGCTTACCAGCATGATATTCATCACCCCGATACCTCCCACCAATAGCGAGATGGCTGCAATGGAACCAAGGAGCCAGGTCAGAGTGTTCTGCGTCTCCGAGATAGTTTCAATCAGCGAGGCCATGTTCCTTATATGGAAGTCCTCAACTCCGTGGCGCGCCAGCAACAGGGAGTGCACCTGTTGCTGTATACCATCCATTGCCCCGGCACTGGCATCCGAAACGGCAACCGTGATATTCCGCAGGTGGGTCTGCCCGAATATCCGCAGGCTTCCGGTTGTATAGGGCACAAACACCACATCGTCCTGGTCCTGCCCCATCGGCGAGGCGCCCCGTTCCTCCATGATGCCAATGACCTGGAACAGGACATTGTTGACCATCAGGTACTGGCCAAGCCCGTCGCCATCAGGGAACAGTGAATCCGCCACCGTTTTCCCAAGCACAGCGACAGCAGCGTAGCTGTCTTCATCGTCTGAATTGAAGAAGGTTCCGGATTCAAGATTCCATTGGCGAGCGACCGGAAACTGGTGCGAGGTAGCCTTAATCTCGGCCTGATGGTCCAGGTTGCCGAATCGGAGAACCTGGTTTCCGGTGAGTTCCGGTATTGCCGCCAATACCCCCGGCATGTCATTGATCGCCAGGAAATCTTCAGGCACCAGCGTGGTCACACTCCAGCGAGCACCCCGCTGATCAGGGCCGCCCGGGCGTACGAGCAGGAGATTGCTCCCCATGGAGCTGATTCGATCAACAATGTCCTTCTTCGCCCCTTCGCCAATGGCCAGCATGGTGATCACGGAGGCAACTCCGATAACGATACCCAGCAGCGTCAAGGCTGTCCTGAAAAGGTTGCTGTGCAACGAGCGGACAGCGCTTTTAACGGCTTCGAGCCAATGGCCCCAGGATCCACTGCTTTCGGGCTTTATTACAGCCTCCAAAGCCCCAGGCACGGTTTGCGAGCGGCCGGAAGATGCCGTATCGCCGGTAATGACACCATCCGAGATGGTGATCTGGCGCTGGGCGATCGCGGCCACGTCGGGGTCGTGAGTGATCAGAATGACGGTATGCCCCCGGTCAGACAATTCCTGGAGCAATCGCATCACTTCCTGCCCGCTGGTACTGTCCAGAGCACCTGTAGGCTCGTCTGCCAGGATAATCCGGCCACCATTCATCAGGGCCCGTGCGATAGACACCCGCTGCTGCTGCCCGCCGGACAACTGGGATGGCGTATGATCAAGACGGTGTCCCAGGCCCAGTTCAGTCAGTAACTTCTCCGCCCGCTGCTTTCTTTCATTACTCTGGGTACCGGCATAGATCGCAGGTATTTCGACATTTTCCCGGGCGCTGATACCAGGCAACAGGTTGTAGCTCTGAAAGATGAAGCCAAACGCCTCTCGTCGAAGTTCGGCAAGGTCATCAGCGCTCATTGCTGACACAGACTCGCCGGCGAACCTATAGTCACCAGCGGTTGGCTTATCCAGGCAGCCCAGAATATTCATCAGGGTGGATTTCCCGGAACCCGACGGCCCCATGATGGCCACAAACTCGCCGGCGTTTATCGTCAGGTCTATCCCCTTCAGCACAGGAACGGCCAGGTCTCTCTCACCGAAAACGCGGGTAATATCGCTGAGTTCAATAACAGGGGCAGCAGCGGAGGTCATCGCAGCATACCCCGGAAGCCGGGCCCCCGGTCTCCGCCAGATCCGCCGGCAGCCAGAGGGAGCAGTATTTCGTCACCTTCAGTCACGCCTTCCCGGATTTCAATCTGTACCCTGTTGCTGATGCCGGTCTCAACGGCCCTCTCCTCTACCCCTTTTGGAGTCTTAATACGAACAGTCCCCCGGGTTACAGCCGATAGTGGCAGTTGCAACACACCCTGTGCCTGCCTCGCGATGAAAAAGACCTTGGCAGTCATACTTGGCAGGAGTCGGCGACTGTCATTGGCCACGTCAAACAAGGCGTTGTAGAGCACCACATTGTTCTCGACTTCCGGTGTGGGCTCCACGTACTGCAATTCACCATGAATCCTTTGATCGGCAGCGCCCAACGTCGTGAAATAAACAGGCATTCCGGGACGAAGCTTGCCGACATCCGCCTCAGAAACCTGCGCACGCACTTTCATGGTATTCAGGTTAGCGACCCGCATGAGTACCGGTGCCTGCTGGTTGGTATTCAGCGTCTGGCCCTGCCGGGCATCAATGGAAACAATGGTCCCATCCATGGGAGCATAGATATGGGCGTATTCGAGATTAGCCTCCTCGGCGCGGAGGCTCGATTCCGTCTGCTCCATCTGGGCCTGAAGCATGGCTAGCTGTGCCCTGGCAGACGCCAGGCTGGCTTCAGCCGTCTGCAGGGATTCCCGGGTCGTGGCTTCTTCACGGTAGAGATTCTGCTGTCGGGAAAACTGGATCTCCGCCAGTTTTAACTGCGCTTTTCGATCTGCCACCTGAGCCTTCAGGTTCTTCAGTTCTGCACGGGTGCCATCAACTTTCGCCACGTAGACCGTGGGGTCGATTTCCGCCAGCAGGTCCCCTTTATGGACATCCTGACCAACAGTTACGTGGATCCGATCGAGTTGCCCCGAGACCTGGGCACCAACGTCAACATAGCTGGAGGGCTCCAGCACTCCCGTTGCGCTAACCAGTACCTGAAGGTCGCCCCGGGTAACGGTGGTCGTCGGCAAATCTGGACCATGATCACCGCCAGCACCGAACGTGTAATAGCCCATCGTTGTGGCAGCTATCGCTGCAATAATCGCTAATGGCAACACAAAACGCAGCGCCGGGTGCCGGCGAATGGGGCCCGCCATCAAGTAAACTCCTTCTATCAGGGATCGGATCACCTTGCCGCAGACAGCACTGGCTTCCGTGATCATCAGAACTTTAGCGGGATTATCTCAGTTTTATGATGCACCTGATTCGCGTTTACATCGAATTTACGAAGGCACAAAAAAAGCGCACTCCAGTAACTGGGTGCGCCTTTCTTCTACACTCGGGTAGAGGGCTCAGATCTTGTAGAAACTGCGATACCAGTCCACAAAATTGGCAATGCCGTCTTCGACGGTCGTCGAGGGCTTATAGTCTACATCATTGATCAGGTCATCAACATTGGCATAGGTAGCCGGCACATCACCCGGTTGCAGGGGCAACAGATTCTTGTCTGCCTTTTTACCAATCCGTTCTTCGATGATCTCAATGAATCGGGACAACTCCACCGGGTTGTTGCTGCCTATGTTGTAAATCCGATAGGGAGCCTTGCTCGTACCCGGGTCTGGCTGCGCCCCAGTCCAGCTGTCATTTGGCTCAGCAACGTGGTCCAGTGTACGTATAACACCCTCGACGATGTCATCAATGTATGTGAAATCTCTTTTGTGATGACCGTGGTTAAACACGTCGATAGGCTCGCCTGCGAGGATCTTCCGGGTGAAGATAAACAGCGCCATGTCCGGGCGCCCCCAGGGGCCATACACAGTGAAAAACCGAAGCCCGGTAGTGGGCAGGTTATAGAGATGGCTGTAGGTATGGGCCATCAACTCGTTGGCTTTCTTGGAAGCCGCATAAAGGCTGAGGGGGTGATCAACATTATCATGCACAGAAAACGGCATGGTCTCGTTCGCACCGTAGACTGAGCTGCTGGAGGCGTACACCAGATGCTTCACATCATGATGCCGACACCCCTCAAGAATGTTCATGAAGCCAACCAGGTTGGCGTCTACATAAGCGTGAGGGTTCTCGATGGAATACCGGACGCCCGCCTGCGCTGCCAGATGCACTACTCTCTCCGGCTTGTACTCGGCAAAGAGTTTCTCCATGGCGGACCGGTCCGACACATCCTGACGGACTTCGGTAAAGCCGGACTTACAGGTAAGCCGCTCCAGGCGAGCTTCCTTGAGGTTCACATCGTAGTAGTCGTTGACATTGTCAACGCCGATAACCTCATCGCCGCGATCCAGCAGGCGATGGGCAAGATGGGAGCCAATAAATCCCGCAGTTCCCGTAACGAGAATCTTCAACGCATTTTCTCCTTAAAATGATAGACCGGCACTTACAAACGGGCCGTCCATTTCCACATCCAGTTGATCGTCTCCGTCCTCATAGTCAACAGCCATCTGGCGATACCCTGCGCGAAGCTGCAACAGCGAAATTTCATACTGACCGTAGACGTTAAAGTCTCTGAGCGAGTCGCCATCAAACTTTATAAAGTTGCCTTCACCACCCACGGATACGCCTGTGAACGGCAGATCAAAGCGAGCCGCCAGGTAGCCCATGGGAATAACGCCATCAATGGTTGTCGTGTTTTTCAAACCGGCACCGACAGTATCCTGGACCACCAATTCAGCGGAAAGGTCTCTCGCGGTTACACCCAGGTCAAGGTTCACCCAGTTGTCCAGAATCTCGTAGTACAGCGTGACATCAAACTGATCCAGATCGAGATCCGACCTCGCATTGATTCCGGAAAAATTCACACCACCAAAATCAGCGGTCAGAACACCCTGCCCACTTTGCTCTACCTGCGTGTAGGCAAGACGAACGTTTGGCAGGATGGGAATCGGGTGTTCAACGTACAAAGCCGCGTTTGCGCTGGAATCTTCGTCAAGATTGAGCTCGTTATCGACATCAACAAAATCTCCGCCGTCCCGAACATTGCCGGTCAGGTCAGAGTTCCAGTAGTTTACACTCGCACCAAGTCCAACCACGTCTGCCTGAGCTACCGGGGCTGCCAGAACCAGCGCCCCACCCAGTGCAACCATCAATCTACGCATAACGCACCCATTGAGTTTGTTGTGTTTCAGGATCAGTCGAACTCGATGCCAAGCCGGCTCCCAACTTCCTCGTAGGTTTCGATAACACTACCCAGACCTTGCCGGAAACGATCCTTGTCCATTTTTTTGCGGGTTTCCTTGTCCCAGATACGACATCCATCAGGACTGAATTCGTCGCCCAGTACAATTTCGCCGCCGCTGCGCCCGAACTCGAGCTTGTAATCCACGAGCAGCATGCCAGCCTGATCAAACAGGGCTTTCAGCACATCATTAACCTTGTACGTCAGTTCTTTCATCCGGGAGAGCTCTTCAGATGTCGCCCAACCGAAGCTGATGGAAAGGGATTCGTTGACCATCGGATCGTGGAGCGCATCGTTCTTGAGGAACAGCTCATATGTCGGCGGATTGAGCTCCTGCCCTTCTTCAACACCCAAACGACGGCACAGGCTGCCTGCAGAAATGTTCCGCACGACACATTCAACCGGAATCATATCGAGTTTTTTCACCAGGGATTCTGTAGAAGACAGCAACCCTTCGAAATGTGTCGGTACACCAGCTTCTTCAAGCTTTTGCATGATGAACGCATTGAACTTGTTGTTCACCATGCCCTTGCGATTAAGCTGCTCTTTCTTTTCGCCGTCGAATGCAGAGGTATCGTCACGAAACACAAGCACAAACCGCTCGGGATCGTCAGTCTTGAATACGGATTTTGCCTTGCCGGCGTAGAGCTCTTCACGCTTTTCCATTAGGGGTCTCCGAAGTGGGACCGCAAAAGCGGCCCGGCACTGAATCAGTATAGATAATCAAAAAGTTGTGTCAGCAAGTCTGGCGCACTTTGTTCGCCATCGTAACTGTCTTCCCTCTGAGCGGTGATTTCGATCGCATCTTCGCGCTCTGCGAGAGTAAGGGTATGTGTATGATGGGGCTTTTCCTTGTCACTGAACCAGCCAAACCAACCGGATTCGCGCTCATCAGCGGTTCGGAAGTCGACGTATAACCAGCCTGCGCTGCGGTTAAGATCAACCACAGGAATGCCCGCTTCTGAAAGCGCACGATTTACTTCGGCCCACGAACGGCCAAAATCCAGTGACATCGATATCGACGTCGGTTCATCACCGTCGGCTTCAAGCCTTACCAGCGGGGAGCTGACCATACCGGAAGCAGCCCGTGAGAAGGATTTGCTTTCTTCGCGGTTTTTCAGAAACTCACCCAGATCCGCCAGCACATGCTTTTGCAGCTCCAGTTCATCGGATGTCGGTGCAGTCGTGCTGTTCCAGGGGATCAGCTCGTCTGCCTGATCGGAGACGACCAGCTTACGCACCTGGATTTCAGAGGTCTTGCGCCTGACGCCGGGCGCCATGCGCACCTGAAGTACGACACGCGGCTCTGCCGCACCGGGGTTATCCGGCAACTCAGCCAGTTCCCGCGCGC
Source organism: Marinobacter salinexigens (assembly GCF_008370345.1). Taxonomy (GTDB): domain Bacteria; phylum Pseudomonadota; class Gammaproteobacteria; order Pseudomonadales; family Oleiphilaceae; genus Marinobacter; species Marinobacter salinexigens. The sequence goes on along the minus strand of NZ_VTUU01000002.1, from coordinate 421,731 downwards.
GCTTACTGAAGTTGAGAAGTTCGCTCTGCAGCAGACCGATCTGCGGATTATCCTGGCTGACACCCAACCCCCGGTCAGACATGTATGCCGTAACTGCAGGCCAGAGGCGCCCCGGAACATCGTTGACCAGTAACCATGCACGCCCATCAAGCTCCTCAATGACGTAGTTCTCATCGAGAATCTCGGATGTCATGTCCGGGGGACGTGGGATATCCGAGGGGTACATTTTGCTGGCATCGGCCGAGCTGATATCCCTGATGGGCATGGCCTGGCCGAACCGTGACTGGTCCGCGGTTTCCGGGAGGTCGAGAGTCCGACCATCCCGTGCGTTGACGTATTCTTCAGAACGATCGTCAAGCAGGCTGCAGCCGGAAAGGCTGGTCAGAGCCAGCATCCCGGCAGCGAAAGCCAGAGGTTTTGAAAAAGAGGTATAACGGGTTCCTGAAAGAACCGGCATCTGGTTACTCCGGGTCAGAGATAATTTCAGCAAACTCAGAGTACACCTGAGGCTTTCAGTGCTTCTTCGACTTCTGCATGGAACTTCTCACTCAGCGGTGTCAGCGGAAGGCGAATGCCGTCACTGATCAGCCCCATACGATGAAGGGCCCATTTCACCGGAATCGGGTTCGCTTCAACAAACAGCTTGTGGTTCAGGGGCATCAGTTGCTCGTTAAGGCGAGCTGCCTCTTCACGATCACCCGCAACTGCGGCTTCACACAGTTGAGACATCGCCTTCGGAGCCACGTTGGCTGTTACAGAGACATTGCCCTGAGCACCGGCCAACATCAACTCGGCCGCGGTAGCATCGTCTCCGGAATACACGGCCAGACGACCGTTTAGCCCTTCGATCAGTTCAATGCCGCGCGGAATATTGCCGGTAGCATCCTTGATGGCCACGATGTTTTCGATATCGGCCAGTCGCAGAACGGTCTCGTTGAGCATGTCGCAGGAAGTACGGCCCGGCACGTTGTAGAGCATCTGCTTCATGCCAGGCACTGCCTCGGCAATTGCCTTGAAGTGCTGATACAGGCCTTCCTGGGTCGGCTTGTTGTAATAAGGCACAACGAGCAGGCAGGCATCAGCGCCCAGTTTGTGCGCCTCTGCTGTCAGCTCAATGGCTTCCCGGGTGCTGTTGCCCCCGGTTCCAGCGATAACAGGAATCCGGCCGGCCACACGTTTTATGATATGACCAATCGCCTGGATATGTTCCTCAGGATCCAGGGTTGCGGATTCGCCGGTGGTACCCACAGCCACGATACCGTGAGTGCCGTTTTCGATGTGAAAGTCGACCAGTCTGTCCAGCTCTTCCCAGTGAATATCACCGCTGGCGTGCATGGGCGTGACCAGTGCGACAAGGCTACCCGTAATCATAAATGCTCCGTCCGAATAAAACCGATATGGTAATGTTGGGCACGAACTGACACAAGGGAATTAAAGGAGATGTCATGTCATCCGTTGAATTGAATAAAACCGTCCCGGATTTTGAAGGTCCGGCGACCGGTGACCAGCTCGTCAGACTTGCCGATTTTCGCGGCAAAAACGTCGTGATCTATTTCTACCCGAAAGACAACACCCCGGGCTGTACCACCGAAGGACAGGATTTCCGGGATCGCATGCAGGCCTTTGCCGAACTGGATACGGAAATCTTTGGTGTATCCCGTGACGGACTCAAAGCCCACGAGAACTTCCGAACAAAGCACGAGTTTCCGTTTCACCTGATTTCAGATAAAGATGAAGAGCTGTGCAAGCTGTTCGACGTTATCAAACTCAAAAAGCTCTACGGCAAAGAGTACCTCGGGATTGATCGCAGCACGTTCCTGATCGACGCCAACGGCGTACTCCGCAACGAATGGCGCGGCGTCCGGGTTAAAGGCCACGCCGATGAAGTGCTTGAGGCTGTCAAAGCCCTCTGATCATCCTTTATTCTGCAACATCATCCCCGGCCGGTTCAGGTATCGAATACGCAACCGGCCAGGCGGTAAAGACCGCTTTCAGCATCGTGGCGAGAGGTATCGCGAAAAAGACCCCCCAAAGCCCCCAGATACCTCCGAAAAACAGCACCGCGACGATGATCGCCACCGGATGAAGGTTATTCACCTCGGAAAAAAGCACAGGTACCAGAACGTTACCATCCAGCGCCTGAATAACGCCATACACCACCATCACCCAGATGAAGTGACTTCCCCAGCCAAAGGCAAACAGACCAATCACCATCACAGGTATGGTCACTACGGCCGCGCCGATATAGGGAATCACCACGCTCAACCCTACCAGCAGCGACAATAATGCCGCATAAGGCATCCCGAGAAGCTTGAACGCAATATAGGTCGCACCGCCAACAATCAGTATTTCCAGCGCCTTGCCACGGACATAATTGGCGCACTGAAGGTTCACCTCGTGCCAGATCTGCAGCATCATCGGACGCTGGGGAGGCAACAAGCGCGCTATAGCGCCGAGAATCACTTCGCGGTCCTTCAGGAAAAAGAACACCAGGATCGGCACCAGAACCACATAAATCAGCAATGCCACCAGATCAGGAATACTGGACAGTGAAAACGAGACCAGCCATTGGGTCATATGTCCTACTTCCGTCGACACCTGCTGGTACAGGGTGTTGACCGCTTCCGCGGAGATCAACTGGGGGTATTCCTGGGGAAGCACTTCCAGATAGGACTGAAGTTCACCAATAATTCGTGGGGTTTCTCCGGCCAATTTCCCAACCTGAACCCAGATCAGCGGCAGCAACCCGAAGATAAAGCCGACCATCACACCCATAAAGACGGTAAAAACACCAAGAATCGCGACGATTTCTGGCGCCCCCATCCGAACCAGCTTGGTTACCAGACCCTGCAGAATGAACGCAACAATCAACGACGCAATGACCGGTGCCAGCATGGCGCCGAACCAGATGATGAACGCGGTACCGGCAACCAAAAGCAGAAAGAGGATGACCGCTTCTTCATCTGAAAAATACTTATGTGCGAGACCGCGCAGGATCCTGATCATGAATGTCTCCGAATAATTAGCCGCCGCACTTTATCACAAACCGGTATTCCCCATTGAGTTCAGACTCCGTCACCAGAGTATGACTCGACAACTTCAGGAAAGCCGGAATATCCCGCGCCGAACCAGCATCGGTCGCAATAACCTCAAGCTCCTGGCCTGGGGACATGCTATTGAGTTCAAGTTTGGTTTTCAGGAGGGGCATTGGGCAACGAAGGCCGGATGCATCGAGAGTACGATCAGCCATAGAAGGGACAGACACCATAATTTGATATTCAGAAACGACAGCCAATAAAACCGGGCAATACGCATTATGCCGAGAGTGATAATGTATTGCACCACAATACTTTTTAATCGAAAACCCGGAAGTTTTTGTCGTAAGCTGTACGCACTGTTTATCGTATGCTGTCGGCACCTTTTTAAATCAGGCGCCTGCGATCCGGACAAAGGCAACGCATTTCGCATGATCCCTGCAAAACTCCCCAAGAGCCGCCTCAGCGGCGCGACCAGAGCCATAGCACTGGCGGTAGGACTGACACTCGCACAGACACCGAGCCAGGCCCAGGAGCTTCCATCGATTGGCGGAACCGGTGGCGGCCTGATTTCTGATCAGCAGGAGTCCGAAATCGGCCAACAGGTTCTGATGACCATACGCAGGTCCACCCCCAGGATTACCGACCCACTGGTCTATGACTACCTCAGTGAAATCACTTATCGCCTGGTACCGTCTGCACCACTTGAGAATCGTAATCTGAAGCTGACGCTGATTGATGACCCCGCGATTAATGCATTCGCTGTCCCCGGAGGGGTTGTAGGCGTCAACGGAGGCCTGTTCCTCAATGCGACGACCGAGCAGCAATTCGCCTCAGTGCTTGCGCACGAACTGGCCCACCTCAGCCAGCGGCATTTCGCCCGTCGACTGGAACAACAGGAAACCAGTGCACCACTTACCCTCGCAGGAATGATTGCCGGCATCGTACTTTCAGCTGTCACTCAATCGGATCTTGGCATTGCCGCGATTGCCGGCACCCAGGCGATGGCCGTGCAGAACATGCTGTCCTATAGCCGCGCCCACGAGCAGGAAGCCGATCGCGTCGGCCTCGACATTCTCGCGTCCTCCGGGCTTGACCCCAGGGGAATGCCTGAAATGTTCGAGATCATGATGCGGCAGAACCGACTGCAGGGAAATCGACTACCAGAATATCTGTCCACCCACCCCCTGACCCAAAGCCGGGTATCCGACACCCGCAACCGGGCTGAGCAGTACCCTCACACAGATATCCGGGACGGGCAGGAATACCACCTGATCCGCAGCCGACTGCAGGTTCATTATGCACAGTCACCGGAAATCGCGGTAAACACATTCAAAGCCTACCTGGACAACCCCAAGGCGATACAGAACGATGCCATACGCTACGGGCTGGCGGTTGCCTATCTGGAGAACCAACAACCCGCAGAGGCAGAAAACATCCTCCGCGACCTGCTCGAACGCAATCCCGGACGGATTACATTGCAGGTTACCCTTGGCGAAGCGTTGATGGCACAGAACAAAGTCAGCGAAGCGAGAATGCTGCTTCGAAAAGCGCTGTCACGGAACCCGGACAACTATCCCATCACATCAACCCTGGCCAGGGTGGAAATCAAGGATGGCAACGGTGACGCGGCCGCCGAATACCTCAAACAGCTGACCCGGCGCCTACCGGATCAGGAGCACCTGTGGCTGCGGTTAGCGGAAGCGGAGGGCATGGCCCGAAACATTGTGGGTGTACACCGGGCAAGAGCGGAATACTACGCCCTGATGGGGGATTTCGAGTCAGCCCAGCGCCAGCTGCGGCAGGCACAGGAGAAACTACCTGCGGGATCCACAGAGAGACAGGTCGTCTCGGAGCGCCTGGCGGAGTTTTCCCGGCGTATGCGCCCCGAACAGTGAATCAGGCGTTGCCCGCTGCCTGCAGGTTCATGTTGGCAGTAAAATCCAGCATTCGTCGCAGGGGCCTCAGGGCATCTTCCCTGAGGGCATCATCCACAAACACTTCCTGATCACCTGTTTCAAGGACGTGAAGCAGGTTCTCCAGTCCATTCATTGCCATCCAGGGACAATGAGCACAACTACGACAGGTGGCACCATTACCGGCGGTAGGCGCCTCAATCAAGGTTTTGTTTGGGGCCAGCTGCTGCATTTTGTAGAAGATGCCGTTGTCGGTCGCAACAATAAACTTCTCATTAGGCAAAGTCTGAACCGCGTGAATCAACTGAGACGTTGACCCAACGACATCAGCCATCTGTACGACCGCATCCGGCGACTCAGGATGAACCAGTACAGCAGCATCAGGGTACAGAGCCTTCAGATCTTCCAGACCGCGGTACTTGAACTCCTCATGCACGATACATGAGCCATCCCACAAGAGCACATCGGCGCCGGTAGTTTTCTGAACATAGTGACCAAGGTGCTTGTCCGGAGCCCAAAGAATTTTCTGCCCCTGAGAATCCAGGTGCTCAACAATGGACTGAGCGCAACTGGATGTCACAACCCAGTCAGCCCTCGCCTTCACCGCTGCAGAAGTATTGGCATACACCACGACCGTACGATCCGGGTGCTGATCACAGAAGGTGGCAAATTCGTCGGCAGGACAGCCCACATCAAGCGAGCAGGTTGCCTCCAGCGTCGGCATGAGCACCTTTTTCTCGGGATTCAGAATCTTGGCCGTCTCGCCCATGAAACGCACGCCCGCCACAACAACCGTGGATGCCGGATGCTGATTGCCAAAACGAGCCATTTCCAGTGAGTCCGCCACGCAACCACCGGTTTCCTCAGCCAGGCGCTGGAGATCCGGGTCTGTATAGTAATGAGCAACCAGCACAGCATCCTTCGCTTTCAGCTCAGCCTTGATCCGGGCTTCCAAATCGGCCTTTTCCTCGGCACTCAGGGGCTTCGGTTCTGCAGCGTGGGCCAGATGTTCCTGAACAAGAATGCGGTCTTCAGCGTGTGTCATTACTACATCTCTGTGTTGCGTTTCCGGGGAGTATATCACCTCGATACCCATTTTAACGGTTCTGACATGGCTCTGTAACAACCCGGTGATCAGGCATATTCTACTCGCCACCCGTCAGATGAACCTATGGGCAAAAAAAAAGAGCCCGGAGGCTCTTTTTTCCGCCAGGATGCTGTATCCCGGCTATTTGGTGGGTCGTGAAGGATTCGAACCTTCGACCAATTGGTTAAAAGCCAACTGCTCTACCAACTGAGCTAACGACCCGCAACTGCTGGTCAGGACCTGCTGCCTAACCGCTACCGAAGTCACTCAGAAAACTCCGACAGCTCGTGTTTGGTGGGTCGTGAAGGATTCGAACCTTCGACCAATTGGTTAAAAGCCAACTGCTCTACCAACTGAGCTAACGACCCAAACGAGGCGCATATAGTAATGATTTTTTTCCGTTGATCAACCCCTTTTTTCGAGGTTTCTCAATATTTTTTCAACGGTTATATTTTAACCGTTTTCTGCACCCAAAAACTTCTGGGCGAGTTTGGCCGCACTGCTTTGAGGGTAGCTTCCGACGACCTGCTCCATTCTCCGGCGCGCCTCGTCCTTTTCACCCAACTGGTCCAGGGTAATGCCCAGTTTATAAACCGCGTCCGGCGCTTTACGGTGATCGGGGAAGCGCGTAGCAACGATAGTGAATGCCTGCTTGGCCTGTTCAAGCTGAGGTTTAACAAGATAGACCTCTCCCAGCCAGTAGTAGGCGTTGACCGTCAGGTCACCGTCCGGATAAGTATCAAGGAACTCGTATATTCGACTAATCGCCTCATCGTACTTTTTCTGGTTTCGGATCAGATCCTGAATCTGTTCGTACTCCTTACGCTCTTTCGCGTCAGGCTGGCGATATTCCTTGGAGATGGCTACCGGCGTAGCTGCCTCACCAGAGTTTGCCTGAGCCGGAGCCTCCGGCTGCGCCGAGACCTTTTCGGAGAGATCCAGAATACGTTGGTCGAGATCGATATAACGATCCCTGCCCTGCTCCTGCAGCTGTTTTATCAGGTGCCGCTGTTCTTCAACCTGCCCCTGAAGACGCCTCACATCGCCCTGAAGCTGCTGGATCATGTAAAACAGCTCAGCCGTTGCCTGGCTGCTATTTGCCTTACGCTGCGCCTCTGAGGCGTTATTCTGGTATGCGGGAGTAGAGGATTGCGCCAGCGCCAGTCCCGCCTGCCCGAGGGCAAGCGGGAAAACCACTGTCGCCATGAGGTGCTTTCTCATGGAGATACCTGATTAGTCATGTATTTACTCAAATACGAGCTCAACACGGCGATTTTGTGCCATGGCACTTTCAGTGGAACCCATGACCGCCGGCTTTTCTTCACCATAGCTTACGGTTTCAATCTGACCACGGGAAGCACCGTTGACGATCAGGAAACGCTGAACTGCGTTGGCACGACGCTCACCCAGAGCCAGGTTGTATTCCTTGGTACCACGCTCATCAGCGTGGCCTTCCAGGCGAACTGTCTGGCCCGGGTTTGCAGCCAGGAACTGGGCGTGAGCAACGAGCACATCACGTGCATCCTGCTTGATCTCGGCAGTATCGAAATCAAAGTAGAAGGTTGTAATATCACGAAGTGCTTCCTGAGCGGCCTGCTGCTGAGCAGCCATACGCTCTTCTTCAGTCAGGCTGGAAGAGGAAATTCCGCCCTGGTCGTCACCGCCGTATACGGTTGAACCACCGTCCTGATCGATAGCAGCAACGTCAGAACCATAGGTGCCGTCTTCAACGGTTTCACCGGTGGAACTACAGCCTGCGAAAAGACCAACGGTGAGCAGCAGTGCAAATGCCTTGGTTTTTGCCGAGAACATCATATTCATTTCCTTTCAGTTGCTTGGTTTGATTGACGATCTGTTTATGCAGCGCCCCTCTGATTGAAGGCATATGGCACGCTGCTCTACTTTACCAACGGTCCCCATGCGGGCTCCCGAACCCCTCCTTCAGAGGCTGGCAGACTATATGCCGCGCCGCCGTCTGCGGAAATAACGGTGAGCACGCTATCATTCCCCTGTTTCGTCGCGTAAATCAGCATACGTCCGTTGGGAGAGACGCTGGGAGATTCATCGGATTGTGTCCGGGTGAGTACGGTTTCCTCACCTGTATTCAGGTTCGTTCGGGCGATATGGAACGCGCCCTCGCGCTGATGAACGTAATACACATACTTGCCTTCATTATCCGGCCGCGGCCGGGCGTTATAGCGACTACCGAAGGTTATACGCCTGGGTTCTGCGCCCGGACGGTCCATGTGATAAATTTGCGGCCCCCCGGAACGGTCCGAGGTAAAGAACAGACCTTTACCGGTATGGTCCCAACTGGCCTCGGTATCAATCGCCCAATGGTTGGTGACTTTGGTCACCTGCCGGCTTTGCAGATCCATCCGATAGATTTCAGCATTACCATCCTTTGACAGAGTCATGAGCAGAGAGCGGCCATCGTCTGACCAGGCGGGCGCTGAATTAAGCCCTGGAAAATCGGCAATCTTTGTACGCTTGCCACTGGACAACTCGTGCAGGAAGATCACCGGCTTACCGGTTTCAAAGGAAACGTAAGCAAGCTGCCTTCCATCGGGCGACCAGGCCGGTGACAGAATCGGTTCCTCACTCTCAAGGCGGATTCTCGCCCGCTTTCCGTCAACATCGCTGACCTGGAGCCGATAACGGGGCTTGCCGTTAAACGAATCCAGAGTGACATAGGCCAGCTTGGTCGAAAATGCTCCCTGCACACCAGTAATCGCTTCATAGACCTTGTCACTGATGTGATGGGCCAACGACCGCATGTTCGTAGCCGGGGCGGCTGCGCGCTCACCTAAAATCCGCTCTTCACGGTTCACATCAAACAACTCATAGCGCGCTGTTACCTTGTCAGCAGAGCGGCTCAGATCGCCAACCAGAACATAACGCTGGCCGAGCATCTTCCAGTCCCGAAAGAACACCTCCTCACGCTTGGACGGCAGGCTCAGCATCTTCGAAGGCGGCAGCGTACGGAATTCACCGCTCATGTTCAGGTCCGATTGCACGATAGTGCTTACCTTGTCTCCAGGTGGGATCTGACCATTTTCCGCAAACGGAACAACGGCAATTGGCAGCGCGGAATCAGCGCCTTCGGTGATCCGTATCAGTAACTCAGCGTTAGCGCTCGCCGAAGCCAGAATCAGCAGCGCCGTGGCGACCAATAGCCTGAAGAACCCCATAGTCAGAACTCGCTGTCTCATTGTGTTATCCGTTCCTTATCTTAGCCGGCGAGGATTGAATTCAATTGTAAACTGGCGGAAATAGCGCTCAAACGTATCCCTCTCATCGGGTATCGGGTACCGGGACAGTGAACGCACCGCGCTCAATGCCGAATTATCGAAAGCCGTGTTACCACTGCTGCCGACCAGCTTGACTCCGGCCAATTCGCCCGTCGGTAGCAGAGTTATCTGAAGACGAGCCGTCATATCTTCGGTTGCCGAGGACGGCGGATACCACGCCTGGCTCAGCCGCTCCCTGATCAATGCCTGATACTTCTCGCTCTCACTCAGCATTTGAGTTTCCCGGGCACGTGCGGCCGCAGCCTGGGCTTTTTCCTGCGCTGCCGCCGCTTCAGCGCGGCGTGCCTCTTCCGCCAGCGCCTCAAGCTGCTGCTCCCTCAGGCGACGCTCGGCGTCCAGACGCTTCTGCTCAGCGGCCTTTCTGGCCTCTTCTTCCTGTCGCTTACGCTCTGCTTCCGCTTCCTGCCTTCGGCGCTCCTCTTCCGCTTTCTGCCGTTCGGCTTCTACGCGACGAGCCTCTTCCTCCGCTTTGCGCTGTGCCTGAGCTTTGGCCTCAGCCTCAGCCTTCTGGCGGGCAGCCTCTTCCGCCCTGGCCTTTTCTTCCTGCTGTTTTCGGGCTAGCGCTTCCTGACGCTGACGCTCTTCCTCTTTGGCCTTACGCTCCTTTTCGACACGGGCTTTTTCTGCCTCAGCCTTGCGAGCTTCTTCTTTACGCTTTTCTTCAGCCTGACGCTTCTGCTCTTCACGTCGTTCAGCATCGCGATCCGGCTGATCAACCTTGTCCACTACCGGGCTTGGCGCGGGTTCCGGAGCGATCAATCGGGCCGAAATACTCCGAGGTGGCGCCTCATGATCCGGATCGGACCAGGACCACCCCGCCACTGCCACGACAACAATCAGCAGATGCAGTGCGACCGACATCGCCACAGGAGATTTCCAGTGAGGCACTCCTGTGTTGGTTTCTTCCCGTTCGTGACCTGTCACAACAACTCCGCCTGTGTCCCTGTCACTCGTCATTCGCCGGTACGTCGGTAATCAGGCCTATGCTGCTGGCACCAGCCCCTTGCAACTCCGCCATCAAACGAACCACAGTACCGTATTCAACGTGCTCATCCCCGCGCACGAGAACTTCGCTGTTCGCCCGCTGTGAGAGAATTTTGGATACCTGGGCCCGCAACTCGCTGAGCGCCATTGGATCACTGCCCTGATCCCCCACTTCCAGATAATAGGCCCCATTGGTATCCACCGAGACCACGATGGACTCCACATCCTTGTCTGTCTGGATCGGATCGGAGGTTGTCTCAGGCAAATCCACCTTTACACCCTGGGTCATCATCGGGGCTGTGACCATAAAAATAACCAGCAGCACCAACATGACATCGATATAGGGGACAACATTGATCTCGGACATCGGCTTGCGCCGATGCGGAGGCATCATTCCCATACCTTTCATTGTGTTACGCTCCGCTCTTCAACAGACAAAGACATTATGCGGTGCCTTTTTCACTGCTATGAACACGGCGGTGAAGAATGCTCGAGAACTCTTCCGCAAAAGTTTCATAGTTCTTGAGCAATGCATCAGACATGGCGGAGAAACGGTTATAGGCAATAACCGCCGGGATCGCCGCAAACAAACCCATTGCCGTTGCAATCAACGCCTCTGAAATACCCGGTGCTACCGTTGCCAGTGTTGCCTGCTGAACCTGTGCCAGCCCGCGGAATGAATTCATGATGCCCCACACCGTTCCGAACAAGCCTACGTATGGGCTGGTGGAACCTACGGTTGCCAGGAATGGGAGGTGTGTCTCCAGGCGCTCCTGTTCCCGTGAAAACGCCACGCGCATAGCACGTTGTGCCCCTTCCATCACAGCATCTGCATCACGACTCTGCTGGCGCAAACGGGAGAACTCCTTGAAACCGGCCCGAAACACAGCCTCCATGCCAGAAAACGGCGTTGGATCCGCATTCACTTCACGATAAAGTTGCCCGAGGTCCATGCCAGACCAAAAACGCTCCTCAAATGCCAGCTGGGCCCGCCTGGCTTTCTTGAATACCTGCAAGCGCTGAAAAATCAGGGCCCAGGAGACAACTGAGGCGAGCATAAGCAACAGCATCACCAGCTTGACCAGTGGGCCGGCATTCGCAATTAGAGACCAGACTGAAACTTCTGATTCCACCTTTTACTCCTGGCTAGTTCCGTTTTTTGTTTCCATGAGCTGAACCTGTTCTGTCAGCAACGACTTCATGTTGTCCGGCAGTCGCCTCGGGCGACCGCTATCAAGAGCCACACAGGCAACGCGCACATCGGCTTCACACAGCACTTTGCGTTCCCCGGACCGAATCACACGCTGCCTGAAGTCCATCCATACTCGCCCAAACCCAGTGGGTTCAGCGGTAATGAGCAACTCGTCATCCAGCCTGGCCGGTGCTACATAGTGGATCGCCATTTTCTGGACCACGTAGCTGATATTCTCTGCCAGCCCGGCACGCAGACCGACACCACAGCTTCTGACCCACTCTGTTCGGGCCCGCTCCATGTAACGCAGGTAATTCGCGTGATACACAATGCCACCGGCATCCGTATCTTCTATATACACGCGAACGGGTAATTCAAATAAAGGAGACTCTTGCTGATCAGTCAAAGAGATCGTCCTCCTTTCCTGATCTCGCCGGAGACACGCCAAAATGCTGATAGGCGTTAGAGGTAACCATCCGCCCGCGGGGTGTGCGTACCATAAATCCCTGCTGGATCAGGAAGGGCTCAAGAACATCTTCTATAGTTCCACGCTCTTCGCTAATAGCTGCTGCCAGACTTTCGACGCCCACCGGGCCTCCATCGAATTTCTCGATCATCGCCAGCAACAACCGCCTGTCCATGTGATCAAACCCCTGATTATCAACTTTCAACATGTTCAGGGCCTGATCGGCAACGTCGGAACTGATATGCCCGTTGGAACGAACCTCGGCATAATCGCGCACCCGTCTGAGCAGGCGATTGGCGATCCTCGGCGTACCACGGGAGCGGCGGGCAATTTCGAAAGCACCGGCTTCATCAATATCCACCGAAGACAGGCGGGCGGATCGCATGATGATATTGGTCAGGTCCTGAGTGTTGTAGAACTCCAGACGCTGAACGATGCCAAAACGATCCCTGAGGGGTGACGTCAGCAGGCCGGCTCTTGTGGTAGCGCCTACCAGGGTAAAAGGGGGCAGATCGAGTTTAATCGATCGCGCCGCCGGACCTTCACCAATCATGATGTCCAGCTGGTAGTCCTCCATGGCGGGATAAAGGACTTCCTCTACAGCAGCACTCAGGCGATGAATCTCGTCAATAAACAGGACATCGCCTTCCTCGAGGTTGGTCAACATCGCCGCAAGGTCACCCGCCTTTTCCAGAACCGGGCCGGAGGTGGTCTTTATGGAAACACCCATTTCATTGGCAATGATGTTGGCCAGGGTTGTTTTACCCAGGCCCGGAGGACCGAAAATCAGTACGTGATCCAGCGCTTCCTCGCGCCGACGGGCTGCAGATATAAAGATCTCCATCTGCTCACGCACCGCAGGCTGACCCACGTATTCAGACAATAACGTCGGACGGATAGCCCTATCCTGCACCTCTTCATATTCACCAGCACCGGCTGAAATCAGTCGGTCGGATTCAATCATGGCATCACCCATTTGTCGGGAATCAACATCGTGCCTGCGTAATCGCCTGAAAGTTAACGTTGTGCCAATTGTACAAACGGCTTTGGGGCTGTCACGTTACGCTCTCTACACAATTGGCGCTACGCAGACGACATATTACCGTTATGTTATCAGGCAGGAATCATGTTCTTGAGGGCCAGACGTATCAGTTCTTCACTGGACATTCCCTCTTCAGCAATCCTGCTGACCGCTTTACTCGCTTCCTGAGGCTTATAGCCCAGGGCAATCAGTGCAGCTTCAGCTTCCTCTCGGGGATCAGGCCCATGCATACCGATTGTGGAAACCACATCCGAAGGTGCCACGGTGTCCGCCGACGAAGGTATAAACTGACCTTCAAGTTGCCCGATCCGGTCTGCCATTTCAATAAGAAGCCGCTCTGCAGTCTTTTTGCCAACGCCCGGTAGCTTCACCAGCGCCGAGGCGTCCCGCGCTTCAACAACACGAATGAACTGAGCGGCATCGAGACCAGACAGAATACCAACGGCCATTTTCGGGCCCACACCGTTAACCTTGATCAAAAGACGAAACAGATCACGATCCAGCTTTGAAGCAAAACCAAACAGACTCTGAGCATCTTCGCGAACAGCAAAATGGGTATGGAGTATGACCTCCTGATCCACATCAGGAAGGTGAAAGAAGGTGGTATAGGGGATGTCAATTTCGTAACCCAGCCCAGCGCATTCCACCAACGCCTGGCCAGGTGTTTTCTCTACAAGTGTGCCACGGATACGACCAATCAAGAGCAGCCTCCTGTCGCTCCGAAGAGCGTATTATTGTTTCCTTACCCGCCCACTCCGAACCTTGCCACCGGCACTGACCACCTTTAAGACGCTCTGGCTCATGTGGGCATGACAGAGTGCAATGGCAAGCGCATCCGCGGCATCAGATTGAGGTTTTCTGGACAGGGAAAGAAGAGCCTGGACCATGTGCTGTACCTGAGATTTGTCCGCCCCACCCGTACCGACAACCGCTTGTTTTACCTGGCGGGCAGAATATTCGTGTACAGCAAGGCCGCTGTTGGCGGCACTTACAATGGCTGCACCACGCGCCTGACCAAGCTTCAACGCTGAATCCGGATTCCGGGCCATGAACACCTGTTCTATGGCGAATTCTTCGGGGCGATACTCACCGATCAGCGTGGCGAGACTCTGAAAAATGGTTTGCAGACGCTGGGCCATGGGCTTTTCACCAACCCGGATGCATCCGCTGTCGATGTATTCGATGTGGCGACCTTGAGCCCGAATGATACCGTAGCCGGTAATTCGTGAACCCGGATCAACGCCCAGAATGATCGCCACATCGAACCTCGCTACTGCTTACTGGCTCTCCGCCTTGTTGCCTTCGGCAGCCTTGGCAGATTTACGCAGGCGAATATGCAGCTCTCGCAACTGCTTTTCGTCTACTTCACCCGGCGCCTGAGTCATCAGACAGGTGGCACTCTGGGTTTTCGGGAACGCAATCACGTCACGAATGGAGCTGGCGCCCGTCATCAGCATCACCAGGCGATCCAGGCCGAAGGCCAGACCACCGTGAGGAGGACAACCAAACTTCAGTGCATCCAGCAGGAAGCCGAACTTGGCTCGGGACTCTTCTTCACCAATACCGAGAATGCGGAACACGGTTTCCTGCATCTTCTCGTCATGAATACGGATGGATCCACCGCCCAGTTCCGTGCCGTTAAGCACCATGTCATAAGCGCGGGACAAGGCGGTTGCAGGATTAGCTTCCAGCTCCTCCGGAGAACAGGAAGGTGCTGTGAACGGATGGTGAATGGCGGTCAGGCCGCCGTCAGACGTTTCCTCAAACATCGGGAAATCGACCACCCACATAGGCGCCCACTCGCTGGTGAGTATGTCGAGATCGTGACCAACCTTGATACGCAGTGCGCCCAGAGCTTCGTTCACAACGGTGGTTTTGTCCGCACCGAAGAACACGATATCGCCGTCTTCAGCACCTACCCGCTCCATCATGGCCAGGGCAACGTCATCACCCAGGAACTTGATGATCGGGGACTGCAGGCCTTCAACACCTTTGGCCAGCTCGTTGACCTTGATGTAGGCCAGCCCCTTAGCACCATAGATACCAACGTATTTGGTGTATTCGTCAATCTGCTTGCGGGTCAGCTCGCCACCTTTCGGCACGCGCAGCGCTGCAACCCGGCCTTTGGGATCCTTGGCGGGGCCGGCAAAGACTTTGAAGTCAACGCCTTCGACCAGGTCGGCAACGTCAATCAGTTCCAGAGGAATACGCAGATCCGGCTTGTCGCTACCAAAGCGACTCATGGCTTCGGCATACGGCATGCGCGGGAATTCTGGCAACTCGACATCCAGCACGTCCTTGAACAGGGTGCGAATCATGTCTTCGTTCAGTGCCATCAAGGTCTCTTCATCAATAAAAGAAGCCTCGATATCCACTTGGGTAAATTCAGGCTGGCGATCGGCACGAAGGTCTTCATCGCGGAAGCACTTGGCAATCTGGTAATAACGATCGACGCCAGACACCATCAGCATCTGCTTGAAGAGCTGTGGAGACTGCGGCAACGCAAAGAATGATCCTTCGTGAGTACGGCTGGGAACCAGATAATCACGGGCACCTTCCGGTGTCGCGCGGGTCAGGATCGGTGTTTCAACGTCCATGAAGCCGTTGCTGTCGAGGTAGTTACGGATATAGCTGGTTACCCGTGAACGGAAGCGCAGACGATTGATCATCTCGGGACGACGAAGATCCACGAAACGGTAACGCAGACGAACGTCTTCACCCACGTCCACATGCTCATCCAGCGGGAAGGGAGGCGTCGCGGCGGCATTCAGAATGGCAACCTGCTTACCGAGCAGCTCTACCTGACCGGTCGGCATGTTGTTGTTCTCGGTACCTGCGGGACGGCGACGCACCCGGCCAGTCACCTGTACAACAAATTCGCTACGAACTTTCTCTGCCAGCGCGAAGCTTTCGGGGGTATCAGGATCCACAACCACCTGGGACATGCCATCCCGATCCCGCAGATCTAGGAAAATAACCCCACCATGGTCACGGCGGCGGTGTACCCATCCGCATAGAGTGACTTCCTGATCGATGTGGGATTCATTGATCCCACCGCAATAATGACTGCGCATACCGGTTCCCGTAATGTCAGATGTATTCGTTTGTTCGCGATGTCTGGAAAAGCCGCCCATTATAAACACAATGGTCCTGAAAATCAGGCGTGTTTCTATGGGAAAAACGTGCCGGATGACTCACCCCTGGCGGGCCGTTAGAATGCTGCCTTCACCAAGCTATTGGAGTCCTGCCTTGTCATCCAGAGCAGAGCAAAAACTTCGTACCCGCCGGGCACTCATGGACGCGGCCCTGGCCCAACTGAGTGCAGACCGGGGTTTTGGCAGCCTGAGCCTGAGAGAAGTCGCCCGGGAAGCCGGCATAGCGCCCACCTCGTTTTACCGGCACTTCTCGGAATTGGACGAACTCGGGTTGGCACTCGTGGATGAAGGCGGTGTTGCCCTGCGGCAACTGATGCGACAGGCCCGAAAACGGATTGCGCGAGACGGCAGCGCCATTTCCACCTCGGTGGAAACGTTTATGGAGTATCTGGGCAATAACGCCAACCTGTTCCGTCTGATGCTGCGGGAGCGGACCGGCGTATCAAAACCGTTCCGGACCGCCGTCAAGGCCGAGATCGACCACTTCGTGACCGAACTGGTGGATGACCTGAATCGTTTCGCAGAAGAACAGGGCAAGTCACTGTCCGATGCCCGCCTGGTTGCAGAAGCCATGGTCACGCTGGTGTTCAACCAGGGGGCAGAGGCGCTGGATGCAACCCCGACGGAACGGGAAGAGCTGAAAACCAAACTGAAAACTGAGCTGAGGATGATTCTGGTCGGCGCCCAGACTCTGGCCAGAAAATAATATGGCAGGCCGATGGAACCTTTTGGCAAGCGGCACGTTTCAACTAATACGGGTACGAGCCTACCCGTTGTTGAGTCGCTGCCCAAATGGGCATTTCCGCCCGCCTGCCAAGGCGGGCTTTTTTATGCAAGCGCGCTACCGGTGGATAATCGTCACTGGAGCTGTTCAATAACCGACTTGAGACGACCAACCACCTCAATCAGCTGCGGTTCCGAATAAGGCACCGGAGGCTGAACACCCCACACAGGCCCGGGCCAGGCAGGATCACCCTGCAGGCGGACAATATGATGCAAATGCAGTTGCGGCACCATATTGCCCAACGCAGCAACGTTCATTTTGTCGCCACCGAACAACTCCATCATCCCTTTGCTGAGCAAAGAAGACTCTTCCAGCAAGCGCCTTTGCTGCTCATCCGACAATTCGTAAATTTCCCGGATTCCGGCAACCCGTGGCACCAGGATAATCCACGGCCAGGTACTGTCGTTCATCAGGCGGATATCACACAACCGGCTTTGGCCCAGGCTTACGGTGTCTGCTTCCAGCCTTTCGTTCAGCTGGAAGCCCTGACCCGATTGCGCACTCATGCCGAATGAAACTGGTTTCTGCCACGCCCAATGGCGTAGTAGACCAGACCATAACGCTCGAGCATCTCGGGCTCATAGAGATTACGCCCGTCAAATACAGCTGGCTCCCGCAAGGCGGAAGACACCATGTCGAAATCCGGAGACCGGAATTCCTTCCATTCGGTGCAAATAGCCAGAACGTCTGCCCCCTTCAGCGCCTGCTCCTTGGTGCCGCACAGGGTCAAACCATCCTGATCACCATAGATGCGCTGGGTCTCTTCCATCGCTTCCGGATCGAACGCCTGCACAACCGCACCCGCTTTCCAGAGATCTTCCATCAGAGTGCGGGCTGAGGCTTCGCGCATATCGTCGGTATTGGGTTTGAAAGCCAGCCCCCAAAGCGCCACAACTTTGCCTTTCAGGTCACCCTGAAAATAGTGACTGATTTTGTCAAACAACACATGCTTCTGGGCGTAGTTGACTGCTTCAACCGCCTGCAGAAGTTTCGCGTCGTAATCACAACCGCTGGCGGTGCGGGCAAGAGCCTGCACGTCCTTCGGGAAACAGGACCCACCGTATCCGCAGCCCGGATAGATAAAGTGGTAACCAATCCGCGGGTCCGACCCGATACCACGACGCACCGCTTCAATATCGGCGCCCAACCGCTCTGCAAGGTTCGCCACTTCGTTCATGAAGCTGATTTTGGTCGCCAGCATCGCGTTTGCCGCGTACTTGGTCAGTTCGGCTGAGCGGACATCCATAAAGATCATCCGGTCGTGGCTGCGATTGAAGGGATAGTAAACTTCACGCAGCAACTCGGTCGCCTTGTCGCTGTCGGTACCGACCACAATGCGATCCGGCTTCATGAAATCACCAATCGCAGCGCCTTCCTTCAAGAATTCCGGATTGGAAACAACATCAAAATCCAGCTCCAGGCCACGGTGATCCAACTGTGCCCTGACAGCCGCCCGAACCTTATCCGCAGTACCGACCGGCACAGTAGACTTGTCGACAACTACCTTGTACTCGTCCATATGCTCGCCAATGGACTTCGCAACAGCCGTAACGTACTGAAGATCGGCTGAGCCGTCTTCATCCGGCGGGGTTCCCACAGCAATGAATTGCAGCTGACCATGCTTTACAGCAGCAGCTGTATCTGTGGTAAAGGACAGGCGCCCGGCTTCAACTGTATGCCGGACAATGGCATCCAGCCCAGGCTCATAAATTGGAATCTGTCCGTTTTTCAGGCGATCAATCTTGCTTTGATCCACATCCATGCACAAAACGTCGTGGCCAACGTCAGCAAGGCAGGCCCCTGTTACGAGCCCAACGTAACCGCTACCAAAAATCGTGATTTTCACTGGCTATATCCCTGTAATTCCAATGTAAAACGTCAATGATTCTGTTCAGACTTCTTGTTCAGCCAAATCGCTTCCCATGCGAGCGCGGTGCCAACAATCGTTTCAAGATCGTCGTAGTCCGGCTCCCACCCCAGGGCTTCTTTGATCCGCTTATTATCAGCCATAAGCGCCTCCGGATCGCCCGCTCGCCGGCCGGTTTCTTCGACCGGAAAATCGACTCCGGACTGCTTTTTCACCACATCAATGACTTCGCGAACCGTGAAGCCGCGGCCATAGCCGCAATTCAATACTTTCGACTCGCCACCCTGGCTCATGTAGTCCAGCGCCATCACGTGAGCCTTGGCGAGATCCTCCACGTGGATGTAATCGCGAATGCAGGTGCCATCGCGGGTGTCGTAATCTGTTCCGAATACACTCATCCCGCTCCGCTGACCGGTAACACACTCACAGGCTACCTTGATCAGGTGTGTCGCCTCGGGTGTTGCCTGCCCCAGAAGACCATCCGGATTAGCGCCGGCAACATTGAAGTAGCGAAGGATAACGTAGTTAAGACTGGAAGCAGCAGACAGATCCATGATCATCCGCTCACTCATCATTTTGGAGGCTCCGTACGGATTTATCGGAGCCAATGGCATATCTTCAGTCAGCACTGTCTCGTCGGGCATGCCGTAAACTGCCGCCGTCGACGAAAAAACCATATAGGGGATATCATACTTCTCGACAGCTTTGAGAAGATTCAGAGTATTGCGGGTGTTATTGCTATAGTACTTCAGGGGGTTGGCAACAGATTCGGGCACAACGATATTGGCGGCAAAATGAAGAACCGCGTCAAACCGGTGCCGGGCGAACACGGCATCCAGTGCCGCTTCATCCGCCAGGTCTCCAACAACCAGCTCCCCGGTTGTCACAGCCCAACGATACCCGGTCGACAGGTTATCGTAGACCACGATATCGTGCCCGGCCTGCCCTAATTGGCGCACCACATGACTGCCGATATAGCCGGCGCCGCCAGTAACGAGAACTTTCATGTCAGATGTTCACTCCTTCCCTGATGATTGATTGCGCCGCTGCCGGATTTCGTTTCGGCGCCTGCTGAAAAAATCACTGATGATCTGACTGCACTGTTCGCTGAGAATACCCGAAACCGGCTCCACAACCCAGTTGAGGTGAGATTCTTCCAACGTTTTGCGGGCTGACTCCACTGCCCCCGCCTTCGGCTCTGTGGCGCCGTATACCAACCGGCTGATGCGGCTGTGCACGATCGCACCAACACACATGGTACAGGGCTCCAGCGTCACATAAAGCGTAGCGCCGGAGAGCCTGTAGTTCCCTACCCTCGCTGCTGCATCCCGCAACGCCCGGATTTCAGCGTGCGCGGTCGGGTCACAACCGGTAATCGGCGCATTGAAGCCGGCGCCGACTTCTTTACCATCCAACACCACAACCGCCCCGACGGGCACTTCATCCCTGGCGGCCGCCTGCGCGGCCAGTTCCAGGGCGCGCCCCATCCAGAACTCATCTGCAGAACACTGCGAACTCATTAACTGCAGCCTGCTCCGATCACTCCCACTCGATCGTAGCCGGCGGCTTGGATGATACATCGTAAGTCACACGAGAGACCCCGGTAATTTCATTGATGATCCGGTTGGAGACCGTTTCAAGCAACTCATACGGCAAGTGTGCCCAGCGCGCGGTCATGAAGTCGATCGTCTCGACGGCACGCAGAGCAATAACGTATTCATAGCGCCGCGCATCACCAACAACGCCCACGGACTTGACCGGCAGGAACACCGCGAATGCCTGGCTGGTCTTATGGTACAGGTCCGCTCGGTGCAGTTCTTCCAGGAAGATGGCATCTGCACGGCGCAGGATATCCGCATACTCCTTCTTCACCTCACCGAGGATCCTAACGCCCAGTCCAGGACCCGGGAACGGGTGGCGATAAACCATGTCATATGGCAGCCCCAATTCCAGGCCGATACGGCGAACCTCATCTTTGAACAGCTCACGGAGCGGCTCAACCAGCTTGAGCTTCATGGTTTCGGGTAAGCCACCCACGTTGTGGTGGGACTTGATCACATGGGCCTTGCCGGTTTTTGAAGCAGCGGATTCGATAACATCCGGATAGATGGTGCCCTGAGCCAGCCAGTTCACGTCTTTGATCTTCGTCGCTTCCTCATCGAACACATCAATGAAGGTGTTACCGATGATCTTCCGTTTCTTCTCCGGATCATTTTCTCCCTGCAATTTGGAGAGGAACAGGTCTTCTGCATCTGCGCGGATGACCTTTACACCCATATTGCTGGCGAACATATCCATCACCTGATCGCCCTCGTGCAGTCGAAGCAGGCCGTTATCCACGAAAACACAGGTCAGTTGATCACCAATTGCCCGGTGCAGCAATGCCGCGGTCACAGAAGAATCCACACCGCCCGAAAGCCCCAGCAGAACCTTGTCATTGCCGACCTGGGCCCGGATCTGCTGAACCGCATCGTCAACGATTTTGGCAGGAGTCCACAGCGCCTCGCACTGGCAAATACCGAGTACAAAGTGCTCCAGAATTCGTTTGCCCTGCAAGGTATGGGTTACCTCCGGGTGAAACTGTACGCCGTAAAGGCCACGCCCCACATCCTGCATCGCTGCAACGGGTGCACTCTCGGTTGAGGCCAGCAGCTCAAAGCCCTCAGGCATATCAACGACTTTGTCTCCATGGCTCATCCAGACGTCCAGCAGGGTGTCCCCGTTTGCCGTCAAGTGATCGGAGATGTCAGCCAGCAGAGGACCTTTGGCACGAACCTTTACCTGGGCGTACCCGAACTCCCGCTTTTCGGAGCTGGCAACACGACCACCCAGCTGCTCCGCCATGGTTTGCATGCCGTAGCAGATACCGAGAACCGGAATGCCCCTTTCAAACAGACCTTCCGGAGCCCGCGGCCCACCCAACTGGGTTACAGATTCCGGTCCACCCGCGAGAATAATACCCTTGGGATTAAACTCTTCGAGCTCTTCGTTGGTGATATCAAACGCCCTGATTTCACAGTAGACGCCAACTTCCCGAACCCGGCGCGCGATGAGCTGGGTGTACTGGGAGCCAAAATCGAGTATCAGGATGCGGTGGTCGTGGATGTTCTGGGCCATGGAGTCCTCGGAATCAGAAATAACAAACGCGGCCCGCCAAAGGGAGCCGCGTTGAAGTCAGGCATCGGTCAATGTGCCGACATTACCGAAACAGTAGTTTAACCGATACGGTAGTTAGGTGCTTCTTTGGTGATGGTCACGTCGTGAACGTGGCTCTCACGCATACCAGCGTTGGTGATACGCACGAACTGCGGCTGGGTACGCATGGCGTCCATGGTCGCGCTACCGGTGTAACCCATGGAAGCACGCAAACCACCTACCAACTGATGAACGATGTTGCGCATCGGGCCTTTGCAGGCAACCCGACCTTCAATACCTTCCGGCACAAGCTTCTCAACACCTTTACTGGCGTCCTGGAAATAGCGGTCGCTGGAGCCCTGCCCCATAGCACCCAGAGATCCCATGCCCCGGTATGCTTTATAGCTACGACCCTGGAAGAGCTCCACTTCACCAGGAGCCTCGTCAGTACCCGCCAGAAGACTTCCGACCATCACGCAGTGAGCGCCTGCAGCGATGGCTTTGGCGATGTCGCCGGAGAAACGAATACCACCGTCAGCGATCAACGGTACACCGCGCTCCTTCAGGGCTGCGGCCACATTGGAAACTGCAGAAATCTGCGGAACACCAATACCAGCAACGATCCGGGTGGTACAGATAGAACCGGGACCGATACCAACCTTGACGGCATCTGCACCAGCATCAGCCAGCGCGATAGCCGCTTCAGCCGTAGCGATGTTGCCGCCGATCACCTGAACTTCCGGAAAGTTCTTCTTGACCCAGCTAACACGTTCGATAACACCGGCGGAGTGCCCGTGGGCTGTATCAACTACGATCACGTCAACACCCGCTTCAGCAAGCGCGGTAATCCGGGCCTCGGTGTCACCACCAGTGCTGACAGCAGCGCCGACGCGCAAACGTCCCTGATCGTCTTTGCAGGCCAGCGGATAGTCTTTCGCCTTCTGGATGTCCTTAACGGTAATCAGACCGCGTAGCTCGAAGTTGTCATTGACGACCAGGACTTTCTCGATGCGATGACGATGGAGCAGCTCCTTGACGTCATCCAGGCTGGCACCTTCTTTCACCGTAACCAGCTTTTCTTTCGGGGTCATAATTTCCCGAACCGGCGTATCCATGCGGCTTTCAAAACGAATATCACGACCAGTGACGATACCCACAAGGTCATGACCATCCACAACCGGAAGACCTGAAATGCTGTTGGCGATAGTGATGTCGACCAGTTCCCGAACGGTTGTATCCGGAGATACTGTAATCGGGTCCTTGACCACACCGCTTTCGAACTTCTTGACCTTCCGAACGGCTGCGGCCTGTTGCTCAACAGACATATTTTTGTGCATGATACCGATGCCGCCTTCCTGGGCCATGGCTATGGCCAGCTCGGCTTCGGTCACTGTATCCATGGCTGCGGATATCAGAGGAATATTCAGAGTAATACCTCTGGTCAACTGGGTCTGCAGGTTGACTTGGTGAGGAAGAACTTCAGAATATCCAGGGACAAGCAGAACATCATCAAATGTGAGGGCTTCTTCGGCAATACGCAGCATTGGGATCCGCCTTTTGAACGTGCTAAGTTGGGAATTTCCGTGCCGCCGCCGCGACGGCGCAGCAAAGCAAAATCCTTAATCGACCTATTATAAAGGGGCTCTCCTGGACAGTAAACCGGGGCATTTTTAAGGTTCGATTGCATCTTTTTGAATTTTCGTTATTTTTACCTCCCCAATTTTCGGCTATTGCGTATGGATCAACTCGGTACACCCCCGTTTTCCCAACCTTTTTCCGACACCCGGCCCCGTGCGCTGACGGTTTCTGAGCTCAACCACCAGGCGCGGCATCTGCTGGAAACCAGCTTTATGCAGGTCTGGGTTGAGGGAGAAATTTCCGGGTTTTCGCGCCCGTCATCAGGTCACTGGTATTTTTCCCTGAAGGACCGGAAGTGTCAGATCCGGTGTGCGATGTTCCGCGGTGCGAATCAGCGTATACGAACCCTGCCAAAGGAAGGCGATCAGATCCGTATTCGGGGCAAGGTTACCCTCTATGAAAACCGGGGGGACTTCCAGATCATTGTCGAACATCTTGAACCCGCCGGACTCGGCGCGCTGCAGCAGGCCTTTGACGAGCTAAAGCGCAAATTACAGAGCGAAGGCCTGTTTGACCCTTCGCGGAAAAGACCATTGCCGACAGTTCCACGCCATATCGGGGTCATCACCTCGCCGACCGGCGCGGCCATACACGACATACTGACGGTCCTTGCCAGGCGTTGCCCTGCCATTCCGGTGACGCTCTACCCGACGTCAGTTCAAGGCAAGGCTGCAACTGCCGAAATCGTTGACGCCATTAACCGGGCCAACGCGCACAATGTCGCTGACGTGCTGATCGTCGGCCGGGGCGGTGGTTCCCTCGAGGACCTGTGGTGCTTCAACGAGGAAGCCATTGCCAGAGCCATCGCCAACAGCCCGATCCCGACGATCAGTGCGGTCGGGCATGAAGTTGATTTCACCATTGCAGATTTCGTTGCCGACCTCCGGGCACCGACTCCCTCTGCGGCGGCAGAGAAAGTCTCGCCAGATCAATCAGAATGGCTGAAGCAACTGGCGGACCGGGAATTGCGACTTGCGAATGCCGTCAGGCGCACCCTGCTCAAACAGGCTACCCAGCTCAGTCACCTGTCGGCCCGCCTGAGAGATCCCCGGCGCGACCTCCAGGAAAAGGCCCAGCGCATGGATGACCTAGAGATCCGGCTGGCCAAAGTGATCCGGAATCGGCTTGAGCGATCAGTTGTGCGCCAACAGCACCTGGCAAAGCGCCTGGCCATGCAATCCCCCGAGCGCCAGCTATCGGCCAACCGGGAAACTGTGGACCGCCTCTCGGAGCGCCTGGCAAGCTGCGCCAGCCATCAGATGAGCCGACGCCGGGATCGTCTGGAGCATCTCGGAAAGACCCTCCACGTAGTCAGCCCCCTGGCGACGCTTGGGCGCGGATATGCCATCGTCAAAGACGCCGACGGAGCCATTGTCCGGGACCCATCATCCCTCACCCATGGCGACCAGATCACCGCGCGCGTTTCGGGAGGTGAGATCTCAGCTTCTGTGACCTCCGTCAATTCGGGGGCGGAATAACACCAAAAACAGATTAGACTAAGCCTATGGTCTACTAGTTCCAGACCTCAAACTGCCTAAAGTTGTTTACAAACCAAACAAAACAACAACAGGCACAACGAGGTGGAAACTATGGACTACCACTCAGAATTCCGGCGTTCAGTCGATCAACCGGAGGACTTCTGGCGCGAGCAGGCGACCAGAATTGACTGGATCGAGACGCCGAAAACCATCTGGCAAGCCAAGGACAACGGTCACGGCGAGTGGTTCCCCGATGGTGTTCTCAACACCAGCGACGTGGCTTTGGATGCCAATATCCGGGCAGGCCGCGGGGACCAGACAGCCCTCATCTACGACTCCCCGGTCACCAACACCCAGCGTTCCTACACCTACACAGAACTCAGAGATGCGGTAGCCTCCTTTGCCGGCGCCCTGAAAGAACGGGGCGTCAGCAAGGGCGACCGGGTCATTATTTATATGCCGATGATTCCCGAAGCAGCCATCGCGATGCTCGGCTGCGCCCGACTCGGCGCGATTCATTCGGTCGTATTCGGGGGGTTCGCGGCACACGAACTCGCGGTCCGGATCGAAGACGCCAAACCGAAGGCTGTGGTTACCGCCTCGTGCGGCATCGAAATCACCAAGGTCATCGAATACAAACCTCTGGTAGATAAAGCCATTGAGCATTCCAGCCACAAGCCAGACTGCTGCATCGTGTACCAGCGCCCCCAGGTCGAGGCAACATTGCAGACCGGCCGGGATTACGACTGGAACGAGCTGATGACATCAGCGACCCCAATCGACCCTGTACCCGTGAAATCCACCGATCCGCTTTACATCCTGTATACATCCGGAACAACAGGCAAACCCAAGGGCGTGGTTCGTGATAATGGCGGCCATGCAGTAGCCCTCAAATATTCAATGGGTGTCGTCTATGACGCCAACCCCGGAGACGTCTACTGGGCAGCTTCAGACGTAGGCTGGGTTGTCGGCCACAGTTACATTGTCTACGCACCGCTGTTTGCCGGTTGCACCACAATACTTTACGAAGGCAAGCCAGTGAAAACCCCTGATGCGGGCGCTTTCTGGCGAGTGGTTCAGGATCACTCTGTTAATCTGCTGTTTACTGCCCCAACCGCCTTTCGCGCTGTTCGCAAAGAAGATCCCGAGGCAGACCAACTGTCGCGCTATAACGTCAGTTCACTGAAACGTATCTTCCTGGCTGGCGAACGCCTGGACCCACCCACTTACGAGTGGCTCAGGGAACACACCCGCCTCCCCATTCTCGATCACTGGTGGCAAACCGAGACCGGGTGGGCAATCTGCTGCAACCCGGTTGGCATTGAAATGATGGAAACCAAACCCGGCTCTGCCACCGTACCATCCCCGGGCTTCAACGTTCAGGTTGTTGACCTCAATGGTAGCCAGGTCCCTGCGGGCGAGCAGGGCCAGATCGCAGTCAAGCTTCCCTTGCCGCCAGGGTGTCTCACAACGGTATGGGGCGATGATGAACGGTTCCAGAGCAGCTATCTGAAACCTATTACCGGCTTTTACAGCTCCGGCGACGGCGGATACATCGATGACGACGGCTACGTTTTCATCATGGGCCGGACTGATGACGTTATCAATGTCGCAGGCCACCGCCTTTCCACCGGTGAAATGGAAGAAGTGGTCGCCTCGCACCCGGCGATTGCAGAATGCTGCGTCGTCGGCGCTCATGACGATATGAAAGGGCAAATTCCCGTCGGCCTGGTGCTTATCAAAGATGGCGCGACCATCGACCACGATGAGCTTGAAGACGAACTCGTGGAAATGGTTCGCGACAAGATCGGTGCGATCGCGTGCTTCCGGAGAGCCATGGTGGTCGAACGTCTGCCTAAAACCCGATCAGGCAAAATCCTTCGCCGGATTATTCGCCAGATCGCAGACGGTGAAGAGTATTCCGTACCCAGCACCATCGATGATCCAGCCATTCTGGAAGAGATCAGCGAGCACTTCCGCGCCTGATCCCCGCTACCCTGAATTCTCATCCGACTCTTAAAGGGGTCGGATGATTTTTTGCACCCTTTTGAAGCAACCCCTTGTTTTTAAACCACTAAAATTCGCAATAAATCCCCAAAAAAGCGTTGACGACCCCCAAAGTCGGTCTATACTGAAATTGCTGTGAAAATACAGCGGTATTTGGTGAATGCGTTCCAACGTCCTGCCCAAGAGCTCAGCGTTGCCCCTTCCTCAGTACTCTCTGGATTTCTCAGCAATTGCTCAGACAAAACTTGCAGTATTGAAGGTCCCGTGAGGGCTAAATTTCAGAAAGACAGGAAAGATCAATGTCCGATACCAAAACCGGTCACGTGAAGTGGTTCAACGAAGCAAAAGGCTTCGGCTTTATTGCTCAGGACGGTGGCAGTGACGTATTCGTTCACTACAGCGCAATTAACTCAAACGGTTTCCGTACCCTGGCTGAAGGCCAGCAGGTACAGTTCACCGTGACACAGGGCCCTAAAGGCCCTCAGGCGGAAAACGTAACCCCGCTCTAAGGGTTACCTATTCCCCTGCTGCCCCTCACGGGCACTGGAGAAACAAAAAAACCGGCGGAGATTCCGCCGGTTTTTTTATATCCGCTCAAAACGCCGACACTCAGGCCAACGCTGACTCTCCTACCTGGGCCGGCATGGTCACACCAACAACCTGCGCCACTGCTGACAGCAAAGCCTGCAGGGTGGCCGACGTGGTGTCTTCAGCCAACGCTGCGGCACTGCTGTGTTCGCTATTCACGGTCAGTCGGATACAGGCCAACGCGTTGGCATTAGTTCCCTCACCCAGCGCAAACTCATCGTAGGCCTCCACTGCAATGGCAACTCCAAACCTTTGCTCCAGCGCCTCAGACACAGCTTCCACAGCACCCAGCCCACGGCCTTCGAGCTGAACACTGGCTTCCGGGTCACCGACCGAAACCTCTGCGCGCACGCCATCTTCATCCCGATGCAGGTCATAGGAGCGCAAAGCCCAGTCACGATGCACTTTCAGGTAACGATCTTCAAACAGTCGATGGATGGTTAACGAATCGATCTCACCGCCATTATTCTCAGCCTCGCGCTGGACGACCTTACTGAATTCAATCTGCAGCCAGCGAGGCAACGTAATGTCGTAATCACGCTCCAGCACATAAGCCACCCCGCCCTTGCCCGATTGGCTGTTAATACGGACAACTTCTTCATAACGGCGCCCGACGTCAAACGGATCAATCGGCAAATACGCCACATTCCAGACATCTCCTTCCTTGCGCTTGGACAGGCATTTCCGGATGGCGTCCTGGTGACTACCGGAGAAGGCAGTAAAGACCAATTCACCAGCGTAAGGATGCCGCGGATGTGTGGAAATCTCGGTACAGGCTTCAACCACTTCGGTAATTTCTGCCATTCCGGACAGATCGAGGGTCGGATCAATGCCCTGTGAGTAAAGGTTCATGGCCATGGTCACCAGATCCATGTTGCCAGTACGCTCACCGTTACCCATCAGAGTGCCTTCCACCCGATCAGCACCTGCCATCACACCCAATTCTGCTGCAGCGACCGCACAGCCGCGATCATTGTGGGTATGAAGACTGATGCTCACATGCTCCCGACGTTTGATGTTATCGCACACCCACTCGACCTGATCCGCAAATACATTGGGTGTCGCCATCTCAACCGTAGCCGGCAGATTAATAATAACCGGCTGCCCCTGATCCGGACGCCAGACTTCAGTCACCGCATCGATAACATCCACAGCAAAGTCCAGTTCGGTTCCTGTGAAGCTTTCAGGGGAATACTGGAAAGTCCACTCGGTTTCCGGATGCTTAGCCGCCAGATCACGAACCAGCGTCGCGCCTTGAACTGCAATATCACGAATGCCTGCACGATCGAGCCCGAACACTTGCTCACGCTGGACCGTAGACGTGGAGTTATAGACATGAACAATGGCCTGCTTTGCACCGTCCAGCGCCTCGTAAGTGCGCTCGATCAGTTCTGGACGGGCCTGGGTCAGTACCTGGATCTTCACATCGTGCGGAATTCGGTTTTCATCAATCAACTTCCGGCAGAAATCGAAATCGGGCTGGCTGGCCGCCGGGAACCCGATCTCAATTTCTTTGAAACCAAGCTTGACGAGCAGATCGAACAACCTCTGTTTCTGAGCCACCGTCATCGGTTTGACCAGCGCCTGGTTGCCATCCCGGAGATCGACCGCGCACCACGCAGGCGCCTTTTCGATGACCTTGTCAGGCCAGCGACGGTCTGTTTTGCCGACAGGTTTGAAAGCAACATATTTGCGATGATCGAAAGCCATGGTGGTGATTCCTTGCTGCTGCGCTGGTGGTTTAATTAGCTTGATATAGATTAACCGCTATCCGCCGGCATTTGATTGCTATTTTCAAAGAAAAATACTATTTTTTGGCCATTAAAAACCCATTAAATCATTTTTGACGCAATATTATGCCAATCAAAAGAAAAAATCTGTTAGAAATCGACAAAACGGATCGACGAATCCTGGACCAGGTCCAACGGGACGGCTCTTTAACCAATCAGGAGCTGGCAGACAAAGTCGGACTCTCACCTTCCCCTTGCCTCAGGCGTGTCAGAGCGCTTGAAGAGGCAGGCATCATCGTCCGCACTGTGACTATTCTGGACCACAAAAAACTCGGCCTGGACCTGACCGCTATTATATTAATCGGCATGGATCGCCACACACCCGAACGATTTGCCGAATTTGAAGAGAAGGTATCCGAGTACCCTGAAGTTCAGGAGTGCTACCTGATTACAGGACAAGACGCAGACTACATGCTGAAAATCGTGGTACCGGATATGGACCACTACCACCAGTTTCTGCTCAACAGGATTACCCGGATCCAGGGTGTCAGCGGAGTTCACTCAAGCTTTGTGCTCAGGCGGGTCATCGACAGCACATCGCTGCCTCTGGGCTATCTGGACTGACAGGATTAGCGAATCAACTCGCGCACGTAGGCGCCAGCCATGCACTTCAGTTCGTCCACCATCCGCCGCCCTTCGTCCTCAGGCAAGGTTGCGGCAAGGCGGAGAATGGTCCCGGCTGAGCGCGGCAGCAGGACGCTGGCGGTCCACCGGCGATCCCCAGGAATATGAGGGCATTCCTGCTTGAGTTTAGCGTCCAGATCCCGGGCATTACTGTATAACTCCCTCAGATCAAGCTCTCTCAGTTCAGGCATCGCCTCGATACCGCTCCAGATTGCTGAGTAGGCAGGCTCGGTGCGATAGAACTCGTAAAACTGGTCGAGCAGAACGTCTACCGCCTCGTTTAAGCCAAGCTCTGGAAGGCGCTCCCGCAGTGCCGTTTCCATTTTTTCCACGTGCTGCTCAGCCACCGCATGCACGATAGCAGCCTTGTTAGGGAAATAACGATACAGCGATGCGAGCGACATATCCGAGCCTCGCGCGATGGCGGACATGCTGGTCGCATCGACACCATGCTCCTGAAAGATCGCCGCAGCATGGGCCAGAATTACATTCACCCGTTCTCGGCTGCGAGCCTGTACCGGACGCCGCCGGGGAGTAACATCGATAGTTTCGTCAGTCATCATCTGTACCTTGTTCGACAGGCTCCGTACAATAACCACCACTCTACGACAAATAAAGGCTTCCGCGGGCCAACCCCCGCCTGTCCATTAGTCTAACAACCCTGTTCTGAACCAAACGGAAGATACGATGCGAGCAAGCCGCTATCTGATTGCAACCCAGAAAGAGACCCCGGCAGACGCCGAAATTATCAGCCACCAGCTCATGCTGCGTGCAGGCATGATCCGCAAACTGGCCGCTGGCCTGTACACCTGGCTGCCTATGGGGCTGAAGACCCTGCGCAAGGTTGAGCGGATTGTTCGTGAAGAGATGGACAAGAGCGGTGCTCAGGAAGTACTGATGCCTGCGGTTCAGCCGGCAGAACTGTGGGAAGAATCCGGTCGCTGGACCCAGTATGGTGGCGAACTCCTGCGTATGAACGACCGTCATGGACGGGAATTCTGTTTCGGCCCGACCCACGAGGAAGTCATCACTGACCTGATTCGTAATGAGCTCAAGAGCTACAAACAGCTACCGGCCAATTTCTATCAGATCCAGACCAAGTTCCGCGATGAACGTCGCCCCCGTTTCGGCGTGATGCGCGCCCGTGAGTTCGTGATGAAGGATGCCTACTCCTTCCATCTGGACACCGAATCTCTCGGCGAAACCTATGACGTCATGCACCGCACGTACTGCGCGATCTTTGATCGACTGGGGCTTGACTACCGCCCGGTACAAGCGGATTCCGGCGCCATCGGCGGCAACGCGTCCCATGAATTCCACGTACTTGCCTCCTCAGGTGAAGACGATATTGCGTTCAGCACCGAGAGTGATTACGCAGCAAATATCGAAAAGGCGGAAGCGCTTGCACCTGCCGGAGATCGGCCTGCCCCGTCTGAAGACATGCAGGAAGTTTCAACACCTGGCCAGCGTACCATCGATGCGATAGCCCAGTTTTTGAGCATTGATGCCGTCCGTACGGTAAAAACCCTGTTGGTCAAAGCCGAAGCCGAGGAAGGTGAAGAAGCCGGCCTGGTGGCATTGATTCTCCGTGGTGACCACACCCTCAACGAAATCAAAGCCGAGAATCTCAAAGGCGTTGCCGAACCACTTACCATGGCAACTGATGAAGAAATAGAAAAAGCGGTGGGCTGCAAACCAGGCTCTATCGGCCCGGTCAATCTCAGCGTTCCCGTCATTGTCGACCGAAGTGCTGCTCACCTTGCAGATTTCGTCTGCGGCGCCAACAAGGACGACTTCCACCTTACCGGAGTGAATTGGGAGCGGGACGTGCCGCTCACCCGCGTTGAGGATCTTCGCAATGTGGTCGAAGGCGACCCCAGCCCGGACGGAAAGGGCACTCTGGAGATCCGCCGTGGTATTGAGGTTGGCCACATTTTCAAACTGGGCAACAAATACAGCCAGGCCATGAACGCGACTGTACTCGACGAAAACGGAAAAAGCGTGATCATGGAGATGGGTTGCTACGGTATCGGAGTGTCCCGCATCGTCGCTGCCTCCATTGAGCAGAATCATGACGACAAGGGCATTATCTGGCCGGATGCCATCGCCCCGTTCGAAGTCGCTATTGTCACCCTGAACGGCCACAAGTCTCCGACAGTGGCCGAGGCCGCTGAGAAGCTCTACGAGCAGCTCCGCCAGGCAGGATACGATGTACTTCTGGATGACCGTAATGAGCGCCCTGGTGTCAAGTTTGCCGATATGGAATTGATCGGTATTCCGCACCGGTTCGTGGTCTCCGATCGCGGCCTTGCTGCGGGCACCCTGGAATACAAGGGCCGCCGCGACGAGGACAAGCAGGACATCCCGGTGGAAGAAGCTCTGTCTTTCCTGGTTAAAGCTTCCCCACGCAAGGGACTCTGATCCTGCAGAATGAAAAAGCCCCGGTATGAGCCGATCACACCGGGGCCTTTTGTTGAATATCGCTCACGTTCTGTCAGGACCGAAGCAATCATTTCCGGCAAACCCTCGCTATAGTTTGCCGACAACTCCCGGTTCCATCTCCAGCGCTACCCCAAATTTCTCGAATACGGATGCTTTGATACGTTCAGCCAGCGCGAGTATGTCCTGACCATTACCTTCTGAATGATTGATCAGTACCAGAGCCTGGCGGTTGTGCACCCCAACCCGCTCATTTCGGTAACCCTTCCAGCCACACTGATCAATCAACCAGGCCGCAGCCAGCTTTACATTTTCAGGTTGCTCATAGCCTACAATTTCCGGATGTCCGGCCTTGAGCGCTGAATAGGCTTCTTTCGTAACCACCGGATTTTTAAAAAAGCTCCCTGCATTAGGCAGAATTTCCGGATCCGGCAACTTCCGGCGGCGTATAGCCATCACGGCTTCAGCTACCGCCGTTGCGCTCAAGTCAGTTTTTGCGGTGTCTCCGAGGTATTCCTCAAGATCGCGATAAGCAGTCTGGAAAGCCCTCACCCGTGAGAGCCTGAGCCTCACTTCAGTAATGACATAACGCCCTGGAAGCCGTTTGAACAGACTTTCCCGGTAGCCAAACTCACAGTCCGAATTCTTCAGCTCAACCCACTGGTCGGATTCCCGATCAAACGCAGTGACCGATTCCAGAGTGTCTTTTAATTCAGTACCGTAGGCACCGATATTCTGGACCGGAGCAGCGCCCGCCGTGCCTGGAATCAGAGCCAGGTTTTCTATACCCCGGTAACCGGAACGGGCGGCGTACAGTACCGATTCATGCCAACTTTCCCCCGCTCCCAGGACCAGCGTTGCTTCGTTACCCTCGGCATGCTCCCAGCACCGGCCACGGATACACAGCCTGATGACAAGCCCTTCAACATCTCCGGTAAAGACCAGATTGCTACCACCGCCCAGGATAAGCACGGGTTCCGCGTGTTCCTTCGCCCAGCCCAGAGCTCCGGCCAAAGACCCGGCGTCGGTCACTTCCACGTAGTATTTCGCCGTAGCAGGCAAATGCATGGAGTTCAGCGAAACCAGCTCTACATCACGGCGGACATCCAGCGCAGCGCTCAAGCCAGGCGCCCCCTGATCTCGGCCAATAAGCCTTCACCTGCCTCGTGGATCATATCCAGTACCGTTTCAAAGCCATCATCACCGCCGTAATACGGGTCTGGAACCTCTTGATGTCCGGAACGACCAAAAGTCAGAAACAACAACGGCTCAGTGCCGCCATTCTGGTGCCATATGTCCTTTACATCGGCCAGGTTCTGCCGATCCATCACCAACACATAGTCAAAGGTATCCAGGTCGCCGGAGTCCAGTTGCCGTGCTCTTAACTGACTGATGTCGATTCCACGACGGTTTGCCGCCTCAATCGCTCGGGGATCAGGCTGATTTCCAACATGCCAGTTACCGGTTCCGCATGAATCAATATGGATACGCTCCGTCAGCCCGTGTGTTTCTACCAAGGTACGGAACACGCCTTCGGCACTGGGTGAGCGACATATATTACCAAGACAGACAAACAGAACTTTTACCGGTTCGGACATGACGTTACCCCCCTGATTCCATTCTCTGACGCAACCTCTCGAGGTCCTCTGCGGTATCGACACCCGCGGGTGGGTTTTCAACCGCCACATCCACATGAATGCCCGCGCCGTTGTAGAGCGCACGAAGCTGCTCCAGCGATTCCACGGTTTCTGTCGGCGCCGGCGGCCAGCTCACGAACTGCCCCAGCACACTGGCCCGGTATCCGTAGATGCCAATGTGACGAAAATAACCAATGCCCTCTGGCAGCGAAACATCACCACCCGTCATCGGCGTGCCGTTTTGCCAGAGATCCCTTGCCCAGGGAATCGGAGCCCGGCTGAAATAGTGGGCCATCCCGGTCTGATCAAAGACCACCTTTACCACATTCGGATTGAAGACCTGTGCCACGTCATGAATGCGTTCACACAGAGTCGCAATTGCAGCCTCAGGATATCGCTCCAGATTATCTGCTACCTGATTGATTAACGCCGGAGGGATCAGAGGCTCATCGCCCTGAACATTCACCACCCGGTGATCACCGCCAAACCCCAACACTCGCGCAACCTCTTCGAGGCGATCTGTTCCACTGGCATGCTCTGGTGATGTCATCACCACTTCCGCCCCGAAAGCTTCACAGGCTGTACGAATACGATCATCATCCGTCGCGACGACCACCTGATCAGCCCGACTCTCCATAGCCCGCTCATAGACGTGCTGAACCATGGGCTTGCCTGCGATCTCAGCCAACGGCTTACCAGGTAAGCGACTGGAGCCGTATCGGGCCGGAATGACAACGGTAAAGGACATGGCTAACGGCCTCAGAAAAGTCGGTTATCGTTTATCAAGACGTTCGTCGGTGCTTAGCGTACGGGCCTCGGAGGCCAGCATGACAGGAATGCCCTCCCGTACAGGGAACGCCATGGCGTCCTGATAGCACACCAGTTCGGTTTTGGTGTCGTTCAGTTTGAGCTCGCCCTTGCACACCGGGCAGGCCAACAGGCCCAGAAGTTTTTTATCCATGATGCATCTCATCAACTGTAGTAGTAACAACCTGATCAGCACATGCCCGCACAGCGGCCAGCACGGCTTGTTCAAAAGCCTCGGGTAACCTGGATTCCACGGCCAGGACCCAGACATTGTCTGACGCAAATTCCCGGCATTTTACGGCGTCCTTGGAGGTCATAACCACCCACTGATCGCCCTGCGCCTCAAGGTCATGCGCCTTAAACGCATGATGATCCGGAAACGGGGCCTCTGAGACAGTTGCCCCAAGAGCCCTGAGGGTATCGAAAAACCGGCCCGGATTACCGATACCCGCAACCGCCTTGACGACTTTGCCATCAAGATCCGCAAGCGGCCGGAATTCACCAGACCGGAGGTTCACCAGGGAGGAAGGCGCAAGCGACATTGAATAAATGGCCGGATGCTCAATGCCCTGAAATGAATTCAGGGGATGATCCGAGTCCTCACTGCCGCCGTTGATCACCAGGAAATCCACCGATGACAGGCGGGATACCGGTTCGCGAAGCGGGCCGACGGGGATAATCGCGCCGTTGCCAATGCCCCGGGCCCCATCAAAAACGGCAAGCTCGATGTCTCTGGGTAAACGGTAGTGCTGAAGCCCGTCGTCACAGATCAGCACATCACCAAGCCCCTGCTCCAGCGCCCAGCAGGCGCCGCGGCGCCGGTCCGGGTCAACCACGACAGGAACGCCTGTCGCATCAGCCAGCATGACGGGCTCATCTCCGGCCATCCCGGGTGTTGTCTCAGGGGTCACCAGTAAAGGGTATTCAGGGGATTTTCCACCATAGCCGCGACTGATAATGACAGGCCGCCAGCCATCAGCGGCCAGGGCTTTCACCAGCCAGGCTGTGAGGGGGGATTTGCCTGTTCCGCCAGCGGTGATATTGCCTACCACGACTACCGGGACAGGAAGACTATGGCGATTGGCTTCCCACGCTTTCCTGCGCCGGGACTCGGACACTGACTGGAACAGCCAGGCCAACGGAGAGAGGAACCACAGAGGCCTGTTACCGCCATACCAGACGCGATCTACAAAGGAACTCATGTCTGATCACTGAACTGCATTTGATGCAGTTGAGCGTAGGCCCCTCCCGCTGACAGCAATTCGTCGTGGCGACCAGTCTCGATAATTCTGCCGTTGTCCATCACCAGGATACGATCGGCCGTCTCGATGGTGGAAAGGCGGTGAGCGATCACCAGAGTGGTACGGCCTTTCATAACGGTTTCGAGAGCTTCCTGGATGTGACGTTCGGATTCGGTATCCAGAGCCGAGGTAGCTTCGTCCAGAATGAGGATAGGCGCATTCTTCAGCAATGCCCTGGCAATGGCCAGACGCTGCCGCTGACCACCGGATAACATCACACCATTATCACCGATCATGGTATCGAGTCCGTCAGGCATACGATCGATGAACTCAAGCGCGTGGGCCTTCGCGGCTGCCTCGCGGATTTCCTCCCGGCCACAGTCTCTCAGAGCACCATAAGCAATATTCGCAGCAATGGTGTCATTGAACAGCACGACATTCTGCGTCACCAGTGCAATCTGGGACCTTAGTGCCTTGAGGGAGTATTCACGCAGGGAATGGTCGTCAATCAGAATGTCTCCACCGGTGAACTCATAGAAACGGGGCAACAAGCTGACCATGGAGGATTTGCCACTGCCGGAACGACCAACGAGAGCAACACTCTGGCCTGCCGGGATCTCGACAGAAATGCCTTCAAGAACATTATCCAGTTGGTCCCGGTAGCGAAACGCCACATCTTTGAACTGAATCGTGCCTTCTACCCGCTGAGGTGAATAGGTACCAGGGTCCTGTTCCGGCTGTTCGTCGATGGTTTCAAACACATCGTAGGCTGCCGCGACACCCTTCTGGATCTTGGCGTGTACGGAGGTCACCTGCCGAATGGGCTTGGCCATGGTGGTCGCCGCGGTAATGAATGCCACCAACTGACCGGTGGTCATGCCGCCACGAATTTCCGGAGCCAACATGGTCCAGACCAGTGCCGCAATGGCTATTGCAACCAGCACCTGAATCACCGGTACGCTGATCGCCTGGGTAGAAGCCATCTTAAGACTTTGCTTTAGGTTTCTCTCGTTAACCTCTCGGAATCGTTGCTGTTCGTAATCCTCACCGCCGAAGGTCCGCACAACCCGGTAGCCTGAAATGGACTCGGAAGCGACATGGGTAATATCACCCATAGAACCCTGGATACGCTTACTGATGCGACGAAAACGTTTACTCGCATAACTGACAACAGCGCCGATAATGGGGCCTACAGCCAGGAAAATAAGGGTAAGTTTCCAGTTGGTGTACAGCATGAAACTGAGCAGACCAACAATGGTGAGACCTTCCCGGAGGGATATCGTTACCGCATTGGTCGTGGCCTCGGCCACCTGCTCTACATTGAACGTCAGTTTGGAGACGAGACGACCAGCCGCATTGTCATCGAAGTAACGGGAAGGCAGCGTCAGCAGGCGGTCGAAGACATCATTCCGCAACGCATTGATCACCTGGCGCCCAACGTAGTTGATGAAGTACTGGCTCATGAACGTACCGACACCCCGCAAGGCGAACACGCCGACAATCACGACCGTGAGCAATAGGCGATTGTCCTCGGTGGGATTCTCGATAGCCGCGATGACATACTCCATGGCCGCTGCCATGCCGGTCGACGCACCGGCATAAATCACATTACCTACGACAGCAAGTGCAAACGCCAGCCAGAAGGGTTTTACATAGGCAAGCAGCCGTTTGTAGGTTCCCCAACTGCTGTCTGGCAGCGCTGGCGACTGGGTCGGATCAGTTTCAATACTGCTCACTGGCTCTCAGCCTCGCGTTCTGTGGTTATGCTCAGTTTGGCAAAACCCAGACGGCCTGCAACATCCATGGCTCGGACAACAAATTCATGGGGTGTGCGTGCGTCGGCCGTGATAATAAACGGCAATGTGCTATCACCCTCGGAAAGTTCCTTTACTCCACGCTCAAGGGTTTCACGGCGATTATTGACCAGAGCCCGGTCGTTGAGGGTGTACTGGCCCGCAGCATTGATCACTACGTCGATCTGCCTGACCTCAGCTGGGGAGGCAGGTTCACCGCTGGCTTCCGGAAGCTCTACCTCGAGATGACTTTCCCGGGTGAACGTGGTGGAAACCATGAAAAAAATCAGCAGCAGGAATACCACATCGATCAGTGGTGTCAGGTCTACCCCGACTTCCTGACTTCTCTGGCGCTTGAACTTCACGACGTTCAGGCTCCTTCCACGTCAATTTCACGATCACCGTGAACCACTTCCACGAGTTTGATCGCTTCCTGTTCAAGGCCTACCACCAATTCATCTACCCGGCGAATGAAATAGCGGTGCGCGATCAGCGCCGGAATAGCCACACTCAGACCAGCGGCAGTGGTGATCAGAGCCTCTGAGATACCGCCGGCAAGGTTACCCGCATTACCCACACCAGCGAGCTGGATTTCAGCAAACACTTTGATCATGCCTATGACAGTACCCAACAGCCCCAGCAATGGCGCAATGGTGGCAACCGTACCAAGCGGGTTCAGGAAGCGCTCCAGTTCGTGGATCACCTGACTGGCTTCATGTTCGATGCTTTCTTTCATGATTTCACGGCCGTGCTTCGCGTTGAGCAGCCCGCCCGCCAGGATCCGCCCTGCCGGTGAGGAGCCCTGCAGCGCCTTGAGCTTACGTCCGTTAAGGTCCTTCTTCTTGATCCAGCGCCACAATTCATTAATGGTTTCCTGTGGCGCCACCCGCGAGGCACGCAAAGTCCAGAACCGCTCCAGAATTATTGCGAGGGCAAGAATGGAACAGGCAACAATTGGCACCATCAGAATGCCACCGGCTTTCAACAGCTCGAACACGCTCGGTCTCCCTGAAAATTTACAAGCCGCGCTACTTTAGCATAGCTGCGGGTCCGGGCCACACCCGCAATGTCACGGTATTTTACATTGGTCACGAGCGAGGCCCGGAGCCTTGATCCAAAATGGCGCACTATCACGAATTTCCCTTATGATCATGGCATTAACGCCTGCCGATACCGTGATCATTCCACTACAGGCAGTGTTCAGCGGTGTCGCTCCAACTTCCCGATAACGCGCCACGACATCTTTATGAGGATGACCAAAACGATGGCGGTATCCCGCTGAATAAACCACGTAATCCGGACGGAGGTCCTCTACCCAGGCCTGAGAAGAAGAGGTTTTGCTGCCATGGTGTGGAGCCACTACCAGTCGTTTACCTGGTATTGCGAGATCCCCGTAGCGCCGACGATCATTGATATAGGCTTGTTCGGACCTGACGGTTATATCCCCCGGCAGTATCCATTCATGTCCGAACTCATGATCGCGGATACTTAGTACACAGGAAGCATCGTTACCTTCGATTCCTGATTTGTATCGCCAGTAGCCTGTCGTCAGGCGA
This sequence comes from Marinobacter salinexigens, assembly GCF_008370345.1. Classification (GTDB taxonomy): domain Bacteria; phylum Pseudomonadota; class Gammaproteobacteria; order Pseudomonadales; family Oleiphilaceae; genus Marinobacter; species Marinobacter salinexigens. The sequence goes on along the minus strand of NZ_VTUU01000002.1, from coordinate 382,159 downwards.
CCCACCTTCGCGGACATGCCCTGCTTACAGAGCGTCACCCCCGCTTCGGCATGCCCCAACCGCTCACGGACCACCCCGGGTTCACCCGATACGATGCTTCCGACCTCCACCCCTTCCACCAGCATTTCCATTCCGCCAGCGTGGTCGTTATCCCCATGGCTGATCACCAGCGTGTCGATGCGTTTCACGCCGAGTCTCCGCAACTCCGGCAATACAGTCGACTCAACACTCGAAAACAGCCCGGGTACTTCAGGGCCAGTATCGTAAAGCAGCACATCTCTCTGGTGTCGCACCAGTACTGAAAGCCCCTGTCCCACATCCCATATACGCACTTCCGGGGTTTCGACATAGGGATTGACCTGCCCGCTTTCATCCCACATCGAGACCAGGGTCACGCCAAGTATCCCCGCACACGCCAACTGAAGACGAATCCACGGAACCCAAACCATCAACAGCACCATCACTGCCGACGCGGCCAACAACGGCACTGGCAACCGAAACTCCGGAACCGGCCATGATGCAACCCACACAAGAGCATCCCAGAGCCCACCAAGCACCAGGTCCAGCAAAGGAATGGCCACGTTCATTGCCGCCGGGAACACAGCCACCAGAAGCCCTGAGAGAATAACCACCGGCATCACCACGAACGACACCCAGGGTATTGCGAGAAGATTGGCTGCCGCTCCCGCCAAAGGCTGCCCCTGCCCCAGGCCTTCAAGGACAGGCCAGAGACCGGCGAAGATCGCTAACTGGGCGATGAGCAGTCCTTTAATCCAGGACACCTGCCGAAACCGCCCCGAGAAGACCCAGATAAGCACCGACACGGCGACAAAGGACAACCAGAAGCCCTGATCCAGAGGCGCGAACGGATCCAGCAACAAAACCGATACCAATGCCAGAACCCAAGCTGACCAGGGAGTTTGCTCCTGAGCAACCAACAAAGACCAGCCAGCAACCGTTACCATGACCAGCGCCCGCTGGGTAGGAACCGTAAACCCGGCAGCCAGCCCGTATACCAGACAGGAAACAACAACAAGAACAAACGACAACACCCGGATCCGGCCTTCAGACACCCACCGCCCAGGTATAAGTAAGAGAACCCGTCGGCAGAAAAAACCCGCCCCCAGGGCAATCAGCCCCAGATGAAGACCTGAAATAGCAACCAGGTGAATCGTTCCCGTCGCTTTCAGCACATCCCAGTGGGTATCCGTCAGATAGCCCCGGTAACCAACCATCAGAGAAGATATCAGCGGAAACTGTCGTGCCTCCCCAAACGCCCGCTGAACCCATAGCACCAGCTCTGCGTGTGACTTACGGTAAGTGCAATGAATGCCACAGGGCACACTTTCATTCAGTGAAGCAGCCTTCACAGTTCCGGTGGCTCGGTAACCTTGGCGAAACAGCCAGTCCTCATACCGAAAGCCAGCTCCGTTGAGGGTGCCGTGTGGTCGCTTGAGCACCACTTCCATGGTCATGCGGTGACCGGGCAGGTCTGTGAGAGCCGTTCCGTACCAGGAGAGCCGGATTCTTCGGGGGAGATTGGGGGCGTTCTTGTTGCCGGATGAAGGCGTATGCCAATGAGTTACACACAGACTGAATCGCACACTTCGGAAACCACCTACAGAGGGGATATCGCAAAGATAGCCCGAGACCGTCAGGCGCTCGCCCTCCATAGAGGACGGCAACTGCTGGGACAGGCGATTCCCCGCGTGCCAGGCGGTCCAGGACACACCCAGAACAAGCCCCAGGATACAGACCAGAATGCATCCTGGCAGGGCCGCACGCAGGGCATAACAAATCAAAAATACAGCAACCATCGCAACAATGAACCACTCCCAAGGTGGCAACACTGTTAACCGATAAAGTAAGATAGCGCCGCACGCAAAGGCGAACACTCCCTGAATCGCCCGGCCGTGCCGGACCGGGAGTCCAGGATAGCCGTTTTTTCCTTCGGACAATCCATGTCCTCCTGAGCATACTGACTATTGTCTGCCTGCCATATCCATACGGCAGGCTGTTCCATTATTTACAGGCAGAACTTCCTATGCCAAAGAAGTTCATGAAACGCTATCTACCGACACCCGAAAAGGTGCAAGCGATGAAGTCGCTTCATTTTCTCGGGGATATCCTTCATGAACCCAACCTTTGGCACATCAACCGTCACAGCGTTGCCAGGGCATTTCTGGTTGGCATCTGGTTTTGCTTCATTCCAATGCCATTCCAGATGGTGGCAGCTGCTTTCTTTGCTATCTGGTTCAATGCCAATCTGCCGCTATCCGTTGTGCTGGTATGGATCAGCAACCCGATCACCATGCCGCCGCTGTTCTATTTCAATTACAAGATTGGCGCGCTGGCGCTGAACAGACCGGTTCTTGATTTCGACTTCGAGTTATCCTGGGCCTGGATCAGCCACCGACTGGTGGATATTGGCATTCCCCTTTACCTGGGCTCACTGATTGTCGCAACAGTGACAGCTTGCCTGTCTTATCTGGCGATACAGTACCTCTGGCGCAGAAAAATCCGGTCTGACTGGCACTCCCGCAGAGCGGAGCGCAGCCAACGCCGCCAAACCACCGATCAGAGTTCCTGAACCAGCCTTCCCTGCTCCAGCCGAAGCACGCGTCCCAGGCTTCGGGCCATCGCCATATCGTGCGTCACCATCACGAACGAAATACCCAATTGATCCCGAAGTGACTCTATAAGCCCGCGAACCCCCTCGCCCGTGTGCTCATCCAGGTTACCGGTAGGCTCATCCATCAAGACACATTCCGGTTCGTTCACCAGTGCGCGGGCTATTGCCACTCGCTGGCGCTCGCCGCCGGACAATTCCCCCGGTTTGTGGGTCAGGCGTTCCGCCAACCCGACCTGTTCCAGCAGCCGGCTCGCTTTGGCTCGGGCTTTGGGTACTGACTGCCCGCCCAGAGCGCAAGGCATCATTACGTTCTCCAGCGCCGTAAACTCGGGCAACAAATGATGGAACTGATAAACGAACCCGAGATGCCTATTACGGAAGCGGGCCCGGCCCGCCTCAGACATCCGGTGTATATCCTTTCCGCAGATGGCAATTTCACCCGAGGAGGGTCTGTCCAACCCGCCCAACAGATTCAGCAAGGTGGTCTTACCGGCGCCACTACTACCTACAATAGCAACCGTCTCTCCAGTATTAACCTGCAGTGAAATATCAGAGAAGATCGTTAATTTTTCAGGCCCTTCACTGTAGGTGCGGGTAACCTGCCGACAATTGATGACCAGTGAAGATTGCATGCCGGGATTAGTGTTACTCATAGCGCAGCGCCTCCGCAGGATCGACCCTGGACGCTCTCCAGGCGGGATAGATGGTTGCCAGAAGGCTCATAGCCAGGCCGGCACCGCTGATAATAAATACGTCCTGCCACTGGAGTTGGGAAGGCAGATAACTGATGAAATAGACGTCTGCACTCAAGAACTTGTGGCCAAGTATGCCTTCGATCCAGGAAATGACGTCGCTGATATTCAGCGCTCCCACAACCCCCAGCGTGGTTCCGACCAGCGTTCCGAATATGCCAATAACCGCGCCCTGAACGATGAATATCCGCATAATACGTCCGGGCGTCGCACCCATCGTACGCAGGATGGCAATGTCAGCGGTTTTATCCGTTACCACCATCACGAGGGTCGACACAATGTTGAAGGCCGCTACAGCAACGATAAACATCAGTAGCAAACCAATCATGGTTTTTTCCATCCGGATGGCCTGAAACAGATTGCCGTGGGTTCGGGTCCAGTCTGAAATATAATAACGGCCGTCCAGCATTCGGGCCGCTTCTTCCGCCACCTTCGGAGCCGCAAACAGGTCATCCACCAATAAGCGGACACCTTCGGCCTTACCTCCGGTTCGCATCAGCTTGGACGCATCATCCATGTGGATCAGCGTGTAGTTACCGTCAAGCTCGGCACCTACGCTGAAAATACCTTTGACCGTAAAACGCTTCAGGCGGGGCAAAACCCCCGCTGGTGTCACCGATGCTTCAGGCAGAACTACCGTCACCTTGTCACCGATGCCAAGGCGCAGACTGGCCGCCATCAACTTCCCGATGATGATGCCGAATTCACCTGAAACCAGGTCATCCAGGCTTCCCTCGACCATGTGGTTCTCAATAATCGATACGGTTTTTTCCTGCTCAGGCAACACCCCGTTCAGCATGACGCCTCGAACATTACCACCGCCGGTGACCATGCCCTGCCCCTGAACAAATGGCGCAGCAGCCAACACACGTGGATGCTCTTCCACCAGGCGGTCCACTTGCTGCCAGTCCGGTAATGGACCGGCCCCTTTAATCACGGCGTGTGGAACCATGCCCAGAATTCGCTGTTTGAGCTCCCGGTCAAAGCCATTCATCACCGAAAGCACAATGATCAGTACAGCAACCCCTAGCATGAGTCCGATCATGGATGTCAGAGAGATAAAGGAAATAAAGTGATTGCGACGCTTGGCCGCGGTATACCGCAAACCTATATAGAACGATAAGGGTTTGAACATGTGGTGAGCCTGCCGCTACCTTCGGGTCTGTAGTGATTCGGGTATTCCCCGCACGCTTTCAGCACGGCAGGAAACTGCTAAACTACTCTTTACCAATAACATTTCTGATCCACGGAGCCAGGATGCCGTCAGACACTCTTCCCAGCGACTCGACTGACTCCCTGTCGGAGCGCCGGGATTATTTTCGCATCGAAGACCGTGTTGGCCTGGAGATCCGGAGGCTGGCACCCACTGGCCCCGCCGAAGAGCACGCTTTTGACGACAACCACCTGAAAAGCCTGAAGGCCGAGTTCAGGCGTCTCGATCAGGACGTCAAATCCCAACTATCCAGTCTGGCAGAACGGGATCGGCTTCTGACCGGACTGATCAAGTCTCTCAACGGCAAGCTGGATATGCTCGCGCGCATTATGGCCTTTGAGCAAAATCCGTTGCAACCGGAGGACTGGCGGGATGTTACGCTGAGTGAAGGCGGGCTGTCGTTTATCAGTTCGGATTCTGAGTGGCATACCGGCGACAGGTTAGCCATTCGTCTGACGCTACCGCCTGAACTTTTTCAGCTTCAGGCCACCACCCGCGTTACCGGCATAACACCCGCTACTGGCGGCCACAACACACTTCACACCGAGTTTGAGCACATCAGTGAGGGCGACCGCCAGCAAATAGCCCGTCATGTGATGCGTTGGCAGATTCGGCAACGACAAAAAGGATAGACTCGGAAAACGAGTGACATTTATCAGTCTTTTTCGGATATTACGTTTTATCCATATCCATTCCGGCTCAGCCCGGGAGGATCCGAAGTAGCCATGGAGATTACGGATGAACCATAACAAATCGCTGTTCTGTGCACTGACCCTCGCCGCCACGCTGGGCCTGGCTCCGGGAACCAGCGTATTCGCAGAAGAAATTGCCATTCCTGTCGGGCAACAGGGGGACCGCAGTGCCGTCAAACTGCCTACAACGGGCATGAGCCAGAGCTCTGTGCGCGCTACCTGGGGAACCCCATCCGAGATTCAGGGTCCAGTAGGAGAACCGGCAATCTCGCAATGGCACTATCCGGACTTTATTGTCTACTTCGAGAACGACAAGGTTCTTCATACCGTTTTAAAGCGGAAACACTGACTTCCTGATATCTAAGGACCCTGTAACGTGACATCCAGACGCGTGTTGCCCGCAGAATGGGCTCCGCAAAGCGCCGTAATGCTGACCTGGCCCCACCCGGGTACAGACTGGGCCGACATCCTCACCGAAGTGGAGCCGGTGTTTCTCGAAATTGCCAAGGCGGTTCTTCGCTTTGAACACCTGGTCATCAGTTGCGAGCACGTCGCCCGGCTTCAGGAACTGGAAAGGGAATTGACTGCCTACACCAGGCGACACGGTTTGCCCGGGCGGGTTCTGGCAGTGCCTGCGCCAGCTAATGACACCTGGGCCAGGGATCACGGACCGATAACGGTCCTGGAGAATGGCGAAGACATCATTCTGGATTTCCGGTTCAATGCCTGGGGCAACAAGTTCCCCTGGGAAAAAGACAACGCCCTGAACGAACACATTGCGAACGCGGGAACGTTTGGCCGGAGCCAGCTTCAGGCGGTCGACTTCATCCTTGAAGGCGGCTCTATAGAATCCGACGGCCAGGGCACTATACTCACTACCAGCGAGTGCCTGCTGGCCCCAAGTCGGAATCCTTCCCTGGATCGTTCCGCCATTGAGCAGCTTCTTGGCGAGGTGCTCGGCACGGATCGTATCCTTTGGCTTAACCACGGCTATCTGGCCGGCGATGACACCGACAGTCACATTGACACTCTGGCCCGTTTTTGCGCCCCAGACCATATCTCTTACGTGGCATGCCCGGACGTTGCGGATGAGCACTACAGTGCTCTGGCGGCCATGGAAGAAGAATTACGGGAGTTCCGTCAGCCAGACGGGAGCCCGTACCGACTCACCGCCCTGCCGTGGCCGGATGCGATCTACGACGAAGAAGGAGAACGCCTGCCGGCAACCTACGCGAACTTCCTTATCATTGACGATGCCGTTCTGCTACCGGTTTACGGAGTACCCCAGGACGGACAGGCGGTTACTGTACTGCAGGGAATCTTCCCTGACCGGGAAATTATCCCGATCAACTGCCGACCACTGGTGTACCAACATGGTAGCCTTCACTGTGTCACCATGCAGATTCCGGCCGGAGTGGTTAATCCATGAGTAGTGCCAAGTTAAACGTTGCCGCAATCCAGCAAACCTGTCATTCCGATAAAGCCGCAAGCCTGGCAACAACCGAACGACTGGTTCGCCAAGCTGTCGAACAGGGTGCTGAACTGGTGGTTCTGCAGGAACTCCACGCCACGCTGTACTTCTGTCAGACAGAAGACACGGAGGTATATGAACTGGCCGAGCCCATTCCCGGCCCCACCAGTGAACGCCTGGCAAACCTGGCCAAAGAACTCGGTATAGTTCTGGTAGGGTCCATCTTCGAACGCAGGATGAATGGCGTATACCACAATACCGCCGTCGTTTTCGAAAAGGACGGCAGTATCGCGGGAATTTACCGAAAAATGCACATCCCGGATGATCCCGGGTTCTATGAAAAATTCTACTTTACGCCCGGAGACGCCAACTTCAACGATGGCAGCAGCGGCTTCAGCCCCATCGAAACCTCCGTCGGCAAACTGGGCGTTCTGGTCTGCTGGGATCAGTGGTACCCGGAAGCGGCCCGGCTGATGGCTCTCGCAGGCGCTGAAGTGCTGATCTATCCGACAGCGATCGGGTGGGATATCACCGACGATGCCGGGGAACGGGAGCGACAACTAGAAGCGTGGGTTACCGTTCAGCGAGGGCACGCCGTTGCGAACAACCTTCCGGTGATCGCGCCAAACCGCATTGGTACAGAACCTGACCCCTCCGGCAACTCAGATGGCATTCGTTTTTGGGGTAACAGTTTTATCTGTGGCCCCCAAGGGGAGTTTCTTGCCCGGGCTGATGACAGCAGCGAATCAATTCTGTCGGTCACTTTTGACCGCACGCGCACGGAATCCGTGCGCCGGATCTGGCCATACCTCAGGGATCGGCGCATCGACGCTTATGGCGACATTATCAAACGGGTAAGGGACTGACCGGAGAATGAAAAAACTTGTCGACTCGGTTGTTGGCGAACTGAACCAGATTCTCCTCGGCAAAGAGCAGCAGGTACGCCTGGCACTTTGTGGCCTGCTGGCCAAGGGCCACCTGCTTATCGAAGATATTCCCGGCATGGGCAAAACAACCCTCTCCCATGCCCTGGCGAAAGTAATGGGGCTCAGCTATCAGAGAATCCAGTTCACTAACGACCTCCTGCCCGCCGATGTCCTGGGTTACTCGATGTACAACAAAGAAGCAGGGAAACTGGTATTTCATCCAGGGCCAATTTTTGCCCAGGTAGTATTGGCTGATGAAATCAACCGGGCGTCGCCTCGCACCCAGAGCGCCTTGCTTGAAGCAATGGAAGAACGCCAGGTGTCTATTGAAGGAGAAACACGCCCTTTGCCCGAACCGTTTTTCGTCATTGCCACCCAGAACCCGACTGAACAGGGAGGCACCTACCCGCTGCCGGAGTCCCAGCTCGACCGGTTTCTGATGCGCCTGAGGCTTGGGTATCCGGACCCACGAGCCGAGCGGGAGTTGCTGGAAGGCGAAGACCGCCGGACCATGACAGATCGCTTGAACGCGTTGTTACCTGAAAAGGAACTGAACACCCTCCAACAAGCTGTCAACCGCGTCAACGCGAGCCCTGCCCTGCTCGATTACGTCCAAAGGTTGCTGGAACAAAGTCGTCGCATGCCTGGTCTGCTGTACGGACTTTCACCCCGTGCCGGGCTGGGATTACTCCGAGCAGCGAAAGCCTGGGCGCTCATGGAAGGACGACACCATGTACTGCCCGACGATATCCAGGCTGTCTTCCCCGCCATCGCGGAGCATCGCCTGGAACAGGGCGACTCGGGCAAAAGCGCCGAAAGAGTCCGCCAGCTCCTGGCAACGGTTTCTGTCCTTGAATAAATAGCAAAGATTTATAAGCTGGATTGGCCAAAATGAATGGCAGGCTGCCGTATTCGTGGTAGCCTTTGGCCCTTTCCCCGCCAAACTGACCCTCAACTGATGTCAGTATTGCACCGAATTCGAAGTGAGAGACACACAAATGAGCGAAACCAAACATTCCCGACTGATCATCCTAGGCTCCGGCCCGGCTGGCTACACTGCGGCTGTATACGCTGCCCGCGCCAACCTGAACCCTACACTGATCACCGGAATTGAAGTCGGCGGCCAGCTCACTACCACCACTGACGTTGATAACTGGCCTGGTGACAACGACGGCGTTCAGGGTCCTGAACTCATGCAGCGGATGCAGAAACACGCAGAACGGTTCGAGACCAGCATTGTCTACGACACAATCAATGAAGCCGACCTGCAAAACCGCCCGTTCCGTCTTAAGGGTGATAGCGGCGAATACACCTGCGACGCACTGATCATCGCCACCGGCGCCTCCGCCATGTATCTGGGCCTGGACTCGGAAGAGAAATTCAAAGGACAGGGCGTTTCCGCCTGCGCAACCTGCGATGGATTCTTCTACCGCAAACAGAAGGTCGCCGTTATCGGTGGCGGTAACACTGCCGTTGAAGAAGCCCTCTACCTGTCCAACATCGCAGACGAAGTCACCCTGGTACACCGCCGCGACAGCCTGCGCTCTGAAAAGATCCTGCAGGACAAACTGTTCGAAAAGGCTGAAAACGGCAACGTCAATATTGTCTGGAACCACACCCTGGACGAAGTCCTGGGCGACGGTACCGGCGTTACCGGTATGCGCATCAAAAGCACTGAAGATGGCACAACCCGGGACATCGACCTGGCCGGCGTATTTATCGCCATCGGTCACAAGCCGAACACCAGCCTGTTTGACGGTCAGCTGGACATGCACAATGGCTATCTGAAAATTCGTTCAGGCCTGGAAGGTATGGCGACTCAAACCAGCATTCCAGGCGTATTCGCTGCCGGCGACGTGGCAGACCACGTATACCGCCAGGCCGTTACCTCAGCCGGCTTCGGTTGCATGGCTGCACTGGATGCCGAAAAGTATCTGGACCAGCAAGACTGATTCTAATTGAGCTAAACTGAGGCCAAGCGCGTCGGTTAGCCAAGGCTGGCAGGCGCCGGCTTCTGAAACTGTGCGGAGCCAGGGATGGCGGAGCCAAGCGTACATGGAAGTATCAACAGCGTGTTTCAGAAGCCGGTGCCTGCCAGCCGGAACTCCCGATAGCATCACCGCGAAGTTCAATTGAAAGCGGAGCAGGATGAGCTCACTACCCTGGCTTGACCCCGACCAACTCTGGTTCCCCCCCGCCCACGAAGCCCTCGAAGACCCTGACGGCCTGCTGGCCCTCGGTGGCGACCTGTCCACCCAACGACTGGGGCTGGCTTACCGCAATGGCATCTTCCCCTGGTTCAGCGACGATCAGCCGATCCTTTGGTGGTCACCGGATCCTCGCTGCGTCCTTTTCCCGGAGGAAGTCCATGTATCCAGGAGCCTACGCCGCACACTCAACCGGCAACATTTCCGGGTAACGGCAGACCAGTGCTTCGGCCGCATCATCCGGCTGTGCGCCACAACCCGCGCAGAAGGTACCTGGATCACCGAAGACATGATGGCCAGTTATTCGGACCTGCACCATCAGGGAATAGCCCATTCCATCGAAGTATGGAACTCCCAGGGTGACCTTGCAGGCGGCATGTACGGACTTGCCATTGGTCGCTGTTTTTTTGGCGAGTCGATGTTTTCGCTGGAAACCAATGCATCCAAAGTTCTGATGGTCCATCTCGCGAACCAGCTACGAGAGTGGGGTTACCGGATTATGGATTGCCAGGTAGAAAGCCGGCACCTCCTGACGATGGGAGCTCGCAGCATACCCAGAAGCGAGTTTTTATCTATACTCAAGGCAAATGTTGATCAACAACCTGATCAACAGAACTGGGAAATTCACTGGCGCTGGCCGGAGCCGGAGGTGTGAATGAGTAATCTCAGGACATTGGTATTCTTCGCGACACCGCCTCATGACTGCAGTTATTTGCCAGATCGCGAAGCCACAACCATGTTCGTTGACCCAAGAGCGAACATTGATAAAAAGCTCTACAGCCAGTTAACAGCGCTCGGCTTTCGCCGCAGTGGTTCCCACTACTACCGCCCCCACTGCGAGCAGTGTAACGCCTGCGTACCCGTTCGCCTGAAGGCAACCGAATTCAAGCCAGACCGAAATCAGCGCAGGGTCCTGAAAAGAAACGAGGATCTGGAATGCACGCTGGTACCTGCCAGCTTTTCAGAAAGTTACTACCAACTTTACGAAAACTACATAGAGCAACGCCACAAGGATGGTGACATGTATCCACCTTCACGGGAGCAATTCACTTCATTCCTGGTGGAAGGTGCAACCGACTCCTGGTTTCTCGATATACGACTGGATGGCGCCCTGGTAGGCTTGGCAGCCGTCGACTTGCTCGACGACGGACTTTCAGCAATTTACACCATCTTCGACCCTTCTCACGAGGATAGAAGCCTGGGTACCTTTGCAGTGCTATGGCAATTGCAGGAGGCTCAACGCAGGGGGTTACCCCACCTCTACCTGGGTTACTGGATTCGCGAATGCCGAAAAATGAGCTACAAAACCCGCTTCAGACCCATCGAAGCATTGCGCGATGGTCATTGGCGAGAACTTCAAATCGACTGATTTTTGCCAAATGCCGATAATTCAGGCAGAATTGCGCAATTTAAAATCACGAGAAAGCACATTCCAACGAGGTTTCTACTGAATGGCGAAAACAGATGTCATTGAAATGGAAGGCGTAATCATTGATACGCTTCCAAATACCATGTTCCGTGTTGAACTGAGCAACGGACACGTGGTGACTGCACACATTTCCGGAAAGATGCGCAAGAACTACATCCGTATCCTCACCGGCGACAAGGTCAAGGTGGAACTGACACCTTACGACCTTAGCAAAGGCCGCATCGTGTACCGGGCCCGTTAAGGCTGCAGGCATCTGAAAAAGCCCCGAAAACGGGGCTTTTTTTGTTTCTTTATGCCTTGATTCGGAAGACCGTCATACCGCCTCGGCCGGCTCGTCCTCATATTCGAAAACCAGCTCGTCGCCTTTGAGCTGGATGAAGACATCTCCACCCTTCTCGGATAGCCGCCCGAACAGGATCTGCTCCGCCAGCGGACGCTTGATCTTGTCCTGAATAAGGCGTGACATCGGGCGCGCGCCCATGGTGACGTCATACCCCTTATCCGCCAACCAGACCTTGGCATCCTCATCCACGTGCAGCACCACATGCTTCTCATCCAGTTGCGCCTGCAACTCGGTGAGGAACTTGTCGACCACATGGGTGATCGTGTCCTTCTGGAGGTCGCCAAACTGGATAATGCCGTCCAGGCGATTCCGGAATTCCGGAGTGAAGGTTTTGGTGATCACTTCCATGCCATCGGTACTGTGATCCTGCTCGCTGAAGCCGATTGAACGACGAGCCATGCTCTCGGCGCCCGCATTGGTTGTCATCACCAGGATGACGTGACGGAAATCAGCTTTACGGCCATTGTTGTCAGTCAGCGTGCCGTGATCCATCACCTGCAGCAGCAGGTTAAACACTTCCGGATGCGCCTTCTCGATCTCATCCAGCAACAGCACACAATGCGGCTGTTTGTTGACGGCTTCGGTCAGCAATCCGCCCTGATCATAGCCGACATACCCCGGAGGAGCGCCAATCAGGCGAGACACCGTGTGCCGCTCCATGTACTCGGACATATCAAAGCGAACAAGCTCGATACCCAGAACCTTCGCCAGCTGCTTAGTGACCTCCGTCTTACCAACACCTGTCGGGCCGGCAAACAGGAAGGCACCTTCCGGTTTTTCCGGTGCTTTCAAGCCTGCCCTTGCAAGCTTGATTGCTGTAGACAGAGATTCGATGGCCGGATCCTGCCCGAACACCACCATTTTAAGGTCACGCTCAAGATTCCGGAGCAGATCCTTATCACTGGTAGAGACATTTTTGGGTGGAATGCGAGCGATACTGGCCACCACATCCTCAATGTCTTCGACATCGACGGTTTTCTTGCGCTTGCTTTCCTCCACCAGGCGCTGTCGGGCACCGGCTTCGTCGATTACGTCAATCGCCTTGTCTGGCAGATGGCGATCCGTGATATAGCGATCAGCCAGTTCTGCCGCCACGCGAAGCGCCTTGTCGGTGTATTCGAGGTCATGGTGCTTCTCAAAGCTCGGCTTGAGGCCCTTGAGAATCAGATAGGTATCTTCAACGCTCGGCTCATTAACGTCGATCTTCTGGAAGCGACGGGCGAGCGCACTATCCTTCTCGAAAATCCCGCGGAACTCCTGGAACGTGGTGGAACCAATGCACCGCAGTTCGCCAGAGCTGAGCATCGGCTTGAGCAGGTTCGAGGCGTCCATCACGCCACCAGACGCAGACCCGGCGCCAATGATGGTATGAATCTCATCAATAAACAGGATGGCGTGGTTCTCTTTCTTGAGTTCAGCCAACAGACCCTTCAGGCGTTTCTCGAAGTCCCCGCGATACTTGGTCCCTGCCAGCAGAGCACCAAGATCCAGGGAATAGACCACCGCATCAGAGATAATCTCTGGCACCTGGCCATCAACGATTCGTTTGGCCAGCCCTTCTGCAATGGCGGTCTTACCAACGCCAGCCTCGCCTACCAGCAGAGGGTTGTTCTTACGGCGGCGAACAAGGATCTGCACAACCCGTTCAACCTCATGTTCCCGGCCAATCAGCGGATCAATCCGGCCAAGTCGAGCCTGTTCGTTAAGGTTGGTTGCGTAGCTTTCCAATGGTTTGGAATGGCCGCTCTCTTCTCCGACTTCTTCCGAAGCCGACTGATCATGCCCTTCCTGGTCCTCGGCACCCTGAACCCGGGAAATGCCGTGGGACACAAAATTCACCACGTCGATACGCGCAATGTTCTGCTTCTTGAGAACATAAACCGCCTGGCTCTCCTGCTCACTAAAGATCGCCACCAGCACATTGGCCCCGGTAACTTCTTTCTTGCCAGAAGACTGGACATGGAACACAGCTCTTTGCAGAACCCTCTGGAACCCCAGGGTCGGTTGGGTTTCACGCTCACTGTCGTTGCTCGGAATCAGCGGTGTCGTTGAATCAACGAACTCCACGAGCTCATCCTGCAGCCGTTTCAAATCTGCACCACAAGCTTTGAGAACCCCGACAGCCGATTCATTATCCAGCAGAGCCAACAACAAATGCTCCACAGTCATGAATTCATGACGCTTGTCGCGGGCATTTTTGAAAGCCGTATTCAGCGTAATTTCTAGATCTTTGCTCAGCATGGGCCACCCCAACGTCTGTCAGTCCGCACGTTCAATCTCGCAAAGGAGCGGATGTTCGCATTCCGAGGAATACTGGTTCACCTGTGCTGCCTTTGTTTCGGCGATATCCCGGGTATATACCCCGCATACAGCTTTTCCCTGCGTATGGACGAGCAGCATCACCTGCGTCGCCTTCTCTTCGTTCATTCCGAAGAACTTCATTAATACGTCTACCACAAAATCCATCGGCGTGTAGTCATCATTCAACAACACTACCCGATAACGCGCCGGGCGCTTCAGAGCAGGCTTTTCCGGGGCTACACTGAGATCGTCCTGCCGCTCCGGCTGATCATCTCCCCCCTGATTAAATACTAGTAGAGAATTTTCGATAGTTCGCATCATTCTTTACCGGATTATCGGTACTCTTTTCTAAATGTGGATGTCCGTCCCCGTGTTTTCAAGCTGACACCGGTGCCGGGCGTGAGAAATTTATCAATCTGAGCATGATACCGCTTCCAGACTGCGTTCAACCACACATTCCTGTGATAGAAACTATTGACTCGCCGCCCTGATTGGCCGAAAGTTAATGTGCAATGTAAAATAATGTTAACGCATGCGTTATTTATGTAACCAGGCGACTGACGAAAGCTGAGCTGGCTGCGTCCGCTCGGCATGCCCAGAACACCTACAACAAGATGTGACAGGAAAGGAACAGGGGAGTTCATCATGCCAAGAGGCAAAGTAAAGTGGTTCAATAATGCCAAAGGGTACGGGTTCATCATCGAAGATGGCTGCAGTGACGACCTGTTTGCTCACTTCTCTTCGGTGCAAATGGATGGATACAAGACCCTGAAAGCCGGGCAGGCTGTCACTTTTGACAAAAAGCCCAGCGATAAGGGCGTCCATGCTGTCAATATCGTTCCTGACGAACAGTCTCAGACTGATCACGAAGCTACAGCGAACAACAGCGACTCAGACGATACCCACCGAGGCGGCTACCCGCCCCGTGCTGTGAACGCCTGAAGATCGGGCTGCCAAATACATTTCTTCGCCCATCCAGGCCAACGATGGGCGAAACAGGCGGTGAGTGTCTCCACAACACCGCTACTCTCCGATTTTGCCAAAACAATCCAATCCAGTAACCTTGCGGTCATGACATCCTGATTGATCTTTGGACCCGACCGAGCAACATGGCAGACCTTTTCCTTTTCAATAAACCCTTTCAGGTGCTGAGTCAGTTTACCGATGAGCGGACTGATAGCAGCCAACCGGCACGCGCCACCCTGGCTGACTGGATCAACAAGCCGGGGATATACCCTGCTGGCCGCCTGGACTATGATTCTGAGGGCTTGCTGCTACTCACCTCCGACGGCGTCCTGCAGCATCGCATCGCCAATCCCGCACAGAAGATGCAAAAAACTTACTGGGTTCAGGTCGAGGGTGAGATCACCGAAGATGCCCTCAAAAGACTCCGCAAAGGCGTTGAACTCAAAGATGGCCTGACACGGCCAGCCCAGGCCACCAGAATAGGCGAACCGGATCTCTGGCCTCGCAACCCGCCAGTCCGGTATCGTGAGTCTGTGCCGACAAGTTGGGTCGAGCTCACCATTAGCGAAGGGCGGAACCGGCAGGTCCGGCGCATGACTGCCGCCGTTGGTTTCCCCACACTTCGCCTTATCCGTTACCGGATTGGCAACTGGACCCTGGATGATCTGGCACCGGGACAATACCGGACCGAAACCGTCAATCTTCCCGGAGCCCGCGTCAACAAGCCCACTCAGGGCAGGCGAAAGTCCCCAAATCCTTCAAGGAGACCGCGAAAATAATGACCTGGACACCTCATGCTACGGTGGCAGTGATTGTTGAAGATCAGGAAGGTCGTTTCCTGATGGTAGAGGAATTCAGTGGTGGTCAGGTGGTGTTCAACCAACCTGCCGGCCATATTGAAGAAGATGAAGCCATTCTCGATGCTGTACGACGGGAAACTCTAGAGGAAACGGGCTGGGAAATCGAACCCATTCACTTCCTCGGCATGTACACCTACAAGGCACCAGCCAACGGCGTTACCTACTTCCGGTTCTGTTACGCAGCCAGAGCGCTGCGCCAGGTCTCCAGTGAGCTGGACTCCGGAATCATTGCTGCACACTGGCTGAGTATCGAAGACATCCGGGCACTCGGCGACAAGCTACGCAGTCCACTGGTGCTTGAGTGTATAGAAGATTACCGAAACGGGCGCTGCTTTCCCCTGGAGGTTATCGTCGATACACAGACGTAATCGTTCGGAAGTGATAAAATTCCCAGCTTTTCACCGGCACTGAAGTACTCATGACCAATACGTCCTCTACCCCCTCCAGGGAAAACACTCGCGTTATCGTCGGCATGTCCGGCGGCGTGGATTCCTCCGTCGCCGCCTGGCTGCTCAAGGACCAGGGCTATCAGGTTGAAGGCCTGTTTATGAAAAACTGGGACGAGGACGACGGCACAGAATACTGTACAGCCATGACCGACCTGGCAGACGCCCAGGCCGTGGCCGACGCTATCGGCATTAAACTTCATACCGCCAGTTTTGCGGATGAATACTGGGACCGGGTGTTCGAACATTTCCTGGCAGAATACCGTGCTGGCCGTACACCCAACCCCGATATTCTCTGTAACAAGGAAGTTAAGTTCCGGGCTTTTCTGGACTACGCCGTTACCCTGGGCGCTGATTACATCGCCACAGGCCACTATACCCGCCAACGCCCTCTTGACGACGGTTCAGGCAGGGCACTGCTTCTGAAAGGGCTGGACCCGAACAAGGATCAGAGCTATTTCCTGCACGCCGTATCTGGTGACCGCATTGCCCGCACACTGTTTCCTGTTGGCGAGCTTGAAAAGCCGGAGGTGCGCAGGATTGCTGAAGAACAAGGATTCGTTACTCACGACAAGAAGGATTCGACCGGCATCTGCTTCATTGGCGAACGCAAGTTCACCGATTTCCTGAAGCAGTACCTTCCGGCCCAGCCCGGCGACATCGAAACCCCCGATGGCGAAAAGATAGGTCGCCATCAGGGCCTGATGTACCACACTATTGGTCAGCGTCAGGGCCTCGGTATCGGCGGCCTGGCCAACTACAGCGATGAACCCTGGTATGTCGCGGAAAAGGATCTTGATCGTAATGTACTGATCGCGGTTCAGGGCAAGCATCACCCACTCCTGTTCTCTCGTGGTCTCGTTTCCGGCCCGGTTGACTGGGTAGCTGGAGAACCGCCCGCCAGGCAGTTCCGCTGCAAGGCAAAGACACGCTATCGCCAGCCAGATCAGGACTGCGAGGTCACCGTCATCGAACACGGTGTAAAAGTGGTGTTTGATGATGCCCAGCGTGCCGTTACTCCCGGACAATCTGTCGTATTCTATGACGGCGACATCTGCCTGGGCGGTGGCGTAATCGAGGAAACCTGGCGTGATGGCGAAGCCCTTCCGGTTCGCCTCACCGGGATCCAGAGCCAGGGAGCAAATGCATGAGCCGTTCCCTGCATGACCAGACCCTGGCACTGGCAGGGCTGTTCCAGGCTGCCAACCTGGTCCAGCAGATTGCCCATAACGGACAGTGCTCAAACGCTACCTTTGAGACCTGCATTCGCTCACTTTTTGCGACCAACCCCGCGACCACGCTGGATGTGTATGGTGGAGATCTGACAGATATCCGTGAAGGTCTGGTCACACTGTCCTCGGTAATGAGCCAGCAGAGCAGAGCCCAGGACGCTGAGGTGCTCCGTTATACCCTGAATCTGATTCACCTTGAATCGAAACTGAATCGCAGGCCTGACATGCTGGACGTGATTTCCAGCCGCATTGATCAGGCACGGCATACAGCAAGTCATTTCGGCTACACCCATAGCAACCTTGTCAGTAACCTGGCTTCGATTTACACCGACACCATCAGCACTTTCCGGCTGCGCATTCAGGTCAGTGGCAACCCGTCCATTCTGCAGAGGGAAGAAAATGCAGCAAAAGTTCGTGCGTTGCTGCTGGCCGGCATACGCTCAGCGGTGCTCTGGAGACAGAGTGGCGGGCGACGCTGGCAGCTCATTTTCTCCCGCAGGAAAGTGATCCAGCATGCGAAACAGCTTGCTGAACAGGCGAACCACCCCCTTTAAGCACCGACACGACTGATTCCCGGGCTGCGCTGGTGTATTATGTGCAGCCCAATCTTTTTTGACCCGATTCTTTGACGATTTGAGAGGTTTTCAATGGAACTCACCGCCCTGACCGCCATTTCCCCGGTCGACGGACGCTACGGCAGCAAAGTCAGCGTTTTTCGTGAAATATTCAGTGAATATGGCCTGATCAGGAACCGCGTGACTGTTGAGATCCGCTGGCTCCAGAAACTTGCGGCACATCCGGAAATCGCTGAGGTACCGGCATTTTCTGCGGCGGCGAATGCGTTCCTGGACAAACTGGTTGCCGAATTCAGCCTGGAAGACGCTGAAAGCATCAAAGCCATCGAACGTACCACCAACCACGACGTCAAAGCGGTCGAGTACTTCATCAAGGATAAGATTGCTGACGTGCCTGAACTGCACGCCGTCACGGAATTCGTACACTTTGCCTGTACCTCTGAAGATATTAACAACCTGTCCCACGCCCTGATGCTGCGGGAAGGTCTGGACCAGGGCATGCTGCCTGCCATGGACCGGGTTGTAAGCAAGCTGGCCGAACTGGCACAGGAACATGCGCAGCAGCCGATGCTGTCCCGGACCCATGGCCAGACCGCCTCTCCGTCAACAGTCGGCAAAGAACTGGCCAACGTGGTTTACCGTCTGCGCCGTCAGCTCAAGCAGATCCGCGAATCTGAACTGCTGGGCAAAATTAACGGGGCTGTAGGTAACTACAATGCGCACATTTCGGCCTACCCGCAGGTGGACTGGGCGGCCAACGCTCAGGAATTTGTTGAAAGCCTGGGCCTTGACTGGAACCCATACACCACCCAGATCGAGCCTCACGATTACATTGCCGAGCTGTATGATGCGGTTGCCCGCTTCAACACCATTCTCATTGATCTGGACCGGGACGTCTGGGGCTACATTTCCCTCGGTTATTTCAAGCAGAAGACTGTTGAAGGTGAAGTGGGTTCTTCCACCATGCCCCACAAAGTAAACCCCATCGACTTCGAAAACTCCGAAGGTAACCTGGGCATTGCCAACGCCCTGTTCGGCCACCTGTCCGCCAAGTTGCCGATCTCCCGCTGGCAACGTGACCTGACCGACTCTACCGTTCTCCGGAACCTCGGTGTTGGTTTCGCCCACAGCCTGATCGCCTATGAAGCAACCCTCAAAGGCCTGGGCAAACTGGAAATCAACCCTGCCCGTCTCGATGAAGACCTTGATCACGCCTGGGAAGTTCTCGCAGAACCCATCCAGACCGTGATGCGCCGTTACAACATCGAAAAGCCCTATGAAAAGTTGAAAGCGTTGACCCGGGGCAAGGCAATGACTCCCGAAGTCATCAAGAATTTCGTAGAAACGCTTGATATTCCTGAAGCCGCCAAAGCCGAACTGATGGCCCTGACGCCAGGTTCCTATATCGGCAACGCGGTCGATCAGGCAAACAACATCTGAATCCGGGAGTTTAACCATGGACATGCTTGGCGGCCTCACCCCCTCTGAATTTCTGCGTGACTACTGGCAGAAAAAACCACTGGTGATCCGTCAGGCGTTTCCTGCTTTCGAGTGCCCGGTCAGCGCAGATGAACTGGCTGGGCTGGCCTGTGAGGAAGGCGTTGAGTCCCGAATTGTCATCGAGGACGACAAAGGCAAGCCCTGGCAGCTGCATAATGGGCCCTTCAGCCCGGAGCAGTTCAGCGAACTGCCAGAAAAAGACTGGACACTGCTGGTTCAGGGCCTCGACCATTGGGTACCGGAAATTTCAGACATTCTTGAGCATTTCCGATTCGTTCCCAACTGGCGGCTGGATGACATCATGGCCAGCTATGCTCCCGTAGGCGGCAGCGTAGGCCCCCATTACGACCAGTACGATGTATTCCTGCTTCAGGCCCAGGGACACCGGCGCTGGACCTTTGGCGGCCACTGCGATCATACCTCACCAAGGGTGGAAGGAACGCCACTTCGCATCCTGAGCAGTTGGGATGGCGAGGAAACCGTAACTCTTGCGCCCGGCGATATGCTTTATCTGCCTCCGGGTATCGGCCACCACGGCGTAGCTGAAGATGACTGTATTACCCTGTCGGTTGGCTTCCGGGCACCCACCGTGGACGATGTTCTCACCGGCTTCACTGACTTCCTGTGTAGCAAGTCAGCAGCGGCAGAGCACATCAACGACCCGGACCTGACTGTCCAGGAAAATCCCGGGACCATCAAAACAGATGTTATCGACAAGCTTGACCACATCATTCGCGAGCAATTGGGAGATCGGCGCAACCTGGCCCTCTGGTTCGGACAGTACACCACCGCTCCCAAGAGCATGGATATCGTCGTTCCTGCCGAAGCCCCCGCCGCTCCCGAAGACTTTGCAGAGGCACTCTCCAGTGGTGAGCAATTGCGTTGGAACGAGGGCTCCCGGTTCGCGTATCACGAGTTGGGCGATGAAACCGCCCTGTTCGTGGACGGCGAACAATACCTGCTTCGCGGAGATGCTACCCCCCTGGCCCCCTTACTCTGTGCCAGCTCCCGGGTTGAGATGACGGCCTTGTGCCGGTTAGCTCAGGATGAGGCGCTGCTCGGGTTGCTCTGCACACTGTACAATCAGGGCTCTATCTACTTCGAATAAGTTTCTCCATGAAGACACGAATCCGGAAATACAGCTGGCAGTTGGCCCCTGGGCCCATCAAAGATATCCGGCAGGCCGTTTTCATCGACGAACAGAAAGTCCCCCCTGAGCTGGAGTGGGACGACACCGACGAAATCGCCGACCACTACCTTGCCGTAACCCCGGACAATAAACCCATGGGGGTTGCCCGTATGTTTACAGCGCTCGAGGAAACCGCACGTATCGGGCGAATGGCCATTCTCCCCGAGTATCGCGGTTTGGGTATCGGTGAATCGATGCTCAGGCACTTGATTGCTGAGGCGGCAGAAAACTATCAGGAACTGGTGCTTTCAGCTCAGGAATACGCCATTCCGTTTTATGAAAAGGCTGGCTTTCACGTCTGTTCCGAGACCTATGACGATGCAGGCATTCCCCATGTTGACATGCGCAGTCTCTCCCCTGCCCTGCAGCATGAAGCACTTCAGTCTCGAGAACGCCCCCTGCTGATGGGGAAGGATACCGAATCCTGGCTTTTCTCTGATGAACCACGAATGCTGAACCTGATGGACTCCCTGGCAGGCCAGGCCCGACAGCGGCTATGGATCTACGATCGTTTTCTGGAACATGACCTGTATGATCGTCACCGCTTCCGGGAACTGATTTCTTCCCTTGCCCGTCGTCACAGGATCAGCGAAGTCCGGCTATTGATTCATGACGACAAACCACTGGTAAAAAGGCGTCACCAGCTTGTCGAACTCATGCGCCGTCTGCCGAGCAAAATTGAGCTCAGACTGGTCAACGACGAATACCCCGCTGATGATCAGCCGTTCATGCTGGCCGATCGGGAAGGTGTTGTTTACCGACATGACTTTTACAAACCTGAAGGCTTCGCAAACTTTGCCGACGGCGGCAGGGTCAAGCTTCTCTCAGAACGGTTTCAGCGCATGTGGGATGCAAGCCGAAGCTCCCTTGAACTAAGGGAACTACCGCTCTGAGTGGTGGAACTGTGGGGTGTCGGGTGATTCAAAACGAGCCCCGAATTCTGCAAACTCGCGATCGACCTCTTCCGCCACTTCCATGATCAGTTTTCTCAGCCATTGATGGTCTGCATTGTGTTGCAGCAGTGGACTCCAGGCCATCTTCAGCTCGAAGGGAGGAACGTCGAACGGCGGGACCTTGACCACCAGATTGTTATTATCTCTCTGAAGCCAGGCTGCCCGTGATGGCAAGGTCGCAATCAGATCGTGCTGTTCCGCCAGCAACATCGCCACCTGATAATGCCGGGTGAAAACCGAAATCTGCCGCTTCCTTCCCATCCGCGTCAGAGCTTCATCAACCCAGCCAAGGCGCTGGACATCTTTAGGATTGACCCCTACCCCGACACCGAAACCCGTCTTGCTTACCCAGATATGGCTTGCGTCCAGGTAGGTATCGAGGGTAAACGGCTCTTTCAGGATAGGATTGCGGGCGTTCATCAGACAGGCGAAGTATTCTGTCCAGAGGGTCTTCTGATGGAAAGACTGGGGAATCTTGTCGAAGCGGTTGATGGCCATATCCAACCGCCCCTGTTCGACGTCGAGGAAACTTACGTCACTGGGAGTCAATACGTCCAGAGTCACATGAGGAGCTTCCTGACGAATCCGCCTCAACACACGCGGCATCAGACACGACTCAGCATAGTCACTGGCCATGATCCTGAATACCCGCTGGCTCTCAAGTGCAGAGAATGGCGTTTTTTCCTGAACCGCCTGCTCGATATCTGACAAGATGCCGCGCACCAGCGGTTGCAGCTCTCTGGCCCGCTCCGTTGCCGTCATACCTTCACTGGTACGAACCAGCAACGGATCGCTGAACAGATCCCGAAGCCGCCGCAGCCCATTACTCATGGCTGGCTGAGTAATGCCAAGGTGGTTCGCCGCTTTGGTAACATTTCGCTCTCGAAGAAGTACATCGAGATAGACCAGCAGGTTGAGATCCACACGGGAAATATCCATAAGGGACTCCAGGGCACAGGTTCAACGTTCCTACATTCATCACAATAATATATACACCAGTGATAATTCACCAAAAAAATAAAGCCATCAACTGTAACTTTAGAAAACAGATTCAACTGTGGATTTCTGCTAGTCTTTCTGTAACTTGCAGAATAATGTCGTCATTTCCTGGCAGAGCTATTGAGCCTTCCATGGATTGACCTATAACCCGGAGTCGTAACGGACAGCATGGATACCACGACGATTGTCCTTGTGTTGGTGGGTATCGTTACCCTATCAATCGCCATTATTGTTGCTACCCAGATGCGGGAACGCGCCCGCATTGAGCGTATGCGCAAGATTACGTCACAAGAAGACATCTTCAACCGGGCCAACCGTCTGTATTCGGAGATTCCGGGTCAGTACCTGACAACCGACCTCAAGCTTCTCTTGATCAAACGAATGGAATCAGCCTGTAATGAGCTGTCAGGACTCAAATCTGATCTTCCGGTAAGCAACTGGCAGGAAAGCACAAAAGAGCTGAAGACTGCTGTTCTGGAAAAGCGGGATACCCGGGCACCTGTCAAAATCGATTCTCCAGAGAAGTCCGCCTACGTCAAAGAGCTGCTCCAGAATCTGTTCAAAATGATTGAGGGCATGCACAAAGCGCGCGAAGTCAATACCGCTGCCGCGAAAAAAAATCTCAAGTATGTGCTGTTCCTGATTCACAAGACTCATGCTGACCTTCATGTTTTTCAGGCCCGGGACTACGTCCGACAAAATCAGTTCCGCAAGGCCATCCACGCCTACCACCTTGCCAGCACCGAGATGGGTAAATCCCGGGACAATCCATTAGCCATGAAGGCGGTGAAGAGTTTCCGTACCCGTATCAAGGAGCTTGAAGCTATGGGCGCCGCCGAAGGCAAGGAAAACGCGAGTGCAGAATCCCAGGCCAAGCTTGACCGGGAATGGGATACTTTCCTTCACGATGATGAATGGAAGAAAAAGGCCGACTACGATAACTGATCCAAGGCCAGACAATTCCTGATCATGACTCGCATACAAGGACTGTGACTCACCGTGATTAAAGGCTTCAGAAAGCGCCTCTCCTATCGCCTGACGAGGGACACCGTCCTCGTTGCCATGACGCTCGGCCTTATCCTGAATATCGTTCAGATTACCCTGGACTTCTTCAACGCCCGGGAATCCATGGAAGAGGAAATTCAGGCGCTGTTGATGATCAGCCTCAGCCCGGCATCACAGATAGCGTACAACATCGACGTGCGTCTGGCAGAGGAACTGCTGGACGGCCTGCTGAGGCATCCCGCAACCATCGACGCCAGGATTCTCGACAGCGAGAAACAGACAATGGCCGCTGCCAGCAAGCGCAGCCCGGACTCGCCTTATCGCTGGGTCAGTGACCTGCTGTTCGGCTCCAGCCGTGCATTCAGTCAGGAACTCAAGGTACCACAACTCCAGAACCTGCCACTTGGTCAACTGACCGTCACCATTGACACCTACCACTACGGGCTTCAGTTTCTACAAAGATCCAGCTACACGCTGGTGAGCGGTTTGTTCAAGAGCCTGGTACTTTCTGCCGCATTGCTGGGAATTTTCTATCTCGTTCTGACCCGACCCATGCTGAACGTGATCAGCTCCCTGAGCGAGGCTCGCCCAAGGACCCCGGAAAAAATGCGACTCCCGGTTCCTGCAGGTCATACCGAAGATGAAATCGGCACCATGGTCGGGATCATCAACCAGCATCTCGAAACCATAGACTCCACGCTTGCCCAGCTACGATTGGCCGAGAGTGCGATGAAGAACTATTCCTCCCGGCTCGAACAGGAAGTCGAAGACCGCACCCGGGAAATTTCCGAAAAAAATGACGCTCTGCAGAGAGGCAACCGCGCTCTGGTAAGGGCCAAGGAAGATGCTGTCCGCCGAGCTCGCTCAAGGGCCAACTTCCTGGCCAGCATGAGCCATGAAATCAGAACACCACTGAATGGTGTTCTGGGAATGCTTGGCCTGGCATTGGAAGGGGAAGCCGATCCCTCCCAGCGCGATCGTCTGGAGATCGCACTGAATGCCGGCGAGAGCCTGCTCGGTCTGCTCAATGACATTCTTGACATCTCAAAGGTCGAGGCGGGCAAACTCAACCTGGAGAACATACCCTTCAGTTCCCGTGCATTGATCGAGGAATGCGCCACCCTTCATGCCCAACAGGCTCGCCGGAAAAACATCGACCTGGTCACGGATCTTGATCCCGAGCTCCCTGAAAACTTCCTGGGCGACCCGACGCGGGTTCGTCAGATCGTCAACAATCTCGTCAGTAACGCCATCAAGTTCACCGATGAAGGTAGCGTCCGTATCCGTGCGTACCACAAGGAAGGCATCTTCCATCTTGACGTCATAGACACCGGCATCGGCATGTCTGGCGAAGGCCTCCAGAAGATCTTCTCACCCTTTTCCCAGGCCGATGCCGACACCACACGGCTTTATGGCGGCACCGGGCTCGGGCTTGCTCTATGTCGCCAACTGGTCGAACGGATGCACGGCCAGATAGCCGTAACCTCCGAGGAGGGCAAAGGTACCCATTTCACGGTTACCCTCCCACTCCCGATTCACGAGGACAGCGGCACACTCCAACTGCCTGATGTTGCTTCTAGCCTGCAACAGATAGGTGTCGCACTGGATTTTCCGGACACCAGCCCCCACGGCCAGTCCCTGAAGCGTCAACTTGAAGCCTGGGGCATACCGGTGAGCAGTCCGAATCAAGCACCAGATGCCATCCTGATTGCCCTTGCGGATACCCCATCCGACATCACTGGCACAGCAACCCGCTGGACTGGGGCCGGTGTGATCATTGCCGATACCACCGGAACGGTACCCGCTGATCCAGCCTATCAGGTTCTGCCACTACCACTGAATCGAAGCAATCTGTATCAAACGCTGTGCCGGGCCGCTGGCGTTATGACGGACCTGGACACCTCAGCTATTGATCACAACGACTCCGTTAGCGGCCCGCAGCGCCCGCTCAATATACTGCTGGTCGAAGACAATCAGGTAAACCAACTGGTGGCCAGCAGCCTGCTAAAGAAGATGGGGCATCAGGTGTATCATGCCGAGAATGGGCTAAGAGCTATTGAGGCGCTACAGAACCACGCCTATGACCTTGTTCTGATGGACTGCCAGATGCCCGTTATGGACGGTTACGCCGCCACCAGAAAAATCCGGGAGAATCCGGACTGGCGAACCCTCCCCATCATCGCCATGACCGCCAATGTGATGCAAGGTGATCGTGATGACTGTATCGCTGCCGGGATGAACGACTACATCACCAAGCCATACAAACGAAATGAACTTCGAGCTGCCATCAACCGCTGGACCCGCCCGTTTCCTCAAGAATCCTGAGCATGTCCTGCAATTCTGTACGCAGCGCAATAAGCCGCTCCGGCTGAACGTCCAGTCCGCATAGCAACCGGCCCGGAATGCCTTGAGCTCGCGCCCTCAAGGCTGCGCCCTTTTTCGTGAGCCTGACCTCCACCACCCGCTCATCCCTGCTGCTGCGTTCGCGAGTCAGCATTTCCCGCTCGGCAAGCCTTTTCAGTAGCGGGGTCAGTGTTCCGGTATCAAGCCTCAACCTACGGCCAAGATCTGAAATCCTGAGCCCCTCGGGATTGCTTATATCTGCAGCGTTATCACACTGTTCCTGCCACAGCACCAGCATCACAAGATACTGGGGGTAGGTCAGACCAAGCTCCTCAAGAATCGGCCGGTAACGGGCGGTAACGGCCCTGTTGGCGGCATAAAGGGCGAAACAGATCTGGTCATCGAGGCTCAGGCTATCGCCATTATCCACCATGGTCAGAGCAGCTTTTCGATATCCGCACGGATGTCCTCAGGCTTCACAGTCGGCGCGTAACGCTTGACCACGTCTCCCTTCCGGTTAACCAGGAATTTAGTGAAGTTCCATTTTACCTTCTCGGACCCCATAACCCCTTTGGCCTGTTTCTTCAGAAACTGGTAAAGCGGGTGTGTCCCGGGACCATTCACTTCGATCTTCGAAAACATCGGAAAATCGACACCGTAGTTAAGACTGCAGAACTGACTGATGGAATCGTCATCACCCGGGTCCTGGCTCAGAAACTGGTTACAGGGAAAACCGAGCACTTCCAGACCTTTTTCGCCGAGCTCCTGATGCAGCGTCTGCAGTCCTTCGAACTGGGGCGTAAAGCCGCACTTGCTCGCAGTATTCACAATCAGCAGTACCTTGCCCTGGTACTCCGACATGTTCTTCTCATTACCCTTGATATCCCGGACCGTAAAGTCGTAAACGGTGCTATCAGACATACCCTGTTCTCCGTCAGCTGTTATCTTATATGTTGCACCGTTATATTGTGCACAATATTAATTGAAGGTACACCTTTTTCAGCTCAGAGGCAGAACACCTTCAAATCATCCTGAGGTTTACCGGCTAAATCTGCAGGATCACGCCACAATTCATCATAATTCCCCTGTTGCCGCCCCCCTCAGCTCCGCTAGAATAAAGCCTGTTTCGCGTTTTCCATTTTCAGATAAAGGAAGCCCCATTCCATGCAGAACTACTACAAATCCGCCAAGCTGGATAATGTGTGTTACGAAATTCGTGGCGTAGTTCTGCGTGAAGCGCGTCGTCTCGAGGAAGAAGGACATCGGGTCCTCAAACTCAATATTGGCAACCCGGCCACCTTCGAACTCGACGTGCCGGAAGAAATCCAGCAGGACGTCATCTACAACATGCATCAGGCTCAGGGCTACGTTGAGTCCAAAGGCCTGTTCTCCGCCCGCAAGGCAGTCATGCACTACTGCCAGCAACGGGGCATCGACAAGGTGGATATCGATGACATCTACCTCGGCAATGGTGTCAGCGAACTGATCGTCATGTCGATGCAGGCCATGCTCAATACCGGCGACGAAGTACTGATCCCGGCTCCGGATTACCCGCTTTGGACCGCAGCCGTCACTCTGTCCAGCGGAAAGCCCGTGCACTACCGCTGTGACGAGCAGCAGAACTGGTTCCCGGATATCGATGACATCAAGAAAAAGATCACCAGTCGCACCCGGGCTATTGTTCTGATCAACCCTAATAACCCGACCGGCGCCGTTTACTCCACCGAGCTCCTCGAGCAGGTGATTGAGCTGGCCCGCAAACACAACCTGATCGTGCTGTCCGACGAGATCTACGACAAGATCCTGTACGATGGCACGACCCATGTCTCCACGGCCTCGCTTGCGGATGATGTTCTGTTTTTCACCTATAACGGTCTGTCCAAGAACTACCGCGCAGCTGGTTACCGCTCCGGCTGGATGATTATCAGCGGCGCCAAACACCGTGCCACTGACCTGATCGAAGGCATCGAGATGTTGTCCAACATGCGTCTTTGCGCCAACGTTCCGGCCCAGCTCGCCATCCAGACCGCTCTTGGCGGATACCAGTCAATCAATGACCTGGTGGCACCGGAAGGCCGCCTCTACGAACAGCGTGAAACCGCCTGGCGGATGCTGAACGACATACCCGGTGTGAGCTGCGTCAAGCCCCAGGGAGCGCTCTACCTGTTCCCGAAACTGGACCCGAAACGCTTCCCGATCGTCAATGATGAGAAGCTGGTACTGGATCTGCTCCTACAGGAAAAAATCCTTCTGGTTCAGGGTTCAGCCTTTAATATTGATGACAAACAGCATCTCCGGGTGGTCTTTCTTCCCCGGGTGGATACCCTCGAAGACGCCATGATGCGCCTCGGGCGCTTCCTGGATAAATACCAGCAGTAACGCGGAGCACTCATGGCCGACATACATGTCGAGGAATTCTACAAGGACGTTGCCATCGCATTGGTTCAGCTCTACGGCGCTTTCCCAAGGCGGGTAAACCTGTTTGTCGAGGACATCGCAGGCCCAGACGAACCGGATGAATTCGGGCTTCACAGCAAGCGCCATATGGCCTGTTTCGGTGCCCTGCTCTGGTTGCAGGAAGAAGGCCTGCTTCGATACGTCGATACGATCCGTCAGGAGGCACTCGATCAGGCGGTTCTGACCCGTGATGCCTTTATCCGTCTGAGCGCTCCGGCACCTGCACCACTCACACGGGAGTTCGGTCAGAGCCACCAACGGGCTGAAGAGCACCTTCCTACGTCCGTGCAAGAAGACCTCTCCACCTATATCCACCTGATCCGCACTGCGCTGAAAGACGGCCACTCCGGGCGGATCAGCCGGATCATGCAGGCAACATTCTTTGCCGACCAGGCGCATTAAATCGACGTAAAGTTGTTGAAGCTTTGAACCTCGCCCACATATTCCGGTCTGAGGACTCAACGTTTGTGTTCGTTCAACTACTCAGGGAAACCAAATGAGAATACTGCTGTTTCTGGCTACAAACCTTGCCGTTATTCTGGTTGCCAGTTTCACCCTACGCCTGCTTGGCGTTGATAGCTACCTGTCGCAACACGGAATCCAGTATGGCCCACTGCTGGCATTTGCTGCGGTTTTCGGTTTCGCCGGAGCCATCGTATCGCTCCTGATTTCCAAGCCCATGGCAAAGTGGAGCACTCGCGCCCAGGTTATCTCCTCACCCCGTAACCCTGCCGAACGCTGGTTGGTGGACACCGTAGCGGAACTGGCTAAAAATGCCGGCATTGGCATGCCTGAGGTCGCCGTTTTCCCAGCTACCCAGTCCAATGCATTTGCCACTGGATGGAACAAGAATAATGCGCTGGTTGCGGTTAGCGAAGGACTCCTTCAGCGTTTTGACAAGGACGAAATCCGGGCAGTTCTGGGCCATGAAATCGGGCACGTGGCAAACGGCGACATGGTCACTCTCGCGCTTATCCAGGGTGTCGTAAACACGTTTGTTATCTTTGCCTCCCGGGTAATCGGTTCCTTCGTCGATCGTGTCGTGTTCAAGAATGAGAATGGCCATGGTATCGGATTTTTTGTGGTCAGTATGGTTGCGGAACTTGTACTGGGCATTCTCGCCAGCACGATTGTTTTCTGGTTCTCCCGTAGACGGGAATTCCGCGCAGACATCGCCGGCGCCCAGTTGGCTGGCCGGTCCGCTATGATCAAAGCTCTTTCCCGATTGAAACAGGAAAGCGAAATTCCAGATCAGATGCCGGATACTCTTCAGGCCTTCGCAATCAATAAAGGTGCCCGAGGTGGCCTGAGTGCCTTGTTCATGACTCATCCACCGCTCGACGAACGTATCCAGGCGTTGCAGCAAGCGCAGCTATAACGTTCAAACAAAAAACCGGGGCAATAACCCCGGTTTTTTTGTTTTCTTCAATCGAGCATGGTGATCAGATCTTCAGCTTGAACCCGATGGTCCGAAAACTATCCTGAAGGGATTTACTGGTTCCCTTGAGCTGCACTTTCAGGCTCGAACACTCCCGTCGGACAGGGTAGTCTCTCCTCAGCAAATCAAATGCCTCGGCCCGCTCTTTCGCATTTCCTTTGATCGCCGCCCGCATGCGCGCATCATCCCGTCGAGGGTCGTAGCAGGACAACAGGGCAACACGCAGAGCGTCGCCCTCGTCAGCGGAACTGGTAAACGATACCTTGTTAAGCGCGGGTTCAGGCAGGAACTGACCGGATTTTTTGCGAACAGGCAACCCCAGAAAACGGCTCAGCGCCTGGTACACGATTTCAGTTCCCTGGACTTTGCCCTCAAGGCTATAGCCTGCAATGTGGGGCGTGGCCAACCAAACCTTGGTCAGCAACTCAGGCTCTATGGCAGGCTCTGGCTCCCAAACGTCAAGGGCGACAACCGGCGCACCGGCTTGATCCAGACGTTCTGAAAGGGCCGTGCAATCGATAACCTCGCCGCGACCTGCACTGATCAATAACTGCGATGCATTCAGACCAGCCAACTCGGCGCTGCCAATCATATGCCAGGTCGCATGGCGGGCATCTCGCGTTAACGGCGTATGAAGACTCACCACGTCGCATTTGAGCACATCGGACAGTGACTCAAAGCGCTCAGCGTCTTGATCCCCCGGATCTTCCGACCTCGGTGGATCACACAAATGTACATCAAAACCAAGACGTTCCAGCTTGTGGGCTACCTTTTTACCCACATTCCCTACACCAACAATGCCAACACTCAGATTGGTCCAGTCGTCCAGGCCCTGGCGCTCAGCATGTAGCAGGAGAACCGAGAGCACGTACTCCGCTACGCTATTGGCGTTGCAACCAGGTGCTGCCGAGAAGGCAATGCCTCTGTCTTTTAACCAGTCCTGGTCAATGTGGTCTGTGCCAATCGTGGATGTTCCAACAAAGCGAACCCGGCTTCCCTCAAGTAACTCAGCGCCAACACGGGTAACCGAGCGAACCAGCAGGACATCAGCATCACGTACATCCTCGGCGCTCATGGTGCGACCGGGCACACGGCGGATTTCCCCGATATCCCCGAAGAATGAGTCCAGTAAGGGTATATTCTCGTCGGCTACAATCAACATCTCTGACTTCTCTCGGTTTAGACCACGCTCAGCACTGCCGTCTCTTCGTCAGCTCCTGCGCTGGCGCTGATTGCGACCACCCTGCTGGGGGCGTCGGCCTCCGCGCCGGCGGGTAATCCGTGGCTTTTCCAGCTCTGCCATCAGAGCTTCATCCGGCACGGCGGTTTTCAGTTTCTGACTGATGTATTTCTCAATCTCCGGGAGGGCAAAAGAGTCGTCCTCACCGGCAAAACTGACCGATACACCGGTTTGCCCGGCCCGGCCTGTCCGTCCTATGCGGTGTACATAATCTTCCGCGTTTTCAGGAAGGTTATAGTTAAACACGTGGGTGACGCCGTTTACGTGAATTCCCCGCCCCGCAACATCAGTTGCAACCAGTACCTGAATGGTCCCCTTCTTGAATTGATCCAGGGTCTTGAGGCGCTTGTTCTGGGCAATTTCACCGGACATCAGAGCAACTTTCACACCCTGATTTTTCAGATCTTCTTCCAGATCACGGCACTGATCCCGTCGATTGGCGAATACAATCGCCTTTTCGACTTCAGCACGCTTCAGGTAATTCACCAATACCGGCAACTTTTCTTCCTCGCCGATCAGGTAAACCGTCTGCTCGACGCGTTCTGCGGTCTTTTGCTCAGGTTCAATTTCTACGAATTCAGCGTTCTTGGTCCACATGGACGCGAGGTTAAGAACGTCCTGATTGAAGGTAGCGGAGAACAGCAGGGTCTGGCGGTCATCTTTAGGCGTGCACTTTCGAATAATCCGCTTTACATCCGGAATAAAGCCCATGTCCAGCATGCGATCGGCTTCGTCCAGAATCAGGATATCGAGCTGATCGAGGAACACGTCCTGAGACCCCAGAAAGTCAATCAGTCGGCCCGGGGTTGCGACCAGAATATCGACGATTTCATTCTGCAACTGATCCCGTTGCTTGTCGTAGTTCATCCCGCCAACCACGGTAACCACGTTATGCCCGGTGTGCTTACAGAGCTGCTCTGCATCCTTGGCAATCTGCATGGCCAACTCCCGGGTAGGCGCGAGGGCAAGCACGCGTGGCTCAGAAGCAAAGCGCTCCTTTTCTGAAACCGGCGTTTCCAGCAATGCCTGAATAGCAGTAATCAGAAAAGCTGCGGTCTTTCCGGTACCGGTCTGGGCCTGGCCAATAAGGTCTTCACAGGCCAGTGTCCACGGTAGAGTCTCTGCCTGGATTGGCGTGCAGTACTCAAAGCCAATCGCCGTGATGGCATCCAGTAACCGCTTATCCAGGTGGAGATCCCGGAATCGCAAATCACCGGTGTGCTTTGGATCAGATGTCATACAACCTCTGCTTTTCTATATGCGTCAGATTCAGAATCGGCCGGGGCGACACGAGTTCTATCCAGTTCCCAGGATTGAACTAGCCGATCTCCGGTTCCATAAAAGGTCTTCAGTGTTTCAAAAAACAGGTTGGCCCGGTACGGGAGCCCCGAGTTAAGGTATTTCTCGACTTGTGCCCGTACCCGGGTCCGAAACCCTTTATCGTCGGCCGCGCCGTCACCGCTCAGGTTGTCGGCACTGATATGGAAGCGAGAGCCAGTAGCCAACGCAAACAGCCATTCGATCGCCTGAGGCTTCACTTCTACCTGTTCGAATTCCCGTTGCTGTTCCGATGTCCGACCGTCCGGGCAATACCAGTAACCATAATCGTGGAGAGTACGCCGCCGCTCACCCGCTATGCACCAGTGGCTGATTTCATGTAAAGCGCTGGCATAATAGCCGTGGGCAAATACCACCTGCGCCACCCCTGCGGGTTCAACTGCAGGCAGATACTCCGGCTCGTCACTGCCCTTGACCAGAATTGTCCGGTAATCTTCCCGGAACAGGTCATTGAACAGCATGATAAGATCGTTCGGACAGTGTTTCATTGGGTGGCTATTGTGCGACTTTACTTCAGTCAATACCAGAGGGAACTTTGCCACCCGGCCTCTGTCCATTGGCTCGAACCGTTCATCAGACAGGATTTACGATAACGCATGACTGCCCCATCTACCATTTTCCGGCATCGTTTGGCTGTTCGGCTGGCGCTCTATCTGTTGTTCTTTATCTCCCTGTTTGGCGCAACAGGCTCGGTGTTCGCCTTCGGTACTTCTTCCCTGTTTGGAGAGAGCAACAACGGTTTTCTGCCGGTTGACGAGGCACTTCCTTTTTCAGACCGCACTGATAACGACAGTGTCGTACTGTCCTGGAATATAACCCCGGGGCACTATCTCTATAAAGGGCGGATCAGCGTCACTGCAACCTCAGACAACGTAAAGCTCGGCGAACCCGAGTTTTCACTAAAAAGCGAACCGTACGAGGATGAGTATTTCGGCGAGGTAGAGGTATTCTACGATCCGGTAGAAGCCCGGGTTCCTGTTCAGCTCAGCGGCAATGCCACAGAAGCCACCTTGGAAGTGACCTACCAGGGATGCGCCAAGGCGGGTCTGTGTTATCCCCCGCAAACCCGTGAAGTCCTGTTTTACCCCGGCAACTCCGTAACGCCTGACGCAAAAGCAGACACAGGAGCCGTTCCAGAAACATCAAGCCCGGCAGCCGAAGAGTTCGATACGTCCTCCGCCACGGGTCTGGCGGGCTTTCTTGCCCGCCAATCTACGCTGGTCATTGCCGGCGTTTTCTTCCTGTTGGGTCTCGGGCTGACATTTACGCCCTGCGTGTTACCGATGGTCCCGATAATTTCCAGCCTGGTCTCCGGGCATAATACCCGCACCAGCGGCCACGCCCTGTTGCTGGCATCCAGCTATGTACTGGGGATGGCGCTGACTTACGCAGCTGCTGGCGTGATTACTGGCCTGCTGGGCGCCAGTTTCAATCTTCAGGCGCAACTACAGTCACCGTTTGTACTGGGCCTGTTTGCAACCCTGTTTGTGGTCTTTGCACTATCGATGTTTGACGTGTTCGAGATCCAGCTACCGCGCTTCATACGGGAACCGCTGAACGATGCGAGCCACCGGCTGACAGGATCGCGGGTATTGAGCATCTTCGGAATTGGCGCCCTTTCGGCGTTGATCGTTTCGCCCTGCGTTTCTGCCCCACTGGCAGGTAGTCTGCTCTATATCTCCACCACCCAGGATGCCGTAGTTGGAGGTATCGCTCTGTTTGCGATGGGGCTGGGCATGGGCGTACCACTGATTCTGGTTGCGGTGGGAGGGCGTAAGCTGCTGCCCGGAACCGGGCACTGGATGACGGCAGTAAAGCATTTTTACGGTGTCATGCTGCTCGCTGTCGCTATCTGGCTGGTAGAGCGACTGGTCCCGGCGTGGGCATCACTCTCAATGTGGGGATTGCTCGTCGCGATTACAGGGGTTCAGCTTGGGGCATTTGATGCCGCCAAAGCAGGCTGGGAAAGGACACGCAAAGGCCTCGGGTTGGTCATGTTTGCCTATGGCATCGCACTATTGGCAGGCGCTGTTACCGGCGCAAACGATCCTCTCAAACCGCTTGAACCCTTTACGGCACATGCCACAACGACACCGGGTAACGCAACGCAGCATGCGGGATTCCTTCGCACTGACTCCACGTCAGAAATCCGGTCTTTGCTTGCTCAGGCAAAAGACCGGGGAGAACCTGTCATGCTGGATTTCTACGCTGACTGGTGCATCTCCTGCAAGGTTATGGAACGCACCGTTTTCAGTGACCCCGAAGTCATAGCAGCCATGACACCATTTACCCTGCTACAAATCGACATCACCGACAACACGCCCGAACAACAGGCTTTACTGAATGAACTGGGACTGTTCGGGCCACCCGCCATCCTGTTCTACCGCTCAAAAGGTGACGAGCTGTCCCAACAAAGGGTTCTTGGAGAAATGGATAAGGACGAGTTCCTTACCCATATCAGGGGACTCAACCCGGGAGCCTGAGATGATGAAGCCTTACGCCTCGCCTCTGCGAATCAGGTAGATATATTCGCCACCCTGCTCCTGCTCACTGACAAGTTCATGGCCAAGAAACTGGCAGAACCGAGGGATGTCACGGGTTGTAGACGGATCTGTCGCCACCACGCGGAGTACCCTCCCAGGCTCAACATCATTGATTCGGTTATGCAGCATCATTACCGGCTCCGGGCAAAACAGCCCCCGGGCATCCAGTTCGGAATCATAGTTTGGGGCGGTCAAAGCCAACTCCTTTAATTTCAGCTGATTTTCCAGAAAGACCTGCTAAATTGTTGTTTATAACAGTTAAAAAAACGGAGGTAAGTCATGATTCGGGTGCTGATCGAACGCCACATCGCGGAATCACTGGAATCCGCCTATGAGGAACGAGCTCGCCTGGTGCTCCAGCAGGCTGTTGCCGCACCGGGGTTTATTTCCGGAGAGACCCTGTCAGACAGCCATGACCCCAATCACCGCATCACGCTCGCCAACTGGCGCTCAGAAGCGGACTGGGATCGCTGGTTCCAATCCAACAAACGGCGGGAGCTTATGACGGAACTGGTCCCGATGATGGATAAAGACGAAACCATCACAGTCCTGCACCAGAGCTGAACTAACCGGTTCGCTCGATAAAGCAGGTGATCTCTTCCCGATCATGGTAGAGATGGCGAGCTTTTAGCTGAAACACCACGCCTGCCTCTACCAACCCGCTATGGATAATATCACGGCAAATCAACCACTCATCGTAGCGCTTCTTCATAGGTAGTTTCAGATTGAAAATGGTGAACCGGCAGTGCCCATTGGCGATCCAGTCCACAGCCATTTTTGCTGTTTTTCTTGGCTGATCAACAATGTCGCAAACCATCCAGTCGATGCTCCGCTTCGGTCTCCAGGCATAACCGTCAGCCTGAACATGCTCCACCTGCCCCGAAGCCATCAATTCCTCGTTCATCGGCCCATTATCCACGGCCGTGACCATCATCCCCTGGCGAACCAGTTGCCAGGTCCAGCCACCGGGGGCAGCCCCCAGATCTGCGGCCTTCTTTCCACCACCAAGATATTCCAGCTCCCGCTCTGGCGGCAGAAACACCTTCCAGGCCTCTTCCAGCTTCGAGGCAGAACGGCTCGGTGCCGATGCAGGTAATCTGAGCCGGGGAATACCGCTAACGTAGCGAGCCCTGTTTTTCACAAGGCTGAACCCGATAACCATGGACGAAAAGTCCGGCAGCAGGATTTCAAGACGCGCATCTGCAAGCTCGTCCTGGTCCGCCAACAGGAATCCGGCGTTCCTCAAGCTTCGGGATAATGGCGACACCCACTTCCGCGAAAACTTGCCAAGATCACCATCACCATTGTTTTCGGGAAGGCGAACCTCCAGCCGGGCACAACGGGGAATATCCCGTTCAACATCCGACAAGGCTTCGATCACAGCACCCACACGATCCTGATCTGGGAGGGTAAACTGCCCTAGCACCACAAACCAGTCACGGACGAAAACCAGGTTTTCCAGATGCACACGCTTCATCAGCGCGTCTGAACTCGCCGGAGGCGTCAGCGTAAACCACACCAGCCCTTGTCCCTTTTGGGGTTCAAAGTAGCCAAACAGGCCTTGCCCCCCGGCCACGTCAGTCAATTCCCGCCCGGCTTCGGTTTCGAAACCCGGCCTGCAGAATGCGAGGATCTGCTCCATACCTTACCCATTCTCTGGCGCTGACTTGCAAGCCAACCGCCTAAATTTGAATCTGTTTAACAGCGAAACTTGTGTACTTCAGCTACATTTTCGGCCTTATGAATTGCGGAAGCCTGAAATGTCACTGTTGACCCGCCTGTTTGTCGCTGTCAGCTTTACTTTGATAACCGTTGGCACATTGGCCGGGACCATGGCCACAACCCCGGATTCAAACACCGGATGCCGAACTCTTGACGCCGCAGACTATCTTGCCCGGCAGTCGTTGATGGACTATGTCTGTTACCACAGCGCACCACCGGGAGATCCGGCTCACGAAGCCCCATCGCCCGATCAACTGGCAGAGGGCATTCAATGGACACCTGCCAACGGCCATGATCTGGTGTTCAGCCACACCAACTCTGTTTACTGGGTTCGGCTTCAGGTCGTCAATTCCCGCAGTTCCCGGCAGCTATGGTACTTAAAGCTCAACTACCCCCTGCTGGATGAGGTAACTTTCTGGCATTCCGGCCAGGCTCCCGCTGACCCCATTGTAACCGGGGATCTCCATCCCTTTGCTTCGCGGGGCGTAGACTACCGGTATTTCCTGCTCCCCGTCACGCTTGATGCTGGAGAAAGCCAAATCATTACCCTTCGGGTGAAGAGCAGCGGCGCATTGAATGTACCCCTGAGCTTTGAAACGCCCGGTGACGTTATTTCCCACAGCAACCACCTGACACTGACCCATGGTATGTTCTATGGCGCATTGATGGTGTTCGCTGCCTTCAACCTGCTGCTATTTTTCAGCGCGGGGACAGTCTATTACTTCTATAACGCCTTCTACATGGCGACAATGGGCCTGTTTCTTTTCGCCATGGGTGGTTTCGCCAACCAGTATTTCTGGCCAGACAGCACCGGGTTTGCAAATACCTCAATTCCCCTCGCCCTGGCGCTGTGCGCCCTCTCGATGACTCTGTTCGGGGGATCATTTCTGGAAATCGACAAAAAAACCCAGCCAGCCATGGCTATCAAAGTACTTGCCTGGTGTTGCGCAGGTTTTTTCGCTCTGACCTTCTTACTTCCTTATACCAAGACCATTCTTTTAAACACGGTACTGACTCTGACCGTCATTGCCAGCTTGTTCGTCATCGCACTCATTCGTTGGCGACAGGGCTATCAGCCGGCGGTCTGGTACATCGCCTCCTGGCTCATCATGCTGATTGGTGCCCTCATCTATGCTCTCGCGGCGTTCGGATATCTGAACGATTTCCTCGCCCAGGAATCGTTAATGCAAATGGCTGTGGGCGGCCAGGTGATCCTCCTGAACTACGCCATGGTACAGCGCTGGCGGCTATTGAATCAGAAGCTTCTTGCGGTAGAGCACAACGCACGGACCGAGCTTGAATTCAAAGTCCATGAGCGTACAGCCCAGCTGCGAAACACAATGAGAGAGCTGGAGAAAGCTAACCGACAGCTCGCGACACTGAGTCTCAACGATTCACTGACTGGCCTGTACAACCGTAGACACATGGACAATGTCCTGCCGGAGCTTTGTGCCGAAGCCCGGAGAACCGGACAACCCCTTACCTTGGCGCTGATTGATGCCGACCACTTCAAGACCATCAATGACACCTGGGGTCACGGTTTCGGCGACTCCTGCCTTCAGTGTATCGCCGAGGTGCTGACCCGGCATGTCAAACGACCCCGGGATATCGCCATACGATTCGGCGGCGAGGAATTTGCGCTGCTGTTGCCGGGCACGGACATTCATGGTGCTCAGAAAGTCTGCGAAGGGATTCTACACAACGCTGAACGCTCATCGCTGACAGGCCCCGATGGGACACCCGCCCGGATCACTCTCAGTGCAGGCATAGCCTCGCTGATTGCCGGCGAGGATAAGGATGCGTTCTTCAGCCGTGCCGACAACGCTCTCTACCAGGCGAAGCAGAGTGGCAGAAACCGAACGGTAGTCGCAGATGAAATCCCGGTGAGCTGACTAGCGGCCACGAACGTTAAGGTTTTCGTCAATGAACCGCCGCGTTTCAGCCGCAGCCTCTTCAATGAGCCCCTGCTGGGATTTCTGCAGCCTCACTGGCGGTTGAAAATCATGGTTACCACCCTCCAGCCAGTGCAAAAGGATACCGGGTTGTGCACCCAAATGATCAGCAACTTCATCCGGTTTGCCAAAAGGGTCCCGGGTGCCCTGGACAATCAGCACAGGCGCCTCGACATCCTTAAAGTGGTCCGTTCGCCACCGATCCAACTTTCCGGGAGGATGGAACGGGTACCCAAAGCAGGCGACACCCTCGATTCCTTTCTTTTCCGTGGCCA
Organism: Marinobacter salinexigens; assembly: GCF_008370345.1. GTDB lineage: Bacteria > Pseudomonadota > Gammaproteobacteria > Pseudomonadales > Oleiphilaceae > Marinobacter > Marinobacter salinexigens. The sequence goes on along the minus strand of NZ_VTUU01000002.1, from coordinate 343,160 downwards.
GCAGAGTGGCCATTCTCCCACCCATGGATTTCCCGCCAATCAGCACCAGTGAATCCGGACCGACATCCTTGAGGACGGCATCCACGACACCGGAGAAGCACTCAAGCAGCTTCGGTTGCCGGTCTGGTGGGCGTTTCTTCCCATCCTCCCTCCGTTTCACCATATAAGGGAACTCAAACCGGACACAGGCTATCCCTTCCTTTTCCAAAGCGCTTGCAAGCGCTTCCATAAACGAAGAATCGGCTGGAGCGCCGGCACCATGCGCCAGAATCAGTACAACTTCCGGGTTGTTTACATATTCTTTGGTATAAATCAATTTCACGAAATTCACCTTACCCGTCTTAGGGGCTATCATTACACCTCAAGCAACGTCTCAAACCTATACAAGAAAGCCCCTGAATAACGAAGGTGGAAAGGATGCCATGTTGCTGATTCCGGCGCATTTGACAGGCATATGGAGTTGACCTGAGTCATTGCAAAGAGCTAATGGTTTCTCCATACTTGCGCCCGCACATTTCCCCATTCTAAATCCATTGGTAAGGCTATGAGCACAGTAAATCCAAACCTGACATACAACTACAAGGTGGTGAGACAGTTCGCCATCATGACAGTGGTATGGGGTATCGTCGGGATGGGCCTTGGCGTGTTGATCGCTTCTCAACTCGTCTGGCCCGCCATGAACCTGGACCTGCCCTTTACCCACTTCGGTCGCCTGCGGCCGCTGCATACCAACGCCGTAATCTACGGCTTTGGTGGAAGTGCCCTGTTTGCTACCTCCTATTACATCGTGCAGCGCACCTGCCAGGCTCGCCTGATTTCAGACAGCCTTGCCGCCTTCACGTTCTGGGGATGGCAGGCGATCATTGTTGCGGCAGCGATCACCTTACCGATGGGTCTGACCACAACCAAGGAGTACGCCGAACTGGAATGGCCGATTGATATTGCCATCACCCTGGTTTGGGTTACCTATGCTCTGGTCTTCTTCGGCACGGTGATGAAGCGCAGCACTGCGCACATCTACGTTGCCAACTGGTTCTTTGGTGCCTTCATTATCACCGTTGCTTTCCTGCACGTTGGTAACAACCTGGAACTGCCTGTCAGCGCCTTCAAATCCTACTCTGCATACGCCGGCGTGACCGATGCCATGATGCAATGGTGGTGGGGCCATAACGCAGTAGGCTTCTTCCTGACTGCCGGCTTCCTGGGCATGATGTACTACTTCGTACCGAAGCAGTCCGGGCGCCCGGTTTACTCCTACCGCCTGTCCATCGTTCACTTCTGGGCTCTGATCACCACCTACGTATGGGCTGGTGGCCACCACCTGCACTACTCTGCCCTTCCAGACTGGGCACAGACCGCAGGCATGGTAATGTCCCTGATCCTGCTGGCTCCATCCTGGGGCGGTATGATCAACGGCATGATGACCCTGTCCGGCGCATGGCACAAACTGCGCACTGACCCGATCCTGCGCTTCCTGGTGGTATCCCTGTCCTTCTACGGTATGTCTACCTTTGAAGGCCCGATGATGGCCATCAAGACTGTAAACGCGCTGTCTCACAATACTGACTGGACCATCGGCCACGTACACTCCGGTGCACTGGGCTGGGTTGCTATGATCAGTATCGGCTCTGTTTATCACCTGATTCCCAAGCTGTGGGGCCTCCAGGCCATGTACAGCACGGCCCTGATCAACATCCACTTCTGGCTGGCTACTGTCGGTACCGTACTGTACATCGTCGCCATGTGGGTTAACGGCATCATGCAGGGCCTGATGTGGCGTGCAGTTAACGCTGACGGCACCCTGACCTACAGCTTCGTAGAGTCCGTGGAAGCCTCCTACCCGGGTTACTTTGTCCGGTTCCTGGGCGGCGCCATCTTCCTGAGCGGCATGCTCATCATGGCCTACAACGTGTACATGACCGTTCGCCAGAAGGAAGCGGTTGCGCAGGACAACGCAGCAGCTCAGGCGGCGTAACGGGAGAGAGACCAGATGAATCACGAAATAGTAGAAAAGAACCTTGGTCTGATGATCATCCTGATCATCCTGACCATCTCCGGCGGCTTTCTTGTTGAGATTGTTCCCCTCTTCTTCCTGAAGGAGACCAATGAGCCGGTAGAGGGCCTCAAGCCCTACACCGCTCTGCAACTGGAAGGACGGGACATCTACATCCGTGAAGGTTGTCACGTGTGCCATACGCAGCAGATTCGTCCTTTCCGGGCTGAAACCGAGCGCTATGGTCACTACTCCGTGGCGGGCGAGTTCGTATACGACCGCCCGTTCCTGTGGGGCTCCAAGCGGACTGGTCCTGACCTTGCCCGTGTAGGCGGCCGTTACTCTGATGCCTGGCAGCGCCAGCACCTTTTCGATCCACGCAGTGTGGTACCCGAGTCCAACATGCCAGCATTCCCATGGCTGTTCGAGAATAAGGTAGATCACACCCAGACGGCAGCGAAGATGGAAACCCTGCAAACCCTGGGCGTGCCTTACTCTGACGAAGAGATCGCCAACGGGCCTGCAGAGGTTGAAGGCAAGTTTGAAATCGAAGCGCTGGTCGCATACCTGCAGCATCTGGGTACTGTGATTTCAGACAAACGGTGATCCCATGGATATCAATGAGTTACGCGGCATTCAAACCATTCTGGTAATGGCAGCCTTCTTCGGCATCGTGTGGTGGGCCTACAGTGCCCACCGCAAGAAAGCCAATGACGAAGCAGCCCATCTGCCCTTCGATGACGATGACGTCGAAAAGCGTACTCTCGAACAGGAAAAAACGGAGAAGAAACAATGAGTACCTTCTGGAGCATCTGGATCAGTGTGATCGTGCTCGGTACTGTTTTTGGCTGTGTATGGCTTCTGTGGGCAACCCGTAAGAGCCAGACCACGGACGTTGAAACAGACCGCACCATGGGCCACGCCTTCGACGGCATTGAGGAATATGACAACCCTCTGCCCAAATGGTGGTTCTATCTGTTCATGGCGACCTGCGTATTCGCTCTTGGATACCTGGCACTCTACCCGGGCCTGGGCAGTTACAAAGGCCTGCTTGGCTGGACCTCTCATAACCAGTGGGAAGCAGAAGTTGCTGAAGCTGAGGAAAAGTATGGTGAGATCTACGCGCAGTACGGCCAGACCCCGGTAGCAGAACTCGCTACTAACGAAGATGCGCTGAAAATCGGCCAGCGCCTGTTTGCCAACAACTGTGCGGTTTGCCACGGTTCAGCAGCCCGGGGCCAGGTTGGCTTCCCGAACCTGACTGACAACGACTGGTTGCACGGAGGGTCTCCTGAAAAGATCCACGAGACCATCAAAATCGGTCGCATGGGTAACATGCCTGCCAAAGGCCTGATGCCTGGCATGACCAACGAACAGGTTGATCAGGTGGTGAACTACGTGCTGAGCTTCAGCGGCCGCGAAAAAGATGCAGACGCTGCAGAAGCGGGTAAAGCCGTCTTTGCTCAGGCTTGCGTAGCCTGCCACGGACCGGAAGGCAAGGGTATGGAAGCCATGGGCGCCCCGAACCTGACGGACAACACCTGGTTGTATGGCTCCACCTACGACTGGATCAAGGAAACTGTCATGCACGGCCGTCAGAACCAGATGCCCGCGCAGGAAGGTCGTCTGACCGAAGACCAGATCCAGATCCTGGCTGCGTACGTTTACAGCCTATCTAACTGAAAATGATTCAGTCAGGGCAACCCTGCCCTGACTGGTCTTTTCAACCCTGTGTCTGCTATGCGGGCACAGGCTTGAAAAGATCAGCAGACCCCTCCGGGCCCGCTCCCAGATTTTCCTTATCCTCGGGAGGTAACGATGAGCAGTGAAATTCCGGTCAAACAGATTGACCCTTCCTCCGACCCCTCCAATAAAAACAACAAAGGCGAAACGGTCGAGCTCTACGCAAGTCGCAAAAAGATCTACGTTAAGGAAGTCAAAGGCTTTTTTCAGCGCATTCGCAATGTGAGCCTGACTCTGCTGATGAGCATGTACTTCCTGTTCGTCTGGCTTACTCTGGATGGCCAGCCGTTAATCCACTTTGATTTGCCTGCCCGGGAATTTCATCTCTACGGCGCCACTTTCTACCCGAAAGATTTCATCCTGCTCTCCGGCATGCTGATCATCTGTGCCTACGGACTGTTCTTTATCACCACCCTGTTTGGCCGGGTCTGGTGTGGCTACACATGCCCGCAAACAGTGTGGACTTTCATTTTCATGTGGGTTGAAGAACGCATCGAAGGTAGCCGCAACAAGCGGATGAAACTGGACAAGAGCCCCAGCAGTTCAGGAAAGATCATCAAGAAGTCCGCAAAGCATACTGTCTGGCTGCTGATTGCCCTGGCGACCGGGCTGACCTTCGTCGGATACTTCTATCCCATCCGGGAGTTGATCGTTGACCTGTTTACCCTGCAGGCCAACGGCTGGGCCTATTTCTGGGTCGCTTTTTTCACTGTTGCCACCTACCTCAATGCCGGCTGGATGCGCGAACAGGTCTGCCTGTACATGTGCCCATACGCCCGCTTTCAATCGGTTATGTTTGACCCGAATACCAGGGTTGTTTCCTACGACCCGAATCGTGGAGAACCCCGGGGCGGCCGCAAAAAAGGCGTCAAACCTGATGAAGCGGGCCTGGGTGACTGCATCGACTGCGGGCAATGTGTTCAGGTGTGCCCGACGGGTATCGATATCCGGGATGGCCTCCAGTACGAGTGCATCGGTTGCGCACTGTGTATTGATGCCTGTGACGAAATCATGGAAAAGATGGATTATCCGAAGGGGTTAATCAGTTACACCACCGAAAACGAGCTCGAAGGGAAGCAATCGAAACTGCTTCGTCCCCGCACCTTCGGTTATGGCATTATGCTGGCGCTGATGATCTCTGCCATCATCGTGACCATTGCCACCCGGGTACCGGCTCAAATGGATGCTCTCCGCGATCGGGGTGCCCTGTTCAGCTTTAATGGCCAGGGTCGTATAGAGAACTCCTATACCCTAAAAATCGCAAACATGTCGGAAGTCCCTCAGACCTTCACGCTCTCGGTCGCCGGCCTGGATGACATTCAGATCCTTACCGAGACTCGCGTAACCGTCGCCAGCGGAGAGAACCGCTCGCTGCCAACCGTGGTTGATGTTCCTCCCGAGTCAATCTCTGAGTCCAACAACGAGATTCTCTTCAAGGCGGTGTCCGAGACAGATACTTCCCTGATTCTTGAAACTGAAAGCCGTTTTGTCGGTCCAACGCGCTGACCTGAAGGTTCAGCGCTCCGACAAGATTCATCAATGAGATAGAGATTTATGACTGATCAAGCTCCCGTAGCACCCTGGTATCGACAGCCATGGTTCTGGTTCCTGACCATATTCCCATTGGCTGCGATCATCTGGTGCATCTTCATGATCATCGTTGCCATCAATACCAGAGACCCGATGGTGACAGACGATTATTCCAAGGAAGGTCGGAGTATCAACATGGACATTGCCCGGGATGAAAGGGCTACCGCCCTCGGCATGGTCGCAGAGCTGGACTTTGAGGGGCGTGACCTCTACATGTCGCTGGAATCCAACGAAGGGGTTGCTGACTTTCCGTACCTGGTTCTCAATCTGTACCATCCGACGCTCTCGGAAAATGACCGCACGATCCAGTTCCAGGCTACTGGCAATGGCCACTACAGTGGCAAGATGCTGGAAGACATCGACGGCCGCTGGTATTACGACCTCCGCGGCCCGAGCAACGAGTGGCGCCTGAAGGGAGAAGCCTGGCTGCCTGCGGAAAATGGACTGAAGATTCAAGCTAAAGACGCCAGCCAAGGCTAATGCCAGTCGATTGTTTTCATTGCGGTGAGCCAGCCAGCGGCGAACCGCCCATCATTCTTGAGTTGGATGGCAAAGAACAGCATTTCTGCTGTCAGGGCTGCAAAGCCGTCTGCGAAACCATCCATCACGAAGGCCTTACCGGATTCTATGCACTGCGTACGGAATCCGCAGTTACTCCCCGCGAGCTGACCGCTTCAGAAGAAGCCCGCCTCCGGGAGCTGGACCACCCGCTGGTGCAGCAATCCTTCGTTGCGCCAGTTAAAGGTGGTCAGGAAGCCCAGTTGCTGATCGGTGGCATTACCTGTGCCGCCTGCATCTGGCTGCTTGAAAATCATATGAAGCAGCAGCCCGGCGTCCAGGCATTCTCCGTCAACCATACGACCCAGCGGGCTCGCCTGGTGTGGGCGTCGGATCAGACGACGCTCAGCAACCTGCTGATTGCTATCCACGAGTTAGGCTACACTGCCCGACCATACCAGCCGGACGAGGCCGAGCAAGCGCTGAAGGCCGAACACAGATCCATGCTGATCAGGCTGACACTGGCCGGTGTAGGATCATTCCAAAGCATGATGCTGGCCTTCCCCCTGTATTTCGACATGATTACCGAAGTCGATCCGCAGTTCGTGACTTTTTTCAGGTGGTTCAGCCTGCTGATTGCTACGCCGGTGGTGTTCTACAGTGCCCGGCCCTTTTTCCGCAACGCCCGCCGGGATCTGCAATCCAGACACCTGACCATGGACGTACCCGTAGCGATTGCCATAGGCCTGGCCTATGCCGCCAGCGCCTGGGTCACGGTGTTTGGGGGCGACGAAGTGTATTTCGAGTCCGTCTGCATGTTTACCTTCTTTCTTCTCCTGGGCCGTTTTATAGAGGTGCAGGCACGCTACCGGGCAGGCCTGACCGGTAACGCCCTCGCCGGCTTTCACCCGACTGTCGCGGCCCGGGTAAACGGTGAAAACACAGACATTGTTCCTGCCCACGACATCGTTGCTGGCGACATAATTCGCGTACGCCCAGGCGAGACCCTGCCCGTAGACGGCAAGATTGTCAGCGGTCACTCCACCCTGAACGAAGCAGCTTTGACCGGGGAATACCTTCCTGAATCCCGCGGGCCCGGCGATACGGTACACGCTGGCAGTATCAACGGTGAAAACCCCCTCGATATTCGCGTGGTGAGAGCCGGTGCAAAAACCCGGCTGTCCGGCATACTCCGGGTGCTGGACCGGGTTCAGTCAGAAAAGCCTAAAGTAGCCAGAATGGCGGACCGGATGGCTGGGAAATTTGTCGGGCGCGTACTGATCCTGGCACCCGTCGTGTGGATTGGCTGGTGGCTGGCCGGTGCCGATAACGCTTTCGACATAACCCTCTCGGTGCTGGTAGTCACCTGCCCCTGTGCACTCTCTCTGGCAACGCCCACCGCCATCACCTCTGCAACCGTCAAGCTGCGTCGTCTGGGTTTCCTGCCAACCCGGGGGCACACTCTGGAGTCGATGAATGATGTTGATACCATCGTATTCGATAAGACCGGCACGCTAACAAAAGGCGAACTCAGCCTGGTTGGTCAGGAAACGACCGGAACGCATGATGCTGAAACCTGCCTCAGACTGACTGCCGGGCTCGAGCGGCATTCAGAGCATCCGATTGCCAAGGTATTCCGGGATTTTCCCGCCGCCGACGTTACCGGGGTGATCAATCATCTCGGCGGCGGACTCTCAGGCTGCCTCGACAACAAAAACTACTTTGTTGGTCACAAGCCCTTCGTTGCAGAGCACGTTAAACAGCCGGCGCCCGAGCTTCCTCCCCATGAAGGCATGGAAATATGGCTGGCAACGGACAGTGAATGGCTGGCTTGTTTCCGACTTGACGATCAACCCAGAGAAGACGCCGCTGCGGCCATACAGGCCCTGCAACACGAGGGGATCCGGACGATCCTGCTAAGTGGTGACCGCTCGGGACACGTCGCCAGCATAGCCGAACGCCTGGGTATTGAAACTGCTATTGGCGAAGCCTCACCGGAACAGAAGCTTTCAGTGCTTGAACAACTCCGCGCCGAAGGCCGACATATCATGATGGTCGGTGACGGCCTCAATGATCTGCCATCCATGGCCGGGGCTGGTGTGTCAGTCGCCATGGGCACCGCGGCAGACCTGACGCAGCTGAAAGCGGATGCAGTGCTGTTGAACGGACAATTGCTGCAAATTGTCGAAGCGTTGAAAACCAGCCTCAAGACTCGCCGGATTATTCGTCAAAACCTGATCTGGGCTCTGGTTTACAATCTGTGCGCCCTGCCACTTGCGGCTGCCGGGATGGTTCCACCCTGGCTGGCAGCGATCGGCATGTCAGTGAGCTCGCTTATCGTCGTTCTGAATGCTCTCAGGCTTGGTATTGCGCCTAAACCCCGGCAAGATCCCGGAAGTGCCCCGGTTGGCGCCCCGGCCGCGTCCTGATACCGTGATACAAATCCTTTTGTGGAGATTTAACCGTGCAAATAGTCATGATCCTGGTACCACTGGTCCTGATCGTGGTGGGGCTGGGTGTCCTCCTGTTTTCCTGGGCGGTCAAAAGTGGCCAGTACGATGACCTGGAGGGACCGGCCCATCGGATCCTGTATGACGACGACAAGGACATGATTCCCGAAGAAGCCCGTGTCGATAAAAAGCCTGACGATGAGGAAGAGCCGAAAAGCTGATGTCGCCAGAGCTCTATCTCAGTTACTCGAGTGCTTTCCTGATCGGCCTGCTCGGCAGTACCCATTGTCTCGGTATGTGTGGTGGTATCAGTGCCTCGCTGTCCATGGCGCTTCCGGTCGGCAAAGGATTCCGTGTTCGTCAGACCTTGATGCTACTGGCGTTCAATGGAGGGAGGATTGCCAGTTACGCCGTTATCGCCGCACTGATCGCCCTGCTCAGCACCTCCGCAGTCAACCAATGGTCGGAACTGGGAACAGCCCTGAGAAGTCTGGCGGGGCTCCTGTTGGTGCTCATGGGGCTCTCCATGGCACAGTGGTGGCAGGGTATTCGCTATATCGAGAAAGTGGGTGCCCCGGTCTGGAAACGTCTGTCGCCCCTGACCCGCCGTCTGTTACCGGTCAATCACACCGGACAGGCGCTCGCATTGGGGGCGCTCTGGGGCTGGCTGCCCTGCGGCCTGATTTACAGTACGTTAGGTTGGGCAGCTCTGCAGCCTACCGTTGCATCGGCCGCCCTGACTATGGTCTTTTTCGGACTCGGCACCCTGCCATCCATGCTGGCTACTGGGTATGCGGCAGGTTGGGTGAGCAACCTCAGGGGCAATCCGGCTTTCAGGCGAATAACCGGCACGCTACTGATTATCTTCGGGCTCTGGAGCCTTCCCTGGGCTGCGCTGCTACCCAACTTCCATTAATCAGAGATTCAGCACATCCAGCCGGCCGAAGTTACCGGTTTCCTCGGCACCACCCACCTGGACAACAGCCTGTCGTTTGCCACCCAGTCGTTTACCTTCCTTGAAGTCGTACAGGTCAGTATCGGCCAAATGAGACGGCTCCACGTTACACATGGCCCTGAACATGGTTTCAAGGCGACCGGGGTGCTGCTTATCCCAGCTCTGGAACATCTCCTTGATTACCTGACGCTGAAGATTTTCCTGGGAGCCGCAAAGATTACATGGAATGATCGGGTATTCCCGCAGCGACGCGTAGCGGGCAATATCTTTCTCACGGCAGTACGCCATTGGACGAATAACGATATTGCGACCATCGTCGCTGTGCAGAACCGGAGGCATGGACTTCAATTTGCCGCCATAAAACATGTTGAGGAACAGGGTTTCCAGAAGATCATCCCGGTGGTGACCCAGGGCAATCTTGGTCACTCCGTGTTCTTCTGCAAAGTTGTATAGGATACCGCGACGCAACCGCGAGCAGAGACCACAGGTCGTCTTCCCTTCCGGCACTTTTTCCTTAACAATACTGTAGGTGTCTTTTTCGATGATGTGATATTCGATACCCATCGACTTCAGGTACTCTGGCAGAACTTCCTCCGGAAATCCGGGCTGCTTCTGGTCAAGGTTTACCGCGATGATTTCGAACGATACCGGGGCGCTTTTCTGCAGGTTAAGGAGAATGTCCAGCATGGCATAGGAGTCCTTGCCACCGGACAAACAACACATAACCTTGTCACCAGCTTCGATCATCGAGAAATCGGCAATGGCCTGCCCGACCTCACGGCGCAGACGCTTCTGCAATTTGTTCAGTTCCAGCTTCTGACTGCGTTCGAGTTCATAAGCAGAAGACGGTTCAGGAGGGGTGATTGCTGCTTCGGACATACCAACCAGGTTCATAAGGAAAATGAACGACGGATTATACGCCTCCCATGAGGCCAGGGACAGGATACAGACATGGATATGTTGCACTCATCAGACCAGATTCCGGGCAAACGTGAACTCAACCGGATCCGGAACCGCCAGGCCATCCTCTCCGCCGCCCGTGAATGCTTCAGGGACAAGGGTTACGATGCCACCACCATCAGGGATATTATCCGTCAGACTGATCTGGCTGCCGGGACCTTCTACAACTACTTTTCAAACAAACAGGACATTTTTTCAGACCTGCTCACCCACTTTTTTACCCAGCTCAACGAAAGCCTGAGCCAGAATCGGCGTCAGTCGAATAACACCCGGGATTTCATCCACAACGCCTATCTGGCTCTTTACACCGCAACGGCAAACGACCCTCTGGTCTACGAACTCGCCCACCGAAACGCCCGGGCGCTCGAAGAGCTCTTCGGTTCGGATATCCTTGGCCTGACAATGCTGTCGCTGGAAGAAGACGTTGGTGAGGCCATCACCCGGGGGTTGTTACCAGACGTCGATCATACCTACCTGTGCTCTGCTTTTTTTGGGGTTGCCTACGAAACCAGCATGACGGTCGCCCGGCGCGCTCACAAGCAGCCAGATACCGCCAGTGAGGAAGCATTGAGGGCCGCCAACTTCTCCACCAACCTGTTTCTTGGTGGTATTCCCAAGCTGGCCAGCCTTTCCTGAGAGGCGTGAGTTGCCTAGTATGAAGCCATGATTACAACAGAAGCCAGCAGACAACAAGCCGATACGCCGATCCAATCGGATTCCGGCACGATGCTCGATGGCCATATCCAGCTCATGCTGGTAGCTGTCGAGCACGAACTCAGGGCCGCTAAAGAAGGCATCAGCGAGCTGGAGTTGATCAGAGCGTTGCAGCGAGCGCCGTGGGAACTGATTGGCCAGGTATCATTCCATGAACCCGAAGCCCTGTACCCGGTCCATTTCCTGCTGTTTCATGTGCTCTACCAGTTGCGGGATCAGTTGGCCGAGGGTAATGAACAGTTGCACATTTCTCCCTTGAATATCCAACTGACTCCACAGGATACAGTTGCAGGAACCGGCCTGCCAGATAGCGTCGATGAGCTTCGCCAGTTCTACCTCGATCTGTCCCAGTATGAACTGCCGGAATCAGCCATTCACAAAATGATGGAGGACTTCTGGGCTGGTCGCAGCCCCGCTGCACTCGCCCCGGAAGACATTCAGCAAGCTGCGGAAACACTCGGATTTGAAGGGATCCCGCCTGAATTCTCCATCGTCAAACACCGTTTCCGTAGGGCCGTAATGTACGCTCACCCGGACCGGGGCGGTGATACGGAACAGATTCAGCAGCTCAACCATGCATTCTCGGTACTCAAGGCCCACTTTCAGACGGGCAAGCTTTAATGACGCCAATCCAGATTGCCTCCAAAGTTGTTTCAAGGAGCATGACATGATCTACCGACGTTTTCTGAACGCTCTCCGCCCTGCACTGTTTCTGCTAGTGGCCACTCAAGCATCCGCCGATCTGGTTGTGCTTCAGTATCATCATGTGAGCGACTCAACACCATCATCAACCAGCACCTCCCGTTCGCTCTTTGAAGCGCAGCTCCGGATGATCTCGGACATGGCATTGGAGGTAGCTCCGCTTGAAACCGCAACTCGTGAAGCTCTGGCTGGCGAGGCTACTGATGAGCAACTCGTGGCCATCACCTTTGATGATGCCTACGAGTCGGTTTACGCCAATGCAGCGTCCTTGCTTGAATCCTTCGGGTTCCCCTACACAGTCTTTGTAAACACCGAGGCCGTAGGCCGCCATGGCTATATGACGTGGGAGCAACTGTCGGAGATAGGCGCAAAGCAGGGAGTCACGCTGGCGAATCACAGCGCCGATCACGGCCACCTCGCACGAAAGCCCGGTGAAGCCGCAGCAGGTTGGGAGTCACGGGTTCAGAGCAGCCTTGATGATGCCCAGGCAGCACTGAAGCAACGGCTGGGAACCAATGTCCCGATGGTCGCCTATCCCTATGGCGAATTTGACGGAGCGCTACTGGAAAAGATCTCGGATCGGCGATGGTACGGCTATGGCCAGCAATCAGGCGCCATCGGCAAGGACTCAGACCCGAGACGACTGCCCAGATTTCCTATGGCCAATGCTTATGGCCAACTCGACAGCCTGAAAGACAAGCTCAGAAGCAAAGCCTTCCCTGTCGATACGCGTCAGTTCCCGGACGGCATTATTCAGCGGAATCCTCCGAAACTGACATTTACTCTGCCCGAGTCGATGCCCCCATCCCGGCTTACCTGCTTTGCGTCCGGTATGGGCGCGATCGACTTTGAGGTAACCGATAAAGGCATGATCGAGGTCATGGCCCCCAAATCCTTCAGCAGCAGGCGGTTCCGATACAACTGTACCTATCCTGCCAATAGTGGCCGGTTTTACTGGATGTCGCAGCAGTGGCTTGATCTGGCGCAGCCAGAGGACTGACGTCGGAAGTCATTCTTCCTCAAACATCATCAGGCCCAGCTCACCCTGGTTTATATGAGGGATGGCCCTGGGCCCGCGGGAGCTTTCAATAACGTCCTGGGTCATCAAATCCTCCTCCCGGGTAAAGACAAGAATCCAACGTTCGCCCTGCCCCGGGAATACGGGCACCCACGCTTCAAGGAAACCTCGGCGATGCCAGTTTTCCGGCTCATAGCGACTGACAATATCCGTGACCAGCCTCAGTGGTTGGAAATTACGGTCGAGAAACGCCAGCGAGGGTACAAAAACACCGTCCCGGGCAAAGGACCGCAATCGCATCACAAAATCCGGCCGGGTTATGACGCTGGACAGGGCAATCAGGTGGTATGGACTTTCTCCGGTCACGAACTGATGGGTCGGTGACTGTGATGCAATATCAACTCCGAATTCCCGCCCTTGTTGCCATTCGGTATAGCCCTCAGTTTCAAGACCTTGGCAGCAGCTTCCGGCAAACTGCTCGAAAAAGTTGCCGGTACCGTTTTCAACGCCCAACAGCTCAAAGACTTGCGGATCATATCCTTCGACCGGTTCAGTTGGAACCAACTCCGGGCCGGGGTAGTAGACACTGGCCTGAGTAATCTCAATGGGAGGTGGGACCAGCCCTTTTTCAATATCCGAACGAACATCAGGCCGGTAGTAGCTGACCCGGACATTGCCTTCGGCATCCCGCCAGGTGAAGTAAGGCTGGCGTTCGCCCGGCCGGACATAACCATCCTTTGCCAACTCGTCAGCGTCGGGATAATTCTCCAACGTGTATTCCGATTCTGCGTCCTGAGGCTGTTCTTCCAAATCGCGTGCGGACGCCTGATCGTCGGCTTCGATAATCGGCGAATACCTCACCCTGCCCTGTTCATCAACCCAGGTGAAATATCCTTCCCGTTGCGAAACCGTCGAACCGCCCACCTGGCAGCCAGCGAGCAGTATCGCGACGGGTATCAGGCCAGAATATCGAACGTATCGGGAACGAATCATCGTCATGCAGTTGCCGGAACTCTGTCCTTATGTCAGAACTTGGTTCTGAAGCTTAGGCCCGCCATCACAACCCGGAGTGAGGTTTTGATATCAAGGCCCGCATAAGGGTTGTAGATAATATTGGTGATGTTATCGCAGTTTACATTGCAACTGGTGTCTGCCGGGATCGTCTCAATGGACTGCAGGTAGCTTAGATTCATATCGATTTCTGTGTCTTTGTCCCAGCGGTATCCCATCCCGATGCTGTATAGGTTTGCACCGCCGAATGGAGCCATCACCTGGCGCTGATCATCCGGTATCACCGAATCACGGATTTCCACCCCTGCTCGCAGGTCCAGCCGCGTCGATGCGTGAAACTCCGCACCAAAGGCCCATGTCCACTGGCTTTTGAAGCCCAGGGGCAAACGCAAAGTATTGGACGTTGCGTTATCCGGTGACAGTATTTTTGCAGCATTCAGAAACTCAAGGTTTCTGTCAAAGCGAAACACAAAGGCATCCCACTGAGCGTAATCCGTCCAGCCTATATCAGCATTCAGCGTCAGTTTCGGGTGCACATCCACGCTGATACCGGTCTGGAAATGCTGAGGATAGACCAGATCCATGCTGACGTTACCGGCTTCCCTCGGGGCACCTGACGGCAGGCTCAGAATCGCCGAGGTAATGGCTCCGAGTACCGAGCCGTTCACACTCTGCCAGAACCCGGACCAGTCATCCGTATACTCAATCTCGAAGGTACCCTTCATGTTCATGTCAGCTTCAGAGGTATAACTTGCCCCCCAGCTGAACCAGTCCGTTGGCTCCCACATAACCCCCAGGGTATAGGTGGGTGACAGCGTTTCCTGAACGTTAATGCTCAAAGCACCGATGTCATCCCACGGCCCCACATTGCCTCCACACAGTGCCAGCCAGGGCTGTAGCGGCTCATCGCCGCTTTCGCAGTTAAAAGCATCCTGCAGGACTTCAGCCACACCGAGCAACATGTTCGGGGCACGCATGTACTGATCAGCGGCAATCCCCATATGGGAGAGGTGGATACCAGCACCGACCGACCATTCATCGTTAAGTTCATAACCCACAGAAGGAGACAGGTAGGTTGTACGTTGCAAGGCGGTGGCTTGCGGCTGGTAGCGTCCGGGGTCATCTTTATCCCGATAAAAACCGGCCGCGAGCGGAAGATAAAAGGCATTCGCAAACGTCAGCTTCGACCCAGGAGGGTTGATACTGATTCCGGCTGATGGGGCAATAGCAGGCCCCGGGGGAGTGCGCAGGATTCCAAATCCCGGAACGAAGAGAGCAACGTTGTTGGTGTGGCTATGGGTATTGGCTACCGGATCACGCTGTTTGCCCGTACGCGGATCTGTTTCCAGGCCATCAATACCAAAAATTTCATACCCCTCCGGCGCGATGAAATCAGCATCAATATCCAGGTAAACACTCATCAGGTTTACTTCAAGCTGGCGGTCGTCCAGCCTGGTCAGACCCGCAGGATTATAGTGAATTGCCATCACCCCGGGCGGGTCAGCGGTAACGGCATTCCCCAACGCCAGAGCCTTCGGGTGAATCGTCAGGTTCTGGGCAAACTGGGCCTCGGCACCACACGAGATGCTCAAGGCCATCAACGCCGCAAGAGTCTGCCTTTTGTGGCTGCAATGTGCCATGGAGTCTTTCCCTTCCCGTCGAACGTCAGCAGCGTCAATCACTCTTTGAGGCCGGAGAAATTAATCGGCAGGGATATACCCAGGGAAAAGTCCGGGGCATCCTCGGTGAGACCGATACCAAGGCTCGTGTTTACGATGGTGGTGTCGCTCACACGGGTACCCAGGGACATACTCAGGAAGCCCGTCATCTGATCCTGAGCGACAGCCTGCGAGCCGTCGCTGAAGGTCAGAACGGTTTCATCGCTATAGCTGATCTGAGCGGACATGCTCAGGGAGATGTCATAGGAAAGGGAGTAGGCAAATCCTGCAGAGCCGGACAAGCCGAAGCCGGGATCCACCTCAAGCAACAATCTGGCCCCCCGCACCTGCTGGAGATCTTCTGCCGGCAGATTATAGGTGGCACTAACGGAGCCGAAGACCACCACGGGATCCAGCACCTTGGACATACTCGCGCCGCCACCGATGGAGTAATAACCACTCCCGGTAGATAGCTGTTCCTTGATGTCAATTTCGTAGGGGCTGACTCCGGTTTTTGTGGTCAGGGTTCCGAAGAAGGTGGTCGACATCTTGCCGGGAACATAGGCAAAAGGTTGCCAACGGCCGGTAAACGACACATCTCCAACGTCGTATACGTTGAGTTCATCCTCAGTGTCGTACTTCACGACCAACGGGATACGTGTGCCTACCGTAAGGTTGTTCAACAGACCGTAGTCGTAAGAGAAGGCGTTGGTAAAGGTGTGGGTAGCCGACGGTACGATGTCCATGTTCCGTACTGACCCACCTACGATTTCAAGATCCAGCCGCTGGTCGCCGGTGTAGGAGTAATCAAAAGAATAATTAAGCGAATGGGTTCCCTTTTTCTGGAGGGAGTAGTTCTTTTCCGCTGCCTGAAACACTTCTTCCAGCTGCTGGGAGGCATCTTCGTCTCCCTCTTGCCGGGCCAGCGCTTCCCGCGCCTGATCCACACTGCCTTCCTGTGCCAGGACCATTCCTGGAAGCAGACCGGTTGCGGAAACAAGGATAACGCCTCGCACAAACCAACGATTCATCCTGACTCCCTATGATTATATTTATCTGGTTGTCGTCCCGGTGTCTGGTCCGGGGCTTTAGTTGCGACGGTAGTAAAGTTGTTTTCGGGTATTTTCGACCGTACCGTCGGGATTGTTCTTCTGCCGCTCAAGGAGGTTCTGCACGCGCCTCTCTGTGGCCTCATGAAACGCTGGCATTCGTTCGAGGGCCAGCAGCGTCATTGTCTGGTCATCTATAAAACGGAGGTCTTCTTCTTTCAGCTCGAGGTTATCCAGCGGCGTGTCACTTCCGGGAAAAACAATAAACAGGACGTTGTCGTCCCATTTTTCCTCGAACTGGGCCAAGGGAAAGGAGATGTTGCCTACAGAGGGGTCCGCCATGTAGACCCGGCCATCCCTGATGGTCCTGAGCACCACAAAGTGCTTGAAACCGGCATGGTGGATCGGAACGATGGCAGGGTGATCAAGGTCCTTGAGGTCATCGATGGTGGCACGAAAGCCACCGGATGGATAACCCAGGGCCGTGACCAACCGCTTCATATCCAGCATCGAAAACGCACGCCGTTCGACAATCCGATCGCTCTCGCCGTAGTGAAGCAGCCCTTCCATCACCTGGCGTTCTGACAGAGTCCGTCCGACGTAATAATTCAGCACCGTGGTCAGTGCGGCACTGCCACAGCTGTAATCGTAGGCCTGGCGAACAATATTCCGGTAACGTTGTTCTACCAGCGGTTCAACCTGTACGTCTGAACGCAATTTGACGGGACCGGAATCCACATCCTGCTCGATGACAACCGTGCCTTTTTCAAACGGCTCCACCACGGTTGCTTCCTGCACCATAGTGAATGTAAGGATGGATCCGGCAAGTACCAGCAACATGTCCGCGGCAGTCCCTGTTGTTATTGGCAGTAACCTTTGAGCGGGGTTACATATTGTTACGGTAAGATACCGAAAACACCCCGCCCTTAAAGATAACTGTGCCTCAAATCTGCTGGTGCATAAGAGGCCGAAGGGACCTGTTTTGAGAACTGGTTCAACCCCTCAAAGGGAGAACACAAACCCGAGCAGGCTGTAGCTGAACAGAGTGACTACCACGACGCCAATCAGGTTGAGTGCGAAACCGGCACGAATCATATCACCGATCTGCATATGTCCTGACGAGAACACGATCGCGTTGGGCGGCGTCGCCACAGGCATCATGAAGGCACAACTGGCGGCCACAGCAGCAGGAACCGTCAGCAGCAACGGCGACACGTCCTGAGACAACGCCACGGCACCCAGAAGTGGCAGGAACGCCGCTGCCGTCGCCGTATTACTGGTAACTTCAGTGAGGAAGATGATCACTGTGGTGACCAGTGCGATCATCACCAGAGGCGGCAGGAAGCCCGCAGCTCCGAGGTTGGTTGCAATCCAGTCCGCTAACCCTGAACTGCTGATGACCCCCGCCATTGCCAGCCCTCCACCAAACAGCAGAAGAACGCCCCAGGGAATGCCTTTGGCACTTTCCCAATCCAGCAGGAAAACCCGCTCCCGTGTATTCACAGGAATGGTGAACATCGCAATCGCCGCAGCAATCGCAATGCCTGTATCGCTTAGCCACGGCATCAGGCCATTCGAAAGCAGGGGCCTCAGAATCCATGCTGCAGCCGTCAGTACGAACACCAGAGCAACCAGTTTTTCGCCCCGGGACAATGGCCCCAGGGCCGCAAGTTCCTCATGAACACCGCTTCCAGTACCGCCCTTTCTGGACACACCAAAATCTTTGCGGGTAAGCCACCACCAGGCAGCAGCCAACATTGCTACAGTGACTGGAACCCCCAGCAACATCCACTGGGCAAACCCGATATCAATGCCCTGATTCTCAGCCAGATACGCAGCCAGCAAGGCATTCGGAGGTGTCCCGATAAGCGTTGCCATGCCACCAATACTGGCTGAATAGGCAATCGCCAGGAGCAGCGACGCTGCGTAACGGCGAACGCCTTCAGGATTAGAATCGTCCATCATGGCCACCACCGACAACCCGATGGGTAGCATCATGATCGCGGTCGCAGTGTTACTCACCCACATGCTGAGGAATGCCGTTGCGATCATGAACCCGCCTATCTGTCGTTTCGGCTCATCTCCCACGGCCTTCAGCGTCAAGAGCGCAATACGGCGATGAAGATTCCATCGTTGCATGGCCAGCCCAAGGGTAAAGCCACCAAGGAACAGGTAAATAATCGGGTGCGCGTAACGTTCGGTCGCATCACCAATGCTGCCCAGCCCCAAGGCCGGAACCAGGACAATCGGCAACAATGCCGTAGCGGGGATCGGTATCGCTTCAGTGGACCACCAGGTGGCCATCAGTAACATCAACCCAAGAGCAGACCATGCTTCAGGCTTCATGGATTCCGGAGCGGGAACCAGCAAGGTAAACAACAGGAAAAAAGCACCGAGGAACAGCCCGATGACTTGAGTTTTAGGCAAGCCTTCAGCGCTCGTTGGTTGGTTCGAGTCAGACATCTAATACCGCTCCCGGTGAGGTTAATGCGTTGTCAATTCAGATAGCTGGCGGTCATGGAACCGGCCAAGAACAAATAACGCCAGAATGGCACCAGACAGCGCCCATGCCATATCCGACTGGGTATCCCAGATGTAGCCCTGAGTACCAAGAAATGCATCTGCAGCCTGGCCGCTGGCCAGAGCAACCCACCATTCGATGAGTTCATAAAAAGCACTCAGCGCCAGACAAAAGCAGACAATGAAAAACGACGGCCAACCCCGGCGAGCAAAGACCCCGAAACGCAGTACCAGCTCCCGGGCGATCATCGCCGGCACAAACCCCTGGGCAAAATGCCCCAGCTTGTCGTAGTTATTGCGCTCCCAACCAAACCAGTCCGCCAGCCCGTCAAACAACGGCACTTCGGCGTAGGTGTAATGGCCGCCGACCATCAGGATCACGGCGTGGAACAATATCAGCACATAGAGCAGCGGCGTTAACGGGAATCGAAGCCAACACCAGGCTACCAGCACCAGACCGATAACAGCCGGGAGCACTTCCAGCACCCAGGTCATCCGATCCTTGGGCCCGATACCCGACCAGATCAGGACGGCGAGATAAACAAAGGTCCAGAGCAGAACCGGTGCAGACAACCTGCTATTCATACAACCCCCGTCATTCAGCTGATGGTGACTGCGGCGCGATGGTATCGACAGGTTACCGGTGCCTGCAGCCCGTTATTGTACGGATACACAACCGCAAGCCATTAGCGCTCGCGAACCCGGGCACCATCCTCAACCTGCCGGTCGGGATGGCGGATAACGGTCATTCCCGCCTCCAGCCCCTCGGTAATCACCGTATCAAGTCCGTTACCTCTCCCAATTGTCACTTCCGTCAGCACCGCGACCTCATCCTCAACCCGGAACACAGCCTTGCCCTCCAGATGATCGAATATTGCTGACGTCGGAACACTCAGCACATCCCCACCCGACCACAGCACGAAGGTTGCGTCCACCCTGTAGCCATCACCAAGTGTGCTCCAATCCGGTGTCGGGCTGACGATATCGGCAACGACTTTGACCCGCTGCTCTTCCACTCCCAGCGCAGACACATCCTCAAAACCAACCGGTTCAACCCGGCGAACAACAGCTTCAAGCACCTTCCCCCCCCAACCAGAGAGGCGCACGGCCACCCCAGGTGCAAGGTTTACCGCGTCAAAGCTGAGAACATCCACCACCACTTCGAGAGCAGCGGGGTCTCCCACTTCTACAATCGGCTCTCCCGCCTGGATGACTCCTTCACTTTTTCGAACCATCTGCAAGACAGCCCCCTCCACCGGAGACCTCACCCCAACCCGTTCCACATTACCGTTACCGGACGAGCTCGCTGCAGACACTTCAAGCCGGGTTCTCGCGGCCTTTAATTCATGAATCATGACTTCTTCATCAAACCTGGCAGAGCGGAGGATGGCATTGGCACGATCAGCGGCTGACTCCGCCTGTTCTAGACGATCCTTGGAAACGAACCTGTCAGCACTCAGTGACTGCAACCGCACCAGTTCCTTTTCCGCCAGTTCTGCTTCCGCACGGGCTGCTGCAACTTTCTGACGGGTCGAATTCAGGGCCGATTGGGCAGCGGCGACCCGTGCCTCCGCCTCTGCCCGGCTGCGGGCATCAAGCACGCTGGATGGCATGGGATCAACCTCGGTAAGCAACTGCCCCGGCGACACGCGGTCACCGACTTCCAGGGGAACACGGTGGAGGTAACCCGCAACGGGGGACGATACCAGGTAGCGATCTTTCACCCGGGTTTTGCCCTCTTCACTGATCGAGACCTCAAGCTCCCCCCTCGTGACCGTTGCCAGATCAACCCAGACCGGATCGGGACGAAGCGCAATGAACAGAACAACGCCTGCCAGCGATACAACCACCGCCCAGAAGCTCAACTTACCAACAGAACCTTTTGTCACCATATAAGCTTGTCTCCTGGATTACCCCGCTGAATAACAGCCGTGATTATTCCCGGGTTTTCAGTACTGCCACCAGATCCAGATTTCGAAGTCGCCACCATGCGATCACTCCGGAGGCCACTGCGGATAACACCACCGCGGCAGCAGATATCCCGAGCGTCTGGGCAGTAACAATCAGAGGTACCCGGTACAGTTCCGTCTGCATGGCAGTGATCAGCAGTATTGCCAATCCGTCTCCGATCAACCAGCCCAGCGGGATACCCAGCACAAGCAACACGGCCATCTCGCCGAGAAGAATATGCGCTATCTCGTTGTGGGTGTAGCCCAGAACCCGAAGGCTTGCCAACTCACGCCCCTTTTCTGCGAGCGATATGCGAACCGTGTTGTAGATAACGCCGAATGCAATAACGCCCCCCAGAAGGCTGCTGAAAAAGGTGAATGTCAGAAAGGTCTTGGCGAGTGTTTCGTAAAAGCTGTCGAGCATGGCCTGCCGTATGGCAATACCCAACACTTTGGGGGTTTCCCTGAGTTCCCGGTAAACACTGTCTGCCCGAGCCGGGTCAACATTCATCAGTATCTGATTGACCAACGGACCATCGCCGAGCGCCCTATTGAGACCATCAAGGCTCATGTACGCCCCTACTCCGATAAATTCACTGGTGACACCCGCCACCGTCGTGGTGATCCAACGACGGTCGCCTTCCAATATCTCGATGTCGAGACGATCACCGGGCGAGACCGCCAGTTTTCTGGCGAGAAAATCCGTTAACAGCAGCCCCCGTTCCGGCAACGGAACCGGCTCCAGATTGGCATCAATAATGTGCTGCAAACGAGCCTCCCGCGGGATTCCGGTAATCGCCGTTCGCCATTCCCGATGCTCACTCACCAGGCGGGCCGAGACCGTTCTGCGCCCCTCAGCATAGCGAATACCCGGCTGCCGGCTCATGCCGAAAAGCACGGCACTGTTTACCGGATCGATCAGGGCTGCGCTCAGGTCCTGTTGCTGTACCCGGGCAAACTGTGCATGAACCATCAGGGTGACAGAATCAAATTGAAAGTTACCGACCATGATAATACCGGTTGCCATGGCCACTCCCAGCATTGAAAACAGAGTCCTGACAGGACGGCGCATGGTCTGGCGTACGATCATCCGGGAGGGCTGGCTGAACCGGATGCCGGACAACAGCTTCTCCGCCAGAGTAATACGGAACTTTGCCGGTCCCTCGGGACGCATGGCTTCCGCCGGGGGTAACATGGCTGCCTGTCGAATAGCGCGCCATCCCCCCAGCCAGGCAACCAGCAAGGTGATGCCCGCCAGCAACGCAATCCACCAGGGATTTATACGAAACAGGAGCCGCGGGAAACGGTAGTACTGCATGTACATCTCGCCAAGCCCATGCCCCAGCCAGAATCCGATCAGCAGCCCCAGAACCAGCCCCAGCACTGCAATAGCCAGGACCAACTGGCTGTAGTGCGCCGCGATATCCCGGTTGCTGTAACCAAAGGCCTTCAACACAGCAATAATATCCCTCTGGGTACTGATCAGCCGGGTAATGACTACGTTCAGCAGAAACATGGCGACACTCATAAAAATGAGCGGAAAGACTGTCGCCATGGTTTTAAGCTGGCTGAGCTCATCAGTCAGGAAACGATGGGAGAACTGGTCTTCACGGCCGAAGGCACCAGCAGCACCATACCGGTCCAGCAGGCGATCCAGGGCATCAATAACCGAAGCCACCGGATAGCCACTCTGCACCTGCAGCACCAGACTATTGAACGCGCCTTTCATATCCATGGCCGCCCCCAGCCCTTCCTCGTTCATCCAGAGCACGCCATAGCGTTTAAAATCAGGAAGCATTCCACCGGGCGGAATCACGTAGATAAACTCGGGAGATTCGACAACGCCGCTCACGGTCAGCATTTGTTGGCGACCATTAATAATGGCGTCGAAACGGTCTCCGGGACCAAGTCCGTGCGCCTCAGCAAAGCTGCCAATCAAGGCCACTTCCCGGCTGCGGCCACTGGCTGGAAGGCGACCTTCACGGACAAATATCCGATTCACGTCAGGCTGGCCAGACTTGGGTAATGACACCAGGTGAGCCGACACAGGGTCGTCAAACCCCGGGATATCGAGTTTCGCGCCCCCTTCAACCCGTGCAGACACAGCACCCACACCTGGAACTGAAGCCACCTCCTCCAGCACATGTGCAGGTGCCCGTTTCAAACCGACAAATACCTCGGCAAAACGGTACTGCTCGTAGTACTGGGCACGGGTAGCAGACAAAGATGAGTAGTTCAGGAGAGACATCACACACACAGCCACACCGCCTGCGATCACAAGCGCAATGGCAAAGACCTGACCACGCATCTGCCAGAGTTCACGGCGGAGTTTGGTGTTCAGTACGCTGGCGAACATACTCATCGCATCACCAGCTCAGGCTGTGCGGGTCCTGGCGCCGGGTATTTCGCTGCTCTCCGCTGATATTACCGTCAGAAAGCGTAATGACCCTATCGCCCATGCCCGCAATAGAGGCATTGTGAGTAATGATGACCGTGGTTGTACCGGTTTCTTGATTGGCTTTTTCCAGCGCCGCCAGCACCAATATCCCGGTGGTGGAATCCAGTGCTCCGGTTGGCTCGTCACACAACAGCACATCTGGCCGCTTGGCCACCGCTCTGGCAATCGCTACCCGTTGCTGCTCACCACCGGACAACTGGGCCGGAAAATGGTCCATCCGGTCCTTCAGCCCCACAAGATCGAGGGCCTCTTCCGGCGTCATCGGACTTCTGGCGATTTCAGTGACCGCCGCCACGTTCTCTCGGGCGGTCAGGCTGGGTATCAGGTTATAGAACTGGAAGACAAAACCAACATGGTCGCGGCGATAGCGTGTCAGTTCACGGTCATTGGCCTTGCTGAGGTCGACATTCCGATACCGGACATCACCACCGGTGGGGACATCAAGGCCGCCAAGAATATTCAGAAGCGTGGATTTACCGGAGCCGGATGCCCCGAGCATGACCACCAGTTCGCCAGCATAGAGATCAAGGTCTACGCCCCGGAGTGCCCGGACCTCGACTTCTCCCTGATCATAGATTTTGGTCAGCCCGCTGGTATGAAAAACCGGCTCCCGGCTCATAGCATCCATCCGCGACTCAAGCGCGCTGATCAGTCACCTGCACAATCAACACATAGTGTTGTATAGGGCAGCACCTGCAGTCGTCGGGGATCAATTTCCTCACCGCAAGACTCGCATTCATCCCCGATGCCGTTGTCGATCCGCTCAAGAGCCCGTTCGATCTGAACCAGCTCCTCACGAACTTCAGACTCCAGGGAGTCCACTACCTCATCGTTCTGGGTCTGAGTTGCCTGCTCTTCAAAATCTTTGTCCAGCGCACCGCCTTCCCGGTGCTGATGAGCTTCATACCGCGCCAACCGGGCCTTGAGATCCGCCCTAAGGGTTTCCAGCTCAGATTTTCTGTTACTCATAGTGCACACCTCCCGTTACGGCTTGATGCCAGTAATGTCAGATATTCCACTACAGTAGAGCATAAGCCGATCTTCGGCTTGATGCCCGTCAAAATCACGCCATGAAAGGCAGCGCGAGCGTTCAGCCGGGCGACACTCTGACCTCAGGCTGCCTGGCCGGAGACCTGAAACTGGCCCGTCAGGCGCTGAAGTTTGTTCGCCGAAGCCTGTGTTCGTTCCGAGCTGAGCGTCAACTGATTGATGACGCCATTCATTACCGAGGCGCTTTCTGCCACACCAGTGGTCTGGGCGCTCTGCTGACGATTGGTCTCTTCGATGCCTGAAATCGCCCGGAACAGCTTTTCGACCATGTGATGCAAAGCTGAATTGTCATCGGCCGCGGCCTCCGCTTTCTGCAGACGCTCTTCCATTTCAGACATGCCTTCTTCCATGGTCTGAACGGCTCTTCGGGTTTCATCCTGCACTCCGCTCAGGCGCTCGCCAATATCCTTGGTTGCCTGAGCGGTTCTGCTGGCCAGTTGGCGCACTTCATCCGCCACAACCGCAAAACCTTTGCCGGACTCCCCTGCCCGGGCTGCCTCAATGGCAGCGTTCAGTGCCAGCAGATTGGTCTGGGCCGCAATGTCGTTGATCACCAGCGCCGTCTTGCTGATTTCTTCGGTACGGTCATTAGCCGCCCGAATACCTTCTGCAGATCGATTAACCACATCGCGGATACTCTGGGTTTCCTGGCTTACCCGGGCAAACTGTTGCCGAGCCCGCTCAACCACTTCTTCCATACTTGAACGCATTTCCTGAGCTGTGGTCGAGGCATTGGTGATTTCATTCTCCTGCGCGGTTGCCCCCTGCACCATTCCATCAATGTGTTCCAGCACCTGTCGAATCCGTTCATCTGCCAACTGGTTCTGAGTCATCAACTGATCACCCGCCTGCCGCGTATCGGCCGCCAGGGTAATAACCTGCCCCACCATACCATCGAGGCTATCGATGAAGCTGTTAATCCAGCGAGCGAGGTCTCCTGACTCATCCCGTTTCATTTCTGACAGATCCAGGCGCTGGCGCAGGTTTCCGCCACCTTCAGCTATGTTTCTGATGACATCCGCCATAGCGCCCAGACGTTCCGAATACGGTCGAACCGATGTGGCCCGGAACATCAACACCATCATCATTGCTGCCAGCGCACTGACACCCGCATTAACCCAGACAGGAACACCACTGACCAAGAGCCCCAGATTTATGCCCCAAAGTACGGCTGCAAAAAATGCCAGTCTGGCCGATAACAGGAAGGATACGGACCGACGTCGATAGACTTCTTCGAGATCTCCCTCGCACATCATGCCCCAACGATCGGGTGAGCCGGGCAGTTGGAACGTCACGCCTTTACCAATGACAGGGATATGTCGGTAGTCCGAGTAGCCAGGGTACTTCACATAAAGGTTCTCACCTTTGGCGATGGTTTCCCTGACCCCTGGGTGTAACTGACCAGTCGCGGGGTCGGTAAAGCGGATTTCAAATTCCGTGTGCTCACGAACCCCGACGGTACCAAAACCCGTTCGAATACCGTCTTTGAGATTATCACCGTGGCTGAAGGTGGCGTCCTCGAACCGGGAACGGGAAAGCGCAGTGCCAGGAAGAATGGTGGAATCAAAGCGACTTTCGATCATAAAAATGTAGTTGTCGCCAGATTCCTCGAACACGTGGCCCGCTTCCCGTTGAATCAGATCGCTCATCACATCGTTTGGGATGCGGGCACAGATAGCGGCTGACCGATTACCGTCCAGTGTGACTGGCTGGTAGAACATCAGGGTGACTGCATCATGAAACCGGGAGGTCGTGGCTCCCAGTTCCTGAGTGACCGGATCCCGATAGGGTCCGTGCAGAAAACGCCCCTGCAAACCTTTCTCAACCGCAGACCGGGGAAGATCACACTTACCCTGGCGATTCCTGGCGGTGGATTCCAGTACGACACCGTCCTGATCAATCACAAACAGTTCAGATATTTCACGAAGTCTGCCTCCGGAGGCCCGAACAACTTCGCAAACTGCAGACTCGTCCTGACCATTAATCCTCGCGGCCAGGGATTCCATGAATACCCACTTGTGCTCTGCCCAGGCCACCAGTCCATCGCGCCGGGTACGGGCCACACTTTCAAAAATCTGCTCATTGGTGCTGTACATTTTCCTGTTCAGAAAACAGGACCAGCCCATGGCAAGCTTCCCTGTTGAGCCCCATATCGGCAGCCAGCCACGCTCCTTGTCAGTGAGATTCATTGCGTCGCTTTTAAGGGTCATTACACCATCCTCCAAACCGTACATCAGAGACTGTTTGGCACCAGGCCAGGGCAGTCACTCCGGAAAAGAGGATAAGCGCTGCAAGGATCAGGCCCATTTCCGTTGGACAGGAATAAGCCCCGCAATTCTTTGGTTTCAAAGGAGGTTATATCCGAGGAGTCAGGAAAAACACAACGCACAAAATGCCCTGAATTGGCGCACAAAATGTGCACCCCAACAGAGCAGGGCACTATATTGGAGCATTTCTAGGACCTTCAAGGCCTATCATCGGTCAGACAATGCCTGTTCGTGATTCAGCAATGCCCTCTTTCTGCTTTCCCCCCAACGGTAGCCGGAAAGAGAACCATCAGACCGAACCACGCGGTGACAAGGCACCAGCACCGCCAGGTGATTAGCCGCACAGGCGCCAGCAACAGCCCTGGATCCGGACGGTACGCCCACCTTACGAGCCACTTCGGCGTAACTGGCCCGGCTTCCTGAAGGGATCGTTCTCAGTGTTTGCCAGACCCGGCGTTGGAACTCCGTCCCGCGAAGATCGAGATCAACCCCCAACGTATGGCGACTATCAACGAGGTAATCCATCACCTCACTGAACCAGTCCTCACTGGAGGTTTCAGAGTGCTGCAACTGCGCCCCCGGAAAGCGGCCAGCAAGATCCGCAAGCAAACCCTCGGTGCTATCCCCCGGGAGAACCGCACACACACCGTGATCCGAGTGGGCGACAAGCACAGAGCCCAGATAACAGTTACCCACTTGCCAGGTGATGATTTCACCGGAACCTACGTGTTGAGCAGACATGAGCAGGGCCCTCCGGACGGCCTAACAATTTGTTACTCAAATTACCACTTTAGTCCGATTGTTGCCTACTTTGCCAACCATGAAACTACCCTCGACCAACAACAAACAACAACACCTCTGTTCCGCCCAAGGTGGGGCAGTATCCCCAGAGGCTAACAACAATGACTTTCAGAAAAGCACTCTTTTCTGCGTGCCTGCTATTGCTCGCATGCTCAACTGTATCTGCAGAAACCCTGAAGCTGGGGCTGAACTACCCCCAAACCGGGCGCTACAAGGATCAGGGACTGCAACAGCGGCTTGGCGCTTTTCTCGCCATTGACGAAATCAACCAGGCAGGCGGCGTTATGGGCCGGCAACTGGAACTGGTTATCCGCAATTCCCGAAGCGAGCCTGACAAGGGTGCCCGCAATACCGCAGAGCTGATCGATCAGGAAGGCGCCAGCATGGTATTTGGCGGCGTTTCAAGCGCTGTCGCCATTGCGTCAGGGAAAGCAGCCAAAGCCCGCGACCGTTTATACTTCGGTACTCTCACCTACTCCAACGCAACGACCGGCGAAGAGGGGCAGTCCCATATGTTCAGGGAACCCTACAACGCCTGGATGACCGCGAAAGCACTGAGCAAATATCTCAGCGCGAATCATGCTGACGACACATATTTCTACATCACTGCCGATTACACCTGGGGCTGGTCTGTTGAAGAGTCCGTCCGCAAATTCTCAGGAACGGAAGATACCGCCACGAATCCCGGTGTTAAAACTCCCTTCCCAAGGGCTCTGATCAGCGATTTTCGCACCGCGCTTGAACAGGCCGAAACCAGCGGCGCCAAAGTCCTGATGATGGTCCTGTTCGGTGACGATATGGTCCGTGCCCTCAATGTAGCCTACGAAATGGGCCTTAAGGACAAACTGCAGATCGTTGTTCCAAACCTGACGCTGGGCATGGCGCGGCAGGTAGGCCCGACGATTATGGAAGGCGTTATCGGCGGTTCTCCCTGGGTTTGGAACGCTCCGTACGAACTCAACTACCCCCGTGGCAAGGAATTTGTCGAAGCGTTCTCCAAGCGCTATGAGATGCGGCCTTCGACAGCTGCGGCGTCCGCCTACAGCATCGTCTATCAGTACAAGGATGCTGTCGAACGTGCCGGCACCACCGATACCAGTCGTGTCATCGATGCGCTTGAAGGCCACCACTACACGTTCCTGAAGGATGAACAGTACTGGCGAGACTTTGATCA
Organism: Marinobacter salinexigens; assembly: GCF_008370345.1. Classification (GTDB taxonomy): domain Bacteria; phylum Pseudomonadota; class Gammaproteobacteria; order Pseudomonadales; family Oleiphilaceae; genus Marinobacter; species Marinobacter salinexigens. The sequence continues at coordinate 314,600 of NZ_VTUU01000002.1, read as the reverse complement.
CCAAAACATCCAGACCGTGTATGTGGTCAAGGTGAAGCCGCGCAACAGCATTGTCGAGGATGCCTACAGCTCGGACTACTTCACCATTATCGATTCAATGGTCGGGGATGAGGCTGCCCAGACCAGGGAAGAATGGGAAGCCCGACGACGCGCGGCTGGCAAATCCACCTCACTGTGACGCCCCCTTTGCGCAATGTTCAGAATCGAAAGGAGAAGGCCCCGTAGAATCGGGGCCTCAGAACACTTAGACTTTCGTTTCCGAACACTAGAAGGATTTCAGAATGTCCCAGCAGCGCCGCCTTGACCAGATCATGGAGATGATCCAGCGCAGCGGGTTCGTTACCACGGAGCAGCTGGTCGAACAGTTCCGGGTAACCCCCCAGACCATTCGGCGCGACCTGAACGAACTGGCCAGCCAGAACAAACTCACCCGTCATCACGGCGGCGCGGGCATCGATTCAAGCACAGTGAACACCGCCTACCAGGAGCGGAAGATCATGAACCTGGAGGCAAAGGAACGCATCGCCAAAGCACTCGTGAAGCAGATACCGGATGGCGCCTCCATGTTCATCAATATAGGTACAACCACAGAAACCATTGCCCGCGCGTTACTCGACAAGCGAAATTTACGGGTTGTTACCAACAACCTTCACGTGGCATCCATTCTCTCTGCCCGTGAGGATTTCCACATCATCATTGCCGGGGGCGAGGTGCGCAACCGGGATGGCGGAATCGTCGGAGAGGCCGCGGTCGACTTCATCAACCAGTTCAAAATGGACTTTGGCATTATCGGGATCAGCGGTATCCACTCTGACGGTTCGCTGCTGGACTTTGACTACCGGGAAGTTCGCGTTGCCCAGTCCATCATTGCCAATTCAGGCCAGGTATTGCTTGCCGCTGACCATTCTAAATTCGGGCGTAACGCCATGGTCCGGCTTGGCAGCATCACACAGGCAGACCAGGTGTTTACCGACGCCAGACCGCCCAGGGAAATCACCCGCGCCCTCAAAGACAATGGTGTGGCCCTGCATATCGTCTGAGTTGAGGCCTGATTCACGCTCCAGGTGAAGCACCTCAAATTCCCCTTTACGAACAATTCCCCACTATTTATAGTCGTTTTCAAACATTCAATGTTCGTTTTAGGAAATCGAGCCATGGAAACTGAGACCGACCTCTATGACGTACTCGTCGTGGGCGGAGGCGTAAACGGGACGGGAATTGCCCTTGATGCGGCGGGGCGAGGCCTTAAAGTATTGTTATGCGAGATGGATGACCTCGCATCGGCCACCTCATCAAGCAGCAGCAAGTTAATTCATGGTGGGCTGCGCTATCTCGAACATTACGAATTCCGACTCGTCAAAGAGGCCCTTGCTGAACGGGAAGCACTCTTGCGCAATGCACCACATATCATGTGGCCCATGCGATTCAGGCTCCCCCATCGCCCTCATCTCCGCCCAGCCTGGATGATCAGAACCGGTCTTTTTCTCTATGACCACCTGGCCAAGCGCGAAACCCTGGCGGGCTCGCACTCCATTCGCTTCGGTCCTGGCTCTCCTCTAAAGCCCGAAATTACCCGGGGATTTGAATACTCGGATGGCTGGGTGGACGATGCCCGGCTGGTTGTACTCACCGCACGCAACGCCCAACAACACGGTGCCACCATTCTGACCCGCACGAAGTGCATCAAAGCCACACGGGGCAAGGAGCAATGGAACGCTCAGCTGAGAGACATGGTGACTGGTACCGAAAAGAACGTGTCGGCACGAGTCATCGTCAATGCGACTGGCCCCTGGGTAAGCCGGCTGTTCGATGAAAGCCTCTCGATGAAGGCGCCAAAGCAGATACGTATGGTAAAAGGCAGTCACATCGTCGTACCCCGGATCAGCCAGGGCAGCGAGGCCTACATACTCCAGAACGAAGACGAACGCATAGTCTTCGTCATTCCCTATGAAGACCACTTCTCTCTCGTTGGTACGACCGACGTGGAATATCACGGAGACCCGAAAAAGGCACAAATCTCGCCAGAGGAAACCGACTATCTTCTGGGAGTCATCAACGAATACTTCCAACACCAGTTGCAACCATCGGATGTCGTCTGGTCGTACTCTGGTGTCAGGCCACTGATGGATGGCGAAGAGGAAGCTGCCCAAAAAGCGTCCAGAGACTATTCCTTTGAGGTTAATGAAGCGGAGGGACATGCTCCGCTGATTTCCGTATTTGGCGGCAAGATCACCACCTTTCGGAAACTGGCCGAAGCCGCCACCAATCGTCTCTGCACGTACTTCCCTGGAGCCGGCGAACCATGGACCCGCAACGCAGTGCTGCCGGGAGGGGAGTTCAGTAACCAGCAAACTCTCGCGGAGCAGCTTGAAATTCGGCACCCCTGGCTTCCGCCTTCGGTCATCAAGCGCTATGTCCGCACCTACGGAACCGACAGCTTCAGAATCGTCGAAGGATGTCGCACGATTGAGGATCTGGGAACACCGTTTACCGATACCCTGTTCCAACGTGAAGTTGACTACCTGATTGACAATGAGTGGGCCCAGACGACAGAAGATGTTCTATGGCGCCGGACCAAACAGGGGCTCTATATCAGCGGGGAACATCTCGGCCAGCTTGAGAATTATCTCGCAGACAAGGTTCCCGCACGAGCCTGATCAGCCGGCAAGTGTGTCCCTGACCACCTGTTGAAGAGCGGGCACAACGTCCGACTCGAACCAGGGATTGGTTCTCAGCCAGCGGTTATTTCTGGGGCTCGGATGAGGTAATGGCACCACTGAAGGCCAGAATTCACGCCACCGCTTGACGTTTTCGGTGACAGACCCGGAAGGTTCAGGGAGATGCCAGGCGTGGGCATATTGACCGATAACCAGCGTAAGCTCGATATTCTTCAAACGGTCCAGCAGCGCCATTCGCCAGGCCGGGGCACATTCGGGTCTTGGCGGAAGGTCACCGGATTTACCGGTTCCCGGGTAACAGAAGCCCATTGGGAGAATCGCCAGTTTCTGCTCATCATAAAAGGTATCCCTGGTGATACCCATCCACTGCCTTAGCCGGTCTCCGCTGGGATCGTTAAATGGCAAACCGGTTTCATGGACCCGCCGCCCCGGCGCCTGCCCAACCACGAGAATTCTGGAACTCTCGGACAGCTGTATAACCGGGCGAGGCTCATGGTCCAGCGCGCCAGCACACAGCGTGCACGCACGAACCTTTCTTATCAGGGCGTCGAAAGGCAGGTCGGCCAGTTCACTATTCATACACTTCCCCAACCGCTGAACCAAGAGCGACCGCAGCGCCCCGCAAACCGGTAAACCGATCAGTAACCACAAACACTGGCGTTCGCTCCATGATTGGTCGCATGCGCCCTTTGTCTTCAAACCCTTGCCGGAACCTGCTTTTAAGGAAGAAATCCAGAATGTTCGGGAGGATACCGCCACAAAGGTAGACTCCTCCGGTAGCACCCAACGTCAATGCACTGTTTCCAACGGTGCGCCCCAGTATCTCGCAAAACGTGTGAAGGGTGCGAACAGCCAGGGCATCAGTCCCCTCAATTGCTGATTCAGTTATGGCTTCCGGGCTGACCAGTGGGGCCGGGATTCCGCTGATGTCAGCCAATGCTCTATAGAGGTTCACCAGACCATCACCACAGAGAACACGTTCTACAGAAACACGGCCAAACCGGGCCTGCAATCGCTTAAGAATCTCCATGTCGAGGTCGTTGGTAACCGGCAAATCCACATGGCCACCTTCCGTTTCCAGTGGTGCCCATCCATTCCCAACCGGTACCAGAGCGGAAACCCCCAACCCGGTACCAGGCCCCATGACCAGCCGGACGGCACTGGCGTCACCAATACCACCGCAGACATGGATCAGCTCATCGGACGGCACAACACTAACCCCGAGCGCCATAGCGGTAAAATCGTTTATCACCTCGAACCTCTCCCAGCCAAAGCGTTGCCGGAGTTCTTCGATGTCAAACTGCCATGGGTTATTGGTCAAACGTACCTGGGTTCCGTATACCGGTGCCGCCACGGCAAGGCAGGCGGATACCACCGAGCCCACTCCCACGTGACCAAGGTAGTCTGCAATCGCTGCGCAAATATCCGGATAGCCTGTACAGGGCAAGCTCTCCACGGACTCAAGCCCAGACATTGCTCTCCCATCGTCTGCTCGTCCAAACGAAGGGATACCATGCTTCACCAATGCAAAGCGCACATTGGTGCCACCAATATCACCCACAAGGGCATACTGATGTTCTGTCATGGGCCTGCTGTCCAGAATGAGCTGGCACCCTCCTCCGGCGTACTTGCTCCCCGACGCATCCAGCCGAACAGCTCCCGCCCGTAATCCTGATGGCTACCAGAAAGATCCACCTCCGCCAGTGGCCGGGCCATAAACTCCCGCGCCTCAACATCGACCGTCAGTTTGCCCGTACCCGCATCGAGGATTACCCTGTCACCATCCCTGATGCGCGCCAGTGGCCCACCGTCCAGAGCCTCAGGGTATACATGTATCGCTGCCGGAACCTTACCGGAGGCACCGGACATACGGCCATCCGTCACCAAAGCAACCTGGAAACCCCGATCCTGGAGCACTCCCAGATAAGGCGTCAGCTTGTGTAATTCAGGCATACCGTTGGCCTTCGGCCCCTGGAATCGGACCACCACAACACAGTCCCGGTCAAGCTGCCCGGCTTCGAAAGCGTTCTTGAGTTCGTTCTGGTCGTTGAACACCACCGCAGGGGCATCCACCGCGCGATGCTCCTCGGCAACCGCTGATACTTTGATGACCCCTCGACCGAGATTGCCATCGAGCACCCGGAGCCCTCCATCAGGCGCGAACGGCTCGGTCGCTGAGCTTAGAACATCCGGTCGCAGACTTTTCCCGGGTGCCGGCTGCCACTGCAAGGCCCCCTTCTCCATCACCGGCATCTGGGCATAGTTTTCCAGGCCCGGGCCGATCACCGTTTCCACATCATTGTGCAAATAGCCTGCAGTCAGTAGCTCGCGGATCAGGAGCGGCGTTCCACCGGCCTCATGGAATGCGTTAACGTCTTCCTGTCCGTTCGGGTAGATTCGGGTCATCGATGGTACGACGGCGGACAGGTCTGCATAGTCATTCCAGTCGATAATGATGCCCGCCGCCCGCGCAATGGCGATCCAGTGAATCGTATGGTTGGTAGAGCCCCCCGTCACCAACAATGCCACCAGTGCGTTAACGATACTCTTTTCGTCAACCATATCTCCCAGCCCCAACTGGCCACCGTGGGGTTTCGACAGTTTTATCGCCTGTTCGGTAGCGGCCCGAGTCAACGCATCTCTTAATGGCGTACCGGGATTAACAAAGGCCGCTCCGGGCATGTGTAACCCCATGACCTCGACCAACAACTGGTTGCTGTTTGCCGTACCGTAGAACGTGCAGGTTCCCGGGCTGTGATATGACTTGCTCTCCGCCTCCAACAGCTCATCCTTGCCAATTTTCCCCTCGGCATAGAGCTGACGAATCCGCTGTTTTTCCTTGTTGGGCAAGCCGGACGGCATAGGGCCAGATGGCACAAGCACCGTTGGTAAGTACCCAAAACTCAGGGCCCCGATCAACAATCCGGGAACTATCTTGTCGCAGATGCCCAATAACAGGGCGGCATCAAACATGTTGTGGCTCAGGGAGACCGCCGTACTCATGGCTATTGTGTCTCGGGAAAAGAGACTCAGCTCCATCCCTGGCTGCCCCTGGGTTACACCATCACACATAGCCGGCGTAGCACCAGCAACCTGTGCAACAGACCCCATGCCGTGCGCCGCCTCTCGAATGATATCGGGATATTTTTCATAGGGCTGATGGGCTGAGAGCATGTCGTTATAGGCCGAAACCACGGCCACATTCGCCCGGTTCATGAACTTCAGAACGTCTTTGTCGTTCTGATTACAGGCGGCGAATCCGTGGGCGAGATTCCCGCAAGACAGGCTGCTCCGGTGAGGTGACTGCTCTTTCAACCGGTTCATGCGGTCAAGATATGCCTGGCGGGAATCTCGACTGCGCTCGATAATCCGCTGGGTAACCTTGTCTACAATAGGGTGCATGACAATCTCCAATGGCCTCTGACATTTCGAGCTATAAACGTAGCATTACGTTCTTTTTAGTGCCTCTAACGACAAATATCGTGCACAGACACCATTTTATTGATATTTTTACTACATAAACTTGGCGATGACAGCTTCATCCACCAAGGAAGAGATCATTTGGGCGTTGCTGAAACAAACGGTCCATCTGAATATGATAGCGTGCATAACATATTCGGTGGTGCCCACTCACAACCCTGCAACTCCCGCACCAACGACCAAATGATAAGCGACGCCCGTGGTGTAAACCGGTATCGTAAAAACAGGATCTGCACTACCCCCAACAACCAGAAGGACACAGAACATGCTCAGGCGCACAAAGATTGTCGCAACCCTCGGCCCGGCAACGGACTCCCCGGAATCGCTGTCCGCCATTATCAAGGCCGGCGTCGATGTTACTCGCCTGAATTTCTCCCATGGTAGCGCCGATGAGCATATTGAACGAGCCCGACGGGTTCGCGAAGCCGCCGCAACACAGGGACGATTTGTCGCATTACTTGCTGACCTTCAGGGCCCGAAACTCAGGATCGCCCGTTTCACCGATAACAAGGTTACACTCACCGCAGGCCAGACCTTCGTGCTTGATGCCTCAATGGACAAGAGCGCAGGCACCCCGGACCGTGTCGGTATTGATTATGAGCAGTTGATTCAGGACGTTGAACCTGGCGACATCCTGGTACTGGACGATGGCCGCATTGAAATGGAAGTGGAGGCTGTTGATGACCACAGCATTTCATCGAAAGTTCTTATCGGCGGCCCACTATCCAACAACAAGGGCCTGAACAAACGGGGCGGCGGACTGTCCGCAGACGCGCTCACCGAGAAAGACAAAAAAGACATTGTAACAGCAGCACAACTGGGCGCTGACTACGTTGCGGTTTCCTTCGTACGGACCGCTGAAGATATGCACGTTGCCCGCCAGTTGTTAAAAGATGCTGGCTCTGATGCTGGCCTTGTCGCCAAGATCGAACGGGCAGAACTCGCCTATGACGAAGCAGCTCTGGATGCAGTTATCGAAGCGTCTGACGCTGTTATGGTTGCCCGCGGAGACCTCGCGGTGGAAATCGGCGATGCTGAACTGGTCGCTGTGCAGAAGCACATCATCAGACGTGCCCGCCAGCTGGATACAGCGGTTATCACGGCAACCCAGATGATGGAATCCATGATTACCAACCCGATGCCCACGCGCGCAGAAGTCTCTGACGTGGCGAACGCGGTGATGGATTACACCGATGCGGTCATGTTGTCAGCCGAAACGGCCGTCGGCGACTACCCCGTCGAAGCGGTGGAAGCCATGGTGCGCATCTGCCTTGGCGCGGAAAAGCACCCCTCCATGCACCAGTCCAAACACCGCATTCACGAAGCGATGGAACGGGTGGATGAAGCCATTGCGCTGTCTGCGATGTACGCTGCCAACCATCTCGACGGTGTGACCGCGATTATCTGCCTGACGGAAACCGGAGCAACACCAAAGCTGATGTCACGTATCAAATCCAGCCTGCCAATCTTCGCGTTTTCCCGGCACCACTCAACTCAGCACCGGGTCGCGCTTTTCCGAGGCGTCCAGACTGTACCGTTTGACTCGGCGGAGGTTGCTAACGACCAGACTAATGCCCTCGCGGTTCAGGAACTGGTGAATCAGGAAGTGGTGAAGGAAGGCGATCTCGTCGTCCTTACCAAAGGCGATTACGTCAATGCCCAGGGCGGAACCAACACAATGAAAATTGTGCGGGTCGGCCCCGACATTCGTTAACGCGTCAGGACCTCAAGGCTGGACCGGGCAACTTCGGTTATTCCCGGCCAGTCTTTTGCAGCCACTAACTCAGCGGGTGTCAGCCAGGATCCCCCAACAGCCTGCACATTGCTTAATGCCAGATAATCTCTGGCGGTTTCTCTTGTGATGCCACCTGTGGGACAAAAGGTTACATCCCAGAACGGGCCGCTAAACGCTTTCAGGGCCGGCCTCCCCCCAGCCACTTCTGCCGGAAAAAACTTGAATTCCCGGTAGCCAAGGGCATACCCCAACATCAACTCCGACGCAGACGCCACCCCCGGAAGCAATGGCACTTCCGAGGTCAATCCGAATTCGAGAATGGATTCCGTCACCCCCGGCGTAATCACAAACTGCGCACCGGCTGCTTCGACCTGGCGGTACTGCTCAATACTGGTGACGGTCCCCGCCCCCACCCACGCCTCCGGAATCGCCTGGCGTACCTGCTTGATGGCCTCCAGCCCATGTTCCGTGCGCAAGGTAATCTCCAGGACGTTAATCCCGCCATCGACGAGGGCTCGGCACAGGGGTACCGCATCCTCAAGTTTCCGGATTGCAATCACCGGGACTAACGGCGAAGCCGCAAGCACCGCCTTGACTTGTTCCCTATGGTCATTGGATAGCTGGGTCATAAATCTCTCCATGAAATAGCAACAGGACTGCCGTTCGGATCACCGGTTCAGGGGCTCCAGAACAGACGCAGCCCGGGCTTCAAAAACCCTCGTACAGGCATTGCTTCGATCTGATTCGGGTGGGCAAGCGCCCGGGCGAGTGTTTCGAGCTTGTCATCTCCCCGCAGGTGCAGAGCGGTGTAGCCTGCTGCCGCAAGAACAGGAAAAGTCAGCGTAATCCGCTGTTGCGGCTGGGAAATCGGTGTCATCGCAGCAACTCTGGCGGAACCGCCCAGCGCCAGCGCTTCCGGTAACTCCGGAGCATCCGGAAACAGAGACGCTGTGTGGCCGTCGGTTCCCATTCCCAGAATCAGAACATCCAGCGGAAACCACAGGCCGTCGAGAACCTTCTCTACCTCAGACAATGCCGCAGCAGGAGACTCGCCGGGCTGCTTGAGCGAGAAAAACCGAGCCTGGGCACATGGTCCCTGGAGCAGATTATCTTTCACGAGCCGGGTGTTACTGGCCGGGTCGTTTTCATCGACCCACCGCTCATCCACCAGCACAATATCAACGCGGCACCAGTCCAGGTTTTTATCCGATAATGCCCGGAAAAAAGGTACGGGCGTTGAACCTCCGGATACTGCGAGGCTAGCCCTTGGTGCGCTGCTCAGTCGTTCTGAGAGCACATTCGCGACCTCATCAGCCAGGGACTGCGCTACGGGCTCAGCACTGCTACCCAGATGGGCAATAACGCCGTCAGGTAAAGTAAGATCAGACATCTTCATACCAGCTCCTGCCATCACGGGTAATCATGGCAATGGAGGCAACAGGACCCCAGGTTCCGGCTGCGTAGCGCTTTGGCGGCTCCCCACTGTCGTGCCAGTTGCGGATTACCCGGTCAACCCATCGCCAGGCATGTTCAACCTCATCACGGCGGACAAACAGGTACTGATTACCCTTCATGACCTCCCACAACAAACGCTCATAGGCATCCGGTATGCGCTCAGCATCAAAGGTTTCGGAAAAGGTAAGTTCCAATGGCCCCTGGCGTAACCGCATGCCTTTGTCCAAACCCTGATCCTTGGTCAGGATCTTCAGCTCCATGCCTTCATCCGGCTGCAGACGGATGATCAGCTTGTTGTTCGCAAGATGTTTCTGATCCGGGTCGAAAATGTAGTGTGGCGCTGGTTTGAAGTGAATGATGATCTGGGAAAGTTTTTCGGGAAGGCGCTTCCCGGTACGGATATAGAAAGGCACACCAGACCATCGCCAGTTATCAATTTCGGCTTTCAGCGCAACAAAGGTCTCGGTGCTGCTACCCCGATTTGCTCCTTCCTCTTCCAGATAGCCGGGAACCGGCTGGCCTGCACTGGTCCCGGCGGTGTACTGACCCCGGACCACATAGCGCTCCATCATGTCGGGCGTTATCTGGCGCAGGGCTTTTAGTACCTTCACCTTTTCATCACGGATGCTGTCCGCTGAGAGGTCCGAAGGTGGGTCCATGGCTATCAGGCATAGCAGTTGCAGCAGATGGTTCTGGATCATATCCCTGATCTGGCCTGCCTTGTCGAAGTACCCCCAGCGCCCTTCAATACCGACGGCCTCGGCCACTGTGATCTCGACATGAGAAATATGATTCTGATCCCACTGGGAGGCGAACAGATTATTGGCAAAACGGAGTGCAATCAGGTTCTGGACCGTTTCTTTACCCAGATAATGGTCGATACGGAACAGCTGGCTTTCTCTGTAGACCTCACCGAGCTCATCATTGATAACCTTTGAGGACTCAAGGTCATGACCGATCGGCTTCTCCACCACCACCCGGGTCTTTTCGGTGCAACACTGGGCGGACCGAAGATTTCTGGCAATCACACCATACATTGACGGCGGCGTCGCCATGTAAACGATCAGTTCATTGTTGTCACTGTCGCGCCAGTCATTCAGCTGGCAAAACCCTTCAGGATCATTGAAATCGAGAACCTGATAGTCAACCCGTTGCAGAAAGGCTTCGGCAACAGAAGGTTCAAACTGATCGGGCTTGATGGCCTTCTGGAGCTTCTCGAACAATTGCTTGCGGACACCCGTCGTATCCTTTTCGGTACGAGCGATTGCCAGAATACGACTGCCGTCTGCCAGGAGCTTTGCCCGCTCAAGTTGATAGAGCGCCGGAAACAGCTTGCGTTGCGCCAGATCGCCCAGAGCACCGAACAGCATAAGGTCGCAACGGGTATCCATGTTATTGACCATTTCCTTTCTCTCCGCCTGTAGAGTACACGCCAACCCGGTTAGCTATACATGATTATTCAAGCAACTATCTGACCAACACCCGACCAACACCCGATCAAAGACACGCGGCACCCCGATCAAAACGGAATTTTACTGTGCCGGCCTGGCCAGCCAGAACATTCTATCTATAGGCAAAATGTCGTAACTTTAAGAAAATACTTACACTCGCAGCGGCATATTCCAAGAAAAATATCGTTCATGTGACAACTTTACTACAACTTGGCTCTGCAAAAAGCGCTATAATCGGCGCACTTTCAAAATAACTAAGCCACGATTCAGGGAGTTTCTTCGATGGCCATGTCCCAGGCTCACCGCGACGACAACCTTTTGGAGGATATCCAGGCTCGCCTGGAGAGCCTCAACAAATCCGAACGCAAGGTAGCTGAAGCCATACTCCGGGATCCCAGCGCAGCTACCCGATACAGCATCGCAGCCCTGGCCCGGGCCGCCGACGTTAGTGAGCCTACCGTCAACCGTTTCTGCCGAGGATTCTCGGCCACCGGCTTTCCCGACTTCAAGATCCGACTGGCCCAGAGCATTGCCACCGGCATCCCCTATGTAGGCCAGAACGTTGAACCCGATGACACCGTCGCCGAATTCGCTGATAAAATCATGCTCAGCACCATCGCCAACCTGGATAAAGCACGGCAGGCCCTCGACTCCAAAGCACTCGCCCTCGCCATTGATTATCTTATCCAGGCCAAACAGATCAATTTCTTTGGCATGGGCGGCTCGGCCGCTGTGGCGATGGACGCTCAACACAAGTTCTTCCGATTCAATATCCCCGTTATGGCCTATGACGATGCACTGATGCAGCGAATGGTCGCCGCTGGTGCAAACGTCGGGGATGTCATCGTGCTGATCTCCTATACCGGCCGGACACGGGAAACCGTAGATATTGCACAGCTCGCACGAGCCAACGGCGCGACCGTCATAGGTATCACCAACCCGGACTCACCTCTGGCAGAAATCTGTACCGTTGTGCTTGGGGTGACAGCGCAGGAAGACACCGAGGTGTACATGCCGATGTCATCCCGGATCATTCATCTGGCCGTTATCGACATCCTTGCCACAGGGGTGACTCTCAAGCGCGGCGCAGACTTTCTTGGTCACCTGAAAAAGATCAAGGAAAGTCTGAGGGCAACGCGATTCCCACCCTCCTGAGCAGCCCTCTCAATAATGAAAAAGCCCGGCATACGCCGGGCTTTTTCATTGACCTGAACGAACACCCTTACGGGCGCTCGACCTCAGCCTTGTTTCGCAGGTACTGCTGGTAAGCCGTGTACTCACGCTGACCTTCCAGCGAAGCGAGGAACTGACTCAACTGGGCAAACTCGGTGCCGTCCTGATTCACTTCACCATCATTCACTTTATCCAGAGCAACAACCACAGCCTGATCGGCTGTCACCGACTGGCCATAACGGACACCGTCCTCTTCCGGACGAGCCATGGAGAATACGGTCTGCATCGCTGTCATACTCACGTCGGCAGACGTTCGGCCCTGAGCTTCGTAGTACTGCCACTCCCCTGCATCCAGAGTTTCCAGGGACGCTCCGCCTTCAAGTCCCGCTATGATCTCATCAGCACGCTCGGAAAGCGCCTTCCGGGTTTCCTGAGCGATCAGTACACCGCGAATGTCTTCACGTACATCATCCATGCTTAGCTGCTCAGCATCGCGATGGGCGCGAACACGGGCAACCACAGACACACTATCTCCCACATCAATCAGCTCAGTGTTGTAGCCAGCGTTGAGCACGTCATCTGAGTACAACTGGCGAACCAACCCCTCGTGATCGAAAGGCGCCAAACCGCCATCGCGAGTTATGCCAGTGACTTCCCGAACCTCAAGACCAAACTCTTCTGCCGGCCCCGCCAGATCGTCTGCCGCATAGGCTGCATCCGCCAGTTTGGTTCGCACCGACGCGAATTGCTCCTCGGCCTTGCTCATCGCCAGTTCGTTACGCAGTTGATCGCCGATGTCTGCCAGGGTCGGAACATCGGAACGGCGAACATCTTCGAGTTTGATCAGGTGAACACCGAAACTCGACTCTACTGCACCAGACACTTCTCCCGGCTCAAGTGCAAACAAGGCTTCTTCAAATGCGGGATCATATACACCACGGCCCGCAAACCCGAGATCACCGCCCTGCTCGGCAGAAACGGTATCAATGGAGTATTCTTTTGCCAGATCCGCAAACGACTCTCCGTTCGCCAGACGATCCTGAATGGTAGCAATGGTCTCGTCGGCCCCTTCACCATCCTCGATCAGGATATGCGCCGCACGACGCTCCTCACGAGCCATATCGGATGCCCGCTGCTGGTAGTACGATTCCAGTTCCTCATCGCTTACTTCCACGCCCTCGGCAAGTGACCCGAGAGACAGTGAAATGTAGGCGGCATCAACTTGCTCAGGCTGTTTGAAGCTCGCCTTGTTGTCATCGTAGTAAGCCTGGATCTCGTCGTCGCTGACTTCAATCTGACCAGCAACCGCTGATGCAGGAATCGTCAGAACACGGAAATCACGGGTCTGATTCTGAATCCGGAGCAACTGCTTTGCGTTCTCGTCAGTCGCAATGCCGCTTTGCGCAATTCCCGCGCGAATCTGGTTGATCACATACTGCTTACGCATGGTGTCGCGGAATTCCGCGACACCCAATCCCATATTCCTGACCGTCGCGACAAAACGATCCCGGTTAAACTTGCCGTCCACCTGGAACTGCGGCATCTGGGTAATCAGCGCATCGATATCGGCGTCGCTGAGTTCCAGCCCCTGTTGTTGGGCATCCTGAGTCAGAACCTGCTGCTGAATCAGGGACTCCAGAACGTCTTTACGGATCTGACCTTCATCCAGAAGCGAAGGATCAGGCGTTTCCATATTAGTGAGCCTGCGCTGACTCTCTATCTGAACCAACCGGAGGAAGTCCCGCTCTGTGATGTCTTCGCCATTCACTGTGGCTACTTCCGGCTCACCGGAGAAGCCGCCAATAATGGCATCCATTCCCCAGATCGATAGCGACACAATCAGCAGAATGATGATGATCTTGGCAATGGTGCCCTGGGCGTTTTCCCGAATATCTTGAAGCATGTTTCTCTCGGATCCCTGTTCAAGGTCGTCCAGCCTTTTTATCTGACGACCACCTTTGGGTGAGCTGAACGTAAAAAGGCGCACCCTGTCGGAATGCGCCTTGAACTCTTCTTGGGCAGCCCGGTATGACGCGAGCTGCCAGAGAAAGAACCGTTACTTAACGGCGTCTTTCAGGGCCTTGCCAGCCTTGAAGCCAGGCACTTTAGAGGCCGGAATCTTGATCTCGGCACCAGTCTGCGGGTTGCGACCAGTACGGGCAGCACGCTCTTTAACGGAGAATGTACCAAAACCGATCAGAGTCACCTGATCGCCTTTTTGCAGTGCACCGGTAATAGAGTTAGTCATTGCGTCCAGAGCACGTCCAGCGGCGGCTTTGGAAATATCTGCAGACTCTGCAATTGCATCGATAAGTTCGGACTTGTTCACACTAAACCCCTTCGATTCCAGGTTGAAGATGTTATAGGTTGGTTTGTTTTTTCTCGGACGTTCTCGACTATCGCATAAGCGGTCAGAGAATTCCATTCTTCTGTATTCTTATTCCTTTCGGTTGTTAACCGGTGTTCGGAATAGGCACATACTGCGCGGGAGCCCTTGGTATTGGCTGCTTCACGGCGAAACAGTTATACCAATGGGCTCTCCGGCGTGTCAACAACTCATCAAGTGTTTAATGCGTATTTATGCGTTCTGCACTGTCGCCATCTTCGTCCCTCGGTTTCGCAGAACCGGACTCATCTGACGCTTCTTCAGTACGGGGCTCCGGCGGATAAGCCAGCGCGATATCCAAAACCTCATCAATCCATTTGACTGGACGAATCTCCAGAGATTCCTTGATGTTGTCCGGTATCTCTTTGAGATCCCTAACATTCTCGTCAGGGATCAGTACGGTCTTGATACCGCCACGATGGGCTGCCAGGAGCTTTTCCTTAAGCCCGCCAATGGGCAGAACACGCCCGCGCAGAGTGATCTCACCGGTCATCGCAACGTCTGCGCGAACCGGGATTCGGGTCAAGGCAGAGACCAGTGCTGTACACATGCCAATACCAGCGCTCGGACCGTCTTTCGGTGTTGCACCTTCGGGAACGTGGACATGCAGGTCGTGCTTCTCGTGAAAATCATCCGCAACACCCAATCCAGGTGCCCGACTACGAACCACGGTCAAAGCTGTCTGGATGGACTCCTGCATGACATCCCCGAGGGATCCGGTCTTGACGACCCTCCCTTTACCCGGCGTCAACGCACATTCGATGGTCAGCAATTCACCGCCCACCTGAGTCCAGGCCAGGCCGGTGACCTGACCAATCTGGTTCTTCTCTTCCGCCAGACCGTACGTGAACTTTTTAACGCCCGAATAGTCTTCGAGCATCTCAGGTGTCAGCGTTACTGTAGCTTTGTCAGAGCCTTCTACGTGCTCCCTCACCACTTTCCGGCAGATCTTGGCAATCTCTCGCTCAAGCCCCCGCACACCCGCCTCACGGGTGTAGTAGCGGATCAGATCCCGCAGGGTTTCCTCAGGAATTTTCAGTTCATCCTTACCCAGCCCATTAGCCTTTATCTGCTTTGGCAACAGGTAACGCAGGGCAATGTTGACCTTTTCGTCCTCCGTATACCCGGGGATCCGGATGATCTCCATGCGATCCATCAGCGCGGGAGGAATGTCCATAGAATTGGAGGTACACACAAACATCACATCCGAGAGATCGTAATCCACCTCCAGGTAATGGTCGTTAAAGGTGTGATTCTGCTCCGGATCCAGAACTTCCAGCAACGCAGAGGCCGGGTCACCACGGTGATCCATACCCATCTTGTCGATTTCATCGAACAGGAACAGTGGGTTCTTAACGCCAACCTTGGACAGCTTCTGCAGCAGTTTACCCGGCAACGCACCGATATAGGTTTTACGATGGCCGCGAATTTCTGCCTCGTCCCGCACACCACCAAGCGCCATACGGGTATATTTTCGGTTAGTCGCCTTGGCAATGGACTGCCCAAGCGAGGTCTTACCCACACCCGGAGGCCCGACCAGACACAAAACAGGACCTTTGACTTTCTTGACCCGGCTCTGCACTGCCAGGTACTCCAGAATACGTTCTTTGACTTCGTCCAGACCGTAGTGATCGCGATCCAGAATCTCCCGGGCTTTCTCAAGGTCGTGACGAACCCGGCTACGCTTCTTCCAGGGCACGGCCAGCATCCAGTCTATGTAGCCGCGTACCACAGTGGCTTCGGCCGACATCGGCGACATCATCTTGAGCTTGTTCAGTTCGGCCTCGGTCTTCTTCTTCGCCTCTTCCGGCAAACCGGCCTCTTCGAGCTTCTGTTCCAGCTCTTCGAAATCGTTATTACCCTCTCCGAGTTGGCCCATTTCCTTCTGGATGGCCTTCATTTGCTCGTTCAGGTAATACTCGCGCTGACTTCGCTCCATCTGTTTTTTCACACGGCCCCGGATGCGCTTCTCAACTTCGATCAGGTCGATCTCGCCATCCAGCTTGCCCAGCAGCAGGTCAACACGCTTGCGAATATCAAGCGCCTCCAACAGCTCCTGCTTTTCGGGGATGCGCATTTCCAGATGCGCGGCCATGGTATCCGCCAAGCGTTCGAGTTCATCGATGCCAGTCAATGCATTGGAGACTTCTGAGGGCACCTTCTTGGAGAGTTTGACGTACTTCTCGAACTCATCCATCAGCGTCTTGTTGAGCACTTCCTGCTCACGCTCAGGCAGAGAGTCCTCATCCATCAGCATCGCCCCACCGGAAAGGTAATCACCTTCGGTAATGTTGCTGATCGTTGCACGGGCATTGCCTTCCACCAGCACCTTCACGGTACCGTCCGGTAGCCGCAACATCTGCAGGACCGTTGCCAGCGTGCCCATTTCAAACACATCATCCGGGCCAGGTTCGTCAGTGGAAGCATCCTTCTGGGCAACCAGGAGGATTTCCTTGCTCCCTTCCATGGCGGCCTCTAGCGCCTGGATGGATTTTTCTCGGCCCACAAAGAGGGGGACCACCATGTGCGGAAACACCACCACATCGCGCAATGGAAGCAGCGGGTATTCTTGCACAGTATTCTCGGGTATCCGGGTCATAGGGAGTCCTCTGACGGAATTTCTTTCAGCATATCACCCTTCATTGGGGCGGCTCCGGAAATTGCAATCTTTTTACAGGAGGAAAAACACAGTGTGACAGCGGGGAGGGATACTGCAAAAACAAAAAGGGCCAGATGAAGGAGTTTCATCTGGCCCGGACTTGATCAATCTTCAGGCACAGCCTTGGCGTGGTCGCTGCTGGCGTAGATCTTGAAGGGCTCTGAATCCCCCTTGATCACGCTTTCGTCAATCACCACCTTACTGACATCATGCTCAGAGGGAATCTGGTACATGGTATCGAGCAATGTTGCTTCCATAATGGACCGCAGACCGCGGGCACCTGTTTTCCGCTCCATCGCTTTACGGGCAACAGCACGCAGCGCATCTTCACGGAAGTCCAGCTCGACGCCTTCCATGTCGAACAGTTTCTGATACTGCTTGGTCAGCGCATTCTTCGGCTCGGTGAGAATCTGAACCAAAGCTTCCTCATCCAGCTCCGTCAAGGTAGCCACAACAGGCAGGCGTCCGACGAACTCGGGAATCAGGCCAAACTTGACCAGATCCTCTGTTTCAACAGCCTTGATGATGTCACCGGTACTCTTGCTGTCATCCTGGCTGACGACCGTCGCAGAGAAACCAATAGAACTACGCTCGGAACGATCCTGGATAACCTTGTCCAGCCCGGCAAACGCGCCACCACAGATAAACAGGATGTTACCCGTATCCACCTGCAGGAACTCCTGCTGCGGATGCTTTCGGCCGCCCTGCGGCGGTACCGACGCAACCGTACCCTCGATGAGCTTCAACAGAGCCTGCTGAACCCCCTCACCGGACACATCACGGGTAATGGACGGGTTGTCCGATTTGCGCGAGATCTTATCGATTTCATCGATGTACACAATGCCGCGCTGGGCCTTGTCGACATCATAATCACACTTCTGAAGCAACTTCTGGATAATGTTCTCAACATCTTCGCCAACGTAACCTGCTTCCGTCAGTGTCGTAGCATCCGCAATGGTGAACGGAACATTCAGCATACGAGCCAGCGTTTCAGCCAACAGTGTCTTACCACTACCGGTAGGGCCAATCAGCAGAATGTTACTTTTACCAAGCTCCACATCGGACTTGCCTTCGCCATAGCGAAGACGTTTGTAGTGGTTGTACACCGCTACTGACAGAACAATCTTGGCACGATCCTGACCAATCACGTACTCATTCAGGGTGTCGCGGATTTCAGCGGGTGTCGGCAGACGATCGCTGGCCTCCTCCTGAGCATTCTCCTGGATTTCTTCCCGGATAATGTCATTGCACAGGTCTACGCACTCGTCGCAGATGAACACCGAGGGCCCTGCAATGAGCTTGCGGACTTCATGCTGGCTCTTTCCGCAAAACGAGCAGTAAAGCAACTTGCCGTTATCGTCGCCCCTGCCGTTTCTTTCATCTGCCATTGAATTACCTCTGTTTCGGGTTTGCCGGCGCCACACTGAGGCGCCGGCCAATAATGATGCAATTACTTCCAGTATTATTGATTCGGTACGCGCTTATCAAGTACCGAATCGATCAGGCCGTATTCTTTCGCCTGGGTCGGGTCCATAAAATTGTCCCGATCCGTGTCTTTGGCGATGGTTTCGAGGTCCTGGCCCGTGTGATGGGCAAGGATAGAATTCAGCGTATGACGAATCTTGAGAATCTCACGGGTGTGGATTTCAATGTCCGTCGCCTGCCCCTGATAACCACCCAACGGCTGATGGATCATTACACGGGAGTTGGGCAGACAGGCACGCTTCCCAGCTGCTCCGCCAGCCAGCAGGAAGGCGCCCATGCTGGCAGCCTGCCCGATGCACAAGGTGGAGACGTCAGGCTTGATGAACTGCATGGTGTCGTAGATCGACATGCCTGCAGTCACTGAACCACCCGGACTGTTGATATAGAGGTGGATATCCTTGTCCGGATTCTCGGACTCCAGGAACAACAGCTGAGCCACTACCAGGTTAGCCATATGGTCTTCGACCTGGCCTACCAGGAAAATCACCCGCTCCTTGAGAAGACGGGAGTAAATATCGAAAGAGCGCTCACCCCGGGCTGTCTGCTCGATAACGATCGGCACCAGGCCGGAACTGGTTATCATTGCGGGACCATCAATTGGTTTCTGCGTCATGATACGCCTGAACTCCTTATGGACAATGGGTCGTGGACTCGCAGCCACGTCATTCATTATAGGTGTAATTCCACCCCATACTTTGCCAGCAGTAGCCCCAGATGAAAACAGCCGGACAAGCCGGCTGTTTTATAGGGTCGGCCTACGGGACCGGAATGGTTACCAGTCCCGGCACGATCAGCCCTGCTGGGCCTGGCCCGCCTTGACGGCGTCTTCGTACTTAACTTTCTTTTCTTTGACTTGGGCCTGCTCGAGAACACAGTCAACAACAGCGTCTTCAAGAACAGAAGACTCGATCTGCGACTTCTGCTCCGGGTTGCCATTGAAGTGGGCAACAACTTCTTCAGGCTGCTCGTACGTAGAAGCGATTTCCTGGATCTTCTCTTCTACCTTGGCAGGGTCTGCCTTCAGCTCGTTCTTCTTGACCACTTCCTGGAACAGCAGACCGGTCTTCACGCGACGCTTGGCCTGCTCTTCAAAGATTTCCTTAGGCAGTTGCTGGAAGTCAACCTGACCACCGAAGCGCTGGACTGCGTCCTGACGCAGACGATCGATTTCCTGATCAACCAGCGCGGTCGGGATTTCCAGTTCAGTCGTTTCCAGCAGTCCGTCAACAACGTCATTCTTGACCTTGTTGGAAATCGCCTGCTTGAGCTCACGCTCCATGTTCTTCTTCACTTCTTCACGGAACGCGGCTTCGTCTTCAGCTTCAATACCGAACTTCTGGAAGAACTCGGCATCCAGTTCCGGCAGTTGAGGCTCTTCTACCTTGTGAATCTTGATTTCGAACTTGGCAGGCTTACCAGCCAGTTCTTCGTTCTGGTAATCCTCCGGGAAGGTCACCTCAATTTCCAGATCTTCACCGGCTTTACCGCCCTGGATAGACTTTTCAAAGCCAGGAATCATCTGACCGGAGCCCAGTGTCAGACGATGGCCTTCAGCGGCACCACCTTCAAACTCTTCACCGTCGATGAAGCCTTTGAAATCAATGGTCAGCACGTCCTTGTTCTTGGACTTACGCTTGACTTCCTTCATGGTGGCCTGCTGGCGACGGAGGTTATCGATCATGGTATCGATATCCTTGTCAGTCACTTCGGAGTTCATCTTCTCAACGGAGATCTTGCTCAGGTCTCCCAGTTCGATTTCCGGCAGAACCTCGAAGACGGCTACGAATTCCAGATCCTTACCTTCCTCCATTGTCTTCGGTTCAAACTGCGGCCAACCGGCAGGATTGATGTCCTGCTCCTGCAGTGCCTTGATGTAGTTGTCGCGCATAACCTCGCCAACCACTTCCTGACGGACGCTGGCACCGAAACGACGCTTGACCACGCTCATGGGCACCTTACCCGGGCGGAAACCATTCAGACGCACGGTACGTGCGGTTTCCTGCAGGCGTTTCTGAACCGCCTGGTCGATTTCCTGGGCGGGCACACCAATCGTCATTCGACGCTCGATGTTGGAGGTCGTTTCAACAGACACTTGCATGGAAGATCCTCAAATTACAGGTTCGGTATATGAATGAATTTAAAGCAAAAAGTCCAGTTTCGGGCTAACTCCCGGAAAAGGACCGAAAATTAAAAGCCGGTAGTTTATCACGGTTTGCCCCGCCGAGAGAATCACCTACTTACCACAGTGTTCCAGAGCATGAACCAAACGACAGCTTTCGCGGATTTGACGGGTTAAACCAGCAAGACAGGAAGATCAGCAACCCAGAAACAGAAAAGCCCCCGAAGACTCTCCGGGGGCTTTCTGAAGATTGGTGCTCAGGGAGAGAATCGAACTCTCACACCTCTCGATACCAGAACCTAAATCTGGCGCGTCTACCAATTCCGCCACCTGAGCATAAACCTGAAATCTGACCCGCCCCGCGTTCCTGGTAGACGTTGCATGAAGCCTCACCCTTTAGGGACCGCTTCAAGCAACACACGGAGAAGGAAAAGTGGGGTGGACGAAGGGGTTCGAACCCTCGACCGCAGGAGTCACAATCCTGAGCTCTACCAACTGAGCTACGTCCACCACAAAGGACAGTACCGTTTGGCACCACCGACACAAGGCCGGCTATCTGATACTTCAACTTTGCTGGCAACGGTGGCCTCGGATGACACACCTACCATACCGACGGCTTAATGGCGCGCCCGGCAGGACTCGAACCTGCGACCATCCGCTTAGAAGGCGGATGCTCTATCCAGCTGAGCTACGGGCGCTTAACCGTTCGCCCACCTGAATATCCAGAAAAATGGTCGGGGTAGAGAGATTCGAACTCCCGACATCCTGCTCCCAAAGCAGGCGCGCTACCAGACTGCGCTATACCCCGATTCGACTGAACAACAAGTGCCTCAGCAAAGTTGGCGCGCATATTACCGGCGCTGGGCGGCCTCGTCAACAGACAATTTCAAATTATCTGAAACACTTGCTCATCAACAGACAAATGGCACACCAAATAGTTCCCGCTCAACGGCCTAATGGCCAATTGGAGTTCCGCCATAACCATGAGACAATGCGCGACCTTCATTTATCCATGCTTAATCTACAAGACGAGACATGAGCGCCAAACTTATTAACGGAAAAGAAATAGCCGCCAATGTCAGACAGCAGGTTGCTGCCGGCGTTGAAGCCCGCAAAGAAAAGGGGCTGAGAGCTCCGGGCCTTGCGGTCGTACTGGTCGGCAACGATCCCGCCTCCCAGGTTTACGTAGGCAACAAGCGCAAAGCCTGCGATCAGGCCGGCATCCTTTCGCTCTCCTACGACCTGCCCGAGGACACCTCACAGGGCGCCCTGGAAGCCTTGATAGACGAACTTAACGAGAACCCGGCAGTCGACGGCATTCTTGTGCAACTACCCCTTCCAGCGCATCTGGATGCGGACCCGATTCTCGTCAAGATTCGCCCAGACAAAGATGTTGACGGCTTCCACCCCTACAACATCGGCCGCCTGATGCAGCGCAAACCTACCCTGCGCCCGTGCACACCAGCAGGTGTCATCACCTTACTGGACAGCATCAACACCCCATACAAGGGCCAGCACGCGGTCATCGTTGGCGCATCCAACATCGTCGGACGCCCCATGAGCATGGAATTACTGCTAAAGGGCGCCACCACGACGGTATGCCACCGTTTTACTCCCGACCTCGCCAAATTCGTTGGGGAAGCGGACATACTGATTGCTGCTGCCGGAAAACCCGGCCTGGTAAAAGGCGAATGGGTCAAACCCGGTGCCACTGTGATTGATGTAGGCATCAACCGCATGGAAGACGGCAAACTCAAGGGAGACGTGGAGTTTGATGCAGCTGCTGAGCGCGCAGCCTATATAACACCCGTTCCTGGCGGCGTCGGCCCGATGACCATTGCTACCCTGCTGCAGAATACGCTTTACGCAGCAGACGTCCTGCACAAAGACTGACAGAACAACCCATTCCGGATTCAGTAACAGCCCGAGCCGAATCCGGAGCACAAAAAAACCCGCCTGAGCGGGTTTTTTTGTTACTGCGAATCGCTTACGCGCCGTACTTGGCCTTAGCCTTCAGACGGTATGCATGCAGAAGTGGCTCGGTGTAACCGTTCGGCTGCTCACAGCCTTTCAGAACCAACGCCATTGCAGCTTCAAACGCCACGCTGTCATCGAAGTTCGGAGCCATGTTGCGATAAGCTGCATCACCAGCGTTCTGCTGATCAACAACCGCAGCCATGCGCTTCATGGTTTCTTCGATCTGCTCTTCAGTGCAGATACCGTGACGCAACCAGTTGGCCAGCAACTGAGAAGAGATCCGCAGGGTTGCGCGGTCTTCCATGAGGCCAACGTTGTTGATGTCAGGCACCTTGGAGCAGCCAACACCCTGATCGATCCAGCGTACAACGTAGCCAAGAATACCCTGGGCGTTGTTATCCAGCTCCTGCTGGATGTCTTCAGCAGTCAGAGTGGAGGGATCTTCCAGAACCGGAACGGTCAGAATGTCTTCCACCGCTGCGCGCTGACGGCTAGCCAGCTCTTTCTGTACATCAAACACATTCACTTGATGGTAATGTGTCGCATGCAGGGTAGCGGCAGTCGGAGACGGAACCCAGGCAGTGTTCGCACCAGACTTAGGATGACCAATTTTGGCCTCGAGCATGCCCGCCATCAGGTCTGGCATTGCCCACATACCTTTACCAATCTGAGCCACCCCGGAGAAACCGGTTTCCAGACCGATATCCACGTTGGCGTTTTCGTAAGCATTGATCCAGACGGCCTGCTTCATTTCACCCTTACGGATGAAAGGACCCAGCTCCATGGAGGTATGGATTTCATCGCCGGTACGATCCAGGAAGCCAGTGTTGATGAACACCGCACGATCTTTAGCAGCGTGGATACAGGCCTTCAGGTTAACGGTGGTACGACGCTCTTCGTCCATGATGCCAACTTTCAGGGTGAAGCGCGGCAGACCAAGGGCATCCTCAACACGACCAAAGAATTCGTTGGTGAACGCAACTTCTTCCGGACCATGCTGCTTAGGCTTAACAATGTAGACAGAACCCTGAGTGGTATTCTGGAAGCGGCTGTTGCCTTTCAGGTCGTGGATCGCGATCAGAGATGTCATCAGGCCATCCATCAGACCTTCCGGAATCTCGTTGCCATCGCTCAACAGGATAGCCGGGTTGGTCATCAGGTGCCCAACGTTGCGGATGAACAGCAGGCTGCGCCCCTTGACGCTCAGCTCACCACCGTCAGCGCCGGTGTATACGCGGTCGCCATTCATCTTACGGGTCAGGGACTTGCCGCCCTTCTCGAAGGTTTCTTCGAGGTCACCCTTCATCAGGCCCAACCAGTTTTTGTAGGCAACAACCTTGTCGTCAGCATCAACTGCCGCAACAGAGTCTTCACAGTCCATGATGGTGGTCAGAGCAGACTCCATCAGAACGTCCTTGACGTGAGCACCGTCATCTTTGCCGATCGGATGGGTTGCATCGATCTGAATTTCGAAACGCATGCCGTTCCTGGACAACAAAACACCGGTCGGCGCGTCAGCCGCACCTACATAACCGGCAAATCCAGCTTCGTCTTTCAGACCAGTCACTTCACCGTTCTGAAGCTTAACGGCCAGCTTGCCGCCATCGACGTAGTATTTGACAGCATCTTTATGGCTACCGGAAGCCAGCGGTGCAGAACCGTCCAGCAGGTTTCGGGCCCACTCGATAACCTTGGCGCCACGAACCGGGTTATAGCCAGCGCCCTTATCTGCGCCACCTTCTTCGGAAATTGCGTCAGTACCGTACAGCGCGTCGTACAGGCTGCCCCAGCGCGCATTGACAGCATTCAGCGCGAAACGCGCATTCATGATCGGCACAACCAGCTGAGGACCGGCCATAGTGGCCACTTCAGGATCAACGTTGGACGTGGAAATCTTGAAATCAGCAGGCTCTTCAACCAGGTAACCGATGTCAGTCAGGAAGGCCTTGTATTCAGCCATATCCAGCTTCTGGCCCTTGTGGTCCCGGTTCCAGCTGTCCATTTTTTCCTGGATCGCATCACGCTTGGCCAGCAGCTCACGGTTGCGCGGAGCCAGTTCGTTTACGATCTTGTCAAATTCCGCCCAGAATTTATCAGCGTCGACGCCGGTTCCCGGAATCGCTTCGTTGTTTACGAAATCATACAGATTCTTCGCGACCTGAATGCCGCCGATTTGTACGCGTTCTGTCATCGTTGTCTGCCTCAGTGGGTTATGTTTCCCGACTCCCCTTCACCGTGAGGGGGCTTTCTAATTTGAGCCGCGCATTGTACGGGAAAATCCTTACGAGATCATTCCTGCACACGCAAAACTGGTCTGACCATGCGCTATTTCACGGAAAAATCAGGCTTTCCGCCAGCTGGTTCCCTCACAGGAATCGTCCAGGATAATGCCCTTTTCGAGCAATTCATCCCGGATACGATCTGCCTCAGCGAAATCCCGGGCCTTACGAGCATCGGCACGCGCCTGAATCATTGCTTCGATGTCTTTCGGGGATAGCCCCTCACTGCCACCAACCTGGAAAAAGGCCTCCGGGTCCTGTTGCAAGAGACCCAGAACCGCACCCAGCCGAACCAGTACTGCGGCCGCTCTGGACGCTTCGTCTTCATTACCATCGCGGCGATGCTGATTGATTTCACCCGCAACAGCGTGAAGCACGGAAATGGCACCGGCGGTATTGAAGTCATCATCCATAACGTCTTCGAAGCGGCGATCATGCTCGGTTTCTTCGACTTCGCTGGCCTTGGCCGGAATCAGTCCGCGCAGGGCATGATAAAGCTTTGTCAACGTTCGTCCTGCTTCGGCCAGGCTTTCTTCCGAGTAGTCCACCTGACTCCGGTAATGGCTGGAAACCAGGAAGTAACGCACCACTTCGGCGGGATACTTTTCCAAAATCTCGCGGATAGTGAAGAAGTTACCCAGAGACTTGGACATTTTTTCTTTATTGACCCGGATAGCACCCGCATGCATCCAGGTATGAACGAACTTGTGGCCCGTAGCGCACTCGGACTGGGCGATCTCGTTTTCATGGTGCGGAAACAGCAGATCCGGGCCTCCACCATGAATATCAAAGGTGTCTCCCAGGCATTTGGTGGACATCGCAGAGCATTCGATATGCCATCCCGGTCGACCATCACCCCACGGAGACTGCCAACTGACCTCTCCCGACTTCGCCGCCTTCCAGAGCGCAAAATCCGCCGGACTGCGCTTCGCTTCCTGAACGTCAACCCTGGCGCCAGCCACCAGATCATCAAGCTTTTTACGGCTGAGTTTGCCGTAATCCGGGAATGACTCGACTGCAAAATAAACATCGCCATTGTCTGCCGGATAGGCGTGGCCAGTGGAAACCAGCCTCTGGATCATAGCGATGATGTCGTCGATGAAAGCCGTTGCCCGCGGCTCCTCGCTGGGCGGAAGGACAGCAAGACGGGCCTCGTCTTCATGCATCGCATGGATCATGCGGTCGGTCAGATCGGTATAGACCTCACCGTTTTCATCTGCCCGACGCAGGATCTTGTCATCAATATCGGTAATGTTCCGCACGTAATGAACATCATAGCCACGATGGCGCAGGTAACGGGTGATCACGTCGAAGGCAACCAGTACCCGACCGTGGCCGAGGTGACAGAAGTCGTAAACGGTCATCCCGCAGACATACATCCGAACTTTGCCGGGCTCCAGCGGATGAAACTCTTCTTTTTCCTTGGTTAGAGTGTTGTATATGCGAATCATTTGCCCCCCTTGCCCCAGGAATCCCGGAGGGTAACCGTACGATTGAAGACGGGACGACCTGCCTCGGCCGAAAGCTGCTGATCGCAGAAGAAATAGCCCTCACGCTCGAACTGGTACGGCAGGTCCGTTCTCGGATCGGCAAGGCCTTTCTCGACTCGCGCGCCCGCAAGCACGACCAGGGATTCCGGATTCAGGTGCTCCACGAAGTCACCCTCCTTATCACTGTCCGGCGACTCGTGATTGAACAGTCTGTCGTAGAGGCGAATGTCGGCTTCCACACTGTCAGATGCCGATACCCAGTGAATCACTCCGTTCGGCTTGTAGCCTTCGGGGTTAACGCCAAGGGTCGAAGGATCGTACTCACACCTGAGTTCAACAATCTCTCCGCTATCGTCACGAATAATCTCACAACAGGTCATTACGTAGCCGCCGCGCAATCGTACCGCCTGGTCCGGAGCAAGACGCTTCCACTTTCGCGGAGCCTCTTCGACAAAGTCCTCGCGGTCGATGTACAGCGTCTGGCTCCAGGTCACCTCGCGCTCGCCCATATCCGGATTTTGCGGATGGACAGGCAGAACCAGCGTTTCTGTCTTGTCTGCCGGATAGTTGGTCAGGGTGACCTTCAATGGCCGCATAACGCACATGGCGCGGGGAGCACGGGCATTCAGGTCTTCGCGAATAGCGAATTCCAGCATGCTCACATCAACAGTTCCACCCGCTTTGTTTACGCCAATCATGTCGCAGAAAGCGCGAATGGATTCCGGCGTGTAGCCACGTCGACGCATGCCAGAGATCGTCGGCATCCTGGGATCATTCCAGCCATCCACGAAATTCTCATCCACCAGGCGCTTGAGCTTACGCTTTGAGGTAATGGTGTAGTTGAGATTCAGGCGCGCAAACTCGATCTGGCGGGGATGGCATGGCCCGGAGACATTATCGAGCGCCCAGTCATAGAGAGGGCGATGATCCTCGAATTCCAGCGTGCACAGGGAATGGGTAATACTCTCCAACGCGTCGGAAATCGGATGGGTAAAATCGTACATCGGATAGATGCACCACTTGTCACCAGTCTGATGGTGGTCTGCATACCGGATACGGTAAAGGATCGGGTCCCGCAGATTAATATTCGGGGACGCCATGTCGATCTTGGCCCGCAGAACTTTTTCACCGTTACCGAACTTACCGGCACGCATGTCCCGGAACAGCTGCAAATTCTCCTCGACGGACCGGTCGCGGTACGGGCTGTTCCTGCCAGGCTCTTTCAGGCTGCCACGGTACTCTGCCATTTGCTCGGCCGACAGCTCACAAACGTAGGCCTTGCCGCTCTGAATCAGTTCTTCTGCGAAGTCATAGAGGGCATCAAAGTAATCTGACGCATAGCGAATATCACCCGCCCATTTATAGCCAAGCCACTCAACATCCTGCTTGATCGCATCAATGTATTCCTGGCTTTCCTTTTCCGGGTTGGTGTCATCAAACCGGAGGTTACATTCACCACCGAAGGTTTCGGCGATGCCGAAGTTCAGACAGATAGACTTCGCGTGGCCAATATGGAGGTAACCATTCGGTTCGGGCGGAAAACGGGTAACCACTTTCCCGGTGTGTTCGCCCTTGGCGATGGCGTCTTCGATCAGGCTCTGGATAAAGTTATGGGCTTTCTTCGACTCGGCGCTCATACGTTCTCTGTTGACAGGGGTGTGAATCTGAAACCGCGTATTATACCCATAAATCCATCCCGGACTCATGCATAGCGGCAAACTCTTCAGTACAATAGCGCTTCTATTGTGATCAACCTTTGCAAACAGGAAACCCTGATGATTCTGCTGACTACTAACTACGGTGACATCAAACTCGAACTGGATTATGACAAGGCACCGGAAACCGCCAAAAATTTTGAGCAGTATGTACGAGACGGTTTTTACGACGGCCTGATTTTCCACCGTGTCATCAGCAACTTCATGATTCAGGGCGGCGGCTTTGAGCCCGGCATGGCGCCGCGCAAAACCCGCGACCCGATCCAGAATGAAGCCGACAACGGCCTGAGCAACATGCAGGGCACCATTGCTATGGCCCGTACCATGGACCCTCACTCCGCCACCGCTCAGTTCTTTATTAACGTTGAGAACAATGGTTTCCTCGATCACACTGCCAAAAACGCAGAAGGCTGGGGCTACTGCGTATTCGGCAAGGTTTCCGAAGGCATGGACACAGTCAATAAGATCCGCGCTGTGCGCACCACCATGCGCGCAGGCCACCAGGATGTACCCGCCGACGATGTCGTTATTGAAAAGGCTGAGGTTCTGGAGGACGCGTGACCACGCTGTTTATTTCAGATCTGCACCTGGAGGAATCGCGTCCGGACATTACGGACGCTTTCCTTTTGTTCCTGAAGGAAAAGGCTCAGGGTACCGAGACACTCTATATCCTCGGGGATTTCTTCGAAGCCTGGATTGGCGACGATGAGAGAACGCCGCTCCAGGAACGGGTCGCTGATGCACTGCGCGAACTCAATGCCAGCGGCACGAACATCTACCTGATGCACGGCAACCGGGATTTTCTGATCGGAGAGGAGTTCTGCTCCCGCTCTGGCGCCACTCTGCTCGAAGACCCCACTGTGATCGACCTGGATGGCACCCCTACCCTGCTGATGCACGGCGACAGCCTGTGTACCGCAGACGTGGAGTACCAGAAATTCCGGGCCAACATGCGCAACCCGCAGATGATCAGCATGATGCTCGCCCGTCCCCTGGCAGATCGCCAGCAGATGGCCCGCCAGCTTCGGGAAATCAGCATGGCCAAGAATCAGGGAAAGGCCGAGTCCATCATGGACGTAACGCCTGAAGAGGTCGTCAGGGAACTGGAAAAACATGGTGTTCAGCGAATGATTCACGGCCACACCCACCGGCCAGCGGTTCACCAAATGGAAGCGAACGGCAAGCCGGCTGAGAGGATTGTTCTGGGCGACTGGGACAAACATGTCTGGTGGATAGAGGCACAGCCCGGAAAGGCACCATCGTTGAAGAGCCAACCCCTCTAGGCATCAGCAGGTCGGGCCCAGCCCGATCTGCTTCCTCAATCAGTGCTGCAAGATCTGTTGAAGGAACTTCTGAGCCCTGGGCTCCTTCGGATTGGAAAAGAATTCTTGTGGTGGCGCCTGTTCAACAATTTCCCCCGCGTCCATAAAAATCACGCGATCTGCAACAGTTTTGGCAAACCCCATTTCATGGGTTACGCAAAGCATGGTCATTCCGCTTCCCGCCAACTCGATCATCACATCCAGCACCTCGGCAATCATTTCAGGATCAAGCGCAGATGTTGGTTCATCAAACAGCATGATCTTCGGTTTCATACAAAGCGCTCGGGCAATAGCCACCCGCTGCTGCTGCCCACCCGACAATTGTCCCGGGTATTTGTTTGCCTGATCGGGTATTCGTACCCGCTCCAGATACTCCATCGCAGTGGATTCCGCCTCTTTTCGCGGAATTTTCTTGACCCACACAGGCGCCAGACAGCAATTTTCAAGCACCGTCAAATGGGGAAACAGGTTGAAGTGCTGAAACACCATACCAACATCCCGGCGAACACTGTCGATCTGGCGCACATCATCGGTCAGCTCAATATCATCCACGATGATGCTGCCATGCTGGTGTTCTTCCAGACGATTAATGCAACGGATAAACGTGGATTTACCTGACCCCGAGGGACCGCAAATCACGATTTTCTCCCCCTGCCTTACCGTAAGGTTAAGGTTCTTGAGGACATGAAAGCCGCCATACCACTTGTGAACACCCTCAATCCGGATAATGTCCGGCTTGACTGCAGGCTGCTGTCCACCCGGTGATGACTGCGCATCGATACCAGAAGCTTCATTGAGCATTGTGTTATCCATCACGATTTATGACCAGTGTCGAGTTTACGTTCAAGGCTTTGGCTGTATCTGGAGATACCGAAGCAGAAGACCCAGAAACAGAACGCCACAAATACGTAGCCTTCGACAGCAACGTTCTGCCAAGAGGGGTCTGTGACCGTAGATTGGACCGTTCCCAGAATATCCAGCAGGCCGATAATGAGTACCAGCGTGGTGTCCTTGAACAGTGAGATAAAGGTATTAACAATGCCCGGGATGACCAGCTTCAGCGCCTGGGGAAGCACCACCAGCCCCATTTTCCGCCAATACCCAAGCCCCAGCGCGCTTGCGGCTTCATATTGTCCCCGCGGAATCGCCTGCAAGCCGCCGCGAATCACCTCAGCCATGTAGGCCGACTGCCACAATGTGATACCGATCAGGGCACGCGCAAGCTTTTCGAAATTGAGTCCCTCAGGGAGAAACAGCGGCAACATCACCGATGCCATAAAAAGCACGGTGATCAGCGGAACCGCCCGCCACACCTCAATGAACACAACACACAGCCCGCGAATAATCGGCATCTCTGAACGGCGCCCAAGCGCCAACAGGATACCTATGGGCAACGACGCAATAATGCCGATATAGGCAAGAATCAACGTCAACATCAAACCGCCCCACTTGGTGCTCTCAACCTCAGAAAGCCCGAATGGCCCACCAGGGATGAGGATATAGCCCGCCACAGGCAAACCGACGACCCCGAATAATCCGAGCCACTTCCTCCCGGGAAATCTCTCTATGAACTGGGGAACAAATGCCACAGCAAGCAACAGGAACATAAGATCAACCCGCCACTGTTGCTCGCCCGGATAAAATCCATAAATAAAGAAATCCAGTCGCTGGCTGATAAACACCCAGCAGGCACCAGCACCGCTACAATCCTTGGGGTCACTACCCATGAAGTTGGCATCAACAAAGAACCAACTGATCAGCGGCCCGACACTGGTCACGATCAGATAGGCAACTACCAGCGTGAGCACCACGTTGTACCAGGTTGAGAACAGGTTTCTTTTCATCCATTGAATCGGGCCAATCGCCTTTTTTGGCGGCATCACACTCAGGTCGGTCATCATCGCTCCTTAATGGCTACGGCCCGGTTGTACAGGTTCATAAGCAACGAGATCAGCAAACTGATGGTTAGATACACCGCCATGGTCATCGCGACTACTTCAACCGCCTGCCCTGTCTGATTCAGCGTTGTCCCCATAAACACCGCCACAAGATCGGGATAGCCAATGGCCGTCGCGAGCGATGAGTTCTTGACCAGGTTCAGGTATTGGCTGGTGAGTGGCGGGATAATGACCCTCAACGACTGTGGAATAACCACTAAACGAAGCGTTAACCGGTTTGGAAGCCCCAACGCGTTAGCGGCCTCTGTCTGCCCCTTGCTGACAGACAAAATCCCGGAACGCACAATTTCCGCAATAAAGCTTGCGGTATATAAAGACAACGCAATCCAGAGCGCTGCCAGCTCGGGAATGACAGTGATACCACCTTTAAAGTTGAACCCCTTCAGTGCGGGCACATCCCATCCGAGAGGGTCCCCGGCGATGACATAAGCCACGAAAGGCACGGTAACCAGAATGGCGAGGGCGACTTTGACCATTGGAAAGCGCTCCCCGGTTGCAAGCTGCCTTTTCCTAGCCCACTTTGCCACCCAAACGACTGCAAAGACCGCGAGCACAACCCCGGCAATAAATAGGCCGAAGCCCTCCTGGGGTACCGGTTGCGGAAGATAGAGCCCCCGATTGTTGATAAACAGAGCGCTGCCCAGATCCGCACTCTGGCGCGGCGAGGGCAAGTTGCTGAGAACAGCGAAGTACCAGAAGAAAATCTGCAGGAGCAACGGAATGTTCCGAATAACCTCGATGTAGACCAGAGCCAACTTGGCAATCAGCCAGTTACTGGACAGGCGGGCCACCCCGATAATGAACCCCAGAACCGTTGCAGCAATCACACCCATGCAAGAAACAAGAAGGGTGTTGGCCAGGCCGACCCAGAAAGTCCGGCCGTAAGACATGGTCGCGTCGTAAGGTACCAGGTGCATGATAATGCCAAACCCGGCTGTCTCATCGAGGAAACCAAAGCCGGTGCTGATCCCCCGACTCGCCATGTTGGATAGCGTATTCTCTACGAGAACCCACCCACCCCAAAATACGAGCGCAATAGCAAGTGTTTGATAGACAAGCGAGCGTACTCGCGGGTCATACCACGGTTTAACCCCATAAGTTCGGGCATTGATCGCTTGTTTTTTCATGCGTTCCCTGATCAGCCGAGCAACTACTGAGTGCATCAGATACGGCAGCGCACCCGCCAGATCGACAGGTCACGCTGCGTGCTTTTCAGGTATTAGCGGACGGGAGGAGCGTAGAGGATGCCGCCGTCGTTCCAGAGAGCATTGATGCCCCGGTCGAGGCCAAGAGGGGTGTCAGGGCCGACGTTTCGATCGTAGATCTCACCGTAATTACCCACCAGAGACACAACTTTGTATCCGAAGTCCGCTGGAAGACCAAGCTTCGCACCCATGTCCCCGTCTGTACCCAGGAGGCGCTGAATGCTCGGATTATCAGACTTGAGCATATCGTCGGCATTCGAACTGGTAACGCCCAGTTCTTCCGCGTTGATCTGTACAGACAGCACCCACTTTACGATATTGAACCACTGATCATCCCCCTGGCGGACGACCGGCCCCAGCGGCTCTTTGGAAATGGTATTGGGCAGAATTTTTGCCGAGCTGGGGTCAGCCAGTTTGGAACGCAATGCTGCCAACTGGGAGCGATCCGAAGTCAGTACGTCGCAACGACCGGCGGCAAAACCCTGCACAGTCTGTTCAGATGTATCAAATACAATAGGCTTGAACTCCATGCTTTTGGCGCGGAAATAATCTGCGAGATTCAATTCAGTGGTTGTACCGGCCTGAATACAGACAGTCGCACCATCGAGCTCAGCCGCGTCGTTTACACCGATATCTTTGCTTACGAGAAAGCCCTGCCCATCGTAGTAATTCACACCGGCGAAATTGAGGCCCAGCGATACGTCCCGGGTAAGAGTCCACGTGGTATTTCTGGACAGCACGTCAATCTCACCTGACTGCAGTGCAGTAAAACGCTCTTTGGCTGTCAGCGGTGTAAAGTCAACAGCTTTAGGGTCACCAAAAATGGCGGCGGCCATTGCGCGACAGGTATCTACATCAATCCCTGTCCAGTTGCCTTTTTCGTCCGGCTGAGAGAAGCCCGGAAGGCCCGTGGTTACGCCACACTGCAGACGTCCTTTCTCCATGACATTTTCAAGTGTGGTGGCGGCCATAACACCTGACGCCACAGTGGCTCCTAACGCCAACGCTACACCCAGAGCAATAGATTTCGCCTTTCTCATCCTGATATCTCCAAACGTCGATTGGTTTATCCGCTGAGAAGGCAGTTGAGCAAGTTGCGAGCCAAAGCCCACAACCTATTGATTTAAAAAAGGGGAATGTAAAGCATAAGAACAAAATAAAAGAATATATGAAATGAGAGTCCTGAACATGCACAGCAATTGTGCCTAACCACCGACAGGATGCACCAAAAGATTGTCTGGCTCCCTGTACGTCTCCAGCCGCTTCATCCAGCCAGCCAGCCAGCGGGTTCGCTCTATTTCATTGTCAGCATTTTGCGCCCGCCGGGTGAGCACCCTGCCTGCGGCTTCCCTGAAACGATCCAGAGCCGGATGGTCGTCCACCGAATCCATCTCGACCAACACCTGGCGCAGCCCCCAGCCCTGCCCTTTATAGCGTTCGCTTTCGGAAAGTCCTTCCCCCTTGAAATTGACGTAGTCCACCAGGGCATAGACACCGCCCGGGGTAGAAGCAAGCGCTCGCAGATGGCCAATGACAGCGTCCCTGACCTCACCCTCCGGGACTGCGGCAATAATGTTGGCCAGTGAACCCCCGGCTCTCTGGAACATAAACCTGGCCTGAACACCCTGAGTTTCCGCAAGGAACTCCCGAAACTCTGCCACACGGTCTGAATTCTCAAGTTCAAGAAACGACGACCGGTCTGGCCAGGGCGCATCCAGAGGATCCAGGCTTTGAAGCCAACCCGGGACAGATGCTTTCCGCTGAATCATGTATTGGACAAGATCCGGAAAGCTTTCCGTGAACTTTCCATTCACACCTTCCGGATACCAGATGAAATGGCCGATGCCGAGGGAGGGAAATGCTTCGCCTACATTCCAGTGCACAAGACATTCAAACTGACCAGCGCATTCATTCTGAAAGATCTTCTGCCCCACCCAATCCAACTCGGCAGGCTGAAGGATCAGTTCGATGTCCCGGTCCAGTTTCGCGGCAGCCGTCGGTACTTCATCGCTGCCCCCCTCACATCCTGCAAGGAGCGCAGCCAAACAGAACATCAGTATCACCAGGCCATTCTTCAGCAGGGCACTCTTCACCAGGGCACTCTTCATCAGGGCGCTTGTCACCACCGCTCACCTCTCCCATGATCCAGGCCAGATAGTGCCGGATCATAACAGCGAGCGATGATGGAACGATATGCCAGCGTGATGTACTGGTTTACTGCTCAACAAAAGCCCGTTCGATCACGTAGTGTCCCATATCTCCACCACGCGCTTCCCTGAAGCCCATATTGTCCAGGATCGCGCAGGTATCCTTGAGCATGCTCGGGCTACCACAGATCATGAAACGATCATTTTCAACATCAAACTTCGGCAATCCGAGATCAGTTGTGATCTTTCCGGTTTCCATTGCATCCGTTAGGCGCCCCTGGTTGCGGAATTCTTCCCGCGTTACCGTCGGGTAGTACAGCAGTTTGCCCTGAACCATTTCGCCGAAGAATTCATTTTCAGGGAGCGCTTCGATATCTTTCTGATATGCCAGCTCAGATACGTAGCGAACGCCGTGGGTCAGAATGACTTTGTCGAATGCCTCGTATACTTCCGGGTCCTTAATGATGCTCATAAAAGGAGCCAGCCCTGTTCCGGTGCTGATCAGCCAGAGATTCTTGCCGGGCAGAAGGTTGTCCAGAATGAGGGTTCCAGTAGGTTTCCGGCTCACCAGAATTTCATCACCCGGCTGGATCTTTTGCAGTCTGGATGTCAGCGGGCCGTCCTGTACTTTAATAGAGAAGAATTCAAGCTCTTCTTCGTAGTTCGCACTGGCAATGCTGTACGCCCGCATCAACGGTTTGCCATCAGTCTCCAGACCGATCATCACAAAGTGTCCGTTCTTGAATCGCAGGCCGGGGTCACGGCTGGTCTTGAAGCTGAACAGGGTATCATTCCAGTGGTGAACGCTGGTGACGGTTTCTTTAATAAGATTGCTCATTTGTCGGTAGACCTCTTACCCATGCGGCGCACGCTACACTAATGACAGCGGCTAAAGTTCAAGTTTGAATTGCGTTCATTGTATCCCGACACTAACCTATCGGGAAAACGGGATATTTTCATAACCTTATTCGACTAAATCGATATAGAGCGTTCCGACATGAAATACAGTTTCCGGCAACTGGAAGTCTTCCTCGCCGCGGCACATTTCCAGAACATAACCCGCGCCGCCGAATCCCTGGCGATGTCACAGTCTGCCGCCAGTAGCGCACTGAAAGAACTGGAAAACCAGTTTGACATCCAGCTGTTCGACCGGGTTGGCAAACGATTGCAACTGAACGAATTAGGACGCCTCTACCGCCCTAAAGTGGAAGCCGTTCTGGCCCAGGCCAATGAACTCGAACAGGCCTTCAGCAAACATACCGAGGTCGGAGCTTTGAAAGTCGGGGCAACACTCACTATCGGTAACTATCTGGCCGTCGGGGTTATGGCCCAATACATGAATACCCCTACCCACCCCCGGGTATCGCTGGAGGTTGCCAACACCAGCACCATTGCCCGGCGGGTCCGGGACTTCGAACTTGATATCGGATTGATTGAGGGCGAACTGCAATCCTCAGAGCTGGAGGTTTTGCCATGGCGCGGGGATGAACTGGTGGTGTTCTGTTCACCAGACCACCCCTATGCCCGCAAACAGAGCCTGACGGATGACGACCTCAGGGCGGCCACCTGGATCATGCGGGAACAGGGGTCAGGTACCCGCCAGAGTTTTGAAAGAGGGATGCACGGTTTGCTCCCTGACCTGAATGTGCTGCTCGAACTGGAACACACTGAAGCAATCAAACGCGCCGTAGAAGCAAATCTCGGCATCGGGTGTTTGTCCGAGGTGGTTCTGGCAGATGCCTTCAGGCGCGGAAGCCTGGTTCCTCTGAGGGTTCCAGACCACAGGCGATTCGACCGCCAGTTCTACTTTATCCTGCACAAGCAGAAATACCGCAGCGCTGGCATCGATGCCTGGATGGCGCTTTGCCGGGAACTTTAAGAACCCGGTTGCAGCACCACCAAGGCCGTTATCTGCAGATTACTGGATCGGGCCGCTGTGGAACCGGAATTCCGAATCAGGCTCTTCAATGAGGCGCCGTTCTATGGCCAGAAACTCCGCAACTCTCTCATCCACAGGGCCTCCATTGGCCTGTTCAGCCAGCGCCAGGTAGTCCTGATAGTGACGCGCCTCTGATTTGAGCAGACTGTTGTAGAAGTCAGCCAGTCGATCATCCAGATACGGGGCAAGTTCGGCAAATCGCTCGCAGGACCGAGCTTCAATAATCGCGCCGACAATCAAAACATCAACAAGGCGGCCCGGATCGTCCTTGCGAACTTCCTCCCGCAGCCCGGCTGCATACCGGGCGGGGCTCAGATGGCCGTATTCCACACCACGCTTTTTCATAATGGCCAACACCTGCTCAAAATGCCGCAATTCCTCACGGGCCAGCCGGGACATTTTGTTCAGAAGATCGGTATTATCGACATAGCGATACATCAGACTCAGCGCGGTTGATGCTGCCTTCTTTTCACAATGGGCATGGTCGATCAGCATCAGATCCTGATTGGCCAAGGCATTATCTATCCACTGCCGGGGCGTGCGGCAAGGTAAAAAATTTCGGATCTCTTGCAGGGCGTCATTCATGTTGGCATACGGGGTGATTCAATGGAGCGCGGGAGTATATCGCACTCAAGCACTGCCATAACAGAAGCATCAGACCACTGTCCAACTTAACTTTATAAGGGGTTTCCTATAGAATGCAGCGCCAGATCAGGGTGTCTCTGAATAAAACCTGTTATCACCGGCGGCGATTTGAGGCGTTATTCAGAGGCTCCCGTGGCCTTTTGCCGTAAAACACCCGCCAGGCATGACGCCATCGGCGCGGAAAATTCCAACTGATGAGGGTCCATATCGTGTTAGAAGCCTATCGTGAACACGTTAAAGAACGTGAAGCTCTGGGTATTCCTCCCAAGCCGCTGAACGCCGAGCAGACCGCAGCCCTGGTTGAGCTGCTGAAAAACCCGCCGGCCGGTGAAGAAGAAACACTCGTTTACCTCCTGGAAAACCGTATTCCGCCTGGCGTGGATGAAGCCGCCTACGTGAAAGCCGCTTTCCTGACCGCTATCGTTAAAGACGAAGCGTCTTCCCCGCTGATTGACAAGAGCAAAGCAGTCCAGCTGCTGGGCATGATGCAGGGTGGCTATAACATCGCCACTCTGGTTGAGCTTCTGGACAACGCTGACCTGGCCGAACTGGCCGGCGAGCAGCTGAAAAAAACCCTGCTGATGTTCGACGCCTTCAACGACGTGAAGGAAAAAATGGACGCCGGCAACGCTGTCGCCAAGAGCATCATGGAATCCTGGGCCAACGCCGAGTGGTTCACTGGCAAGAAAGCCGTACCCGAGAGCATGAAGATGGTCGTGTTCAAGGTGACTGGCGAAACCAACACTGACGACCTTTCGCCAGCCCCCGATGCCTGGTCCCGTCCGGACATCCCGCTGCACGCCCGCGCCATGTACAAAATGGAGCGCGACGGCCTGAACCCGGAAGAGCCCGGCGTAACTGGTCCACTCAAGCAGATCGAAGACATCCAGTCCAAAGGCCTGCCTGTTGCCTTTGTTGGTGACGTTGTCGGTACCGGTTCTTCCCGTAAGTCCGGCACCAACTCCGTGCTGTGGTACTTCGGTGAAGACATGCCTGGCGTACCGAACAAGCGCGCCGGCGGTGTCTGTATCGGTAACAAGGTTGCCCCGATCTTCTTCAACACCATGGAAGATGCCGGCGCCCTGGTATTTGAAGCTCCTGTCGACGATATGAACATGGGCGACGTCATTGAGATTCGCCCTTATGATGGCAAGATCCTGAACGAAGCCGGTGAAGTGATCTCAGAGTTTGGCTTCAAATCCGACGTCATCCTGGACGAAGTTCAGGCCGGCGGTCGTATCCCGCTGATCATTGGTCGTGGTCTGACCAACAAGGCCCGCGAAGTTCTGGGTCTGGGCGCTACCGACACCTTCCGTCTGCCGGTTGACCCGGAAGCTGGTACCAAAGGCTTCTCACTGGCCCAGAAGATGGTTGGCAAGGCCTGCGGTCTGGAAGAAGGCAAAGGCGTTCGTCCTGGCACCTACTGCGAGCCGAAGATGACCACCGTTGGCTCTCAGGACACCACTGGCCCGATGACCCGTGACGAACTGAAAGACCTGGCGTGTCTGGGCTTCCAGGCTGACCTGGTTATGCAGTCTTTCTGTCACACTGCGGCTTATCCGAAGCCGGTAGACGTTGAGATGCAGCATACCATGCCGGACTTCATCCAGACTCGTGGCGGTGTTGCCCTGCGTCCTGGTGACGGCATCATCCACTCATGGCTGAACCGCATGCTCCTGCCAGACACCGTCGGTACCGGTGGTGACTCCCACACCCGTTTCCCGATGGGTATCTCCTTCCCGGCTGGTTCCGGTCTGGTTGCTTTCGCAGCCGCTACCGGCGTAATGCCGCTGGATATGCCTGAGTCCGTTCTGGTTCGCTTCAAAGGCGAAATGCAGCCGGGCATCACTCTGCGTGATCTGGTACACGCCATTCCGCTGTACGGCATCAAGCAAGGCATCCTGACTGTTGAGAAGAAAGGCAAGATCAACGAATTCTCCGGCCGCATCCTGGAGATCGAAGGTCTGGAGCAACTGACCGTTGAGCAGGCGTTCGAACTGTCTGACGCTTCCGCTGAGCGTTCCGCTGCCGGCTGTACCATCAACCTGTCTGAAGACTCTGTTGCTGAGTACCTGCGTTCCAACATCACCATGCTGCGCTGGATGATTGCTGAAGGTTACGGCGATCCGCGTACCCTGGAGCGTCGCGCCAAAGCCATGGAAGAATGGCTGGCGAACCCGAGCCTGATGCGTGCCGACAAGGACGCTGAATACGCTCACGTCATCGAAATCGATCTGGCTGACATCAAAGAGCCGATCGTTTGCTGCCCGAACGATCCGGACGATGCCAAGTTCCTGTCTGAAGTCGCTGGCGACAAGGTTGACGAAGTGTTCATCGGTTCCTGCATGACCAACATCGGTCACTTCCGTGCCGCTGGCAAGCTTCTGGAACAGCACAAGGGCCCTCTGAGCACTCGTCTGTGGATGTCTCCGCCGACCAAGATGGACCAGGCACAGCTGATGGAAGAAGGTTACTTCAACACCTACGGCACAGCCGGTGTTCGCACCGAGATGCCGGGCTGCTCCCTGTGCATGGGTAACCAGGCACGTGTGGCTCCGAAGTCTACCGTTCTGTCCACTTCTACCCGTAACTTCCCGAACCGTCTGGGTGATGGCGCCAACGTGTACCTGACCTCTGCGGAACTGGCTGCTGTCGGCGCGGTGCTGGGCAAACTGCCTTCACCTGCGGAGTACATGGAGTACGCCAAGGATCTGAACAGCATGTCGAAAGAGATCTACAAGTATCTCAACTTCGACCAGATGGAAGACTATACCAAGAAGGCCGCTGAAGCTTCTGTTGAATAAGCTTCCACCTGAAAGGTGATCTTCAGGAAACGCCAGCCCACGGGCTGGCGTTTTTTTATGCCCGAATATCCGTTGAGACAAAAAAAGGGCCCCCGCAGGAGCCCTCTTCAATACTGACAACGTCAAAGACGCAGGGACTTACCGGTGAATATGCTGGTACTCTCCAGC
Organism: Marinobacter salinexigens; assembly: GCF_008370345.1. Taxonomy (GTDB): domain Bacteria; phylum Pseudomonadota; class Gammaproteobacteria; order Pseudomonadales; family Oleiphilaceae; genus Marinobacter; species Marinobacter salinexigens. The sequence goes on along the minus strand of NZ_VTUU01000002.1, from coordinate 274,330 downwards.
ATCACGGGTCGCGAGGCTGACAACCATGATTGCAATCCAGGACAGAATAAAGCCAGGAATAATCTCATAGACACCCGGGCCACCCATAAACTCACCACTCCAGCCCAGGGAAGTCCAGATCATAACGGTCGCTGCACCAACCACCATGCCGGCGATAGCGCCTGCACCGTTGGTACGACGCCACATCAGAGACAGGATAATCAGCGGACCAAATGCCGCACCAAATCCAGCCCAGGCGTGTGCCACCAGAGACAGTACCTGTGAGTTCGGGTCAGACGCGATCACCGCAGCAACCAGGCCAACCAGCACAACACACACGCGACCAACGTTCACGCATTCTTTATCACTGGCCTCCTTGCGCAGGAACAGACGATAGAAGTCCTCGGTCAGCGATGAGGACGACACAAGCAACTGACTGGAGATAGTACTCATCACGGCAGCCAGAAGCGCAGCATAGAGGAAACCGGTAATCAGCGGGTGGAACAGCAGGTCAGACAGGATGATGAAGATGGTTTCCGGATCAGCGATGTCCATACCGTTACGCACAGCGTAGGCGCGGCCAAACACACCCAGAGAAATCGCACCAATCAGGGAAATACCCATCCAACCCATACCGATATTACGAGCTGTTGGCACGTCTTCAACCGTACGGATCGCCATGAATCGGACAATAATGTGAGGCTGACCGAAGTAACCCAGACCCCAGGTAACCGCTGACAACCAACCAATAAAGGTCAGACCTTCCGTCCAGGAAAGCAGCGTGGGATCAACGGAATTCAGAGTCTCGGAAGCCTGGGCGAAGCCGCCGCCACCTTCGCCAAACAGCACCACCGCGGGCATGATGACCAACGCGAGCATCATGATGCAACCCTGAACGAAGTCAGTCATGCTCACCGCGAGGAAGCCACCTACAACGGTGTAGGCGAGAACAACGCCCAGAGTGATAACGATACCCACTGCGTAATCACTCAAGCCACCAAAATTGAAGATCCCGGAGAACGCGCTTTCAAACAGCTTACCGCCCGCAACCAGGCCAGAGGCTGTGTACACAGCAAAGAAAATAACGATAACGACAGCGGAAACAGTCCGCAGTGACAGCGCCTGGGTCGGAAAACGGTTGGCGAGGAAGGATGGAATGGTAATGGCATTGCCATAGTGAACTGTCTGTTCCCTCAGACGCGGAGCGACCAGGAGCCAGTTAAAGAAAGCACCAACGAAGAGCCCAATGCCGATCCAGGCAGACGCCAGGCCGGTTACATATAGCGCCCCGGGAAGCCCAAGAAGCAGCCAACCACTCATATCTGAGGCGCCAGCAGAGAGAGCAGCCACCTTGGGACTGAGCGCACGACCGCCCAACATGTAGTCTTCCGAGGAAGACGTCGCTCTACGCATCGCGTAGACGCCGATGGCAATCATCAGCGCAAAATAAGCAAATAGACTGACCCACACACCAATGGCCATAAGAAGGTTCTCCTGTTAAGCGAGCCGGATTTCATCAATCCTGGATGTGAGTGCAACGCCCGACGCTGCCGGAAAGCTGCACCCTTATTCTTTTTTACCCGAACTCCATGGTGACTGGAGCAAGGCCTGAAACTGGGACCAGCCCTGCCCCACAAAAGGGCAAAGGGGACTGAAACAGCGGCCTTGAGCTAATACGCTTGGACGGGCCTCCAGCCCTGTTAACTTAGTATTACTACTAACACCACACTTACAAAATCCTACGATTTTTTTATAAATTCGTCCGAAAAGGCCTGATAACTCTAAAATTCAGGCTACTTTTTCACCAAATCGTAACTTCGTAGGTGTAATTCCCTTGTGCTTTTTTAGTGCGTTGGTCAGCGCACCCTGTGATGAGAAGCCCGTCCGGAAACTGACTTCCGATACAGATAATGATGTGGAAACCAGCAGCTCGGCAGCATGGTCCAGCCGGGTCTGCAGTAGAAATTGATGGGGGGTCAGTCCGGTGAGATCACGAAACAACTCATGAAACCGGCTGACACTGAGGCAAGCAACGCCTGCGAGGTCCCGAACACTGATCTTTCGATGCAAATTTTCCATAACATATCGGCGAACGACATCAGGGCTCAGGGTATTCCGGGTGCCGGATTCCCGGCGACGATGATTCATACGTTCAGCCATACAGTGAAGAATACTCGCTGCCAGGTGACGTTTTAGCCCGTCATTGTCCGGTGCCCGATCAAACTCACCCGCTGCAAACTGCACTAATCCCTGCAATTTGCTATCCATTTCAAGGGTATGGGGCTTTTCGAACAGTGGCGCGAGGCGTTCGTAGTCGGCGTGAGCCGGTGCGTTGATGGCGGGAAAATAGGGGTCCAGATTAATAACCAGAACATGATTCTGGTTATCCCCACAGTAGTCATGACGGGCTTCAGTGGGGACCAGACACGCTCTCCAGGTGTCCAGGCGGGAACCAGTGCCATCAACACTCAGGTCAGCATTACCCTGAACCCCAACCACGATCTGGTGGTGTTCATGGCGATGCTGATGGGATGCTATCGGCAATTTGAGTAACCGGGCGTCCAGCATAACCTGAAACAGTGCCTTTTAAGTGAGAACGTTACTCAATTAAAGCAGATCTGAGTGAAACTTGCACATCAGGTCCCGCACATTTTCGTTTACCTGCTCAAGAGGCGCTGCAGCATCAACGATACTGTAACGCTGCTGATCCGCCTCCGCCCGACTCAGGTAGGTATCCCGAATACGCTGGAAGAATGACACCGCTTCCTGCTCGAAGCGATCCAGCTCGCCCCTTTGACGAGCCCTGGCCATGCCCGTTTCCACCGGAGCATCAAGCAGGATGATATGATCCGGGCGAACGTCGCCCTGCACCAGCTGTTCCAGCAAAGCAATCCGGCCCTCAGGTACGCCCCGGCCGCCGCCCTGATAGGCGAAGGTCGCATCTGTAAAGCGGTCACAAAGCACCCAGGTACCCTGTTCGAGTGTCGGTATAATCCGGGTATGCAGATGTTGCGCCCGGGCAGCGAACATTAGTAGCAACTCGGTAATATCATTGACGGGTTCATCCCTGGGGGCTAGCAACAACTCCCGAATTGCCTCCGCCATGGGCGTCCCGCCCGGTTCCCTGGTGACGATAAAATCAACACCCAGGGATTTGAGAGTCTCTGCAGCATTCACCAACTGGGTCGATTTACCAACGCCCTCGGTACCTTCAAAGGTAATAAACTGTCCACGACTCGCCATCAGGACCCACCATCCGCTTGCTCTTTACTGGAGGGAGACGAACGATAGTCGTCACGCCGATTCAGCTGAAATTCACGCACGGCCTTCTGGTGCTCTCTGAGGGTCCGTGAAAACTTGTGCGTACCGTCGCCCCGGGCGACGAAATACAGTGCCTCCCCGTCATCGGGATTCAATGCCGCGTGAATGGCTTCACGCCCCGGCAATGCAATCGGTGTAGGCGGAAGTCCATTGATACGATAGGTGTTGTAGGGGGTGTAAGTCCGTAAATCGCGGCTACCGATGCGCCCCTTGTATTTATCGCCCATGCCATAGATAACCGTAGGATCCGTCTGCAGCCGCATCCCCTTCTCAAGACGGCGAACAAACACCCCGGCAACCTGCTCGCGTTCGTGAGGGGCACCCGTCTCCCGCTCAACAATGGAAGCCATGATCAGGGCCTCGTAAGGGGTGTCGTATGGGAGCCCTTCTTCCCGACCAGCCCACTCTTCGGCCAACACGTCGGACATCTTCTGATAAGCGCGACGAATAAGGTCCAGATCTGTTTCACTGCTGACAAACAGGTAGGTATCCGGGAAGAAGCGCCCTTCAGGGTGTTCACCCTCCGCCCCCAGGGATTTCATGATCTCTTCATCGGTCCAGTCCGCCGTTTCCTGACTCAGGCGCGGGCTCTGGGCAAGAGCTGCCCGCATCTCCCGAAACGTCCAGCCTTCAATGAACTGGATGGACCAATGTTTGGTATCGCCCGCAACCATTGCTTCAACCATGGCTTTCGGGGTCATACCGTCTGAAAACTCGTACTCACCCGCTTTGATCCGGGCCTGTTCAGGATACAGCCTGCCATAGAGGCGCAACCACAAACTGTCCGCCACCAGGCCTTCGCTCTCAAGCTTTCTGGCAATCTGACTGAAAGCCGAACCGCTGGGAACATCGAACAACAAGGGTTCTTCGAGCGTGATGGGGCGATCCAGCGTTTGCATTCCTTGCCACACCCAGAGACCGGATCCGGCAATGATCAGTACCAGAGCGCAAAGCGCTATAATCATCAACTTCTTGAACAAACGAATTATTCCAATAGTTCGAAAGGATTGCAGATTGTCGCAAGTCCACCATCGACAGGCAAATTACGCCCTGCCAGGTTACGAACCGGCACCACACCCAACACACTGTTCAACAGGTAAACCCCGAGGCAGAATTCCGAGAGCACATCCCCGACTTCCACTGGTCGTTCCTGAACAACTTCACCTTGCTGCCGCAGGCGTTCCAGCACCCACTGTCGCATAATGCCTGAAACTGCCAGATCCCGGGCGGGTGGTGTAAGCCAGCCGTCACAGGACTTCACGAGTAGATTGGTCCGGGTCCCTTCAACCAGATGTCCGGCGGGATTCGACATAATCAGCTCAAAGACCGCCCCATCCAACTCCCGGGACGCCATAACCTGCTCCAGGCGATTAAGAGATTTGATACCGGAAAGAAGCGGATTCACGGATAAGGTTACACTGGAAAAATCCGCCACCACCCCTTCATCGGCAGTCGCAGGCGGCACAGGCCCGCAGGCCACCAACAAGTTCGGAGTCATTCCCGCATCAGGACGGTATCCCCGGCCACCTGCGCCGCGGGTGAGCGTCAGCTTCAGAACCCATCCTTTGGAAGGATCGTCACTGCCCCAGCGCTCAGCGGCCTGCCTGGCAACAGCGTCCAGCTCTTTGAGAGAAACCGCTATTCCCAGGCGCCGGGCGTCACGCACCATTCGATCGAGGTGCCGGGGCAAAAGAACACTCTTTCGCCCCTGCATCCGGATCGTCTCAAACAAACCGTCGCCGTATGCCAGCCCCCGGTCATTAACAGGAAGACCACTCTCATCGGCCCAGAACAGGTTAACCATACCTGTCCGTCAGGCGTCGAAGCGTCGGAAGATCAGTGTACCGTTAGTGCCACCAAACCCGAATGAGTTGGAAAGCGCGACGCGAACATCGGATTTGCGCGCCTTATTTGGCACAAAATCAAGGTCGCACCCCTCATCGGCGTTTTCGAGGTTGATGGTCGGCGGCAGAATTCCATCACGGAGTGCCAACACCGAGAAGATCCCCTCAACCGCACCGGCCGCGCCCAGCAGATGGCCGGTCATGGATTTGGTACTACTCATCGCAAGTTTGTCTGCGTGGTCACCAAAAACACTTCGTACCGCGGCCACTTCAGCTACATCACCGACCTGGGTAGACGTCCCATGAGCATTGATGTAGTCCACTTCGTCCGGACTGATACCGGCATCGCGGATAGCATTAACCATGGAACGTGCCGCGCCTTCGCCACTTTCCGGGGGGGCCGTGATGTGATGGGCGTCATCACTCATCCCGAAGCCAATCACCTCACCATAGATCGTGGCGCCACGGGCCTTCGCATGCTCCAGTTCCTCCAGCACGACAACTCCGGCGCCGTCACTAAGAACAAAACCATCGCGATCCTTATCCCAGGGACGGCTCGCTTTTTCTGGCTCATCATTACGGGTAGAGAGCGCCCGCGCAGCGGAGAAAGCAGCCACACCGGTTCGTGTAGTGGCCATTTCCGAGCCACCTGCGAGCATCACATCCGCATCACCGTAAGCGATAGTGCGGGCAGCATAGCCAATGTTGTGGGTTCCGGTTGTGCAAGCCGTAACAATGGCAATATTCGGTCCCTTGAAACCAAATCGAATCGCCGCATTGCCGGAAATCATATTGATCACGGAGGCCGGCACAAAGAATGGAGAAACCTTACGCGGGCCAGACTTATCCATGGTCAGAACCGTTTTCTCGATGTATTCGAGACCACCAATTCCAGAGCCGATGGCAACGCCTACCCGCTCTTTGTCCAGGCCATCATAATCGTCCAGCCCGCTATCATCGACGGCCTGCTGAGCCGCGATCAGGCCATAATGAATAAACGCATCGAGCTTTCGGGCTTCTTTTGATGAGAGCCACGCATCAAGATCAAGATCCTTGATAGCACCACCAATGCGGGTGTTGTAGTCCGTCGCATCGAAGCGATCAATCATTCCGATTCCGCTACGTCCAGCCTGAATGCCTTCCCAGGTGCTTTTCACATCATTCCCAAGAGGGGAGAGCATGCCCATACCCGTGATGACGACTCTTCGCTTACCCATAACTTCGTTCACCTGATCTTAATCCGTGTGATTGCTATCGCCGATTGAACCTGTTTTCCAGGCAATAAAAAAGCCGTCCTTTATTTTACAACAAGGACGGCTTCGCCTGGCTTCTTGAAATGCAGAGTATCAGGTGTGCGCGACGATGTAGTCGATTGCGTCCTGAACGGTGCCCAGCTTTTCGGCCTCTTCATCAGGAATTTCAGTTTCAAATTCCTCTTCCAGTGCCATTACCAGCTCGACGGTGTCCAGTGAGTCAGCGCCAAGATCCTCTACAAAAGAAGATGTGTTCTGAACTTCGGACTCTTTAACGCCCAACTGTTCGCAAACAATCTTCTTAACGCGCTCTTCAACTGTACTCATAATGTCCTCACTTTATGTATCAACCAAGCAACTCAAGTGCTGCCAGTTTAGATTAAACCCTACCTGCAAACAAGCAGGGATTCGGTTAAACATGTTGTGCGACAAGGGGTTGCATTCCGCTAACCCCACGCCACTTAGCCCATGTACATTCCGCCGTTCACGTGAATGGTTTCACCCGTCACGTAGCCAGCTGCATCTGAGGCCAGGAAAGCAACAACCGCTGCCACTTCTTCCGGCTCACCCAAACGACCCGCGGGTATGATTTCCAGCATAGCCCCACGCTGCTTGTCGTCCAGTTTTTTTGTCATGTCTGTGTCAATAAAACCCGGTGCCACACAATTCGCAGTGATGCCGCGGTTTGACATTTCCTTGGCGAGACTCCGGGTAAAGCCTTCTACGCCGGCTTTTGCCGCGCAGTAGTTACCCTGCCCCGGGTTGCCCATACCAGCCACAACCGAGCTGATATTGATAATACGCCCCCATTTGGCCTTGGCCATACCACGCAATACCGCCTTGCTGGTGCGATAAACGCTGGACAGATTGGTTTCCAGAACCGAGGTCCAGTCGTCGTCCTTCAAACGCATCAGGAGGTTATCACGGGTGATACCGGCGTTGTTCACAAGAATCTGAGGCGCTCCGGTCTTCTCGACCATTGCCTTCAGACCTGCATCAATGCTCTCGGCATCAGCAACGTTCATGACGATACCGTAGCCCTTGAGCCCGGCAGACTCCAGATCACGAGTGATGGATTCAGCACCTTCAGCACTGGTAGCTGTACCAACAACCTCAGCACCCTGCTTCGCCAGCGCATGGGCAATCGCCTTTCCGATACCGCGGGTCGCACCCGTAACCAGAGCGATCTTTCCTTCCAGAGACATGAATGACTCCCTTTCGTTATGACTCGCCGAACGCGTTCAACGCCTTGGCCAGAGAATCCGGATCTTCGACACTATGCACCGTCAGATTCCGGTCGATTCGTTTGATCAGGCCCGCGAGGACTTTACCCGTGCCGCATTCTACGGCCTGTTCCACGCCATTTGCGACCAGAGTCCTTACGGAATCAGTCCACAGAACAGGTGAATATAGCTGCTTCAGCAAATTGGCCTTGAGTGTACCTGAATCCGTCTCGGCAGCAGCGTGAACATTTTGTATAACGGGGATGACAGCATCGTTAAAACGAACTTCATCCAGCGCGCCTGCCAGCTCTTCCGCTGCATCTTTCATCAGGGCGCAGTGAGAAGGAACACTGACCGGCAAAGGCATGGCTTTGCGGGCGCCCTTTTCCTTGCAGGCTTCAATTGCACGCTCAACGGCCGCCGATGATCCGGCAATAACCACCTGACCCGGCGCATTGAAGTTAACCGCAGAGACCACGTCACCCTCGGCTGCGCTTTCACAGGCGGCAACCACATCGGCGTCTTCAAGGCCCAGAATAGCTGCCATTTTGCCTTCGCCGGCAGGTACAGCTTCCTGCATGAGCTCACCGCGCAGGCGAACCAGCTTGACCGCCTCGACGAAGTCCAGGCTTTCTGCCGCTACCAGGGCGCTGTACTCGCCGAGGCTGTGGCCGGCTACAAAGTCCGGCGCAGAGCCGCCGGCTACCAGCCACTGGCGCCAAAGGGCGACACTGGCTGTCAGCAGCGCAGGCTGGGTAATCATGGTTTGATTAAGTTCCTCTACCGGACCTTTCTGACAAACATGCCACAGGTCGTAGCCAAGCACATTAGACGCTTCGGCAAAGGTTTTGTTGATGATGGGCCACGCCTCGGCAGCTGCTGCAAGCATGCCAACCGACTGGGAGCCCTGACCGGGAAAAATAAACGCTGATTTCATAGGCAGAATCTTATCGTCATTGAGCGGTTTCGGGAGATTAGCCAATAGTACAAGTCTGGACGATTATCCGGACTTATGAGACAGAAAAGGAACAGACTTTAGTCTCAGAGGATCAAAGCATCAAATCGTCCAGGCGCTCATTGATGCGTCGCGGCACTTCAAGCTCGACTTCTTTGACCGCCTGCCGGATAGCCGCCAGCATGGCTCTTTCATTGGCATTGCCGTGACTTTTGATGACCACTCCCTGGAGACCCAGCAGGCTGGCGCCATTGTGACGGGAAGGGTCCATCAACTGCAGAAGACGACCAATGATGGGACGGGCAAGCAAACCAACCAGACGCCCGTACAGGTTTTTGGTGAACGCCTGTTCCATCAACTCGATCAGCAGGCCCGCGACACCCTCACCGGTTTTCAGGGCAATATTACCGACGAAACCATCACACACCACCACATCCGCCACATCCCGGAACAGATCGCTGCCCTCAACATAGCCGATATAGTTTATGGTTTCACATTGGGCCAGCATGTGAGACGCCAGGCGAACCTGCTCATTACCTTTGATTTCTTCCTCGCCAACATTGAGCAACGCCACACGAGGCTCGGACTGCCGGGAAATGGCAGACGCCATCAATGAGCCCATCAAGGCATACTGATAGAGGTTCTCGGCCGTCGAATCGACGTTTGCTCCGAGATCGAGAACGTGGCAACGCCCACGGAGAGAAGGAATAAGCTTGGAAATGGCAGGGCGCTCTATACCGGGATACATGCGTATCACGGAACGACCAAAAGCCATCAGGGCACCGGTGTTACCAGCACTCACACACCCCTGGGCCTCGCCATCACGAACCAACCCCAGGGCCACAGCCATTGATGAATTTTTCTTGTGTCTGAGCGCGTGGGATGGGCGCTCATTCATGCGCACCACATCGGCGGCCTCAACAACACTGATTCTGGCATGCCCTTCACGCAACAAAGCCTCAAGCTCGCTCCGGATACCAACCAGAACAAGACTCAAGGCTTCGTTTTCGCGCACCGCTTCCAGAGCCGCGGAGACCACAACCGAAGGGCCGCGGTCACCGCTCATGGCATCAATCGCGATGGTGACCGGTTTCACCGTTCGTCCATCCGACATTGTGCGGTGCTTGCCTGCAACGAAATTACTCGTCGCGAGCTTCGATTACCTGCTTACCACGGTAGAAACCGTCAGGAGACACGTGGTGACGACGATGAACTTCGCCAGTAGTCGCGTCGGTAGACAGAGTCGCAGCAGTCAGTGCGTCGTGTGAACGGCGCATGCCACGCTTGGAACGGGTCTTACGGTTTTGCTGTACAGCCATGATTGTGCTCCTGACCTGTTAACGTAAACTTCAATAACGTTTGTTCGTAAAATCGCGCAGCTTCCTTCCTTAGAAAGAGCCCTGCGCCCAGATTAATGCTTTGTCTTTTTGAGTCCCGCCAGCACGCTGAACGGATTCTCTTTTTTTGGCGCTTCCGGCTCAGCCTCGGACCCATCAGGTTCGAACGCAGTGAGCTCCTCTCCTGCCGGACACTCATTCCTGTCGTGCAGAGGGAACGGCGGCAGCACCAGCAACAATTCGTCTTCTACCATTGACCACAGATTTGCAGTGAAATCTTCAGTCAGGAAGGGCTCGAGATCTCGCGGCAGTTGTTGCGCCTGCTCATCACTGGTAACCAATCCCAGGCTAAACCGGGAATTCAGTGTCACCGGCATGGAACCCATGCAACGTTGGCACTCCAGGTTAACAGGAGCCTCCAGCTCACCCGAGACAACACGGCGACGCTCACCATCCATATAAAAAGACAGCTTAACGCTACACGCGGCCCCTTCATCAACCCCCAGAACCGCTTCCTGAAAACGAGTCAGGTCGCCGAGGGGAATAGTTCCCTCCAGCGTACTGTTCTGTTCTGCCAATCGGTAAGGATCGACAGTTTTTGGCAGTTCGGTAGGTGACGCTTTTGACATAGGCGCGCAATTTTAGGGGCGGAACCTCCGACTGTCAAAGACTTCCTTACGTTTTGGGCCAGCGTTCTCCGGGGAATAGGTGTATTTTACGATAATGAACGGTACGATCCGGCTGAAACTGCTGCAAACCAACCACCGGAAATGCTTCTATGCCGCCATTACCGATACTGCTGGCTTCCTCATCCCCCTACCGACGGGAACTCCTGGCGCGACTGAATCTTCCTTTTGAGTGCGCAAGCCCCGACATCAACGAAACCCCACTGCCCGGAGAGACGGGTGAAGCCCTTGCCCTTCGGCTCGCGGAACAAAAAGCCAGAGCACTGGCGGCACGACACCCCAACCACTGGATCATCGGCTCAGACCAGGTAGCCTGCCTGCCAGACGACACCCTGCTCAACAAGCCGGAAAACCATGAAGTCGCAACCAGGCAGCTGACCATCAGCAGCGGCCAGCATGTGCGATTCCTGACAGGCCTGGCACTGTTAAATTCTCAGACAAACAACATCCAGACCTGCTGCGAACCTTTTTCCGTCTACTTCCGCGCCCTGACACCGGAGGAAATCGAAGCTTACCTGCGCAAGGAGCAACCCTATGACTGCGCGGGCAGCTTTCGCATGGAAGGGCTCGGCATCACGCTTTTTGAGCGACTCGAAGGGAGGGACCCCAACAGCCTGATCGGACTGCCCCTGATCGCCCTGATTGACATGCTCAGAGCATGGAAGAGGAACCCACTGCTGGAACCCTGACCGCACAAACGGCTTTCAGCGCAGCTCCATCCGGGACTCCATCAACTGACTCGCGACACCCTCGCCAAGGGATACCCCCAACTGCCCGACAATCTCCTGCCATGGGGACTCTCGATGGGTGTAGTCAACAAAGTCCTCAGCACCAACAACCTCACGGGCAACCCATGAGGAGCTGCCCAGGCCATCAATCAACCCCAGCTCCAACGCCTGCTCACCACTCCAGACCAGCCCACTGAAAAGCCGATCGTCACTTGCGAGTCGATCCCCCCTTCCCTGTTTGACGGCAGCAATGAACTGTTTGTGCGTATTTTCCAGAACACCCTGCCAGAATTCGACTTCCCCGGGCTGCTCCGGAGAGAAAGGATCCAGGAACGCCTTATTCTCACCAGAAGTGTAAAGCCTGCGCTCAACGCCCAGCTTATCCATTATGCCGGTGAACCCGAAACCTCCGGCTACCACACCAATAGACCCTACAAGGCTTGCCCTATTCGCATAGATCTCGTCTGCAGCGGATGCAATATAGTAGGCACCGGAGGCCCCGATATCGGAAATGACCGCGTAAACCTTCTTATCCGGATATTCTTCTCGCAAACGGCGAATTTCATCGTAGATGTAACCGGACTGGACGGGGCTTCCGCCAGGACTGTTGATCCTCATAACCACAGCCACCGCATTCGGCTCTTCAAATGCCGCACGCAGCGCTCCCACCACATCATCTGCGTTAGCACTTTCATCAGCCGCAATAGGCCCCGCCACCTCGACCAGCGCGGTATGCCTGTGGCCAGCCACCTCATCCAGCGAATCCCCAATCGGAAATTTGATAATGAAGAGCAAGGCGAACAGGTAGGCAAACATCAGAAATTTGAAGAAGATCCCCCAACGACGGTGTTTTCTCTGCTCGGACTGCAGCGACATCACCAGCTTTTCAATCAACTTCCAGTCCCGCGCGCTTTCAGGCGGCAACGACGGAGACTTCCTGCCACCTTGCGATGACACCTGTTCAACCGGCTTATCGCCCCACTCTGGCGATTTATCCGAATCCCAATCACTCATAACTGATTCCTGCCTACACCATTAAAACGGAAATGCCGATCATAGCCCCAGAACCCGACGCAGTTCCGGGACAGTATCCACAATCGCATGAGGCGCATAGTCACTCAGAACATCTCGTTTATGCACACCCCACTCGACACCGATGGAAGGCATACCAATACGCTGGGCCATATCAAGATCGTAGCGGGTGTCACCAATCATCACCGCTTCCGCCGGTTCAATACCGTAAAACCGGATGATTTCCTCGAGCATTGTCGGATCGGGCTTGGAACGCGTTTCGTCGGCACAGCGCGTGATTTCAAAGTGCCGCCCCAGACCACTCGTATCCAGAGCCCTCGAAAGACCGCGACGACTCTTCCCGGTGGCAACAGAGCACCCTCTCCCGGACAATCGGATATCCGCTACCACATCGGCCATGCCGGCGAACACATTTTGCGGCGTTGTTACTTTTTTAAAGAAATACCCCGCATAGCCCTCGCGAATCGAATCCATCTCCTGGCGACTCAACCCCGGATACAACTTCTCCAGAGCCTCAACCATCCCCAGGCCTATAATGTCGCGATAGGCCTCCCGCTCCCTCGCCGGGTAGCCAAGATCCGTTGCCGCCTGCTCGAGACTGTCGGCAATGTGCTCCACGGAATCCACGAGGGTTCCGTCCCAGTCAAAGATCACAACCTTTACATTCATGAATCACTTCCTGTTGACCGCGCCTCCAACTTTTTCAACACGGCATTAAATACTTCATCATACGGAGCCTCAAGGCGCATGGACTCCTCCGTACCCGGCAAGCGAAACTCCAGAGCCCGGGCATGCAACATCAGACGCAGACCACCTACAGCCCTGAACGCCTTCTGACTGGCGTCATCCATATACTTGTCATCGCCGGCGATAGGATGCCCGGAAGACGCACAGTGAACCCGAATCTGATGAGTGCGTCCGGTCACAGGCGAAGCCTCCACCAGACTGTACCCTTCGTACACAGCCAACCGACGAAATACCGTCAGGGACTCCTTGCCCTCGTCACTTACCTTCACCCGCCGCTCGCCGTTTGGCATTTCATAACGCAGAAGCGGCGCATCGACCCGGGTCAGACTCTCCGGCCACACACCCGCAACCAGAGCGTGGTAGGTTTTTCGGATGCGTTTCTGGCGTAACTCATCCTGCAGAAACCGCAGCGAAGACCGCTTTTTGGCCACCATCACCAGGCCAGACGTATCCCGGTCAAGCCGATGCACCAACTCCAGAAACCGGGCGTCCGGACGAGCTGAACGCAGCACTTCAATAAGGCCAAAGCTCAATCCGCTTCCGCCGTGAACAGCGATACCTGACGGCTTATTGACGACAAGCATCTGCTCATTCTCGAAGATGACCGCCGCCTCCATAACCCCCTGCACACGAGCCCCCGGACTGACCTGCTCAGGCTTCTCCTTCTGCGTAATGGGCGGGATGCGCACCTGATCACCGGACTTCAACCGGGTGTCCGGCTTAACTCTCCCCTTGTTTACCCGCACTTCCCCTTTCCGGACAATCCGGTAGACAATACTCTTGGGCACCCCCCGCAAACGGGACAGCAGAAAATTATCCACCCGCTGGCCATCATTATCTTCATCTACCGTGACCCATTGCACACCGTGACGGACTTCTCCCCCGCCGACAGCGGCTGCTCTCCGGTCATCAGTGCGACCTTGCCTGGCAACCGGCCGGGCACCCGCCCTTTCGGGCTTACGCGTTCTATGTCCTGAAGGTTTTTTGGTGGTCGCAGACTTGCGAGACATGAGATTCCTTATGGCTATCTTTGCAGCATTGAACAGCTGCCCGAATACTGTTATATTCCGGCGTGCTCTGCCGTTTGTCTACGGCCTGATCCAAAACTCTGGTCAGAAGCCGGAGCGGCAGAAGTATACCGACACTATTGAAGAGTTTGAACGCCGTGCACCCATACGCTTAGCGGGAACGGCGAAAGAGAACAGAAGAACTCCCGGAACTCCAGGGTTAGCCAAAAAACGGCAACTTGACTGGCACCGGGAGAAGAAAAAACCGAACGGAAAACCGTCGGGCGACATCGCGAAGATTCATTGTCACGCAAGGCCGGGCCGTCCAGCTTACGAATACGACGTGAGACCCAGGCACCTGTGTGAACCTGAAAACGGATAACATGCGTCAACAGACACAAACAGTACACGACCTCCCCCTGCCAGCAGGCAGTCGGACCGTCGGCATTGGTTTACAACCAAGGAAATCACGCCCTATACGGGTCTGATTCGTCTGACTGCCGGCCCCACAATTGCTGTAACAGGGCCTGCAGTGCGCACATCCTGCTTCGCTGATGCGAACCCCCGTGGTTTTCTGTCAAAACCAAACGACAGGAACCTATTCCTTCCATGAAAAGAATGCTCATCAATGCAACTCACCCTGAAGAGTTGCGCGTAGCACTGGTCGATGGCCAGCGACTGTTTGATCTCGACATCGAATCAAGTACCCGCGAGCAAAAGAAAGCCAACATCTATAAGGGGCGCATCACCCGTGTCGAGCCGAGCCTCGAGGCAGCCTTTGTTGATTTCGGCGCGGAACGCCACGGCTTCCTCCCCCTGAAAGAAATCTCCAAGGAGTATTTCAAGAAATCTCCCGGGCAGATCGAAGGCAAGATTAACATTAAAGATGTGGTCTCCGAAGGCCAGGAAGTCATTGTTCAGGTCGATAAAGAAGAGCGTGGCAACAAGGGCGCAGCCCTTACCACCTTCATCTCTCTGGCCGGCCGCTACCTGGTTCTGATGCCCAACAACTCCCGTGCCGGCGGCATTTCCCGCCGAATCGAAGGCGAAGAGCGGGCACAACTCAAAGAGGCCATGAGCAACGTTCAGGTACCCAAGTCCATGGGTATCATTGTACGCACAGCAGGTATTGGCCGCAGCACCGAGGAGCTCCAGTGGGACCTGGACTACCTGGTACAGTTCTGGGAAGCCATCACACAGGCTGCCGGTGAGCGCAAAGCCCCCTTCCTGATTCACCAGGAAAGCAACGTCATTATCCGCGCGGTACGCGACTATCTCCGCCAGGATATTGGCGAAGTGCTCATTGATGCTGAAAGCGTTTACGAAGATGTCCTCAACTTTGTTCGCGCCGTCATGCCCACCTTTGAGAACAAGATCAAGCTGTACAAGGACGAAATTCCGCTGTTCAGCCGCTATCAGATCGAAGGTCAGATCGAGACTGCATTCCAGCGCGAAGTCAAACTTCCGTCCGGGGGCTCCATTGTCATCGATCCCACCGAAGCCCTGGTTTCTATCGACATCAACTCCTCCCGGGCCACCAAAGGTCACGACATTGAGGAAACCGCACTCCAGACAAACCTGGAAGCAGCCGAAGAAATTGCACGCCAGCTGCGCCTTCGCGATATGGGCGGCCTGATCGTTATCGATTTCATCGACATGACGCCGGCCAAACATCAGCGCGAAGTCGAGCACAAGATGCGTGAAGCACTGGAAATCGACCGCGCCCGCGTTCAGGTCGGCAAGATCTCCCGCTTTGGCCTGCTCGAAATGTCTCGTCAGCGCCTGCGCCCGTCTCTTGGCGAAACCCGCAGCGAAGTCTGCCCTCGCTGCGAAGGACAAGGCACCATCCGGGGCATCGAATCCCTGGCTCTGAGCATCATGCGCCTGATCTACGAAGAATCTTCGAAGGAGAAGACTGGCGAAGTCCGCGCGGTGGTTCCGGTATCCGTCGCCACCTTCCTGCTGAACGAGAAGCGCCGCCAACTGGCCGACATCGAACGTCGCCAGGAAGTGGATGTCGTTGTTGTGCCGGTCCCTCACATGGAGACTCCGCACTTCGAAATCCTCCGCATTCGCCAGGATGAGGCGGCGCCGGAGCACGTCTCCAGCCACCAGGTAGCCCAGGAATACAACGAACGCGAAGAAGAAATCTTTGAGGCGCCGACTGTTGAGCGCCCGGTTCGTGAACAGGCCGCCGTAAAGGCCGTTCGCCCTGTCGCTCCAGCCCCTACCCCAGGAGCAAAGGTCGAGGAATCCAGCGAACAGGAAGAAGGCATCTTCCGTCGCATCGGCCGCAAAATTGCTTGTTTCTTCAGCGGAGAGGAAGAAGAGTCAGGCCAGAGCGAAAAGAGCGCCCAAGAAAGCCGCAATGACCGTCGCAATCAGGGCCGCCAGGATCGTCGCAAATCCCGCGTCGCCCGCGATGATCAGCGCTCCGGAGAAAAGCGTAGCGGTAGCGAACGCCGCCAGGGAAGCCAGCAAGGCCGCTCCGACGACAATCGAGGCAATCGCAGTCGCACCCGAAATGATGATCAGGGCAAAAGCACCCAAAGCCGAAGCTCACAGGGTCGACAAAGCCAGGACAAGAGCACTGACGATAAGGGTAACGACAACCGTCGTGACAACCAGGGTCGCAGTCGCAACCAAAGCCGTAGCAAGCAGCGGGACCAGAAGGACAACCGTGATCGCAAGGATCTGAAGGACAGCCAGGATACTGGCCAGAAGGGTCAGAGCAGCGAGAACAAAGGCAACGACGAAAAACGTCGCAAGCCCCGCCGCCAGCGCGGTCGTGACGGCTCGCCTGAAGAGAAGGCAACATCCACGCCGGCAGACCGTAAAGCCGCGCGCAGTGAAAAGCACCAGAAAGACACGCAACCGGAACAATCCGGCGATAGCCGCAAGCAGGATACAAAGCCGCAAGCGGAGAAGTCCTCTGGCAAGCCTGAGAGCAAAGCCGAGTCCAAGCCAGAAGCCAAGGCCGATGACAAGGCACCTGTGAAGCAGGAGCCGAGCAAAGCAGCAGCCCTACCCAAGGCTGATCCCAAGGAAGAAGCAGGCAAAGATGAAGCCAGGCAGCTAACTGCAGAAAAGGCTCCCGAATCCGGAGAAGCGTCCGCGAAACCGGCGGCGCCAAAGGCCGCTGAAGCGCCCGCAGCCGAGCCGAAGAAACAAGACGCCGCGACAGAGGATAAGAGCTCTTCCGAGGCAATTGCCGCGTCTGCAGACGCAAAACCCGCTACAGCCGAGCCCGCTAAAACCGAAAAGGCCAAGCAGGAAGCCCCCCAGGCCAGCGCTAAAACCAAGGAAGCGGCCTCTTCTGAGACCAAAACAACGGCCAAGGAAGAGCAAGCTTCAACCAAGACCAGCGCGCCCGCCGAAGAAAAGGCTCCGGAGCAGAAGTCTTCAAGCAAGGCTCCTGTCGCCTCTGAAGTTACTGCCACCGAGCAGAAGCCGGTCGAGCCGAAAAAGCCCACCGCTACTGAAAAGCCGGTTGCAGAGAAGGTCGAAGCGCCAAAGCAGGGTAAGCCAGCCGGGGAAGCCAAGGGAGCTGAAACCACAGCTTCTGCATCCGAACAGGAAACTCCGAAAGCAAAAGCGCCCGAGCCGAAACCGGCTCAGCAGGAAAGCAAACAGCCACAAGCTGACCAGAAGCCGGAAGCTGACCTTCCTGTTACTCCGGGACGCGCCTACAATGATCCTAGGGAAGTCCGTCGGCGCCAGCGCGCTGCGGAAGAGGCCAAAAAGGCCGGGGAGTAACTGATCGATGCTATCGAATTCCGACATTGAGGCGCTGGAGGACATCCTGTTCGCCGAACCCTGGGGCGACGATGCCCTGGACTTCTTCGGCCTTCACGGTGTGGTATGCGCCAGCGTTATCGGTCCGGTAGAACTTGATGCCAGGGATATCTTCTGCCTCGCGACCGGGGTGGAAGATATTGCCGACAGCAAGGTTCCCGAGGTATTCAGCCGCTGCGTAAAGCAGTTGGCTGAAGGTATGGCAAACGCTCTGGACATGGGCCAGGCGCTGGAATTGCCAGAGCCCGAAGACGGCGACCCGATGAATGCCCTGGAAAACTGGTGTGCAGGCTTTGTAGACACCTTCCTTGAGCACGAGGAAGAGTGGCTGGAGAGTGCGAGCGAGGAAGAAACCGCTGATCTGATGGTGCCGATGCTGACGCTGTCTGGCCTGTTTGACGACGAGGACTTCAAGAAGGTGCGGAACAGCGACAAACTGTCACGCCAGATGGCGGATGCCATCCCTGACGCCCTGACCGACCTCTACTTGCTGTTCCACGCCCCGGATTAAATCGGGGACGGAAGACCAACAGGTGCTTTGAAATGATGCCAGACTGGCTCCAGCCCGTCTGGCATTTTCATAATCTTTCCCAGTTCACACCAGGGTGCTCCGGGAAAATGGAAATCACTGCCTTGTGACGCCAACAACCCTTCCCGCCGGCATAGCTCTGCCAGGAACCCCAGATCGCCGCTGGATTGCCCCGAGGTGGACACCTCAATGCCACGCCCCCCTGCTCTGGAAAAATCTTTCACCAGATCGCGGAGCTTGGTGGCAGTAAGCTGGTACTTCCTTGGGTGAGCGAGAACGGCAACGCCGCCAGCACCGCTAATCCACTGAACCACCTCAGGTAATTCCGGCCAGAAAGCCTTCACATCCCCGGGTTTACCGTTGCCCAGATAACGCTTGAAGGCTTGAGCCGGATTACGCACGATGCCGCACTGCACCATCACTTCCGCGAAATGCGGCCGGCCAGGCACATCTCCGCCAGCTACTGCCGTCGCCTGGTCAAGCAGATCGTCCACTTTCAATCGGCTCAACCGGTCAGCAATCGTTCTGGCCCTGGCCCAACGATTATCATTTTGCCGTGCGAGCGCTGCCAGGAAACGCTCATCCTGATCATCAAAATCCAGACCAACAATGTGAATGGTCCGCCCCTTCCATTGGCACGATAGTTCAATCCCAGGAATCAATGTAATTCCGTGCAACCGGGCCTCAGAGCGCGCTCCAGCCAGGCCCGCAATAGTGTCATGGTCGGTTAATGCCAGATGCGTCACACCACGCTCTGCCGCCCTCTTCAGAAGCTCTGAGGGGGATAGAGCGCCATCCGATGCAGTGCTGTGGCAATGCAGATCGATGCACAAATCAGGGTGTTGCGGTATAGTCACGTGGAGTCCTGCTTAAGTTGAGGGTCCAGTATAACAGCCCTCCCCGGGCCCTGTATTTTCCATTCCGCCGCCATGTTCGGCAGAAGTTCATCCAAGGGAGTTTTGAATGTATTACGCCATTATCAGCGAAGATGTCGAGAACAGCCTGCCCATGCGCATGGAGGCCCGCCCAGCCCATGTGGAACGCCTGCAGGCCCTGAAAGAGGAAGGTCGCTTGCTTGTAGCAGGCCCCCATCCGGCTATCGACACCCCTGATCCTGGCGATGCGGGATTTTCCGGTAGCCTGGTCGTCGCAGAGTTTGACTCACTGGAAGCCGCGCAGAGCTGGGCTGACTCTGACCCTTATATTGAAGCAGGCGTTTATCAGAAAGTGGTCGTCAAACCTTACAAAGTTGTCCTGCCATAAGGAACGGCAGCAGTCGATGAGTTTATTGTAATGATGGCCCGCTTGAACGGCGGGTCATCTGTGACAGAATTGCGTCTTTAATCTCATAATCTATTTTCTAATTGTCCAACTCAGGGAAAGCATCCAGTGACGCCTTTTCGTCTCATTCTCAGCACAATCTTGATTCTGTCCTCAGTCGCGGTCGCCCAGGCCAAAACCGTGTGGGTGGACGACATGCTGTACCTACCGGTCCGTTCCGGCGCAGGCACCCAATACAGGATCATCGAGAATGCTCTCCCCAGTGGAACACCATTGGAACTGCTCGAGACAAGTGACTCCGGATATACCCGGGTTCGCACACCGAAAGGCAATGAGGGCTGGGTAGCAAGCCAGTATGTCAGCGAAACACCGGTAGCCGCGGATCAGTTAGCTCGGGCGAATCGTCAGCTGGAGCAAGCCCGGGAAGAACTGTCTCAGGCCAAAGAACAGCTGGCACAGGTCACCTCCGAGCGTAATTCGCTGGAAAGCTCCGAAACGGCCCTGTCTTCACGCTCACAGGACCTCCAGCAGGAGCTCCAGCGCATCAAGAATATCGCTGCGGACTCTATCAACCTTGAGCGCAGAAACCGCGAACTCCTGGAAGAAAACCAGAAAATCCGCAACGACCTCGAAGTACTGACAGCCGAAAACGAACGACTCGAAGCCAGCAAGGAATCCGATTTCATGCTACTGGGTGCAGGCCTCGTACTTGGCGGCGTGCTACTTGCACTGATTATCCCTATGCTGAAACCAACAAGAAAAACTGACAATTGGGCATGACGCTATGAAGGACTACTCGGAAAAGCGCGATTTTCACCGCATGCAGGTGAACTCGAAAATCGAAATCACAAATAGCAAGGGCGAGGTTTTCACGGGAACCTGTCGCGACCTGAGCGCAACCGGCATGCAACTGTTTGTTGACCGACCGGTAGCCGTAGGCGAAGAGCTGAAAACGGTTCTCCACCCTACCGGCGACGCCATTCCGCCGCTGGAAACCGTGTGTGAAGTACTGCGGTGTGAACTGGAGGGGGACGGTTTCCTGATCGGAACCACCATCAATGAAGTGACCTGAACCCTCAGGTCACACGCAATTCCAGGGGTGGGCACGGGGGTGTACCAGCAGCCCGGCCCCGCCCCCCCCGGAATCACCGAAAAGCCTCAGACCAGAGGCTTCTCAGACACGATAATGCCGTTATTATCAGCGTAGATGTACTGGCCCGGGTAGAACGTAACCCCGTGGAACTTGACCGGTACATTCAGATCTCCAATTCCACGCTTTTCCGTTTTCATAGGTACGGTACCCAGAGCCTGGACGCCCAGATCCGTTTTGCCGATCTCATCGACATCACGGATGCAGCCATAGATTATCAGCCCTGCCCAGCCGTTCTTGGCTGCTTTTTCAGCCAGCATATCGCCCAGAAGCGCGTTACGCTTGGAAGCACCGCCATCTACAACCATCACCCGGCCGTTACCCGGCTGCCCTACCTGCTCCTTGACGACCGAGTTATCTTCGAAGCACTTGACGGTGACAATCTCACCGCCAAATGCCTTGATACCACCGTAGTTATTGAAACCGGGCTCAACTACCTGCACATCCGGAAACTCATCGCACAGATCAGGCGTAATAATATCTGCCATTTGTCGCTCTCCTATTCCTGGATTGAATAATGGGGCTCAGTCGATCTTTTCATCGGCCAGGAAGAACCAGGTATCCAGAACCGAATCCGGGTTCAGAGAGACAGTGTCAATACCCTGTTCCATCAGCCACTTGGCAAGGTCCGGATGATCGGACGGTCCCTGACCACAGATACCGATGTACTTACCTGCCTTCTTACACGCCTGAATCGCGTTGGACAGCAGCACCTTGACCGCATCGTTACGTTCATCAAACAAGTGAGCAATGATGCCAGAATCCCGGTCCAGCCCCAGAGTAAGCTGAGTCAGATCGTTGGAACCAATGGAGAAGCCATCGAAATGCTCCAGGAACTGATCCGCCAGCAAGGCATTGGCCGGCAACTCACACATCATGATAACCCGCAGGCCGTTGTCGCCACGCTTCAGGCCATTCTCAGCCAGCAGATCCACAACCTGCTTCGCTTCACCAACCGTACGAACGAATGGCACCATGACCTCAACATTCGTCAGGCCCATTTCATTACGAACCTTCTTCAGGGCACGGCACTCAAGCTCGAAGCAATCCCGGAAGGTTTCCGAGATATAACGGGAAGCACCACGGAAGCCCAGCATCGGGTTTTCTTCGTCCGGCTCGTAGAGCGTACCGCCAATCAGGTTGGCGTATTCGTTGGATTTAAAATCAGACAGACGAACAATGACCTTTTTCGGCGCAAATGCCGCAGCCAGGGTAGAGATTCCCTCAACCAGTTTGTCTACGTAGAAATCAACGGGAGAGTCATAGCCCGAGATACGCTTCTCAACAGTCTGCTTGACGTCGCGAGGCAGGCCATCAAAGTTCAACAGCGCCTTCGGGTGTACGCCGATCATACGGTTGATGATGAACTCCAGACGGGCAAGTCCAACGCCTTCGTTCGGCAGCGCCTGGAAGTCAAAGGCACGATCCGGGTTGCCTACGTTCATCATGATCTTGAACGGTATATTCGGCATGGAGTCTACGGTGTTCTCGCGCAGTTCGAAGTCAAGTGCACCCTCGTAAATCATGCCGGTGTCGCCTTCGGCGCAGGAAACGGTAACTTCCTGACCTTCTTTCAGCAGCTCGGTGGCATCACCACAGCCCACAACCGCAGGGATACCCAGCTCACGGGCAATGATCGCTGCATGACAGGTCCGGCCACCGCGGTCCGTGACAATCGCAGAAGCACGTTTCATGACCGGCTCCCAGTCCGGGTCGGTCATATCGGTAACCAGAACGTCGCCGGCCTGGACCCGATCCATTTCGTTAATGCTGGTGATCACCTTGACCGGACCACTACCGATCTTGTGACCGATACTACGACCTTCCACCAATACCTTGCCGGTTTCTTTCAGCAGGTAACGCTCCATCACATTAGCTGATGCACGGCTCTTGACTGTTTCAGGACGGGCCTGAACGATGTAGATCTTGCCGTCATCACCATCTTTGGCCCACTCGATGTCCATCGGGCGCTCATAGTGCTTCTCGATGATCATGGCCTGCTTGGCCAGCTCTTCGACCTCAGCATCAGTAATGGAGAAGCGGTTACGCTCTTCCTGATCAACCTTGACGGTCTCCACGAACTCACCCTCGCCCGGGTTGCTGTGGTAAACCATCTTGATGGCCTTGCTACCAAGGTTACGGCGCAGCACAGACGGCCGGCCTGCAGCCAGAGTCGGCTTGTGTACGTAGAATTCATCCGGGTTTACAGCGCCCTGAACCACCGTCTCACCCAAGCCATAGGATGCAGTCACAAATACCACATCACGGAAACCGGATTCGGTATCCAGGGTGAACATAACGCCACTGGCCGCGGTTTCACTTCGTACCATTTTCTGGATACCCGCAGACAGGGCCACCAGTTTGTGGTCGAAGCCATGGTGAACACGGTAGGAAATCGCGCGATCGTTAAACAGAGAAGCGAAAACCTCCTTCACAGAGGTGCGCACCTGCTCCAGGCCGACGACGTTGAGGAACGTTTCCTGCTGGCCCGCAAAGGACGCATCCGGCAGGTCTTCTGCGGTAGCAGAGGAACGCACCGCAACAGCCATATGCTCGTTTCCGCTTCGAAGCTTGGCATAAGCCTCTTCCAGAGCAGTCTCCAGAGCTTCGGGGAAGTCTGTATCAATAACCCACTGGCGAATCTGGGCGCCCACACGAGCCAGTTCGTTCACATCATTAACGTCCAGAACATCCAGAGCGTTATCAATCTTGTCTTTCAGTCCGTCGGTGGCCAGAAACTCGCGATAGGCATGAGCCGTAGTCGCGAAACCGCCCGGGACGGTAACACCTGCGTTGGCGAGATTACTGATCATTTCACCGAGAGAAGCGTTTTTACCGCCCACCCGGTCTACATCGGACATTCCCAGGTGATCAAACCAGATAATGTAATCTTCCAAAGCACGTCTCCCTTGAATCTGTATTACATAGAGGCTGCCCGGCCAGCAGGATATCGACGGGTCTGAAGTAAGCAATATCCACTGCGGGGTCTCGAACTTGGCGTGTATGATACTGTAACCTGCGGAAATTACCTAGGGACATAACCAAGTCCCGGACAACTCATCACCGGACAATTTGCCATGAGACGTACCGCTTTCTTCATTTCTGACGGCACCGGGCTGACTGCTGAAGCACTCGGCCACAGCCTGCTGGCCCAATTTGAAAAGATTGAATTCGAGAGAGTCACCGTGCCTTACATTGATGATGAAGAAAAGGCCCGGGACATGGTCAAACGGATAAACAAGGCCGCAGAATCGGACGGTGAACGCCCTCTGGTGTTCGATACCATCGTTAACAGCGACATCCGGGCGATTATCGCTACGGCAGACGGATTCATGGTGGATATTTTCGGCACATTCCTGAGCCCGATGGAGCAGGAATTGCAATCATCTTCTTCGTATACCGTCGGGAAATCTCATTCAATCAACAATGCCGGAGGCTACGAGCGCCGCATCAACGCTGTGAATTTTGCTCTCGATAACGATGATGGCGCGCGCACACGCCACTACGACGAAGCGGACCTGATCCTGGTGGGCGCCTCTCGAAGTGGCAAGACCCCCACATGCCTTTATCTGGCGCTGCAATATGGCATCAAGGCGGCAAACTATCCAATCACAGAAGAAGACCTGGAAGACCAGAAGATCCCGGGGGCGTTGCGGGCCCATAAACAGAAAATCTTCGGGCTCACTATTGATCCGGAGCGGCTGGCCACTATCCGTAATGAACGACGGCCAAATTCCCGCTATTCCTCACTTAAGCAGTGTATGCACGAAATCGAAGAAATCGAACTGATGTATCGCAGAGAACGGATTCCCTATCTGAACACAACCGCCTACTCCGTCGAAGAGATCTCAACGCGAATCATGGTGACCACAGGGCTTAAACGGAATCGCTGAAGCACGCACCCACGCAACAAAAAAGAGGGCCCTGAGGGCCCTCTTTCTGATTCAACTTCCGGGGATTACATTTCCTGCACGGACATCCCGAGGGAAGTAACCAGCTCCCGGCTTTCCGGGCTGGTGACAACCGCCATACTGGCCTTTTCCGGCACCAGCCAGGTACTGGCAACCCGTTTCAGATCTTCCAGAGTCACAGCCAATACCCGCTCACGGAAACGCGCGCGCTGCTCCGGAGAGCGACCAAACAGTTTGTTATGGAAAGCATGACGCGCAGCACCTGCAGGCGAGCGAGGACGATCCAGCTGGCCAATCACGCCGAGAATGGACTCTTCCAGCTCCTGCGCATCGTGCTCGGTCTCCTGCAGCCACTCCAGCGACTTGTCAAAGTCCTCCAGGGTCTCCGCCAGACGGGGATCTCGGTAGGAGAAGAAGCGGAACGTACCGTTAACGCTGTCCTGACCTGCGCCTCCGCCATAGGCACCACCTTTCTCCCGGATCGCCCGATGCAGATACCCATTACGCAGGAATCCGCCGAGAACCGTCAATGCCGCCGCATCAGGGTGATCTACCGGCACCGTACTGTAGGCCTTCGCACAGAAATTGACCTGGGTTGATGTCAACCAGGCTTCCCTGGTGGTGTAGCTGACTGGCTCAAACTTCCAGCCTCCGCCGCTGACACCGGACTCATTCTCCCAGCCTGATTTCAGATCATCCACCATGGCTGAAAGCTGTTCTTCCTCGCCAATAACCAGGAACTGACGCTGCTGCTGATTGATCTTTCGATGCAACGCCGCCAGCTTGCTGCACAACGCCTCCAGCTCGGCCGGATCCTTCAGGGCCTGGTCCAGCTGCTTGGTGCCACGAATACCTTCAAGGCCACCCAAACGGAAAGATAGCCAGGCGCCAGGACTCATACCCTGGGCAGCGGCTCCCATCGCCAGCGCATGACCACTGCCGGTAACGGCCTGTTCCCGACGGGCGCGAATCTGGGCGATGATTTCCCGGATTCGGTCTTTTTCATCAAAACGGGCACTGGTGTAAACGTCCTTGAGCAGTCTGGTCAGCGCACCACGGTTCCGGGCCAGCGCTTTACCGTTGAAGATGATGTACCCGGACAGATCCTGAACATCGTCAATACGCCCTTTCGAACTGAAGGCAGCCCCGATGCCGCCGGATTCAGCAGAAATACGGTCCTGCATCTGCAGGTAGTCCAGGTCGCCACAGCCGACTTCGGAGATCAAAGTGGTGTAGTACGGGATCAGCAACAGCTCTTCTTCAGAGAGCTCAGGAACCGGCACGATCACCTGCTCATAGACCAGACCATTCGTCCCCCGGGCATAAACTGTTGCTGAAATATCGCCGTCGAAACGGGCCTCCGGCTCGGGCATCTGCAAGGGCACATCGGTCAGATCCACCTTTGGAAGAATGGATATGTCGTCTTTGCTCATCTGCCGCTCTTCAAGAGCCTTTGCCCGATCAACGATCTGCTGCTTTTCATCCTCAGTCAGCTCAGCCTTCCGGCGAGCCAGCGCTTCACGAATGGCCTGCTGGCGACGGGCTTCCAACTTGTCATCCGGGCGCAGGGTCAAGGTGACCCGGTGCGGGTTATCAAGAAGCTTTTTGCGGATCAGGTTTGGAACGTACTGCGGATCCTTGATTTTCTCCCGAAGGGTCGCCAATACCGGCTCAAGATCCAGCAGCTCAACCGGGTCACCGCCGTGTACCATCGGAGCAATAGCGCTCATGATCAACTGCAGACCATATGGGAACTGATCACCCGCAATCTCCCGCTGGTGCAGCTCAAGCTGGTGCAAAATAGCTTCCAGGCGTTCCTCGCTGACGCCGTCCTCAACAACCTTATTGAGGGTACCTTCAACAAGTGCTTCCAGTTCAGCCTGCTTCTCGGGCTCACTACCCTCGATACCGCAAACAAACGTCATTTCCCGATTCGAGTCTTCCAGACCACACATCGGTGAAGGCGCATGGCCCAGATCGGTGGTTTCCAGAGCACGCATCAGCGGCGATGCGCTGTTTTCCAGCAACACTGCGGAAAGCAACTGGCCTTCCAGATTCTCCTGCAGGTCAAAACTGTGTCCCAGCAACCAGCCCATCACAATGTGAGTCTTGCTATCAGTCCCTTCACCCTCATTGACTGCATAGCCTTGTTCCACTCTGATTGGAGCGAACATCCGCTTCTCATCATGCACCGGCAGTTCGATGTCCAGGCGATCAAAACGTTTGAGCGCCAATTCTTCAAAACGGTCATGGTGCTCGCGCGCAGGAATGTTGCCGTAGGTGGCAAAAATGGCATTGCTCGGGTGGTAATGGTGACGGTAGAACTTCACCAGATCTTCATAACTCAGATCAACAATATGGTCCGGTTCACCACCACTGTTGTAATGGTAGGTGGTCGTCGGGAACAGGTAACTGCTGAGGTTCTGCCAGAGCTGTGATGTCGGCGAACTCATGGCGCCCTTCATCTCATTGTAAACAACACCCCGGTACACCAGATCGGTTTCCGGATCTTCCGGTTTGTCGAATTCCAGGCGATGCCCTTCCTGAGAGAAGTCCATCTGATCCAGCTTGGAAAAGAACACGGAGTCCAGATAGACCGACAACAGGTTGTCGAAATCCTTTCGGTTCATGGACGCAAATGGATACGCTGTCCAGTCACTGCTGGTGAACGCGTTCATGAAGGTATTGAGCGAACGGCGGATCATCATGAAAAACGGATCACGCACCGGATAGCGTTCGCTGCCACACAGGGCAGTATGCTCCAGGATATGAGCCACCCCAGTGGAATCCATGGGGAAGGTCCGCAGGGCCACGAAGAATACGTTTTCCTCGTTGTCTGCCGCCAGATGCAGATGGCGGGCACCGGTCTTTTTGTGGCGATATTCCTCAACATCAAGGTTGAGGGTGCCAATCCGGTGAGTGCGTAGCTTTTCAAAGGCCGGATGGGTTGCGTTGTCGATCACTGCAGCCATTCAAACTATCCTGTCTTTAACGTTTGTAGACTTGTAGGGTAACACGTAGTTTCGATTATCATGCACAGTCCAGACCCGATAAGGTAGTATCGCGATCCATGACCACCACCCCTCCTCAGACAAAACCCGTGGATGCCCCCGAAGTTGCAGCTTACTGGGCCGAGAGACGGAGATATCTGGAGCGCATTCGCAAGGTTCCTGAAATCAGACACCGTTTCTGGCGCGAAGTTGCAATTTATCTGCTGCGACGCGTGTTGTGGTCTTTTGGCTTTTTCCCGGTATTCATCGCCTTCTGGATTCCTTTCGTGCTGGCCAGTTTCAATCCGGTAGTGATGGCCTCCGAATTCATCCCCATGCTCCAGGAATTCGTGAACTCAAACCCGGAAGTACAGGCAACGACCCTCAGTACCCTGACCATTGCATGGGCCTCAATCGGGTTCATATTCCTGGTATTTGATTTCGTACTGACTCCCTTCCGGTCTCCCTACGAATATGAAGCTGACGTGTACATGAGATCCTGGGAACAACTTAACCATGATCAGCTTCCGGATAAAATGTGATTTGGCCAGCATTCTCATCAAATCCAGTCACTTTTCGTTACATAGCGTTGCAATCACTGGTTAAGATGACCAGGTAGACGGGTTCCAGGGAAATCAGGATCAAGAGGTTCCGCCATGGTCGATTTCAGGCCACTTCTGTTTATTAACGCACTCGCTCTGATGCTGCTGGTCACCGCCGGCTATGCGTCGGTACAGAGGGACATGGCGCTGAACGTGGCAGAGGAAGCCAGATCACAATCGGTTCAGGCTGCGGATATCGAAGCAGAACCAGAGATTTTCATCACTACCCCGCGTTCGGAAGAGCCGGAAATGCTTGCCATGGCCGAATCCACAGAGGCCATGATCCCCCCAACGGGCCGTGTCAGTGAGCCCTTTACTCTCGCGGAAACGGAACCGACCCCTGAGCCGGATAAACCGGCACCGACCACCGGAAAGCTGGTTTTACGCTCCAATGTGACGGATGACACTGTCACGATCAATGGCACCCCTTACGGCGCAACCCGCCTGGATCTCGAACTTAAGCCTGGTCAGTATGACGTTGTGATCAGCAAAGACGGCTTCAAACCATGGAGCCAAAGCATTTCACTGAAAGCCGGTAATGAACTGACCCTGGCAGCAAAGTTACACGCCTACACCACCGTTGATTATAAGAACGGAACCTGGACCGGCGGAGTGAAAACCGGGGATGGCACCTACCAGGATGACAACGGCCTGAAATACCAGGGTCACTTCATGGATGGACAATTCAGCGGCGAAGGAACAGCCTGGTACCCTGACGGGAGTCGTTACGAAGGTGATTGGGAGCAAGGTCAGCGCAGTGGTGAAGGCGCCTGGCGCGATGCGGATGGCACGTACTATTCCGGCGAGTTCGAAGGCGACCAGTTTAACGGCAAGGGCACCCTGACAATGGCTAACGGAGATATCCTGACCGGCAACTGGCAGCGTGGCCGCCTCAACGGCCACGGTTCCATCACGACAGCAGACGGCATGCTTTATGTCGGCAGTTTCAGAGATGACGAATTCCACGGACGTGGCGCCCTGACCTACCCGGATGGCCGTCACTACGAAGGCGAGTTCTCTAATGGAGCCTTCCATGGCAAGGGTTCGGAGATTTTTGCCGATGGCAAAAAGTACGAAGGTGAGTACATGGAAGGTCGATTTCACGGGCATGGATTGCTTCTCAACCCAAACGGCAGTTCCATCGAAGCAACCTTCAAACATGGCAAACCATACGGACAGGTTCGCCTGACAACAGCGGCAGGAGAAATGTTCACTGCCCGCACCACGGAACCCGGTGTCTGTTATCGGGAAAAGAGCTACCGGGCAACCCAATGCCCGCAACTGGAAGGCTGGTGACTGGCGCCAGCCCGATAACACACGCGCTTGTAGTACAGGATTGAGGTAGTGACATGGCGATCAAGAACGCTCTGCTGGTGGACGACTCGAAAGTGGCACGCTTTGCCTTGAGCAAATTGCTGGAAAGTCGTGATATGGAAGTCAACATGGCCGGGTCTGCCGAGGAAGCCCTGGACTTCCTGAACAGCCAGAGCCGACCAGATGTGATTTTCATGGATCACCTGATGCCGGGGATGAACGGTGTCGAAGCCACCAAGGCCATAAAGGGCAACCCGGACACCGCCTCCATTCCGATCATCATGTGCACATCCAAGAAGTCCTCCAGCTTTATGGACGAGGCCAAAAACTTCGGTGTCTATAACATTCTGACCAAGCCCCCTCACACCGAAGGACTGTCCCTGGTACTCGACCAGCTCGACCGGGACGTTACGGAAGGCACCCTGCCAGAAGCACCACCAGCAGATTTGGCAATCGACGAGGAAGACCGCCTCGACGTAGCTCCGAATGCCTCCGTGGCAATGTCTCCGAAGACCGACAAAGAACCGGATTACACCCCTCAGTCCAGCTCGGTACCGCTGACCAGCGAGCTGATTGAACAGATCGCCCGCTCGGCGGTGAAAACCCATATCAACAACCGTCTGCACGAACTGCTCAGTTCACTGTTTGATGAGCAATTCGACCATCTCAAACGAGCTCTGGATGAATCCCGGCACAAACAGGAAGGCGTGATTCAGGAAAAGCTGGATGCCATGGAAGCCATGATTGAAGAGCGTACCCGTCACTTGCGGGACGACGTGGCGGCAGAAGTAAACCTGAACCTCGTTCAGGAACTCGCTGGACTGAAGAAGGAGTTGAAGCAAAACACGGGCTTCACTGGCGAGCACATGGCTGAGCTGAAAGACCACATCACCAGCGTACAAACCATCGATACCGAGTTCTGGCAAACATTGCAGTCTGAAGCCATTCAGCAAGCCCACGAGATCTCCCGTGAAACCGCTGAAGACATTGCCCAGCGCACCATAGACCTGTTCGTGGCCCAGCAGCAAACTGCGGCCTCCAAGATCTATACCGTGGGCCTGGCGATCAGCCTCGGGATTTTCAGCGTCGGAATTGCGTGGTTATCAGGCCTACTCGGCTAAGCGATGCCTTATTCGGTCCCAGTCTTCCAATGTATCAACGTCGTCCTGGGCACCTGGAATCCCGACCCGAGTAGCGCTGACTTCCGCTAAAAGCCGGCCCGCGCCCTGATCACCGTCCAACGACTTGGCGTAAGGCCAGAGCCAGCGGGGCAGATAGGCCGGAACACCCGGCCAACCGTTATAGTCCGCAGCAACCGGCTGGTTCGGAACATAACGCGCGGCCTTCCCAAGGGCCTTGAGCTCAGCAATCCCGAGTAGCGGCTGATCGGCCACCAGAATAAACACCCCTTTCACCTCGGGACCCAACGATAGCAGCCCACGCCTGATTGACGCAGAGAGCCCTTCATGCCAATCCGGGGTTCGCAGCCAGGCAGATGGCGGCACCGCCACACGAAAGCGTATCAATGGGTACCAGGCACCACACACCACGCGTACATCTCGGCTCAGCACCCTGGCCTGAGCAATTGCCCGATCCAGCAGGACACCCCCGCCCTCCTTGAGCGGTAACAGAGCCTTTGGCCGCCCCATTCGACTGGATGCCCCGGCGGCTAGCACAAGTACCGGAAATTGCTGATCGTTTGAAACAGGAGACAGGTTTATTTTCTCACCCCAATAGCCAGAAGCAATGAACGCTGGCACTGTGCCAGACTGCCGTAGACCCCGATTTTTGCTAGAATTCGCCCATCAATCAACCATACCCTTCCGGACACCTGATGAATCACCTGTTTGTGGACAACCTGACTGTTATCGATTTTGCCTACCTGGACCCTTCAAGAGGGCTGGTCGGTGAAAGCTGGATCGTGGACGTCGTCCTGGGAGGAAACCTCGACGAACAGGGTATGGTGTTCGATTTCAGTAACGTAAAACGCACGATTAAACGGGTTATCGACGAGCGCGTAGATCATCGCCTGGTGATCCCTCGCGGCTACGAAGGCCTGACTCTGAATGATGATGAACCGGACACCTTCAGCTGGACTCTGACCACCGGCGGCCAACTGGTCCACCGTGGCCCGGACGAAGCTGTGGTCTGGCTCTCTTCCGAGCGGGTAGTGCCATCGGCCGTTGCAGCCTTACTGGAGCGGGAACTTAAATCGGTCCTGCCGGCAAACGTCATCTCGATTGAGATTAACCTGCGGGAAGAGGTTATCGAAGGTCCCTACTACCATTATGTCCACGGACTCAAGAAACACCTGGGCAACTGCCAGCGCATCGCCCACGGCCACCGCTCCCCTATTCGGATTGATCGCAACGGCCACCGGGATTACGACCTGGAACAGCGTTGGGCCATCCTTTGGCAGGATATCTATGTGGGCTCGGAGGAAGACGTTGCCCGCCGTCATGTGGGCGAGGATGGCATTCGCTATATCACCTTCGAGTATGAGGCAAATCAGGGCGAATTTGGTCTGACACTGCCGGAGGAACAGGTGTATATGCTGGATACGGACACGACGGTTGAGCTAATCGCGGCCCACATTGCAGACCAGCTAAAGCTGGAGTTCCCGACTGATTCCATTCGGGTCAAGGCATACGAGGGTGTAGGCAAGGGCGCGATTGCCGAGCGGTAATGCAGGGTCTGTACCCGGAAGCAAAGGCCTGGAGAATATTCTTCCGGCCTTTTTTATTACCTGGCTTTCGCCGAATTGCTCCCTGACTTTCTGTCAGGCACAAAAAAACCGCCCGAAGGCGGTTTTTTTGATGGCTATCCGGTGGACTAAACCGTCAAGCCGTATTGGCGTCCCCTAGGGGGTTCGAACCCCTGTTGCCGCCGTGAAAGGGCGGAGTCCTAGGCCACTAGACGAAGGGGACTAGAAATTGGTGGAGCCAAGCGGGATCGAACCGCTGACCTCAACACTGCCAGTGTTGCGCTCTCCCAGCTGAGCTATGGCCCCTCAACGGCTGCGTATATTAAGGATCCGCCCTATGGGCGTCAACCTTTAAAACACACTTTTTATCAGTTTTCTGAACATTCGTACTGCAGCCGTTTACTTCTTGCACAAAGCGGTTATTTAGCAGCCAGATCAACCCAGAGCGGCGTACTCTTTCTCCACTTTTTTGGTTTCCTTCTTCGAGAAACCGCCCAGTACATCAAGCGCATGGCGTAAACGCGAACGGGTCATATCCGGCCCCAGCAACGCCATAGAGTCCATAACTGACCAGGAGTTCGGCGTACCGGCGATGGCCACAAAGATGGAGAACATGAAATCCCCCATTTTCAGATCCATGGCTTTGGCCAGTGCTTTCACATCTGCAAAGATATTTTCTTTGCTCCAATGGCGCTGGGCTTCCAGCCTCCAAAGCGTAAACTGAAGCACCCGTTTGATCTGCGCCTCCTCCAGCTTGTTATGGCTGAAATCCTCCGGCTTCAGATTCAGCATACCCGAGAACATGAACTGAGCCATCGGAGCCACATCCGAGAATACCTCTGCCCGACCCTTGATATGGGGAATCAGCGCTTGCAGGGCATCTTCGTTAAACCACCACTGGCGCATGCGCTCCACGAACTGCTGCTCTGTCAGGTCGTCACGCAGCCACTGACCGTTTAGCCAGCGAAGCTTCTCCACATCAAATACCGGGCCACCCAGGGAAACTCGCTGGATGTCGAAGTTCTCAATCATCTCATCCAGAGAGAACTTCTCCCGCTCATCCGGCATGGACCAGCCCATGCGGCCAAGGTAGTTGGTCACTGCTTCCGGCAGGAACCCCATGCGCTCATAGAAATTGATGCTGGTGGGATTTTTCCGCTTGGACAGCTTGCTCTTATCCGGATTGCGCAGAAGCGGCAGATGACACAACTCGGGCATATCCCAGCCAAAGTACTGATACAGAAGCTTGTGCTTGGGAGCCGAGTTGATCCACTCCTCGCCCCGCAACACGTGGGTAATCTGCATCAGGTGATCATCAACCACGTTGGCCAGGTGGTATGTCGGCATACCATCAGACTTGAGCAGAATCTGGCAATCGACCTGCGCCCAGTCGATTTCAATCACCCCACGCAACATGTCCTGAATCTCGCACACGCCCTCATCCGGCACTTTCATGCGGATTACGTGAGGCTCACCCGCATCCAGACGCCGCTTGACCTCCTCTTCGGGTAATTCAAGATCACCCTTGATACCCGGGTTCAGGCCGGCAGCTTTGCGCTCTTCACGAATGGCATCCAGTTCTTCAGGAGTACGAAAGCAGTAAAACGCGTGGCCTGCCGTAACCAGATCTTCGGCGTACTGGCGATAGGAATCCTTGCGCTCTGACTGACGGTACGGGCCATGAGGGCCGCCAACATCCGGGCCCTCATCCCAGTTCAGCCCCAGCCAGCGAAGTGCCTTCAGAATATCCTGTTCGGATTCCGGGGTACTGCGAACCTGGTCGGTGTCTTCAATCCGCAGAATGAACTGGCCGCCATGCTGACGGGCAAAACACAGATTGAACAGGGCCACGTAGGCGGTACCAACGTGAGGATCACCGGTGGGTGAAGGGGCAATTCGGGTACGTACTGTCATGAAAGCTTCCTGAATTATCGGTGGCCGTTTATTAAGGCCGGCATTATACCGACCCGCCCGGTGTTTCGCATAACCGGCAATTCCGATACCCGCCCTATTGGCTAACCACCCGCCTTAATGTAATATTATAACATTTCGTTAAATCTGCTGGATGATCACATCATGCATCAACGCTCCACCCTCGCTGCCGCCATTACCGCAAGCGCTATACTCGCCTTTCCCTCTGTTTCTACAGCCGCGGAAGTTGTTACCTCGATTAAACCCCTTGAACTTCTGGTCCATGCTATTGCCACAGATGACGTGCACACCAGCACCGTTGTTCCGGCCGGCTCCAGCCCTCACACGTACACCATGAAGCCCTCCCAGAGACGGGCTCTGGAAAATGCCGATGTGATCTTCTGGGTAGGTCCTGATATGGAGAGCTTTCTGACCCGTCTTCTCAGTGGCCACGAGTTCGAGGCGCGGTCCATCGCCCTGATGCCAACAGAAGACGGCGCGGAGCATGAGTTGGAAGGTGACGAGCATGAAGAGCATGACGATCACGACCACCACGAACCGGACCACCATGAAGAAGAGCCTACAGAGCACAGCCATGGCCACGGTCATGATCATGGTGACGGGGAAGACCCGCATATCTGGACGGACCCGGAAATGGCCATTGAAATGGCCGAGCGGATTCGGGATGCACTGGCAGCACTGGAGAGTGCTGACACCGAGCTGCTGGACCGCAATCTGGCCCGGTTTAAAGCCCAGGTTGCCGAAACCGAAGCCGCCATCCGGGACAAACTCGCGCCAGCCCGTGACATCAGCCTGTTTGCTTACCACGAGGCATTCACCCGATTTGCAGAACACTATGAACTGGAACTGGTGGATGTATTGACACTGAACCCGGAGCTGTCGCCCGGAGCCCGTCACATCGCAGAGGTTCAAAACAAGCTGAAAGATGCCACTCACCCCTGCCTGCTGACCGAGCCTCAGTTCAACCGGCAGTGGTGGACATCGATTACTCGCGGACTGGACGTGTCCTTCAGCACCTGGGACCCGCTGGCCACCGATGTCGAGGTTTCGGCAACAGGCTATCTGGAATTCCAGCACAGCATCGCTGACGCCGTGCTGAAATGCCTACCAGAGGAAAGCCAGCATTAAGGGAATGGAAATCATGGCCAGCAATGTCTGGCCACTGATAATGCCGGCCATGAGCGGCGCATCGCCCCCCAGCTGCCTGGCCAGAATATAGGCCGAGGTGGCAGTTGGCAGCGCCGCCAGCAGCACAATCACCTGAACCAGCAGCCCTTCTATCCCGAGCAGCATGGCAAGGCCGGCAGCCATCACGGGGAAGGCAAAGAGCTTGAGCACGGACGAGACCAGGAACGGAACAGATGCGCCGCTGAGCGCCTTCAGATGCAGACCCGCCCCGACCGTCATCAGGCCCATGGGTAAAGCCAGGTTGCTGAGCGGAGCCAGAATGCCCGCTAACAGCGGATGAAAACCCACTTCAAAGAAACTCCAGAGTACGCCAATCACCGATCCGACAATCAGTGGATTGGTGACAATGGCCTTCATCAGCGGCGCAAACCGCACCTTGTCCTGGCTGGACACCAGCGAGAACATCACAATGCAGAGCAGATTGAGCAGTGGCACCATAACCGCCACTGAAATCGCTGTCAGAGATAACCCGTCATCA
This sequence comes from Marinobacter salinexigens, assembly GCF_008370345.1. Lineage (GTDB taxonomy): Bacteria > Pseudomonadota > Gammaproteobacteria > Pseudomonadales > Oleiphilaceae > Marinobacter > Marinobacter salinexigens. The sequence continues at coordinate 238,344 of NZ_VTUU01000002.1, read as the reverse complement.
CCCAGCAGCATGCCGCCCGCCGCCAGGCCTACATAGGAGTTAAAGCGGATCGCTCCCTGGTAGACCGAAGAGAACACCGCACCGGGCCATTTCCAGAACCACTGGGCCAATACAAGCACCAGAGTCATGGCCAGCAACATGGAACAGATAAGAATGGCGATGTCAGTATAGGCCGAAGGCGGGAGCCGGGCCTGACCCAGCTTGAACACGAGCATCACCGGGAAAAGCACATAATAGGTGAAGCGCTCAGCCTGGTGCCAGAAGTCGCCACCCGGGAATTGCACCCGGTTGAGGAAGTAACCCAGCAGAATCAGGGTGAATACAGGAAACAGCGCCTGCACAACGACGGGCATTCAAACCTCCAGACAGTGCGATACTGCGACGAAGCTTAACAAATGCCCTATCCAGCGTCCCGTATACAAAGTGCTGAGGTTAGCGTCCCCGCAGCTTTTTGAGAATGGTGCGCGTGACTTTGGTCGGCGCGGAACGGGTAATTGGCCACAGCGCTTTGAACTGTGCAGAAATGGGCCGATGCAAGCGGGGAGACTGAACCTGCGCCCAGGCTTCCCGGGCAATCTGCTCTGGCTTCAAATTGATACCCAGGGAATCAAACAGCTTCGATGCACCGGCATTGTCCTGAACCATTCCGGTGTTCACGAACGGAGGCATGAGATCACAGACGCGAATATCGTGCTCTTCCCACTCGATATCCAACGCCTCCGTCATCGCGCGTACGGCATGCTTGCTGGCCGAGTATGAGGCAAAGTCCGGTGTACCATAGGCCGCAGATGCTGAACTCATATTCACCACGACGGCACCCGGGGTTTCTTTGAGATAGGGGAAAGCCGCGTGCAGGACATTCATCAGGCCAACAACGTTGATATCAACAATGGCCCGATGAACAGACATTTCGATCTCTTCAAATGCACCAACCCGAAGAATGCCCGCGTTATTGTGCAGCGCATGGATCTTGCCATCCGTGTGACGAACAAAATCCGCCAGAGCTCTGGCAACCGAAGCCTGGTCTGTCACGTCCATCACATGAATCGAACAGGCACCCTCCCCCAACTCGGTTTTCAGTTCCGCCAGCGCCTGCTCATCGCGGTCGGCCGCACCGATAAACCAGCCTTTGGAAGCGAAGAGCCGAGCAGTTTCCCGGCCTATGCCGGCAGCGGCGCCGGTAATAAAGATCGATTGGGTCATGTGTTAAGTCCGTTTTTGTTGGTGAATTCATCTGGAAACGCCCACGACGTCCAGGGTGTAGATAAACACCAACGCCAAACTTAAACAAGTGTTTGATCAGTTTGTGGCGAGGGCTTAGCCTGCCGGGGAACAAGCGTCACTGAAACCGACGAACAAACTCTATGTAATCCCTATGTGCCCGCTCAAGCGATACCGGCCGAAAGCTGACCTCGCTACCCGGCTGGCACTGGGCCAATCGGCTACATGCAAGAGGCGGCAAGGTACCCAGCCTCGGATAACCACCGATGGTTTGCCGGTCATTCATCAACACGATGGGCTGGCCGTCCGGCGGCACCTGTACCGCACCGAGAGCCAGCCCCTCAGATACCATGTTGGAAATCGCACATTTCAGCGCCGGCCCCTGCAGGCGGATTCCCATTCGATCAGAACGGCTGTCAACTTCCCACTGGCGATTGAAAAATTCAAAAAGGCTGACGCCACTGAATTCACCGGCTTGTGCGCCCAACACAAATTCAAGCTCAGCAAGCCCGGTATAATCCAGCTTTTCGATCTCAGGCACGGCCCGGTTACATGGAGTGTTTTCGATGGCCTCCCGGCGAACCTGCAGGCGATCTCCCACCGCCAGTTGACGCCCCTGTCCGTCATGGCCGCCCAGCCCTTCGCGCACAACCCCGGAACAGCTCCCCAGTACCGGCTCCGCCTGGAACCCGCCGAAGACCGCCAGATAAGCCCGCAATCCCGAACGTGGTGCCTTGAACTCAAGCACCTGACCAGACCGCATCATGAAGGCAGACCAGGGGGGCGGTGGTTCGCCGTCGATCTCAGCACCCAGGTCAGCACCTGAAATAGCCAGGTAGAGATCTTCCATGGCTTTCAATTGCAAACCACCGAACGTAATTTCGAGAGCAGGAGCTCCCCACGGGTTCGCAACCAGCCAGTTGGCCCAGGCCCAAGCATGCAGATCCACCGCGCCGCCCTGAGTAATACCCAGGTGACGTACACCAAAACGCCCGGCATCCTGAAGGGAAGCCAGCGGCCCCGACCGGAGCGTTTCAAAACCAGAAACGTGTGCCATTTATCCGTCAGCCTCCTGAGGTGTAGTGTCGCCACCGAGGCGGAGAAACTCGTCTTTGCTGACAGAGACCATCCGGACTTTATCGCCCACCTGGAAATAACTCATCTGTTCACGATTCCGGTCAAACAACACCGTGGGTGTACGCCCGATCAGGTTCCAGCCGCCTGGAGACGCCGCCGGATAAGCGGAGGTCTGACTTCCGGCAATCGCAACGCTGCCCGGGTAAACCCGCTTTCTCGGTGTCGCCAATCTGGGGGCCCGAAGTTCAGGATCCACCGAACCCATAAAGGCAAATCCGGGTGCGAAGCCCAGCGCAAATACCTGATAGACAGGCGCTGTATGCAGTTCGATTAATGAGGTCACGCTCAGCCCTTTGCCCTCTGCAAGGACCAGAAGTTCAGGGCCCACCGAAGGGTCATACCACACCGGCAGCTCCCGGACCGGGCTATCACCTCCATCGTCCGTCACAGCCAGTGCGGATACCAATTGCTGAAGCAAGCCCCTGGCCTGATCCGGAGACATCCTCAGAGGGTCATATTGAACAAGGAGTGTTGTGTAAGATGGCACAAGATCGATCAATGCCACTCCAAAGGTCTGTTCACACTCCCGGGCCAGCGCCATCACCCATGGCAGGTTCTGCTCTTCGATCATGTCGAATAACCGCACCAGCCAGGCGCCAACACCGGCGTTCTCTATCCGGGGAGATCTGTTCATTCTACTTGTCTGCCACCTAACATCGTCATCCAGCACAGCCCGGATGGCTCCAGGTACCGTCACGGACGCCTCGTTGTCGTCATGAACACACAGTGTATCTGCCCGAAGGGAAACATGCATAGGCAATAATTCCCACAAATACCCAATCTGAGCATATTTGCCTATACACATCCCAGGCACTAAACTTTCACAATAACAACAGTGAGCAATCCACATTCAACAGGAGGCGACCCCATGATCGGCCTGGGACACCATCAGCCAACTGATACCGCACCGCCATCCAGATCAGGTCCTGCACTGACAGCCGTACACAGCACAGCGGGGCTGCGCTGGCTGTTTGAACGCCGTGAACTCTGGGGCCTGACAATGGACGACCTCGGAACCCTTCTGGGCGGCGTTCGCCGGCGCACACTCACTGATTGGCAACGGCGGATCAATGGCGGAGATCAGGTTGAGGTCTCTCGCGACACCATGGACAGGATCAGCTTGCTGCTGGGAATCCACAAGGCCCTTACCCTGCTCTCACCAGCGGGGCATGAGCGCCTGGCCTACGAATGGTTCCAGAAGCCTGTGGAACTCATGGGGCTGAGGGGCCAATCCATCCGGGACTATCTGCTCGAACAGGGCTCCATGGACGCTCTCTATTACGTGCGCCGCAACCTTGACGCCATGCGCGGCTGACGCATAAATGATATAAGGAGCACCCGGTGGAACACATAAAGCCGGAATGGAAGCATCACAGGGTCATACACAGCAAGTACCCCCCGCTGGACTGCTTTGAGAGCGATGACGCCATGATCCTCGGCGAACTCGAGTCCGCCACCAGCGACCGGGTGGCTCATTGGCCACGGTATGTCGACGAATCGGATTTTCGCTACGGCCCAGGCTGGGGGCCGGTCATGGCCTCATTCTGCTACCCGGCTGAAGGCCGCTTCAATACGCTTTCACGCGGGGCATACTATGCCGGAGATTCACTTGAAACCGCACTCCGGGAATGGGTCTATCACTCGGGCAAGGTGTGGCAGGGGTTCGGGGTAACGAATGATTACTCCGCAGTCGTCAGGTGTTACACCGGCCACACCGCAGAGCCTCTGGTGGATCTGCGCAACCAGTCTCAATACATGCACGACACCAACTACGCGCCAGGACAGCGTATGGCAGCCGATCTCCTGAATGCCGGTGAATACGGCGTTCTGTTCAGCTCCATCCGCCATCCCGGCGCCGAAGCCATTGCCCTGCTCCGGCCCTCAGCGACGACTCCGGTTATTCAGTCAGGGCACTATGTGCTGCAATGGAATGGGGAACGGTTTACACAATATGCGCGACTGGAAGAGTACTGTCCGCTATAGCCTTCGCCAAAGCCCTACAGAAATCACACCCCCCTTCCTGTTAAACTACACCGCTCAATGACACGTATACCCCAGAGTTTGTCGCAAACAGGTTCCTGAAATGTCCGTATTGCCCCCAGAAAACACCATGCCCCCGACCACTGGCCTCTCGCGCCGCTTCTCGGTGGCACCAATGATGGACTGGACGACACCACACTTCCGTTACCTGGCCCGCCTGCTTAGCCGTCACACGCTGCTCTACACGGAGATGGTCACCACTGGCGCCCTGATCCACGGCGATACCCAGCGTTTTTTACGCCACGACCCGGCGGAATATCCCCTGGCGCTTCAATTAGGCGGCAGTCATGCCGGTGAATTGGCACAATGTGCAAAACTGGCTGAACAGTTCGGGTTTGATGAGGTGAACCTGAACGTTGGCTGCCCGAGTGATCGGGTTCAGAACAATATGATTGGCGCCTGCCTGATGGGGCACCCGGACAAGGTAGCCGAGGGTGTGTCGGCGATGATCGACGCGACCAACCTGCCGGTTACCGTCAAACATCGCATCGGTATCAATGGCCGCGAATCCTGGGACGAACTGTGTGAATTTGTTGAGAAAGTGGCTGCCGCTGGCTGCCGGACGTTCATCGTCCACGCCCGCATTGCCATTCTGGAAGGCCTGAGCCCGAAGGAAAACCGCGATATTCCGCCGCTCAAATACGACTGGGTGTACCGCCTGAAGCAGACCTATCCGGATCTGGAAATCATCATTAACGGCGGCATCAAAACCTTTGATGAGTGCCACGACCACCTGCAACACACCGATGGCGTGATGCTGGGGCGCGAGGCCTACCATAACCCCTGGCTGCTGGCCGGGGTAGACCCCGAGTTCTTTGGCGAGCGGGCACCGGTGCAGACTCGTCATGAGGCCCTGCGCGCCATGATCCCATTCATCGAAAGCGAACTCGAGCGTGGGGTGTTCCTTACTCACATCTCCCGCCACCTGCTGGGCCTGTTCCACGGCATTCCCGGCGGCCGCCAGTTCCGTCGCTATATCAGCGAGAATGCTCACAAGCGTGGCGCCGGAATTGAAGTAATCCAGGCCGCCCTGGAAAAAGTACGCGAGCATGAAAACCCCGCCATTGCGGAAGCGTAATCGTCTCCATACCTTTTGTTGTCTTGTTCCTGTCAGAGCAGCCCGCTATTGTAGGCATTAACACCACATCCGGGAGACGGATGCCTACAAAACAGTTCAACCGGGACGACAGGACGAATGACGAACAAGCTCGACCAACTGAAGACCATGACCACCGTGGTGGCCGATACCGGAGACATTGACGCCATTGCAAAATGGCGGCCGGAAGATGCCACCACCAACCCGTCGCTGTTGTTGAAAGCGGCTGCCTCTGATGCCTATCGCCCCATGCTGGATCAGGCCGTAGCCGAAGCCCGGCGTCTGGGTGGATCGGATGCCGACCAGTTAGCCATCGCCACCGACATGCTGGCTGTACTGGCGGGACGCGAGATACTCAACCTGATCCCGGGCGTTGTATCCACCGAGGTCGATGCACGACTGTCTTTTGATACCCAAAGTACCCTGGACCGCGCCCGACGCCTCGTCGAGTTCTACGACAAACAGGGAGTGGACACTAATCGCGTACTGATCAAGATCGCCTCCACCTGGGAAGGCATCCGGGCAGCTGAACAGCTGGAAAAGGAAGGGATTCGCTGCAACCTCACGCTGCTGTTCTCGTTTATTCAGGCTGCCGCCTGCGCCGAAGCAGGTGCATTCCTGATCTCGCCGTTTGTAGGCCGCATTCTGGACTGGCACGTGGCTAACTCAGGGCGTGACAGTTACCCGGCAGCAGAAGATCCCGGTGTGCTGTCGGTATCCCGGATCTATAATTACTACAAAACCAAAGGGTTCGACACTGTGGTTATGGGCGCCAGTTTCCGTAACACAGGGGAGATTGAAATGCTGGCGGGCTGTGACCGTCTGACCATCAGCCCTTCCCTGTTGCAGGAGTTGCAGGACGACACCGGCAGTCTCAGCCGCCGTCTGGCTCCGGAAAACGCCTCATCTTCGGACAACTTCGGCGGAATCGATGAGGTACTGTTCCGCTGGGAGTCCAACGAAGACGCTATGGCCACCGAGAAACTGGCAGACGGCATTCGCCGATTTACCGTTGATCAGATTGAGCTGGAAAACCGTGTCCGGCAACTGGCCAAGGCGGCCTGATACACAAGCGGAGCTGTTGATCCAACTATGATTGAACGCCTGAAACAACTTTTCTCGGCACCTGCCCCGGAGCGAAAAGCTCCGGACGCCCGCCAACTGGCCATAGCCTCCACGTCGCTTATGGTGCAGTTGGCCCGGGTCGACAGCAATCAGGATGACCGTGAACTCCAGACCATCGTCGATTGTGCCGTCAAAGCCAACCAGGTGACGCGGGAAGAGGCCGAAGAGATCCTGAAGGATGCCCTCGATCACGCCGATGATGCCACATCCATGTACGAGTTCACCGGCCAGATCAACGAAAGCCTGGATCAGGACGCAAAGCAGATTCTGCTCGAAAATATCTGGCGAGTCGCATTCGCGGACGGTCGCATCGACAAATACGAAGAGCACCTGATTCGCCGCATGGCCGACCTGCTGCACCTTAATCACAGGGAATACATGCAGGCGAGACACCGCGCAGAAGGCGCCGGTTAACAAGGAGACAGTATGCTAGCGATTCTTCATCCTAATACCCCTCTGGACAGCGAAGGGTACCGCCAGACCCTGCATTATCTGGAGAACCTGCCCGGAGTGTCCCTGCGGGTCCATGAAGTTCAGGGTGCCAGCCAGCGTCTGACGGAAATCTATCTGTTGGGTGACACCAAGTCACTGGACAAAGAAGAAATTGAAGCACTCCCGGCTGTTGAACGGGCGATCCGGATTTCCGATGACTACCGGATTCTTGGCCGCCACAAGGATGACCGGCGCCAGAGCGGGTTCAACTACAACGGGGTAGAGTTCAACCAGGACAACCTCAACGTGTTCGCCGGATTGTGCGCGGTGGATGTCCCTGAACACGTGGAAATGATCCTCAAAGCCCTCGAGGATCAAGGTGAAGTGTGTACCCGTATGGGCGCCTACAAGCCCCGCACCAACCCTTATTCGTTCCAGGGTCACGGCAAGGGCTGTCTGCCCTGGGTCTTCGAGAAGGCCGGAAAGCATGGTATCAAGGTGATCGCCATGGAGATCACTCATGAGAGTCATATCGAAGAGATTGATACCTGCCTCGAAAAGCTGGGGCGTCCTACCGGGGTCATGCTGCAGGTAGGTACCCGCAACACCCAGAACTTCGAGCTGCTCAAGGCCATCGGTCGCCAGAGCACCTACCCGGTTCTGCTCAAGCGAGGCTTTGGCATCACCCTGAACGAATCCCTCAATGCGGCAGAATATCTCGCCAGTGAAGGTAACGCCAATGTCGTGTTCTGCCTGCGGGGTATGAAAACCGAGGCGGGCCAACCCCATCGCAACATGGTGGACTTCGCTCATGTGCCTGCGGTAAAACGCCTGACGCGCATGCCTGTCTGCGTTGATCCATCCCACTCCGTAGGCAGTCGTGAGGCCTCACCTGACGGCATTCTGGATGTCATGCACGCAACGGCTCAGGGTGTTATTGCCGGTGCCAACATGGTACTGGTCGACTTCCATCCGAAACCGGAAAAAGCTCTGGTCGATGGCCCCCAGGCGCTGTTGATGAAAGAATTGTCAGCCTACCTTGAAGACATTCGCCTGTGCCATGACACGTGGAAAAAACGAAGAGACATTTACCAACGCCTGAAGGATTCAGCACCAGAATGATCGTCTACGGACACCGGGGAGCCAAAGGTGAGGCTCCCGAAAATACGCTGCCGGGGTTCATCCATGCCTATCGTCATGGAATCCGGCATTTTGAATTGGATCTGGTCCTGTCAAAAGACGGCATACCGGTCCTGATTCACGACCTGACGGTCGACCGCACAACAGGCCAGAAGGGTAACGTATTCAGCTATACGGCTGACGAGCTGGCCACTATGGACGCACGCAGCAACACCAGCTCGTGGCCACGAGCGGTCGGCATCCCTACCCTCAACGACCTTCTGGACAAGTTTGACGATCTGGAACACCTGCAACTGGAGGTGAAGACCGACAACCGCCAGAGGCTGAATATCCTGTGTAACCGGGTAACGGAGATTATTCAGAAACGGGATCTGTATCAACGGGTGGTTATCACCTCAACCGATACCTGGTTCCTGAAGGAAATCCGGCGCAGGAACAAGCACATCCATATTGGTCTTGTTGCAGAACGGAAGTTTCCGCGGCCTCTGAACACCGCTATGCGTCTGGGCTGCGAATACCTGATCCTGAACTGGAAACTGTGCTCCAGAACCTTGGTGGAAAACGCTCATCGCCGCGGGATGCACGTATCTACCTGGACGGTCAATCGCATTCACGACATGCTACAACTGGAAGAAATGGGCGTGGACAGCATTATCACCGACTACCCGACCAGTTCGCGTATGTTCTTCGACAACCGCGCGCGGGCGCTGATGACACTTCCCCTGAACGGGACAGAAGGAATGCCGGGCAGCCGAGTGCTGCCCGCAGGATGATGGCGTGCCGGATCAGAAGATCCGGTTCAGCCCGTTCAAAGCCGCTACCCGGTAGGCTTCCGCCATGGTCGGATAATTGAACGTGGTGTTGATGAAATAGTTCAGGGAATTCGCTTCCCCTTCCTGATTCATAATGGCCTGACCGATGTGAACGATCTCGGCCGCCTGGTCCCCGAAGCAATGAATACCGAGGATTTGACGGGTTTCACGGTGAAACAGGATCTTCAGCATTCCGACCGCTTCCCCGGTGATCTGTGCACGAGCAAGATCCTTGAAGAAGGCCTGGCCAACTTCATAAGGAACCTTGGCTTCCGTCAGCTCACGTTCCGTTTTGCCCACCGAGCTGATCTCAGGAATGGTATAAATCCCTGTTGGGACGTCGGATACAAAACGGAAGTAGTCATCTTTCACGATATCAGATGACGCTGAACGCCCCTGATCATAGGCGGCACTTGCCAGGCTCGGCCAACCGATCACATCCCCAACGGCGTATACGTTCTCGATTTCGGTGCGGTAATGCTCATCAACCGCCAGCTGCCCCCGACCATTCGGCACCAGCCCTATATTTTCCAGGCCAAGCTTGTCAGTATTGCCGCTACGGCCGTTACACCACAGGAAGGCATCAGCCCGGATTTTCTTGCCGGACTGGAGCGACAACACAACACCGTGATCATCGCCTTCAACAGATTCATACTGCTCATTATGACGCACCAGTACACCGTTGTTACGGAGGTGATAACTCAGAGCATCAGAAATCTCGTCATCGAGGAATGACAGCAGGCGGCTGCCAGGGTTGATCAGATCGACCTTAACCCCGAGACCCGCAAAGATGGAGGCATACTCAGACCCGATAACGCCGGCCCCATAAATGATCAGGGTTCGCGGAGTATGGGACAGATTCAGGATGGTGTCAGAGTTATAGATCCGGTGATGACGGAAGTTCACATCGGGCGGCAAATAAGGGCGAGAACCCGTCGCGATGACCACCTGCTTGAAATGCAGGATCTCAATCGATTTGTGCCCGCGGATTTCCAGGCGATTGCCATCCAGGAACGACGCCCGTCCGTTGATAAGATCAACCCGGTTACGGGAGTAGAACTGAGTCCGAAGCTTTACCTGCTTACCAATAACCTTCTGGGCATTCTGCAGGACCCGGGGAAAGGAGAACCAGCGCGGCTCCCCGATATCCCGGAACATCTGGTTGGTGTTGAAGGTGATGATCTGCTTTACTGAGTGACGGAGGGCCTTTGAGGGGATCGTCCCCCAGTGGGTACAGTTACCTCCAACCGTGGGCTTGTCCTCAATGATCGCAACACGTTTACCGTGTTTCGTCGCGTTCATCGCTGCCCCTTCACCTGCAGGTCCCGCTCCGATAACGACCACGTCGTAATGATGCTCTGCCATGCCCCCTGTAACTCCTTGTCTGAGCCTTAGTTTTGGATTTTGATTCTAGTTATAAGTGTCCGGATCAGCGCTTTTCAGCGCTGCTAGCGTCATAAGCCAGATCGGCAGCGCCTTTGCCCTCGCTTTCAAGACGCTCGTTTTCTTCCTTGCACTTCTGGGTGTTGCCACCGCAGATTTCACAAGAGGTACTGATACCCAGTGCGCCAATACCACCACAAGTGCCGGTGATGGGCTTACGACCAAAAATAACGCCAATGGACATACCTGCGATCAGCAGAATCACAATGGCCAGAACCAGAAGAAAGGTACTCATATTGCCCTCCCCTTATTGCGTAACATAGGACGAGAACGCCGGTGTCTGGTGTGTTTCAAACCCGTCGTCTGTCCGGACTATGAAATAGGCCGGGATATTTTCCCGGGTGGCGAGTTCACTGGCCCGCTCATACCCGAGGACATTAAACCCGGTCGCCAGGGCATCTGCTGTCATACAATCATCCGCGATGACCGACACCGATGCCAGATTGTGCGTAATCGGTTTGCCTGTTGCAGGATCAATAGTATGGGAATAACGATGGCCTTCCGATTCGTAATAGTTACGATAGTCTCCGGACGTCGCCATTGCATGGTGCTCGAGTGCTACCACACGATTTACCTGCCTGCCGCCAGATACCGGTTGTTCGATGGCCAGCCGCCAGGCATCTCCGTCGGGCTTGCGACCATTAACCCGGACTTCCCCACCAATCTCTACCAGATAGGCTGTGACACCTTCCTTTTCAAGGTAGCGAGCCACGACATCAACACCGTAACCTTTGGCGATCGCAGAAAGATCGATATATTGCGGGGTCTCGCTGCGCAAGGCCTTCTGACTCTCCTGCAGTTCCAGTTTGTCATAGCCAATGCGGGAAAGCATCTCGGCGAGCTCGTCGTCCGAGGGGGCTTTCTCGGGCCGGGCATTGGGACCAAAGCCCCAGAGGTTAACGACCGGACCAACGGTGATATCGAACGCGCCGCCGGTAAGCTCTGAAACCTCGTGAGCTTTGCTGAGTACCTCAAACAGGGGCTCAGACAACGGAATCCACCCGGATTGGTCCGAACGCTGATTGATCAGGGAAAGCTCCGAATCCTTACGCCAGGTCGACATGGCCGCATCAACCTTTTCCAGCTCACTCTCAATCCCTGAGGCCAGATTCTCAAGCCGCTCGGGATCATCGGTCAATACGACATTGATGTGGTATGAAGTGCCGAAAACCGGGCCGGTAATCTCCCAGACTTTTTCTTCGGGCTCAAACGAACAACCCGCCAGGGCGGCAACGGCCAGCATCATGACGATGCTGGCCAGAACCACCCTGACGGGTTCATGCATGCGGGATGTCATTGGATCTGATTAACCTCCAAAGTCATCCAGCATGATGTTTTCGTCCTCAACACCCAGATCTTTCAGCATCTTGATGACGGACGCGTTCATGATCGGGGGTCCACACATGTAGAACTCGCAGTCCTCAGGCGCCGGATGATCCTTCAGGTAGTTCTCATAGAGAACATTGTGAATGAAGCCGGTGTAGCCTTCCCAGTTGTCTTCTGGCAAAGCATCAGACAGGGCCACGTGCCACTGGAAGTTTTCGTTCTGCTCCTGGAGCATATCGAAATCTTCAACGTAGAACATTTCACGACGGCTACGAGCGCCGTACCAGAAGCTGATCTTGCGGTCTGAATTCAGGCGCTTGAGCTGGTCGAAAATGTGCGACCGCATCGGTGCCATACCTGCACCACCACCGATGAATACCATTTCGGCGTCGGTCTTCTTCGCGAAGAACTCACCAAACGGTCCCATTACGGTAACCTTGTCACCCGGCTTCAGGTTGAACACGAAGCTGGACATGATTCCCGGCGGATGATCCGTACCCGGAGGCGGTGTTGCAATTCGGATGTTGAACTTGAGAACACCTTTCTCTTCCGGATAGTTCGCCATGGAGTATGCGCGAATGGTGTCTTCCTTGTTGATCGCCTTGTAGCGCCAGATATCGTGCTTGTCCCAGTCTTCATGGAACTTTTCTTCGATATCAAAGTTCTTGTAGTCGATCTCGTAAGGAGGACATTCAAGCTGGACGTAACCGCCGGCACGGAAGGCAACTTCTTCACCTTCTGGCAGCTTCAGAACCAGCTCTTTGATGAAGGTAGCAACGTTGTGGTTGGAAACCACCTCACATTCCCACTTCTTCACGCCGAAGAACTCTTCCGGCACTTCGATTTTCATGTCCTGCTTTACCGGAACCTGACAGGACAGGCGCCAGCCTTCCTTCTCTTCACGGTTGGTGAAGTGGGTCTTTTCAGTCGGCAGCATAGCACCGCCACCTTCCAGAACCTTACACCGACACTGGGCACAGGTACCGCCACCACCACAGGCAGATGACAGGAAAATGCCGCTGTTTGCCAGGGTGCCCAGCAGTTTGCCACCGGCACTGGTCTTAAGCTCGTGCTCGGGGTCGTCGTTAATTTCGATTGTCACATCACCGGTGCTTACCAACTTGGAGCGGGCCGCAAGGATAATTGCGACCAGCGCCAGTACGATAACGGTGAACATGACTACACCAAGAATGATCTCTGTACTCATGGTCTCGCCTTTTCGTTAAACCGAATCACCGGATGCTTTAGAGAGAGATGCCCGAGAAGGACATAAAGCCCATAGACATCAGCCCGACAGTAATGAACGTAATACCAAGACCACGCAGGCCCGGAGGTACGTCACTGTACTTCAGCTTCTCGCGGATACCCGCCAGGGCCACGATTGCAAGCGCCCAACCGAGACCGGCACCGAAGCCGTAGACAACGCTCTCACCAAAGTTGTAATCACGCTCTACCATGAACAATGCCGCGCCCATGATGGCACAGTTAACAGTGATCAGTGGCAGGAATACACCCAGCGCTGAGTAGAGCGCAGGAATGTACTTGTCCAGAACCATTTCCATGATCTGAACAATAGCGGCGATAACACCGATGTAGGTAATCAGACCCAGGAAGCTGAGATCTGTATTCGGCATACCAGCCCAACCCAGCGCGCCCTCGCGGAGCACGTTGTTGTATATCAGGTTGTTAACCGGAACGGTGATGGTCAGTACCACGACAACCGCAATACCGAGGCCAATGGCAGCCTCAACTTTCTTGGAGATAGCAATAAACGTACACATCCCCAGGAAGAAGGCCAATGCCATATTCTCGATGAATACCGCCTTAACCAGAAGGCTCAGATAATGTTCCATCAGAACGCCTCCTTAACTTTGTGGGCAGACATCTTATAATCAGGCTCTTCTACCTGCTCCGGCTTCCAGGTGCGCAGCGCCCAGATCGCCAGACCAATGATGAAGAAGGCGCTCGGCGGCAACAACAGCAGACCGTTGGTAACGTACCAGCCGCCTTCGTTAACCGGAGACAGGATGGTCACACCAAACAGGGAGCCAGAGCCGAACAGCTCACGCCAGAAGCCAACAAACAACAGCAGTACTGAGTAACCCAGACCATTACCGATGCCGTCGAGGAAGCTCATGCCAGGTGTATTCTGCATGGCAAAGCCTTCGGCGCGCCCCATAACGATACAGTTGGTGATGATCAGACCGACGAATACCGACAGCTGCTTGCTGATTTCATAGGCATAGGCCTTCAGGAGCTGATCAACCACGATTACCAGAGAGGCAATAATGGTCATCTGGGCGATGATCCGGATGCTTCCGGGAATCTGGTTACGAATCAGAGATACCGCGAAGTTGGAGCACGCCGTAACCGCGATCACCGAGATACACATAACGATGGTCACGTTCAGGCTGGCAGTAACAGCCAGCGCAGAACAGATACCGAGGATCTGCAGTGCAATCGGGTTGTTACTGAAGATTGGTTCAAAAAGAACCTGCTTGGCAGTTTGACCGGCCATGATCAAGCCTCCCCTTGACGCAAGTTTTTCAGATACTGGGCGTAACCGCTGTCACTTAACCAGTAATTGACGAGGTTTTCTACACCACGACTGGTCAGCGTTGCCCCTGACAGAGCATCAACCTTGTGCTCTTTGTCTTTGGCATCCGGGCTTACGCCACCTTTAACCAGCTGGATTTCCGGCTTGGACGTATCATCGCCGTATACCTCTTTACCTTCCCACATAGCCTTCCAGCGAGGGTTATCAACCTCACCGCCCAGACCCGGGGTCTCAGCGTGCTGGTAGAAGCCCAGACCTTCGATGGTGTTCGCATCACCTTTGAGGGACACAAAACCGTAAAGGGTGGACCACAGACCGTATCCGTGGATAGGCAGAACCACTTTCTGCAACTCATCGCCGTCTTTCAGCACGAATACACGGGCAACATCCGGACGGCGCTTGATGCTGGCACGGTCCTGATCACCGGGAATCGCTTCGGACAGCTGGGGGTCAGACGCCGCTTTGTACATATCGTACTTCATCGGATCTTCGACATTAACTGCAGAAGGCTCAACGTATTGGCCTGAATCAAGGTCAACAAGCAGAACTTCGAACTTGGAGAACTCATCTTCGATCTGCGCAGCACTTGCGCCTTCAGGCAGCATACCGGCAGCAGCCAGGATGTTGACCTTCATATTCAGAGTCTGGTTCTTGACCTGAAGCGGCTTCAGAGAAACGGCAGCGGTGGACACGATAACCGAGAAGAATACGCTCAGTACCAGGGCCACAATAACCGTTCTGGAGACAGTTTCTTTACCTTTAGCCACGTGCAAGCCTCCGTTTGATATTGGCCTGAACCACAAAGTGGTCCATCAGCGGTGCGAACAGGTTGGCAAACAGAATCGCCAGCATGATGCCTTCCGGGAAAGCCGGGTTGACCACACGAATCAGTACAGTCATCACACCCACCAGAATACCGAAGCACCAACGACCAGTATTGGTCATCGCAGCAGAGACCGGGTCAGTCGCCATGAACATCATACCGAAGGCGAAGCCACCCATGACCAGGTGCCAATGCGCCGGAACGGCAAACATCGGATTAGTATCGGAGCCAATGATGTTCAGCAGCAGGGACATTCCGATCATGCCAATCAGAACACCACCAACCACACGGTAAGAGGCAATCTTCATCAGCAGCAGCGCAATACCGCCAATAAGAACCGCCAGGGTAGATGTTTCACCCATGGACCCCTGAATGGTACCCATGAAAGCGTTCATCCAGCCAATCTGCTGATTCAGGGCTTCGACACCACCGGAGGCGGCCCAGCTCAGCGCAGTTGCACCGCTGAAGCCGTCAACAGCCGTCCAAACGGTGTCACCGGAGATCTGCGCCGGGTAAGCGAAGTACAGGAACGCACGGCCGGTCAGTGCCGGGTTCAGGAAGTTCTTACCGGTACCGCCGAACACTTCCTTACCGATAACCACACCAAAGGTGATGCCCAGAGCTACCTGCCACAGCGGGATGGTGGGCGGGCAAATCAGGGCAAACAGGATAGAGGTAACAAAGAAGCCTTCGTTTACTTCGTGACGGCGCACGGTTGCAAACAGCACTTCCCAGAAGCCGCCAACCACGAAGGTTACAGCGTAAATGGGAATGAAGTAGGCAACACCGTAGATGAAGTTATCCCAGACGCCGGCACCGGCACCTGTGACCGCAAGGGCCTGGATAAAGGCAGTACGCAGGCCACCGTCGCCAATCAGGGCATCGGGATTTTCAGCCAGGAAGCTGTTGGCCTGGAAACCAATGTTCCACATACCGAAGAACATGGCCGGGAAAGTACACAACCAAACGGTGATCATGATGCGCTTGAGGTCAACGCCGTCACGCACGTGAGCCGTGGTAGAGGTTACCTTACCCGGAGTATAGAAGATTGTGTCAACGGCTTCGTACAGAGCATACCACCGCTCGTATTTGCCGCCTTTCTCAAAGTGGTGCTCGATTCCATCGAGAAACTGTCGGATTGCCATCGTATTAGCCCTCGATCTCGATTCGGGTCAGGTTCTCACGGAGAATCGGACCGTATTCATATTTACCCGGGCACACGAATGTGCACAGCGCCAGATCTTCTTCATCCAGCTCGAGAGCGCCCAGTTTCTGCGACATTTCAGTATCACCAACAATCAGTGAACGCAGCAGCTGGGTGGGCAGGATGTCCAGCGGCATAACCTGTTCGTAGGCACCAACCGGTACCATCGCACGCTCACTACCGTTAGTCGTAGTAGTGAAGTTGAACAGTTTTCCACCGGCCAGTTTGGACAGGTAGATATTGAGCACCGAGAACTTGTTGGCGCCCGGGGTCAGCCAGCCCATAAATTCGCGCTTGGTACCTTCTTCCAGGAGAGAAACCTGGTTGGCGTAACGGCCAAGGTATGCGCAAGGACCGTCGCCACGACGACCACCGAACACGGAGCCGGAAATCGCGCGGACTTCACTGCCGCCAGCGACTTCGCCATCCAGCAACTCGGTCAGGTTAGCACCGACACGGGTACGGACCAGACGCGGCTTCTGAGCCTTCGGACCACCAATAGCTACGATCCGGTCAACGGTCAGTTCACCGGTTTCAAACAGCCTGGCGATATCGATCACGTCCTGGTAGTTGATGGACCAGACGGTCTTGCTGACGGACACCGGATCCAGGTGGTGGATATGGGTGCCGACATTACCCGCAGGGTGAACGCCATCAAACTGATGCACTTCGATGTTTGAAGCCTTAGGCACGGACACATTAGCGCCAGGCTTTCCGGTTACGAATACCTTGCCGGCTGTCAGCTTGGCGATGATTGTCAGGCCATTTTCGAAGGCCTTGCTGTTTTCGCCAATGATAACCGTCGGATCCGCAGCAAGCGGATTGGTATCCATAACGGATACGAAGATGGAATGGGGAGCGGAGTCGATTTCCGGAACCTTGCTGAAAGGACGGGTCTTGAATGCCGTCCAAAGGCCGGACTCTACCAGGTTATCGACGACTTGCTGGCGCTCAAGGCCGGCAATGTCTGCGTCGCTGTACTTGGCGTAGGTTTCCGCCTCGTCGCCATCAATTTCGATAACAACAGACTGGAATACACGACGCTCACCGCGATTGATTTCTTTCACCACACCGGCGGCAGGTGAGGTATAACGAACGCCTTCGGTCTTCTTGTCCGTGAACAGCAGCGAGCCGCGTTTGACACGGTCCCCTTCCTTCACAGCCATCGTCGGCTTCATGCCGTTGTAGTCAAAACCGATCAACGCCACATGGCGAACCGGTTTGCCGTCGGTAATGGTCTGTTCGGGAGCGCCGCTGATGGGAAGATCCAGGCCTTTCTTGATCTTAATCATTAGCCTCGTCCAATCATCAGAAACTATCTATGGATTTGTATTATCCGACCCCTGCGACTCAGCTTTCCCCCGGATCAAACCGCATGGTTCTTCCCGGGCAGTGAGCCCATTGACCGCCAGCACGCGACCAGTCTTTCGGCACAGAAAGGAATGAGGAACGGGGCGCCAGACATACCCAAAATCGCGCCAATTATAGAGATTAAGGAAATCTATTTCCACCAGAAACCAGAACGGTTTTATACCTCTTAGGCAGTAAAAAACCCCGCCAGCGGTCACTGACGGGGTTTTCAAAAGCCCTTGGCCTGAACGGCCTACGACTTTAGTCGCGTGCGCGCTTCGGGAAGATCGGGTAGGTCACATCCGCCATCTGATTAACGCAACGGATCACCTGGGCGCTATAACCAAACTCGTTGTCGTACCACACGTACAGGATGACACGCTTGCCGTTGGCAATGGTCGCCTGGGCATCGACGATACCCGCGTGACGCGAGCCAACAAAGTCAGTGGAAACCACCTCAGGAGAGTTCACGAAATCGATCTGCTTCTGAAGCTCGGAATGCAGAGCCATGTCGCGCAGGTATTCATTAACACCCTCAGCGTCCACATCTTTCTTCAGATTCAGGTTCAGGATAGCCATGGAGACGTTAGGAGTCGGCACACGGATAGCATTGCCACTCAACTTGCCTTTCAGCTCAGGCAGCGCCTTGGCAACCGCCTTGGCAGCACCGGTCTCGGTGATAACCATGTTCAGCGGGGCACTACGACCACGACGACTGCCTTTGTGGTAGTTGTCGATCAGGTTCTGGTCATTGGTGTAGGAGTGAACAGTCTCAACGTGGCCATCTTCAATACCGTACTCGTCATTGATCGCCTTCAGAACCGGCGTAATGGCGTTAGTGGTACAGGAAGCCGCGGACAGGATCTTGTCGTCTTCTGTGATATCGCCATTGTTGATACCGTATACGATATTCTTGATATCGCCTTTGCCAGGCGCTGTCAGGATAACGCGGCTGACGCCCTTGGACTTCAGGTGCAGACCCAGGCCAGCTTCATCACGCCACTTACCCGTGTTGTCGATCACGATGGCGTTGTTGATGCCGTAGTCGGTGTAATCAACCTTGTCCGGCCCATCAGAATAGATCACCTTGATGAAGTTACCGTTGGCAATAAGGGCAGAATTCTCTTCATCCACTGTAATGGTGCCGTCGAAAGGTCCGTGAACCGAGTCACGACGCAGCAGGCTGGCACGCTTTTCAAGATCATTGTCGGCACCGCCCTGGCGCACCACAATGGCACGCAGACGCAGGTTGTTACCGCCACCGGCTTTCTCGATCAGAATACGAGCCAGCAGACGACCGATACGACCAAAGCCGTACAGAACAACGTCTTTGGTTTCGTTGTTGGCATCTTCTTCAGACTGTGAAGCGAACTGACCAACAACCGGACCAATTTCGCGCTTCAGGAATTCGACGAGATCGCCACCTTCTTCCTTGAACTTGACCGCCAGCTTGCCAATATCAACGTGGGCACGACCGAGATCCAGTTTGTCCATAGCCTCAAGAATCGGCATGGTGTCGTGAACAGACAGCTCGCTGTCTTCCACCTGACGCACAAAGCGGTGGGCCCGGAGAATATCGATCACGGATTGATTGATAATGGAGCGACCGTAGACGGAAGTAACCACATTATTCTTGCGGTAGAGACGACCGATCAGCGGGATCATCGCTTCTGCGGTGGATTCTCTTTCCGTCCAGTTAGACAGGTGCTGGTTGATCTGTTCGTGGCTCACGGTTGGGACCTCTGTTAGCACTGGTAATAATTTGGGGCGCACATTATCCAACTTATGAAGCCGGACAGCAAATAAAGCTGCCATGACACCGCAACCTGTGGGCGGTAGAATACGCGCCTCGCCCCACTCCGGACCCGACAGCAGGAGAGTTTGACTGCCCATGAGCCAAGGTGCATCTACTTCGTCACGCCCATTGATTGCTCCCGATTGCCCGGAGAAGCCGGCCGATCACCGCACCTGGGGCCAGTTACATGGCAGCGCGGATGCCCTGGCGATCTGCGAAAGTGCCAGGACCCATACCGGTCTTACTCTGGTCATCACCCGGAGCACCAGCGATGCCATCCGACTCGAGCAGGCGATGCGATTCTTTCTGGGATTACCTGCAGAGGAAGATGGCCCGGCGATTACCGGGGACGGCCTCGAACTGCTATCGCTGCCAGACTGGGAAACGCTGCCCTACGATCTGTTTTCACCGCATCAGGACATCATCTCCCGTCGCATAAGAACCCTGCACCGGCTGCCGGGGACCCGCCACGGCGTGTTAGTGGTTCCGGCAAGAACACTGATGCACCGACTGCCCCCGGTGGACTACCTTCAGGGCAACACATTACTCCTGGAAGTCGGCCAATCCCTCGACATCGATTCCTGGCGACTGCAACTGGAAGCGGCGGGCTATCGCCATGCGGACAATGTTTACGAGCATGGCGAATACGCGGTACGCGGCGCGATTCTCGATATCTATCCCATGGGCGCCAACCTGCCCTACCGAATCGACCTGTTTGATGACGAAATAGAGACGCTACGCACCTTCGACCCTGAAACCCAGCGCTCCATCGACAAGATCGAGCGCATTGAGCTGCTGCCGGCCTACGAATTTCCCTGGCATAAAGAAGCACGGTCCGGCTTCCGAAACCGCTGGTTCGAACAGTTCCCGAACGCCGACAAGGATGCCCCGATCTATCAGGATGTGACTCACGGCATTACTCCGCCGGGCATTGAATACTATCTCCCCCTGTTTTTCGACAAGACCGCCACCCTGTTCGATTATCTTCCGCAGCAGACACTGGTCTTCACCGCCAACGACCTTAACCAGGCGGTCAATCAGTTCGATTCAGAGACCCGGGCCCGGCATGAAGATCGTCGGCACGACAGGCTGCGCCCGATCCTCCCCCCGGCCCTGCTGTTTCTCCAGCAGGACGAGTTGTTCGGGCACCTTAAATCATTTCCCCGTGTCACGATGACTCCAGATAGATCCAGCAGCGGCGGTGCAGTCAATTGCACGACGGAATCCCTGCCCGACGTTGCCATGGATGGGCGGGCCACCGAGCCTGCCAGACGCCTGAAACACTTCCTCAAGGATTTTGCCGGCCGAACACTGATCTGTGCCGAATCCTCCGGTCGCCGTGAAGCGTTGATCGAAAACCTGGCGGACCATGGGCTAAAGCCGCTCACGCTGGATAGCTGGCAAAGCTTTCTGAACGACGACACGTGCGCGCTCGGAATCACCGTTGCTCCCCTTGAGCAGGGAATTCTGCTGCCAGAGCAGCACCTGGCACTGATTACTGAAACAGCCCTTTTCGGTGAGCGGGTACTGCAACGCCGGCGCCGCGAAAAGCCGACAGACACTGATGAAGCAGGATTCCGGGATCTTTCCGAACTGCGCATTGGCGCGCCCGTGGTTCATATTGATCATGGCGTTGGCCGCTATCAGGGTCTTGAAACGATTACCGTTGAAGGTGAAGCAGATGAATTTCTGATGCTGGAGTATGCAGGAGGCTCGAAGCTTTACGTACCAGTCTCCAGCCTCCACCTGATTTCCCGCTATGCCGGCAGCGACACAGAACATGCGCCACTGCACAAGCTTGGCACCGAAAAGTGGAGCCACGCCAAACAGAAAGCACTGGAAAAAATCCGCGATACCGCAGCGGAATTGCTGGACGTCTACGCCCGCCGGGAAGCACGGAAAGGCTTCAGCTTCGAAAACCCGAAAGAAGCCTATCGGGCTTTTGCAGCCGGATTCCCTTTCGAGGAAACTCCGGACCAGCAAGTCGCTATTCAG
This sequence comes from Marinobacter salinexigens, assembly GCF_008370345.1. Classification (GTDB taxonomy): domain Bacteria; phylum Pseudomonadota; class Gammaproteobacteria; order Pseudomonadales; family Oleiphilaceae; genus Marinobacter; species Marinobacter salinexigens. The sequence goes on along the minus strand of NZ_VTUU01000002.1, from coordinate 216,848 downwards.
GCAGTGATTGAGGACATGACCAGTGAACGCCCGATGGATCGACTGGTCTGCGGTGATGTCGGCTTCGGTAAAACCGAAGTAGCCATGCGGGCAGCCTTTATGGCGACCTTTTCCGGCAAGCAGGTTGCCGTACTGGTACCAACCACTCTGCTCGCCCAACAGCACTACGAATCCTTCCGGGATCGTTTCTCTGATACCCCGGTTAACGTCGAACTGCTCAGCCGCTTCCGTACTGGCGGGCAAACCGCCAAAGCAATGGAAGCCATCGAAAGCGGCAAGGCCGATATCGTCATCGGCACCCACAAGTTGCTTCAGGGCGATATCAATTTCAAGAATCTGGGCCTGGTGATCATCGACGAGGAACACCGTTTCGGCGTTCAACAAAAAGAAAAGCTGAAAGCCTTGCGGGCCGAGGTCGACATGCTGAACCTGACCGCCACGCCAATTCCGCGCACCCTCAACATGGCCATGGGCCACCTGCGGGACCTGTCGATCATCGCCACCCCACCAGCCCGGCGACTGTCCGTCAAAACGTTTGTACGGCAGCGGGACGAAGCCATGGTCAAGGAAGCCATCCTTCGGGAAATTCTGCGCGGGGGCCAGGTGTACTTCCTCCATAACGATGTCTCAACCATCGAAAAAACGGCGGAAGACCTGCGTCGTCTCATCCCGGAAGCCCGGGTCGGCGTCGCCCACGGCCAGATGCGGGAACGTGAGCTTGAGCAGATCATGTCGGATTTTTACCACAAACGGTTCAATGTACTGGTCTGCACCACCATCATAGAAACCGGGATCGACATCCCAAGCGCCAACACAATCATTATCGAGCGAGCGGACAAGTTCGGCCTTGCCCAGCTCCACCAACTGCGCGGTCGGGTCGGTCGATCCCACCACCAGGCCTATGCCTACCTGCTGACACCGCCACCCCGCACGCTAACAGCCGATGCCAGGAAGCGGCTTGACGCCATTTCCGAAGCTCAGGATCTCGGAGCCGGCTTTATGCTCGCCACCCACGACCTGGAAATCCGTGGCGCCGGGGAGCTTCTCGGTGAGGAACAAAGCGGACAGATCGAAAGCATCGGATTCACGCTCTATATGCAACTGCTGGATGAGGCAGTCAAAGCGATCCGCGAAGGACGCACGCCCAATGCCGAGCTTCCCCTCAGCCATGGCACCGAGATCAATCTCAGAATTCCGGCCATCATTCCGGAAGATTACCTGCCGGATGTCCACAACCGGCTGATGCTCTATAAGCGAATCGCCAGCGTGGACAGCAAGGAAGCATTAAAAGAACTTCAGGTTGAGATGATTGACCGCTTTGGATTGTTACCGGAATCAACCAAGAATCTCATTCGGCAGACCGAGCTCCGGCTTCAGGCTGAAGCGCTGGGTATCGTCAAGATTGACGCAGGCAAGGAATGGGCCCGTCTGGAGTTCGGAAGCTCAACGCCGGTTGATCCCCTGATTCTGGTTAAGAAAATGCAATCCTCACCGGATCAATACCGGTTGGAAGGGGCCAACAGCTTCCGTTTCCGGCTGAAGGACACCTCGACCAGTGGTAAACTCGACGGCATTTCCAAGATGCTTGGCGAACTGATGCCAGAAAAAGCGGCCGTAGCCGCCCAATGAACGCTTGAGTCAATTGTGGAGTAGACCCTTTGCAGATGGACGGTAATCGCTTGTGTCGCATGGCGACACGCTCAATCCTCGCGGCCCTGCTGCTGACATTCTCAATAGCCGGCTCTGTACTGGCGCAATCATCCGCGCAGAATGTGCCCGATGACTACTATCGGGCCGAGTTTGTTATCCTCGAACGGATTGTCGACCCGGGCTCGATCAATGAACATATGGCAGATCATATTGTGGAGCCCACTCCGGCTACCAACGATATCCTGTGGTCAGTCGCCCAGGGTGGCTCTGTGCAGAGCACCTTGTCACTGGTTTCAAAGAATAGCCTGTACCTGAATTCTGCGGCGCAAAGACTGGAACGAAGCGGTCACTACCGGCTCCTGGCGGCAACTGGCTGGTACCAGACATTCCCACCTAACTACGACGGCAAGCCACTTCGGGTAGAACTTGGAGACTGGTTGCCAAATAGCGGAACCAGAGAGATTGAAGGCACCATCACCGTGGACCGGCAGCGCTACCTCCACGTTGGCGTGCATCTGAATCACTGGAAGGAAGGAATGGAAGGACCGAAAGAACTGGTCACCTGGATTCGCGAGACACGCCGTATGCGCAGTGAGGAAATCCATTTCCTGGACTCCCCCACCATTGGCGTACTCGTTTTCTTCAAGAAGATTTCGGAGTAAGCGCCCCAAGATCAGCCATCGATGCTTCGAGTATGCTCTTGACACCAGACATCCCCTGCTCGATGGCTTCCTCAATTTCTTCCATGGTGATGATATGGTCTGATTTTCCAGCGGCCCAGTTCACCACCAGTGCCAGGCAGACGTAACGCATTCCCAACTCGGCAGCCAGAACCGCCTCTGGCATTCCCGTCATTCCCACAAGATCACAGCCATCCCGCTCCAGCTTGCGGATTTCCGCCGCTGTTTCCAGCCGTGGTCCCTGGGTCGCCGCGTAAACACCAAAATCTGAAAACGGCACAGACCGCCCCTTTGCCGCAGCAACAAGTGTGGCCCGGGCATCTGCATCGTAAGGCCAGGTAAAGTCGATGTGGGTAGTTTCTTCCAGATCTCCCTCAAAAAAGGTGCTGGGCCGTCCCCAGGTGTAATCGATGATCTGGTCCGGAATAACCACATGAGCCGGCCCCATCTCCCTGTGAATTCCCCCTACGGCATTAACCCCGATCACTGTCCTGACGCCGGCGTCATACAGTGCTCTCAGATTTGCCCGGTAGTTGACCTGATGCGGAGGAATCCTGTGCGGGTTGCCATGCCGCGACAGAAAGACCACCTTCTGATTACCGAGTTGACCTTCAACCAGTGGCGCTGACGGTGAGCCCCACGGCGTCGTACATTCGGTCTCTCCGGTGATTTCCAGTCCGGCCAGCGTGGTCAGGCCGGTACCACCAATAATGCCTACGGGGGCCTTTTCTGATTCGTTACTCACTCACCATCTCCTGATTCACCCTCATCGCCGTACCGTGTTCTCGGTGTGACCGGACGCCGGCTTGCCGGACTCGCCTTGGCAGACGACTCTTCGCTGTGTTCATCTGCCTCTTCGCCTTCCTCTCTTTCGATCCGCAGCCCTTCTGGAAGGTGGAGCGTACGGGTCGGAAACGCGATTTCAGCGCCATATCCTTCAATGATCTGGCTGATTTTCAGCAGCACGTCCTGCTTCACCTCATGAAAACGAACCCATTCCGTCGTCTTGGTAAAGGTATAAACCATGATATCCAGTGACGAGGCGTTGAAAGACAGGAAGTTCACAATCAGGGTTTGATTGGTGTCGATGTCTTCATGACTCTCAAGCATGGAGCGAATATCCGAGACGATCGGAGCCATATGGCTGACATCGGTATAACGAATACCAATGGTCTCGCTGATCCGTCGATTGGTCATACGAGACGGATTTTCCACCACGATGGTGGTGAAAGCCGCGTTAGGCACGTAGATTGGCCGCTTGTCGAACGTGCGGATTGTGGTCAGCCGCCAGCCGATATGCTCTACCGTTCCCTCGATACTGCGATCCGGGGAGCGAACCCAGTCTCCGACCTTGAACGGCCGGTCAAGATGGATAATAAATCCCCCAAAGAAGTTCGCCAGCAGATCCTTAGCAGCAAAACCCACTGCGATGCCGCCAACACCACCAAAGGCCAGCACGCCGGAAATGCTATAACCCAACGACTGCAGAGCGATAAGAACGGCCGTAATAATCACCACGGCACGGGACAGCTTGCTGACCGCGTTGACCGTGGTGTAGTCCATGGGTTTTTTCATCTTCAGAGGCGAAACAAGGATTTTCTCGCTCTCTTTGATAGCCCGCAGCAGAGTCCAGACGAATATCCAGATAAATCCAACCTGCAGCACGGCATCGTTGGCCTTGAAGATTTCAGCCTGGGAATAATGGTGAGCAACCTCTGCCGCCCAGTAAACACCCTGTAACCACACAAAAGCCACAACGGGCTTTCGGGCAGCATGGAGAAAAGCATCGTCCCAGAGGTTCTTGGTATCACTGAATTTCCGTTCCAGCATGACAATCACATGGCTCGCGAGATAGGCCACGGTCGCCGTGCCAAATACCAGGGCAAAGACCACAATACCGACCCGCCAACCTTCGGAGAGCAGGCCAAAATTTTCGATCCAGCTGTTAACCGTGGACACCACTTGCTCGATCATCGATTCCCTCTGATCAGTCTGGTTTAACGAATATCAACAGATATGCCCGGGCTCACCCGGGCGAAGAGATCCACCACGTCCGCATTGCGCATTCGTATGCAGCCGTGGGATTTCGGAATACCCATCGGCTCGCTATCCGGCGTGCCGTGAATGTATATGAAGCGACGGAAAGTATCGACCCCGCCCCCCCGATTTATGCCCGACTCGGTACCACAAAGCCACAGGATACGGCTCAGAATCCAGTCCCTTCCGGGGTAAGATGCGGCAAGCTCTGGCGTATAGATTTCGCCGGTAGGTCGGCGACCACGAAAAACCGTGCAGGCAGGCTGATTACCGCCAATCATGGCCCGGACGTAGTGTTGGCCGCGGGGAGTGCAGCCACTGCCATCTCGCTCGCCGGCACCATTAAGCGCTGTAGATACGGGAAATTCGATGATGAGGCCACCACCTGCGCCATAAAGGCTGAGGGTCTGCCTGTCCAGACTGACGACTATGCGGGGTGTTTGGCTGCGTTGAGTATTCAAAACCGGTCAGACTCCCTTCAGGCAGATTGCCAGTCGGAAGCCTAACCGACTCAAAGGAAGTCAGGCAATAGAAACCATGCTGCCTGGAGGCGGAATGAGCATCGCATCTCTAGCCTGCATACCAGCGGCCAGGAAGGGAACCAGGCGAGCAGCAATTTCCTGAACTGTGGTATCAACGCCGATCTTGTTCTCAAGAATCTCGATCAGGGCATCGCTACTGGACATGGTAAACGCTGTGGCCCCCAGCATGAACTGAATACGCCAGTACCGGTCCACTGCCGACAACTGGGGCGTAGCTTCCTTCAGCATGCGCATGAAGCGACTGAACGGCTCGCTGTACTCATCTTCCAGGAACTTGCGAAGGTGCCCCTGGGACTGGGTATACGCCAGCCCGAGCAATCGCATAAAGATAGAGATGCCCTTATCAGTGCGCTGCGGCATACGCACGGCGCTTTCAGTCAAAGCCCAAAGGGTCTGGTTCAGCGAGGCAGGCTTGCCCTTGCAACTGTCTTCCAGCTCATCAAACGCGGTTTCCAGAGTGGCGGAAAACGGGGTCAGGAACCGCGCAAACACTGCATGAATCAACGCGTTCTTTGATCCGAAATGGTAATTGACAGCGGCCAGATTTACTTTAGCCTTACTGGTGATCATGCGGAGGGAAGTTTCAGAAAATCCGCGCTCCGCGAACAGCTCTTCGGCTGCATCGAGAATCCGGTCGACGGTATCAGACTGCGCCATTTTATTATCCGTGCCTCTAGCAAACGTCTGTTTGAAACATACGTTTGAAGCGCGATTATGTCAAGCTCTCACCTCGGGTTGCGCTACAGCCTCCTGCCATCCTTTATCCAACGCCTCCTGATTGCCTTCAAAAAATGCGGTTTGCGCCCTTCCATACGCCTTTTCCGCTTCAAGAAGATAGATCAGATAAAGCCTCACATGCTCGCGCCGGGTCAGGTTTCGAGCAACCACACGATGCTCCGATAATCGCAGCAGATCACTGAATCGGGTATTACTCAGGGCGGGGTTGAACTCCGCCATCCGGGCACATTGCCAGATGAGGCCATCATCTCCCTCAAGATGCGCGACATGTTTTCGGGCATCCCGGAGCATCCGCTGACGCTTGACGACGAGATCGATATAGGAAGGTTTTGACGTGTAGATACGCCTGATCACAGGCAAGCCCAGAAGCAGGATAATGACAAAAGCGCCAAAGCCAGTCCCGGCAATCCACGCTGGTACGAACCCGGTTAGCCCGCTCAGAAAAACAGCCGCCGCTATCAACGCGCTGAACAGCCAAAGGTCCCGGCTCTTTCGGGCGGCAGCGAGGCTATAGCTGTCTGGCCAGTCATTCATTGCCAAAAGGTCAAAATCCATCAGCAACACCCGGTCACACTGGCGCAGAATCAAACGCAGCTTTCTTTGTCTGGACCGGGCAAGGATCTGATCGGAATTGACGTTCTCCCGTTCACCTTCTTTTTCGTTCGTGACATCCGCGAGTTCCGGCGCACCGGTTCCCTGAGGAACAGACGCTTCCGGTAAAGCGGTTTCGGCAGGTACGGGGTCCGCAGCGCGCCCCGGACGCAGCACGACACCAGCATTGTGGCCAGCACTCTGCAAAGTCTCTTCAGCAGTTGCCTGGTTTTCAGCCATGATCCATTTCCGTTCGGGAGCCTGATAGCGGGCTCTGTGGTTTGTATAGTGGTTATCGGCCGGCTTCCGTCCTTCTTGAATCAACCTTTGATCCAGGGACACCGACATCAGCACATTCACAATGGCGAGCGTTCTATGACTGACGGTTCTTGGCAAGCAAAGGTTCGCTCGCTATGCTCTTCCCCTCGCCACTCTGGCGATTGCCCACCGTTGTACGAGGTCCGGATATGTTTACAGGAATTGTTCAAGGCATCGCGACTGTCGATGACGTCACCAAAGCGCCAGGTCTGAACACATTTGTCATCCGTTTTCCGGAGGCAAATCTGACAGACGTTACGATCGGTGCGTCTGTTGCCATTAACGGCACCTGCATGACGGTTACCCGTCAGGACGGTGACAAACTGTATTTCGATGCAATGCAGGAAACATTAAGACTGACGACTCTGGGCGCACTTAATTCCGGAGACAGCGTCAACTTTGAACGGGCTGCGAAAATTGGAGACGAGATCGGCGGGCATCTGTTGTCCGGCCATATCCATACCACCGCAACCGTTTCCCGAATCGAACGCCCGGAAAACAACGTCACGATCTGGTTTGAAATTCCGGAGGAGTGGACCCGGTATGTGTTCCCGAAAGGCTTCATCGCCATTAACGGCGCCAGCCTGACCATCGGCGAAGTCTCAGGCAATCAGTTCAACGTGCATCTGATTCCCGAAACCCTGAGAGCAACCATTTTCGGTACTATTGCCGAGGGTGACCGCGTCAACATCGAGGTCGACAGTCAGACCCAGACAATCGTCGACACCCTGGCCCGACTCGGCTACGACCGCCCCACCGCTTGAGGCCTCTTTGCAGAAAACGCCACAAACTTCGGGTTGGCATCCACCTGCGTCACGTCGCTGAAGGTCTGACGCAGGCTCCGGTGGTAGCCCAGGTGCCGATTCCCCACCACGAGCAAACAGCCATTTGGGGCGAGATGCCGAGCGGCCTGTCTGAACAGCTTCAATGCTATATGGTCACCAACCACGCCACCTTCATGAAACGGTGGATTGAGCAGAATCAGTTCAAACGAGCCACAGTCTGACGGAATACCATCTGCATGGTGGAATTCGGCTTCGTTGTCCGGAAAATTATCCATAACATTACGGCGCGCGCTGGCTACCGCCTGGCTCGAAACATCGCTGAAGCTGACCGCCAGATCTGGCCTTACGGATAGCGCCCCCAGCCCCACGACACCATTACCGCAGGCCAGGTCGAGAACACGACTGCCCTCCACAAGCCCGGCAACCGCTTCACAGACCCGGGGCAAAAACAGCTGAGTACCTATATCAAGCCGTTCACGAGCAAATACCGCGGGTAATGCCTGAACGGATTGCCCAGAGCCCAGTGAATACCCTTTCCATTGACCCTGCCATTCCGCCAGCCGCGCCACCCCAGCCCTGCAGACAACAACCCTCGCCTTTTTACGGGCCGGTAGTACCGCCTCCGTTTCAACTGCCTCAGCAAAAACATCAACGCTCTTGTCGGGCAAATGTTTGATCATGCCACCTGCCAGCAGAACACCGGTATCGGCCAACACGCCATTTATCCAACGCAGTAACCACGCCAGATAGTCTGCATGCCGGGGAATGCGCATAACCACAAGATCAAACGGGCCTTCGGGAGGGTTCAGCCAGTTACGTACTTCAGACACACCGTAAATGGCAGCATTGAGCGCTACATTTTTCGAGACTGCCGAGTTCAATACTGCGCTGTCCGAAACGACCTCGGGAGAGGTCAGATCAAGCCCCAGAGTTAACGCACCAAAGGCATCATCCACTACCAGTACTCGCGGGGATTCAAGGCCTTTGAGGCGCTCAAAAGCCTGTTCCAGAAGCAGCTCATCTGCAGCATCCCAGGCTTGCAGGGACCGGCCGCCCCCAGGCCGATGCAAAGTCAGGGGGCCAACGGGGGTCTGTAGAACTGCGCTTGTCATTTCAGGCTTCCAGCGGGTGGTTTGTCACAAGATCGGCATTTTAGGCTGATTATTCTAGAAATTAACCCTAGATTGGAAACTGTTCACATCAAACCTTTCCGGTTGGCTCCGTTGTTTTGGACGCGAACCTTTTGCCCCTCACCCCAGGGGCTTTTTTTTATCTGCGCACAGCCCTGTAGACGGTGAACTTTCGATCTTCGTATAGTCGCTCAACCGGGCCGACAAATCGCTTGATCATGGTTTCATAGGGCAGGAACGTATTTGCCACGAGGCGCAGTTCACCTCCGGACGTCAGATGGCGAGCCACATCCCGAAGGAAGTTCTCGGTCATTGAGGTATCGGTTTTAACGCCGGCATGGAAAGGAGGGTTGGTCACGACGGCCGACCAGCGACCTTCCAGTTCACTCAAACCATCCGACGCGATGATGTCCCCTTTGGCCCCGGCTCGATCATAGGTTGCCCGGGCACAAGTAACCGCCTGGTACTGTACATCCACCGCATCAACCGGTGTTACCGGCTTGTCGTTAGCCGCCTGCCAGCCCTGAAGCCAGGCACCGACAACCCCGGCGCCACAGGCAAAATCCAGTACCTTTGAAGCCTTCAGCGGTGCCTCTGCCAGGGAGTCCAGCAGTCGTGCGGTACCATCATCCAGTTCGCCCTTACTGAAGATGCCCGGCAGCCCGGCGATCTGCAGGGAAACCCCACTGTTGCTGACTGTATGCCACTCGAACCAGTCGGCAATCTCAAAGCGCTCCAGCGGGGCCGAATTGGTTGCCGTCCACACCTGGCAATGTCGTGCGCTGTCGATCTTTCCTGCGTCCGGAGCGACCGCCCGCAGCTGCTTGATGGCCCCGGCAATACCTTCTTTCTTTTCTCCCACCAGGATGATCGTTGCGCCATCACGACCGAGCCAGCGAGCCAGTGCCAGCCTCAAATCCAGCTCTGCTCGCACTTTGGGGAGGAATATCGACACCACATCGCAACTCGCAGGTTGCAGCGCGGACACGTCGTAGCCATAACAGATTTGCCAGTCAGCCTGGCTTTCAAGCGCCTTTACTTGGCCGGCATGCTCGCTCACAGCAATGCCGCCTGCAGGCAACTCGGCAAGAATTGAGGGGGAGGCGGGACCGATGAGCGCTACCCGGCCGGTCAACAGATCGCGGTTACGAAGCAGTGCTTCATGAGAGTTGGGCAAGGAATTGGATAAGGACATGTAAAATGATAAAGCCTTTTAAACGTTTTTCTGACGAACAGCACGGACAGGGCGCTGGACAAGTTCTTCCAGCGCGCGCTGTTGGATGCGTTCGCGTTCTTCTTCGTTGGAAATCGAAAGCCCCATGTCCCGAAGAATGCCGTCAGCGACATCGTAAACAAACCCATGAACTGTCAGCGGCTGTCCCCGTCCCCAGGCTTCATGAACGATGTTGTTCTGGCATACGTGACCGACCTGCTCCAGAACGTTCAGTTCACAGAGCCTATCGACCCGGTCCTGTTCGCTGGTAATCGCATTCAGCACATCCTGATGACGATCCCGTACATCCTGAACGTGACGCAGCCAGTTGCTGATAAGGCCGAATCCCTCATTCCGCAACGCAGCTTTGACACCACCGCAGCCATAGTGGCCAACGACCATGATGTGGCGAACCTTGAGCACTTCGATGGCGAACTGTAACACCGACAGGCAGTTAAAATCGGTATGAACGACGACATTCGCCACATTTCGATGAACAAACAGTTCGCCAGGGACCATATCCACAATCTGGTTGGCAGGTACGCGACTGTCCGCACAACCAATCCACAGGTATTCCGGAGCCTGCTGATTGGACAGCCGATCAAAAAACTTCGGATCGGCCATCTTGATACCATTGGCCCAGGCGCGGTTCTTATCCAGAAGGTGGTCTAACTGCCCCATGAGTACATATCCATCAATGAGTGTCGGGTCGTGATTGAACGCGACCCGATGCCACAAAGCAATACTCAGTTAGTCTGTTCCCCGCTGTCCGGCTGCGAGGAGTGAATCGTACTTTGCGCAAGATCAAGTAGCTCCCTCAAAGCGACCGAGAACATCGCATATTCGGGCTCCCGAACACTCTTGAGTTCAGCCAGCATGGATTTCCAGCGCTCGATCATCGGCTCATGATACTTCAACCAGCTCTCCACACTCGCCGGTACATCCTTTGGCTTGCTGGCCAGATTCAATACCCCGGTGGTCAACGCCCGCTGTTGCCAGTCGAGGTCCTCGCGGAAACTTTCCCGGGCCAGCGCCTGCCAGTGGGACGCCGGCGCCAGGGTAGCGATGGCATTGGCGAACCAGTCCAGGTCGAGTTTATCGCCGAGCTCGTAGTAGAGGTTCGCCACGGTTTTGAGAGGCATCCCTGTCGCTTCCCTGGCTTCAATGATGCCCAGAGACGAATACAGGTAATCGGTACCAGAAACCACCGAAGCCAGTTCCTTGGGCAAGCCGGCGTCGACCAGCGCCTGGTGACGTTTCTCCCAATCGGTACGGGCCTGTTCGCCCAGATACTCAGGCAAGCCGGCCGTAATCGCCCAGACGCTGTCGGCGAAACGTTCCATGTGAGCCTGAATACTGAGCTCCGCCCGGCGATTACGCAGCAGCCAACGCACAGAGCGGCGCATCAGCCTCATCAACTCCTGCATGAGTTCCATCTGGAGCTGGGCGGAAACATGAAAATCCTGTGCTTCGATCTTGTCCCACCAGTTATCAATGCGGAACACATCCCGGGCAATGATCCAGGCCAGTGCAATCGACCCGGCATCCGCTCCAGTGGATTGATTCAGCCGTTCAACGAAAGTAATCCCCATGTGATTGACCATGTCATTGGCAATCTGGGTGGCCACGATTTCTCTCCGCAACTGGTGCTCACCCAGCTCTTGCGAGAATTTCTGAGTCAGCCCACGCGGGAATACCTTATACATTTCTCCTGCCAGCAGCGGCTCATCAGGCAATGTGCTCTCGACCAGCGCCTGCTTAAGATCCCCTTTCACGTATGAAATCAGCACCGAGAGTTCAGGACGGGTCAGGCCCTTCTTGTCCAGTTTCCGTTCAGACAGGGTTTCATCATCCGGCAGGAATTCGAGGGCACGATTGAGTTTGCCCTCGCTTTCCAGGGTATTCATCAAGCGACGGTATTCCTCAAGCCGTGATGCCGCATCTTCGCTGGCAATGCTGATCGCCTGGGTCTGCCGGTAGTTGTTCTTCAGTACCAGAGCAGACACATCATCAGTCATCTCCTCAAGCATCGCATTACGCTGCTTGTCTGTGAGGTCGCCCATGGAGACCACCTGGTTCAGGAGGATCTTCATGTTTACTTCATGATCCGAACAGTCCACGCCACCGGAATTGTCGATGAAATCGGTGTTGAGGCGACCGCCTTTCAGGGCATATTCGATACGGCCAAGCTGAGTCAGCCCCAGATTGCCCCCCTCACCCACAACTTTGCATCGCAGCTCCGATCCGTTGATGCGGAGGCCGTCATTAGCCTTGTCGCCGACATCGCTGTGGGACTCGGAAGCGGCCTTCACATAGGTTCCGATACCACCAACCCACAACAAATCCACCTGAGCCTTGAGAATGTGAGAGATCAGCATGTTGGGAGGTACCCTGTCAGCCTTGATTCCCAGTAGCTTCCGGATCTCCGGGCTCAGGGGAATGGACTTGGCATTTCGGCTGAACACGCCGCCACCCTTGGAAATCAGTTTGCTGTCGTAATCTGTCCAGGCAGAACGGGGCAACTCGAACAGACGCTTGCGCTCCTTGTAACTCCTTTCAGGGTCCGGTGATGGGTCGACAAAAATGTGAATATGGTTGAACGCTGCCACCAGTTTCGTCTTCTCAGAGCAAAGCAGGCCGTTACCAAATACGTCCCCGCCCATATCACCGATACCAATGGCAGTGAATTCGTCCAGGGCCGGATTGATGCCCATTTCCCGGAAGTGGCGCTCCACAGACACCCAGGCACCCCGAGCGGTGATGCCCATTTTCTTGTGGTCGTAACCATTGCTGCCTCCGGAGGCGAAGGCATCACCCATCCAGAAGCCGTATTCAGCCGACAGACCATTGGCTATATCCGAGAAGGTTGCCGTACCCTTGTCCGCCGCAACCACCAGGTAATGGTCGTCCTCATCGTGGCGTACCACGCTCTCTGGCGGCTGAATTCCTGCATCGACCAGGTTGTCGGTGATATCCAGCAGCCCGCGGATAAAGGTTTTGTAGGCCTCGATACCCTCGGCCTGGAAGGCCTCCCTGTCGGATGGGTCCGGGAGGCGCTTGGCAACAAAACCACCTTTGGCGCCGACCGGCACAATCACCGCGTTCTTGACCTGCTGAGCCTTCACCAGCCCGAGAATTTCTGTGCGATAGTCCTCGAACCGGTCAGACCAACGCAGCCCGCCGCGGGCGACCTTACCGCCGCGCAGGTGCACACCTTCCACCCTTGGTGAGTACACGAAGATCTCGAACATCGGCAATGGCAGCGGCATGTCCGGTATGCGGGACGGATCGAATTTCACGCTGATGTATGGTTTGACTCCCCCATCAGAATCCGGCTGGAAGTAGTTGGTTCGGAGAGTAGCCTGCATCAACTCCAAGTATAGCCGGAGTACCCTGTCCTCACTCAGGTTGTCGACCCCGTCCAGCCCCGCATTGAATTCGATTTCCAGTTTCTGCTGAGCAGCTTTGCTCTTGGCCTCGCTCTGGTTTTTGTCCGGATTGAACCTCACTTCGAAGTAATCCAGCAGAATCCGGGTCAGCTCCACGTGGTTGACCAGGGTATTTGAAATAAAGGTCTGACTATTGGAGAAGCGAATCTGCCGCATGTATCGGGCATAGGTCCTGAGCAGCGCAATTTCCCGCCAGCTCATGTAGGACGATAGCAGCATCCGGTTGAACGCATCATTCTCGGCATCACCGTGCCAGACCCGCCGGAACAGGTCTTCAAAAATCGGCCGGATACGATGAATGTCCACAATACGCCCTGAATGAGCCTTGAGCGCAAAGTCATGAATCCAGACAGTCTTACCGCTCCGATCAATCACTTCAAAGGGATGCTCACCCAACACCCGGAATCCCAGGTTGTCAAAGATCGGCATCACGTCCGATAACGGCAGCGGCTGATCCGGGAAGAACAGTTTGAAGTGCAGCGTGCTTTCATCTTCTTCCAGAGCACGATAAAAACTCATCGCCAGATCACCCTGACGGGCGGCCGTGGAGATATGCTCCAGATCAATCGCAGCACGGCGCGGCGAAAACATATCGGTGTAACTGGCAGGAAAACCTCCGGCCCAGAGCCGGTATAACTCGTTACCCTGTTCCTCGCCGTAAGTTTCACTCAGCGCGTCATAGAGCCCGTCCCGCCAGGACTGAGCCAGCGCTATAACCTTCTCCCGGATTTCAGCCACCGGGAGTTGGCGGTTCTCGACCTGGGGCACGCGGATGGTGAACTGGACGCGGGCCAGCACTGATTCGGAAAAATGCGTAACAAATTCCACATCCTCGGCACCGAGCGTATCAATCAATACCTGCTCGACCCTGAGTCGCAACTCAGTGTTGTAGATATCCCGAGGGAAGAACGCCAGGCAGGTCACGAACTGGCCATACACATCTTCACGAATGAACAGTTCAATCCGGCGACGCTCCTGGATATAGAGAATGCTCTTGGCGACCTTCAATAGCTCATCGGTCTTGATCTGGAATAACTCATCCCTGGGGTACAGAGTCAGAATCTGTTCCAGTTCTTTACCGGCGTAGTCATCCGTAAGGAACCCGGATTCTTTCATCACCCGCTGAAATTTCCGCCGCAGGAGGGGAATCTCGTCCGGCCGCTCGTTATAGACCCGGGCCGTGTAGAGACCAAGGAAACGGCGCTCTCCGACCACTTCCCCCTTGGCGTTGAACTTCTTGACCGCGATGTAGTCCGGGTAGGCAGGACGGTGGACCCGGGAACGCTGGGCCGATTTGGCAAAGATGAAAATATCGTCGGTGCGCGTCATTTCATGACGGGTGCGCTGAGGCAGCTCATTCAGCCGCACACGGTCCGGTCGTTCATTGTTAACCCGGAGAATACCCAACTCCGAGTCCTCGACCCTTCTCACGACAATCCCGCTCCGGTCCTTCGCAAAATCGTATTCGTCATAACCCAGGAAAGTGAAATGATCCTGCAACAACCAGTGCAGGAATCCACGGGCCTCTTCCTTCTCTTCGTCGGATATTCCCGCTTTGGTTTTATCCAGACCCGTGAGAATTTCACTGACCTTCTCCGTCACCACCGGGAAGTCCGACACTGCGATACGAACCTCGTGCAATACAGTCTGCAACGCGTCTTCCAGCGCCTTAAGATCCTCGGGGTCGCTGTGCCGGTCGATTTCCAGCACAATGAAAGCCTCATATTCCGCGCCGGAACTGCTTTTCTTCGTGGGCAGCAACTTTTTGAGTTTGCCCTCTTTGGTCCGCTCGACCTGCAGAATCGAATGCTGGATTGAATGGGTACCGATTTCCCGCTGATTGATCGCAATTCGAAGCGAGTCGATCAGGAATGGAATGTTCGGATGCAGGATAAAAACAACGGTATGGGTCGATTGCCATCCGTCACTTTCAAGATCCGGATTAAAAACAGATACCGGCGTTTCTTCACCACTCCGCTTCTGGAGAAACTGCCAGGCGGCCAGTACCGCACCATAGGTATCCGAGAATCGTCGACTGACAAGCTCCTCGAGGGGGATATGTGCATAATGCTGTTTGGCAAATTCGCTGATCTTCTTAGCTTCTGTTTTTGCGATTTTTTGGGAGAAAGCCTCAGCCAACTGTTCAAAGAACTGTTCCTTGCTGGCCACTGTCAGCGCATTCATGTCGAACCTCAGTTAACGTGAAATAAACGTAATCGATGTATTGTCACTTAAGCATAGTCAAGCCCTTGATTTTTGCTCCCCAGACGCAAAAACTGCGGCATCTACTTACGCAAGATCCGGATACCTCAGATCATCCTCAAAAGAGGGGCAATCACTTCTCATGTCGTTACAGAATACGTTCGGTGAATTACGGGATCAGCTGGCCAAGCGGATTATTGGCCAGGAACGGTTGGTAGAGCGGCTTCTGATCGCTTTGCTTGCAGATGGCCACCTGCTCGTCGAAGGCGCTCCAGGGCTCGCAAAAACCACCGCCATAAAAGCCCTTGCAGATCATCTTGAGGGCGACTTCCATCGCATCCAGTTCACCCCGGACTTACTGCCATCCGATGTCACCGGAAGCGAAATCTATCGGGCCGAAACGGGGCTGTTCGAATTTCAGCGTGGTCCTATTTTCCATAATCTGGTGCTCGCCGATGAAATAAACCGGGCACCGGCAAAGGTACAGTCAGCGCTTCTCGAAGCCATGGGTGAACGCCAGATCAGCGTGGGCATGCAAACCTTCCCACTCGACAAACTATTTATGGTCATGGCCACCCAGAATCCGATTGAACAGGAAGGTACCTACCCCCTCCCTGAAGCCCAGCTGGACCGATTTCTGATGCATGTGGTGATTGACTATCCCGACGCGGAATCCGAAAGGGCTATCCTGCATCTCGCACGGAACGACTATCGCCAGGGCCAGCCCAAAGCGGACATTCGCCTGTCTGCAGAGGAAGTCTTCGCCGCTCGCAGCGAGGTTGCGGAAATCTACATGGCCGAAGCCGTCGAGAAATATCTGCTTGCTCTGGTACTGGCTTCCCGTGACGCCGCCAGCCTGGATCCGGAACTGGCCCGCTGGACCGCATTCGGTGCCAGTCCCCGGGGTACCATTGCCCTCGACCGATGCGCCCGGGCCCTGGCATGGCTCGACGGTCGGGATTACGTGACTCCAGATGACGTGAGGAGCATGGCTTTCGATGTTCTGCGCCACCGAATCCTGCTGACCTTTGAGGCTGAGGCCGAGGGCATGACGGCAGACACCGTAATCGAACGTTTGATTGACCGGGTGCCGGTCACCGCGTAATGGCCGAAATAACCATCAGTCTTCCCGATCTGATCCGGCTACAGGCGGACGCCAGGGCTCTGAAGCTGCCTGCTGCCCGCCAGGTCCGGAGTCGTCAGGCTGGACTACAGCACTCTCCACAGAGGGGGCGGGGGATGGCTTTCGCGGAAGTTCGCCAATACCAGCCTGGTGATGATATCCGCAGTATCGACTGGCGGGTAACAGCCCGCCGGCAAGCCCCCCACACCAAACTCTACGAAGAGGAACGGGAACGCCCCGTTTTGCTCCTGTGCGATCTCGGACCCAGCCTGTTCTTTGCCAGTACCGGCGCCTACAAGCAGGTACGCTGCGCTCAGGCGGCTTCCATTCTTGCCTGGCTGGCGTTGTGGGCAGGCGATCAGGTCGGAGGCATTGTCTTTAACACCCGGGAGCTCATCGTCCAACGCCCTGCGCGCCGCAAAAAGTCCGTTCTTCAGTTCCTCGACACGCTTGCGAAGCTGCAACAACACCCCGGACAGAACGAAGGGAAGGAGATGTCTGCAGAAAATGCGTTTGGGCTGGATCAGGCCATTGCGGAAGTCCGACGGGTTGCCCACACCGGCAGCCGGATCTTCGTTATCAGTGATTTTATGAATATCTCCGGCGACACTGGCACGCTGCTTGGTGCCCTTGCCAGACACAATACGGTCAGCGCCCTTCGCATTATCGATCCCCTTGAACAACACATGCCGGAAAGCGGGCGATTCGCCGTCGCAGGCCCCGATGGGCCGGTCTGGTTCGATGCTTCCAATTCACGGTTTCAAAGCGCCTGGCGGCAAAAACTGGAAGAACATGAGCAGGCACTGGAAAGCTGCTTCAGGATGTCCGGGGTAAGCTCGGCCACTCTGTCCACTGCCGAAAACCCGGCGACGGCCCTGAAACCTCTGCTGGGGCCCGGGGGACGAATCGGATGAACCCACAGTCTACCCTCGGCGAACTCAGGGATATTCATCTCCCGGAAACGGGCGGTTTCTGGCCGCCCGCACCAGGCTGGTGGCTGCTTGCTCTGTGTCTTCTGCTCGTGATTGCTGCCGCCGTCTGGTTCATTATGCGCCGGCACAGAAAATGTCGGTGGCTAAGGCTTGCCAGGAGACAGCTCGGTGAGCTGGAAAGCCGTGCAAGCAGGAATCCGCAATGGTTTGCACAGCTCAACACTCTGCTCAAGCAGGCCGCCCGGGAACGATACAGGGATCAACACCCGGAGGCTCTGTCCGGCGACGACTGGATTCGTTTTCTGCTGCAGACCTCTCCGGATGGTGATGCCGATTCGCGCCAGATTGTGGAGGCTATCGTTCACAGTGCCTGGCAACCTGCAACACATGCCGATCCGATTCTTGCCATAAGCTTTGCCCGCCAGTGGCTGGGAGGCCAGAAATGCTGAACCTCGCCTACCCCTGGCTGCTGCTCCTGACCGTGATCCCTCTGCTGCTGTATTGGTGGCGATCCCACCGGCAAGCGGTGGACGCTCCGGTGCTGCCCATGGGGCACTGGCTTTCCGACCTGCCAGGTGTGAGCCATCGAGGTAATGCAACGCCCTTGTGGCGCCAGTTGCTGCTTTTGCTGGGATGGTGTCTTCTTGTACTCGCCCTGGCCCGCCCGCAGCACGTGGGTGAACAGGTCCAGTTGCCCGTCACAGGGAGAGATCTCATGCTACTGGTAGATATCTCGCCCAGCATGGACGAACAGGACATGGTTGTTCAGGGGCGTAGCATTAACCGCCTGCAGGCGGTGAAAGTTGTACTGGATGACTTCATTACCCGAAGGCAAGGTGATCGCCTGGGGCTGATCCTGTTTGGCACAGAACCTTACGTTCAGGCGCCGCTGACCTTCGATCTGAAAACCGTGAAGACGCTGCTGACAGAGGCCGGCCTGGGTATGGCAGGACGTGCAACGGCTATCGGAGACGCTGTTGGATTGTCCATCAAGCGCCTGCGTGACCGACCCCAGGATCAGCGGGTAGCGATTCTGCTGACAGACGGAGCCAATACCGCCGGCGAGATCACACCGGACAAAGCGACTGAAATAGCCAAAGCGGCCGGCGTTCGCCTCTACACGATCGGAATTGGCGCTGAATCCATGATTCAGAGCGGCTTTCTGGGTTCCCGCAGGGTTAACCCGTCCCGTGACCTGGACGAAGCCCTGCTGACCCGGATGGCCGAGCAAACCGGTGGGCAGTATTTCCGGGCCAGAAGCCTGCCGGAACTGGAAATGATCTACGAAAGCATCAATCAACTCGAGCCCATCGAGCTTGAAGGCAAGTTTTATCGCCCCGTAACCGAACTCTTCGTATGGCCTGCCGGCGCCGCGGGAATACTCTGGCTGATGTTTTTGTTGGGCAGGTTTATTGTGGCTGTGCGGGAAAAACGTGAGACTCGTGGGGGCTCTCGTGGCCATTCTCCTGGGCAATCTGTTGAGGGAGGGCTTGATGGCTGATTTTCATTTTCTGCGGCCGGTCTGGTTGCTGGTGCTGTTAGCGGTTCCATTACTGTACCTGACCATTCGGCATCTTCGATCCGGAGACAGTGGCTGGTCGCGGCTGATTCCCCAGGCGTTCCTCACCCCCTTGCTCAGGCACAATGGCCAGGCAGGGACGAAACGCCGGTCTCCGGTGCTACCCGCTATAGCGGCAATGACATTGCTGTCGATTGCCCTCGCCGGCCCGGCCTGGAGGGAGGCTCCAACACCCCTGAAGAAACCTGGTGACAGCCTGGTCATCGTGCTGGATCTTTCACTGTCCATGCTGGCCACTGATGTGGAGCCTGATCGCCTGACCCTGGCCAAGCGCAAAATCCGCGATATTCTCGCGACCCGGGAAGGCAGTCTGAACGGCCTGATTGTCTTTTCTGCTGACGCCCATGTCGTCACGCCGCTGACGGACGACCGGCAAACGATTGAGGCCATGCTGGACGTTCTGGACCCCATGATCATGCCAGCTGCGGGTAACCGCGCAGATCTTGCCATTGAACAGGCCAAGGCGCTACTACAGCAGGGAGCGCCAGGCAAAGGACGCATTCTGCTACTCAGTGACGACATTCAGGCCCGCTATTTCGACACTATCCGCGAGAGCCTTGCAGACACCGGGTTTTCGCTGAGTACCCTAACAATTGGCACCCGGGCCGGAGGCCCTATCCCACTTGCCAAACGGGGATTTATCCGGGACAACGGTGACGTGGTCATTAGCAAGGCCGACCCGGAGGGGTTAGCCTTTCTCGCCAGCAAAACCCATGGTGCCAGCCATACCCTGACCCTCGATGACACCGATATTCAGGCGCTCGGACTGAGTCCTGACAGCCTCGACAGCTTCAACACCGACGGTAAATGGCAGGACCCGGAAGAAGATCTGACCGTGAGACGCTGGCAGGATGACGGCTATTGGCTGCTATGGCTTATTCTGCCCTTGTTAGTGCTTGGCTGGCGACGCGGAGCATTTGCCGTTATCGCTGTCATTTTGCTGCCACTGTCGACGCCACAACCGGCACAAGCCATGGACTGGGACAGCCTGTGGCAGCGGGAAGACCAGCGCGCCCCGACGTTGATTGAGCAAGATCCTGAGCAGGCAGCTAAAAACCTTGATAGCCCTGCCTGGCGAGGTTCCGCCCAGTACCGGTCCAATCAATTTGATGAAGCTGCCCGCACCTTCGCTCAGGTGCCCGGGGCCAGGGCAGATTTCAACCGCGGCAATGCACTGGCCAAAGCGGGTAAGCTCCAGGAGTCCATTGATGCATACAATGAAGCACTTTCCCAAAATCCGGACATGGAAGACGCCACGTTTAACCGGGATCTGGTAAAAAAGCTACTTGAGCAGCAAAAGCAACAACAGAACAAATCCGGAAAAAACCAGAACAGTAGCCAGCAAGACCAGTCCCAGCAGGATCAACAGCAAAATCAGGACGGCGAAAGCAATCAGGATCAGAATGGTCAGCAGCAACAGAACCAATCCGGCCAGAATGATCAGCAGGACAAGGGTGAGCAATCACAGCAGCCGTCCGAATCTGAACAACAGCAGAACGGCGAGTCGTCAGAACAACAAAGCGAGCCACAACAGCCGCAGCAAGCTGACGACAGTAACCAGACGGAGCAGCCTTCTGAGCCCACTTCACAGGCCCCTTCCGAGATTTCCGAACAGCCTCTGAGCCAGGGTCAGGAACAATGGCTAAGGCGAGTCCCGGACAATCCCGGCGGCCTGCTAAGACGAAAATTCCTGCAGCAATACCAGGAACGGCAAACACCTTCCGACGAGGGCGATACACCATGGTAAAACGGCTTTTCTTTCCACTTGCCGTCTTTCTTGTCCTGACATTACAAGCAATGGCATCCCACGCGGAGGAACTCAGGGTTGAACCGGACCGGACCCAGCTCTACGAGGGCGAAGTGGTGACGCTCACGGTCAAAGGCACGATGAAGCTGGATATCAACCTGAGCAATCTGTTCGACTTCAACCTGTCTGACCTCCCCAATCCGGATATCGAAAAGGTGGAACCGGACTTCAGGATTCTCTCCCGGAATCAGCGGTACAGCATTCGTACTGTCAACAATGACATGGTGGGCGAAATTACCTGGACCTACCAGCTGGCTCCCGAGAGCACCGGCAAACTGACCA
Source organism: Marinobacter salinexigens (assembly GCF_008370345.1). Classification (GTDB taxonomy): domain Bacteria; phylum Pseudomonadota; class Gammaproteobacteria; order Pseudomonadales; family Oleiphilaceae; genus Marinobacter; species Marinobacter salinexigens. The sequence continues at coordinate 195,790 of NZ_VTUU01000002.1, read as the reverse complement.
TTCCCGCTCTGACCTTCCGAGACGCAACGTCTGAGCCGGTTACCATTGAGGTCATTGACGGAACGCCACCGCAACAGGACCCGGCCAGTGCCAGGGACAGCTTTATCGAGTTGGCCGCCGACAAGGCAGAAGTTTATGTTCAGGAACAGCTTACGCTGACCGTTCGCCTGTTCTTCAGCGGCAACCTGATTCGTGGCGACCTGTCCGAACCGGAACACCCGAACGCGATTATCGAGCCGCTTGGAAAGCAAACAGAATACTCCCGGTACAGGGATGGCATTCGTTACCGGGTGGTAGAACGGCGCTACGCCCTGTTCCCCCAGCAGCCAGGTACTCTCACCCTGCCTGCTATCAAATTTGAAGGTCAGGCCCGGGACACCGAGGGCAAGCTGATTTTCCTGAGGGACAGCGAGCAACTTTATGATGTGCCGGTCAAGGATATTCCCGCCAGTTTCACCGGCGACACCTGGCTACCCGCCAGTGATCTGACTCTCTCCGAGTCCGGTCTGCCACCCACGATGAAAGTAGACACCGGAGAGAATCTCACCCGGGAGCTGTCTCTGGAAGCCAAGGGCCTGCCCTCCGAAGCGCTGCCTCCTATTCCCGATGAAGTGCCTGAAGGACTCAGGAGCTATCCTGACCAGCCGGAACGCTCCACTATCAAGACACAAGAGGGGCTGACGTCCACACTGAGTCAGACCAGCGCACTGGTGCCCGTGAAGCCCGGGAAAATGACGCTGCCGGAAATTCGTATCCCCTGGTGGGATACGGATACCGATAGCCAGCAATATGCAGTACTCAATGCCAAGATACTGGAAGTGGGAGGTGCCGCCCCGGCTGCCGCTAAACCCGTGGCACCAGCCCCGGAATCGCCCGAGCCCACGACGTCGGAACGTCAGGAACCCGCACCCCGGACCCCACAAGATTCAGGTGAGCCAGTATGGCAATTACTGGCTCTGGCCTTCGGCGGTCTATGGTTGGTGACACTGGTTGCGTGGTGGGCGGCCCACAAACGGAGTTCCGGCGAAGCAACCACTCCGGTGACCAAAGCCGGAAATCAGGAATCTCAAGTGTTCGACGAGCTTGTGGATGCCATCAGGACAGGTTCCGCAAGCTCCCCGGCACTCATGCTTCGGTGGATGAATCTGGCGTTTCCGGGCCACAACTTCCGCACTGCGTCGGAAGCCATCAGTCATACCGCGAGCCCGGAACTGCAAGCTGCGTTCGCGGATTTGCAGTCGCACCTGTTTGCGGCTGAAGGTCGTATCGAGGGATGGGACGGTAAAAAACTGGCTGTATTACTACAGCACTTGCGTAGCGGTAAGAGCAAGGGCAAGGCCAGGAAGGAAACAGCCTTGCCACCCCTGTATCCGAAAAACCTGACAGCCTGAGGGTATCACGCTGTCAGGATACACCGGTTAATCAGTTCGTCAGCTGCTTATCAATCACAACTTCGACCACATCCCCATTTCCATCTGTGACAGCAACCGGGTCGACAATACTTCCCTGCCAATCACCCGGTTGTGCCATAGCGGTTCCCGAGCGGCTCAACCGGGCGGTGATCAACACTTCATCTACGGCTGAGATTTTTGCCTGAGGAGACATTGAACGACTATCGTCCAGCCGCACTTCCACCGGCAAAGACGAGGCACTGAGGCGTGCAATGGCCAGCGGAGGACCCGCCTGACCTCCGACCTGACGGGCAAAAATAAACAGCGTTGTGTCTTCAGGGACCAGGCCCTTGAAGGCATCGTCCAAAGCGACTCTAACCGTTACCCCCGGGCCAGATGTGGCGATTTCCTGCGCAGGCGGCTCTTCACCCAGGCGACGGTATGCTTCATCGATACCGCCCTGAATCGCCGCGATCTGCGGGTGGTCTGGCGCTACCGAAATGATACGTTCCCAGAACCCGATGGCTTCACGGTATTGTTCCTGACTGAAGGCGTGAATACCAAGTAGGCCGAGCGCATTAACTTCATCCGGATTGACTTCACGGGCCGCATCAATCGCGGCAGTGACATCCGGCGTCAGCTCGCCCTCGCTGTCAAAGAACAGGGCCTGCGCCGCCAACCCCAGAGCTACCGCCCGGGAACTCTCTGTGTCCGTTACACCCGACAGTCTCTGGAAGGCCCAGGCCGCATCCCTGTAGCGTTCGAGGCGCATATAACTCTGGCCCAGCATCGCCCAGCCATCCGGGTTATCCGGGCTCGCTTCGAGTTTGTCCCGGAGCTGCTCAACCAAACCGCTCATCTGCTCGGCACGCGCAGCGTTTGAGTCTCCCATCTGTTGCATGGTGATGTACTGCTCTACCCTGTCCATGGCACCCCATTCCTCATACAACAAAAAGGTTGCTGCCGGGATCAGCAGTATGGCCAGTAGGCCTACGACCCTTGCGCTGCGGCGCCCACTGCTAAGGGATGAACGAAAGCTGCCTTCTTCCACATCATCAAGCATGCTACCAGCGAGCTCTTCCTTCATCTGCTCATAGGTTTCTTCGTCCAGGGCACCAGCCTCAAACTCTTCATCGAGTTCCTTCCGACGAGTCCGATAGGCCATCAGGTTCTGATTTTTAAGGTCAGTTCGTTCCGTGGAGCCGGTCCGATGGAACAAAACCGGGTAAAGAACAAAAGCGATGGCGAGGATGATCAGTACCGCTGCGGCAATCCAGAATGTTTCGGTCATGAAGCTTATCGTCACTGGTTCAAATCAAGTGTTCGTGGGGCGTATGGATCAGGAACGGTTGTCCTGTTCATCACCATCGAGAATCTGCGCGGCCCTGGCTTTTTCTTCCGCGCTCAATGCAGGGGCCTTCTGGCCGGACTGCCGGGACCGCACAACCACGCCAATCACCACGAGTAATCCACCAAACACTGCAATGAAAGGCGTCGCCCAGAGCAGGATGGTGCGCTTTTCCACGGCAGGCTTGTACAGGATAAATTCACCAAACCGCGCTACCAGAGAATCCACAATCTGGTCCTCGGAAGCCCCGTCACGCATCATGCGATAGGCTTCATCACGCATATCCCTGGCAATCGGTGCGTTTGAATCAGCAATGTTCTGATTCTGGCACTTGGGGCAGCGCAGCTCCTCAATCAACGACTGGAAGCGTTCTTCCTGCTGCGCACTATCGAAGTCATAAACGTCTGCCACATCAGCGAAGGCAGCTCCGCTGAAAAGAAGCATTAAAACGGCCAACCATCTGGGCAACATCAGCCATTCCCCTTCGCTTCGTTAATCACCGGCAGCAGCGTTTCTTCCCAGACCTGCTGGTTCACGACACCCACGTGGCGGTAGCGAACCACACCACCGGCATCAATCACAAAGGTTTCCGGAGCACCGTATACGCCCAGGTCAAAGCCCAGCGTCCCCTTCGGGTCATACAGGGATGTGCTGTACGGATCGCCGAGGCGATTCAGCCAAACCAGAGCATCTTCCCGGTTGTCCTTGTAGTTGAGACCCACAATGGACACCCCCTTTTCCTTTGCCAGGCGCAGCAAATCCGGATGTTCATCCCGGCATGCAGGACACCAGGTGCCCCAGACATTGAGAAGCTGAACCTTACCTTTGAGAACGTCATTGCTGCGCTCAAGACCAGCGTCATGGAGATCCGCCAGCGTAAAGGCGGGAACAGGTTTACCAATCAAAGCTGACTCAAGCGTGGTCGTATCTTTGCCGATACCCGCAAACAGAACCACCCCGAGAACCAGCGCAACGACCAGAGGGAGAAACAGCAAAACACGCTTCATGACACAGCTCCGGCAGGATCTTCAGAGGATGTGGGCGCAGACTTTGCCTCCGCCTTCTGATCCGCACGGGAACGAATACGGTAGCGGCGATCGGAAATTGCCATGAAACCGCCTGCAGCCATGAACAGGGCGCCCAGCCACAACCAACGTACCAATGGCTTGTATTGAAGCCGGATGGCCCAGGCCTGATCGTCCAGACGCTCACCAATGGCTACGAAGATATCCCGGAACAGGCCCGCATCAATATCCGCTTCTGTCATCACGCTCATGCCCACCGGGTACTGGCGCTTCTCGGGATGCAATTCAGCGATCCGCTTACCATCGAGTACCACATCGAAGCTGCCGTACTGAGCGGTAAAGTTAGCGCCCTGACGTTGCCCGATATCCCGGAACACAAACTGGTAGTCACCCACGGTGGCGGTGTCGCCCGGCACCATGCGAACATCACGTTCGACACCGTAATTGGACACCACGGTTGCGCCGGCAATGGTGATTGCCAGGCCCAGGTGTCCAAGGATCATGCCATAGTAACTTCGGGACTGACGCTTCAGCCCGTGTACCCGGCCCTTTCGGGAATCGGACTTTTCCCATAGATCCCAGAAGGTGGCGACAGCAATCCACATGGCGCTGAACACACCCACAAGCGCCCATGGCTTGAAGCTGCCATATCCCAGAATCACCACAGTACTGGCAATGACGCTGATGGCCAGCGGCCAGAGCAACTTTCGGGCAAGCCATCCGCCGTCTGTTTTCTTCCAGCGGGAAAAAATACCGGCGCCCAGCAACAGGGCTGTAGCCACTGCCAGCGGTGTAAACGTGGTATTGAAGAACGGCTCACCGATAGACAGTTTGCCAAGTTCCAGGTAGTCCAGTACCAGCGGATACAGAGTGCCGATGGCAACCAGCAGCGTCGCAGACACCAGCAACACGTTATTCAGCAGCAGGAACACCTCCCTGGACAGGCCTCCGTAGCTGGCACGCACATGCACCACCGGTGCCCGGAACGCATACAGAGCCAGGCTCGCGAACATGGTAATTCCCAGCAGCGCCAGCAGGAACACGCCACGCTCGGGGTCCGACGCAAACGCATGCACCGAGGTCAACACACCTGAACGAACAAGGAAGGTACCCAGAAGGCTGAGAGCAAAGGTGACAATCGCCAGGAGTACTGTCCAGCTTTTGAACACGCCACGCTTTTCAGTAACCGCCAGGGTATGCATCAGAGCGGTACCCGACAGCCACGGCATCAGTGACGCATTTTCCACAGGATCCCAGAACCACCAGCCTCCCCAGCCAAGCTCGTAGTATGCCCACCAGCTACCCAATGCAATACCAACTGACAGGAAAGACCAGGCGACCGTCGTCCAGGGACGGGACCAGCGAGCCCAGGCAGCGTCAAGACGCCCGTTGATCAGGGCAGCAATAGCGAACGCAAAGGCGACGGAAAATCCAACATACCCCATGTACAGCATCGGGGGATGAACGATCAGCCCGAAATCCTGCAGCAGCGGATTCAGATCGGTGCCATCGGCCGGCACATTTGGCAGCAGACGGTCGAAGGGGTTCGACGTGATGATGATAAACAGGAGGAAACCCACACCCACCATGCCCAGTACAGACAACACCTGGGAAATCATTTCCGCTGGCAGGCGCCGGCTGAAGATAGCCACCGCCAGTGTCCAGCCGGACAACATCAGTATCCACAACAGCAGTGAACCTTCATGACCGCCCCAGACGGCGCTGAACTTGAAGTACCAGGGCAGCATGCTGTTACTGTTGTTCGCCACGTAGGCTACTGAAAAATCGTCAGTCATAAAGGCGTGGGTCAATATGCCAAACGCCAGGGCAATAAAAACAAACTGCCCGGAAGCCAGGGGGCGTGCGAACGCCTGGAGATTATCCCTGCCAGTAATCGACCCTACGAGAGGGACAACGGAAAGTAGCACTGCCAGCAACAGCGCGAGAATCAGTGCAAGCTGTCCGAGTTCCGGATACATCTGTGCCTCCAGCTATCAGGCGTTGGTGTGGTGCATTCAGTTAGTGGCCGCTTCTACCGTTTCACCGGCCTGGCCCATAGAACCATTCTTTTTCAGGGAATCCGCAACTTCCGGAGGCATGTAATTCTCGTCATGCTTGGCCAGAACCTGATCCGCGACAAAGCGTCCATTTTCATCCAGACGTCCCATGGCAACCACGCCCTGCCCCTCGGCAAACAGATCCGGCAGGATACCCTCATATTGCACAGGTACCGATTGATTGAAGTCGGTTACCTGAAACTCGACTTTCAGGCTGCCTGGATCCCGGACAACAGAGCCCTCCTTCACCATGCCACCGGCACGGATACGGACATCAACGGGAGCTTCGCCAGCAGCGATTTGCGTTGGGTCATAGAAGAGGTTGATGTTCTGCCTCAGGGCATATGTGGTCAGCCCTACTGCCAACGCAATGCCTGCAATCAGGAACAGTACGATGGTGAGCCGCTTTTTACGGATAGGATGCATTAATTACCTGCCATTCAGTCTTGGGAAACATTCACCCGGGCGAACGTCGCAGACGCCCCGGTAGCCGCTTCGCGGCCTGTGTCACTGGTAGTCTCGAACCGGCGCCGGCATGCTTCAACAGCTGCACGTTTGCTGCGGAGTGACCAGAGAACCAAAACGGCCATCAGCAGAAAGAAAACGCCATAACAGGCCCAGACATAGGGCCCATGACCTTCCATGGCAATAAACGATGCAAAGGAATCAAACGCCATGACTCAGCTCCTCCCCGCTGTGATCATTTCCCGAACCCATTTTGTCCGCTGTTCCCTCTGGAGAATCTCGGTCTGCATCCGCAGGCAGGCCAGCCAGCCGAATAGCAGATACAGGCCCAATATCGAGAGCACGAGCGGAACCCACATTTCTGCAGGCATGGACGGCTTTTCGGTCAGCTTGAAGGTGGCGGGCTGGTGGAGGGTATTCCACCATTCCACCGAGTATTTGATAATCGGAATGTTGACGACGCCCACAAGTACCAGAACCGCAACAGCGCGGGCGGCAGATTTCTCATCATTGATGGCGCGGTCAAGCGCGATGACGCCTCCGTACAGGAACAGGAGAATCAGCATAGAGGTCAGTCGGGCATCCCAGATCCACCAGGTTCCCCAGGTTGGCTTACCCCAGACGGCTCCGGTGAACAGGGAAAGGAACGTCAGGACCAGACCCACCGGTGCCACCGCCTTGACGAACACATCGGCAAGTTTCATCCGCCACACCAGCGTGACCACGGCCGCAACGGCCATCATGATGTAGGCAGACTGGGCGATAAAGGCAGTCGGGACGTGGATGAAGATAATACGGTAGCTGTTACCCTGCAGATAATCCTTTGGTGCAAATGCCAGTCCCCAGACAATACCTGCAGCCAGCAGGCCCAGCCCGAGAATCAGCAGCCAGGGCATGAACCGGGTCGCTATCCCGAAAAACCACTTGGGTGAGCCCAGTTTATGAAACCATTGCCACATCAGAGGAATTCCCCGTAGATCATCACGTTATTCCTAGCCATTCGACAGACTGATTCGCAAAGCCGCCGCTGCCGCAAACGGTGCCAGCGTTACCGCCAACACAAGAAACGCCGCCATCAGCGCCACATACGCTCCGACGGATGCTCCATCCGCCGCCGCTGCAACTGTACCCGTGCCAAAAATCAGGACGGGAATGTACAGCGGAATGATCAGCAGAGACAAGAGCACCCCCGCCGATCGTAACCCCAGGGTCAACGCTGCCCCGATTGCGCCAATCAGACTCAATACCGGTGTACCGATCAGCAGCGTTAGACACAAAACCGCAATAGAGTTCCCTTCCTGATGAACCATTACGCCAAGCACCGGTGTCAGTAGTACCAGGGGCAGCCCCGTCAGCATCCAGTGTGCCAGGGTCTTGGCCAGCACCAGCAGGAACAGTGGCTGGGGCTGAAGCACCAACTGCTCCAGAGTCCCGTCGTCAAAATCGTGACGAAACAGGTGGTCCAGAGAAAGCAGAACAGACAACAATGCCGCTACCCACAGGATACCTGCACCGGCTTCTCGCAGAAATGACACTTCCGGGCTAACTCCCAAGGGGAATAGCGACACCACCATGACAAAAAACAGCAGCGGATTGAGCAGATCCTGCTTCTGACGAAACGCCACTTTCAGGTCACGGGCAAAAACCGCCTTCATGGCAGCGAAGGCTCCAACGCCATTACGGATGGGTTTGATAACAGGTCGGGCGTCAGCATTCATCGGCAGCCCCCCCTCCAAGAACGATCTTTTTCATACCGTCCATTCGGAGATCGTGGTGGGTTGTCACCACAACAGCGCCGCCTTCGGCAGCCCGCTGCTGCAACAACGTTTCGATGGCATTCACCCCATCCGCGTCAATGGCAGTAAACACTTCATCCAGCAGCCACAGCGGCTCATCGGCTATCAGTAACCTTGCCAGGGCAACACGGCGTTGCTGGCCGGCAGACAGGTTACGGCAGGGCACATTTTCAAACCCCGAAAGGCCAGTACCAGCCAGCGCCTGCCTCAGGACGTCATCAGGCATCGGGCGGCGCGCAGCCATCAGGGCCCGGAGATTTTCCATCGGGGTAAGCAAGGATTTGATTCCCGGGCGGTGCCCAAGGTAGAGCATATTTCTCTGGAACTCTTCGCGGACGCTGGAGCGGGGTTCACCACACCACTTCAGATCTCCCGACCAGGCATCATTCAGACCGGCCAGGATACGGAGCAGCGTTGTTTTCCCGGAACCGTTCGGGCCCTCGACACGGGTAACCGTACCGGGCACTATGGAGAACGAGAGGTTGCGGAAGAGAACCCGCTCATCCCTTTCACACTGCAGATTGACAGCCTGTAGTAACGGCTCAGACATCAGGGCCCCGTAACTAGGACGATGCAGCGCTACGCAGCATCGGGTGCATTATTCACGGCGAGTATCGCCGGCGCGGCGTATTATAACGAAAGCGCTTACGGATTACTCTTGTCCGGAATCAATCATTGGCAATGAAACTACCTGGCAGCCAACCACCACCTCAGCCCTCGCCTTCATCCAGGAGCACACCGCCCGGAAGCGGCGATACGGCCTCGCCTGCGCGTGAGTCTGTCGGGCTATCCGCCCGCCAACAACTTGATGCCTTGCAGCTCTCCAACCGCGAAACGGCATTGGCACGGGTCACTCAGGTCATCCAGCAGCAAGGCAACGGGGCTTCAGAGCTGTTGCTTGATGTACGCGGCAAGTCCCTGCTGGTTCAGGCTGCGACGGGCAAGACCGAGATTTCGGCTGGTGACTGGGTCAAGATTATGCGGGCAGGCAATGAACTCCAGCTGATAGGCAAGCTCGGCCTGGCCCGGGAAGCGGGCATCGCTCAGGCCCTCGCTCAACGTATGCCATGGCAACACAACCTGCAGGCGGGGCTCGCAAATCTTCTGACCAGTCTGGGCCAGGGGCTGAAGCCGGAGCTGGCACCTGGCCAGCTGCCCTCCACCGTGCAACCTCAACCATTGCCCGAGGCGGCTCGCCAGGCCATTGCACAGGTTTTGTCGCGCCTGCCGACGAGTTCCAGCCTTTCACCGGGTTCCGGGAGTCATGAGTCCACCCCCGGTCAGGTAAAACAGTGGCTGTCGGAAAGTGGCCTTTTTGCGGAATCACGGCTGACACAGGCACCGTCCGCGTCTTTGCCAGACCTGAAGCTCGCCATTACACGCATGATTACTGCGCTTCTGGCACAACAGAATAAAGGGCCGGAGGCATTCAACCGGTTGACCCCACTGACCAGCTCCGATCTGGTTCAGGCACCTCTGCAATTCCCACAGGCCATGGCCAATACTCAAACGGCATCGGCAGGCAGCGAGCCCACCACGGTCGCTCAGACACTGCGACTGCTCGCTGGCATGCTGAACCGTATTACTGTGAACCAGTTGCACAGCCAGGTACTTTCTGCCCGGGTCGGCGGCGATGCAGGCCCCGCCCCGGCATCAACCCTGCTGATCGAGCTGCCCTGGCTGACACCCCAGAATGAGCCCCGAACCGCGCAGTTGCGGATCGAGCAGCATGATCGGGACACCGGCAGAGGCCGCAGCACACCGAGGGCCGCACGCAGCGAATGGCGCCTGAGCCTGGCAATGGACCTGGACAGCGCCGGTCAGCTGCATTTTGACGTCTCGTTGCGCCAACAGAACGTCAGTGCCCGGGTCTGGGCGGAACGCCAGGAAACACTCCGGCAGGTCAATGAAGAGCTGCCCTTACTCCGGCGAAGCCTGACCGACCTTGGGCTGGAGGTAACCGACCTTGAGTGCCGCCGGGGCAGGCCTCAGGGTGCGCCAACCCGACTCGAACACAGACTGGTGGACACGAAGGCATGACAGACAAGCAGGCGGAGGTCGGAAGCAACGCCGCTGTGGCGCTGAAGTACGACGGTGAAAAGGCTCCCACCATCACCGCGACAGGTACCCACGAACTGGCCGAGGAAATCATCAGAATTGCCAGGGAGCACAATGTCCCCCTGTACGAAAATGCAGAACTGGCCAGCATTCTTGCCCGCCTGTCGCTGAACGAGGAAATTCCGGAAAACCTGTACCGGGTAATCGCCGAAATTCTGGCTTTCGCGTTCCATATCCGGGGCCGAACGCCCTCGGACACCAGACCCGACCAGCCTGCAGAAGGATCACTGGATCAGTGATCGCATCTCCCATGCCTGGCGCCAGTTGTCACCGGTACGAAGCGCCACGGTGGTTTCAAAGTAGTGGCGTAACCGACGACGATCTTCTGGCTGATCTTTTAATGCCGAACCGATAATGTGATGCATCAGCTGTTCTACCGTCATGGCTCCGCCTCCGTAATACCAGGCAGAAAGACTGGCCGCATGCGCCACTGACACCGCCTCCGCGGTTGACAGTGCTGCCCCGGCCAGACGATCGGTACTACGCCCATCCATTGTCTGGCCGCTACGGAGTTCATGGAACATGGTCACCAATACCTCGATCACCGACTCTTCCAGATCCACCTCAATGCCGGCCCGGCGATTGGCTTTACGGACTTCCCGAAGCACCACCGCCATCTCGTCCTGAAGATTCCGTATCGGACGAATCTCTTCGAAATCCATACGGCGTTTCAGTGCGGCGCTCATGGTATGCACGCCCTCGTCGATACTGTTCGACGTGGCAACAACATTAAATCCTTCCCGGGCAAGCACAATGCCATCATCGCCTGCCAGTTCCGGTATGACCACAACCCGGTCCGAGAGCACAGATAACAAAGCGTCCTGCAAGGCCTGAGGGCATCGGGCGAGCTCCTCGAAACGAACGATCTGGCCATCCATCATCCCCCTTAACAGGGGGCTGGGCACGAGCGCCTTACGGCACGGGCCTTCAGTCCGGAGAATGGCTTCGTTCCAACTGTATAGAAGCTGCCCCACATTACTGACAGCCCCGCCCTGCAGGGTGAGCGTGGATACCCCAGAGATCGCTGCCGCCAGCAGTTCCGACAGCCAGGACTTGGCCGTGCCTGGCTCCCCGACCAGCAGCGAACCGCGACTGGTACACAGGGAAATGATAATGCGGATCACCATGGCTGGATCGGCCACAAATTTCGGCTCTATCCCCAGAGATTCATCTCCCATCACAAACTTTTCAACCGCCCGTGGCGACATCTGCCATCCGGCCGGCACCGGGCCGAGGTCTTCGGCTGAGAGCCTGGCCAGCTCCTCTGCGTAGGTCACCTCGACAGGCTCCCGCTGGGCAGCTTTCATCTCCTTATGACTCTTCATAGACTACCCCTCCGGCCACCACGAACTTCCGGCGCCATACGCTCCCTGGGCAGGATCCGTGGCAGCTCGGACAACGGGATAAGGCCTTCAATCACGTGGTCGAGTGCGCTATCACGCATGGTTACCAGACCGGCATCCAGCGCCCTCCAGCGAAGCTCCCCTACCGGCGGCTGGCTTGATATAGCGTTGCGGATATCAGAATCCACTTCCATGTATTCCACGATCGCAACCCGGCCATGGGTGCCGCGACCATTGCAGTTATCACAGCCTTTCCCTTCGAAGCATCGAAAATCTGCAGGAGGACCATCCGGGAAGAGCTCGGCCAATATGGCCGGGTCCGGCGTTGCAGGTTTTCGGCAATGGGTACATATCCGTTTCGCCAGGCGCTGGGCAATCACCGCGAGCAGTTCCCCGGCAATCGAGTTGGGGTGTACCCCCAGGTCGTAAAGCCGCTGCAGCGAATCCACGGCATCGTTACAGTGAAGGGTGGAGAGAACCACGTGCCCCGTCTGGGAAGCCCTGATGGCCTCCAGTGCCGTTTCCTGATCACGAATTTCTCCCACCAGAATGACATCCGGATCTTCCCGCACAAACGCCCTCATGGCGTCGGCAAACCCAAACCCGATTTCCGTCCTGACCCGGGTCTGCTGAATGTTGTCTATGGAGTATTCAATGGGATCTTCGACAGTGATTACCTTTCGGCGCCCGTCATCCGCCAGTGTCTGCAGGCCAGCGTATAGCGTTGTGGATTTGCCTGATCCGGTCGGCCCAACCACCAGAACCAGGCCTGCCGGGTTATCCAGAAGGCGCTGGTAGCGGCTTCCGATGTGTTTCGACATGCCCAGTTCAGCAATGGTCATCGCCCGGCCCGTCTGTGGCAACAGGCGGATGATGGCGTTTTCGCCGTGCAGGGATGGCTGGGTCTGAATTCGCAAGTCGTAGGCCATATTGGCCAGCTGGAGCCTGGAACGCCCTCCTTGCGGAAGACGGTGTTCGGCAATATTCAGCTCCGCACGAAGCTTTATGACGTTGATGACACCTTTGATCTCCCGAGGTGACAGCTGGTATTGCGGCAAGTCGTGAAGGTCGCCATCCACCCGGAGGCGGATCCGAACGCGGCCTTCGTACTGCTCAATGTGGATATCACTGGCTTTCTCACTCACCGCATCCAGCAGAATGGCTTCATAAACAGACACCAGATAGGGGCTGACATGGCCATTACTTTTGCTTTGGTCATCACCCAGCAGTGCCCCGCCACCCTGTTCTCCCTCACGCTCAGACTCAGGGTGGCGTGCATGGTCCGCAACAAAATGACGACCTTTAACCGTCAGATCCAACGCGGACCAGAGGCGTCGAAAATCCGTCGGGGTAACCAGCACACATTCAACACTCTGATTTGGAGTCATCCGCTCCAGCTGGTCGGTGCGCGCGTCCGGATCATCCGTCGCAACCACCATTTTGCCCTGCTCTTCGGCAACCGGAATCATTCTGGAGAGGTCGAGGAAGGTACGTGAGAATCGACGGAAGAGCTCCGGCCGGAGTCCGTTCAGTAACTCGTCGCCTTCCCGGAATGCCATGCCCCGCTGACGCCCGAGGGATTTGTACAGGTCGATTTCTTCGAGATTGAGTTTGCGCCGCAAAAGGTCCAGCAGACGGCAGTTCTGCTTCTCAGCTTCCTGCTTGGCATCCGCCAGGTGTTGCTCGTCGATAATGCCCAGATCAATCAGAATCTGCTCGGAACTGCGATTGAAGTCGACCCACCCCAGCGTCCTCACCCGTTCAAGTTTGCCATGTCGCTTCTCGAACATGGCCAGGCTGGGCACAGGACCGGCGCTTCCTTCCAGGCAAGCCAAAAGCCCGCCATCACGGAGATAAGGCGCAACAACGGCACGGTCTTTCAGGAATGTGGTGCAGAGGACAACATCGCAAAGCTGATCGAGGCCCAGCGCCTCTTCGATCGGCCGGGGAATGACATCCACGTTGTGTTTACCGAGACGGAAAAAGCGCTTTCTGGCCGCTTCGGCAACCTCATCGTTCCGCTCAACGTAGATGACCCGCTGGGCCAGCCCGGAGAGCACAGCAGCAACATAGCCTGCGCCGCCGCCCACGTGCATAACCACCTGATCCGGTTCCACCTCCGGCATGAGGTCAAGTATGTGGCTGACAGTATCTTCCCGGGGAATGGAGTGGCCGGTGATAGATCCGGCGAGGTCCGTACCAGCGACGAATTCGTGGCGGGATACAGCAAGGAGGGCCTCCAGGGCCCTCGGATAGAGTTTTTTCATTAAGCAAAGCCTAAACGACGACGTTTCAGGCTGCCTGGCGCTTCCTTAAAGCTGACACCAGCTCGGCCTCTGGACGGGAAATCCCGCACGTATTCATAAGATCGTCGATCTCAGCACCCAAATCAACCAGGCGTGATGCCTCATCATAGGAAATTCTGAGCGGATCATTCTGGCGCATTTCATCCTGGGTTGTCCGAAGCTCATGAAGCTGACGTTCACAAGCCACCAACCGCTGGCCAACGCCCATGCTGCCACTGGCAGTGGCATGGAGTTCCCGGCCGAGGGTATCGCAACGTTCTTTCAGTGAGGCCCTGAGCTGTCTGATCTGGCAGCCCTGAATCACGCCCTGAACCAACACCAGACAAATCGCGGCGGCGGTCAGACCCCAGGGAACATAGGAAGGAATTTCTGCAAACATGACGGACGTCTCCCGTTGTTAATGACGAAAGGCGTCCACCGGTATCGCTGCAAAGGGTTACAGCGCGGCGATTTCCGCCCATTCGTTTTCAGTCAGCATTTTGTCGAACTCAACCAGAATGATCAGTTCGCCATCCTTATTGCACACGCCCTGAATAAACTTGGCGCTTTCCTCGTTACCCACGTTCGGTGCAGTTTCAATCTCGCTGGACTTCAGGTAGACCACCTCAGCCACGGAATCCACCAGAATACCCATCACCTGGTTGGCAGATTCCATCACCACAATCCGGGTGGCGTCCGTGACATCCGCATCCGCCAGCCCGAACCGGCGACGGGTATCGATCACAGTGACCACGTTGCCCCGCAGGTTGATGATACCGAGTACATAATCCGGTGCTCCCGGAACCGGGGCAATCTCGGTGTATCTCAGCACTTCCTGGATCTGCATGACATTCAGACCGTAGGTCTCATCATCCAGACGGAAGGTCACATACTGCAGTACCTGATCGTCCTGGGTCTGATTCGGTTGTCCGCTAGGGGAAGCCATAGTGCTAGATCTCCTGTGTGGCTGCCTCGCGGGCAACCTGATCGTCAAAAATTCATCATCAGTGCCCAATACTATAGTTAAGGGCACAAACCGTGCCAGTCATGCACGGTTTCATTGAGTAACTGAAGTATTCTTTTAATTCAGATCGAGGTGATGTTCCCGCTCAGCCCGGACCAGAAGATCTGACATGGTACCCACATCAATCAGGGCACACATGTGATCAATCACTGTTCCCGCCAGCCAGGGACGCTTGCTCCGCGCTGTACGCCAACGCACCTCGTCGGGACTGAGTGTAAACGACTGCGCCACATCATCACAGGCCAGCCCCCAATCACTGTTGTCGAGGCGGATCACAAAACGATAATTGTCCCTGGCACCGTCTGGCACACGCCCGGCCATAATCCATTCCGCAGTATCCACAACCCGAAGGTTATGATCGCGGTCCGCACGAATGCCCATGTACCAACGGGGGCTGCCGGGGATTGGCCGTATTTCTTCTTCAATACGGTGGATCGCGCCCAGCAGAATCAGCGGTACCGCAAGTTGCAACCCCGCCACGGTGAAGATCAGGCATTCGAACGGCTCTTCAGACCAATGCGGCCGGCTCGGCGGCGTGATCAGCCCGGGCTTTGGCTCGGGTGCGACCGGCTCGGCGGGGGCAACCGCAACGTCGGGTGCGGGTTCTGGCTCCAGCTCTGGCTCTGGTTCTGGCCCGGGCTCGGGCTCGGGCTCGGGCTCGGGCTCGGGCTCGGGCTCGGGCTCGGGGACAAGAAGCTGTGGCAACGCTTCCTCAGCGTCTTCCAGACGCGCCGAATCCGTTGCTGTGTGCAACAGATCGTCGAGGTAGCTGGCAATGGCGCTGGCCGGACTAGCCAGCTTTGTCAATTTTTCGTCAGCCATGCTGACGTTCCTTCATGGCCTCGGTTCGGGCAAGCAGATCATCCAGCAAGTGGGTGTAGGCCCTTACGCCATGGGTAGAAGCGTCCAGCGCGGACGGCGTTTTGCCAGCCTGGCTCGCATCACGAAACTTGGTATCCACGGGAATCGCAAAACGCCAGAGATTGTCCTGGTAGGTCTTACGAAGCAGATTGAGACTTTTGACTGAAGCCTGGGTCCGCCGGTCAAACAGGGTTGGCACGATCGTGTACGGCAGTTCGTTTTTCTGCGAACGCATAATCATCTGCAGGGTATGCAGCATCCGCTCTAACCCTTTGATAGCCAGAAATTCAGTTTGAACAGGGATAATCAAGTGCTGGGCCGCCGCCAACGCGTTTACCATGAGAACACCCAGAGAAGGTGTGTTGTCCAGAATGACATAATCAAAATCATCCCACAGCTGGGCCAGTGCCCGGGAGATAATCAACCCCATTCCTTCCACCCCAACCATTCGGCGTTCAAGGGTTGCCAGGGCGGTACTTGCAGGCAACAACGACAGGCCGGGGCATCCGGTATCCGTAATCAGCTGAGCAGGAAGCCCGTCAGGCACCTTTCCCTGATGCTGGAATAAATCGAATACGCTATGGGCAATGGTGTCCGGATCATATCCAAACCAGGTGGTGAGAGAACCGTGGGGGTCCAGATCGGCCACCAGAACCCGCTTGCCGCGTTCGGCCAATAACCCACCCAAAGCAACCACCGACGTGGTTTTCCCGACTCCACCCTTCTGATTGGCTACTGCCCAGATTCGCACGCTTGCTTCTCCAGAAATACATCACTGCGTTCAGTGTTCATTACGGCCTACCGTTTTATCGGCCGAAAACGTCCCGACTTGAATCGGAAGGCTCCAACTCACGGAGAGAACGGCAAGCTATTGCCGCCTTCAATTGATTACAAGGGAGTAATACAGAAACCATGCCAATGGCGGAATACACGGAAACCGAGAGCAGGCCTAACGCATGGCGCCACGGATGCTGGCATCGCGGGAAATCAGCAATACCACCCTGCGGTTCCGCCGCCGCCCCTCGTCTGTGTCATTGCGGGCAACCGGCTGGTATTGCCCATACCCCACCGCCGCGAGACGTTCGGGTTCAATACCTTCCATCGTCAGCATTCGAACAACCGCAGACGCCCTGGCTACCGATAGTTCCCAGTTTGACGGGAAACGATTGGTACTTATCGGCTGATTATCCGTGAAACCCTCGACACGAACGGCATTGTCACGATCCCTGAGTACCACCGCGATTTTTTCAACCACTTCAAAAGCATCGTAGTGGGGCTCCGCATCGCCACTGCCAAAGAGCATGCTGTTGGGGAGGTTCAGTTCCAGCCAGGTGTCGCTGGTTTCCAGGGTAACCACTCCCTGATTAATCAATTCGTCAAACTCCAGTGCCAGCCGATCAGCCATGGCTCGCAACGCTTCCGTGCGCGCCTGTGCATCCATCTCCGGATTCCTCGGGGCTTCGGTCACCGGAGGCATAATGACTTCGTCGCTGGGAGTATTGAGGGAACGCTGAGGATTATCGCCCACTTCAATGGGCTGAAAGGATCGCTGCGGCGCATTAAACACCCCGGTCAGAGTTTCAGAAAGCACCTTGTACTTGCCTTCGTTGACCGACGACACCGCATACATGACCACAAAGAACGCAAACAGCAGCGTGATGAAATCCGCGTAGGAGATCAGCCACCGCTCCTTGTTGTGAAGGTCATCCTGGGGTTGCTTGCGGCGCCGCATAGTTGGCCTGCGCATGGTTACTGCAGGAAGCCCCGCAGTCTGAGTTCGATGGATTTCGGGTTTTCGCCTTCTGCGATCGCGATGATGCCTTCGATCATCATATCCTCATAACGGGTCCGCTCACGGACGATGCCGCGCAGCTTGTTGGCCACTGGGAAAAACAGCAGATTGGCCAGTGCAACACCGTAGATAGTTGCCACGAAAGCGGTCGCAATACCTGCGCCCAGCGACTGCGGATCTTCGAGGTTGGTCATTACCTGAATCAACCCCATGACCGCGCCGATAATGCCAATGGTCGGAGAGTACCCTCCCATGGCCTCAAACACCTTTGCCGATTCAAGATCGCGCTGTTCGCGCGATTCGAGGTCGACTTCCATGATACTGCGAATGGTCTCCGTCTCGGCGCCGTCCACCAGCAACTGAAGACCTTTACGCGCGAACCTCTCAGGCTCCTTTTCTGCCAGACCTTCCAGACCGAGCAGGCCCTGCTTTCGGGCTTTGACACTCCAGTCGATCACCTTGCCAATCCCATCCTCAAGGCTGACAAAGGGAGGCAGAAATACCCAACGAGCCTGGGCAAAGGCCCTCTTCAGCAGCGGCCAGGATGTCTGGAGAATCGTCGCGGCAAAGGTTCCGCCAACCACAATCAGCGCTGCCGGTCCGTTAAACAGGGAACCCAGAGCGCCGCCTTCCAGCAGGTTGCCGCCGAGAATCGCCGCAAAGGCCAGAACAATACCCAGAAGACTGAGGATGTCCATCAGCAGACACCTTCAATGAGTCGCGGGCCCACCTCGTCCAGTGACAATACCTCGTCAGACAGCCCCGCTTTTGCAACGGCCATTGGCATGCCGTAGATCACCGAAGATTTCTCATCCTGGGACCAGACATCCGAGCCGGTCTGCTTCATCATCCGGCACCCTTCCCTGCCGTCAGCCCCCATCCCGGTCAGGATCACACCCAGGGTTTTGCCGGGAAAGCTCCGGGCCAGGGAACCAAAGGTGACATCGACACACGGTTTGTAGTTCAACCGTTCATCGCCGGGAAGAATACGCACCCGGGCCTGCCCACCTCGATTTTCAATCATCATCTGCTTGCCACCCGGAGCCAGCAGGGCCAGACCGGGTTTAAGAATATCTCCTTCCTCAGCCTGGCGAACTTCGATCCGGCACAGTTTGTTCAGCCGTTCCGCGAACGCCGGCGTAAAACTGGCAGGCATGTGTTGCACCAGTACAAGGGGAGCAGGGAACGAGGCAGGCAAGGTTGTCAGCACCCGCTGAAGCGCTACCGGGCCGCCAGTGGAGGTACCGATGCCGACAACACTGTAATGTTTGGCAGGTCCTTTTTTCCGGGCCGGCCGCCTTGGTTCCTCGGCGACCAGAGGCTTTTCAGGAACTCGGGGGCGCTGTCCAAGCGGCGACCGGGTAGTCACCCTTGCCGGAGTTTCATGGCGAGATCCGGCTGGCGCCAATGTCGGTTTGGAGGGAGCCGTAGAAGCAGGCGTCGGTCGGGAGCCCGGACGACTACCGGCCACGTCCAGAATACGCTGAATCAGGATCTTCTGAAGCTGGCTGTTATCCTTGGCGATTTCCTCGAAATTCTTCGGCAGGAAATCGACCGCTCCAGCTTCCAGAGCATCCAGAGTGACCCGGGCACCTTCGTACGTCAGCGACGAGAACATCAGCACCGGCGTAGGACGCTTTTTCATGATTTCCCGAACCGCAGAAATACCATCAAGCACAGGCATTTCATAATCCATGGTAATGACGTCCGGACGAAGCTTCTCCGCCAGTTCAATGCCCTCACGACCATTGGTAGCAGCGCCTACCACTTTGATCTGGCCTGAAGCGGTCAGGATTTCCGTCAGCCGTTTTCTAAAAAAGCCTGAATCATCAACGACCAGGACAGAAACTGTCATCCATTTCTCCTACCGATACCCTATCCCTGCAACCGGCCAGCTCAACTGTAATGCTGCAACAGGCTGGGAACATCAATAATCAGCGCAATGCGGCCATCACCAGTGATTGTGGCGCCCGCCATGCCCGGGGTGCCCTGGAGCGCTTTGCCGAGTGGCTTGATAACCACTTCTTCCTGCCCAATCAGCTGATCGACAACGAAACCAACCTGTTTGGTTCCCATGGCCACAATCACCACGTGAGCATTTTCCGGCTCGGGCTGGCCTGCAGCATCCCTGACCAACCAACGCTTCACATGGAACAGCGGGAATACCTTATCCCGAACCACAATGCATTCCTTGCCATCCACCACGTTGGTCTTGGTGAGATCGAGGTGGAAGATCTCAACCACGTTCACCAGTGGCAGAGCAAAGGACTGATCCCCAAGCATGATCATCAGGGTCGGCATGATCGCCAGGGTCAGAGGCACCTTGATGATGATGCTGGAACCTTTACCCAGTTCGGAAACAATATTGATCTGCCCGTTCAACTGGCCGATTTTGGTTTTGACCACGTCCATACCCACACCGCGGCCGGATACATCCGAAATCTGCTCTTTGGTTGAGAACCCAGCGGCGAAGATCAGATTGAAGCATTCGTTGTCTGTCAGACGATCTGCAGCATCCTGATCATAGAGGCCTTTCTCCACCGCTTTGCGACGAAGAACCTCGGGGTCCATACCCGCACCGTCGTCTTCAATGGACAGCAGAATATGGTCACCTTCCTGCTCAGCGGACAGGGTTACCGTCCCTTTGCGAGGCTTACCGGCGGCTTCGCGAACATCCGGTGCTTCAATGCCATGATCGACCGAGTTACGAACCAGGTGAACCAACGGATCAGACAGCGCTTCGACCAGATTCTTATCGAGGTCGGTTTCTTCGCCGTGCATCACAAGGTTCACTTCTTTCTTGAGGTTCCGGGCGAGATCACGGACTACCCGAGGGAACCGTCCAAACACCTTTTTGATCGGCTGCATGCGTGTTTGCATGACAGCTGACTGAAGGTCGGTCGTTACCACATCAAGGTTGGACACAGCCTTGTGCATCTGCTCATCTTCGCTCTCCGCACCCAGACGCTGCAACCGGTTACGTACCAGGACCAGCTCACCCACCATGTTCATGATGTCATCAAGGCGCTTGGTATCGACCCGGACCGTGGTCTCAGCCACAGGTGCAGCTTCACGAGCAGGAGCTGCTGACTTGGCTTCGGCTTTAGGATCCGGCTTTACTTCCGGTTTAGGCGCAGGAGCCGGCTTAGTCGTAGCCTTGGGCTTCGGCGATTCCGCTTCAGGCGGTTTCTCAGCCTCGCTGCCGTTTCCGGACTGCGCTGTCGGCGCGCCACCTTTACCGTGCAATTCGTCCAGCAGTTTTTCAAACTCGTCATCAGTGATCAGATCGTCACTGCCCGCCGACGCAACAGGCTCAGGGCTGCCCGAGCTATCCTCCGCAGGGGTGGCTGCACCGGAGAACTGCCCCTTACCGTGCAGCTCATCCAGCAAAGCTTCGAATTCATCGTCGGTAATTTCATCATCACCGGTTGACGGTGCTACAGATGAGTCACTGCTTTCCGGCTCAGCCGCAGGCGCTGCGTGGCCGGGAGCACCTCCGTCATGAAGGGCATCCAGCAGCTTCTCAAATTCTTCGTCGGTGATATCTCCACCGTCATCTTCAGCGCCAGCTGAATTCTCAGCCGGGGCCACACTTTCTATCTCGACAACCGCCTGAGGCTCCTCAACAGGCGCACTGGCGCCTTCCCCCTCAGGCAAAGCAAACGCATCAAGGGCTGCAATCAGCTCTGCCGGCGCAGGCGTCGGCTCTTCGTGATTACGAACTTCCTCGAACATGGCGTTGACGTTATCCAGAGCTTCCAGGACAACGTCCATCAATTCCGAACTGACCTTACGCTTGTGATTCCGCAGGATGTCGAACACGTTTTCCGCAGAGTGGCAACAGTTTACGAGAGCATCCAGTTGAAGGAACCCAGCGCCACCTTTTACGGTGTGAAATCCACGGAAGATGGCGTTGAGCAGATCGCTGTCTTCTGGATGTTGCTCAAGATCTACCAACTGCTCGGACAGCTTTTCGAGTATCTCGCCTGCTTCCACAAGGAAGTCCTGCAGGATCTCTTCATCAGCATCAAACGCCATGCGTCATCCTCTTATATTCAGAAACCGAGACTGGACAGCAAGTCATCGACATCGTCCTGTCCCGAAACTACATCTTCACGCTCTGCCGCTTTGATTTGAGGACCGACGCCCTGCTCTGGCGACTCCACCTTTTCCTCAATCTGATGCACGGTACCGGTAAGCTGATCAACGTGACTCGCCATCACAACCAGGCTGAGCATCTGCTCCTCGACCTCTTTCACCAGGGTGGTCACTTTCTGGATCACCTGCCCGGTAAGGTCCTGAAAATCCTGTGCCAACAGAATCTCGGACAGATTCCCGTACATGGTGTCGGAGTCTTTCACCAGGCCCACAAAGAACCTGTCTATACGACCATACAGTTCCCGGAATTCCGCAGGCTCCATTTCCCGTCGCCGCAGCCGCTGCCATTCATCCCGTAGCGCAGTCGCTTCCTCACGGACACCGCTTGCCACTGGCATGGTTTCTTCCACCAGGTCCATTGTGCGGTTAGCCGCCTCACCCGTCATCTGAACGACGTACTCAAGCCGATCAGACGCATCCGTCATCTTCGACAGAGCTTCCTGTTGTTCCGCATTGCGGGGATCAATCTGGAAGTTTCGTATGGCTTCGTGAAGACTCCGGGTAAGACGCCCAACTTCGCGGTACAGACTCTGATCGCGAACGTCGCTGAGTTCATTGATCAGAGTCATCGCACGGGCAAAATCTTCGCTCTGTGCACTTTCAGCGAGTTCTACCGCCTGCTGTTTCAGTTTTTCTGCAACCTCTGGCTCAAGGCCGCGATGGGTCTGTTTGCTATCGCTCATGAGAGCCACCCGACCTCTGCTTATTGGATGCGTTCAAAAATCTTTTCGATTTTTTCCTTGAGGACAGCCGCAGTAAACGGTTTTACCACATAACCATTCACCCCGGCCTGGGCAGCGGCGACAATCTGATCCCGCTTCGCCTCAGCTGTCACCATCAGAACCGGCAGGGTCTTCAGGTTTTCGTCAGCACGCACGGCCTTGAGCAGGTCAAAACCGGTCATGCCCGGCATGTTCCAGTCCGTCACCAGAAAATCGTATTTACCGCTTTTCAGCATTGGCAACGCGGTATTGCCATCATCGGCTTCATCCGTGTTGGTAAAGCCGAGATCTCGCAGCAGGTTCTTGATGATCCGTCGCATCGTGGAAAAGTCATCCACGATGAGGATTTTCATGTTCTTGTCCAATGGGACCTCCGTTTGTAACACCCGGAATTCGTTTGACCTTTGCGTTCGAAGTCTAGCAGGCCGCTGGTTTAACTGCTTATTTTCAGTTCTTTATCCCGGTTGTAAAGCACCGGTTACCAAAAACTACAGAGCACTATCGCCCGTACACATGAACGAACGGCTACCCCATCCCCTGTTGCCAGTCGGATAAACGCCCGCGAAGCCTCAAGGCTGCCTGACTATGGATCTGGCTGACCCGGCTTTCACTGACTCCCAGCACGGCACCAATTTCCTTCAGGTTCAGTTCTTCCTGGTAGTAAAGGCTCAACACCAGTTTCTCCCGTTCCGGGAGTTCTTCGATGGCCGAAGCCAGGCTTCGACGAAAGGCATCGGACGCCAGGCCTTCGAGCGGGTTATCACTCGTCTCTGATTCTTCTATCGGCAGCTCACCGGATTCATTGAGCTCATCCAGACTAAAAAGTCGGCCACTGTTGGCGTCAGACAGGGAGGAATGGTATTCGGAGAGATTCACGCCCAACTCTTCGGCAACTTCGGAGTCCTGGGCTTCGCGGCCAAGACGGTCTTCAACGGCCTTGATCGCCTGAGAGATTCTGCGGGCATTACGATGAACTGACCGGGGAACCCAATCGCCCTTCCGGATTTCATCAACCATCGCTCCCCTGATGCGGATGCCCGCGTAGGTTTCGAAGGTCGCCCCCTTGGTAGCACTGTATCGTTGGGCGGCCTCAAGCAGTCCAATCATTCCAGCCTGCATAAGGTCGTCGAGTTGCACCGAGTCCGGTAGCCGGGCCATCAGGTGCAGGGCAATTTTTTTGACCAGCGGCGCATGTTCCTCTATCAGGCGGGAGGGCCCCTGCGCGCTAGCCTGCTGGTACATTCCCAGTTGTTTCGCCAATGCCACGTATCCGGTGTTGTTTTGACTGGATCAGATTCAGACTTCGACGAGCCGCTCCACGAAAAATTCAAGGTGGCCGCGGGGTGTTGAAGGTAGCGGCCAGCTATCCACTTTATCCGCCAGGGCTTTGATGGCCAAAGATGCTTTCGCCCGGGGGTAAGCATCCAGAACCGCACGCTGCCGTTGCACCGCCTTTTTGATGGCCTCGTCATACGGCACCATCCCTACATATTGTAGTGCCACATCAAGAAAGCGCTCGGTAACTCGGGTAAGTTTTTCAAACAGATGACGGCCTTCCTGTTCATTACGAACCTGATTGGCAAGAATGCGGAAACGGTTTGTGCCGTAATCCCGGTTCATCAACTTTATCAGAGCATAGGCATCGGTAATCGACGTAGGCTCGTCACAGACAACCAGAAGGAGTTCCTGAGAGGCGCGAAGGAAACTGACAACGGATTCGGAAATACCCGCAGCCGTATCAACGATCAGCACATCAATCTGATCACCCAGTTCACTGAACGCATTGATCAGCCCGGCATGTTCCATGGGACTGAGCTGCGTCATGCGTTGGGTTCCCGACGACGCGGGTACGATCTTGATACCGCCAGGGCCATTCACTAAAACGTCTTTGAGATCGCAGTCACCAGAGAGAACATCCGCCAGATTCCGGCTTGCGGTAAGGCCCAGCAAAACATCAATGTTGGCAAGACCAAGGTCAGCATCGAGCAGAACAACACGACGACCTTTTTCTGCCAGGGCGATGCCGAGGTTTACCGAGACATTGCTCTTGCCAACCCCGCCTTTACCACCGGTTACCGCAATCACCTGCACCGGATGTGATTTGCTCATAGTCTCTATCAGGCTCCTTCGGCGACTGTCTGCTGTTGCTTGAGTATTTTCAGCCGCTCCACTGCCAGTCGCACCAGAGGAACCGCTTCTGCGTGATGCAGATCCTCGGGGATCTTCTGGCCGTCAGTGTAGTAAGCCACCGGCAATCCGGTTTCCATGACAAACCCAAGCGATTCCCCGAGCGTCAGGGCTTCGTCGATTTTGGTCATGACGCAACCCGCGAGATTTGCCATCTTATAGCAATGCCAGACGGATTTCATGATACGCGGCTGGCTGGTGGCAGAAACCACCAGATGGGTACGGATATTGTGATGACTGCGGGCCAGTTCAGCCAGCTGCTCCTGGTACCCCCGATCAGCACTGGTCAGCCCTGCCGTATCGATCAGCACCAGATGGCGGTCAGATAGTTCGTCAAGAATATCATCCAGTGAATGACTCTCATCCACCACTCGTACAGGTACATTCAGGATACGCCCGAATACGAACAGTTGCTCATGGGCTGCGACCCGGTATCGGTCCGTGGTTACCAGTGCCAGAGAGTCCGCGCCGTGACGCAGCACGTAGCGGGCCGCCAGCTTGCCAATTGTCGTGGTCTTACCCGAACCTGTAGGGCCTACAAGGGCGTACACTCCACCCTCGTCCAGCCATTCATGGCGAGACGTGCGCACACCGGTCGCCAGCATCTTCAGGGACTGCTTCCAACCATCTTCCAACCGGCCACCACGGTGGCGATGGGACAGTGACGCGGCCAGCTCTGCGCCCAGGCCGAATTCCTGCAACCGTTCTGACAACCGCTGCTGTACGGCACTATTGCCGGTTTGGGCCGGGTCACTCTGGCGGCCACTCATCAAATCCCTGAGTGAACTGATCTCAGCTCGCATTTGTGCCAGCTCATTGGTGTACCCAATGGGCTCCTTCGGCTGGGATGGAGCAAAATCAAAATCGCTATCAACACTGTCATCAGGAATCACCGCGTCCATATAGGATGCTCCGTGGCCGGCTCGCTTTTCGCGCACCGCCCGAATGCGATCCCGGGAACGGCCCAGTTCCTCTTCCAGCTGACGATGATGGTCCGCCTGCATTTCAGCCAACCGTGAACCGTTGGTTGCCTCCCTGGCTTTCTCGCCAAGGTTCTGGCGCGCCATATTTTCGTCGTAATCCAGCGCTGTCACGATTTCGACGCCACCGTCTACCCGGCGATTGGAGAGAATGACGGCATCAGGCCCCATCTGTTCACTGACCTGCTTCAGCGCCTCTGCCATTGACTGAGCAAAAAAACGTTTAACTTTCATGCTGTTTTATCCTCCACCGGCGACTGGTTTGCGCTGGCTTTACCTGTCCGTGGCCCGTTACTGGCCAACAGACGCGACAATCGTGATCTGTTTGTTATCCGGTATTTCCTGGTACGAGAGCACATGAAGGCGTTCTACCCCATAGCTGGCAAACTTCGCCAGGACCGGTCGCAATGGCCCGGAAACCAACAAGATGGCGGGTTTGCCGAGCATTTCCTGCCGCTGAACACTGTCCTGCAATGATCGCTGCAGCTTCTCGACCATGTTCGGCTCCAGGACCATGCCAATATCGTCCTGACCGCCGGATTGTTGACTCTGCTGAACAGACTTCAGCAATAACTGTTCCAACTCCGGATCCAGGGTGATAACCGGTATCTCAGCCTCGTTGCCACATATGCTCTGCACAATCATCCGGCGCAACGCCTGACGGGCAACCGTGGTCAACAGCTTCGGATCCTGACTCTTCGGATGGACATTCACGATGGATTCCGCAATGGAACGCATGTCGCGGATTGGCACTTCTTCGCGCAACAGACTCTGCAGCACCTTCAACAGGAGGCTGATGGAAATTGTCGTCGGCACCAACTCTTCCGCAAGTTTCGGCGACATTTTCTCCAGCTGATCGAGCCACTTCTGGACTTCCTCATGCCCCAACAACTCGTGCGCATGCTTCTGTAGCACCTGATTGAGATGGGTCGCGACAACCGTACTGGCGTCCACCACGGTATAGCCGAGGGTCTGAGCCTGATCTTTCTTGTCCGGCTCAATCCAGCAAGCATCCAGACCAAAGGCCGGATCCTTGCCCTCAATACCTTCAACCTTGCCGAACACCTGCCCCGGATCAATCGCCAGTTCCCGCTCCGGGTGGATCTCGGCCTCGGCGATGGTGACGCCCATCAGGGTGATGCGATACACATTCGGCATCAGATCCAGGTTGTCTCGTATGTGGACTGACGGCATCAGGAAGCCAAGATCCTGCGACAGTTTCTTGCGTACCCCCTTGATCCGGCTGAGCAACTGACCACCCTGGGATTTATCGACCAAAGGTATCAGACGGTAACCCACTTCCAGGCCGACAATATCGACTGTCGCTACATCATCCCAACCCAATTCCTTCGTCTCCCCCGGCGCAGGCAACTGACCTGCCGGCTCACCACCACCCGGCGGCAAATCACGCCCGGCAGGACGCACACCGGGGGCCGGACCACCGCGACCCGGGAATGCACCCTCTTCCTCAACGGTTTGCCGGTCCTGCTTCCAGATGTACCAGGCCGCACCTGCTGCAATGCCACCCAGCCCCAGAAAAGCCACATGAGGCATACCCGGAATCAGGCCGAGAATGATCAGAATGCCGGCTGCAATAGCCAATGCCTTGGGCGCGCTGAACATCTGCTGGATAATCTGCCCGCCCATGTCCTGACTGGATGTAACCCTGGTTACCATGATCGCGGCTGAAGTGGAGAGCAGCAGCGACGGGATCTGGGCAACAAGGCCGTCACCAATAGTCAGCAAGGCATAACGCTGCATCGCCAGGCCAAAGTCCAGTCCGTGCTGGAGCATGCCGATGGCGACACCACCAACGATGTTGATGGCCAGGATCAACAGACCGGCCACCGCATCGCCTTTCACAAACTTGGAAGCACCGTCCATCGAACCGTAGAAATCCGCTTCCTGAGCGATTTCGGCACGTCGGTGCTTGGCTTCATCCTGATTGATCAGGCCAGCATTCAGGTCAGCATCAATCGCCATTTGCTTGCCCGGCATGGCATCCAACGTGAAACGCGCGCTAACTTCAGACACCCGGCCCGCACCTTTGGTGACTACCAGGAAGTTGATAATCATCAGGATCGCGAAGACCACCAGGCCTACCGCGTAGTTACCGCCAATCAAAACTGCGCCAAAGGACTCGATAACCTTACCGGCTGCATCTCCTCCCTCGTGACCTTCCAGCAGGACAATTCGGGTGGAGGCAACATTCAACGCCAGCCGCAACAGCGTGGCAACCAGCAGCACCGTCGGGAATGAGGCGAACTCCATCGGCCGCAGTGCATACACACACACCAGCAGGATGACAATGGACAGGGTGATATTGAAGGTGAAGAAGACGTCGAGCAGAAACGCCGGCATCGGCAGAATCATCATACCCAGCAGCCCCATCAACATGATGGGAATACCGAGATTTCCCTGCGTCAGGGATTTGACGTTATTGAGGACTAAAGCTCTGTCCATGCCGGGAACATCTCCGCGTGGCTGCGCCAACAGGCGTTTTCAGGGTCGAAAATCTGACGTAGAAACGTCTTTCAAGAGAGTTATCGCAAGATCCGTACCACTCCTTATGCAGTTTCGCTACAAATCTCTCCGCGCCGCCTGACGCGACATGCCAGATACGGTATCCTTTTCAGCATTTGTACGCTTTCCTCAACAATCCAGACACACAGGTGACCCCATGCCAATCCACGAGGTGAAACACCCGCTGATTCAACACAAGCTTGGCCTGATGCGCCGCGCGGATATCAGCACCAAGAACTTCCGCGAACTGGCCCAGGAAGTCGGCACCCTGCTGACGTACGAAGCCACCAAGGATTTCAGTCTGCAGGAAGAAACCATTGAAGGCTGGGCGGGCCCTGTCACTGTCGAACAGATCCAGGGCAAGAAGGTCACCATCGTTCCGATTCTGCGCGCCGGTCTGGGCATGCTGGACGGTGTTCTGAGCCTGATCCCCAGCGCCCGGGTCAGTGTGGTGGGCCAGATCCGGAACGAAGAAACCCTGGAAGCCAGCACCTATCTTGAAAAACTGGTTGGCGAACTCGATCAGCGCATGGCACTCATTGTTGATCCGATGCTGGCCACTGGCGGCTCCCTGATTTCCACTATCGACCTGCTCAAGAAAGCCGGCAGCACGGAAATTCGCGCGCTGGTTCTGGTTGCAGCACCGGAAGGCGTTGAAAAGGTTCTGGAAGCACATCCGGACGTATCCATCTATACGGCCTCAATTGACGAGCGGCTGAACGAAAAAGGCTATATCCTGCCAGGACTCGGTGACGCCGGTGACAAGATCTTCGGCACCAAGCAAAAGGACGTATAACCATGCTGGATCACACCAACGACCCAACCTGGAAGCAGGCTATTGCCGGCTCCCAGATGCTATTGGTCGCCTTTGGGGCTCTGGTGCTGGTGCCACTGATCACCGGCATGAACCCCAATGTCGCGCTATTTACGGCAGGTCTCGGCACCCTGATCTTTCATATCGTTACTGGCGGCCAGATTCCGATTTTCCTGGGATCTTCGTTCGCATTCATCGCACCGATCATTGCCTCCAAAGGCAAGTTCGGCATGGAAGAGACGCTCGGCGGCCTAATGGCCGCAGGCATCCTCTATGTGTTGCTTAGCGGACTGGTTCGCCTGCGTGGTACAGGGTTTATACGTAACCTGCTGCCACCAGTGGTTATCGGACCGGTGATCATGTCTATTGGTCTTGGGCTGGCTCCGGTTGCCGTCCATATGGCTTCGGGCCGGACCGGCGACGGCGCCGCCGAACTGGTGCCCTATGACACAGCTATCCTGATCGCCATGGCATCCCTGGTCACCACTATTATTGCGTCCGTCTGGGCCAAGGGCATCTTCCGACTGATTCCGATTATATTCGGCGTACTCGTTGGCTATGTCCTGTCCGCCTTTGCCGGCATTGTTGACCTCACACCGATCAAAGAAGCTGCCTGGCTGGCTGTTCCGGATTTCGTAGCACCCTCATTCAGCTGGAGCGCCATTCTGTTCATGATCCCGGTGGCCATTGCCCCCGCCATCGAACACATTGGCGATATCCTCGCCATCGGCAACATTACCCGCAAAAACTATCTGGACAAACCGGGTCTGCACCGGACGTTACTGGGCGACGGCCTGGCGACCAGTGCTGCCGCTGCATTCGGCGGACCTCCCAACACCACCTACTCCGAGGTTACCGGCGCAGTCATGCTGACCAAGAACTTCAACCCCCGGATCATGTGGTGGGCTGCGGTCGTCGCAATTGTCCTGGCCTTCGTGGGCAAGTTTGGCGCCGTCCTGCAAACCATTCCGGTTCCGGTTATGGGCGGCATCCTGTGCCTGCTGTTCGGCTCAATTGCCGTGGTGGGACTGAACACACTGATTCGCCATCAGGTGGATCTGGCTGAATCTCGCAATCTGGTGATTGTGGGTGTCACCCTGGTTTTCGGTATTGGTGGCATGGTGCTTGGGCACCTGGAAGGTATCGCGCTGTGCGCGGTCGTCGCCATCGCCCTGAACCTGGTGCTCCCTGGTCGCCGCGAGGCATGGGGAAAAGCCGTCTATGAGCAAAAAGCCGACTGACAGTTCCGGCATCAGCTTTACCGCCCTCTACACCGGTGCCGTCTGGCACCGGTACGGACTCTCCGATGACGCCCTGGCAACCGCTCAGGGCAACCTTCTCTACCGCCTGATGACCCCCTTCGAGACAGCCAGCAAGGCTGTCATCGGCGGGAATATCCGCACCTTCCTGCTACAGCGGCATCTGATCATCGACCACTTGATTGACCAGGCGATCAATGAACACGGCATCACCCAGGTTCTTGAAATCGCCTGCGGTATGTCTCCGCGAGGCATCCGGTTAAGGGAAAAACACCCGAGCTTACATATGGTCGAGGCTGATTTGCCGGATATGGCCGCAAAGAAAGCCCTCCGGTTGCTTTCTGCCGGCAGACTGGGAAGCGGACATCAGGTAACACCTGTCGATATTCTGGCGACTCACGGGGAACGAACCCTTGAAGCGGTTATCGAACGGGTTTTCGACAATGACAAGCCGATAATCGTGGTAACCGAAGGGCTGACCAGCTACTTCTCCCTGGAAGTGATCAGCAGTTTCTGGCGACGACTTGCCAATGTCATGGCCAATCGGCCCGGCTCAGTGTACCTGTCCGAAAGCTATTTCCGCCCTCGACAACCAATCCTCAAAGGCACCCTGACGGCCCTCGGAGGCATCCTGGGATCAGCTACCCGAAGTCAGGTGTCGTTCCATTTCGGCTCTGACAGGGAAGCTCATCAACATTTCATCGACTGCGGGTTCAAGACTGCAACAGTGCATGATCCACGGGCGTGGTATGGCGTGTTGCCGATACCTGAAAGTCGCGGGGAACCAATGGTTCGGGTTATAGAGGCTGGCTCCTGAGCTGACTGGACCTGTTATCCCTAGCCTTCGAGATCTGGTGGCGGATGTTTATGGGGATATTCTCCCAAAAACCGCTACGAGCACGTCCATGTGCGCTTGTTTCCGGCCATCCTTGGCCTCCAACATTTTTGGGAGAATATCCCCATAAACATCTCATGCATCGGCATTACATCAGCCAGTAATACTGGCCAATTACTTTATCTTTCGACATTGCGGATATATCTCCTGAGTTAGAACGAGGTTAGGTGGGGCGGGCTTCCAAAACTGTGCGGAGCCATGGATGGCGGAGCTCAAGCGTCACATGGACGTGCCGTAAGGAGCGGGTTTTGGAAGCCCGCCCCACCTAACCTCAGATTCCCAATCCATCAGGCTACAATGCAGACTCAGACATCCCTGCGAAGATCAGAAGGAATCGGAAAATCAGGCATCCCAGGCTTGGGCCCACGTCCCTTGCGGAACTGGCGGAGTTGGAACACGTAGGCCAGGACCTGTGCAATGGCCATGTAGAGGCCATCCGGGATTTCTTCGCCGATGTCAGTGTTGTGATAAACCGCCCTCGTAAGCGGCGGAGTTCGCAGGACTTCGACTTTGTGCTCCCGGGCAATTTCCATGATCTTGAAGGCCACTTCATCGGCGCCCTTGGCCACGACAACCGGGGCTCCCATGCTCTGCTGATCGTATTTGAGGGCCACGGCATAGTGGGTCGGGTTGGTGATGACCACGTCAGCCTTGGGTACGTCTTCCATCATCCGTCGTTGAGCCATTTCACGCTGGAGTTGACGGATTTTGCCTTTGACTTCTGGTTTGCCTTCGGTGTCCTTGAATTCGTCTTTGACCTCCTGCTTGGTCATTCTCAGCTTTTTCTGGTGATCATAAATCTGAAAGGGCACGTCGATCATCGCAATGATGATGGTAGCGCAGGACAGCAGGAAGAAACTCCAGGCCAGTGTCCATACGACGTGCTCCATCGCGGGAACAGTGGGTTCTTCCGCAATGCTGAGTAAATCCTCAGTGCGGAGGTCGAGGATGAGGATGGCCACAGCCAGAACCAGTCCGACTTTAGCGATGGCTTTGACCAATTCTACGAGTGAACGCATGGAGAACATACGCCCAAGGCCTTTGATGGGGTCCATACGATTGAGTTTTGGCGCAATGGCTTTGCCACTGAAGAGCATGCCGCCTATTCCAATGGAGCCTGCGATGGCAGCAATGAGAAGCAGGATCAATATGGGCGATAGAGCAATCGCGGCTTCTTTGGCAGAGGCGATGAGCTGTATGCTCATGTGGCGGGTATCGAAGATGGCTGAGCGTTCGAGGACAAAGCTATCGCGCATGATGGCTTCAAGTGATGCCCCAAGGCTGGCGCCGAATATCAGCAGGCCGCCGGCACCCGCCAGCAGGACGGCCATGGTTGCCAGTTCCCGGGAACGGGCGGTCTGGCCTTCCTCCCGGGCTTTTTCGAGCCTTCGAGGCGTGGCCTCTTCCGTTTTTTCCTGACTGTTGTCGTTCTCTTCGGCCATCTAAGGCTGCCCTTGCAACTGCCGCATGAAATCATAGGTTTCCCGCGTGTACTGATCAAAATGCGGCAGGAAATTGGCGTGCAGTACCCATATGGCAAACAATCCAAAAATCAGGCCAATCGGGAAACCCAGTGCAAAGATGTTCATCTGGGGAGCCGCCCGGGTCATCACACCAAAAGAAATGCTTACGATCAGAACCGCAGTAACCGCTGGCAGAGCCAGTAGCATGGCAGAGGCGAACATCCAGCTGACCCTATGCGCCAGATCCCATACCCCTGCCTGGCCAAGCCCTTCCAGGCCGATGGGCAGGGTCCGGAAGCTTTCTATAAAGACTTCGAAGGCCGCCAGGTGGCCGTTCATGGCCAGGAACAGGAGTGTGATGGTGATGGTGTAGATCTGGGACAGGACAGGAACGTTTACTCCGTTGGCAGGGTCAACCATGGAGGCGAAGCCGAGGCCCATTTGCATCGCTATCATCTGGCCAGCGACAACAAAGAGTTGCCACAGGGCCGTCAGCGCGAAGCCCATGCCTACGCCTATCAGTATCTGCTGCAGGGTGATGACCACAGCATCAGCACTAAGAGCTTCAACCTGAGGGACTTCAGGGAGCATGGGGACGATAAGGATAGTCATCAGCAAAGCCAGGCCCATGCGAACACGTGCCGGAACTAACTGGGTGCCGAAGATGGGGATAACCATGAGGAAGCTGGCGATGCGGAACAGCGGCCAGATGTGCTGGCCGACCCATTGGCCGATGACGTCTGCGCCAATTTCCGCCGGGATCATGACTTAACCGATCAGGTACGGGATGCTGGAGATCAGCCGGTTGGCATGATCCAGCAGTTGAGTCAGCATCCAGGGACCGGCCACAATGATGACGATCAGCGTAACCAGCAGGCGCGGCAGGAAACTCAAGGTCTGTTCATTGATCTGGGTCGCAGCCTGGAAGGTACTGACCACCAGGCCGATGACCAGCCCCGGCCCGATGATGACGGCCGACAGCAACACAATCAGCCACAAGGCTTCTCGCAGGATGTCGATGACGGTTTCCGGAGTCATAGCGCCTCCTATAATCCGTAACTGGCAGCCAGTGTACCCATAATCAGGGCCCAGCCATCAACCAGTACGAACAGCATGATTTTGAACGGCAGTGAGATGATGATGGGCGACAGCATCATCATACCCATGGCCATCAACACGCTGGCAACCACCATGTCGATGATCAGGAACGGGATGAACAGTATGAAGCCGATCTGGAAGGCAGTCTTGAGCTCACTGGTCACAAATGCCGGCATCAGCACCCAGAATGAGACGTCTTCCGGGGTATCATATTGTTCATCTGCCATTCGGATAAACAGAGCGAGGTCACTTTCGCGAGTTTGAGCCAGCATGAATTTCTTGACCGGCTCGCTGGCCAGTTCCACGGCTTCAAGAGATGTCACCTGCTCCTGAAGATAGGGCTGAAGCCCGACTCGGTTCGCTTCTTCGAACACCGGCTTCATGATGAAGATGGTCAGAAACAGGGCCAGTCCCAACAGGATCTGGTTGGATGGTGTGGCCTGCAACCCCAGGGCCTGTCGGAGGATAGCAAAGACAACGATGATCCGGGTGAAGGAGGTCATCATCATCAGCATCGCGGGCAGGAAGGTCAGCGCGGTCATCAGCGCCAGGATTTGCAGGGTAACCGAATATTCCTGGGCGCCCTCACCGTCTCCGGGCTGGACAGTCACCGCGGGGATACCGGGTATTCCAGAAGCGGGAGGCTCCTGAGCCAGCGCTACTTGCCCGCATGTCAGCCCCAGAATCAGGATCAGTAACGGACTGATTCTTTTGAACGTAGCAACGATCATCGGGTCAGTCGTTCCTTGTGGGTGAGGTCCAGTTCTTGCCGATCATGCCTTGCAACCGACGGGCAAAGTCCCCGGACGGAGCGCTACCGGGCTCAACCACAGGTTCCTCAAATACCTGAAGTGTCCGGATGGTCGTTGGCGTAATACCGAGCAGTATCTGTTGCCCACCGACTTCAATCAGTGCGATGCGCTCCCTTGCCCCGAGCGCCATGACGGATACCACTTTGATTGCATGGTTGTTAGCACCGGTCATCCCGCTCATTCGGCGAATGATCCAGGCACAGCCGTAGATGATAGCAATCACCGCCAAGAGCCCGACACCGAGGCTGACGAGTGTCCCAACCGTGTCAGGAGCCTTGATAGCCGAAGATTCGGCAGCCTCCTTGGCCTCCTGAGCCAATACCGTGCCCGCTGGCAGCCACAGGAGAAGGCTCGCGATGGAATACCGCATGTTATTTCTGCAACCGTTTGATGCGTTCACCCGGGCTGATAACGTCTGTCAGGCGGATACCGAACTTTTCATTGACCATCACAACCTCGCCGTGGGCGATCAGGGTGCCGTTGACCAAGACATCCAGCGGCTCACCGGCAAGACGATCTAGCTCAATCACCGAGCCCTGGTTCAGTTGCAGCAGGTTCCGTATGGGAATCTGGGTGTTTCCGACTTCCATGGAGATGGTGACCGGAATATCGAGGATGACGTCAAGATCCGGTGACATATCATTGCCCTGCGCCGGGCCTCCGTGATCAAACTCTTCCATCGGCGCCGTCTGAACATTGTCCTGTTCAGTCGCTTCCGCTTCAGCCATGGCCGCAGCCCACTCATCTTCGGCAGACCCGGACTCCTCTACGATATCCGCATCTTCCACATCGCCGGACTCTTCCATGGCAGCTTCCCACTCAGCGGCCAGCTTTTCGTCTTCGCTGAGCTCCTGCTCGTCCTTCTTGTTGTCGTCAGCCATTGCGTCCCACCTTCAGTTGTTTCTTGACCTTGGGCAGCGTTGCCCGTTCATGAATTTTCAACGCCAGTTTTCCGTCACGGGATCCCATGGTTGCCTTGTAGATTGGGATACCATTGGCCGTTACCGTCAGCTTATCGGGAATTTCGACGGGAATAATGTCGCCAGCTTTCAGGCCGGCAATGTCTCTGAGGGAAATGCGACGGCGGCAAACGGTTGAATTAACAGGTACGTGTACGTCTTTAATATCTTCCTGCAAAGCACTGACCCAACGCTCATCGACATCGTCGATGTCACTCTGAACCCCGGCATCCAGTACGTCACGAATCGGCTCTATCATTGAGTACGGCAGGGCGAAATGCAGCTCGCCGCCACCGCCGTCCAGTTCGATATGGAAGGTACTGACTACCACCACCTCACTGGGGCTTACAATGTTAGCCATGGCGGGGTTCACTTCGGAGTTGAGGTACTCAAAGTCGACTTTCAGCACCGCCTGCCAGGCTTCACGCATGTCATGGAACACCTGATTCAGCACCATCTGGACAATGCGGGTTTCGGTAGGGGTAAATTCACGGCCTTCAATCTTCGCGTGCCGTCCCTCGCCCCCAAAAAAGTTGTCCACCAGTTTGAATACCAGCTTGGCATCAAGAACGAACAGAGAGGTCCCCCGCAGCGGGCGAACCTTGCAGAGGTTGAGGCTGGTAGGAACGTATAGCGTGTGAATGTATTCACCAAATTTCATGATCTGAACGCCGCCGGTGGAAACGTCGGCATTCCGGCGCATCAGATTGAACAGACTGATTCGGGTATAGCGTGCGAAACGTTCATTGATCATTTCCAGAGTCGGCATCCGGCCCCGGACAATCCGATCCTGACTGGCAAGGTCATAGGACTTTACGCCGGTATCATCGGTCTCTTCATATGTATCGATATCACCGTCATCCACACCGTGGAGTAGCGCATCGATTTCATCCTGTGACAACAAGTCCTGCATGTGTCGTCCTGCCCGTCAGTTACCTTACCCGTGTTGGGTCCTGATTCTCTCTGTGGCCCTTACTGCACCACAAAATTCCGGAACAGTACCTGCTTGATAGCAGGCTCCCCTTCCTGTTCCAGCACCTGGTTCACCGTCGTCAACATTTTGTCAGCGAGGCCACGGCGGCCTTCCGGCGTCTGCAATTCGTTGAAGTTGCTGTTTCCCAGCACCATCACCAGTTGGCTACGTATGAGTGGCAAATGCAGTTGCGCAGCGGCCAGAGCCTGAGCGTCCACCGCCTCCAGCGACAAATAAACCTGTGCGTAGCGCTGACGCCCTTCTGCCTGAATCGTGGTAACCAGCGCCTTTTCCAATTCGATATAGGTGCTGGGTACAAATTGCTCTTCGGCTGGTGTTTCAGCAGCTGCGTCGCCACTATCCATCCCGGGCAAGCTGCCTCCCAGGAACCACAGCGTTCCCACCACCGAAAGCACGATAGCCAGTATGACCACCACAGCCAACAGGATGATCATTTTCAGTTTGCCTTTCTTGGCAGGTGCTTGGTTGGACGCGTTGTTTTCAGCCATAGTCTTCGCTTTGCCAGAAATTCGTCACCTTGAGCCAAACCGGGCGACTTTAATGGATGGAATGCAAAGGCTGGGCCAGAAAGCCCATCCTGCCTGATCAGAACCGCAGTTTAGCGCTGCTGGGGAGGATGGGCAAAACCGATTGGATATGGTGGAGAGAAAGGAGTTTTAAACAGAAAACATGCAGTTGAAGTGATCAGGCAAAGATATCCACTTCGCCTTTCCAGCTAAGATCCAGGGACCCACTCTCCATAACGTCGCCATCCACTTCAGCGTTACCCGACGCGAACCCGTTCTGTCCGGAAGAATCGCCATCCCCATTACCTGAGGCCTGGCCGCCCGCTTGCTGCTGCGGGGAGTCAGATACATCGAACTGAGCCAGCGACAGCCCCTGCTCTCCCAACATGTCACGC
Organism: Marinobacter salinexigens; assembly: GCF_008370345.1. Taxonomy (GTDB): domain Bacteria; phylum Pseudomonadota; class Gammaproteobacteria; order Pseudomonadales; family Oleiphilaceae; genus Marinobacter; species Marinobacter salinexigens. The sequence goes on along the minus strand of NZ_VTUU01000002.1, from coordinate 158,520 downwards.
AACCGGTGAGAATGAAGTTCCAGCTGATCGCGAACCACCGGGTTGGCAGCATGGACCGTGATGTTGGCCTGCTCGTTGTGAACCTTAACCTTCACTTCCATCGGCCCCATGTCCGGTGGCGTCAGATGGATTTCCGCCACAGACATATTGCGCGCGGTCAGAAAACTCAGTTTGCCAGCAACTTTATCGCCCCACTCTGCATGCCCTATCGGTACAGCAACGGACGTCGTATAGCTGCGCAGGGGCACAGCAGTTTCCTGCGCCATCCTGGCGGCCTGATTTCCAGCCTGTTGAGAAGCCATATCCATCGCCGCCTGAAAACGCGCTGACGCGGCAATGGAAGCCGAATCGACCGGTCGACTGCTTTCCGCTCCTTGCGCCCCTATGACGGCTTCAGACAACTGAAGACCCTGGGTCACCCCTGGCAGGGCCTGCCCGCTCTTTCCAGAATTCGCGCTCCCGGGCAAAACGCCAGGGAGTTGTCCTGACGACGAGTGACCAACAGCTCCTGAACCGGAGGTGCCGGCGGCATCAGACGCAGGTGCAGCTGGAACAAACAGTGACTGAAGTCCGACAAAGGTCAGTTCAGCCTCATCATCTTCTGATTGATGGTCAGTCGGCTCTGAATCTGGAGGGGTTGTGACTCTGGAAGCCTCAGAAGACTTCGCCACAGGATCTGAGGATTCAGCTTTTTCGTCAAGCCGGTCTGCCTGCCGGGCATCCTCAAGCGACTGAGACTCTTCGCTGCGCTCTGCCCGCTTGCGTTCCAGGCGATCCTGCTCGACTCGCGAGACAGAGTCATACCGGCTTTCGGGAGCGCCGGCTTCCCTGCTGTTACCGGCTTTGCTCGGCCCCATGTCTTTAGACATCCCGGGGGCAGGGGTTTGGGGAAGAACCATCTGTGGCATGGCAACCTCTTGCCGCTTTTATCAGGTGATCACCCAGTCATTGCCGGCGGGAAGCCGTTTTCGGGTGGTTTAACCTGAGACTGCAAAAGCGGTGCCAGAGCTGCCTCAGCGAACCAGAAATCCTTCAAACATATCGGTTACGATCTGGAATTCAGCCCTGATTGCAGCAAGCATCGCCGGCGCTCCGTCGAGCGAGTCTGCTTTCCCCGCCTTCTCTGCCTCCAGGCAGAGCTCGCCCAGATGCGGGGCTCCAATATTGATACAACTACCCTTAAAGCTGTGCGCCATCTTTGCAAACGCATCTGCATCATTGGCATCTGCCGCATGCTGAAGTCCGGCAATCCGTTCCCGGGAATCATTGACGAAGGTGTGAATAAGAACTTCGAATTCGTCTTCCATAACGTCCTGAAGCTCAGCCAAAGCCTCTTCATCAAGGTGCGGTTTATCGACCATACCAACCCCCTGTGGTCCTGTAGATCATTCCACCGTGGCATCCGATTGGGGCATGTTACCGGTATATTCCCAATCGTAAACGATCTCCACGTGATTGCCCCGGTGGTGAAATGTGACTGACTCCGCAAGTCGTTTAAGCAGCAGAATCCCCCGCCCAGCATATCGGGTACCACTGATTTCACCCTTCCCCGGATTCAATAGCGGGTGATTGATAAAATCAAATCCGGGGCCGCTGTCTTCACATATTACACGAAGTCGCCCCCCATTAGGTTGCACGCAATGATGCAGACTAAAGCGGATAAAATGACCTTCAACTCTGCCCAGTCGTTTCCGGCGCTCTTCGTAATAATGCCCGAAGCCTTCCGGCGACTGCTTCCACTCGGAGGGCAACTCCAACACACCGTGTTCCAACGCGTTGTTATATAGCTCCGCCAAAAGTGTATAAATTTCACCACTTTTTCTGCGAAGTCCCGGAACTTCCATGCAGATGTGCAGAAGTAATGGAAGCGGGCTGAATTCTCCCAGAGTGCGCTCCCGAATTTCATAGACGCAGTGCCACTCGTGGGGACCAGAGCGCACTGATGGCGCTGAGCGTTCTGGCATCGCAGCGCTTTCGGCAGCGTCTGTCATTTCGAGACAGAACAATGTCAGGTCGTCGCTGTCGGCGCTGTTATCGGTAAACCGGTGAACCTCTTCCATCATCGCGTCGTAGGCGTCAAAACCCCTGTCCAGCGCCCTTTCAACGCCGACCTCGCCGAACGTCTTGCCTTGGGCATCCCGGCATTCCAGGACACCATCGGTCATCAACAGGAGGCAGTCTCCCCTGGTGGTGGCCACGGTTTCCATGGTGTCATCAAATTGCTCAGGTTGCTGGATACCCAGCGGCAAGTGGCGGGACGGCAACGACAGACGCTTACCTGAACGACTGATCAACCAGCCATCAGGCAAGCCCCCGTTCCAGATTTTGAGCCGGTTGTGTTTGAAATCGGCTTCAACCATGGCACCACAGCAGAACATGCCTGTAGGCATGATCCTGTGCAGTTTCTGGTTGAGTTCCCGAAGAATATCAGCCCCGTTGAACCCCTTGGACGCCATGCCATAGAAAATCTCCGCCACAGGCATGGCACCAATGGCTGCAGGCAAGCCATGGCCGGTAAAGTCCCCGATGAACACCAGCATTCCGCCGGCGGGCCCGGGGGATGCAAACAACACATCGCCGTTGAAGATCGACAGAGGAGAGGCATGATGGCGAATATTGCCAGCGTTCAGGCAACCGGCATGCGCTACGTTGTCAAAAACCCGTTTCGCGACTTCTTGCTCATTCAGAAGCTGGCTGTTTCGTTCCCGAATCAGATCCCGCTGATCTGACAACGCCTGATGCATCAGACGCATCCGATTGAAAGCGTTGATTTTCGCTTCGATGATGACCCGGTTATACGGTTTACCCAGGAAATCATCACCACCGGCTTCCAGGCACTGGGCCAGTTCGCCAGCTTCTGACAACGAGGTCAGAAAAATCAACGGCACCATCTTCTCGCCGGCCAGGCGCTTGATTTCCCGGGCAGCCTCCATGCCATCCATGACGGGCATGAGTACATCGAGCAACACGATGTCCGGACCATAGACCTCGAAGCATTCTACAGCCTCGCGTCCATTCCGGGCGTCGCAGACCTCATGACCAAGACGCCTGAGCAGAGCCCGGAGGATTAACCGATCACTGTCGCTGTCATCCGCAATGAGGATTCTAAGGGGGCGGTCTTCGGTAACTGGCTCTCGCACTGAAGGTCCCTGGCTGGGGTCAACGGCATCACCGGATGGCGAATAACTGCTCGAAGTTGGAAATAGACAAAATGCGACGGACGTCGCTGTTGCAGTTTTCGATGGAGATCCGGGCACTGTCGCCACCAGCGAAGTCGCGAAGCAGTAGCAACATCCCCAACGCCGAGCTGTCAAGATAGGTAGTACTGGACAGGTCTACAATGTAGTTCCGTACACCCGGCTCGCCATGCTCGTAGGCATCCCGGAATGCCTGATGGGTGCTGAAATCAAATCGCCCTTCAATACTGATAACAAGGGTTTCACCATCTTCTCCGCGGCGCGTCTGAATCGACATACCGGTACCTCCGAAGCTCTCGCGCAATTACAGTTGCCACTAGGATACATCAGCGGTCAGTCTTCGGCTAAGAATAGTCGAACCACGCCCGCTTGGCATGGAGGCAAGATTGACATACAGCAATGAGGCTCTGCGTTGTTGATCAACGTTGCCGTCTTGCAAACGCCCGCCCTGCGGCCTCATCGGAGAGTTTCTGTTCACGAAGGTCCTGTTCACGTTGCTCCTGGGTGCGGCAGGATTCTATGTACTTCTCCATCCCCCGCTTGCGTTCCCAGGCCTGTTGCCACTCCAGGCGACGGGCTTCAAACAGCTGTTCAGCCTTCTCAAGCTGCATCTCCTGCTGCCTGATAACCTGATCCAGCTGGGCAATAAAAGCCTGCCAGGCTTGCAAGCGGGCTACCTGGATAACGCCTTGCTGGCTACTACGTATCTGATCCCTGTATTCCTGCTGGTAGCGATGCAGGCTCTCAATCTGCTGGCGCTGCTGGTCCACCACTTCTCGTGCCTGGCCCATCCGTTCAAGAGCTTCCTTCTCCTTACGCTCCTCCAGCGTCAGAACCACCGCTAACCGTTTGGATCGCAGCATTATTCCTTAACTCCAGGCGCGGGATTGGGAACCACCGTATTACGTCGTTCCGGAGATCGTCGTTCAGGCACTACGGATAGCAGCTGTTCGATGCTTTGCTGTAAAGGGGCACTTTCATTCAGACCCTGCTTCAGGAACTGGGTCATCTTGCCAATATGGGCAATCGCGAAGTCCGTTTCCGGATCAGACCCTTTCACGTAAGCGCCAACACTGATGAGATCCCGTGCCTGCTGATAGCGGGAATAAACCTGTTTGAAACGCTGGGCCCGGGAAAAGTGCTCCGGTTCGGTGACTTGTGGCATAACCCGGCTGATGGAGGCTTCGACATCAATCGCCGGATAGTGCCCTTCCTCTGCTAGCCGTCGGGACAGCACGATATGGCCATCCAGTATGGCCCGGGCGGCATCAGCAATCGGATCCTGCTGGTCATCACCTTCGGTCAGCACGGTGTAAAACGCCGTAATGGAACCCCCGCCAGGGCGCCCATTGCCCGTCCGCTCTACCAACTGGGGCAACTTCGCAAATACCGACGGCGGGTAACCCTTGGTCGCGGGAGGTTCACCAACTGCCAACGCAATTTCCCGTTGGGCCTGTGCGTAGCGGGTCAGCGAATCCATCAACAACAGAACACGCTTGCCCTGGTCCCGGTAATATTCAGCAATCCGGGTGGTGAGCATGGCGGCGCGCAGACGCATCAAGGGCGAATCATCGGCGGGGGATGCAACCACAACGGATCGCGCCAGGCCTTCGTCTCCAAGGATATCCTCAATGAATTCCTTGACCTCGCGCCCCCGCTCACCAATCAGTCCAACCACGGTAATGTCCGCATCTGTGAACCGGGTCATCATCCCCAACAGCATGCTCTTACCCACGCCACTACCGGCAAACAGGCCAAGACGCTGGCCCTGCCCCACAGTCAGCAACGAATTGATCGCACGGATACCCACGTCCATCGATTGCCGGACCGGCGCCCTGTTGAGCGGGTTAATAATATCGCCGGTTAACGATACCCGGGCTTCTTCCTGTAGCGGGCCTTTACCATCCAGCGGCTCACCACTGCCATTCACCACCCGCCCCAGCATCTGAGGACCCACCGGTACCCGGCTGGTGGCAGACAATGGAATAACCCGAGCCCCCGGCTTCAGGCCTTCAATGGCGGTGAGCGGCATCAGGTAGACTTTCTCGTCTTCAAAGCCGACCACTTCGGCTTCCACATTGCCAGTATCCTGGCCCTGGATCACACAGCGGTCGCCAACCACCATCGGACACCCAACACACTCCAGGGTCAGGCCTACCATACGAGTCAAACGGCCGGACAGCTCCGGTGATGGTCCACTTGCAAGGGCGCCCTGATAGCGAGAGAGGCGATCAGCCAGCGTCGACGTCATCGCTATCTCCTTCCTCAATGTTGCCATTGAGTTCGGACTGCTTGTCGAACATAGTTCTTACGGCTTTCTGAAAGCGTTTTTCTACGGTGAAATCTACCAGGCTGTTTCGGGTTTCGACCCTGCATCCGCCGGGGCGCAGCGCAGTGTCTTCCACAATCGAGGCAGGTGCATCCAGCCGCGTTGCGACGTCGCCTACCAGAGCCGCGTCGTCAGGGTGAACGTGAATCCGCACGTTTTCAGAGGTGGAAGGCAGTGCCTCAATGGCCCGGCGAACCACAGACTGGATCTGGGATGAGTCCATAGCGAGTTCGCGGCAGACAACCGCCCGGGCCAGTTCGGTCGTGAGATTGACCAGGGCTGATTCCAATTCGTCCTGATGACGACTGATCGGTTCCAGAAGCTCACCCATCACCTGTTCCAGCCGTTCCAGCTTGTCAGTCACGTCTTTCTGGCTGGCGTCCAGACCTTCCCGTTCGCCTTTTTCCCGGCCTTCTGCAAGCCCGGTTTCCAGCCCTTCCTGATGGCCTTTTTCATGGCCCTCGGTGAAGCCTTGCTGGAAACCGGCATCACGACCTTCCTGAAATCCGTCTTCCCGGGCAGCCTGACGAATTTCATCTATGTCCGCCGCAGTAAGAGGCTTGACCTCGCGCTCCTCGACCCTCGGAATCTCGTTGCCCGAAGCATCCAGCAACGGCAATTCCCAGCGCTCGTATGCTGTCAGTTGTTCCTTGGGTATGGGCTCAGAGCCTTTGGAGGAATCTTTCATCACATCATTTCTTCACCGGCGCCACCGAGGGATATTTCGCCCGCCTCAGCCATACGCCGTGCAACGGTAATAATATCCTTCTGCGCCGACTCGACTTCGCTGACCTTGACAGGCCCCTTGGCTTCGAGATCGTCCTGAAGCAGCTCAGCGGCCCGCTTCGACATGTTTTTGAAGATCTTGTCCTTGACCGCATCGTCGGCGCCCTTCAGGGCGACAACCAACACTTCTGACGAAACCTCACGCAGCAAGGCCTGAATTCCACGGTCGTCGATATCCTTCAGGTTATCAAACACAAACATGAGGTCTTCGATGGTCGAGGCAAGGTCCGGGTCCATGTCCTTGATAGAATCCATCAGAGAGCCTTCAATGCTCCGATCCATGAAGTTCATGATGTCCGCCGCCCGCTTGATACCACCGATGCGACTGGTCTGGGCTGCAGACCCGCCGGAGAACTGTTTCTCAAGAATATCGTTCAGCTCCTGCAAGGCCTGGGGCTGAATACTTTCCAGCGAAGCAACCCGCATCATCACATCCAGCCGGACCTTTTCATCGAGAGTCGCCAGAATTTCGGCCGCCTGGTCTGGATCAAGGTAAGAAATAACAATGGCCTGAATCTGAGGATGCTCGTAACGAATGATGTCGCCCACTGCGCGGGGCTCCATCCATTTGAGAGTGTCAAGGCCGGTGGTGTTACCGCCAATCAGGATCCGGTCGATCAGGCTCGCAGCCTTGTCTTCACCCAGAGCCTGGGTAAGCATGGTGCGGATGTAGTCGTCGTTGCCAACACCCAGGCCGGTCTGTCCGCCAACGGCGTCAACAAACTGATTCAGCACGAAAGTGACGTCTTCCTTACTGACATCCTGCATCTGTGCCATGGCAACCCCAACACGCTGAACCTCCTTGGGTCCCATGTGTTTTAGCACCTCGGCGGCGTCGGCCTCACCGAGCGACATCAGGAGGATTGCAGCCTGCTCCACCCGGGGAATTTTCCGGGTTGGCTTATTGGGCGCACTCCCGCCCTGCTGGTTGGCTTGATCAGTCATCGACATTCACCCACTGGCGCATGACCTGGGCAACCCGCCCCGGGTCTTCCGCAATCAGGCCTTTCAATGCATTCAGCTGCCTATCATAGCTGTCCGTTGCGCCCGGCAAAAGCAGTTCATCCTGAGAAGACATGGCCGCTTTGAGCGCATCTCCGCCTTCAATACCGTCCAGATCTCCGTAGCCGGTTTCCGCCAGATCACCGCCGCGCTCTTCCTTACCACCGCCAGACAGGCTTTTCAGGGTCGGGCGCAGCAGCCCAAGCACCAGAACCAGAATGACCAAGCCAGCCAGCACTTGCTTCATAAGATCCCAGAACCAGGGTTGTTCCCAGAAGCCCGGGGCATCAAACACCACGGCTTCCTCTGGCGCGAACGCCGTATTCATAACGGTAACGCTGTCACCCCGGGCTGCCGAATATCCAACAGCATCCCGGACCAGCATACTCAGCCTCTGGAGTTCCTGCTCTGGCCAGGGCTGGTAACTCACTTCGCCGGTTTCCGGATTAACAACTTTCATATCATCAACGGCAAGGGCCACCGTTACACGTTTGACCCGCCCCAGCTCCTGCCGGATATAGCTGACACTGCGATCCATCTCGTAGTTGCGAGTGGCCTCAGTCCGGACATTAACCGGAGGCGCTGCCGGGGCATTCTCGCCGTTCGCATTGGCTCCGCCCTGGGCATTACCGTTAGCTTGCTCGGGCACCGTCGCGTTGGCGGGAGGCTGGTTCGATAAGGCCCCCGGGATACCCACCGGCCCATTGGAGTTTCGCTGTTCGGTCAGTTCCCGCTCACTTCTGATTGCCTGCTGATCAGGATTGAAGACCTCTTCCGCACGTTCAACAGAAGAGAAGTCCAGGTCTGCCGATACCTCGGTCCGGTACCGCCCTTCCCCGACGATTGGCGCAATCAATGACGCCACCCGCCGGCTCAGTCGCTCTTCAACCTGCGCTGTGTATTCATACTGGTCCTTCATCCGGTCAGTATCGTTCTTGACCTCTTCCCCGGTCAGGAGGTTGCCGTTCTGATCCACAACGGTGACGCTGTCTCTTTTCATCAGCGGAACGCTGCCCGCCACCAGATTGACGATGGCGCTGATCTGCTCCTGCTCGGGACGACGACCAGCAAATACCTCGAGGAACACAGAGGCGGACGGTTCCCGGGTATCTCTAACAAACACCGAGCGCTCAGGAATGGCCAGATGCACCCGGGCATTGCGAACACCACGCATAGCGGCAATAGTGCGGGCCAGCTCGCCCTCAAGACCACGGCGATAGCTGACAGTTTCCATGAATTGGGACGTACCCAGTCCGCGATCCTGATCCAGCAGTTCGTACCCCAGGGTTTTCTGATCGGTAACCCCCTCGGCCGCCAGTTTCAGACGCGCGTTGTATACCTGCTCGGAAGGAACCAGCAGCGCACCGGTACGGGGATCCATTTTGTAGTCGATGCCGTTACTTTCCAGGATCGTGGTAACGTCCTGCGGATTGTAGCCAGACAAATCACCAACCACCGGCTGATAGTTGGGTTCCTGAGCCCAAAGCACAACAGCCACACCAAGGGCTACGCTGGCTGCAAGGCCCACCATCAGGCCAATCTGGCGAAGCAGGTTCAGCCGGTTAAAACCAAGGAACAGATCGCTGCCGCTCTCAGGAGCATCATGACTCTCCTGGGCCGCAGGCATATTGGTTGACGCAGTATCTGCAGGAACGCTGGCCATGTCTCTGCTCCGTTATCAGATCGGCATGTTCATGATGTCTTCATAAGCGCGAACGACCCGGTTACGCACCTGGGTCAGCGCCTCGAACGACACCGAAGATTTCTGGGCCGCAATCATAACGCGGGTGATATCCACATTGGGGTCGCCCATATCGTAGGCGGTCCGGAGTTCACTTGCGTTCTGCTGCAGGTCATTCACGCTGTTCACCGCATTGCTGAGCATGTCGTTAAAGCTCGGCGTTTGCTGGATTTCCTGAACCTGACGCGGACCATCAATCCGGCCCCGGACCGACTGATCCTGCTCGATACGCTGGTTCTGCGCCATCTGCGCTCGCAGAGATCGAATATCAGAAAGCACACTATTGATGTCGGCACGCTGGACCATAACTCTCCCCCGATTCCTCCCCCATCCAGGAAGGACTTACTCGTGAAACACTGTTACATGCTTGTAAGCAAGGGGCAGGCCAGAAACCTTTTACTATTATTTTTCAATATATTAGAAGACATTACTGGCAAGCATCATTTAAAGATGACGGACTTTTGACAGACATAAAAAAGGCACCCGGAAGGGTGCCAGTACGAAGGATTCGTCAGGATTCAGCCAAGGGCGGGCTACGCCATAGCCAGTTCCGCATCGAGGTCTATCCCCGCATCCCGCATTTGCGCCAACTTGTAGCGCAATGTGCGCGGACTGATGCCCAGCTGCTCAGCAGCGCGGTTTCTCCGCCCGCGCTCCTTCTTGAGGGTTTGAATGATAATCCGGAACTCCTGCTGCCTCAGATCGTCACCAAGGGAAGCGGCATGCTCCTCTTGCAATGACTCCTGCGCGGCATTCCCGGAGGGCATGGGTTCGGTTGAATCGGCCGGCTGGCAGCGCTCCACCGGCTCGACAGCCGACGCGTAAATTTCACGCCCGGTGATTCCCAGCTCAAGGCAAAGGTCGCCCTCATGGATCACGTTACCCTGGTGCAGTACCAGTGACCGCTGGATGGCGTTATCCAACTCTCTCACATTGCCTGGCCAGGCGTGGCTCATCAGGGCAGATCTGGCATCCGGCGCGAAGGCAATCCCTGTCAGTTTCATCTTGCGGCAGTGTTTTTTCAGCAAAGAGGTCGCCAACGGCATGATATCCAGCGGGCGCTCCCGGAGTGGCTGCCAATGCATCGGGAAAACGGTCAGACGGTAATACAGGTCTTCCCGGAATTGTCCTTCCCGCACATAGTCGGCGAGATCCCGGTTGGTGGTTGCAATCACTCGCACGTCCAGGGCAATGGTTTTCCGGCCACCCACCCTCTCAACTTCTCGCTCCTGCAAAACCCGCAGCAGCTTGGATTGCAGCCCCAGATCCATCTCGGAGATTTCGTCCAGCAAAATCGTACCGCCGTTAGCCTGCTCAAACTTGCCCGGCGATGCAGATACCGCTCCCGTAAAGGCGCCCTTCTCATGGCCAAACAGAATGGCTTCCAGCATGTTTTCCGGAATCGCAGCACAGTTGATCGCCACAAAGGGCTGATCTGCCCGGGGGGATTGCTGATGTATGTAACGAGCCAGCACTTCCTTACCGGTACCGCTCTCCCCGGAAATCATGACCGTGGAATCGCTGCCTGCGACTTTCGCTGCCAGCTGGAACATGCGTTTACTGACCGGATCCTCGGCGACCGGGGCATCCGTTGCCTTCTGGCGAACGCCTCCAACGACCTTGGTCACCGCATCCACCAGAACCTGTGGCTCGAATGGTTTGACAAGATAATCGATAGCGCCCGACTGCATGGCAGAAACCGCATGACTGATCTGACCATAGGCGGTAATCAGCATCATCGGCAGCCCCGGATAGAGCCGCTGGACTTCAGACAGCAATTCATGACCAGACATACCGGGCATATTAACGTCGCTGACCACCATATCTACCGGTGACTCAGCCAGACTGGCCAATGCCTCACGGGCATCGCACGCCTCCCGCACCCGGAATTTCGCCAGTTCCAACGTGGTGACCAGCGCTTCACGCAGGTCGTGATCATCTTCAACGATCAGAATCTGAGCTTTGGCCATGGTTTTCTCCGATTATCCGTTATTCTTCAATTGCGGCAGGCGCAGGGTTGCCAAGGCGCCACCCTGCTCCGGCGATTCAATGGAAAACCGTCCCTGATGCGCCTTGACTACGGCCTGAACCACCGCAAGACCAAGCCCGGTTCCATGGGACTTGGTGGTATAGAAAGCCTCAACCAGGCGACCGGCTTCCGCGGTGTCAAATCCCGGGCCGTTGTCGGCGACCCGAATCACCAGGTCACCCGCTTCGGACGCCACATCCACCTGCACGGCACTTGCGCCCGCCTCAATACTGTTATTGACGAGATTTGTACATGCACCAACCAGAGCATCCCGGTTACACATCAGACGGCGGTCCCCGCCTCCGGCATGATTGAAGGTCACCGTGGTAGCCGGTGTACGCTTGATACCATCAAGAGCCGCTCCCAAGGCAGATACCAGCTTCCCCACTGACAGCTGTTCCGCCAGGCGGGTTTCGCCGCGGGCAAAAATGAGCATATCCCGGACTTGCTGTTCCAGATGGGTCAGCCGGGACATCAGCCGCGAGGCACAACGCTGGCGCATTTCATCGTCCAGATCGTCCTGAGTAAGATGCCCACCGTAGAGAATGGCCGCAGAGAGTGGCGTACGAATCTGGTGGGCCAGAGAGGCCACCATTTTGCCCATGGCGGACAGACGCTGGGCGTGGGCAAGCTGGGACTGAAGCTGACGGGTTTCGGTCAGATCCGTTAGCAGGATCAACTGCCCTGGCTGGTTTTCCATGGTCCGGATTTCAATACTGACCCGGCGACCATCCTTGAGGGATACTTCATGGCCATCATCTCGACGGGGCGCAAAGCAACGGCGAATCACGTCAACCCAACGCTCTCCATCCAGTGGCTCACCGAGAAGCGAAATCGCTGCCGGGTTTGTCTGGGTAACCACGCCCTGACTGTCCAGCACGACGACCCCAGCCGGCAAGGCCTTCAGAAGCGTGGAGAGTCGATCAGCCAGTTGTTCTTTCTCTTCCAGTTCCTGCTGTCGCTGCATGGTTTCTTGGGTCAGCTCACCAGAAAGCTGGTTCACCCGGGATTCGAGAGTTCGGTATGAGTCGGTGATCTGCCGGGACATGCGATTAAACATCTCCAGCGCAGAGTCCACGGCCTCTTCACCCTGGGCGGGAAACAACGCGGTCACCTTGTCATTAGCGTCCGCCGCTGCATTCGCCTGCGCCTGATGCATTTCGGAGTGGACCATGGATTGTGCCTGACTCATAAACTTGCCCCCTGACCGGTCCGATGCCGGACCGAACCATTCGGATGATTCGTGTACACGGTCCCAAGCGAGCAGCGTGCCAACTTGATTTTTTTCTTAATTTTCAGTTAGAAAGAAATTTAAAAGGATCGAGGATGACAATTTTACGTCGCCCTGAAATGACAACGGCGTCGCAGGTTACAAACCTTTGACGCCGTAATAAGGAGACTGAAACCGTTATAACCGTGAGCCGATCAGCTTCAGACCTCTTCTTCCCGAAGGCCGTATTTGCGGACCTTCTCCACCAGAGTAGTGCGGCGAATCCGGAGCTTCTCAGCAGCCCTGGCAACCACGCCGCTGGCTTCGTCCAGCGCCTGCTGAATCAACTGCTTCTCCAGATTGGACAGATAGTCCTTCAGATCAATGCCATTAACCGGCAACAATGCCGGCGCATCCAGCCCCACCAGTCCCGGCACACCCGACGGCATTCCGGAATCATCCACCGGGCGATTCTCATCATAGTCGTCCACATACCGGAACTTCTTCGGCAACTCCTGAACCCCGATCACGCCGTAAGGATGCATGATAGCCAGACGCTCAACGAGATTCGCCAATTCCCGGACATTGCCTGGCCAGTCATGGCGGCACAAGCTCATGATCGCCGCTGAATTCATCCGCAACGAGCCACGCTTCTCCTTTTCCATCCGGGAGATCAGCTCGTTGATCAACAAAGGAATATCTTCAACCCTGTCCCTTAGCGCTGGCATCTCGATCGGGAATACATTGAGCCGATAGTAAAGATCTTCCCGGAAATCCCCGGACTCTATCATGTCCTCAAGGTTCTTGTGGGTTGCTGCAATGACCCTGACATCCGCAGACTGAGTACGATTACTGCCAACACGCTCGAACGTGCGCTCCTGAAGCACCCGCAGAATTTTCACCTGCATGTTCAGAGGCATATCGCCTATTTCGTCCAGGAACAGCGTACCGCCTTCCGCCATTTCGAAACGCCCTACCCGAGCGGTAATCGCGCCGGTGAAAGCACCTTTCTCGTGGCCAAAGAGTTCACTCTCAAGAAGTTCGGCGGGAATCGCGCCGCAGTTAACCGGTACAAAGGGCTTATCACGGCGTGTTGAATGGTAGTGGAGGTTGCGGGCAACCACCTCCTTGCCAGTACCGGACTCACCTGTAATCAGCACACTGACTTCCTTATCCGCCACCTGCTCCATGAGCTGGCGAACCTGTTGTACGCTGCGACTGGTACCTACCAGGCTGCGAAACAACTGTAACCCACGCTGCTGTCCCCGTTCCCGGGAGCGGCTGAACTGATCCCGAAAGATCTGGGCCCGGTACAGAGAATCCACGAACTTGGTGTAATTAAGCGGCCATTCCATCCGGGCGATAACCCGCGCCGAATCATCATCCGACAACCCTTTGAGAGCCGGGTCTCCGATCATCAGGACCGGAATCCCCTGAACCGCCGTACAAAGGCCCGTGACCGTATCAGCGACAGAAGCATCTTCACCATTCATAATCGCCATAGATACGTCAGCCAATGCATCGCTGCCAGATCCGAGCATTGCGAAGGCATCCTCACCGGACACAATGTCTTCTTCTCCAATAAACTCCAGAATCGTGACGATATCCCGACGTCTCGATTCATCCTCGCTCAGCACCAGCACCTTGTTGTCTTGAGGCATTCAGTGAAATCTCTTCATGGATTTGTGCCGTATTTAAGACTGTAAGCGCGTCGGAGTCAATTTTATGACGCTAAGATGAGCGATTCGTCGAAACATTCTGATAAGTTCTGGCTGCATTACGGTTCTGATTGACCCCCTTCAGGGCTTCCCGCGCCTCATTTCTCGCCTTTTCGGCACTCGCGTTGGCCGCGTCAACAAATTGCTGTATTTCCTGCAACCGTGTACGCACAGTTTCTGCATCCACTTCTCCGGCTGCCAGAGATGCCATCAGTGGCTCTACTGAGGGCTTGACCTCAGCATTCAACTTTGCGAGCGCCTCCCAGTCGCTGTCTGCGAGGGCCCGGCCAAGATCCCCCATCAGACGATCCAGTTTATCCAGGTGAGCTTTTACATCCGCCATCGCCTGTCTCCTTGTATGCATTTGCCGTTAGCAAAACAAAAAGGGGCCGGTAAAACCGGCCCCTTTTGCTGGTGAGGAGTTTAGCGGCGAGCTGCGCGACGGGCAGCGGAGGCCGAAAACTCCTTGCTCCGGAACCCGGGGCTGAAGTCATATGCCGGGAATCCGTCGCTCAGGCCATCAACGTAATACCGCTGGGCCTTGAGGTCATAGGTCATCTCCATGGTAGTCCAGAACACCGGCTCACTGTAGTAGCTGATGTTGTGAGCTTCGGAAACACGCCAGAGATTGCCAGCATTATCGTACTCCTCAGAGACGAGAATCTGCCAACTGTCTTCATCTACATAGAACACACGACGACTGTAAATATGGCTGATACCGGTACGTACCGTGGCTTCAACTACCCACACCCGGTGCAATTCATATCGGGTCAGTTCCTGATTGATGTGGCGTGGACGAATCACATCGTCAGGGCGCACACTTTCGTCATGCAACTGGTAGGCGTTATAAGGAACGTAGATCTCACGTTTCCCTTTGAGCGTCCAGTCGTATTGGTTGGGGGCACCGTTGTACATATCTTTCTGGTCAACCGAGCGCATTGATGAAGAGTTTGGCAGATCAGTTTCATATGCAAGATTGGGTGACCGGCGCAGGCGACGGGATCCCGAATCATAGCGCCAGGCCAGGCGGGGCGACCGGATCTGGTCCAGGGTTTCGTGAACAAGCGTGATGGTACCAGCAATAGAAGGCGGAGAAATCGTGTCTGTTTTCAGATAGAAAATCTTGTTATCGATTTCTTCCAGCTCTGCCCCTTGTTTACTGTACGCGATGAAATAATCGTATTGATTGACCACCGGGTTAAATGAACCGTCGGTCATCGGCGTGGCAGACGCACTACGGAACGAAACTTCTTCCCCCCGATAACGGAGAATATGGTTCCAGATCACCTCAAGGCCATTTTCAGGAATCGGGAACGGGCTGGTAGCAATAGTGTTCCGTACGCCATTACCGTTATCCAGCAACTCGGCCGTCAGGGCGTTTTCCCTGGTCTTTCGATAAATTCGATCCGGGAACGCAGCACTACGACGGGTTTCGTAAACCGGCATGTAAAAGTCAGGAGCGTACTCCTGAAGCAGCTTCAAATGCCCATCGGTCAGTTTGTCCCGATAGAGATCGGTATTATCACCGTTGATCACAAACATCGGCTGGTCATCGGGGTAAGGATTTACCTCTACATCTCCCGCCTTCCAGTTTCCGGGTGGCGTTTTCAGGCCCCCGGTCCAGGCCGGGATTGTGCCTGACGCGTTGCCCGCCCGCTCTGCTCCCAACGGAGTCAGATCCTTATCCAGCCGTGCCGCTTCCGCCTCAGTAACCTTGGCCAGGGACTGAGTCGAGAAGCCGACCAACACTGCTGCCACACCGGCGACCAGTTTGTTACGCATCCTCACCACCTCCAGAAAATCATTCCGTTATGCAGCAGGATTGCCAATACAATACCGAGCTGCCCGTGGCATTTTCACCAAATTCAAACGACCGTTTCAACTGCAATTTGTATCTTCTTGTGTCAGTGAGGAGCCGGTCCATGGGGGAGGAAATGAAGCCACGGAGGTGGTAAACTGGCCAATCGTTATTCCGGTTGTAGGTAACTCATGGCCTCGCAGTGGCACTCTTTAGTCTCTCAGAAGCTGTTTCTGGCCCGCACGTTACTTGGCCAGTTAGAAGGTGCTTCAGACCGCAACTCGAACACGGCAGTACCGGAAGCCGAGCAGGCACTGAGGCGGGAGGCGGCCATTCAGGGCGCCATTGAACTGATGATTCGGTCGAGAAGGCTGCTTCTGGGGATGGTCGCGAGACTCTATCAACACAAGTCTGCAGAACCATCCACGTTGGCGGAACTCGCTGTGGTGATTGGCGAAACCCCGAATGAACTCCGGCGTTTGCGGGAACTGGAACTACAGGCCGGAAGCTGGTGGAACCATCTGGATCAGCTGGAAACAGCCCAGAGCCGACCCCCTGCCCCACGAAAAACAGTGAGTGCAGAGAACATTATCGCCGTCGCAGCAGAAACCGGACCGGATCGCTCCACAGCCTCACTGCTTAAGACTCTGGACGCGATGAAAAATTTTGCCAATGATCTGGCTGAGCAGCACAGCGAGTGGTAATCCACCCTGCCATACCTGGATCGCAAATACTTAAAGTTAAAGGTTTTATTGAATGTCTCCGTCGTTTTTCGAAATTGTACAACTCAGCAATGGCGACTATGCACTGCGCCGCGTTGATGACGACACCGCACCGCTGGTAAAAATTTCGTTTTCGGACGAAGCTCGCGAAATGATGGAAGATCGTGACATGAATGTTGCCAAGGCAATGATCGCCGCCGGCATTGAAGCCGTTGGCAATATTGCCCACGACATCGACTGGGAAGAGGAGGAAGCCGAACTGGCCGAATCCCAGCCCAGCTATACCCTGCACTGATTTCCTGGCATCAGGGCCTACTGCAGATCAGCGCTGTCGAAGGACAACCCCGTGACTGTTTCCTTTTGCAGAGGCCTGTTGCAAAGCTTCAAAAGCTGAACGCCCCAGCTTGCTCGTCCACATCACGACGGCATGACAGGTACCCGCGCTGAGCGCTCTTTCCGCTAGCTGCTGCGCCGGATACTCGGCGGTGGAACGCAGCACCAGAAGCTCGCCAGCCACAATACCATGCATTTTCTGCCACTTACTGACCAGCTCGTGTGGCGGATCAATCCACGCCAGCCAGCGTTTCTCCTGGTTCAACTGGGTAAGCATGGGCAGTAACAGCTGAAAGTTCTCTACTTGCCCCTGAGGCAAAATGATCTCGGTGACGTTACCCGCGACCGCCGGTTCAGCCGCATCCGGTTTACGTCGGGCACGAATTACCGTGCGCCGTTCGGAAGAGGCCGGTACCTGATAAGCCATGGCACCCTGCTGATAAGCCAGATTCTGATTAAAGCTGAGCTGTTCCATGATTCACCTGCTTTCCAGTTTCCGTTAGTTCCAGTTCGATCAGTGCAGATCGGAACGCCGGATAACACCAACACCCAAGCCTTCGATAAAAAGCTGCTGCTCTCTCAGATCGACTTCGATCGGAGCAAACTCTTCATTTTCCGCGATCAGGTAAACTTTCGACCCTTCCTTTCGGAAACGCTTCACCGTGACTTCATCCTCACCTACCCGGGCCACAACCACCTGTCCGTTATGAACATCCTGGGTACGGTGAACCGCAAGAAGGTCGCCATCCAGGATGCCGATATCCTTCATGCTCATACCACGAACCCTGAGCAGGTAATCAGCCGATGGAGAGAAGAATTCCGGCCTCAGGGTTACATGATCTTCAATATGTTCCTGAGCCAGAATCGGGCTACCTGCAGCGACCTGACCAATCACTGGCAAGCCAAGGTCTTCCTCGGTTTCCGGCAGGCGGATGCCTCGACTGGCACCGGGTACCATTTCGATTGCGCCTTTACGAGCCAGAGCCCGAAGGTGTTCTTCCGCGGCATTGGCCGAGCGGAACCCCAGCTCTGATGCAATTTCCGCACGCGTAGGGGGATACCCTGTTTCATCCAAATAGCGCCGGATAATATCCAACACCTGTGATTGCCTGGCTGTCAGCTTCATCAAGCCTCTCCACCTGTTTTTATATACAGTAACTGAGACTATATACAGTGTTTTATCCAGTGTAAACCCTGTATCCACTTTTCTTTACCGGTGTGTAACAAGCTTTCACCGGCGGGTGTGATAGGCTCAGGAAGGAATCCAGATAATCAGGGAGCACTATGAACAGTACGAACGTCTGTAACATGCCCGATATCCTGAATACCTGTGATGGAAAGCAACGCCGTGTTGGCGTCGAGATAGAGTTGTCCGGGCTTGGCTACAAGGATCTCGTAGAGAAAGTCGCCCACCTGCTGAACGGACAGGCGCAGGAAGCTTCCCGTTATGTCACGCGAATGGAAACCCGGCATGGGACGTACACAATTGAGCTGGATTCGGATCCCATCAAGGAGCTGGACCTGGATGACGAACGTCTGCCCGACTCACTCCGGGAACTCAGTGGGCAGGCAATGGATTTGATCGATGCCGCAGCAGAGCTTGTGGTGCCGCTCGAAATCGTCAGCCCCCCACTACCATTCGGCGAGCTCGAGCAGGTTCAGACACTGGTCGACGAACTACGCGATGCCGGTGCGCTGGGCAGCCGCGAAGCACTGTATTATGCGTTCGGTCTTCAGCTAAACCCCGAGCTGCCAGACCTTAATCCGGAAACCATCGTCCGTTACCTGCAAGCCTTTGCAGCGCTCTATAACTGGCTCAAGCGCCGTCACCAGATTGATATCAGCCGCAAGTTCACCACCTATATCGAGCCCTGGAGCAACAGGTATGTTGACCGCTTGCTGGAGGATGATTATCAGCCCACGCTGTCCGGCCTGATGCATGACTATCTCGAGTTCAACCCGACCCGCAACCGGGCGCTGGACCTGTTGCCCCTCTTCGCCCATCTGGATAAGCCCCTGCTGGACCAGTACGTGCGGGATCCTCGCATAAAATCCCGGCCCACCCTGCACTATCGGCTGCCGGACTGCGACATAGACAATCCCGACTGGCACTTTTCAACGGTCTGGAATGACTGGGTTGTGCTGGAGCAAGTCGCCGCTAATGCTTCTGACCTGGCCGAGCTCAAGGCGCTGTACCGGGAGGCCCGAAAATTCAGTCTCCACAACCTGACACACAACTGGGAAGACTCCTGCGAAGACTGGCTGGCCGATAAAGGTTATGTCTGACAGCACTCTGTACGAAGAAGAAACGCCCGGGCTGACCATTGGTATCAGCGGCCCGGCGCGAAAAAGCACGGCGCTCAGGCTGATCAGCCTGGGACTGAAAATGTGCGGTGCCCAAACCCATTATATTCGGCCTGGGGCCCACACTGACGTGTCTCTTCTGGACGGATTGGTGCTATCGGGCGGCACCCACGTGCATCCGGAACGCTATGGGCAGCAATCCCGGGTAACAGCCCGGTACGACCGCAAAAGGGATGACACCGACCAACGCTTGCTGGAAAGCGCGGAGCAGATAGGGCTGCCGGTACTTGGCATCTGTCGCGGTGCCCAGTTCATCAATGTTTTCCATGGCGGCACACTTTGTCAGAACGTAACCCCCTTGCGCAATCACACCCGCCACCGCCCGCTGTTGCTCCCCTTGCAGACAGTGCGTGTGGTGCAGGGCACCCGGTTGGGAGGCATCATGCGCTCTCCTACCATTGGCGCAAACCGTATACACAGCCAGGCCATCAAGCGGCTGGGCGAAAACCTGCGTGTCGTGGCTGTCGACAATGATCTGTTCGTCCAGGCCATTGAGAATACCCACGAACAATGGCTGATGGGCGTGCAATGGCACCCGGAATACCTGCTTTACCACAGCGGGCACCGTCGGATATTCAGTGAGTTTGTCCACGCAGCCCGAGAACTGAAGCTCGCTCGGCTGGAACCCGATGGCGAGTGAGAAACCCGAAATAATGCCATCAGGCATACATCAGGCATAAAAGGAGACATGCGATGATCGGATACAAAACCCTGTGCCACGCAATGCTACCAATGGCACTGCTGCCCGGCCTGGCCTTGGCAGGTGAAGTCACTCTCAGCGGCGAAGGCAGCGTACGTTACGAACCGGACAGCGCTCGACTTCAGTTTACCGCCAGCGCAGAACACGCATTACCCCAGAAAGCAACGGAACGGGTACACGGACTGATCGAACAGTGGCGCACAGCAATAGAGGAGTATCGTGGGCAGTTGCAAGACTACACAGACGCCAACGTTCAGCTATACAGCCGCACCGTCCAACCGACAGACCGTCAGGGAGAGATCGAGAAACAGGCCGTGGCGTCCCAGACTGTCAGCTTCAGCATCAACGACCTCAACCTGCTGAACCCGATTCTGGAACAGGCACAGCAGATCGGGCTCGACTATTCCCTCAACCCGGGCCAGTTTTTTCATTCAGACGAAAGCCGTTTTGAGCGAGAAGCGTTGGCCCTGGCCATTGCCGATGCCCGGTCTCGATGCGATTTCGTGGCCTCTCAACTGAAACAAACCTGTGGTGAGGTCGTCACCATCAACGTTAATGGCGGTTTCCGGCCACGCCCCATGATGATGGCCGAAGCGAAAATGGTTTCAGACACCGTATCCAGTGTCGGTATCCGTGAAATTCAGGCATCGGTGAACGCAACGTTCGAACTGGACTGAATCAGAAATCCCGGGTGTAGAAAATATCCAGTGAGGCAGCCAGGCCGCTGGCCGCCTCCAGATAGAAATAACGCCCAAGGTCATAACGCAAAGCCACGGTGGTTATCGGTTCAAAAATCCCGACTCCATAACGAACGCTGAGTTCGTCGGTGAGGTAACCACTTGCAACCACTGAGGTTTCCTCACCGCTGCCTTCCGCTTCCAGCATCAGGTTCTGAATACCGAACTCTTCACCGATGTCCCCGGTGAACCGACTCGCCTGAGTCAGGCCGAGCGCCAGTGCGGCTCTGCTCATCTGCCCTTCATCCCCCTGGGTCTGGGGAGCCCGGCCGAGAATTACGTAGGACAAAGCATCGGTCTGAGGCATATCAGGCTCGGAAAACACTTCACTGGTCGGCGATTGCACCGGGCCACTGAGGCGTATCCCCGCTACCACGGCATCAACCGTTCTTACCGCTTCTATATCCAGGTATGGCTGGGTCAGATTACCCACAAACACCAGACGGGCCCGCCGCAGCTCCAGTTCCTGGCCGAAGGCCTCGTACTGGCCGTTCACAAGTTGCAACGTACCCCTGGTTTCCATGTCGTTACCAATTCTGATGGTGCCTTCAAGATCACCCTCCACGCCAAAAGCGGCAAAGGTCACCTGATCTTCCCCGACGATCACCGTCACATCCATGTTGAGTTGCCGGATAACCGGTTCCTCTTTTTCAACGCCGACAATCACTTCATCGTCAGACACAGACACCGCCTGGGCAGGCAAGCCTTTGATCTCGATACTGCCTCTGGGCACTTCGACCTGCCCGCTTATGCTGAGATCGTTTTCCCGTAGCGAGATCGTCAGATCCGGCGCCAGTTCGATGCTCGCGTAGGGTTCCAGAGCGAACGGTATCCGCTCCCCCGACACCCTGAGTTCCGCCTCAGGCTTACCCTGCCAGTTCACGGTGCCATCCAGAATGGTCTGGCTCCGGGCATTGCTCTTTATGCGGGCTGACAAATCCGCTGAATAGCCTTTCAGGTCGATACTGGCGACCGCCTCTTCCACCGGAACAGGCAGCCGATGGTCAACAACCCGCCCGCCCGTCAGCGCTAATTGCCCCACAACAGACGGCTTCATCAGGGGACCGGCCAGACGACCCTCTCCACTGATTTCACCAGCCACTTCCTGAAGTCCGCTCAGCAGCCCAACCAAAGCAAAATCGAACCCGTTGAGACTGAACGTTCCCTCTACGTTCCTCTGGGGAGTTCGCGGATCAACAGACAGGTCTACCGCCAGTTGACCAAGCTCGGGCCCAGACAGGAGAAGCTGCATATCGGCATTGTCTGGTTTGAGCGTAACCGTGGATGACAGGGTTTTATGTACCAGCGACTGCCATTCACCATCAAGCAATACCCGGAATTCACCCTCGCCAGCATCCAGGCTCAGATGCCCATCCGGCCCGGAGGGCGTTACGGCCAGGTCGACGTCACCATTGATCATCGCTTTCCACTGCACGGTTTCAGGGAATAGCGGCGCCAGTGCCTCGGTCGGAAAGTTGCTGATTCGGTAAGTAATCCGGGGCTCCGGCAGCAGGATCTGATCACCAGCGCAAACCGAACTTTCGCTCCAGCGCCAGCAATGAGCACCGAACAGCAACTCCTTGCCAAACGGATAATCCAGCGTTGCGGGTTCTGCCAGTTCCCAGAGTTGATTCTGACCTGGAACATCGATCACCCCTCTCTCCAGCGAGCCGCTCCATGCCGCCCAGACCGAATCAAACCCACCTGCAAAGGCCAGCTCAAGCGACGCGCCTTCATGGTCGGCCTCTAACGTGAGGGTGTGATTCTCCTGTGTACCTTTCGCCTCCAGCATGATGGATTCGAGACGCTGGCCAGCTGCAGACAGGCCACGCACCTGCAGTTGGCTGTCGAGGTGAAAACCGGGCTGCAGTTCCGCGGTGAGGTCAAGGCTCTCCGCATCAACACTGTCCTGCCATCCGAGATTTCTGCCCTTCAACGTTAACGTGCCGTCCGGTTGCTCCGGAGTGCCGGAAGCCTTCAGTGTTGCGCTCACACTGCCGGCGAGTCCGGCCACCAGATCGCCCGGTGATGGGAGGAAGACATCGAAATCCGCAAACAGTGTTCGCCCCCATGCGCCCTTGCCGGAAATCCTGTTGTCACCCACCGAGACCGCGAGATCTGACACCTCCCACTGGCCTGATGACGTATCCAGGTTGCCTTCGGCAACAGCGGGTTTGCCCTGCCACGTGCCCGCAACGGCCCAGTTGGCCAGCATGTCGGGAATCGCCTCCCCACGGAGAGCCCCCCGGGTTTCCACGCTACCGCTGAGATTTGCTTCCAGAATGGGGACCCAATAACCGGGATTGAAGTTTTCCAGAGCCAACGCGGCTTGCCAGGATAGAGGACCAGCAAAGTTCACCGAGCCATTTCCGGTCAGCGCACCTGCGCCCGTCGTCACCTTGAGATCAGTCAGGCTTGCCTCTTCCAGATCCCCGTTGATAACCGCGGCAACATTGGCCCGCCCCTGCGGACCGTTCACGTCTGCAGTGAGGCCAGCATGATAGACACCATTATCCCAGCTCGCGTTGCCACTCAGGGTTTCCAGTATGACTGGTGGCTCTGCCATGTCCGGCAACAATGAATACCAGGGGAAGGCCTGCAGAGAGACACCGGTCTCGGCCTTAAGCCCTTGCAGCCAGTCGACATTGCCCTCCAGACGGACACTACCCGGCTGCCCTTCAACCGCTTTTTCATCCAGGGAAATACTCAGATCGCGAGCGCCGCCTGTCGTCACCAACCCACGCACAGATAGCCCGATCGGTCCGGTCGTTCCAGGTAATGTTGCCTGGGTGCGCGTACGGAAACCGGATTCAAGGCTGCCCTTCGCATCCACTGTCCAGTTTTGCAGCGTCAGTGTTGCTGGCAGCGTATCAAGCGCAAGAAACTCGCTGGACGTCAGCCTGAGCTCGGCAGGCAGTGTTGGATCCAGCGGCGACACGCGCCCCGACAGGGTCGCATTGAGATAGCCTACGCTCTGGCCCGTCACCCTCAGGTCACGAATACTGCCGGCGAGGGACAGATCAATATTCCAGTTTTCACCGGATGGCGGCGGAATATCTGCGCTCACGTGCAGGTCCAGTGGCCAGTCACGGCGGGTTGTTACCCGGCCACGGGCCGTCACGCCCAGGTCACCAAGCCGATAAGCCACCTTATCCAACTGCCACTCAGAACCCGAGCCTTGTGCCGACAGCTCGACGCTATCCCAGACCGGAGAGCCATTGAGCACAAATGGCCCCAGATTCACGTTGCCAATGCGCAACGCTATTGGTAAATCCACATCCGGAAGATCAATGCCTTCATTCCCCTTTTCTGAACCCTCCGAAGGCAGTGTGGTTATGACCAGTGCCCGCAGATTCAGGGAATCGAGGCATAGCTGCTTGTTGAAGAGACAGGACGGTGACCAATCGATGTAGGGTTCTTCCGCCTGCACAAAAACACCATAGCCCTGCCACTTCAGGCGCTCCGCCCGCCACTCTCCGAACAGCGATCCATTCCCCGCTGACACATCCAGCCCCGGTATCTGATCGATCACCCAGGCGGTACCGGTTTCAGAACGTAAAGCCAACAATACTGCAGTGATCAGAAGCACTGGCAGCAGGATCAGTATCACGGCGGTCCAGATCAGAAATCGGCGCCACCGATGCCCTTTTGCCATAGCCGGCCCGGTGTCTGCTGCCCTTACATTCTCCCCGGGTTTGTCGGTTGTGTTGTCCATCACAGCTCGGGCCCCATTGAGAAGTGCAAGCGCCAGTCACCACCAAATTCCGGGTTAAGACCTTTAGCAATATCCAGTCTCAGCGGGCCAACCGGACTGATCCACCGGAGACCTATTCCCACGCCAGAGGCCAGTGGGTCAAACAGGTCGTTCACTGCATTACCATGATCGGCAAACACCGCTGTCCGCCACCGATCTGCAAACTGATACTGGTATTCAGCGCTGCCAACCATCAGATAACGCCCACCGACAGGTATGCCATTGTCATTCTCAGGCGACAGGGTTTCATAACCATAGCCCCGGACCGTCTGGTCACCACCAGCGAAGAAACGTAGTGACGGAGGTACGTCCTCAAAACGGTTGGTGGCGACTGCGCCGAACTGGCCCCGTGCGAGAAAACGGTGGTTTCCTGCCACTGTAAACAAAACCTTCGCCAGCGCATTCACATGCAAAATGTCGACATCCGACAGCGCGGCACGGTGAGACCCCTTGATGTCCAACTGAAGCCGGTACCCCCGGGAAGGGTCCAGGGCCGAATTCGCATGAATCTTGGAATAGCCTACGCCGGGTAGCAGCAGGCTACTGGTACCGGTCTCGTCGTTGCCGATGTTGTACCGTTCCCCTTCCCACGTCAGGGAAAGCACCTGGAGCCAACCGCTGTCCAGCTCATGCTGCCATTGCTGACCCAGTGTGAACAATTCTGACTCGACATTTTCTATATCTTCCCGCTGGTAACCCGCCGTGAAGCGGATCAGATCCGTCATGGGAGGGTCCAGGGGGAGTTCATACCAGGTGGAAAGATTCTGCCTTGGTGCGGAAAGCTCGGTTTCCGCACCCCGTGAATGGCCCATAGGGTTAATCCAGTGTTCACGCCAGTTGCCCCTGAACCGGGGGCCAACGTCGGTGGAAAAACCAACACCGGCCGACACTGACCGCCGTTCCCGCTGGTTGAGGGTGACCTGAACGGGAATAACACCATCCACCGCACTGGACGGTGCAGCATCCACGTCTACGCCAGAAAAATAGCCGCTGTTCGACAAGTCGCGACTGAGTTGAGCCACTTCGTCCGAGTGATAAGGCGTACCCGGTTCAAACGTCACGAACTGTTGAAGAAGACTCGTTTCGAAATAGTGGCCCTCGGAAAAGGTCACCGCGCCCAGCCGGTATCGTTCGCCACTTTCATAGATCAGCGTTATGGCGGCTGTTCCCGCATCCGGATCCACTTCCAGAGTATGAGTGATGAATTTGCCGTCGAAATAGCCGCGACGCCTCGCCCGGGCCTGCAGGGTATCGCGCAACGCCGAATACTCGCCGTGGTCCAGCACATCACCTTCGGCGGGGTTCGGAGGCAGTTCCCTCATAAATCGGCTATCAGACTCCGCCGCCCCCCGAATCTCCACCACCCGGGAGATCACCCGCACCGGTTCACCCGGGGTAATGTTCAGGATGAGACGGGCGGGCTCGTCGCCATCTCCCTCTTCCACTGTCCACCCCATGTCCGGTTTGTAGTAGCCAAGGGCTTTCAGTGCGCTTTTGGCCTGATCGACGGCTGTCGGTGCATACCGGCGAAGGTTGTCAGAGGTACGCCCTTCCACGTCGCCAATGAAGGCCTCTGCGTTCTTTTTTAAACGCGGAAAATCCCCTTCCAACTGGACAACAACCTGCTGGGCGGAACTGAGGGCCGGAGAGGCCAAAATCGCCAGAGCCAGCAGCACGCGCCGGCACATGGCCAAAACAGGTTTTATCGGTAGCATTCAGCGACTTCATTAATTAGAGTGATAACAGTACCTTACGTTAAAGCGTGAAAGTTGTTCACCGACCGGTCAAGTTAATTTAATGATGGTTAGCCAAGTCGTCTACTGGTCTGAAATAAGCTAACCTGTCACTAGCCCGTAAACTCCTGACAGGCCAACGGAAGTTCTGAATGCTCCACATCAATCGAGAGAACCTGAAATCCAGTCACCAGCTCATCTGGTTCGTTATCGATTTTCTGATGCTCGGGCTGCTCATTATCAACCTGGCCCTGATTATCTGGGATTCCATCTACGGCTTCATTGCTATCCAGAACCTGATCAGAGAGCACCTGCCAGCGTTGAAGACTCTGTACCAACCGGTGCATGAGAACTTTATCTTCTACGACATGATATTCGTCAGCGTGTTCCTCAGCGAATTCTTCCTGCGTTGGGGGTACGCGATCAAAGCCAGGATCTATGACCGCTGGTACTTCTACCCGTTTATTCACTGGTACGATCTGATCGGGTGCATTCCCGTCGGCAGCCTCCGCTTCCTGCGGGTGCTCCGGATCATTTCGATCGTGTACCGGCTGCACCAGTACAAAATCATTGATGTTACCAGCTCCAGGATCTACCGCTTTTTCAATTTCTATTATGAAGCCTTCATGGAAGAGCTTTCTGACCGGATCGTGCTGAAGGTTCTCAGCGGCGTGCAACAGGAAGTGCGCCGGGGCTCACCCCTGTTTGACCGGATTCAACAGGACATCCTATATCCACGGCGTGACATGCTCTCGGACTGGATCTCGAGCCGGGTGGCAGAAGCAGCACGAGAAGGCTACGTTCCTAACCGCGGAGCCCTGCGAAGCTACCTTGAGGACCGTGTCGACACCGCACTGCAACAAAACCTCGAGCTGTCCCGCCTGAAATTCCTGCCAGTGGTGGGCCCCACCATCCAGGAAACGCTGGAAGAGGCTGTTGGTGACATCGTCGCGAACGTGGTTCATCAGATACTTGAAGACCTGGCGTCCTCAACCAATCACGCATTTATCGAAGATATCGTCAATGTGTTCCTGCCCACACCAGACGAGATTGAAGCAGATGAGACTCAGAATGAAGCCCTGATTACCCTGATCCTGGAAATCATTGATGCCATAAAGGAACAGGTCCGGGTGAAGTACTGGCGTGAAGACATTCCGTAAAAGACGAACAGACACAACAACAAAAAGACGAGACTCCCAATGGATGCAATCTACTATCAACCGGCCTGTAAGCTCCTGCAACAACTGGAGTCAGGCGCACTCACCAGCGAGCAGCTTGTGCAAGCTTTGCTGGTTCGAATCCAGGAACACAATCCTCTGGTGAATGCCGTGGTCACCCTGGACAAAGAAGGCGCCCTGGAGAAGGCCCGGGAGTCTGACCGACTTCGTGCCGCCGGGCGACGAACCGGCCCGTTACACGGCCTGCCTCTGACCGTCAAAGACACCTGGGAAGTCGCAGGCATGACCTGTACCGCTGGCGCACCGGCGCTGCGTCATTACCTGCCAGAGCGACAAGCTGACGTCATCCAGCGGCTCGAGGATGCCGGAGCAATCATCCTTGGTAAAACCAATGTTCCGCTCTACGCATCCGATGTGCAGAGCTACAACAAAGTATTCGGCGTCACTCAGAACCCTTATGATCCATCCCGTACTCCCGGGGGATCGTCAGGAGGAGCCGCAGCGGCACTGGCCAGTGGCTTTACCCCGCTGGAGGTCGGCAGTGATCTTGCGGGTTCCATCCGCACCCCGGCTCATTTCTGTGGCGTTTTCGGGCATAAGCCCAGCCGGGGCCTGGTATCGTTCAGAGGCCACATCCCCGGGCCTCCCGGAACGGAATCTCAGCCTGACCTGGCGGAAGGCGGGCCGCTGGCAAGAAACAGCCAGGATCTGGAGTTGCTACTCAAGGTCATCGCCGGCCCAAGACCAGCAGACAGCCGCAACTGGAACCTGTCCCTGGAACCATCAAACATAGAGCGGCTGGAGCAGGCACGGATCGGTGTGTGGCTGGAAGATCCCTTATGCCCTGTCGAGAATGAATTGATCGAGGGGTATCGAGGCCTGACCAAAGCACTTGAAGGCCGGGGGGCTCTGGTGACAACTCCCACCCATCCCCTTCTGAAGCTGGAACACATACTGCCCGCCTACTTTAATTTGCTTGGCAGCCTGATAGGCACATCACTGAAACCCGGGATGCGGCGCCAGATGAAGTGGATTGCACGCCTCGACCGATGGTTACACCTGCTAGGCCCCGTAACGCCGGGCATCGGTGAATATGCCCGCGGCGTTAACCAGCCAATCCACGAATGGATGCAGTGGAGCGAAAAGCGGGAAAAGATGCGCGCAGCGATCACCCCGCTGTTTAACGATATCGATGTACTTCTGACCCCCGTGACGCCCACGGTCGCCATCCCCCATGATCACACAGAGCCAGTCTTCAAACGCCGCATTACTGTGGGCGGAAAACCCAAAGCCTACATGGATCAGTTCTGCTGGATTGCCATGGCCACCCTGCTCGGGCTGCCGGCCACCTCGATACCTGTCGGCCGAACCCGGGACGGTTTGCCCTACAACATCCAGGTTATCGGCGCACCCGGTAAGGACCTGACCACCATCAGGTTTGGGCAGCTACTCGAAGAAGCAGGGCTGGCAGGGTTCACCCCGCCAGCGAACCTGTAAGCTATATTTCACTCAAGGATGGTTGCAGAAGGCACGACCGGCAGGGTGATACTTGAGGGAGTGTCCGGCCCCATGTGAAGCGTCATCACACCGAGCAGCGAGTCGATCAACTCCAATAGCGGAGGAAGGCCCTGCGGCACGTTGCTGGTGTTGATGGATACCCGCAGGCTGTGCCCCGGCGGCACATAGGCACTGGAGGGGAATATCTCAACCGATACCTGCCTGGGCAGTACCTCACCGAACCCAAGTGTCGATGTCAGCAGTTCCCGATCTTCGGCACGGAAGGTATGCCAGGGTTGCAACATATAGCCGTTATCGAAACGGGATCTCGATTCATCAACGGACTGCAGACTTGCCGTCATCAGGCCATTGCTGATCGGTTCGGACAAACCGCTCGGCTTCACCAGATCCACACGTACCGACAGCTGCACGTCTCTGGCAGTGGTCGTCACCCATAGATCCGCCTGCATTGGACCGTTGAGGTAAAGTCCGTCGTCTCCAGCGGGCAGATCGAACTTCAAAGACGCCAGCTCGGACAGGTCATTTGACTCGAAGCACGGCAGGGGAATAAAACCTGTCACACCAATGGTCCACTGAGTCGTGCTGAACGAACACAGGCCGTTCAGGGGCTGTTGTGCCATGGACTGAGTCGCTGAAGCCTCAGGTATATCTCCGGAAAGCTGTCCCTGCGACAAAGGCCCGCCAGCATTCAGATAGAACCTTTCCGCCTTCATCTCGGGATGCGGCCAATCGGTGGTCGTCTCGTACCTTTCGAGGCCGGTAACATACTGGGTAACGTTCGGTTGATCTTCGACGGGTGTATCAAGTCCCATCACGTACTCGTCAAACCACTGCAACTGCAGGTTGTTGAAGTCAGGTACACCGTCGGCAGGCAGACCATTGGTCGGAATTCCTGCGGCCTCGATGTGGGTCCAGGGACCAATGAGCAGCTTAACCGGAACCCGGCCTTTAAGACGCTCATACCAGAGCGGCTCACTGCGCTGGAAAATATCATTCAGGCCGCCGACAATGAACGTGGGAACATTGATCTTGTCGACGCCTTCCATGGGTGAACGGACTGCCCAGAACCCTTCATCAAACACAGTTTCTTCTTCGCCGAGAACGGCTTTAAGAATGGTCGGTACCTGGAAATCAAGCAGCAGCCCCTCCAGTCTGTCTGGGATGGTCGTCAGGAAAGACTCCACTCCCGTGGTCGACAGCTGTTCCAGCGGAAGTATGCCAAGGCCGGTAACCGCACCCATCCACAGGGGAATGAAGGTGGCGTTGACATTCCCACCGGTAAATACGATGTCCCGGTAACCATCGCCAATGGGCACAATCGGGAAGGCGGCTTTCACCGCAGGGTGTTGCTGCTGAGCGGTCAGAACCGTGGTAATACCCAGATAGGAAATTCCCTGAAGACCCACTCGACCGTCAGTCCATGGCTGAGCCACAACCCAGTCAACAACTTCGCTGTAGTCCTGCTGTTCACGCTCACCAAACGCTTCCCAGTTACCTTCAGAGTTGCCGGTGCCCCGCACATCGACCACAACCGACGCATATCCCCGTTTCACGAGATAGTCGCTGGCGCCGCCAATAGCCGGTACGAATTGCCCAAGGGAGGAGTTATAAGATGTTTGAGTAAGAATGACAGGCAGAGGGCCTGGCGCGGGGGTAGATGCGTCGGTTCCCGGAACAACAACCTTCGCAAACAGTTTGATGCCATCCGACATTTCAATGGCGAAGTTGCCGAGATTCACAGCCTCAGGATAGACCTCCTCCCGTTCATAGCTCTGCCATTCGGTACCGCCAGACGTCTCGATACGAACCTGCTGAGACTCAGTGTTACGACTGCCAAGTGTCGCACGGGTTTTATACGCCTGCCCCGGGGGTGTATTGCTGTTATTGCCCTGCCCGGATGTCTGGACTTCCGGTGATATCGCGGAAGCCTGCTGGGTTTCCCCATCAGAGCCACCACACGCCGCCAGGACACACGATGTGCCAAGCGCCAGCACGGTCATTCTCAGCTTCATTGTTCTTATCTCCATGAATGCGAACTAGCTCACATTATGGAGGGGCAGGAGGGGCGACTCATTGACCCAAAATGTTCAAAAATTGGCCCAAATGACGCCAGACCAAACAGTTCGTCAGGTTAATGAAAGGGGGAAAGTCTGGCCGCCCGGTGAATCCGGGCGGCCGGGGAGGATCTGCTCAGTCAATCAACTCGAGCTGGCGAGCTGTTTCCATTGTCAGGGCTCCGGAAGCCAAACCGTGATCGGTCTGGTATCTGGTCAGTGCATCCATGGTGTCCGGACCAGGCAATCCATCCTGTTCTCCCGGGTTGTAACCCAGGCCGCCCAGCTTTTGCTGAAGCTCCCTGACCATGTCCCGGGTCAGATTGGTGTCACATACCGCCTGGCGAGCAACAATTCTCGGCTTGCCTTCATAACGCAAAACGTTCATGGCAACGGCGACTGCAGGAATCGTGGTTTGCTCGGCTTTCGCCGGGGACACCAATTCTGCAATTTCCAGATTGTCGATCTCGTCCTGGGTTTCCATGGGAACAACTTCAGCCGGCTTATCGACGACCCGGCGAACCACGGTTTTGTATTCGGCAGGAATCACCTCAGTACGTGTCGATTCTGCCTTCACCAGTTTGGTGACGCTAACCGATTTGGTCTTGGCGGGAATCGCTTTCGTACAGAAGCCCATCGCAGCCACTTTGGCACCATACGCGGTAGCACCGGACGTTGAACATGGCTCAAGCTCCGTACGGGCCTCTTCCATCACCACTTCTTCGGTAACCGTTTTGTACACCGCCGGCTCAACCACGAGGCGCTTCGACTCAGGTTTGACGAGGATCTTATCCTCGATTTCCTTGTAGGTCGGCGGAATCACGCGATAGGTTTTGGTGCCCTCTTTGGTCACTACCCGTTTGAGACCACGGCGGAATTCAGCCGGTGTTACCTTGAGCTTGATCTCGGAATCCCTCACCTTGACCTGAATGCTCTCTTCCACCGGTCGGGACTGAATCTGGGCATTAACCCAGCACTGGCCCGGCTGAATGTCGATAACCGTGTTATCAGCAGCAACGGTAATGGGGCTACCGGGCTGCGGTGCCGGACTTTCTTCTATTTCCCGGGATTGACTCTGAAACCTGACGGCTGGCTCTGCTGGTGTCTCCTCGCCCGGGGAAGGCTGGGCAACCATTGGGGATTGGGTGCCAGAAGATTCAGTGCCAGACGCCGCTGGCGCCGCTTTTGCGACGGCAAAGCGTTGGGAAAACTCAATACCGGCGCTGACCATCTCATCGCTCAGTTGCAATTCGCCCTGCAACTGCTCAACGGCCGGTTTTCCACCCTGGAGATAATAGGCTGCGACCATGTTGGTGCCCACGCGCTGCTGACCTTCCGCCAGTTCATACGCTGTTCGCAGTTCAAAGGCAGCTTCGTCAACTTTCTGGTCACGCAGAAGAGCAACGCCGAGATCGTTCCGGATATCCGAGTCCGCTGGCGCCAGCTCCTTGGCACGGGTCAGTGCGTCCACGCTTTTCTGAAGATTGCCAGCCTTCTGCGCGACGATACCAAGACCGTGATAGGCCTCCGGGATCTCACAGGATTCAGCGATCTTGCTGTAGGCATTCTGCGAGTCATCCAACTGGCCGACCGTGGCAAGCAGTCGCGCCCAGCGCAACCAGTGTTCGCGGCTTTCGAAGGGCAATGTTTCCAGGCGCGCCAGCGCTGCATAGTTGCGCGATGCCCCCATCAGGGATTCAATGGAATCCAGCTCTGCACGTTGTTCCGGTGACACCTCCGCGGAACACGAAACCTGCCACTGCTCGTTGTTCTCTTCCTGTGCTGGCCGAGAACCAGTGTTCCCCGCTGGTAATGCAGAACACCCGGCCAGCCACCCCGTCAGCGCTACTGCGGCAATACAGGAGTATGCATCACGGCGTCTCCTCATGGATTCCCCTTTTCTTATTACCCAAAAGTATTTTGAGCAGTATAAACGAAGGAAAGGGTTCTGTGTCCTCTACTTATGTGCGTTTACAAGAGTAAACAGAAAACCCACGAAAGACGGGAATCAACGTTTAGCAAAAACCTCTTTAACAACGGGGAGCACAGAGAACACATTTGGCCAACCAGCGTAGAACGCCAGGTGGGTAGCACTTCAGATCACTTATGTTCTACGCCGATGCCTGCACGAGCCGTCGAATGTCCTGCATAGGCGGCGCACCAAACAACCGGCTGTACTCACGACTGAACTGGGACGGGCTCTCGTAGCCCACCTGGAAAGCCGCCCTTGAAGCATCAATATGTTCCGTCAGCATCAGACGGCGAGCCTCACTCAGCCTCATTTTTTTCTGGAACTGAAGAGGCGTCATCGCGGTCATAGCCCGGAAATGATGGTGAAAGGCAGAGACACTCAATCCCGCCTTGTCGGCCAGAACTTCAACTTTCATGGATTCATTGAAGTGCTGCTTCAGCCAATCGATAGCCCGGACAATACGGTAGCCGTGCTGACCGGACGCCGTAATCTGGCGAAGCCTGGCACCCTGCTCTCCTGACAACAGACGGTAAAAAATTTCCTGTTGAATAAGAGGGGCGAGCGCCGAAACATCTTCAGGCGTTTCAAGCAGCTCGAGCAGCCGATTGAACGCGTTGAGAAGCGAGCCCGTAAGGGCACTGACGGCGATGCCCAGCGAGTCCTTTGATGGACGTTCCACTGTAGCCGGATGCTCCATCATGAGCTGGGAGAGCACACGAAGATCAAGCTCCATGGACAGCCCCAGGTAAGGCTTCTCCTCTGATGCCTCGATAATCCTGGTGACCACTGGCAGGTCAACCGATGTAATCAGAAAATGGCAGTCGTCATATATAAAGGTACCTTCCCCTACTACAACCTGTTTCTGACCTTGCCCGATCAGGCAAATACTAGGAGGAAGAAGATAGCTGGTCGGATCGGTCGGGTGATCCCAGCGGTGCAGAGTCAGGCCCTTCACTGCCGTATCCAATCTCTGTTCTCCGGCAGTGAGCGTTTCAATCTTCGCGGCCAGCCCTAACGCTCGGCCTACAGGCCCATTGTCAGTGCCAACGGGGTTAGCCATACGGTTCACCTTCATTGAAATACCGCTCCTATTGAAATCAAGAATCGAAATCAAGAATCCGCGACAGAGCCGATGTCTTTGAATGGATTCGATTCAACAACATTCAAATAACACTGCCAACCATATCTACGCCGCAAAGCAGGATCAGGCAAGAATCGAGCAGTATCAGGACAATCCCGGAAAGATTGAAGTGCTTAGAATAGTCACGACCACTCAATGCTGGAGAATGTCATGAGCAAAACAGACACCACCTCGGAAGACATGCAGGTTCTGCGGGCAGGCTCCACCCCCGCCATTTCGGGCCCTGCGGAATGGTTCACTGGAACCGTTCGGATTGACAAGATTTTCAATGCACCAGAACCCTCAAGGCTGGGCCTGGCGGTGGTGAACTTCGAGCCCGGCGCCCGCACAAACTGGCACACTCATCCGCTTGGCCAGGCACTGCTGGTGACCGACGGCGTAGGCTGGACTCAATGCGAAGGCGGCCCCAGAACAGAAATCCGCCCCGGCGACCTTATCTACTGCAACTGCGGCCGCCGCCACTGGCATGGCGCAACTGACACCACCGCAATGCAGCACGTCGCAGTGCAGGAAGCACTGGATGGTAGCCCGGTCACCTGGATGGAACCGGTTTCTGATGAGGATTACCTGGGCGGCCCGATCAAGAAAGACTAACTCCCTCCAGACCGATACTTTCGAAACATCATCGGGCGGAGCGCAAATCCGTCCGAGAGGATTTATCACGTTGAAGCAATTCGGCAGTACTGGGGCATTTGTTGCCGCCAGCGTATCTCTGATCGCGATCTACGCCGCGTCTGCAACACCTATCCCGCTCTATGGCCTTTACCGAACCGCCGATGGTTTGAGCTACACGGAACTGTCTCTGAGCTCGGTGGTTTATTTCGTCGGAGCGGTATCATCACTACTATTCCTTGGCAGGCTATCCAATCACTTCGGCCGCAAAATATCGGCTTTCCTGACACTGGCACTGATGGCCGTTGCAGCACTGTGTTTCCTCAATGTACACAGTGCAACGCCGCTGCTGATCGGCCGCTTCCTTCAAGGGCTGTCCTGCGGAATGGCATCCACAGCCCTGGCAGCATGGGTCGTTGACAATGCCCCTGCACGCCCCTCCTGGATCGCGCCAGCTATCCTCAGCTGCGGCCCGATGACCGGGCTGACCATTGGCGGGATCATTTCCGGAACCCTCGTTGAATTTGGCAGCGACCCACGCGTTTTGCCCTACCTGGTCATTACCGGGGTATTGGCCGCCTGCGTTTTTCTGTGCTTCAACAGCCCCGAAACGGTCAACCGAAAGCCGGGTGCACTGTCATCTCTGAAACCACAGATAGGGCTGCCACTTCCTGCGCGGCGCGCCTTCCGCATCGGGGTCTTCACGTTCGTCCCTACCTGGGCACTGGGCGGATTCTACCAGGCCTTCGGGCCTGCAATGGCAATGGAATACCTCCACGCTTCCAGCGCACTCGCTGCGGCCCTGGTATTTGCATCTACCATGGCGCCCAGCCCGATCGGCGCCTCACTGGCCGGGCGAACCTCTGCAGCCAACGCACAGCGTATCGGCATGGTTGCCTTTGCCCTATCCGTCGGCACGGTTGTTCTCACATTGTCACAGGGTTTGCTTGTACCTTTCCTGATCGCCAGCATCTGCGCAGGCATATCCCAGGGCAGCGTGCTGAGCAGCAGCATTCAGTCAGTAATGTCAAAGGTGACGCTGGAACAGAGGGCCAATGTATTGGGCCTCATCTATGCCACATCCTATACCGGTGCGGCAGTTCCAACATTGATTGCAGGCAGGCTGTCTGAGTCCTACAGCCTGGTTCAGGTGCTTGTCGGTTACGCAGGCATGGCGACCATTGGCTGCATCGCCGTTTTGCTGTTTGTGCGAAACACCGGGGCGGACTCTTCAAAGGCTTCCTGACCGCGGGGAAGCTCCCGACCAACTCGAACAACATTTTCATCAACCTACCCAAAAGAGAATCAGGCAACAAAAGACCAGTATCTGGCTAAGCGCCCAGCCGTTCGGGTGCTTTAATGGGTGAAATAGTCAATCCGACCCACTTTGGAACAATCCACTGAACGGAGACTTAAACATGCGCAAAAGCAGATTTTTCTCAACCGTGACAGCCACAGTTTTGCTGGCGGCAGGCGGCTCATGCCTTGCTGGCGAACAATCAGATGCCGGTACGAACGAACAAACCCACTACGCAAAGGGCACACTGAAGTCGTTTGCTGGCCCGGAAAACCTTTTCACGGGGGACGTTCAGGTTGACATCGTCTTTCCCAGCAATGAGGTAGCACACTACTCCGGCGCCTATGTCACTTTTTCTCCCGGAGCCAGAACCGCATGGCACATGCACCCTGCCGGACAGCACATGATTGTTACCGACGGCACGGCACTGACTGGCACCCGCAATGGAACGGTGATCCGGTTCAACGAAGGCGAAGCGGTATGGTGTCCGCCGGAACTTGACCACTGGCATGGCGCGACACCGGAGGCACCGGTAACTCACTTCGTGGTAACGGCAAGCAAGGACGGTGAAAACGTTATCTGGAAAGACAAGGTAACTGACGAAGAGTATGAAAACGGGGTAGCTGCAGCCGGCAAGTGATTGCACTGTTCCCTGAAAGCAAAAAGGCAGATCAGCTATCACTGATCTGCCTTTTCGTTATGTGGTAGCGGGGGCTGGATTCGAACCAACGACCTTCGGGTTATGAGCCCGACGAGCTACCAGACTGCTCCACCCCGCATCAAACTGGTTGTTGACCGGGCCACTGCCCTCATCAACGTGGCGCGAATAATACGGGGTAGACTGGCGTCTGTCAAAGGAATTTTCCGGGTATCCCGAACTTAGCGCTCAAGAATAGCCACAACTCCCTGTCCGCCAGCGGCGCAGATGGAGATAAGACCCCGTCCACTACCCTTTTCCTCCAGCAACTTCGACAAGGTCGCAACAATCCTGCCTCCGGTTGCCGCGAATGGGTGACCCGCAGCAAGGCTGCTGCCTTTAACGTTAAGTTTTTCCCTATCAATACTGCCCAGCGGCTTGTCCAACCCAAGTTTCTCTTTGCAGAAGGCCGGATCTTCCCAAGCTTTGAGCGTTGACAACACCTGTGCAGCAAAGGCTTCATGGATCTCGTAGAAGTCAAAATCCTGCAACGTAAGACCCGCCCTCGCCAGCATCCGGGGAACCGCATAGGCCGGAGCCATCAACAACCCTTCCTTCTTATCAACAAAATCCACCGCCGCCACTTCGCTGAACGTCAGCCAGGCTTTCACTTCAAAATTGTTCTCCCTGGCCCACTCTTCACTGGCCAACAGGACACAAGAGGCTCCGTCCGTCAGCGCCGTGCTGTTGGCCGCTGTCATGGTGCCATTGTCACGATCAAAGCAGGGTTTCAGCGAAGCCAGCTTTTCCAGCGTGGTATCAGGACGAAGTATATTGTCGTGCTCCAGGCCTGCCATCGGTGTTATGAGGTCTTCAAAGAAGCCTTCGCCGTAGGCCTTCGCCAGTTTCTGGTGACTTTCCCAGGCGAGGAGATCCTGCTCTTCCCGGCCAATCGACCATTCATGAGCCGTCACCTGAGCGTGATCGCCCATGGACATTCCTGTTCGAGGCTCACCGTTCTCGGGAATTTCCGGAACCAGATGCCCGGGACGGAAGCGACTGAGAATCTTAAGGCGCTCCTTGGCGGTCTTGGCCCGGTTCAGATCCAGCAAAATTTCTCTCAACCCTTCGCCAACACCAATCGGGGCATCAGAGGTTGTGTCGGTACCACCTGCAATACCGCATTCAATTTGCCCAAGTGCGATCTTGTTGGCAACGAGGATGGCCGCCTCAAGACCTGTGCCGCAGGCCTGCTGAATATCGTACGCCGAAGTCTCCGGGGCCAGACCGCTGCTCAGCACACTCTCCCGGGTCAAATTGAAATCCCGTGAATGCTTGATGACAGCACCGGCAACCACTTCCCCCATGCGCTTCCCTTCCAGGCCATAGCGATCCACCAGGCCACGCAGCGCCGAAGTGAGCAGTTCCTGATTACTGATTTTGCTGTAGGCGGTATTAGACTTTGCAAAAGGGATTCGATTACCACCAATAATAGCGACCCGGCGAATGGTATTCGGCCGGGGCGATGTTTTCTTCTGAGCGGTTTTCTGTACCTGAGCCATCATCTGGTCCTTTCCGTGAGATTGAACAAAGTGTAGCTCTCTGACCTGTGCTCTCATTGGCATGCCTGACAAAACAGCATCTGCATTGAGTCAATCCAAAAACTGGACGATTCTTTAATCTGTAGGTCGATTTCAATCATTAACCACCAGTACGATTCACCATCAGTACTACTTATCAGCACCATGCAAGTGACAACAAGGAAGACTTACTATGTCTGACCTCTACCTCAAATTCGTTAACACGCCGGTCGGCAAGACCGCAGCACAGTCCCTCGGCCTGCCCTCACCCGTCCCGCTGAATCGACTGAAGCGGGTGGACCAGCCGTTTATTGAGGGCGATATCCTTATTGGCTGCGCTCCCGGCGGAAAGACCGTGGCAACCCTCGGTCGCATACTGGGCGGAAGTCCTGCGACGCTTCACCACGCCACTGGCATAGAGACATTGCATGATTCCGCACTGGTTGGGAACAAAGCGAGCCCACTGGCAGTGAACCAGGAAATCAGCCAGAAGTTTTCTGCTCTGGTCTTCGATGCCACCGGCATCAAATCTCCGGACGAACTCCGCGCACTCTATGATTTTTTCCACCCGACGATCAGGAAAATTGCGGGCAATGGACGCATTGTTGTCGTTGGCCAAACGCCATCTTCGTGCCGAAAAGCACCCCATGCGGCCGCACAGCAAGCACTCGAAGGCTTTGTTCGCGCCGTCGGCAAAGAAATTGGCAAGAAAGGGTCCACCGCCAATCTTATCTGGATGGCGCCGGGCGCAGAGGATCAACTGGACTCAAGTGTTCGATTCTTCCTCTCTGCCAGGTCCGCATACGTCTCCGGCCAGTGTGTCCGCATCGGCAAGGGCAATTCCGCACCGGCCACCAACCCCGTAGCTCCCCTTACCGGTAAAGTAGCGCTGGTCACCGGAGCATCCCGCGGCATTGGCGCTGCTATCGCCGAAACCCTGGCCCGCGACGGCGCGACGGTTATCGGGCTGGATATCCCCGCTGCAATGGAAGAACTTCAGAAAGTCACTGGCGCTATCAAAGGCAAGGCTCTGGCTTGCGATATCACCGACGCAAGCGCCCCGAAACTGATTGCAGACTTCTCTGAACAGCATTTCGGCGGCCTTGATCTCGTTATTCACAACGCAGGCATCACACGAGACAAAACACTGGGCAACATGCCGGAACACTTCTGGGATATGACCATTGCCGTCAACCTGAGTGCGGAAGAGCTGATTGACGAGGAACTCAGCCATCGCGGCCTGCTGCGTGAGAATGGCCGCATCGTCTGCATCTCATCTATCAGCGGTATTGCCGGCAACTTTGGCCAGACGAATTACTCGACAGCCAAAAGCGGCGTGATCGGGTATGTGGAGTCTATGGC
Source organism: Marinobacter salinexigens (assembly GCF_008370345.1). Lineage (GTDB taxonomy): Bacteria > Pseudomonadota > Gammaproteobacteria > Pseudomonadales > Oleiphilaceae > Marinobacter > Marinobacter salinexigens. Next base: position 119,016 of record NZ_VTUU01000002.1, on the reverse strand, counting down.
AAAGCAACTCAAAAACGGCATCACCATCAACGCCATCGCTCCGGGCTTTATCGAAACCCAGATGACAGCCGCAATGCCTATGACTATCAGGGAAGCAGGCAGACGCATGAACAGCTTGTCTCAGGGCGGGCAGCCAGTGGATGTGGCAGAGGCCATTGCCTGGTACTGCAATCCGGCATCAAACGGGGTGAACGGAAACGTCGTGCGTGTGTGCGGGCAATCACTGATCGGGAAGTAAGAACAAAAAAGGCAGGCCCTGAGGCCTGCCTTTTCTGATATATATGGTGGGTGGTACTGGGATCGAACCAGTGACCCTCGCCTTGTAAGGGCGATGCTCTCCCAGCTGAGCTAACCACCCGGGAATTAGGTGGCGGAGCGGACGGGACTCGAACCCGCGACCCCCGGCGTGACAGGCCGGTATTCTAACCAACTGAACTACCGCTCCGCATCGATTCAAACACCTGACTTTTAGCCTTATGTGTTGAACCTGCAACCGGGCAACCCCGGCATCGCTTTGAAAATGGTGGGTGGTACTGGGATCGAACCAGTGACCCTCGCCTTGTAAGGGCGATGCTCTCCCAGCTGAGCTAACCACCCGCACCGGGCTATTATTTCAAGCCGTTTCAAAGCATTCACTTGCAGCGCCTAGCACTGTTTGCTGATTCAGCGTTGCTGTCTCAACCAAGTGAGACGCGCATTTTAAGCATTTCGCCGGCAGTGTCAAACGTTTTCCTGAAATTTTCTAAAAAAACCTTTAACCCCTTAAATTCCGTGCAATTTATGATCAGCCGATCACTTCGCCGAAGAACGTTTACCTGGCGACTTGATCGCTGTCATAGCCGCTTTACCCTGGCCCGCCTTCTCAGCTTTTTCCTGCAGCGACAGCTCGCTGACCCGGGAACGCCTTGTCTCCGGCACTGCTTTGTTGGCCAATGAACAATTCAACCCATCCAGCCGTTTCCTGAGGTCAACCCAGGCTTCCTGCAACTGGGGCAATACCTCCTCGGAAACCCGTTCGAGGCGCCCCTGAAATACATCGATCAACTTCATTGTTTTTCTTTCCTGCGATTTCAGTCTTGTCAGTGTAGTAAGAGCATCGCATACCGACAATTGTGAAACCGCTCACACTCTATGTCGATTCAGCCAACGACTCAGAAAATCCACCAGCCATCACCGGACTCAGCCTCTGCCCGACGTTCCCGTTCCTGCTCAAGCTGTGCATATTCCGTTTCCAGCTGCTCGATTTTCCGATCGGCTTCAAGCGGCACCGTCGGTCCACCACCGAACGGCCAGTACCACGCGGCAGGCTCGAACTTACCCTCCCCCTGAAGACGCTCAATCTCCAATTCACGCTCCTCGTGAAGTGCCGCCATGCGCTTTTCGTAATCCGCATCCTCATTAACCTCAACGATTGACGTCGCTGCATGATTGGGAGCCAGCAGATCGCTGTTCAGAAAGCGGGTACTGACAATTTCTCCGGCCTGCATAGCATAGTCCCGCGTAACCAGTTGCAAGTCCCCCTGCCCCAGGGGATGCTCAGGGTCGAGATCCGGATGCGCCTTCCCAGGTTCAGACAACTCGTTGTACCGGAGATAATAGATGTGCCCAGATTCAACATTTAGGTTACCGTCTGCGATCAGGCTAAGACTAAATCCATTCAGCCCCTCCAACCCCAACAGCGGACGCCTCATGGCGATATGCCGCTCTCCCGGACTGACTTCCAGCCAGGTATAGCTGTCATTGCGAATATTGAAATAATGCCGATCATCGATATAAACGCTCGGCGCCTCTATTTCGTCCGCAGCCCATTGGGAATCCGTGCGGTAGAAATACAGCAATGCGTTATTTCGGTTCCAACTATCATCGGGAATATGGACAAAATCAGGGCCGGACACCGGATGCAGAAACGAGCCGGTACTTTTGCCGATTGACTGGTACACCGTACAACCGGACCCCAGCAACATCACAGAGAGGGCAAGGAATAAAGGGGCTTTCATTGTTGTTCACTCTTCATCCGTTGGCGAGTGGCTCGATCATAACAACACGCAGCCAGCAGAAATGAGAGCTACCGCAAGGGATGAATAACAAACAGTTACAAACCAGAAAAGGACCAAAGCCGGGAGCACCTACCCACCCGGCTTCGACAATCACTGACGATAAAAGAGCTTACTGGGCCGATTGAGCCCTGAGTGCATTCACTTCCTCAGACAAACGCACCAGCCGCGATGTTAACTGGGACCTGGACGAGTCCAGCACATCGACTGTCTTCCGCAGCGCGGCCAACTCTCCCTGCAACGCCTGAACACGATCCGCACCGGCCAGGCCGCTGGCATCCTTTTCAAGAGCAGTGATACGACTTTCCATACCGTTCAGCCCAAGCTTCTGCTCTTGCTCGAACCGACGGATACGGTTTTCAACCACTTGATCCACATCTGCAACCTGCTGATTCAGCACGGTCAATTGGTCCGAGGCCGCCCGGCTAGCATCTTCCAGCGCTACCAGCGAGGTGCGGGTCTGTTCCTCCAGAGCCACCAGATCTGCAGCCAGTGAAGAACGCGCTTTCTCCAAAGAGGCCTCCAGCCCGGAGCGCGCCGCTGAGCCCTCAGCTGCAGACTTTTCCACCGCCGCGATCCGTTCCTGATGCTCATTCAGCCGAGCCTTATTACGTTCGTTGGCCACCACCCACAGCTTGCGAATCTCACTGTTGGCAGTGTCCACCGCCTTCTTGTTGGATGCGATCTGAGCCCCGAGAGACTCGCCACTTTCCTGCAGACTTTCCCCGGTTTCTGACAGCTCACCCTCAAACCGGGCCAAAGCCAGCTTGCTCTGCCGCGCCCAATAGTCAGCTTCCTCAAGCTGACCTTCCAGTGCTTTGATACGCTGATTTTGGGAATACCAACCCGCAGCTGTCGCACCGGCAATAACCACGAGCAATACCAACATCAGGCCACCCTTGCCACCGCCTCCACTGGTAGCCACAGGCTTTTGACGAGCAGTCGTTTTCGACTCGTTCGACGGCTTCTCTCCACCCCTTTCTTTGGTCGGGACCACCTTCTTCTCGGCCGGCTTTCGGCTACCCGCACTGCCAATTGGTGCTTCAGCTCTCAACTCGTCATCATCTGGACGGATGGGTTCCATTACTGCTCCTGGAATCTGAATATTTCTAAAAAGTTACCCCGATAATACCTGCACTTATTCAAGGGTTGAAATGAAGGTCTTTCAACTTGATTTTCATTGACTCATCCAAATCGAACGACTCTGACGGAGGCAAGGCAAAACACCGTCGTGAGAAGTTTGCATGGTAAGTAACCAAAACATACAATGGCCGGCTTTCCAATTATCACAGGACTGTTGCTTATGCAGCCGCTCGTAGGCCTCATCATGGGTTCCAAATCCGACTGGCCCACCATGGAACACGCCGCCAACATGCTCGAAAAACTTGGCGTGCCCTACGAAACCAAGGTGGTATCCGCCCACCGGACTCCGGATCTGCTGTTTGACTACGCCAAGACCGCCACAGATCGCGGCCTGAAAGTCATCATCGCCGGTGCCGGCGGCGCTGCGCACCTGCCTGGCATGGTCGCTTCACAAACCGCGCTACCCGTACTGGGTGTTCCCGTACAGTCCAAAACCCTGAACGGCCTGGACTCCCTGCTTTCGATTGTCCAGATGCCAGGCGGAATCGCCGTTGGCACACTGGCCATCGGCAAAGCTGGTGCCACTAACGCTGGTCTGCTGGCAGCACAGATTATTGGCACATCCGATGACACCGTTCGCAAAGCCGTCGAAGAGTTCCGGGCGACTCAGACCCAGACAGTTCTTGATAATCCTGATCCTAGCGATCAATAAACGGTAATCCTCCAACCTCGGAGGCAGAAGTGCGTGGTGCCCTGTTTCCAAAACCCGCTCAAGCACATCCCTGTGTCGCTTGATTCGGGCCATCCATGGCCCTCAACAGTTTTGGAAACAGGGCACCACGCACTTCCCGGACTTTTGTACCGGGCATTCCGATGGCAAAATCAGATTCCCGGCTAGCCTAACGAAACCCGATCGCTTTTATCAGGCTTGCACCCGAGTTCGCTGAGCGGGCTGGGGAACACTGTCCAAAACTGTGCGAAGCCATGGATGGCGAAGCTCAAGCGTCACATGGACGTGCCGAAGGAGCGTGTTTTGGACAGTGTTCCCCAGCCCGCTCATCCACCACGTTAATTGCCGACAAACCGGCAGGAGAACACAAATGAGAATTGGTGTACTAGGCGCCGGCCAACTGGGACGCATGCTGGCCCTCGCCGGATACCCTCTGGCCAAGACCTTTGTTTTCTATGACATGTCCGGCAGCCCCAGCGCTGGCCTTGGCGAAGTCATCATTGACCGCGAAGGCAACTACCTGGACGACTTCCTGTCTCGTGTTGACCGGGTAACCTACGAATTCGAACACCTGCCCGTAGACGTTGCGGAAAAGCTGGCCGAACGGAAACCGGTTCATCCTTGCCCCCGCGCACTTCAGGTTTGCCAGAACCGGGAAGCAGAAAAGACCCTGTTCGGCCAACTGGGAATCCCCACACCGGAATGGCGCATTGCAGACAGCGCGGAGTCTCTCAAAGCCGCAGCAGAAGAGCTGGGCTGCCCGGTTGTCGCCAAGTCCATCACAGAAGGTTACGATGGCAAAGGTCAGGCTGTTCTGAAAAGCCCGGACGAAGCGCAGGCAGGCTGGGAGAGCATCGGGCACGACCGGGTCATCGTGGAGAAATTCGTCACCTTCAGCCGCGAAGTATCCATCATCGCAGTACGGGCCGAAGACGGCGATGTGGCCTTTTATCCAATCGCCGAGAATACCCACCACGAAGGTATCCTGCGATACTCCATTGCACCAGCCCCCGGCCTGGCACAACATACCCAGGACGATGCAGAGCGCTATATCAAAGCTCTGCTGAACGAACTGGACTACGTTGGCGTACTGACACTTGAACTGTTCGAAACGGCTGAAGGACTCGTTGCCAACGAAATGGCGCCCAGGGTTCACAATTCCGGGCACTGGACCATTGAAGGCGCCATGACCAGCCAGTTTGAAAACCACATCCGGGCGGTCAGCGGCCACCCGCTGGGCAATGTCGAACCCCGTGGCCTAAGCTGTATGATCAACATCATTGGCGAACACGGCGACATCGAGCGTATCCTTGAACTGCCTTATGCCCACGTTCACCTTTACAATAAAGGAGAACGCCCGGGACGAAAGCTCGGCCACGTGAACATTCTGGCGGACAGCTACGAAGAACTGGTCTGGCGGGTCCGGAATTGCGCGCAGTTCCTGCCCGGCAGCCCGGAGTTTAAAAGTTCTTTAACAGCAAAGGGTTGATTTAACTCAAATCGACCTTATATTGCTGGAACGTACCTTCACATAAACAGAGAGACAGGGAGAACGACCTCATGGCATTTGAACTTCCCGCACTGCCTTACGAAAAGAACGCACTGGAACCACATATCTCTCAGGAAACCCTCGAGTACCATTACGGCAAACACCACAACACCTACGTAACCAAGCTGAACGGCCTGGTTGAGGGTACCGACAACGCCGACAAGTCTCTGGAAGACATCATCAAGAGCGCCAGTGGCCCGCTGTTCAACAACGCAGCCCAGGTGTGGAACCACACTTTCTACTGGCACTGCCTGAGCCCGAACGGTGGCGGTGAGCCGACTGGCGCAGCCAAGGAAGCCATCGAGAAAGCTTTCGGTTCTTTCGAGGCCTTCAAGAGCGAGTTTAACGACAAGGCGGCCAACAACTTCGGTTCTGGCTGGACCTGGCTGGTCAAGAAAGACGACGGCAGCGTTGCCATCGCTAACACCAGCAACGCGGAAACCCCGCTGACTGGCGCCGACAAGCCGGTTCTGACCGTTGATGTATGGGAACATGCTTATTACATCGACTACCGCAACGCCCGCCCGAACTACCTGGAAGCGTTCTGGAACCTGGTCAACTGGGATTTCGTCAACGAAAACCTGGCCTGATCACCGGCTGTGAACAGCCAGATGGCAGCCTCCCGGGCTGCCATCAAAAATGCCCGCCTCGTGCGGGCATTTTCGTTTCTATCCGGACTTTTTCTGCCAGAATGTAAACTCTTACAAAATACTACATACCAGATCTACATTCTGTGGCGAAATCACCGATACTCAGTGAAGTTAAGCATCCGGTGAACCATACTAATGGGCAACGCTTAAGCCTCAACTCCATTCGCAGTGTCAATTGTGCGAATATGGCTTTCTCAAGGAACGGAAAAGCAACGAACCTGAATGCAGAACTCTTTTAATGTAGAACATCGGCTGGGCTATCGAATCCTCGGCTGGATTCTTGCTGTCGCCCTGATCATAGGTGTCATTGTCAGCGCCGTGCAGGTCACTCTGGATGCCAGAAGGGTGTCGAACGACCTGGATAATCAGGCTGCGCAGACAATCAGCATGGTGAAGGACGCGGCATCCCAAGCGGTTTTCAGTATCGACGACGAGCTTGCCCAACAGGTCGTTGACGGTCTCTTTGCCCTGGAACCTGTGCACAGCGCCCGCATCGTCCATCCCGATGGCGAAGCACTGGGCACTCGTTCCCGGCCCTTACAGGAAGATGCCCTTCGCCCACTGACCGACCCGATCTTTGGGGACGAGCGCGTTTACCGAACCCCTTTGGTCCGGGAGTCCAGTCCCGGCACAGTTTACGGTTACCTCAACCTGAACTACGACACCGCCCCGGTGGCCAGAGTCTGGCTCCACCGTGCGACAATCACCTTTGCCTCGGTTATTGCAACCGCTCTTATTCTCGGGATGGTGCTCTACTACGTGTTCCACCTCATCCTGACGCGGCCGCTGTTGCGCATTGTGCAATCCGTCAAACAGGTTGATCCGGCCAGGCCGGATGACCGGCTTGTCCCCATTCCCAGCGGACATGAACGGGATGAACTGGGGCTATGGGTCAACGCAACCAACAACCTCCTGGTGGCCATCGGTGACAGCCAGAAACGACACCAGGAAGCGGAAGACCGGGTCAGCCGGCTTGCACGCTACGACCAACTGACCGGCCTCCCCAGCCGGGACACCTTCATGGAACTTCTCGAAAGGGACATATCTGCCGCGCAAAGCCGGAACAACACACTGTCCCTGAACGTTATTGGTATTGATGACTTCAAATCAATTAACGAACAATGTGGGTTCCGGACCGGCGATCTTATTCTCCAAACCGTTGCCGATCGACTGACCTCCAAACTGGGCAACGCCCGGTTCACCTTTGCCCGTCTGGGAAGTGACCAGTTTGTTGTGCTGGAAAAAGGGCTCAGGGACGGGTTTCAGGCAGCAGACACAACAGAGCGGATACTGGAATACATCAACAAACCAATGATGCTGGAAGGCCAGACAATTGCCATGACAGCAACCATTGGCGTTGCGCTTTATCCTTCCGATGCGGAACTGCCGGACCGTTTGCTCCAGAGTGCCGAGCAGACCATGACCCTGGCAAAACAGAACGGACATGGCCATTTCCAGTTCTATGTTGCCAGCATCGACCAGGAGATCCGGGACCGCAAGCAGCTTGAAAAAGACCTGACTCAGGCACTTGGTAACCATCAGTTCCATCTGGTGTACCAACCCCAGATTAACCTCGAAACAAAACGGGTTATCGGTGCAGAAGCTCTAATCCGGTGGGAACACCCTACCCGAGGCCTGGTGCCGCCGGACTATTTCATCCCGGTCGCCGAGGCCAATGGCACCATTGTAGAGATCGGCCAGTGGGTTCTTGAGCAGGCATGCTGGCAAGCCGCACGTTGGGCTGCGGAAGGTACCCAGCTGAGGATTGCGGTTAACCTTTCAGCCGTGCAACTCCGCCAGCCTACGATCGTTCATGACATTCTGAACACCCTTAAGCGGCATAATATTCATGCCGGGCACCTGGAGCTGGAAGTTACAGAAACAAGCTTCATGACAAACCTGAGCGATGCGGTGGAAAAGCTCCACCTCCTTAACCAGGCCGGGATCAGCATCGCCGTGGACGACTTTGGCACCGGCTACTCTTCACTGACCTACCTGAAGCAGATGCCGGTGCAGCACCTCAAGATCGACAAGCAATTTATTCGGGATCTTCTGGTCAATGAAGAAGACACCAGGATAGCCAACACCATTATCGATCTCGGAAAGAGCCTCAATCTGTCTGTGGTTGCCGAGGGCGTCGAAACCGCCGAACAGGAGTACTACCTCTCTCAGCGCGGGTGCAAACTCGCTCAGGGATATTACTTCAGCCGGCCACTGCCCTCACGGGAATTTGAGACCTTCGTAAAAGGTTTTCACCAGAATTTCGTAGAGAATAACGCCTGAATCAACACCCCCAAAGGAGTAAGCATGGGAACTACTGTCATTGGTCTGATTGTTATCGCGGTTGTCGTGTTTTACCTGGTATTTATCTACAACAAACTGGTTTCGCTGCGGAACCTGTTCAAGAACGGCTTTGCACAAATTGATGTCCAGCTCCAGCGCCGCCACGACCTGATTCCAAACCTGGTTGAATCAGCCAAGGCCTACCTCGACCATGAGAAATCTACACTGACTCAGGTTATGGAGGCACGAAATAATGCGGTGAGTGCCCAGAAGGATGCTGCAAGTGACCCCGGCGACGGCACCAAGATTCAACGCCTGGGCAGCGCCGAAAACCTGCTGACCAAAGCTCTTGCCAACTTCTACGCGGTAGCCGAGAACTATCCCGAACTGAAGGCCAATGAAACCATTCAGCAACTGATGGAAGAACTCTCCAGCACTGAAAACCGCGTCGCTTTCGCCCGCCAGGCCTATAACGACAGCGTCATGGGCTACAACACGTTCCGGGAGCAGTTTCCGAACAATATCATCGCGGGAATGTTTGCCTTCAAGGAAACCTCTCAGCTCGAACTCGAATCCCCGGAAGCCCGCCAAGCACCGAAAGTGGCCTTCTGAGGCCCTGACACATGGCTCATCCCGGTTTTTTCCAGCGCCAGGCTTCGGCCCGGCGCAACACCAGCCTGCTGGTATTTCTGTTCCTCTCCGCGGTCGTGCTTATTACTCTGGCCGTCTGCGTCGTTGGTTACTTCGTTACCCGTGGCGAATCATCGAACCTGGCCTTTCATCATTGGCTGCTCTCCTATCACGGGCTGATGACCGCAGGTGCCGTTGTTGCACTGATCACGATTGGTTCCGTTGTCCGCTGGGTTGATCTTGCCGACGGTGGAGAGCGGGTAGCCAGGATGGTCGGCGCCCGCCCGATAGATCCGGACACTCGGGACGCAGACGAGCGCAAGCTGAGAAACATTGTCGAAGAGATGGCAATCGCCAGCGGTGTGCCCGTTCCGGATCTTTTCATCATGACTAATGAAACCGGAATAAACGCCTTTGTAGCCGGTTACACACCGGGAGAAGCGGTTATGGTTGTCACCCACGGCGCCATTACTCAGCTGAACCGCGATGAACTGCAGGGCGTTGTGGGCCATGAGTTCAGTCACATATTCAATGGCGATATGCGTCTCAACGTACGCTTGATCGCTCTTTTGGCCGGCATACTCATGATCGGTCAGATTGGCGCTTTCCTGCTCAGAGCTTCTTTTTTCAGCAAGAACCGCTCTTCCCGCTCATCCCGGGACGGGCGCTCCCAGGCAGCCTTTGGCGCTATTGGTCTGGCCCTGTTTGTTATTGGTTATGTCGGAGTTTTCTTCGGTCGGTTGATTCAGGCAGCCGTATCGAGGCAGCGAGAAATGCTTGCGGATGCGTCATCGGTCCAATTCACCCGAAACCCGGAAGGTATCGCCGGCGCCCTGTTCAAGATTGGTCTGAAAGGCGGTTACCTCTATACCACAAGCCACGCCAGTGACATGAATCATATGTGTTTTGGGGAAAGCACCCGCATGAAGTTCACTTCCCTGCTTGCCTCTCACCCTCCGATCGAGGAACGCATCAACAGCATTCAACCGGGGATGCTCGCGCGCCTGCGGAGCCGGATGCGGGATACCGAATCCGGCCAGAACATCAAGGCCGCCACAAGTTCATTGCAACCAGGCACGGTTGCAGGATTTCCTGACCTGGCCAGCGACGTCTATAAAGCGGTGGGCAGGTCCAGGACCTCTCCGCTGGCGTCAAGCGTTGCACCGGAACCTCAGCCCCGGCCAGCCAACCTGTCTGACAGGGTGGGTACCGTCAGCCATCATGGAGAAGAATTCGCTGCCCGCTTTCTGGAACAGCTGCCGGCGACCTTCCGCAGCCTTCTGTACACCCGGGCCGGAGCCATTCAACTGTGCTACGCCATGCTGATCAGCGAACTCTCGAAGGGGCAGCAACAGGAACGCCTGGAACTTCTTCCTCCACACCCCTTACTGAGCCCGGAACCACTATTGCTGGACAAACTGATCCCCAGCCTCAGAACCATTGGCGAGGGTGTGTACTTCCCTGCCCTGGAGCTGGCCATGCCGGCCCTGCGCAAGCTTGATCCGGAAGAGCGGCAGGGATTGATGAATAACGTCCAGAAGCTGGTTGCAGCGGATAACCGGGTCACTCTGTTTGAACTCGCGTTAACCAGTTTCCTGTCACGGCACCTTGCTCCCGATGCTCGTCGGTCAGTTCCGGTCAGGCACCGAAGCTACCGTAAGGTAATACCGGCTCTGCAACGACTTCTGACCCTGATGGCCCGGGCAGGAACAACAAATGCAGATGAAGCTCAAAAGCTGTATGGAGAGGCCATGGCAGGCTTTGTAGACACCCGAGGCAATGAGCATCAGGTGTTGGAGAAAGTGACCATGCTGCAGCTGAGGGCGGCTCTGCTGGCACTGAACGAGCTATCTCCCCTGCTCAAGCCTGCCGTCATCGATGCCTGTGGTCACTGTATTCTCCACGATGGCAAGGTGGAGGTGCGGGAATACGAACTGATGAGATTGGTGGCGGATCAGCTCGACTGCCCGATGCCGCCACTGGCAGGTTGAATCAGCGGTACGCTTCCCGGCTTCGGGAATCAAACAGCACGTTGATGTCCGGCTCACCCTCAACTTCTGGCTGACCCAGCTTCTCCCGGATGTTGAGGTTAACTTCCCATAACTCGTTGAACTTGTCGGAAGTCGCTGCCGCGGCTTCCATTTTCCCCAGCATAATCGTCGGGCGCAGGAACACCAGAAGGTTACGCTTCACGCGGCTTTCAGACTCCGAGGAAAACAGACGGCCGATGAAGGGAATATCTCCCAGCAGAGGCACTTTGCTCTTGTTGATCATGTAGTCGTCCCGGATCAGGCCGCCCAGCACAATGGTTTCCCCATCGTCAGCAAGTACCGTCGTTTTGATTTCACGCTTGTTGGTGACAATATCCGAGGCATTCTCAACGCTATCTGTCACGTTCTCCGTCGTCTGCTCGACAACGAGACGAACCAGGCCGTCAGCGCTGATGGTGGGGGTCACCTTAAGCGTCAGACCAATATCGCGACGCTCGATGGTGGTAAAGGGGTTGGTGGTACCGTCACCACTAACCGTGGACTCGCCCGTACGGAACGGCACATTCTGACCCACGATAATTTCGGATTCCTGGTTATCCAGAGTAATGATGCTCGGCGTGGACAGCAGGTTGGCCGCAGCGGATGATGAAAGAGCCTGAAGCAGAACACCCCAGGTAATCCCATCTTCGTTACGCTGCCCCGCACCGATGGTAATACCCCCGGTCGCCGGAGAAATAACGGATTCGGATACGATGGCGCCAATGACGTCGCCCAGGCTCTGGCCGACATTACCAAAGTTGGTTCCCAGAACGGGTGTGGAGCTCCCGGACTCATCGCCAACCGCGAACTGAACACCCAGGTCCTCACCCAGCTCGTCACTGATTTCGACAATCGCAGCTTCGATCAGTACCTGGGCACGACGTACATCCAGCTGGCTCACAATCAGCTCGGCTTCCTGCATCAGCGACGGTTCGCCCCGGACAACCAGGGCATTCAGTCCCTCATCGGCAAATACAGCAAAGTTACTATTCGGCTTGGAGGCAGCTCCTGAACCACCGGATGAGCTGCCTGCACTTTCTTTAACCAGTTCGCCCATCACACCCTTGAGGATCTCTGTCAGGTTCTTCGCATCTGCATGCTTGAGCCGAATGACCTTGGTGGTTCCGCCCGTCGCGGAGGGCTGATCCAGTTGGCGGATCAAGCCACGCATCTTGTCCCGGAAGGTCTGATCGCCGCGGAGGATCAGGCGGTTGCTGCGCTCATCCGCGGTCACACTGTACTTACGGGCGGCGCTCTCTCCACCGGATTTTCCCAGTTCATCCGGCGCCAGTTCCTGCAGCAGGGTCACCATGTCGCCCACCCAGGCTTCGTCCAGCTGAATCACTTCCACTTCGTATTTCGACGGGCTGTCGAGCTCCCGAACGATCTGTTCAATGCGCTGAATATTGGCTGAATGGTCGCTGACGATCAGTGCGTTAGCGGCGGCAACACCGGCCAGGTGGCCGTATTTGGCAACGAGGGGACGGAGAATAGGTACCAGCTCAAGGGCATTGGCGTTATCAATCTGGATAACCCGGGTAATCAACTGCTCCGAGGGGGTCGTATCGAAGCGTTCGAGGGATTCCGCTGACTGCTTGGCATCCACCTGCTGAACGATCTTGATGACCTCTTCGCCAGGAATCGCCGTGAACCCATGGACATTCAGCACCGCCAGGAACAGATCGTAGATCTCCCCTTTGTTCATAGGAGCGCTGGAGAGGACCGTGACCTTCCCTTTTACCCGGGGGTCCACCACAAAACTGTATCCGGTGATGTCGGCCACCTGGGTCACAAATGCGCGGATGTCTGCATCCTTGAGGTTCAGCCTCCAGGTCTCCTCCTGCTGCCCATAAGCGAGCGACATCATCGGCAACAAGATAAGCAGTACTAGAACCCGAAAAAGGTTGGTCTTGTGGTTATACATCTGGCGATTTCGTCCTGTATCGATGAACCCGGTCAGCGCCACTGCTCGGGTATGGCATAACTTACTGTGAGGATGCTTCCGTCACGCTCAATTTCTATATCCAGCTGGGACTGGTCTCGCCAGCTCTCCAACAGGGACTTGTCCTGCTCTATATCACCCAGCCGCTGGCCATTGATGGCGGTAATCACATCACCGGGCTGAAGGTTAACCGCATTCAGCATTGCGTTGGAACCGTCATAGACATAACCGTAGGCTCCATCACCCTCCGCCGGGCGTAAACCGAAGGTGTTCAGGGCTGCAACCCCCTCGTTATCCAGGCGTGTCCTGGCATTTGCAAGGAAAGCATCAGGAGATCCGCCCGTGGGCCGCTCCTCAACCTCTGCAACAAGTCCTCCGGAATCCTTTTCCTCAAAGGTCAGTGACTCATAACGCCCACCCCGGCGAATGAGTATTCGGGTAGGCTCCACTTCTGCCAACTCTGCATTACCCGGCAGGACCTCGCCTACACGATAATATTCAGTTTCTCCATTGCTCCCCGCAACTATAGCACCGGAGTCCTCGGGGCGCTGTCCAACAAGTACACCTTCCAGCGTCAGGCGAAGCCCGGTTTCAGGAGCAGACCTTTTGGCAGCCGCAGCGACAGTGCCAGTATTCTCCGGTCGACCGAAGAAATCGTAGCTGGCCACGGGGTAGCCTGCAGCACCAGAACGTGAACCTTCACGACCCGTTTCAGCTGCCAGGGCAGCCGGTACAGGGCGGTCATCCCAGGCAAGCAACCAGGTTATTTTTGCCGACGCAACAGCAAGATAAAAAACCAGCCCAAGCAAACAGAAGTTCGCCAGTATCCGGGAAATACGCGTCTGGGCGCTGATACTGAATGCGGTCATCCTACCGCCCTCCCGGTAGCAGTGGCTGCCTGACCCGGAACACGATATCCGATGGTTTGGCGGAGCCTGACCAGGGCTGACCCGCCAGATCAACCATACGCTTATAGACCCGAACTTCCATCATACCGTTCCACAACACATTGGCATCCGCCGCAGGGCCGTCACCACCCTGTTCCATAACGGTAAGTTCAACGCCCCCGCTGGTTGTATCCAGCACCGCCTGCATAGGCGGAAACGAAGCCTGGCCTGTCTGATTGCCCATCGGCCAGGACACCGGGCCACCGGCCCACCGGCCTGAACCTTCGGCACGAGTCACCTTCTGATCCGCCCATGCCAGGTGAAGTCGGTCAATCGTCACATCGCCCTCAATCATAGCTCCACCACTACGACGGATCAGGTCCTCAAACTCTGCCACAGCCACTTTACCCGTCGCGTTGATCTCCGCGCTCAGAGGCCAGCCAACGGTTACATTTCCGTCAAGAGAAGATTGTGACGATGCCACTGTAACATCCAACGGAAGAGACAAAGCAGTTATCGACGGCCAGCCAAACTGCCAGCCTACACGCACTGGGAAGCCGGCCACCATGACCCCGGCAGCCCCATCCCAGAGGGTGCCAGACACTTGTTGTACCAGAACCTGGCGCGGCAACGGAACGTGCGGCGCAGCCTTTTGCCAAAGCCAGCCGGCGGGGACCAGCGTAATCAACGCGAATAGATAGACGAGTACCGCAAGCAGAATAAGGAGAATAATCTTGCCGGGGCGAAGAAACGATTTGGGTGTTGCGTCACTCATTCAGTCTTACACAGAAAATGAACCGGAATCCGAGTCTAGCAAAGCCATCCTGCAAGTTCATGACAAAAAAACAAAAAACCCCGCGTCGGTGTGAACCAGCGCGGGGTTTTTATGGGTAGATCAGGCCAGGCCTACAGAATTGAGGCCTGGCAGGGATCAGGCCGACATTACATCATGCCGCCCATGCCTCCCATTCCGCCCATGCCACCCATGTCAGGCATACCAGCGCCACCAGCGCCTTCTTCCTGAGGCTCATCCGCAACCATCGCCTCTGTGGTGATGATCAGGGAAGCAACGGAAGCCGCCGCCTGCAGGGAGGAACGAGTTACCTTGGCAGGATCCAGGATACCCATTTCCAGCATGTCGCCGTACTGCTCGGTCGCTGCGTTGAAGCCGAAGGAACCTTCACCTTCGCGGACCTTGGCAACAACAACAGAAGACTCACCGCCAGCGTTGAATACGATCTGGCGCAGAGGCGCTTCCATCGCACGACGCAGGATGTTAACACCCGCGATCTGCTCTTCGTTGATGGCATCAACATTTTCCAGAGCAGCGATAGCGCGAATCAGCGTTACGCCACCACCGGCAACGATACCTTCTTCAACGGCAGCGCGGGTAGAGTGCAGCGCGTCTTCAACGCGGGCCTTCTTCTCTTTCATCTCGACTTCGGAACCAGCGCCTACTTTGATAACGGCAACACCGCCAGCCAGTTTGGCAACGCGTTCCTGCAGCTTCTCCTTGTCGTAGTCGGAGGAGCTTTCTTCGATCTGCTTGCGAATCTGCTCAACGCGAGCCTGGATATCCGCTTCAGCACCGACACCGCCAATGATGGTGGTGTTCTCTTTGGTAACGTTAACACGCTTGGCAGTACCCAGGTCGTCCAGAGTGGTGTTCTCCAGAGACAGGCCTACTTCTTCTGAAATGACAGTACCACCGGTCAGGATGGCGATATCCTGCAGCATTTCCTTACGACGGTCACCGAAGCCAGGAGCCTTCACAGCATTGACTTTAACGATGCCACGCATGTTATTTACAACGAGAGTAGCCAGCGCTTCGCCTTCGATGTCTTCAGCGATGATCTGCAGCGGCTTACCAGCCTTGGCTACAGCTTCCAGTACCGGCAGCAGCTCACGGATGTTGGAGATTTTCTTGTCAACCAGCAGGATGTACGGGTCATCCAGCTCGGCAGACATGTTGTCCTGGTTGTTGATGAAGTACGGGCTCAGGTAGCCACGGTCGAACTGCATACCTTCAACCACGTCCAGCTCGTCTTCCAGGCCACGGCCTTCTTCAACGGTGATAACACCTTCTTTACCAACACGCTCCATGGCGTCGGCGATGATCTTGCCGATGGTTTCGTCGCCATTGGCAGAGATAGTACCAACCTGAGCGATGTTGCGGCTGTCGTCGCACGGCTTGGCCATGTCACGAATTGCCTGAACAGCAACAGCAGTACCCTTGTCGATACCGCGCTTCAGGTCCATCGGATTCATGCCGGCAGTAACCGCCTTGATACCTTCGTTCACGATAGCCTGAGCCAGAACGGTGGCAGTGGTAGTACCGTCACCAGCAGTTTCGTTGGCCTGGGAAGCAACTTCCTTGACCATCTGGGCACCCATGTTTTCGAACTTGTCTTTCAGCTCGATTTCCTTGGCCACAGACACGCCGTCTTTGGTTACGTTAGGAGCGCCGAAAGACTTCTCCAGAACCACGTTACGACCCTTGGGACCCAGGGTAACTTTTACTGCGTCTGCCAGGATATTGACACCTGCGACCATGCGCTTGCGAGCGCTATCACCAAATTTTACGTCTTTTGCTGCCATGTCTTTGATTCCTGTTCGTTAAGCCGAAATATCGTCTATCGGTTTAATGAAAAAGTGTGCTGATCGCTATCGGATCACTCGATCACGCCGTAAATGTCGTTCTCGCTCATGATGAGCAGCTCTTCACCGTCGATTTTTACGGTGTTACCGGCGTACTGACCAAAGACCACGGTGTCACCCACCTTGACCGCCAGCGCCTGAGTTTCTCCGTTATCCAGGACGCGACCGTTACCAACGGCGATCACTTCACCCTGAGAAGGCTTCTCTTTGGCTGCACCCGGCAGAACGATACCGCCTGCGGTCTTCTCTTCTTCTTCCTTACGGCGCACGACTACACGATCGTGAAGCGGACGAATTTTCATTGCTCGGTTTCTCCAATAGCCAGATTAATGTGGCAATGACAGTTCATGTTAAAACGGCCGGCCCGGAACTACCGCACCGACTCCAACGCCCGGTTGTATAACCGGCTGATTTTCAGCCGTTATCCGCCCGTGGCAAACTTGTGAAAACTAAATGGGGTTGGCATAGGTGTTTTCAACACCCCGGACGAAAAAAATTTTACTTTTTTTCGATCCGGTCGCGGTCCGACTCAGTTTGATCCTGGTATTCGCCTTCAATGATGTCTCCGTTACTGTCACGATCAAACGGACTCTGGCGGCCAAAGGGATGTTCCGGTCCACCAAACGGATCCTGGCCGAAAGGCCCCTGACCCCCACCAGCACGGAAATGGAAACTGCGGCTTTGTCCCGAGACCACCATACGCTTCAGCGCTTGTGCGGCCATCAGATGCCGGGTACCCGGCAGCAGGCACAGGAAGCCAATGGTGTCTGTAATAAAGCCCGGTGTGAGCAGCAACGCCCCGCCGACCGCAAGGATCAGACCCTCCGCAACTTCTTTGGCTGGAAGCTCGCCACTGTTCAGCCGTTCATTGGCTCTCAGCAGCGTTGCCAACCCTTGCTGACGCAGGAACCAGGCCCCGATCACAGCCGTCAGAAACACCAGCCCCACTGTATTCAACACACCAATCATGCCGCCAACCTGAATCAACACGGCCATCTCGGCAATCGGCATTACGATAAACAGAAAAAGAAAAATTCCCATCAGGCCCTCACGGTCTGAATTTGAATGAAGGAAGGTCTGGTATACTCCCGGGCCTTCAAATGACAAAGATGGCTCGCACAGAACTCGACGCGTTGCCGGTGCATCCCCTCCGTGGAACGTTGGAGGCCAAGGATGGCCGGAAACAAGCGTACATGGACGTACTCGCAGCGGTTCCACGGAGGGGATGCACCGGCAACGCCGACTCCCTTGCAGAAGCCAACGCTAGAACACTGGGCACGCAGCAAACGTAAACCATTTGATAACAGAAGTTAGGGCGAAACATGAAACTTCAAGATTCCGTAATTGCAATTACCGGTGGCGGCCAGGGTCTCGGCCGTGCGATGGCTGAATACCTGGCGTCCAAGGGCGCCAAACTGGCTCTGATCGACCTGATGCCAGAGAAGCTGGATGAAGCGGTTGCTGCATGCAAAGCCGCCGGCGTGGACGCCAGAAGTTACGTTTGTAACGTAGCGAAGGAAGAAGACGTCGAGAAAACCTTCGAAGCCATTGTTCAGGACTTTGGCCACCTGAATGGTCTGGTGAATAATGCCGGCATTCTGCGTGACGGCCTGATGGTTAAAGTGAAGGATGGCCAGATCGAGAAGCGCATGGAGCTTTCTCAGTGGCAGTCCGTAATTGATGTAAACCTGACCGGTGTGTTCCTTTGTGGTCGCGAAGCTGCCACCCAGATGATCAAGAATGGTGATCAGGGTGCCATCATCAATATCGCTTCCATTTCCCGCGCTGGCAACATGGGTCAGAGTAACTACTCAGCCGCAAAAGCCGGTGTTTCAGCACTGGTTCCGGTATGGGCCAAAGAGCTGGCTCGTTACGGTATCCGCTGCATGGGTATTGCGCCGGGGTTCATCGAGACCGAGATGACTGCGTCTATGAAGCCTGAAGCACTGGAGAAGATGACGGCTGGCATTCCGCTGAAGCGGATGGGTAAGCCGGAGGAGATTGCTTCGGCGGCGGCGTTTATTTTTGAGAATGACTATGTGTCTGGGCGGATGATCGAGGTTGATGGGGCTTTGCGGCTCTGATTCTCTGATTCTTACTTTCACCTTTTGAATGCAAGCCCTCATTGATTGGGGGCTGGCAGAGAGGTGGGAGTCCTTTTCTTTTGGACAAAGAACTCGCTTTGCTCGGACAGCTTTGTTCCGGCAGAAAAGGACTCCCACCTCTCTGCCGATCAGACTCCGGCGTTTGGCCGCTCGTGGGTGTGCACAGCATTATGGGCGCCATTGATAGACGCCTAGCTTCACTCTTCCCTTCTCCACTTTTACGCCTTCTTGTTCCAATCGCTTCTTTTGTTTTTCGAACTGTTCAGATCCTTCCGGGAAGGCTATCTGGCCGTTGCTTCTGAGTACTCTGTACCAGGGGATCTGGTGACCACTGGGGAGTTTGCCGAGGGCGCGGCCGATGTATCTGGCCTGTCTACCCAGACCCGCCATTTGAGCGACCTGGCCGTAGCTGGCGACTTTTCCCTTAGGGATGGAGAGAACGACTTGCCAGATTTTCTGGTCTTTGGTTTCTTCCATGATTCAGGATCCGTGGGCGGTTTGAGCCTCGGGCGTGGTCTCGTTGTCTTTTGGTGGGGCAAGTTGGTCCAGTCGGTTGCCTTGGCGGATCATGTAGAGGGCGAGGAGGATCGCGGGTACGCCCATAACGCCCGCTACCAGGAAGAATTCGGCGTAGCCATAGCTTGCGACGACGATGCCTGAGAATCCGCCGATGAATTTGCCCGGCAAGGTCATCAGCGAGCTGAACAGGGCGTACTGGGTAGCGGTAAACGATGCGCTTGTCATGCTGGAGAGCCAGGCGATCAGGGCCACGTTGGCGATGCCTCCGCTCAGGTTATCGGCGCTGACGACGACCGCGAGGGTGACGACGTCTGGCGGGTATTGCGCGAGTAGTACGAATAACAGGTTGGTCGCGGCGGTCATCACTGCACCCAGCAGGAGGATCTTGCGGACGCCGTATCGCACGACCATGACCCCGCCGATCAATGAACCGGCAATGGTCATGAAGAAGCCGAAGATTTTGGTGACGTCCGCCACCTGGGTTTTGCTGAAACCCATGAAATCCAGATAGAACGGGTTGGCCATCACGCCCATGGCGATGTCGGAGATCCGATAGACCGCCACCATGATCAGAATGGCGATGGATAACTCACGGTATCGTCTGAAGAAATCGAGAAACGGGCCGGCAACGGCGGCGGAGAACCAGCCAGCCAGCTTTGCCAGTCGCGGATTGAGATGGGAGCGCCTGGCTGCTTCTGCTTCCACCCTGTGAGCAATATCCTCGGCCGCGGAGTAATGATTTACCCTTGGTTCCCGGACCAGGAGTACCGTCAGAACGCCCACGCCCACCAGACAGGCCATGACTTCGTAGGACACCTGCCAGGACCAGTACTCCGCCAGATAGAGCGCCCCTGCCCCAGCTACCAGAAGCGCCAGTCGGTACCCAAAAATGTAGGTGGCGGCGAGGGCCGCCTGCAAACGCTCTTCTGCAATTTCTATCCGGTAGGCGTCAATCGCCACGTCCTGCGTAGCGGATGAAAATGCCACCAGCAGACCGCACAGTGCCATCATTTCCGGTGCGAGCGTGGCATCCACGTGCGCCATCAGGTAGAGACCGGTAGCAATTCCAGCCTGAGCCAGAAGAATCCAGCTTCGGCGCTTACCCAGAATGCGATCGAGCAGAGGAAGTTTCAGCCGGTCGACCACCGGTGCCCAGAACACCTTGATGGAATAAGTGATCCCCAGCCAACTGAAGAAACCGATGGTTGCGGTCT
Organism: Marinobacter salinexigens; assembly: GCF_008370345.1. Taxonomy (GTDB): domain Bacteria; phylum Pseudomonadota; class Gammaproteobacteria; order Pseudomonadales; family Oleiphilaceae; genus Marinobacter; species Marinobacter salinexigens. Next base: position 98,682 of record NZ_VTUU01000002.1, on the reverse strand, counting down.
CCACGCCGACGTCCGCCAGCCGGGCGTTCAGGGTGGAAAACACAAGAAGAAATGGCAGCCCCGCAGAGAAGCCAAGAAACAGCAGGGCAATGACCTGCCACCGGGTGTAGGTATAAAGCGTGTCCCGGAACAATGCGAGGCGGCTGGGTATGATAGTTCAGCTCCCGGATCAGTCGCGGAAGTTGTTGAACTGCAGAGGAATATCCAGCTCTGCTTCGCGAAGAAGGGCAATGGCGGTTTGCAGATCATCACGTTTTTTGCCGGTGACCCGTACCTTGTCGCCCTGAATGCTGGCCTGAACTTTCAGCTTGGCATCCTTGATCATTTTTACGATCTTCTTGCCCATATCCGTCTCGATCCCCTGCTTCAGCAACAGGTGCTGCTTCACCAGCTTACCCGCTTTGCTGTCGCCATCCTCAGCGATGGCACGACTGTCGATGTTTCGCTTGGCAAACGCCATCCGCAACATATCCATCAACTGCTCAAGCTGAAACTCCTGCTCGGCGCTCAGGGTAAGGCCTTTATCATCCTGCTCGATATCGGCTTCCACATTCTTGAAATCCCAGCGATTACCTAGCTCGCGTTTGGCCTGGTCCACCGCGTTGGTGACTTCGTGCATATCAATTTCAGAAACAATGTCAAAAGAAGGCATGGTCGTTATTCTCCACTGGACAGTAAGGGTATACTTCTGCCTTTATTCAATCCCGGATGTATCAAGGTGCCAAAGGATACCAAGACCCACGCCAGACCGCATCTGGCACGGGCATCGCATTCGGCCATGGACTGATGAGAAGTTGATCATGCCAAACCTGGATTTACCCATCCTGGTCGTTGATGACGCCAAGTTCAGCAGTATGGTGGTTGGCCGTACCTTGCGAAATGCCGGATATCGCGACGTACGCATTGCCAACAACGCCCTGGCTGCACTGGAACTCATGGAGCAGCGCCCCGTGAGTGTGCTGATCGCTGACTGGCTGATGCCGGAAATGGATGGACTGGAACTGTCTGACCAGGTTCGGCAGCACGATGAGCAGAATAACCATTACACCTACGTTATCCTGCTCACTGCAAAGGAAAGCGTCGAAGCCCTTTCTGAGGCGTTTGACCGGGGTGTGGACGATTTTATCTACAAATCGGATATGACCAAACAGTTGATCCCCCGCATCTACGCCGCAGATAGAATGGCTGACCGCCAGAATACGCTGTTACGGGCGAACGCGCTGCTGATCGAGAACAACCGCGAACTCGAAGCAACCAACATCATTGATCTGGAAACCGGGCTGTGCAACAGCAAATACTGCCGTGAGCAGCTGGGCAAGATGCTACGCCATGCCGAATCCCGGGGCGGATCGTCAGCCTATGTTCTTTGCGGAATACGCAACTGGCAGGAACTGAAACGGCAGCACCCTCCTACCGTCATCAGCGAACTGGCAGTGGGCATCGCACGCCGGCTAAGCACTCTCATCCGCCCGCTGGATGTGCTCTGCCGTGTGGGCGACAACCAGTACGTCATCATCGCCTACTTCCCGAACAGCGACCTTTGCACCACAACAGCCTTCCGTCGCGTTTTCGACGGCATTAACCACAAGGCCCTGAAAACGACCGCAGGATACGTCTCGGTAGAAGCCGGCATGGTGCTTTGCCGGTCGGATGCACAGAACGGCACTCCCTCGGTTCAGTGCGTGGAGCGTACCGCCGTTCAGGGGCTGGTCGACGCCTACGAAACCCGAAGGTTTACCGAAACGTCGCCGGAGATTCGCGAGGAAACCTGACGCACCCTTGGCCAAAAAACGAACACTCTGTAACAGTGGGACACACTTCACAAACAGACAGGGATGACCGAAAGCCTTATTCTGCAATTGTGGATTTAAGCAGTATCCCCCATGGCGGAGGAGCCGAGTAGTACCTCCGCCGCCATATGGGGACACAATCCACCGGATTAACGAATTTTTCAGGCACTTTCGTTCTTTCCTAATTTGGGGTCAGCTTCTTAGCTGGCCTTTTTATTTTATACTCTCGCTACAATGACTCTAACAACAGCGAAGTAGCCATGACCTCCCTCGGAACAGCCTCGGTTTCTGCCCTGCGACAATATGTTCGGGCGGCTGAATCCTCTGGTATCGATACCAGCGCTCTCCTGACCAGTTCTGGCCTCAACCAGGCCACCCTGAACAGTGACGACGGCCGTATTGACGGGCGCCAGCTCCAACAGTTCATTCACCTTCTTGTCGAGCAAACCCATAACCCCATACTGGGGCTGGAAACCGGTGATTTCGTACAGCCCGGCACCTACAGCGTACTGGGCTATATCACCATGAGCTGCGCCACGCTTGGCGAAGCGGTTGCTCGCATCGCCCCTTTTGAGCGACTCGTGGGCGATATGGGAACAACCCGGCTTTCCGTGAGCGGCGACGAGATAAAACTATCCTGGCACTGCAACTACAACGACCCGGTTGTGCGCCCACAACTGGTCGACAACATTTTCTCCTCATGGATCACGTACGCCCGCTGGCTGGCTGACAACCGGACCGCCTCCCCCACCTCCGTGATGCTTCAGCGCCAGTCACCCGGCAAGGAATACGAACAGGCCTATCAGGAGCGATGGAATTGCCCGGTGTATTTTGGCGCCAGCGAGGACAGCGTCAGTCTCAAGAAAGCTCTGTTGGATACCCGACTGCGCCAGCCCGACCCAATGCTCCGCAAAACCCTGGAAGCCCATGCACTCACCCAGTTAGCTTCGCTGGATACAGACAGCGATCTTACATCCCAGGTCAAAAGCAGCATCCAGAAGCAGCTGGTGCACGGCATTACCCGGCAGGACATGGTGGCCGAAGAGCTGGGAATGACGAGCCGGACGCTGCAACGCAAGCTGAGCCAGGAAAAGGTGTCTTACCAGAAGCTGCTGGATGAGGTTCGCATGACAATGGCGGAGGATTATCTGCTTAACAGCGACTTGCCGATTCCCGAAATCGCTCTTCGATTAGGGTACAGCGAAACGACCTCATTCCACCGAAAATTCAAGGCCGTAAAACGCAAGACGCCCGGAGAGTTCCGGGCGTCGAGAGGCAAAGCGCAACGCTGATTACAGCTTATTGCGCCCTTTGCCGGCAGCAATACGCAGCCGCAGCGCGTTCAGCTTGATAAAGCCTTCAGCGTCTTTCTGATTGTAGGCGCCCTGATCTTCTTCGAAGGTTGCGATCTTCTCATCGAACAGAGAATCCTCAGACTTACGACCAACAACATCGACGTTGCCTTTGTAGAGCTTCAGACGAACGGTGCCGTTGACGTATTCCTGGGTGTTGTCGATCAGTGCCTGCAGCGCTTCACGCTCAGGAGACCACCAGTAGCCGTTATAGATCACTTCCGCATAACGCGGCATCAGGCTGTCTTTCAGGTGAGCCACTTCGCGGTCCAGAGTGATAGACTCAATGGCGCGGTGTGCACGCAGCATGATGGTTCCGCCCGGAGTTTCGTAGCAGCCACGGGACTTCATGCCCACGTAACGGTTCTCAACGATGTCCAGACGACCAATACCGTTGGCACCCGCCAGCTTGTTCAGAGTTTCCAGAACAACGTGCGCCTTCATCTCTTCACCATCGATGGCAACGATGTCACCTTTACGATAGGTCAGCTCGACGTAGGTCGGCTTATCCGGAGCGGCTTCCGGAGACACGCTCCAGCGCCACATATCTTCCTCGGCTTCGGACCATGGATCTTCCAGGTTCATGCCTTCGTAAGAGATGTGCAGCAGGTTGGCATCCATGGAGTACGGGCTCTTACCCTTCTTCATCTCAACCGGAATGTTGCGCTCTTCGCAGTAAGCCAGCAGTTTCTCACGGGAATTCAGATCCCACTCACGCCACGGTGCAATCACTTTCACACCCGGCTTGAGCGCGTAGGCACCCAACTCGAAACGAACCTGGTCATTACCTTTACCGGTCGCACCGTGGGAAATCGCGTCTGCGCCAGTTTCGTTGGCGATTTCAATCAGACGACGGGAAATCAGAGGACGGGCAATGGACGTACCCAGCAGGTACTCACCCTCATAGATGGTGTTAGCTCGGAACATCGGGAACACATAGTCGCGAACAAACTCTTCGCGCAGATCCTCGATGTAGATTTCCTTAACGCCCAGCGCTTCGGCTTTCGCACGCGCCGGCTCAACTTCCTCGCCCTGACCAATATCGGCGGTGAAGGTCACCACCTCACAGTTATAGGTATCCTGCAACCACCGAACGATTACGGAAGTATCCAGGCCACCGGAATAGGCCAGCACCACCTTTTTAATATCTGACATGCCCTTGCTCCAGACTGAACAGAATGGATGTATCGAAAATAAGGCGCATATTGTACGGGATGGCGGGGGGAATGGCTATAAAGCCCCACTGCGACGAAAGCAGCGGGGCCAGAACAAACGGACAGGAAGGAGGTTAGCCTGCGGTATGATTGGGCTGCTGGATGGCTTCTTCGCGGATGCCGTCCCAGCCTTCTTTGATGGAGCGCAGGAGGTCGAGAACTTCATCAAGCTTTGCCACGTCATTCCTGGCGCTCGCCTCAAGCAAAGTGCGCTCCATGTAGTCATATAGTCCCTCCAGCCGAACCGCCAGATCGCCGCCCTTCTCGAAGTCCAGAAAGCTACGAAGACCGCCGATGATCTCAATCGCCTTATTGAGCAGCTTCCCTTTGCCCTCATAGTCCTTAGCCTGGACCCGGGCTTTAGCCATGTTAATTCGCTCAATAGCACCGTTATACAGCAACTGGATCAGTTTATGCGGATCCGCGTCGGTGATACTGGTTTGGGTGTTTACGCGCTGGTATGCCTGTAACCCGTTCATATCAAACCTCTTTCAACAAATGGCCAAGTCTTTGTCGAGTGACCTTAACCAATCCTGCCTGTTAACGGTTATTCGCTAGAGCTTTGGGGCGCAATGGCCGCCAACTGCTGGGATACATAATTCCCCGTACTCTGAATTTGCGCTATCAGAGAATCAGCAGCCGAAAACTGCCTTATCAAGCGCTCTTCGTATGAAGCAATTCTATCATCCAGCCTGATTCTCTGATCACTGATGTTCTCCAGGGTTTTATTCAACCCATCAGTGCGATTATCCAGAAGCCCATCACTCTTAAGGAAACCGTCGAGAGACACTGCCATTTTAGCGGCGATCCCATCCCCGCTATCTGTTTCAGCAAACAGCGTCGTCAGGCTATCGGGATAACCCTGCAACTGATCCTTAAACAAGCTCTCATCAAACTCGAGCTTCCCGGTCGACGGATCCGTGGTAATACCAATATCGCCCAATGTACGGATCGGAGAATTTTCCAGGCCAGCCGGAATCGATGTCAGCATACCTCTCAGAGTATTCTGAATGCTCCGCACAGCAGAATCGCCACTTAGAACACCACCGACTCCGGAGCCGGAGTCAAAACCTGCAACTGAGCTAACGACATCCTGCAATTCATTGAACTTATCAATGAATGCCTGCACGCGCTCGGTAACAGCATCCGGATCCTGATCAACCTTGACGACCGAGGTACCAACGGACAACAGGTTGAACGTTACACCATCAATAACACCTTCAATCGTATTCCCCGGCTGAGTCACCTCGATGCCGTTAATGTTGAAGATCGCATCCTTGGCAACAACCGTCTCCTGCATGTTGCTGGTGACGCCATCAAACGCAAACTGAGAAAGGCCGGAGGCGTTAGTGTTGTCTCCGTCACTATCCGTCACAGAAACCTGCACCGCATTCGCTGTACCGCTTTCATCCGCAGACAACACAAGTTTGAATCCGGAGCCGGTATCGATAACGCTGGCAGAAACCCCCGCATTGGAATCATTGATCGCGGCCGCAAGCCCATCGAGGGTATTATTCGACCCATCAACGGTGATATCCGTTACGGTGCCGCCAACATTCAAGCTAAGGGTGCCGGTGCCGACCGCTGTGGTATCCCTGTCGGCAAAACTAGCGGACGCAAGAGACTGGGCCTGAGCCAACTGCTGAACATCCAAGCTATAAGAACCACGGCTGGCGCTGGACACATCAACAGAAGCTGTGGCGACGCTTTCGTTGGAACTCGAACCAACAAAGGCACGCATGCTGTCAATATCGCTCAAAGCATCCAACGGCTCCTTCAAAGCCTCCAGAGCACTGCTGATTTTACCGTATGCGGATATTTCAGCTTCAGCCTCAGCCTGCCGCTGATTCAGCCGCAGTTCCGCTGGAGCACGCTCCGCACTGACAAGCTGATTCACAAGATCATTTGTGAACAGGCCTGAACCTGCCCCGAGCGATGATATGGATGCCATGGTAACTGCCTCCTGAAAGGCGTCTCTGCGACTTGATAAGGTTAACGGCAAAAACCGGCAAAACTTTGCCTCAAGCAGCAAATAAAATGTTACGAAACGTAATTTCCGCGCACTTAAACGGGCACGCCGCCGGACCCTGCCAGGGTGCGGCGGCGCCGAAATACCGTCACTTAACATGCTGCCGACAAGGCGGCAATGAGATTCAGACCTCTATGTTAAATAACGTCAGCGGTTCATCCTGCTGCAACTTCTCTGCCAACCTCAATGCCACTTCATCAGGAATCTGACGGATGACCTCCTGGGTTTCCTGATCAACGACTCGCACAATCGTCTCTCCCAGGTCGTTGTCGACCTCGAACTGCAAATCACGCCGAACACTCTGAACATAGTCGTTGAGCCTGGACACCGCTTGGTCCAGATGCTCAGCCGACCTGCCTTTTGCATTCGCGGATTCCGATGCATCCTGCACCCTGGAAACCTGCACGACGCCAGCCGGACTTCCCGAACCAGCAACTTGAGCGGGGGCATTACTGCCTTCGTTCTGAGGAGACGCACCAGCCCGCGCCGAAGCCTGCCCACCGGCTGTTACCAGCTTCAAGCCCGAGCCATTCAGGTTCACGTCATTCATAGCTTTACCTCGCTATCCTCTAAACGGCGTTAAGCCGGCCCTTCTCTTACGGAAAGGGCCGGCGATCACCGCGCTGTCTCAATTACTGCAGGAGAGACAGAACCTGGTTAGGACGGGCATTGGCCTGCGCCAGAACAGAAATACCTGCTTGCTGGAGCACGTTCGACTTAGCCAACTTGGCGCTCTCTGCCGCGAAGTCCGCATCCAGAATCCGGCTATTAGCCGCACTCATATTTTCAATCGAGGTACCCAGGTTAGCAATTGTACTCTCGAATCGATTTTGAACAGCACCCAACTTACCTCTGAACTCGTTAACTTTAGTCAGCGCAGCATCAACCTTATCGATCTCCGCACCAATAGTCGCATTATCCCCAGTTACAGCCAGCCCATTCACCGTCAGAGTGGTTGTATCCATTTTGTTTCCGCTCAGATCAATAGAGATCTTCTCGCCACTGTTAGCACCAACCTGAAAATCGATAGCGGTCGCCGGACCATTCAGAACCTGAACACCATTAAAGCTTGTGTCAGTTACCAAACGATCAATTTCCGCTAAACGATCGGTCACTTCTTGCTGGAGAGCCGCCTTGTCTTCAGTGCTATTGGTTCCGTTCGCAGCCTGTACTGCGAGTTCACGGATACGCTGAAGGTTATTAGTCACCTCGTTCAAAGCACCTTCAGCAGTTTGAGCCAGTGAAATACCATCATTGGCATTACGCTGAGCTACTGTCAGCCCCCGAATCTGCGCATCGAAGCGGGTGGAAATTGCCATACCTGCCGCGTCATCTTTTGCCGAGTTAATCCGCAAACCAGAAGAAAGGCGCTGCAGAGCCTGATCAGAAAGACTCTGAGAACGACCCAATTGGTTCTGAGCGTTAAGAGATGCGACGTTAGTGTTGATACCGAGAGCCATAGTACTTCCCCTTCGACATATGTCGTTATTTCATGGAAAAGGTCTGGCGCCCGATTTTTTGGTTGGTAGCGCCGCCCTGTTACTCCACTTAACGGCACCAGCTTTCTGACCTTTAGAGAAATTTAAAGAAACTTTGTAAAGGAATGTAAAACCGGCAATTCGCTGCCTTCATTGTGCCAAAGAATCGGCAAAGCAGGCCACCGACGATCCGTCACTCAAGCCCAGCGCTAAAAACAACTATCTGTTTTTAATTAATTATTTTATCGATGGCACACACTTCGCCTTTATTCCTGCAAACGACATTCTTTTGCCGGCATCCGCGAAATCCAGAGTTAATCGCTGATCCTGGCTTTCAGGAGCAGGGAGATAAACCATGCCACAAATCATTAACACCAACATTGCATCACTCAATGCACAGCGCAACCTGAATACATCTCAGCGTGATGCAGACACGACTCTTCAGAGACTGTCGTCAGGTTTGCGTATCAACTCAGCAAAAGATGACGCTGCCGGGCTTGCCATCTCAGAAAGGTTTACCTCACAGGTACGAGGCCTGAATCAGGCGATCAGAAACGCCAACGACGGTATATCTCTGGCCCAGGTTGCTGAGGGAGCGCTAGGAGAATCCAGCAACATTATCCAGCGAATGCGGGAACTTGCCGTTCAGTCTGCAAACGCTACCAACTCAGCCTCAGACCGCCAGGCATTGCAAGCAGAAGTAAATCAGCTCAAAGACGAGCTGGAAAGAATCGCAACGACCACTGAATTCAACGGGCTCGCGCTTCTGGATGGCACGTTCCAGGCTCAGAAATTCCAGGCCGGAGCCAACGAAAACCAAACGATATCCGTATCCATCACAGGCACCCGCGTTGATTCACTCGCCAACAACACCGTTAGCGAGGCAAACGCGACCGCGGAGCAAGGAACAGGTTCAGCCACAGCAGCTCAAGCCGCTCCGGCCCCTACTCAAAATACGATAGGAGCACAGACGGTCACGATCTCCAGCTCCCTGGACAGCCAGGATGTGACTGTAGAGGCTGGCGACACCGCTGAGGAAATCGCTGCAGCGATCAATGCAACGGCAAGTACCACCGGTGTAACAGCCTACGCACGCACCACCGCAACGCTCTCATCACTGGGCGGCGTTGGAACAGTGTCCATGACACTCGGCAGTGGCGGCCAAACATCTACAATCTCCGCCCAGATTTCAGATGTTAACGATCTGTCCCCCCTAGCACGGGAAATTAACGCCGCGAGTGGCCAGACAGGGATTACAGCCGAGGTAAAAGACGGGACACTAACCCTTATTCAGGAAAATGGTCGTGATATCGTTCTTGAAGATTTCACCACTAATGCGACTCTCAATACCGTCAATTTCCAGGGTAGCGCAGATACCGCGGCCACACCGCTAACCAGCGGGGCAGCGAACAGCATTCGCGCAAGCGGCGAGCTGACATTCGATTCAGCCGTCAGCTTTGCCGTATCCTCATCCGCAACGGCGGGATCAGGCAGCATTATCAACAATGCAACTGCCAGCGTAGCCGTGGGATCAGAACCGGAAACCGTTGCCGAAGTCGACATCAGCACTGTTGAAGGTTCAACCAGCGCACTCTCTATTCTGGACGCCGCTCTGGAAACCATCAGCGGGATCCGTGCCGACCTCGGTGCCGTCCAGAACCGCCTGGAATCCACCATTGCAAACCTGAGCACCACGTCCGAAAACCTGTCGGCAGCCCGTTCCAGGATTCAGGATGCCGACTTCGCAGCAGAGTCTGCGGAGCTGGCTCGCACCCAGGTACTCCAGCAAGCCGGCCTTTCCGTGCTTGCCCAGGCAAATGCCCGCCCACAGCAGGTTCTGCAGTTGCTCCAGGGTTAAGTTTTACGCCCTGACAAAATGGCCGGGCAATTGCCCGGCCATTTTTATTTTACCCGAATTCCTACCCGCGTTACGTGATCTAATAACGCCCGGTTATCAACCTGATGCTCAAGAACAAGATCTACCTTCCAGGGAAGCAACAACTCATCCACTTCGCATTCAATCTGAGTAAACTCCTCCCACGAGAGGTCCGGCGCAGTCAGCATCAAATCAATATCTGAATTCGGACGGTAGTTACCCTTAGCCCGGGAGCCAAACAGCGTTACAGCCTCGACCGTTTTATGCGCCTCCAACACCACCTTCAGTTGCTTCATCACATAGGGCGGAAGGCCAACACTTTCATCAGTTACAACGAGCTCAGGCGAGGCCATGCTTCTCAGCCTCCCCATTCATTCGGTTTTGCAAGCTCTCAAACAGCGCCCGATAAGACCCCACAATGTTATTCAGAATTTCACGAGCTGTTTCTTCATTATAGGTATGGGAGGTGCGGTTTCGGTCCTTCAGCATTCGCATCCAACCTTCGCCGTCCTCAATCAAACTGCTGGCAAACGCTTCCCGAATAGCATCCCTGGAACCCACGATGTCGGCATTACCTTGCCAGCGCAAATAATCACGGAGCACATTCCAGGCAAGCTCATAGGTATATTCAAAGGCCTGGATTAACCCCTGCTTTTCCAGATCCGAGAGCTCTCTCGAAGCGGACAGCGCAATACCACTATCCAGCTGTCTGTAGGCTTTTTTGAAGTTTTCAAATCGCTGCAACCAGCGAACATCCTGCTCTTGCGCCATATCCATTCTCACTGTCGACTTATCACATAGATTAACACAGGCACCGAAATCAACGCAGTGACTACTCATTGGCACGCCTTTCGCTATATCCCTCCATAACAGCAGCACGAACGTCAAAACTGCAGATTTTTGCCGCTCCCATTAAACGGCAGATTCCAAGAGGTGTCCCATGCAAGCACAGCATCACATTCAGCAAACCAGAGGCCAGCAGGCCGATGCCGCACGGCAGTTGCTCCAGGCTAACGAGGCCTACCGGGTTTCAAACGATCCGGCGCTGAGCCACATCAGCCGATTGAAGGCTCGGGCAGAATGCCGCAGTTACCTGCAGCAGTCACTCGAACTGGAGCCGAACAGTGCCATGGCTCTGGGTTTGCTGGGGCGGGTTGAGATGGACGATGGGCGGCTCGACAAAGCTCAGGAACTGTTCAATGCGAGCCTGGATGCGAACCCCGAGCAGCCTCAACAGTTCACAAACCTCGGTTATTGGGCGCTCAAGACCGAACGCCCTGCTCTGGCTGAACAGTATTTCCTGCAAGCGTTGGAGCTCGACCGGCAATCGGCGGCCGCTTTTTGTGGTGTGGCACATGCCAAGAGGCTTCAGGGCCAGTTCGACGTTGCGTACCTCCACTACCGCAAGCTTCTCGAGACCGGTGCCGAGTGGGAATCTGTCTACAGCGGTATGCTTTCCTGCGCGCAGCACCTTGAAGTGAAGAAAGCAGATTCAGCACTGGCGCTGGATGCCATTGCGCTTCTCAGCCGTCCAGGCTTACCCCATCAGGAACTTGGCCGATTCGTCGGAGCCATCATCCATCAGCAATATGATCTGGACAACCCGGATGCCCAGATCCTGCTGGAGGCGGCGTCAGAAGATGAGTTACTGATTCTGGCCCTGCAGAAAACACTGATGCCCAACCCTGCGATCGAAGAGCTCGTTGCCCTCTTGCGCCGTGCGGTACTGGCAGAAGTAGCTCATACAGTCGAGCTGCGGGACGAACTGCAGGCATTGGCATTGGCGATCGGTGAGTACGCCAACCGGACCGGTTTCGCACTGTGTGCAGAAGATGATGAAGAGCGCCTGATTCTGGCCATCAACGAAAGCCTCAAGGCGCAGTTCGCTATGGGCGAACCTCAAGACGCCCTGGCCGGATCTCTGATAATCAGTGCCATGTACGGAGCCCTGTTCCACCAGGACGTTGCCGTGCAATTAGGCCAATGGGCTCTGACGGATTGGCCTCTGGGCCTTCAGCCGTTGCTTGCCGCCAGCTACTACGACCGTGCAAGCGAAGAAGCCATTAAACAGAACTTTGATGAGAAGGCGGACGAACTTTGCCTGGACAAAGTCGATGTTCCTCAGGCATGGCCCACATGGTCACAGCTGGCCTATCGAACCGGATCAAGCCTGAAGCGCCTGATGGCCTCGGAGCTTAAACTTGGCACCGATCATCTGCCGGAGACACTGCGGATCATGGTTTGCGGCGCCCAGTCCGGGCAAAGGGCAATGGAACTGGCCCGCTACCTTGATGATGTAGAGGTGATTGCGGTCGACGAGTCCCTGGCAAACATTGCCAGGGCAACCCGGATGGCAGCAGACATGGACCTGAACAATATTGTGTTCTGGCCCTGGTCTATCGCCCAGCACTTTATCGCAGACGGCCATCAGGTTCATTGGATTGAAGTTGGCCGAATGCCCTCCCCTGCCATGACCGAACTGTCTCTCGCCGCTCTGGTTTCTGAGGCTACGGGCACCGGCGCAGTGGTTCACATGCACACCAGTATTGCGGAACAGACAAAAGGCGACCGACAGATCCGCCGGTTGATTGCCGAGCACGGGCTCCAGCCAACACGGAGTGCACTGAAGCAATTACGCCGGATGGTGATGACTAACCGCCAGGATTCCGTCTGGCAGGAATTGCTGGCCGATGATGATTTCTACACCCTTGGCGGATGTCGTGATCGCTGGTTCCAGCCGCAGGATACAGCACAGTTCCGGGAACTGATGGGGCTGGTAAGCAATGAGGTGGACTGGAAACTGATCAAAGCCCGGGATACAGACGGCCACAGTCTGGCAACGCTTCCTGTGCAGAAACAGATTCAGGCGGAAGCGCTGGGCAACGAAGTACAAAGCCTGACCGGACAAGGGCTAAGCGTTTACTTCACCAAACGACGCTGAGTAGATATGGGGACAGACTTAAGTCTGTCCCCATGCGTAGTTCACATGTAAGGAATCAACGATTCCCCATACAGATGAAGATCCTCGAGAATCTGTTGCTTCTCCGGAGTCAGTTCCGGGTCGGCAGCGAGCCGTTGCAGCTCCTGTCCATACGCTTCCAGGGACCGCCATCCCTTCTTCGGATGCATAAGCCGTTGAGATCGGAAGGACTCCCAGCGCTCCATCTCCTCCCCAATCAGGGTGCCCGGGAAATTCCGCGCCCGGTATCGGAACAGCATTTCGGGCAGCCGATCATCGTCGAAGCGCACATCCTGTTCGCCAAGACTTTCAACAGGTTGCTGAACCAGCCAGTTCAGTTTCTCCCGATCCGTTTTACTCATGAACCCGCCAGCGTATAGCTGCTCATCCGGATCCGTCAGATCACTGCCCTCAAAGCTTTGGTCGAAGGCCTGTGCAATACGTGCAGGCAGGTCTGTGGCCTTACGCAATTTTGCGAGATTTTCACGCAACAGATTGCCATCCAACTCCAACTCAGACAGCCTCTCTTTCGACAGTGTGGACAGCATGTTGGCCGGGGCCAGCACCGGGCATTTGTTCAACTGAACGCCCTTCAGGGGAAATCTGCTCACACCTTCTCCCAGCTCTGCCTGAGAGGTAAACACTCGCTCACGAATCTGTTCCGGTGATGCCTGAATCAATTCTTCGGGATCTTCCCGAAGATCGTAGACGATCACGAGATTCTTGTTAGTGGGGTGTTCTGCAACAGGGGCCACCAGCGCACAACATCCCCGGCTGGCGGGGTATTTCGCCGAAATATGAAAGACCGGCTTCATCGTGCCGGTATCCAGCATTCCCCGTGCGGAATGCTTGTCTTTGTTCTGTAGTACAAAGTCGAACAGTTTCGGCTGCTTTTCCTTGATCAGCCGCGCAACCGCAATCGTGGCTTCCACATCGGACATCGCATCATGGGCACTTTCGTGAGCAATACCATTGGCCACGGTCAGCTCTTCGAGACGAAAACTCGGGCTGCCATCTTCTTTTCTCGGCCAGTTGATGCCATCCGGGCGCAACGCATAGGTCAACCGCACCATGTCGATTATGTCCCACCGGGAGTTTCCGTTCTGCCACTCCCTCCCGTAAGGGTCCCGGAGATTGCGATAGAGTGTGTGGCGAGTGACCTCATCATCAAAACGGAGACTATTGTAGCCGACCACACAGGTTCCCGGCTGACTGAAGGCTTCGTTGATCTGAGCAATAAACTCGGCCTCGGGATACCCGTCTTCCAGTGCCTTCTGGGGGGTAATTCCTGTGATCAGGCAAGCTTCGGGAGATGGCAGATAATCGTCTGCTGGTTTGCAGTACATGACCAGGGGGTCTTCGATGATATTCAGATCCGCATCGGTACGGATACCGGCAAACTGGGACGGGCGGTCATGGACCGGGTCCACACCGAAGGTTTCGTAGTCATGCCAGTAAAACGAGCGGATCAAGGTAAAACTCCTGCCTGATAGGTTTCAATGCTGCAGGAGTTTAACACTTAAAACAGCTTCGCCCCCAAATCGGTCTGATGGGTGCGTAGCCGGGAAATACCATTACTGCTCGTCAGCTGTCCGAGGTCTACCTGCATGCTGCTCGGCAGGTTGATATAGACACCCTGCCCTGCATTGATGACATTCGCTCCATCCGGGCTTTGCCACTCCACATCTTCACGCTGGAATCCGATAAAGAAGTCATCCGTATACCCGGTGGTACCATCACCATTGTCGGTGCCCACGATGATCGACTGGAGATGGCTCAGAGGGGCGCAGTTGGTCCCCGCTGAACAGTCAGCCGAGCCATCATTAATGCCAATGTGGGTGGCTCGATAGTCCGTTGCCTGGGTATTGGCATCAAACAGCGTCGCCGCGTGAGATACTCCGGCACCGTCCACGAGTGTGACACCAATATTACCACTGAAACTGGAGGTAACCGACGAGACCGATCCCCGTGCTTGCTGGAACCCCATCCGGAAACCAGCCAATTCCTGGCCCGTGGGATCTTCTGCCAGTTCGATGTAGGGCTGAACCGCTTCGAAAGGAACCGTCTCGCCCTCGGCATAGGTATTGCCGTCGTATTGGACGGTCGTCCCATCTCTGGAAATATGGCCAAGCGCAACGTAAGTAGCGGAAAAATCCGACCCACCGTTGATAGTGCCCGCCTGGATGTCGTCGATATTTACCCGGGTTTGCACATCCACGCCCAGAGTCATGCGGGTAAATTCGTGGTTCGGCCCCGGAATATTCTCGACCTGCATAAATGCCTGCCCAGTCACATCGCCCATGGCTTCATCCGAAATGGGCCTGAGTTCTGCCAGGGCAACGGGCGCCATACCCAGACAGGAAATGACCAGGGCAGCGTATCCATACGCATGCTGCTTCATAGCAAATGTCTCTGATTAGTGTTGTTAGAGTCCGTTTCCGACGCCCGACTCTTCCACCAGCAGGCTTATTCTTGGTTTTACCGTGTCTGGCGGGCGGCCTTTCTTTTTGTTACTCAATGTTTCCTGTTGGCCACAAATGCACTATATCTGAGGCAACGCAGCCAATAGCGTGAATATCATCACATTCACTGGTGACAAACGATTAATCGTGAGCCAAGTTTGACTTTACTCACAGAAAAGAAGCCGATAGAGCAACGCAGACGTTGATCAGTGAATACGTGATGTAGCCTATGTGTACATGAATGCAGCCACTGTTATACTTTGCTGCTTATTGAATACAGGTTTTCATATTGACCACTCACCCGGCACGGCAACACGCATGACCACCGGCATTCTTATCTGCGATGACTCCGCACTTGCCAGAAAACAGATGGCGAGGGCTTTACCAGACATTCTTGCAGCCAATATCCAGTTTGCAGAAAACGGAAGAGAAGCCCTCGACAAGCTGAGGCGTCATGAAGCCGAGCTTCTGTTTCTAGACCTGAATATGCCGGAGATTGACGGCTATCAGGTACTCGAGATCATACGCCAGGAAGATCTTCCGGTTCTCACCATCGTGGTGTCAGGCGATATCCAGCCTGAGGCCCGTGAACGCGTTCAGAAACTTGGCGCCATCGATTTCATCAAGAAGCCTACTGAAACCGGCATCGTACTCTCCCTGCTCAGGGAGTATGGATTCTACAGTCCGAGTGACCTTGAAGATTCAGCGCTGAATGACTGCGCGCTGAAAGATAACCGGGGCAGCCATTCCGCCGAGATTTCAGTGCCCCTGAATGACTATCTTCAGGAAATATCCAACGTAGCCATGGGACGATCGTCAGATCTCCTCGCTCGATTGCTCAGGGTGTTTGTTAAACAACCGATTCCCAAGGTCGCCTTTATTGCAAATTCCGAACTGCACATGGCGATATCCGCTGCCCAGCAAGACGATACATACTCTGCGGTCTGCCAGGGCTTTACCGGGGCAGGCATCGCAGGGGAAGCCTTACTCCTTTTTGCAGACGCCAGCTTCGGCGAAATGGCGGAAATGTTGCACTACGACTCCGTGGAGGGAGCAGCGGTTAATGTCGAAGTTCTTATGGACATGTCCAGCATTCTGTTTGGGGCATTTCTCAAAGGGATCGGCGATCAACTGGATCTCAAACTCGGGCTGGGCCACCCAACCGTACTCGGACAACATCGCCAGATTAACGAACTGCTGGAACATCACAGCGGCCGGGATGAGCAACTGCTCTGTATAGAAATCAGCTATGAGCTTGAAGATCGCAACATTCAATGCGATATGCTCGTGCTGTTAACGGAAGACTCGGTACCCTACCTGGAACAACGCCTCGAATACCTTACGGACTGATCCTATGCCGATGACTCACACCGAACTGAACGAATTCCACTGGCTGGCCGACATGCTGGAATCGGTTGAGGTTGGCCTGGTGGTACTGGACCTGGATTTCCGGGTTCAGGCCTGGAACGGCTTTATGGAAAATCACAGCGGCATTACCGCCAGCAAAATCCGTGATCAGGTCCTGTTTGATGTTTTTCCAGACATCCCTGAAGCCTGGCTGACACGGAAGGTCGATGCGGTTGCCATGCTGAAGACCCGTGCTTTTACCTCCTGGGAGCAGCGCCCTTACCTGTTCAGGTTCCGGAACACCCGACCAATCACAGGCACCGAAGCCTATATGTTCCAGAACCTGACCATCAGCCCTCTCTCCGGAAGTACCGGGGAGGTCGAGAAAGTGTGCCTGATGGTGTATGACGTCACGGACATCGCTACCGGCAAGCGGGCCCTGGAACGGGCCAATGAGCAACTGGCGAAACTCAGCATGACCGACCGCCTGACCGGGCTTCAGAACCGGGGAACCTGGGAAAACCTGGTGGATGCTGAATATGAGCGATATCGCCGATATGGACACACCACATCACTGGTCATGTTCGATATTGATCATTTCAAGAACGTAAACGATACCTATGGACATCTCGCAGGTGATGAAGTCATAAAACATGCAGCGCACCTGACTCGACATAATCTCCGACAATCAGACAGTGCTGGACGTTATGGCGGTGAGGAGTTCGGGATAATTCTACCGGAGACGGATGCCGAGGGCGCCAGTATCATCTGCGAACGCATTCGGGAATCAATTGAACAGAGCATTGTGGATACAACCGCAGGCAATATTCAATACACCATCAGCATGGGTATTGCTCAATTAACAGACACACCCGAAAACTACATGCAATGGATGCAACAGGCGGACAATGCTCTTTACTCAGCGAAAGAAGCCGGCCGAAATCGCGTGATCGTATTTCAATCATAAAAAAGCCCGGCAAATGCCGGGCCTTTTAAAACCGTTACACGCTAAGGATATTAATCCTGCTGCCAGCTCTGAACAGCTTCCTTACCGTGCTTCTCACGCCACTCATTCAGAGTTTTGTGGTTACCGCCACGAGTTTTAACAACCTCGCCAGTATGCGGGTTTTTGTAGGTCTTCATAGGACGCTTGGCGCGAGTACCCGCCGCTGCTTCAACCTTGACGCCACCGATAGAAGGATCAATCGCGGACAGAATCTGCAGTACGTCTTTCGGTGATTTATCATATTCCTTCATCAAATCACGAACTTTATTTTCAAACTCCAGTTCGCCTTTCAGAGCCTGGTCTTTTTCAAGCTGTTCCAGCTCTGCAGCAAGCTTTTCCATAAGCTGTTTTTTCTGGTAGTAATCGTTAATCTTTGCCATGGAATTAAAACCTTAATCAATGAAGGGTTTTAAAAAATAAAATAGGAATTTGACCAAAAGTCGAGGTAATAATAAACAACATTTAAAGATGGGGCAAATTATTTAATTTACGCTTGGTTAATAATGAACCTCACCAGCTACCATCATATCTTTCACCCTGATTTTTTTTATTGGGGCACCGGCCGAATAGATTATTTTACCTAATGCTCTGGAATTATTATGTCCGTAGAACCGAGTGATTGGAAACATTTCCTAAGCGCCTGTTTGGCACTGGTATCTCCATGAACCAACCGGATTTCCCGCGGGAGAACGTCTATTCCAGACACGAACCTGACTAAATCAGACTGTCCTGCATGAGCCGAATAGCCCCCAACCTGATGCACACCAGCCTGAATAGTATAGCGCTCGCCATCGAGCTCTACCCATCCTCCCTTTGGCCCGTATGAAAGTATGTCCCGCCCTGGAGTGCCCGCCGCCTGATAGCCAACAAACAAGACATCATTACGTGTATCACCCAGCAATGCCTTCAGATAGTTCACCACACGACCACCGGCACACATTCCGGAACCAGCCAACACAACGCATGGCCGGTGAGACCTGGCAAGATACTCAACTGCGTTCAAATGGTCCTGGTGGGAGTCAATGACCGTCAGTTGCTCAAATGACAGCGGATGGCGCCCTTTCGCCACCAAGCTCAGGGCTTCATTGTCCCAAAAGGGCTTGAGGTCCCTGTAAATTCGCGTGAAATCTGCAGCCAACGGCGAATCCACTACAACCTCGAGGTCCCGCCAAGGCAGCTCAGGAGCAACCGGCTGACTGCCAAATTGATGGATCAGTCCTTCCAGTTCGTAGAGCAACTCCTGCGTTCGACCAATACTGAACGCCGGTATCAGGACCGTTCCGCCATCGGCCAAAGCGTGTTTCAGAATACTCTTGAGACGGAAACGCCGGCCTTCCCTATCTTCGTGATTCTTGTCGCCGTAGGTGCTTTCAATGACTAACCGGTCAGCCCGTTCAGGAGATACAACATCCCGTAGCAAAGGGGAATGTGAGGCTCCCAGGTCGCCGCTGAAGACTATTCTCTCCCCCACCCCGTCGGAAACCGCATCACACTCAATATAGGCCGATCCCAGAATATGCCCAGCAGACTGGAGCCTGATATCCAGTGACGAGTGATCGGAAAATACCCTTTGCCACTGATTGTATGGAAGCGGAACCAGTCGGGAACGAATCAGGTCCAGGAACTTTTCAATGAGCCTGCGATCGCGGGTAAATCCAATTTTCAGCGCATCTTCGAGAATCTCGGGAAGCATGATGGCGGAGGGCTGCGAACAATAAATAGGGCCGTCAAATCCTGCGGCCAAAAGGTATGGAATACGGCCCACGTGGTCGATATGGACGTGGGTAACCACCAATGCCTTGATGTGGCCAATGGGAAAACCGATCGCGAGATCTGAGGCACTGCCATCGCGCCCCTCCTCCTGCCCCTGAAACAGGCCACAATCTATGAGGATACCGGACTTGTCGGTGCCAGAACCAAGCGTGAGCTCATGGCAGGAGCCGGTGACGCCGGTGGTGGCGCCATGGTGGTTAATTTCGATCATGGACGAACATCCTTGTTTGCCCGGAACAATCCTTATTTAAAGGATCAACAGAAGTCGTCTTCGTTTACCGGGGTGTTTTGTTTGAGGTCACGTGTGGCGACCTTGCCGATAACCTTGTTTAAAAATTTGGGAGGCAAACCAAACCCGGGCCTGACACTCCGCACATCACCCGGTTTGATCACTGAACCTTCGGCAATATCATTCACAAAGTACAAAGATCGTCGAAACTGGGCGTTACCCTGCTCACTCGACTTTCTTCCATAATCCACCTGCCCCAACGCTTTCCAGGCAGTTTTACTGTCCCGACACAACGCCAACATATCCGTAGGCTCAAGAGAGAAGCTGTCATCCGGACCACCGCCAGAGCGATCAAGAGTAAAGTGTTTCTCTATAATGGATGCGCCGAGAACAACACTTGCAATCGCGGTAGTGTTATCGAGTGTGTGGTCAGACAGGCCCATCACCAGACCGAACCTCCGCTGCATATCAACCAACGTTCGCAGGTTGTAATCCTCAGCAGGTGCAGGGTAGCCACTCACGCAGTGCAAGATAGCCAACTGGGTACAGCCAGCACCCTTCGCGGCGTCGATTGCCTCCTGAATTTCCTCGGCATCAGCCATGCCAGTGGAAATAATCATCGGCTTTCCAGTTTTGGCAACGTACTCGATCAACGGAAGATCCACCGCCTCAAACGAGGCAATCTTATAGGCAGGGGCCCCCAAATCTTCCAGCAGATCTACGGCAGTTCGGTCGAACGGTGAACTGAAAATAGTAATTCCGCGTTCTTTTGCATGCTCGAAAAGAGGCTTATGCCATTCCCACGGCATATGAGCTTCTTCATAGAGCTCATAAAGTGTTCGCCCATCCCACAAGCCGCCTTCAATCCTGAAATCCGGTGCGTCCGAATTCAAAGTGATCGTATCTGGTCGGTAGGTTTGGAGCTTGACAGCATCCGCTCCCGCTCTAACAGCTTCGTCAATAATCTGCATGGCGGTTTCCAACCTGCCATTGTGGTTCGCCGACAATTCTGCGATCACGTACGGAGGCTGCGCCTGAGATATCTCACGACCATTGATAACGATTTTAGAGTCAGTCATTGATGGCCCTCCCTTTGTCTATTACCACATCGCCACTCTGAAGAGAGCAGTCCAAAACAAACAACATCATGGAAGCCGTTCCCATCACAATGCTGATCACGGAGAACACCCTCGCGATTAAAGCCAAGCCGCTCATGAAACCGAATTGAGCGCTCATTGAATCCCAGTGCCTGTCCGCAAAGCTTGTGTAACCCCAGTTCATCGAATGCATACTCAAGTACTGCGCGCCCCAATAGCTTTCCCGTACCTTTCTCCGAGTCCGGTGAAAGATAGAAACCCCAGTCTGCCACATGCTGACATCGCGTCCTCGAGATATTGACGAAGCCTTTTGCCACTGCGCCAACCTCAAATATCAATAACCAGATCCCTTCCTGGCAACTCATTCGGGCATACCATCGGGCATGCTCTTCTGGAGTAATGACGTGGCTTGTATACATGAACTGGCGCACATCCGGGTGATTACGCCAATTAAGTACCTGAGGCAAATCCTCCCGATTCATAGGGCGCAGCCGTTTTTGCATCATGCTATCGCCTTCATCAGAACATCAACGACCCTGTCAGCCCCATTGCCATCGCATACACCTGCAGCAATCCCACTCATACGGGCCAACTCACCCGGTACAAGGGCTTGTCGTAGCGAAGGAGCCAGTGTCCCGCCGATTTCATATGGAGCCCCTACCGATAGCGCCGCTCCCAGAGACTCAAGGGAGTGCGTCCCCTGCCTCTGGTTTTCGGCCATAACAACCAACAAAGCGGGTAATCCCAAACAACAGCGCTCCCAGGCGGAGCCACCGGCAGCACCGATGGCCAAATCTGCCTCCGTCATTAGCTCTGACATGTTGCCAGCATTCACAATGACCCGAGTCTTCAAACTCATAGTCTCTGCCAAACCACTGACTGACGCCACATGAGGGCAAGCGCTTCCCAAAACAACTGTTACATTCCACCCGGAAAGCTCAGCAATACCCTCAATTATATGCAGTACGTTGGCTGTAACATTCTCGCGATCCACGCCCCCCATGGACACGAATAGCGAACAGGGCTCTCGGTGCGTCCTCGCTGCCAGACTGCGCCGCCTTGCGAGTTTGAATTCGGGGCGTAGAAGAGCGTAGCGAGCTCCAATCAGCTTTGTCGTTGCGGAGGGTACTAACGATCCATAATCCGAGGTTTCCCGCCCCAGATTCTGATCCAACAGAACATCGCATTCGTGTTTACGGTCCGCAAGATCATCAATGACCATCAAATGACCGACCGATTGCGAAACAAAGGATTCCCAACGATAGTCCAGTGCATAGTGATCGACGACAAGAAAGTCGAGTGTATCTGAAGCAATAGATTCAAGAGTTTCCCGAGCATCTGTATCCCAGCCTACACCCAACCAGGAAGCATGGGCTGAAGACTCATCAGCGTTATCGTTTTCAGCAAGCACGGAGGGTTCGGGAAGCATGATGACATCATGCCCACTATCCAATACTTGCTGTTGCAGATGACCTGGATGCTTTCTCATGATGAAGAGACATGTCACGCCCCGTTCCATCAAAACGTCTGCCAATGTGAGGCAACGCATAACATGACCAGAACCAATCTGTGATGACGCATCCACACGGAAACCGAACCTGGCCACTTCAGTTATTCCTCGACCGAGCCCTGACAGCGTCAAACAGATACTCAGCAGATTCCCAATCCTCCAACGTATCAACATCCTGAACGCGATACCTGGGAATCGGCACAGCAACAGAGTCTTGTCCGAATATCACCCGCTCCGCTCGCCACGCCTCAGCCGTCCCCCAATAAAACTGACCGGCATCATGCCATGCTTCTTCCAGATCCTGAGAACGTGTAGAAAATTGCTGAGGGTCCATCATGGCAATGCGTTCACCTTCAAGCAGCCGGAGTGCCCTCTGGATTGGAAAAGCGTAGGTTGTCACAGAAAACGCATAACTGGCGCCAGACTTCAGCAGCGTTTGCTCACCTTTCTGAATATCAGCCGCAGTGATAAAAGGGGCAGTGGCATAGATACAACACGCCCGATCTACCGGCTTACCTGTCGCTAAGAACCACTCAACAGCATGCTTGATAACCGGCAGGGTGCCGGTGTAGTCGTCAGCGAGGCTATCCGGCCTTCTAAAGGGCGTAGTTGCTCCAAATGAGCGAGCTACGTCAGCAATTTGCTCATCGTCCGTGGAGACAATCACCTCATCAAAGCACCCACTTTCCAGTGCAGCTTCGATCGACCAGGCGATCATCGGTTTGCCGGAGAAATCCAGGATATTCTTTCCCGGGATTCGCTTGCTCCCTCCCCTTGCAGGAATGATCGCAAGCTTCATAAAGTCAGTGCTCGCTTGAGAGCTTCGACCACTTCGTCCTGCTGCTCAAACGTCAGACCGTGAAACATCGGGATGCTAATGGCCTCACGGTAATATTGCATTGCCTCCGGAAAATCATCTGCAGAGAACCCCATGGACTCGTAGTATGGCTGGGTGTGAACCGGAATATAATGTAAATTCACTCCGACGCCTTGATCCCTCAGAGATTCGAAGGCCTGACGGTGACTCACACCAAGCTCACCCAATTTGAGACGTATCACATAGAGGTGCAGACCCGAATAGGAATCCGGATGCTGCCATGGCGTTACCACCGGCAAATCAGCCAAGAGTTCATCGTACCGCCGGGCCAGCTTATGGCGGCGCGACACAAAGTCATCAAGCCGCTCCATCTGGCTAACGCCAAGGGCTGCCTGAAGTTCCGTCATCCGATAATTAAATCCAAGGCCGACCTGCTGGTAATACCAGGGACCATCCGGCTCATGTGTCATCAGCGCAGGATCTCGAGTCACGCCGTGGCTACGCAGTAACTCCATCTTACTGGCCAAATCCGGATTGTTGGTGACTGCAAGGCCGCCTTCAGCGGTCGTTACAATTTTGACGGGATGAAAGCTAAAGACCGTAATATCGCTGTATCGCCCGTTGCCGACGAACTCACCCTGATATTTACCGCCAATGGCGTGGGAAGCGTCTTCGACGATTCGGAACCCATATTCGTCAGAAAGCGCTTTGATCCTCTCCATGTCGCATGACTGGCCGCAAAGATGAACCGTCACAACGATCTTTGGCAGGCGCCCTTCAGAGCGAGCCTGGATCAACTTCTTTTCCAGGGCATCCGGACACAGGTTATAGGTGCGAGGGTCAATGTCTACGAAGTCGATCCGGGCACCGCAATAAAGCCCGCAGTTTGCAGAAGCAACAAACGTTACCGGGGACGTCCACAGGTAGTCCCCTTCACCTAACCCCAAAGCGGCACACGCAATATGCAATGCCGAGGTTGCGCTGTTCACCGCGATACCGAAGCGGGCGCCCACATGTTCGGCGACTTTCGCCTCAAACTCAGGCACTTTCGGTCCCTGAGTCAGAAAATCCGATTTCAGAACGTCAACAACAGCATCAATATCCTGCTGGGTAATTTCCTGGCGCCCGTATGGGATCATCAATCAGATACTCCCGATTTTTTCCCGGTTGGCATCAATCCAGCGCTGCAACTCCTCATCCTTCATCCACTCGGTGTTGTTGTCACTGGAGTAGACAAACCCCTCCGGAACCTTTTTCCCATCCTTGATCCTCGCCGCATCGGCGCTCCAATCGTGGATAGCAGGCAAGATCTTGAAATGCTCCGGATACTCGTAGGTGTAATAAGAATCTTCAGCACCAATCATCTGCTCATGGAGCTTCTCTCCCGGCCTGATGCCTACAATTTCGTGGGAAGCTTCCGGGGCAACAACACGGGCAAGATCCGTCACCTTCATGGATGGGATCTTCTTGACATAAATTTCGCCACCTTCCATATCTTCAAACGCATGCCAGACCAGTTCCACACCCTCTTCCAGGGAAATCATGAAACGGGTCATACGTTCGTCGGTAATGGGCAGAACTCCGTTGTCTTTAACCGACATAAAAAAGGGAATAACCGAGCCCCGAGAACCCATGACATTGCCGTACCGCACGACAGCAAATCGTGTTTCATGTCCGCCAGCGTAGGAGTTTCCGGATACAAATAGCTTATCCGAGGCGAGTTTCGTGGCTCCGTAGAGGTTAATTGGACTACTTGCCTTGTCCGTAGAGAGAGCAACGACCCGTTTAACCCCCTTGTCTATACAGGCATCGATAAGGTTCATCGCGCCGTTGATATTGGTCTTGATGCATTCAAACGGGTTGTACTCAGCCGTAGGCACAATCTTTGTGGCAGCGGCATGGACTACGTAATCGACACCATCAAGAGCGCGGTACAAACGGTCCTTATCACGAACGTCACCAATAAAGAAGCGGACCCGTTGATCCCCCGCGAACTTCTTGGCCATCTCCCACTGTTTCATTTCATCTCGGGAGAAGATGATTACCTTCTTCGGATTGTACTTTTCCAGAAGCATCGGGACGAAGGTGTGGCCGAAAGAACCCGTACCGCCTGTAACCAGAATGGAGCTGTTGTTAAACATATGAAAAGGAACCGGTAATTTTGATATTAGTTCTCTAATTTACCATCAAGATTCGAACTGGCCGGTCGGATTTACAGCCTAAGGTCCGCATCCCCCAGGGGCAAAACAGCTTTCAAATCAAACAAGACGCCGTCGGGCTTAAGATAACCACGCAGCTCCTGCGCAGACATTCCGGCATACTCTTGGTGAGGTACAGCAAGGACCAAGGCATCGTATGCACTTACATCGGGAGAAGCTTTCAGTGCAATGTCGTATTCCTCCTCTGCTTCAGCCGCATCTGCCCAACAATCAGTGACATCTACTGAACAGCCATAATCCTCGAGCTCCTTGATGACATCAATAACCCGGGTATTGCGCAGATCTGGACAGTTCTCTTTGAACGTGAGTCCCATGACCAAAACCTTCGAGTTCGCAACCGCTTTCCCAGACTTGATCATAGCTTTAACTAGCTCTGCAGCAGCATAAGGGCCCATGTTGTCATTGACACGGCGCCCGGCAAGGATAATCTCAGGGTGGTAGCCGATCGCCTGCGCCTTGTGGGTCAGGTAGTAAGGATCGACACCAATACAGTGCCCGCCAACCAGGCCTGGCTTGAATGGTAGGAAATTCCATTTAGTGCCCGCAGCCGCCAGCACTTCATGAGTATCGATATTCAACCGGGCAAAGATCATCGATAGTTCATTCATCAGAGCAATGTTCAGATCTCGCTGAGTGTTCTCAATAACCTTCGCGGCCTCGGCCACTTTAATAGAGCTGGCTTTGTGGGTCCCAGCTGTAATGATACCTGCGTACAGGGCATCCACTTCATCAGCAATAGTCGGTGTAGAGCCGGATGTAACTTTCTTGATGGTCGTTACCCGGTGTTCCTTATCGCCCGGATTAATACGTTCAGGGCTATAACCCGCGTAGAAGTCTGAGTTGAACGTCAGGCCAGAAACGCGCTCCAGGACCGGAACGCAAACTTCTTCGGTAGCTCCCGGGTATACTGTGGATTCATAGATAACAATGTCACCCTTGTTCAGTACCTTACCAACCGTTTCACTGGCTTTTATCAGCGGAGTAAGGTCGGGCGTCTTGAATTCATCAATGGGCGTTGGAACAGTTACGATATAAATCTGACACTCTGAAATGCCCTCTACCGTCTCGGAAAATGACAGTCCCTTGGCGGCCGCCAGTTCTTCACCGGACACCTCACGTGTGAAATCGATACCCTTCCTTAGTTCGTTAATGCGCTTCGCATTAATATCGAAGCCCACCACGTCACGCTTTTCACCGAATGCCGCTGCCAAAGGCAGACCAACGTACCCAAGGCCGACAACCGCGATTTTTTTCATTTTACCTCCAAAAATATGGGGCTTTTATAGCCCCAAAAACTTTGAGCACCGTGGTCCAGATTCACAGCAACCCTACAAAACAAATTCCTGAACTAGAGACTCTACTTCAGGTGAAAGATATTGCTATCGTTCGGCACCTCTGGCTTATGACTCCCGCTATTACACCAAACCAGATCCGCAAGCTCGCCATTGGGTGCATACCCTGTCCGAGCCTCTTTCAACAAACCAATGACTGCCCCACAGTCAAAAGCCTGGCTCGAACGAGAGAGGCTTTCTAACAATTCAGCAACTTCGCTCCACGGCAACGAAACTTCCCGCGCCATCATAATTCTCGGGTGTGCCGTTCCCTGCGGATTGTCACCTATAAGCAACTCTTCAAACAGCTTTTCACCAGGGCGAAGGCCGGAAAAAATGATTTCGATCTCACCATCTGGATTGTCCTCATTTTTTTCTTCAAGGCCCATCAGATGGATCATTTTACGAGCGAGATCGGCAATTTTTACCGGCTCCCCCATATCCAGCACAAACACTTCACCGCCTTGCCCCATACTGCCAGCCTGAAGTACCAACTGACTGGCTTCGGGTATGGTCATGAAGTAACGAATAATATCCGGATGGGTAACCGTAACAGGGCCACCGTCACGAATCTGGTCGCGAAACAACGGGACCACAGACCCTGAAGAGCCCAACACGTTGCCAAACCGTACCATTGAAAAAACAGTTTCACGCTGCCGCTTGGCCAGGCCCTGCAGAACCAGTTCCGCCATGCGCTTGGATGCCCCCATCACGTTCGTCGGTCGTACGGCTTTGTCGGTTGAAATGAGGACAAAACGTTCAACGCCCGTCGCAATCGCGGCTTCGGCCACGTGGAGAGTTCCAAATACGTTGTTCTGGACCCCCTCGATAACGTTATGCTCTACCAACGGAACATGTTTGTAGGCTGCGGCATGGTATACAGTTTGAATACCAAATGCTT
Source organism: Marinobacter salinexigens (assembly GCF_008370345.1). Classification (GTDB taxonomy): domain Bacteria; phylum Pseudomonadota; class Gammaproteobacteria; order Pseudomonadales; family Oleiphilaceae; genus Marinobacter; species Marinobacter salinexigens. The sequence continues at coordinate 71,292 of NZ_VTUU01000002.1, read as the reverse complement.
TCATCACAGCCTCACAACGTCGACGGTGCGTCACACTTCCGAGAACGGCATGTAAAGATACACCGAGAGCTTCAACCTGGTTAATCGACTTGAGTTCTCGCTCTATCGAGTAAAGTGAAAACTCAGACTGTTCAAATAACACCAGAGCGCTCGGTTTGTGTCGCAGAATCTGGCGACAGAGCTCAGAGCCAATGGAACCGCCGGCACCGGTGACTAATACAGCCTTACCGGACAAGCTTGAGGAAACCATCGCTGTGTCCGGCCGCACCGGATCTCGTCCCAGGAGATCTTCAATCTCCAGATCACGAATGTCATTGATCCTGGCCAAACCCGCAACGAGTTCAGACATTGACGGTACCGTCTGTACAGGGACTGATAAAGCTTCCAGAACCTTCATCAGGTCTTTTCGATTGACGGGCACCGAATCCTCCAGCGCAAGCAGTACCCTGGAAGCTCCCAGTTCTCGCACAGCCCTTTCAATATGATCAATCGAAAATACCGGCAAGTTCCCTATCAAGGATTTATGATTAGAATCCACAGTCGAAATAAAACCAACCGGCCGATATTCAGTGCCTTGCGACAACGCGGATACCAACTGCCGGCCTTTGGGGCCGGCACCGACTATCAAAACACCATCTTTCACCTTACGTCCACGCTGCTCGATGACAGCACGCACTGTGAAGCGTGTACCCGCCACCAACAGGAAAGCAAAGGCGCCATAGATTACAGGCACCGAACGCGGAACTAACGCCTGAAAGAGGAAACCACATACGATGAGCGAAATCCCCGAAAACGCCACTCCAAGCATAATCGCTAGAAATGCATGTTCACTCAGATAACGAATAACGGCCCGATAAAGGCCCAATTTAATAAAAGCTGCGATTGTCAGCACTATTGTCAGCGCTGAAACCATCAACTGCTTACTGTCGGGCCACCAATTAAGATTCTCGAAACGCAACGCGAAGGCAGCCCATATAGCCAGCGAGAGCAAGCACAAATCCGTCACAACAGATATTGCGCGTTTAGCTGGCCTGGATAGACTGATAATTTTGCTGATCAAACCTGATTTCAAAACAATTGCCTCTACCAAGCATTCCAATTCTGGCAAACGGTGCCGTCATCAGCGGCGCACACGGTCCCCTGCACCTTTTCCCGATACTGTCTGAACGATATACCGGAAATAATCCCTGACCCCCAGCGACTGCAGCATTTTCTCATCGGTCTCCGCAAGTAAAGCCGGTGTCGACATATCGATTTCATTAACTTGTGCAAGCCCCGTAATGCCCGGGCGCGCAGCCAGAACGCCCCTCCTTTTCCTTTCACTAATCAACTCTTCCTGATTGAACAAGCAAGGTCTCGGGCCGACCAGGCTCATTTCGCCCTTCAACACATTCCAGAGTTGCGGTAATTCATCCAGTTTAGTTCGGCGAAGGAACTGTCCAAAGGGAGTAATCGAATCGGCACTTGCCAGATGGCTGGCAACGGACGCCGTCCCCTTTTTCATAGTACGGAACTTCACCAAGGTAAATGGTTTTTCGTTCCGCCCAACACGTTGCTGAGTAAAGATTGGCGACCCTGTATCAAAAAAACCGACGACCAGCAGAACGATCAGGATTGGAAATCCCACCACCAGCCCCACCAGAGAGAAGAAAAAATCAAAGGCACGGATCACTCTATATTCTCCTGCTCAAAACATTGCTCAAGCCCGCCCTGCGGCGTAACCGGAGGCTTCCACCCCAAAAGATTACGGGCCTTTGATATATCAACCTGAAGCGACCCCAGCACTCGATAAGCCATTTCTTTTTTGCCCATTAATCGCGCACCCAGATTCAAGATACTTACGGGTACGGGCAACAATCTTGGGGACCGCCCTAAGGCCTCGCCAACCGCTCGTAACAACTCGGTTGTTGAAAGATCCTGCCCATCGCCTGCCAGAAATACTTCATTAGCCGCCGCCGGATGGTCCGCACATAGAATAATGAGGTCCACAAGGTTCGCCAATGCCACCAATGAGCGCTGGTTGTTGACCATACCCAGTGGCAGAGGAACGCTCCGATCAACTAACTTGATTAATGAGGCGAAATTTCCCTTTACGCCTGGACCATAAACCAACGGTGACCGAATGATGACAACTTCCAACCCAGACCTTCTGCCAAGTTCCAGTAGCGCTGTCTCCGCCTCCAGCTTAGACAACCCACAAGCATCGACTGGTGCGGGAACATCCTCCTCCGTGTAGGGACAATCAGGCCGCGTCTGCTCTCCATTAACCTTTATAGAACTAATGAAAACAAAACGTCGCACACCGGCTTCCACCGATTGTCGAGCCAACCGAAGCGTTCCCTCGACGTTAACTCGGCGATAGGCGTCAAGCGAATCGCTCTTGTCGTCATCCATAACATGAGCATGTGCAGCAGAATGAATCACCACATCTTGATTATGGAGCGCTGTTGACCAATCTGTTACGCCAGAAATATCGCCGGTTACAACTTTCACTCCGGGCACTTCCGACGATTCGGTTCTGACAGAACAGGTGAGCGTATACTTCGGATCATCGCGAAGTGCCCGCGCCAGTGCCTTGCCAACAAATCCCGTGGCGCCGGTCAGCAATACGTTCACGTCACACCCTCCGAAAACATGACGTCCCGGAGTTGTTTAGCCAGGTGACCGTACTCATATGTTTCCATTGCTACATTGTGCCCGTTTTTCCCGAGGGCATCGCGGTCACTGGCTGACATTTCATAGAGTTCCATTACAGCGGCGGCTAATTTATCCGGCTGTCCCGCTGCAACGGAAACACCAGCGCTGGCCTCTGCGATAGGGTCACAACTGCCTGAATAGGCATGCAGTACAGGCTTTCCCGCGTAAAGGTACTCAGGAATTTTATTGGCACCAATCCCAAACCGGTATAGAGGATCGTCCAACCATCCGAGGTAACACACATCAAAATGGGATAACATTGCCTGAATCTGAACCTTCGGAATCGGATCAATAAAGCAAATGTTTTTCAGTCCTTCTGCGTCCACCCGGGACTGTAATTCCTGCTTTTGCTTACCGCCTCCCACGACCAAAAATACGATATCCCCTTCTTCTCGCAGAAGAGCTGCCGCGTCAATCAGTGTGTCGAGAGCGTTTGCCACACCTATGGTGCCCGTGTACCCAACAACAAATTTATTTTCAGGTAACTGATCCAGAACACTGCTATCCAGAGGAACCTCCGACTCTACTTCATCCCGTGAAAACCCATTCGGGATCCAGGAAAACTTCCTCGGTTCCATTCCGCGCTCGACCATGTGCTCAACTGCATTTTTTAGATTGGAAATCACACGTTCAGAATCACGATAAGCCTGATCTTCAACTTTCTGCATCAGCCGAATAAATGGGTGGGACCGAGAATGTCCGCCAATTTCAGTCAAGGTCAGCGGCCAGATGTCTCGTACTTCAAACATTAGCCGTGCACCAAATCTCCGAGCTAACCGCTTAGCGCCCCAAAATGAAAAAATTGAGGGAGATGAACATAAGACTACGTCAGGACGATCTTTTATTCGTTTGGCTAAAGACTGAATTCTCCAAGGGAAAAGGAACCATCCGAGGGCCCTTACCTGACTATGCGCCTCCGAATATTCGGGCATTTTCACCCACACGACTGTTAGCCCGCCCTCCTTCTCAAAATGGAATTTGGAATCAAAGACGGGTTTTTCCCTTAACAAGTGATGAGCAGCAGAGGTAATGAGGTATACGTTAAAGCCGAGCTTCGCTAATTCCCGCCCAAGGTAGTAGTGGCGACCCGCATAACCATACTCAGGCGTAGACGCATACTGATTTATGATCCAGATAGTTTTTGCCATTACCTTGCCGCTTTCAGCTCTTCAACGATCCTTTTCGAAGCTTGACCGCCCCCATAAAGTTGATTTGTATCGACCACCCGGCGCCCAAGATTGCGACTAACAGCACCCACTATCCGCGCAGTGTCGGCCCCGGTCAGCTCATTGACGCCTTCATCAACCAATTCCACCCACTCGGTTTGGTCACGCATCGTCACGCACGGCCGACCAAAGAAAAACGCTTCTTTCTGAACGCCTCCGCTGTCGGTCAACACCAACTGACAATGGTTCAATAACCAAACCATTTCGAAATAACCGACGGGATCAATGACACGTACTTTGAGATCTAGATTCTGTTTTGCAATCAGATTACGGGTACGCGGGTGAATCGGGAGGACGACAGGTGCCTGCTCTTCGTGGACCAGGTTGAGCGCATGTACGATCTGCTCAAGCCTCACAGGATCGTCGGTATTCTCAGCCCTGTGCAGCGTCGCCAATACAAATTTGTCGGGAAGAGCAGTATCCGAGACAGGGGGCGCGGCTTTTTCCGCAAACAGCAGAGCAGCATCCTGCATCACATCACCAACTTGCAGTACCTTGGCTGGTTTATTTCCAAAGCCTTCCTTATCGAGGTTCTGAACAGCTGTTGTGGTTGGGCAGAACAGTACGTCGCTGACCTGGTCAGTCAGAATTCGATTGATCTCTTCTGGCATATCCATGTTGAAACTTCTCAGGCCGGCCTCAACATGGGCTACCGGGATATGGAGCTTTGACGCTGCCAACGCTCCAGCAAGCGTGGAGTTGGTATCACCATAAACCAGAACCCTGTCAGGTTCGTGCTCCGCAAGAGCCTGCTCAATCTCAATGAGCATCCGCCCAGTCATCTCTCCATGCTTCCCCCCGTGAATATCCAGTTGGATATCTGGTCGAGGGATGCCAAGCTGATTGAAAAACACATCGGACATATTGGCATCAAAATGCTGACCAGTGTGCAGCATTATTTCACCGATACCCTCTGCTTGCTGAATTGCACGCGACACCACACTTGCCTTAATGAACTGAGGGCGGGCACCGATAATGGTCAGGATCTTCTGCATAGTAGATTCACTTAAGCTTTTCGTAAAAATTCAGGAGCTTCTTCTCTTCAATGCCCCAATTATACCTTTCCTGAACCGCAATCTGGCCATTTCGCCCCATTACTTCAGCTTCACGAGGATGCGTAACCAAGTAATCGATGGCTTTGGCGATATCAACAGGGTCCAGAGGATCCACACAGATGCCACACTCATTCCCCTCTATGATTTCCTTCCAGAGAGGGAAGTGGGACCCAATCACGGGAACACCAGCACTCATGTACTCGAACATCTTATTGGGCTGGGCGTCGATATGGTTAGGAGATGGAAGGAAAGTAACCAGGCCACCTACACAACGGCTCAGGAGATCCCTGACTTGCTCCCGATTTACAAACCCTAAAGCATCAACCTGACGCCACCCCTCACTTTCTTTTGCAACTTGTTCAACTGCCGCTGCATTGAACTTTCCAGCCAGCTGTAGGCGCGCTTCGGAGCGGGTATCCCCCATAGCTTCAATAACTTGCAGAATTCCCCGAATCTGGGCAATCCCTCCAACATAAGCAACCTCAGCCTTCTTGTTCGACCAATCTGGATCGCCAGAAGAAAGCTCCCCCAACAGAGGGAAGTTGTTTATATCGAGAGAATGAAAACCCATTGCCAGGAACTTATCGCGAATGTAGGGGGTTGCAGTCACCACACCATCAAATTTTCGCAAGGCATAACGTTCAAATACGGAAAAGGTTTTTGACAACAACCATCTTGCAGGTTTGTTGAGATAGGGCTTCCCCAGCAACTGCTTGGGCACATCTTCATGGGCATCAAATACAACCCGTTTGCCACGTTTATGCAGTGCACGGCCGATCGGAATGAGTTCCGGATCGTGCATATGATACACGTCCGCATCCAGTTCGATGGCCTTTTCCAGGACCCGTTTTGGCCCGAGCCGTATTCTTTGGAAACGCCCTGAAAACGACCCCACATCATATATGGACACGCCATCTACGTTTTCATCGCCTTTGCCATCGGCAACTACCAAGGCGACGGCGTAACCATTGCTCGCTAACGATACGCACTCCTTGAGAAAAATACGGGTATCATAGCGCGGATGAGCAGAGGTTAAATGGGCAACATTCATAAGGTATTTTCGCTATATCTCAATAATTAAGTTTCGGAACGGCTTCCAGGAGGTAAACAGAAACGTTAGCGCTGCCTCGATGGCTTCCCAAACCTGAATAAAAGAACAAAAATCAGTGTCAAGAGAAGCCCATGAGTAAGAATAACCGTGAGCAAATCTGAAGAAATAATGGCCGAACGAATCGGGATCACCGTTATGGCTACAGAAAACCATAACGGAAAATATTCTGTAAATTTCTCAAGTAGCAGCACAAAAGCCGAGAATATAACCGTGTAGATAAATACCCCTACCAAACCCGCATGAGCGTAGCCGTTAGATACAAAACCATTGTTTGCATTTCCACCTAGCTCGTTATATTCACCTATCATTGGGGCAATATTCTTAGAGTAAGGATACTCAACTACCGAAGAGAGAACTGAGTTTCCCCAAAACACAAAATCATTAACTGAGAAAAATGAAAAATAGTCGTATGTTAAGGACGCAGGAATAAACAAAGCTCTCCTTACAAAAAGAGAAACTGGCCAGATATTGTCAATCAGGAAATAGGTAGCCGTAGCTGTGAAAACCAGTCCTAACAAAAGAGTGGGCAACCATAGAGCACTTGAGGTTCGCTTAAAATAGAACCAGACCCCAAGTACAAGAAAGGGGTAGAAAAGCAGAGATTTATGACCCGTTACTCCAAAGAAAAATATTTGGACCAAGAACAGGCAGGCAACGAAGAAATATTTTCGTTCCCAGAGGCATACAGCTAAGAGGAATATACTCACCACTTGGTAAATCCAAGAATTCAGATATGCCAGAAATCCGACATTAGCTACCTCTGCCGACAACTCCCTGAACTCGTATACCTTTGAAAAATCGAAGTTAATATATCGAACCGCACCGCTAGCGAAATACCAACTCACCAGGAACGCCAAAAGCAAGAGCGAAACAAGTTTAACTATCGATCTCCCCTCACGAAGGTATACAACCTGAGGAACCACATTGAGAACCGGCTTTCTCGTCAGCACCAAAAACGTAAAGAAAGATAGCGTTGAGACGAAAAATGGAAACGCCGAAACGTCCGTCATCCCATAGAAACTGCTGAGTGGCGTCAAGAATGTCAGGTATGCCAGCAAGAGTATGACGTCGCTCAAGCGCTCTAATACCACGGGAAGAAAGGGATAAAAAATCAGGAAACCGGCCCAGGACAGCAGGTACGTGCCCACATCGAACTCAACCCCAAACCCCATGAAACTATAGACTGGGGCGATCACAAAGAGGTACGTGAAATCCAGAGACAGGCGAAAAAGCACCAGACTCACAAAGTAAAATAGCTTTAACGCAGCATGGTCAAAGTTCGGAAACACTAACTTCAAGAAACACCCTCACGACGATATCCGCGCGCCCGATACACAATCACAAAAATACCGACCCCGTAACCCAGGAACATCGCGCCAGAGATTAATTGAACTGCAATTAGCTGACTGTCCAAGATAAACGCAGCATATAGAGCCGAAAATTTGAGAAGCAAAAGAAGAGTATGGATAGAAAGGTTGACCAACTGCCCATTGGTCGCCATCAGCACAGTAGATAGTGGAGAGTATAAAAATTGAACAGACAACCCCAGTATCAACCAACTGGAAAAAACCCCTGCATCCCTCCAACCGTCACCAAAAATAAAAACAAAAGCAGGCTCAGCAATTAGAGTGACCACCAAACAAATCGCGGAAGCCAGCCCTGACAACCCTAACAACAATCCCAGAACCCGCTTGAATAATGCCCCCGACGCCAAATCTTCTCTTGCCTGGCTGAACAGGACCTGCCCCACAGCCTGGCCTACGATGCTCATCGGGACCGCCAAGACCCTATCTGCCAAATAATAAAAGCCTGCTGCTGCTGGCCCAAACAGTAACGCCATGGCAACATTCGGAAGCTGAGCGCTCAACACGTTAACCGCTGCGGCGGGCGCATCATACCTGGGGAAGTTACTGTATCGCGTAAACAAAGCCATTGAGCGCAGTTTGTTAAACCCCTCCCTTAGCTCATTTAAGCTCAACCCTTTAGCCAACCGGGTTATTCCAGCGGACTGCCCCAAAATCTGACCCAGAATAAGCCCGAAAGCCCCTAAACCGGAAACTCCACCCAGAATTTGAACAGTTACATTCGAACAAGCCTGAGTCAGTTTGGTAACACCAATTTTGCGATAATCCTTGCTGCGAATTGCCCAATAATTCAACGCCTTGAAGGTGCCGCCACTCAATATCGCCAGTGGCAATAGCCATAAATAGGACGCTAGTAACGGTGTATCAACCAAACTCGCAATTTCAAAGCGAAACACGGCAACTGCAACTGTGGCAATTAACGAAATGCAAACATTGATTACCAGAGCAATCAAAAGCAGCTGCAGAGCACTTCTGCGTGCTCCTGGCAAGGGAACCGCCAATTCATACCTTAAACTGGATATGACCAGGACAACGCCCATGACTGAAGCAAATACCGAGAAAACTCCAAAGGCATCCGGAGCGTACAGTCGAGTAAGCAGCGGCATGGCCGCCAGCATTATCAACTGCCCTCCCGCACTCGCAGACGCAAGTGTCACCACAGCCCTAAAAAAGCGATGTTCAGAAAGTCTTTTCAACACGGAAGTTCTGCTTTGCCTCAACACTTAGAGCTATACTCGTCCTGCTTTACCACTTTCTCGGCAAAAGGGGAGCACCTTAAAACGCCGATGAACTCCCTTCAGGACCTGACAGATAACGTATAGCATCCTGCGCATAAGCCTGAGCCCCTACTTCGTTAAGGTGGTGCCGATCCTTGTAAATCAAATTGTTATGATAGAAGGGGGCGTCATCAAAGAGCGGAAGATTGCTTAAATCGACATATCGAGCATTGGCATATTCTGCAACCAACGCTTCGACTTTCTTATTAGCAGACAGGTAAGCAGGGTCCTTTTCCAGACTTCCGTCCGTACCCAACGCTTTGAACCGCCTAGCCCTGAGAGCACTCTGGGTAAACATTGGGATCTGGGACAAAATGACAACGGACTTCCCATTCGAATCCATGACTTTTAAAAAGTCCGACAACGCTTCCATAAACTCCGAATTGGGAACGTGATAGCGCCATTTACCAACCAACACCACGGTAGAAACCTCGCCAATATACTTTTCCCCTTCTTTGATCTGCCTTATGCAATCATTCTGAGCCCACTCTGCGATACGCCAGTAATCGAAGCCGGGTATTGTTAAACAACCACTAGCGGTTATCACCCTCGCCTTGAACTCAAAATCTTTGCCGACCGCATCAAAAAAAGAATTAAGCATTGCCCCATGAGAATCACCGAGAACCAGTATTTCCCGCGAGCTCAGCTTATCACCGCGAATGCAATCTGAAATCACTTTTCCGTGGCAGATTGTTGCAGGATCGGCATATCGGCGGTACTCGATATCGAGCAATGGGGGACTAAAAGCGTCATTGACCTTGGCCATAGTTTGCGACGTTCCCAACATAGCAGCCACTAATATGGCCCATCCCACAAGTTGCTTTTTCCCCGTGGTCCGTGATCTCAGTGGGCGTTCCACCCAATAATAAGAAATCATCGACAAGCCAAAAGTCATCAGAACAAACAAAAGAGTGAATGTTATATCCAGCACATCAGCACCCGTGAAGTATCGGATAAAGGCCAGTACGGGCCAGTGCCACAGGTACAGGGAATATGACAATGTACCTATCCACAGAAGCGCCTTGGTGGAAAGAATTTTGCTCGCGATTGTTTCTTTGCTGGAGATCAGAAGTAAAACACTGCCAACAATAGGCACTAAAACCGGCATTCCCGGGAAATGTCCCAGCGAAGGTTGGGCTAAAGCTGCTGATATAATCAAAAGCAAACCCAGCGCCCCGCCTCCGGGTATGGATTTCCGCCGGAAATCGGATTGGTAAAACGCCGCCAGGCAACCTGCGAAGAATTCTGGTAACCGAGCGTACAAGCTATAATACGTTGCCTGTTCAACCCCCGTAACTCGTAACCTATACTCTGACAACAGAACGAAGCCAACCAAAAGGACAGCCAGTACCCACTTAACATACTTTTGGGACAATAACAGAATGAGCAAAGGTGCCAGCAGATAAAACTGTATTTCTACCGCCAATGACCATGTATGCAGTAGTGGCTGTTCATGGCTGGATGGAGCAAAGTAATCTCCGAAATTGGCAAAATAATCATTACTGAAAAACCACGCAGCCTTTTCCAGACCATTTTTGTACGTCGCAAAATCAGAGGGCAGAAAAAGTGTCGCAGCGACAAGTGTCACTACCAGAAGCGTTGCAAAATAAGCGGGTGCGATTCGCTTGAAACGACTGGTATAAAAGTACCTCAAAGTACCGGCCAGACTGAAATCGGGCTGATTTTTCATCTTTATCAGAATCGACGTAATCAAAAAGCCGGAGATCACAAAAAACACGTCGACCCCGATAAAACCGCCGGGCATCCAAGACGGATTCAGGTGAAAAACCATCACAGCTAACACCGCAATGGCTCTTAATCCCTGGACGTCAGAACGGTACTTCAGAGCACTCACTTCGTTAACGCTCTCACAACACTCTTCTGCTCTTCCTCAGTGATATACGGGTGCATTGGCAAACTCATGACAACCTCCGCCACCGCGTCGCCAACCGGTAACTTGACACTGCCATCTGCGACCGCTGGCTGTTTATTCAGAGGTATCGGGTAATGGACCGCTGTCGGAATACCCTCGGATTGTAGTTTGTCCTGTATTGCTCCGCGATTTTCAACTTGGAGGGTATATTGCGCCCAGGCGGAGACATTATGGGCTTCAACAAATGGCGTTGTTTCGATACCCGCATCATCAAATAATTGCGTGTACCGCTGCGCGGCCTGATTACGCAATTCAACTTCTTCAGCAAGGATTTCCAGCTTAGGCAAAAGGATTGCTGCCTGAAGCGTATCTAAGCGGCTATTAACCCCAACACGAAGGTGGTGGTAGCGACGGTCCTGCCCATGTCGAGCAATCTGGCGCAAAACAACCGCCAACTCCTCGTCATTGGTAAAAATTGCCCCACCGTCACCATAGCAACCCAGAGGTTTAGACGGAAAAAAGCTCGTGCAGCCAATGGCACTCAGGTTACAGGAGTTCCGCCCTTTGTATGTTGCACCAAAGCTCTGCGCACCATCCTCGATAACAGGGATCCCATGCCTATCTGCGATTGAATTAATAGCGTCAAAGTCAGCACACTGTCCGTACAGTGATACAGGAATGATCGCTTTCGTACGTGGCGTGATAGCTGCCTCAAGCTTGCTGACGTCCAGGTTGTATGTCTTCGGGTCTACATCTACATACACTGGCTTAGCGCCAAGCACCGCAGGAGTTTCAGCAGTTGCGATATAGCTAAACCCCGGCACTATCACCTCATCCCCGTGGCCGACGCCAAGAGCCATCTGAGCAATCTGCAAAGCATCTGTACCGTTAGCTACCGTTATACAGTGCTTTGTACCCGCGAACGCGGCCAGCTTTTCTTCGAGTTCAGCGACCTCCGGCCCGAGGATGTACTTTCCATGACTAAGAACGTTCCGGATATTGGCATCAAGCTTTTCTTTGATTCTTGCCTGTTGGGCAGCCAAGTCTACGAATTGCATATTGACGATAACCTTTTCTAGCTGCGAAATTCGCTGATATTCACAATGAGTGTTGTCACCTGAACCCGGTCAGGCCTTTGAAAGCACACCACCGGACAGAACATACTTGTCGCCGGTGTGGCTACAAACAGTTTCTGCATCCCCTGTAAGGGGCAAATCCAACTGCTCACCAAACTCGCTCATCCAGCCAATATGCCTCGCCGGCACGCCGACCATCAGAGCATAGGGACGTACATCCTTGTTGATGACTGCACCGGCACCGACAAACGCAAACTCACCAATTTGGACACCACACACTACCGTGCAGTTGGCACCCAAGGTTGCACCCTTCTTCACGAGTGTGTCGCGATATTCACTCTTGCGCTCAATCAGAGAACGAGGGTTGTATACGTTTGTGAATACCATGCTCGGGCCACAGAACACGCCGTCTTCAAGATGGACGTTGTCGTATACCGACACATTGTTCTGAATCTTGCAGTTGTCACCGATAGTTACTTTGTTTCCAATGAACACGTTCTGGCCCATGGACACATTCTTACCAACCCGGGCTCCACCGCATACGTGCACGAAATGCCAAACTCGAGAACCTTCGCCGATTTGAGCCCCCTCATCGACGATAGCACTGGGATGAATGGTTACAGACATATTTGCTCCATCAATTGTCTTTCATGTCCTCTCTTCCACCAATTCAGAGGAGAGGACAAGAGGCAAGCAATAATTGATCATCACCCCTTCAGGAAGGGGTGATAGTCGCCGGTGAGGCCCACAGGCGTAGAGTTTCGAATCGTTGAAACGGTCTCGATGGCAACCCGATTCTCCTCCAGGCCAAACCCACGCCCGGCAAGAATTTCCTCGTAACTCCGAGTATGCAAGTCAGTAAATCCGCCCGAAAACTCAATCTCGTCGCCATCTACTGTGATAGAGCGATAGGTACGCTGGCCCTGTGCTTTGGCACTTTCTGGTACATATTTGTAGTCCACTGACAGGAACCACCGTACCCGTGCCTTTTCATACTCGAGGTAGCCAGCAGCCATCGTATCATCGCTATAATGAACGATATTCCCCTGCAGCTCGCCAAAGATGAAGTGCAACATATCGTAAAAATGCACGCCAATATTGGTTGCAATGCCACCCGATTTTTTCTGGTCTCCTTTCCAGGACTGAAGATACCAATGCCCCCTAGAGGTGATGTACGTCAAGTCAACCTCGTGCTTGGTGCTTCTCTCTTCTGACTGGACTTTCTCCCGCAAAGCAATAATGGACGGGTGAACCCGCAACTGCAGGATAGTGTTAACTTTTTTACCAGTGTCCTTCTCAATATCGAGCAGACCATCGATATTCCAGGGGTTCAACACCAGGGGCTTCTCGCAGATCGCATCAGCTCCAGCACGCAGTGCAAAACGCATGTGGCTATCGTGCAGATAGTTCGGCGAACAGATAGAAATGTAATCAACCGCCCCGCCATTTCTTGCACGCCGCAACTTGTCGATATGGCGATCGAACCGTTCGAACTCAGTAAAAAAATCGGCTTCCGGAAAATGGCTGTCAATGATGCCTACCGAGTCGTTCTTATCCATGGCAGCAATCAGGTCATTCCCAGTATCTTTGATTGCTTTCATGTGACGTGGTGCGATATAGCCAGCGGCACCAATAAGTGCGAACTTTTTAGTCATACTTTATCTCTCAATCTGGGTGTTTCATAAGCCTCGAAGTCAATGAACTATCGAGCCTTCTGTTCTTTCAGCTTTTCTCTGACCAGAGATGCAAACTCAGCGAAGTAGACAGCAACAAACGCTGCCACAAAGCCCAGTACTACGGTAAGTATTGCGATCAGCTTTCGGTTAGGAGCTACTTTTTCGACACTTTCCCGTGCCACTACCACCGATTCGCCAGGCTTCAGGGCATCAAGTATCCCTTCTAGCTCTACCTTTTGCCGAATGGCTTCGGCAACAGCCTGACCCGCTTCTGGGGCCTTGCTGAGCGAGTCCAGAGTTGTCGACACAGACGCAATTCGATTCTCAAGACCGCCCCTGATAACGCCCATAAGCCGATTATCCTTTTCACTTAGTCGTTGGATCAGGGCCGAGTGAATGGCCTTTACGTCTGAAGCGATGCGACGCTCCGCCTCTGACGATATTCTGACCAGGCTCGTCCCCTCAGGATTACTAAACCGCACAGAAAAGGGAAGACGCTCTCCACGCTCAGATTTGTAGGAAGTCTCTAAAAGAGGAAGTTCGTGGGATTGCAAAACTGCAATCACGCGCTCCGGGGTCTCCACCGGTTCCTCTGTTGCTTTTTCAGCAATCTGGTACAGGCTCACGTAGGCGTACTGCTCCGGTTGAAGAAGAGCTACTGCAATTCCTGCTGCAACAAACACCCCTAAAACAACGACGAATAGCCAGATCCGGCGCACGAAGATAGTGGCAAGATCTACCAGGGAGATCTCACTATAACTTTGATCACGTTCCTGATTCATTTCAGCAATTTATCCCTGCATCAGGCTTGCACCTATCCGAACACGCTACCGCCCCACCTACCAGGATCAGTGTAATCAGGCGCTACTGCACCAGCGATCGCGGTGGAAAGCATGACAAATGCAAACGAAAGATTAAAAACGGCGCGATTCTACGCCAATCGGAAGGAAATTTCAGTTACCGGGGGTAAAGGCAGCGCCTAAAACCCCCAAAACAGAGGAATCAACCCAATGGCCACAATCGCCACCAGCATTGACAATGGGAAACCGATACGAACGTAATCGGTGAACTGATACCGCCCCGGGCCATAAACCATGAGATTGGTCTGGTATCCCAGCGGGGTAATGAACGACGCCGATGCAGCAAACATCACCGCAACAGCAAACGGCAGGAACTGCACACCCAGCTGTTCTGACAGCGCCAGGGCAATCGGAAACATCAGGACCGCAGCAGCATTGTTGGTGATCACTTCCGTGAACAGCGCCGTAAGCAGATACACCAGCGCCAGGGCAACCCACGGAGAAAGCGGCCCAAAGCCGAGCAGTCCCTGAGCGATCCATTCGGCGGCGCCCGTCACCGTCATGGCATTGCCCAGCGCAAAGGATGCGGCAATCACCACCAGCACCGGCAGATCCACACTGCGCCGGGCCCGGCTTGCGGTAATACAACCGGACATAATCATTGCGCCAGCAGCCAGGAAAGCCGCTTCCATAATCTGCAACAGCCCAGACGCACTGGCCAGCACCATCAGCCCGAGGATTCCCAGAGCCCTTGGGGCTTTGTGGAAATCTGGCGGAGTGGAGTCGTTCAACGCACTCACCAGCAGAAAGTCCCGGCGGAACCGGTACTGCTCTACAAACTGGTGGCTGGCTTCCAGCAGCAGGGTATCCCCCATACGGAAGGTAATATCCCCCAGCTTACCAGGCACCCGCTTACCTTCTCTGGAAAGCGACAGGATGACCGCATTGAACCGGGTACGGAACTTACTGTCCCGGATGGTGCGGTTCAGTGCCGGAAATTCGGGCCCAAGCACCACTTCCACCAGACACCGCTGGTGGTTCTCGACCGCCAGTTTGTGCACGCTTCCGTTGGCGGGCTTTAATCCCTGAATACGACGCAGTTCACTGGCACACTCGGGCGCACCCACAAAATAGAGCTTGTCGCCCGGTTGCAAGGTCCGATCGGGCTCAACCGCCGTAATCAACCGGCCACCCCGGTCGATTTCGGTGAGGTAGCCGTAATTCAGAGCCCGCAGCCCGGCTTCGGCAATGGTCTTGCCGACCAGCGGGCCGGGACTCATCACCTCAACTTCTACGCCATACTCACGAACCTGATCCAGCTCTTCCGTAACGCCACCGCGGTCTGGCAACAGCTTCGAAGCAAACAAAACCAGGAAAACGCCGCCCACCAGCAGCAATGGAACACCCACCCAGGCCAACTCGAACAAGCCAAGATGAATGCCCAGCCGGCTCTGCAACATGCCGTCCACCACCAGGTTGGTGCTGGTGCCGATCAGCGTACAGGTGCCCCCCAGAATGGCGGCGTAACTGAGGGGAAGAAGAAGCTTGGAGGCGGGAATCCCGAGCCGTTGTGCCCAGTCCTGAATAGCAGGAATGAACATGGCGACCACAGCGGTGTTGTTCATAAACCCACTTAGAATCCCCGTAGGCGCCACCATTCGCAGTTGTGCACCCTTCTCGGTTTTCGGGTGGCCAAGCAGACGCCTGGCTACCCATTGCACTGCCCCGGTCTCCTTGAGCCCTGCCGCAACCACATAGAGAGTCGCGATGGTAATCACGCCCGGGTTACCAAAGCCCGCCAGTGCTTCAGCAGGCACCAATATTCCGGACACTAACAGAAACGCCAGTGCCGCCATCAGAATCAGGTCCGCCGAAATCCGGGAAAGCGCAAGCGCTGATAACACCGCAAGCAGCGTTATCAGCGTCAGTATGCCCTGCCACTCCATGGAGTCAGTCCTTACGGGAGATCAGTCCACGGTCAAGCAAGTAGCCAATCAGCGAGTCCACACATTCATCAACGGTCATGGTTGAGGTATCCAGTCGAACCTCCGGATGGGAAGGCACTTCGTAGGGAGAATCGATCCCCGTAAAGTGCCTGATCTCCCCGGAACGGGCTTTCTGGTAGAGTCCTTTCGGGTCCCGGGATTCGCAGGTTGCCAGCGGGGTATCCATGAACACTTCAATGAACTCCCCGGCCGGAAACAACTTGCGAACCATCCTGCGGTCACTGGTAAACGGCGAGATAAAGGCGCTCATCACAATGAGGCCCGCATCCGCAAACAACTTGCACACCTCACCAACCCGGCGGATGTTCTCTTCCCGGTCTTCATCCGAGAAGCCGAGGTCCTTGCACAGGCCGTGGCGAACGTTATCACCGTCCAGCAGGAACGTGTGGTATCCACGCTCATGCAACGCCACGTCCAGAGCATTGGCGATGGTGGATTTTCCTGAACCGCTGAGCCCGGTAAACCACAGCAGGCAGGGTTTCTGGGCCTTGTTTACAGAACGCTCGGCACGGGACACCTTGTGGTCATGCCATACGATATTCGTGTCAGCCAATGTCATACTCCCTTTTAAACCGGCTTACAGCCCCACTCAGGGTAGTTTTCCCGGATAAACCGGTTCAGGTTCCGTTCTGCCTCGGTGTAGCTGCGATCCGCACGGCCATCACCAGCGCCACCCAGCACCCGCTCGACCATACCCGCTGCAACCGTCACGTTGGTCATCTTGTCGATCAGGATAAAGCTGCCGGTACCCGGGTGGTTCCGGTAATCCTCGACAACCACCTGCTCAGACAGCTCCACATCACAAAGACCAATCGCATTCAGCTCCAGGCCACCGTCAACCTCGGTATTCCGGGCAAGGGTGTTCACGTCCACTTCTTCCAGAACCTGGTTCACATAGCAGTTGGTCACCTTGGTGCCAATCTTGATGCCATACTCGCGGCCCGGCTTCAGTGCCTCTTCGTTCATCCAGACCATGTGGGCGGCAAAGCGGTTACCCATGGCCGGCTGGCTGTTGGCGTGAACCAGCAGATCGCCCCGGGAGATATCCACTTCGTCTTCCAGAGTGACGGTGATGGCATCGCCAGGCCACGCGCGTTCAACTTCGCCTTCGTAGTTGTGAATACCTTTCACCCGGGAGGTCTTGCCGGAAGGCAACACAGCAACCTCATCGCCCTTGTGAATCACACCGCTGGCCAAGGTGCCGCAGTAGCCCCGGAAATCCAGGTTCGGGCGGTTCACGTACTGAACCGGGAAACGCAGATCGGTCACATTCTGGTCTTCCAGAACTTCCACCTGCTCCAGAATGTTCATCAGTGTTTCGCCGTGGTACCAAGGCGTCTGCTCGCTGCGATTCACCACGTTGTCGCCATTGAGGGCTGAGATAGGCACGTAGTAAACATCTTCAAGGCCCAACTGTTCCGCCAGCTTCTGGTATTCAGCACGGATGTTGTTGAACACCTCCTCGGAGAAGTCCACCAGATCCATCTTGTTGATGGCGACAACAATGTGTTTGAGCCCCAACAGGCTGACAATAAAGCTATGACGACGGGACTGAGTGAGCACGCCCTTACGCGCGTCAATCATCACAACCGCCAGGTCACAGGTGGAGGCACCGGTGGCCATATTGCGGGTGTACTGCTCGTGGCCCGGGCAGTCTGCGATGATGAACTTACGCTTGTCCGTCGAGAAATAGCGGTAGGCCACATCAATGGTGATGCCCTGTTCCCGCTCAGAGGCAAGGCCATCCACCAGCAGAGCCAGGTCCAGAGCCTCGCCTGCGTTGCCCTGGCGCTCGTTGTCTTTATGCAGCGCCGCCAGGTGATCTTCAAAAATCAGTTTGGAATCAAACAGCAGACGACCGATCAGGGTGGACTTGCCATCATCAACGCTGCCACAGGTCAGAAAGCGCAGCAGGTCCTTGTTTTCGTGCTGATCCAAATACGCGAGGATATCCGATTCAATCAATTCCGATGCGTGAGACATAACAACTCCTTAGAAATACCCTTCGCGTTTTTTCTGTTCCATGGATGCCGCGGCATCATGATCGATCACCCGGCCCTGACGCTCGGATGTGGTGGTGAGCAGCATCTCCTGAATGATTTCAGGCAGGGTTGCCGCTTCGGATTCGACCGCACCGGTCAGCGGATAGCATCCCAGGGTACGGAAGCGCACACTCTTCATCATCGGCTTCTCGCCCGGCTCCAGAGGCATGCGATCGTCATCCACCATAATCAGGGTGCCATCGCGTTCAACAACGGGTCGCTCTGCTGCGTAGTACAGCGGCACAATGTCGATGTTTTCCAGATAGATGTACTGCCAGATATCCAGCTCGGTCCAGTTGGACAGCGGGAATACACGAATGCTTTCGCCTTTGTTTACCTTGCCGTTATACAGATTCCACAGCTCCGGACGCTGATTTTTCGGGTCCCAGCGGTGGAACTTGTCACGGAAGGAGTACACACGCTCCTTGGCACGGGACTTCTCTTCATCCCGGCGAGCGCCACCAAAGGCTGCATCAAAACCATACTTGTCCAGCGCCTGCTTCAGGGCCTGGGTTTTCATCACGTCGGTGTGCTTGGCACTGCCGTGGGTAAAGGGGCCAATGCCCTGTTTCACACCTTCCTCATTGGTGTGAACAATCAGCTTCATGCCAACCTTTTCAGCCATTTTGTCCCGGAAGGAAATCATTTCCCTGAACTTCCAGGTGGTGTCCACGTGCATCAGCGGGAACGGTGGCTTGCCCGGAGCAAACGCTTTCATGGCCAGGTGCAGCATGACCGCTGAATCCTTACCAATGGAATAAAGCATCACCGGGTTATCAAACTCAGCGGCCACTTCTCGAATAATATGGATGGACTCTGC
Source organism: Marinobacter salinexigens (assembly GCF_008370345.1). Lineage (GTDB taxonomy): Bacteria > Pseudomonadota > Gammaproteobacteria > Pseudomonadales > Oleiphilaceae > Marinobacter > Marinobacter salinexigens. The sequence continues at coordinate 52,269 of NZ_VTUU01000002.1, read as the reverse complement.
CTCAAGCTGCTTGAGGTGAGTTTTCCTGGGAGGCGTTAGTGTCATGTTAATCCTTTAGCTCCAGAACTTTGCCATTACGTTTAAAAATTCATTCAGTTGATCGGCGGGCAGCTCATTGATACCCGCTGCCGCCTTGCGCCCACCGCCGGTTGGGAACTGGCGTGCCACCTCATCCGCACCCGTGCGGTTATTGAGAGGCGCCCGAATACTCACCAGATAAGTGCCATCGGCCTTTTCAGTCACAATCCCGCAGGCTTTCTCCGGATTGCGGTTGGCCAACTCGTTGCCAAGAACGCCACTTACCCGCCGGGCCCAGGGCTCATCAGGCAGTTTTACAATCAGCGAGGTTCCCGATTCTGCCAGCACGGGTGCTGCGAGGCCCTGTGCCATATCCGCCTCATAACCATCCCGCAGCCTGGTCCACGCCTCTGGCTCAGAGGCAATCAACGCGAGGGGGTCATCAAACTTTACAAACTCACGGTAAAGATCCGCCGGGTGAAAATGCAGGTCTTCAACCGTGGCACCGTAACCGTTGTAGTTAATACAAACACCCAGGGTTTTCAGCGCTTCGGCCTGCTCCGGCACCAGCCCCGCAGAGGCGGCCAGGTCCTCGGCCACGGCATTCAGGTTATCCCCGAAGGCTGCCGTGATGGCCCAGTTATGGAAACGGCCCTGAAGGTGCTTATCCACCAGCAAACTGGTACAGGTGGTGGGCTGGGTGTCGATCAGCGCGGTGAAACGAGGATCGCCTGGCAGGGTTTCTCCCGGGAAGTGGTGGTCCACATAAAACACCTGCGAACCACCAGCCAGCAGCTGGTCAACCGCATCGCGGTTTTTCTCAAGACTCACGTCCAGAATATTGACCTGAGCCGGTTCACCCGCCGGTACCCGTTTGGCCAATGCGATGTCCCGCTTCACGCCCGTTACCAAGTGTGTTTCCGCGGGCTTCGCCAAGCGAAGCTGGATCAGTGCGCAGATACCGTCTGCGTCTCCGTTGAATACATCGTAGGTTTGCATAACGTCCTTAAAAAATGCTGTTTTCACTCTCAGATTGAACTCAGAACCTCCAGGCTCTCCGGATCAACCTTGAGCAGCGAAGCACTATACCAGCCCGCTTATCAAAATTGTCCCTTTCAGCCTGAATTTCCCGGATCACCGTCTCCACGGAGGCAAATTGCCCAGTAGCCCGGCTGATATAAGTGGGATACAGAATCAACGCTGCAGCCACCAACTCTTCCAGCGACCGCTGGCGAGTGCGGCGCTCACAGGGATGGACGTCCGAGGTTAACCCCCACCCGCTATAGAACGGTTGCCCATAGCAAACAACCGATTTCCCACGGATCAGCGCTTCAAATCCCGCCAGCGAGGTCATCGTGTGCACCTCGTCCACGTGCTCTAGAAGGTGCCCCATATCCTGGTCCACCAGAACCTCGTCGCACCACTGCGCCGCCGAGTGCTCTTCTGCACCAGGTGTTCTCAAACCCGCCACCACATCCGGATGAGGTTTGTAGACAACCCACGCGTCCCGACGCTGCCCCTTCACCTGTTTCAAAAGCTCAAGGTTGGACTTAACCACCGGGGAACCAACACGGATCGACGCGTCGCTCTCCACCTGCCCCGGTACGAGAACCACCTGTCTCGCATCCGACGGGCGCTGCCAGGTCCGGGCGCCGGTGTTGTACTTGGTCGTCCCCAGTGCCTGCAACGTGCAAATCAGCTCGCGGGCCCTCTTCAACAACGCCTCAGAGAATTCGCCGCGCTCAAGAATAGTTTCAAGACGTGACGGCTTTGTGGCGTCGTAATACATACCCACATCATCGAGCACCCAGGACTGGGGCTGAACCAGATCCGCCCCCAAGCCTACTGAACGGATAAACCCGTCCTCTACCCGAATAACCGGCTCCCGGGAGTCTGCAAGCCCCCACACAACTCGAGCAGCTTTCTCCGGAGCCGCCTCAACTCGCTCATCCAGCAACTCACTCCCGGCAAGAAAACGCTTCAATGCCGCCCTTTTCCACAGAGGCACCCTTGGCGAATAGAGCCTTTCGGGAAACCGCTCCCGCTGCTCCCTTTGCAGGGCCAGCCAGCCCAAAACTTGCTCGGGTTCACATCGTTCGCCGGTTTCAGGATCGATATACCGCGGGTAATCCACCAATGCGGCATACACTAGCTGCTCAAGGCTCACCGAATGCCGGAACACCGGTGCAGGCAACGCATCTTCCGTTAGCCCCCGCCCGGCATAGAAGGACATGCCAAACGTGTGCACAGGCTTGCCCCATAACAGTGCTTCAAAGCCCATCTGGGAGGTAACACAGAATACCGCGTCCGCCCCTTCCAGCAGCGAGGGCGCGTGCACATTGTCGCCAATCCATTCAACCCGTTCAGACCTAGCCGATGCCGACTCGCTGAAATACCCCTGCTTACGCCCAGCAACCACATCCGGGTGGGTTTTCAGCAAGATGGTATGGCCAGGAAAGCGTTCCAAGGCCGCCTCCAGCATCCGCTCGAAGCTACCGGCATCCGACTGGCCAAACTGAATGGAAGCATCGCCCACCGTCTGGTCTACCACAAGCACGTACGGTGCCAGATGCTGGTAGCTGCGTTCCCGGGCATGGTTGTACTTGGAGACACGCCCCTGCCGCCACTGAAAAACCAGCGATTGCGCCCGCTCTGCTTGTTGTGCTGACAGGGATTGTTCAAGCAGGGCATCCAAACGACAAGGTTGGTTCGCATCATAGTAGATGCCCTGATCGTCCACGATCAGCGAGAGCGGAGGATTCTCTGCTCCCGGTTCCACAGAGCGAAGAAAGCCGTCTTCCAATCGAATGATGGGCAGGCCAAGCTTTTGTGCCGCTACTTCCGCCTTCGCAGCCGACGGCTTTCGCCCCCAGGCCAGCATGGCCTGAGCCCCCCTGGTGCCAAAACCCGGGCGATAACGTTTTACCGGAAGCCCCACAAACCCGGAAAGCTCAGGTAGATGCTGCAAGGCGGGAGAGGTTGAGAGATAAAAAGAGGAATTACTGGATTCTGGCAACTTGTTCACAGGCCTCTTTCAAGCCGCCATTCAGATGCGAAGTGTTATTTACGGAAGAGCAACGCTCCTGAGCCTTTAACTCCTCCGGAAACAAGCGTCGAACATGTTGCTCACCAGACCCTGAACCGACCGGGACATCTCGTCGCGTGATAGCTACATGGCGTTTACCAAACTTCTTAATCAAATAGCCCCGTACGAAGTGGTAATCCTTTTCCCCTTCACAAAGCACTACAAACCTCAGTTTTTGCCTTTCAGGCATTGGTTCCAATCCATCCTCTGGAAATCAATTCATCAACTTTGATAGGTGCATCACTTTCTGCAGGGCCAATAATTTTCACTCGAGTCGGCCCGGACTGGTTATTACGTTCTAACCAAACTCCATGGCCGGCGGCCAGGAAATTGACCATTCTCGGGTGATGAGAAATAAGCATTGCCTGCAACCGCTGATCTTCAACGAGGTCATACAGCCCATCCAACCAAGGCTGAATTTCAGGAAGCGCGAGGAAGTTTTCAGGCTCGTCAATACACAACGTGGCGCCAGCCTCCTCCGCAACTCCATAAATCAGGGTATACAGAGCAATCAATGCCCTCTGCCCTTCTGACAATTTTGAGAAAAGAAAACTCTGCTTCCCCTCAAAAATCGCCCGAAACACCCTGGCTTCACCCTTCTCTACAGCACTAAGAGAGCGAAACCCAGAAATTCGATCTTGAAGATCATCGGTAGACTCCTGCACAGCCTCAAAGCGACTTTGCACCAGGTAGCGGTACCAATCGACAAGATTACTCATGTCCTTAGTGGGCCTTGTAGATTCCTGACGGCTTTCATCGGCCATATTGAATGGATTAAGGCGCACAACCCAGATACGCTGAATACGCTCCTTAAAGCGCGTCAACCTCTGGTTATCCTTGCGAGCCATCAGAAAGCCTACACCTGATTGATTCCAATCCATCGGGAAATTCGGCCCCTCGGAATGATCATCCCTATATAGCTGAGCCTCTCCGAGTGTTGATTTGAATAATGGCTTGCCGTTGAACTCTAGCGATTCCTTTTGAACACGCTGCTTCTTTTCGAGTTCCGAGTATTCGATCGTCAAGCTATAAAAATAAACGCCTTCATCGGTAGCCAGCTCCAACTCAAGGTGCATCTCTTCACTGTTTGGCAGGGAAGGAAGCTGGCTCTTGTCGTCTATGGAAAACGCAGAGTCCAGCCGCTCTCCGTCCGCCACAAAACGCCGGAGGCTATCCAGTAAATCAAACACCGCCGACTTCCCTGATCCATTGGGCCCCATTATCAAAGACAAAGGTCCAGGTGACAGCTCAAAGTTCACCAACGAACGAAAATTATTTACGTAGAGTTTTTTGATCATAGTGAAAGGCTACCTACCCCGCTTCCAACCTGCCAGAACTAACCACACTTAAATTGATATCGGCCTGCCCGCCCGTTTACCACCTTCCACCTTCTCCCTGGCCGCCTTCCGAATTTCCTTAACCGTGCGTGCACTTATTCCACTTCGTTCACCAACCTCAAGTGCAGTACGCAGTCGGTCAGTCCGCGTGATTGTCTTACCTGAAGACTCCATCGCCACACTCCAAATCAAAGCTCATACGCCTGACGCAAAATAGCACAACTATGAGCCTGTGCCGCACGCTCATTGGTCAATCGATGCCAGAGAATGGAGGAGCAGCTCAGAGCACACCCCCGGCGAAGAAAGCAAATTCAACACCTCCTCCACCCAAACTCCTGGCTCATCCATTGGCAGCAACAGCCCATTTTTCTGATGGGAAATCAAACGCCGGTAAACCGGTGTATCCGCATACACCCCCACTGCCCCTGCGGCTGTGATGTCATAAAATTTCGTCGGCGCGCGGGCCGCATTGAAGGCTGAATCCAACAACGGCGCCAAACCAACGGTGCGCCCGGGGCGCTGGATAAATGCCTTATAGGCTGGCCAGCTCATGGGGTGCACCACGTGAACCCGTGGCAGGTGCGCGAACCGATCGCGGACTTTGCGATCACCCATCACCTCGAAGCACACATCATCCCTTACCGCCAGCAGCTGCTCCACCACCGGCACCAACCACTCCAGCTCGGCACGGTGCGAAGCGGAACCGTGGTAGAACACCGTTTGCATTACGGGCGCTGGCAAGGGTTCCCCCAAACTGCTACGTAGCTTGTGGGGATTACTTGGTTCAAACACCCTCGGCGCCCAGTTAGCGTATTTCTGCGCCAACCAGGGAGACGACACCCACACCTCAGCCCCCACCGACCTCAGCCAGCTCTGATGCCGCCAGGCCAAGCGGAATAACTTACGCTGATAATGCCAGGGCATGCCCCGGAATGCGTGAAGATCAAACAGGTCGTCATCCATGAAGAACACCACCCGGCCCGCCGGGTGTTTTTTCAGGAGCGCCTTCCAGGCCGAAGGAACATAACGGACAAACACGACCGTACTGCCCATCAGGTCTTCAGGCGCAGGGGTTTCGTTAAATGTGAAGGCTTGAACCGACTCCCCGGCCTCAGAGAGAGCCGGCGCAACAAAGAACTCCGTGGAGGGATTTGGGCATTGCTGAACGACAAAAACAGGCACGGGCATCAGTTCGGATCTATGCTGCCCTTGTGCGCTTTGGGTGGGTCTGATCTCCAAGGCCAGCCAGGAGTCCTTCCACACTTATATCTTCATCCAACTCATCCCAATGAATCCCCCTGGCGCTCAGCTCATAGTTCTGCAACTCAGCAACCCCAGCAGACAATAAACGAGGAAACCAGGCCAAAGGAGCCCCTATCGTGCGGCCATCAGATAGCGTCACCCAAAGATTATCTTCATCGAACCAGACCTTCTCAGGCGAAATAGTCATTCCACGCCTCCACGAACTGTTGCTGCTTTGTTTTAGACAACTCCAACAATATCCGAATTGTCCGAGCATCAAAACCATCATTTCTTGCTAATAAAACTTCGGGGACTAGCCAGAATTTTGCTTCCTTACCCGAAGCCCGGACATGAATATGGGGTGACTCCAGAGGATCGCCTTCATTGGAGTAAAAGAAAAAGCGGTACCCCTGATAGCGATATATCACAGGCATAGAGTATTTCCTTCCATGGAAAATAACGAAATTTATTTAAAACACGGTGCGTCCCGGAACAGCAATCCATTGCCATCCTTCTCGGAAACCCGTGGTTCCCCGCCACTCAGCGGCCAATCAATCGCCAGATCCGGATCATTCCAGCGGATGGAGTACTCATCCCCCGGTGCATAGTAATCCGTGCACTTGTACTGGAATTCCGCCTCATCGCTGGTGACATAGAAGGCGTGGGCGAAACCGGGCGGCACCCACAGCATCTGCTTGTTCTCTTCGCTCAGCATCGCACCAACCCATTGGCCGAACGTGGGCGAACTTTTACGCATATCCACAGCCACATCAAACACCTCACCGCGGGTCACCCGAACCAGTTTGCCCTGAGGCTGGTTCAACTGATAGTGCAGGCCCCGAAGGATGCCCTTGGCGGACTTGCTGTGGTTGTCCTGAACGAAGGTGTAATTACCGCAGTGCTCTTCAAACTCGCTCTGGCGGAAGGTTTCTATAAAAAAACCGCGCTCATCGCTAAAAACATCAGCGTAGATCATCACGACTTCGGGAATGGACAAAGGGCAAAACTGCACTGGATTATCTTCTCCTGAGGAGCGCCTATAAATGTATCTACCCGATTAACCGCAACGACAGATCCTCGTGGATCTCCGTAAGGTTCGGATTGTAGTATGGATCGCGCCTGAGCTCTCCTTCCCACGTCCGCCACATGTAATCTACCTCCGCCCTTGAGGCTCTCCTCTTTGCCCTGCCCCCGCCCGTTCCCCGGGAAACAGATTCGTGATGGACAAGAGTAGCGTATGGCGTCCATAAGTTGCGATACCCGAGCCGCTGTACCCGAAGGCATAAATCAACGTCGTTGTAGTTGACCGGCAAGTTATGCTCATCCATACCGCCAACCTGGTCAAACAGTGTTTTTCGCAGAACCAGGCAAGCGGCTGTAACAGCCGACACATTCCTTACGCCCGAAAAAACACCCGAAAAGCGCTGATCGTTCTCGTTTATGAACCGGTACACATGCCCAGCGACTTCGCCAACACCAAGCGCCAATCCTGCATGCTGAATTCGACCACCCGGGTAGACTAACTTCGCCCCTACGCACCCTATGTCCGGCCTGCGTGCCTGACCGACCATTTCATTCAGCCAGTCCCCGTGCAAAGGCTCAATGTCATTATTAACCAACGCCAACAACTCGCCCCGCGCATGCTTCGCACCAAAGTTATTGATGGCCGAGAAGTTAAATTCATGATCCCAGGTCAGTACACGGACACGTTCGTCGCGACGCTTGATAGACTCCAAAAACGCGAGAGTTTCGGGGCAACGGCTCTGATTATCGACAATCAGAACTTCAAACCGCTCATACTCGGTTCGATCAAGAATCGATTCCACACAGGGCTTAAGAACATCAAGGTGATCCCGAGTTGGAATCAGAAACGACACCAAAGGTCTTTTATCAGGAAGTGCCCAAGACACCCGGAGAATCCCATTCTCTGCCGCAACCGATGAGACACCCTGATTTTTCTCCAAGTACCTCTTGGCAAGATCCAATCGGGTTTGACGTTCCACCGCCCCCTCATCGTCGGAACCCCGGTGCAGCAGCACAACAGGTATATGATGGATAACCGGTTTGCCTTCCCCAGCCGCCTTTGCAGCTACCCCATACCAGAGCGTCCTGATATTGGCATCCGGCAAAGACTCATCGAAACCACCCACTTTTTTCAGGTAACCAGCTTTACAGAAGACCGCGTTACCAAGATCCTTACCCGCTCCAAACGCATCAGGATTCCAACCCGTTTTGAACAAGGGTTGGCACCGTTCCCCTTCCAAATCCAGGCTGTCTTCATCTGCAAATAAAAGAGCAGGCTCACCTACGTGACTCTCTGCACTTGCCAACCATTGAAGAATATCTGGAGAAACCCGATCACCGGGTAGCAACACTGCCACCCAGCTACTAAGCTCCGCCAGTTGACCCACTGCCGCGTTAAGCCTCGCCCCCGGAGCCCCCTCAGGAACAACGACAGCGGACACCCCTACCGTCAATAAGTCAGTCGGGATTAACGAAGCCACAGATTCCGTAGCAACCAGCAAACATTGCCCGTTCACGGCACCTATATTCGTTAGCGACGATAAAGAATCACGAACCTTCTGAACATCTTCGGCAGTGTTTACAAGCAACAGGATGATGAGCCTGGCCGAAGATGCACTCACGCTTTTGTCACCCAAAAGGTAAGCATGTTGTTGTGCCCGAATTAACGGCTCATCACTGTGCAGCCATCGCTGATATTCTTTGGAAGAAGAGCAAGAATCCTGGGTTGCCTCATACAGTTTCAGAGCCGCACACCGAGGGAGTTTCTTTTGCTTAATACCAAGCCAGGTCGCTCGCCGGAGAAATGACAAAAACGGCACGCCATGCCAATCCATCATCATGGTCGAGACCCGTCGCCAGATCTGACGCCAGGCCAAAGGCCATTGCATGATTTCCAGCTCTATTGCCACCAGATCTTCTGGCAAAGAAACACCATCACAATCCCTAAGGTGAACTTGATACTGGTAACCGCGTTGGAGATAAACAGGCCGCCCCGAAGCACGCCCCGGACGAATGTAGAGGCTGCTATCCATACACTCAACAGAAGGCCCGATCAGTTGCAAAACACAAGGAGCTTCCCCTTGGGCTGAAGTGGCGGAAAGCCGATACCAGCCAGTCCGGGGAGCAGAAACCGCCCAATTCATGAACCGCCCAAACCAACCCAGCGCCCCAATTTCCCGAGAAGGCCTGAGCGCAAAGATCGGTATTCACCTAACTTCTGTTGAATAAACGGCCCCTTCGGACGAATTCTATGCGCCATTGCCATCAGTTTTCTGGCAGCAGCAAGGTCCTTAGCCTCTAATGCCACCGCTGAATTTCTGAAGTATCCGGCACAATCGTCAAGCCAGGGAATACCCTCAGTTCCGGGCTTCGCAAGGTAGTCAATAACGGCTTTCGCAGTTTCGAGCTCCTCGCTCCCAAAAGTGTAAACACTCGGCTGTCGCCCATAATTGTCTTTGGTCACAGGGAGAAAAAGAGGCTTCTTTTCGTTAAACCAATTTTGACGAATCCAGGCGTTACACTGTTGAAACTCCTTCTGCAGTTTTCTGGCTTCTACAACCGGCAGAGCTTCTCCAGGACCAGAGAATACAGAAACAACCTTGCGCATAAGGACCTGTAATTCTTCCTGCTCGCTGTCGGCCGGAAGTTCCCTGGCGACTTTGTTAAGCCCTCGCATTAACCCTTGGCCTACAGGATTAATGGACTCGTTCTGCCGGGGCAAATCAGGGGCCTCTGGCAGGGCCTCATGCCCCTCACGAAGTACATCCAGAAAGTCGGCAAGGATGTCGCCATCTTTCAGATCATTCGCAGAAAACAACCTTGGGGTGAGAGATAACTGGCCAAACACCTCCCCCCAAAGCTCCAGCACCGTACGATAGTTGTAATAATGGTTCGACGGGCGACATACCCGCAGGGCAAGCTCCTGCAGGTTGCAAACCTCACCATTACGAAGCGCGGTAGAGTAGAAAGACGACAGCACATCTACCTGCCGGCGCAGATAGACAACCACCTTGGTATCAGCTGCCCAAGGAGCTACCAGATCCTTAAGCCATTCAACCTGATCTCGTTGACGCAGCCGGGAATGAAAGTGCTCGCTCGAAATAACAACAGTATGTACATGCTCTTCCAGCGATTCCATAGATTGTTGGAAGTGTTCAACAACCCGCCTTCGGAAAGCCTGACGCTCTTCTGGAGTATGTATTCCCTCGTGACGGAGATAATCATCCGGCGGTTGGTCGCCCAACGCCGCAGCAGCAAGCCCCCGGCCTTCAATCCTCTCCGGAGAGGCATAATAACATATGCCTCTCTGCCGCAGCCGAGATTGATGAGCGTGAAGATAAGCCTGGAGGGTCGTGGTGCCAGTCTTTTCCGTGCCGATATGAACAACAAAGTGTAGCGCGCGCTTCATAGCCTGTTCAGCGCACTCATACAGCCTTTGAGCAGTTCGCTTGCATCATCCGCGGTCTCCGCTTCGACGTAGCAGCGCAGCTCCGGCGCATTGCCAGACGGACGGAAGTGTACAATTCGCCCATTTTCAAGAGTCACTCGAAGGCCATCCGTCGTATCGATGGCACCAACATCGCTATCCAATCCCATAGCTTCCTGTAAAAGTAAGGGAGACTCCCTCCATTGCTCAATCAGAGCCTTACTTTGAGCAGTAGGGAATTCTTTAACGCGATCACTGGCTGTATATCGCTCGGGCAGTGCCAAAAGCATTTCAGACACACGCTTGCCCTGGCTGGCAGCCCCGGTTAACAACATGAGTGCAGGCAGCAACGCATCTCGCGTGGGAAGAGCTTTCAACGTCGTTCCCCGCAACTGCAGGTCGGTTCCCAGGAGAAAGCCACCATTGGCCTCAAACCCGGCCACACTGGAAAACTCGTCAGAAAGCTCAGCCATGCCCTCGATAACATAGGGTGAACCAATCCGAGTACGCTTTACAGCTTTGAAAGAACTACTCTTCTCTATCGCACTGTTACAGCTAACCGGAATAGCCAGCGCGTCCACCTCAAGCGCCTGCGCCGCTAACAGCCCAAGAACATCACCGCGCAACCACTCTCCTCGCTCATCAGCGACCAACGGCCGGTCACCGTCGCCATCCGTTGACAGAATAGCGTCCAGATTGTATTCCTTGGCCCACTGCCGACCCAGCGCCCGATCCTCTTCCGACACAGCTTCAGTATCGATAGGAACAAAGGTATCTGTCCGTCCCAGAGAAACAACCTCGGCACCCAGCGCCTCCAGGATGTCACGATTAATATCCCTTCCCGCAGCAGAATGCTCATACAGGCCGATACGCTTGCCTTTCAATACCCCATCAGGAAACAACTCAAGGTAACGCTGAATATATCCTTGGCGAGCAGAACTGGACACGTCAGGCAAGCCTGGCTCAAACGCCGGAAGTTCCCGATCGACCGAGAGAATCGCCTTCTCATCGCTCTTATCAATCTCGCCGTCAGGCCTATAAAACTTCAGGCCATTTCGATCAAAGGGGATATGGCTGCCAGTAACCATGATCGCAGGCAAATTGTCTGCCATAGACTGTAAAGCCAAGGCGGGAGTGGGAAGTACACCATAGTAGTCAACTTCCAACCCAAGAGCCCTTGCAGCGCCCGAACAGGCAGCAGCCATTTTAGGGCTACTTGGGCGGTGATCGATAGCTATGGCAATACGGCTAAATTGGAATTGCTTAGCCATAACCTCAGCAAAAGCCAACACGAATGCAGCACAAACACTATCGGCGAACTGGTTGACTAATCCTCGAGCGCCGCTCGTTCCGAAATTCACTTCACTGCTAGAAATAACGGACAAAATTTTGGAATCAGGTACCAGGCTCATGATCTATCGCCCAACGCTTCCTCATCGAATGTAGCTTGATCGACCTCTGAACTAAGCTCATCACCAAGTACTTTCTTTGACCTAAACTCTGCTATCGACAAACGCTGAATGTCGAAATCTATAATTTCACCTAGAACCCTAGACACCGACTGAGTTTGGCAGTTCCCGGTTAAAACTATATTCACATCCCCCTCCTAACAAATGAAACCACGTCAACTATAATCGACAACCGGCCTAACATCGACACCTTTCATAACACCCTTAAGATCATCAAGAATCGTCCAAACACACTCACCTTTAAAGCATGAATCAATAACTCCATATAAAGCACCAACCTTTTTTAAGGGTGCTGCAACATTATGCCCAAACTCATCACCGTAGAAAATAATCTTCCTAACGTTATCCCCATCCGGGAAAAGCTTCAACTGAATCAATTCAACATCATTAACCGCCGAAATTATATAATAATTTACCCCATCCAAAAATGCGCCATCTAGAGATTCGTATCGCCAAGCTTTTATATTATCAACGTACCTCCTCCATCGTCTTTCATCAGGCACCACTTTTGGAGAAACTGAAAACTGAGGAACAAACGCAACAACCGACCGTACATCAAAAAACTTCGAGGCGAGAATTGATAGAAATCCGCCCATACTATTCCCTAAGCTAAAAACAACCTTGCCCTCAGTGTATGGTGACAAAAGTTCCCTCAACTCAAGAAAGTCAAAATTATTACCCCAAGACCTCTGCTTATCAATGATAAAAACAGTAGTAGCCATGGACGATATGTTAAAAAACTCCTCACCTTGGACGTCGACAGCCCCCATTGCATGCCCAATGCCAGTAAAGCACAAGACGACATTTTTCGACGACCTTTCTCGAACGGAAATTTTTATAAAATCATTATCTAACAAAACCTTCATATAGCCACCAAGAATACCAATCATATATAACCAGAAATACGGCCCTTTACTGGCTGGCCGCTATCTAAGAGTTCAACTTCAGACTCCGGAAATGTCGATTCACGCATCCCAAAAGTCAGAGAGCTAAAGCTCTTAAATAAAGTTGCCACATTTATTCAATTTAAAACTCACGCGCCACAATTCAACCACATAAAAACCTACTCATCAATTGGCCGCGGGCGTAAGACAACTCGCTTCACTCTGAATACCTCACTGCCCCGCTTATGCTCACCTTTCCGCAGAGTGATTTTTCCTATAGCCGGAAAACGAAGCACCCCCTCATCCAAACCATCAATTTCTTCGCTAACAATAGCCAGGACCCGATGAACCAATAATGAAGCCTGTTTATCATCCAGCCCGGAAAGCAAGCGAGGGTTACTCCCTCTTATTCTGTCAACAAACTCACTCAGTTCGACTTTCTTATCTTCCACAACAACCTCACTCAGTTCGACTTTCTTATCTTCCACAACAACCTCACATTTTTTAATCGTTAAAAAATCTAAACTCGAGTTTTAATCAAAAACTCTTGACTCTTTACTTTCCAAAATAACTCTTAGCTTTTCCCACCCCTCATCTTGGACAGTATTCAAAATCCCTCCACAGGAATCCCTGACATAATGATAAAGGAGAACATCTTGCCTGACCAAATCGTATAACTCATGCAAGATACTGGGATCTAGCTGATGTTTACTTCTATACCCCTCAGATCCAACATTGGCCTTCCTTACGGAGAAACGTTCCAACCCCAGACAATCACAAAACGAATTATTATAATCTTCGATATTTTCAACAGTACCTATTAAACAATTCCGACCATTCAATGCCGGCATCGCCTTGTGAAACCCACCAACCCCTGCCACATATATACATTGAGCATTTCTTATCTTATTTCGAAACTTCTCACTCTCAAACACTGCATGATGGAATGATTTCTTAGCCACATCGCCTTCAAAAAATGCTGGCGCTTTCTCAGTGTGGTAATTATAGAGCGAAACCACTCTAGAAATAGGCTCCCGAATCAATGACATATACACTGTCTCATCATCCTTGAACCCAGAATTAAGATACTGTTTTATTCTTACATGCCCACCCATTATTGGGCTTTCCACTTCATCCAGGGGCCGATCTGAATCAATGCCCTTCCACCATACATTATCTTTCCCAAAAGACTTATAAAGCTCGGCCCGATAAGATGTTCCAGCAGCCTTTTCAACATGCAGAAATACTAACTTCTTCATTAAATTTACCCCTTAAGCTAAGATCTTCATCCCACAAAATTCGCCCAGTGCAGCATCACGAACTAACCCTGAGTTCTTTTTTCTCAGATATAAATCCCTTTCTTTCCAACCATGACACCCCCTCACGTACCATTGTTATTTCAAGCGTATACGCCCCAGGCAATTCGGGAGCCTTTATTTTAACATTGCTTATTCTAAGAGGCTGACCGAGCATAACCTCCTCATCTATAGGTGTTCTCAGTCCATCGAATATGCATACAGCCCCCGTTGAATCGTACCAATGGTAGGATACATTCAACTTGCCGCCATCATAAGGCAACCAGTTCTTATTCGTTAAATTCTCAATATCAACACTGATGCACACCTCCTCGCCCTTCTTCATAGAGACAGGAATGCTTGGTGTTGTTAACCTTCCTGCGTAGCTAAGTCCGACATGGTGAGCTAGCGTCCGCAATTTTTCGACGCTGATTTCTCCACCTTTAATTATTGGCATAACGAGTGATTTTACCCTATCCTCACTCAAAAAACGGTTATTCACAGGACTTAAAACCCTACCCTGCAAAAGCAAATTAAAATTCTTTTGGCGCAAACACTCAACGACCAAGCTCGCCTCAGCCTGGGGCAGATAATCAAACCTATTCACAGTCTCTAAAGCTGTCTCCAACGGGCTATCTGAACGCCTGATACGATTAACCGCACCACCAGCAAAGTGCCTATCCGCCATTTTATCGGCTACAGCATTGAAGGCCGCCTTGTCGCTTCTCGTCGTCCAGATATGTGAAAGATCATTTTCAACAGAAGATATTTTCTCCAACCTTTCTTTTATCGTCGGCGATAAGTTTGGTTCGTGAGCGGTATAAGCTTTTTCAGGCTGTGGTTTCTTAACTTCCAGCCCAAGGAGTTCCATACTTTCAAGATAATCATCCCAAATAGCACCGGACATATCCCCTAACTCATCAGGAATAAACTCCATACTCCAATACTGTGAACTTTTGATGAGCTTGTCGGCCATTGATTCAGGGAAATCTTTAAGCAACATTGAATCAGTGCCATTTTTTATCAACAGTGTTCCAGGCGGCAAAGCATACACTTCACCGCGGTCATATACTTCCAGTGACCTCTTCCTGTCGTAGAATATTCGAGGTATCCATCCACCGGGATTGGAGACTTTTCCAGAATCAAAATGAATCTTTCCGGATATCGATAGGAAGTCTTCGAGTTCAGTGGTATGACGCCATTTTTCACGCTTTGTCCCTAAATCAAATCCCAGAACATTCTCTCTACCAAAAAGCTTTATCAGGTATTCGATCTGGGGCTTTCTTGGAATGAAATATTTCTGAAAAGAATCAATAGACTTGATGTTATGAGACAACGTCATGAAGGCATTAAAGTCAAAGTGTACGACATGCCTCTTCAAATCGTGAAGATAGTGAGAATAGGCTCTTGAGAACGGTTCCCTCAAGCACACGATGAACTTGGCAATTTCCCCATTGAACGCCGATTTCATGCGCGTGAATTCGTCTACGTAACTTTCCATATAGGCAGGAGATGCATCAACATGCCATTTCTCTTCGCTAAGACTCGGATATTGGCTGTTATACTGAAGAATATCATCTCCCTGGCAGAAGTAATTTACTTCCTTCCGCATGGTGGGAGTAAAGTACTCTTCATTTTGCGAGAGTTGATCAAATAGATACGTAGTTCCTGACTTTGCAAGCCCGGGAATTATAAGATATTTCATGTATACCTTTATGAAGCGTCCAGTTTATTGAAGCATGAAGTCAAGATACTTTTCACAACTGCCTCGCCAGGTCAAGAAGGGCATTCCCTTTGAATCGGGGTAGCGCTGCATCTTATATCCGTTTAGCCAGCCGTCTATGGACGCTGATAGCTGCTGCGCAGTATCTGCAGTGAAATATTCTGCATGGGCGCCCGCCACTTCTCTAAACACTGGAATATCACGCGCAAGAATAGGAATTTCCTGCTGTGCAGCTTCAATCAGCGGCAGGCCAAACCCTTCACCCTCAGAGCCGGCAATCAGACAAGTAGAAGCTGCGTAAGTGCGCTCAAGATATTCATCACTGATGCCCTGTAGCCAGAACAATCGCGATCCTTTCTCTGGGTGATTTTCAAGGCGATCCGCCAGATCCTCGATGTTCCATCCCCGCTTGCCTACCAGCACCAGGCTGTAGTCCTTACCCTGCTGCCAAAGATGCTCAAACGCATCCAGCACCTGGGTTACCCCCTTACGAGGCTCAACCGTTCCGACCATCAAGAAACTGGGTTTGGCTTCGATCTGAGCCAAAACCTGTTCTGCATCCTCTGGAAGCCCCATTGAGGGCACCGATTGTCGGATGTCAGCACCGTTGTGCGCTACACCAATTCTATACGGACGCTTCCGTTCCACATTGCGGGACACCATCCATTTTTCGAGCTCATCAGCCGTGGTTTGGGATACGCAGATGGCTCCGTCAAATTTGGTGATGCAGCTTAACCAGTTTTCGAAGGTCTGCTCTTCCGGTCCGGGGAACCAATGTGGATGAGTAACCGGCAACAAGTCGTGCACGACAAACACAACCTTCACGCCTCTATCCCTTAGACCTTCCAGGTAACCACATTGAGCGGCTATGCCATCACCATGCAGATCCAGCCCCAGGAATATATCGCCGGTATGAGCTTCCATTGGTTCGTCTGGTAGCACGGAGTGCTCTCCACCCATGAACTCCTGGGTAAACTGCCTTGCATAGAAAAAGCCATCCATGCTTGGATTGGTGTAAACCGGTTCTATACGGTAACCCGGCAAATCCATATCGAGCAACTGGCTCAGGATGCTTCTTACTACCCGTTGAACACCGGTTCTCAGATCTTCTCTGGCAACCACGGTGACATCAACGAGTAGTTGGCGCTGCGGCGTTGATACTGGAAGGGAGTTACCAATGCAGGCTGCCAACACTTCGTGTTGCATGGCAGAGTCCAGCACTTCAGATGCCGTTTTTATGACATTCAGGCGGCTCCGCCTGTGTTGGCTGTACGCTTGCTCTATGGCTTCAAAATACCGGTTCGAACAGAATTCCGGGGAGTAGGATTTAACGATCTGCTCACGGCCGTCCACACCCAGTTGCTCACGACGAGTATGGTCGCTCCATAGGGTATCAAGAGCCGTAATAAGATCCTCTTCCTCAAAGCGATCTTCAAGTTTCCAGACTCCCGAATCCGGTACTTCAGCAAAGCTCCCATGAGCGTTACAGATAGTGGCAAGGCCATTCGCCATGCAATCCAGTACTGTACCGGATGTTTCTCCACGGGAGTTGGTTCTTAACTGAACGGCCACATCAGCTGCAGCCAGATAGTCCTGGAATGTTTCGCTGTCTGCCCACCCGGTGAAGGAAATTCGGTTGCTGTACGAAGAACCTTCAATCTCGCTGCGCAGGCGCTGGCCGTATGCGTCAGGCGTTTCACCTACAAACACGATGCGAGCATTAGGGTCATTTGCAACCCGAGAATCGCACCACGCTGAGTACAAACGGTGATTCAATTTGGATTTATTGACCACACCGAAGCTACAGATCAAGAAGGCATCTTCAGCGATCCCCAGGCGTTGTCTTGCTGCCTGCTTCTCTTCAGGATGTCGTTCAGGTAACACCCGCAGATGAGGAATCACTTCAAAGGTATCTGCAACCGTATCTCCGTACCATTCGCGAGCGAGATCGCGCGCATGGTTTGAATGGACAATAACACCTTTGGCCTCCCTGATCGGGCTGTAACTGCAGGGATACAATCGAATGGCTTCTGCCCGATCACCGTCCGTGATTATCGGCTTCAGCGCGTCGTAGCCATGCGAGAGATAGAGTTCCCGGGGCAGCGCCAATCCTTTTCCTGCGCCGTCTTCCCGGTAGGCCACAGCATCGCCGAGATAGAAGTCGTGGATGACTGCTACCCCGGGTATCTTCTCGATGAGATCCCACATATGGGCGTGAAAACGGGAGTTACCAAACTGGTAAACTACCCGGTCGTACTCCAGACCGTGTTTCCAGAACCATTCGACGGAGCGGATGGTGCAGTTGGATTCGATCCACTCATCGCTCACCTGTTCTTGATCGACAACCACATCAATATCGTAGTAGTGAGCGAGTTCAGGTAGGAGTTCCGCGCTGTAGTACCCAATGCCAGTTTTCTCCGGTGGGAGTGGAGAAACAAACGCCAGTTTAGGCTTCACGCCATCGAGATTCAGGCTCCTCATTACCTTTTCGGCAAACCCGTTCTTTTCAGACCTGGCCTCGCCCAATAGCGATCGAACACTTACTTGTAGCGCCTCAACAAGCTGATCCGCTTCGGCAGATGGCCAACGCACGCGGTTGGTATCTGGTATGCCGTTACACAATTCCGGTTCGCTAAGGCCTGGCACATCCAATACAAAATCAGCTCGGGAGAGTTTCTCCAGCAGGGATCGATGCCATTCGCCGCGTCTTCCCTGCTCCAACTCTTTCTGTGGGCCATGGAATGACTCGCCCGGCAAAATCGTCGCTATCGGGCAACCCGGAGGTTCATAGTCAAAGCTGATCACTGCTTCATCCGCCCAACCCAGCCATAAACTGGGCAAGATGACGAGGTCTGGTTCCTGTTCAGCGATAACAGCCTCGCGTGTATGGGCAGCTACTTTCCGAAGCGATGGGTTACCGTCGCAAATGCTTCCCATGCCATCAGGGGCGTACCAGACTCGAATGTTCTCCTGTTTGATAAAGCCTTCGAGTTCTGCCCGAAGCTCATCAATAGTAGCTTCGAGAGAGCCATTAAGCAGAACCAACAGTTCGCCATTCTCTCCCACTTCCTGCGCAGCGGCCTTCGATAAAGCCAGGGCATATTTGCCGGCTTCAGGGTTTGTACCTGTTTGGGCAACCTGTAAATCAATCAAAACCTTCATCAGGCAACAACCTCCCCGTGACTGGTTGTGCGCATGAAGGCCAACTCTTCGAGCACCCGGTTAGTCGATGTTGGCAGACACCACTCCACGTCCACCGGCTGGCTCGAAACGGAAAAGCCTCGATCTTCAAACCAACAGGTACCTTCGTGTACCAGCGTTAGCATAAGCCGGTATTTCCCGGGTTTGGCCGGGGGAACAACGTGCACATCCACCAATGCGGATTGCCCTGGCATGATGGCCGTTTTCAATGATGTACGATTGCCTTCAAAGAAGAGCATGTCACCATGTTCATCCAGCCAATGGTACGCCACGTTAATTGGCTGATCACTGTCGCTTGCCCACTTGAAGGATGAACGGTTTTCTATCGTTGCAGGCACAGTCTCGGGCATCCCGGCTCGCAGGACGCCCAGAGTTTCCCGGGGAATAGCAGAGCCTGAATAGTCACCTTCTCCTACCGTCCCTAATTCGGCTTTTTCTGCCGGTTCAGGGCGGGCTTCCAAATGATCGCTACTCGGGGACCCAATGGCGCCAAGGAACCCTGATTTTAGCTCATTGATCATGTCGTTCAGGTCATGACCATCAAGCAGTCGATCTACCCAGTAGTTTTTCTGCTCTTCTGTACCGGCTTCCGGCCGGAACATCCGAAATGCGCTTTCAACAAGAAAGGCTTTGTGTTTGATCCTTAACTCTTGATGCCCCATGTGAAACTCTTACAGTCCTTTTCAATCGTCATTATGATCCAGCCAAAGCTTTTCAAGCATCGAAAACGAGATGCCGTATTCCCTGCTCCAGATGTCCTCGTCGATCATATTGTTGTGTTGTTTTAGCGCGAGTACGGAATAATCAGGGCTGATACCGTTCAGAAAATCCATCACGGTAACGCTCTGGTTGGGTTTGAGTCTTTTACTCTCCTGAAGTCTCAGAATTTTTATGTCCTTAAAACCATAAAACTCTGGGACAAACGCCAGAAGAGCTGGTGGTAAAGGGTTGCGGTGTGTGGGGTCCATGTAGAAGTTACATGAACCGACGGTGTAGTTTTCCGGGTTAGGTGTTTCCATGATCAGCAGCCCGTCCGGAACCAATACTCGATAAGCTTCCTTAACCAGGGCGCGTAGAGTGTCGAACGTAATGTGCTCAGCTACGTGCATCATGGAAATCGCTAAACGACTTTCACTTGGTTGTGAGGCGAGGTATTCAAAAGCATCGGCCTTTTTTACGTCCAGATTCAGTTCACGGCAGGCTGACAACATTCCGTCATCGAGGTCTACGCCTTCGGCACGAATATTGTTCTCTCTGAGCAGTTCAAGCCACTCACCTCTGCCACACCCCAAATCGAGCACGCTGCCTCTGGGATAATAAGAGGCCAAGGGCTGCACGAATGGGAGATACACGCCTACGCGCCGCTTGATTTCTTCCCGTGAACCGCGGAATTTGTCTTCAAAGGCACGGTAAAAACCATCCTCTACCTGCGGAGCAGTCCCTCTGACCTCTTCGCTGGCGTGTAAAGCACCGGGGACTGACAACTGGTTAGCTGCGTGCAGGGCCCTGGCCCGAGCTAGTGTTTTGGTGTCGGTATCCCGGAGTTTCATCACACCGACAGAATCGCTGAATTGCTTTTCAGCTTCCCGGGCATCATCTCGGAGTAGTGCCAATCGCCCCAAGGTGTTATGAATTCCAGACACCAACGCCTGGGCTACCAAGCTACGCTCACATCCCCATTCTAATGCCTGTTCAGCCCACCGCCGCGCTTGATCCAGGTTGTTTTGGTGCTGATGTGCCGAGGCAATCAATACAGCCAGTTGCTTACGTTCAGGCTCCTGCTCCACATCAGAAATATCCATCTCGCAGAGCTGCTGCCATTCGCTGAACAGCCAACGGGTTCTGGCTTGTCCTAGCGGTGCATGTATTCCAGGATCAACTGTTTCCAGAGTTGCCAGGCTCTCTGCATTGAGCGATGTTTCAGAGGAGGACTGCGGTACCTGTACGGCTACCTGGTTGGGTGCTTTCCGCCTTCCAGGTGGTTTTCTTTTAGCTTTGGTTCTCCGTTTTGCCATAGCGGTTAAACGCCTTTACCACGGATCAGCACGTCCTTGATCAACTCCAACTGCGCCTCAGCCTTCATCAGCTCCTGGTCCACCAACTGTTGCCTGTTACGCTGCTCCTGAACGAGTTGGAGACTTTTTTCTTCTGCTCTGTTATGGGTTTGTTCTAGCTCGCCCCGGAGTTGTTCATTCTGCTGCTCGCTGGCTGCGAGCTTCTGTTGGCGATTTTTCAGCTCTGATTCAAGCGAATTGCATTTTTCCTGGGCTTGCTGATGAGCCGATTTCCAGTGATCCCTCCGCTGGACAAGCTCATCGCGTTCTTTTTTTAGCTTTGCAAGCTGGTCAGCTAACGCCTCACCTCGATGAAACTGGTCATCTCTCTGACGCTGCATCCGATTGCACTCATCTTTATGCGCCACAAGCTCTTCTTTGAGTACCCCGAGCTCTTTTTCGGCTTCAGCGACTTTTTGCTGTGCTTCGCCCAACAGCTGAACCTTGTCCTGATAATCTGCTGCGAGTGCTTCTTTCTCGTTCCAGATTGAATCGCGCTCTGAGATCACCGCATCAATTCGAACCTTATTGTTCTGACACTCTTCAAGGAGCTGGCTCTTTTCATACACCAAAGCTTCCTTGGCTTGTGCCTGTTGGTTTGAATTCTCGTTGAGGGCCCTGAGTTCTCTTCTGAGCTCTTCTAACTGGTCAGCTTGCTCGCTCTGCAACCGGGCTATCTCGTCATCTTTTGACTGGATGTCTTCAATCAATGGATGCCTGACATAAACCTGAGCGCAACTCGATTCCGGCAGGAGGCCATGCGGCAGCGCGTTATAAACCGGGTGCAGTGAAATAGGCAGAGACTCCATTTCCAGCAATGTCTTCCCGGCTCGATAGTGCGGTACGATCACAACAAGGCTGAACAAGCGCAGCAGATCGTTCTGCTCGAGAGCGTCCAATATGGCACCTGTTAATGCCGGTAACTCGATGACCAACAGATTCGGCTGAGATGGATCGAGTTGCAGATCCTCAATCAGCTCTACAACAGACGTGCTGACAGTCTCTAGTGAGTCCAGGCACTTCAACCCGGGGAATACCCTATAAAGAGCCTTGTCAGGGTGCTCGGTACCGCTGACCCAGTCCAGATTGTAACGGTGAAAAGTCGTCTGCCGGGATTCGCTATCAACCAGGCTTTGCACGACGGAAAACTTCCCGGGAAAGTCGATAACTGCGCTCTCAAGCTTAGCAACGACATTATCGCAGGCGTCGACCAACACAGAGTGGTTGGCTACCTCTGCATAGGTCTGCATGTTTAATGATCCACCACACCCGAGGTGAACGAGGGTGTCAAACTGTGCCACCATAATTTACTTTCCGCTGCGGGTTTTCATCTCGTAGATGCGCTGGATATCCTTTGCCAATGAGTCCCACTGGCGCCAGTCCCTGCTAAGTTTTGGTCTTTGTTTCCGGCCCTGAGCCAGAATGTCAGGCAATTTCTGCACCAATGCAGACATGAGCGCCCGGTCTCGCTTCTCCAGCTTTTTCCAGATGGCTTTGTCCATGGCCTCTGGCAGTGCAAAACGCAGTTCCAGCTTTTTGCCAAAATCGTCTTCGCTTTCGAGAAACCAGCTTTCCAGCAACTGATCACTCTGCTTGGGGAACTCCAGTTTGGGGTGCTTGCCAAATACATCCGGCCGAACACCAGCACACGATAGCCGGAACTGCCAATGCGTTGATTTTCTTCCGTCGAATGCCGGGTTACGCAGACTGAACCAGAGGTGCTCGTAGTCCGGGTTTACCTGAACATTTCTGAGTTCCACCGCATCGTATGACAAACTCTTTTCAACCGAATTACGTTCTTTCCGGCTAAAAATACGACTCCTTCGTTTACTGGCGGCTAACTCTTCTGCTTGCGCCTTATCAGCTTCGTACTGTTTGATCTCAATTTCTTGAGCCCGACAGGTCTGCTCTGCTTGCTCTTTAGCCAGAACGGCCTGTTCCAGTTCTTCCTGAAGGTCATTTAGTCTCAGCAGAACATTTCTGCCTTCTTCCTCCAATGCCCGGCACCGCCCCTGGAGAGCTTTATGACTATCCTGATGCTGCCGCCTTTCGCTATGAGCTTCCTCTTTAACCCTCTCAAGTTCGCCATTGAGCTTCTGAACTTGAGACTGAAACGCAGCCGTTCGCTCCTGGAGCTCTGCTCTCTCCCTTGCCAGGGCCTCTCCCCGGCCTTTCTCCTCACCATTGAGTTGCTGCAAGCCAGCATTGGTATGTTGCAAACTTGAGAGCTGGTCTTCCAAAGATTGCCGTTCCTGTATGGCGCTTTCCAGATTGTTCTGAGTTTCATTGAGCGCGTAGAGTAGCGATTCTGCTTCATCAGAACTCTGCTGAAGGCTCGAACATCTCGCCTCCAACGCTTTTCGTTCGATGACTGAGAGCTCTAACTGGCTCTGAATGTCATTCAGAGCGTGGAGGAGGGTCTCAGTCTCCTCAGACACCTGCTGGAGCGCAGCGCAGCGGGCGGCTAACGCCTCTCGCTCCATCACTGAATCTTCAAGTTGATGTTGCTTTTTATCCAACGCGCCAAGAAGTTTTGCTACTTCGGTTTCAAACCTTTCGCGGGCTGATTCCGCTATTTCAACGTTTTCCGTCTTGAGCCGTTCGGCTTCGTCCTGAGCTTCCGTGAGGGCTACAAGATAATCATTGGACTGAACTTCCAGTTCCTTTTCTCTTGCTTCAGATTCACTCAAGGCAACCGATAACTCACTTACCATCTCGCCATGTTTGAAGAAATCCGCTATCGCTTCCTCAATTCCGGTAGAGGTATCGCTAGTATGAGATTGTCCCAGCGGTAACCACGCTAAACGCCATTCATCAGCTATCTCAGCATTAAGCCTGTTCGCTTTAATAAACTCTGCCGCGAGATACCTGGTAAGTGAGGAGAGTGACTTACCCGCAGTCTCATCTACCGCATCGGCAACCAGAGACCACCCCCACCGATCATTAATTGCACTGACTAACTCTGCTGGAGAACTATCTACATCGGTACGTTCAACCAACATGCAGCGATCGGGGTTTCTTCGGTAGAACTCATAGAGAGCCTGTTGATAGCTCTGCCACTCATCATATAGATCCTGCCAGTTTCCGATCTCACCAGTTTCCGAAATTTCCCTGGCCAAACGGTCTTCCAATGACTCGCTAATCAACAGGAAATGTAGGTTGTGGTCCAGAGAAGCCCAGAAATCCAGAAACCAGGTGCTGACAGGATCAGCCCACCCCCATATCGGGCTACTCACGTTTTCAAGCAGCAAATCAACCGCAACTTGTCGCCAGAGATCGCTGACGCCCTGATCACCGCCAGCCAGACAGGCACCATTAATCCCGGCAACCACTTTCTCGTGCCAATAACTAAATCCGACGCTTTCATTTCTGTGCAGGGCGCTGGCGGGGCTTACACCCGCCGCATGCAAGGTTGCTTCAACAGACTTCAGGCCTGCTGAAGGAGCGCCCGCGATACACAGTGCTTTCATGACGATATGCGCCCGTACCCATCTTCAAAACGAACAATATCATCCTCTCCGAGGTAACTGCCGGACTGCACTTCGATCAGGTGGAGAGGAACCTTGCCGGGATTTTCCAGCCGATGTGTTTCGCCAATAGGAATGTACGTCGACTCATTTTCCCGCAGCATGAAGGTTTTATCCCCAGACGTGACTACGGCTGTTCCGCTGACAACGATCCAATGCTCTGCACGATGGTGATGCATCTGAAGAGATAACTTCTCGCCCGGCTTCACCGTAATTCTCTTGACCTGGTACCGATCACCGTTGTCGATGCCTTGGTAGTTCCCCCAGGGGCGATGAACCGTTGTATGGAGGTTGTGCTCATAACGGCCATCAGCCTTGAGCCTCTCCACCACTTGTTTCACATCCTGTGCATTGTTTCGATTCACAACCAGCACAGCATCGTCCGTCGCTACGACGATCACGTCATCTACACCACTGACGGCTACCAAAGCATGATCGGCATGAACGTAACTGTTACGTGTGTTGTGCAGCAGAACATCTCCATGTACCCCGTTGCCAAACTCGTCCTTTTCTTCAATATCCCAAAGCGCAGACCAGGCGCCAAGATCGCTCCACTGCATATCAACCGGGACAACAGCCGCGTTGGCTGTTTTTTCCATTACGGCATAATCGATAGAGTCTGAGGGTGAAGCCATGAATGCATCGTGATCAAGCCGGCAGAAGTTCAGATCCTGCTTAGACAGTTTCAGAGCTTTCTCACAGGCACTGAGCATTTCCGGGTGGTGGCCTTTCAACTCTTCCAGATAGTTCTTTGCTGTAAAAACGAAGATCCCGCTATTCCAATAGTATTCGCCGGATTCCAGGTAGGCCGACGCCGTATCGCTGTCCGGCTTTTCAACAAAGCGTGCAACCTGGTGCGCTCCATCAACTTCTGGCAGCGTCGCACCTTTCTGGATGTATCCATAGCCGGTTTCGGGCGCAGTTGGCTCGATACCGAACGTCACCAACTTGCCGGATTTTGCGGCTTGCGCCGCTTTTTCTACAGCAGCAAGAAAAGCACTCTGGTTACGAATAACGTGATCCGACGGCATTACAAGCATCACCGCATCTTCATTCTGTTCCAGCAATGACAATGCCGCGATCGCAACGGCTGGTGCGGTGTTTCGGCCAACCGGCTCAAGAACAATCTGTGATGGCTCGATACCCGCCAACCGCAACTGTTCTGCAACGATAAACCGATGCTCTTCGTTACACACCATCACAGGATTACTGAATGCCTCTCCCGAAACTCTCATTGCTGTCGCCTGGAGCATGGTGTTCTCATTGTCACCCAGGTTCAGAAACTGCTTGGGATAACCCGCCCGGGATAATGGCCACAATCTGCTACCAGAACCGCCAGACAGAATTACGGGATGGATGGTTTCAGTACTCATTAATCACTCGTTCCTTGGTTAGTGTTCGTTCTGAAATTTCTTCTAATCTCTGTTTAAACTTTTCGCCACAATACCGCTCGGTGAACCGCTTAACGGAGTATTCAGGGGGCGCTGCTTTCTGATTTTCATAAGCTACCCTCATCAAGTCGGCTGCATGAGTCGGGTCTGGGTCTGCCCACTGCTGGCCAGAGGCAAAGAAATAGTCTCCTTCGCACAAATCTTTGACGCGATACCGCACCAGTTGAGTGTTAGCGTCGTTACAGAAATCGACGTTCCCCGAGTAGCCAGTGGCGATCAATTTCAGCCCCAGTAGTTGTGCCTCTGCAAGCGACCGACCAAACCCTTCGCTTCTGTGGAGCGAGACATAACAATTGCAACATTGATAGAGGGAAAGCACCTCGGGGCGCCTCAGCTCTTTGGTGACGAGATGTATACGATTGTCCCGGTCTATTTCTTCCCTGATTCTCTTCCACTGAGGGTCTTCCTCTCGGACGTGACTTACTTTTAGAACCAAACCCACATTTGCGGCAGGTAGCTTGGCAAACGCTTCCTGGAACGCAATGATCAACCCAAGAGGGTTTTTTCTGGACAGTGTCGAGTTCATATCAAATGAGAAGACAAACAGAAAATCAGATTCGGGCAAATTCCAATCTGCTCTGGTCATTGGTGCGATCGGGCCCAAACGTACCGGTAGCGGCATGGGAATTACCGGAACCGGAGCCCCATCGTATGCCTTTGCGGTGTATTGACTAATGCCCCAGAGTTCATCCACGAGCCCCCATG
This sequence comes from Marinobacter salinexigens, assembly GCF_008370345.1. GTDB lineage: Bacteria > Pseudomonadota > Gammaproteobacteria > Pseudomonadales > Oleiphilaceae > Marinobacter > Marinobacter salinexigens. The sequence goes on along the minus strand of NZ_VTUU01000002.1, from coordinate 25,828 downwards.
CATGGTGCCAAGCCGTGGGCCAGCGCGGGAGCTCCCAAGGCCAGAGGCCCACATTGTAATGATCACTGAGGATGTCGAGACCTTTTTCACAGATGTAACGTGACATCTCAATGCCGGTCATACAGAAAAGGTTTACCGAATACCTGGCCCTGTCTACGATCCAGTCGTCGGCAGTTACATCACGCTGACTGACATCCGGCCCGAGTGGTACATTGATGATGCTGAAGGGGACCCCCACCTCTTTCAAGGCATGGGCAACCATACGAACATCTTCCCCGATACCCAACTCCCCACGGGCGTAGCCATAGAGGTTCACACCAAATGGCTTTGACGAAGTTAGCTGGCCACTGCTTTTAGCGCTGGATTCCCGTTGCAGAGGGGTAACAAGCTCGATCAGCCAATCGAGCTCAGTGCAGGCAGGAACCCGCCCACTTCCAACCAACCGGCCCACAAAGCGATTGAAACGAACTGGCAGAATTCTTCCCAGGACCCGGCTCGCCAACTTTGTGTTTGCCGTCACTACAGAATTAACAATCTGCTCACGTTCGTTATGAACACTACCCCACCCTGAGCACAGCTCTGCGTATGCTTCGTTTAATCTGGTGTTGGTTTCAGCAGTATCGCCCGGCACAGTAATTGCCTGAAGGAAATCACCGGATGTTTTAAACGCACTTTCCAATGCCAATGATTGCCACGAGGGCAAAGTTCCGGACGCCATCAGGTCCAAACGTTCGCGAAAATACCAACGAGCAACGCGAAAGCGGACTTTTCTATTCCCGAGAAGCTGACCCAGCCAATATTTACTCCGATGCAAACCCGACAAATACATCGCGACGTTGTAGGTTCCTCCCCATACATCGCCCGGGATTTTCGGGAGAGGTGCCGGCCTTTCTAACTCTTCATTCCAGGCGTCTAGTTGGCTGAGGATTCTGTTTTCTTTTCTTCCTACCGCCGCACACCATGCAAGGTAATTTAAAAAGTCACGCTCTTTTCCCAAGTGCAAAGGAAAACGTTTTTGCTGAGCGGGCCTCAAAAGCCACACAACCAGCATGCCGACATAAAACTTTGTTGGCAGCGCAAATGGCAATTCGATTGGTTTTTCGTAGAGGTGCATACTAAATTTTGTGGATCGTCATTTTATTGGTATTTATGCTCCAGAATTGACTCCAGATATTTGCCATAAACGCTTTTCTCAGATGCCTTTGCAGACTCAGCTAATGATTGATCTGTCACCCACCCTTTCATCCATCCAATTTCTTCAAGACAGGCGATCTTGAGCCCTTGGCGACTTTCAACGGCTTGCACATATTGGCTAGCCTCCAGAATGCTGTCGTTCGTACCAGTATCCAACCAGGCGAAACCACGACCAAACCGCTCTACCCTCAAAAGCCCCTCTCGAAGGTAGTAGTTGTTTATCGCGGTAATTTCCAACTCGCCTCTCTCTGAAGGAACCAGAGTTTTCGCGATGTCACACACCTGGCCATCATAAAAGTAGAGGCCTGTAACCGCATATCGGGACTTTGGTTCCTCAGGCTTTTCCTCGATACTTAAAGCCACCCCGGCCTCATCAAACTCCACCACACCAAACCGTTCAGGATCATTGACCAGATAGCCAAAAATGGTTGCTCCCGAAGTTTGCTTGGCTGCATAGTGCAGTTGACCGGAGAAGCCTTGTCCGTGAAAAAGGTTATCTCCAAGCACCAGACATACAGGTTCATTCCCAATAAATTTTTCCGCGATCAGAAAAGCCTGAGCAATGCCCTCTGGCCGTCTCTGGATCGCGTAACTGAAGTTAACCCCAAACCGACTCCCATCACCAAGCAAGCGTTGAAACTGAGCCTGGTCTTCAGGAGTGGTAATGATCAAAATATCCTGAATTCCCGCCAACATCAGGACAGAAATGGGGTAGTAGATCATCGGCTTGTCGTAGATTGGCAACAGCTGCTTTGACACACCGTAGGTAATAGGATGCAACCGGGTTCCCGAACCGCCCGCAAGGACTATGCCGCGCATTGTTTCTCCAGATACTCATCCAGGGTCAGTTCCAATTGACTATACCATCCCGGTAAGCTGATCCTTAATGCCGACTCTATTTTGCTCAGGTCCATTTGCGAGTTCATCGGTCGTTTTGCGGGCGTCACATAACTGCTCGTTGAAACAGGAAGCACGTCGGCCGGCCCTGAGCTGAGTAATTTCCCCGTCATCGAGGCGAGATTCACAATTGCCACAGCGAACTCATGCCAGGTAGCACTTCCTCTGGGCGCCAGGTGATACAGCCCCAGGGGAATATCCCGATAGATCGCCAATGCGGTGATTTGCGCAACCAGGCGCGCAGGGGTCGGCGCTCCAACCTGATCTGCCACAACGCTCAACTCCGGCTTACTCTCCGCCAGGCGCAACATGGTTTTCATGAAGTTATTGCCCCGGGCGCTGTAAACCCAGCTTGTACGAAAAATCAGGTGCTTCGCACCGCTTTGCTGTATGGCCAGGTCGCCTTCCAGCTTGGTCTGGCCGTATACACTCAGCGGGCCTGTCGCGCTGGTTTCCAGCCAGGGTTCTGAGCCGTCGCCGGGGTAGACATAGTCACTGCTGTAGTGCACCAACAAGGCGCCCTTCTCTGCGCAGTATTGTGCAAGCTGCTCCGGCAATCCGGCATTCAGCCGCCGTGCAGCGTCCACGTGCTGTTCGGCGGCGTCAACCGCCGTCCACGCTGCCGCGTTAGCAATCAATTCTGGCTGGTGTAAGGTGAGATAGTCAGTAACCGCCTCCTCACTGCTCAGGTCCAGTTCTGCACGGCTTGGAGCAACAACTGTTCCCAGCGGCGCCAGGGAGCGAGCAAGCTCAAACCCTACTTGGCCGGAACCTCCCAAAAGCAGAATTTTCACGAACTGACTCCCAGCCGCTCGCCCTGGTAACTGCCATCCTGTACGCGCCTCCACCAGGTTTCGTTATCCAGGTACCACTGCACGGTTTTGCGCAAGCCCGTTTCAAATGTTTCCAGCGGCTTCCAGCCAAGATCCTGCTCGATTTTCCTCGCATCGATGGCATAGCGGCGATCGTGGCCGGGGCGATCCTGAACATAGGTGATCTGGTCCCGGTAACGTCTGTCCTTTGGAACCAGTTCCTGAAGAATGTCGCAGATGGTTTGAACCACCTCGATGTTCTGCTTCTCGTTGTGGCCTCCAATGTTATAGGTGTCTGCTATCTCGCCTTTTTGCGCCACCAGGATAAGGGCTCGGGCATGGTCTTCTACGTAGAGCCAATCGCGGATCTGGCTGCCGTTGCCGTATACCGGAAGCGGCTTCCCTGCCAGCGCGTTCAGGATGACCAATGGAATCAGCTTCTCCGGGAAATGGTATGGCCCGTAGTTGTTGCTGCAGTTGGTCACCAGGGTTGGCAGGCCGTAGGTACGCTGCCAGGCACGAACAAGGTGATCGGAGCTGGCTTTGCTCGCCGAGTATGGGCTACTTGGTGCGTAGGAGGTTGTTTCTGTGAACAGCTGTTCCTGAGCATTTTCTGACTCATCGGGATGCGGCAGGTCCCCGTACACCTCGTCTGTACTGATGTGATGAAAACGGAAGGCTTCAGCTTTTTCCGGGTTCGTTTCCAGCAGCCCTTTCCAGTATCCCCGCGCAGCTTCCAACAGGGTGTAAGTACCAATGATATTGGTTTCCATGAAGGCCGCAGGGCCATCGATGGAGCGGTCTACGTGACTCTCCGCAGCCAGGTGCATCACGATGTCTGGTTGGTGCTTCTCAAACGCCTGAGCCATAGCATCTGCATTGCAGATGTCAGCCTGGATGAAGGTGTAACGGGAGCTATCCTCTACAGACTTGAGTGACTCAAGATTGCCCGCGTAGGTGAGTTTATCAATGTTGACGACGTGGTGATCGGTATTACTGATTAGCTCACGGATAACGGCAGAACCGATGAACCCAGCACCACCGGTAACAAAAAACGTTTTGCGCATTGTACGGCCGGAGATCAATTGGAGTTCACAGTAGCGACCAAGCCAAGGATGCTCAGGATCTTCCTATTAATAACCCGGACATCAAAACGATCAACAGCAATTTGGTGGCTAGCCTCACCCATAATAGCAATAGACTCCGGCTCACGTATAAACCGGAGCATAGCCGCTTCCAGTCCATGCTGATCATGAGGCCCAACCAGGTAACCGTTAACTTCATGCTGCACGGTTTCCCGGCAACCCGGCATATCGGTGGTAATCACAGGCCTGCCCATCGCCAGAGCTTCCTGAGTGCTTCTCGGCACGCCTTCACGGTAGTAACTGGGCAAAACAAACACACTGCTTTTGGCCAGCCAGGGCACTACATCGTCCACCGGGCCCGGGTAAGTGATGATATTGTCACTAACCAGCTGTTTGAGTTCGGCTTTGGTGATGCCCCGCTTGTCATCCGGCGCGCCGAGTACAATAAATTCGATGTTTGGGTATCGGGCCTTCAGGGATTTGGCTGCATCCAGGAAATATCGAATGCCCTTTTCCGGAATCAGCCGGCCCACAAACACAAATCTCAATGGGTCTGCTACAGGTGCCGTGAACGGGTACCGATTCAGACACACACCGATACCACCCACCATGTTCGGTGCCGGGTCGGTGATGCCCATGGCCACGAGTTCCTGCTGATCATCGTGGTTCAGCACCAACAGGTGATGCGCCTTCCTGAGGCTGAACCGGAAGAGCCCGCGTATGACCTTTTGCAATACGCGTTTCTTGAGGCTGAACCCATGTACTTCAGGCGTAAACACCCGCCCCATGCCTTCGATTTTGGCAACACGCACGGGCACACCAGCCAGCCAGGCAGCGGTCGTTCCCCAGATGGAGGGCTTGGTGAAGTAACTGAAGCAACAGGTAATGCTATAACTTTTCAGCAGCCGGTATAGCTGCCAGGTGCTCAGAAGGTCTGCCGCCGGGTTGGTGCTCAATCGCCCCATCCGGTATTTCACCGGAAAGGCCCCCATGGCAAGGATAGCCTGTTCGGTTTTCGGCGAGTAATTGGTGGCGAATGCGTAGACTTCATGCCCCGCCCGAACCATATCCCGGATCAGTTCCCCCCGAAAACCAAGCATGGTCTCCGCCAGGGTACCGATGATCGCTACCCGATGACGAACTGGCGGTTTGCTCTGGAAGTCTCCTTCCGGCCGGGACGTTACTTTGTCCCGGTAAGCAGATTGGCCAGGTTCCTTATAGCCTTCCCGCAGTGCGCCCGGAAACGATGAGTCCAGGTATGTGATTGTTCTCGCCATAGCGTTAACTCGTTGAGTATGTCTTCCGGCGTTGTGTGTTCGCCCGATGCACGACTCACGTACAACGGATATTCAATCAATGTCGCCGCTACCAGCTCGTCAAGTGTTCTCTCGCGCTTGCGGCGTTGGCACGGGCTGATATCCGTTGTCAGCCCCCACCCTGCATAAAAGGGTAAACCATAGCAGGTTACGGATTTGTGTCTCAGCAATGCCTCGAACCCGGTGAGCGAGGTATTTACATGCACTTCGTCGCATTGCTCCAGCATGTCATTGAGGCTGGCATGTGCCTCTATCTGGTCGCAGTAGCGACTGATCTCACTCTCACTGGAGCCCGCTATCCGTGCACCTGCCACCACATCCGGATGGGGCTTGTACACAACCCACGCATCCGGATTGGCAACACGCACGGCCTGGACAAGCTCCAAATTGGTGCGAATCCTTGTTGCGCCCCACGCTATTGACGCATCGGATTCCACCTGGCCTGGCACCAATATCACTTCAGGGTGTTCTGGCCGAACCCAGGGTTTACCAGCGGTGTTGTACTTGCTGATCCGCCCGGCGCATATGGCTTCCCGCAGCTGCGCGGCTCTTTTGAGCACTCCGGCGCTAAAATCCTGGTGGTTCAGGATGACTTCGATATCTGAAGGGCCCGTTGCGTCGAAGTAGAGCCCTTTTGAATCTACGACCCACGATAACGGCGCAGCAAATTGTATGCCCAACCCCACAGACCGGAGAAAACCATCCTCCACCCGCAGCAAAATACACTGGTTGTTCAGGCCTTCCGGGTGCTTCCTGCCCCATATAACAGCTACATGGCCCGCAGGAACCTGGTGCCCACTGGGCACAAACCTGATGGGACTGCCTTGAAAGAAGCGTTTTACATACGTGCGAAACGGCCTGCTGAATCCTATGGCGTAAATCGGGCTTTCAGGATTGAGGCCAAGACTTCTTGCCTTCGTGCGCCAGGTTTGCCGGGATTCCACTTCCCCTGCAGACAGGGCCTTATTCATCAGCGTGCTACCGCGATCAATCTCGATGATCCCGCACCACCGTGACCACTAATTGGGCAATAGCGGCCAATAGCAGGGCGAGAATCGCAAATACGGTGATGTTATAGGTACGCTCGGGCTTCGTTGCGTATTCTGCCAGGGTCGGGTATTCCAGAATGGAGACCTGCTTAAGTTTACGCGCCGCCTCAACCCGGGTGGTTTCCAGTGTTGTCAGCGCGTTGGAATACAGTTCCAGTGCGAATTTCGCCCGCAACTCCAGGGTTTCGTACTCCGCAGACACCTGGTTCAGCGCATTGCCGTTTTCCTGCGCCAGCTTGTGCTTTTCAATAGTGATCTGTTGTTCCAAAGCTGAGGCTTCGGCCTTCAGGCGTCGCAACTCCGGTGAACTGTTGCTCTGGTAGGTACCACGAGCGGTAATCTGCGCTTTCAGAACGGCCAGCTCTCCCTCAAGACGGGACACCGTCGCAAAGATGGCTTCAACGGTTTGCGTAGGAGCCACCAGCCCGTTTTTGTTCTGGTAATCCAGCATCGCATCTCGGGCGTCAAACAGGCGCTGCTCAAGATCGGCCACCTGGGTCTCAATGAAAGCGAGCTGCTCTTCCGCCAGGCGCTGCCCCATGAGGTTCATGTGTTTCTCACCTTCATCGAGCAGCGTTTGGGTTATGGCCTGGGCCATCTCCGGGGTATAGGCCTGTACTTCAATCTGTAGCAGGTTTGCGTAGTCATCAAAGGTAATCGTTATGCGGGTTTTGATGTACTCGTGGAACTTCTCGATGGGCAGATCCGCGCCGCCCATGCGGGACAGAAAGTCGATATCGCTGTTTGAATAATGGCTACGCAGATCCAGCTTCTGCTGCAGCTTTTTCAACATCGCAACGGATTCGAGATGATCCTGCAGAAGCAGCAGATCACCGGCACCACTTGTACCGGAGAGTAGTGATGACACATTGAGCCCTGTCGGTACGATTTCCGGCGTTTGCAGAACAATGTGAGCCCGGGAAACGTAACGATCCGAGGCGATCAGCCCCCAATAGATAATGGCGCCGGCAATGGCGATAACTGCAACTGCCCAGACGGGGTTTTGTTTAAGAAAACGGGTCATTTACCGATGCTCTTTTCGTAACTTTGGATGGCTTCGTTGATGTCGTCGAACCAGGTGGCGCTGCCGTTGTTGATCCAGATCCCGGCCTGACACAGGGTTCTAAGCATGCCGGTCTGGTGAGATACCATGATGATACTGGCCTTACCCACCCGGTCTTTGAAGGCTTTGGTGGCCTTAGCCTTGAATGCCGCATCACCAACCGCCGTGGCTTCGTCAGACAAATACACATCGAAGTTAAAGGCCAGCGACAATCCAAAAGCCAACCGGCTGCGCATGCCGGACGAATAGGTTTTCACCGGCTGATCAAACGCGCTGCCGATCTCCGCAAAATCCTCAACGGACCGGATGATTTCCTGCAAGCGATTGCCAGCACCCTGAATCCGCGCAACAAACTTCACGTTCTGACGGCCGGTCATTGAACCCTGGAACCCACCTCCCAAACCAATAGGCCAGGAGATTCGGCAATCCTTCAGGACTTCGCCTTTGTCTGGCGCATCCATTCCGCCGATAATGCGGAGCAGCGTTGATTTACCCGCACCATTACGGCCGACGATGCCCACGCTGACGTTATCAGGAATGGTGAAGTTCAGGTCTTTCAGAACCCAGTCACCGCCGAAAGGGCCGTGGTAGCGTTTGTAGAGGTTGCGGACTTCGATCATTGTGCCGTCAACCGTATTTTGTAGCGCTGCTGGAGGAGTAGGCCAAGGAACAGGGATCCCCATACCCAGTAATGCAGGTACAGCACGCTGATACCGTTTACCGCACGATAGCCTTCAAAGAACCCTACCCTAAACAGCTCAACCGCATGGAGCATAGGATTGAACAGTAGGTAGTACTGTAGTTCGTGGGGGAAGTATTGAACTGGGATCATAACCCCTGAAAGAAAATACAGCGGAAACATGATCATCCGTATGAATTTGGCGGCTTCCGGCAACGTGGTCGCTATTACGGAACAGACCAGTCCGGCTCCTGTGCCGAAACCGACAACCAGCGCCCAGATATAGAGCGCGTGAAGAGGGTGTGCAGGTACGAGATTGTGACCCAGGAGCGAGAACCCTGCAATAAGCAACAAAATCACAACGCTACTGATTGCAGCTTCCAGAAAGCAACGTACGAGAACCGTATCAACCGGATGTACCTGATGGTAGGCGAACAACCCTCGGTTGGCGTTGATGGCTTCCATACCCCGATTCATATGGTTCCGGAACATGATGAATAGGGTAATACCCAGCACCAGCCACGGGATGAATTCGGCCCCCGGAATAAACCGCACATGGCCAATGAGCGTACGCACCCAAACCAAAAGCGCCACATGCGCAATCGGCTCAGCAATCAACCAGAGCCAGGCGATCCGGTCTGAACTAAGACGGGCTACCGCCTCCCGCAGGAACAACGCCTGCCAGACGTGATAACTGACTTTCCAGGGACTGCGTGCGGTGTAGCTGCTCACGAGACCGGTTACAGATCCAGCGCGACTTTGGTGGCCACGGCGATCTGGTAAAGAATCTGGGTAACCGTTGAGGCGATCTGCAGGTTCTTGGTTTCCACTTTGGGCAGTACCAGAATCTGATCACCGGCCCGCAAACCCACTTCACCAGCATCACGGACTTCACCATTCTGGCGGGCCACGAGAATGTGCTCATCATCGGCATGCTGGCTGAAGCCGCCAGCGGCGTCGATGTAGTCCGCGACGGATTTACCCGGCACGTACACCATCGACTGCGGAATGTAGACTTCACCGCTCACCAGAATCGCATCGGTGCGCTGTGGCAAGGTAACGACGTCGCCATCCTGGAGACGCACATCCACCAGATTGCCCTCGTTGGCAATCACCAGACGACCGTTCGGTTCAACCTGACGGGCCTTTTCAACAAACTGGGTAATCAGCTCCGCTTCCCGGATACGAATCGCGGACTCTTCTGCGGTGGAGGAAGACGCACCAAGATAGGTGGTTTCCAGCCTGCGCAGGCTGTCGTCCAGAGCCTGTTGTTGCTGTTCTTTCACGCTTTCACGGCGAATGGACACGCTCTCCCAGGCGGTTTCACCGGGATTGACCTCAATCTCGTTCAACAGCTCATGCAGCGTTGTGCCCTTGGGCACCACGTAATAAGAACGGCCCAGATAGGCCCCTTCAAGCTGAATAACCAGATTGCTTGAGCGCTGATCAGCCAGGTAAATCACCTCGTCGCCATCGGCCAGACGGGTGTTACCGAAATCTTTGAGAGGCAGGTATTCAGCAATGGGCATAATGCCTCGTTTGCCTCGCACCAAGGCATGCGACACACCCGGCAGGAGCGGCGCAAGCTGATTGAGGCCGGCTCCGGTGAGGGACTCATCATCAAGTTCGAAGAGATAGGGTTTTGCAATGTCGCCCACCACACTGACTGCCGGGCCCCTGCGCTCCACCAGCAAGGTATCACCTTCCTGCAATTGGGGATGGGCCAGTTTGCCATTGGTGAGGAAGTCATAAAGGTCGAGGTTCGCGATCACTTCGCCATCGCGGGAGAGCTTGATGTTGCGATAACTACCGAGCTGCTCATCAATACCGGAAGCCTGATCCAGCAGGTACAACACAGAGTCACTGGGCACACCCACGTAGCGGCCAGGCTTGTTAACGTACCCCGTCACAAAAACGGATACCGGCTGAACGCCTTGCAGGTTGGTGTAAACGCTCACGTTATCCGGGTAGACATTCCGGACGGCGCTTTTAACGATGGAGTCCAGTTGGCTATGGCTAACGCCCTCAACCTGAACGGGGCCAATGGCCGGGATAAAGATATTGCCCTGGGCATCCACCGGCAGCACCCGGTCCATCTCGATAGCCCCCCAGAGGCGAAGGGTAATCTGATCACCCGGGAGAATGCGGTAATCGGGGTTAAGACCATCGGAACGCAGCCCCCGGAAACCTCCTGAGAACAGTTCGGAACCGAAGGGTTTGATGGCCAGCTGCTGTTGTTCTGGCAATACCGGTCCGTAGATACCGGACGTGCGACGGCTGGCAGACTGCTGCTCTGCGGCGGCATCCCCCTCTGAACTACTGCTGACAGGATTGCTGCCAGCCATGGCCTCCAGCTGAGGCATCAGGCGCTCACGCTGGCTTTCGGGGATATCTCCGAAGCTCTGGGCCTGGGTACTCATGCATGCTGCGGCGGCAATGACAGCGGCAACGAAAGAAAGAATTCTGGGCTTCATGACGGGTCTCCCACCGTAGCCGGAAGACTGGCACCCGCTGGCTGGAGCGCCTTACTGACTCCCCACTGCCCGCCCTCGTATTGACAGACATTGACGTCCATGGGGTGTTTTCCATCAGAGCTGATGGTGGACTTGAAACACTGAGCCCCCGTCGCAGAAAAATAGCCGGGAGTTCGGGAAATCTGAATAGTGTCGCCCCACGGGGTCTGGTTCAGCGTGGTGCTGTTACCTACGCGGGTCTGTTCCAGTTGAGTCGCGTTCTCGGTGGATAACCAAATCACAGGCTCGCCAACAAACAGCCAGTTGGCCTGGGCATCCGGAGCTTGATTTGGAGTGGTTGCACAACCGGCCAGGGCTGCAGACATACAGAGTGCGGCAGTTGCGCCGTAAACGGTGCGATTCTTGAGTTTCTGGAACATGCAATGACGCTTAAAGAAATAAAAGGAAGGAGGGTCTCCGCCACCCGAAGGTGGCGGAGGGGATGGAGCAGAGCTTAGTTTACGCCTTGCTCACCACCGCCTGCACCGCTACCGCCAGTGCTACCAGTGGGGGCTTCCGGCTCAACGGTTTCACCGGTTTCTTCTTCGATCTCGCTAGCAATTGCATCCTGAGCAGCTTCAACAATCTCCTGCGCATCAGCAATATCGTTAGCCTTCACGTTCTCAGGGGTAATTTCTGCATCAACAGTCGTCAGAACTTCCTCAAGAGTCGTTGCGTCCAGGTCCTGAGCAGTCATTCCATCAGGAATAGCCTCATCTACAGCAGCCTTGGTTTCGGTCAGCAGATCAGCAACGTTGGAAACCGCTGCAAAGTAAATTGCAGAGAAGTTGTTGTCAGCATCGGCACCGGCAGGAGCAGAAGCAACAGCAGCTACGATTTTCTTGGTAAGAATCTGGTTAACGATGTGCAGACGAGCCGCAACGTCAGAATCCGCAGAGTTCTCTGCGGCAACGGCAGGTGCGTCGAAGTTCAGGATATCGGTACCGCTTACACCGAGCGCTGTAGCTACGGTCGCGTTAGCCTGTGCAGTCGCTTCGCTTGGGGTTGCACCCGCCGCGATCAGCTTTTCGCGCTCAATCTGAACGATAGTGGTCAGAGCGGAAATCGCGGAACCACCGGCCGGAGCCTGGTAGTTAAAGTCGTCTTCAACCGGTGCACCAGTGTCTTCGTCGATGGTAGTACCAGCAGTGGCAACCATAACCAGCGGATAACGCTGCTGAGCAGCGGTCAGACCGGTCAACTCATAGACACCACCTGCACCAGTCGTGGTCTGAGGCTCGCCCGCGTCACACTTCTTATTCTGGTTAACGTCCACACATACGATTGCATTTTGCAGGTAACCGTCGAATACCACACCGCTGGAAATGGTAGACGGGTCTGCCGATGTGTAGTCATCGCTGTTACACGCAGTCAGGGCCATAGCCGGAGCCAGCACCGCGACGGCGAGCAGTTTTTTCTTGAAAGTTCCTTCGTTTGCTTTAGTCATGCCTTCTCGTCTCCTGAGATTTACTGTTGCACGCGCTTTAATGAAATGCACTGTCACCATTTTGGTGCAGTCGGACAAACCCTGATTCAAGGTAAGATTCTATTAGGTTTCGGGTACTTACTATATGTCATAGCTATCGAAACGCAAGTGGTAACCCGGATACAGGTTACGCACTTTTGTTTACATTATGTTGTCGGTCGCTATTTATCACTGACCGATTCTTCCGCGGTTGAAATACACCGACCGCAACGGGTTGCCAGTCGTCAGAACCCCTGCACCACCGCCCGAACTGAGCAGGTTCCTGTCTTCGTTGATGCGGGTCTGAACCGAGTAGTTCCAGTCCGCATCGCCCTTCACTTGCAGGTACCTGAACTGGTGATCTTTCACCGGGGTGAGCGGTATCACCCAACCGAGGCTGATGAACTCTGCATCGGTGTTCTTGTACTGCATCGTGAGCGCGTAGTCGCCGAACCAGAAGCGGCTATCGACGCGGAACCCTGTATCCTCTGCAAAAAACTGACCACCATACACCGTAAACTGTGCATCCAGGCCCGGATTGTAGTAGCTATATTGTGCCAGCGACTGGGTACGCTCGATGTCATCGTAGTCCCGATGGGTAAACTTGCCACCGATGAAACCAAGGGCATGACGGCCGTTCGGGCTGAAGATCAGCGTCTCATTCAGGCCACCGTTATAGTTGATGGCATAACGGCCCGCGTGGAAGCTGGTGTAGAGCAGCGGATGCAGCTTGAACGTTTGCTGGATTTCCGCTTCAACAAGGTCCGTTCTCTGGCGACTGTTGTAGAAAACCTTTCCTTTTTCGTAATCGTCTGTGCGATAGATCTCAGCATCGTAGCGGGCAGCCACCAGAGCACCCGGCCACAGATTGGAGGACAATTCAGAGCTCAGGGCGACGGACGCATCCCACACACCGTACTCTGTCGCCACACCACTGGAGATACTCGGGCTAAGTTTGAGCCTTGGCTTCCAGCTGGGGCCATAGCCACCCTCGAAATCCCATTGCTGCTCGTCCTGAGAGAGCATGCTGGCCTCTGCAAATTTACGGGATACCGAATAGGGTTCACTCTCAGTGAGAGAGACGCCCTGAGTCAACACCGGCAAGCCCTGATTCATCAGAGTCAGCTCTGCCCGCTTATGAGTGCCCGCCGCCTTATGGGTCATTCTTGCGACATCCAGGATGCTGTCCCGCTCATCCCGGTTGTAGAGGTTGTTTTCCCACTGGATTTTCAGGGTTTCACCATCACTGGATGTGCGAACCCGATCGTAGCCTTCATCGGCGAGCTGTTGGCCAATCCGGAGCGCCACGTCTTTGGCCTCTTCTGACTGACCGCCTTTACCCTGAACACCAGCAACGGCTTTTGCCTGCGGAGCGGTCTCAGCTCCATCCTTCACAGCGGTGCTGCTTTGCTCCATGCTGGATTCAGGCTCTGCGGGCAAAGGAGGCTCAGTTCGCAAGCGTTTCTTGGACGGCGCATTACCGAATGGCATGGAAAGGCCCAGCGAAACAAAATTCCGGTCGTTGTCGCTGTCGCCCTCACTCCAGCCAAGCACTTTACCTTTAACCTGCAGGCCGTATGGCAACCAGCCTTCCGGTGACGTCAGCCCGAGGCCAACGCGGGCATCCATGCTGTCGTGTTCAGCCATGATGTTCAGCCACGGAAGTGGACGATAACTGATCGCGCCAAAAGCCCCATCCAGGTACCGCGGCGTTTCTTTGGGTTTACCGTACCCCAGAGCAACCTCTACAGGGCCAAACTGCCGACCGGCCACCACGTAGGCGGCTTCAAAGTCGTCGGTTTCACCGCCGAGATCCTGAACACCCGCTGCAAGCGTGAACCAGTCCTCAGGAATGAAAGGCGCCTGCACTTTCACATTGGCAGAGAGATCCCGGATAGTGCAGTCTTCAACGTAGCAATTGGTTTTGGTTTTATCCCAGACAATTCGCCCGCCTACTTCCACGTAGGGAATGATGCCAAAAGCGCCGATGGCATTATTAAAGTGGCCGTAACGCGCTTCTTCATAACCCGGACGCCCCTGCAAGTAGGCCTGATCTGACCACTGCGCTTCGGCCTGACCGTGGTTCAGAACGGTTGCCGACGGCACATTCAGAAAACCGCTGTAGCCGGGGAAGGCAAGATCTTTTGGAGCAGATTGTGCGTTGCTGTTCAAGCTGACAAGCGCCAGCCCCGTGAATACTGAAAGCGGCTTCAGGCACGCTACCGCCCCACCGACCAGGGCCCAGTGTTTTGAGGTCATAAAAACCAGTTTTCCGAAGACACGGGGAAACAAAAAAAGGAGGGAAGATTCTCCCCCGACCAGGTCCGTGTCAGGTTGTGAATGGATTATTTCAGATGGGTTACGATTCTAAGGCATCCGGTGTTACAAGCAAGTGACAAATGGCTTAGCAGGCGGATTTCATAACCTTGCAGACGTTAAGTTTTGTAAAAATATGAGAATACAAACAAATGCGATCAAATATCAAACAACAACGATCACGTTTTGAGCGATGAGACAGGCACCTTTACCACCTGCTGCTTTTGCATGAAATTGATCAGTACGACAGCCCTTTCCTCGCCATCGTAATTCTGAAAAACCGCCTGAACCCCTTCAAAGGGGCCCTCGCTGAGCTCAACTGCCTGCCCCGGCTTGATTCCACCCTGAGCCACCACCGAATCAAGACTGTTTTTAATGTGCTGGATGACATCATCCCCCAGCGGCAACGGCTTATTCCCGAACCCCACAACCCTCAACACACCTCGAGTCGAACGCAGCTTTGCCCATTTCGGATCGCCCTGCTCCATATTGACGAACAAATACCCCGGAAACAGAGGCTCCAGCTTCTGCACCCGCTTGCCGGATTGCACCTTCTCAATCGTAATTTTCGGATAGAAACAGGCAATATCCTGGTTCTGTAGATGAAGCACCGCCCGGTCACCCTGCGTGGGTTTGTGCTGAAGAACGTACCAGGTCATGAAGACCAACCACCGGATGCCACGAAGTTCGGGTTCAGAATATCTTCCTTACCGTAACGCAGGGGGGTACCGTCGAGAGCCACCACTGATCCCCCGGCAGCCACGAGAACAGCCTGTGCGGCTGCGGTATCCCATTCACTCGTGGGGCCAATTCTTGGGTAGATATCCGCGTGACCTTCCGCAATCCGGCAGAATTTGAGAGAGCTACCCGCCTGAACCAGCTCGTGATCCCCAAGGTTCGCGATAAATTCCCTCGTTTCAGCATTCAGATGATTCTTGCTGGCAACAACCCGCTTCGTTTCCTTGGGGTCCGCCACCCGGATGCGATGCACGTTACCGGTACGATCACGCTTGTGAGCGCCCTCGCCTACAACACCCCAGAATGCTTCTTTCAGCGCAGGAGCAATCACCACACCCATCACCGGCTCGCCATCTTCAATCATCGCGATATTCACGGTGAACTCTCCGTTGCGCTGAGTGAAATCCTTGGTGCCATCAATGGGGTCAACCAGCCAGAACCTCCGCCAGTGCTTACGCTCTTCCCAGGGAATGTTTTTGCCTTCTTCAGACAGGATCGGAATGTCGCGACTGATATTCCGGAGCCCACTGACGATAATGTCGTGGCTGGCAATATCCGCCGCCGTAATGGGGGATTGATCTTCCTTGTAGTCGACCTTGAAATCCGACTGATAGATGTGAAGGACTTTTTCGCTGGCTTCGTCCGCGACTTTAATGACATCCGGGAGAATCGAGCTGTAGTGCATGGCAGGCTCCACTATTCTTTCATGATGCGTATCACGCGTTCATCCAGGCAGCTACGAACAAACCGGTTCATAGCCGCCTCATCACCAGACTCATAGAACGCAAGCATCAATTCGTTAAACTCCAACTGCCTCGACGCAGGAACGTTGATGGCAGGATAACCGTGCCTCAGGAGCAGCCCATTCATCATAAACCGCCCCATGCGCTTATTAACATCATAGAAAAACTGACAGCGAGCCATCGTAAGGAAAACATGGATGGCCTGGTCGTAGATGTCATTCAACGCGCCGACTCGCGCAACCATCTCATCAAACAACTGCGGGAGCATCGAAGCTTCTGGCGGTTCGTAATCCGTACCGGCGATCAGCACCGATCCAGACCGAAAGCCCCCCCACTCCAACGCCTCTTCCTTGGCCGCAACACTATGCAGCTCTGTAGCGCAGGCGGGAGACAACCCAAAGCGCTCTGAACGAATCATCTCGAACAGCAGCTTCCAGGCATTACCCTGATTCACCGCAATTTGCTGATCGCTGAGCTTATGCCCGCCAACCGTTACTCCCTGCAGTAATGTCTGGACTTCCGGGAGCGTGAAGTTAATGCCCTCCAGGCGCACCGCATCGTACACAAAAACGGAGACAGCACGCTGAGCCAGCATGAGCGCTTTTTGACGATTAGGCGACATGGCCCAGTGGGTATCGTTGGGATCGGGCATAGAGCGTCCGGCAGGGTAAGCAACGTCCAGTTGAGAATACAACCGCTAGTTTAACAAGTGAGGGGGCCGGCTGGCTAAAGAGAATTTTTAGCCAGCGCCTGAGTTATATCTCAACTTCGGCAAACAGCTCCGGCACTTCCGCATCCCAACCGAACTTCTCAGTAATACGGTGCCTCATTACATCGCTGGCTACCGGCTCACCATGGGTAACGTACACTTTCCCTGGCTTCAATTTGCCCTGCTCCAGCCACGCCAGAATTTCCCGATAGTCACCATGGGCAGACATGGAATCGAGATTATGGACCTCCGCCTTCACCGGCCAGTACTCGCCGTGAATCTTGACCGAATCGACACCGTGAACCAGGGCATCACCCCGGGTACCCGGCGCCTGAAATCCGGCAAACACAACACTGTTCCTGGGATTGGGCAACAAGGCTTTCAAATGATGGAGTACCCGACCGCCTGAGGCCATGCCACTGGCAGAGATGATGATGCAGGGATAGCGCACAGCACCAAGCTCGATAGACTCATCGACGGTACGAACAAACTCCGTTTTTTCATCAATCAGGTTGCAATCCGCACGACTGAGCCTGTGCTCTTTGTGATGTTTACAGAAAATCTCCGTCGCCTTGATCGCCATCGGGCTGTTGAGGAATACTGGCATCTTCGGAATGCGCCCATCAGCCATTAATTTATGGACCACATACAACAACATCTGAGCACGCCCCACGGCAAAGGCAGGAATCAGCACAATACCGCCACGCCCGGCGGTATCTGTGATGATCTTTTCCAGCTCCCCTTCCGGATCACTTTCCCCATGGGCACGATCACCGTAGGTTGATTCGCACACCAAGACATCCGCATGATCAATCGGCTCCGGATTACGCATAATGATGTCCGACTGCCGACCCACGTCGCCGCTAAAGACGACGGTTCTGCCAGAACTCTTTTCCGACACGTGAACACAGGAAGAGCCGAGAATGTGACCGGCCGGCGTGAAACTCACCTCAAACCCATGAACGGGCTCAAACGTCTCGTGGTAGTGAAGCGACTCAAAATGCTTGAGCGCCTCCCAGGCATCTTTCTCGGTAAACAACGGTTCAGGATTTGCGTGTTTCGAAAATTTCTTGCGAGACGCATACTTGGCATCCTCTTCCTGAAGAAAACCGGCATCCGGCAACAAAACCCTACAGAGTTCATGGGTGGCTTTGGTGCAATATATCTTGCCCTTGAACCCGTTTTTGACCAAAGCAGGGAGATAGCCGGAGTGGTCAATATGGGCATGGGTGAGGACTACGGCTTCAATACTGGAAGGCTCTACCGGGAACTTTGCCCAGTTACGACGACGCAGGGTTTTCACGCCCTGGTACATGCCGCAGTCGATGAGGAGGCGGTGCTTTTGGTTTGATAGGAGGTAGCGGGAGCCTGTTACGGTGCCTGTGCCGCCTAGGAAGGTTAGTTTCATTGAGGGCTCTCCGTTTTTATTAACACCAATATTAACCTACCGTCCCAAATCGCAGGTTACGCCCCCCCCAATTCAGCCAAACCGTCGCTATCCAGCTAACTGGAGTCAGCGCAGACCTACTGCAGTGAGACATCTATGAAAGAGAGATTTCAACGCTAGCTCAACGTTAACAACAGGAGGCCTGGGTCTAGCGGCAAGAAGGGCCAACGCTGCGGGAAACACATCATTGATCACATCTGTCGCTTCCCGCAGCTCCTTTTCATACGAGAGGATCAAAGCCGCATTATCGACCTGGTAACAACGCCAAGAAAGCTGAATTCGATACATATCAATAATTTTTGAGAGCGTATCATCACCTAGCCCTGAAAAATTGCTAATAGCTAATGCTGCAGCACGATATGTATTCACGTAGGCCTTAGAAATTGGGATATTGGCGGTGGCACTCGACTCATGAAGGACATAGTCATGCAGCACCTCTTTACATAAATATACGGACTTAGCCTGGTAAAAACACCCGATATTCATCAACAGGTCTTCATTGATACTCTGCCGCCACGGAAAATGCAAATCGAACCAAGGCTCTATAATTGAGCGCTTAAAAAGCTTATTCCATAGCATTCCGCTACCAAACTCGTATGCACAAAACCGATCAAAGGTGTTGACTAAAACCTTTTCCGAACGCCGAAAGCGTACCTTTGGTGCGATAATCTTTCGCTGAGACGTCACTCTGTTAGACCCACAAACGACGATATCGACGTCGTAATCGACTGCGGACGATAACAGCGTTTCAAACATGCCGGGCTTTGCAAAGTCGTCTGCATCAAGAAAGCCGATCCATGGCGCAGACGATTTCGCTAGCCCAGCCAGTCTCGCCTCATGGACTCCCTTGTTAACAGATAAGTGCACCGGCAAAATATTTGCATTATCTTCAGCCAGTTTATCAATCACAGAGGCGGAGCTATCTGTCGAAGCATCGTTAACTATAATGATCTCGATGTCGGCCAAACTCTGCTTGAGCAGTGACTCAATACTTGGAACTAGCTGTGCACCAGCATTGAACACCGGGACGATGACCGAAATTTGGGGGGAGAAAGACATTCAATCAGTGACCTAGAAGTTGAGTACGTAGAAATAAACGCCCAGCAGTGGAGAGTTCTTCCCTCTTATCATTTACAGCCTCCCAATCAATTTGTCTCTGCACTAGCCCCAACGGTATTTCGGTTGGAGACTCAACCAGCCGCTCAACTAACCCAAACTGCGACAGAAGCGACTCAAAACGCGCCAGTCCTCTTGTCGAGTTTCCGACCGTAATAAAGGGCTTGTTGAAGAGGATTGAGAATATGGTTCCATGAAAGGAGTCTGTTACAACAAAACGGGCATCACGAAAAGCCAAGAGCCAACGCTCCACACCGGGGAAGCGGCATTTTAATAGATCTTTAGCCCGTACGTCGGTAACAGAATACTCTGGCTTGATAGAGAATACTTCTGACCCGAGTAGACGCCCGACATCGCGGGCTATTGAACGCTTCTCTGGCGCTGGATCCAACACGTAAGAAAGCACGCGACCTGGGTTAGAGTACGATTCACACTTACTAATCAAGGACTCATACTCCGCACGCTCGAGTAAAAATGTCGGATCCGCGACACATTGCGCAGAAACACCCAACTTATCCTGACACAAATCGACTCCCGAGTTTTCTCGCACAGATATTGCGTCAAACTTTCTCGCCAGATTCTTACATTTTCCAGTCAGTTTTGGGGAGTATTCCCAGTTATCCACCCCGAAGGACGCGGCATAAGCAATTCGCTTCGCCGGGCACCTTATATCATCTAGAAAATCAAGATAAAAATTCAGGATGCTTGGAGAATAGCGGGGTCTCCAAACCTGATCACTTCCAACTACGAACACATCGAAATTTCGCTCGCGATAGTATTCCCGAACCTTATGTTCGCTGACTATTCTCGGCGACATCTTCAACTGGTGGTCACGAAACGCGGCCAGTTCTGCCCAAGCCCATGCCTGCCGCCGTTCTGACGGTAAGGATTTAATTCTGCCCAGCATCAGCCTCGCAAGATTTAGCAGATGCACTTTCAGCGAATTCCACCCGACACTTTCGACGCGCCTATCAAGGATCTCTACCTCGCAACCTATTTTCTCAAGATAGGTCTGTAGGGCCCAGGCTTGCAGGAGTCCCCCATAATTGTGGCCTAAGGGTTGCGTGAGGATAGAGACGTTTAGCCCAACCATTCAATTCGCCTGAATAAAGAATCTTGAAATTATTCGATAAGCAAGCCTCAAATCATTGGGGTCGCCTTCGTGAATCAACTGTTCGAGATTTTTACTGCATACGAAGAGCGGATCGCTTCCTTTAACTCCTGAATAAGGGTATCGAACTCCCGCCAAGCTTTCGCTCAACGCCTTCAGATTTGGGTTGTCAGTTATGAATTTCCATCTTCTCGAAGAAAAGTATATAGAATCTGGCTTGTGAATTTTTATGTCAGGCATCAGATGCTGAAATCTCGCGTTCTCATGCACCTCTCTGTATGGCTTAGCTATCAAGCCGTACTCTATCGATACCGGATCCGAGTTAAACTCTTTACATATATTATCAACTATAGATTTTGTAGCTTTCAAACCTTTAACTGGGCCACCGAATCGATCACTATCATTGATAAATATTCCGGCAAAATTACCGGTATCGTAAAAAGTCCCAAATGCAAGAGTTTTATTCTTCGAAAAGCTCGTAATTGGGCGCCTAATCAGGCTTGCTTTTGGTGGATTCTTACCACCTAAAGCTAGCAAAGCCTTACGCTTTAAAAAACGAAAGCCTTTACGAATAAAGGCCTCGACTGGCGATAGAACTTTTAAGTACCCTTTTTCACTAAGCCAAACATCTATGTTTCCCTCATATTCAAAAAGAGCGGTACTATGATCCCCAATAATAATATAGCTCTCAGGATCCAACTCCCGAAATATGAACTTAATGGACTCATCCAACTTCCTATAGTGATTCACTAATTCCCTTTGAATTTCATTATCAGGTTCGAATTCTAACCCTTTAGCCCGACAATCGGAGAATGCCTCTATACATCTTTTTATTTCGTACCGAGCAAGATATTGAACCTCTGTCGTAATCCGAAAGCAGTGAAAACCAAATTCCGGTTTTTCCTGCTTAGCCAACTGTACAAATGTATTCTTTTGTACTTCTTCAGCTTCACTAATTTTTCTTAGAAAACCTGAGACCGTATCTTCTCCTCCTGGGAGTCTAACATCGAAGACGTAGCGGTTGTTTTCTAATATCTTTTTATAGCTCGGAGGATAAACCATGCCATCTGGCACACCCCCTCCGGCTTTTACCCCGCCGCCCCCGCCAGCAATTATAAATCCGCTGACTTCATCTGCGGGACCAGTGGTAGGAACATTAACTATACCGACTGAAACTCCATTTTCATTCAAAAGATCCCAAATAGGTTTATTTGAACTGGCCGATACCATCTCCGACTTGGAGTATGAAGCAGAAAAATCATAACTTCCATCCGCGCACGGCATAAGATAAAAGCCTTTATTGGTAGAAGCGTGCTCTCCAGTCAGCGCTTCTGCCCACCCTCTACTAATAAGGTCCTCTTCTAGATGCTCGGACGCTGCCCCCAAAAACAAGGATTGTGTAAACGGCATAGGCATTCCGTCAATAATTTCCTTTGTCCCGCCATCTATCCCAATTACAAGCAACTTCATAACTCAGCTCACGACACTATAAATATTTTAAAAAAATATTTTTAAATAAAAATATGATCTTTTCAATTTCAAGCCTTGTACCTGAAAACATAGACAAACTCAAAAAATAAAGAACAAAAATAATCAACGAATACATAAAAATTGATATTAACTCATCTTGAAAAACCAAAAACCCCCTCACAACCATAGCCACTGAAACAGTTAGCATGGAACTCAGGAAAACAGGATAGAGTGATTTAAAAAAATCTTTTGCCGTTATTGGCTGATACCTACTCGAATACACTAAGAACCCGGGCATTCGTATAAAAATCCCAGAAACACAGTGTGCCAACACTACGCCCATGACGCCCCAAAACATTCCAAAGCCTATCGAGACTGCCAAAATAGCAAGAGTTATAGCTTTCCAGCGCATCAAAGCTCTCGCCTCGCCAACAGCAACCATGATTACTGCAGTAAATGTGGTTATTGGAGTGACTATTGTAGAAATGGCCAAAACACGAAATATTTCTATAGCACCAGTCCAGCCATCACCGAGAAACAATTCCACAATCCAATCGGCCGTTACAAACATCGTTATCGTGACCAGCATAGTTGCCATAGCTATTTTGGTCATCAATGATCGTGCAGCATTTTTTAATTTTTCTGGCTCATCCTTTACCCTTGTTAGCATTGACTGCATCACACTCATTACCGGCGGCAATAGCTGAGACGACGGTATAGCTGTTAATATGCTGGCACGGTTGTAAAAACCCAGTGCTTGTGGCCCACCAATGTATCCAACTGCAAAGGCCGTTACATTTGTCGCCATATACCCAATAAAGTTAGCCCCGGTTAAATTCGCACCAAAGTCAAGAAGTGGTCGCACATCCGAACTTCGACTTATCGCCGATGGCAACCATCGCGCACTAATCCAGCGCATTGTAGTCTTTGTCAAAAGCATCGCAATCGGACTAATAACCAACGCCCAATACTGAAGCCCGCCGATAGCTGAGGCAATACCGGCTACTACGCCAGCAGTCATCGATACTATGTCAATGATCGAGATTGCTGTGAATCGCATTTGCCTGCGGAGCAAAGCATCATGTTGGACAGAGAGCGCTCCTATCAGAAAGGTCAGACTCATTACAGCCATTATTGGCATCAGTCGAGGTTCAGCGTAAATACCCGCTACCAAAGGAGAAATGACGATACCCAGAAGGCACAAACCAGCGCCCAGCGCGCTATTCACCCAGAACAAATTGGATACTTGGGCGTGAGTGATTTGCTCTCTCTGGATCACGGCCATCGCCAATCCGCCCTCCATCATTTGCAGCCCCAGATTGGTGAAAACTGTCACCATCGCTACCAAACCAAAATCTGTTGGCTCCAGCAGGCGAGCCAAAATTGCTAAAGCCCCTAACTGAAGAGCCAGTTTGATGGCTTGAGCAACAAACATGATGCTCGCGCCCCTAACGGCACGCTCTTCTATATCGACCTTGAGGTGATCTACGCGAAAGAGTTGGTCCTGATTTCTGGAATTTGACAAACTGTTGGCTCGGTGACGGATTAAATGTTGAATTCACTAACCAGCGAGTGCTTAACGCGGGCGCCTTCTATAAACAGCCATCTGCGTTTAACTGCCCCATTTTTATTTCAATAAGAACCAAATGGGGCAGTTAAAAAATTACCAACTACTGGCCCCAGAGAACGATAACACATGGATGGCCTAGCTATCGCTAATTTCCTTTCCAAACCTATACTAGGCCCGGAGCCCCCATGTATTCGATGCAATTTCTAGGCAAAATATAATACACTGGAGCCAGATTTTTCCATCTCTGGCTCTACCTCATACCTGGCCAGGGTCACCAGTGCAATATCAATCCAATCCCTCGACAACATGCGACTTCTGCTCTACCCTTCCACTTCTACAATCAAGCACGCTGTCATGACCCAATGCCCCCAGCCATCTACCGCAAAGGAAAACCTAAACTTTTGGTTTTAGCTTCAACTTTTCCCCGGTGGAAGGATGACTACGAACCAAACTTTGTCCTGCGTCTCTGCACAGAGCTATCAGGTGAGTATGACATCACTGTTATAACATCAAGGTCGCCAGGAGCTAAAAGCGAAGAACAGTTTGGACCGATCACCATCAAACGCTTTTCTTACGCACCAGCCAAACTTGAAACTTTGGTCTATGGTGGAGGAATCCTCAGCAACCTCAAACGCCATCCATTGAAATGGTTCCTGGTTCCGTCTTTCCTCCTATCAATGGCTATAAACACACGCAAGCTAATCAAAAAGACAACCCCTAACGTAATCCATTGCCACTGGATCATCCCTCAGGGGCTTGTTCTTTCATTATTATCGGCATTTATGGGCCTGCCTCCGATACTTTTAACATCTCACGGAGGAGATATTTATAGCTTGAGAGGAAAGCTGGGGACGAAACTAAAGAGAAAAGCAATATCCACCGCCGCGGCTATGACCGTTGTCAGCACCCCCATGAAAGCAATCGCTTCCCAGCTGGGCTCGCCAGATACCTCAACCTATGTCGCACCAATGGGGTTCGGATTCAACAACAAAGATGCCAGTCCAAACCCGGGACTACGTTCCTCGAATCAAATTCTATTTGTAGGTCGGTTGGTAAAATTAAAAGGCCTACACCATCTTATAGATGTATTGCCTTTCCTTCTCGAGACCCTTCCGAGTTTAGAGCTAGTAATTGTAGGCGATGGCCCGGAACGTAGAAACTTGGAAAAACAATGCAAAATGCTAGGAGTTTCGAATTCAGTTAAATTCATGGGCGCATTACCACAAGAAGAGTTACCAAAATACTATAAGCACGCAAGCCTCTTCTGCGCACCATTTGTCAGCTCTGAAAACGGCTTAACCGAAGGGCTAGGATTAGTAACAATAGAAGCGATGAGTTTTGGATGCCCCATTTTGATAGGAAAAATACCGGCCGCCAATGACATAATCCCCCAAAAATATCGGGAAAAATATACAACTACGCCGCAAAATAAGGATATTTTCTCAAAAAAAATAGTTGAGATTATGAAGCACACCAACCCAGAAGATATCATTGAACTGAGAAAGCATGTATTACTGAAGTTTCACTGGAGAAATGTAAAGAAAAAATACCTTAAAATACTGAGTTCAATTGCACCCTAAAACAGAGACCTTAAGCATTATTCTTACCACGAAAGTAAAGTTTTATTTTTGAATATGAAAGATCATTATTACACATAGAGTATCCAAAATAACCCAACGTATAATCTATAAGCCATACTTTAATTTTATGAAGATAATTCTTTGTTGCGGGCAAATTTTGACGCATCAATCCTTCTTCATGATCAACAAGCTCAAGCTCATCAAAGGCTCTACTCAAGACCCGAACCTTGACTAAATTCCGCTTCAACAGTTCCGAATACCATAAGTCGTCAGAGGTCGGTGCTAGTCGTTTATATTCTTCATCACTAATATCATCTTCAAGAAACATTGAACGGGTCACGACAGCCCCACCACCAAATGTAATTATATAGTTATCATCAAGAATCCTATCTCCCCTTACAAGCCCCCAACGCAGGTATGATGTCTTCTTACCAAAAAAATTAACCTTTTCACGGCGCACCCTGGCAGCAACAGCGCATGACGGATCTGACTTAAAGCCATCTAAAAGTATCCCAAGCCAATCCTTGCCATATAAAATATCATCATCCGCAGTGACTATAATATCACCTGAATCTGCTTCCCTTAATATTGGAAGTAGCTTCCTATAAGGGCCGATATTATTGACCCAACGAACACTTACAATATCCCTTAACTTTTCGGAGCACGAATTCAACAAATCTTTCAGAGGATCTCTATCTAAAATTCCCTGATCGAAAAGATAAGCCTCCTCTGAAATCCACAAATTAATTTTATCTGGCGTTCTGGTCTGAAGCAATATAGAGAGGATAGAATTCCGACACAATGGAAGTGGACTTCCCCCAATAAATTGGACACGCCCCATCAGTTGATTTCTTCGAACTCTAGCGGAGTCCGATAGCCCAGGCCACTGTGCAGCCGCTGACGATTGTAAAAGACTTCAATATAGTTACTTATATGCCGCCGTAATTGTCTCAAC
>NZ_VTUU01000001.1 GCF_008370345.1 Marinobacter salinexigens | reverse complement strand
TCGATGGGCCTGGTGGCTCCATTCCACCGCCTTGACCTTGAACTCAGTGCTGTATTGCTGTGTTTTCTTCCCCGTGATCATTTCCGGCATCAGTTTTCTCCTGCTTCGGAGTTATCGATGCGTGTCCACTAGATCGGGGGAAGTCCAAAGCCGACTTTCAGTAGTCGTTAGGTTAACAATAACCAAGAAATAACCCCCTTATTAAGAAAGGAAGATTTCGAGATAAAAATTCCAAATCTTCGAAACCAGTGAAAATCTCAAAATACAAACTCAAAGTAAACCCAAACTCGAACTACAGTCGTTTACCCATTAAAAAGATAGAGGTATAGTCATAAGGATCTGTCAGACCCGTCTTCGCATGAATAAAACCATTGCAAACTATCACTTCATACAACTACTATACACCTTGGCTCGCTACCTCGCTCGGTAAAAACTCAACTATGCCCTTAAAATATTCCGACCTGAAAATTATATACCATCATCCCCGAGAAATAACGCCATACGGCCTTTCCGGAAGCCAAGTCCGCCCGTATAAAATGCTTACAGCATTCAAACAACTCGGCATAAGAGTCACCGAGGTAACCGGCACCGCCAGCTCTCGCAAAAAAATAATGCGAGACACAATTAAGAGAATTCGCAATGGAGAACAGTTCGATTTTGTTTACTCGGAGAACTTAACCATCCCATTTTCTATGTCTGAATCACATAGGTTACCGTTACACCCTTTTTTAGATCACAATTTTCTTAGTTTCTGTAACTCATGCGGAATTCCGGTCGCACTATTTAACAGGGACGTGTATTGGCGCGATAAGTGTTACAGGACAATGCTCCCTTGGTGGCTACGTATCGTGACAATCCCATTACACTGGTATGACCATTGGCGCCAACTTCGCTACCTGGACACATTTTACCTCCCATCTCCATCTATGAGCAGCGTACTACCATGGATGCAGAAGTTCAAAAACGTTAAATATCTTCCGCCAGGAGCAGAAATCGATGATACCCGTCCACCTAAAATACAGGCGAACAGCAATGACCTTAAAGTTTTCTACGTAGGAGGCATAGAGCCTCCTACGTATGATCTTCGGCCCTTACTCTCTGCAGTCAATCAGGCTCCGTCATCAGTTACATTAACAATATGCTGCCGAAAGAAGGAATGGGATCAGGTAGGACACCTTTACCTTCCTCTACTAAATAGCAGGATCAAGGTTGTCCATAAGTCAGGTCAAGATCTTAACGACCTATACCGAGACGCAGATCTTTTCGCTATTGTAAGAAGCCAAGGTAGCTACCTTGACTACTCAGTGCCAATCAAGATTTATGAAGCGATTGGTTTTAGCCTACCTATATTATGTACTCCTGGCGGCGAAACAGCTCGGATTGTTGAATCGGAAAAACTGGGGTGGGTTAAAGATGAAAAAGATATTTCTGGCTTTCTAGAAACACTCTCTAAACAACCTCAAACTCTAAAAAGAACAAGCATGGAGATCAAAGATCGTCAAAACAAACATACTTGGCTACACAGAGCATCACAGGTTTGCGAAAACATATTAGGGCACTAGGATAGTGCCCGCAGTACTCACCTATTTATTACTTCCCACTATCTTTATACATAAGCGCCGTAATTTGTTCAGAAACCAACCCAACCATGAATATTACCAATGATGTTGTAAACATCAACGCACTCATATTAGTAAACTGATTAGCGGAAAAATAGGTATATCCATAATACAAAAGGCCAATCAAAAACACCGAAACTGAGACAGGAACAAAAACCTTAAGCGGAGAATAAAGGGTTCCTATCTTAAATATAATAAGAAGAAACCTTACACCATCTTTAATTGGCCGTATATGGCTTTTGCCTTCTCTTTTCGCTGCCTTTATTGATATATACCCAACTTGATATCCGGCTCGAAAGAATGCCATCGTTGAAGTAGTAGGGTAAGAAAAACCATTGGGTAATAAATAAAGAAATTGGCGAAATTTTTCAGCTCTGGCAGCACGGAAGCCAGATGTTAAATCGCTAACCCTCTCGCCCGTCATGTAGGTTGCGAGCCGATTATATAATCTATTAGCAAGCCCCCTACCAATGCTGGCCTGAGAGGCGCTATCCCTGGCTCCAACCACCATATCGAGCCCCTCATCTATACCAGCCAGAAGCTGCGGGATATCTCGAGGTGAATGTTGGCCATCGCCATCCATAAATACCAATATTTCTCCGGTAGAAGCCCTTACACCTGACTTTATTGCAGCGCCATTCCCTTTACTATTCTCATGCCTCACAACAATTAAACCATGCTCTTCAGCCACAATTCGAGTATCGTCAGTTGACCCATCATCAACTAAAATTACCTGCTGATCTCCATAAGCTCTCATCAAATCAGGCAAAAATTTCCGTAGATTAGAAGCTTCATTTTTAGCCGGAATTATTATACTAATCGGCGAATTAGCCATTAACCACCACCCTACACCTTAAATTAGAAATTCTAAAACCAACTCAACTTAACTTAACTTAACTCAATAACGCTCTGTCCTACTTTTCGCGTTATCAAGCGACTGCCGTTGATTTTCGGTCAATACCATATCATTGATTTTTTCGAATAGCTCCGGCATTTCATCTCCGCGACCGGATGAAAGGAGAAGCACTGCCAAGTTCACTGCTGCTTGGGGGTCCTCAGGATAGTGCTGATAAGCCACCACAGAGTAGTAAATTGCCACCTCCAGATCCGAAAAACTGAGGGCCACAGTAGATGCTGCCCCAGCAATAGCTGCCCTGTGAACCTTAGCGAGCTTTTGGTTGTCCATTGCTGCCGAAATCAAGAGGCTGATATCTTTAGAGGTAAGCTTACACCGGCCTTCAGACTGACAAATCAAAATGTCAACAAATGCCCTCCAATCATAAGGGCGCTGCCGCCCCTCTGATAGCTTTTCAGCAAGATCAAGCAGTAAACCGGAAGCTGGATACAAGCCTACATCTTGATACAAGATCACTAAGTGAGAATATCCAGCTACCCCTCCTTGAGGCGCCAACGATGCCTGCTTATAGAACAGCTTTGCTAGCTTAAACTCTTCTGACGACTCACTAGCCTTTCCTTCACTGTTCATTTTGTCAGCGAAGAAAGCAGCCGAATCAAGGTTTGCACGAGGAGAAAGCGGGCGGCGCTCTACTTCAGAAAGCACTAACGATTCTGCCGAATGCCAATCAATGGCCCGACTATGGGTCGCAGCCGCATATACCAAAACGAAGGAGCCACACACCACCAGGAGGGCCAGTCGTCTGCAATTCTCAAGAAGCCAGAACGCCCCGGCCCCCATCATCACAAACAAACCAACAGCAGGAAAATAGTTCCTATGCTCATGTACCAATTCCAAACCAACAAACGTTGATTCAATAAGATGTCCAACAAAGAACCACAGAACAGCCAAAGCAAAAAATGGGAGGCGTTTCTTAACAAGCAGTGCTGAAAGCAAAATTACACAGATGGCAGCAATACTAAAAACAACCACTGGGTCGAGAATTGAACTGCGTATTACGGTATCATCATGATATAGCGACATCGCTGATGGATCAGGCCATAACCAAAGCTTCAGGTAAAACAGCAATACACCCGACTCAGTCATCAATCGCTCGTACATTGAGAACGGACGCGTGCTGAAAACCACATCCCCCTTACTAATATTCCAGATCACATACAGCACAGCTAGCAACGCATATATTCGCATGCACCCCAACGAAAACAGGTATAAGCCATCCTTCCCCTTTACCCTATCCGGCACTATCGCCCAATGAAGAACCAGAGAAATCAAAGGAAGAATTAATGCATTCTCCTTTGAAAACATCGCCATAGCCCAGAATAATATATACCCGCCAATCAGAAAAAGACGATAACGAATGTTCGATACTGGCGAACGATAAAAAATAACTTGGCAAATCAATGCAGCAACCATAAATACGGCTGCCATGCTCGTCATACGCTGAACCACATATAATACGGACGTAAGTTGCAGCGGGTGAACCGCAAACAAAATACCTGCAATCATTCCTGCCCAAACCGTCCGACCCGAACTACTATATTTTAGCGCCAAGATCAGATATGACAAAACCGCCACTAAAACACTGCAAAGCCAGTGAACTGTGAGATTACCCCACTTATATGGCTGTGCACTATCACCGAAGATCCAGTCCGTTAAAATGAAAGAGGCCACGGGAATCGGCCGCTTTAGCGGTCCTGCATTGCCGGAAAAAGCACCACTTAAAAGCCCACTTATAGATTTCTCTGCACCAATTACAGCCTGTGACTGTACAATATTGGAATAATCATCGAAAACAAATGGCCCCGCCAGACCTGGCCAATACAACACGAGTAAAGCGCACCACATAAGTAGTGCAAATGCCGTGAAGTGTATGACCGTTTTAGCCTGTCCTGTCATATAAATCTCTTCAAACCAAAAAAAGAAGCAGCCCGAAGGCTGCTTCTATATCACCACTCTGTTATTGCCGGCTAAACTTAGTTACGGCAATCGGAGGGCAGATACTTATTTTCCAGAGTTGTGGAGTCGCTACCTTTATCGTCGATTCCAGACGGAGTAGCCGCTTTACCACAAATCCAGGCAATACCGCCAGCCTCGTTCAGACCGGGGCGGATCGTAAGAACACTGCCAGCGATCGCAGTGTTGGCGCGATTACCGTATGTAACATCGATAGCACCGGAATTACCAATATCAATAGCAGATACGTAGTTACCTTTGTAACTACCCGCTGCACTGGCAAGGCCGTATGCATCAAGCGTATCGACAAAATTACCGCGGGCAGAATGGTACTCGGACACTGCGGTCTTAATTTCAGAAGCCATGGTCATGCCTTCGGAGACCTGAGCACGAATTGTATAATCCTGATAAGCCGGAATCGCAACCGCTGCGAGAATACCGATAATCGCAACAACGATCATCAATTCGATCAGAGTAAAACCTTGCTGACCACGTGCCATTTGAATTGCTTTCATATTTTCCACCTCTAAATTGACATTTCCATATTTTGCAACTTCAGCGTAGCCAAGCCTGCGCCACTGCCGCAACAACCTCAACGAAAGATAAGCATCAGATGTGCCAAAAGCAAGAAAATTTGGCAACCAGTTGAAATAAATTGGAAATGTCGTTTGTCCTGAAACAAGTCCAGACAAGATGCGACAAGGTCGACCAGCCCCAGCGTGTCCAGTCGTGACAAATTTTGTCACCCAAGTGCCGCTCGCCAAACACAGCGGTTTGCGACTTACGCGGAGACAGTCCACTGCAAGCTTTCCAAAACGAGACAACGCATCTAAACTCTGTATTCAAATACTTACATGATCTTCTTCAGAGCACCTATGGCGAGCAAAAACCCAAACATCACCCTCACAGGACTGGCCCGCAGGTTTGTAGATGATGGACTATTGGACGACGACGTCGCCAAAGATGCATTTTTACAAGCATCCCAGAACCGAATTCCTCTAATCACCTACCTAACTCAGAATGAGCTGGCGGACAGCTCTAAACTCGCATTCGCAGCGGCGATGGAGTTTGGTGTATCAGTTCTCGACCTTGATTCGTTTCTACCCGAAATGACGCCGGAGAAAATCGTCGACGAAAAGCTGATCCGCAAACACAATGCGCTTCCTCTTTTCAAACGAGGCAACCGTCTGTTTATTGCGGTTTCAGATCCAACGAACATTCAGGCTCTGGACGAAATAAAATTCAACACAGGCCTCAGCACTGACGCCGTACTTGTTGATGACGCCAAGCTCCGGACTCACATAGATAAATACCTCGAAGCCCAAGATACGACCATGGGCGACCTCGATGACGCCGATCTCGAAGGTGTTGAAACCGAGGGCGGAGACCAGGACGATGATGGAGCAGTTTCGGCATCTGATGTCGACGACGCACCTATCGTCAAATACGTCAACAAGATGTTGCTCGACGCTATCCGGGGCGGGGCATCTGATATTCACTTTGAGCCTTACGAAAAAATTTATCGAGTCCGGTACCGTACAGACGGTATTTTGAAGGAGGTATCCAGACCTTCCATCAAACTCGCACCCAAGATTTCGGCACGCGTAAAGATTATGTCGCAACTAGACATATCCGAACGCAGGATTCCCCAGGATGGCCGGATCAAAATGAAGCTTTCCAAAACCAAAGCGATCGACTTCCGGGTAAACACCCTCCCCACTCTCTGGGGTGAAAAGATCGTTTTACGGATTCTCGATCCCAGCCAAGCCAAGCTGGGCATTGACGTACTTGGGTATGAAGAAGACCAAAAACAAATGTACCTTGAGGCGCTTGAGCAACCTCAGGGCATGATCCTGGTTACTGGCCCTACAGGCTCAGGTAAAACCGTTTCGCTTTATACCGGGCTTAATATCCTAAATACCAATGAGCGCAATATTTCCACGGCCGAAGACCCCGCGGAAATTAACCTGGAAGGTATCAACCAGGTAAACGTCAATACAAAAGTCGGCCTAGGTTTTGCCGAAGCTCTCCGTGCATTCCTCCGCCAGGACCCCGACATCATAATGGTTGGGGAGATCCGGGATTTGGAGACAGCGAACATCGCCATCAAGGCCGCTCAAACCGGGCATCTCGTTCTCTCCACTCTCCACACGAACAGCGCAGCAGAAACGCTCACCCGAATGATGAACATGGGCGTTCCCGCGTTTAACATCGCAACTTCAGTAAGCCTAATCATTGCCCAGCGCCTTGGGCGCAGACTCTGCAGTTGCAAAGAGGCTGCAGACATTCCAAATGACGTCCTTTTGAAGGAAGGGTTCACACAAGAACAAATTGATACAGGGTTCACGTTGTACCGCCCTAAGGGCTGTGATAAATGCAATGGAGGATACAAAGGCCGCGTCGGTATTTACGAAGTGGTCAAGATTACTGATGAGCTGGCGAATATGATTATGGAAGAGGCCAGTTCCATTAAAATTGCACAGCAGGCTCAGGCAGAAGGTTTTCGCAACCTCCGTCAATCTGCCCTTCTGAAAGTTATCGAAGGGGTGACGAGTCTTGAGGAAGCGAACCGCGTGACGAAGGATTAAGCATGGCAGAGAAAGCAACGAAGCTGGAAGCGTACGTTTGGCAAGGCAAGGACAAAAAAGGCAATAAAACGAAAGGCGAAATAGCCGGCACCAATATTGCCTTGGTTAAGGCCCAGCTGCGTAAACAAGGTATCCTCGCGGACAAGGTGAAGAAAAAGCCCAAGCCCTTATTTGGCAGTAGCAAAAAGATCACGCCATTTGATATCGCAATGCTCACCCGGCAACTGGCGACCATGATGAAAGCAGGCGTGCCTTTGGTTCAAAGCTTCGATATCGTAGCTGAAGGTCTTGAGAACAAGGGACTGCAGGAACTCGTCATAAACATCCGAAATGACATCGCTTCCGGCACCAACTTTGCCGGCGCATTGCGTCGACACCCGAGATACTTCGATGACCTTTACTGCAATCTGGTTGACTCCGGCGAGCAGGCTGGGGCACTTGAACAAATGCTTGACCGTATTGCGACGTATCTTGAAAAAACGGAACTGTTAAAGAAGAAAGTCAAGAAAGCGATGACATATCCTGCGGCCATTATCGTAGTCGCAGTTATCGTAACCGCAATCCTGCTGGTTAAGGTAGTTCCGCAATTTGAGAGTTTGTTCCAAGGCTTTGGTGCCGACCTTCCTGTATTCACCCAATTCATTATTCGAATCTCAGAATGGCTGCAGGAATGGTGGTTCATCGTGCTCTTGGGTATCGTTGGCGTTATCTTTTTATTCAAAGAATCGAAAAGACGGTCACCAAAATTTTCTGATTTTGTAGACAAGTATGTCCTCAAGTTGCCTATCATTGGGGAAATATTAGATAAGTCAGCTGTTGCGAAGTTCGGTCGGGTATTGTCGACCACATTCGCTGCGGGTGTGCCTCTGGTAGACGCGTTAGACTCCGTTGCCGGAGCCACAGGCAATGCAGTATACAGGGACGCCATTCAGAACATTAAAAACGACGTTTCAAGCGGCACCCAACTTCAAACGTCCATGCGCCAGCAAGGAATTTTCCCCGTTATGGCAGTACAGTTGACCGCCATTGGAGAGGAGTCAGGCAACCTGGATGACATGCTGACTAAAGTGGCTGAGCACTACGAGGGCGTAGTTGACGACATGGTCGATAACCTGACGGCCTTGATGGAACCCATGATTATGGCGGTTCTGGGCGTACTTGTTGGTGGCCTGATAATTGGCATGTATCTCCCAATCTTCCAGATGGGCCAGGTGATTTAATTTTTTCAACTCCTATGAGCCCGGTTTCTAACTGGGCTCACAAATTTCTTTTTTGATAAAGCCTTTGTCCAACCCATGCTTTCAGAACTACTCGCAAACCCCTGGCTGCTGTATGTCTCGGTAGCCTTGATTTCCCTCTGCATCGGCAGCTTCCTAAACGTCGTCATTCTTCGCCTGCCGAAGATGATGCATCAGGACTGGCGATGCCAGTGCGAGGAGTTTCTGGAGGTTCCGGAGCAACAGCGAAAGCAGGAAGAGCAGGTAACGCTCTCCAAACCAGCGTCAACCTGCCCCTCCTGTGGCCATAAAATACGGGCCTGGGAGAACATTCCCGTTATCAGCTATCTGATCCTGGGCGGCAAATGTGCCTCCTGCAAAACCCGGATTTCGCCTCGCTATCCGATTATCGAGGCGGCTACGGCAATCTTCTCCGTTATCACGGTTTGCCTGCTTGGTCCCACGGAATCAGCTCTGTGGGCATTGCTTCTGGTTTGGGCACTGGTCGCGCTGACGATGATCGATTTCGACACCCAGTTACTGCCAGACAGCATCACACTGCCGCTGATGTGGCTTGGGTTGATTCTCAATTACTTCGGTATGCTCACGGATTTCACCAGTGCGTTCTGGGGTGCTGTGGCGGGCTACCTGTCCCTCTGGTCGGTGTACTGGCTGTTCAAGATCGTAACGGGCAAGGAAGGCATGGGGCACGGAGATTTCAAACTTCTGGCCGCGCTGGGCGCCTGGCTCGGCTGGCAGATGTTACCCGCCATTATTATTCTGTCTTCCGTTGTGGGTGCCGTTGTGGGTATTACCTTGATGGCCGTCAAGAAGCATGGCCGCGAAGTGCCGATTCCGTTTGGCCCCTATCTCGCCGCCGCCGGGTTGTTAGCACTGTGGTTTGGCCCTGAGATTCAGGCGCTCTGGTTCAGTTATCTGGGTATGTAATTCATGGCAATTGTTGGTCTTACGGGTGGGATTGGCTCGGGCAAATCGACGGTTGTCCGGCAATTCGGTGAATTGGGCGTTCACTGGGTGGATGCCGATGATGTAGCGCGGGAAGTGGTCGAACCGGGCACGCCCGCTCTGAAAGCCATCGAAGCGCATTTCGGCAGAAGAATACTGCAACCGGATGGCTCTCTGGACCGGGCCCAACTTCGGCAAATCGTGTTTGAAACCCCCGATGAACGAACCTGGCTTGAAAGGCTGCTGCACCCGGTTATCAGGGAAGAGCTTATCCGGCAACTCAAGCCGGATAACTACCATCTTCCCTATGTGCTTCTCGTGTCTCCCCTGCTCCTGGAAACGGATCAGCACAACCTGGTGGATCACATTCTGGTTGTGGATGTGCCAGTCGAGGTTCAGCTCGAACGCACTATGGCACGGGACAATAACTCCCGGGAGCAGGTCGAACGCATCATTGCAGCTCAGATTTCAAGAGAGCAACGCTGTTCAAAAGCGGACGATGTGATTAATAATGATCGCCCGTTAGAGGTAGTAGAGCGTCAGGTTCGTGAATTGCACGACAGGTTTATGGTGGATTTTGGCTAACCGAGCCCTGGTTGTATTGTGTAGCTGTTTAGCACTGCCCACTGTTTACGGCGCCGAGCCCGTTTTCCGGATTCAGCAACGGGCAATTTCGGATACGCTCGCTCCGGAAACCCTTCCCGGGGATTTTTACGACTTCTCGCCGGACGAGTACTGGGCCGAGCCCCTGGATTCCTACTGGGTCAACTTCAGTAACTGGGTATTATCACAGGAGCGTACTCAGGGGCCGAGAGTTCAATGGCTTGGCCAATGGGCAGACCAGACACTCTCCGGCAGCACCCAGAGCCTGCCAAACAATGCGAGCTACCTGCGTATCGGTTTCGCCTCCGAGACCGAACAGGGGCGCCCCACGAAATTTGAACCGGAAGCCCGCTTCCGGCTCGACATCCCGACGACTCGCCGAAAGCTTCGCCTGGTTATTGAAAGTGAGAGCGAGGAACTCATCCCTCTCGAAGAACGACAACGGGACCGACAGTTAACACAGCCAGACCGGACAGAAACCGAAGCCACGGGTGCGCTGCGCTATCTCACCATGATCGGCGATGCGATCAATTTCTCAACGGATGTCGGTGCCCGGCTGCACATTCCGCCGGATGCCTTCGTGCGGGCGACCGCCCAGAAGAAGTGGCAGGCTGATGAACACTGGCGCCTGATCGCCCAGCAGAGGGTTTATTATTACCATCAGGACGGCTGGGGCGAACGTACCTGGTTTGCCGCCGGTCGGCCAACCTTTGATGACTGGTACTTCCGCACATCGTCCGAACTGGAGTGGGTTCACCGGGACCGGAAGTTTGTGGCTGCCCAGATATTTAGCCTGCAAAAGCAGGTCAGTAATCGATCTACGCTCACTCCGCGCATTGGCGTTCTGGGAGAGAACCAGCCCTCTTGGCGGACCACCTCCGCATTTGCGGATCTTACCTGGCGTTACCGGCTGCACAGCGACTGGGTCTATGGCGAGATCATTCCCGCCCTCACCTTCCCGCGTGAGGAGCGCTTCAAAGATCAGTCATCCATTATTTTGCGGGTCGAGATGTATTTTTCCGGTAGTATCCAATCCTCATACTGACCCCGAACCCGATTGCACCATGCCCAGACATCCTTCCCGCCCAGCAGACGAAGCGCTCACCCTCACGCCGATTGCCTACACGCATTCCTGTTTTCAGGATAAATTCGGCGTGCCCCGGCAACCCGGCCTTACGCGCTATGCCCGGGCAGATCTGGTGATCGAACCGCCCTTTGATCGGGAAGATGCTTTTCGCGGCCTGGAGACCGCCAGCCACCTGTGGCTGACATTCCAGTTCCATGAGGCAGTGCGAGCCGAATGGCGGCCGGTGGTTCGTCCACCGCGCCTGGGTGGAAACAAAAAAGTGGGGGTGTTTGCCAGCCGCTCTCCGTTCAGGCCAAACAGTCTGGGGCTGTCGGTTGTCCGCAACGAAGGACTCCTCAGGAAGGATGGCAGGCTGGTACTTCAGATCAGTGACCATGATCTGATTGAAGGCACCCCTATTCTCGATATCAAACCCTACCTTCCCTTTGCTGACTCGGTTGCAGATGCCTCTCTGGGCTGGGCAGAGACGCCACCAACTGAAAAGCTTCCGGTCGTCTTTCTTCCGGAAGCCGAGCAGCAATTGTCACAACTCCCTGCTGACAAGTACCCGGATTTACGACTGTTAATTGAAGATGTGGTCAGCTATGACCCCAGGCCATCGTTTCGACGCGGCCGGGAGGAAGAGCGGATTTATGGCGCACACCTGTATGATCTTAACGTTCGGTTTCGTTTTGTGAATGAGGGTTCATTGGACCGTGTCGAAATCCTGACGGTCTGTTAAACTCCGACAGGTGATTTTGTAGTCGACACAGGGAATTTGTGCATTGCTTTCTAACCAGTTTCTGAAGCGAATGGGCGTAAGGCCACTGGCAGCCAGGCTGTTGGCTTATGTCCTCCTGTTCAGCGTGGTTTTGTCCCTGGTTGCAACCGGCGTGCAAATGATTGGTGAGTTCGACCGACGCAAGGCGGATCTCGAAAGTTCACTGACCAAAGCCGCGGAGCTGGTTTCCGGCGGGATGAGCAACAATATCTGGCTGATGAATTTCAGCGAAGTAGCGAACGGCCTGGACGACATGAAGGCCGTGCCCGCCATTAACTATGCCCGGGTGATCACCTCTACTGGCGAAGAATTCACCACCGGCGTCTATCCGGAAGGCCGGATCATCACCCAGACTTACCCTCTGATTTTCAACCGCTCCAAGTTCCGCGCACCGGAAGAAGTAGGCAAGCTGACCCTGGTCGCCTCGGTTGAACAGGTTTACGATGAACTCAGGGATCGGGCCCTGCTCAATCTGCTTTTCCAGTCCCTGGTCGTCATGCTGGGGACCCTGGGCCTTCTCGTGATCGTGCGGCTGACCCTGTCGAGGCATCTCGAGAGCATGGCGGACTATGCTGCCCGCCTGAACCTTGATGCGCTTGTGGACCCCCTGAAACTCAAGCGTAAGCCCCGAAAATCTCCTGATGAACTGTCCGAACTGGAGCAGGCTCTTAACAAGATGCGCTTGCAGATCCTCGCCGACACTCAGGATCTCAGGCAGTCCACCATCCAGTCCCGGGACGAGCGGGACGAAGCGATCCGGGCCAACCACGCCAAGAACCAGTTCCTGGCCAACGTGAGCCATGAGCTTCGGATTCCTCTGCAGTCTGTTCTGGGCTATGCAAATCTGATGACCGATACGCCCCTGGATCAGGAGCAGCGTGAATACGTCCAGACCCTGCTCAGCGCGTCAGAAAGCCTGTCAGCCATCATCAATGACTTGCTGGACATCTCCAGT
The DNA here is from genome assembly GCF_008370345.1 of Marinobacter salinexigens. Classification (GTDB taxonomy): domain Bacteria; phylum Pseudomonadota; class Gammaproteobacteria; order Pseudomonadales; family Oleiphilaceae; genus Marinobacter; species Marinobacter salinexigens. The sequence continues at coordinate 960,291 of NZ_VTUU01000001.1, read as the reverse complement.
ATGGAGGCAGGGAAGCTCGTCCTTGATGATCTTCCTTTTGATCTCCGGGAAACCCTGAACGATCTGGTTCATATGCTCGGCTCCCGCGCTCGGGAGAAGGGCCTGGCGCTGGAGCTTCGGGTGGACGAAAACCTGCCCTGGGCGCTCAAGGGCGATCCGGTACGCATCCGCCAGATCCTGCTGAACCTCACCGCCAATGCCATCAAGTTCACAGACTCCGGCCACGTGCTGATCAGTATTGAAGTGCTTGGCCGCCGGGATGATGTAGCCCGGATTCGTATCGCAGTCGAGGACACCGGCGTTGGCATCAACCCGGAAGACATCCCGCTGGTCTACGAACCCTACGTGCAGCTTGGCCAGCAGTTCCAGCGCCAGTTGCCCGGCGCCGGCCTCGGGCTGACAATCTGCCGCCAGTTAATCAACCTGATGGACGGTTCTCTGGATCTGGAGAGCCGCCCGGGAGAAGGTTCCACCTTCTGGATCGAGTTATCACTACCGGTGGCACCAGAAAGCTCAACCCGCGTGCGTCCGGACACCCGCATGGTGAACGGAACCCGCATTCTGGTGGTCGATTCCTACGAGCTTTCCCGGAAGATCACCCTGGAAATGCTGTCCCGGCATGATGTCCACATCGAAGCCGTCAAATCCGCAGGGGAAGCTCTGACATCCTTGCGCCAGGCATTCGATAACCATCAGCCCTTTGATGCTCTGATTCTTGACGGTTTCGTTCCGGATATGGACAGCGACCTGCTCTGCCGTCAGATCAGGAGTAACCCGCTGTGGTCAGACATGCGCCTGCTGATTCTGTCTTCCAACCCTCAGCGAGGTGACGCAGAACATTTCCGACAGGCAGGCGCGGATGCTTTCCTGAGCAAGTCCCTGCGTGAATCCTGCCTCACTCCCATCCTGAACCAGTTGTTCTCCGATGCCGCGAAAAAGGAACGGCGATTCCTGACACGATTCTCGCTGCAGTCCGTGAGCGATTCATCCCGGCGCAGAGAATTACCCTGTGGCCGCATGAAGGTCCTGCTGGTTGAAGACAATCCGGTGAACAGAACCCTTACCCGAAGGCTTCTCGAAAAGCTCGGGTGCGACGTCATGACCGCTAACGACGGCGAGGCAGCCGCCAGCCTCTGGCAATGGCATCCGTTCGACCTGATCTTCATGGATTGTATCATGCCCCGGGTGGATGGTTTTGAAGCCACCCGCCGCTTGCGGGAATGGGAGCAGGTTCGCAATCGTGGCCGGGTGCCCGTCGTGGCTCTGACCGCCAGTGCTATGGAAGAAGACGAAGAAAAATGCCGGCGCGCCGGTATGGATTCTTTCGTTGCCAAGCCTGTCAATATTGAAATGTTGCGGGCAGTACTGGAACAATACTGTAAAACCTCCGCCAACTCCTGAGCCGGCGGAGGGCCAAGCCCCTTTCATCGGACAGATCGCCAGCCATGAACGTAGAATGCCCGACTTGCCAAAAGTCCGTCGAATGGACGGACGCCAACCCCTACCGCCCGTTTTGCTCGGAACGCTGTAAACTCATCGATCTGGGCGCCTGGGCCAACGAGGAATACCGCGTGCCGGCAGAGAATGCGTCCCCGGACGACCTCGACCAGGGCGGCGAGACAACACGCCATTAAAGCTACCCGCCCGTTGGAACAGGCATCCTGCATGCGGGTTAACAGGGGCTTAACGCCTTTTAAGTTGAGCCCCTCAGGGGCCCCCGTATAATGGCGGCACATAGTCTAACGAAACACTCTAAAGCAAAATAAAGGTGCACGAATGAAAGCGTCCCGTATTTCCCTGATGGTTCTGTCACTGGCTGCAGCACCCGCTTTTGCCGGTGATGTCGATCTGAGCCTCACCGACGATTCCGTCAAGGGCCAGGTAAACTTCTTCGGCAACGATAACGACATTCAGCTGGGTACCGGTTACACCTACCATGAAGGCGGGCTGGATATCCTGAACGTGGATTTTCACGCCCAGGGCCGCACCGCAATCGGCAACCTGCCCACCACCGCGGGCATTGGCATGCGCGGACTGGCCTGGGATGCGGACCACCTCGACGGTGGCGCGATTGGCCTCGGTGGTTTCGGGACCGTCAACATTCCGGACGTTCCGGGCCTGTCCTTCACTGGCGCCCTGCACTATGCGCCGAGCATTCTGTCCTTCGGAGACTCGGATGACCTCACCAGCCTTGAGCTGCGCGCCAATTACCGTGTGATCCGTAACGCTGAAGTGTTCGCCGGCTACCGTTACCTGAACACCGATCTTGATGTACGCGGTGCCGGTGACGTTGATCTGGACGAAGGCATCATGGCTGGCATGAAGATCTTCTTCTGATTCCCCGCTCAGCCGAGCTTAAGATCTGATACAGGTACCCGATCTTTGGGTACCTGTTTCGTGCCCTCCTTCACGCTTTACACACTTTCCCACTGCTAGACTGACCGCCCGAATACGCTTCACGGACGGTAGCTATGCAACCTCGCTTCAGCTTGATTCTCTCTTGCACCATGCTCGTGATTGCGGGGTGTGGCGGCAGCGGCGATGCCATCGATGCGGTCAGATCCGACCCCAATGATTTTGCAGGCACCAGCAACCCAGTCGATGATTTCAGTTCCGGCAGCACCGGAGATTCCAGCAATGCCGGTGATCTGGCAAACAATGAAGTTCGCATCACTATGGAAGTGCCGGGCAGCATCGCACCCGATGCAGAACTGACCCGGAGAAACCTTCGTATTGTCCAGCCAGACCGCCTTAGCGTATACGAGACGAATCCAGCCCTGCAGAACCTCGGATCTGTAGACACGTCGACCCGAATTGACAGTAACGGCCACACCATCATCACCTTCGCCGAGGGACTGCCTCTCGCGCCAGACGTCATTATCGAAGCCAGCTACGGCAATATCCGTATGAGGGCCTTCGCGGCCGATGCCGACCAGGACGTCAAAGTAAATCCCTTTTCCGAGTACCTGGTGCGCAACACCCTGCCTGATTACACCTCGGGAGAGTTCCAGTCGATTCTCGACTGTGTCGGCGATGCGGGCGGCCAGTTATGCCTCAACAAATATGTGTGGTCCACCATTGCCGACCAGGTCCATGACTTTGAAATCGATATTCCGGATTCCGCCAACCTCGATAGCGCCTTGGCATTACTGGATGATCATGGCGATTTTGCCAGCTATGTTGCGTCCATGGCTGACTATGCACTGCTTAACGACACCTCGTCCGGCAAGATCAGCGCCACATCCGCCGATTACAACTCGGTTTTCCTCGGGGTTGAGCTGGGCCAGACGTTCATGGAAAGCTCCCTCTCCGGGTCTGGCCAGTGGGGTGTAAGAACAGCTCAGGAAGAGCTGGTACAGGACACCAATGGCAGCGCCTATATCTATCCGGGCCTCACACTGACCAGTTTTGACGCTTTCAACATCAAAGTGACCTCCCTGGCCAGCGACATTCCCTACGATCGTGAAACGCTGATCCATCAGGCAGGCAACACATTCTTCAGCCGCGGAGCAGACCAGTGGGAACTCAACACCCACGCCTCATCCCCCGGTGCAGCAACCCTTCTTTCGGACACCCGACTGCTCGCGGGTCGGGCCCTGTACCAGAGCATCACCGGCCGAAACAGCTCACGAATCATCGGCTGGACCCGAAACCCCTACTATCTGGATGCCTACACCAGCACTCCGGTAGACGATACGACCGGCCCGGATCGCCTGGTCAGCGGTTACTTCAGTTCGGGCAAGGCCATAGAGCTCCAGGCATCAGGGGATTCACTCTCCCGCCTGGAGGTATTGGAAAACCAGCACGTCTCGGTACTCGAGCTGGATCTTCTCAGGCAGGAAGGCTTTGACGCAGGTACGCTGGACAACCGGCACTACAATGTTGTCTATCTCGCCCTGCAATTCGATGATGGCGCCTTATCCCCCACTGCTCCCTCCACCGCAACCCTCACTGTCGAATCCGGCGTTGGTTCATGGCAGATTATTGATGGCAGCATCACCCAGTCACACACGACCGATACGGTCCTTCGCGATAACAGCGGCGCGGTCGGGACCGCAACGGGTACACGGAGCGGAACCTGGACGCTCAGCGATCGCACATCCCGGCTCAGCGATCAAGACAAAGACATCGGACGCCTCAACCTCGACATAACCACTGAATCCAGCGATTTCGAGCAACCTGATCTGGGCATCGGAGCTGCAACGCCGGATGGCACTATGATGGCGTTTAACCTGGACGACAGCCCCTTCGGTGATGGCCTGCTCATTGCTGCAGAGCGGACCGGTGTCGCCGCACCTTCGAGTGGACGATACCGGCTGCAGGGCCTGACAATGGGGTTAGGCGCAGACACCAATCACCTCCGGCATTTCGATAACGCTGAGCTGTCCATTACTTCTGCAGCAAGCGCAGCCCTGACACTCAGTACCCTCGACATCACTCACAAGGTCAGCGAAGAATCGGTTTCTTCGCCGGTATTAAACAATACGCCCGATATGCCGTTGGCGTACTCTGCTTCCGGGAACGGACGAGTGGAACTGTCAAACGGGGACCTCACGCTGGACGGCTTCCATACTGCTGACGGCGATCAGTTTTACTTCCGGATTCGTAACACCACGGGTGACGAAGAACAGATAGGCCTCGTCATAGCCACACGACTCCCTTGATAAAAAAGGCCTGTGCACCGCCTGAACCGTGAGGAAGACGAAACCGTACAACCTGTTATAATTATTGGCATATCGACTTTTCGCGAGGCAGTATGTCTGCAGGAAAACGGGCCCTTTTACTGGCAATACCCCTGATTGCAGTAGCAATTGGTGGTGGTTTCTATGTTCCCCCCAGCGGTATGAGTTCCAGCTGGTCCAGCACTGATTCGGAACTGGCGCTGGAATCCCTGCCCAAGCTACCCGGCTGGGCAAATACCGATCTGCCGGATTTTTCCCAATACAGTGATACCACCGAAAGGAAAGCGGCCTTTTTCTCATTTCTCTACCCGAGGATCGTACTGGCGAACTCCCGGGTGCTTCTTGAACGTCACTATCTCGACAGCCTCGCAGACAAATCCGAACTGACCGACGAAGAGCAGCAATGGCTCGACAACCAGGCCGAACGCCTGCGGGTAGATGCGGAAACCGGCAGCGCCAGACAGCTAACCCTGCTTCGCAAGCGCCTTGATGTCATTCCCCCATCACTGATCATGGCCCAGGCGGCGAACGAATCAGCCTGGGGCACCTCCCGCTTCGCAACCGAAGGCAATAACCTGTTTGGCCAGTGGTGCTTTACCAAAGGCTGCGGCCTGGTGCCAACCGCTCGTGGTGAAGACGCCACCCATGAGGTGGCCAGTTTCACCTCGCCATACCGTTCTGTTCGCGCTTATATACAGAACCTGAACCGCCATCCTACCTACCAGCAGCTCAGGGAGCTTCGGCATTCCGACCGAAACGACAATGAAGCGCTCTCAGGGCTCGAACTGGCCGGAGGCCTGCTCGGCTATTCCGAGCGGGGCGAAGACTATGTAGAAGAGATCAGGTCCATGATCCGTTACAACAACCTGGAATTCTACGACGACGATTTCAGGGAGGTGATCAGGGACCAAAGCCCGGACCATCTCGTTCAGCTGGCATCCTCCAGCCCTGAGACCGCACTGCTTCCGGGACAGAACGGAGCGGATGACATTCCGGCTGAAGGCTAGTCCACCCAATACAAAACGACCCAGAGATTTACCTGCATGCTGTATTTTTTGCCCGCGCCGCTCAAAGGAACCCTCGCGGTACTTCTGATTCTGCTCAACACACTGGTTCTGTTCCCGGTGCTCCTGCTGTTCGCCATCCTGAAGCTGATTATTCCGGTCACCCTCGTCAGAAAAGGTTGCACCCTCGTCCTTAATGGGATTGCCTGGATCTGGATCGGCTTCAACAACCTGCTGATGAAACTGCTCCACCGGGTGGAATGGGACGTTCGGGGGGCAGAGACTCTGGATTCCCGGCACTGGTATTTCGTTACCTGCAATCATCAGGGCTGGGCAGACATCCCCGCTATCCAGTTTGTACTCAACAGCCGGATCCCCTTGCTCAAGTTCTTCCTGAAAAAGGAGCTTATCTGGGTTCCTTTCCTTGGTATCGCCTGGTGGGCACTGGATTTCCCGTTCATGCACCGCCACACCAAGGATCAGATCGCCCGAAAGCCGGAACTCAAAGGCAAAGATATTGCCGCTACTCAGGCCGCCTGTGAGAAATTTCGTTATACCCCGGTCACCGTGTTCAACTTTATGGAAGGCACGCGTTTTACCCCGGCCAAACACAAGAATCAACGCTCACCCTACAAACACCTGCTCAAACCCCGGGCTGGGGGCACCGCCTTTGTTCTGCAGGCTATGGGTGAAATGATCCACACCATGCTGGATGTGACCATCGTATACCCGAATGGAAGTGCGGGAATATGGGATTACTTGTGTGGGCGCATTGACCGGATCATCATCGATATACGAACCCACGAGATCCCACCCCGGTTCCTGGGCATGGATTACGAGAACAACCGGGAAACACGGGTAGACTTCCAGCGCTGGGTCAGTGACTTGTGGGCCGAGAAAGATAACCGGATCGAAGCACTGAAGGGCAGCACCTCCGCGGGTTAATGCCCGTTAAAGCAGCCCAAGCTCACGGGCCCGGACAATCGCCTGGGTTCGTGATTTCACTTCCAGCTTTGCGTTGATCCTGCGGGCATGGGTTTTAACCGTATGCAGCGAGATATGCAGTTTGTCTGCAATTTCCTGGTTTGAAAGCCCCTGAGCAATCAGCTCCAGAACCCCTTGTTCCCGATAACTGATCGGTTCTGCCAACTCTTCCACAGGCGAACTGGCTGCGTTGAACCGGAACAGGCGGCCAAGATCTTCTTTGAAAGCTCCTTCAGGAATCTGAGCAAAATGAGCCTCAATAAGACTCTGAAGCTCAATCCGCAACTCTGCAAAGGGACTGATAAAGTGCTCCTGTGAAGCTTCTGTCACGACGGCCAGCAGAACCTTTCGAGACGAAGTAGGCCCTTTGTCGCCCTGGATCAACACGGCCTCGAGCAGGCGGATATGCAGTTCGACACCCCAGGGGATGGCATCTTTATAGCGCCCGCGGGTAGCCTCAAGCTTCTCCCGTGCCCGAACCAGATCGCCACGAGCAAGATCCACCCGGACCTGCATGCAATCCAATAATCCAGGCATCATCGGGAACAATTCGGGAACGCAGCCTGCTTCCCGGTATGGTTCCAGCTTCCTGACAGCCTGGGCTGCGCTGTCTATTTGTCCCTGGGAAAGCCAGCAACTCGCCTTCAGTGCTTCCAAGACCGGAACAAACAGGGATTCGTCCACCTGCCAGGCATGCATGGTTCGCTCCGCCCGACCAATCCAGACAAAGGCATCATCAAGACGCCCCTCAACCCGGCACATCAGCACACGGATCGTCATCACCAGCAACAACCCAAGGTCTCGAGCCTGTTCTGCATGCCTGCCACAGTTCACCAGCAAGCGATCTGCTTCGCGATACCGGCCCTGATGCCACAACACCAGCACCAGGTTGAGCTGCAGGCGGGTTTCACCCACTCTCGCAGGCCTCGCAAGCTCCTGCATCGCAGTATCCAGCCCAGTACGCAACAGCTGTTCTGCATGTTTCAGCGCCCCCTTGCCCAGCTCGATGCGGGCATGGGTGTAGACAGCAAGGGCCTCGGAACCGGAATCCCCTGCTTCCCGGGCGAGACGTGCCGTCGCTCTGTTCGCCTCCCGGGCTTCCGTAAAATTGCCAGCGGCACAAAGCGCACTGGAACGCACGATCTGGGTAACAAGACAGGCCTGGGGTGACAACTCACCCAACTCCAATGCCCGTTCCGCCATTTCCAGGGCTTCGCCTACACGCCCCTCTCCTCTGATGATAAAGGCTTTCAGCGCAAAGATTCGGGCTTCATGTTCCTTGAAATCTTCTTCTGAAAGGTCGTCAATCAGCGCTTTTGCCTGTCGGAACTGCCCACCAATAGCATGCACCCAGCTATAGACAATCCGAAGCCGGGCACTGCGTTCCAATAATCCGGCGGGCAAACTCTTGCGCAAACGCAATAGTGACGCGGTGTCCTGCCCGAGAAGCAGCGCTTCGGAGCCCTCAGACGCTATCTGGACCACTTCATCAATATTACTGGAAAGCAACGCGTACCGGAGTGCCTCCGGGAACTGATCACGGTGTCCGAACCATCGGCTGGCCAACAACATCCTTTCGGGATAGCCTGGCATAACCGGTGTTTTCAGCCATTCCTGAAGCAAAGGATTCAATCGATACCAACGCCCTCTTCCCGGCACGCTACGCAGAGGCAAACCGTGTTCGCGGGCAACTGACGGCACAAACCCGGTATCAGGTAGCGCCGGCTCTAACGCCAGGTAGAGATCGTCGGAACTTAACTCCAGTTCCGCCATCACCCGAAGCGATCTCTGCTGACCAGGCGCCAGGCCGCCCAGAACGGATTCCTTAAGAAAGCGTTCCACGCTCCCCGTTTCCTGTACCGGCTTACGCTCTCCATCCCTCGTGATTTCGCGCCGGTAAAGCGCAAGAGGTGTAACCCAACCTTCCGTCAAGTCGTAGAGATTGTCGATCGCAACGCTTGTCAGCTGATTGTTGTTCAGGATCGGTTGGAAAAACTCAAAGGTTTCGGAACGGCTCAACTCGAGAGCTTCAATGCCCAGGCGGGTAAACCGATTCTCCAATTCCAGCCCATGGCTCTCAAACGGTAGGGCTTTTCTGGAAATAAGAACGATCGATAGAGAGTCAGGTAACTCGGTAACCAGTTGTTGCAACAAAGCAACCACCGCCGGATTGGTCAGATAATGGAGATTATCAAGAACCACCACCTGACGATGCTCAGACGCCTTACGATGCAGAGCGATCAACATCATCGCAAGCGCGTCGGTAAAGCTGGCACCGGTTTGCAGGTTACTTTCCGGGGCTTCAGGGAGATCGAAAACAATGGCGATCAGGGAAAGAAAGCGGGAAGGCGAATTATCCTGCGCATTGAGAGAAGCCCAGCGAACGCTATTTCCCACGGACGAAACGGCATTAAGTCCGGAAATAACTGCATGAGATTTACCGTACCCACAGGGTGCCTCGATAAACACCGCCCCGCGGGGGATAAGGGCCTCGGTAATCAGGGAATCAAGATGTGATCGCTGCAGCGAGTCTGCCGGAATAGCCGGCACCTGGACCCTCTGCCGAAGCAGATCCCTGACCAGTTCTCCACGTTGTAACCCACTGTTTGCTGACTGAAACTCGTCGTTGGCCGCACTGCCATCATTAAATGGTTTCACTCACTGCCCCACTTGAAGCCGGCCAGAATTGTGTCCCTGTAGCCGGAAATTTGCGACGCTCTTCTTTGGATGCGCCTTTAGTATTAGAAGAAGGTTAAACCAAGTGAGGGGGTGGCTGCAAAATTTTGACGTGAAAGGAATTTCCGAGGCGGCAGTTTTTTAACAGATAGAGTGATTTCGGATTCACCATTTTCCAGATACAAAAACGGCGGGCTCATTGGCCCGCCGCTGAATTGCTACGTGTCGGGTACCCGTTAACGGGTACCCGCGCGACGCAGAGCTGCCGGAGTGTAATCACGGGACCGGCGCTGAACACCAAACTCATACGGATTGGTTTCTTCGTTGGTCAGACCCAGGGCCAGGTAGCGGCCTGACAGCAGGTCATAAAGGGTTTCGATGGCGTACCACGGCACGTCCTGATCGTAGAACTGCATCGCATGGGCTTCTGCCACACGCCACAGTTCACCACGGCCGTCGTAGTGGTCGATGACCGCTGCCTGCCAGGAGTCTTCATCAATGTAGAAATCACGCTGAGCATAGATGTGACGCTCACCTTCCTTCAGAGTCGCACGTACGTGCCATACGCGGTGCAGTTCGTAACGTGTCAGATCCTGATTAATGTGACCAGCCTTGATGATCTGATCGTAGGACAGGCTCTGGTCAACCAGCTTGTAGGAGTTGTAGGGGATGTACATCTCCTGCTTGCCCACCAGCTCCCAGTTGTAGCGATCCGGCGCGCCGTTGAACATGTCGAAGTTATCCGAGGTACGCATACCATCGGAAGCGGTACCCGGGCCATCGTAAGCCACCTGAGGCGCCCGGCGAACCCGACGCTGACCAGCGTTGTAGATCCACGCACGACGCGGTTCTGCTACCTGATCAATAGTTTCATGCACCAACAGCACGTTACCCGCCAGGCGGGCTGGCGCTGTGATCGCCTGCTTGAAATAAAACAGTACGTTGGCATCTTCACCAGGCTTGTAGTCATCCAGTGCAGTCCGCCAGGTCAGCTCGTCCTGGAATTTGACGATGGAAAAGTCACCGCTCGCGGTCGGAGTTGCCTGCCCGACGGTACGCTGCACAGAACCACCGCGGTAGCGGGTGATGTGGTTCCAGATAACTTCCAGACCATTCTGAGGGATCGGGAACGGAGTATCTGTCTCATAGTTACCGAGGCCGTTACCACCTTTGATCAGTTCAGACTGGGTCGCGTTCTTCACAGTCTGGTCCATCACCGCCTGCGGATAAACGGCAGATCGATGAGTCTGGTAGACCGGCATGACGTAATCAGGGTACTTCTTGATCATGGCAATCTGACCCGGCGACAGCTTGTCGGCGTACTGGTCAACATTGCTCTGATTGATGGTGAATTTTGGCGTCTCGTCAGCGAACGGGTTTACATAAACGCCGTCACCCTTGTAGCCAGCCGGGGGGCTTGAGAGGCCACCCGTCCAGGCTGGGATATCACCACCGTTGCCGGCTTTTTCAGCACCGATCGGCGTAAGCGTATCGCCGAGCTTGGCAGCTTCAGCAGCAGAAACAGCGCCGTAGGCATGGCTTGCAAAGAGGCTTGCAGCCAATACACCAGTCGCCAGTAGTTTCTTGTTCAGTTTCATTTAAGTTACCTCGTTAAACGAATTCGTTGCGGCCAGAATCAGAATGAGTAAGAAACACTCGCGCTCACGAAATCACGGTCAGTCAACTCGTTGTATGGCTTGCCACCGAAGAAGTTGGTGTAGCCGATGTCACCGGTGATCTTGTTCTGGTAAACCGCCTGCAGGGAGAGGCCGATTGCCTTGCTACCCTCGTTGAAGGCACCACCAGGCTGCGGGCTGTATCCCTTCACATCGTGGCTCCAGGCCAGCTGCGGGTTCAGGTTGATACCGGCAAAAGCGTTCGGGTAGTTCCAGACAAACCGGGCACGGTAACCCCAGGAGAAGTCTGTGGTCAGGCCATCAGTGGTGCAGTAATCTGAATTCAGGTTCAGCTGCTCACAGCCACCACCGGGCAGCGCCGGAATACCGAAGTTACCTGAACGACCGTACTGGGCTTCGTCATAATCCGGCAGGTCATGCACGTAGGTCGCACCAAATTCGGTAATGAACGACAGACGGCTGGCACCCATGACCTGATCGAAGAACTTGATCAGGGTGAACTGAGCCTGGGACACCTTAAAGCGATCATAACCGCTGGACTCCAGGCCACTGGTATCACTGATGCCCAGCTCGGCCTCACGCTGATCCTGCAGGAGACTGGCATTCTCACCCGTTACGGGGTTCTGCAGCTGAAGGCCCGCATAGATCAACTGGAACGCGTTCCACTGCAGCGGCACGTTATCCCGGAAGCTGTATTCCGCACCCAGAGACCAGCCACCCGGAGTCGTGGTGTTAACACTGATGCCGTAAAGGTTGATGTTTTCAGGGTACTCAACGTAGTAGGACGGGAACGAAACACCATTGGCCGGATCATTCACAACACCGCTGATGTAGGGGAGACGGCTGTTGTACTTGATGTAGTAGAAGCCGAATTCGGAGTCGTTAAGTTCCGGCACATACCAACGCATAGCCACACCGAACTGATCTTTTTCATCAGCCTCTTTATCGCCAACACGCGGAGTTACAAAGCCCTGCTGCAAAGCATCAAAGTCGGACAGTTGGCCGGCCAGGAGAACGGGGCCACAACCATCAGACACGATGTCTGTGGTCGAGAAGAAGGTACCACAATCGTCCGGGCGTACTGGCGCCCAGTCTGTTTGCACGAATGTTTCGATCGTAATGTTCTCAGTCACACCTGCAGACATGTAGAACATTTCAACCGGCAGCAATGCGTCTTTGAGCTCGGACCCCGGTGCACGGAAAGCAGGGACATCTACCGGGTTAATGACGTTAATACCGCCTTGGATGAAGGTGCTCTCGCCCCAGCTGACAACCTGCTTACCATAACGGAGACTGACGGGCACATTTCCCAGGTACCAGTCTGAAAACACGTAAGCATCGAGGATTTCACCACCGGAGGCATTGCCCTTGGCGGAGTCATTGAGTTCGCGAACATTGCCGCGGTAATCCGCAGCGCGGCTTTCGTCTTTGAGTTCAAAATCGTACCAGTAACGGCCACGGACCAGGCCGCCCACGCGGGTCAGCACATCGCTGTCGGTGTAGTAATCGAGGAAAAGTTCGGTGTTACCTTTGACGATTTTCGAGTAGGTATCGCCCTTTTCGAAGTTCAGGTTACCGTCATCAAAGTTGTTTGAGGAGGAACCAACGGCGGCGTTTTCCGGAGCCAGGTTACCCTGAGCGATCAGGCGCGCGTCGCGGTCAGATACCCGCCAGCCTGCACCGGCCGAGAGCGTGGTATTCAGAGAGGCTTCCACGTCCCCCATATAAAATGAAAACGCCGATGCGTGGCCAGATACCCCGGCGGCGATAGCGACGGCCAGCGGCAATTTTGTCCAACGCTGCCATTGATGTGTTTTTCTTGTCATTGGAAGGCTACTCCATTGTTGTTCTGAGTCGCTGCTCTGATTATTGGTGTTCACGATGTTTTGGAGGCTTCATGCACAGTGCTCGTGATGTTGGCACTATAGCTAACGCTGTCGAGTGCTTTGATCAGTCAAAAGTATGATTTTGCCCTCATTCCTCTCTGACACCGGGGTACTTGTTTGGAAACACTATAGACAACAAATGGGGATGCAACCACTTTGGTTTTTGTGGTTTTTTTAATTTTTCGAGGTGGGAATTCCGGATCTTTGGGGGGATGCATCAAGGGGGTGAATTCTTCTCCGGGAAACGCTACAAGCACATCCATGTGCGCTTGGCTCCGGCCATCCATGGCCTCCGACATTCCCGGAGAAGAATTCACCCCCTTGACGCTCAGACTCTGGGCTCTCCCTTCTTTGTGAAGGCCGACGCCGCCGCCTGATTGGCCGGTATGTTGGCCCGCCCCGAAACTGTCGGCAGCATGGATGCTGCCGTCAAGCGTACAGGGACGTATTTACAGCGGGTTTTGGGGCGGGCCAACATACCGGCCACACTCCAATGCCAAGACAACGATCAGATCAGCTCGATAGCCATGGCAGTAGCTTCACCACCACCGATGCAGAGGGCAGCTACACCTTTTTTCTTGCCGTAGCGCTGCAGGGCATACATCAGGGTAACCAGCAGGCGGGAACCGGTGGAGCCAACGGGGTGACCCTGGGCACAGGCGCCGCCGTGGATGTTGACTTTTTCCGGGTCCAGGCCGAGTTCGCGAATCGGCATCATCGCTACCATGGCAAAGGCTTCGTTGATCTCGAACAGGTCAACGTCTTCTTTGCTCCAGCCGGCTTTGCCCAGCAGGGTTTCAATAGCGCCAACAGGGGCACAGGTGAATTCTGACGGATGCTGAGACTGGGTGCTGTGGGCAACGATGCGCGCCAGCGGCTTAAGGCCTCGCTTTTCGGCTTCGGATTCACGCATCAGCAGCAGTGCGGAGGCACCGTCGGAGATGGAGGAAGCATTAGCGGCAGTCACGGTGCCGTCTTTGGCGAACGCAGGCCGCAGGGTCGGGATTTTTTCCAGGTTAGCGGTCAGCGGCTGCTCATCATCCTCAACAACCACCTCGCCTTTGCGGGTTTTGACGGTAACCGGGATGATTTCGTCTTTCAGCAGGCCTTCTTTGATGGCTTTCTGGGCACGCTTCAGGGAGTTAATGGCGTAATCGTCCATTTCTTCCCGGGTGTAGCCTTTCTTGTCAGCCATTTCCTGAGCAAAGGCGCCCATCAGACGACCGGTTTCCGCATCTTCCAGGCCATCCAGGAACATGTGATCCTGCGGCGCCGGTCCAGGACCCATACGGTAGCCTTTGCGGGCGCCCAGCAGAACGTATGGCGCGTTAGACATGCTCTCCATGCCACCGGCAACCATGATGTCATTGGTGCCAGCCTTGATGAGGTCGTGTGCGAACATGGTCGCCTTCATACCAGAACCACACAGTTTGTTGATGGTGGTGGCACCGGTGTTGTCTGGCAATCCTGCCTTGCGCATGGCCTGGCGGGCAGGACCTTGTTTCAGGCCGGCAGGCAATACGTTGCCCATGATAACTTCCTGCACATCTGCAGGCTGCAGGCCCGCGCGTTTTACCGCTTCAGCGATGGTGAGCGCACCCAGGTCAGTAGCATTTACATCGGCAAGGCTGCCCTGGAAGCCGCCCATCGGCGTACGTACACCACTGACGATAACTACGTTGTCGTTGCTCATAATCGGAATCTCTCTGTCACTCTGTAGAGGGTGTTTTTGTGTGTCCGCTGACGATTCAGTGTTCTGAATTCTTATCGGTTTTAATCAGGGTTTGTGCGGCGCCTCAAGGTATTCCTGAGACTGCATTTCCAACAAGCGTGACTCAGTCCGTTCAAACTCGAAGCTGAGGCGACCGCCTGCATAAAGCTCTGTAATCGGCGCTTCAGCCGAAATAATGACCTTGACGTTACGGTCGTAGAATTCGTCGATCATGTTGATGAAGCGACGGGCCTGGTCATCTTTATCGCCACCGAGGATCGGTACATTGCTGACGATAATGGCGTGGAACTGCCGGGCCAGTTCGATGTAGTCATTCTGGCTACGGGGGCCATCACAAACGGCTTTGAAATCAAACCAGACAACGTCATCCGCGTGGGCCACAGCCGGAATTTTGCGGCCGTTGATTTCCATGGAAGCGCTATGCCTTGCCGCCTCTACCGCAAGTGCGTCGAAACTTTTGTGCAGGCTGACATCCGCCGCATCATCCAGCGGCGCGTGAAACAACTCAGCTTGCTCCAGGGTACGCAGGCGGTAATCAACGCCGCCGTCGACGTTCACCACATCGGTATATTTTTTTACCAGCTCAATCGCTGGAAGGAAGCGAGCCCGCTGCAGGCCGTCTTTGTATAGCCCGTCGGGAACGATGTTTGAGGTACAGACAAGGCTCACACCGCGGCCGAACAACCCTTCCATCAGGGTTGCAAGGATCATCGCGTCGCCAATATCAGACACGAAGAATTCGTCAAAGCAGATGACCCGTGTTTCCTCGGCAAACTTCTTGGAAACCAGATCCAGCGGGTTCTTCTCGCCTTTCAGCACTTTCAGTTCGTTGTGCACCCGCTGCATGAAGCGGTGAAAATGCACCCGCATCTTGCGATCGAACGGAAGAGCCTCGTAGAAGGTGTCCATCAGGTAGGTCTTACCTCGGCCTACCCCACCCCAGAAATACAGGCCGGTTACCGGCTCTTCTTTGCCCTTCTTGAATTTCTTGCGCAGCCGGGACATGGCATTCGGACGTTCACTTTCGGCTTCCACCAGTTTGTCGTAAAGTGACTGCAAACGCCGGACGGCATCTTCCTGTGCTGCATCTTTCTGGAAATCCGGGCGTTCAAGATCCTTCTGGTATCTTTCCCAAGGGGTCAGGTTCGCACTGGTTTCGGAAGACATAGCTGCAGTCATTGAGACATTCCCGGAATGTTTAACAAAGAATTTGGGCGCCGTATTGTCGCTCATTTCACGATTTTTCGCCATGCCACTGGATTTTTGAAGCAATAAGACGATAGGCGCAGACAGGAGGCATGGGCTGTTTTGTCTTCGGGCGTTATACTGTTTCCAAGGGCTAGGCTCATTTAAAGGCAAAAGGACGACACAGCATATGACGAACCTGATTCTGGCAGCGATTGCCGCATTGGTTGTTGGCATTGTCATCGGGGTTTTTGTTGGCCGCTCCGGGCAGGGAACCACGCTTAGACAGCGTCGTGCGGAGCAACAGATAGAGGAGCTCAGGAGCGAATACACTCGCTACCAGGCTCAGGTGAATGAGCATTTCATGGAATCTGCCCATCTGCTCCGACGCTTCAATGATGCTTATCGCGATGTAAACCAGCACATGGCACGAGGCGCGAACCGTCTGTGCAATGATGAGGACTGGATGGAAGAGCTGGCCCAGGAGACTTCCCGGAAGCGCCTGGAAGAGGTCAGCGACGACGGCGTGGAGCCGCCTCGTGATTACGCTCCGAAGACAGATCCGGAAGCGAAAGGTACGCTGGCTGAGGATTATGGTCTGAAGAAAGGTGACAAGCCGGCTACCCAGGCCTGAACATTACAGGACTGAAGATTCTGGTGCTTGAGCAGGGTACGGCATGTTTGCCAAAACCCGCTCAAGCACGTCCATGTGGCGCTTGAGCTCCGCCATCCATGGCTCCGCACAGTTTTGGCAAACATGCCGCACCCTGCTCTCAAACCTTGTGCTTTCGCAGCTCTAAGTCAAACTACCGAATCAGCCGTCCTGGCAAATTGCTTTGTCTTATAAATCACACTGGATTATCGCAATCGACAAACTGGTGCTTCACCCCGAATTCGTTCGCTAACGCTTCTCCCAACGCCTGAACACCGTAACGTTCCGTCGCATGGTGCCCAGCCGCAAAGTAATGAATCCCGCATTCTCTGGCCGTGTGAGTCGTCGGTTCTGAAATCTCGCCGCTGATGTAAGCATCAAGACCTGCGTTCAACGCAGCATCAATGAAGCCTTGAGCGGCACCCGTGCACCAGCCTACCCGTTTAATCTCAGCAACGCCCTCACCTACCCACAAAGGTTCACGATGCAGCTTACGAGCCAAGTGCAGGCAGAACTTTTCAGGCGTCATCGGCTCGGACAACTCGCCTTCCCAGACCAGACCACCCAATGGCCGCGCATTCTGGATCTCCAGCACGTCGGCGAGTTGGCGGTTATTGCCGTATTCCGGGTGATCGTCCAGGGGGAGATGGTAGGCAACCAGGTTAATGTCATGATCCAGAAGCTGCTTGATGCGCTTCCGTTTCATGCCCTGGATTCGCTGATCTTCACCTTTCCAGAAGTAACCGTGGTGAACCAGGATCATATCGGCGTTCGCCTCAACGGCAGCGTCAATCAACGCCTGGGAAGCGGTAACGCCGGAGACGATGGCTTCGACCTGCTCCCGGCCTTCAACCTGAAGCCCATTCGGGCAGTAGTCCTGGAAGTTTTCTGGCTGGAGCCATTCAGCAATGGTTCTGAGGATTTCATGACGGGATGCCATAACTGTTCTCCCGGGTAGATTGAATATTTTCGAGGAGTTTGACGAGCGGTTCAGCCGCCACCTTCCGGGAATGTCGTAGGCCAAGGATGGCCGGAGACAAGCGCACATGGATGTGCTCGTAGCGGTTCCCGGAAGGTGGCGGCTGAACCGCTCCCCCCCCCCSAAATTAGAAGGCTAGAGCGAACGAAGCCCCGAAATCAAAGCATCATTCTGCTCAGGAGTACCAATGGTAATCCGCAAATAATCGCTAATTCGCGGCTTATTGAAGTGACGAACAATGATGCCCTGCTCTCTCAGCCCTTTAGCAATTTCCTCACCCGCTCTGGACGTATGGCGAGCAAACACAAAGTTCGCCTTCGAAGGCAACACCTCAAAAGACAGTTCTTCCAAAGCCGCCGTCAGACGTTCCCGCTCAGAGATGACACCGTTACAGCACCGCTGGAACCACTCTTTATCCTCAAAAGCCGCACGGGCACCCGCCAGCGCCAGACGATCCAGCGGATAACTGTTAAAGCTGTTTTTTACCCGATTGAGCGCTTCAATCAAATCCGGATGACCAACCGCAAAGCCCACGCGCAGACCGGCCAGAGAGCGAGCCTTGGAAAGGGTCTGACATACCAGCAGGTTCGGGTAGCGATCGACCAGAGCAATAGCCGTGTCGCCTCCGAAATCCACATAAGCCTCATCAACCACAACAACGCGATCAGGATTGGCCTTCAGTATCGCTTCCACATGCTCCAACCCGAGGTAACGCCCCGTCGGCGCATTCGGGTTCGGGAAGATGATGCCGCCATTTGGCTGCCTGTAATCGTCAGGATCAATTTCAAAACTGTCCGTCAGCGGAACAACTCTGGCCTCGATGTTGTAGAGCCCGCAGTAAACCGGATAAAAGCTGTAAGAAATATCCGGGAACAGCACCGGCTCTCCGTGCTGGAACAACCCATGAAAAATGTGGGCCAGCACTTCGTCTGAACCATTGCCGAGAAAGACCTGCCCCGAGCTGACATTATAATAGTCAGCAATGGTCTGACGCAGGCTTTCGCCTTCCGGATCCGGATACAGCCGAAGGCTATCGTTCAGCTCGGCCTGGATGGCTTCGATCACCTTCGGTGACGGGCCATAAGGATTTTCATTAGTGTTCAGCTTGACCAGATTGGCCATCTTGGGCTGCTCACCAGGAACATAGGGAACAAGGTCGTTGACCAGGGGGCTCCAGAACTTACTCATTGCTTTCCCCGGCAATCCGATATTCCGCTGAACGGGCGTGCGCTGTCAGCCCCTCACCGCGAGCCAGAACTGAAGCAACACGCCCCATCCGATCCGCACCCTGTGCACTGAAGCCAATCAGCGAGGAACGCTTCTGGAAATCGTATACGCCCAGAGGGGATGAGAATCTGGCCGTTCCGCTGGTGGGAAGCACGTGATTTGGGCCAGCACAGTAATCACCCAGCGCCTCGGCAGTATATCGGCCCATGAATATCGCACCGGCGTGGCGAATCTCCTCCACCAGCGCCACCGGATCTTCAACCGACAGTTCCAGGTGCTCCGGTGCAATCCGGTTTGAAACCTTCGCGGCTTCGCTGAGATCCGCCACCTGAATCAGAGCCGCCCGGCTACCCATGGACTCGGCGATGATCTCAGACCGCTCCATGGTCGGCAGCAACTTATTGATACTTGCCTGAACTGCGTCGAGAAACTCTGCATCCGGACTGACCAGAATGGACTGCGCCTGCTCGTCGTGCTCGGCCTGGGAGAACAGATCCATGGCAATCCAGTCCGGATCGGTTTTGCCATCACAGATCACGAGAATCTCGGATGGTCCGGCAATCATGTCGATTCCGACCACACCGAATACTTCGCGTTTTGCAGTCGCCACGAAGATGTTACCCGGGCCGACAATCTTGTCGACCGAAGGAATGGTGTCAGTACCGTAGGCCAGCGCCGCGACAGCCTGGGCACCACCGATGGTGAATACCCGATCCACACCGGCAATTGCCGCAGCGGCCAGGACCATGTCGTTCACCACACCGTCAGGCGTCGGAACAACCATGATCACCTCACCGACACCCGCTACCTTGGCCGGGATCGCATTCATCAACACCGAGGATGGATAGGCAGCCTTGCCGCCAGGTACGTACAGTCCCGCCCGGTCCAGCGGCGTTACTTTCTGGCCCAGCACCGTGCCGTCGGCATCTTCATACTGCCAGGATGTCTGATTCTGGCGTTCGTGGTAGTCGCGAACACGATCAGCAGCCTGCTCCAGAGCCACACGCTGGTCCTGAGGAATCGCTTTCAGTGCCTGCTGCAGTCGTTCCTGGCCCATTTCAAGCTCAGCAACACTGCCAGCCTTCAGGCGGTCGAACTTCTCGGTAAACTCCAGAACCGCCTGATCACCACGGGTCTTCACCTCATGCAGGATGTGACGTACCGACTCGTTTACCTGATGATCAACACTGTCATCCCATGCCAGCAGCGCGCTCAGGGCGCTGTCAAAATCACGTTGGGAGGCATTCAGTCGCTTGATACTCACGTCGGTCATTTCGTCATTCCTGCGTAAGGAGAGTAGTGCTTACTTTTCAGCGCGCCGTTTATCAACAGCCGCTGACATCTTTTCGATAATGGGGTTGATACGCCCATGCTTCATCTTCATGGAAGCACGATTCACCACCAGCCGGGAACTGATATGCTCAATCAATTCCCGAGCCTCCAGCCCATTGGCTTTCAGCGTATTGCCTGTGTCGACAATATCGACAATCTCGTCCGCCAGGCCAAGGATCGGAGCCAACTCCATCGCGCCATACAGCTTGATGATGTCAGCCTGCCTGCCCTGCGCGGAATAATAGCGACGAGCCAGGTTCACAAACTTGGTTGCCACTTTGATGCGGCCACCAGGCGGTTGCTGATCCTTCGGACCGGCTGTCATCAGACGGCAGCGGGAAATGTTCAAATCCAGCGGCTCGTAAAGCCCTTCCCCGCCATGTTCCATCAGCACGTCCTTGCCGGTTACGCCCAGGTCGGCGCCGCCATACTGAACGTAGGTTGGCACGTCTGTCGCCCGGATAATCAGCACACGAACATCAGGATCGGTGGTGGGGAACACCAGCTTTCGGGATTTTTTGACATCGTCGATCAGCTCAATCCCCGCCTCTGCCAGCAACGGCAGGGTCTCTTCGAGGATACGTCCCTTCGACAATGCAATGGTGATGGAATCTGTCATTCGTCCTTCCGGTTTCCCGTTTGAATCTGTTACGCCGGCAGCCGGCGGATGGTCGCACCCAGCAACTGCAGCTTTTCTTCAATACACTCGTAGCCGCGATCGATGTGGTAGATACGATCAACGATGGTGTCGCCATCCGCAACCAGGCCAGCGATAACCAGGCTCGCAGAGGCCCGCAGATCGGTAGCCATAACCGGCGCACCATTCAGGCGTTCGACCCCTTTAATAATGGCCGCATTCCCCTCGAGGGTAATATCCGCACCCATCCGGATCAGTTCCTGAAGGTGCATGAAACGGTTTTCGAACACGGTTTCGACAATGGTTCCGGAGCCTTCAGCCACCGTATTCATCGCCGCAAACTGAGCCTGCATGTCGGTCGGGAATGCAGGATACGGGGCCGTGCGAAGGCTAACGGCTTTCGGACGGTTGCCTTTCATATCCAGCTCGATCCAGTCCTTGCCGGTACTGATGTGAGCTCCCGCCTCTTCCAGCTTGAGCAGAACCGCTTCGAGAAGGTCATCCCGGGTATCTTTCAGCTTGACCCGACCACCGGTCGCCGCAGCGGCAACCAGATAGGTACCGGTTTCGACCCGATCGGGCAGGACATCGTAATGACAGCCGTGGAGACGTTCGACACCGTTAATCTCGATGGTCGCCGTTCCATGCCCCTTGATGTCCGCACCCATGGCAATCAGGCACTCGGCCAGATCCACCACTTCCGGTTCGCGGGCAGCGTTTTCAAGGATGGTTTTGCCGTCAGCCAGTGCGGCCGCCATCATCAGGTTCTCGGTGCCTGTAACAGTAACCGTATCCAGGAAGATGTGCGCGCCTTTCAGGCGACCGTTGGTTTTCGCCTTGATATAACCATTCTCAACCTTGATATCCGCGCCCATCATTTCCAGGCCATGGATGTGCAGGTTCACCGGACGACTACCAATCGCACAACCACCAGGCAACGACACTTCTGCCTCGCCAAAGTGTGCCACCAGCGGCCCCAGTACCAGAATGGAAGCCCTCATCGTCTTAACCAGCTCGTACGGAGCATGGAAGTGCTTGATGGTGTTGGCGTGAACTTCCACGCTCATTTTTTCATCAATCATCAGTTCCACACCCATGCGACCCAGTAGCTCGATCATGGTTGTTACATCATGCAGATGCGGCAGGTTGCCAACGGTTACCGGCTCATCCGCCAGCAGGGTTGCGGCCAGAATCGGAAGCGCTGCGTTCTTGGCGCCGGAAATCCGGATCTCACCGTCCAGAGGCTTACGCCCCCCAATCAGAAGTTTGTCCACAATGACTGTCCTGTTATTTATGGGCTCGATCAGCCCTGGCGCTCAGCCCACTCAGCCGGAGTAAATGCACGCGGATGCAAAGCGTGAATAGTGCCGTCCATTACCTGCTGGAACAGCGCCTTGTTGATCAGCTGCTGTCGTTTGATGGTCGACAGGCCTTCAAAAACGTCACCCACCGCAACGACCATATAATGGGTACCATCGACCTGAACCTGCACTTCGCATCCAGGCAAAGCGTCTTTAACCAAATCGGCGACTTCGGTGGCGTCCATAAAACATCCTCGGGTGTTTGAAAAAATCTGGGGCGAGATTGTAACCAATTACGGTGCCCGGGTCAGCTTTACCATACGGTAACCCGGGACCGGAATCAGATCAGTCAGTGCGGATGGGAAGAAGACAAATGGGCAAAGCCGCCCAATTGTTCATCTATATTACTGAGGGCGGCCAGAGAGGAGAGCCGATCGCTGACACCCTGGAAAATCAGAGATACCCCTTGTTGCCGGGCATAACGCTGCCAGCACAAGAGCATCGACAGGATAACGCTGTGCGCCGTTTCCAATTCGGACAGGTCAACGGTGAGCGAGCCCGACACGGTGCCTATCAGCGTCTCTCCTTCTTTCCGAAGAGCCACAACCTGATCCACCGCGACATTTCCGGTTACCGAGAGTACCTGATGACTCAGCTCTACTCCCGGCGAACGAGTACTCATGACTGATTCACTTCCTCATCCAGGTTCAGGGATTCAACGGCATCACTCCAGCCATCGATCACCGCCTGAATCTGGCCGCGATTCTGTTCCATCTCCTGGGTGAAGCGATCTCTGAATGCCAAACCGATGTTAACCCCCTCGACAATGACATTTTCCATCAGCCAGCGCCCTTCTCCGTTGCGGTACATGGAATAAATGACGGGATAACGGTTGCCTGAGGAACTGATCACTTCCATATCTACCGATGCGCGATCATCATGCTGCGGATGAATTGCCGCTTCCTTGACGACGATCTCGAAGTTATCTGCATTCACCAGCGCCTGAGCGTAGCTGTCAAACAGGCTGCGTTTGAACTTTGCAACGAACGCATCCCTCTGTTCCGGCGTGGTTTGCCGGGCATAACGCCCCATAACACGGGCGGCAATACGGCGAAAATCAACGAATTCGCTCAGTGCTTCATCCATGCTGGCGTAAAATGCTTCCGGATCCGATTCGTACAGTCCCTTTTCCTTGTTCAGTTTCTCAACCAGCTGCTGGGTGTTCTCATCGACGTACTGGCGCAGCTCGTCCGCCGCATCCGCCCGCACCGGGCCAACCAGCACCAGCGTCAGAGCCAGCAGGATCAGAAAACGCTGTTTGAATATAACCATCAGGATCTCCCTTGAAACCTTTCTGTCACTAGCCTGACCGGATCAGCGTCCGGAGGCGAAATTACTGATCAGCCGCTCAAGATTCATGGCTGACTGAGTAGAGTAAAACGTGTCGCCGTCCTGCAGCGAGTCCATATCTCCACCTATGGATATATCAATGTACTGCTCTCCGAGCAGACCGGATGTACGTATTACTGCGGAACTGTCCGCCGGAATGGTGTCGATATCCGACTGAATAGACATGGTGACCCTCGCCTGGAAGGTGTTCTTGTTCAGGGCAATCGACTCAATCGTGCCGACCGTTACGCCGGCCATGGAAACACGCCCGCGGGGTGTCAGCCCACCGGTATCGTTAAAATCCGCATACAGCGTGTAGGTACTCTCTGCTGCCTTTGGCGAAAGGCCGCTAACCTGCAGCGCCAACACCAGCAATGCCGCCAGCCCCGCTATCATGAACAGCCCGACAATGATCTCTGTTGTTCTCTGCGCCATTACCGGCTCCCATTCCTTTCGATTAGTCGTTTCATCAAAAATTACCGAACATGACCGCAGTCAGCACAAAATCCAGCCCCAGCACTGCCAGAGAGGAATAGACCACGGTCTTCGTGGTGGCAGAGCTGATGCCCGCCGAGGTTGGCACGCAGTCGTACCCCTGGTACACAGCAATCCAGGCGCACACAAAACCAAACACGATACTTTTGATGACTCCGTTCATTACATCATCAACAAAGTCCACTGAAGACTGCATGTTGCCCCAGAACGACCCTTCGAACACGCCCAGCCAGTCCACGCCGACAAGCATGCCCCCCCAGATACCGACCACGGAAAAAATCACTGCCAGCACCGGCATGGCAACAAAACCGGCCCAGAGTCTGGGAGCAATAACCCTACGCAACGGGTCGACCCCCATCATTTCCATACTGGAAAGTTGCTCTGTCGCTTTCATCAGGCCTATTTCGGCTGTCAGAGCGGACCCCGCCCGGCCAGCGAACAATAAAGCAGTCACCACTGGTCCCAGCTCCCGGACCAGCGTCAGGGCGATCATCTGTCCAATTGCAGCTTCCGAACCGTAGTCACTCAGGATCGTGTAGCCCTGAAGCCCAAGCACCATGCCGATAAACAGACCCGAAACCACCACAATCGCCAGTGACAGCACGCCAACGGCGTACAACTGTTTGACCAGCAGTGGAAAACCGGTTGCAGGATTCGGAACTCCGGCAAGCACACCGGCCAGAAAACGGCCCGAACGACCCAGCGAAGAGACAATATCGAGACCCATTCGGCCCAGTGAAGCAATTCTGGCAATCATGAATCACCTCCCATAAGACCGTAATCCTCGGCCGCATCGGTGGCCGGGTAATGGAATGGCACCGGCCCGTCGGGCTGACCCTGCAGGAACTGCTGAACCTGCCTCGAAGGGTGGTCGCGTAATTCATCTGGCGTGCCAGCCCCAATGACCTTGCCATCGGCGATAATACAGGCGTAATGGCAGATGCTCAGGGATTCCGGAACATCGTGGGAAACCAGCACACTGGTGAGCCCCATCGAGCGGTTCAGGTCGCGAATGAGTTTGACAAGCACACCCATGGCGATCGGGTCCTGCCCGGCAAAGGGCTCGTCATACATGATCAGCTCCGGATCCAGGGCAATACTGCGCGCCAGAGCGACACGACGGGTCATACCTCCGGACAGTTCTGAAGGCATCAGTTTCCGGGCGCCACGAAGCCCTACCGCCTCCAGTTTCATTAATACAATGTCCCGGATCATGTCTTCCGGTAAATCGGTATGAACCCTCAGAGGAAAAGCAACATTCTCGAACACACTGAGATCGGTAAACAGGGCTCCGCTCTGAAATAGCATGCCCATCTTTTCACGCAGGGCGTATAGCTGCTTCCGCCTGAGCGCAGGAACCTGGTGACCATCCACTTCAATGCTGCCGGAATCCGGGCGGAGCTGGCCGCCAATCAACCGGAGCAATGTTGTCTTGCCGGTACCACTCGGCCCCATGATCGCGGTGATCTTGCCACGAGGGATCTCCAGCGATACGCCGTCGAAAATCCGGCGACCAGAACGGGAGAAAACAACATCCTTGAGGGATACGTACGCCGATGAGTCCATAGTTCCTACCTTTGAGCGAGGGGCTACATTATGCCAAGAGGGCTTCAAGCTCAATCCGGAACAGGCAAAATGTATTGATCACCTTGCTCAGTTTGACTGAACATTCCGTAAGGACGGAGATTTATGCCGAAAATGATATACTTCCGGCAACCTATCAGAGCGCACTCTGTTTTTCGCAAACAAGGCACTCTCTACAGCAACAAGGCACAGGCCCAGATGACCGAGCAGACTGCACAGAATTTTCACAATTCCGCAATTCGCGCCATCCACATTGAACGTGATGCCATTGACGCGCTGACCCAGCGAATCAATGACCAGTTCAGCAAAGCCTGCGAAGTCATAATGGCCTGTAAGGGTCGGGTGGTCGTCACCGGAATGGGTAAATCCGGGCACATTGGCAACAAGATTGCTGCTACTCTCGCCAGCACCGGCACCCCTTCTTTTTTTGTGCACCCCGGCGAAGCGAGCCACGGAGACCTGGGAATGATCACCAGCCAGGATGTGGTTATCGCTATTTCCAACAGCGGCAACACCAGCGAAGTGGTCACTATCCTGCCACTGATCAAGCGCATGGGAGCCCCCCTTATCAGCATGACGGGAAATGCCGATTCGGTTCTGGCCAGAGAGGCCGTAGCCAATCTGGATGTCAGCGTTTCCGAAGAAGCCTGCCCTCTGGGGCTGGCACCAACGTCCAGCACCACCGCCACTCTGGTAATGGGAGACGCCCTCGCGGTTGCCCTGCTGGAAGCCCGGGGGTTCAGTGCAGAAGACTTTGCGTTTTCCCACCCCGGCGGCAGCCTTGGAAGGCGCCTGCTACTTAAAGTCTCCGACATCATGCACACAGGTGATCGCATCCCGAAAGTCAGTGAAGGCACGACACTTAGCGGTGCCCTGCTGGAAATTTCCCGAAAGGGACTGGGGATGACGACAGTCATCGACGCCAACGGGCATCTCTCCGGTGTCTTTACCGACGGTGACCTGCGCCGCACTCTGGACAGGAACATTGACGTTCACAACACTGCGATCGAGCAGGTCATGACCCGCAACGGAAAAACCATCGAAGCAGATCATCTGGCGGCCGAAGCACTCAACATCATGGAAGAGATGAAAATCAATGCCCTGCCGGTGACTGGCCCCAGCGGTGATCTGGTCGGTGCAATCAACATGCACGACCTTCTGCGCGCCGGGGTGATCTGATGCCAGACCATACCCCTCCCCTCACCAACGAATGGCCCGCTGAGCTGCTCAGGAAGGCGGACGGGATTCGCCTCATCGCGCTGGATGTCGACGGCATCATGAGCGACGGGCGCCTGTATTTCAGTGCAAAGGGTGACGAGCTCAAGGCCTTCAACATCCTCGACGGACTTGGCCTGAAGCAGCTGATGGCTGCAGGCATAACGGTCGCGGTGATCACCGGCCGAAGCTCGCCGCTGACGGAAAAGCGCATGAGAGATCTGGGCATCCCCCACCTGATGCAGGGACGGGAAGACAAGAAGGTCGCCCTTAAAGAGCTGGTCAGCACGCTGAGCATTCCGGCTGAGGCCATCGCCTACATGGGGGACGACCTCCCTGACCTGCCTGCCATCCGGTTCGCCGGACTCGGCATTACGGTACCCAACGGTTACTGGCTGGTTCGCCAGCATGCAGACTACTGCACCAGCGTAACCGGCGGCAGCGGCGCAGTGAGAGAGGCTTGCGATCTGATCCTCTACGCCCAGGGCAAGCTCGACGACGCCTTGTCAAACTATCTGGGGCCGGATGCATGACGCCGGCAGAGAGCCCCTGGCTCCGCACACTGGCACTTACGTGCACGCTCGCCGCTACTGTTTTCCTGCTCTGGCAAAGCGATGAACCGGCTATTGTTCAGAACGATGCGGCGGACCTTCGGGGCAACACCGAGCCCGATGGATTTGTGGTCAACGGGGAGTACACATCCTATGACGCCCAGGGTAACGTCAAGGTCCACTTCACCAGCCCTCGCATAGAACAGTTCGAAGAAGGCAGCGTGGCCACCATCATATCGCCACGGGCCGAGCTGTTCAGTGATCAGGCCAGCGAACCCTGGATTGTGGAGGCTGAAAATGGCAGCCTCCTGCAAAATGAGAACATCCTGTATCTGACCGGTAATGTGCGTGTGCTGCGCACCACCGGAGAGCGCCAGGCCACGCTGGCAACCTCTTCACTGACACTGGATAACGACACGGGCACCGTATACACGGACGCCCCGGTAGAGATCACTGACGCTACCGGGGTGACCCGGGCAACCGGCATGAAGGCCTGGATCGACAAACGTATTCTGGAACTCAATTCCCAGGTGGAAGGACGCTATGAAATCGGTCACTAAACAACTGCTGGCGCCGTTCGCGACTCTTGTGGTCCTGATCACCGCCACACCTGCAGCAGCGTTTGACCTCAATTCGGAAACCCCGATTCTGGTCAGCGCAGACAACGCCCGGCTTGACGATTCCAGCGGCGTTGCAACATACACTGGCACTGTTGAACTGACTCAGGGCAAAACGCGCCTGAACGCAGACAAAGTCACCCTGTACCGGGATAACGACGGGCTGAGCCGGATAGAAGCATCCGGTGATCCGGCACATTACCGCCAGCCGACCCGGGACGGAACCGGCGAAACAGACGCGAAGGCTCAGCACATCACCTGGTCTGCCAGCGACCGTGAGCTGACGTTTGAGCGGGAGGCGGTCATCGAGCAGAACGGCAACCTGTTCCGGGGCGACGTCATTCATTATGATACCGTCCGCCGGGTTGTCACCGCCGAAGGCGGCGCAGACACTGGCTCAGGCACAGGCCGTGTTGAAATGGTCATTCAGCCACGTAGCACCAAGCAGGGATCTGATGGCAATTCTGAGAGCCAGTAATCTGGCAAAAAGCTATAAACAGAAAAAGGTGGTCATCGATGTTTCTCTGGAGATTCGCAGCGGGGAAATCGTTGGACTGCTGGGCCCGAATGGTGCAGGTAAAACGACCTGTTTCTACATGATTGTTGGCCTGGTGCCCGCCGATCACGGACGGATCACGATCGACAGCGAAGACATCACACCTGAACCGATGCACGGCCGCGCCAGAAAGGGCATAGGCTACTTGCCCCAGGAAGCTTCGGTATTCCGCAAGCTCACGGTGCGCGACAACATCATGGCCATTCTTGAGACCCGCAAGGACCTCAGCCGCGCAGACCGGGAGCAGAAGCTCCAGGAGTTACTTGAGGAGTTTCACATCACCCACATCCGGGACAGTGTGGGCATGGCATTGTCGGGGGGGGAAAGACGGCGGGTCGAGATTGCCAGAGCCCTGGCCATGGAGCCCGCGTTTATTCTGCTTGACGAACCCTTTGCCGGTGTTGACCCCATCTCGGTCAGTGACATCAAACACATTATCCGCCACCTTCGCGACAAGGGCATTGGTGTCCTGATAACGGATCACAACGTCCGCGAAACACTGGATATCTGCGAGAACGCTTACATTGTCTCCGGCGGTCACATCATTGCGTCTGGTAACGCCGACGCAATCCTCGCAAACCAGCAGGTCAAGGAAGTGTATCTCGGCAACGAATTCCGTCTATGACACCTTTAGGCTGATTGTGTTGATGATCTGGAGCAAGTAAACTCGGCAAAGAACTTGCTAGGGTAACGCCTCATTCTGCGCTGCCCCGGCAAGTAACCGCCATAACTGGCATTTTTCTGAACACCTCGCAGCACAACGTAATTCCAGACACAACAAAGCGCTGACAAGTAACGGATCCTGAATCATGGTGATGAAAGCCTCATTACAACTAAAGCTGGGTCAGAGCCTGACGATGACGCCCCAGCTGCAGCAGGCGATCCGGCTACTACAGCTATCAACTCTCGATCTTCAGCAGGAAATCCAGCAGGCTCTGGAATCCAACCCCATGCTGGAAACCAATGAAGACGATGAGCAGCCGGAGCCTGCGGCGGCGGACAATTCAGAAACCAGCAATGACACCGACACCTCTGCCGACTCAGAAAGCCTGACGGACTCCAGTTCCGACTGGGACGAGCCAGAGGACGCACCGGACTGGGCCAGCGAGAATGAAGTTCCCGATAACATTCCTGACGACCTTCCTGTAGACACCGCCTGGGACGACATTTACCAGTCTGCACCGGCACCTGCAGTCAGGAACGATGACGAGAACGACCACGACTTCGAAACCCGGAACTCCCCGACGGAAACCCTGCAGGATCACCTGGAGTGGCAGCTGAACCTGACCCCTCTCAGTGAAGGGGATCTCGCGATCGCGCACTCTTTGCTGGATGCCGTGGATGAACGTGGATACCTCACCAGCCCACTGGAAGAGATTCATGCCGGGCTGATCGACGAATCGGATGAAGAACCACTGGAACTGGACGAAGTCGAGGCCGTCCTGCATCGGCTCCAGCACTTCGACCCTCCCGGGGTTTTCGCAAGAGACCTGCAGGAATGCCTGCTGATACAGCTCAACCAGTTGCCACCAGACACTCCCTGGCTCGCTCAGGCGCGACTGGTCATTACCCACTACATCAACCTGCTGGGTAACCGAGACTACGCTCAACTGCTGCGCAGGAGCCGTCTGAAAGAAGATCAGTTACGGGAAGTTCTCGCACTGATCACCGGGCTGAACCCGCGTCCCGGCGACGTCATTGATCGTGCCGAACCCGACTACGTCATCCCCGACGTTATTGTTCGCAAGAACCAGGGCCGCTGGAAAGTTGAGCTGAATCCGGAAATTGCACCACGCATTCGCGTCAATGCAAGCTATGCTTCACTTATAAAGCGTGCGGATAGTAGTGCTGACAACACGTACCTCCGGGATCAGCTGCAGGAAGCCAAATGGTTCATCAAGAGCCTGCAGAGCCGGAACGAGACCCTGCTCAAGGTTGCTACCAGGATTGTTGAGCACCAGCAGGGTTTTCTGGACCACGGTGAGGAGGCCATGAAACCTCTGATCCTTTCAGACATCGCTCAGGCGGTCGAAATGCATGAATCCACGATTTCCCGTGTGACCACGCAAAAGTACATGCATACGCCTCGGGGTATCTTCGAGCTGAAATACTTTTTCTCCAGCCACGTCAGTACCGACGAGGGCGGTGAATGCTCCTCAACAGCGATTCGGGCCATGATCAAGAAGCTGATTGCAGCAGAAACTCCGAAAAAGCCGTTGAGTGACAGTAAGATTGCAGCCATGCTAGGGGAACAGGGTATTAAAGTGGCAAGGCGGACGGTGGCAAAATATCGCGAAGCCATGCATATTCCGCCCTCGAATGAGCGAAAACGACTGGTCTAGGAAGATCCTGGTCTACTGATCTTCCCGCCAACAACAACCGCCGGCGCACGACGTGCCGGCATCAAGCCCGGTGAGGACCACCGGCACGATGACAACAGGAGACGCCTATGCAACTCAATATTTCAGGCCATCACGTAGAACTGACTTCTTCCCTGAAGGATTACGTTTCCGAGAAATTCGAAAAACTGGAGCGTCACTTCGACCACATCAGCAATTGCCAGGTAACCCTGGAAGTGGACAAAGTGCGCCAGATGGCGGAAGGTACGCTTCACGTGGTTGGCGGTGAAATCCACGCAAAGGCAGAAAGTGAGGACATGTACGCAGCTATTGATGCACTGGTAGACAAACTTGATCGCCAGATCCTCAAGCACAAGGAAAAGAACGTAGACCGGATGCACGGAAACGGCAGTCGTTAACCTCCGATTCCGTTTCTATCACCTGAACGCGCTGCGGCAAGGTCGACCTGCCGCAGCATTTTTTTACGGAAATGCAGTCGATCCATGAGCGACACAACCCTGACCATAGACAACATACTTGCTCCGGAACTCACCCTTTGCCGGGTGCAAGCATCCAGCAAGAAGCGGGTTCTGGAATTCATCGCTGAGCACATCCACGAACATGACAGTTCACTCAGCGACACCCAGATCTTCAACAACCTGGTCTCTCGTGAGCGCCTGGGCTCCACCGGTATCGGACAGGGTATTGCCATACCCCATTGCCGCCTGGAAGGGCTGGATCACGTTATCGGCGTACTGGTAACCCTGGAAGAAAGCATTGAGTTTGACGCCATCGACAACCAACCCGTCGATCTCGTATTCGCACTCATAGTGCCCAAAGAGGCGACAAGCGAACATCTTGAACTGCTCAGCCAGCTGGCCGAGAAGTTCAATGAGCGGACGTTTTGTGATCGCCTTCGCCAGGCCGAAGACCCAGCCACGTTGTACGAGCGCATGATCACCGAGAACACCTGAGAACGACCCATTTGGGGCAGGGTGAGACTGGGCAGTAGCTAGCAAGGAGACCACCAGGGTGACCATGAAACTGATCATCGTCAGCGGCAGATCCGGGTCCGGCAAGAGTACCGCGTTGCATGTCCTCGAGGACCTCGGTTACTACTGTATTGATAATCTACCCATCGGCCTGTTGTTCCCCCTGACCCGGGAAGCAACCGAAAAGGCAGCGCTTGGTCGTCTCAGCAAGATGGCGGTCAGCATTGATGCCCGTAATCTGTCCGGGGAACTGGCCAATTTCGAAGCCATTTATGACCAGCTCCAGCAAACCGGCGTCACGGTTGAAATCATTTTCCTGGATGCCGATGAGCAATCATTGCTCCAGCGTTTCCACGCCACTCGTCGCAAGCACCCGCTGAGCAACGAAAAAACCTCCCTTCGGGAAGCCGTTAACAGCGAGAAGCTTCTTCTTGAGCCGATCTCCAAGCTGTCTGACCTTTATGTGAATACCACCGGGATGTCCATGTATGAGCTCAGGGACATCATCAAGCAGCGGGTGGTCGGCCGCAAGGATCAGGAGCTGGCGCTGCTTTTTCAATCGTTCGGTTTCAAACACGGTGTGCCGCTGGACTCCGACTACGTTTTCGATGTGCGCTGCCTGCCCAATCCCTATTGGGACACCAGCTTGCGCAAGTTCGTCGGCACGGACCAACCCGTGATCGATTTTCTTGAGAATGAGCCTGCATCCGGCAAGATGCTCAATGACATCATTGCTTTCCTGGAAACCTGGCTTCCGTCCTTTGCTGACAGCAACCGAAGCTACATGACCATTTCCATCGGCTGCACCGGCGGCCAACATCGTTCGGTATACGTTTGCGAGCAGTTAGGCGCCCACTTCCGCCAGAACTACAGCAACGTTCAGGTTCGGCACACCGAACTACCACATCTGCAAAGCCGTGGGGAGATCTGAGGCAGAGATGATTCGCCAGCCGATTACCATAATCAACAAACTCGGCTTACACGCCAGAGCTTCAGCCAAGCTGGTTGCAACAGCATCAGAGTTCGACTGCAGCGTCCGGATCAGTGGTAAGGGTCGGGAGGTGGACGCAAAAAACATTATGCAGGTCATGATGCTTGCCGCAGGCCAGGGAACCGAGGTGGAGCTGATTGTGGATGGCACGGACGAACAGAAGGCAGTTTCAGCACTTTCCGAACTGATCAACGACTATTTTGGCGAGGGAGAATAAGCCGCATCAGGGCCTGTATTTCTGCGGCATTCACCTACAACTCCCTTTCACTGACAAAGCGTAACTCCGCTATAATACGGGCGTTTTCTGACTGTAGGTGACTCATGACCGATGATCTTCTGGAGAAAAGCCAGGCTCGCCAACGCCTTCGCTCACTGAGTGAAGCGCTGGACAGCGGCGCCCTGAAACAGGTAGCCCGGATCCTGAACGGTGGTCTGAGCCCCAGTGACATTGCCCACCTACTGGAGTCCTCCCCTCCCCGCCAGCGTGCATTGCTCTGGAACCTGGTGGAAAAGGACCTGGAAGGTGAGGTCCTCCAGTATCTCAGCGATGACATCCGAAGCTACTTCCTGAGCCAGCTGAACGCTCAGGAACTGGCGGATATTATCGAAGACTTCGAGTCGGACGATCTCGCCGACTTGCTCCAGCAGTTGCCCGATACGGTGATCCAGGAAGTTCTGGACACCATGGACGAACAGGACCGGCTGCGGGTAGAGGAAGTACTTTCCTATCCGGAAGATACCGCCGGCGGCCTGATGAACACGGACACCATCACGGTGCGCCCGGACATCAGCATTGACGTTGTTCTCCGATACTTGCGCAGGCACCGGAATCTTCCGCCCATGACTGACAGCCTGATCGTGGTCAGCCGTCGGGACGACTTTATTGGCATGCTGCCCATTACCACCATGCTGGTTTCCAATCCCGCTTCCACCGTGCGGGAGGTTATGGACACCGATATCGAACCGATTCCGGTCTCTCTCACCGACACCAAAGTCGCGACACTGTTCGAGCGCTACGACCTGATTTCCGCCCCGGTGGTGAACGAGGACGGCCGCCTGTTGGGCCGCATCACCATCGATGACGTCGTTGACGTTATCCGGGAAGACGCCGACCACTCGCTGATGAGTATGGCGGGGCTGGATGAAGACGAGGATACCTTTGCCCCGGTCTGGAAAACCACCCGGCGCCGGGCGGTGTGGCTGGGCATCAACCTGATTACGGCATTTATCGCCTCGGGAGTGATCGGCCTGTTTGAAGAGACCATCACTAAAGTTGTTGCCCTGGCCGTGTTGATGCCCATCGTGGCCAGCATGGGCGGTATCGCGGGCAGCCAGACCCTGACCCTGGTCATCCGCGGCATGGCTGTGGGACAGATCAGCGGCGCCAATGTGGGCTGGCTGCTCAACCGGGAGTTTCTGTCTGGAGCCCTCAATGGCGTATTCTGGGCCCTTGTAGTGGCCTCTGCTGCTGCGGTCTGGTTCCAGGACCTGCTGATTGGTGGGGTGATAGCCGCTGCGCTGATTATCAACCTGGTGGCCGCGGCATTGGTCGGAACCGTCTTACCACTGTTCCTGAAATCCCGGAACATCGACCCTGCCCTGGCGGGCAGCGTCATACTCACAACGGTTACAGACGTCGTAGGCTTCATGGCCTTCCTTGGCCTGGCTACCGTGTTTTACGCGTAACCCCTTTGCGGACTATCCAATGAGTCAACACGATCAAGAACACTACGAAGAAGACGAGTTTGGCAAAAGCAAATCCCAGCTGAAGCGGGAAATGCAGTCCCTGCAGGATCTAGGCAAACGTATGCTGGACCTGAGCGACGAGCAACTGGCGACACTGCCCATCAGTGAAAGCCTGCGCTCCGCGATTGTCGAATCCCGCCGTATTCGCCAAAACGAGGCGCGACGTCGGCACCTGCAGTACATCGGAAAGGTGATCAGAAAGGAAGACGACCCTGAAGCCGTACAAAGGGCCATTGATGCGTTTGATTCGGGAAGCGAAGAACACACCCGTCGCCACCATCTGGCGGAGAGATGGCGTGATCGTATGGTCGCCGAGGGAGACTCAGCCGTGGGAGAGTTTATCAGCTACTGCCCCGGCGCAGAGATCCAGCACCTGCGAAATCTGGCCAGAAATGCCAAACGGGATATCGAGAAGCAAAAGAATACCGGGCACGCCCGAAAGCTGTTCCGCTACATTCGGGAATGCATCGACGACGTTGAAGCCGCTGACTGAACCCGGAGTTCGCAGGCTATAGCCTGCGATGTTCCCAGACCGGCATCCGCTGCCTTAGTGCCTGCAGCCGCTGCAGGTCCAGTTCGGCCGTAACCACACCTGGCCCTTCTGCCCATTCAGCTACCACTTTGCCCCAGGGATCACAGATCAGGCTGTGCCCGTATGTGCGTCGACGCTCGCTGTTCTGGCCTCCCTGGCCGGCGGCCACCATCCATAGCTGGTTTTCGATGGCTCTTGCCCGAATCAGCGGATGCCAGTGCGCATCACCGGTCTGCCATGTAAAAGCACTGGGCAGGCAAACCCACTCCGCCCCCTGCTCCCGCAAGGCCCGGAACAACTCCGGGAAACGCAGGTCATAGCATATGGCCATACCCAGCTTTCCGGCCGGAGTGTCTACCGTCACAACCTGATTACCGGGCTCGAAGGTGTCCGACTCACGGTACTGGCCATGAGCATCTTCCACCATGGCATCGAAGAGGTGAATCTTGTCGTAGCGGGCAACTTCCGTTCCCAGGTCGTCGAACACCAGGCAGGCTGCCCGGACCCGGTGTCCTGCGGCCGTGCCATCGGGTCGACTGGCGATCGGTAACGAGCCGCCCACTATCCAGATGCCCAGTTCCCGTGCCTGGTCAGCCAGAAATTCCCGAATCACCGGGGCCGAGCCAGCTTCGATATTTCCACATTCCAGCATCTGCGCGGTTGCAAGCACCGCAAAGTTTTCAGGCAGTACCGCAACACGGGCGCCATCATCAGCGGCTTGGTTAAGCAGTCTTCGGGCTTCATCCAGGTTAGCGTCGAGATCCGATCCGCTCACCATCTGGATCGCTGCAACACGGCTGGAGACTGTCTCGTTCATTGCCTTACCCCGCTATTCGCCAGTATCAAATACCCGCTTCAGGTCCACCAGGGGATCATCCCAGGAGCCGGTAACGCTATAGGTAGCGCTCGTCAGCCTGCTTAAAGGATCGCCCAGAATCTTGTCGAGAACAAACAAAGCACCCCCAATCGGTGCTCCGGCTCCCATCAGCAAAGCCGCCAGCGGAAGATTTTGGGTCAGGGGGAGCACAACCACCAATCGCATATCCAGCGTTTCAGTGCTGATGTCGGTAACACCACTGAGTTTGAACGCTCCAGACGGCCCCACTACCTGCACCTCCGGATCAAGGCTGACCAGACCGTTTCGGATGTTTGCTTTGCCCGAAATGGCATCAAAGGCAACACCCCGTTCGTAAAGGTCGGAAAAATCGAGCTTCAGCCGCCGCCAGAGCGTGTCGGCATTAAGCAGGTTGAATATCCGGAAAAGCTGGGCCGTATTGTTCTGCTCCAGAATCACCCCTTCATCCAGCCGGAGACTGACACTACCGTTAAGTTCCGACAGGGAGAGCTCATCAGGGCGGCCAGGCCAGTCGATGGCCAGCTCGATGTTGGTTGCGTTATTGGTCAGCGGGATATCAGAGCCCAGCAGTTCATTAATATCCGCCAGGGCTCCTCCGGTCACAGAACCATTAAAACGACTGATCTCGCGCCCACCCTGAACTCCCCAGATCATATCCCCGAGCAGGGTCAATGAGCTGAGCCGCCCTTCAATCTCATCAACCGACAAGCGATCCGGCGTCGGCCTTAGCTTGAAGGACCAGCTACCCAGAGTGTCCTCGTTCAACTGCAGGTCCGCAATAGTGACATTTACATCCGGCCAGCGCCCAAGGTCCAGTTCGCGGAAGGTCTCAAGCTGCTCTTCGAGAGTCAGGCGCTGCGAAGCCTTCGCACTGTCTTCGGCCCTCACCAGACGAATCGTCTCAAAATCTGCCACTACCGGGCTATCATCCCCTGGCAATACGACCCGGCCCTTTGCCCGCTCGGACTCCGTGGATACAACCCAACGGTCACCCAGATCAAGAGCCTCAACACGAATGTCGCGCAGTGCATGTCGCCCCAGGTAGAGGTGACTGAAGTCGAGTTCAAACCCGGTATCCTTCCAGAGCAGGTCAAATGCCAACCGGTTTTCCCACTGGCCGCTCACCGCCATCCCCGCTGCCCCCCGTGGATCCAGAACAATATCAAGGGGAGCCGCTTCCTCAGCCGGCTTTCCCAGCGGCTCAGGCCAGTCAACCGAAAGCCCGACAAGGTCGGACCGGGCACGGATACCGGACGTCGAGTCTACCCCAACGTCCAGTGTTGCCGTGTAGGAGACCCTCCCTTCAAGACCAAACCCCTGCCCGGCAGCAGCTCCGATATCAGACAAGAGATCAGGAAGGGAAAGCACCCCAGACTGGCGAACAGACAAAGCATCGCCACCGGGGCTTTTACCCAGCTGGATTTCGACCGGAGAATCGAAAAACCGGGCATTCACCGGCCCGCCGGAAAAACCATCGACCGAGTGGTAAGTCAGCTCTCCCGCGATCTCATGCCAACTCAGGTTGGCGGGGGGATAAGTGATAGAGCCGCCCTGGGCTGATACCTTTGCTTCCACAATGGGGCCACTCTCTTTCCCCAGTGGCAGTTCAATGCCCAGATTCAGCCCATATTCGCCCTCGTACTGCAGCTTCGCTGCTTCCGTACCAGCCATGTCACCGAGCGGACTATTCTCCATCCAGTACGCCACGGCTTCTCCAGGCACCGTTGCATTTGCGTCCACCAGAATCGTGGCACCGTCTGCCCCCGGCACCAGCCGGACAAGACTCGGTGAAAGGCTCAGCCCTCCGGTATCTGCGGCATCCAGGTCTACCCGGGTATTGCCGTTATCAACCACGACCTGCCCCGATGCTCCGGTTACCTCTGGCCAGCGCTCATCATAGGCTACAGCAGCGTTTTGAAATTCGAATTTCATGGACGTCGAGAACGAGTGCCTTGGAGCCCCCCTGTCGATCTGGCCATGGCCGTAGAAAACACCTGACGTAATGTCGGCCTGCAGGATAGCGGTGGTCAGCCAGTCGTAAAGCTCGGGTTTAACCACTTTTGCCGGCACAAATTCTGCCAACATGTCCGCCCGGCCATTTTCAACCCCAACGCGCAGACCGAGGTTATCTTCACCTTCCTTATCCAGCCTGAGATCAAAGCCACCATTCAGGACAGTGTTCTCACCATAGGTCATACGCAGATTGTCAGCGTAAACCCGTGTTACAGGACCATCCAGCTCCCACGCAACCAGCCCTTCAGCTCCGGACAGCGACCAGTTATTCGAGAACAGCAGTGGGAAACCCAGATTCACAGGCTGCTCCGCATTTTCTATGCGGACGAAACCTGAGTGCCGGTCCAGATACAGAAAGCCATTGATGCCGGTTGCCCCCGGTGCGCCCTGATGAGCAGCAACACTCACTTCCCGCAGCTCTCCGGAGAGGTTAAATCCCTCTGAGGGGTTGTCAGGCAAATTCAGTTCCAGTCGGTCGATAAAACCACCGGGCTGGTAACTCACCAATGCACTGGCAGCTTTGTCTGGCAGCACCGGCAGCAATGAAACCAGTCTCCGCAGGGGATCCAGTGGCAACGCATCAGCGATGGCTGTCAGCCCGTTGGCACCGGGCATCAGGCGGAGGCTGAAGGCAGGCACATCTTCGCCATCCCAGGTCCACTGCAAATCCTGAAGGTGCCACTCCCCAGGCCCATTCTCCGGCGGTTGCCCAACCGTCTCCGTTCCCTCCTGCTCGGACAGAACATCTGCGTGTCGACGCCATCCGAACCGTGCCTGAATATCTTCCAGCGGCGCCAGGGATTCGCTGCCTACACCCAGCTGAAGATAAGGCGTTTTCACCGTTCCGGTAACCTGCTGCAGGGTTCCTTCCCGGAAGGTGAGCCAGGCCTCCCCACCCAGATCAAAACCTTCAACACGCACGGTCTTCCATTGGTACTCATCGATCAGGCCATCAAAAAGACGCCCGGAATCCACGCCGATATAGAGCTGACCGGTGAAATCACCCCTGAAGAAGCGCTGCCCCACCAGGCTGAAGCTCGCGAGCTGCTGTGTCGTCCCCGGCTGCATCGCCCGGCCGGAGGCCCTGAACAGCCCCTGGCTGTATACAAGATCGAGTTGGGGGATATCGACATGGCGAAAGCCGCCTTTGCTGTCCCGTATTCCAAGGTTGAAGCGGGTAATCTTGAGATAGGGATCGGAGAGCCACTCGCCTGCCAGACTTAGCCACCGCTGCATACGGTTGTGGGCGGGTTCGGGTAAGTCGGCACCGCGAACACCTACCTCCCCGGCAGCCGATTGATTGAGCGTCAGCTGTAACCCATCAACTTCAAAATCTTCAAAAACGACACGCAGCCGCAGAAGGGACGACAGGAAATCAAAGCGCACCCTGAGATATTCCACATCAGCTACCGGAATCCCGGTTTCCGGGTTGCTGACAGAGATATCCCGGGCAATAAAAGACGGGTCGAGCCAAATCCAACTGGATTCCAGGCTTCCTATCGTAACGCTCTGGCCAGTGCGGGTAGAGAGCTCATAAGCCAGTTCGTCAGTGAATGCATCAATATTGCGGGTGAGCTGTCGCCCGATACCGGCATAGAGAGCAAACAGCAGAAGAAGTGCCAGCAACAACCACCAGACCAGACTGGACAGCCTCGCCATAAGCCTGACCGGAGAGCTCTCCGGAACAGCCCTGGCCAATGGCGGCTCGTGCTTGGCGGATGACATCAGCTGCCGTTACCTCCAGAGCCAGCCATCCACTCCCTGATCAGAGCAGAACCACATCATACTGTTCCTGGCTGTAGAAAGGTTCGACCTGAAAACGGATGGTCTTACTGATAAAAGTTTCCAGATCCGCAACATTGTCGGATTCTTCGTCCAGCAGGCGATCCACCACACTTTGGGAAGCCATGACCAGATAGCTTTCAGTATCGTAGGCGCGGTTGACCCGCAGGATTTCCCGGAAGATCTCGTAACATACGGTTTCGCTGGTTTTAAGAAAACCGCGGCCGTCACACACCGGGCAGGGTTCACAAAGCACCTGCCCCAGGCTTTCCGTGGTGCGCTTGCGAGTCATTTCGACAAGGCCAAGCTCGGAAACACCGGTAATTTTGGTCTTGGCATGATCACGCTCAAGCATTTTCTCGAGCATACGATGCACCTGCCGCTGGTGCTCCGGATCATCCATATCGATGAAGTCGATAATGATGATGCCACCGAGATTACGCAGCCGGAGCTGCCGACTGATAGAGCGGGCAGCCTCCAGGTTAGTCTTGAAAATGGTTTCTTCGAGATTTCTGTGGCCGACAAAGGCGCCGGTATTTATATCAATCGTGGTCATCGCCTCCGTCTGGTCGATGATCACATAGCCGCCGGATTTGAGCTGGACCTTTCTGCTCAGTGCCTTCTGTATTTCATCTTCCACCGAGTACAGATCGAAGATCGGGCGTTCACCGGGGTAATACTCCACCTTGTCAGCAAATTCGGTCACGAACTCCTGAACAAATTCGATCACCCGCTGATAGCTCTCCCGGCTGTCGATCCGGACCTTTTCAGTCTGGGGCCGGATGAGATCGCGAATGGTACGGATGAACAGGGGCAGGTCCTGATAAACCACAGAAGGCGCCTGAGCCCTGGAGATACGCTCGTGAATGGACTGGCTGAGGCGATGCAGGTAGGCCATGTCGCCCAGCAGTTCTTCTGAAGACGCAGCCTCTGCGGCTGTACGGATGATATAGCCACCCTCAACCTCGTGCTTTTCGGCTGCAGCCTCTTCGAGTATGCCCTTGAGGCGACTCCTTTCGTTCTCGTCTTCAATACGCTGGGAGATTCCAACGTGGCTAACGCCTGGCATGAACACAAGATAGCGGGAGGGAATGGAGAGCTGCGTTGTCAGCCTGGCACCCTTGGTGCCGATTGGATCCTTGGTGACCTGAACCACCAGTGACTGCCCTTCCCGCAACAGTGTGCGTATATCCGGGACAGTCTTGGGGCCATCTCCTGCATCGTCTCCGGACTGACTAACAACCACGTCGGACGCATGAATGAACGCTGCCCGCTCCAGTCCGATATCAACAAATGCCGCCTCCATGCCCGGGAGTACCCTGACCACCTTGCCCTTGTAGATATTCCCTACAATGCCCTTGCGGCTGGTACGCTCAATGTAAGCTTCCTGCAGCATACCGTTTTCAACAAGTGCTACACGGGTTTCTACCGGAGTCACGTTGATCAGGATTTCTTCACTCATGTTCGGTTCTCCAACCTCCGGGGCCAGTTTTCCCATACCGGAACGCCGGCTTCAGCAATCAGGGCTGCAGTTTCCTGAAGGGGCAACCCGACAACGGCACTGTAACTGCCACGAATTTCCCTGACAAAAATACCACCAAGTCCCTGAATTCCATAGCTTCCCGCTTTATCCATCGGTTCACCACTGAAAACATAGGCTTCCACCTCGGGTTCTGACAGCTCTCGAAACCGGACATCGGTAACAACCAGTGTAGACTTGCACAGCCCGTTGCGAACCACAGCGACCCCGGTCATCACCTGATGAGACGCCCCGGAAAGTCTGCCCAACATCGCTACGGCATCGTCATGATTGTCAGGCTTTCCGAGTATTTCACCCAAAAGCACGACTGAGGTATCCGACCCGATCACCAGCTCATCGCCAGAGAGCCGGCCCGCCACAACCATGGCCTTTTCCCGGGCCAGACGCTCCACATAGCATTGCGGACTTTCACCTTCTTCAACCGATTCATCCACATCGGCAGGATGAACGGTAAAGTCCACACCGATCTGCCGGAGCAGCTCTGCCCGACGAGGTGATGCTGAGGCCAGAACAATATCAGCCATCCCTAACCCAGTTTCCTGTTGATATTGTCGAGAATGACGCAGACAAACGGCCAGGCGGCTGCACTGGTCAACGCCGGCCACAGGTAGCTGAATCCCGCATCTTCGCCACCAAGCACCTGCTTGATGAAATGAACAAGCATCTGGTTGATACCAAGCAACAGGAATACCATCAGGCACTGCTGCGGTAATGGATACATGCGCAGGCGCTGATGGACAGTCAAAACGAGGAAGGCAATCAAGCCCATGGCAAGGCCGTTAACCCCCAGAGGGGTAGCCTCCAGAACATCCAGCAACAACCCGAGGCACCACGCCAGCAGAATGCCGAATTGAGCCGGAGCCCTGAACGTCCAATAAAACACGACCAGCCCGAGCCATTCCGGCCGGAACTCAAACCAACCGACGGGAAACAGGGAAATACTGAAGACCAACGCTACGACCACCGACAGCGCGAACACCGGATAGCTGATTACCGACAACATCAGTTTGCTCCCTCCTGGGAATCCGGCGCCGGGGCGTCTTCAGTTTCCGACTCAACCTCTTCAACAGCGGCTTTTTCCGGTGGGAAAACCACCAGCACCAGTCGACTCTGGTTTAGCTCCGCCTTCGGCGTCGCCTCAATGGAGACAAAGGGTTCGCCCGGTTCCTTGGTAATTCTCGTTACTTCCGCTACCGGATAACCTCTCGGGAACAAACCACCCAGTCCAGAGCTCACCAGAAGGTCACCTTCACGGATGTCGGCAGTGTCCGGCACGTGCACCAGGTCCAGGCTGTCAGGATCTCCGGTACCCAGCAGAATCGCCCGCAGTCCGTTCCGGATAACCTCCACCGGTACCGCATGGCTGCTGTCGGACACCAGAAGCACACGGGAAGTCAGTTGACTGGTCTGCACCACCTGCCCCATCAGGCCATGGGCATCCAGCACAGCCTGCCCGACGCTCAGCCCGTCGCGCTGACCTTTGTTGATGATGACTTCATGGGAGAAAGGATCCGGTGATACGCCAACCACTTCACCAACGATGACACGGTCGTCAAGCACCTCAGAGGAATTCATCAGGCGCCGGAGTTCGTTGTTCTCGGAGGCAAGCGCTGCATACTTCAGGGCGCGGCGTTCGAGGATCATCAAGCGGGCCTTGAGGTCCTCGTTTTCCTGCTGGAGATCGTCCTTATTGACGAACAACCCGGCTACCCAATCGCTGAACTCGTAGGGCGCATTGCCAAGCCAGTAAACAGGGGCAAGCCCGGTCGCTATAACGCTACGGACAGGAGAGAGCTTCTCGAAACGCGCATCGGCAACCACGAGGGCTGCCGATACGAGAACGATTAGAAAGAGTCTGAAGCCCGGAACCGGGCCCTGGACAAAGATCGTTTTAATGGTGAATCCTCCCCACAGGATTATCCCTCCTGGGAGAACATTCCAATACCACCCCGATCAATCACTTCCAGCGCCTTGCCACCGCCACGGGCAACACAGGTCAGCGGATCTTCAGCAATGATAACCGGCAGCCCGGTTTCTTCGCTGATCAGTTTGTCCAGACCCCGCAGCAACGCGCCACCACCGGTCAGCACGATGCCTCGCTCTGCGATGTCAGACGCCAGCTCCGGCGGTGACTGTTCGAGAGCGCTTTTAACGGTCTGTACGATCTGGGCAAGAGATTCCTGAAGGGCGTCCAGGATTTCTTCGCTGTTCAGAGTGAACGCACGGGGCACACCTTCTGCCAGGTTGCGACCACGGACGTCGATTTCGCGGATTTCCAGGCCCTCATACGCACAGCCGATTTCATGCTTGATACGCTCGGCAGTGGTATCGCCGATCAGGCTACCGTAGTTACGGCGGACGTAGGTGACAATAGCTTCATCGAACTTGTCGCCGCCAACACGAACGGACTCCGCATAAACGATGCCGTTCAGAGAGATAATGGCGATTTCAGTGGTGCCCCCTCCGATATCCACAATCATGGAACCACTGGCCTCTTCGACCGGCAGGCCGGCACCGATGGCGGCCGCCATCGGCTCCTCAATAAGGAAGACTTCTCGAGCACCTGCGCCCAGGGCAGATTCTCGAATAGCCTTACGCTCTACCTGGGTGGATTTGCTCGGCACACAGACCAGCACCCGAGGGCTCGGAGTAATAAAGCTGTTCTCGTGCACTTTATGAATGAAGTGCTGGAGCATTTTCTCGGTGACAACAAAATCGGCAATCACGCCGTCTTTCATGGGCCGGATAGCCGTAATATTTCCCGGAGTACGACCCAGCATCCGCTTGGCCTCGGCGCCGACTGCGGCGACCATTTTCTGGGAATTGTTGGTGCGGATGGCCACCACGGAGGGCTCATTCAGGACGATGCCGCGCTCACGCACATAAATAAGGGTGTTGGCGGTGCCCAGATCAATGGACAGATCGCTGGAAAATAAGCCTCGGAGTCTTTTTATCAACATTCGTGTAGTTTCAACCTGAGAGTTGCGGTTGCAAAAGGATGCGGCAACTTTAGCAGTGAGCACCGGTACAGGCAAGGCGCCATCGGGCGCCAAGCCTTACGGTTCTCACACTTTCTCAGCAGTTTGGCCTCTCCCGCGCAGCCCCTAATCTGTTACCATAGCCGCTTTATTTCCGATGTTCAGTGCATCTCCGATGGGAGGGCTGTTCGAAGGGGGCCGTCCAAAACTGTGCGGAGCCATGGATGGCGGAGCCCAAGCGTCACATGGATGTGCTTGAGCGTGTTTTGGACGGCCCCCTTCGAACAGCCCGGAACCCCGGCAAAGATTTCAGAACTCAAACGCAATTAATTACAGACATTTCATATACCTGGGAGGCAATGCGTGACCA
The DNA here is from genome assembly GCF_008370345.1 of Marinobacter salinexigens. GTDB lineage: Bacteria > Pseudomonadota > Gammaproteobacteria > Pseudomonadales > Oleiphilaceae > Marinobacter > Marinobacter salinexigens. Next base: position 915,831 of record NZ_VTUU01000001.1, on the reverse strand, counting down.
TTTCCCGTAAGGACATAGAGAAAGTCGCTGTGCTCGCCCGCATCCGTGTGGACGAGGAACAAGTTTCGGCTCTGGAGAAAGATCTGGGCAATATTCTTGACCTGGTGGATCAACTGAGTGCTGCAGATACTGACTCTGTCGAACCTATGGCTCACCCGCTGAACGCCGTTCAGCGTCTGCGCGCAGACGAAGTGACCGAAACCGATCAGCGGGCCTCATTCCAGGCTATCGCCCCGGCTACCGAGAACGGACTGTATCTCGTACCTCGCGTTATCGAATGATCTGACGAACAGCGATTTCAGGATTTATCATGCATAACAAATCTGTAGCAGAGCTTTCCCGTGATCTGGAAAGCGGCAAGGTTTCCAGCGTCGAGCTGACCCGGGAGTTTCTTGACCGAATCAAGCAGGAAGACGGCAAGTACAACAGCTTTATTACTGTGACCGAAGAGCAGGCCCTGGCCGAGGCCCGCGCTGCCGACGAACAGCGGGCGGCAGGCAACGCCACCATCTGGACCGGCGTCCCCTTTGCTCACAAGGACATTTTCTGCACCAACGGCGTTCGCACCACCTGCGGCTCCAAAATGCTGGAGAACTTCATCCCGCCTTACGACGCCACCGTGACCGACAACTTCCGAAAAGCAGGCGCGGTCAGCCTCGGCAAGACCAACATGGATGAGTTCGCCATGGGCTCATCCAACGAATCCAGCCACTTTGGTGCAGTAACCAACCCCTGGGGACTGAGCAAGGGTGAAAAGCGCGTTCCTGGCGGCTCATCCGGCGGCTCGGCTGCAGCTGTGGCAGCCCGTCTTGTGCCAGCAGCCACCGCAACGGATACCGGAGGCTCCATCCGCCAGCCGGCCGCCCTGTGTGGCGTAACCGGCCTGAAACCAACCTACGGCCGGGTTTCCCGCTACGGCATGATTGCCTTCGCATCCAGCCTTGATCAGGGCGGCACTATGGCCCGCACAGCGGAAGACAACGCTCTGATGCTGAACGTGATGGCTGGCTTTGACCCCAAAGACTCCACCTCCCTGGACCGGGAAGTGCCGGACTACACCGCAACCCTGAACGAGCCGTTGAAAGGCCTTCGCATTGGCCTGCCAAAAGAGTATTTCTCGGACCAGCTCAGCCCGGCGATGGAAGAGCAGATTCGCTCTGCAGTAAAAGAATACGAGAAGCTTGGCGCCACAGTAAAAGAAGTCTCCCTGCCGAACGCCAGGCTCGCGATCGCAGCCTATTACGTCATCGCTCCGGCAGAGGCGTCCGCCAACCTGTCCCGTTTTGACGGCGTTCGTTACGGTTACCGCTGCGAAGATCCAAAAGATCTCATGGATCTTTATACCCGCACCCGGGCAGAAGGCTTTGGTACCGAGGTAAAACGCAGGATTCTGGTAGGCACCTACGCGCTGTCGGCTGGCTACTTCGATGCCTACTATCTCAAGGCACAAAAGGTACGCCGCCTGATTCAGCAGGATTTCATCAACGCCTTCAAGGACGTTGATGTACTGATGAGCCCGACGTCCCCTTCTCCTGCGTTTATTCAGGGCGAGAAGACCAATGATCCGGTGACCATGTACCTGGAAGACATTTTCACCATCGCCGTTAACCTCGCGGGCGTTCCGGCCATGTCGGTGCCTGCCGGCTTCATTGACGGATTGCCGGTAGGCCTGCAGATCATCGGGGATTACTTCTCTGAAGCCCGACTGCTCAACGCCGCCCATCAGTTCCAGCAGGTGACCGACTGGCACCAGCGCGAACCGCAATAAGCCCGATTAGAGGAGAGAAGCACTATGCAATGGGATATTGTGATCGGGCTGGAAATTCACGTTCAGCTCGCCACCAAAACCAAGATTTTTTCTGGCTCCAGCACCGCCTACGGCGCTGAGCCCAACACCCAGGCCAACGCAGTAGATCTGGCCATGCCCGGCACTCTGCCCGTTCCCAACGAGCAGGCATTTCGCTACGCGGTGATGTTCGGCCTTGCGGTCAACTCGGAGATCGAGCGTCGCTCTGTGTTCGAACGGAAAAACTATTTCTATCCAGACCTGCCAAAAGGCTATCAGACCACCCAGCTTGAGCGGCCAATCGTAGGCCCCGGCTATGTGGATATTGATCTGTCTAACGGCGAGTCGAAGCGTATCCGCATTCACCACGCTCACCTGGAAGAAGATGCCGGAAAATCCCTGCACGAGGACTTCCACGGCATGACCGGGGTCGACCTGAACCGGGCAGGCACACCGCTTATCGAAGTGGTTACAGAGCCGGACATGACCAATGCCGAGGAAGCCGTTGCCTTTGCCAAGAAACTTCACAGCCTGGTAACGTCACTGGGCATCTGTGATGGCGATATGTCTCAGGGCTCCATGCGCTTCGACGTCAACATCTCGCTCAAACCCAAAGGTTCCGACACGCTGGGTACCCGGACCGAAACCAAGAACCTGAACTCATTCCGGTTCATGGAGCAGGCCATTGCCCACGAAGTCGAGCGCCAGATGGACATCCTCGAGGATGGCGGCGTTATTGAGCAGGAAACCCGCCTGTACAATGGTGACAGGGACGAGTCCCGTTCCATGCGCACCAAGGAAGAAGCCAATGACTACCGCTACTTCCCCTGCCCGGATCTGCTGCCGGTCGAAATCGATGAGTCGTTTATTGACGATGCCAGAAGTCGACTACCGGAGCTGCCGGACGCACGCAAAGCTCGCTTCAAGGACCAGTATGGTCTGAACGACTACGACGCCGGCCTGCTCTCAGGCGACGCCACACTGGCAGCCTTCTTTGAGGAAGCAGTAGCCCACGGAAAAGACGCCAAACTAACGGCCAACTGGATTCAGGGCGAGTTTTCAGCGCGCCTGAATGCCGAAGAGAAGTCGGTAGCCGATTCGCCTATCACCGGCGCCCAGCTTGGCAACATGGTGACCCGCATATCTGACAACACCATTTCATCCGCCGGCGCCAAGAAGGTATTTGACGCCCTGTGGACCGGTGAAAACGACAATGTGGACGCCATCATCGATGCCAAGGGACTGAAGCAGGTGTCCGACACCGGCGCACTGGAGCAAATGGTGGATGAGGTTCTGGCAGGCATGCCGGATCAGGTGGCCCAGTTCCAGGCCGAGGAAGACCCCAAGAAGCGCAAGAAGATGCTTGGCGGATTCATGGGGCCGCTGATGAAGGTCTCCAAAGGACAAGGCAACCCGAAACTCTTCAACGAGATTCTTCTCAAGAAACTCGGGGGCTAACCCGGCTCCGCGCCGCCCGCTCCATCTGGCGGGCAGCGCGGCATCTCATTTCAATCCCGGGATATCAGTAACTCCGGCGCAGGAACATTTCCTCAAACTGGCGAATGTTCTGCTGAATATACTCCAGGAAGGTTCTCATGGCCGGTGTCGGATGCCTGGCCTGGGGGTACACCACACACCAGCTTCGTCGTAGCGGAAAACCGGCTACATCCGCCACTTCCAGGCTTCCCAGAGCCAATTCGGACAATATACTCAGCTTGGGCAATACAGCTACCCCAAGCCCCGCCAGCACCGCATGCTTGACCGCATCGTTGGAACCCAGCGCCATGCTGGGCATGACCCGCAACCCCTGCTGCTGACAGTGCAACTCAAGGGCCAGCCGACTTCCGGAGCCATGCTCCCGAACCAGCAGCTGACTATCCAGAAAGGCCTGAGCCGAGACACCCTTTTGACGGGCCAGGGGGTGACCCGCAGGCACCACCGGCACCAGCTCATTGTCCAGGAATGGTAACGATGCCAGAGGCTTCTCTGTCGGTACCATCCCCATGATAACGAGATCATCACGATTCTCGCTCAATCGCTCCAGCGCGGTGGCCCGATTCACAACAATGACCGACACCTGGACCTCGGGATTAAGATCCAGAAAGGCCCGCAGCAGATACGGCACGATGTATTGTGCGGTATTCACAGCGACCAGTTTGAGCTCACCAGCCACCCGCCCCTCCAGCGCTGCGAGCTTGGTCTGCACCCGCTCCAGTTCGCCAAATACGGAGCGAACACACTCCATCATCTCTTCACCGGCAGCGGTACAGTAGAGGCGGCGCCCCACGTACTCAAACATCGGCATTCCCAGAGCCTGCTCGAGATGGCGAATCTGACTGCTTACAGCGGGCTGGGTCAGCCCCAGCAAATCGCCGGCCTTGCTGTAACTCTCCAGCTCATACACAGCCTTGAACACCTGCAACTGCCGAAACGTCAGGCGGTTGCTTATCTTCTGAATACTAAGCGGCATCGGACAAACAGGCTCCCAGAGACATACATAACAAATATCTTATACATAAACTTAATATTATCAATTTTTACTTTTACACCCCACCCGCTAGTCTCTCTTCAACCTTCATTCGGGATAACGAAACGAGGAACCATTCATGTTGACGATGAATTTCCCAAGCTGAAGAGGAACTTGCCATGCTAAAGAAAGTTCTGATCGCAAACCGGGGCGAAATCGCGGTACGGATCATCAGGGCCTGCGCCGAGATGGGCATCCGTTCCGTCGCCATCTACACTGAGCCCGACCGTTACGGTCTCCACGTGAAACGCGCTGACGAATCCTACTCTCTGGGCGAAGACCCCCTGTCGGGCTATCTGGACCCGGCACGGATCGTCAACCTGGCCGTCGAAACCGGCTGCGACGCCATACACCCCGGCTACGGCTTCCTGTCCGAAAATGCCGAGTTCGCCCGCCTGTGTGAACAGAAAGACATAACATTCATCGGCCCGAAGTCCGAAGTCATTCACAAAATGGGGGACAAGACCCAGGCCCGCGACAGCATGCGGGCAGCTGGTGTACCTATCACTCCCGGCTCAGAAGGCAACCTGGACAGCCTGGAAGACGCCCTGTCCCTGGCCAATGACATCGGTTACCCGGTGATGGTGAAGGCAACCTCTGGCGGTGGTGGCCGCGGTATTCGACGCTGTGACACACCGGCAGAACTGAAAGCCCAGTACCCTCGGGTTATCTCCGAAGCCACCAAGGCATTCGGTTCCGCCGAAGTCTTCATGGAGAAGTGCATCGTCAATCCGCGTCACATCGAGGTCCAGATCCTCGCCGACAGCCAGGGCGAAGCGGTACATCTGTTCGAGCGGGACTGCTCTATCCAGCGCCGGAATCAGAAGCTGATCGAGATCGCTCCCAGCCCTCAACTCACACCCGAACAACGTCAGTACATCGGCGGCCTCGCGGTAAAGGCAGCCAAGGCGGTGGGCTACGAGAATGCCGGAACCGTAGAGTTTTTGCTCTCCGGCAACGAAGTCTACTTCATGGAAATGAACACCCGGGTTCAGGTTGAGCACACAATCACTGAAGCCATTACCGGGGTGGACATTGTCCGTGAGCAGCTACGCATTGCCTCCGGACTGCCACTGAGCTATCGCCAGGAAGATATCCAGTTCCGGGGCTACGCGCTGCAATTCCGGATTAACGCGGAAGATCCTAAAAACGACTTCCTGCCAAGCTTTGGCCGCATCACCCATTACTATGCGCCGGGCGGCCCCGGGGTGCGTGTCGACACGGCCATCTACACTGGCTATGAGATCCCACCTTATTACGACTCTATGTGCCTGAAACTGGTTGTCTGGGCCCTGACCTGGGACGAAGTGATCGCCCGGGGTAAACGCGCCCTGGATGATATGCGCCTGCACGGTATCAAAACCACGGCCGCCTATTACCAGCAGATTCTGGACCACGCGGATTTCCGCGCCGGTATTTTCAATACCAGCTTCGTGCCCGAACACCCGGAACTGCTGAATTATTCAACCAAGCGCGACCCGGCCGAAATCGCCCTGACCATTGCTGCCACCATCGCCGCACACGCCGGCTGGTAACTCGCAGGAGGAACAAGATATGAGCAACGCCAAGAAAATCGAAGTCACTGACGTTATCCTGCGCGACGCGCACCAATCGCTGATCGCAACCCGCATGCGTACAGAAGACATGCTGCCGATCTGCGAAAAACTGGATCAGGTTGGCTACTGGTCCCTGGAAGTCTGGGGCGGCGCCACCTTTGACGCCTGTGTTCGCTTCCTCAAGGAAGATCCGTGGGAGCGTCTGCGTCAGTTGAAAGCGGCGCTACCGAACACACGCCTGCAAATGCTTCTGCGCGGCCAGAACCTCCTCGGCTACCGCCACTATGCCGATGACGTCGTTGAGGCCTTTGTCCAGAAAGCCGCTGATAACGGTATCGACGTGTTCCGTGTGTTCGACGCACTGAACGATCTGCGCAACATCGAAACCGCCATGAAGGCGGTGAAGAAAGCCGGCAAACACGCCCAGGGCACAATCTGCTACACCACCAGCCCGGTTCACACGCCTGAGCTGTTCGTGAAACAGGCAAAAGACATGCAGGCAATGGGCGCTGACTCCATTGCGATCAAGGATATGGCCGGCCTGCTTACGCCATACGCAACCTATGAGCTGGTCAAAGCCATCAAGTCCGAAGTGGATCTTCCTCTGGTCGTACACAGCCATTCCACATCCGGCCTCGCGCCGCTGTGTCAGCTCAAGGCCATCGAAGCCGGAGCCGATCGTATCGATACGGCCATCTCATCCTTTGCCAGCGGCACCAGCCACCCGGCCACCGAGTCTCAGGTTGCCGCACTGAAAGGCACAGACTACGACACCGGCCTGGACCTCGAACTGCTTAGCGAGATTGCCGACTACTTCCGCGAAGTCCGCAAGAAGTATCACCAGTTCGAGAGCGAGTTCACCCGCGAGGACGTTTCGGTACAGATCAACCAGGTACCGGGCGGCATGATGTCCAACCTTGCTAACCAGCTCAAAGAACAGAACGCCCTGGAACGCATTCGGGACGTTTTCGATGAAATCCCCCGCGTCCGCAAAGATCTGGGCTATCCGCCGCTGGTCACTCCGACGTCACAGATTGTCGGCACCCAGGCTGTCTACAACGTGCTCGCTGGCCAGCGCTACAAAACCATCACCAACGAGGTGAAGCGTTACCTGCAAGGCGGGTATGGCCAGCCACCAGCGGACGTCAACGCTGACATTCAGAAAAAAGCGATTGGCAACGAATCCGTTAACGAAGGCCGCCCGGCAGACCTGCTTAGCCCCGAGTTGAACAAACTGCGGGACGACATCGGCGCACTGGCACAGAGCGAGGAAGATGTTCTCACCTACGCCATGTTCCCGGACCTGGGCCGCGAATTCCTGCAGCAACGTCAGGACGGCACCCTGAAGCCGGAAGAACTTCTGCCAGCAGAACAGCATGGCAAGTCTGGAATGGGCACCGCTGTGGCAACCGAATTCCGTATCGACGTCCACGGTGAGACTTACGAAGTGGCGGTGACCGGTGTCGGCGATTCCGGTGCTGGCAAGCGCAAGATCTACCTGTCGCTGGATGGCATGCCGGAAGAGGTAGTGTTCGAATCCCTCAACGAGTACGTCGCTGAAGGTGGAAGCGGCCGCGCGCGGGCATCCGAGCCGGGCCACGTAACCACCGCAATGCCAGGCAACGTCGTCGACGTACTGGTCAATGAAGGTGACACCGTGACCGCAGGCCAGGCCGTGCTGATCACTGAGGCCATGAAGATGGAAACCGAGGTGCACTCAAGCATCGACGGTACCGTAAAGGCCGTATACGTCACCAAGGGCGACCGGGTAACCCCGGGCGAAGTTCTGATCGATATTGCCTGATAACTACCTTAAGAGGAGTTCACATGGACCACATCGTTCGCGGCGTACTGGATTTCAAGAAGAACGTTTATCCGGAACGCAAAGACCTGTTTGGAGCTCTGGCCGATGGCCAGAGCCCCGAGGTGCTGTTTGTCACCTGCTCGGACTCGCGCATTGACCCCAACCTGGTCACTGGCTCCCATCCCGGTGACCTGTTCATCTGCCGTAACGCGGGCAACATCATTCCGCCTCACAGCAATGAAACCGGGGGCATGACCGCCTCCATCGAGTATGCAGTGGCCGTGCTCAAGGTACGTCACATTATCATCTGCGGGCACACGGACTGCGGAGCCATAAAAGGCGCGCTGGATGTTGAGGGCCTGAAAGGGCTACCCCACGTCAAGGAGTGGCTGGGACACTGTCGCTCAGCCATGGAGATTGTCCGTGAGCGGCACGACATCGATACCGATGCACGGCTGGACGGCAAATACCTGAACGAAGCTATCGAGCAAAATGTGCTTCAGCAGGTACAACACGTACGCACCCATCCCGCCGTAGCGGCCAAACTGGCCACCCAGAAGGTTCAGATCCACGGCTGGGTGTACGACATCAAATCCGGCGGCATACGCTGCTGTGGCCAGGACAGCGTTGACTTCCTGCCATTCGAAGACTTCTACGCAGATATTGTGGAGCGGGTCAGAGAAGATTAAAAAAGGCTAAAGGCTCTCCGGCCCAGCACAGGCTTTCCACCTGTGCTGGGCCGGCATCAGAACCAGCGAGAATCAGCAGAGCGTCGCCCAGAGGTCGTGCTCATCCGCATGATCAACAACCGCCCGAACCACCTGCCCCGGCTCAAGCTCCGTCTCACCATTCAGGTAAACCATACCGTCAATTTCCGGCGCATCCGCCTTGGAACGTCCAATGGCACCTTCTTCATCGACTTCATCAATCAGCACATCAATGGTTTTTCCGATTTTGGCCTGAAGGCGTGCCGCTGAGATCTCCGCCTGCTTGGCCATAAAGCGAGCCAGACGTTCCTCCTTGACGTCCTCCGGAACGGCACCTTCCAGTTCATTGGCTTTCGCCCCTTCAACCGGGCTGTAGGTAAATGCACCCACACGGTCCAGTTGCGCCTCGTCAAGCCAATCCAGGAGATACTGGAAGTCTTCCTCGGTTTCCCCCGGGAACCCTACGATAAAGGTTGAGCGAATCGTAAGCTCCGGGCAGATTTCACGCCACTTCCGGATACGCTCAAGCGTCTTACTATCGTGAGCGGGGCGTTTCATGGCCTTGAGAACCTTGGGACTGGCGTGCTGGAACGGGATATCCAGGTACGGAAGGATCTTGCCTTCAGCCATCAACGGAATGATGTCATCCACATGCGGATATGGGTAAACATAGTGCAGGCGTACCCACACCCCCATGTCACCAAGGGCTTCACAAAGCGCCTGCATTTTGGTTTTGACCGGACGCCCCTGCCAGAAGCCGGTGCGATACTTGATATCAACGCCGTAGGCTGACGTATCCTGGGAAATCACCAGCAACTCTTTGACCCCGGCATCGACCAGGCGCTGCGCCTCATCCATCACATCGCCAATCGGGCGACTGACGAGATCGCCACGCATGGATGGAATAATGCAGAAGGTGCACCGGTGATTGCAGCCTTCCGAAATTTTCAGGTAGGCGTAATGCCTCGGCGTCAGTTTAACGCCCTGGGGTGGTACCAGATCCGTGAACGGATCATGCTCCTTCGGCTTCGGTGGCACGTACTCGTGGACGGCACCAACCACTTCCTCATAGGCATGCGGGCCGGAGACTGCCAGCACCCCGGGATGAGTCTCACGAATTTTGTCCGCTTCTACCCCCATGCAGCCGGTCACGATGACCTTGCCGTTTTCACTGATCGCCTCACCGATGGCATCCAGGGACTCCTGTTTGGCCGCATCAATAAATCCGCAGGTGTTGACCACCACCACGTCTGCGTCGTCATAGGTCGGCACAACATCATAGCCATCCAGCCGAAGCTGGGTGAGTATGCGTTCGGAGTCAACCAGGGCTTTTGGGCAACCAAGGCTGATAAAGCCGACTTTACCGTTTGCGGCTGAGGCACTGGGGGTTTTATCTGTCATAGGGGAGCTTCGAAATTCCAGGGGCCGGAAACGGCCAGAAATGAATGAACGAGGCCGCTATTTTATCTCAGTTACAGGGCTGTCTGCAGCAAATCTCTCGATTCTGCCGGTTGCATTCATAACTGACTCGTATCAAATTTGTGACGCCTTGTTCACAAAAAAAGCATCAAATCTGCCACAATGAACGACAGGCTCTTGCTGATCACTAATTAAACAACTAAACTTTCAGACGTTTAAGTGTTTTTCTGGATGTAAATTATGGGAAAGGCAGCTGTATTCCAAACTAACCAGGCCAGAAGAGTAAACATGAAACCCGTTGCGAAACCGAACTTGCGCAATCAGCAGCGCGTTGACGTAACCACGAAGATTACCATTGAGAAACCGGATGGTGGCTGCCTGACCTGTTCGGTTTCCAATCTGTCCCGTACCGGCATCATGGTGTCCTGTAATCAGGAAGCCATCAAAGAGCTCATTCCCGATCAGCGCACGCCCGCACCCGGGCGCTGGATTTCCGTGAAAACCCGGTTCTCGGTTCCGGTTATCCCCACCCAACCCGTCTCTGTTATTGCCGATGGCAACATTGTTCACATGCGCCGCATCGCCCGTGATGAGTTCCAGTTGGGCATACAGTTTTCGGAGTTTGAGGGCAATGGATTCGACTACATAGACCGGTACGTAGGCAAGCTGCTTTCCGACGCGCGAACACTGCTCTGATCTCACTGATCAAGACGCTCTCCAGCCCCGTACAGCGGGCGTCTATTGCTATATTATTATAACCCCAAACTATACTTGCATCCCTTCTTATACCCTATCTGCCTCTGGTATAGTTGAGAAATCAATTCTCATAGTCATCAATGCCCGCACAGCGGCAGTTGGATTCCCATGACCTCATATAATCTCACTCACCTGAAACAGCTGGAAGCAGAAAGCATCCACATAATCCGGGAAGTGGCAGCCGAGTTCGACAACCCGGTCATGCTCTACTCCATCGGCAAGGATTCGGCAGTCATGCTGCATCTTGCCCGCAAGGCGTTTTACCCGGGCAAACCGCCGTTCCCGCTGATGCACGTTGATACCACCTGGAAGTTCAAGGAAATGATTGAATTCCGGGATAAGCAGGTCAGCAAATACGGCCTGGACCTCATCGTTCACATCAACGAGGAAGGCGTGAAGCAGGGCATTGGTCCTTTCACCCACGGCAGTGCCAAGCACACAGATGTCATGAAAACCCAGTCTCTGAAGCAGGCACTGAACAAGTACAAGTTCGACGCAGCCTTTGGCGGCGCCCGTCGTGACGAAGAGAAATCCCGCGCCAAGGAGCGGGTCTATTCGTTCCGCGACGAGCACCATCGCTGGGATCCAAAGAACCAGCGCCCCGAGCTGTGGAACATCTATAACGGCAAGGTCAACAAGGGCGAAAGCATCCGCGTCTTCCCCCTGTCGAACTGGACCGAGCTGGACATCTGGCAGTACATCTATCTCGAGAACATCGACATTGTTCCGCTGTACTACGCCGCAGAGCGCCCGGTGGTGGAGCGGGACGGCACACTGATCATGGTTGACGATGACCGCATGCCACTGAAGGAAGGCGAAAAGCCGATGATGAAATCGGTACGTTTCCGGACACTCGGCTGCTATCCACTGACCGGTGCCATCGAGTCTGAAGCCAACACCCTGCCCGAGATCATCCAGGAAATGCTCCTGGCGACCAGCTCTGAGCGCCAGGGCCGCGTTATTGATCACGACTCAGCCGGGTCCATGGAACAGAAAAAGCGGGAAGGGTATTTCTAAGATGTCACACCAGTCTGATCTGATTGCTGAAGATATTCAGGCCTACCTGAAACAGCACGAAAACAAGGAACTGCTGCGCCTCCTGACCTGCGGCAGTGTTGATGATGGCAAGAGTACCCTCATCGGGCGCCTGCTTCACGATACAAAAATGATCTACGAAGATCACATGGCCAGCCTCAAGACCGACAGCGCCAAAATGGGCACAACCGGCGAGAAGCTGGATCTGGCCTTGCTGGTAGACGGTTTGCAGGCAGAACGTGAGCAAGGCATCACGATCGATGTCGCCTATCGTTATTTCTCGACGGATAAGCGCAAGTTCATCATCGCTGACACTCCGGGCCATGAGCAGTACACCCGCAACATGGCAACGGGTGCATCCACCGCGCAACTGGCGATCCTGATGATCGACGCCCGCCACGGCGTGTTGACCCAGACTCGCCGACACTCGTACATCGCATCCCTGCTGGGCATCCGTCACATCGTCGTGGCGGTGAACAAGATGGACCTGGTGGACTTCAGCGAACAACGCTTCAATGAAATCAAGGATGAGTACCTGGCATTTGCCGCCAAGCTCGGCCTGAAAGACATCCGCTTCGTTCCTCTTTCCGCGCTGGAAGGCGACAACGTGGTGAATCGCAGCGAGAACACCCCCTGGTTTACGGGGCAGCCGCTGATGGACATCCTGGAGACGGTGGAAGTTTCCCGGGACAAGAACCTGGAACACTTCCGCTTCCCGGTTCAATATGTCACCCGCCCGGACCTTAACTTCCGCGGTTTCTGCGGCACCATTGCATCGGGTGTGATTCGCCCGGGCGACCAGGTGATGGCGCTTCCTTCACGCCGCACCAGCACTGTGAAAGACATCGTTACGTTTGATGGCAACATGGAAGAGGCCTACATCGACCAGGCCGTCACCCTGACCCTCAACGACGAAATCGACGTCAGCCGCGGGGATATGCTCGTCAAGGTAGAAGACGAACCCGAGGTCGCCAGCCGCTTCAATGCCAACATCGTCTGGATGACCGATGCCCCGCTGGAAACCGGCCGCCTGTATGACATCAAACTGGGTTCCACCTTTACCTCCGGTTCAGTGAAATCCATTCACCACCAGACCGATGTAAACACGCTGGAACAGCAGGCCAACCCGGCTCAGTTGCAACTCAACGAAATCGGTCTGTGCGAGTTGACCCTGAACCAGCCGGTCGCATTTGACGTTTACCAGCGCAATCACGCCACCGGCAGCTTCATCGTCATCGACCGCCTGACCAACGTCACCATTGGTGCAGGAATGATCGCCGGCTTCGCAGATGGAAACGAATCGCTGGACCCGGTCACCGCCGAAGAACGCGAACGCCGCCTGGCCCAGAAGCCAGCCATCATTGCCTGTAACGGCAAACAGGCCCCGGCTCTGGCACTCGCGCTTGAACGAGCACTGTTCGATCAGGGCAAGACCGCCGTGGTTGTGTCCGAAGAAAACGCCGGTGACGCCGACGAACGCCGTCGCGTTGCGCAGCTACTGACCGCTCACGGCCTGGTAGCCGTGGCCGTTAACCTCGGTTCCGATGTCGCTGCCGCAACAGCTTCGGCTGACAGCGAGGATGATATTCCTGCTGCCGTCAGCGCGCTGGTTCAGGATCTGGTTCGTTCTCGGCGGATCTGATTCTGGTTGTAGCCTTCTGGTAATAGACTGAGATACCTCCATCTTTGGTGTATGGCGCCGGGGTGGGGGTATTTTTTTCTTTGGAAAAATAACTCGCTTCGCTCAGACATCTTTTTCCGGCAGAAATAAATACCCCCACCCCACCGCCGTTCACTCATGGCTTAGGCCTGCCTTTATTTTGTCGAACAGGGAAACGCACATTGGGCAAAGCGTCGACTGAACGAGGTCCACACGATGTTTGCTGGTCGTGGGGTTGGGCGGTCTTTTTCTGCAGAAAATATGTCTGAGCGAAGCGAGTTGTTTTTTCGAAAGAAAAAGACCGCCCGACTCCGCGACCCACATCCAAATCAATCAGGCTACAAATGAATCCAACACCATTTCATGTCAAAATCCCGCTCCTCTAAGCCAACCGCACAAACCAACAGGAGCCGCACTAAATGGCCATCAAACACCTGCGCACCGCCTTTGCCAGCCAGTACCAACCGGGACAACCTGCCCGCCTTGTTGCCGGCGATGCCCTGCAGGAGCCCGGTGGTGATTACGAGGGTCTCCACAAGCAGATGAAGCGGCTGTTCAACAGCAAACCGGGCAAGAAATACGGTCGCTTCTCCGAGGATCTGGGCGAGTGTCCGTTCAGCAGTTGGTTGAAGGACTATCTGGAAGATAAGCAAAGCTTCAGTGCGATGACGGACCGTCTGTTTGGCCAATGGCAGGAGCTGCTGACCGGCTGTCAGGAGGAGTTCGACGGACACCTGATGATGGTCCACGATGCTCTGGCGGATGCCGAAGTGGTTTACTTGTTCATTCTGGAAACCGACAGCGCCATGCGTTTCGACGGTAACGAATCCCTGGATGCAACTGACGTACTGAGCCTTTCACGCCTGAACCTTGCTATTCGCATCGAGCTGGACGACTGGAAAAGCGACAATGCCAGCGAGAACTATCTCACCCTCGTCCATGGCCGCGGCACCGGTGAGCCGGGCGAGCTTTTCATTCGCCTCTCGGGGTTCACCAATCAGGTAGACGTTGACAAAGAAACCATGACGTTTCTTGATGCCGTAGAGGCGTTTGCCAAGTCATCCGAACCCGAAAAGGCAGGCGAAGTCCGCAGCAAGGCCTATGAATTCTGTAAAGAGCAGCATGCGCTGGGTGAGCCGGTCGAAATCGAGGCGCTGTCCGGATACCTGGATGAGAGCGAGCCGCAACGATTCAAGGAGTTCGCTTCAAAAACGGCAGAGTTGCCGGAAAGCGGCGTGCTGCACCCGGACCACCGCAAGGTCAAGAAGCTGGTTCGGATTGCGGGTTCTGGTGGCGGAATGAGTGTGTCGTTTTCTTCGGATCTGGTGAATCAGGCGGTTTACTATGACCGCGATAAGGATGCGTTGACGATTACGCGGTTGCCCAAGGCGTTGCGGGAGCAGTTGCAGCGGTATCTTGAGGCCCGGGAGGAGTAACAGTCCGCATTTTTTGTTTGGTGGCTGGCCAGGGGGTGGGAGCTCTTTCTTCTGGAAAAAACAACTCGCTTTGCTCAGACATTTTTTTCCGGCAGAAAGAGCTCCCCCCCCTGACCGATCTGACAATGAGCTAACAGCTCTACTGCCGAATGTCAGAGTGACGAAGCCTCTACTTCCCCGTTCCATCTGGGGCGATTCGCCCTCAATTTTCTGACTTCCTGCATCCAGCCTACGCCATCGATCAGGTCACCGGTTTCGAGGTCGATGGGCGGGTATGGGAGGTTGCGGTCGTCGCAATAGCGTTTGACGGTGGGTTGGCACCAGCTGAAAAAGAGACGGTCGTATTCGTCCTGCGGCAAGCGCTGCTGATCGAACATGCCGGCAAGTTTGCGCTGGCGCTGGGCTTCGGAGAGGATGATGGCGCAGGCGGCGGAAACGTTGAGGGATTCCACCATGCCCATCATGGGTACCACTATGTGCTCATCTGCGATGTCCGCCGCGCTGGCGCTGACGCCGTCTACCTCATTCCCCATGATGATCGTGCACGGCGCGGTGTAATCAGCTTCGCGGAAATCGATCGCCCGGCCCGACAGTTGGGCGGCATAGAGTTTGTGACCCTGGGACTTAAGCTCCGACACTGCGTCATCCATGGTGGGATGGGTATGAGTCGTCACCCAGTTGTAACTTCCGCCAGCCGTCTTCCTGAATGCCCGAAACCCCTCCTTCGGCCAGACTACGTGCATGTTGGCCAGCCCAAAGGCATCGCAGGAACGAATAATCGCAGACAGGTTTCGGGGTTTGTGCACCTGATCCGTCAGGACTCTCAAGTCCGGTTGGCGGGTGTCCAGGATGTGTTTGATTCGGGCAAGGCGTTCGGGGGTCATAATTCTTTGATGGTAATTTATTAAAGTCGGCAAATAATACCACACGATATCTAGCAACAAGCCGAGACAAAGGTGGTTGCAGAATAATCACCCCGTTATAATACGCAGTTCCTTTTTGCCAGCGCCCGCCGAGAGCTCTCGGTAATTCCGGCGCACCATACATCAGATAACGTGAGACCCATGGCCAAGAAGCTGTATATCAAAACCCACGGCTGCCAGATGAACGAGTACGATTCTGCCCGCATGGCGGACCTGCTCAAGACCGGAGAAACGGTTGAAATGACCGATTCCCCGGACGATGCCGACATTCTGCTGCTGAATACCTGCTCCATTCGCGAAAAAGCGCAGGAAAAGGTCTTCCACCAGCTCGGCCGCTGGAAATCCCTGAAAAACAGCAAGCCGGATCTCATCATCGGTGTGGGTGGCTGCGTGGCTTCTCAGGAAGGTCAGGCGATTATCGACCGAGCCCCCTACGTGGATATGGTTTTCGGCCCTCAAACCCTGCACCGGTTACCGGACATGATCACGGAAGTGCGAGCCAAGGGTAACGGCGTGGGAGTGGTGGATGTCAGCTTCCCGGAGATCGAGAAGTTCGACAACCTGCCGGAACCCGGTGCAGACGGCCCGTCAGCATTTGTGTCCATCATGGAAGGCTGCAGCAAGTACTGTACTTTCTGCGTGGTGCCTTATACCCGCGGAGAGGAAGTCAGCCGTCCGGTGGATGACGTCATTGCCGAGGTAGCGCACCTGGCCAGTCAGGGCGTGCGTGAAGTGAATCTGCTCGGTCAGAACGTGAACGCCTACCGTGGCGAGACCCACGACGGCGACATCATGGATATGGCAGAGTTGATCGAGCTGATTGCCACCATCAACGGCATCGACCGAATCCGCTACACCACCTCCCATCCGGTGGAGTTCTCCGACGCGCTGATCGACGTTTACGAGAAAGTACCCGAACTGGTCAGCCACCTGCATCTGCCGGTACAGAGCGGCTCCGACCGTATTCTCGCAGCCATGAAGCGCGGCCACACAGCCCTGGAGTACAAATCCAAACTGCGTCGCCTGCGTAAAATCCGTCCGGATATCAGCTTTTCGTCCGACTTCATCATCGGCTTCCCCGGCGAAACCGACAAGGATTTCGAGGACACCATGAAGCTGATCAACGACATCGGCTTCGATGTATCCTTCAGCTTTGTCTACAGCGCCCGTCCGGGTACACCGGCTTCGGATCTGCCGGATGACACGCCGATGGAGGTCAAGAAGCAGCGCCTGAGTATCCTGCAGCAGAGAATCAATCAGCAGGCAATGGACATCAGCCGCAAGATGGTGGGTACTACCCAGCGGATTCTGGTGACCGGTCTGTCCAAAAAAGATCCGGGGGAATACGCGGGCCGAACAGAGAACAACCGGATTGTAAACTGCCGGCACGAAAACCCCGATGTCATCGGGAACTTTATTGACGTGGAGATTGTCGAGGCTTTCCCGAACTCTCTGCGCGGGGTGCCGGTGAACGCCGAGTTGCTTTAAGCGTCGGCCTGACACCAGAGCACTACCCCAAGCCTGAAAGCCCTACTCGCCTGAAGCCGGGGTGAGACACTGAAACGGAGCAAGATTGAACACGAACGACAGCAGACAATTTGACCTGCACCCGGCAGACCAGCGCCGGCTGACCACCCTTTGTGGCCAGTTCGATGAAAACCTCAAGATGATCGAGAAGCGTCTCGAGGTAAAAATCGGGCGGCGCGGCCATCACTTCCGCGTGGAAGGCGCCACCGAACATGTGGCGGCTGCGGTGGAAGTGATTCGGCACCTTTACCGGGAAACCGAAGCGACCCAGGACATTTCTCCAGACACCGTGCATCTCTATATCCGCGAGACTGGTCTGGAACGTCTGCCGGACGATGTACCCTATGACGAGGGCGCCGTTACCGTCATCAAGACTCCCAAGCTGACCGCCAAGCCACGGGGCCGGAACCAGCAGAAGTACGTCCACAGCATCCGCACCCACGATATCAACTTTGGTATCGGGCCTGCCGGTACCGGCAAAACCTGGCTCGCAGTTGCCTGTGCAGTTGAAGCACTGAAAGATGAGCAGGTGAAGCGAATCCTGCTGGTGCGCCCGGCGGTTGAGGCTGGCGAAAAGCTGGGGTTTCTGCCCGGCGATCTGGCGCAGAAGGTCGACCCATACCTTCGCCCGCTCTACGACGCCCTCTATGAAATGCTCGGCTTTGATCAGGTAACCCGCCTGATCGAGAAAAGCGTCATCGAGATCGCGCCCCTGGCCTTTATGCGAGGCCGGACACTGAACAATTCGTTCATCATTCTCGATGAGAGCCAGAACACCACACGGGAGCAGATGAAAATGTTCCTGACCCGGATCGGCTTTGGTTCGACCGCCGTCATTACCGGCGATACCACCCAGGTCGACCTGCCCAGGGGCCAGGATTCAGGCCTCATCCACGCCGCAGGCGTGCTGAGCAAGGTCACAGGCATTGGCTTTACCCGCTTTGACTCCAAAGATGTGGTTCGCCATCCATTGGTGCAGCGCATCGTGGAAGCCTATGATTCCTTTGATGATGGCAGCGGATCAAGACGTTGAGCACACTGACAGTCGATTTTCAGAACGTGTACGATGGCTCTGGCGTTCCCGACGAAGCGCTCTTCCAGACCTGGGCCCAGAAGGCCTGGCAGGGAGAGCAGGATTCGGAAGTTACCATCCGGATTGTTGGCGCCCTGGAAAGCCAGTCGCTTAATCATGAGTACAGGGGCAAGGACAGACCCACCAATGTTTTGTCCTTCCCATTTGAGGCGCCAGCCGGTATAACGGTTCCATTGGCCGGAGATCTCATCATTTGCGCGCCAGTTGTCGAAAAAGAGGCCCACGAGCAACACAAAACATGCGTTGCCCACTGGGCTCACATGGTGGTCCACGGCATGCTGCACCTGCAGGGCTACGATCACATTGAAGACAGTGATGCCGAGGTCATGGAAGCCCTTGAAATCAGGCTGTTAAGCCAACTTGGATTCAACAATCCTTACGACGCAGAGGAAACGGAAACAGACTCATGAGCGACGATCAGTCGAGTCGCAGTCAGGGCAACAAGTCCTGGCTGGAACGCATATCACAGGCCTTCTCCAGCGGGCCTGAGTCCGTTGAGGACGTGCTGGAAATTCTGCGGGATGCCGAGTCCCAGGATATTATCGACACCGATGCCATGAGCATCATCGAAGGCGCCATGCAGGTCATCCACATGCGCGCTGACGAAATCATGATCCCCCGATCCCAGATGGTCACCGTGAAGGCTTCGCAGGAGCCCAAAGAGTTTCTCGGTGAAATCATTTCCTCTGCCCACAGCCGGTTTCCTGTCATTGGCGACAGCCAGGACGACGTGATCGGTATTCTGCTGGCCAAGGACCTGCTGCCCCTGGCCCTGAACAATGAGCTGAATTGGTCAGGCATCCGGGAAGTCCTGCGCCCGCCAACGTTCGTGCCCGAGAGCAAGCGTCTGAATCAGTTGCTCAAGGAGTTCAAGGAAAACCGTAATCACATGGCCATTGTTGTGGATGAATATGGCGGTACGGCCGGGCTGATTACCATCGAAGATGTTCTCGAGCAGATTGTGGGTGAAATCGAAGATGAGCACGATATCGACGAAGAAACCCAGATCAAGGCCCGCGGCGACGGTACCTTTGCCGTCAAAGCCGTTACTCCGGTCGAGGACTTCAACGAATTCTTCAAGACCGATCTGGATGAAGAGGAATTCGACACCATAGGCGGTCTGGTACTCAAGGAGTTCGGCCACCTGCCCAGACGGGGCGAGACGGTTGCATTCGGCGGTTTGCGCTTTACTATTGCCAACGCCGATAACCGTGTCATTCGTCTGTTGCAGGTAACGCGAAGTGAGCAATAACGTCGAAACCCCTCAAGGTCTGAAAACGCCACTTTCCAGTCATCGTTGGCTGGGCGTGGCCAGCCTCCTGGTGGCCGGAGCACTCCAGACCCTGACCTTTGCACCTTACTTTCTGTGGTGGCTGGGGCCTGTATCCGTTCTGCTGATACTCCTCGTCGCTGTCCCACTCGCACCGGAAAAGCTGTTCAAAGCTGGCTGGCTGACCGGTCTTGGCCTGTTTGGCACCGGAGCGAGCTGGGTGTACATCAGCATCAGCCATTTCGGTAACACATCCATCCCTGTATCCGTCCTGCTCACCATTGGTTTTGTCGCCGGACTGGCCTTATTTCATGCCATTGCCTTCTGGTTTTGGGGCATACTGGCCAAAGGCAGCGCGGTTCGCAGGCTGATTCTGTTTCCCGCCATTTGGCTCCTCGGTGACTGGCTACGAGGCTGGTTGCTTACCGGCTTCCCGTGGCTCTATATGGGCACAGCCCACACTGACGGCCCCCTTGCCGGACTGGCACCGCTGATCGGCGTTCACGGCATCACATTCTGGGTTACCGTCACCGGAGCTGCCCTGTATGGCGCCTGGTGGCTGATACGCCACTTACACCACGTAGCCGCCGCCGTCACACTGGTTGTTGCCGTGACTCCCTGGCTCTTCGCCCCTACCCTGAACCGCATTGACTGGACGGATATCAGCACCGAGCCCACCACCGTCGCGGCCATGCAGGGCAATATTCCACAACTCATGAAATGGGACCCGGAGTTTCTGAAAGATCAGATCGTGGCCTATCTGGGAATGACCGAAGAGCATTGGGAAACCGACCTTATCCTGTGGCCCGAGACCGCTATCCCCATTCCCCACAATCAGGCTGGCAAGATCATTGAGCACATCGAACAACAACTCGGGGAAAACAGCACGCTGATCACTGGCATTCCCTGGTATGGTTTCAGCGACCAGATTGAGGACTTTACGTTCCACAACAGCATCATGGCGATCGGAAACGGCGAGGGCATCTACCACAAACAGAAGCTGGTGCCTTTTGGAGAGTACGTGCCATTGCAGGGAATACTGCGGGGCCTTATCGGCTTCTTCGACTTGCCTATGAGCGACTTCACCCGGGGGCCAGAATATCAGGGCCCACTCATCGCCAATGGCATCCGCGTTATGCCTTTTATCTGCTACGAGGTGGCCTATCCCGATTTTGTCGCCTTTAACAGCCGCAACACAGATCTGCTGCTGACCATCAGCAATGACGGCTGGTTCGGCGACTCCATTGGTCCGCTACAGCACTTGCAAATCGCCCGTATGCGGGCACTTGAAACCGGCAGGTATATGTTACGCGGCACCAACAATGGGGTGACGGCAATCATCGACAATCGCGGACAAATCACCACTACCATTCCGCACTTTGAGCGCGCTACGCTGACAGGCGAAGTCTATACAGCGTCAGGCAACACGCCCTACATGCAGACGGGGTCGTGGCCGGTGCTGACCCTCGCCATTATCCTGGTGGTGTTTGTCCGCGAGCGGGTTATTCCTCCTTCCTCGGCCACCGGCTCGTAACCCGCTCGAAATAGTGGGAACCACAGGCCTCACAGGGTTCCAGATGGCTGGTCGCTGTGAGGCAAACCATGTGGCTGCAGTTCAGGCAGCGGAACATACCAGCCGTAGCGACTTCCCCGGAGATGTAGTGGCCTGCATCGTCATTCGCCAACTTCTGTTTTAACTCAAGGTTATCTACCAGGGTCTTATCGGCCACGGACAGCAACTGCTCTGCCAGTTGATGCTCCAGCAACGAAATATCCAGCTGAAGCCATTCATCCAGGCTTTCGCCGGTTTCACTGACAAAATGCAGCAGATGCTCCATGTCTCTTTGGACGTAGGCACCCAGAAGGTCCGCCTCCTCTCTGGTCATTTCTTCCAACTCATACTCAAACTCAACTGCCTTGACGATTTCGTCTTCCAGAGTCTTCAGGGTCGCTTCGGGGACAGCAGTCAAGCCTGTCTGCACTTTTTCCAGCATGCGGTTATAGACATCAAGCGCTTTACCGGACAGGTGATTACGTTCTGGTTCGGTCATAACGACTCCTATGTGATATCCGGGGAGTTGGCAGGCGCCTCCCCCTATAACTCTAATCATGGCACAGGAATCACGGATTGGCAGACTACCTGTCAGGCCTTCTGTGCGTTAGAATGTTCGGCCGCTCCGAACATCATTTTTAGACAGGTTGACTTTGGTAATGGCAGGAATGGACGAGCAATACAATCCAGGTAGTGTAGAACAGAGTGCCCGTAGCTTCTGGGAAGAGAATGAAACCTTCAAGGTAAAGGAAGAGCCTGGCAAGCCCAAGTACTACTGCCTGTCGATGTTCCCCTACCCCAGCGGCAAGCTGCACATGGGGCATGTTCGCAACTACACCATCGGCGACGTAATTTCCCGCTACCAGCGCATGCAGGGCAAGAACGTCATGCAGCCCATGGGCTGGGACGCTTTCGGCCTGCCCGCCGAGAATGCTGCCATTGCCAACAAGACGGCACCTGCCAAGTGGACTCGCTCCAACATTGACTACATGAAGCAGCAGCTCAAGCAGCTGGGCTTCGGGTATGACTGGAGCCGGGAACTGGCAACCTGCGATCCGGACTACTACCGCTGGGAGCAGTGGTTCTTTGCCCGCCTCTACGAAAAAGGGCTGGTCTACAAGAAAATGTCCACGGTTAACTGGGATCCGGTAGATCAGACCGTTCTGGCCAATGAACAAGTGGTTGATGGTCGCGGGTGGCGTTCAGGCGCACTGGTTGAACAGAAAAAGATTCCTCAGTGGTTCATTCGCATTACCGATTATGCTGAAGAACTATTGAATGATCTCGACGACCTTGAGGACTGGCCTGATCAGGTCAAGACGATGCAGCGCAACTGGATCGGCAAATCTGTAGGCACAGAGCTCACCTTCCCGCTCAAAGACAGCGACGACGGGCTGACGGTTTACACCACCCGTCCGGACACTCTGATGGGCGTGAGCTACATGGCCGTTGCGGCAGAGCATCCGCTGGCAAAGGCTTCTGCCGAACTGCATCGGGATGTTGCCGAGTTTGTGGATGAGTGCCGCAACAGCAAGGTGGCTGAGGCTGAGCTGGCCACCATGGAAAAGAAAGGTATCGACACAGGGTTCAAGGCCATCAACCCTCTGACCCACGAAGAAATTCCCGTCTGGATCGCCAACTTCGTGCTGACCGATTATGGCACCGGCGCGCTGATGGCAGTCCCGGGACACGATGAGCGTGACCATGAGTTCGCCCTCAAGTATCGCCTGCCGGTCAAGCAGGTCATCGCACCGAACGATAGCCGCGATATTGATGTCCAGGAAAAGGCCTTTACCGAGAAAGGCGTTCTCGTTTCGTCTGGCAAATACAGCGGCCTGAGCAGCGAAGAAGCGTTCGAGCAGATTGCAGATCATCTGGAAAGCAACGGCATCGGCAAGCGCACCGTGAACTACCGCCTTCGCGACTGGGGCGTATCCCGTCAGCGCTACTGGGGCGCGCCCATCCCGATGATGACACTGGAAGATGGTACCGAAATGCCGGTGCCTGACGACAGGTTGCCGGTTCGCCTGCCGGAAGACGTGGAGATGGACGGCGTCCAGTCTCCGATCAAGGCAGACCCCGAATGGTGCAAGACCGAGTACAACGGCCAGGCTGCCACACTGGAAACCGATACCTTCGATACGTTCATGGAATCGTCCTGGTACTATGCCCGTTTCTGCAGCCCCAATTATGATAAGGGCATGCTGGACCCGGCTGCTGCCAACTACTGGTTGCCGGTCGATCAATACATCGGCGGTATCGAGCACGCTATCCTGCACCTGCTTTATTCCCGGTTCTTCCACAAATTGCTCAGGGATGTAGGACTGGTCACCAGTTCAGAGCCATTTAATCGCCTCCTGTGCCAAGGCATGGTACTGGCTGAAACCTACTACCGTGACGAACAGAACGGCGGTAAAACCTGGTTCAACCCATCAGAAGTCACCACAGAAAAAGACAGCAAGGGACAGGTCATTCAGGCGGTACTCAAGGAAGATGGCCAGCCAGTTGAGATTGGCGGCGTTACCAAGATGTCCAAGTCCAAGAACAACGGCATTGATCCGCAGGCGATCATTGACCAGTATGGTGCCGATACCGTTCGTCTGTTCATGATGTTCGCAGCGCCCCCGGAGCAGTCCCTGGAGTGGTCTGACAGTGGCGTAGAAGGTGCTCACCGTTTCCTCAAGCGCCTGTGGCGGATGGTTAACGAACACGCTGAGAAAGGCCCGGCTCCGACACTCAATGTGGCCGAGCTGAACGATGCCCAGAAAGGCCTGCGCCGTAAGACCCATGAAACCATTGCCAAGGTGAGCGACGACATCAGCCGTCGCCTGACCTTCAACACGTCTATTGCTGCCGTCATGGAACTACTGAACGAAGTCGGTAAACTTCAGGACGATGAGCCACAGTCCCGCGCGGTTCGCCAGGAAGCCCTGAATACCGCCGTGCTGGTGCTGTCCCCGATCGTGCCACACATCAGCCACACGCTCTGGCAGGCCCTGGGTCATGAAGAACCAGTGGTTGATGCAAGCTGGCCCGCAGCGGACGAAAAGGCCATGGTCCGCAGTGAAGTTCAGGTTGTACTTCAGGTTAACGGCAAGGTACGTGGCAAGGAAAACGTAGCAGCCAATATCAGCAAGGAAGACCTTGAAAAGCTGGCCCTGGAAAACGAAAACGTGAAACGGTTTATCGAAGGCGCGACCGTCCGCAAGGTCATCGTGGTTCCCGGTAAACTAGTGAACGTGGTGGCCAACTGATATGCCCTTGATGAAAGCCGTTATCTCCCCGCTTGTGGTAACCCTGCTGGTAGCCCTTCAGGCAGGTTGCGGCTTTCAGTTACGAGGCGCGCCTCCGGTATCTGACGCCCTTCAACCCCTTGCGGTTGACTGCGGCTCACAGATTCCGGACAGCCTGTGCAGAACCCTGAAAGAACAGCTCAGGCTCGGGGAAGTTGCCCTCAGCGACGACGGCTCCGCCAGGTACCGCCTCAAGCTTTCCAGCTTTGAGCAGGATCGCCGGGCATCGGCGATTACCAGCCAGGCAGCTGCCGCAGAATACACACTACGGCACTCTGTCGACCTTGAAGTGGTCAGTGACGACAATATCCCTATGGTTTCCAAAACCCGCCTGACCACCAGCGAAAGCTATCGCTACGACGAGACCAACGTACTCGCCAAACAGCGCGAGGAAGACGCCCTTCGGCAACAGCTCAGCGACCGCCTGGCCCAGCAGATCATCTTCCGTCTGGCACCGCTGTCAGAGGCCCGGATTAATGCCATCCGGGAAGACTACAACTCTGCCAGCAACAACGCAGCGACTCCATGAAAACCCAGCCGGCCCAGCTTCCACAGCTACTGAAAAAAGGACTGGCTCCGGTATATCTGGTTTCTGGCGACGAACCGCTGCTTGTGCAGGAATGCTGTGACCAGATAAGGAAAGCCGCCAGGGCCGCCGACTTTCATGATCGACTGACCTTTCATGCAGACAACAACCTGGACTGGAATTCTGTCGCAGACGAATTCGGCGCCATGTCCCTGTTCGCCGAGAAACGTCGTATAGAAATTCATCTGCCGACCGGCAAGCTGGGTAACGGGCGTAACGTCCTGGAACGGGTCCTGCAGGACCCACCGGAGGATATTATCCTGCTGCTGATCAGCACTCGCCTGGATGCGGCGGAAACCCGGCGCAAATGGTACAAGGATCTGCAGAACAAAGGCGTCCATATTCCGGTCTGGCCGATCGACGCCAATAAGTTTCAGGGCTGGCTACAACAGCGCGCTACCAACCAGGGCCTACAATTGACCCGTGGTGCTTTATCAATGCTGTCTGAACGACTGGAAGGCAACCTTCTGGCCGCCAGCCAGGAACTGGATCGCCTCTCCCTTCTGACCAACGGCGGTACGATAGACGAAGAAACCATCGAACAAGCCGTTCAGGACAGTTCCCGCTTCAACGGATTTGAACTGGTCACTGAACTCCTCGCAGGCCAGGCAAGCCACGCGGGCAAAATCATCGGCGTGCTTCAGCAGGAGGGTGAAAACCCTCTCGGCTTGTTGAGCGTGCTGAGCCGGGACCTCAACCTTATCCTGGAACTCAAAGCCTCTTCCGGCACGGGCGAGGCACCTGCCGCTTTTCTCAAGAAACGCGGCGTGTTCCAGCCTCAGCGTGTACGCGCCATCGAACAGGCCAACCGGCGCCTGAACCGCAGCCAGCTCCATTCCGCGATTGAATTGTGCAGCACCATCGACCGGGCAGCGAAAGGCTTTGACGACCGCTCGCCCTGGCATCATCTCAGGGACCTGTCGACCCTACTGGCAGCCAGATCCTGATCTGGATCAAACGCCCGTCAGCCTGAGCTTTCCCACCACTTGACGCTAATGGTGTTCAGGCGCATTGTAAATCCACCATCAATGCATTTGACCGTCAACGCAAGGAGGTGTTTGAAATGAGTCTTCAAGACGAACTCAAGAAGCTGTCTGAGAAAATCAAACAGTACCGGGATGAGGCTCGTGTGCAGCTACACCTGGCTCAGGAAGACGTAAAAGATGAATGGGACGATCTTGAGCAGGACTGGGATCGTTTTCGGACAAAACTCGAGCAGGTTTTGCACGACGCTGAGGATGCATCCCAGGAAGCCAGGCAAACAGCCCATAAGCTCGGCGAAGATCTTAAATCCGGCTACGAAAACATCCGGAAGAAACTACAATAGCCGCCAACGCGATAGAACTGGATCACAAATATTGTATCCGGAGGCTCTTGCAACAAGAGCCTCTGTGCCATACTTCACAGTATAAATGAACAAAGCGTCATTTCTTTGGCCATCCCCGGACCTTTCCCCCAGGGGCCCGATTAGCCAAGGTGTTCTGTGATACTGCGAGGTATAAAAGGCGCATGAAACATCATCTGCTTCTCCCTGCAACGCTCGTCCTGTCATGCACTACCGGCCTGGTTATTGGGCAGAATACCCGTTTCAGTGACCCGGACACAGTGATCAAGGAACAGTTCTGGGGAAACCTTTACGCCGATGGCGGCCAATCCTTTTTCTGCGATACACCTTTCACCAGGAAGGGCTTCGTGCTTACAGACGGTTATGTCTATCCGTTGGCGGATATTCGCACCGCCCTTGATTGCGGAACATCCAGACAATGCGAGCAGGACAACCGTTATCGCCAGATCGCATCGGACCTTCACAACATGGTGCCGGTGCGCACCCGCACCGAGATGCAACGCAGAAATGTTCGTTATGAGGAGTTGGGCGAAAGTGTCAGCCCCGACGAGTGCAATATGCGCGAAAGTGCCGGCTTCTTCGAGCCACCATCTCGGGTTAAAGGGGACGTAGCCCGGGCAGTGGCCTATATGGTGGACACTTACGGACTGCCATGGCTTGGTGCGAAGCCCGTATTCAAGGGCTGGAACCGACAGGACCCTCCGGATGACACCGAACTGACACGGCATCGCCGAATTGTAGAGATCCAGGGCAACGAAAACCCCTTTATAACGGACAGAGGGCGGATGGAAGAGCTTTGATCCCGCTTAAAAGACACATAGAAAAGCAGACCCGAGGGCCTGCTTTTTTAACGCCAGGATCCTGATCAGATCTCTTCGACGGTCGGCGCCATCATGGAATCACTTCCACTACGGATACTTTCGGCCAGAGAAACCGTCTTCGGTAGCAGACGATCGAAGTAGAAACGAGCGGTCTTCAGCTTACCGGTGTAGAACCCGGAAGTGTCCCCTTCCGCCTTCTCTGCAGCAGCTTTGACCATCTTCGCCCACATGTAGGCCAGAGCAGTCAGACCGAACATGTCGGTGTAGTCCACAGACGCCGCTCCGATCTCGTTCGGATTCTCGGCGGAGACCTTGATCACATGCTCGGTGACGTCATCGAGACGCTCAACTGCGGCAGACAACTGCTCCAGGTAAGGACGCAGCTGCTCGTCACCGCTGTTCTCCTCAATGAAGCTGGCAATATCCTGGGCAAATAGCTCGTAAAGCTTACCTTTGCTTGCAACAACCTTACGGCCCATCAGATCCAGCGCCTGAATACCGTTGGCACCCTCATAGATCTGAGTGATGCGGCAGTCGCGAACCAGTTGCTCCTGGCCCCACTCACGGATGAATCCGTGGCCACCAAACACCTGCTGACCAATCACGCAGGCATCAAGCGCGCGATCTGTCAGGAACGCCTTGGCTACCGGAGTAAGCAGGGCAACCATGCCTTCAGCGTGCTGGCGACGTTCATCGTCTTCCGCGTACTTGGAGATATCCAGCCACTGAGCCACGTAGGTAGAGAACGCACGGCCCCCTTCAACGTAGCTTTTCATGGTCATCAGCATGCGGCGCACGTCCGGATGCACAATGATCGGGTCGGCGGCTTTCTCTGGCTGCTGAGCACCAGTGGGTGCGCGGCTTTGAATACGGTCCAGTGCGTACTCACGGGCATTCTGCAAAGAAGCTTCAGCAGCACCGATACCCTGGACACCCACACCCAGACGCTCGTAGTTCATCATGGTGAACATCGCCGCAAGGCCCTTGTTCTCTTCGCCCACGAGCCAGCCTCGGGCTCCGTCAAAGTTCATGACGCAGGTTGCGGAACCCTTGATACCCATCTTCTTCTCGATGGAACCACAGCTGAAGGTATTGCGCTCACCCAGGGAACCGTCTTCGTTCACCAGGAACTTCGGCACCAGGAACAGAGAGATACCTTTCGGCCCCTTGGGCGCATCCGGCAGCTTGGCCAGCACGAGGTGGATGATGTTCTCCGCCATGTCGTGCTCGCCCCAGGTAATAAAGATCTTGGTGCCGGTTACATTGAAGGAACCGTCATCATTGGGCTCAGCCTTGGTACGGATGATGCCCAGATCGGTACCCGCATGCGGCTCGGTGAGGTCCATAGCGCCAGACCAGACACCCGAATACATATTGGGAAGGTATTTTTCCTTCAGCTCCTGGCTGGCATGGGCATTGATTGCCAGACACGCTCCGGCGGTCAGCATCGGCGCCAGACCAAAAGAGATACTTGCGCCTTGCACCATTTCTTCAAACTGGGCGACCAGAGTCTTCGGCATCCCCATACCGCCAAACTCAGGGTTACCGCCCAGCCCGTTCCAGCCACCTTCCACAATGGTCTGGTAGGCTTCCTTGAAGCCTTCCGGGGCGGTCACTTCACCATCGTTCCACTGACTACCCTGCTCATCGGATTCGCGGTTGAGAGGCGCCAGTACGCCACTGGCAATCTTGCCAGCCTCTTCCAGAATGGCCTCGGCCGTATCCGGATCAACGTTTTCCGCCACTTTCGGCAGGGAAGCCCACAGCGCAGGCGCGTCGAATACTTCATTCAATACAAAGCGAATGTCACGCAGGGGTGCCTGATAATCAGCCATCTAAAACTCTCCAAATAATCCAGTCAGTCTTTACAGGTGGCAACACAGGACCAGATACGGCCGGCTCACCTGTTTGGGCTATGTGTCCGCTGAATATTTTTAATTATGGTCGCGTATTCTACCTCAAAAGCGGACACCAACTCATGAAAAAAGCCCGCCTCCTGAGAGCGCGGGCTTTCTTCATTCAGGATCGTCCGTTCTAGCCCGCGCCTTAAAGGGCGAAGGCTTCTTCCGGCATATCCAACAGGGTGTCGGCACCGGCCAGCATGGTTTCTGCGTGAGTCCGGGTACGCGGCAGCATGCGCTTGAAGTAGAAGCGAGCAGTCTGAACCTTGGCGTTGTAGAACATCTCCTCTGAGGTGCCTTCAGCCATCTTGTCCAGGGCTACCTTGGCCATACGGGCCCACAGGTATGCAAATACTGCATAGCCGGAGTACATCAGGTAATCGACAGAGGCCGCACCAACTTCCTCACGGTTCTTCATGGCGGTCATGCCAACCT
The DNA here is from genome assembly GCF_008370345.1 of Marinobacter salinexigens. GTDB lineage: Bacteria > Pseudomonadota > Gammaproteobacteria > Pseudomonadales > Oleiphilaceae > Marinobacter > Marinobacter salinexigens. The sequence continues at coordinate 886,399 of NZ_VTUU01000001.1, read as the reverse complement.
TCATGGTCAGGTCGCCCCACTCCTTGTTGATCGCCGCCAGCGGCTCAACGAACTCCTTGAGTTGTTCGTTGTCTGCATTTTCCTTGCAGAACAGGTGAACGTGCTTGGTGAACACCTTCAGAGCCTCACCCTGGGTCATCAGAACCTTACGACCCAGAAGGTCCAGCGCCTGAATACCGGTGGTACCCTCGTAAATCATAGAGATACGGGAGTCACGGACGTTCTGCTCCATGCCCCACTCAGCGATGTAGCCGTGGCCACCGAAAACCTGCATGCCCAGGTTCGCAGACTCATAGCCCACTTCGGTCAGGAAGGCCTTGGCGATCGGCGTCAGGAAGCCCAGCAGTGCGTCAGCAGCCTTGCGCTCTTCTTCAGTTTTACCGGAGTGAACAACGTCAACCTGCTGTCCAGCCATGTAAATCAGGGCACGAGCACCTTCAGCGATGGCTTTCTGGGTCAGCAGCATACGACGGACGTCCGGGTGAACGATGATCGGGTCAGCAATGCCTTCCGGATTCTTCGGACCACTCAGGGAACGCATGGCCAGGCGCTCTTTGGCGTATGCCAGGGAACCCTGGAAGCCCAGTTCTGCTGAACCCAGACCCTGGATAGCCGTACCGATACGGGCGGTGTTCATGAAGGTGAACATGCAGTTCAGGCCCTTGTTCTCAGGACCGATCAACCAGCCCTTGGCGCCGTCAAAGTTCATGACACAGGTAGCGTTGCCGTGGATACCCATCTTGTGCTCCAGGGAGCCACAGGATACGGCATTGCGCTCACCAACAGAGCCATCTTCGTTCGGGATGCACTTGGGAACGATGAACAGGGAGATACCTTTGGTACCTTCCGGCGCACCCGGCAGACGAGCCAGAACGATGTGTACGATGTTCTCCGCCATGTCGTGCTCACCGGCAGAGATGAAGATCTTGGTACCGGTGATGCTGTAGGTACCGTCAGCATTCGGCTCAGCCTTGGTGCGCAGGGTGCCCAGGTCGGAACCACAATGCGGCTCAGTCAGACACATAGTGCCCGTCCACTCACCGCTGATCAGCTTGGTCAGATACGTTTGCTTCTGCTCTTCGGTGCCGTGTGCTTCAACTGTGTTGGTCGCGCCGTGGCTCAGGCCCGGGTACATACCCCAGGACCAGTTAGAGGTACCAACCATCTCGCTGATCACCAGACCGATGGAGTGCGGCAGACCCTGGCCACCATAGGTCACATCGGCAGTCATGGAAGGCCATCCACCTTCAACGTACTGCTGATAGGCTTCTTTGAAGCCTGTCGGGGTGGCAACACCGTCTTCACTCCAGGTGCAACCTTCCTGATCACCTACCTGGTTCAGAGGAGACAGTACCTGCTCACAGAACTTGGCACCTTCACCAATGATTGCTTCCACCATATCCGGAGTTGCATCTTCGGCACCTTCCAGGCTGCTGTAGTGCTGCTCGCTGTTCAGCAGTTCGTTCATTACGAATTTGATGTCACGCAGGGGCGCTTTGTACTCAGGCATCGGGTCCACCTCTAAATTATCGTCGGCCTCGGCTGATTCAGTAATGGCAGCCTGTGGCCCTGGTTTGCTCAGACACTGCAGCAGCATGCGCCGCAGCCTTAATTAAACACTTGTTTGAAACATACGTTTACTAGCACAGAATTGTCAATAGCCTGATAAAAATTTTGTTCGGGGAAAACATGCCGGAAACTCCGCCCAGCGCTGCGCTTAGCGGAGTTACAGCAAGTATGCATTCAGACCGGGAGGCGGCCTGAAGGAGACGAAACGAAAGAATGTTTCAGGCAGAAACCGACATCAAACCGGAGGACTCACCGGCAAGGGACGACGACATACCAGCAACCTGCTGATAAGTGTCACTGGCCCTCTGACCGGAACGGGTAATCTCGCGCTTAACCCCGCCTTCCTCATCACTATTCTCGTCTGATGAACTGCTTTTCTGCTCTGAAGCCAGCTCGGCCTGTGCCTGCAGCATGGTCTGCATGGCCTGGGCGGCAACGGCACGATCCTGTCCGGACGGCTCAGCCGGGGCCAACGCCGCTGCCCGCACCGTACGCATCTTTTCAATCGTCGCCTGGGGATTGCCCTCTACCGCGCCAACATCAATGGATACTTCACCGCCGACGGCATACTGGGCGCCGTCAGGACCTCTCTGGTAGGTGAAAGACATTGCACCAGCATGCTGGCCACCCGCGGCCTGATGAGCCGCTTCGTGGGCCCGAACCTCGCGATCACGGGCTTTGAGCTCCGCAAGTTGCTTGAGCTCTTCCGGGGCCAGGCCCTGTTCTGAAGCAGATTCCGACGTCGCTGACGGACGCTGCGATGTCGCCTCGGAACCACCAGCGTTATCATCTGCTGTTGCGGTGCGGCCAGCCGCTCCGCTGGAAGCTGAAGTGAAAGGATTAAGAGAAGGGATAGAAGAGAGCGTATTCACGACCAATGCTCAGGCCATAATATCCAAAAGCGTGCCCAGCGTTTCATCCGCTGCCTTCACGACCTGGGCTGAGGCCTCAACGCTACGCTCGTATACCTTGAGCTCCACAATCGGCTCGACAAGCCCGCCAGCACCATCGGACGAACCTTGAGGACCGTCGACACCACCACGGGCAATCTTGCGGGCCGCATTCTCCATTCCAGCCATGCCATCCTGCATGCCCTGAATGCCAATGCCGAGTGTGTTGTTGATCATAACCAGCTATCCAATGACCACTAATTGACACCAGTTAGCCACAAAACTGGTCAATTTTCAAACAAACATTGAATGTCCAGAGAACGCGCCAACACCCTGGGATCTGCGGACGACTCCCATGGCAACACACCCAGGCAGGGGGTTCCAAGGTGCTCGAGCAGGTACGTCAGCGTTTCACGCTCACAGCTCATTTGCTCCGGATCTGGCCGATTGGCCACCCAACCAGCAATCTTGAGACCATCCGCACGAATCGCCTCAGCCGTAAGCATAGCGTGGTTGATACACCCGAGCTTCAGCGAAACCACCAGCACAACCGGAATATCCAGCTCTCGGGGAACTGCCGAAAAGACCTCGCGGTCATTCAGCGGCACCCTCCAGCCACCCGCCCCTTCGATGAGCATCAGATCCGCAGGCTGCATCTGCAACCCACGACTGAAGCCAACCAGCCTTTGCGCCGTAATCGACCGCCCTGCCTGCTGAGCAGCAACATGGGGCGCAATGGCAGGCTCCAGTGCAATCGGATTGATCTGATCGTAAGAAAGCGATTCAGTCATCGCCTGCTGCAACATCAGGGCATCTTCATTTCTCAGTCCATCAGGTGTGGATTCACAGCCAGAGGCAATAGGCTTCATCCCCAGCGTGCGCTTACCCAACTGCCGCGCAGCTTCCAGAATGGCCGCGGACACCATGGTTTTGCCCACGCCGGTATCGGTTCCCGTCACAAAATAGGTTTTCTTCGCCATGCTCAACAATATCCCCGGCAGAGTCGCCGTTAACAGATGCCTTCAACAGATATAAAAGCGTGTTACAAAGATGCCGTTTCCCAGTAAACCCAGGCGGCCTCATAACTGGCCAGCACCCGTCCGTCGGGCTGGATCGGATAGCGCCGGCACATTTTCCGCCATCGCCCCGGCCCCGTCACCGACTTGCGCCGTTGCTCACTTTTGTAGCCCGCGCCCAGATTCTTGAGCTCACTGGCAAGATCCTGAGGGCTTTCATACGGCAATTGCAGCGTCCGCACCTCAAGACAAGCGCCCGGCAAAATATCATCCAGTCGGGACCGGAAATCGCTTTCAGACAGGAACTGATTGACGTGTTCGACACCGGGATCGACCTCGGACCAGGCTTGCCGTAACTCAGCGAGTGTGCCATCCAGCAGGGATGAGATCATCAAACGGCCACCCGGTTTCAATACCCTCTGACATTCCTGGAAGACCACCCGAGGATCCTGGCACCACTGCAGCATCAGATTGCTGAAAATCAGGTCGACACTCTGATCCGGAAGCGGAATGCTTTCAGCATCTGCCACCCGCCAGCAGAACTCCGGCCCACTACTTCGCCGGGCATGGGCAATCATACCGGGCGACAAATCCATGCCGGTTATTTCGGCGTCAGGAAAGGCCTCTCCCAGCTGTCGGGAAAACCAGCCCGTACCACATCCCAGATCCAGTATGCAGGTCGGCAGGACCGACTGCGCGCCCGACTGAACCTTCTGCAGCATGGTATTGCCCATGAACCGCTGCAGCCGCGACACTCCTTCATAAGTTTCACACGCACTACCGAAACCACGGGCAATATCCGGTTTCAGGGCGATCATACTGCCAGATCCGTGTTGTCCAGCAGATGCCGGCAACTATTCAATGCAGCCAGAAGGCGTTCAAGATCCTCAAAACTGTGAGTAGCACTGAATGTCACTCTTAGCCGCGCTTCGCCCACAGGCACGGTCGGTGGCCTGATGGCAGTCACCAGCAACCCCTGCTCTTCGAGCGCCTGACTGAGCGCCATTGCAGCCCAGTTATCCCCGACCATTATGGGCTGGATGGGTGTGCGCGAGTCCATCAGCGTATAGCCCATGGCCGTGGCCCGTACCCGGAACTCAGAGATCAGGCTGCCAAGATGATCACGCCGGGCATTGTCCCGTTCAATGAGATCAATGCTCGCGCAGGTTGCGATTGCAATCGCCGGTGGCATAGCGGTTGTATAAATGTAAGTACGTGCCTTTTGTACCAGATAGTCCATCAGCACCTCTGGGCCAGCCACAAAAGCACCACTGGTCCCCACGGCTTTTCCCAGCGTCCCGATGAGGACCGGTACATCGTCTTCGCTAAGCCCACACTCAGCGATACTTCCCCGACCCTCGGGGCCGAGCACCCCAATACCATGTGCATCATCCACGACCAGCAGAGCGTCATAATGCTTGCACACCCGCGCTAGCTCTTTCAGCGGAGCCATGTCACCGTCCATGCTGAACACGCCATCCGTAACCACCAGCTTGTGACCGGACGTATTGGCCAGCATGGTTTCCAGAGCGGCAACGTCGTTGTGGGGATAGCGGCGGATAGTCGCCCGACTGAGAATACAGCCATCAATAATGGAAGCGTGGTTGAGGCGATCGGAAAATATCGTATCGCCGCGGGCCGCCAACGCCGAGATCACACCCATATTGGCCATGTAACCGGTAGAGAAAAACAGCGCCGAACTGCGCCTGGTGAATGCCGCCAGCCGTTCTTCCAGTTGGTGATGAGCAGTATGGTGCCCGCAAATCAGATGAGAAGCAGCACCGCCCAGCCCCGTTTCAGGCAGTGCGTTCCGGAGAGCATCGAGGTTTCCCGGATGATTAGCCAGCCCTAGGTAGTCATTGCTGCAGAATGACAACATGGGCTTGCCATTGACCGTCAGCTCCGGTTGCTGCGGCCCGGACACAAGCCGACGAGTGCGATACAGGCCAGTCTGCTTTCGTTGTTCGATTTCTTCGGCAAAATTACGCATAACTATCGACCTCACCAATATCTGAAGGCGACTCAATAATGTGAGTAAAGGCCGGGCGGCTGCTTCCGGAACTGTTGAGGGCCAAGGACGGCCCGAAACAAGCGCACATGGATGTGCTCGTAGCGTGTTCCGGAAGCAGCCGCCCGGCCTTTACCTGCACCCATGCATCAGGCTCAGGCAGATTCGCGAGTAGCGTCATAGAACATGTGGCGGGTTGCCTCATACTCCACAGCGTCCGCAATGGCCTCTTCTTCCTGCTCCTCGGTTGCACACTGCTCCCGCTGCTCAGGTCGGATACCCAGCCGGCGGAACAACTGCATGTCCGCGTCGGCCTCGGGGTTCGATGTCGTTAGAAGCTTTTCGCCATAGAAAATGGAGTTGGCACCGGCCATGAAACACAGGGCCTGCATCTGTTCATTCATCTGTTCACGGCCAGCGGATAAGCGAACGTGGGATTCCGGCATCATGATGCGGGCAACGGCAATGATGCGGACAAATTCGAACGGGTCCAGGTCATCCACGTTTTCCATGGGCGTTCCCTTGACCTTGACCAGCATATTCACCGGAACACTTTCCGGATGATGCGGCAGGTTGGCCAGCTGAACCAGCAGACCAACACGATCATCCTCATCTTCACCCATTCCCATAATCCCGCCACAACAAACCTTCATGCCGGCCTTGCGAACGTTATCCAGGGTATCGAGACGGTCCTGGTAGGTTCGGGTGGTGATGATGTGGCTGTAGTATTTTTCGGAGGTATCAAGGTTGTGGTTGTAATAATCCAGTCCCGCGTCGGCCAGCTCCTGAGCCTGCTCTTCTTTGAGCATGCCGAGCGTCATACAGGTTTCCATACCCAAGGATTTGACCTGACGGACCATGTCCAGCACATAAGGCATGTCTTTTTTGGTCGGGCTACGCCAGGCAGCCCCCATGCAGAACCGGGAAGCGCCTTTTTCTCTGGCAACACGCGCTTCAGCCACCACCTTCTCAATTTCCAGGAGCTTTTCCTTATCAAGCCCGGTGTTGTAGTGACCACTTTGCGGACAGTACTTGCAGTCTTCCGGGCAGGCGCCGGTCTTGATGGAAAGCAAGGTACTGACTTGCACTTCATTAGGATCAAAGTGCTGCCGATGCACCGTCTGGGCGTGGAACAGAAGATCATTGAAGGGAAGCTCAAACAGTTCGCGAGCGTCTTGCAGTGTCCAGTCGTGACGAATCTCGCCAGCAGCGGCTTGGGTAGCGGTCATGAGAAAGTCCTGTTAACCTTTTCCGGTCTCTGGGTTTACGGATGAAACAGATGATAAAGGGACCAGATTTCCTGTCAACCATTAAAGGAATAATGGTTAACACCCAAAGGTCAGGCGGACGTTGCGTAGCCTGCCTATCTCAAAACAGCACGGACGGCTTGTGCCCCGCATGCCGCGATGACCTGCCAACCAATCATTGGTGTTGCCGTACCTGCGCATTGCCTCTGGCATTTCCGGGCAAGGAGCTGCAGTGCGGAGATTGCCTGAAGGCGCCCCCGCCCTACGACCGCTCCCGAATTCCATGGCGTTACCAATACCCCGTCGACAGTATGATCAGCCGATACAAATACCATGGGCAGCGAAAGTTTGTCCGCCCCCTGGTAACCGAGTTTGGCGCTTTCCTCGCAGAACAACTGGAAGCCTCTGAAGCGACGAGGCCAGACTGCCTGATCCCCGCCCCGATGCTGCCATCCAAAAGACGAAAACGAGGGTTCAATCAGGCGAAGGACATCGCTGAGCATTTGGGACGGGTGCTGGACATCCCCGTGAATAACCAGATTGTCCACCGGCGGAGACAGGCAATGGCACAACAGGGGCTAAACAGAGAGCAGCGACTGGCTAACCTTCAGGGGGTCTTCGAGGTAGAGAACCCTGCGCCCGAGCGTCTGGCTATCGTTGATGACGTGGTGACAACGGGTGCAACCGTCCGCCTGCTGGCCAGCCTTCTCCGTGATGCCGGCGCAAAAGAGATTGAAGTCTGGGCGCTGGCCCGAACACCGGGTTAATCCAGCTTAGCGGCAACCAGTTCAGCAATGGCCAGGCAAGAGGTGAGCCCGGGAGATTCGATACCAAACAGGTTAACCAGCCCTTCGACTCCATGCTCTTCCTGCCCGTCAATCCGAAAGTCAGCAGGGCCTTCGCCGGGACCACACAGCTTCGGCCGGATACCTGCATACGCCGGCTGGAGCCGACCCGCATCCAGCCCTGGCCACCATTGCCCTACAGCTTCAGCAAACGCGACGGAGCGCACCGGATCCACATGATAATTTTCGGATTCTATCCACTCCACATCCGGGCCAAACCGAGCCTGGCCAGCAAGATCCAGAGTCAAATGAATACCCAGGCCACCGGGTTCCGGCACCGGATACACGAGTGTGCTGAACGGATGGCGCCCGCTGTAACTGAAATACACTCCCTTCGCCAGCCATTGCTGAGGTGTGCGGCGCTCAGGCAAACCTTCCCAGACCTGCGCAATCCTCACAGCGCCCAGCCCGGCACAATTCACTACCCTGCGAGCGATTAGCGTGCATGGGGCACGACCACCAATACTCAACCGATGGCCCTCACGCCCGGTACTGGCGGCAACAACCGGCGCCTCACACACAAATTGCCCACCCGCATCATGGAGCTCTCCTAGCAGGGAAAGCATCAGCCCATGACTATCTACAATTCCGGTTTCCGCTGACCAAAGCCCTGCCACGGCATGGACGCCCGGCAGCTGTGCTTCAACGGCCTTCTGATTCCTGAATTCAAGGTGAACACCATTGCCCGCCGCCTTTTTCCTGATGCCTTCAAGAACCACGCGCTGAGACTCACCGGATCCGATGATCCATTTACCACAACGGCGGTACCCCACCTTCCGGCGTTCGCAATAGTCATACAACCGTTGCCGACCCTCAACACACATACGTGCCTTCAGGCTGCCTGCCGGATAATAGATCCCGGCATGGATTACCTCGCTATTCCGGGAGGATGTGCCCTCTCCGAACCTCGGGCCAGCCTCCAGCACCAGAACCTCCTGCCCTCGCTGAGCCAACGTCCTTGCGACGGCCAAGCCGACGACACCGGCGCCGATTACCACGGTTTGCGCTAGCAGGACATCCCCAGGCACAGTTTCCTCCCTCGTCATACACACTTGAACGTGAAGCATAACTGATCCTCACAGGAACAGCGCAAACGCCTCACGCCTGAGATTACTCAGGACGTTATACAGGGTATACTGGACGCCTTGAATGGATTCGGGAGCCAGGGAAATGTTGTCAGATAGCCGCCAGTTTGTTCTGGTGATGGTGGTAGCCGCTTTGTTTGTAGGCTGGCTGGGATGGCGAGGCTTTGAAGTCATCAGCCTGAACGAGCGCCTTAAAGCAGATAGTGTCGTCAGCAGCTATCCATACCAGCACCGCGTTCTCAGAGTGGAAGGCAATACCGCCATCATGAGTTCACTGCGGTCGCTGAGCACCCCAACCCAGCAGGCTCTGGAAGCCGTGTTCCCAAGCATGCGGAATCTTGGTGACAACCATCGTGACTGGCAGCGCGCCGAGCGTGAGCTGGCACAGTTGCAGGCAAAGGCTGCCGCGATCGTTCTTTCGGACCCGGGCATTGACCGCGTTCGATGGGAACTGGACAGGAACTGGTACCATCTGAAATCCATGAGATCCAAATACGAAGCAGCGCTCTGACAGCGACCCCCATGACAGCCGATGCCCCATTAACTCCGTCATCCCACCCCTACGATGCCCTGACCCCGGATCTCATTCTGGATGCCATGGACTCCGTAGGATTCCCCGCCAGCGGTCGACTGTTCGCACTCAACAGCTACGAGAACCGGGTTTACCAGATTGGCCTCGACGACACCTCTCCGGTCATTGCGAAATTCTATCGCCCCGGACGCTGGAGCGAAGCACAGATCCGGGAAGAGCACGATTTCACCCGTGAACTGCTTGCGGCAGATATTCCTGTTGTTGCCCCGCTCGAGATGCCATCCGGCGACACACTGGCGGAACACGGCGGATTCCTCTTTGCGGTTTTCCCGCAACGGGGTGGACAGGCGCCGGATACCAGCGTAACCGATACCCTGTATCGACTCGGGCAATGGCTTGGCCAGATGCATAACGTCGGCGCGGAACGGCCATTCGAGTACAGGCCCGCCATCGAGCTGCTCAATGGCATTGAGAGCAACAATAGGGAGTTGCTGGAGGGAAACTGGATCCCCACGGATCTGAGACCGGCCTGGGACAGCCTGATACCAGACCTTGTTCAACTCTGCGCCGCCCGCATTGATGAAGCTGGCCCCGTCGAAACCCTGCGAATCCATGGCGACTGTCACGCCGGCAACATACTGTGCCGGGATGAGCAAATGCTGTTTGTCGATCTGGATGACTGCCGTACCGGCCCCGTCATTCAGGATATGTGGCTGCTGCTGAACGGAGAGGATACTGAGCGGGGCGCCCAGCTTGGTGAACTGATTGAAGGTTATGAGATGTTTCGGGATTTCAACCGCCGCGAACGCCATCTCATCGAGCCCCTTCGCTGCTACCGGCAAATCGCTCACTGCGCCTGGCTCGCCCGTCGCTGGGATGATCCTGCTTTCCCACGCTTTTTCCCCTGGTTTGCCCAGCCCCGGTTCTGGTCCGACCAGATCCTGTCATTGCGGGAACAACTGTCCGCCTTGCAGGAACCCGCCATATCACTTCCAGGTCAATACTGACGTCCCGGAACATCCAAACATCAAGAGGTACCCATGAGCCAGAATGAAGCCCGATTCACCGTGCGCAGCCTGATTGTCACCGCAGTGGCTGCCGTTATCGGTACGGTACTGGTGCTGGAGGGCAGCGGCCGAATCGACCATTCCGACAACAAGGATTTTGTGCCTGTTGGCGATTTCCAGGCCATTCATATCAACCCCGATGAGCCATTCCGGATGTCTCCCAAATCATCAGAACTGCACGCAGTCTGCGAAGACGGCTACCTGGCCATTGCGGCTGATGCAGACCCCAACTTCCTGGGCATTCTGGTAGATTACAAAAACCGCGGTGTACGCTGCCACCGACGATCTCCGGCAGTGGCGGAGCCCGCAGAAGAGCAGCAGGCCGAAAAGGCATCGGCGGCCAGCATAGCGGAAGACGCCACCCATGAGTGATCCGAAACATCCAGAGCAGTTAACCGACCGCCTGTTTGCCACCGAGCGTAACCCGGAGGATTTCCGGTTTGATGCGTCGGTAGCCAGGGTGTTCCCGGATATGATCCGGCGTTCGGTACCGGGCTATACCACGGTCATCCCGATGATTGAGGTCATTACGGAACAGTACGTTCAACCCGGAACCAACTGTTACGATCTTGGCTGCTCGCTCGGCGCAGCGACCCTCGCCATGCGCCATGGCATTGCCCACGCAGACTGCCAACTGATTGGTGTCGACAACTCCAGCGCCATGATTGAGCGTTGTGAACATTACGTCGCGCTAGACGATCATCCGCTGCCGGTGACTCTTCGGTGCGAAGATATTCTCACCACCGAGCTCTCAAACGCGTCCGTCACTACGCTGAACTACACACTGCAATTTGTACCACCAGCGCAACGGTTGGGGCTCCTTGAGCGTGTTGCGGGCGCCACCCGGCCGGGCGGCGCACTCATCCTGTCCGAAAAGATCCGTTTTGAATCCGAGCAGGAACAGGATACCCAGACCCGCCTTCACCACGAATTCAAACGGGCCAATGGCTATTCAGACCTGGAAATCAGCCAGAAACGCGCGGCCATCGAACAGGTACTCATCCCGGAAACCCTCGAAACCCACAGGCAGCGCCTCTTGAAGGCCGGGTTTGACCAGGCTCTGCTCTGGTACCAGTGCTTCAATTTTGTGTCCATACTGGCAATAAAAGCGGAGTAGAACAGTTCAAATATGGCTACATTCGACTGGCAATCCCGATTCGCCTCCCTGTTTCAGTCATTGATCGACGCCGGCTATCAGGACTGGGTCCAGATTCTGGAGGAACAGCTCACCCGCCGGTTTAACGACAACCCGCACGGTGATATGGCGCGCTGGCTGACAGCTCTTGAAAAGCTCCCCGGTATTCCCGGGACCAGCGTTGACTTCAACAGCCCTGCAATCTCCGTACAATCTCCATCGGCACTGTCAGACAGTGAACGCAACCAGCTTGACGAAGGCCTCAGAGGGCTTATGCCCTGGCGCAAAGGCCCCTTCGACTTCTTCGAAACCTACATCGATACCGAATGGCACTCAGACTGGAAGTGGGACCGTGTGGCACCCTATCTTTCGGATCTTCAGGGTCGACGAATTCTCGATGTAGGGTGCGGCTCGGGATATCACTGCTGGCGAATGTTCGGGGAAGGCGCAGACCGGGTTATTGGCATAGACCCGGGGCTGCTGTTCATGTTCCAGTTCCTGAGCGTCAAGCGCTACACCGGAGACGTCCCGGTAGACCTGCTACCTATACGAATGGAAGACCTGCCGGAAAATCTGGAAGCCTTTGATACCACCTTCTCCATGGGAGTTTTGTATCACCGGCGCTCGCCTCTGGACCATCTGCTCGAGCTTAAGGGCACACTGCGTCGGGGCGGGGAACTGGTTCTGGAAACCCTCGTCGTGGATGGACCTGAAGGTTTTAGCCTGATGCCGGAAGACCGTTACGGTCAGATGCGGAATGTCTGGTTCCTGCCCAGCTGCGACACTCTGCTGCGCTGGCTGGACCGGACCGGATACCGCGATGCCCGGGTGGTTGACGTTACGGAAACCACGACCGAGGAACAGCGTTCGACAGACTGGATGCGATTCAATTCACTGCAGGACTTCCTGGACCCGGACGACCCCGGCAAGACCATCGAAGGTTACCCGGGCCCCAAGCGCGCTACGGTAATCGCTACCAAGCCCTGATATCGGGATACAAAAAAGCCGCTGCAGACTGTCTGCAGCGGCTTTTCACTAACGCCATTTGAGTCGAGCGATTATGCTCCGAACGGATGGCGTAGCGTAATGGTTTCAATCCGGTCCGGACCCGTCGAAATGATGTCGATCGGCGCTTCGATCTGCTCCTCCAGGAAGCGGATGTAGGCCTTGGCATTTTCCGGCAACTGATCAACGCTGGTCAGACCTACCGTGCTTTCGCTCCAGCCTGGCAGCTCTTCGTACACCGGCTCGATGTCCTTGAAGCTGTCACAGCCAATGGGTGGACGGGAAATTTCGCCATTCGGGGTCTTGTAGCCCACACACACTTTCACGGTTTCCAGGCCGTCCAGAACGTCCAGCTTGGTCAGACAGATGCCGGATACACTGTTGATCTGAATAGCGTGGCGCAGGGCAACGGCGTCAAACCATCCGCAGCGCCGGGAGCGGCCTGTGGTGGTTCCCACTTCGTTACCTTTAACGGCCAGATGCTCACCCATTTCATCAAACAGCTCAGTCGGGAACGGACCGGAGCCGACGCGGGTGGTGTAGGCCTTGGTGATCCCCAGCACGTAATCCAGGAACAGAGGGCCGAAACCAGAACCAGTGGCCGTGCCACCAGCAGTGGTGTTGGAAGAGGTCACATACGGGTAGGTTCCCAGGTCGATATCGAGCAGGGAACCCTGAGCACCTTCAAACAGGATATGTTCGCCACGCTTGCGGTAGTCGTGCAGCATGTCCGTCACATCCGCAGCCATCGGCAGGATTTCCTCGCCCATGGCTTTCAGTTCTGCCAGTGCCGCATCGATATCTTCGGCTTCTTCCTTGAAATACTGGGTCAACACAAAGTTGTGGTACTCCATGATTTCACGGAGCTTCGCTTCAAAATCAGCAGGGTTACACAGGTCGCCCAGACGCAAACCCCGACGAGATACTTTGTCTTCATAGGCGGGGCCGATACCACGGCCAGTGGTGCCGATCTTGTCGTTGCCACGGGCACGCTCGCGGGCCTGATCGATCCGCACGTGAGTCCGAAGAATGATCGGACAGGCCAGACTGATCTTCAGACGCTCACGAACGGCAACACCATTGGCTTCCAGCTCGCGAACTTCCTTCAGCAGGGCTTCCGGCGACAGGACCACGCCGTTACCAATCAGACATTGCACGTCCTGGCGCAGGATACCAGAGGGAATCAGGTGCAGCGCCGTCTTTTTGCCCTCAATGACCAGGGTGTGGCCGGCGTTATGGCCGCCCTGAAAGCGGACAACCGCCGCTACCTTGTCTGTCAGCAGGTCAACGATCTTACCTTTGCCTTCATCACCCCACTGGGTGCCCAGCACAACTACGTTTTTGCCCATGATTCTCTCTCAATACGGCAGCCCGAAGGACGCCCGTTTCGCAAGTTTACCTGAAATAGTCTTACCGACACCCAAAGGGCATCAGCCCAAATTCTCAACAACCCACTGGCCATCCCGCTTGACCAGTTGACGGTCACACCCCTGCTCGACAGGATTACTTCCGGCTCCGCCAGGTAGCTCGCATACCACCGTCTCAGTCATACGGAGACCGGAAATCACGCCTTTGAGGGCCGGATCCGGGTCCGCTGGTGCCCAGACAGCGCCGGGGCGGGTCTGAACGCGCTCACCCAAAGAAACCAGAGCGCGAATATCAAGACTGAAGCCAGTCGCTGGACGTGCGCGGCCAAAATCACTGCCAATCGCGTCGTAGCGACCACCCTTGGCAACCGCATCACCGTGCCCCGGCACATAGGCTGCGAACACCAGCCCGGTGTGGTAGTTGTAACCGCGAAGCTCACAAAAATCGAAACCGTACTGTACGTCAGGAAAATCCCTGGACAACATTTCGGAAACCCGGCCAAGCTTTTCCAGCGCGGCATCCAGTTCGGCAGACGCTCCTGCAAGGATGGAACGGGCTTCTTCAAGCGCCTCCGGACCCCCACTGACCCGAGCCAGAGCTCTCAACCTGGCACCTGCGGAGTGTTCGGGGCACTGCCCGAGCAGCTCATCAAGCTCCGGAACCGACTTGCGGGCCATCGCGTCAAAAATCGCTTCCTGGGTATCGCGGTCGAAATCGGCTTCACCAATCAGGCTCTCGTAGATGGACACGTGAGCAAGGTCAAGGTGAATACGGGGCAGCCCGGCTACACGAAGCGTCTCCAGCATCAGGCTGATGACTTCCATATCCGCCGCTTCAGACTCGCTGCCGAAGAGCTCACAACCAGCCTGGATCGGGGTACGACCGGTCAGCATATGGCGCGGACGAGTATGCAGAACATGCCCGGCGTAACACAGTCGGGTAATGCCCTCATGCCCCAGAGTATGGGCATCAATTCGGGCGGCCTGGGGTGTCATATCTGCGCGAACGCCCATCATTCGGCCGGTCAGTTGATCGGTGAGCTTGAATGTCTGAAGCTCCAGATCATGTCCGGTACCGGTAAACAGGGATTCGAGGTATTCAATCAGCGGTGGGATTACGAGCTGGTAGCCCCAACGCTGGCAGGTATCCATTACGTCCCGGCGCAGGGATTCGATCCGTCCAGCCAGCGGCGGCAGAATGTCTTCTACCCCGTCCGGCAGTAACCAGCGATCAGATACTGTCATGAGATTTCGTTGTCCGTCATGCCCGCACCGGCGTCAGCGCCGTGGGGATTTCACAGGATTTAAGGCGAATTCCGGGCAGGAAAACCCGGAACAAAACCGCCAGAATTCTACACGGTTGGCGCGCACAAAAAAACCGGAATACCGAGGTATTCCGGTTTTTCCAATCATCGCACCAAAGCTTATCGAGCGCCTTGGGGATCCTTAAGGAACTTCATGAAGTCACTTTCGGAATCAATGACCATGAGATCATCCTTGTTTGCAAAGGTTTTCTCATAGGCCTGCAGGCTGCGATAGAAGCTGTAAAACTCCGCATTGGAGCCGTAGGCGTCGGCGTAAATCTTGGCTGCCTGACCGTCGCCCTCACCGCGGGTCTGTTCTGACTGGGCAAAAGCCTCTGCCAGAATCACGGTACGCTGGCGGTCAGCATCCGCACGGATACCTTCTGCCAACTCCTTACCGCGGGAGCGGAACTCCTGAGCCAGTTTCTCCCGCTCGGTGGCCATCCGACGATAAACGTTGTCGCTGACCTGACCTGGCAGTTCGATCGCCTTGACCCGAACGTCAAGAACCTCAATGCCGAATTCCTGAACGGATGTCTCGTTCACACGGTCACGAAGAGTATGCATCAGCTCGTCACGCTGGCCCGATACCACTTCATGCATGGTACGAACACCGAACTCATCCCGGAGGCCGTTATCCACCCGGGACAACAGCAGGGATTGCGCACGGTACTCGTCACCGCCGGTAGAACGATAGAACTGATCTACATCCTTGATTTTCCAAGCGATGTAGGAATCAACATCCAGCGGTTTCTTCTCAACGGTCAGATACTGACGGGACGGAAGATCCATGGTCAGAACGCGGATATCAAATTCCCGAACCTGATCGATCACCGGAGTCTTGAAGTGAATACCCGCCTGAATGTCGGTTTCAACCAACTCACCGAAGCGCAGCAGGACGCCACGATGGGTCTCCGGGATGATGTAAACACTCGACAGCACCAGCAGGACAACAATAAGGGCGCCTGCAAGACCCACTACACCTTTAGGTCCCATGATTATCTGCTCCTTCTTGTACTGCTGGCCTGACGGGCATTGAGCTCCCGGATTACCTGATCGGTCAGGGACTGAATATCGACAGAATCGCTGCCATCAGACGACAACTGGCTTGCAGACCGCGACACTGATCCCTGACCCAGACGATCCAGCGGCAGGTACATCATGTTACCGCTACCCTCTGTATCCACCAGGATCTTGCTACTGTTCGAAAACACCGATTCAAGTGTCTGCAGGTACAGACGGTCACGGGTCACGTCCGGAGCATTCTCGTAAACGGCCAGCAACTCAGTGAAACGTGCGGTTTCACCGCGGGCACGGTCGATAATTTCAGCTTTGTAGGCGTTTGCCTCTTCGATCATGCGCTGGGCCTTACCACGAGCCTCAGGCACAACCTTGTTGCGATAGGTTTCTGCCTCTTCCTTCACCCGCTGCTCATCTTCACGGGCACGCTGAACTTCACGGAATGCGTCCTGAACTGCAGCCGGCGGCTGGGTACTTTCAACGTTCACGCGAACAATTTCCAGGCCGGTGCCATATTCTTCCAGGAAGTTCTGCAGGCGCTGTTCAACACGCACGGCCAGTTCAGCACGACCTTCTGTCAACACATCATCCAGAGATGAGCTGCCTACTTCGTGGCGCAGGGCGCTGTCAGTTGCAAACGCCAGAGCCTGATTGGAATCTCTCACGTTCAGCACGTAAGCCTGAGCGTTAGACACCCGGTACTGAACCTGAAGATCCACGGTTACCAGGTTTTCGTCCTGAGTCAGCATCTGCCCAGTGGATTCGGCTGTGCGCACGTTGGTCACACGAACCTTGGTCACGTCATCAATCAGCGGCACTTTGAAGCGCAGGCCCGGGCTTTCAGTCCGGTTGTACTCGCCGAAACGAAGCACTACGGCCCGCTCCTGTTCATCCACCGTGTAGAATGACTGGAAAATCACGTAGCCAACAATAAGAATGCCAGCCAGCGCCAGAATGGCACCGAAGCCGCCACTACTGCTACTTCCGGAACCCCCGTTACTGCCGGATTTTCCACCTTTTCCACCCAACATCTTGTTAAGCTTGTCGAGGCCTTTCTTCAGCGCCTCATCAAGGTCTGGCGGTCCCTGATCATTGCCGCGACGACCACCACCGTTCCCCCAGGGATCGTTGTCGTTACGGTTTCCACCCGGTTCGTTCCAGGCCATAGTGCTCTCCGTTCCTGACTAAATAGAATGGCTGCAAATACTAGGGATTAATACGCGCCCCGGCAATAGCCGGCTCTCTTTCAGGCCGAATCCTGCTCGAGACGCACCGATTCTTCATTAAGCCCTGCCCGACTGAGTATCTGTTTCCAGTCGCGGTTCTGCATTCGGACCTCGAGTACAGTATCACCTGAGTCCCGATATTTCTCTCCAAGCACCGAGCCGGCTTCATGCAGCAGCGCCCTCAGCTTTCCATCGGTGGGGCCAAGCACCACAAAGTGATGCACAACATCCTCCGCAAGCCGCTCCACGATGGCATCAAAGAGTATATCCATACCCTCGCCGGTGACCGCAGAAACCCACACCCTCACCGGAATGCCTTCCTCGTTGCGATCAACCCTGGGGGCGAAGTGATCAAGCAGGTCAATCTTGTTGAACACCTGCAATACCGGTATTTCGTCGGCACCGATTTCTGCAAGTACCTCTTCAACCTGCTCGATATTGTCGTCCCTGCGATCGTCATGACTGTCGATCACATGAAGCAACAGTGACGCTTCGGTCGATTCTTCCAGGGTTGCACGAAAGGCTTCTACCAGTTTGTGAGGCAGATGCCGGATAAAGCCCACCGTGTCGGCCATTACGACCGGCCCGATATCTGGAAGTTCCAGCCTTCTCAACGTTGGATCAAGCGTCGCAAACAACTGATCAGCGGCATAGACCGTTGATGTTGTCACCCGATTGAACAAGGTGGACTTGCCAGCGTTGGTATAACCCACCAGCGACACCGTCGGAATATCGGCCCGTTTACGGGCACGACGCCCCTGATCACGCTGACGGCGGACTTTATCGAGTCGTTTATTGATAGACTTGATACGCTCACGCAGCAATCGGCGGTCGGTTTCAAGCTGCGTCTCACCCGGACCGCGGAGACCGATACCACCCTTCTGGCGTTCAAGGTGGGTCCAGCCCCGCACCAGACGAGTGGACATATGCTCAAGCTGGGCGAGCTCTACCTGCAACTTACCCTCGTGTGTACGGGCTCGCTGGGCAAAAATATCGAGAATCACGCCAGTACGGTCAAGCACACGACATTCCAGCTCCCGCTCAATATTGCGCTCCTGACTGGGACTGAGCGCATGATTGAACAGGACCACATCCGCTTCATAAGCAGCAATGGCATCGCGGATTTCGTCGAGTTTGCCTTCGCCGACAAACAAACGGGGGCTTGGCTGTTTGCGAGTACCGCTCACCAGCGCGACAGCGTCAACGCCTGCGGAACTCACCAACTCCCGAAATTCATCGGGATCTTCAGCCTCATCATGGGAAGTGAAATCGATGTGGACGAGAATGGCCCTTTCACCGACATCAGGACGTTCAAACAAGTGGTATGGACTCCAATGGTATCTATTCTGTGTCTGCCAAAAAACAAACACCCGCGCCCCTCGGAACCCTGAGGCTCGTCGGAAACGCGGGTGATCAAACCGTCAGACTGGAAAGATCAGTCTTCCGACTCACCTTCACCTGCCGGGTTCTGCTGCGGGATACGCACGTTACGCGCGGGAACCACAGTTGAAATCGCGTGCTTGTAGACCATCTGGCTGACAGTGTTTTTCAGCAAAATCACGAACTGGTCAAAAGACTCGATCTGGCCTTGCAGCTTGATGCCGTTGACCAGGAAGATGGAAACCGGGATGCGTTCCTTGCGCAAGGCGTTGAGGTAAGGGTCTTGTAATGAGTGCCCTTTTGACATGTGTATTCTCCTGTTTTTAGTAAATGCAGATCGTCATAATCCAGAATTAAATGTGGTGCGTTGTCCGATTTTTTTCAAGGCTACCTTAGTGATAAGTTTGTCTTCACTATCGAGCCATTCCACGTCGGACCACTTCCGCAACCAGGTTAACTGCCGTTTGGCCAGTTGGCGCGTGGCAGCAACGCCCTTGCTTACAAACGTGTCGTAATCATAGTCACCGGCCAGGTAAGCCCAGGCCTGACGATATCCGACACAACGCATGGAAGGTAGATCAGGGTTCAAGTCATCCCTGGCCATCAGCGAACGCATCTCGTCAAGAAAGCCTGTTTCCAGCATTTTGAGGAATCGCAGTTCAATTCTTTCATGCAGCACTCGGCGCTCAGATGGCGCCACGGCAAGCTGCACAACAGTATACGGAAGCGAAACGCTTTCGTCTGCCTGCCATTGGGTGAAATAGGTGTAATCCTCGACCCGCCGGCCATCCTCCCCGGTAGCCGCACCAACAGGCTCTGACGCCCAGAATGAGGAAATAGGCTTCCCGGTCAGCCTTATCACCTCGAGAGCACGTATCAGCCGTTGACGGTTATTCGGGTGAATCAGCCGTGCTGCGACCGGATCAGCCTGCTCAAGCTCCCGATGCAACTGTGACCACCCCCGTTCTTCGGCCTCTTTCTCCAGCTGAGCCCGCAACTCCGGGTCTGCAGATGGCAGGCTGGACATCCCGTGCAGCAGCGCCTTGAAGTACATCATGGTACCGCCCACCAGCAGGGGAATTCGCCCCGCTTCGGTAATCTTCGCCATTTCCGCCAGTGCATCTCTGCGAAAATCCGCAGCGGAGTAGGTTTCTGCCGGATCACAAATATCGATCAACCGGTGCGGAGCCTGCGCCAGCTCTTCGGCGGTTGGTTTAGCAGTGCCGATATCCATGCCCCGGTAGATCATGGCGGAATCGACACTGACAATGTCACACGGAAGGTGTTCGCACAGTTCGATCGCCAGATCCGTCTTGCCTGACGCGGTCGGCCCCATCAGGAAGATCGCCAGAGGCGGCTTATCACTTTTCGCCGTTTGTTCGGTCATATCCGGTCACCGGCCACGCAGGAACAGCTTATCAAGCTCAGACAGTGTCACCAGAGTCCAGGTAGGTCGCCCGTGGTTACACTGCCCACTGCGTTCCGTCGCTTCCATATCCCGCAACAGGGAATTCATTTCCGGTATAGTGAGCTGGCGATTGGCGCGAACCGAGCCGTGGCAAGCCATGGTGCCCAACAACTCATGGGTTACAGCTTCTACCCGATCACTCTGACCGTGCTCAATCAGGTCTGCCAACACATCCCGGACGAGTTGCTCCGTATCGGCTCCCCGCAACAGGGCGGGCACCTGCCGCACAGCGAGGGTTTCCGGGCCGATACGTTCAATCTGAAGCCCGAGCTTGTGCAACTCTTCGCCGTGACTTTCTGTCAATGACGCCTCTTTCTGACTCACCGCGAGAGACAAAGGAACCAGCAACGGCTGACTTTTCAGATCCTGTTCCGCCAGTGCTCGCTTCATTCGCTCATAGGTAATCCGCTCATGGGCCGCATGCATATCAACAACAATGAGGCCAGCTTTACCCTGGGCGAGGATATAAATGCCATGAAGCTGGGCGATGGCGTAGCCAAGGGGCGGCTCTTCATCACTATCTACCGGTGGTGTCAGCCCCGGCGTCATGACCGGGGACGTTACCGGCTGCTGCGACTGACCATGATCAACTCCGCCGCCGGCGTTCAGAGACTGATAGAATGCCATCTGATCACTGGCACGCCACTCCTGCTGAGGCGCGCCCGCACCAGGCTGACCACCATAGCTATGACCTGAAACCGACGGCACAGATTGTCCGGATGCGGCCTGCCCCGGATGCCACGCGCTATCAGGCTGAGCGCTATGGATACCGGCACCAACTGGCTCCTGCGTCGCAGCTTCACGGCCAAATGACTGAGCAACGGCACCGCGCAGATGATCATCCGGGCGAACATCCGCCAGGGCCTTGTGCAAGGTACGGAAGATGAAATCATGGACCAGCCGCCCATCCCGGAAACGCACTTCGTGTTTGGTGGGATGCACGTTTACATCGACGGTTGCCGGATCCACCTCGAGGTAGAGCACAAACGCGGGATGGCGATTGTTGTAGAGCACATCCCGGTACGCCTGGCGAACGGCATGAGCCACCAGACGATCACGAATAACCCTGCCGTTTACAAAGAAATACTGAAGATCCGCCTGGCTCCGGGAAAACGTCGGCAGGGCAACCCAGCCCCAGAGCCGAAGCCCGGTGGCTTCGGCATTGATCACCACCGAGTTGTCGATAAACTGCTGGCCACACAGGGAACCAATACGACGCTCCTTGTCCAGCGGAGTCTCAGCCGGGCGAAGGCTTTGCACGGTTCTCTGGTTATGTCGCAGGGTAAAACCGGCATCAAAACGGCTCAGAGCCTGACGACGCACACATTCTTCAACGTGGTTGAATTCGGTCTTTTCCGTACGCAGGAACTTGCGACGGGCTGGCGTATTGAAAAACAGGTCGCGCACTTCTACCGTGGTCCCCACTGGGTGGGCTGCCGGAGAAATTCGCGCATCCATATCACGCCCCTCCACCTCAACCCTGGATGCAGCTTCCTGGGATTCGGTTCGGGAAGTCAAAGACAGCCGGGAAACAGAACTGATACTGGCTAGCGCCTCGCCACGAAAACCCAGCGAGGCCACTGCCTCAAGGTCTTCAAGGCTTGAAATCTTGCTGGTCGCATGACGACTGAGAGCCAGAGGAAGATCATTTTCTTCAATGCCGCAACCGTCGTCCCGGACCCGAATCAGTTTGACGCCGCCCTGTTCTACGTCAACATCGACCCGGTTGGCACCTGCGTCCAGAGCATTTTCAACCAACTCTTTAACGACCGATGCGGGGCGCTCCACGACCTCGCCCGCGGCAATCTGGTTCGCGAGCCGCGGCGAGAGCAATTGGATGTGGGGCATATTGCGGGAAAACCTCTTGATCAGGATGCGGGAATACGAATGGTTTGCCCTACCATAACACGGTCATCCCTCAAGCCGTTAAACTGCATGAGCTCGCTGACAGTTGTTTCGTTTTCCCGAGCCACGCCAGACAGGGTATCGCCGCGTTGAATCCGGTATTGGCTGACACTGGCACTACCGCGTCGCTGCTGTTTCTGCCAAGCCAGCAGTGTGCCTGGTGGCGGTGTTTTCTGAAAATATTCATCGACTCCACTCATGATGGCTTTCGCCAACTTATCCCGATACCACTGGGTCGAAAGATTTTTCTCTTCCTGGGGATTGGAGATAAACCCGGCTTCCACCAGGATGGAAGGAATATCCGGTGACTTCAGCACGACGAACGCGGCCTGCTCGACCCCAGACTTATGCAATTTTGCCACTTTCCCCAGATTCCCCAGTACGGAACTTCCCACCCCCAGGCTGGCGTTAATACTGGCAGTCATCGAAAGATCCAGCAAAACGCCGGCAAGGGTATCGTCCCGCCCGTCCAACGACACACCGCCGGTTAGATCGGAACGGTTTTCGGATTGCGCCAGCCAGCGCGCCGTCTCACTGGTTGCTCCACGCTGGGACAGGGCGAACACGGACGCTCCCTTGGGCTGAGGCGTGCGGAATGCGTCAGCGTGCACGGACACAAACAGGTCCGCGTTGTGCTTGCGTGCAAGCAGGGTCCGGTTACGCAAACCAATGTAATAATCACCCGTACGGGTCAGCTTCGCGGTATACCCCGGCTGCTTGTCAATCAGGCTGGCAAGTGTCCTCGCCATTTTCAGAACCACGTCTTTTTCCCGGGTACCACGAGGGCCAATCGCCCCGGGGTCCTCGCCACCGTGTCCCGCGTCTACCACTACCACAATATCCCGTTTACCCGCAGAATCCTGGGTAACCGTTGGCTTGGCCGGTTCATCAAACTTCCTGCCACCCTCGTCAATCAGATCCACCACCAGGCGGTGCCCATACTGGCCGTTCGGCTCCAATTGAAAACTTCTGGGCTTGATATCGGCCTTCAGGTCCAGCACAACCCTGAGGTCTGAGCCATTACGGGGCGCACTACGAATTTTCCGAATGGGGCTGCCGGACAGGTCCAGCCTGCCAAAGTCAGTCTTCAGGTCAGCATTTTTCAGGTCGATCACCAACCGGGACGGTCCTTTCAGGGAGAAGATGTTATGTTCAACCTGACCAGCAACGTCCAGAACCAGGCGGGTGTGATCCGGCGCAGGCCAGACCCTGACACCTTCCACACGGGTCGCAGACTGAGCAGCCATCGACAGGATCAACAACAGCGCACCCACCCCTGCCGCCAGCATTCTGACGTTGTTTATGTACAGTTTTTTCATACGGACATTCCGTTTTTTACAACCCGGGCCATCAGGCTTCTGGCCCAAACATATCGAGTTCATTGAGCATGGCCACACCCCGTTCGGAATGTACCCTCAAAATCGCTGAACGCCCCTGCCCCTCGCGGTCCAGATGAATTTCCAGATCCGGCTCTGGCAGCAGGCCATGCCCCCGCTCCGGCCATTCGATCAGGCAAAGGTTCTCGCTGGCAAAATAATCACGAATACCCATATACTCCAGCTCTTCCGGATCACCCAGCCGGTAAAGGTCAAAGTGATAGGCGGGCGGCTCCAGACTTTCATAGGGCTCAACCAGGGTATATGTCGGGCTCTTGACCGCCCCTTCATGGCCCAGTCCACGCATCACACCACGGCTCAGGGTCGTTTTCCCCATGCCCAGATCACCATCGAGATAAATCACCAGCCCGTGCCCTGACTTGCTCACCAGCTTCGCCAGTTCCCGACCCAGTTTCTCAGTCTCGTCTTCACCTTCGAGGTAGAGCCGCCGCTCATTCCCGAAAATTGTCATTCTTCAGACTCCTTGAACACCATAGGCAGTGCATCAATCACATCTGTAGGTAGCAAGCCGATGTACCCTCTTTCCTGTGATGCCCGGTCAGCAGCCGCCAGATGAACCGATGCCCCCAGGATTGCAGCCTGCGCCGGGTCGCCGAGCTGGGCATACAACGCACCAATGACACCGGCCAATACGTCGCCCATACCACCGGTAGCCATACCTGGATTGCTGCCGCTAACCAGATCCACCGGGGCATCCCCGGTGGCGATTACAGTACCCGCCCCTTTGAGGAGCACCACCCCACCGTATAGTGACTGCAATTTCTTGGCTGCTGAGATCCTGTCCGCCTCAATTTCCGGCACCAGGCATCCAAGCAGCCTGGCGGCTTCCCCCGGGTGCGGCGTCAGAACACGCCCATCAGCCCGGATCGCCACCCGTGACGACATCAGATTCAATGCGTCAGCATCCAGAACCTGAGCCTTTCCGCTGGCTAACACTTGCTCCAGCATCTGCTGCCCCCAGGCGCTACGCCCGATCCCCGGACCACAGACAATCACATCAGCGGGCTCCAGCAACGGAGGCAACTCCGAACCATGGATAACCCCGTGAACCATCACCGATGGACACCGGGCCAGCGCCGCCGAAACATGCTCAGGCCTTGTCGCCAGGGATACCAGCCCGGCGCCGGATCGCCCTGCGGCTTCCGCTGCCATCAAACCGGCGCCGCCAAAACCGCGATCACCGGCAACAATCAAGACATGCCCGAACCGTCCCTTGTGCGCATTGGCAGGCCTGGGCATAAGCCAGCGACGGGTCGACAACCAATCCCGGCGTGTTGCAATCGGGCACTCTCCACTGTCGCTGGCCCCTTGTTCTACTCCAAGCGCATCAAACTGAACCAACCCGCTCACAGCGGGCCCATGACCGGTAAAAAGTCCGGCCTTCAGTCCGATAAACGTAACGGTCATATCGGCACGGACCACTTCGCCATCCACCGCTCCGGTCGTTGCATTCAGTCCCGAAGGCAGGTCAATTGCCAGGACGGGGACTCCAGCGCCATTGCACCGGGCAATCATCGCCGAAAACGGCTCACGGGGCGCTCCGGACACGCCGGTCCCCAGCATGGCGTCAACAATCAGACCTGAGCCGGAGAAGAGCTGATCCAGAGCAGCAGCATCCAGCCCACCCAGCGCCAGGATTGAAACCCCGTCATCCACAGCCTTCTGCCATGCCTTGCGCGCATCGCCCGAGAGTTTGTCTGCAGGCGCAACTGAAAGACAACGAACCTCGAGTCCATGCCTGGCTGCGTTCGCGGCCACCAGATAACCGTCGCCGCCATTGTTACCCGAACCACACAGCACGAGAATCGGACCGCTCTCCGGCCAGCGCTGCACCAGCCGATGAAACGCCGCACGGGCCGCGGCCTGCATCAATTCGAAACCATCAACACCTTGCTGCTCAATAACATAGCGATCAATCGCCCGCACAGCATCGGCGGAGAACAACGCGTCTGGTAAACTGCTGGAAACGGACGACGCCATGTTACTGAGCTCCCGCTACAGAAACCGGTTTAAGAAAAATGGCCAGATACCTGTAAAGCATAGCAAAACGACCGAAAAGGTCATAACTTAATCAAATTAAAAAACGGCATGACACCCAGACCCTTAATCAGCCACGCCTACATAATCAATGACAACGACATCTGACGCCACCAATACGGCTGACGCTCTGACATCTGTGGCAAGCGATATCCGCGCCTGGGCCACTGAACTCGGCTTCTCCGACGCTGGCATTACCCACCCCGATACCGGCATTCACGGGCAGCACCTTCAGGACTGGCTTGCCGCTGGCTATCAGGGGGAAATGGAATACATGGGGCATCACGGAGACAAGCGCTACACCCCGAAGTCGCTGGTGCCCGGCACCGCTCGCGTCATTTCAGTTCGCATGGATTACATGCCAACACCGGACAGCCCGAAAGAAGCGCTCACTAACCGGGAGAATGCCTATGTTACGCGCTACGCTCTGGGACGGGACTACCACAAGCTGATTCGCAAACGGCTGGCCACACTCGCCAAACGCATCGACGACGCGGTCAGCGGATACGACTATCGTGCCTTTGTAGACAGTGCCCCGGTACTGGAGCGCGCGCTCGCTCAGCGGGCGGGACTGGGCTGGATTGGCAAGAACAACATGCTGATTCACCCCAAATCCGGCTCTTTCTTCTTTCTGGGGGAAATATTTACCAGCGCGCCTCTGCCTCTCGATGCTCCATTTGAGACCGACCACTGCGGCAGCTGTTCCGCCTGCCTGGACCTCTGTCCGACGGATGCCTTTGTTGGCCCTCACAAACTGGACGCCCGGCGCTGCATCAGCTACCTCACCATCGAGCTGAGAGGCAGCATCCCCGAAGAATTACGCGCCCCAATGGGCAACAGGGTATTTGGCTGTGACGATTGCCAGCTGGTCTGCCCCTGGCAAAAGTTCAGCAAGCCGACAAAAGAGGACGACTTTCACCCCAGACACGGTCTCGACAACACGTCCCTGGCCGAGCTGTTCATGTGGACCGAAGAACAATTTCTGAAACGCACCGAGGGATCGGCAATACGCCGCACGGGCTACGAAGGCTGGCTGAGGAATATTGCAGTGGGATTGGGCAACGCTCCATCCACCATCCCGGTGATTGAGGCACTCAGGAAGAGAGCGGACCACCCGTCAGAGATGGTCCGCGAACACGTGCAGTGGGCCTTGAGGCGCCACGGAATCCAATAAATCGCTTACAGCTTGAAGAACTCTTCCCTGTAATGGCGCAACTCGTTGATGGAATCCCGGATGTCATCCAGTGCCAGGTGGCTTCCCTGCTTCTTCACACCGGCCAGCACATCCGGCCGCCAGCGGCGGGCAAGCTCTTTGATGGTGGACACATCCAGATTCCGGTAGTGGAAGAAGGCCTCCAGCTTCGGCATGTACTTCACCAGAAAGCGGCGGTCCTGCCCGATGCTGTTTCCGCACAGCGGTGATTTTCCGGGTTCAAGGTACTTGGCCAGGAAGTCCAGAGTCTGCTGTTCCGCCTCTGCTTCTGAAGTAGTGCTGTCTTTTACACGCTGGGTCAGACCATTGGCACCGTGGGTGTTGGTACACCATTCATCCATCGCATCCAGCAGACTGTCTGGCTGGTGAATCGCAATCACAGGCCCCTCAGCCACGAGATTAAGTTCTGAATCGGTAACGATAGTCGCTATTTCGATAATCCGTTCTTTTTCCGGATCCAGGCCGGTCATCTCAAGATCAATCCAGACCAGACGGTCGTTTTCTGCCATAACTTGTAGCCTTCTGCCTTGGGTGGAGGTGGCGCTGAAGATAGCCCTTCCGAGAACCGCTACGAGCACATCCATGTGCGCTTGACTCCGGCCATCCATGGCCTCCGACATTCTCGGAAGGGCTATCTCCAGCGCCACTCAGACTTCGTGATCGCCTACCGGTCGCTATAACGAGCCGAGTATTCAAGTTTCGCGTATGATGGCACACCAACGGGAAAACTTTCATCAGGTTATCTGACCAGTTTATGGCGAAGCGTCGACTTAACAAGCAGCAGCAGTTCCGCATCCGGAAGGTTCAGGAAGAACGGGCTGCCCGGGCAGCCCGCAAGGAAAAGGCCATTCAGGCTCAGGCGGAGTCTGGCGAACTGGGGCCAGAGCAGGAAGGGTTAGTCATTGCTCACTATGGCCAGCAACTGGATGTCGAAGGGCTGGAAGGCGAACACATCGGCGAAGTTGTTCGCTGCTTCGTGCGCGCCAACATCGACAGTCTGGTGACAGGTGACCGCGTGGTCTGGCGCCCTGGCCATGACAACACCGGGGTTATTGTTGCCCGCTGTGACCGCCAGAACCTGCTGCAGCGCCCGGATAATTTTGGCGCCCTGAAACCGGTTGCCGCCAACATCGATCACATCATTCTGGTGATCGCCCCGGAACCAGAACCACACGATAACCTGATTGACCGGTATCTGGTGTCGTCTGAAATCACCGATATTCCTGCAGTCATTCTGTTGAACAAGACCGACCTCATCACCGAGAAAAACCAGGAACAGATCGACGCCCTGCTCGCCCGCTATGAAGCCCTGGGTTATCAGGTGGTTCGCACCTCAGCGGCGGAATCCGGCGACAAACCCTCACCAGAGGTGGAAGCCTTGGTCAAAGGCCAGACCAGCGTCTTCGTCGGTCAATCGGGTGTGGGCAAATCCTCGATCATCAAAACCCTGATGCCGGATGAAACCATCCGTGTGGGAGCCGTTTCCGAAGCAACCGGCAAAGGGGTTCATACCACAACGACCGCCAAGCTGTTCCATGTTCCGGTCGGCGGGGATCTGATTGACTCGCCGGGCATCCGGGAGTTCGGGTTGTGGCATATGACACCTCAGGAGATCGAGTACGGGTTCCGGGAGATTCGCGAGGAGATTGGTCACTGCAAGTTCCGCAACTGTCGCCACATGGGTGACCCGGGCTGCGCCATTGATGCCGCTGCAGACGCCGGGCGCATCAGCCCGGAACGGCTCAGAAGTTTCCACCGGATTCTTCAGGATATGGCGGAGCAGCAGGCCCGGGGCCTGAAAATAGACTGAACCGGGTTACCAGTTCAGTTCGCCGGGCTTCGGTTCCGGCTTTTCTTCCAGCCAGTTACCGCTCTCCAGTTTCGTTCTTGCTTCTTCTTTCTGCGCTGCGGTGGGTTCCGTCAGGTCGATGACGGGTTCACCGCCACCCGCACTGGACTGGATGCCCTGAGCGGCTTTTTTATTCAAGACGATGATGGAAATACGGCGATTCACCGGGGCCGTCGGATTATCTTTGTCAAACAGCACGGAATCACTAAGCCCCACAACCCGGGCAATCTGGGCGCCACGGACACCACCGGCTACCAGCGCCCTTCTCGCGGTATTCGCCCGATCTGCCGACAACTCCCAATTGGTATAGCCAGGACGTCCGTTGAAGGGTGTTGCATCGGTATGTCCGGTGATACTGAGTTTGTTATCGACGGAACCCAACGTCTTGGCCAATTCAAACAGAATGTTCTGGGAGTAATATTTCAGCTCAGCGCGCCCACTATCGAACATCGGCCGACCGGAGCGGTCAACGATCTGGATTCGGAGTCCTTCGTCGGTAATATCAATCAGCAGTTGATCCTTGAACTCCTGCAGGGTCTCGTTCTGCTCTATCCGCTCCTTCAGCTCCTGAAACAGCTCCTGCATCCGACGCTGCTCCAGCGTTTCCGAAAGCTCATCGACCACTTGATCCTCAATCTGGATCTGGCTCCGCTCGATGTCCATGGCAGATTCTTTCACCACCGACGCGCTGCCTTCCAGATCTACCGGATTGGGCGATCCGCCCTCGGTGAAGCCAACCGGGTCCTTGAAGTAACCTTCCACCGCACGCTTCTGTTCTGGTGATGCGGTCGCCGTAAGCCACAACACCAGGAAGAACGCCATCATGGCTGTCGCAAAATCCGCAAAGGCCACTTTCCAGGAGCCCCCATGGTGGCCTCCGGCAACAACCTTCTTGCGCTTAATGATTATCGGCTGGTCTTCCAAAGGTCAGCTCCGGGTGGTGTCGTTAGCCAGGTTACTTCGAGCGAACGTGGTCATTGAGTTCCTGGAAAGCGGGTCGCTTGTCCGTCGGCAATGCCTTGCGTCCAAACTCAATGGCCATTTGTGGAGCTTGCCCCGACACCGTGGCGACCACTGCGGATTTCACACATTCATACGCCTTGAGTTCGTACTTTGCCGCATGCTCCATTGCGATGGAGGTTGGCCCGATGAAGCCGTAGCCCATGAAGATACCCAGGAAGGTGCCCACCAGCGCAGCAGCAACACTCAAACCAATACGTTCGGGACCTTCAGAGAGGAAGTTCATGGTAATGACAATACCGAGGACCGCCGCCACTATCCCCAGCCCTGGCAGCGCATCGGCGATCTTGTTCACCGCATGAGCCGGTTCCTCAAGCTCATGCTGACGGCTGTCGATTTCATTTTCCATCATGCCTTCCAGCTCATGGGTAGCCATGTTTCCGGCGCTGATAATACGGAGATAATCGGTAATAAAGGCCATCAACTCCCTGGACTTCATAATGGCCGGGTAGCGGCTGAAAATCTGGCTCGACTCCGGATTGTCTATATCTTCCTCGATCGACATCACCCCCTGCTTCCGGGACTTGTCGAACACTTCATACAGCAGGCTTAGCAAATCCATGTAATAGGACTTGTTGTACGGTGAGCCGGTCAGCAGTCGCAGACCGCTTTTGAACACTTCCTTGATGGTGTGCAGCGGGTTGGCAATGACAAAGGAGCCAAACGCTGCACCGAAGATGATGAGTATTTCTGTAGGCTGCCAGAGTACCAGGAGGTTCCCGCCATGGAGTACATATCCGCCCATTACGCAGGCAAAAACGACAACTGCACCAATGATTAGAAGCATGAAGAGAACTAGCGCCCTTGTAATTGCTGGTTATTGACGGTAGCCGGACAGAATTTCCGGAAATATGTCCAGATAATAGCAAGGCTCTCGCATAACCGCGAAGCTGTGAAACAATTTCTATACAGTGGCCAGTCTTGCTAAACTTCGCGCCTTCGAGTGCCAAGGGTCCAAGATTAATGAAAGACAAGCTGTTTGTTCTGAGCCAGTACCTCACCCCGCAACTGGCGGTATCCCGCCTTGCCGGCCGGCTGGCAGACTATGATCGGACACCGGCGCTCAAGAATCGCGTGGTCAAATGGTTTATAGGCCGCTACGGTGTCAACATGAGTGAGGCCCTGGAGTCTGACCCTGAAGCCTACCCCAGTTTTAACGCATTTTTTACCCGTGAGCTAAAGCCTGGCATCCGCCCCCTTGCCGGCGGTGACGAAACCTTCGTCAGCCCTGTGGATGGCGCAATCAGCCAGTTGGGCCAGGTGAATGACGACAGGGTATTCCAGGCCAAGGGCCAGTCCTTCAGCCTGAACGAACTGCTCGGCGACGATCAACGCCTTACCCGGGAATTCGACGAGGGCGAGTTCGCCACTATTTACCTGTCTCCCAAAGACTACCACCGCATCCACATGCCAATGGCCGGCACCTTGCGGGAAATGATCCATATTCCGGGCAAGCTGTTTTCAGTCAATCCGGTCACAGCGGAAAACGTTCCCAACCTGTTCGCCCGCAATGAGCGGGTGGTTTGCATTTTCGACACAGAGGCCGGCCCTCTAGCAATGGTTCTTGTAGGCGCAATGATTGTCGGCAGCGTGGAAACCGTATGGAACGGTGTTGTTGTGCCAAGAGGCAACCAGGTCAGTGCTACCCGTTACCAGGGCGAACAGGCCCGCGCATTCGCCAAAGGCGAGGAGATGGGCAGATTCAGGCTCGGCTCTACCGTTGTAATGGTTATGCCCAAAGGCAGTGTTCGCTGGAACAAAGAGCAGGTAGCGGGAAAATCCGTACGCATGGGCGAGGCATTCGGCAGCCTCGACTGATCGAAATCGCCATCAGGCCCTTTCGAACGGGAAGCCCAGGACATCCGCGATATCCTGGGTGCCCATTTTCACCATCAACAGCCGGTCCAGCCCCAGGGCCACACCCGCGCAATCAGGCAAACCGGATCCGATGGCGGCGAGAAATGGCTCGTCAATCGCCATCACAGGCTTTCCAGCCCGCTTTCTCAAAACATTATCCGCTTCGAAGCGACGACGCTGCTCTTCAGGATCTGTCAGCTCCCAGTAGCCATTACACAGCTCGAGGCCGTCAACATACAATTCGAATCGGTGCGCCACACGAATGCCCTCGCATTCGGAAGTTCTGGCCAGAGCTGCTTGCGACGCCGGATAGGCGGTCAGAAATACAGGGAAGTCGCGCCCCAGATCAGGTTCCACGACAAAGCTCATGATCATATCGAGACAGGCGTCACGGCTCATGTCTGCCAGTTGAATGGGGTCAAGCCACTCTTCGCACCGACGCCTGAGCTGATGGTCAGACACATCGAACGGGTCCAGATGCGCATATGCGAGCAGAGCTTCGCGGTATGTCAGCTGCCGGGGCCGCTCACAACCCAGCCAGCCACAGACCAGATCGCCTACCTCGGACATCAATGACTGATCATCGAACCCCGGCCGGTACCACTCCAGCATGGAGAACTCAGGATTGTGGCGCCGCCCTCGCTCGCCATCACGAAACACCCGGGAAACCTGGAAGATGGGGCCCGAACCGGCCGCCAGAAGGCGCTTCATGTGGTATTCCGGAGAGGTCTGCAGCCAGCCGCCACTAACCCCTTGGGCGGAGACGTCAGCCTGAACGCTGTCGAGATTGAGATCCGTCACTGAGTGACGTCCGAGGATGGGCGTTTCAACTTCCAGGACAGATCTGTCAGCAAAAAAGCCGCGCACGTAGGCCAGCTGCCGTGCACGGCTTTCCAGGGCAGCCTGTGCGGCCGATGGCCGCCAGACAGTTCCGGTCATGGGGTAATCAGCTGCTCTTGACGCGGCTGACGTAGTCCCCGGTCCGGGTATCTACCTTCAGCACTTCACCAATGGTGATAAACAGAGGAACGTTGACGACAGCACCCGTCGTCAGGGTTGCCGGTTTGGAACCACCCTGAGCGGTATCACCTTTCATGCCGGGGTCAGTATCCACAACTTCCAGCTCGACGAAGTTCGGCGGAGTTACACTCAGGGGCGCACCGTTGTACAGGGTTACGGTGTAGACATCCTGCTCTTTCAGCCACTTGGTGGTGTCGCCCACGGCTTTGGCATCGGCTGCGTGCTGCTCGAAAGAACCATCGGTCAGCATGAAATGCCAGAACTCACCATCGGTATAAAGGTATTCCATATCCAGATCGATAACGTCTGCAGCTTCAAGACTTTCACCGGACTTGAAGGTACGTTCCCACACCCGGTTGGAGTTCAGATTGCGAAGTTTCACACGGTTGAACGCCTGACCTTTCCCCGGCTTTACGAACTCATTTTCAAGGATGATACATGGGTCACCATCCAGCAAAACCTTAAGACCACTGCGGAATTCATTGGTAGAATATGAAGCCATGAAATGTCCACCTGACAAAATGCTGTTAAAAATTCAAAGGTCGCTATGATACAGCGAACCCCCGCCCGTATAGAAGCCCACGTTGCGGACGATGATACCTCATGGCAACAACTGTTCTCCGAATCCGTCACCACCCCGGAGGCTCTGTTGCGCCGACTGGAACTGCCCCAGCAATGGTTTCAGGGCGCTCTGGCAGGGCATGAGCTGTTTCCGATACGGGTGCCCGAACCGTTTCTGAACAGAATGCGCAAAGGGGATCCCTCCGACCCCCTGCTGCGACAGGTTTTGCCCCTGGAGGATGAAACTGACGAGATGCCCGGGTTTGTCCGGGATCCTCTGCAGGAAGACTCAGCCATTAATATCACCGGCCTGATCCGGAAA
Source organism: Marinobacter salinexigens (assembly GCF_008370345.1). Lineage (GTDB taxonomy): Bacteria > Pseudomonadota > Gammaproteobacteria > Pseudomonadales > Oleiphilaceae > Marinobacter > Marinobacter salinexigens. The sequence continues at coordinate 853,054 of NZ_VTUU01000001.1, read as the reverse complement.
TATCAGAGCAGAGCCCTGGTGATGGTGACAGGGCAGTGCGCCGTCAACTGCCGCTATTGTTTTCGCAGGCATTTTCCATACGACGAACAACGACTGTCTCCCACAGATCGCCAGACCGTCATCGACACTCTGCACGCCAGCCCGGAAATCAATGAAGTCATTTTCAGCGGCGGCGATCCTCTGGCAGTGAACGATCGCCTGTTGGCTCAATGGGTGGAGGCCATAAGCTCGGTACCGCACATTCGCCGGCTGCGCATTCACAGCCGACTGCCAGTGGTCATCCCCCAGCGAGTCTGCGACGCCCTGCTGAAATGGATCACGTCCACCAAGCTCAAGGTCATCATGGTTCTGCACATTAACCATGCTGCAGAAATAGACATGGCAACCCGTCGGGCTCTCGGCTACCTGCGTTCTGCCGGCGTTACCCTGCTGAACCAGAGTGTGATTCTCCGGGGCGTGAATGATAACGCCAGTACCCTCGAAGAATTGAGCGAAACCCTGTTCGATGCCGGCGTGCTGCCGTACTACCTGCACGCATTTGATCCGGTTAGAGGCGCACATCATTACGACGTCTCCGACGAACAGGCTCGCCGACTGATGCGCGAATTACTGGAGAGACTGCCAGGATTTCTGGTTCCGCGACTGGTCAGGGAGATTCCCGGCGAGAAGAGCAAAACACCGATAAACCTGTTCCCGTAATACCTGTTAGAAAGCGGTCTACCAGTGTTTCCCGTGAAGCAATTTTCAGCACCACAGACAGGAAACTGTGAAAGATTGTCAACTAGTGAACTTCTCGCTTTTTGTCACGAGTTTGCTATTTTAAAGTTCGGTGACAACCAATCATAACAATATCGACTTTCGGTGCCCCCGGTTGTTACCGGACAGCAAAGATTAATCAGAAAAACATCTTTAAAGGCTGACCGCACCGGTTAATGACGACGAATGGCGCAATCCCAAGAAAGGCATGGAAGGCATGACCCTGAAACCAGATCTCAGAGTTCCTGAACAGAAAACACCGAGCCTGTCATTCTGTGACACGACCCCAAAAGCCTTCAGGGCCTGGGTCGAACAGCTACCAATGGCCAACATCGGTGAGGCATCACGCCAGCTCTACCATGCCATTATCGAGATCAATCATCTGTTCACCCCGCCCCAGCAACGGATTCAGTATCTGGAACTGGTTCGGGAAAAGATTCATTTTGTCTGCAACGAGTTATCCCGGCATTTTCTCGGTCTGGCTGTCGCCCTTCCGGAAAAGCAGCGCAAGATAGCCAACCTGGCGCAGGCTCTGCAGTTGCATCTGGCCTCAGGCTACAAGCTGTGCGTACTGGAGTTCCTGGACAACGGCGGACTGGAGAAGAACCGCAAACCGGTTGCGATGGCTATCCACCGGGCCATATCGGAGCTTGGCTCCACCATTATGCGATCTCACCAGCTGTATTGTCCCAGCCCGGCACAAAGCTGGCTTGAGTGCCACCGTCTTTTCCGATTCGCCAACCGCAACAAACTGGGCAGCCTTCAGATAGACGATGACACCCTGCAATATCGTCGCTCCAGCTCGGTGGCAGACAGTTATAAACGGGTTCTTCTGCTGGGCTGCGCACGCCCGAACCAGCTGCGTCAGCCAGAGCTGATACAGGCATACGAACTGTTTGAAAACTGGACGGACTTCACCAGCTTCGGGACTAACTCCAATTCCGACAGTCTTTTTGTGGTCAACATGGAAAGTGATACGCCGCCGGTGTACCGGAGCCTGCTCGGGCAGCAACCCGGTGAGGAAAGCCTGGATTTTGATACCCGGGATTTGTCCGCCAAGGTTTCCGAAACTCTGCAGGCACGGCGAAGCCGCACGGACACCGCCGCCGACCTCCAGATCCCGGCAAAAGTCAGCGACACTCTGCTGACGCACCTGAGCCAGGCTCTTGGCATTCTGGCGAAGCGTAACTTCAACCGGGTCGCCAGTGAAGGCACTCTGGAGATCTGTGTTGGCCTGACAGCCGCGCATTACTTTATTGCCGGCGAAAAAACCTTCACGGAATTCGTCAGTGGCAACAACAACGCCCCTCAAGACGAAGGCAACCTGTTCCTGCGCGAGCCCCGCAAAGAAGCAGATCCATGGGCCGGAGCCTACGACGCCGGGCCCAGTGACAACCCGGCGCAGAGATCCGACGCGCCCATCAATTTCCGGGACAGTAACGGAACCACACCGACTCACATTGCAGAACGAAATATTCCGGATTCCCACCATGCCTGGCTGATAAACACCAGTCCGGGCGGCTATTGCGTTGCCTGGGAGAGCGGCATTCCCAACACACTGCAGGCTGGCGAACTTCTGGGGGTCCGCGAACAGACCTCACATCCGTGGAGCGTTGCCATTGTCCGGTGGATACGGCAGATCAAGAACCAGGGCACCCATGTCGGTATTGAGCTGCTGGCTCCCAGCGCCTCCCCCTGCGGTGTGCGGCTGATCCAGAAGATCGGCAACAACAGCGAGTATCTTCGCGGCCTCCTGCTCCCCGAAATAAGCGTGGTTAACCAGTCAGCCACGCTGATTACTCCGCGACTGCCATTTCAGTCCGGAAGCCGGATTTCCCTGCTCCATGATGGCCGCGAGGATCAGGGTTACCTGTCCAGCAAGGTTTCCGCAACCGGCAGCATAAGTCAGTTTGAATTGAAATTGCAGAACAACAAAACTCTCTCGCCCGCCGCTGCACAGCAGGGGCAGCCGAGTACCAGCGAAGATGAGTTTGATTCTCTCTGGCCATCGCTCTGATACCCAACGGAGATCAAATTACAGGCATCCGGCGCGCCCTCAGGGTTGTTATTGCAGCATATCCCCTTCATCATTCAGCGTAAGTAACCGAGTACTCGACGAGATACATTACGAATGCAGAAGAAGAATGCGACCGTACACCTGCTGATTCTCGACCCGTCCCAGAATGATGCTGAATCACTGGTCAGCTTGCTCCGAAATTCCGGCAAAGCAACCCGGGCTCACCGAATCACGTCAGAAGAAGATCTTGAGGAAGCGCTGAAATCGGGAAACTGGGACCTGTTGCTTGCCCGGGATACCGAACAGGAGTTTGGTGCCGATGACGCCCTGGGGATGATTCGGAGGCTCGACAAGGACATTCCTTTCATTCTGCTGACCGAAGACCAGAGTCGCGAGCGAAAGGTGTCTGTCATGAAAGCCGGCGCCCAGGACACCGTCCCCGCCGATTACACCGATCTTCTGGTACTGGTGGTTAACCGCGAACTCGCAGCGCTGGAGGAGCGTCGGCGTCGTCGGGCACTCGACTCCCACCTGCGGGAAGCAGAGCAACGCTGCCAACTTCTTCTGGAAAGCTCCAAAGATGCCATTGCCTATATCAACGACGGCATGCACATCTACGCCAACCAGTCGTACATGGAATTCCTCGGCTATGACGACATCGATGATCTCATCTGCATCCCTGTTCTCGACACGCTCACCTCAGAGAGCCAGGACGCCTACAAGGACTTCATGAAATCCTTCGCGGATAAGCGTGAAGATGGCATGTCATTCAATTTTACCGCGGTCCGAAGCGACGATCAGGAGTTGAGCGTTACCGTATCCGTGTCTGCCGCGACCTACGATGGCGAAGCCTGTACCCAGATCGTCCTCCAGCCGGAACACAGCGATGCCGAACTGGAAGAGAAGCTACGCCAGATCAGCAGCCAGGACCTGCTAACCGGGTTGTATAATCGCCAGTACCTGATGGATGCCCTGGCCGAAAATATTGCCAAGGCCGGCAAGAACAACGAATCCGGCGCGCTTGCGTACATTGCTCTGGACAGTTTCATGAGCCTGAAGAGCAAGGTCGGCATTGCAGGAGCCGATCTGCTTCTCGGTGATCTGGCTAACCTGCTTAAAGAGCAGGTCAGCGACGACATCACTCTCGCTCGCCTGAGCGATGATGCGTTCTGTTTCATGGCCCAGCCCGGCGACGAGAAGTCCATGGCTGCATTCTGTGAAAAAGTACGCAAGGCCATCGAAGATCATCTGTTCGACATCAACGGACGCACCGTTCAGATCAGCGTCAGCATTGGTGTAGCAGCGATTACAGAGAACTCACCCAAAGCAGAAGAGCTGCTCGGACGAGCCCACACCGCATCTGCCGACGTCAAGAAGAAAGAGGGACACGAACAGGGCAACGGCGTCAACGTGTACAACCCTGCCGATTATGAATCCCTAGACGAAAGCAACTCGATCGAAGCCATCCAGAGAGCGCTTGACGAGAATCGCTTCAAGCTTCTGTTCCAGCCTATTATTAACCTTCGGGGCGAAGGCGAAGAGCACTACGAAGCCTTTGTTCGAATGCTGGACAAGGAAGGTAATGAAGTCTCACCTTACGACTTCCTCCCTCCCATGGGACCCTCGGATACGGCTATCAAGATCGATCGCTGGGTCATTCTCCAGACCATCAAACAGCTATCCAGCCACCGGTCGAGGGGGCACGATACCCGTCTGTTCCTTAACGTGACCGCAGAGACCCTGCAGGACAAGACCTTCACGCCGTGGCTCAGCGTCGCTCTTAAAGCGGCGCGTCTGCCAGGCGACTCGCTGATTTTCCAGATCCGGGAAGGGGATGCGAACAACTTCATGAAGCAGGCCAAAGAGTTCGCGAAAGCCGTTCACGAACTCCATTGCAAACTTTCGATCAGCCAGTTCGGATGTGCGCTGAATCCGTTCAACACCCTCAAACACATCGAAACCGATTATGTGAAAGTCGATGGTTCGTTCACTGAGGAAATCCAGAAGAACGAAGAAGCCAAGGAGCACCTCAAGGAAATGGTTCAGAGCCTCCAGAACGCGGGCAAACTCACTATTATCCCGTTGGTGGAAAATGCCAGCATTCTGGCTACGTTGTGGCAGGCTGGTGTGAACTACATCCAGGGTTACTACCTCCAGGCTCCTGTACCGGAAATGAACTACGACTTCGGGGATCAGTAACTACCGGTTCACACAAACAAAAACGGCGCCTCAAATCGGGCGCCGTTTTTGTTTCTCCAGATCAGAATCCCGACTTTTCGAGACTCTGGTTAGCCTCGCTTTCCCTGAACCCTATCAGGTAGAGGATCGCATCCAGCCCCAGAGTGGAAATAGAATGGCGCGCAGATTCTTTCACCAGCGGCTTGGCACGGAATGCCACCCCAAGACCCGCCTGGCTTAGCATCGGAAGGTCATTGGCACCATCACCAACAGCAATGACCTGCTCACGGGAGATATGCTCTTTCCTGGCGATTTCCTGCAGCAGTTCAGCCTTGCGTTTGCCATCCACAATCTGACCCGAAACCCGGCCAGTCACTTTTCCGTCTTCGATTTCCAGCTCGTTGGCATATACGTAATCGATTCCCAACTTGTTCTGCAGGTGCCGGGCGAAATAGGTGAATCCACCGGAAAGAATAGCAGTACGATACCCCAGCCCCTTGAGGCTACGGATCAGATGTTCTGCACCCTCTGTCATTTTCAGGCGGGCGGCAATACCCTCCAGCACCGATTCATCAAGCCCCTTGAGCAGCGCCAGACGCTCAGCAAAACTCTGGCTGAAATCCAGCTCCCCCTGCATCGCTCGCTCAGTGATTTCAGCCACCTGTTCTCCAACACCGGCCTCCATCGCCAGTTCATCGATAACCTCGGCTTCAATCAGAGTGGAGTCCATATCAAACACCACCAGACGTCGATTGCGGCGGAAGATGGAATCTTCCTGGAATGCGATATCGACATTCATCTCGCCGGCGATATGGAGGAAATCCGCCCGAAGCGTTTCCAGATCCGACGGCGTGCCCCGCACAGAGAACTCGACACAGGCGATGCGATTCTCCGATGAGTTCAGCGACGGGCGGGCAGATAGCCGGGATATATTGTCAATATTGAGCCCATGACGAGCAGTAATCGCTGACACCCGGGCTATCTGCTCTGCTTTGATATCTCTGGACAGCAGCGTAACGATGTAGCAGGCACGATTACGACCCGCAGCCCAGGCCTGGTACTCTTCAATGGTAATCGGCGCAAAGTGCACCTGCAGATCCAGTGCATGGAGCCGGAACAGCAGGTCGCGGATAACCGGCGACGACTTTGACTCATCTGGAATCTCGATCAGAATTCCCCACGTCAGATGATCATGGATAACGGCCTGACCAATATCGAGAATACGCACGTCATACTGACCCATGATGCCAGTAATTTCGGAAGTCAGTCCCGGCTTGTCGCGGCCGGATACGTTAATCAGTACCAGTTCACTCACTCTCGGAGCTCTCCTCTTCCTGGACCCTGGCCGCCGATGGAATGACATCAATGGCATCTACACGCTGAAGCCCTCTTGGCAGCTTGTGACCACGACGGCCACGCTCGCCCAGGTAGTGCTCCAGATCACTGAATTGCAGCCCCATCTTGCGTTTACCTGCCCGGATCTCCAGCTGGTCATCCTGGGCGAATACCGCAAGTGCAACGACATATTCCTCCCGGTTCATCACGCGGGCTGACGGGATACTGATGATCTTGTTCCCCTTACCCTTGGCCAGCTGAGGCAACTCACTCAACGGGAACACCAGCATCCGGCCCTCGTTGGAGACCGCACCGATAAACAGATCCTTTTCAGTATCGGGAATATCGACAGGCTCCATAATTTTCGCGCCCTTGGGCACAGAAACCACCGCTTTGCCGTTGCGGTTCTTGCTGACCATGTCGCCAAGGTTTGTCACAAAGCCGTAGCCACCATCCGTAACCAGAAGCACCCGTTTGGCGGCCTCGCCCATGAGCACCCCGGCAAAGGTCGCACCGGCAATCGGATTGATGCGGCCGGTCAGCGGCTCGCCCTGCCCTCGGGCGGAAGGCAGTGAATGCGCCATAAGCGAGTAGGCCCGGCCCGTGGAGTCCAGGAATATCGCCTGCTGGTTGTTCCGCCCCCGCGCAGCGAGAGCAAACCGGTCTCCGGACTTGTAGCTGAGGCCCTGAGCATCAATGTCATGGCCCTTGGCCGCCCTGACCCATCCTTTCTCGGACAGCACAACGGTTACCGGGTCGTTGGACACCAGATCCGCGTCGCTGAATGCACGGGCCTCTTCTCGCTCAACAATGGGCGATCGACGATCGTCACCAAAGGCTTCCGCGTCAGCCCGCAGTTCGTCTTTAATGAGTTCGCGCAGACGATCTTCTGAGCCCAGAATCGCTTGCAACTCATCACGTTCGGCAGCGAGCTCATCCTGCTCACCCCGGATCTTCATTTCTTCGAGTTTCGCAAGGTGGCGCAATTTCAGTTCAAGGATAGCCTCGGCCTGCTCAGCCGACAGACCAAAGCGCGCCATCAACTCCTGTTTGGGCTTGTCTTCGTTGCGGATAATCGCAATAACCTCATCAATGTTCAGATAAGCGATCAACAAACCTTCGAGGATATGCAAGCGCGCCAGCACCTTATCCAGACGGTACTGGAGTCGGCGGGTGACGGTATCTTTACGAAACGCCAGCCATTCGGTCAGGATCTGGACCAGCCCCTTCACACCCGGACGACCATCGTTGCCGATGACATTGATATTCACCCGGTAAGTCTTTTCCAGATCAGTGCTGGCAAACAGATGGGCCATCAGGCCGTCGAGATCCACCCGATTGGACCGGGGAACAATCACCAGTCGGGTCGGGTTTTCGTGGTCAGACTCATCCCGCAGGTCCGCCACCATCGGCAGCTTCTTGGTCTGCATCTGCTGGGCTATCTGTTCCAGAACCCGGGCGCCAGAAACCTGATGAGGGAGGTCGGTCACCACGACTTCGCCATTCTCACGCACCCACCGCGCCCGCATCCGCAGGGAGCCACGACCAGTCTCGTACATCTGCCGGATATCTTTGCGAGGCGTAATCACCTCAGCCCGTGTCGGGAAATCGGGGCCTTTAATGTGTTCACACAGGTCGTCGACGGTTGAATCCGGTTGATCCAGCAAGCGGATACTGGCGGCAGCTACTTCCCGCACGTTATGGGGAGGAATATCCGTTGCCATTCCCACCGCAATGCCGGTAGTACCGTTCAGCAACACGTGAGGCAAACGGGCCGGGAGTACAGACGGCTCATCCATCGTGCCATCAAAATTCGGGACCCAATCCACCGTGCCCTGGCCCAGTTCGCCGAGCAGTACATCTGCGAATGGTGCCAGACGTGATTCTGTATATCGCATGGCCGCGAAGGATTTAGGGTCATCCGGGGAGCCCCAGTTGCCCTGACCATCCACCAGCGGGTAACGATAGGAAAAAGGCTGCGCCATCAGAACCATGGCTTCGTAGCAGGCGCTATCACCATGGGGATGAAATTTACCCAACACATCACCAACGGTCCGGGCAGACTTCTTGTACTTGGAAGTGGACTTGAGGCCCAGCTCCGACATCGCGTAGACAATGCGCCTCTGTACTGGCTTCAGCCCGTCTCCTACGTTCGGTAACGCCCGATCAAGGATGACGTACATTGAGTAATCAAGGTAAGCCTTTTCTGTATACTCCCGCAGTGAAACCCGCTCAAAACCTTCATCCGTTGTCTGGAACTCTGGCATGGATGCCTCTTTCGCCTGTTTTGAATTCGCCGGTGATGCTACCCTCTGCGCCGCAAATATTCACGACACGGGCGCGACGCCACATTATATGGACGCTTGCGCGGATACACCAATTTCCAATAGCGGAATTCCCGAATGGAGAGCCTGTAATGTGCGCCGTATCCTCGTCCCCAGTGAGATAGAAGACCGTTTTACAATCCAGGCAAGCGGAACACTATGAAACCTAACCTCAAAGCCTGCGGGCAAGCCATGGCAACAGCGATGGTGAACGCGGTACTGGCGGTGGCTCTGATGCTCCTCGTGGAGTTTGCAATCAGTGGCAACTTTCAGGTGCCAGAGCCCTATCTTTGGGCAGGGCTGCTGATCTGGCTGGTCATTTTTGCAGGTCAGTTCTGGCGACAGCGCCATCTGTGCAACTCCTGCAAGACGCCCAAAGAATCATCCAAGCCGTCACACTGATCCGTCCGGGTACGGGCCAACCTATTCCGATGTTCAGGGGCAGTCGCCCCTGAAAATCTCTTTCTCAAACCCCACCTTGCGTTCTGATCCCTGCTATCATTCGAGGAAAACACGACAAATAACAAGAGGTGGATCTTGAAGTTCCTCACACGCCTTGGTCTGCGTACAAAAATCGCCCTACCGTTCATCATTACCGCCATAGCACTGGTGTTCGTTGGCCTGTACAGCGTCAACACCACCAGCAACCTGGTAGAAGACACTGACGATATCTCCCGCATTTACCTCCCGTCAGTCAGTGAGGTTCTGAACGGAGACCGGGATCTCTACCAGGCTCTGGTTGCCCAGATGGCATACATTGACGCGGTAGCAAACAACCGCGATGGCAACGAACTGGTCGGAGAGTTCAACGAGAATGCCCAACAGGCACTTGATCGCTTCAAGAAGGCCGCCAAACAACTCCAGAACACGGGTGTTGAAGAGGTCACAACGGGTTTTGATAGTGCTTACAACCGCTGGCTGACTTCCGCCAGAAAGGTCATCGAGTTGGCTGGCTCGGGCGATATCCGGGGTGCCCGGGCCCTGGAGCAGACGGAAACCAGTACTCGTTTTTCTGAATTGCGGGACTTTTTCGACAAGGTGGGCGCTCACGCCGACGAGCAGGCCCAGCAGCGCGCGGCAGATTCGTCATCCGAAGGACAGAGCAGCTCATTTGCCATACTGGTAATCACCATCATTGCCGTCATCATCTCAATCCTGCTGTTCGCACTTTTCCTGAAGGTTATTATCAACTCCATCAAAACCCTCAGAGATCAGTTGGATAACATTGCACAGGGCGAGGGCGACCTGACTCAGCGGGTACCCGTGGAAGCTGAAGACGACCTGGGCGAACTCGCCAGGAGTTTCAACCAGGTACTGCAAAACCTCCAGGGCATGATCGGCAGCATCCAGACCCTGAGTAAAGAACTCGGTCAGGGTGCGAGCGATCTGGCAACAGCAGCGAACGACAATCACGAAGGGGTTGCTAAACAGACTGACGCCATTTCCATGGTAGCGACCGCCATTAACGAAATGCAGAGTGCCATCGAAGAAGTGGCAGGCAACGCCTCACGGGCTGCAGAAAGCACTCAGGAAGCTGAGACCAATGGCCGCAACAGTGCTGAGATTATCCGCAACTCTTCGCAGCAGGTTCGTCGTTTGGCCGCCCAGATTGAAAAAGCGGTTGAGGTGATCCGTAAGCTGTCCGCCGATTCAGAAAACATCACCTCCGTTCTGGATGTGATTCGCGGCATTGCGGAGCAGACCAACCTGCTCGCACTGAATGCCGCGATAGAGGCCGCAAGGGCGGGAGAACAGGGACGGGGCTTTGCGGTTGTTGCTGATGAAGTCCGTACCCTGGCCCAACGTACCCAGCAGTCAACAGAAGATATCCAGACCATGATTACCACACTGCAGACCGGTGTATCAGATATCGTATCTGTCATGGAAAGCGGGAGCGCCGAAGCGGCCGAAACCGAAAAACTGGCCGCAGAAGCCGAGTCCCAGTTGCATAGCATTCTGGAAGCCATGGGCAATATCAGTGATGTGAACACCAGTGTCGCCTCGGCTACGGAGGAGCAGACTCAGGTGGTCGACGAGATCAACCGGAGCATCACGGAAATCAATGATCTGGCGGAAACCAGTGCGGCACGTTCGCGGGATATTGATGGAATCAGCCAATCGCTGGAAGGGTATGCGCGCCAGCTTCGGGAACAGACAGGCAGGTTCCGGGTTTAGCCCGGACCTGCCCTGTCTTGACCTGCGCCGCGCTGTGCTGCGTAGGGAAGATGAGGCTTACTGTCGGATACCCTCGACAGAAATAATGATTTCGACCGTTTCGGAGGCTTTACCAAGCTCCATCGGAATACCGAAGTCCTTCAGGCGCAATTCTGTTTCTGCCTCAAAACCCATGCGGTATCCGCCCCATGGATCAGCACCATGACCAATCATCTCTGCGTCCAGCGTCACTTCTTTGGTAACACCACGGAGGGTCAGATCACCAATGATGTCTGCCTCTCCGTCGTCGTCAACGACAACACGCTTGCTCTTGAAGCTGGCCTCCGGGAATTCGTCCACACTCAGAAAATCCTTGCTACGGAGGTGTTTGTCGCGCTCTGCATGGTTCGAGTCAACACTGCTTGTGTCGATGGTCACATTGACTGAGCTGTTTGCCGGGTTCGCTGCATCATAAACGAACTGGCCGTCAAAGTTGTTGAAGCGGCCGTAAAGCCAGCTGTAGCCCAAGTGGGAAATCCTGAACGTGATGAACTGGTGAGTTTGCTTGCTGTCGAACGCGTAGGTACCACCATGATCGTCAGCAGCCGCGGAACCAGCTACCAGAGCCATGGATACAGCAGAGGCAAGCAGAACTTTCTTCATGAATATCTCCTTTTCAATGAAACCCAAGCGGGCATGTACGACGAGAAATGTAAAACGTTTCGTTAGTCTGCTCAGTGACCGATCATGCGCTTCAAAGTTTCATCCCGATCGACAAAGTGATGCTTCAGAGCGCCCACGGCATGAATACCTGCAAGCACAACCAGAGCCCAGGTTGACCAATAGTGAACGACACCAGCGGTGTCTTCCATACCTTTGATCTGCCCTGTGACTGACGGCACTTCGAACCATCCGAATACACTGATCGATGATCCGTCGGCGGTAGAAATCAGGTAGCCACTGATCATCGCAACGAATAACAACAGGTAAAGGAACAGGTGAGCCAGATGCGCCCCCACGATCTCCCAGCGCTGATGGCCGGCCAAGGCTTCGGGTGATCGGTTCACGACCCGCCACACAACCCGGAACACCATCACAGCAAGCAGCAGGATACCGAGGCTCCGGTGAATATCCGGCCCCGTTTTGTACCACTCGCTGTAGTAAGTCAGGTCAACCATCCAGTATCCGAGAGCAAACAATCCAATCACAGCCAGGGCAACGAGCCAATGAATCACGACAACGACCAGGCCATAGCGGGACGCAGTATTACGAAGTTGCATAGTACGAGAAGACCTCATTCCCTGAAGAAGCAGTACGGCTGAATAACGGTACGGCAGAGTTTAGAAAGCTGTCAGCGCGAAACAAACTGAAATGTTTTGCAATGCAGCATCAGAATTTCTGACTGACTTTCCCGGGTTAGGTTCCCAAGCCTTTGGTCGAATACGGGTTCTACGGATTGTTCAAAATTATAGCAACGATAACATTTAGCAATATCAGGTAGCCCGATGACGGGACATCATCAGCAGCGAGGAAGAGACATGGAACTCGAATTCGACGAAAACGTAGTAGTACCCAGCAACAACTGATTGAGAAGATACAAACGGTTTCCATCTTCCATTATGAAATGGTGGTAATGATTGTCATTTTTTGGCAATCTCCGGACACTTCTCAGGGGCAAGCATCCATTGAAATTGTCCAATCTGAGCGTTGACAGTTCAGGCCTCACTTTCTGAGGCGACTGATGTGTTCGTTTACCGATTCAGAACCGTTTATGTCTTCATTTCTCTCTCAAAATCTGACAGTTCCGGAATTAGACCTGCTGTCGCCGATGCTAAACAAAGAGGGAGAATCATGGAGCGCCAGCTTCCAGGGCCTTACCCTGAGAACGGCGCTCCAACCGATATACAGTATCTCTCACAAACGCATCATTGGCTACGAAGCCCTTATCCGTGCGTTTGACACCGACAATTCCGCCGTTCTCCCCACGCACCTGTTCCAGCTTCCGTCATCTGATGCCGAGAACCTGCTGCTGGACCGTCTTTGCCGATATCTCCATATCCAGAACTATAGCGGCATAGAAGACCAGCTTAACTGGCTGTTTCTCAACGTTTCCCCCAGAGTCGTCACAACCGGTAGCCGCGCGGACTCGTTCTTTGGCCAGTTGCTGCAACGAACCGGGTTGCCACCCCACCGGATCGTAATGGAAATCGTGGAACAGCCGACAGACGATGCCGAACGACTGAAAGATACTGTTTCCTACTACAAAAAGCTGGGGTGTCTGACGGCGATCGACGACTTTGGCGCAGGCCACTCCAATTTTGAGCGTATCTGGAACCTGTCCCCGGACATCGTGAAACTGGACCGCACTCTGCTGACCCGGGCCACCGACGATCACAAAGCCCGGCAGATCCTTAACGGCATAGTATCCCTGCTTCACCAATCTGGGTGTCTGGCACTACTGGAAGGCGTAGAGACCCACGAACAGGCCATGATCGCCATTGATGCAGGCGTGGATTTTGTACAGGGTTTTTATTTCCAGAAGCCAACCACAGACCTTGGAGAGATCTCGCAGACACCGGCCAATTTTGATGATCTTCTGAAGGACTACAAGAACCGAAGGGCGGTCAGCCACGACCCCGCGCAGCAGTTACAATCCTTTTTCTCGCGAATATTCACTGATGTAACCGAGCAACTTATCCAAGGGCACAGCCTGCGGAATGCATGCTCAGAACTGTTGGCCCACCCGGCCGTCTCACGCAGTTATCTGGCTGATCACAGGGGCATCCAGCTTGAGGACACCATTATCTCCGACAGCCGGGCACGTTCACTGGATCCGCGCTTCCGCCCGCTCGAAAGTACCACCAGTGCAGACTGGTTCAGGCAACAATATCTGCGACAGGCACTCGCGCATCCGGGGCAGCTTCAGGTAACTGCGCCCTACCTCTGCGTAACCGGCGCCTACATGTGTGTCACTCTGTCGCTGGGCTTTTATCAGCAAGGAGAGCTCAGGGTTTTGTGCTGCGACATCCTTGCCAATGCCACAGATACCCTCGCGACGCTTAAAGACTGATACCGTATACCAGAGAGATCGTTGCTACGGTAACCAATCCGATGAATACATTCATCGGCAGCCCTACCCGCAGAAAATCACCAAAGCGGTAACCACCCGGCCCGAACACCATCATATTTGTCTGGTACCCCAGCGGCGTTGCAAAGCTGGCAGAAGCCGCCATCATGACCGCAATCACAAACGGTTCCGGGGTTACACCCATGGTTGTGGTCATGGAAAGTACGATGGGAATAACCAACACCGCGGCAGCGTTATTCGTGATCACCTCCGTCAATACCGAAACAGCAAAGTAGACCAGCAGTATGGCCAGCAACACATGGCCGTGACTCATGCTGAGAATACCTTCTGCCACATAAGTCGCAGCACCTGTTTGCTGTAACGCCGCTCCCAGGGCAAAAGAGGAAGCAATGGTAAGAACCACCGGTATATCCACTGCCTTCTGGGCCTGGATGACCGAACAACAGCCAAACAGGATCATCAGCGTCGCACCGAGTAACGCCGCATTAAGCATGGTGAGCACGCCACACGCCGCCAGCCCAACCAAAACAACCAGTATGCCCCAGGACAGCCACGCACGATCATGCCGGGGAGTTTCCGTATCCAGATCATTGATCAGCAGGAAATCCTTGTTGTAGCGCTGACGGCTGACAAACGCCGGACGCGCTTCCAGTAGCAGAACATCACCGGGCTTCAGGCGGATATTGCCGAGATTTCCCGAAACACGCTCACCACCACGAGCCACCGCCAGCACAACCGCACCGTAACGATCCCTGAAACGGGCATCCCTGATCGTCAGCCCCAACACATCAGACTGTGGTGACAGGGCCGCTTCTACCAACCGGCGCTCTGCCCTGTCCTTACTCAAACTGGGCTCATCCTCATGCACGGACGGCACAATGCCATTGATCCTCAGCAGATCAGAGATGGCCTGGGTGTCACCAGCAAACACAAGACGATCTCCGCCCCGCAGCCGCTCCTCTGACGGCACCGCTGTTACCACACTTCCATCCCGCTCGATCTCAACCAGATAGAGCTGCTCCAGTTCTCTCAACCCGGCTTCACCAACGCTTTTTCCTACTAGCGGCCCGTCAAACGACACGGCGACTTCCAGCGTGAACTCTCTCATGGCGCCAAATTTCTGCTGGTCCTTGCGATCTGGTAGCGTGCGTGGCAATACCAGCAGCATCACTGCCACACCAATAACGGCAACGGGCAAGCCCACGGAGGTAATGGAGAAGATGGAGAAACCTTCAGAGCCGGTGAGCTGCTGATACTGCCCGTTAACCACCAGGTTGGTACTGGTTCCGATCAGTGTCAGTGTACCCCCGAGAATGGCCGAATAGCTCAAGGGAATCATAAGCTTGGAAGGCGACACGCCGATTTTACGTGACCAGGCGTGTACCGCAGGAATCATGGTTGCAACGACAGGAGTGTTATTGAGAAAGCCGCTCAGGAAGGAAACCGGAAGCGCGATGCGCGCTTGAGCACTACGGACAGTTTTCGGCGAGCGGAGCAGGTATCGGACCAGAAGATCAACACCACCCGAATGATGAATACCGGAAGCCACCACAAACAGGGCCACCACGGTAATCAGACCGCTGTTGCTGAAGCCAGACAACGCCTGATCCGGAGACACAATACCGCTGACGCTCAGGATAACCAGTACACCCATCATAACCATATGGGGTGCAAATCGCCCGGAACTCATCAATGCCAGTGCGATGCCGGCCAATCCCAGCGAAAACCAGCCCTGCCAGTCCATTTACGGTATTCCCCGCGAAGAAAACTGGCAGCATAACGACTTTTGAGAAGACAGAAAAAGAATAAAGAGTGATTTTTAAATCACTACGAAGAATAAGCAGGCGAGCGAGGGAAATTTCAATCAGACATGCCGTTACCCCGAGGCGTTTAGTCAAACAGCAATATCGGCCATATTTCCATATGTTTCCAGCCAGGCCCGGCGGTCAGAAGCACGTTTCTTACCCAGCAGCATGTCCATGCGCTCGTCCGTCTGATCGCCGTCTTCCAGAGTCAGCATCACCAGACGTCGAGTGTCCGGAGCCATGGTGGTCTCCCGGAGTTGCAGGGGGTTCATTTCACCCAAGCCCTTGAAGCGGGTAACAGATACCTTGCCACGCCGATTCTCTGCGGCCAGGCGATCAATAATGCCCTGCTTTTCATGCTCATCAAGAGCGTAGAAAGTTTCCTTGCCAAGATCCACCCGGTACAGAGGCGGCATCGCGACAAAAACGTGTCCGGCAGCCACCAGAGGACGGAAGTGTTTGACGAACAGCGCACATAGCAAGGTGGCAATGTGTAAGCCATCGGAATCCGCATCCGCAAGGATGCAGACCTTATTGTAGCGAAGCCCGGTCAGGTCATCCGAACCGGGGTCCACACCGATCGCAACGGCAATATCATGGACTTCCTGGGACGCCAGAATCTCGCCGGAATCCACTTCCCAGGTGTTCAGAATCTTGCCGCGCAGCGGCATGACTGCCTGAATTTCACGGTCCCGGGCCTGTTTTGCGGAACCGCCAGCAGAATCACCCTCCACCAGGAACAACTCAGAACGGGCGGTATCGCCACCGGAACAGTCCGCCAGTTTTCCTGGCAGCGCGGGGCCGGAGGTCACCTTTTTACGGGCGACCTTTTTACTCGCTCTCAAACGGCGCTGGGCATTGGCAATAAACAGTTCGGCGAGGGCTTCAGCCACGTCTGTATGTTGATTCAGCCACAGACTGAAGGCATCTTTCACCACGCCGGAAACAAAGGCCGCCGCCTCCCGGGATGACAGACGCTCCTTGGTCTGACCGGAAAATTGTGGTTCCTGCATCTTGAAAGAAAGGACGTACGCCGCCCTCTCCCAGATATCTTCAGGTGACAGTTTTACCCCTCGCGGTAGCAGGTTGCGGAATTCACAAAACTCCCGCATCGCCTCTAGCAGCCCGGTACGCAGGCCGTTCACGTGGGTTCCGCCCTGGGCAGTCGGGATCAGGTTCACATAGCTTTCCATCACCGCTTCGCCACCTTCCGGCAGCCACTGGATAGCCCAGTCGACCGCTTCCTTGTTACCGGAAAACGAACCGGTAAACGGATCAAGGGGAACCGCCTCAATATCCGCGAGGGCAGTACGAAGATAATCCCGCAGGCCATCCTCGTAGAACCATTCATCCTTCTCACCGGTTTTTTCCTGCAGGAAAGTCACCGTCAACCCTGGGCACAGCACGGCTTTGGCCCGCAAATTGTGGCGCAGGCGACTCACGGAAAAATTCGGGCTGTCGAAATAACTCGGATCCGGCAGGAATTTAAGGCGGGTACCGGTATTGCGCTTGCCGACGGTATCGATAACTTCCAGATCTGTCGCCTTTTCGCCGTCAGCAAAGGTGATCCGGTGCAGCTGGCCATCCCGCTTGATCAGGACTTCCAGATGGTTGGACAGCGCATTGACTACGGAAACCCCCACACCGTGCAGACCACCGGAGAAATTGTAGTTACCCTGGGAGAACTTGCCGCCAGCGTGCAGGCGGGTCAGGATCAGTTCGACACCGGGCAGCCCCTCTTCCTTGTGCATGTCTACCGGCATACCCCGGCCGTCATCTTCTACGCTCAGGGAACCATCGCTGTAGAGCACAACGTCAATGCGACGGGCGTGTCCGGCCAGGGCTTCATCCACACTGTTGTCGATCACTTCCTGGGCCAGATGGTTCGGGCGGCTGGTATCGGTATACATGCCCGGCCGTTTACGGACAGGGTCCAGACCGCTCAGAACTTCAATGGCATCGGCGTTATATTGTTGCTGGCTCATAGACAGGAAGTGACTCCGCATTTGGAAAAATAAGCTGAGCCATAGCTTAGGGAATCGGCGGCAAAGATCAACGGTTGTTTTCCGCCTGGATCACACGGATATCGTCCCAGCCGCTTGCGGTAACCGCAATAGCAGCACAGGGGGTAGTCAGCACCTGGACGACCATGTCTCCGGGCCCGGGTGATTTTGTCGATACCGTTAACCTGAGTTCTTCGTTCTCTATCTCCGACCCCATCAACGTGACCGAATAGCCACCCGTCGGCTTCTGGCCCGCTGCAACCAGCACCACTTTTTCCTCAGCGAAGTCGATAGCCCTTAGCGGCGCAAGAGACAGGTTCCGCCCGGGCAGGCCTTCCAGTTTGTCCAGATCCTCTTCACGGGTCACCGTCAGATGACCTGGAGCTGAGAGTCCGCAATGAGCCGATTGGGCGATCTGCCTGGCCAGAGGCGCACCAGAAGCAGTTTCCGTTTCAATCTGACTAACGGCACACCCGGATGCAAAGACACCGGCAAGAAGAACGGTCAGCGTGTTCAGTGAAAAAGGTTTTGTCATGGAGTCGCAACGGTTTTCAGGGTTTGAGTATCAGCAGTCCTGTCCAGCAGGCGATACCCGGAAAAGTCCGGTCGTGGCAGCTGGTTTGGCGAACTGGCCGAGATGGTCGGCCGGGTATAGCTGGTTGTCATCCGGATTCCGGTAATGGGCTGCCCTTCTTCGATCGTAATTTCTTCCCGCAAGCCAGCGACCGGGTATTCCGCACAGGCTTCACCAGCGTGGCAGATCAGTCCATCGTTATCCAGATCGGTACCGGCAACCAGAATGTAATTGCCCGGTGGCACTTCGTTGATCAGGGTTGGAGAGACACCATCGTCCGGAATAAAGCTAAAGGTGTACAGGCCATCCTCGGCCACCGAACTGGTCTGGGCAACCGATTCATAGAAACCGTCAGCTGTCGGTTCCGGATTCACCAGCAACACAAAGTGGCGACCGGCATTGCGAGCCTGAAGGTCACTGACGGTTTGCCCGACGACCGGGATGTCCAGGGAGCGAGCCTGGTCGGTGGTGTAGCTGATGGTGACTGTCGCCCGCTCTGAAACACCACTGTCCAGCAACTCCGGATGCAACGTCATAACCAACTGCAAACTCGACACCGTTCCTGGCGGGTCCGGGCTGACGTCTACAGTCAGCCAGTCTGCTGCTTCTGTGACGGCGGTGATTGTTGCGTCGCCGCTTTCAGAATCCAGCAGGGAAACCGTCACGGTCTGTTGTAACGAACCTTCCGAAGACAGGCTCACAATAGCAGGAGATGCAACAAGGATAGCTGGAATAACGCCGTCAGTCGCAGCAAGCACCGCTTTGCCAGCATCCAGCAGGCCCCACCCCAACTCACTGGTTTTCGCGCAGGGTTCCGCAGCACAACTCGTCAGCTGACCGCTCTGCAGCAACGCGCTGATAGCGCCATACTCCAGAGTAGGCTTAACATTTTTCATCAGTGCAAGCACCGCAGACACATGGGGGGCCGCCATTGATGTGCCCTGGAGGCCGATGTAGGTTTCCTGCAAGCTGCCGTCAATTGATGTCGCACTGGTACTGCTGACCAGGTCACCGTAACCATCGGCGTTGCCATCGCGGCTGGCATCACCGCCCGGCGCAGCAACATCCACCCAGCTTCCATAGTTGGAGTAGGTCGAGAGCTGCCCGGCACCATCAACTGCACTGACCGCCAATACGTTATCAAAAGCCGCAGGGTAGGACGGGGCTGTTGAAGCTGAATTACCCGCCGCAGCGACAAATACGATACCCCGATCAGTCGCGGTGTTAATCGCAGACTGAAGGGAAGATATGTAGGGAAGTCCACCAAGACTGAGGTTCACCACATCCGCTCTGGGTGAACCCGCATCCGGCCCTGCGATCCATTGCAGTGCATCCAGCAGGTCCTCCGACGATCCGGTGCCTCCTTCTCCCAGAACCCTCACAGGCAACAAATTCGATTCATAGGCCACCCCGGCTCCTCCGGAACCGTTGACTACGGCTGCCACGGTCCCCGCCACATGGGTGCCATGATACACACTGCTACCAACGTCATTTCCCGGGTCTCTTGGGTCGCTATCGTCATCGACGAAATCAGCTCCCAGGGGCAGCGGTGAGAGGACGTTCGCGGCAATATCCGAATGCCAGGCTCCGGGTGAACTGGCGAACAGCCCTGTGTCCATCACCGCCACCGTGACCCCCTGCCCGCCATTACCCACGATTTGCCAGGCCGTTGGCGCGTTGAGCAGACTGTAATGCCATTGCTGACCTAAAGTCGGGCTGTTATACAAAGGTTCGTCCAGAGGCGTTGCCATGGCTCGCATCCGGTAGTTGGGCTCGGCTGATCTGACTTCCTGCCGGGAACGCATCTCCCGGATCCACTCCAGGGTGGCAGCCTTCCGTGACTGCTCATTCCCTGCCATACCGGCCGGAGGCATGGCCACGCGCCAGAGCCCTTTGCCTATCTCGCGCTTGAACTCCCCCGCAACTGCCAGACTATTTGCACCGGCCCGTTCATCGTCGGCCAGCGCAACAAGGGCTTCTCCTTCCACAAACTCGTAATCGGGCCACTCAAACGCACGGAATTCTCCGGCAGTGGCAACGGAACTGGAAAGCACATAGAGCATTGGCGTATTACCGCCAGCCGACACCGTTATCGTGTAGGTTCCATCCGCCTCGGTGGTAGGCAACGCCACACTGACCTCCGTGGAGTTGGCATCGGATGAGGCACTATCAATCACCGTCCCGCCTTCGGATAACACCACATCCAGGGAAGAAACACCTGCCCTTGAGGCAAAGGCTTGCAGGTAAATACGTTGTCCGGATTTCAGGTTAACCGTGTACACATCTTCCGGATCAGCAAAATACGGGGCGGCTGCAAACCCACTCAGAGGTGCATAGCTGCCATCCGTGGCGCTGACGTAGCCGGCAAGCAGATACTCCGGAGGCAGGACTTGTGGAGAGGACAGCGGCGTGTCATTCAACAGGAGAACGTCGGCGGTGTCTGCATCGACACGGGTGCCCACCTCGATATCGATCACGCCGGAAAGCGCAACGTTGACCGGCACAGAGCTGTCGCCAGACCCACCGCCACCACATCCGGCGATGGCACCAGCCAGGATAGCCAGCATTGCCGGCCGCAGAGGCCAAACCGCCATACATCCCAATGCCATTTCCAACCCTCCCCGTTCCCCTACAATCATAGAGCATCCTGCCGCCCTGATGGATTTACCAAGTATTCACGGTACTGTTCACTGTGCTGTCCATAGTGCGGGGCAAACACTATCCTCAGACAAAAAAGCCGCCTGACGAGTTCCCCCGCCGGCGGCTTTCACGGTATCCGTCAAAGGTTACAGAGCGTAGAACAGCATCGGCACGAAAGCCACCAGCAAAAGTGTCGGCCCCATCACAGCCAGAGGTAGCAACAGACGCTCATATTTGTGCCAGAACGATCCTCGCCGTTCTGCTGCCAGAACTTCCGTCTCTCCAACCACCTGGCGAGTCAGCAAGTGATTCAGCGCAACTGGCGGGCTGAGATAGCCCAACTCGAATGCCACCAGGCAAACCAGCCAGAAATGCAGTGGGTCGATGCCCAACTGGATGGCTGGCTGAGCAATGGTCGCCGATACCAGGATAACCGCGCCAAACGGGTCCATCACCATACCAATGAAGGTCAGCATCACCACGATCACCAGCATAGCAATCCACGGGCTGGTCAGATCCTCAGGGAACAACGCATGGACGATATCCGAGCGCTCAAGTATACCCCCAAGGCAGATCGAAAACCCGATCAACGCCAGCAAAGCCCCGATGTGAACAGCCGAATCGCTGGCAGCGGAAGCGCTCCGTGCCCAGAACGCCTGAGCCCGGGATTCGCCGTCGTTCCGGCTATCTTTACTGGCATCGAGGAACACCAGAGCAAGCATAACCAGAGGCAGAATCAGGGGCGCGCTGTACTCATTGAACTTCAGGCCCAGGATGATCCATATCGCCAGAATGACACCGGCACCGACAACGGCGTAAGGAGCCAGCGGCTTGAGCCGGGCAACGGACTCGCGAAGAGCGCCCGGCGCTGGACGTGGTTTCCAGTTCCCTTCGGTTTTACAGACAATGATCGAGAACAGCGTGGCTGACATGATGAAGATCCAGAAGCCCCAGCCGTACATCTCGGTGGTGGTTACTTCCTTGTTCAGGGCCGCTACAACCACAATCAGCAGGCAGGGGTTAAGGACCACACCAAGACTGCCGGACATTGCAGTTGTCGCCAGGGAGAGTTGGCGGCCCGCGCCCGCTCTGCGCAGTTCGTCGTAAACAACCCCACCCACGGCCAGGATGAAGATACCAGAAGCACCCGTAAAAGCGGTCGGGAACGCGGTCGCGAAGATAATTACCGAGGCAAGCATGGGCGCCGGCAGATTAAAGGGCTTAATGACGCTCAACAGCAGTTCCGGCAGGCGGGTCTGCTTCAGGATCATACCGACCAGTACATAGAGCCCGATGTTGATGAACATTGATGACAGGTTCGACATCATGCCGAAGTAGATAGCAAGCCCCGAGGCGTACCCGTCTACCAGGAAGAAATAGCTCATGGCAATCAGGCCCATGACGCAATACAAAGGCACCACCAGACCTGAAGACAGCGAGAGCTTACCGGCTTTCACCCGCGACGGAACATTGACGAACCGGATGGCGTTTATAATCATGAACAGACCAAACACCGCAGCCCATCCATACTGCAGATTCATCGTGCTATCAGCTTCTGGCGACGTGGCCAGCTTGCCGAGGTACGAATAAAGGGACGACACCATCAAGCCATTAACTACGAACTGGGCACCCTGACTCAAACGCCATTCGGCGCTGTTACGGGGCAGCCGTAAGGAAATATGGTCAGCATCCAGCGCCGCAATGGCAGCCGCCATGGCAAACATCGCCATGAACAGGAACTTGGTCAGGTCGATGTTATCCAGCAGGAATTTGGCCAACCCCTGCTCTACCGTCTTGAACACACCCAGCGCCGGCGTGGCGTTGGCCATGTTCTGCTCGAATAGCGCATACTCCTGGGCGCACAGCGCCATATTCCGTTCCAGAGAGGTGCGGATTGCATCCGGATTGGGCGGTGAACTGAAAAGATCATCGGGGTCAGGCTTGTATGCGGCCATCCGTTTCCGGATCTCAGCATCAACATCCATCTCCAACTGACAAGTCGGCTCCGTGGCATCTGGATTGAGCAGGTAGTAATTGGGCCAGGTTTGCTCCCCGATCCACAACAAACGTGAATGCAGAGAGTTGCCCATCCCCAACAAGAGGGTAAACATCAGGAGCAGGAGCAGAACCGCCCCGTGCATTTTATGCACGGGGTAGAGGGTTTTAGCTCCTGTCGCCGCCATTGCGCGCCAGTTCATTGAGAGTCAGCCTCGTATTATTCCCGGTTGTCCGCAGTACATTCGGACGCGGTCGGGTTGCTGGCACAACGGATCTTGGCCAGCAGGCTCAGCATTTTCGGGTCGTAGACGTTAGGAGCGCCGTTCTTACCGTCACGCATTTCCAGACGGTTCTCACGGAACATTTCCTGATAACCTTCGATATCTGCGTCGGATAGAGAGATCCACTTGTCACCAGGAATGGCTGCTTCCTGGGCCTTGATCAGGTCCATAGTCTGCGGGAACATTCCCCAGGCCACTTCCCGCGCTTCCTGAGCCTTGGCGTCGTCAATCACGTCGTCCTTGGCAATAACCTGAATCGTCAACTGGGCCAGCGGATATTTGACAACACCCCCGCCATTACTCAGTCCCTTGTATAGTTCAAGAGCCTCGTAGGCAAATGCCGGTGCATAGGCTGTATCCACGGAACCGTTGTTGAATTTGCCCGCAAAGTTGGTGATATCAGAAGGCACGACGGTTGCTTTTACATAGTTGACCATATGAATCGCGTCTTTCTGGTAATCCAGGGTGGCCATACGCTTACCAGCCAGTTCACCAGCCGTGTCGATACTGCGGTCATCCACAAACAGGTAACCCGCTCCCACCGGGAATATTCCGAGGACTTCATACCCGCCGCTTTTCATCAATGGCGCCGCTTTTGCCTGTGCAAGCGTTGCCAGCACGGTTTTAAGGTCGTCGTAGGTTGGCAGGGCACCCACCGCACTGACAGAACCGGTAAAGCGGTTGAATGGACGGGTCCGCAAGTCGGTGGCGATAACAACATCACACTGACCCGCATTGAAATCACCGACCGCAACGCCTTCGTCAGTGTAGGGTTTCAGTTCCAGATCCACGCCATGAGCTTTAAGCTCCAGAGCGTAGTCCTTGGCAACGTTGAACATATCACCGTTGGCTCCGATAACGTCGAAGACACAGGTCGGGATACTCTGAGCAGATGCCAGCGGAGCTGCCGCGGCAAGAGTGAGGGCTGCAAGGGATTTACGGATCATATCGACCTCCCGGTCATTTTTGTGGTTGTAATCCAGTCTTGGCATTTCCTGCTTAGAGCAGGTCATCCAGGCTCATAGTTTCGACATTTTCGGTGTCACGCTCTGGCGACATCTTTCCAAAAAAGCTCTGCGGTGTGCGGTAGCCGTAATGGGCAACCCAGTGTTTGTCAGAAGCGAACTGAACAACATTCCGAGCCACCTCATCTACGAGGCGATAGTCATCCCAGACTTTGACGGTTGACTCGGATTCTGCAAACTGGCCGATAACTTTTTCAAGAACGTCCGGGCGCCCAAAGGTTTCGGCAGCCACCGCTTCAAGAGCCATCGAGGCACGCATACCCTTGGCGATACTCAGCTCTGAGCTGTGTTCGAGCACCATCCAGGGATCCGGAGAGAGCGCTGGGCGGGTGTCAGGCAGCAACAGCCAGACCAGTGACCGGATTGCGTTGGGCAGGCCACCCCACTTCTCGTTGTCGACACACTGCGCGGCGCGCTCAGCCTGGGGAGCAATATTGCGGGGAACACCGGCCATGGAACCGGAGTTGGCATCGTTCACGATGGCCTGAAGACCGGTGAGCAGCCCCAGCAGGAAGGTCAGCTCATCCTGATCATCAAACAGGAACGGGCACTCGACGGGCTCCATGGACGGATCGAATTCGTAGGCTTCCATGGCACGCTGGAAAGAGAGATAACGCCGCTTGGCCGTCATCGCGTTCAAACGCTTGGCTCGTTCCCTTGCATCTTTTGCTGCCGGGACGATGCCTTGAAAATCTGCGCTGAGATACTCAAGCTCAGCCTCCCACGCCTTGGCTTCAGCACAGTTACCTGCGAGGAGCATCAGCAGCGAGCCGGTGGTGTTGGGAGCAGAGGTCACCCGGGAAAAGGAGTACAACAGCGGATCGAGCCCCTCACCCAATGAGCAGGCCATCTGAGTATCGGACATCTGCAACACGTAAGGTGTTGCCTCGCCCTCGGAGTAGCTCGACAGCACCGTACCAGTGGTGCTGTAGATGGGGTTTGCCTGACAGCCCGCAAGCAAAGCCAGCATGGCAAGGGACATGATTCGATAGGTGTTGCCGAAGGCCCACACCAGCATATTCGTCAGTGAAGAAATCATAATTCGCCCTGTTCCGCATTATTTTTATGTATCTGGGATACCATCTTTGGTGCCCGCCTCGATGGAACACACGCGACAAACCGAAAAAGGTTTCCCCCCACCGTGGTTTCCATGACACAAGAATGCGATCAAAGCCATAAGACCAAAATGGCAGGAATGCCGACACGGGCATGCCGATGAGGCCAATGGCCTCCGGGTGACATTCTTCAACTACTCATTTTTTGACGCAGATCAAAGACTTCCACAACCCACTGTTTCCCAGACAATTTCCACACTGAAATATTTACTTCCAAAAATTCCCGCCCAGCGGAACCTTTTAGACCTTCCTCCGTTTTTTCGAATGTCGTCACAAAAACAATACAAGGCAGACAAACATGGCACACACCAAGTCCATTTTTCCCTTACTACTCGGCGCTACACTGATGGCTGGATGCCTTTCCGATTCGTCGTCGCAGGCGCCATCGTCAACCCAGCCCTCTGATGACAGCGCACGTAACGTCGCCGGCGATCAACAACAGAACCCCCGCAAAGCCACTCTGAGGCGCACTTCTTTCGGCATCCCTCACATTGAAGCCAAAGATTTCAACGGCATGGGGTATGCCTATGGATATGTACAGGCCGAAGACAACCTGTGCCTTCTGGCCCGCGACACGTTAACCATCCGCGGTCTGCGCTCCCGGTATCTGGGGCCAACCGGTGATTACACAATTCCATCCAATGGCACTTCGACCACCAACCTGAATGCCGACTTCTTCTGGCGGGCGACCCTGACAGCCCAGGCAATAGCTCCGTTCCGCAACAACAGTGATCAGGAAGTGCTCGACGCCTCCAGTGGCTACGTTGAGGGTTTTAACCGCTACGTTCAGGAAATTCGGGACGGCAAACATCCGGGACGGCACGAGGAATGCAGAAACGCCGAGTGGTTGCTGACACTGGAAGACGACGACATGTACCGACGTTACCTCCGCCTTGCGGTGCTGGCCAGTTCGTCCGTGTTTATCGACGGCATTGCCAGCGCGCAGCCACCTGCAACCGCGGATCTGTCGCAACCGGATATCGAAGGTTTGATCAATGCTCTGTCCGACGTATCCGGAGATGCCCTGCCTTTTCCGGTCGGTGGAGAACTCCCAATCGGCAGCAATATGTACGGGCTGTCGGCCGGTGCCAGCCGTACTGGTGAATCTATCCTGTTCGGCAACCCTCACTTCCCCTGGAAAGAAACCGAACGACTGTACCTGGCCCACCTGAAAGTGGGTGACGACACAGAAATCATGGGTGCTACCCTGTATGGTCTTCCCGCGGTGCTGATCGGCTTCAATGACCATCTGGCCTGGAGCCACACGGTTTCTACAGCCTACCGATTTACTTTCTACGAACTCACCCTGAACCCGGCCGATCCGACCCAGTACCTCTATGAGGGCGAGTTTCTGGATATGGAAAGTTCAGATATCACCATCGAAGTTCTCGAAAGCGACGGAAGCATCGGGCAACGCTCGCGTACACTCTACCGCTCAAAATTCGGCCCGATGCTGACCTTCGAAGCCGCCGGACTTCCGATCCTGAACTGGACCTCGCTGAAGGCTTACACCCTCAGGGATGCCAATGCCGAAAATGATCGCCTGATGAACCAGTTTTTCCGATGGAATCAGGCCAACAGCCTGGATGAGTTTATTGAGCTCCATGGCAGTGTTCTCGGCGTACCCTGGGTCAATACCGTGGCCACTGGCCCGGGACAGCCCGCATACTACGGCGACGTAACAGTCGTGCCGAATGTACCCGATGCTAAAGTTGCCAGCTGCGCTACCGTGCTTTCCCCGGTTTTCGGGTTGTTGGCTCCCGGCCTCCCACTGCTGGACGGATCCCGGGCTGAGTGCGAGTGGGACACCGATGCCGACGCCCCCGCACCGGGCATATTCGGCGTAGGCAACCTGCCCACACTTACCCGCTCAGACTGGGTCCATAACTGTAACGACAGTTACTGGGCCACCAATCCGGCGCAGCCCCTCACCGGGTTCGCCGCCATTATCGGGGATGAAGAAACCCCTCGAACCTTAAGAACACGGAAGTGTATGCAACAGGTCGAGGAGCGTATCAGCGGAGCCGACGGCCTGCCCGGCAGTGTCGGCTTTGATATGGACAATCTGCAATCAGTGGTGCTTAACAGCACCGTTCAGTCCGAACAGCTGGCCCGCCAGTCTGTTCTTGATGCCTATTGCCCTATTGGTGTTCTGCTCAGTTCTTCAGGGCAGTTAGTGGATATCTCTGGCGCCTGCGAGGTGCTGACCCAGTGGGATGGAAGCAACAACCTGGGCTCCGCCGGTGGTCATATCTGGCGGGAGTTCTGGCGTGGTATTGATCCACTGCCCATCACTTCTCCAGACAAATGGCTGGTGCCGTTTGATCCCGCAGACCCGGTGAACACCCCTGCGGGACTGAACGTGGTCAGTCCACTGATTCAGGCGGCCTTCGCGGATGGTGTAAAACGTATTCAGGACTCGCCGATCGCCCTGAATGCGACGATGGGCGAGATTCAGCAGTCCGGAATTCACAACACCGCCATACCACTGTTTGGCGGTGAAGGATTTGAAGGCAGCTTCACTATCGCCAGCTCCCGACCGAACGATCTCAGAGACGGCACCTATGATGTGAACTACGGCAACAGCTATATTCAGACGGTCACCTGGGATGAGGGCGGAGCACCTGTAGCGGAAGGGTTCGTCACCTACTCCCAGTCAACCGACCCCGCTTCGCCTTACTACAAGGACATGACCGAGGCCTATTCGAAAAAGCAATGGATTAGCTTCCCCTATACTGACGAAGCTATCCGGTCCGATCCCGGGCTGGTGCAATACAATTTGTTCGAACGGGCGAACAACTAGGCCTGCAACAAAAAAACCGGGCGCCCGAGTGAGGCGCCCCGTTTTCTGATGCGACTGACAGGTTTTCAGTTCGCCGGAGAAAAGCCCAGCATCGCCATCACCTGATCCGTCAACCCATCCAGCGTCAGACCACCCCGTTCCGGGTGATACCAGGTGACAGTCCAGCTCAGTGCGCCAGTCAACATACGGCGCACAACAAAAGGTTCCGCCAGCAGTGCCCCCTCAGCCTTAAGGGTTCCAAGCACATCCAGCCAGAGCGCTTCATAGATCTCCCTCAGTGCAAGCACATCCGCCTGGGAATCCTCTGACAGACTGCGCCATTCAAACACCAGCACCGCCATGGCTTCTCCGGTCTGGCCGTTAATGGATTCCAGTTCCGCCCGCACCAGCGCTCTTAGCTTCTGCTCCGGCGTACCCGCTTCGTCCACCGCTGCCTGCATGATCGCAGTATTCAACCGGATGGTCTCAACCATCACTGCTTTCAGAATATCTTCCTTGGTACGGAAATGATGAAACAGGCTGCCAGACTGGATGCCGACAGCCGCCGCGAGGTCACGGACTGTTGTTCGTTCGTAGCCCTTGTCCCGAAACAATCGGGCCGCCTCCTGCAGCAGCCGTCCACGGGCGCCCTTTGGGTCCGAGACAAGATTTTCAGCGATGAGTGCTTTGAGAATGTCGGATTGGCTCACAGGTGATTTCCAGCAGTCGAATCAGGCCAACAATTCTACCTGACATTTTCAGGTTTACAAACCAAGCGCTTGCTTGGTATCGTCATTTGTATTGTGAGCCAGCCGCCTGGCCGAACCAAACTGCAAACCCAAAAACAAACAAGGCAGACATAATGGAAGACTCCACCGCCCGCAGGACAAAGCCCGTACGCATCGGCTGTTCAGCGGCCTTCTGGGGCGACACCGAAACGGCAGCCGCCCAGTTGGTCCGAAAAGGCAACATTGACTATCTGGTCGCGGACTATCTGGCTGAGATAACCATGTCGATCATGGCCGGCCAGAAGATGAAGGATCCGAGCCAGGGGTATGCACGGGATTTTGTCGAAACCGTGATGGCGCCACTACTTGGAGAAATAAAGGATCAGGGGATCAGGGTCCTGGCCAACGCTGGCGGCGTTAATCCCGTCGCCTGTCGTGATGCATTGCAGGCTGTGTGTGAAAGAGCCGGTGTGGAGATGAAGATCGCGCTTGTACTTGGTGACGATCTTCTACCCCAGAAAAAGCAGCTGACCGAGGCCGGCACCACCGAGCTCTCTACGGGCCAGGCCATGCCCCCGATGATGGTAAGCCTGAACGCCTACCTCGGCGCCCCGGGGCTGGTTGCGGCGCTGGCGCAAGGGGCTGACATCATCATCACAGGACGGGTTGCCGACAGTGCGCTGGTACTTGCACCACTCGTCCACGAATTCGGCTGGCACTGGACAGATTACGACAAACTCTCCCAGGGCAGCCTTGCAGGACACCTGCTGGAATGCGGGGCACAGTCCACCGGTGGCAACTTCACTGACTGGGAAGACATCGCCGATGGGTTTGCGGATATGGGCTTTCCAATTGCAGAAGTCAGCCCGGACTCCAGCTTCATCATCACCAAGCCCGCCGAGACTGGCGGTCAGGTCAGCCGGGGCACCGTTGCCGAGCAACTGGTTTATGAAATTGGCGATCCCCGTGCCTATCTGCTGCCCGATGTCACCTGTGATTTCACGGGTGTGTCACTTGAAGAAACCGGCCATAACGAAGTGCGGGTAACCGGCGCCCAGGGTAACCCGCCAACAGACAGCTACAAGGTTTCCGGCACCTGGCCGGACGGCTTCAAGTGCACGGTCACCTTCCTGATGGCGGGAATCGATGCTCCGGCCAAGGCGCAGACAGTGGCTGATGCCATTCTGACCAAAACATCCAGGATGTTGGCCGAGCGAGGGCTGTCGGACTACACCGAAACCAGCGTTGAGCTTCTGGGTACCGAAGCCACTTATGGTCCTCATGGCCTTCGGCATGATACCCGCGAAGTGGTGGTCAAAATCAGTGCGGCGCATGCCAGGAAACAAGCTCTGGTTCTGTTCTCCCGGGAAATTGCTCAGGCGGCTACCGGCATGGCGCCGGGCATCACTGGCATTGTTGGCGGGCGCCCTGCTGTCTGGCCGAAAATTCGGCTCTACTCCTGCCTGGTGCCGAAAGAAAACATCAGCGTTTCCATTCAGCTCAACGCTGACCCCCTACCGGTCGATATCAACACAGCCGGAGGTTTTGATCCTGCCCAACCTGAAGAGCAGCCTGCCAGTTATGACGCCCCGGCGACCGACACGACGGTTCCGCTCATCAGACTCGCCTGGGCTCGCAGTGGCGACAAAGGTGACCACAGCAACATAGGCGTGATCGCCCGGGACCCGGCCTATATGCCATTCATCGAAGCGGCGCTCACCGAGGATGCAGTCGCTCGCTGGATGGCACACACACTGAACCCGAAAACAGGCAAGGTCACACGCTGGGCCCTGCCAGGCCTGCACGCGTTCAACTTCCTGCTGGAACACAGTCTCGGTGGCGGCGGCGTCGCGAGCCTGAGGATCGATCCCCAGGGCAAGGCTTTTGCACAACAGCTACTCGAATTCCCTGTACCGGTCTGTCAGGCCACTCTGGATAAAGGACAGTACTCATGAGTTACCAATCCATTTTTCATCCCGATCTGTTCAAAGACCAGGTATTCATTGTGACCGGCGGCGGCTCAGGCATTGGCCGCTGCACAGCTCACGAGTTGTCGGCCCTTGGCGCCCGGGTGGCGCTGGTTGGCCGGAAGGTGGAAAAAGTCGAACACGTGAAGGCCGAAATTCTGGAAGACGGAGGCCAGGCTTCCGCGCACGTCTGTGACATCCGTGAGGAAGAGTCGGTCAAAGCGACCGTCGCCGCTATCCTCGAAGAACATGGCCGACTGAATGGTCTGGTCAACAATGCTGGAGGCCAGTTTCCGGCACCGCTCACCAACATCAACCAGAAGGGTTGGGAAACGGTGGTACGCACCAACCTCACCGGTGGGTTCCTGATGGCTCGCGAGGCTTACACCCAGGCCCTGGCCAGTACTGGTGGTGCGATCGTCAACATCGTTGCCGATATGTGGGGCGGCATGCCGGGTATGGGGCACTCGGGCGCAGCCCGAGCCGGGATGGTCAACTTCACCCAGACTGCCGCCGTTGAATGGGGCGTGTCGGGAGTGCGAGTCAATGCCGTCGCACCTGGCTGGATAGCGTCCAGCGGCATGGATAACTATCCGGAGCACATGAAACAGTGGATTCGCAGCCTTGGGGATAACGTCCCCATCAAGCGTATGGGAACTGAATCCGAAGTCAGCGCTGCCATCTGTTTCCTGCTCAGCCCCGGCGCCGCATTCGTCAACGGTGACTGCCTGCGCATTGACGGTGGCGCCTCCCAGGGCGGCCGGGTCTGGCCACTGCCAAAGGCCAAGAACAACGAACCCTTCAACGGGTTCCATCGGGCATTTACCCCCAAAGTTCTGAGCGAGGATTAAGGGTTACGTTTATGCAAATACTGGAATCCGGCATCAACACAAACTCCGATGAGTTCCGTGCCAACGTCTACGTTATGGAGTCCCATATCGGGGAGTTTCGGGCCGTTGAACAGAAAGTTCTGGACCTGGCAGAATCTGCCCGTGAGAAATTCACCAGCCGGGGAAAACTTCTGCCCCGGGACCGGATAAACCGGCTGCTGGATCGCGGCACCCCGTTCCTCGAACTCTGCTCCCTCGCCGGCTACAAAATGCATGATGACAAAGACGGCAGTATGGCCGGAGGCGGCATTATTGCAGGCATCGGCACCGTTAGCGGTGTACGTTGCCTGGTGGTCGCCAGCAACAGCGCCATCAAGGGTGGCACCATTACCCCGGCGGGGCTGGACAAGACCTTGCGGCTACAGCGCATTGCCATGGAAAACAAACTGCCCGTGGTGTCTTTGTCCGAGAGTGGCGGCGCCAACCTGAACTACGCCACAGACATTTTCGTGCAGGGTGCCCGGGGTTTTGCCAACCAGGCCCGCATGTCTGCAGCGGGCCTTCCGCAGATCACTGTGGTTCATGGCAACGCAACTGCCGGCGGAGCCTACCAGCCCGGGTTGTCTGACTATGTTGTGGCAGTCCGGGGCAAGGCGAAAATGTTCCTCGCCGGCCCTCCCCTACTGAAAGCCGCCACCGGCGAAGTGGCCACCGATGAAGAACTGGGTGGTGCAGAGATGCACGCCCAGGTTGCCGGTACCGCAGAATACCTTGCAGAAGACGATGCCGACGGTATCCGGCAGGCTAGAGACATCCTGGAAGCCCTGCCCTGGAACGAGCAACTGCCTCCGGTTCGGGAAACACAATGGGAAGACCCGCTCTACGCCGCAGACGAGTTGCTGGGCGTCATCCCGTCAGATTCGAAAAAGCCCTACGATGTCCGAGAGGTTCTTGCACGGATAGCCGACGGCTCGAAGTTCATGGATTTCAAAAACGAGTTCGACGACCAGACTGTGTGCGGCACCATCCGGATTGAAG
This sequence comes from Marinobacter salinexigens, assembly GCF_008370345.1. Classification (GTDB taxonomy): domain Bacteria; phylum Pseudomonadota; class Gammaproteobacteria; order Pseudomonadales; family Oleiphilaceae; genus Marinobacter; species Marinobacter salinexigens. The sequence continues at coordinate 820,416 of NZ_VTUU01000001.1, read as the reverse complement.
GCCACTCCGTCGGCATCATCGGCAACAATGGCCCGATCACACCGGCAGGCAGCGCCAAAGCCGCTCAATTCATCCAGCTTTGTGATCAGGCAGGAACTCCTCTGCTGTTCCTGCACAACACCACCGGTTTTATGGTGGGTACTCATTCCGAACAGAACGGCATCATCAAACACGGGTCCAAGATGATTCAGGCCGTGGCCAATTGCCGTGTTCCCAAAATCGCCGTTGTGATCGGCGGGTCCTACGGCGCCGGCAACTATGCCATGTGCGGCAGGGGGCTGGACCCGCGTTTCATCTTCGCCTGGCCCAACAGCCGAACCGCGGTGATGGGGCCGGCTCAGGCGGGCAAGGTGATGCGTATTGTGGCGGAGGACAAACAGCGCCGAAACGGTATGGAACCGGATGCCAAGACCCTGGATTTCCTGGAGCAAGCGACGGCCAAGAAACTGGAAGATGGATCTACAGCGCTTTTCGGAACGGCACGGCTCTGGGATGACGGATTGATTGACCCGCGGGATACCCGCCGGGTTGTAGCAATGGTTCTGGATGTTTGCCGTGAGGCTGAGCTACGGCAGTTGCGGCCCAATACCTTTGGCGTAGGCCGCCTGTAGGCCTTGTTGGTCTGGCGTTGGAACCGGCTGGGCAGAGCGTTCCAAAAAACGCTACGAGCACATCCATGTGCGCTTGGCTCCGGCCATCCCTGGCCTCCGACATTTTTGGAACGCTCTGCCCAGCCGATTCAGGAACTACGGTGATGGCCTCAGTTCAGATAGAACAAAACAGAGTGCAACGGAATTAGCAGAGATAGCGGGCAACTAACAGATCCATCAGGCACGAACTCACAACATCAGGAGAACAAGAACGTGAAATTCACAGCCGAACACGAAGCCCTGAGAAAAACCGTACGGGATTTCGTTGAAAAGGAAATCAACCCGCATTGCGACGAATGGGAAGAAGCCGGCACGTTTCCCATCCATGAGCTGTTCAAGAAACTCGGCGGCCTTGGTCTTCTCGGCGTTCAGAAGCCGGAAGAATACGGCGGCATGGGTCTGGATTACAGCTACAACCTGGTAGTTGCTGAAGAACTCGGTATGGCCCACTGCGGTGGCGTGCCATTGGCAATTGGCGTGCAGACAGATATGTGTACCCCGGCCATGGCGCGCTTCGGCTCGGATGAACTGAAAAGAGATTTTCTGGCCCCGGCCATTGCCGGTGACATGGTCGGCTGCATCGGTGTGAGCGAAGTAGGTGCGGGCTCAGATGTCGCAGGCATGAAAACCACCGCCCGAAAGGATGGCGATGACTACATCATCAACGGCTCAAAAATGTGGATCACCAACAGCCCGCAGGCCGACTTTATCTGCCTGCTGGCCAATACCAGCGACGACAAACCCCATAAGAACAAATCACTGATCGTGGTACCCATGAACTCACCGGGCATCTCATTCAGCCCACACCTGAACAAACTCGGCATGAGGTCGTCCGAAACCGCCCAAATCTTCTTCGACGATGTTCGTGTGCCACAACGGAATCGGATAGGCGCCGAAGGTACCGGATTCATGATGCAGATGCTGCAATTCCAGGAGGAGCGGATGTGGGGTGCAGCCAACGTGATCAAGGCACTGGAAAACTGCATTAACCAAACCATCGACTACTGCCGGGAGCGCAAGACCTTTGGCCAACCGCTGATCGACAACCAGGTCATCCACTTCCGCCTCGCTGAGCTCCAGACCGAAGTCGAAGCATTGCGCGCCCTCACCTACCAGGCCTGCGAACTGCACATCGAAGGCAAGGATGTTACCCGCCTCGCCTCAATGGCCAAACTCAAGGCCGGACGTCTGGGCCGCGAGGTTACCGACAGCTGCCTCCAGTATTGGGGAGGCATGGGCTATATGTGGGACAACCCACTATCACGTGCATTCCGGGATGTACGTCTCGTGTCCATTGGCGGTGGTGCAGACGAAATCATGCTCGGAATCATCTGCAAGATGATGGGTACATTGCCTGGCAAAACCCGCTCTTAACGTTGGTGGAGGAACAGTCAATGGCATCCTTTCCTCATTGCGAAACACTGCTACTTGAGAAGAACGGCCCGGCGCTGCACGTCACCATCAATCGCCCGGACGTCCGCAACGCCATGAGCCTGCAAATGGTGGCTGAACTTTCAACCGTGTTCAGCCAGATCGAATCGGACCTGCACATCCGGGCCGTGGTCATTCGTGGTGCCGGTGGGCATTTCTGCGCTGGTGGCGACATCAAGGACATGGCCGGAGCACGGGGGCAACAGGCCGGAGATGGCGAAGCTGATCCGTTCTACCGGCTAAACCGGGCCTTCGGTCAGATGATCCAGCAGGTCAACGAATCCAGCAAAGTCGTCATCGCCGTAACCGAAGGCGCAGTGATGGGTGGAGGATTCGGCCTGGCCTGCGTCTCCGACGTCGCCATCGCCGGGGCAACCGCCAAATTCGGCATGCCGGAAACCACTCTCGGCGTCATACCAGCCCAGATTGCCCCGTTTGTGGTGGAACGCATCGGCCTGACCCAGGCCCGAAGGTTGGCTCTGCTGGGACTGCGAATCGGCGCCGAAGAAGCGTGTCGTCTCGGCATCGTTCATCAGACAGCACATTCCGATGACGAGCTCCGGGAAATGATCGGCCAGGCCATCGAACGAGTGCGTCACTGCGCTCCGGTGGCAACCGCTGAAACCAAAGCGCTACTGCACCGGGTCGGCCATGAATCCATGAGCGGCTTACTGGACAGTGCAGCGGAGAAATTCGCCGAGGCTATACGAGGCGATGAAGGCGCAGAAGGCACCCTGGCCTTCATGCAGAAGCGCCCGCCCGCCTGGGCAGGAAATCAAGAATGATCGCGGAGAGGGTATGCAGGTAGGGGGCATCAGAAAATGTTGGAGGCCAAGGATGGCCGGAAACAAGCGCACATGGACGTGCTCGTAGCGGTTTTCTGATGCCCCCTACCTGCATACCCGCCCCCCCCAAAGCGAGACCAGAACAATGCTAACTAAACTCCTGATAGCCAACCGAGGCGAAATCGCCGTCAGAGTGATTCGCACAGCAAAATCCCTGGGTTATCGCACAGTAGCCGTTTACTCGGAAGCCGACGCCAACGCCCTGCATGTCGAGATGGCTGATGAGGCCGTTTGCATAGGGCCGGCTCAGGTTTCCGCTTCGTACCTGAATGCGGGAGCCATCCTGGACGCCGCGAAGAAGACCGGTGCCGACTGCATTCACCCCGGCTACGGATTTCTGTCTGAAAATGCCGCCTTTGCCGAAGCCTGCGAGACAGCCGGTATAGTCTTCGTTGGCCCGCCAGCGTCCGCCATCGAACTTATGGGCAGCAAACGACGCTCCAAAATTGCCATGCAGGACGCCGGCGTTCCCGTTGTCCCCGGTTACGAAGGCAACAATGCCTCCGATGAAGAACTGATCTCCGCAGCCTCAGACATCGGCTACCCGCTGATGATCAAAGCCTCAGCCGGTGGCGGTGGACGGGGAATGCGACTGGTTCAGAACGACAGCGAACTGGCCGACAACATCAAACGTGCACGCTCCGAAGCCAGACAGGCCTTTGGCGATGACGAACTGATCCTGGAAAAAGCGGTTATCGAACCCCGGCACGTTGAGATACAGGTCTTCGCAGACCAGCACGGCAACGCCGTTTATCTTGGAGAGCGGGACTGTTCCATCCAGCGCAGACACCAGAAAGTGGTTGAAGAAGCCCCGTCTCCTTTCGTCACCCCGGAACTCCGGGAAGCGATGGGGCAAGCTGCGGTAAAAGCGGCGTTAGCCTGCCAGTACGAAGGCGCAGGTACCGTCGAATTCCTGGTGGACAAGGACCGGAATTTCTACTTCCTGGAAATGAACACCCGGCTTCAGGTAGAGCACCCGGTGACTGAATTGATTACCGGACAGGATCTTGTCGCCTGGCAGCTGTCAGTTGCCGAAGGCCTTCCGCTGCCGCTGAGCCAGAACCAGATAAAACTGGATGGCCACGCCATCGAAGTCCGCCTCTATGCCGAGGATCCCGCACAGGAATTTACACCTCAAACCGGTGTCCTGCAGCAATTCCGTCCAGCACAGGGCGATGGCATCCGCTTCGACACCGGCGTTCGCTCAGGCGACAGCGTTACCCCGCACTACGACCCGATGCTGGCAAAGGTCATTGCCTGGGGCTGCAACCGGGACGAAGCCCGGCGCCGGCTGATTCGCGCACTCGAGGATACGACGATTTTCGGCGTAACCACCAACCGGCACTTTCTCAGCCGCATCATCAGCAACGACACCTTCGGTGAAGGTGAGGCAACGACCGCGTTCCTGCAACAACACCTCAAGGGTGATCCGTCCACCTTGCCTCAGACAATGGGCATACGGGAACTCGCCATTGCTGGCGGCATTCTGAACCACGGCATTTCAGGCCAAGCGACCTGGAGCAACACGCTCACCACGGCGACACCACTGAAACTTGAAGCGGGTGAAAGCACCGTTGAATTAACCCTGAGCCACACTGGCAACCTATGGACTGTACGGTCTGGCACCAGCACACACAGTTTTGAAGTTGTAAGCATGGATCAGGATGAGCTGTGCATTATCGACAACGGCATTCGTCAGCGTTGCCAATATCATCGTCAGGGTGATTACCTATATTTGCAGGCATCCGGCCAATCCTGGTCTGTCAGAGATGTGACCCATCAACCGACAGAAACCACAGGTGGAACCTGCAATGGCCGGGTACAGGCAACTATGGACGGTGCAGTTATCGATGTGTTGATTGAACCCGGTGCCCAGGTGCAACGGGGCGACACTCTGGTGGTGCTGGAAGCCATGAAAATGGAGCATCCGGTGAAAGCCGGCCGTGATGGTATCGCGGGTCAGCTTCTGGTCAACAAAGGGGACCAGGTCCAGCGTAACCAGTTACTGATGGAAGTCATAACAATTGATAACACTGAACAGGAGAATGCCTGATGGACAAGTTAAGCAGTCGAACCATATTTATTACCGGGGGGAGCCGGGGTATCGGCAGAGCCATCGCTCTGGCCTGCGCCAAACAAGGGGCCAATGTGGTGATCGCCGCCAAATCCGACACTCCCCACCCTAAACTTCCTGGCACCATCCATACGGTTGCTGAAGAAATCGAGGCTGCGGGTGGCAAAGCCCTGCCTTTGGTACTGGATGTCCGTAATGAGGACCAGGTAAAGCAGCGGATAGATGAAGCCGCGGAACATTTTGGTGGCATTGACGCTCTGGTCAATAACGCAGGCGCAATCCGGTTAACCGGTGTTGAGAACCTGAAGGTCAGCCGCTACGACCTTATGCATCAGGTAAACGCCCGTGCGGTGTTCTCCTGCAGTCAGGCCGCTTTGCCGTATCTCAGGACTTCGGATCAGGCTCATATCCTCAGCCTTTCGCCGCCGCTGAACCTGGATAAAAAGTGGTTCGCCCAATATGGGCCCTACACCACAACGAAATATGCGATGACTATGCTGAGCATGGGCATGGCCGAAGAATTTAAACGTTACGGTATTGCTGTGAATACCCTTTGGCCGAAAACCCTGATATCCACTGCAGCCATCGAATTTGAGGCAGGTGGTGCAGAATTGATGGCCCACGGCAGGAAACCCGAGATTATGGCCGATGCCGCTGTCAGCATCCTGGGCAAGAGTGCCAGCGAACTCAGCGGTGAAAACCTCATTGATGAAAATGTCCTCAGAGCCGAGGGCGTAACGGACTTTGATCACTACCGGTATAGCGCTGGTAACAAACAACTGATGCCGGATCTGTTTCTGGAGTAACCCCATCTGACCCCGGGGCAAGGAACAGACAAAACAGAAAATAATGGACTGCCTACGGGAGCAATCATGACTGACAACACAGTATCAGCCCTGGACATCGCACGCAGCCTGCCTGGCGTCCTGCGGCGCCTGCCCTCTATTGCGAAAGGGTTTTACTACTACGCGGTCGACAATGAGAACAAGGAGTTAACCCTTGGTACTCTGATCGAACAAAACGCTGAAAAATACGCCCAACGCCCCGCCGTACTCTTTGAAGACCGCTCCCTGAGCTGGCGTGAATTCAACGGCTGGGCCAACCAGATTGCCCGCTTCTTACAGGCCCGGGGCCTGCAAAAAGGCGACGCCATCGCGGTATTACTGGAAAACCGGCCGGAGTTGCTGGCCGTCGTTGCCGGTGCAGCCAAGCTTGGCGTAGCCTGCGCCATGCTTAACACCTCCCAGAAAGGCAAGGTACTCACCCACTCCATAAACCTGATAGAGCCCTCAATGGTGGTGGTTGGTGAAGAACTCGTCGAAACGTTCAACGATGTTCGGGACGATCTGAAAACAGGACATGCCAACCCATTCCTGTTTATGGCAGACACCAATACACTGGCCGTTTTCGGCGACGAACCGGAGGGCTACCTGAACATGGCCCAGGCCGTCAGCACCTATAACCGCGACAACCCGGTCCTGAGCGACTCGCCAAAGATGGGCGACACGGCGGTATACATTTATACCTCCGGCACAACAGGACTGCCCAAAGCGGCACCCGGCTCACACCGGAAGTTCATCAAGGCCTACGGTGGTTTTGGCCTGATGTCCCTCTCCATGGAACCCGAAGACGTACTTTATTGCACACTCCCCCTTTACCACGCGACCGCTCTGATCGTCTGCTGGGGCTCGGTCCTCGCTGGCGGATCGGCGATTGCCATCCGGAGAAAGTTCTCTGCAAGCGCATTCTGGAACGACATCCGCCGCTACCACGCCACCACGTTCGGCTATGTTGGCGAGCTCTGCCGTTACCTGCTGAATCAGCCAGCAAGTGATCAGGATCGAAACCACAGCCTGACCAAGATGATAGGCAACGGCCTGCGCCCCTCGATATGGAAAGAGTTCAAGGATCGCTTTGGCATCGAAAAAGTCGCGGAACTCTATGCCTCCAGCGAGGGCAATATCGGCTTCAGCAATTTCTTCAACATGGACAACACCGTCGGTTTCTCCACGGCACCCTATAAACTCGTGAAGTTCCATGACGGCACGCGGGACCCGATCCGCAACAGCCGAGGCTTCATGGAAGAGGTCGACAAGGGCGAACCCGGGCTGCTGATCGGCGAAATCACCAAAAAGTGGGCCTTCGAGGGCTACACCCAGAAAGAAGCCACCGAAAAATCCATCCTGAGGGACGGGTTCAAAAAAGGTGACTCCTGGTTCAACACTGGCGATGTACTTCGTGAAATCGGCTGCCGCCACCTGCAGTTTGTGGATCGTATGGGCGATACCTTCCGCTGGAAAGGCGAGAACGTATCGACCACGGAAGTTGAAAACATCCTCGACGGCTCGGGCATGCTCGAAGAGGCCATCGTATACGGCATCGAGATTCCCAATACCAACGGCAAGGCCGGAATGGTTACGCTGGTTCCCCAGAACAATGGAAAGGACTTCGACATCAACCGGCTGTTTGCCTACCTGAAAGACAACCTGCCGCCCTATGCCATTCCCGTGTTCGTGCGCGTGACTCACGCCATCGAAAAAACCGGTACGTTCAAATACCGGAAAGTGGACATCCAGAAACTCGGCTACTCTCTGGATCGCCCCCACGAAGAGGTGTTCGCCTGGCTACCGCGCTCAGACGGTTACACCCGGCTCACACCGGAACTGGCCGGCGATATTGATTCCGGCAATGTGAACTTCTGACTTTCGGAATGAGCGGTCTCAAACGGCTCCCAGCCTGCGTGGTTGGGAGTTAGTGAGTGGTGGGGCCCACGCCCAAAAACCGCTACTAGCACATCCATGTGCGCTTGGCTCCGGCCATCCATGGCCTCCGACATTTTTGGGCGTGGGCCCCACCACTCACTTATCCGACCTTAGGGGGATAGGGATGTTCAGGAGCCGATTTTAAGCACCACTTTTCCGGTAGCCTTGCGACCTGTCAAAGCTCCCAGAGCATCAACATACTCATCGAATTCGTAGACCTGGCTGATCTTCGGATCGATCTTGCCTTCCGCGAACAGTTTCATCAGATCCATCATGTTCTGTGCATTCACTTCCGGTTCACGGCGAGTGAAGTCACCCCAGAAAACGCCCACAACGGAGCAGCCCTTGAGCAATGTGAGGTTGGCGGGGATTTTCGGGATGTCACCAGCCGCAAAGCCGATCACCAGATGGCGGCCGTTCCAGGCCATTGCACGCAGAGCTTGCTCGGTGAATTCACCACCGACTGGATCGTAGATAACATCCACGCCTTTGCCCTTGGTGAGATTCTTGGCGGCGTCCTTGAGGGACTCTTCCGAGTAGTTGATGACCTCATCTGCGCCCGCCGCTTTGGCGATTTCCAGTTTCTCCGCGGTGCTTGCGGCGGCGATGACCCGTGCGCCCATGGCCTTACCAAGTTCTACCGTTGCCAACCCAACACCACCACTGGCGCCCAACACTAACAACGTTTCGCCGGGCTGGATGTTCGCACGCTGTTTCAGAGCGTAGTAGGACGTGCCATAAACCATGGTGAACGCAGCAGCCTTCTCGTCTGACATGCTATCCGGCACCGGTAGCAACCGGTCTTCAGCCACCACAATTTCTTCCGCAAAGGCACCAAAGCCGGTCAGCCCGGCTACACGATCACCGGGTTTGAATCGGGTCACCTGCTCCCCGACTTCCATCACTTCACCCGACATTTCACCACCCGGTGAGAACGGAAGCGGTGGTTTGAACTGGTATTTGTTCTCGATTATCAGGGTATCCGGGAAATTGAGGCCGGCCGCTTTCACGCGGATTTTCACTCCACGCCCTTTCACGTCCGGGCTGGGAACGTCTTCAATGACCAGTTTGTCCGCCGTGCCGTATTCCTTGCATAGGATTGCTTTCATGGATGCTCCTGAGATGACGTTGTTCTTGATTTATATCGTTGACGCTAACCAGAGTAAGGCCATGAAGCAAATCATCATCGCTTATTGAACTTTATTAGTATTATTTATAGGCGGCCCGAAAGGTATCAATGAGGCACATACTGCTATCACAAGTTGATCACCGGACAGATGATTCAAAGCCCTTTTTTCGCTATCCTTCGCACACCTGTTTGGGGCTTGAACCGCCCCGTTGTTGCCGCTTTCCAAGTTCCCTTCAGGGCCTGCCATGTTCGATATTATCTACCTGCTTGAAATGATTGGAATTGTCGCGTTCGCCATCTCCGGCATGATCGTGGCACGCTCCAAGAACATGGATCCTGTGGGGGTATTCACCATCGGCTTTATTACGGCGTTGGGCGGTGGAACCCTTCGCGACCTGATGATGGACAACCATCCGCTGTACTGGATCAAGCATCAGGAGCAGCCGATTCTTATTCTATGCATGGCGATTGTATTCAGTTACTGGAACCGGGCCGAGCGTATCCGGGAATCCCGGATCGTGTTCCCGGATGCTATCGGCCTGGGGATCTTTTCAATCCTGGGGGCGCAGCTTGCCCTGGATCTGGGCCATTCCTGGTTCATTGCGTCGTTGCTCGGCGTGATGACCGGCACCTTCGGCGGCGCGCTTCGTGACACCCTCTGCAACGAAGTTCCGTTCATTTTCCGAAAAGATCAGATCTACGCCTCGATCTCATTTGCCGGTTGTTGGCTATATTTCGTGTGTCAGTGGTATTTCCATAACGAGACACTGCCGCTCACCATTGGCCTTCTGTTTATCGTAATTGTACGGATGGCAGCCGTACGTTTTGATATCCGGCTGCAACGGGACAAGGCCTGACGGGGCTTTGATATCCGGGCACTACCGATCCATCAGAGGCTACAACTGAACCACAGATCATCCCTTGGCCTGAGGATCATCAGCCGGTAACATTGCCGTTTTTTCACGCTAGTTCGGTTTCCGTTCAAACCAGATTCCCAAACTTTCACATTTTGGCACCCTGAAAGGCAGGCACGTCATGCTAGAGCGACTGTTCCAACTCCAGGCCCACGGCACCACTGTTCGCAGAGAAGTGGTCGCGGGCATCACCACCTTCCTGACCATGGCGTACATTATCGTGGTCAACCCCAGTATCCTGTCCGCCACAGGCATGGACTTTGGCGCCGTCTTCGTCGCCACCTGCCTGGCAGCCACCATCGGCACGCTGATCATGGGCTTGTGGGCAAACTACCCAATTGCCCTTGCTCCGGGTATGGGTCTGAATGCCTTCTTCTCCTTCACGGTAGTGGGGAGCATGGGATACAGCTGGCAGGTAGCGCTGGGCGCGGTCTTCCTGTCGGGCCTGATCTTCTTTCTGCTCAGTATCTTCAAGGTGCGGGAGTGGATCATCAACAGCATCCCGATGTCACTGCGTTTCGGCATTTCCGCAGGTATCGGTTTTTTTCTGGCGCTGATCGCACTCAAGAATGCCGGTGTGGTAGTTGATCACCCAGCCACACTCGTCGGCCTTGGCGATGTCAAAGTAGCCGAAAGCCTGCTGTTCTTCGGTGGTTTTGTGCTGATCTGCGCTCTGTCTTTCCGCCAGATTACCGGCGCTGTGATGATTGGCATCATCGCTGTGACAGCTGTTGCGATGATGCTGGGCATGGTGGAGTTTGATGGATTCATTTCCGCACCTCCGAGCCTGGCACCTACCTTCCTGGAGCTCGATATTGCCGGCGCTCTCAATGTGGGGCTGGTGAGCATTGTGTTTGCATTCCTGTTTGTAGATCTGTTTGACACCTCCGGCACCCTGATCGGCGCCGCCCAGAGAGGGAATCTGCTGGACAAGGACGGTAAGCTGCCACGCCTCGGTCGCGCTCTGATGTCAGACTCCGTTGCCACCATGTCCGGTGCCGCCCTGGGTACCTCCACAACCACCAGCTACATCGAGTCTACCGCGGGTATTGCCGCCGGTGGCCGTACCGGCCTGACAGCCGTTGTTGTGGCCCTGCTGTTCCTTGCCTGCCTGTTGCTGTCGCCTATCGCCAGCATCATTCCGGCCTACGCCACGGCTCCCGCCCTGCTCTATGTCGCCGTACTCATGGCCGGCGGCCTGAAACTGGTGGACTGGGATGACATCACCGATGCCGCACCTGCTGTCGTAACCGCACTGATGATGCCACTGACCTTCTCAATCGCTAACGGCATCGCCCTGGGCTTCATTACCTATGCGATCGTCAAGGCACTGAGTGGCCGCTGGTCTGATCTGAATGCCAGCGTGGTAACCATTGCCGTCATATTCATTCTGAAATTCATTTTCCTGGATGCGGCCTGATCCGCATCCTGAGTACCAGCGGGAACTGTCATGGATTATTTCTCCGAAAACATCAAGAAGGCCATTCGCACCGTACCCGACTGGCCAAAGCCCGGTGTTGCTTTCCGGGACATCACTACCGTTCTGCAGGACAAAACAGCTTTCCGGAAGCTGATTGACGCGTTCGTTCATCGCTACCACGGACAGCACATCGACGCTGTAGCCGCGGTGGATGCCCGGGGTTTTATCATTGGCTCAGCACTCGCCTACGAACTTAACGCCTCACTGGTACTGGTTCGCAAGAAAGGCAAGCTGCCGTTCGATACCCTGGTTGAAGACTACGAACTGGAGTACGGGACTGCCTCTGTCGAACTGCATAAAGACGCGTTCAAACCCGGCGACAAAGTGGTTCTGATAGACGACCTGATTGCTACCGGCGGAACCATGCTGGCAGCGTCCCGCCTTATCCGCCGGATAGGCGCAGAGATTGTGGAAGTCGCCGCGATGATTGACCTCCCCGACCTGGGAGGTTCACGCAAGCTGCAGGAAGAAGGTCTAGAGGTTTATACTGTCTGTTCTTTTGACGGCGAGTAACTGACATCAGGGGGAAGGCCATGCAGGATTACCAACACCACTGGAAAGATGGCACTCCGGTTCACCTTCCCCTTGGCAAGATCGTCTGCGTCGGGCGCAACTACGCAGAACACGCCCGTGAACTGAACAACCCGATTCCAGACGAACCTCTGCTCTTCATCAAGCCATCGACATCCGCGGTGTACATGACCCGACCGCTTGAGGTTCCCAGAGACCGGGGTGATGTCCACTTTGAAACCGAACTCGCAGTTCTCATTGGCCGCCCGCTCTCCAATGCCTCAGACAGCGAAGCGGAAGCGGCCATTCTTGGCTATGGCCTCGCTCTGGATCTCACCCTGCGCGATGTCCAGAGCCAGCTGAAGGCCAAGGGGCAACCTTGGGAACGAGCCAAGGCATTCGATGGTGCCTGCCCACTGTCACCGTTTATTCCAGCTGACAGGTTCACCGGAACCGACATCCGCTTCACCCTGGACATAGACGGCGACCGTCAGCAAACCGGCGATACCGGGGACATGCTGAACCCCATTATTCCGCTCATAGCCCACATGAGCAGCCAGTTTTCTCTTCTCCCCGGTGACGTGATCCTTACCGGGACCCCGAAGGGCGTCGGCCCGCTCATCTCTGGCCAGACCCTTTCTCTGGAACTGGAAGACCTGCTTTTCGTGGAGACGAAAGTAGCTTAACGTGTCTGTTGGAAATCCCGATCCGCATTAAGGACGTACAACAGGCATGGCCAAGAAACCGGTGACCTCCCGCAGTGGGCGATTCCTCAAACTCGCAGGCATGACAGCTTCTGTTGCCGGACAATATGCCGGTCAGAAAGCTCGCCGCATGTTCCGTTCGGAGAATGACGAAGGCGCCCAGAGCGAAAGTTATACCCGTATGGCAGGACAGATTGCCGATACGCTGGGAGAGCTCAAGGGCGCAGTGATGAAGGTTGGCCAGATCGCCTCCCAGACTCAGGACTTTCTGCCCCGGGAATTTTCAGAAGCCCTCGAAAAACTTCAGAAAGAAGCCCCTCCCATGCCGTTCGAGGTTATCGTCCAGCAAATTGAATCGGAGCTGGGCAAGCCCATCCCCGCGCTGTTCGAATACCTTCAGGAAACACCCTACGCAGCGGCTTCCATCGGCCAGGTACATCGGGGCCGGCTGCTCGACGGCACAGATGTCATTGTGAAGGTCCAATACCCCGGTGTGGATGAGTCCTGTGACTCAGACCTGAAACAGCTGAGATTAGCCCTCAAGCTTGGCGGCCTGCTGAAGATGCCCAAGGAGTCCGTCGACCAGCTATTCGCCGAGATCCGGGAACGACTCAAGGAAGAACTGGACTACGAGAACGAAGCCAGGAACCTCCAGATGTTCCGCGATTTCCACAAGGACCAACCCTGGGTCCATATTCCTCAAGTCATTTCAGGCCATTCCACTCGTCGCGTCCTCACAATGGAACTAATTGAGGGCGATCACGTGAGCAAGGTAAACCGCGACCGATATGACCAGGGCACCATCAACCTGATCGGACAGCGGATCTTCGAGTTGATGGCTGACCAACTGTTCCGGTTCCAGTGCATCCACGGCGATCCACACGCTGGCAACTTCGCGTACCGGCCTGATGGCTCAATCGTGATGTATGACTTTGGCTGCGTGAAAAAGCTCAAGCCAGAGATTGTCGAAGCGTACCGGAATGCGCTGACAGCCGCCCTGTCGGAAGACTATGAAGCCCTTGATCGTTACCTGATTGATCTTGGTGCCCGGGTCAGCAATCAGCCAGCGGTGGATGAAGCCTACTACGCCATGTGGCGAGACATTCTGATCGTGCCGTTTGAGCAGGAGGGATTCTATGACTTTGCCGAAGCCGAAATTCACAAGCAGGTAGCGGCCAAAACCAGCACGGTTTTCAAATACCTGGATCGATTCAAGCCTCCAGTGGAAAGCATCTTTATAGACCGCATGATTGCGGGTCATTACTGGATGCTGAAACGGCTGGGCGTACAGGCAGCCTTCCGAGCGGAACTGGACAAGTATTTAAACGACCACTAAACACTATCGTTTTGAATTGCCCGCTTTTTGGATTGCCCGACCCCAGTGGCCAGTTATTCACGAATTCAGGATCGCTTCTATAGCCGGCTGATCCATTCTGCAACGCCTTCGGAAGCCCGTTTCCGTATCACGCGGGCCCGGGACACCGAAGCCGGCTCACCAGGGTCAATAACCGTGATAGGAACATCAACGTCCACTTCGTGAACCAACCCCGCCGCCGGATACACCTGCAAAGATGTGCCCACAATCAGCAACTGGTCCGCCGTGCTCACAACCTCCGCCGCAGATTCCAGCATCGGCACCTCTTCACCAAACCAGACGATATGAGGACGCAGCTGAGCCCCGCGTTCACAGGTGTCGCCCGGTTTGATATCGCGATAGCCGATATCGTAAACCAGCTCCGGATAATGGGAGCTGCGAGCCTTAGTGAGCTCACCGTGAAGATGAATCACGTTGCTGGAGCCACCCCGTTCATGCAGGTTGTCCACATTCTGGGTGACCACAGTTACCCGAAAACGCTCTTCCAGGCTGGCCAGCAGCCGATGAGCCTGATTCGGCTCAACGTCCCTGAGCTGGCGCCGCCGTTCATTGTAGAAACGCAGTACCAGCTCCTGATTACGGGCGAAAGCTTCCGGGGTCGCCACGTCGTAGACACTGTGTTGCTCCCACAGTCCGCCGTTGTCCCGGAACGTGGATAGACCACTTTCAGCGCTGATGCCAGCGCCAGTGAGTACGACGATATGTTGCTGCATCAGTCGAAGATCTTGCCCGGATTCATCACACCGTTCGGGTCAAATACCTGCTTGATCCCCTTCAGGTAGGCAATCTCCGCCTCACTGCGGGTGTACTGCAGGTAGGGCTTCTTGGTCATACCAACGCCATGCTCGGCAGAAACACTGCCTTCATAGCGTTCAACAATCTCAAACACCCACTTATTAACCTGCTGGCATTTTTCGAAGAAATCTTCCTTCGCCATGTTTTCCGGCTTCAGGATATTCAGGTGCAGGTTACCGTCGCCGATGTGGCCGAACCAGATGATCTCAAAATCCGGATAATGCTCGGTGACAACGCTGTCAATTTCCTGCAGGAATTCCGGCACCCTGGAAACAATCACAGAAATATCATTTTTGTAAGGGATACGCGGCGCGATGGATTCAGAAATGCGCTCGCGCAACTGCCACAGGTTCTGGGCCTGGGTCTCACTCTGGCTGATTACGCCATCCAGCACCCAGCCATTTTCGACACACTGTTCAAACAGGGCCATGGCATCGTCCATCACCTGATCAGATACCGCTTCAAACTCCAGCAATGCGTAGTAAGGCGCTGCTGTTTCAAAAGGCGCCTGCACCTGACCGTGAGCCAGCACATGCCCCATTGCCTGATGGGAGAAAAACTCGTAGGCAGTCAGATCCAGCTTCTGCTGGAACGCTTCGAGTACGTCCATAGTGTTGGTGAGATCGTTCAGGCCCAGCACCAGTACAGTGAGATCATCCGGCTGGCGTGTCAGCTTCATGGTGGCTTCAGTAATGAAGCCCAGCGTTCCTTCAGCACCGATAAACAAGTGCCGCAGATCGTAGCCGGTGTTGTTCTTGGCCAGATCCTTGTTCAGATCCAGAATATCGCCCTTACCGGTGACCACTTTCAGACCCGCAACCCAGTCACGGCTCATGCCATAACGGATAACCTTGATGCCCCCGGCATTGGTGGACAGGTTGCCTCCCAGTTGACTGGAACCTGCCGATGCGAAATCCACCGGGTAATAAAGCCCGTTTTCTTCAGCAAAGTTCTGCAGCTGTTCAGTCACAACCCCTGCCTGGCAGCGAACGGTCCGATCGCTGGCATTGAAATCGAGGATCTGATTCATGTTGTCGAACGCAACAACCACTTCTCCATTCGCCGCGACAGCCCCGGCGCTCAGACCAGTCCGACCACCAGATGGAACCAGGGCAACCTGGTTATCATTGGCAAACTTCACCAGCGCCTGGATCTGTTCCGTGGTCTTGGGCAACGCGATCGCTAGTGGCTTGGGCGGATAGATTTTGGTCCAGTCCTTGCCATAGGTATCCAGGTCGTCCGGGTCCGTCAGCACCTTACCCGGAGCATCGCCGGTGGCCAGGAGGTCTTTGATGGCAGCAATGATCTGTTCGGAGTTCATGTGATGTGTCAGTCTCGTCAGGGTTGGGCCGGTCCCAAAAGTACTGGTATCAAGGGGAATTGACTCAGATAAACCGGCGCGCTGTGAAAATCTGCGTTTATGGTATCATACCGCCCCTGTTCTGTGATCCAGCCCGGACGGACGCTGGCCACAGGTCATTTCACGTGACGAAAGGTTCGGAAGCAAGCCCATGTCAAATACGTCTCTTGAAAAGAGCAAAATCCGGATTCTGCTGCTGGAAGGCGTTCATCAATCTGCGATTGATACCCTGAATGCTGCAGGCTACACCAACATCGAGTACCTGACTCACTCACTGGCTGAGGAAGACCTGATCGAGAAGATCGCAGACGCGCACTTCGTCGGTATCCGGTCCCGCACCCAGCTGACAGAAAATGTATTTGAGGCTGCCAAGAAACTGGTGGCAGTGGGCTGCTTCTGTATCGGTACCAACCAGGTAGACCTGAAGGCCGCTACACGCCGCGGTATTGCGGTCTTCAACGCGCCGTTCTCCAACACCCGCTCCGTTGCTGAACTGGTGCTGGCCCAGGCTATCCTGCTGCTGCGCGGCATTCCGGAGAAAAGTGCCAAGGCGCACCGTGGCGAGTGGATCAAATCCGCCAAGGACAGCTACGAGATCCGTGGCAAGAAGCTTGGCATTATCGGCTACGGCAACATCGGCACCCAGTTCAGTGTTCTTGCCGAAGCGCTGGGCATGGAAGTCTACTTCTACGACGTAGTCTCCAAACTGTCCATCGGTAACGCCACCCAGGTCGGCACCATGCAGGAACTGCTCAACATTGCCGATGTTGTTTCCCTGCACGTTCCTGAGACGCCGGCCACCAAGTACATGTTCAAGGCCGAGCAGTTTGCCCAGATGAAACCTGGCAGCATTCTGATGAACGCCTCCCGCGGTACCGTTGTTGACATCGAAGCGCTCGCCGACGCACTGAGCTCCGGCAAGCTGCTGGGTGCCGCCGTGGATGTATTCCCGGTTGAGCCGAAGTCCAACAACGAAGAGTTCGTCTCTCCGCTGCGTGAATTCGACAACTGCATCCTGACACCGCACGTCGGTGGCTCCACCATGGAAGCCCAGGAAAATATCGGTCGCGAAGTTGCCGAGAAGCTGGCCATGTATAGCGACAACGGCACGTCGGTTTCCTCCGTTAACTTCCCGGAAGTTGCCCTGCCCTCACATCCGGATCAGCACCGCCTGCTGCACATTCACGAGAACGTGCCGGGCGTCATGTCCGAAATCAACCAGGTGTTCTCCGAGAATGGCATCAACGTCTGTGGCCAGTACCTGCAGACCAAGGAAGATATCGGCTACGTCGTAGTAGACGTCGACAAGGCCTATGGCGAACTGGCGCTTGAGAAGCTACTCAAGGTCAAAGGCACCATCCGTTGCCGCGTACTGTTCTGAGCCGTCACTGACGGTTAATGAACAAAAAAGCCGGAGCTCAGCTCCGGCTTTTTTATATCTGCTGTCCTGCCGATACTTACTGCATCGGAACCAGGGTCAGCTCAACGCGACGGTTCTGCTCACGACCAGCCGCAGTGTCGTTTGAAGCAACAGGGTAACGCTCGCCATAGCCCACGGCACGGGTACGGCTGGACTGAATGCCCTGATTGAGCAGGAAGTCCCGGACGGAGCTTGCCCGCTTCTCACTCAGCAGCTGGTTATAGCTGTCAGAACCTGAACTGTCGGTGTGACCTTCGATCTGAATGATGGTCTTGTCAAACTCAGCCAGTACCAGAGCAACCGACTCCAGCGTGCCACTGAATGACGGCTTGATGGATGCCTGGTTCAGGTCAAACGTGATGTTGCCCGGCATAACCAGCTCAATCTGATCACCGTTGCGCACAACCCGGACACCACTACCTTCCAGCTTGGCCCGCAACTGGGCTTCCTGGCGATCCATGTAGTAACCGATACCACCACCCACAGCCGCACCACCCGCTGCGCCGATCAAGGCACCTTTGGTGCGGTCGCTCTTACTGGAGGTCGCGGCACCAATGGCAGCACCACCGATTGCACCAATAATGCTGCCGGTAGTGGCATTGGAAGTTTTTTCCTCGCCAGTGTACGGATCGTAGGTCATACAACCGCCGAGAGTAACCGTCGCAACGGTAAGCGCAAAAATAGTCTTTTTCACAGCATTCTCCTGTGCCGATTTATTTCCGGTGGACGCCCCTGTCAGCGGCGCGCCTCCGAGTCATTCATGAATGAGTCAATGATGGTATTGAACACGGTTGCCTGCAAATCCTGGGCTTCATTCACCAGATGGTGACGGCCATCAGGAACTCTCACTTCCTCTACCCCGGCGAACTTGTTCCTGATAATCCGGAGATTATGCTGCCAGTCCACCGTCTGGTCCTTCTCCCCCTGGACAACCGTAACCGGAAAATCCACGGGGCGGGCAGACTCAATATGAGGAACCCACTTTCGCAAGGCACTCACCCAGTCCACATGGACCGCCCGGGCCTGCAGAGGATCGTGATCCCGCAGGAACCTCAGGAAACGGGTGTTGCCACTATTCGCACCAAATACCCGACGCCAGCGGGAGATAAATGGTTTCATAACGCTATGTAATATTTTGGCGCCGAGCCAGCCCGCAGGCCTGACCAGTGGCGCCAGAAGTACCACCGAACGAAAGTCCGATGTTGCCCTCGAATGGTGGTTGGACAGCAGATAATCAATCAATATCGCACCACCGGTGCTTTGCCCGACTGCATACCAAGGGCCCCGAACTTTACCTTTCACCTGGGTGAGCACATCAGATAACACACCCTGATATTCCAGAAAGCTACCGATTGCAGCCGGTGTGCCACTAGACAGGCCATGGCCCGGCTGATCATAGGCCAACACGTCAAATCCGGCCCCGAGACAACGTTCAATTAACTGGCTGTACAGCCCGACATGGTCAAAATAGCCATGAAAAATAAAAACGGTACCCCGTTCACCACGGCTGTCCGGCAAGCGGTAATAGTGCACCATCACCTGGTGCCCGCCGGCGTTCACATAGCCCTGATGGTAGGTCACCTCAGGGTGTTCAACCCAGAGGTCCAGGCCGTAGAACCGGCAATAACCAACCATTTCATCGCTGAGTTCGCCGGAACTGGCCGGATCGAAGCGTACAAGACGTTCCAACAGGGAATGCCTGTCCCAATCTGGTATTTCTATGGTATCTGTTTTCCAGTACACGTAGAGTTAAACGCCTGTCATGATTGATTAGTTAGCTGATGGGTTTCTAATCGTAACCTATCACGGGGAGAGAACACAGATGCTGCAACACCTTCTGGAGGCCGGCCTGAGGCAGACCATGACGCGCCTGGTGCGTCCACTACTGACTCCGGCCCTGCCCGTATCACTCCAGAGAACGCTTATTGCCCAGGCTTACCGCAGCTCAATCCCGCCCCGGGGGAGCCTATTCACTAAAGAGATCCTAGCTACAGTACCCGTGACCCGGTGTCAGTATGGTGAAAGCACACGGGGCGTCATACTATACCTCCACGGCGGCGGCTACATCATAGGCTCCAGCAAAACACATCGCGGTTTGACCGGTCATCTGGCCAAGACCTCCGGCTGCGAAGTGATCGCTCCGGATTATCGCCTGGCCCCCGAGCACCCCTTCCCGGCAGCGCTGGAGGATGCTCTTGCGGTCTATCAGAGTCTGCTGTCACAGGGCTGCAACGCCGGCGACATTGCAGTTGCGGGGGATTCTGCCGGCGGTGGGTTGACCATAACCCTGGCTCTGCGGCTAAAAGAACTGGGGCTGCCACTGCCGTCATCCCTGACCGTATTTTCTCCATGGACCGACCTGACCCAAACAAACCTGTACTCACCGGAATGCGAACCGGTGCTACAGGAAGCCTGGACGGAGAAGGCCGCAACACTCTATGCGGGCAAAGAAGCTCTGACCAATCCCCTGATCTCCCCGGTTTTCGGCGACCTGAGCGGACTACCGCCATTGCTGATTCAGGTAGGTAGCGAGGAAATCCTGCTGAATGATGCCGAGCGGCTTGCGAAAGTTGCCGATCGGGACGATGTCGAGGTGCGGTTAGAGGTGTACAACAGCCTCTGGCATGTTTTCCAGGTGCACAGCGGCCAACTCGAAAGAGCGACCACCGCCCTGGAGGCCGCAGGCCGCCACATCAAAGCTCATCTGGCAGGCTGACGTCGCCACGAAGCAAGGCTTCTTTTCGTGTCCTGGGCCACTGCTTGATTCGGGCTTCCAGCCGCGACGCCCGGCTCCGGTCGCCCACCTGGGCGTGGAACTCCAAAGTTAGCGGACCTTTCCCTCTGAGACTCCGGGCGCCCTTGGGCGCGCCCGCCTGATGCTCGCTGAAACGACGCTGTACGTCCGTCGTAATCCCGGTATAGAGTGCGCCGCGGGCTGTCCTCACCATGTAGAGAAACCAGTCAGGCTTCATTGGCCAGCCCCCTTTCACGATTGCGCACCTTCACCTGCTGCAACCAAAGGCCGGCCATAATGAGAACCAACCCCACATAGGTCGAAGGCAGTATCTGTTCACCAAGAATGAAGTAAATGAATACCAGGGACAGGAACGGCGAGATAAAGATGAGGTTGCTGACCCGTGACGTGTTTTCCGCTTTCTTCATGGCGTAGGACCAGAGTACAAAGGCCACACCCATCTCGAAAACACCCACGTAGATCGCTGCTCCGAAGGCCGTCCCCGAGCCCAGCGAAAAGCCTTCGGTCCACCAGCAGATCAGCGTAATCACCGGCAAACCAAAAACAAAATTCAGAAACAGACCGACCACCGGGTCACGGGTATCTCTCGTGGCGATGATCCAGTACGAAGCCCATACCAGTGTGCTGGCAATGGCCAGAGCCACGCCGAGGGGATCAGAAAAACTCAGAGAGGTAACCGCGCCACGAGTCGCAATCACCACAACCCCCGTGTAGCAGATAAGACCCGCAATAATATCCAGGCGGCGCAACCGCTGCCCCAGAAACGGTACCGAAAGATAAGCCAGAACCAGCGCCCACGTATAGTTCAGCGGCTGCGCCTCCTGGGCCGGAAGGCGATCAAAGGCTCCGAACAATACGAAATAGTAGAGACAGGGGTTAATCAGCCCCATTCCGAAGGACTGGATATACTGCCTCCGGTTCAGTTGAAACACCTGTGACCACCGTCCCTGCAGCATCAGTATCACCGCCATTACAGCAATAGAGGACACACAGGCGATCAGCAGCATCTGCACGGGAGCCAGATCTCTCAGGGCCAGTTTGAAAGCGGTCGCCACAGTTGACCAAAGCAGAACGGTCGCGAGACCAAAAAACATCGCCTGCTTCTGGTTCGGCATCAGTAAACTCCTTGAATATCAGGAACAGTAAATCAGCAAGCGGAGAGGGCTTCAGTCGCCGGCTACCGGAGCAGAAACAAATCCTACTCCCTCTGCGGCCAGGACCCCAGCACCACGGGCAGTAAGGTCAGTGACGAAGTGAAACTGCTCCTTTGGCTCATTCGGATAGGCTTTTACCCGGTACTTCATTCCCCACGGCTGGTTCGAAACAACCACCGTTACCGGCATCCACGTGCGGGTCATGGGGCTGGTGAAGGCGACATCCCGCAGCAGGCTCAGCACGCGACGAACATCATGGTTCGGTTCCAGATAGAATTCCGCTACGCACATCAGATTATCAGTACCGTCGTTGCCGTTGGATATCAGCGAGTTCCAGAGGGTACTGTGGGGAATGATGACAACGGAATCGTCCGGCGTGACAATCTCTGCCGTGCGGGAACCGATGTAGCGGACTTCGCCGTATTTTCCGTCCACTTCGATCCAGTCACCCGGGCGGTAAGGCATTTCGTAGAGGGTCACGATGCCTGCAATGAGACTGTTAGCGTAGTCTTTCAGAGCAAACCCCACCGCCAGCCCAAGGGCCCCGAATATAGCCACCATGTTCTCGAAGGATGGCTCGATCAGAATCGGCACCACAATAATGATGGTGGCGATAATGATCAAAAGCCTCAGCAAAGGCACCATTGCCAGCAGGTACAGACGGGGTTTGCCCCCGACCTTGCCCGCCAGTTTTGGAAGGGCTTTCTGAATAGCAAAAACGAGCGCCGACGCGATCAAAATCACCAGCAGAGCCTGCAGCAATGCCTCAGAGGTTACGGTGGCAAACGCGTCTTTCAGGCCAAGATCACCCACATCCTACTCCTTCAGAAGCCATCAACCGGAAACCCCCAACTCTGCAGGTGGCGCCGAACCGTCAAATACCCCAGAGCGGTCACATGCCAGTGTCCGGCAGGATCGGCGCGGGAAACAATATCCGCCCTCATCAGTCGGGACAGCACATGGGCAATGCCATCGTTCGATAAGCCGGTGACCAGTTCCAACGACGTCTCATTCAGCCCGTCGTGCAACAGAAGTGCGTGCAGGACAAATCCCAGCTCCCGCCCATTGCTCTGCGGCATAACCGGAAAACTGAGTTGCTCCAGAGGGGCTACCCAACACTGGGGCAACCGGCTGCTGCCCTCCACAACGGTGTCACTTTCCTGATCTGCCTCTTCTTCGGGTCGAGCCCTGAGCGCACGCTGCCAGATCGCAAGAGCCACTCCATGAATACCACGGGAAGTGGATGCCAGATCCCGAAGAAAGGTGCTGCGTTTGAGCTTCTTTCCGGCCCTGTCGTCTTCAAGGGGCAACACATACAGACCGTCATTGGTCATGCGGGCGATCACTGGCTTTCGGCCACTCTGATGCGAAAGCGCCTCCAGCCAACAACCAAGATGTTCAGCATCCAGAGGGGCCGGGCAGCGTGGCGACACATGCAGATCCGGACAGTAGCCGCGCCAGAACTGCCAGCACCAGCTTGAGCACCCGACAATGCCCTGGCCGGCCGCACCGGCCGACAGCCGCCGCAACAACTCCCTGACCAATGCCAGGCCAGAGGTATGCCGCAGCCAGAAATCAGCCAGCTCCGGGATCACCCAGGGCTCTTCCAGATCCTGCCGATCCCACCATTGCCGGGCTGAAGCATCGTCCATCAGGAGCTCATCTGGCGGAGCAACTACCCGCCAACCGGATTGTTCGCTTTCTTTGCCAGAAACCACCGGTAGTCGTGCAAGCGCTTCCCGGATACCTGAAAATGGCGGGGCCACAATAAGCCGCACCGTCCCGACAGCTGAATTCCCACTGTGGTCAGACGTTAACTGCTCAAGGATGGTATTAGCGACCGCAGCGAAATCGGGCTCCGGGGCAAAGCGGTGGCGTTGAGACGCAGAGAGCACAGGAAGATCATCCAGACTCTGAAAGGGCTCATCCTCAACCGAAATACCTGCCCTGAGCTGATCAAGAAGGTGACGGATGCCGCCTTTGACCGTCCTGCGAACGGAGGTTTCCGGCAGTTTCCATTGTTCCGGAGGAATCAAACCTCCCGGCAAACTGGATGGTTCAGTGGCTGGTTTTTGATTTTCCGTCAATCACAATGCTCCTGCATAACCCTGCCCCAATCACTTATTCAGGGACCAGCCAATCCAGACGGTGTTTAACGTTCAGGCACTGCGCCCCGGAAACATCATCCATCATGGCCGACAACCGATCTCCGAACCCCCACGGAGGATTAACAATCAGCATACCAGACCCGGTCATGCCGCGTTCTGGTGGCAGTTTCAGACTCACCTCACTGCGTAACACCTTGGTGATGCCACTGTTTTCGATGGCCGATACCAGCCCTTGCTGCAACCCGCTTGTGAGGATCGGATACCAGATAAGATAGACCCCATGCCGACACTTTCGCCACGCCTTATGCACCGTGTCTGCAACATCAGAGTAATCGGATTTGATCTCATAGGACGGATCAACCAGTGTCAGCAACCTTGGTTGCCGGGGTGGAAGTTGTTTCAACAGGCCTTTCAGACCATCTTCCTGCAACACCCGGATTTTCTGTCCGGCTGCCCAGTCTGACAACCGGCCACCCTCGGAGGGATGCAATTCGAAAGTAGTGAGGGCGTCGTCTGTCCGGAGAAAGTGGCGAAACCAGGACGGAGACCCGGGATAGACACGAAGCCGGTCCTGTTTCGGATTCAACTGATCCAGCAACGCCAGCACAGGCTTCCAATCCTCAGAGACAAGATCCCTCCGACGCATCCAAAGAGCCTGAATACCCGTATCGGATTCCCCGGTCTTGCGGGCCCGGTCACTATTCAGATCGTATACGGCACTGCCGGCATGGGTGTCAAAACACGCTATACCTGATGCTTTGGCCTGCATCATAGACAGTGTCAGCGTCAGCGCGGCGTGTTTCTGCACATCGGCAACATTGCCGGCATGAAAGGCGTGTAAATAGCTCAGCATGGTCAGGCTCCCAGGTTTCGGGAGCCATTAAGCCCGACAGAGCCCTATCGGCGCAAGAGGACACCTTCCGGAAAGTCGCGCAGTAGAATTCAGCGCGCCTCATTGACCGATCTGCTGCGGGGCTTACCCCTGGCCTGATGCCGCCTCTTCCCTTTTTCTCCCGATCTGCTAAGCGACTGCCATGCCGAAAAGATGCTTTCTGGTGAGCCTGCCAGGTGAACAACCGATTCGCTCATGGTCTTTCCTCCATTGGTGTGAGCACGACCTGAACTGAATCTAGCACCTAAAGAACTTTTTGCAAATCATTCTCATTAAAATTTATAATTATCGCTTGTTGACTCACTCTCTCCCATCTACGCAATCACCAAGGCCTGCAAAGCCCCCTTGCGTTGTAGGGGATTAGACAACATAATCTAAACGATAACTCTTTCTATTTACATAAATAAGTACGAAAACATGGAGCGCACAATGAAAAGCACGTTTCGCCCGGCCCCGCTGGCGCTGACCATTGCAGCTGTAGTAACCGCCGGCTGCGCTAATACACCGTGGGCGTCAGACGATGCCCAGCCGGTCACCAAGGCTACCGTTGTCGAGCATTATGCAGACCTCGCCTACGCCAACTTTGAAGACGCGCTGATCACAGCGAAGGCTCTGGACGAGGCCACTGACCGTCTTATTGCCAACCCGACCGAAGCCAACCTGCAAGCAGCCAAGGAAGCCTGGCTGGCAGCCCGCGTTCCCTACCAGCAAACCGAGGTTTTCCGCTTCGGTAATACCGTTGTTGATGACTGGGAAGGCCAACTGAATGCGTGGCCTCTGGACGAAGGCCTGATCGACTACGTTCAGGCAGACGACTACCAGCACGAACTGGGCAATGCCGGTGCAACCGCAAATATCGTGGCAAGCAACAGTATCAACGTTGGTGGCGAAACGCTTGATGTTCAGGACATCACCCCCGAATTACTGGCAAGCCTCAACGAGATTGGCGGTTCCGAAGCCAACGTAGCGACCGGTTACCATGCAACCGAATTCCTGCTCTGGGGCCAGGATCTCCATGGTTTTGAAAGCGGTGCTGGTGAGCGCCCGGTCACCGATTACGCCACAGGCGCGGATTGCACCCATGGCAATTGCGAACGTCGCGGGCAGTACCTGGATGCCGTCACTGACCTCCTGGTCTCCGACCTCGAGTGGATGGTTGCCCAGTGGGCCCCTGAGCAAAGCGACAACTACCGCGCCAAGCTGATCGCCGCCGATGCCAACGAAGGTGTTCAGAAGATGTTGTTCGGTATGGGCTCCCTGTCTCTGGGCGAGCTGGCCGGTGAGCGAATGAAAGTGGCTTTGGAAGCCAACTCCTACGAAGACGAGCATGACTGCTTCAGCGACAACACCCACAACTCCCACTACTACAACGGTCAAGGCATCCAGAATGTCTACACCGGCACCTACGAGCGCGTTGATGGTAGCGAAGTCAGTGGTCCGTCACTGTCTGACCTGGTCTCCCGGACTAACCCGGAGCTGGATGTGAAACTGACTGCACAGCTGGAAGCTTCAATGCAAGCGCTGGGCTTGATGAAGAGCAAGGCTGAGAGCAGCGAGAACCCAACGAGCTTTGATATGATGATCGCTCCAGGCAATGCCGCCGGCGCGACTGTCGTCAACGGTGCAATCATGGCCCTGGTCGAACAGACCGGCTCCATTGAACAGGCGGCTCGCGAGCTGGGCATTCAGGCCCTGTCTCCGGATGATGCAGGTCACTCGTTCTGAGGTGAGATGAAACCAATTATTGTTTGGGGTGCCCTGGCGATAGCCAGCGCACCCGTTTTTGCACAATCCCATTCCGGCTACCCGATCCAGGCAACCCCCGCCACCGGCGGAGATGGTACCGTCGAACAGGCGGACACCAATGCCTATTCCCTGCCCCAGGGCAACTTGTCCATGACCAAGCGCCTGGACTTCAGCGTTGGCAACAGCTTTTTCCGCAATCCCTGGGTTGAAGCACCTGCCAGCACTGACGCCCGCGATGGCCTGGGCCCCCTGTTCAACACCAATTCCTGCCAGGGTTGCCATATCAAGGATGGTCGCGGACACCCCCCAGGTAAAGACGAAACCCCGGTTTCTCTGTTCCTGCGCCTGGCCGTTCCGGCTGACCCGGAAACCGATGCAAAGCTGCTCCGAATGCATGGCTTCAAGCCTGCACCGGTCTATGGCAGCCAGTTGCAGACCGCAGCCCTGCCAGCGGCAAAACCGGAAGCTGACCTGATCGTTGAGTGGACACCTCAAACCGAGATGTTAGCCGATGGCACCAAGGTCACCTTACGCAAGCCGGTATACCGAATCGAAAACCCCAACTATGGCCCGCTTCCCGAGAACCTTCTTATCTCTCCACGTGTCGCGCCTCAGATGATCGGCATGGGGCTTCTGGAAGCCATCGCCATCGAAGATATCAAGCAACTCGCAGACCCGGAAGACAACAATCAGGACGGCATTTCCGGCAAGCTAAATCAAGTCTGGGACCTGGCCAGTATGCAGACCGTGCCCGGGCGATTCGGCTGGAAAGCGGCGGAGCCCAATGTACATCAACAAAGCATGGGCGCTTTCGCCGGCGATATGGGGCTGACCTCATCCATTAAGCCAGCCACCGATTGCACTCCTGAACAGCAGTGTGAACGGTTCGCCGATGGCGGTACGCCGGAAGTGAGCGACAAGGTTGCCGGCTTTGTCACGTTCTACGCGAAGAGCCTGGCCGTTCCCGCCCGCCGGGATATGGATTCCGAATCCGTGCAGCGCGGTGCGGAACTGTTCAATGAATCCGGCTGCGCCGGGTGTCATACGCCAACCTTCAAAACCGCCACCGTTGCAAGACCGGATCTGAGCAACCAGACCATCTGGCCCTACACCGACCTGCTCCTGCACGATATGGGACCAGGCCTTGCCGATGGCCGTGACGAATTCCTGGCCAACGGCAATGAATGGCGCACACCGCCACTCTGGGGCATTGGCATGGCCCAGGTTGTTAACCCCAAATCCGGCTTTCTGCACGATGGCCGGGCCCGGACGCTGGAAGAAGCCGTGCTCTGGCATGATGGAGAAGCCAAGGCATCAGCAGCACATTACCGGGCAATGCGGGAAGACGAGCGCAAAGCACTCATCGATTTTCTGAATTCTCTCTGAGGACCCATCATGCAGGACCTGAAAAAGCTGATCGGCATCGCAGCGCTGAGCCTCGCCTCGGCCAACGCGGGCGCGAGCACAGAGGTAGACATCGAGCAACAGGCCAGAAGCCTATGGCACGACGCCATTCTGGCAGGCTATCAATCACTCGCGACCAACGCTGGCGACTTTTCCAGGGCTGCAGAGGCCTACTGCGAGTCTCCCGACTACGCCTCACGGAAGTCCGTCGAGCAGGCATGGCTGAACGCCTTCCTGTCCTGGCAAAAAGTCCGCTTCGTGGACTTCGGTCCTGTTGAGAACAACAATACCGCATGGCAAATGCAGTTCTGGCCAGATCCCAAGAACCTGATCGCCAAAAAAGCCAGGTACCTCATCAAGTCCGATGCCGAGGTAACGCCCGAGGTCGTTGATCAGTCGGGGGTAGCTGTTCAGGGGTTCCCGATGGCGGAATACCTGCTTTACGATGAGCCGCTCAACACGTCCGACACAGGGCTTCCCGCTGCCAACACCTGTCGTCTGCTGACCTCGGTGGCAGAGCACATCCAGAACAACAGTGAAGCTCTGGCGTCCGACTGGCAATCCCTCAGAGAGAGCTACCTGACAACGGAGCAGTACCGGGATGCGACCATCCGTGCCGGCATGGGGGCCCTGGAGATTCTGGAAGAGCGGCGCCTGGCGCAGCCCATGGGTATGCGTGGCACAGGAAAGCGGTCCAAGTATGACGCCGACGCCTGGCGTAGCGGAAACAGCCTGAAAACAGTTGAAGCCTCCCTGGAAGGCCTTAAAACCTATTTTCTCCCCGGGTTATCTCTGCTCCTCAATAACAGCAGCCAGCCCGAGCTGACCCAGTCCATCAAGGGCCAGTTCGATGAGGCACTCGGGCATTTCCCCGAATTGCGCGAACCGATGGCCACACTGCTTCAGGATGAATCATTTTCCCAGCTTCAGGGCTTCTACGTGGACCTGTCGCAGTTGGTTGTGCTGGTCAATGAGATGGCCTCCGTTGAGCTTGGCGTTGTCCGCGGTTTCAACTCCAGCGATGGCGATTGAGGGCGAGCTGAACCATGCATTCCAGAGGTTTCCGACTGAACCGCAGACGATTTCTTATGACCGGCGTGGCGGGTGGTTTGTCCGCCACTCTATCCGCCACTCTGTCTGGCTGCAGCCTGCTGCCACGAAAAGCTGACAACGGTCTGGCCCAGTACACTGGCGCTGTGGGCCTGGCGGATGGCAGCTTTGGTGTAGCGTCAATAGACCGCACGGGGCAAGTGCTCTGGCAATCTGCGGTCGATAGCCGATGCCACAGCGGCTGCAATCGCCCCGGTGGCGTGGCAGAAGTACTGTTTTTCGAACGCAGGCCCGGCTGGTCCTTTTATGTTCTGGATCAGGCAACCGGTAAGCGTCACCACCGAGTCAAAGCCGCACCCGGTGAGCACTTTGTTGGCCACGGCGTTTTTTCACCCGATGGTCGATGGCTATACGCCACCGCCAGCCGTTACGACCAGGGTGAAGGAATCATTGCGGTTTACGATGCTGGGAATCAGTTCAAACGGGTAAACACCTTTGAGCTGAACGGCATTGGTCCGCACGAGCTCACGCTGCATCCGGATGGCGAGACCCTGATCATCGGACTCGGCGGAATTCTGACCCATCCGGACTATGACCGCATCAAGCTCAATCTGGATACCATGAAGCCGTCGCTGATCCTGATGAACCGCAATACCGGAGCCATCGCAGGCAGATTTAACCCCTCCCATCACCAGCAAAGTACCCGCCACGTCAGTGTGAACAGCGAGGGCCGGGTATACGCTGCTTATCAGTATCAAGGCCCGTTGTACGAATCTCCCCCACTCCTGGCCCGCCTGCAAGACGGCAAACTTCAGGAAATCCGGTTCGACGACGAAACCCAGAAAGGTCTCGGCAACTACATTGCCAGTGTCGCCGCCCATCCCGAGAACGATCTTGTGGCAGCTGCATCCCCTATTGGTGGCCATGCGGTGATATTCCAGGGCAGTACCGGCGAGCTTCTCGCCAACGTGGCGATTCCGGACTGTGCAGGTGTCCACGCCCTTGGCGGCGGTGATTTCATGGTCTCTTCCGGCCGCGGCAAACTGGTAAGAATAAGTGTTAACCAACAACCCCGGGAGCTCGCCAGCCTACCAGTCCAGTGGGATCACCACCTCGTCTGATCAGTCCTCACCTGCCCTTAATGAGTGCCGGGGCACCTGCTATCCTTGGCGTTCATTTCACTGGAGGGCGGAAATTTGTCTGTGAAGAATCGGGATGCCATTGATCAGCTCTACAGCCTGATCGCGAATGAGGAAGATGCCAGGGTCTGCAAGGACATCCCCGACGAAGCCTGCCGGGAGGTGCCCCGCAATTTCTTCCTGGTTCTCACCAGCAACATTCTCACCAAACTCGGCGACCTGCTGATCAGCCCCAAGACGGTCCTTGCCTGGCTGATGAGCGCCGTGGGCGCTCCTGCCCTGGTCGCCTGGCTGGTACCCATTCGTGAGTCCGGCTCGATGGTACCCCAGATGGTTATTGCCGCGTGGGTACGGCGCAAAGCGGTACGGAAGTGGTTCTGGACACTCGGCAGTTTCGGGCAGGCACTCAGCGTCGCGGCCATGGCTGCCAGCGTCTGGTTCCTCCAGGGGTATGCCGCGGGGAGCGGGATCATCCTTGCGCTGATCGCGTTTTCCCTGGCCCGGGGATTCTGTTCCGTGGCCATGAAGGATGTGCAAGGAAAATGCATACCCAAAACGCGCCGCGGCCGCCTCTCCGGACTGGCGACAACCATCGGCGGTTCTCTGACAGTGATCATGACAGTACTGCTGTTCTGGGATCAGGGTGATCCCGGCCTGACCTTCTATACCCTACTCCTGCTATTAGCTGCTGTGCTCTGGGTCATTGCCGGCTTCGTGTTTGCCGGTGTTCAGGAGTTTGAAGGTGAAACCGATGGTGGCAGCAACGCTCTGACCCAGGCGCTACAGAGCCTCTCCCTGCTCAGAGACGACGTGCCTTTCCGGAACTTCGTTATCACCCGGGCATTGTTACTTTGTTCGGCGCTTGCCTCCCCATATTTTGTGGTTCTGGCGCAACAGGCTTCAGACGTTGGCTGGATGCTGGGTGTTTTCCTGCTTGCCAGCAGCCTCGCCAGCTCCCTCAGCGCCAGTTTCTGGGGCTGGATGGCGGATGTGTCCAGCCGCAAAGTCATGATCCGTGGTGCCGGGATGGCCAGTACCGTTTGTATCGGGGTCGGCATAATCGGTCTGATCTGGGGTACTGATGCCGGTGGTGCCTGGTTCTATCCGGTCGCCTTTTTCCTTTTGGGAATAGCCCATTCCGGCGTTCGTCTGGGTCGAAAGACTTACCTGGTGGATATGGCTGGCGGCAACAAACGAACCGACTATACCGCTGTGAGTAACACAGTCATTGGTTTGCTTCTTCTGGTGACCGGCGGGTTTACTGCCTGGTTATCCACCATCTCCGAGATTACCGTCATCATCGTACTCGGTGTCATGGGCGCAGCGGGAATGATCTTCGCTATCCGCTTGCCGGACGTAACCACTGACGTATAAAAGAAAAAGTGTTATAAACCGTAATCATTCCTACAAACGGGCTGTTTGTAGGAATGGCCGAATTTTCGTTAAAGGATTAGCAGAAGCCGTACAGGGAAGTGTCTCCAACAGAAGTATTCTCTAGCTAAAAAGTGGAGAAGTGATGAAAGACACTCTGAAGCCGGCTGAAATCACGCGCCGCCTTCCCGCCAGACGGGAGGCCGGGCAGTGAGTAACGCAGACAACGAGGGGCCTGAAGAGCCCTCTCTGATTCCTCCTGAGCGCCGCAAAAAGGTCATCAGCGCAGTGATTCTCCTTGCTCTGGGCCTTGTTGCACTGAGCTACGTGAGCGATCTTTGAGTTGCTGACACTGCATAAAAAAGAGCCGCAAATGCGGCTCTTTTTTTGTTCGGGGCCGTCAACTTCATGCCCCGTTGCTTACACCCGGGTTTACAAGTCAGTTTTGCTCGCACATACCGCCTGAACATTAACTTCGTTCAGCAGAGAGAGCAGAGACGGGGCAAACTCAACTTCGACTGAGTCGAAGCGCCTGTCGGTCTGGAATACCAGGAACGCTGTATCAGTACCTCCCAGCACACCGGATGCGCCAAGCAGGTCCAAATCCAGGATGCCGTCGCCGGAGCTTTCTTCCTGAGTCACGCCGTTGAGTTTGGTGCGAACAATCAGATTGCCGCCGATCAAATCAGCCTGAAGCACCTGGGCACTTTCGTTAAAGGCGATGCCGATAGCGTTGGATGCCGGGTAGGCAAACCCTGTCGTTGCCGCCACACGCAGCCTGACTGTAGACAGTCCCAGCAGATCGGTATTCCGCATGGTCGCAACGTTCGCCAGATCGGCATCGACAACATTTGTCGGAGACTGAACGTCACAGATCAGACCAATTCCCAAGAGGCAATCCGACAAATCTGAAGACGCAGATGCAGTCACATCCTCATCGCTGGCAAGCATAGGTGTAAACTGCTCGCCGTCAATGCCACAGGCATACTCGGCATCATTCACCAGGTCGCACGCATCACCGATACCATCGCCGTCTGTATCCGCCTGGTCAGCATTGACTACCAGAGGGCAGTTATCCAATGGCTGCCCAAGGGCATTTTCATTGTCGATACCATCTCCATCGGTGTCGGTGTCGCATACGTCACCTACGCCGTCACCATCGAGATCTTCCTGGCCAGGGTTCACATCAGCCGGACAGTTATCCCATGCGTCTCCAACAACGCCATCCGTAATGTACGGCTCTACGTTGGGATAGACGTCAGGAATGCCATCACCATCAGTATCTACGGTGCCGTCGCACAGCGCTGCATCGTTGCCCTCTACGTACGGACAAGCATCGCTATCATTATTGGTGCCATCACCGTCGATGTCAGTGTCACAGGCGTCACCGATACCATCTCCGTCCAGGTCCGCCTGAGACTGATTGGCAACCAGCGGACAGTTATCGCTGGCATCACCAACACCATCCCCATCATCGTCGCCATCACAGGCATCACCGTACAAGTCTGAGTCAGTATTGGTCTGGTCAGCATTAGCAACCGTCGGACAGTTATCTTCAGAGTTCAGAACCCCATCACCATCGGTATCGCTGGACGTGCCGATATTGGTATCACAGGCATCGTCAATGCCATCGGCATCCGCATCGACACCGGAGTTAGCAACGGTCGGACAGGAATCCGCGTTATTCAGAACACCATCGCCATCCGTATCAAAGGTTTGGGTATCACCAGCCACATCAGAACCGCTGCCCTCAACCACCGCGTCGCCGTCCGATGTGCACCCCGCCAGCCCTACAACCAGCGCAAACAGCAGCGCCGCAGACCATTTATAGTTACTTCCGTTCATCGTTACTTCTCCCACCTCATTTCGAGATCACATTGAACTCAACCCGACGGTTGCGCTCGCGCCCTTCTTCCGTGTCGTTGCTGCGAATCGGTTGCGATTCGCCGTATCCATTAGCCTCCAGTCGGCTTGGAGCCACGCCCAGATCGATCAGGTAATTCCGAACCGAGTCTGCACGCTTCTGGGACAACTGCTGGTTGTATTGGGCAGCGCCAACGCTGTCTGTATGACCGGCCAGTTCCACTCTCAGGTCATCCTGCCCTTTCAGAGCATCAGCAGTTTTGACCAGGATATCCCTGGCATTGGCTGTCAGACGCTCAGAGTTGAATTCAAAGGTGACACCGAGAAGCACCACGCTTTGTTCTTTATCCGTTTCAACACACCCCACCGCGTTAACCTGCAGTCCTTCAAGCGTATTGGGGCACTGGTCAACACCATCGACTACGCCATCGTTGTCCGAGTCGGCGGCTTCCACAACGCGCTCTTTCTCAACGATCACTTCTTTTTCGACGTACTGGACCTTTTCAACAATCTGGCGCCGGGTTGCGCCGATAGGCACGGTAACGCCTAAAGAGAAATGCAGATCCGACATGCCTGAGTCGTAGCTGTCGTAGAGGTATCGTGCTTCACCGCGGAGCCGAAGACCGGAGTCAGTGAATGGCGAGCTCAAAAGCCCGAGTCCGATGTTGCCGTAGCCGCCAATTTCACTGGCTGAGTTGTAGGCCACGTCATTTCGTGAAACGCCGGCACCCAGCAGGCCAAAGGGGGTAAAGTTGGAGTTGCCGAACAGTCGATAAACAATATCGACGCCCAGACCCTGCTGATAATAATCACTGCCGCCGTTACGACCCGTTTCGATCACGCCGGTAAACAGTGTCGGTTCAAGCCACCAGTATTCATTCAGACGAGCCCCGTAACTGGCTCTCATAGCCATGCCGTATTCGTCGGTTCGCTCGTCATCAGGCACGATGTAACTGCCCATCAGGGAAAACTCACTTTCGTGTTGAATCGTGTCTGCCTGTAGCCCGGCTGCTGCGAACACCAGACACCCTGCCGAGATTTGACTAACCAGTCGTCGCGCCCTGCTCATGATTTTCTATTCCTTTTTTTCGTCTACTCACACGGATACATGCGTATAACTGCTTATACGCGGTTCTCAGATTAGGCCAATTTGTCTAAAATGCACTTGGCCGAAACTTCATTGATCTGCGTCACAAAACACATAAGCATACAACCAAAAATTAGCACAGGGCCGGACTACCGCAATGTGAAAATGCTGTTTTTACAAAACGTTGCATTCGTCAAAAAAACACAGCGAACACCACCATCTCCCCTTGCTTCTGATACAGCCAGCGACAATCTTTTACATTTGGGAAAGATCCGGCACTTCTTGTTTGCTCGTGCAGCACAAAGAAATGCAACCAATTGCGACTCGCGGGCGTTATGGTTAGGGAAAGTCGGGTAAACAGAGTTTCTGATGATTAGAAAGGTCAAGCGGTCAACCAACCGCAACACAGGCTCACTGCCTGCAAACGGAGACATGCATCAGGGGAGCGATCCCGGCGTCATTCCAGCCGTTCCAGTTAAATCAAACCGTTTTCTGAAAACGACTCAGGGCTGGTATATAAGAACCCGGGAATGTAACGACCTTGGGCCGTTTGCCAGTGAGGAAGATGCCGTTCAGGCATTAAAAGATTATCTGGATGAAGCGGCTCGGAAAGGAACTGCCAGGCAGTTTCAGCCAACCCAGCTCTACGGCATCCAGATACACGATCCGGACGCCTGTTCAAAAGACCACTGCGCCCTGTGTGTTGAAGTGGAGCACTGGCAAAGCCGGGAACAGAAGGGGTAAAGCCTCAGACCGGAGCTTTACCCTCATTGAGCGCCAGAGCTCCTTTCACGATCCGGTAGATAATCCAGATCGATATCCCCAGCAGGAAGAACCAGCCGATAATCAGTGGAGTGGTCACAATGCCGATAACGGTCCAAAGCAGGCCAATCCAGAAGGTTCGGATCTGCCAGCGAAAGTGGCGTTCAATCCAGGTGTTGCGAACATCGTCCAGTTTAACGTAATTGATAATCACGCCAATCAGACCGGTAATCCCACCGACGAAGAACGACAGCGCCTGCAGGATATAGACCGCGACCGCCAGGTTACGGGCATAGTCCGAACGCTGTGCCATTGGGTCGGGGTTGGCGGGAATGTAGTCCTGGTCAGCCAAAGCAGTCTCTCCTTCAGATTGTCTGCTTCCAGTCTACCACATAGCCCGATGCCAGCCGCCAGTACCAGAAATCAGTGATTCTCCGGACGATAGCCCAGCCGGAACCCGCCCCAGTGTTTTCCATTCACGAAGATAGGCACAGACAGATCATGCATGATCTCGCCGGTGTCCCTCCGATAGGTCTGCAACAACATATCTTCGGTGTGAGTCCCGCAACGAATGCCTGTGCGATCATTGAACAGGCGCTTGCTGCGGCTCTTAACAAGGTCAACCTCCGGCTTTCCTGTTGGTGCGTTGGCAAACTCCCTGTTATGGGTAGGAACGTACCCATCCGGAGTGCAGGAAATCGCAAAGACCAGGGCCGGGTGTGAATCTTTGACCTGCTCCTGGATAGCCGGCAGGTTTTGATCGGTAAAATTATCAAAACGGCTTCCGTACTTGGGCGGCAGGGTGTTCGGAATAGCCTCACGGTTCTTATCGAACAATGAGGACTCCGGAAGTTGCCCCGAGTTGATGGCCTGCTCGAACAGTTTGCCGATCTGCCCTGCCCCTGCCTTGGCCTGATCGTAGAAGAAGCGGTGATAACTGGCCTCACTATTGAGCGCAAATGCCGCATTTGCCTTCTCAGCAAGCTCCATCTGAGTCCCTGCCTGCTCCGCCAGAGAGGCTACGCTTGCATCACTTTCCGAGATCTGGTCCCGCACGGTTTCGATGGCAGAGAACACCTGTTGCAGGCTTTGCTCGTTGTTCTGGTCGATTTCGGCGATACGGGCAACCTGCTGTTGTACTCGATCTGACTGATCACGAATCTGATCAAGCCGCTCGCCCACACTCTCCACCGATTCAAGACCTTCTTCCACACTGCGGGCCAGGTCTTCGATCCGCGACACAATCAGGGTGGTATCTGAGCGTACCTCCTGCAGGGTTTCAGCCACTTCGCCCGTCGCCTGGGACGTTCTGGCTGCCAGTTGACGGACTTCATCAGCTACGACCGCAAAACCACGGCCCTGCTCCCCGGCACGAGCCGCCTCAATGGCAGCGTTCAGGGCCAGCAGGTTGGTTTGCCCGGCAATCCCTTCAATCGTGGTCGTTACACCCTGAATCTTGTTGGACTTCTCGTTCAGCTCCTGAATCAGGCGCAGGTTTTCCCCGGACTGCTGATGCACAATGCGAATGCGTTCAATGGCGTCAATCAACGCCTGGCGTCCCTCGGCACTGGTCGCACTGGCCTGGTGGGCCATGGTAGCGGCCTCCGTGGCCTGTTCCGAAGACTCCCGAACCGTTTCGGTAATCTGACCCGCATAGTCCGCCATCTGGGCGGTTTCTTCTACCTGGCGGTCAAGACGTAACTTCAGTTGATCCGCAGCATAGGACACCTGGGCCGCAGAGATCGCATTCTGGTCTGCGCTGCCAGAGAGGGTTTTTACAAGAGCACGGCCGGCACTGGCTTCCGATAGCAGTTGCCGACATTGCTCCCGCAGTGGATGGTTCTGAGGGAGAGTACCGTCATTGAGTTCCCGGATTCCGCGTTCCACGGGTTCCAGAACCCTGACGATGAAAAAAATTAACGCGGCGAGCAATCCCACCGCCAGACCGATCATCAACGAGCCCGGGTCCAGTCCGATCATCGGTGCCACCGTGCCACCTGTAGCCAGGACGATAACGGACAGAGCCACGCCCCATACAACCGTCGTCCGATCAAGCAGAGCCATAACAACCTCATCATTATTATTTTATTGGTATTCATTTTGTTCAGAGCCATCCAGCAGCATAAAGAAATGGTATGAGTTTATAACTCATACTTTAGTGCTCCTAATTAGTGCGCTTTATGAGTATACCGGCAAGGAAGGGCGTTTCTGAAACGACAAAAGCCGCAAACCCGGCCAGCGCCATTAAGGCACAGACCGGGTTTTCGGCTTGCAGGTGATGGCTGGAGCGGTGCTTAGGCGCCGATCACACCACCATCGTCGCGGGTAACCAGAACACAGGCATCCCGGGGACGCGGATCGCTGGCGTCCGGCCAGTTGGCTGCCGGATGCTGGATGTTAACGAACATGCTCTTCACATCCGGAGTAGAGGTAACACCGGTAACCTCACAGCCCTGAGGACCAACGAAGAAGCGCTTGATCTCTCGGGTTTCAGGATTGGCGGCCAACATCATATCGTTACCGAAGATGTCTTTCTCATAGCCGTTGTCAGTCTGGATCCACAGGCGACCGTTATAGTCGAACCACAGGCCGTCGGGGCTGGCGAAGATGTTTTCGTCGGTCAAGGTGATTGCAGCTTCACCATCAACCACCGTTTCTGTACCTTCAAACCCGCCGAATACGAAGATATCCCATTCGAAGCTGACAGAGGTATGATCGTTGTCTGCTTCAGCCCAGCGAATAATATGGCCGGTCTGGTTATCTGGATTCGGGTTGGCTGCGTTCACATCGTCTTCGGTACGACGGCTATTGTTGGTCAGCGTGAAGTAGACCATGCCGCTGTTCGGATCTACGGCTCCCCATTCCGGGCGATCCATCGGCGTGCCGCCCGCAATATCAGCCGCCAGACGGGTGTTCAGGTGAATCTCGGCCTGGTTATCAAAGCCTGTGAATCCAGTGATTGAGCCCACATCCGTTCCGACAGCCGCATCAACCTTGGCCTTGAAATCAGCGTCTTCAAGATCCAGCGGCAGCCAGTCTCCAGAGCCATCTTCGTTGAAGCGGGCAACGTACAGAGTACCTTCATCCAGCAGGTAGCCACCTGCCGTGGCAGCGTAGTACGGCTGCTTTGAAACAAACTTGTAGATGCACTCGAAACGGGTATCGTCACCTGAGTAGCAAACGATCGGCTGGCCCTCAACGGCCGGTGCGAAGATCACGCCTTCATGGCCAAAGCGACCCAGGGCTGTGCGTTTCTGAGGCTTCTGTTCCGGAGTGAACGGGTCGATCTCGACCATGTAGCCATAGGTGTTGGCTTCGTTACGGTAGTCTTCTTGGGCCGTGGCGCCCTTAGTGCTGATGTCGAAGCGAACGTACTGATCAGCGCCGCTATCGGCCAGTTCCCAGTCGTAACGGCTTGAGCTGCCAACACCGTGACGGATCTGTTCGCGCGGCTGGGTGGCGTCGCTGTTGGCAAAGTAGCCGTGCCAGTTTTCTTCAGCGGCCAGATAGGTACCCCAGGGAGTCGGGCCCATTGAGCAGTTATTCAGGGTACCGCGGGTTTCCGTTCCATCGTTGCTGTACTTGGTCACCAGCTTTTCATAGCCACGAAGCGGGCCACGGATGTCCATTTCGGTGTTGCCGGTAACACGACGGTTGAACGGGCTGCCAAATACGATGTCCCAAACACCATTGTCATTCTGTTTGATATGCACAACAGAAACACCGTGAGCGGCGATTTCCTTACGCACCTCGTCAGCCGGGCGGTTGCCATTAACGTCATAAGTCGCGCCGTTAGCGTGCAAGGCGCTCTGGTTAATGTACTCATGGTTCATAACCAGCAGGCCTTCGGTGGAACTGTTTCCACCGGCCTTCTGATCGATAGGATAGAAGTGCATGCCGTCATGGTGCATGCCCATCTGCTGTTCCTGCTCTTCACCGGTGTTAGTACCGTCATTCTTGTATTCGGGATAAGAACCGGTGATAGGCGTGCCCCAGGCCAGGAAAGGCTGGGCAGAGTAGCCTTCAGGAACCACAACGGTGTTGTCGGTTGATACAGCTACCGCTTTGAATTCGATGGCAGTGCTTGAGCCAGTGTCCGTATTCGAACCGGTGTCGGTACCGGCAGTATTGTCATCATCGTCATCACTGCAACCAACCAGGCCCAACCCCATCACGCTGGCCAGTGCTGCGCCTGCGGTGCCTTTCATGACCGTACGACGCCCCATACGTGCAGCCAGAACCTGCTGAAAGGAGGTGTTGTCGGAATGGTTGACTACGGGCTCGTAGTTCGGGTCCATATAATTCGGGTCGATATCGTGCTTGGCCATCTCTTATCTCTCATCGTTAGGGAGGACACGTTTTAGAGAGGCCAGTTTCGTAACCGAATGTGACAGACGGCGAACAGAAAAAAGACAGTACGATTAACGTTTTTTGACAGATGCGCAGACAGCCAGCCCGGAATACGCTGCAAATATTCTTTCGTTAGTCCCCGGTTCCGGTAAGTTGGCACCCGTCAATCATCAGCACATGATCTATACCCACCAGGTTACCCCGGCCCAGCATAATAAAGTCCTCGCCGGCCCGGCTGAATAAATCACGTATTACGTCGTGGACAGTACAGATCTGCCCGGCACCATCACGATAAATCACTTCCGCGAGGCGCCCGGACATCAGGTAATCACGCAGCATACCCTGAACCACA
This sequence comes from Marinobacter salinexigens, assembly GCF_008370345.1. Lineage (GTDB taxonomy): Bacteria > Pseudomonadota > Gammaproteobacteria > Pseudomonadales > Oleiphilaceae > Marinobacter > Marinobacter salinexigens. The sequence goes on along the minus strand of NZ_VTUU01000001.1, from coordinate 780,934 downwards.
CAATCGGCGGTTCTGGCGGGAATGTTTGAGGCGGTCATGGCTTATTACCCTTTCTTCCGCTGTTTTTCTTGTTATCAAGTAGTGCCGAGCCGCTTCAGAGAACGGATATCCGAAGTCTGGCCCACAATTACCGGATTCGCCAATTCCAACCGGCATGTCATTACGTGCCAACCCTCATTCATACTTTCACCATTTGTTGCATTGCAAGATTGTCCGACATAAATTTTATAAAAGGCAGAGCAACGGAGAACAAGAGATGAATGCCAGGACACGCGCACCAAAGATCGAACAGTCAACGAAAGCAGAAGCCCCCCATCCTGCGACTGACTCAGAAGCAACGTGGAAGGATCCCAAGCGTTATATGTGGCTGCTGGGCCCGGCGCTGCCCGGCATCGGTCTGGCAGCGCTGACGGGGTATGCCCTCGCACCGAAAAAGCTGAAAGCTCTGGCCTGGACCGGGCCAGCTCTGGTACATGGGCTTATCCCCGCATTGGATCGCGCAATCGGCGAAGATAAGAGCAATCCACCAGATTCGGCAGTGAAATCACTTGAACAGGACAAGTACTACGAGCGGATCGTCAAGGCGTTCATTCCCACCCAATACGCAATGACCTTCATGGGAGCCTGGCTTGCCAGCCGGAAGAAAACACCACTGGAAGACAGGATAGGCCTGACCCTGACGGTCGGCGCCATAAACGGCGTTGGCATCAACACCGCTCACGAACTCGGACACAAGACCAACAAACTGAACAAACTGATGGCTATGGCAGCGCTGGCGCCCACCGGTTATACCCATTTTGTGGTTGAACACAATTTTGGCCATCACAAGCGAGTGGCGACGCCCGAAGATCCGGCCAGTAGCCGCATGGGTGAAAGTTTCTGGAAGTTCCTGCCGCGAACGGTGGTTGGGGGCATAAAGTCATCCATCAGAATCGAGAAGGCCCGGCTGGCGCGTAAGGGCAAGAGTTTTTGGAGTCTGGACAACGAATTACTTCAGGGCTGGGCCATGAGTGCGGGCTTCTTTGGCGCGACAACGCTGGTTTGCGGCCCCCGCGCCGTTCCTTTCCTGGCAGCGCAGGCTGTTTATGGTGCCAGCTTGCTGGAGAGCGTGAATTACATTGAGCATTACGGCCTGTTACGCCAGAAGGACAAGAATGGAAAATATGAACGCACTCAGCCGGAACACAGCTGGAACAGCAACCATATTGTGACCAACCTGTTCCTCTACCAGTTACAACGCCACTCGGATCACCACGCTCATCCAAGCCGCAGCTTCCAGGCACTTCGTCACTTCGAGAACGCCCCGCAGTTGCCCGGTGGCTACGCCTCCATGCTCCTGCCGGCTTACGTGCCCAAGTGGTGGTATGAAGAGATGGATAAGCGGGTCATTGAACACTACAAGGGCGATCTGACCAGAATTAACTGGGACCCGGATCGGAAAGATGAACTGATGGCCAGGTATGCAGATTTTGCCGCGGAGGTGGCCGCCCGCCATGCATCAGAGTCTGAAGAGCGGGCGGCCTGATCGCTAGCGACCTTTGAACGCGGCATCCCGCCGCTCAAGGAAAGACTGAATGCCTTCCTTTACATCGTCGCTGGACATGACCGGCTGCAACTCAGGAAACAGCTGCTGTTTGGCTGCTTCCTGACCTTCGCTGACCGAGATTTTCGACGACTTCAGGCTGCCTCGAACCCCCAACGGGGCAGCCTTCGCGATCTTCTCAGCAATGGAGTAAGCAACCGCGAACTGTTCCCCCGGCTCCACCAGTTCCTGAATCAGCCCCCATTTATGAGCCTGTTCGGCAGTCCATTCATCTCCGGTCAGCAAATATCGTTGGGCATTGCCCCAGCCGATCTCACGTGGCAACCGAATGGTCGCGCCGCCGCAGGCAAAGATTCCCCGTTTAACTTCCAGTTGGGCGAAGCGGGTGCCTTTGGCGGCAACCCGGATGTCCGTGTTGAGCATCATTTCGACACCACAGGTGAAACAGATTCCCTGGGCGGCGAATACCACCGGCTTGCTGAGGCCGGGCCCGGTTATGTGGAACGGGTCCAGTTCCCCCTCACCGGGTTCGATCCCTTTGCCGTTAGCAAATACGCCAGCCCAGTCGTCCAGCTGGAGACCACTGGTGAAATGGTCCCCTTCGGCGTACATAAGCCCTACCCGAAGCTCGTCATCCTGCTCCAACTGGTAATAGGCAGACGCAATTTCATGGTACATAGCCCGGTTCATGGCATTCATCTTGTCCGGACGATTAAGACCAATCAGCAGGATATGGCCTTTCTTCGTTACATTAACCAGACTCATCAGAACCACTCCGCTTTCATGTTCAGACAAGTATCATCCTGATTTTTCAGCAACACCAGGTCCTGGGCGACAGTGGGGAGTTCCCAGTGGAAGAAATACTGGGCAGCCTGAAGCTTCCCCTGGTAGAAGTTCCGATCATCATCGTTTACGGCTGAAGCCATCGCCATTTCGGCCGCGTTGGCCTGGCGCAGCCACATCCAGGACACAATGATGTGGCCAAACAGGTGCAGGTAACATGATGCGTTGGCCAGAACATGGTCCGGGTTTTCACTCATCAGGGACTTGCCAAGGCTTTGGGTGACCTTCACCGCCTGCTGCAGGGTTTCACTCAGAGACAACGCCCACTGCTGGCAACGGTCGCTGGATGCGGCCTGGAGATCCACCTGCATTTCCTGCATCAGTAACTGCAGGCCATGGCTCTGGTCCTGCCAGATTTTCCGGCCAAGCAGGTCCAGCGCCTGGATGCCGTTGGTACCCTCGTGGATCGGGTTCAGGCGATTATCCCGCCAGCACTGTTCGACCGGGTACTCCCGGGTATATCCGGCACCACCATAGACCTGAATAGCGAGATCATTGGCTTTGGGACCAAATTCTGACGGCCAGGCCTTGATGACAGGAGTAAGAAGGTCCAGAAGTTTGCCGGCCTCCATGCGTTTCTGCTGATCCGGATGAGTGTGCAGATCATCCATAAGCCGGGCACCATACAGGCAAAGCGCCAGCCCCCCCTCGCTGTAGGCCTTCTGTGCCAGCAGCATACGCCGCACATCAGCGTGCTCAATAATTGGAACCTGCGGCGCCTCCGGATTCTTCTCGGAAGGCTTGCGCCCCTGTAGACGGTCCTTCGCATATTCCAGGCTGTGCATGTAGCCACGATAACCGATAACTGCTGCGCCAAAACCGACCCCTACCCGGGCCTCGTTCATCATCTGGAACATGTACCTCAGGCCCTGATGGGGCTCACCCACCAGATAACCGTGGCAAGGAGCATCATCGCCGAAGCTCAGGGCAGTAGAGGTGGTTCCGCGATAACCCAGTTTATGGATCAGGCCAGCCAGGCTGACACCGTTGCGCCCCGTTGCCTTGCCGTCAGCATCCACCAGGAGCTTGGGCACGATGAACAGCGAAATGCCTTTGACGCCTGCGGGTGCACCTTTGATCTTGGCCAGCACCATGTGCACGATATTTTCCGTGATGGACTGTTCTCCGCCGGAGATGAAGATCTTCGCCCCTTTAATGAGGTAATGGCCGTCATCGGTCGGGGTAGCCGAGGTGCGAATATCCGCCAGGGAGGAGCCTGCGTGAGGCTCCGTCAGCGCCATGGTCCCGGTGAACCGGCCCGAAAGCATTGGAGGCAGGAAGGTAGCTCTCTGCTGCTCACTACCAAACACCCGGATCAGATTCGCGGCGGCCGTGGTCAGGAAGGGGTAACCTGCTGTGCCAGGGTTGGCGGCGGTAAAGAAGCCGTTGCAGGCGGCCATTATGGACTCGGGTAATTGCATTCCACCGAGTTCATAGTCGTATCGACCGGCAATAAAACCAGCCTCGGCATAGGCATCGAAGGCTTCCTTTACATCCGGCAACATGTCCACCCGACCGTCAACGAACCGTGGCTCGTTTTTGTCCGCAGCACTGTTATGAGTAGCAAATTTCTCCCGGGCCATTTTATCCGCGGTTTCGATAACGGCATCAAAGGTGTCCCGGCTATGCTCGCTGAAGCGCTCCCGCCCAGTCAGGCTCTCGGTATCGAGCACATCGTAGAGCTGGAACGCGAGGTCGCGGCGGTCGATCAGAGTGTCAGTCATTATTGGTCTCCTGTTGTTGGAACCAAGAGTGTCACAGGAGGTGGAAGGAAGAAACCGGCATATATGACATAATCATGGTCAATATCGCCAACCCCTGATAAACCATTAACACTTATGTATACCGTTTCTGTTATCGGATTCGACAGCGCCCTTGCCAGTGCCATAACCGGTATCATCGACCTGTTCCGGTTGGCAGGGGTTACCTGGGCTCGTATTCAGGGCGACAGCCCGCAGTCGTTTTTCCAAACCAGGCTGCTTACACGGGATGGCGGCCCCTGTCGCTGTATCAACGGCCTCACTCTGCTGGCCGACGGCTCCTGGAATTCCCCGGAAACTGCCCAGTCTGATCTGATTGTTGTCCCAACCATTGGCGGCCCCATCGTGCCCGTTCTGGAGCAGAACCCGGAACTGGTTACATGGCTGTCACATCAGAATAAAGAGGGCCTTCAACTGGCCAGCAACTGCACCGGAGCCTTCCTTCTCGGCGAAGCCGGGCTGCTGAATGGCCGGGAAGCAACCACACATTGGGGCTTCAGCAACCAGTTCCGGACGCGCTTCCCTTCCGTAATCTGTCGACCGGAGAAGCTGATTACCGTAGATGGCCCCATCGCGTGTGCCGGTGGAGGTATGGCATGGTGGGATCTCGGGGTTTATCTGGTGGAACGCTACGCCGGCCCGGAGGTCGCCCGGCAACTGGCAAAATCCTTTGTGATAGATGCAGGCAGAACCAGCCAGGCTCCCTACAGTGCCCTGCAGGCCAAGCGATATCATGACGATGCAGCGATCACGAAACTGCAGGATTGGCTGGACGGCAACTATGCCGCCCGGGTTACCCTTGAACGCATGGCTGATGAGGCTGGTTTGACCTGTCGCTCGCTGATGCGCCGCTTCAAGGCTGCTACAGGAGATTCACCAACGACCTACCTGCAATTATTACGGGTTGAGGAAGCCAGAAGACGATTGGAGTCATCGACAGCGACGATTGAAACCATCACCCGGGAGGTCGGGTACGAGGACGTCAGTTCGTTTTCACGGCTTGTCCGTCGGCACACAGGGCTGTCACCGAGCGATTACAGGGCTCGATTCCGCTGAGGCTTCGTATTCATCAAGGGCATCGAATACGTCCATGGCTGAAAACTCATGGGGCCCGTCCTGATTCCCCCTTACCCTGGAGTATCTCGCAAAATCTACCCGGCGAAGCCTGTCAGGCTGTTGCTCCAGCAATGACATAACCCGGCGAACTTTCGCCAGGTTTTCACGGGTGACAATCAGCAGTGGCGTTTTCAGATCATAGTATTCCAGGGACTTCGCCCCTTTGGATGCCATAACCGCATCGTACGCGACAACAACGGACCACGCCCCTTCCATAAAGTGTCCGCCTGCCGTCACCTCAATTTCGCCCCCCGCCAGTTCCTCCATGGCGCTGCCGCCGAAACCAAAGGAGTTAACCTTTACGTCTTTACCCGGCACCCACCCCGCCTCATGAAGGGCCCTGAGAACGCCCGACGTCGACCGGTAATTGCCTGACCATATGATCCGGGTCTCGGGGTACCGTTCCAGCAGGCGCTGCGTCCGGAAATGGGCATCATCCTCACTCCAGTCGGTGTAAACAACCTGATGCATGTGCAACCCGGGGTCTGCAGCCAGTACCCGATTCAGACCGGCAGCGCGATCGACTGCAGGCTGGTCAAACCGGTAACCGTTGACACCAAACATCTGTAGGGCCCCCTGGGGGCGTTGTTCGCGGGCAGACTGTACCAGAATCTGCGTCATTGTCTCGCTGGCATTGGCATCGCCCGGCACCAGGTGCGCAGCCCAGTATTGCAAGTGCTGCCCCGGCTTGCCGAGGGTTCTTCGCTCGTTGTCTTCAAGGTCCCCGTTGTAAAGAACACACACAATCCGGTTCAGTTCACAGGTTTTCAGGGCACCCGCCGCCGTTTTCAGGAAGTTGGGAAAAACCAGGGCGTCATAGCCCGATGTCTCGTCCGAGATCACCTCGTCCATCAGTTCCCGGAATCTCACCCGGTTCAGTTGCAGGTTGAACACATCAACATCGGCGTTCAGGCTATCTCCTGCGGCTTCAGCAAAACGACTGACCAATGTCCAGAATGGCGTATCCGCAACGGTGAATACGGCAATTCTTGGCCGCAACTCCGCCATCCCCGGATGAGAGAAAGCCATAAGCATCAAGGCAACCAACACTCTCATTCTGCACATCAAAACCTGTCCCTTTTCCCGAGATCCTTGATGGGTTTATACCAAAGTCATTACAGACGCTTTAATCCCGGCTCCCGATACGGGCACAACGTGGTATGGAATATGCGTTATTTTAGCTGAAAGGCCGGTTTTAACCTCTTTCAGTAAAGAATTTCGACACAGGTGTAACAGTGGGGAGGTTCGCCATGAACGCACCGATCAAATCAAGCCAGACAGATATTCTCAGCCGTCTCTACGACATGAAGCAGAAACAGCTGGCCCAGGCTGCGCAACAAGGCAACACGTTGCGCTGTAAAGTTCTGGAGGCCGAAGCCCAGGCCATTTCTGACGCGCTGAAAACCACACGGTAAGTGAATGACAGAATACGTCACCAACTGATCATTTTGGTCTGGTCACAGCCCGGCAGCAACCTCTGTACCCTGGCGGATGGCTCTTTTCGCGTCCAGCTCGTCCGCCACATCAGCCCCACCAATTAAATGAGCCTTTATTCCCTGGGAACTCACCGCATCAAACAGTGCCCTATCCGGTTCTTGCCCAGCACAGATCACCACATTCTCAACGTCCAGCACCCGGCTCTCGCAGACCTTCCCGCCTTTGTCCAGAATAGAAACGTGCAGCCCGGCGTCGTCGATACGGTCGTACCGGCATCCCCGTAACATTTCCACATCCCGGTGCTTCAGGCTGCTGCGATGAACCCAGCCAGACGTTTTCCCAAGGCCCGCGCCTACCTTGCCAGTTTTGCGTTGCATCAGGTAGATCTTGCGAGGCGCGGTCGTTGCCTGTCGCTCCGCCAGCCCTCCGGGCCCTTCGAATTCCGGGTTCACACCCCACTCCGCCTGCCACTCGGCAACGCTTACGGGCTCTCCTTCAGGATGCTGTTCAAAGTCATGACTCAGAAACTCGCTGACATCGAAGCCGATACCACCTGCACCAACGACCGCTACGGTACGGCCAACAGGCTTATTCCCCCGCAGCACATCCAGATAGCCCAGCACCTTTGGATGGTCGATACCTTCGATCTTCGGCGTTCTGGGTTTCACACCTGTGGCAATGATCACGTCGTCGTAGCCCCCGGATACCAGGTCGTCAGCATCAACCCTGGCCCCCAGGCAGAGGTCGATACCCAGTAACTCGATCTGGCGCTGGTAGTAACGCAGTGTTTCGTAAAACTCTTCCTTGCCCGGAATTCGTTTGGCGTAATTGAACTGTCCGCCAATGCGATCGTCCGCTTCAAAGAGCGTAACCTTAAGCCCCCGCTTTGCCGCCGTTGTCGCCGCTGCCAGTCCTGCCGGCCCCGCGCCGACAACCGCCACCCGCCGAGCAACGGGAGCCACGGTAAGCACCAGTTCCGTTTCATGACAGGCACGCGGGTTAACCAGGCAGGACGCACGTTTTGCCTTGAACACATGATCCAGACAGGCCTGATTGCAGGCAATACAGGTGTTAATTTCATCCGCACGGCCCTGCTCCGCCTTGCGCACAAACTCACTGTCAGCAAGTAACGGCCGGGCCATAGAGACCATGTCTGCCTTGCCCGCTGCAATAATTTCCTCGCCTTTCTCCGGGGTATTAATGCGGTTGGTTGTACAGACCGGAATGTCCACCTCGCCGTAGAACTTGGCGGTCACATCAGCAAAGCCGCCCCGGGGCACCGAGGTAACAATGGTCGGTACCCGGGCCTCATGCCAGCCGATGCCGGTATTGATGATCGTTGCCCCGGCCTGCTCTATGGCCTTCCCAAGCATGACGACCTGATCCCAGGTCTGGCCACCTTCCACCAGATCCAGCATGGACAGGCGATAAATAATGATGAACTCGGTCCCCACGGCTTCACGTATCCGGCGTACGATTTCCACCGGTAGCTGCATGCGGTTTTCATAGCGGCCACCCCATTTGTCCGTACGCTTATTGGTCCGTTCACACAGAAACTGGTTAATGAAATAGCCTTCCGACCCCATCACCTCAACGCCATCGTATCCGGCAAACTGCGCCAGCCTGGCGGCGGATACAAAGTCCCGGATCTGCTTATCGACGCCGCGGGAGGACAATGCCCTCGCCTTGAACGGGCTGATCGGAGCCTTGGTGGCTGAAGCCGAAACAATCAGCGGCTGATAGCCATATCTCCCGGCATGGAGCAGTTGCAGGCAAATTTTTCCGCCTGCTTCGTGAACAGCGCCTGTCACGTGGCGGTGGAGTATCGCAGTCCCGCGGTTATTCATGGTTGAGGCCAGAGGCGAGAGCTGACCCGCGACATTGGGCGAATAGCCGCCGGTCACCATCAGACCCACGCCACCCTCTGCCCGTTCGGCAAAATAGCGGGCAAATTTGTGGATATTCCAGAAACGATCCTCAAGACCGGTATGCATAGAGCCCATGAGCACCCGGTTATTTAACTCGGTAAAGCCCAGATCCAGTGGTTTCAGAAGATTCGGGTAAGTTGCACTCATGGTCTCATCTCACAGAAATTTATCGTCAGTATATCCTTGATCAATCACAAGTTGACTTGACCTTCGGGGCGCGCCACGTATCATCTGCAGTCAAGTTTGACTCACGGAGCAACCATGACCGCAAGGTCCTTCGGCTGCATGCATTACAATCGCCCTCCCATCATCGCCGATATCGCGCGACATCGGGGGCGTCTTCCGTATTTCCCGGATCCACCCGCCCGCCTCTAAGACGACTTTTTGCGCTACACACAGTGCCCGGTTCGGGTGCACGAGCGCTAACCGGAGACTAAACTCAGGCAAGCACCTGACTCCACACACCTGAAAAGAAGAACCGACTTAAGAGGTTGCGATGTCGCTACCGCTGGTTGTTTTACTCCCTTTCCTGGGTGCTATCGCAGCGCCCCTGTTCGCCCAGGGCGGCCGTACGGCAATTGCTATAGCATCTTCCGTACCTGCACTGATTGCTCTGGCAGCGCTGTATCCTCACTGGCAGACACTGGCCGAAGGCGGCGTGGTACTGCACAGTTACGAGTGGCTCCCGGCACTGGGTATTTCGCTCAGTTTCCGCCTGGATGGATTGTCGCTGCTGTTTGCCCTGCTTATTCTGGTCATTGGCCTGCTGATTATTCTCTATGCCCGCTACTACCTGAAAGCCAAGGAAAACGTCGGCAAGTTCTATGCTCTGCTGCTGTGCTTCAAGGGTTCCATGCTGGGCATTGTGCTTTCCAGCAACCTTCTGCTGATGATGATTTTCTGGGAACTGACCAGTCTGACATCGTTTCTTCTGATCAGTTTCTGGACACACAAACAGGATGCCCGACGTGGTGCCCGGATGGCACTGGCCATTACCGGTGGCGGTGGACTCGCCCTGCTGGCCGGTATCCTGCTGATCGGTAACATTGTCGGAAGTTTCGAGTTGGATGACGTTCTGGCTGCTGGCGACCTGATCAAAGCACATTCGCTCTACCCGGTGGCTCTAACCCTGGTGCTTCTTGGCGCATTCACCAAGTCCGCTCAATTCCCGTTCCATTTCTGGCTGCCCCACGCCATGCAGGCACCGACACCGGTTTCTGCCTACCTGCATTCGGCCACCATGGTAAAAGCCGGGATCTTCCTGATGGCCCGCCTTTATCCGGCCCTGGCAGGCACTGAACAATGGTTTTACATGGTCAGCTTCACCGGCATGGCAACACTCCTGCTGGGCGCTTATACCGCCATGTTCAAACACGACCTGAAAGGTCTGCTGGCGCACTCCACGGTCAGTCATCTGGGCCTGATCACCCTGCTGTTTGGTATGGGCACCAAGCTCGCCGCCGTCGCGGCAGTGTTCCACGTTATCAATCACGCGATTTTCAAAGCGTCTCTGTTTATGGCCGCAGGCATCATCGACCATGAGACCGGCACCCGGGACATGCGCCGCATCAATGGCCTGTGGCGCTATATGCCCCATACCGCCACCCTGGCCATGGTTGCTGCATCGTCCATGGCAGGCGTTCCGCTACTCAACGGGTTCCTGAGCAAGGAGATGTTCTTTGCCGAATCGCTGGAACTGAACCTGCCTGGCTTGCTTGCCTGGCTCCCGCCCATCATTGCCACCCTTGCAGGCATCTTCGCGGTCGCCTATTCCGCGCGTTTCGTTCATGACGTGTTCTTCAACGGAAAGCCCGTGGATCTGCCGATTTATCCACCCCATGAGCCACCCAGGTACATGAAAATTCCGGTGGAGATTCTGGCGTTTGCCTGTGTGATGGTGGGTATATTCCCAGCCGTCTCGGTTGGCCCGCTACTCTATGCCGCAGCCTCTGCGACCCTGGGCGGGGAGGTTCCGGAATACCACTTGACCATCGTCCACGGTTTTAACCTGCCGTTGCTAATGAGTTTCGTCGCCTTCTTTGGCGGTTTGCTGATGTACAGTCAACGCCAGCGTTTCTTCGATTTCCATGCCCGCTTCAAGGAAGTGGATGAGAAAGCGGTCTTCGAAGCGGTGGTTTCACGGGTTGTCGACAAAGCCCATGCCGTTACTGCCTGGATCGAAAACGGTTCGCTGCAACGCTATGCTCTGTTGCTGGTTGTCAGTGTTGTTGCCGTCTCGGCCATGCCATTGGTGGATATGGGCATTTTCATCGGCGAAAACGGTCTCACACCCGTGGACTGGCCCACGGGCATTGCCGCCGCGGTACTGGCGCTGTGTGCTGTAGCCACGGCAGTTTTCCATCGTGACCGTTTCTACGCCTTGATACTGCTCAGCGTAGTGGGCCTGGTTGTCGCCCTTGCGTTCGCCCGCTTCTCCGCACCGGACCTCGCCATGACACAGCTCTCTGTCGAGGTGGTTACGATCGTTCTGCTGATGCTGGCGCTCTACTACATGCCTTCGTGGACACCGATCGAAACCACGACCGCGCGCCGGATAAGGGACGTTTTGATCGCCCTCGTAGCAGGTGCAGGCATGACACTGGTTACTCTGGCCATGCTGACCCAGCCTTTCTCTTCGATCTCGGAGTTCTTCCTGGAAAACAGTAAGCCTGGCGGTGGCGGCACCAACGTGGTCAACGTCATTCTGGTGGATTTCCGGGGCTTCGATACCCTTGGCGAAATTACGGTGCTGGCGATTGCCGCGCTTGGCATCTACGCGATGCTGAAGAACACGGCACTGACGCCGCCTCCTGGTGATGGTCAGGGCCACGCCTGGAGCCGGGATGGCCATCCGCTGATGCTGAAACTCATTGCCCGCCCCATGCTGCCACTGGCATTGATGGTTTCGGTCTATATTTTCCTGCGTGGGCACAATATGCCCGGCGGCGGTTTTATCGCCGGCCTGATCACGTCTGTCGCGCTGATTCTCCAGTACATCGCAAGCGGCATGATCTGGACCCAGGACCGTGTGCGATTCAAATACCACAACATGATCGGTCTCGGACTGTTGTTCGCGGTGATTGCCGGTGCCGGCAGCCTCGCCTTCAGCTACCCCTTCCTCACATCTACCTTCGGGTATATCACGTGGCCCGTCGTTGGCAAGTTCGAGGTAGCCTCAGCCATGGTGTTTGACCTCGGCGTATACCTGACAGTTATCGGCGCCACGCTGCTGGCACTGGTCAGCATCGGTCGACTGTCTCCTCACTCAGCAATCAAAAGCAAGAAGGAGGGCGCGTAATGGAACTTCTGTTTGCATTGACCATTGGCGTGCTTACCGCATCAGGTGTTTACCTGCTGTTGCGGGCCAGAACCTTCCCGGTGGTGGTTGGCCTGACGCTGATATCCTATGCCGTCAACCTGTTCCTGTTCTCGACAGGTCGACTTGCGACCGGTGCACAGCCCATTATCGGCAGTACCGGAAGCTATACCGACCCGCTGCCCCAGGCACTGGTTCTGACGGCCATTGTGATCGGCTTCGCCATGACAGCGTTTGTGGTCGTTCTTTCACTTCGAAACCTTGCGGACAATGACGACGATCATGTGGATGGCCATCAGGGCAATGATCACTCTCAGCCGGATCAGTCAAAGGAGGTTACCGGTAAATGAATCACTGGCTTACCGCACCCATCCTGATCCCTTTGCTGGGCGGCATTCTACAGGTGTTCATGGGCTACGCCCCGATTAGCCTGCGACGCACACTGGCGATTGCGACGACCGTTCTGTTACTTGTATCGACCATCGTGTTGCTGGTTCTGGCAAATGATGACAGCTATCGGCTGTACGCATTCGGTAACTGGCAACCCCCGTTCGGGATTGTTCTGGTACTGGACCGGCTGGCGGCGCTGATGCTCGTATTGACCGCCATCCTGGCCCTGTTCTGTCACATCTTTGCCATCGGCGGCGCCGACGAGGGTAACCGGCAGTTCCATACGCTCTTCCTGTTCCAGCTGATGGGTCTGAACATCGCTTTTCTGACCGGCGACCTGTTCAACCTGTTCGTCGCCTTTGAAGTGTTGCTGATTGCCTCTTACGGTCTGCTGATGCACGGTGGCGGCACCGCCCGAACAGTGCCCGGCCTGCACTATGTGGTTTTGAACCTGGTGGGCTCTGCCGTGTTCCTGATCAGCGTCGGGATGATCTACAGCGTTACTGGTACTCTGAACATGGCGGACCTGGCGGTGAAAATCCCCCAGGTTTCCGGTGAGGGTCTGAATCTCGTCAAAGCCGGTGGCATGATGCTTCTGGTCGTGTTTGCCCTCAAGGCAGCCCTGATTCCTCTCTGCTTCTGGCTACCAAAAGCGTATGCCAGAGCGACCGCACCGGTTGCAGCGCTGTTCGCAGTCATGACGAAAGTCGGCATCTACGCCATTCTGCGGGTTTACCTGCTGGTCTTCGGCGACAGTGCGGGAGAACTGGCGAACCTGGGTATGGACTGGCTGTTCCCGCTGGCCCTGATCACCCTGGCGATGGGTGTTATCGGAGCCCTGGGAGCCGACAACCTGAAAACACTGGTTGCCTGGCAAGTCATCATCTCTGTAGGTACCTTGCTGGCGCCGATTGCCCTGGGTTCCGAGGCAGGCATTTCCGCGGCTCTGTTTTACCTTCTGAGCACCACCTGGACCGTCGCCGGCCTGTTCCTGGTCGCTGAACTGGTTGCTAACCAGAGGGGTACAGCAGGAGACAGAATCGTCACCGCTCCGAAAATGCGAAACCGGACCTTTCTCAGCGTCCTGTTCCTGATCGGCGCTGTCGCCGCTGCCGGACTGCCACCGCTGAGTGGATTCTTCGCAAAATTGCTGATTCTCAAGTCCGCCGTACCGGGCACCGACATGGCCTGGTTGTGGTCGGCCATACTGATTGGCAGCTTCTTCACGGTGATCGCCTACAGTCGCGCCGGCAGCATCGTGTTCTGGCGTACGGTCGAAGGCCATATCGAGAAGCCCAAACCCCTGAGCAGCAATGTGTCCGTCGCTGCAGGCACCCTGGTCGCCCTGAGCGTGGTGATTGTGGCACTTGCCGGGCCGATCAGTGACTACACCGACGCAACGGCGGCACAACTTTTCAACCCCGGGGGCTATCTCCAGATTCTGGACATGCCCATGACTCCGGAGGGCAAATAAATGCTGGACCGTCTCAGTTTTCCCCAACCGTGGCTCAGCCTGATCCTGTTCATCACCTGGCAGTTGCTGAGTGAAGGTATCTCCGGGGGCAGTCTGGTGATGGGTATTGTCCTTGCCTGGGCCATACCGCAGATTACCCACGGCTTCTGGCCCGAACGCCCGGCATTTATCAGTCCCTGGCGCATGCCGGCCTACCTGTTGCGGGTTCTTATGGACATTGTCGTTGCCAGCTTTCATGTGGCACGCCTGATTCTCAGCCCGAGAAAGCCACGGCCAGTGTTCGTATGCTATCCGCTGGAACTGGAACACCCACTGGCCATCAGCATCCTGGCCAGCACCATCTCCCTGACACCAGGTACCGTGAGCGCCGATATCAGCGACGACCAGAAACTACTGCTGGTGCACGCCCTGGACGCAGAAAGCGACCAGGAGGTCATCGATGCAATACGCACCCGTTACGAGAAACCGTTGCTGGAGATGTTCCAATGATCACGATCGTTCTTTACATCACCATCGGCATGGTGACGCTCGCAGCCCTGCTGAACGTCTACCGGTTGATCAAAGGTCCGGATGCACCGGACCGGGTACTGGCACTGGATACGCTATATATCAATGCCATTGCCCTCATTATTCTGCTTGGCATCACCCTCGGTACCCGTATGTACCTGGAGTCCGCGCTGTTGATTGCCGTGATGGGCTTTGTCGGTACGGTGGCCCTCGCCAAATATCTCAAGAGGGGGAGTGTCATTGAATAATCCCGGTACGTCACAAAGCATCATCGGAGGACCCCGTCCATGAGCCTGTTTGCCGAATATGCCATCTGCTTCCTGCTGCTGCTCGGCGGCGCCTTTACGCTTATCGGCGCTATCGGCCTAGCCAGGCTGCCGGATTTCTTCACCCGATTGCATGGTCCCACCAAGGCCACAACGCTGGGCGTCGGTGCCATCATGCTGAGCTCGGTGATCTATTTCACCAGCCAGGGCGAGTCGATTGGCATTTCAGAAATTCTGATCACCGTGTTCCTGTTCATGACGGCGCCTGTCAGTGCAAACATCCTGGCAAAGGCCGCCATGCACATTGGTGTAAAAACCACTGAGAACACAGAGGGCCAACCCTGGGAGCAGTGATGGATGCAGTGAAATCAACAGTTTCCATCCCGTCGTGAAATTTGTCATTGGACTTGCAGAAAATTGCCGTATAGTAGGCGCCCAAACCCTCTACAGGAGCGTGAACGCATGCTGACAGTCAACGAATACTTCGACGGCAACGCCAAGTCCATTGCATTCCAGACCGCAACTCTGCCGGCCACCGTTGGTGTAATCAGCCCGGGCGAATACGAGTTCGGCACGACAAAAAAAGAAACCATGACCGTCATCAGTGGTGCACTGACTGTCCTGCTTCCGGGCATGGACGAGTGGATGACCTACGGTTCAGGCGAAAGCTTTGATGTTGCCGCTCAGGCCAGCTTCAAGGCAAAAACTGATATCGACACCGCCTACCTCTGCACCTACGAGTAACACGCCAGTCCGCAGAGCGAACCCGGGGTTCTTCAGTAACCCCGGAATTCCCTTTCACTTTTTCGCTTTTCCCGGTTTCCGTTTCAGTCAATCTGTGTCAGATTTATCTCTGTTTCCCGAGATAACACCAACAACTGAAACAGAGGAAATCCGTGATGGCAACGACTCGCATACTTCCCCCGGCTGACAATGCCTACCAGTATCCGCTCCTGATCAAGCAGCTCCTGCTCTCCGGACCGCGTTACAATCCGGACCAGGAAATCGTGTATGCCAATCGCAGCAAGTACACCTACAGTGATCTGGTGGAACGCATCCATCGACTGGCCAATGCCCTGGCAGATGCCGGCGTAAAGCCCGGTGACACTGTCGCAGTGATGGACTGGGATACGCCGCGATATCTGGAGTGCTTTTTCGCAGTGCCAATGATTGGCGCGGTGCTGCATACAGTGAACGTTCGACTGTCCCCGGAACAGATCGTGTATACCATGAATCACGCTGAAGACGATGTGGTACTGGTACATGACGACTTCCTGCCGATCCTGGAAAGTGTCCGGGATGAAATCAAGACCGTTAAAACCTATATCCAGCTCACTGACGATGCCTCCGCCAGTAATACCAGCCTGGACACAGCAGGCGAGTATGAAGCCCTTCTGGCCAATGCCGGTACTCAGTTCGATTTCCCGGATTTCGACGAAAACAGCGTTGCCACAACCTTCTACACCACAGGCACCACCGGCAACCCCAAAGGGGTGTATTTCAGCCACCGGCAACTGGTTCTTCACACCCTGGCGATGACAGGCTCCCTGTCCGCCAATGACGAGATGCCGCTGCTGCGTTCATCCTCCGTCTACATGCCTGTCACCCCGATGTTCCACGTTCATGCCTGGGGTGTTCCCTACGCAGCTACCGTGATGGGCATCAAACAGGTTTATCCGGGGCGCTATGAGCCAGAGCTGCTGGTCGATCTCCTGAAAGCGCATAAAGTGACCTTCTCTCACTGCGTGCCCACCATCATGCAGATGATGATGGCAACAGAATCCATCAAGACTGCTGACCTCAGTAACTGGCATGTGCTTATTGGCGGCAGCGCACTGACCAAAGGCCTCTGTGATGCCGGAGCAAAACTGGGCATCCGCATGTATACCGGCTACGGTATGTCTGAAACCTGCCCGCTGCTGAGCACTACGCACCTGAAGCCGGAAGATCTGGACCTGCCACTGGAACAGCAGACTGCTATTCGGGTGAAGACAGGCGTCGCCGTTCCCATGGTGGAAATCGAGATCGTCGATCCTTCCGGCAAACCGGTTCCCCACGACGGCGAAGCGAAGGGCGAAGTGGTTACCCGCGCGCCCTGGCTGACCCAGAGCTATTTCAAGGAAAAGCAGAAAGGCGAAGAACTTTGGGAAGGTGGATGGCTGCACACCGGTGATGTTGCCAGCATGGAACCGGACAACAGCCTGACCATCAAGGACCGCATCAAGGATGTCATCAAAACCGGTGGTGAGTGGCTATCCTCACTGGATCTCGAAAACCTGATCAGCCAGCACCCTGCGGTCGCCGGCGCCGCCGTGGTGGGTGTGCCTGATGAAAAATGGGGCGAGCGCCCGTATGCACTGATCACACTGAAACCCGGCGAGATCGCGGGTCTGGAAGATATCCAGACCCACCTGCAAGCTTTTGTCGACAAAGGCGATATCAACAAATGGGCCATCCCACAACAGATGGACTTTGTGGATGACATCCCGAAAACCAGCGTAGGCAAGATCAACAAGAAGTTGATCCGCGATCAGTTGAAGTAACTTCCACACACAATACGGGGCCAGATGGCGTTGGTCATCTGGCCCCGTTTAGCGCACACGATTCAAATATCGTCGGGCAGGATCAGCTCGTAGACCATCCCCAGACCATTGGTGAAGCCCCCAAACCCATTCCGGCCACCGCGATCAGACGTGAAGTACATCCTGCGCCCATCCGGTGAAAACGCAATTCCCGCCACCTCGGATGCATCCTGCCCGACGATCTGCAACAAAGGCTTGAGAGTGCCATCAGGCAATATCACCACCACCTGCATATCCCCGCCGTCTTCAGCCACGAGAATATCGCCCAGGTCGGTCACAAACAGGTTATCGACGCCGGAAAGGATGTCGTTCGGCGCTTCGGCCGTTGCCAGGTCGTAAATAACCTCAATGGTCTGAGCCAGCGTATCCACCGCCCAGATCCTGTTGTCACCCTTGGTTGCAAAGTAGACGATGCCCTTGAAGAACCACACACCCTCGCCGCCGTCAAAGGCCGTTGAGGCGGGCAACCGGTTCTGATCCTGAGGTTCATGGGGATTCTGTACGTCCATCCATTCAATAGGCTGAGGGCCATCAAGAGCCGCCTCAATACCATCGCCCCCAACCGCCAGCACCTGGAGCCGACCAGACTGCAGTGCGGCACGCTCACTGCCTTCCGGCCAGTCTGCGGGGTCGGGCACCCAGCGATAGAACCGGCCGTCCGGCATGTCTTCCGTCAGGTAAAGCAAGCGCTCACCGGGGTCGATCGCAATGGCTTCATGGGAGAAGAAGCCCAGGGTTGGCACGGGAATTCCGTCACCTGCCTGGTAGGGATCACACTCCCACACCTGGCCATTGGGAAATTCTTCACAGGACAGCCAACTGTTCCAGGGAGTGACACATCCCGCGCAATTGAACGTGGTACCAGAGAGTATTGTGTACGAATCGATAATCGTACCGTCCGGATCAAACACCAGAGTACCTACCTGTGCCAGCCCCGGGGTAAACTCCTCAATCACATTGGTCAGCCCGCTAAGCTGCGGAAAGGTAAAGCCGATACTCCCGACACCCGGTACTTCGCTGTTGCTGATGTAGATCCAGCCGCCGTTTTCTCTCGGCACAACCCCCGCTCCATCTGGAAAGATATGCCAGGGGCGATTACCGATGCCGCCGGTTTGCGGGCCGCTTACGGCCATCCCGCCCGGCTGCGGCAATTCGCTGTTGATCGCGACAATACGTGTCGAGAAGCCTTCAGGCGTGCGCACCCCATGAATATCGGCTTCCCGGAGCGGGCCAATATCCTGGAACCGACCTACCAGCTTTTCAACCTCGTCGGGAACCGTGCCGGAATTAGCCTCTGTATCTCCGCCAACCGAAGGGCCCGGCACCACTACACCGTCAGAACCACCGCACCCGGTCAGCCAGGAGGCCGAGCCCACAGCGCCTGCGGTAAAAAACAGCGTTCGAAGCACATCACGGCGCTTCCAGCGGTTACCCTGGGGGATAAATGGATGAGACATGGGCACGACTCCTTAACTGACTGCCTGGCGTACGGGGGGATTGAACAGCGCTGTGCGAACTTCCCGGGGCTCTGACAGGGGGCGATCAGTGTATATGCGGCTGTCGCCACTATCGACACCGACAACTTTTGTCATTGCAGGATCGATCTCACCCACCGTGTCGGCACTGGAAATACTCCGCACGTAGTAGAACTCGGACTGCGTCCGCTCCCGGGTCACATCCACCAGAATGAAACCCGGTGATTTCAGTTCCACATATTTCATGTGCGGATTAACCAGTCGAACTGCAGCTGCAGCGAGATCCGCAATTTCTTCCGGGAATCCCGGAGAGGTCACTGAAGGTGTGACAAACTCCGCCGCCAAAGGACTGACCAGTGCATTTTCGAGAAGGTTGCCAGAGTCAGCATAGACCTCATTTGCCCAGGAAGTATGGATATCACCGGTGAAGATCACCGTGTTGGTCACGCCCTGCTCCAGGGTGTTCAGCACTTTTTCCCTGTCAGCCACGTAACCATCCCACTGGTCCATGTTCAGCGAAAGTAACTGGCCGTTGAATGTAGAGACATCCTCCATGCCCAGTGTCCGGGCGGCATCGAGGATGCGGAGGATGTTGAGTTCGGCAAACATCACCTGCTGCCCGATCATCCGCCAGTGTGCCGATGAGGATGCAAGGCCGCTGGTCAGCCAGTCCATCTGTTCGGCGCTCATGATTTGCCGGTCAGCATCAAACCGGGAAGGATCGGCTACGGAAGACACCTGCACATCCCGGCCTTCCAGCCTGGTATCCAGCATAAACAGGTCAATCAGGTTGCCGAACTGGAATTGCCGCCACAGATGTGTGGGTTCAGTATCCGCTTCGCGAATGGGCAGCCATTCATAGTAGGCCTGCACCGCCGATGCCCGGCGCTCAGACCAGCCCCCTTCGGTTGCCTCATCGTGATTTTCCGCGCCATCGCTGTAACTGTCATTGGCTGATTCATGGTCATCCCAGATGCATATCATCGGGAATTGCTGGTGAACTGCCTGCAGGCTTTCATCGGTCTTGTACTGGGCATGACGGGCACGGTAGTCTGCCAGATCGATGATTTCATGAGCCGGCAGCGGTTCGCGACCGGGGAAATCCCCATACTCACCGGCGCCATATTCGTAGATGTAATCACCCAGATGCAGAATGAAATCGAGATCGCGATGCTCACTGACGGCCTTGTACACCGAGAACAGTCCGTAGGCGTAGTTTGAGCAGGACACCACCGCGAAACGGGCGCGTTCGCTGGCCATCGACGCCGCTGGGAAGGTTCGGGTCCGGCCGATCACCGAGGTCTGGTTACCCACTGAAAACTGGTAGTAATACCAGGTATCCGGGCTCAGTCCGGCAACATCGACCTTAACGCAGAAATCCCGCTCCGGACCGGTCGTGGTGGTCAACTGCCCGACCTTGTCCGTCATATCACGGTCCCGCGCGACGGTCACCCTCACGGAAACACTTTCGACATTCCTGGGCAGGGAACCGGTTGGCGTCACCCGCGTCCAGAGGATGATGCGATCACTCAGGGGGTCGCCGGAGGCCACTCCATGGATAAAGGCTACTTTTGGGGTGGAAGGTTCAGGCAGAACGGAGCTGTCACCCGCGACAACCTCTGAATCATTCGGCCCTGAATCTGAACTACTACTGCCGCCACAGGCGGTCAATGCAGTGAAAGACGTAGCAGCAAGTCCTTTGAGGACCGCACGGCGTTGCCTGTCCATTCTGCTCTCCGATGTTGTATATCCGGGCCGGTTCAAGCGGCCGATTTTTAGTGATGGAGATCACAGGTTGAAGACAGTTTATGTACGATGGGTGACAGAAGCGTGGCTTTTCAGGCCAGAAAAACCACGCGGTTTGCAGAAAATGTCGCTGTTGAGATTATCGTTGTCGAGAGTACAACTTCCGGTCAGATACCGGTAAAAGTGAAATCTACCTCGGGTTTTCGACCACCAACTACATCTGCCAGCGCCGCAGCCGAACCGCAGGAATGTGTCCAACCGAGGGTACCGTGACCGGTATTCAGATAAAGGTTGGCGAAATGGCTTTTGCCGATATAGGGCACATTTGACGGCGTTGCTGGCCGCAGCCCGGTCCAGAATTCTGCCTGATCCCACCAGGCCGCATCAGGCATCACTTCAGCAGCCCTTCGGACAATGGCACGGCACCGGGTCATATCCAGTTCCCGACCATAACCATTCAATTCGGCGGTACCGGCAACCCGGAGGCGATCTCCCAAGCGTGAGTACACCAGCTTGTATTCATCGTCAGTCAGACTGACATTGAAAGCCGCTTCTTCGTTCTTCACCGGAACCGTGATCGAATAGCCTTTAGCCGGATAGATGTTGAGGAACAAGCCTATCTTACGAGCAAGAACCGCACTGAAACTTCCAAGGCTCAGCACGTAGGAATCCGCACGGAGGGTTTCGTGGTGACCTTCATG
The DNA here is from genome assembly GCF_008370345.1 of Marinobacter salinexigens. GTDB lineage: Bacteria > Pseudomonadota > Gammaproteobacteria > Pseudomonadales > Oleiphilaceae > Marinobacter > Marinobacter salinexigens. The sequence continues at coordinate 759,850 of NZ_VTUU01000001.1, read as the reverse complement.
GATGGTGCGCACGCCCAATATCCGGTCACCGGCCTGCTCGAACCCGACGACTTCCGTACCGTAACGGAATTCCACACCGGCCTCGGCGCAAAGCTTGGCCAGGTTCTGGGTAAATTTACGGGCATCCCCGGACTCATCTTCTGCCGTGTAAGTGGCACCAGCAATGCGGCTCTGGATTGGTTTCAGTGCGGGTTCCAGTTCCACGGCCCGCTCAGCATCGATAATCTGCCGGTCGCAGCCCAGATCCTGCATAAGCCGGGTCGGCTCCCTGGCGCCATCAAATTCTGCCGGGTCTGTGTAGAAATGCAGAATACCCTTCTCCAGATGGTCATACTGAATGCCAGTCTCTTTGCGAAGCGCCTGGAGCTGGTCCCGGCTGTAGGTGCCAAGATTGACCATCTGACGAATATTGTGAGCGGCCCGTGCGGAGGTGCATTGCCCTAGAAAGGACAAAGCCCAACGCCACTGAGCGGGGTCCAGGCGGGGACGGAAAAGCAGCGGAGCATCCGCCTGGGTCAGCCACTTGAGCACCTTGAAAGGAGCTGAAGGATTCGCCCACGGCTCGGCATGGGATACCGAAATCTGCCCGCCGTTGGCGTAACTGGTTTCTACCCCGGCCAGAGTCTGTCTGTCGACGACAGTCACCTGATGCCCCTGCTTCTGCAGAAACCAGGCTGTAGTGATACCGACAACGCCCGCGCCCAGAACCAGTATATGCATGCTTGTCTCCGATAAAGGGAAACCCTCTCCGGATGACAACCGGAGATCCATTCCTTCAGGTTTCCGTAGTATTGAAATGCAGGGAACGACTATGCCCGATCTGCTTTGCCCGCTATTGTAGCGCGCTGTTCAGGGGCTTGTGTGTAAGACTATCAGCCACCGGCTCGTTTCACGGTCCATCCTTTGGCCTGCAATAACGGAACCAGAATATCCCGCTGATCGCCCTGAATCTCCACAACACCGTCTTTCACAGTACCTCCGGTGCCGCACTTGGCCTTCAAGACCTTGGCGTAAGCTTTGAGTTCCTTGTCGTCCATGGGAATTCCGGTTATCAGTGTCACGCCTTTACCTTTCCGGCCCTTGGTCTCACGGCTTACCCGGACAACGCCATCGCCTTCCGGTCGTGTGTGCCCTCCACAGGTGCACTCTGATACAGGGTTGCGGCAACCCGGGCACATGCGGCCCTGTTCCGTTGAAAACACCAACCCGCCTTCCGAACGATTCTTCATTCCCATTCTGTTAACCGTAGTTTCTTGCAGATCTGTCAGTCGAGGCCCGGAGGGTACTTGGAAAACATCTCGGTCACCACCTCGTCGATCAATTCTGAGCGGGTTTCCGGAGACTGGCTTTCAGTCAGGTAGCGCCGACTCGCTGCTCGCCACACCACCTGTTTGGTACTGGTATCAACCAACTCTATGACCAGTTTTCCTTCCTTGACTTCACGCACCGGTGGCGGCGCTGTCAGAGCCCAGCCAAAATGCCCGGTACCCACACCAAACCCGAGACCAACGCCGCTCTGATCCAGGCGATCTTCTTCTATGATTTTCCAGTTCACGAACAGATCGGCATCCGCTTCAGCCACGGATTTCATCGCCTTCCGGTTCAGTTCACGTTCGATCGCAGCCTGCACGCGCGTTCCATCCAGTGACAAAAAGGAGGAACTACCAGCCTCCGGCGCGTACGCCCAGCTTGAATAGTTACCAAACACGGCCGTTGAACTGTAATCCGTCACGACATTGCCTGCGCAGCCGGCCAGTACCAGAGCCAGTGCCGACATCATCAGAATACGCATCATGGCTTACCCTCTTTCCAGATACATCATGGTGTCAGTATACGCACACCAGACCGTCCGCGATGACCGTTTAAGGCCTCATCTGTCAAAACTGTAATCCAGTTTATGGGAATCGCAGAACGCCGAGAAATCATCAACGCTGCTTTCAGGCACCTGCAGGCGGGCCGTCACGGTCGCGCCATAATCCACGGACTCAACCGTCGCCGAATTTACCTCACACCAATGCCTGACAGGCTGCTCACTGGCAAACGGCATGCTTACCGTGGTCAGAACAACAGGTTGCTGCACCACCCGGTCTACCGCTGACAATACGCTCTCAGCCGCGCCCGCGTATGCCCGGACCAGCCCCCCCGCCCCAAGCTTGATGCCGCCAAAGTAGCGGATAACGATCACCAGTACGTCACCCATATCCTTGTGCTGGATAACATTGAGAATGGGTTTACCTGCAGTACCGGAGGGTTCCCCGTCATCATTCATCGCCGCTTCTGCTGCCGAACCCGGGCGACCAATCTGGTAACCCCAGCATACGTGGCGGGCATCGGGATGATCCCGGTGCGCCTGATCCACCCAGGTTCTGACTTCTTCCCGGGAACTGACGGGCGCTACGCGGGCGATAAACCGGCTTTTCTTCACTTCCGTTTCCCGCTCAAGGTATCCTGCCGGAACCGGGTAATCTTTACTCATACAGGAATGCCTTATGTCAGAAAACGATGAACACAGCAGCCCCGGGACTGCCCAACCGGCTAAAATCAGGAAAGCTGCCTGCGGTATCCGTTTTGACGAAGACGAGCTTCAGGAAGGAATCGATTTTTCCGGAGCCTCTGATCTTAAACCAGACGAAGAAAATCTTCAGGCCCCGGAAGGGTCAGTCCGCGGTAAAAAGCGGTAGCCAGACGGTCACCCGTAGTCCACCACGATCATCATTAGCAGCACTGATGCGGCCATCATGGGCACTGATGATGTCCCGGGCAATGGCCAGCCCCAGCCCCCAGCCCGCACCACCACGGGATTTGTCAGCCTGAAAGAATGGTTCAAACAGTTGGGAGAGAACCTCTTCGTTGGCGCCAGCCCCTTCATCGCGAACCTCAATCCGGACGCCTCCCTGATCCCGCTCGACGCCCACGTGAACCGAATGTCCCGGCGGTGTGTGATCCAGCGCATTCTGGACAATATTATCCAGAGCCCGTTGTAACAACCCGGAATCCCCAAGCACGGTCACACCGGCAACACTGTTGCTTGCCGTCAGGTGACAATCCACTCCCTGATGTTCCGCGTAGTCTGCCGCATCGCTCAGCACCTGATTAATCAAAGGGACGGGCTTAACCGGTTCCCGCTCGATATCCCCACCCTGATCAGCCACACGGTACAGGGTAAGAATCTGTGATGTCATGGTTTCAAGCCGTTCATTCTGGCGCAGGATACTCGCCATCAGCTCCGTGTCAGACCCGGCCTCACTGGCCAGCTCAATAGCCACACGCTGGCGCGCCAACGGTGTGCGCAAATCATGGGAAATATCCCGCAACAGGTGCTTCTGGCGTTCAAGCAGGCTACACAACTGGTCGGTCATGGCATTGAACGCCATGGCGAGCTGCCCCACTTCATCCCGGCGATTGGCAATGCGATCGTTTACCCGAAGTTCCGTTTTGCCTCCGGCAATTATCCTGGCAGTCCTTTCCATATGCTTGAGTGGGCGGGAAACAACCCGGGCAATCAACCAGCAGGCCAGGGTGATCATTACGAAGGCCAGCACCAGCTCAATCGCCCTGAAGACATCGGGCGCCAACCAGCCCTCACCGTGTGTACGGGGCCAGGCCACCACCTGATACCCGGAGTCCAGGTTGATCACTGCTGGTTTGTGGCGATACCAGCCCGACTTGATTCTGTCACGAATAGCATCCGGCAACCGCCGGTCATTCTCCCGGTTCTCCACCAGAATGATGTGCAGATTCAGCTGCTCACCCTGCTCCCGCATGAACCGAAAAGCTGCTTTCCGACCATCGGCCTGAAGCACTCTCATGGCTTCCATGCCGACATTCCGAAGCCCAATCTGGCGTTCGATCGTTTCCCGTTCACGATCCAGCAGCGCATGGGTCGCAAGATTGCCAACCACCACCGTAATCGCCATGGCAAGCCAGATCAGCAGGAAAATCCGCCAGAACAGCGGGAACATGAATCGCTTCTTCACGCAGACACCCGGTAGCTGTAGCCCAGTCCACGAACCGTCTCGATCCTCGGAGGATCCTCATTACCAAGTTTTTTACGCAGATTACTGATGTGCATATCCAGGGTCCGGTCGTAGGCCTCCAGCCTCCGCCCGAGAGCCCACTGCATCAGGTCCGTTTTCCTCACGACACTGCCAGCATGGGCAAGCAGCACCTGTAATACTTCGTATTCGGTGGCGGTGAGGTCAACGGGCAGATCATTCTGCAAGACCCTTCGGTGCTCTGGCTCGACACGAAGATCACCATACACCCGGGCACCATTAACCTCGTTTTTCTGGTCCCAGGCGATCCGTCTCAGCAGTGCCTGCAGGCGTGCCACAAGCTCACGGGGGTTGCAGGGTTTGGGAATGTAATCGTCGGCACCCACCTCAAACCCCACAATTCGGTCGGTTTCGTCCCCTCGGGCGGTCAGCAGCACCACCGGCAGATGGGTCTGGGCCCGGAGTTCTCGTAGTACTTCAAGGCCACTGATATCGGGCAACATGATATCGAGAATAACGATGTCACAGTCCTGCCCCAGCGCCAGACTCAGGCCATCCCGGCCATTGGCAGCTTCGCGCACCGTAAAGCCCTGATTGCCCAGATAACGAGCCAGCAACTGACGCAGTTCTTCGTCGTCTTCAACAAGCAATACCCGATTCTGCATTATCTACCTCCAAGCCCGATGACTGCAGTCTAACACGCGCATGCGAACCCGCCCTTGCACGGAATTTTCCTTTGCAGAACCTTTACAAAGCGCTGACGCTCGTTGACGAATGCCGGGGGTACCATGGCCCTGTCTCGTTAACCGACCACACAGGGTCACCCACGAAAAGGTATTGACTATGATCACACGTAAACACTCCCTGATGACCGCTGGCATTCTGGTCACCGCCCTGGCTGCTGCCAGCCCCTTCGCATTTGCACACGACCGCGATCACAAAGGCGACCACCATCGCGGAAAACACAACATTGAGCAGATGTGCGAACAGTTCCGCGATGGCGACGGCCCTTTCAATCGTGAAGATCGAATGGCTGAGATGCAGGAACGCCGCGCTGAAATGGCAGACCGGCTGAAACTGACCGATGAGCAGCGTCAGATCTGGGACGAAATGCACCAGGAAAAGATTGAAAAGCATCAGGAGCGCATGGAAAAGTTCCAAGAAAAGATGCAAGAGCGCTGTGATGATGCCGACAAGCGTCAGGACAAGTCTGAAGAAAAGTGATCACTGACCGGGATCTGGCGTATGGTATCAGGAGACTCAAAAGGAGCCCCTGATACATGCCAGCCCCCGGATCTTTCTCCATCCGCGTGGAAACCGCGGATTCTATTGAGGATATTCCCCGATCTGACTGGGAGCGGCTCGCCGGAACAGGCAACCCGTTCCTCCGCTATGAGTTTTTCCAGGCACTGGAATCGTCAGGTTGCACCACAGCCGACACTGGCTGGCAACCTGGCCATCTTCTGTTCCGGGTCGGTGGAGAACTGGTTGGAATCGCGCCAGCCTTTCTGAAAACCCATTCCATGGGCGAATACGTCTTTGACTGGGCCTGGGCAGACGCCTATCAGCGCTATGGCCTGGATTACTACCCCAAACTGCTGATGGCCATTCCGTTCACGCCTTCCCAGGGACCACGGCTCCTGCTGGAGGACACCCTCCGCAATCACCTGACGGCAGGCCACCTCCATGATCTGCTGGACACCCTGATTGATCGGTTAGGCGCCCATTCGTGGCACCTGCTTTTTCCCGATAGCCGGGATCAGCAACTGCTTCAGCAAAAAGAACAACTCCACCGTATTGGCTGTCAGTTTCACTGGCATAACCGAGACTACGTCGATTTTGACGCGTTCCTGGCCCAACTGACGTCTCGCAAACGCAAATCCATCCGCAAAGAGCGCCGTCAGGTGGCAGATCAGGGCATCCGATTTCACCGTTATCATGGGGCTGAGATCAACGATCACGTGCTGGCAGCGTTTTTCGTTTTCTACCAGGCCACCTACCTCAAGCGTGGTCGCCGCCCCTACCTCAACCAGACCTTTTTCTCACGGTTACGAGACCAGTTACCAGAGCATCTGCACCTGATCATTGCAGATATGAATGGCCAGATGATCGCTGGCGCCTTGTTCCTGAGCGGCGAAGGCACCCTCTACGGTCGTTACTGGGGGTGCCTGGAAGAATATAACCACCTGCACTTTGAAACTTGCTACTACCAGGGCATCGAACTGGCCATCGACCTTGGGCTGAAGCATTTTGACGCCGGAGCGCAGGGCGAACACAAACTGGTACGGGGCTTTGAGCCCACGTTCACCCACTCCTGGCACGGCATCGCTCATCCCGGATTCCGGGATGCCATCGCAGAATTTACCCGGGAGGAGGCGGAACAGGTGCAGGCCTACTTTGACGAAGCGCTGACATTATTACCATTCAGACAGCCGTAACCATTCCGTCAACCCAGCAGTGATAAACCTCTATACTGAGAGGGCAATGCGAGGCATCTAAAGGAGGCCGAAACCATGGACATGGCGTCAATTCAAACCCTGTTCGGCGAAAGCCAGTTGGCCATGTTACTGTCAGCACTGGCATTAATTGTCGCTTTGCTGGGGTTTTTGGCAACCTCCGCTGGCAAGCGCCGCAACGCTCAGGAAACCGAAGCGCTAAGGCAGAAAGCCAACGCCCTGGGCCGTGAGGTGGATGATCTGAGAGTCCACCAGTTCAATGCACCACAGTCCTCATCCCAGCCGCCCACTACAACTGACTCCGATTGTCGCTACCTCACCGAGAAAGCGGCCTACGAGCAAATCTGGCCGCAGGTCTGGCAACTCCATGACAGCCTTGGGCTCTTCCTGCGAGCCATTGAAAACCGGGAGTCCGCCGGGGACCTGAGACTGGAAGCCCGCAATGCCGCACTTGAGGCACGCCAACTGCTGAACCACAACCGGCCCTTTTGCGATCAGGAGGTCGAGGGGTTGATTACCCGGTTGATTGATACTGAAATCAAGGCACACCTTGCGGCCTGCCAATACCTGGATATGCTGAAGGAGGCGACCGGCGGTCCCTCTGAACATGACCGCCGGGTTCTGCAGGACAAATGCCACGCCCTCTATGACGGCGAGGCGAGAGAATTGATGAACCGGCTTGTTGAAGCTATCCGCCAGCGTATGCTGAGCGTCAGCTATTCATGATCCGGAACCCGACCTTCATGACCACCTGATAGTGGCCAACCTTGCCATCCACGATATGCCCCCGGGTTTCCTGCACCTCAAACCATTCCATGTTGCTGATGCTCTTACCACACTCCACCAGGGCATTTTCAATCGCATCCTCAATGCTTTTCTTTGAGGAACCGATGATTTCCACCTTCTTGTAAACATGATGATCTGACATGGTAATACTCCTTCTGGAGAGATGCCTGATATTCTGAGCCTAGAAGACAACCAGACAACGGGCAAACTACCGATGAAAAAGGCATTCAGATACGCCCGCTGGCCCCTGCTAGGGTTTATCGTACTGCTGGCCGGCCCACTGCTTCTTGCGGTAAGCGGACAACTTCAGGGCGCGGAAAGCTGGCGCACCGCCAGCCGGGAAAGTGCAGACATTGCGCCCAAGCCTGAGCAGTACGAGGGCGCCATTGTGCAGGTCTACGGCGCACGAACCTGGGGGTGGCGTGGCTACTTCGCGGTACACACCTGGCTTGCCACCAAAGAAAAAGGCGCCGATGAGTACCGGGTCCATGAGGTAACCGGCTGGCGACACTACGTGGTCAACTCCCGTCCCGGCGAACCCGACCGCCACTGGTACGGTGCGCGACCGGAGCTTTATGCGGATATTCGAGGGGCGGAAGCCGAGGCGTTGATTCCTGAAATCTACGAAGCGGTCAAGAGCTACCCCTACGCCACCACCTATGAGGCCTGGCCCGGCCCCAATAGCAACACCTTCACCGCCTGGGTTATCAAAGAGGTTCCGGGGCTGGATGTCGCCCTGCCTGGACACGCCATCGGCAAGGACTATCTGGGCAGCAGCGTCGTCGCGGAAGTACCCGGGGGAACCGGCTATCAGTTTTCCCTGGGTGGCTATTTCGGACTGATGGCAGGCGTGAAGGAAGGCCTGGAACTGAATGTTCTTGGCTTATCGATTGGAGTGAACCCTATGGCTCTGGGTATCAAGTTACCTGGAATCGGCGATCTGGGGTTCCGGAATCCGAACCCTATGCCCGAGTATTGATTACTTGACCTGCTTTTGGCCCCGGCCTTCGCAACTGACCAGACGGGCGGGGCGGGGATGAACGCCCCGCCCTGCATCAGAGGTGCCTTCAGGCTTTCGCGAATTCCAGATACCTGCTGGCAGCCTGTTTCTTTTCGTCCTGACTGTTCAGGAGTTCCAGTCGCAGTTTGTCGATGATTTTAAAGTAATCATCCAGCGGAGACTTTTCCTTGGCCATATCCTTGGATTTTTCGATAAACGCTTTTTGCTTTTCGCGGATTTCGTTGAGCTTTTTCAGAGCAGCACGAATGGCTTCGACACGGGCTTCGGCCAGGCCACTGTTGCCTCTCGCACGCCGCGTCTCCGGGGAGGACGAAGACAACACCTCTTCCGCAGCCGGGGCCTGCTCGGTGTTCTGTTCAGCCAGGTCGATTTCTTCCAGCGTTCTCACGTCGCCATCGGTGGTCAGATAGATACCAGACGCCTTGATTTGTCCCAGGGGCACACCCTGCCCATTGGCGAGGGTGAAACGATCGTCAGCGTTATCCACATACAGCGCCTGCACGCCGACTTCGTCCAGCGAACGTAGTTCGTCGTTGCCGTCGGCAGTCTGTACCCAGACAGCCAGCGACTGGAAGATCTCGTCATTGGCATCAATCCAGCGGTTGCCGTCGTCGTCATAGGCCGCCAGTTCGCCGAAACCGGAACCGCTTTGCGGGCCGAACAGTTCAGTGCCATCGTCGACTTTTCCATTGTCATTGCGATCCAGAACCAGGTATCCGCTGCCACTGCCTAGTGTGGCAAAGTGTGCGGTGTCACCATTGCCGGTCATATCAAATTCGAACAGGGTATCGGTCAACTGAGCCGTGGTGGCGCCAAAGTTGATGACCAGAGGATCGGTCATCGGCCGCTCCTGGATTTTGATCAGTTCAGAGTATTCGTAGCTGCGGGATTGCGATTGCCGTAGGGACAAGGTGAAGTCGATGGAGTCACCATTGTCCAGTTCGATGGTGCCGGTAGAGGCAAAGGAGCGGGATTCACTTTCCGAGTAGAACATGTACTTGCCGGCCGAGACCGACAGACTACCCTGCCCTTGTACTCCAGCGTCGCTGCCCAGCGCTGCGCGGCTGATGGTAATGGCCTGCTGCCCCATCAGAAACAGTTCCGAGCTTTTCTCAACCAGCTGGTCGGTGGTGAACACCGCTGAACGGTTGTCTCCGGTCACCTCGGCGGAGCTGCTGAACGCCAGCTGTTCCTGGCTACTGTATCGGTACGCAGCTTCACGAAGCAGGGTCAGCTCAGAGCCCCGGGAATTTTCGCTATTGCCGTTGTTCTGGGGCGCCTGCTGGCGAATGCGCAACTGGCTGCTGTCAAACGCCGATACCTGACGGGTGTTTTCCTGGAAAAAGGAAATCTGACTGGACGAAATCATGGTGCGGGAACCTCAATACACGTTACCCGTATATCGGCTCCCGTGCCGGAAACTTGAGCAGTTTTCAATCAGACCAGTCCGAACCGGACGGTCATGGCGAAACCACAGCGAGCTATAGGAAATAGCGAACCACCCCCGCCGCCACAATGCCTGCAGCAATGGAGGGAAGCGCCTTTTTGGTGGCCAGCATAACAACCGCGGTCGCGGATAACGCTGCGACTGCTCCGGCATCGCCGGAGAACGCCATGGGTACGATGATAGCAATCAATACCGAGCTGGCCATGGTGTTGATAAAGCTTTCGACGCGCGGGCTGATCCGTACGAAGGACATGGCAAACACACCGCCAAAACGGGTGATCAGAGTCACCAGAGTCATCAGACCGATCACCGCAAGAATGCCAGCAGAGGTCGTTTCAATACTCACGCCAGTTCCTCCTGAACAGCCTCATCGGCCGGTTTTTTATCCAGCCAGAAGTAGCCGATCACACCGCCCGCCAGAGCGCCCACCACCACGTGCATGTTCGGCGGCAACCATTTCCACGCTGCCAGGGATGCCAGAGCGGTAACAACCCAGGCCACCAGAACCCGGGGTGATTGCTTTCCACCCAGAGCCATTGCCAGCAGGAAGCAACCCAGCACCATATCCAGCCCGAGGCTTTTCGGGTCCTGTAACAAACCGCCGAAGTAGACGCCCAGCAGGGTACCGATCACCCAGGCCAGCCAGAGCACCACGCCGCCGCCCAGAATCACTTCCAGGTTATGACGACCATTCTGGTATTCCTGGGCAGATACCGCCCAGTTCGCGTCCGTTAGCACCAGAAGCAGGCCATATCGTTTCCCGGGAGAGACATGTTTCAACATCGGATAGAGCGACGCCCCCATCAGGAGGTGCCGGGAGTTAATCGCGAAGACCACCGCAAGCAGAGGAATAACGGACACCTCAGTGCCCCACATATCGATGGCCGCAAACTGCGACGCCCCCGCAAAGACCGCACCGCTCATGAGGATGGTTTCCAATGGTGTCAGGCCGGTCTGGGCTGCCGCCAGGCCGAACGCAGCACCAAACGCCACCACGAACAGCGAGATCGGGAGCAAACGAAAGAACTCAGCCCGGACTTTTTGCGGCTGAAGCTGATAGGAATAGATGGAGTCAGACATCGAAACAAGTTAAAGCCGGTTCTTTCGCTTGCGAATAAGTAGAAACCACAACACTCTAAGAAGAAAACTGGCACACCCCACCGGCAAAACATGAGGAAAATAACACTCCCTCCAGTTGACGTTCACGTAAATTAGGGATAGCTTTGCATTTGTCCAGCCCCACAAGGGCAAACCCGACGGAGTCCAGAGGACGCTAACCCCGGGATAAGGACTCTTGAAATCAGAACGCCGGCCACAAGCCGGACGACAACAACAAAACAACCACTGACGCCGAGATCCGGCGGGGGTGGGAGAGGATTTCAGCATGTCACAGTTAATCAGCCCCACAATCAGCCCTACAGTCAGCCCCGTGGGCAAACTGTCTGTTTTCGCAGGTGTTCCGAATGCCGGAGCCTGCCTCCACCTCCGTTTCCATCGGCCGCACCGGCCACACTCCGTATCGATTCAGCCTTACCAGCACCGGGCCTTCCGCATTTGCGGCTGAGCATTCCCGTGTTTGTCTGATTCCGAACTGAATTCCCGCACGCCTGGCGCAGGCCGCGCCCGTGCTTCGATGCATTCTGGAAACGGTGATACCCATGAACGAATTACGTAATGCCAGCCTGAACGACGTCTGGGAAAAAGAATCCGGGGCGGTCTACATGAACGGCAGCCAGGCGCTGGCCAGACTCCCGTTGCTCCAGGCTCAGCTCGACAAAGCCAACGGCCTGAACACCGCCGGCTTTATTTCCGGCTACCGGGGTTCTCCGCTTGGCGGGTTCGATAAGGTTCTCTGGAAAGCCAGGGATTACCTCAAAAAACAAAACATCCACTTCCTGCCCGGTATTAACGAAGACCTCGGCGCCACCGCCGTCTGGGGAACTCAGCAAGTCAATATTTTTGAAGGCGCCAAATACGATGGGGTCTACAGCCTCTGGTATGGCAAAGGGCCCGGCGTTGACCGGACCGGCGATGTATTCAAACACGCCAATGCCGCCGGCACCTCCCGCTTTGGTGGTGTTCTGGCCGTCGCCGGCGATGACCACGCCTGTAAGTCCTCCACCCTGCCCCACCAGAGCGATTACGGTTTCATGGATGCATCCATGCCGGTCCTCAACCCGGCAGGTATTCAGGACATTCTGGACATGGGACTCTATGGGTGGGCCATGTCCCGCTTCAGCGGTTGTTGGATTGGCTTCAAGGCACTGGCAGAGAACATGGATTCCTCCATCTCGGCCAACCTTGACCTCAGCCGTATCAACATCCGCATTCCAAGGGGCTTTCAGTTGCCGGAAGACGGCCTGAACTCCCGCTGGCCAGACAAGCCGATGGAACAGGAAGAGCGACTGCATCGTTACAAGCTGGAAGCCGCCAAGGCCTTTTGCCGGGCCAACCGGCTGGACCATACGGTACTGGCAGCCAGCCACCCCAGAATCGGCATCATCACCACCGGCAAGGCCTATCTCGACGTTATCCAGGCTCTGGCAGACCTCGGACTGTGCGACGAGGAGCGTGAAGCCATCGGGCTTGCCGTGTACAAGGTGGCCATGCCCTGGCCGCTGGAGCCCGAGGGCATTTTCGAGTTCGCCTCAGGCCTGGAAGAAATTCTCGTCGTTGAGGAAAAGCGCGGGCTGATCGAAGACCAGCTCAAGACCCAGCTCTACAGCTGGCAGGATCAGCAACGCCCGCTGGTGATCGGTAAGTGGGACGACAAGGGCCATGAACTGCTGCCGTCGATCTCCGAGCTGACACCGGCCATGGTCGCCAGAGCGATCGCCTCTCGCCTTAACGACCGCTATTGCAATGACACCCTGCGCCAGCGACTGGACTTCCTGACGGAAAAGGAAAACAGCCTGGCCAAACCGAAAGAACGTCTGGAACGCACCCCTCACTTCTGTTCCGGCTGCCCCCACAATACCTCGACCCAAGTGCCGGAGGGCAGTCGCGCACTTGGGGGCATCGGCTGTCACTATATGGCCACCTGGATGGATCGGGGCACCGATACCTTTACCCAAATGGGCGGTGAGGGAGTGACCTGGCTCGGTCAGGCGCCGTTCACCAACCAGAAACACGTGTTCCAGAATCTGGGTGATGGCACTTATTTCCACTCGGGTGCACTGGCCATCCGTGCGGCAATTGCCTCCGGCGCCAACATTACCTACAAGATTCTCTATAACGACGCGGTAGCAATGACTGGCGGCCAGCCGGTGGACGGCACGTTAACCGTGCAGCAGATCAGTCATCAACTTTACGGTGAGGGCGTTCGCCGTATTGCCGTGGTCAGCGATGATATTGAAAAGTATCCATCACGGGCAGACTTCGCTGACGGCACCACCTTCCATCACCGGGATGACCTGGATTCGGTGCAGCGGGAACTTCGGGACATCGAGGGCTGCTCCGTCATCATCTACGACCAGACCTGCGCCGCCGAGAAACGTCGTCGCCGCAAGCGCGGCACCATGGAAGATCCAAATCAGCGGGTCATTATCCATTCCGACGTCTGCGAAGGCTGTGGGGATTGCGGTATTCAATCCAACTGCCTCTCCCTTTTGCCAAAGGAAACGGAGGCGGGTCGCAAGCGCACCATTGACCAGTCTGCCTGCAACAAGGACTTTTCCTGCGTACGGGGATTCTGCCCCAGCTTTGTGACTGTGAAGGGCGGCAAGCTGAAAAAGCCAGCCGGTGTGCGCTCTGATGTGGACTTCCCGGAATTGCCGGAACCGGTGCTGGTGGACGGCCACAACCCATACGGCATTCTGCTGACCGGCGTCGGCGGCACCGGTGTAGTCACCGTCAGCGCTCTGCTCGGCATGGCCGCGCATCTCGAAGGCAAAGGGGTGTCCGTACTGGATCAGACGGGCCTGGCGCAGAAGTTCGGGGCCGTGGTGAGCCACATCCGCATCAGCGACAAACAGGAAGACATTCACGCGGTGCGCATTCCCGCCGGTGAGGCCGATCTGGTTATGGCTTTTGACCTTATGGTTGCCGCCACCGACGACGCCCTGGCGAAGATGGACAACCGTTTCTCCCGGGCCGTGGTCAACAGCGAGGCTGCCATGCCAGCCGCCTTCACCCGTGATCCGGACATTCAGTTTCCGGGCGAATCCATGGAACAGAGTGTTCGCGAGGCCTGCCGCCCCGATGGCAGCTGGTTTCTGGACGCCGGAGGCCTCGCCAAGGCCCTCATGGGGGATGGCATGGCCGTGAACCTGTTTACCGTCGGATTTGCCTACCAGCAGGGCCTGCTACCCCTCAGTGCCGCCTCAATAGAACGGGCCATTGAGCTGAACAATGTATCCATTGAGAAAAACAAGCAGGCATTCCTATGGGGCCGACGTGCCGCCCACGATCTGGAGAAGGTGAAAGCACTGGCTTTCCCGAAGCCCAAGGGCAACCCGGTGCAAATTCAGGAAACCACCGATCAGCTCATCGAACGCAACAAGGCTCACCTGACCGAATACCAGAATGCCGGGCTGGCGCGCCGCTACGAAAAGCTGGTTCGGAGTGCGGAGAAATCCATCTCCGAAAAGCTCGGTCGCGATCCATTACTGTTTCGCGCCGTTGCCGAAAACTACGCCAAGGTCCTCGCCTACAAGGACGAGTATGAAGTGGCCCGGCTGTTCAGCAACGGCAGCCTTCGCAAACAGCTTGAAGAGGAATTTGAAGGTGAGGTGGAGCTGGAATTCAACCTGGCTCCGCCGATGCTGAGCCGGGGTAAAAGCAGTGAACGCCCGAAGAAGCGTACGTTCGGTCCCTGGATGGAAACGATCTTTACCCTGCTGGCGAAGGCCCGGGGACTGCGCGGAACACCACTGGATCCCTTCGGCTACAGTGCAGATCGTCGTCTAGAACGACGCATTATCCGGGAATACGAAGCCGACGTGGCTTTCCTGCTCAGGCACCTCAGCAGCGATCATGCCGAGGCGGCCCGAAGCCTTGCCAGCCTGCCGGCGAAGATCCGTGGATACGGACCGGTGAAAGAGCACGCCTACGAGGCAAGCAGAAAAGAGCGACGCCAGTTACGGGCCGAACTGAACCCTGATGCAAGGGAACATCAACAAATCGCGAATGCCGCGGTCTAACAACTACAACAACCGACCGCCGCAGGCCCCACAAGGGTAGCGGCTGGTCACGGACACAAGGTGAAACGCCATGAACGTATTCAGCCATCCGGAGTTTGATAACCACGAACACCTGTCCTTTTTCTGCGACCCGGAAACCGGACTGAAAGCCATTGTCGCCATCCACAACACGTCCCGGGGCCCAGCCCTCGGTGGCTGCAGGATGTTCCCTTATGCCAGCGACGAAGACGCCTTGCGGGATGTCTTGCGACTGTCCCGGGGCATGACCTACAAATCCGCTCTCGCCAATCTCGATCTTGGCGGCGGTAAATCCGTGATTATCGGCGATCCGCGTCAACACAAAACCGAAGCGCTTCTGGAAGCCATGGGCCGACACCTTGAAGGTCTCGGTGGCCAGTACATTGCAGCAGAAGATTCCGGCACCAGCGTGACCGACCTGAAAGTGATGGGGAGACACACCGGGCACGTGGCGGGCATCGCTTCCCGCACCGGCTTCGACGGCAAACCGAGCAACGGTGATCCTTCTCCTGTGACCGCCTACGGTACTTTCATTGGTCTCAAGGCGGCGGTTAAACACCGACTGGGTAGCGATGATCTCAGCGGCCTGAAGGTGGCCATCCAGGGCATTGGCAACGTTGGTTTCCGTCTGGCGAAGCACCTGAAAGACGCCGGTGCCGACCTCTGGGTGTACGATATCCACGCCGACAACATGCAGCGGGCTGTGGACGAACTGGGTGCCAGACCGGCATCCGCCGAGGACATTCTGCTGCTGCCGGTCGATGTCATCGCCCCCTGCGCCATGGGGGCTGTCCTTAATGACAGCAGCATTCCCAATATTCAGGCAGGTATTGTTGCCGGTGCCGCCAACAACCTTCTGGACCGCCCGGAACACGACGCCATGCTGAAACAGCACGGCATCCTCTATGCCCCTGACTTTGCTATCAACGCCGGCGGCATCATTGACGTTTTCTACGAGCGCAAAGGCGCCTCTCCCGAACAGGTCCGGGCCCATGTCGACACCATCGGGGACACCCTGACCGAGATTTTCAATCGCTCTGACCAAACCGGCCTTCCGACCGGAGAAATCGCTAACAAACTGGCAGAAGAGCGCTTCCGAAAGCATACCGCGGGTGCCGGGCTGGCGCCTCAGCGGTTGGCTTGCGCCGGGTAACCTGACACCGGCGCTTCCCCCTGGGAGCCGCGAGGGGTCGCGGCTCCCCTTTTTTACCTGATACAAGAACAAATATCGCAGGAGATACGCATGTCTGTTACTTCATCCGGATCAGCCACATACAGTGGTGCAGTTGAGGGCGCCAACGCCAAACGCGGGCTCTGGTCCTCCCGGCTTGCTTTCATACTCGCCGCAACGGGCTCTGCCGTCGGGTTGGGCAACATCTGGAAGTTCCCCTACATAACCGGGGAAAATGGTGGCGGCGCGTTCGTCATCGTCTACCTGGCATGCATCGCCGTGGTCGGCATTCCCATCATGATGGCCGAGGTGATGATTGGCCGTCGCGGCGGTCGCAGTCCGGTGAACAGCCTGCGTCTGATCGCCGAGCGGGACGGCCTGAACCCGGCCTGGAAACTCGTTGGGGCTGTCGGCGTGCTGGCCGGATTCCTGATCCTGTCATTCTATTCCGTGATCGGAGGCTGGGCCGTTTCCTACGTCGGCACGGCGGCCAGCGGCCAACTGACCGGGCAGTCAGCAGACGCTGTGGGCGCCATTTTTTCCGGGCTTCTGAGTGATCCCGGCACCCTGCTGATGTGGCATACCGTGTTCATGGCGCTGGTGATGGTGGTTGTCGCCCGGGGTGTCCGGGCGGGCCTTGAACGCGCTGTCAGCATCCTTATGCCTGCGCTGTTTGTTCTCCTGCTGGTGATGGTCGGCTACGCCATGACCAGCGGCTCCTTCGGCCAGGCCGTATCCTTCCTGTTCCAGCCTGACTTTTCCAAACTGACCACGTCCGGTGTACTGATCGCCCTGGGCCACGCGTTCTTCACCCTGAGTCTGGGCATGGCGGTAATGATGGCCTACGGTTCTTACCTTCCGAAAAACATCTCAATTGCCAGGACATCCATTACCGTGTCGGTGATTGATACCGGTGTAGCGTTGCTTGCAGGGCTGGCCATCTTCCCCATCGTGTTCGCCAACGGCCTGGAACCCGGCGCAGGCCCCGGCCTGATTTTCCAGACCCTGCCCCTGGCGTTTGGCCAGATGCCCATGGGTAGCCTGTTCGGCGCGCTGTTCTTTATCCTGCTGATTTTCGCCGCCTGGACCTCCGGTATCTCGCTGCTGGAGCCGATTGTGGAGTGGCTGGAAGAGCAGAAAGGCATGAATCGTACTGTCAGTACCCTCGGTGCCGGACTGGTATGCTGGGCGCTGGGTATTGCGTCGATCCTGTCTCTGAACCTGTGGTCTGATGTGGCTCCGCTGAGCTTCATCCCGATGCTGGAAGGCAAGACCATTTTCGATCTGCTGGACTTCTTCACCGCCAACATCCTGCTTCCACTGGGCGGTCTGCTGGTGGCTGTGATGGCGGGTTGGGTGATGTCGAAACAGGCCATGGAGAATGAACTGTCGCTGTCTGAACCCGCGTTCAAACTCTGGCTCAGCACCGTGCGCTACGTTACGCCGGTTGCCGTTGCGATTGTCTTTATCTACAACCTGATCTGACGATATGATTTGAGTCGATCGCGGGGAGTCATGCGGCTCCCCGCTTTACAATTTGGCGAGGGTGGCTGCCAGGGTCTCCCCGATTCGCGCATTGAGTTTCAGGCTCACCAGATCTTCCGCCCGTGTGCGCCCCAGATTAAGGGTGGCCATGGGTTTTCCCCACTCGCTGGCATACCGGCAAAACCGGAATCCGGAATACACCATCAGCGATGAGCCAATGACCAGAAGCCCATCGCTGTTTTCAAGCGTGTCCAGCGCGGACTGAACCCTGTCTTTGGGTACAAAGTCTCCGAAAAACACCACGTCAGGTTTAAGAATGCCCGCACACGCCGGGCAATCGGCGGTCATGAAGCTGGAGAAATCCACTTCCAGATCGGCATCACCATCCGGAGCAGCATCTGCCCGGTAGTGGCGGAATGCCGGGTTCAGATCCGCACACCGATCATGAACTTCTTCTCGGGTACAGCGGTAGCCACAGCTCATGCAAAGCACTTCGTCAGCCCGGCCATGAAGATCCATTACCGCCCGCGTGCCGGCTTTCTGATGCAGCCGGTCCACGTTCTGGGTTACCACAAGGTTGCTATGCCCCCGATGCTCCAGCTCCGAGATCAGGTGGTGCGCAGGGTTAGGTGTCGCCTTCTGCATCACCGGCCAGCCGATAAGGCTCCGGCCCCAGTACCGCTGACGCGTTTCAAAACTCTCCATGAAGGCCTGATGTTGAACCGGCTGTTTACGCTTCCAGGCACCGTCGCCATCCCGGTAATCCGGAATGCCGGAATCCGTACTGACACCAGCGCCGGTGAGGATCATCAGTTTCGGGTTGTTGTGGATAAATTCTGCCAGCAACTCACCTGCCTGCTCGGGCTCGTGGGCGACATCTGGGGTTTGCTGTTCGGGGAGGCGCTGGGATGAGCTGAAGGGACGAACCTTGTGAATTGTTGCTGGCATATTGTCTCCGCATTGCTTCTGGACTTTGGACTTAGCGCAGTTGCTCTTCCCTCTTCCAAAACCCGCTCCTTCGGCACGTCCATGTGACGCTTGAGCTACGCCATCCATGGCTCCGCACAGTTTTGGAAGAGGGAAGACCAACCGCTTGTCCAATTACTCCCCGGGCGATCCCTTATGCTCTGATTCATGCAGACTGTTTCGTGCAGTTTTGCAGGATCGCCCTCATTTTTTCTACGCCGAGTTTTTCCATCAGTTCAATATTGCGCTGAGGAATGTCGTCCACATTCGGATAGCTGTCAATAGCCACCTCAAGGCTGGCTTCCCTTAATAGGTGCAGCATGGGAAACGGAGAACGGTTAGTGTAGTTCTCTGCTGACTCCGGTTCCGTGCCTTCAAACTGATAGTCCGGGTGAAAACTCGCAATCTGGTAGATACCTTCCATCTCGAGAAACGCCAACAGGCCATCGGCGGCGTCGAGGAATTCGTTGTAATCCTCAAACCCTGTCAGCACGCCGGGGTGGATCAAGAGCGTGGTTTCGATTTCCGGTTCGTCTTCAAGTCGGTGCAACTCCCCATGAAGGTCCTGGAGCAGTTCGTCTTCGTTCTGCGCTTCTGACACGACAAACCGCACCCGGTTCCGCACCAGTTCCCGTTTTGCAAATGGGCACAGGTTGTACCCGACGACAACGTCTTCCACCCACTTACGCGTCGATTCAACAACCACAGAGTTATCCAAAAAGCTCTCCTCAACCCCAAAATAGACAACTCGGGCCTTGATTGAGAGTGTGAGCCGGTGGTTCAAAAAATGTGCGGAGCCATGGATGGCGGAGCCCAAGCGACACATGGATGTGCTTGAGCGTTTTTTTGAACCACCGGCTCGCGCTCTCACAGCACCCAAGCCCGACCAATGACAGTATGTGTTCCATACTACAGGTAAACACTTGGAAATAAGATGACAGGCAAAAACCACTTGCCTCAGGCGCCCCGGGCGGGCAGCATTCGTCCCAGAAGTAACAGCCAACCAACAATGGGAACATAACCATGACTCAAGCAACAGCACGCCACATTCTGGTAGACAGCGAAGCCAAGTGCGAAGAACTGAAAAAAGCCATCGAAGGTGGCCAGGATTTCGCCGAAGTCGCCAAGCAGCACTCATCCTGCCCGTCTGGCCGCAACGGCGGTGATCTGGGTTCTTTCGGCCCGGGCCAAATGGTTCCCGAGTTCGACAAGGCTGTTTTCAGCAGCGAACTGAACACCGTCATCGGTCCTATCCAGACCCAGTTCGGCTACCACCTGCTGGAAGTTACCAGCCGCAGCTGATGCTCGCCACTCAGGCGACCAAAGGCGCCCAGACAGCTCAGCGACTTCGTTCGCTGGCGCTGCTGGGCGCTTTTTTGATTGCGCCATTGCTGTTTCTGGGCGGCCCGGGTTATTCCTCTGGCCCCCTGTTCAAATCCGCCTGGAACCTTGGCCACATTGGCCTGTTTGCACTCGCCACTCTTGGTATTCAACCCTGGCGATGGCTTCAGGGATGGCGGCTCTGGCTGATCCCCTCAGGGATACTGCTGATCATCGGAGTGGGGATCGAAGTGATCCAATCCGGGCTGGATCGACAGGAAGACTGGCACGATGTCGTGCGGAACCTGATGGGACTCTGGCTGGTTCTGGCATGGTTTCCCCAAGCCCGCCGTACCAGGCAGATCAAACTGGCCACTCTGGCAACCGCATTGCTCGTCGCGCTCGAAATACTGTCAACCGCAGTCGTTGCTTACCGACAATTTGAGGTTCACCGCCAGCTTCCCCGGCTTTATGACTTCAATCACGACAACCCCGGTCTGTACTGGGGAGGCCGGGTTTCAACTGAGCCCGCGCCCAACTCCGGGCTCCGCATCACCCTGGGCACTGAAAAATACTCCGGAGCGACGCTGAACAACCTGCCGAATAACTGGCGAGGCTATAAGACACTGGTGATCGGGCTGGAGAATCCCGATAACACGCCACTGGCTATGACACTCCGTATCCACGATGTCGCGCACGAGGACAATAACGCCTATTCAGACCGTTTTAACAAGCGCCTGCAGCTTGCCGCCGGCCACAACAGCTTCACGATACCCCTGGAGACCATCCGCCAGGCTCCAGAAAACCGAAATATGGACATGAGCCTGATTCGCAGGCTTGGGCTGTTTGCCACCCAGTTACCCTATCCCCGCTCGGTAATTCTCACGGATCTGCGCCTTCAATAGACTCAGCCCAGCGTCCAGGGGTTGTCGGTTATGGGCTCCGCTCCCGTGTCGCTGACAACAACCGTTTCACTGCATCCGATCCCCCACTTTCCCGGCACCCTCAAGCAAATGGGTAAATGGAAGACCATGCCCGGTTTGAATTCAGTATTTCCCCCTCGGGCAATGAAGCCAGACCCCTCGACCCAGGACGGTGGAAACTGAGCACCGACGGTATAGCCGAACACCCCGGAGAAAAAAACCTTGTCCACCAGAGGTTCCAGTGCTTTTTCAGCCGTCTCTGCGGCCGCATCAAAGGTCCCACCCGGCTTGATCGATGCCAGCAAAGCGTCAACGACCCTGCGGCACCCGTTGAATACCTGGTGCATTTCCGGCGTCGGCGAGCCCGCCACCACAGTCTGCATCATCGGCGCGGTATACCGGTTCCATGCTGCGCCGAATTCCATGAAGACTGAATCCCCGGATTCAATCCGGCAACGCCTGTGACTACTGTGAATCACACTGCTGCGCCGCCCGGTGGTGACAATGGGCTGCATACTCATGAATTCGCTGCCAGCGGCCAACATGGCCCGTGAACCCGCGGCCGCAATGTCGTTATCCGTAACACCGGCCTGCACGGCTTCGGTTGCCGCCCGCAAGCCAATAGCGGAGATCTCCGCGCTCCTGCGCAAATAACTCAGCTCCAGCTCGGACTTTACGATACGGACTTTCTTCACCAGCCCGCCGCTGTGAATGAAACGCACGCCCGGCAACCGGGATTTCAGGCCTTCCAATACGCCCTGCCTTAACGAACCGTGCCAGGCATCAATGCCTACGGTATCGGCGGCATGGTTGAGTTCATCAACCAGAGGCGTGAGTACCTCGCCGATACCTTCCCACCGATAGCCAGAAACCCGCTCCACCCGGGTAGTCATCACCGCCGGCCCCATTTCGATTGAGGGAACCTGTAGCATCAACGACGATTCGGTAACCACCAATGTGGTATGAACCGACACTTCAAAGGTGCTGTACCCACAGAGATAAAAGATGTCTGAGGGATCCGTCAGCAACAGGGCATCCAGGTCTGACACCGCCATCAGATCACGAACCCTGGCGAGACGGCGGGCATACTCTGCTTCAGGAAAGGGGCACTCCATGCCTCGCAGCTCGTTGGGGAGCGCTTTCTGATAGTCGTTGAAATCCATGGCACAACTCCTCAGTGGCATATACTTTGGAGATATATGTTGACGTCTATGTTGGAGAGTGGACCTAAATCACCAGATGTACAAATTATGACCAACCCAACCAAGAGCGCATACCTGAAACTGCGTGGAGTCTGGCGCTATGCCGCAAAAACCCGCTAAGCAAAGAGCCTTTGAAGTACGGGTCGAACTCGGCGCACTCACCAGTGTCGCGGGCGATCCACAAGTCGCAGTCCGTGTCGGCCCCGCTGCTGCGTCGCTCGTCAACGGCATTGGCGGCGATCCGCTGCTTCAACTGCGTTTACTGCACGAGTCCCGTAGCCTGCTGTTTGATATGGGCGATAGCGGCCGAATGGCCCTGCGTTCCGCCCACCAGGTCAGCGATGTATTCATTACCCACTGCCATGCCGATCACATTGGCGGTTTCATGTGGTTCATGCGCAGTAGAATTGGACACTTTCCTCCCTGTCGCCTCTATGGACCACCCGGGTTGCTGGGGCATATAGAGGGAATGACTCGCGGTATTTTGTGGGACCGGGTGGAAGATCGTAGCCCCCGATTCATCATCCATGAATACCACGGGGACCATCTGAAACGCTGGCAACTGGTGGCAGGCAATCACCCCATTCCTTTGCAGGACCGCCACGCCCCTGATGGTGAATTACTTCGCGAGCCGGAATTCCGGGTGCGGGCGACGACGCTCGATCACGGCACCCCCGTCATGGCCTATGCCTGGGAACCTTTCGGGAAACTGCAGGTAAAGAAAAACGGGCTCGACGAGCTTGGCGCCGAGGCAGGCCCCTGGCTCCATCACCTGAAGATGGCGATTCTGAAGAAACACCCGGATGGCCTGATCTGCCCCGGCAACGGGCAGACCTACAGGGCGGAGGATCTGGCAGCCAAGGTGTTGATTCAGGAACAGGGCCAGCCCATCGTCTATGCCACGGACTTTGCCGATACGCCTGATAATGTCCTTCGCCTCGTGCGACTCGCCAAGGGCGCGCACACGCTGTTCTGTGAGGCCTCATTCATGGTCGCAGACACCGATCAGGCCATCCGGACCCATCACCTGACCACCAGGGCGACCGCACGGATCGCCAACGATGCAGGTGTCAGGCAACTGATTGCCTTCCACTTCTCACACCGATATGCCCGTAGGCGAGACGACGTTTACCGGGAGCTCGCAGGCTTTACTGACCGTTTGCTGGTGCCGGAGCCAGAAAGCGGGCAATCTGACCGCCCATGGCTTCAATCGGATCAGTAATAGCTTGCTGGATGCTGTCGGTGACCACTGAGGAAAACGCCGAACCGGGCCCACTTTCCAGAAAATCCAGGTAGAGACCGAGTTCCTGGTCGCTGATGTTTTCGTAGGTATAGAGATAGCTGTCGTACACCTGCTGGCCCACCGTGCCCCGAAGCATCGACCTCTGGCCTTCAATCTGTTGTTTGAGGGTATCGTAATGTACCGAATCACTGCTCAGTGCGGCGACTGCCGAAGCCATGCTTAATTGCACTGCGATCGAAGTGTCCACCGCGCTCTCCGTTGCCCGCGAGGCGCGATCAAAGCGTTCGAACAGCTTTGCCCGCAGACTACCCTGGTACTTCTTGCTGAGTTCCGGAGCCCTGGCTTGAATGCCTTTCCAGGCAGAAGGGTCTGATGCGGCAATCTCGGCACTGGAAATTTTCTTCGCCACGGGCGAGGCATACCAGTCGTGTACCGCCTGCAGTTCAGAACCCGACAGGTTGCTTTCGAGGTTTTCCACTACCTGCTGTTCAATGTCGGCTGCAGAAAAACTGTTGCTGACGACGTACCCGACTGTCTCCGCCACCATCGGGGGAACCCCGCCACTCTGTTTCAGTCCCTCGCGGATACCTGCGCTCATCATGGCCGGGTACAGGGCCACAATATCATCGATCGGAGAGGCTTCCAGTACCTGTGAAGCACCAGGCGCAGCAGTCACTTGGCCAGCCATAAGCATGCTGGCAACTAAAACAGGTTTAACTAGGGTGCGAAGCATCATTTCTCTATCATCCTGAAGTATGGATACCCCGTTTATGACACGGCCGAACCGCGTTCGGCAAGCAAACAGCCCCTGTCGGAGATGACAGTTTGGTAGGAAAGATCCTCCGTTCCCGGCTGAGCTGGTACGGATTTCCAGTACTTGGCCTGGTCATTGGCATCTGGGCAACCCTGCGTTTCAGCCTGCTGGCACCGGACCCGCCGGCCAACCCGGAAAACCTGTGCGATATCTTCCGGGAGCATCCGGTGTGGTATGACTACGCCAGAGAATCACAGGAGCGCTGGGGCACACCGATAGCTACCCAGATGGCCTTTGTGTACTACGAATCATCCTTCCGCAGTCACGCACAGCCACCCCGACGGCGGCTGTGGGGCCTGATCCCCTGGAACAGGCCAACCACAGCGTACGGCTATGCCCAGGCGCTCGATCCTGCCTGGAATGAATACCTGCAGGCAAATGAAGGGAAATGGTATGTGGTCAGGACCGATATGGAATACGCATTGGATTTTGTCGGCTGGTACAACCACCTGACCCACAAACACGCAGGGGTGGCACTGTACAACCCGCGACATCTTTACCTGGCTTACCATGAAGGCCGGGGCGGATACCTGCGCGGTACTTACAAACGCAAACCGTCCGTCACTGCGCTGGCCCAGCGCGTACAGAATCGGGCCTTCCGCTACGACAACCAGCTCCAGAGCTGCAGGCAGGAATTCCAGTGCTGGCGATGGTACCAGTTCTGGCCGTTCTGCGGCTGACCGGACAGCCCCCTCCCCTCCGTTCAGAAGGTTGTACTGATTTCGATCGATGATTCCATGGCCTGGAGTCGTTCCACCAGATACTCCATCACTATGCGAACCCGCGCCATTTGCTGGGTATCCTGATTCACGTGCAACCAGAGATCGACACTCTCGCCCTCCAGAGGATCTGACAGGCGCCTGAGTTCCTTTGCGCTGTCTCCCAGGTAACAGGGAAGAACAGCCACTCCAGCGCCGGATCTTGCCAGCGAATGCATGGATTGCAGGCTGTTGCAGCGGATAAGCGACGTCACATTTTTCAGATGTTTCCGATACCAGCGCCCTGTCGCCAGGTAGCTGAAGGTTTCGTCCGGGACAATCCAGGT
The DNA here is from genome assembly GCF_008370345.1 of Marinobacter salinexigens. Taxonomy (GTDB): domain Bacteria; phylum Pseudomonadota; class Gammaproteobacteria; order Pseudomonadales; family Oleiphilaceae; genus Marinobacter; species Marinobacter salinexigens. Next base: position 734,817 of record NZ_VTUU01000001.1, on the reverse strand, counting down.
GACATCCTCCGGATTGTTCTCAAGGTCCATATTGCGATTACGTCTGCAATACAGGGCTGAACCGTAGACTGCGGACTCTATCGCAGCAATCCGTTCCCCCTCCAGCGTTGCCTGGGGTTTGTTATCCGGCCGCAAGGTGAGATCTGCCTCACGGTGGCTGAGGTTTGCCACATCGTTATCCGTGAGCACCTCCAGCTCAATATCCGGAAACTCGCGAACCAGCGCAGCCAGAACCGGACCAAGCAAGGTGTTCATCATGGCGTCTTCTGCCGCCACCCGGACCTTACCCACAGGAGCGGAATCATCCTGTCCCACCAGCTTGCGCTGAAGATTTTCCATTTCTACAGCCAGCTTTTCGGCCTTTCTGAAGGCCGTTTCGCCGATCGGCGTCAGTTGCAATCCATCCCTGTTGCGTTCAAAAAACTGAACGCCCAGAGACTCCTCCATCTGATCAAGTCTCCGTAAAACAGTGGTTTGGTGAACGCCCAGCAATTCTCCAGCCTTGGCAAGCGTTCCACCTATTGCCAGAGCTCGTATATATCGAAGATAATCCCAGTCCATAATTACTGCATATTTGCAACGTGAGTACGGATTTTAACGTATTTGAGCTGCAAAAAAGTATCCTTAGAATATCGTGTAAATTAAAGATAGATCGCTAATTAATTCATCAGACTGTTGATCAGTCCAGCCACCAGATAAGGGGGAGGCACCATGATTCAGAACCGTACCGCTACCGTAAACCCACTGCCGTCCAGTATCCTCCACAATGGTGCTGATGTGCGCAGCCAGTATACCCGCGCTGCAGCGGCTCAGGTGGTGAATTTTATCAGCCGCAAGATTCGCTCCTGGAACCGCAAGGCCGAAGCCGTTGCCCAGGACATGAGCCCGATGCAGGGCGAACACTGATCCCGGATCAGGCATACAAAAACGCCGGCAGTCTCTAACGAGAAGCCGGCGTTTTTTGTTTCAGGCGGTTTACCCTTTTAAAACTCCCAGATTACCTTCCGTTTCTGTCCGAACCAGTCATCCATTTTGCGAGTGTAGTATCCCTCGATCACGTTGCGCTTGATCTTCATGGTTGGCGTGAGCATCCCGTTTTCCATAGTCCAGGGTTCCCTCACGATGACCAGGAACGCCAGTTTTTCGTGGGCCTCGTTTGCTGCGTTTACAGCATCCAGTTCGGCCGCCAACTCCTGCTCTATGGCGGACCGGTCCGCCCCGGCCTCCAGCTGATCCCTGACCTCTTCAGACAGTAATACCATCAGGCACGGTTGCGGCTGATTCGCGCCCGCGACGCAGACAACCTCGGCCATCGGGTGGTTAAATCGGTTCTCGATCGGGACCGGCACCACATATTTGCCCTTGGCGGTTTTAAACAGATCCTTGACCCGCCCGGTAATTCTCAAACACCCGTCACCGTCTATTTCGCCCATATCCCCGGTTTTCAGGAAGCCGTCCGCGGTTACATCTTGCCGGGTTTTCTCCTCATTTTTGTAGTATCCCAGCATCTGGCCCGGACTTTTGACCTGAACTTCACCGCCCTCACCAATACGGTGCTGCACACCCGGGTTCGCCATGCCCACCGTGCCCACCTTGGCCTGACCCGGCCGATTGGCATGGGAGTACCCGAAGTTCTCGGACATGCCATAGACCTCCAGCAGTTCCAGTCCCAGGTTCCGGTACCAGGCAACAATCTCTGCGGACAGCGGAGCCGCGCCGGTCAGTGCTGCGCGGCAGTGTTCCAGCCCCAGTTGCCTGAGCACTTTCTTTTTCACCAGGGAACTGACAATAGGGAGGCTGAACAGAAGCTTCTGTTTTTTCGGGGGCAACTTCGCATTCACCCCGAGATAGAATTTCATCCACAACCTTGGAACCGAGAAAAAGAGTGTGGGCTTCGCCCGCTGCAGGTCTTCCTGAAATGTATCGAGGGAATTAGCAAAATAGAGGTGGAAGCCGTGATACAGGGACTGGGTTTCAACGGCAGCGCGTTCCGCCACGTGAGCCAGGGGAAGGTAGGACAACATGCGTTCATCGGCAGAGACCGGAAATAATTGCTGCAGACCATCGGCCACCGAAATCATGGTCCTGAAACTGTGCATGACGCCTTTGGGCCGGCCAGTACTCCCGGAGGTGTACACCATAGTTGCCAGTTCATCCGGTTCTGGCAGCCGGGGTTCAACCGGAGCCTGTTCTGCCACGATCGACAGCCATTTAGGCGTATCGTCACGGGGTGACATTGGAAAGGAGACGAGAGGGAGATCCCTGGGGATATGCGCCTTGATGTCATTCCACCCGTCAGCCGTGCCATCAAGTTTGCCCAGAAACATCAGCTTTGCTTCGCTGTGTTCCAGGACATAAGCCGCCGTGTCCCCGTTCAGGGTCGGGTAGAGTGGCACCGAGACGTAACCAGCCGCCCAGATAGCCAGATCAGCAAGTATCCAGTGCGCACTGTTTTTACCAAGGATTGCAATATTGCTGTTCGGCGGCAGGTTCAGGCCTCTGAGGTACCCCGCCATTCTCGACACCTGGTCAGCGGCCTCTTTCCAGGTTATGTCTTCGACCCGGCCGTCGGGATAGGGCTGAGTCAGATAGACTTTATCCGGCGCCTTTTCGGCCCAGTAATACAGACAGTGCACAGAGGTCTGCTTGTGAGGGTCAACGGCCATGAACGGCTCCTTGTTTATTGTTGTATTCGCGGGAGTTTTTGCTTCACTGCTTGCAAATCATACTAGTCCTATATGCTGTTACCTCAATAGCAATATGCGCCTCTGTCGATGGCCAATTCGGTCTCAATGAGATCCGCCTCACAAATTGTTGGATGACATTGATCAAGAATGATCTACAGTTATAAAGCAAGCGTATCGACTTACATCATTGCAGGAGGTGCACATGAGAACATCGACTCGCTCATTTATGGTTTTCCCCGCCTGGGGCATCATCCTTATCGGTTCCGCAGCATTCCTCTACTGTGCCTACGCAGGACTTTTGGGCTCCTGACCACGCCTGAACCGGCTTGACAACACGAGTTACGACCATCCTTCTCCACCGAGCAGAGGCACAAACCGCACCTGCCCAAGGTCGTCCATGTCAAAGCGGGTTTCGGTAAGGCGTGTAACCGTTTGCAGTGACTGAACACTGTGTTCCGGGCCAACAGGTATCACCAGTCGTCCTCCGACCGCTAACTGCTGCTTCAGAGACTCGGGCACAGCAGGCGCTCCGGCTGCCACACATATGCCATCGAACGGCGCCTGTTCTGGCCACCCCAACGTGCCATCGCCACAACGGACTGTCACATTGTCATACCCCAACTCTGCGAGCACACTCCCTGCTCTCTCCGCCAGCTCCGGGATACGCTCAATGCTGTAGACATGGCCCGCAATACAGGCCATCACTGCGGCGGCATACCCTGATCCCGTACCGATATCCAGCACGATTTCTCCACCTTCGAGCCCAAGAGCTTCCGCCATCAAAGCAACAATATAGGGCTGAGATATGGTTTGTCCGGCCCCTATCGGCAGTGGTCCATCCTCGTAGGCGTAATCAACGGTGCCAGGGGTGACAAATCGCTCCCGGGGGACCCGTCGCATGGCTTCGATCACCCAGGGCGAAGTGATCCCACGGCCTATAACCTGGTAATCCACCATCGAGGCCCGCCGGGCCTCAAATCCATCATTCGACATGGACTCTTCCCTCCGTTACCCACTTACCATTCATTACAAAGAACAACGGTTTTACAACGGCGAAATCATGACCTGCCGTCTAGCTTTTCAGGCACCATTCGCCGACCTGCCCCGCACTTCGGCGAATCCCCTAACAATAACAATAGACGGATAGCAGACAGGCGTGACCTGGCACTTTGCTATCTGTGGAGGACACTATGTCAGCATCCGTGAATAACCTTCAGGAACGCACTCAATCATCCGAAGAACTGCTGGACCAGATCATGCCTTCGGCGATCACCCTGGCCATGATGCTTCGCCACAAGAAAATGGCGGCCTGGCTCCGGACAGAACTGGACGGCTATCAGGACATCAGCACAGCACCGCCCTATCGCCGCGACCTGCCCGGGCACATCGTTGCCCGATCCCCTCAGTATGGCTGGATTCCAGCGCCGGTAAATGAAGAACAATCACGGGAATATGGTCAGTTGAGCCTGGTAGAGGGCACCAAGGCCCTGGAAAAGGTCTGTGTTGGGTGTAAGAAAGGTGATGGCAACCGGGTACTGCTCGAACGAGAAGCGATGGTTGTGCTTCAAAAGCAGATCAACCTGAGCGCGGAACTGGCCATTAACCTGAGCAGAGACACATATTGTCAGCTCTTGAGAACAGTACGTGCGGCAATCTACCTCTGGACCATAGAATTGCTGGGGCGGGGACTGGACGGTGAACACAATCACTACACCGCGGAACAGCGCGGGCAGGTCTCAGTTCTGGACGATCCACAACGTTACTGGCGACGGGCCATGGACGAGCTTAACGAACTGCCGATTCCGGATGTGAAAGCTGCCGGTTTCTTTGAACGGATGTTCGGGCGCGCCAGCTAGGCTGCCCGTCAACCCAGAACGCTGACCATACCGATGCTGCTGACCACCAGCAGCACAACACCCAGCACTCTGAAGAACACCGGTGTTTCGGCCTTCAGAATCCTGTCATGGACCTGCAGGCCGATGACATGTCCCACGGCAGCGCAAGGTAATAACCACAGGTGGTGAATCAGCTGAAGATCAACCCCGGCCCAGATAAACGCGGCCATTTTGATCACCACGAGAATGAACCAGAGCGCAAACAGCGTATCCCGGAGTTTCTCCCTGGGCAGATGCTGAGCCGCCACCGCGATGATCAGCGGTGCGCCGATCAATGACGTGCCGCTGATATACCCGCCAATCATCAGAAACACCGCATCAACGGCTTTGCTACCGCTCCTGAATGGCTTGTTCACGATGTATGAGATTGAATAGAGCGCCACAATCACGAAAATAATGGCGCTCAGGATATTCCCCGGCATGGTGATCAGCCCGAACACACCGATCAGCTTCGGCACAATCATGATGCCGAGAATTCGCCAGAGATACTTCCAGTCCACCGTGCTTTCTGCCGGAACACCGTCAGAATCCGGTCGCTTCCGGTTGTTCATCCAGATCGTGAGCGACGAAAATACCAGCAGGTGCACCGCAATGATGGGAAGAAATACCAGCGGCTGATCAAGTACCAGCAGCAGAAACGGCAATGAAAGCACCGCGCCGCCAAAACCCAGTCCCGAACGGACGAACCCACTCCACACGAAGATCAACGCGATGAGGGCATACTGAACAATACTCAGATCGGACATAGGGACCTTGGAGTGGGCGACAACGAGGGAAAACGAAGAAGTACCATACTATAAAGCAGGTACATTCTGCTGCAATCCCGGCTTTCGTCGGACACCTCTCGGACTGGCAGTTTACCTGCAGGACTCGGAGCTGTCCTGGTACTGGATTCGCTGACCACTGAGGTGTAGCATCACCGATACTGTACAAATAAACAGTATCGGTGATGACATGGCCAGCAACCCCAAAACCCGAGGCACCGCCCTCAACCCCAACAATCGCTTTCAGCCCATCGTGACGGATCGCGATATCGACGATGGCTGGTACCGCGACCCTGAAGATGACAGTTGCCCGGATTCCGTAGCCACCGAAATCATCTTCGAGAACGCTCGCTCAATCATCAGCCGTAACCAGTCACCGGACGTTCCCTTTGACCAGTCCATAAACCCCTATCGCGGATGCGAACATGCCTGCATCTACTGCTTCGCACGCCCGAGCCACGCATACTGGGATATGTCCCCTGGCCTGGATTTTGAAACCCGACTGATCGCCAAATCCAACGCTGCCCGGAAATTACGGGAAACCCTCGACCATCCCCGCTATCAGCCAACGCCCATTGCCCTTGGCATGAATACAGACGCCTATCAGCCTGTGGAAAGGGAACAGCGCATCACCCGTTCACTGCTGGAAGTGTTCGCGGAATACCGGCACCCGGTATCCGTGATCACCAAGGGCGCCCTGATTCTCCGGGACCTGGATTTGTTGTCCGAGCTTGCCAGCCAGGGCCTTTGTTCTGTCCGGATCAGCCTGACCACCCTCGACAATGATCTCAAACGCCGTATGGAACCAAGAACTGCCGCACCGGCAACGCGGCTGTCCATGATCAGAAAACTCAGCGATGCCGGTATCCCGGTCGGGATTCTGCTTGCGCCGGTGATCCCCTTCATCAACGACCGGGAAATTGAACAGATTCTGGATGCTGCAGCCAGGGCGGGCGCCACCCGCGCTGGCTGGGTGATGCTGCGCCTGCCCCTTGAGCTGGACGAACTATTCCAGGACTGGCTGCAGCGCCATTATCCGCAACGGGCGGAACACGTGATGAATCGAATTCGGGATCTGCGCGGAGGAAAAAACAACGACTCAACCTTTGGCCGCCGGATGACCGGAGAAGGCCCCTATGCGGATCTGATCCGGCAACGTTTCAATAACAAAGCACGCAAACTCGGGCTGAACAAGCAACGTGAGGACCCCCTCAGAACAGACCTGTTCCGTCGACCCGCAGGGGAGCAAATGGGCTTCTGGTGACTACCATCATACTCAGGTAGCATTTCACATATTCCTAAGTGTAATATCCTTATTCAAAATAAAATAGATAACAGGATCTACACTGGAAGAGTCAGCTTTCTATCGAAGCTCCCACCACTCCCGTACCGTGATCCTGCGGAGGTTAAAATGACGCGCCAATTCTCGCGCCTGCTGCTGGCAGGCTGTACCGCATTATTCATCACGCCCCTCAGCCACGCCCAGGGGGACCCCGACGCAGGTGCCCAACTGGTTAATCAGGGTGACGGCAGCGGCGCTCCCTGCATGGCCTGCCACGGGCCTGATGGCGGAGGTAACGCAGTGGCAGGTTTCCCACGACTGGCAGGGCTTGATGCCGGCTACCTGGCGAAGCAGATTCAGGATTACAACTCAGGGCGAAGAGTAAGCCCGGTCATGCAGCCCAATGTGGACAACTTCAGCGAACAGCAAGCCCAGGACATCGCAGCCTACTACGCGAGTCTGCCTGTACCAGCGTCAACCGCTGCCTCGAGTGCCAGCGAAAGCCAGCTGGCGATGGGTAAGAAGCTGGCTGAAGAAGGCGACTGGGACAACAGCATACCGCCCTGCTCTACCTGTCATGGCCCCGGTAACCGGGGCGTCGGCGATGCTTTCCCAGCGCTCGCCGGGCAACACCCGTCCTACATCAAGCAACAACTTGAAGCCTGGCAAAACGGCCAGCGCAAAAACGATCCGAACCAGCTCATGACCGCAGTCGCAGAGCGACTGTCGTCCGAACAGGTCGAAGCCGTAGCCGCCTATCTGGGCACCTTATCCACCCAACCGGCCAAAGCCCAGTAACAGGAGGACGGAGCCATGAACTACAAAGAGATCACCGCACTATTTACCGGCCTTCTGATCTCCAATGCCGCGCTTTCAGCAGAGCCTGCCGTTCCCGTCAATCTCCCTGAATTCAAGGAAGGGCAATATGTTCACCAGGCCCCGAGTGTGCAGGACCTGGAGAATAACGACAGCATTCATCCGGAGCTCAAGAAGGTCATCCTCAAAGGCCGTGACATGTTCATGAACACCCAGCAGTTCCGTGGCGAATACGTGTTCAATGATATGAACTGCAAATCGTGCCACATGGGTGAAGGCCGCCGGAACTGGTCCGGCCCGGTGTGGCCGGCAGCCACTACGCTGCCGGATTTCAGGGGCAAAAACCAGCACGTCAACTCACTGGAAGAGCGCATCGCCGGTTGTTTCTCGTTCTCCATGAATGGAACACCTCCGGCTTACGGCAGTGACGACATGCTGGCTATGGTTGCGTACCACAGATGGCTGGCGACCGGAGCACCTGTGTATGAGAAGAACATCGGCGGCCGTGGTTTCAGCCACCTGGGCAGAGAAAAGCCTGCGCTGGACTATGACAAAGGCAAAGCGGTCTATACCGAAAACTGCGCGATCTGCCATGGCGACAGCGGACAGGGCCAGCACAAGGATGGCGAGGTCGTCTTCCCTCCGTTGTGGGGCGACAACTCGTACAACTGGGGTGCAGGTATGACCCGGGTGTTCACCGCAGCTTCCTTTATCAAGAACAACATGCCTTTGGGCAAACCCGGCTCTCTGACAGACGATGAAGCCTGGCAGGTGGCCAACTACATCAATTCACAGGAGCGCCCTCAGGATCCTCGCTACACCGGCGATGTTAAGGAAACCCGGGAGAAATACCTTAATTTTCATAAACACACCAACTATGGCACCGTGGTGAATGGTAAGCTTCTGGGTGATCACGATAACACCGGAAGCAAGCCTTTCCTGAAACCCGACGCCCTGAAGCCCCGAACGTTCGACTGATTCCGGGCCAGGACTGGAAAGGCGCATTGCTCGCAGCTATTGGAGAGCACTATGCAGAAAACAGCGCCTTTTCTGTTTTCCCTCATGGTATTGGTACTGGCTGGATGCCAGTCCTTGCCTGAGGGCCCCAAGCCAACGGCCGATAATACAATCCTGCTCAGTTCCGAACACTGCCTGAGCGAGTATCTGAAAGATCTGGACAAGGAACACTACGGCCCGTGCCTCAGAATAACGGAAGTCAACGGCCAGCAGCCCGCTATCAGGGATGACGGTTTCATTGAACTGCCGGTTGCCCGGGCCCTGACCCTGAATACAAGCTGCGTGTACCGTCACGCAGACGGCACGCCTATCCCTCTCACTGTAGAAACCGCCGAGTTCAGGATAACCAACGAGACGTTCACCAAACCTGGCCAACGCTGGTACCTCCATGCCCAGGAGCAGGCCAGAGGCGTGATCGGATGCAAACCCACATTGTCCCGTTCAATATACCCAACCTACAAGACAGAGTGATCCATTCAGGAGACAAGTAAACAATGACGCACCGTGTCGATATCCATTACTGCACCGGTTGCCGCTGGCTGATGCGTTCCGCCTGGATGGCTCAGGAATTGCTGACAACATTCGAGGGGGAAATCAGTGAACTCACACTGCACCCGGGAACCGGGGGTATTTTTGAGGTATGGGTAGACGGCAAACGGATCTGGTCCCGAAAAGAACAGAACGGTTTCCCTGAAATAACCCAGCTCAAACAGCTCGTTCGCGATGAGGTCGATCCGGATCGCTCCCTTGGGCATTCCGATAAAAAAGCCGACTGACCTCAGGTTTCAGAAAGATCCCAAACGCCTGCCAGAGCTTCCAAAGCCTCCAGAAACATGGGTTCGCCACTGTGATCCCGATGCCAGACAAAACTCAAAGCACAAGGCAGGCGAACACCCTCAACAACAACCAGCCCCCGTTCCTGGCGCTCCGCTATAGCCAGTGCGTCCCTGGCGAGGCTGAGCCCGACGCCCGCCCGGACCAGATCCAGCATGCAGGCCTCCTGGTCCACCTGAGCGACGCCATTCGGCTCCACCCCCAAGGGGCTCAGCACGTCATTCAACAAACGGTTATGAACGGAATCTTCCGGAGTGACAATCCACGGCAATGCCGCCAGTGATTCCCACCGGGTATCGTTCACTCTCCCGGCCCATCCCGCCGGGGCGATAACATGATATTCAAACCGGGCCAGTTCGCGATGAGCCAGCTCCGGCGCGGCCTTACCGGGCCCGGTGCCCGGCGGCGACAGAAAAAAACCAACATCCAGATCACCATTGCGAACCTGCTCAAGAACACTGCCACTCATCCCCTGGTGAAGCTCCGTTTCCAACTGCGGCGCCCTGGCCACCAAGCGATTCAGGAATGCCCCCAGACGAATAAATTCAGGATCAACGATGGTGCCGATTCGAAGCCGGCCGCGTACAGTGCTGTGTAACGCCCGGGCGCTTTGCTCAAAAGCGGCAAGCCCGGCCAGGGCCCGTTCAGCAACCGGCAACAGAGCCTGACCATCGGCAGTAAGATCCAGACCCTGAGGCTTTCGCAAGAACAGCTTGAGGCCAATGTCCTCCTGCAGCTGTTTCAATTTCAGACTTACCGCTGGTTGAGTCAGGTGCAACCGCTCTGCCGCTCGGGACACACTCCCTTCCCTGGCCACGGTTACAAACGCTCGCAGTCCCTGTAACTGTTGCATATACCCACCTGCCAAATGCCTTAAAACACCCTCATGATATAAGCCTTTCTTATATCATCCTTTTGGAAAACTCAATTGCTTCCACACCGCAGTGGTCCTAAATTATCTGTTCATCAGACAAACAATAATGTTTAAACCATCCTGCCTTAGTGGCTTTTATAGCCACGACACAGGTAACAGATCACAAGCAGAACGAGGCGGCCATGACCAACCCAACCATTCAGCATTATATCAACGGGCAAATTTCACCGGGCAGCTCCGGCCTCAGCCAGGATGTATTCAACCCGGCAACCGGCAAGGTGTCGGGACAGGTTGCTCTGGCCAACAGATCCGACGTCGATCAGGCCGTGGCCGCCGCAGAGGCTGCTTTCCCGGGCTGGGCAGACACGCCGCCCATTCGCCGCGCCCGGGTGATGTTCAAGTTCCTGGAACTGCTGAACACACACAAGGATGACCTGGCTCGCGCCATTACCGCCGAGCATGGCAAAGTGTTCACCGATGCTCAGGGCGAGGTCAGCCGGGGTATCGACATCGTCGAGTTCGCCTGCGGTATCCCTCAGTTGCTTAAAGGCGACTACACCGAACAGGTCAGCACCGGCATCGACAACTGGACGACTCGTCAGCCCCTGGGCGTTGTCGCAGGTGTCACACCGTTCAACTTCCCGGCCATGGTACCTATGTGGATGTTCCCGGTTGCCATCGCCGCTGGAAATACCTTCATACTCAAACCCAGCCCACTGGACCCCAGTGCATCCCTGATGATCGCCGACTTGCTCAAGCAAGCAGGGTTGCCAGACGGTGTGTTCAACGTCGTACAGGGTGACAAGGAATCGGTTGAAGCGCTGATCGAACACCCAGATGTACAGGCTCTGAGCTTCGTAGGCTCCACGCCCATTGCCAACCTGCTGTACGAGAAAGGGGCCAAACACGGCAAGCGCATCCAGGCTCTCGGCGGCGCCAAGAACCACATGGTGGTGATGCCGGATGCCGATCTAGATAAAGCCGTAGACGCCCTCATCGGTGCAGCCTACGGCAGTGCCGGCGAACGCTGCATGGCCATCAGCGTTGCGGTCCTGGTGGGTGATGTGGCCGACAAAGTCGTGCCGCAACTGGCCGAACGCGCAAAATCCCTGAAGATCAAAAACGGCGAGCAGCTTGATGCTGAAATGGGGCCGATCGTGACCGCGGCAGCTCACCAACGGATTACCGGTTACATCGAGAAGGGTGTGGCAGAAGGCGCGGAGCTGGTCGTGGACGGACGGGATTTCGATACCAACACCACCGGAGAAGGCTGTGCCGACGGCTTCTGGATGGGCGGCACCCTGTTTGACCGGGTCACCCCGGACATGACCATCTACAAGGAAGAGATCTTCGGGCCGGTCCTCGTATGCGTCCGGGTAGCGGACATCGCCACCGCCATCAAGCTGATCAACGATCACGAATTCGGCAACGGAGTCAGTTGCTTCACCGAAAGCGGCAACGTCGCCCGTGAGTTCGGGCGCCGAATTCAGGTGGGCATGGTCGGCATTAATGTGCCCATCCCAGTACCTATGGCCTGGCATGGTTTCGGCGGCTGGAAGCGCTCACTGTTCGGCGATACCCATGCCTACGGTGAAGAAGGCGTAAAGTTCTACACCCGCCAGAAGTCGATCATGCAACGCTGGTCAGACTCTATCGACGCTGGTGCGGAATTTGTCATGCCGACTGCGAAATAACACCGGAGGTAGAGCCATGTCCGACAACAACAAGACATCAGGGCATCACGAATTCGACTACATCATTGTGGGCGCCGGCACCGCCGGCTGCCTTCTGGCAAACCGCCTCAGCAGTAATCCAGCCAACCGGGTGCTGCTGATAGAGGCGGGTGGCCGGGATAACTATCACTGGATTCACATCCCCGTCGGTTACCTGTACTGCATCGACAACCCACGAACCGACTGGCGTTTCAGGACAGAGCCGGATCCCGGACTGAACGGACGCTCCCTGATCTACCCAAGAGGTAAAACCCTCGGCGGCTGCTCCAGTATCAATGGCATGCTCTACATTCGCGGACAGGCCAGGGACTACGATCACTGGGCCTCCGTAACCGGGGAGAGTGCCTGGTCCTGGGAAAACTGCCTGCCGGATTTCATGCGCCACGAAGATCACTACCGCCTGGATGAGGGCGGCGACGCCGACCCCGAGCATGACAAATACCACGGCCACGGTGGCGAATGGCGTATCGAACGCCAGCGCCTGAAGTGGAAAGTACTGGAAGACTTTGCCAATGCAGCAGTTGAAGCCGGTGTTCCGAGAACACGGGACTTCAACCGCGGCGACAACGAAGGCGTGGACTACTTTGAGGTCAACCAGCGATCCGGCTGGCGCTGGAACACCTCCAAAGCCTTCCTGCGGGAAGCCGAAAAACGCCCCAACCTGACACTCTGGCATTCGAGCCAGGTACTGGGGCTGCAGACCGAGACTTTACCCGGAGTGGAACCTCGTTGTAGCGGTGTCCGGGTCGACCGCCCCGGGGCAGGAGAAACCCTCGCCAGCGCTTCCCGGGAGGTCATCCTCTCCGCCGGGGCGATTGGCTCACCGCAGATTCTTCAGCTTTCCGGAATCGGTCCGGCAAAACTCCTTGAAGAACATAATATTCCGGTAGTCGTCAATTTGCCGGGTGTGGGTGAAAACCTTCAGGATCACCTGCAAATACGCTCAGTGTACAAAGTGGAAGGGGCCACCACCCTGAACACCATGGCTAACTCCCTGATCGGCAAGGCGCGTATCGGACTGGAGTACCTGATTTCGCGTTCGGGCCCGATGAGCATGGCGCCTTCCCAGCTGTGCCTTTTCACACGAAGCTCAGAGGATTACGCACACGCCAACATTGAATATCACGTGCAGCCACTGAGTCTCGATGCTTTTGGACAGCCATTGCACGACTTCCCGGCGATTACCGCCAGCGTCTGTAACCTGAACCCCACCAGCAGGGGCACGGTCCGTATCCGAAGCCGTGACCCACGGGAGGCTCCGGCTATTGCGCCGAATTATCTCAGCACACAGGAAGACCGGAAGGTGGCAGCCGATTCGCTGAGAGTGACCCGCCACATCGCCAAACAACCAGCCTTCGCACATTATCAGCCTGAGGAATTCAAACCGGGCCTCCAATATCAGACAGATGAGGAGCTGGCAAAACTTGCCGGAGACATTGGCACCACGATTTTCCATCCTGTCGGCACGACCCGGATGGGACACGCAGCCGACGAGATGGCAGTGGTGGATCCACATCTGAGGGTACGAGGCATGAAGGGGCTGCGAGTTGTCGATGCCGGCGTCATGCCCACCATCACCAGCGGCAACACAAACTCACCGACCCTGATGATTGCGGAAAAGGCTGCTGGCTGGATACTGGCTGGAGAGTGACATCACACCCATTGCATTTTGCAGGTTTTACCGGGGAAGCAGGCTGCTAAACTTGGCGGCCTTCTTTAATTTCAAAGGATTGTAAGCATGACCCTCGCCACCTGGCTGACTGTTGTGACCATCTGCACTCTGGGCGCCATGTCCCCCGGCCCGTCCCTTGCACTGGTACTCAAGCAGACAATGAGTGGTGGTCGGCGTAACGGAATGACCACAGCCCTGTTCCATGGCCTGGGCATCGGAATCTATGCCTTTCTCAGCATTCTGGGACTGGCAGCCGTGATCACGACATCCCCTGCCGTTTTCTCTGCCCTGCAGTGGGGAGGCGCCCTCTATCTGGCCTGGATTGGTCTCCGTGGCCTGACTGCAAAACCGCCCGAAAACACCGAGCTTCCAGACATACCGACAACCCGAAGCGCCGCTCGTGATGGTTTCCTGATGGCATTTTTCAATCCGAAAGCGGCGGTGTTTTTCCTTGCTCTGTTCAGCCAGGTTGTCGGTACCGACACCAGCCTGCTGGCCAAAGTCGGCTATGCCGCAACAGCACTGGTTATCGATACCGGCTGGTATCTGATCGTGGCCTGGCTGTTTTCCAACCCGAAATGGCTGGAAGCGCTCCGGCGTCGTGCCATCTGGTTCGAGCGGATATTCGGCGCCGTTCTGGTCGCCCTTGCCGGGCGGCTGGTTGCGGGGATCTTCAGCGGCAAATAGATATTACCCGGCTAGCGCGGCAATATCCGCATACTCACGAACCTGAGTAACCTGCTCGGCAGACAACTGCGAAACCAACCCGCAGACTTCGTTCACCATGGCCTGAGCCACAACATCGGCCCCGATCGCTTTGTACCTGTCGAGGGGGCCGAACATAAAGCGATTGACCAGTGGCATGGCCTTTTGCCCCAAAGCTTCTCCCGGACGGCTCTCGCGCCTGTCACCCAGCAACAGACTGGGGTGGTAAATGGACAGGTAGGGAAAGCCCAGTTCGCGAACGGCATCTTCCAGCTCGCCTTTCACCCGGTTGTAGAAAATGGTGGAGTCTGAAGACGCGCCGATGGCGGACATCAGTAGCAGCGCATTTGCTCCCTGCCCTCTTGCCAGCCTCGCGGCTTCCAGCGGATAGCCGCAATCCACTTTGCGGAAGTTTTCCTGGGAGCCGGCTTTTTTGATGGTGGTGCCCAGGCAACAGACCAGCACATCTACCTTGAACAACCCCGGCATCTGTTCCAGTTCATCGAAATCGATAATGCGCTGCTCCAGCTTCGGGTGCTCAAACCCCAGCGGCTTCCTCAGCGGCACAATAACCCTGGAAACCTCTGGCCGTTCCAGCAGGCCCTGGACAACCATACTGCCAGTCAATCCTGTGGCGCCCAGTACCATGATAAGCATGCCTAGTGTTCCTCTGTGATATTTGCAGGAGTGCGTCGCTCAGAGTCTATCAGCCAGACAAAAAAAAGCACCGGGCGAACCCGGTGCAAGACTGACAACAAATCGTCAGTGGGAGCTGTAACAGATCGTCAATCGCTGACAGGTGTTTCTTTCATGGCTGCATTCATACGACGACGCAGAATCGGGCCCACAACGTAGGGCAATACAAGCCCGGCACCGGCCACTACCCAGAGCCCGATGGACAGAGGGCTTGCCCACAGAATGCTCCAGTCACCGTCAGACAGCACCAGTGCGTGGCCAAGATTCTTTTCCATCTCTGGCCCAAGCAGCAGACCGAGAATAATCGGCACCATTGGAATCTCCAGCTTGCGCAGGAAATAACCAGCCACGCCGAAGGCCACCATGAAATAGAGATCGAAGGTGCTGTGACTAATGGAGTAGATACCCACGAACGCTACCATCGTCACAATCGGCAGCAGGAACATCGGCGGTACCGACAGCAACTTCACAAAGAACCCCACCAGCGGGATGTTCAGCACCAGGAGCAGAACGTTACCGATCAGCAAGGCTGCAATAACACCCCATACGATGTCCGCATTCTGCGTGAACATCAGTGGCCCCGGCGTAATGTTCAGGGAGATCAGCATCGCCAGCAGAACCGCCGTGGTACCACTGCCCGGAACCCCCAGGGTCAGCATCGGCACCAATGCGCCGGAGGCAGCACCGTTGTTGCCTGCTTCCGGTGCCATCACACCGCGAATATCACCTTCACCGAACTTGCCTTTTTTGCCAACGGCCTGCTTTTCGATGGTATAGCTGATAAAGCTGCCCAGAGAGGCGCCCGCCCCCGGCAAAACACCGGCAATAAAGCCAAGAACACCACCACGCAGCTGGGTCGGGATGGTAGAAACCAGTTCTTTCAGGCTCAGACTCAGCTTTCCGACCGTCATCTTGTCACGGCCGCCACCCATGCGGTGCTCCACAAAGAACAGCAGCTCGGAGATGGCAAACAGACCCACGATGGCGAGGATGAAATCAATCCCCTCGTACAACTCCAGAACACCGAAGGTATAGCGTTGAGTACCCGTCGAGATATCGATACCCACCGTGGAGATCATGATACCCAGGGTCGCCGCAATCACCGTTTTGACCTGGTTCTTGCCAGTAATGCCACCCAGAGTCGCAAAGGCCAGCATGAACAGAGCGAAATACTCCGCCGGGCCGAATGTCAGGGCAAATTTCGCCAGTACCGGCGCCAGAAGAATCAGGCCCAGGGTTCCGATCATGCTTCCGACAAAGGAGGCGATCGCAGACGCGGCCAAAGCATCAGCAGCCCGGCCATTCTTCGCCATCGGATAACCGTCAAGGCAGGTCATCATGGCAGGCTCATCGCCGGGGATATTGAGCAGGATTGACGATATCCGTCCACCGTACATCGCACCGGCATACACCGATGTAAGCAGGATCATCGCGGTTTCAGGCGGCAGCCCCAGAGTAAAGGCCAGCGGGATAAGAATCGCCACACCATTTGCAGGACCAAGGCCCGGCAAACAGCCAATCAGCGTGCCCACAAACGCGCCGAACAGCGCAAACATCAGGTTGTACGGTGTGAACGCCACCGCAAACCCATCCATCAGGAATCCGATCGTTTCCATCAGTGCACCTCCAGCAGACCAGCCGGCAGGCTCAGGGACAGACCGTAGTTAAACAACACAAACACCACCACGGCACTGACCAACCCGGTGATAAAGGCCCGCTTTGGTGCAGCCCCCATGCGCCAGCTCAGCACGCCCACCGCAAGGGTGGTGGAAAGAACAAACCCAAGGGGTTCCAGCAGGAGGGCATACACCACCAGAACGACAACAGACACCACAAGTTCCAGTGCAGACTTGCCTACTGGCCACTGGGCATCCGGATCAGGTTTGATCATCAGATAGAGACTTCCCGCCACCAGTACCACAAAAAGAATGGTGGGGAAGGTTTCAGGGCCGACGCCCTCGGCGCCGCCGAACGGCTCGGGCCACTGTTGGGCAGCCCAGCCATAGGCGACGGCGAGGACCAGAAGGCCCAGGCCGAGAATACGATCACCGAGGCCCGTCATTTCAGCAACCCGATTTCGCGAGAGAGGTTTTCGATATCCTGCACCTGATCACGAACAAAGGTTTCAAACTCGTTCGCAGGCGGATGGAACGGAATCAGGCCATTACTGACCATAATCGTGCGCCATTCCTCACTGGCGTAGAGCTTTTCGACAGCATCAACCCAGTATTTCTTCGCCTCTTCGCCGGCGTCTTTTGGCATATAGAAGCCACGCCAGTTAGGACCAACGGCATCGATCCCCTGCTCTTTCGCTGTTGGCAGGTCGCTGAATTTTCCTGGCAGACGCTCGTCCGCCAGTACCGCGATAACTCGCAGATCTCCGGATTCCATGAAGCCGGTCGCTTCGGAAATGTCCCCGGTAAAAGCATCAACCTGGCCACCCACAACCTGAGTCATGGCTTCGCCACCGTTGTTATAGGACAGATAAGGGATACGGGGCAGGTTTTCCGCACCGGCCGCCTTGGCAGCGATCAGAACCTTGAGATGATCCCAACCACCACGGGCACTGCCACCGGCAAACTTGACGGATTTCGGATTCGCTTTGACCGCATCCATCAGTTCATTCAGATTCTGGTATTTCGAGTTTTTGCCTACCGCAATGATGCCGTAATCAGCACCCAGGGCGCCGACCCAGGTCACCATGTCGGCATTCATACCCGGAAACTGTCTCTGGGCAAGGCGGGTTGTCGTTGCAGTCGAGGCTGCAACCAGCAACTGGTCGTCGTCGGCCCGCTTGCTCACGGTATGGGCAAAGGCAACACCACCGCCAGCACCAGCCATGTTTACGGTCTGTACGCTGCCGCTGACAATTTCAAGTTGCTGCATAACGTTACCAACACTACGACAGGTAAAGTCCCAACCGCCGCCAGGATCCGCAGGCGCGAGACATTCGACTTTACCGGAGGGCTGCCAGGCATAGGCAGAAACAGAGACGGCGGCCGCCGCCACAAAGGACAGAGTTCGTTTGATCAGCATTGTTGCACCTCAATCAGCTTGTTTTTGTCGTCACTCCCGAGGTGGACCGAGTCCCTGGTGTTGGCAGACCAGAGGAGCGAGTGGCGGAAGATTAATAGGTAGAACCCGCTACACTGAAGCTTGTGAACGTAAGAGGTTTATTGGCTTTTAAACCCATTTTGTTCATAAAGATCACGGGCATCTTGTGAAGGGATGCATTAACCTGAGCCGCAAATGACAAAAAGCCTTTCCGGATCAGCATTGCATAAGACCAAACTCAAAACCCGAATGATCCTGACACTTGGATTGCTCGGCGCCTTTCAGACCATCCTGATCGGTGGTTTTGCCGGCTACTATCTGAGCAACTCTCTCTACGACGAGATCGCCCAGAGGGCATTGATGGTCGCTAAAACCGTAGCCGCAGCGCCTGCGACGATCAGTGGCATACAGTCACGGGATATCACCGGCCTCAATCAGTTAGCCACCCACCTTGCCGACACCAACGAGGCGCTTTTTATCGTGATTGGCGACCGGGAAGCCATCCGCCTGGCACATCCGGTAGAGGCCAAAATCGGCCTGTCGATGGCAGATGACGACGGCGACGACGGCCACGAGGCACTGGTGAATGGCAGCGCCTACGTTGGGAGGGCCAAGGGCAACCTTGGTGAGTCCATGCGGGGAAAAGCTCCGGTCCGGGTTCCCGACACCGGAGAAATCGTCGGCATCGTCTCTGTCGGCTACAGCCTGGCTCAGGTCGACACCACCATCCGCCGCTATAATTTTGTGCTCTATGGCGTGGTCGGGGTCATGCTGCTGGCCACGATCGTTGCAGCCATCGTGATTTCAGAACGTTTCAAGCGCGCCATTTTCGGACTGGAGCCAGAAGAAATTGCCCGCCTGTTCCGGGAACGGGAAGCAACCCTGCAGTCAGTGCGGGAGGGCATCATTGCGGTGAACCGGGAAGGCATCATCACTACAGCCAACCGGGCTGCCCATGAAACCCTGAACCTGCCGCCGGACAAACCTCTGGCCGGCACTCCCCTGCTCGACATACTGCCGGAAAGCAGCCTGATGTCGGTACTGGAAACCGGTCAGCCGGACTTCGACCGGGAGATCTGGTTACGGGGTCGGCAGATGGTAGTAAACAGGCTCCCGGTTCGTCAGGGAGACGACATCATTGGCGTGGTAGCAAGTTTTCGGCTATCCAACGAACTCGATCAGGTCAGCCGTCGGCTTACCCGCATCCAGCAGTATGCGGACACTCTGCGCAGCCAGACCCATGAGTACTCAAACAAACTTCATACCATTGCAGGACTCATTCAGATCGGCGCCAACGATGAGGCCCTGAGCCTAATCGGTAGCGAGGTCAGCGATCACCAGGCATTGCTGCACCTGCTGCTGGAAGCCGTGCCTGACCCGGTCATTGCAGGTTGCCTGTTGGGCAAGTACAACCGGGCAAGGGAAATGGGGCTGAATCTCGACATTGATCCCGACAGCCAGATGTCAGACATCCCCGAGTCCCTGCCACGGAATCAACTGGTCAGCGTTCTGGGCAACCTTATCGACAATGCACTTGAGGCCACCCGTCAACACACCGGAGAAGGCGGCCGGGTGAAACTGTCGATGACAGACCTCGGCGAAGAGCTCATCTTTGAAGTGGAAGATCAGGGGCCCGGCGTTCCGGAAGAGGCCCAACGGAAGATTTTTGAACGGGGAGTCAGTAGCAAGGGTGAAGATCATGGCATTGGCCTTCACCTTGTGCAGCAGTTTCTGAACCGCTGGGGGGGATCAATCACCGTGGAAAACCTGAACGAAGGCGGTAGCCGGTTTACCCTCTACCTGCCCAAACAACCGGAGGAGAGGACCAGCCTGTGACACCCATCCGGCTTTTGATTGTTGAGGATGATCGCAAAATTGCGGAAATCCAGCGCCGTTTTGTGGAACGCCTCGAAAACGTGGAGTTATGCGGTATCGCCCATACCCTTGCAGACGCCCGCGATCTTGCTGAAGTCATGGCGCCGGAACTGATCCTTTTGGATGTGTACTTCCCGGATGGCAACGGGCTTGACCTGCTACGGGAGCTGCGGGCCAGCGACAGCAGCAGCGACGTCATCCTGATCACCGCAGCCAAGGAAGTGGAAACCCTGCGCAGCGCTTTGCGCGGCGGTGTCTTTGACTACATCCTGAAACCCCTGGTTTTCGAGCGGCTTCAGGAAGCCGTCAACCGGTACCGTGAGCACCTGGACAGACTCTCAGGGCTTCACCAGTTAGCGCAAAAAGAGGTTGATGCTCTCCTGCCCCGCGGCACTGGCGAAGACGACCCGGCAAAAAGGGAACGCCTGCCCAAAGGCATCGACGCCCTGACTCTGGACAAAATCCGAGAGGTAACGGCTCGCGGCGGGCAGTGGAGTGCCGAAGAGATGGGAGGCGAAATAGGCGCCTCGCGCACAACCGCGAGACGCTACCTTGAATATCTGGTCGGTAACTCTGAGTTGCAGGCTGAAGTTACCTACGGATCGGTCGGACGCCCGGAAAGGCGTTATTTCCTCAAGAGCTGACCAAAGACGCGCTCAACCACGGTGGGATGCCAGAGCAGGCGAAAATGCCCGAGTCCCTGTGTCTGGAAAATCTCGCTCCCCGTCCACTGCTCCCTTACCCGCCGGCTCTGCTCCGGAGGAATCTGTGTATCGTCCTGATCGGCAATGATCAACGCCTGCCCTGACAGTTCCGCAGCCATCCCGTCAAACGAAAACTGCTGCCAGACACCTTCACCAAATCGCCGTTCCATACGCCCTCTCTGGCCCGCAATCAGCTTGTCCGAGAGCCCCAATAACTGACCAAATCCCGCCACAACGGATGCAAGATCCCGCGGAGGAGCCAACAGGAATGTCTGCTCAGATTCAACTCCGTCAACCAGAGCCCGAGCCGCCGCAAGACTGCCAATCGAGTGCGCAACGATGGCCTTGAGCGGCCCAAAACTGCCAGCTACCCTCTCCACCGCTTCAGACATTTCCAGCAAGTTAGTCTGCAATCCCTCGGCACGGCCGTGAGCAGGTGCATCGTAGACAACAACCCGATAACCGGCCTTGACCAGAGGGCCAATAAAGGCGCCGAACTGGATGCCCGACCCGGACCACCCGTGCACCATAAGGACAGTGGGCCCAAATCCCCAGCTATAGACCGGTATCCGCTGGTTTCCCGCCCAAAGCTGGGTATAGGCATCCGCTTCCTCGAAAAGGTGCTCATAGCGGGTTGGTACAGGCAACCGGCGCGGTGTAAAAAACAGGTGCTCCACAACATTTCCCGCAAATTCCGGCGCAATCCTCTGCAATCCGTTCAAGCCCCGCCCAATCAATGACGTTTTGGCTGAACCTGGAGCCACCCTGGCATCGGAAACCTGTGTCGCTGTTCGAGTATTGATATGCGTGTGGATTGTCATGTCCAGTCCTCCCTGCCCGGAAGGCCCTATGCCCTCCGTTAGTTCAAGGCCAGAATACGACTTGCTCCGAACGGATCAGAGTGGCATATTTGACACATTAAATGCGAAAAGGGCCAAAACCATGATCAAAATTGCCATCGTTGCTCTTCCCTACTGCCACGGTAGCGGCGTAATCGGAATCATGGATTTTTTCGCGGCTGCCAACTTCTGCGATCAGCCCACACCATCCGACGGCCCAAGGTTCGACTGCCAGATCGTGACTGTCGATGGTGCCCCGGTGACCACCTACAGCGGTGTCAGCATAGCCCCGACGACTGAGTGGCCAGACTACAACCCGGACCTGATCATCGTAGGTTCTGCTATGGAGGCCGTGCTGGGAGATCGGCACATCGACACGTCGCTGGCCCGTTCGGCACCCATCCATGACTGGCTTCGGAATAGCCACCAACAGGGCGCAACCCTCGCCAGTGTCTGCACAGGCAGCTTTGTTCTGGCCGAGGCAGGATTACTGGCCAATCAGGTGGCCACCACCCACTGGCGGGCAGCTCCGGCTTTCCGGCGCCGCTTTCCAGAGGTACGGCTGGAAGCCGATGAACTCCTGATCGACAACGGACAGATTATTTGTGCCGGTGGGGCAACGTCGTTTGTTGATCTTTGCCTCTACCTCGTGGAAAAGCTGGGTTCCCCTTCACTGGCCCTGGCCTGCAGTAAGTTGCTGATTCTGGATGCCCGGCGAACCGAGCAGACGCCTTATATGAGCTTCTACAGCAGCCTGGCACATCAAGACGACGCCATTGCGGAAACCCAACGATGGCTGGAGACACACTACAACGATCCACTCAGTGTTGATCAGCTTGCCGGGATTGCCGGCATTGGAACGCGCACCTTTAAACGGCGCTTTAAAGACGCAACCGGAGAGACACCCCTGCACTACATTCAGCAAATGCGGATCGAAGCAGCCAAACACCAGTTGGAGTCTACTCAGCAGCAGACATCCCAAATCATCTGGGGAGTCGGATATGAAGATACAAGCTCATTCAGGAGGCTATTCAAACGGACGGTAGGCTGCACCATGGAACAGTACCGTCGACGATTCAGCTACGTAACGCCACGGCTCACCAGCCACAAACAACAACCACTCGCTTCTGAGAACCACTCTCATTGAATTAATAAGCAAGTGCATCTATAATCCGACTCGTTTTTATGAGGGCACTCGCCGTGGATGCATTCCGAACAGTTCTGGAATACCTGAACCACTACATCATTGATCCGGTAACTGACCAGTTTCTTGGCATTTTCGACCTGAATGGCCGACTGGGCGTAGTGTTTCTGGGAATATCCCTTCTGGTTGCCTATGGCCTGTTTCGTTTTCGTATTCACCAGGGAACCGCGGCAGCCAGTACGTTCTGGCAATTCCTCGGCGGAAACCGGGTCAACTTCCATCGGTCTGCGCTTCTTGATTACCGCTACTACCTGATCCGGGCCATTCTCAAGGTAACGCTGGTGTTGCCGGTTGTCGCTCTGGTCGACCCTTATGTGTTCCGCTCGGGTGACTACATTGCCTTTTTCACCAACCTCTGGGGAGCTCGGCCTCAGCTGGGTGAAAACCTTTCACTCACTCTGCTCTATGGCCTCGGGCTGTTTCTTCTTCATGATTTCAAGCACTACTGGGTCCATCGTGCGTTCCACTCGAAGTGGCTCTGGGAGTTTCACAAGGTTCACCATTCCGCGCCGGTGCTGGTACCGGCAACTGCGAGCAGAATTCACTTTGTGGAAAAAATCGTGGAACGAATTGCCACGGCGGTTCTGGTTGGGGGGTATGCGGGGGCGTTCTGGTACGCCTGCGGAGGGGAGATCAGCCGCTACACACTCTTCGGCGTGACCTACCTGACGTTCATCTTCAACAGTCTGGCGGCGAACCTTCGCCACAGTCACGTGTGGTTTTCATTCGGTCCGGCACTGGAGCATATTTTCAACAGCCCGGCCCAGCACCAGATCCATCACAGCGACGCGCCCCGTCACTTTAACAAGAATTTCGGCACCAACCTGTCCCTGTGGGACTGGATGTTCGGCACCCTGTACGTAACCAGTGCCCAACAGGAAAACATCCGGTTCGGCACGGGAAGCCGCGATGCCGAGCGCTATCTCACACTCTACAGCCTGATCGTCACGCCGTTTGTGGACATTGCCAAAAGGCTGAAGCGACCGGCTCACACATCCGAACAAGAACCGGCCTGATCCTACTCACTCGTAACGGGCAACAATGGCATCCAGGTCTCCGGCATTGCGCGCGGAATCCAGCGCCTGTTGGAGGTCAGCTACGATAGCTGGGGATGTCTGTTTGTTCAGGGCCAGATACATCGGGGTTTCGCGGAAGACCAAAACCGACTTGAGCCCGGTAACCCCCTGACTTTCAGCCATCATCGGCCCGACCAGGCCGTCAGTAACCCAAAGATCCGCCTGACCCAGCTTCAGACGACTGGCGTTCACATCGCTCGACAGACTCATGACGACATTGAACCCCTGCTCGACCAGATACTCAGACATCACATCGCCTTTGTAACCGGCAATGGTAAGATCCTTTGCGTCCTCAAGACTGTTCAGCGTGATGGTCGAATCAGGCGCAGCAAACAATGTCCACTTGATGGATGCCATCGGCCCCACCCACTGGAACAGGTCCTCTCGTTCATCGGTTCGGGCGGTGCAGAAGAGGCCATGATTTTCCTTCTTCTGAACCCGCTCATAGGCAAGGCTCCAGGCCCGCATTTTCATGACATAGTCATAACCGGCACGAGCCAGCATGGTTTTCACCATATCGCCACAAATGCCGGAAATATCCTCGGCATTGTGAGCAAAGCCCTCACCGGTCGAGGAGGTGTTATAAGGAGGGTAATTCTCGGTAAAGATATACAGACGCTCTGCGGCCAGGGACGAACTCACCACGGCCGACAAAACCATACCGAACAGACTGCGCTTTACCAGGCCCGGCAACTTTGAGCCCATCAATGCTGTAGAGACTGACACTATTATGTCCTTTCCAACGATTCAATTTTGGCGTTTTTGGCCAATGAACCTGAGCGATTCTGCCAAGGCTCGTATCATTACCCGTCCCGGGACAAATGTCAGTGACAAAAAGTATCCAGCGGCTAAAAAACCGTGAAAAAAATAAAAAACTGATATAGATCAAGGCTTCCATGCCTTGTGACACCGGAATCATCCATTTTTGGCACGTTGCGTTACCGACAGGGCAACGCCGGTGATAGCCACCAGCCCACCCGCCATGGCGAGTCCACCAAGGCGCTCGTCAAAAAGCAGGAAGGCTTCCAGGGCGGTAACCGGAGGAACCAGATAGAAAAGGCTGGCGACCTGAGACGCCGCACCTTGCCGGATAAGCCACATCAGCAACAAGATGGCCCCTATCGATACCCCGAGAACCAACCAGGCCATTGAGAGCTGCAGTTGCAGGCTCCACTCGACTTGGCGGGTTTCAAACAGCAGGGCTCCAGCCGCAAATAACAGGGCCGCAGCCCCATATTGGATGACAGTGCCTGCTACCAGGTCCGCTCCGGTACCATGACGTTTCTGATATACAGTACCGATAGAAATGCCCGCCAGCGCCAACAGGGCCCACAGCAGAGACCAGGCCGAAAGCCCGACGCCCGCACCTCCGAACTTTTCCGCTAACACCAGCGCAACCCCGAGCAGACCCAGCACAAGACCAAGCCACTGCCTCCGGGTAACCGATTCGTTCAGGAATAACACCGCAGCGCCTGCTGTAACCAGAGGCTGCAACCCGACAATCAGGGACACTACGCCAGAAGCCATTCCTTCGGTAATGGCGTAGTACACGCCTCCCAGGTAACACCCGTGAACCAGAAGGCCAGTGACCGCCAAATGCCCAGCCCCCCGCCAGCCAGGCCAGCGGGTTTTCAACACCCCCGCAAGAGCAATCAACAGCCCCAGGGTGAGCAGCATGCGAATCAGCAATA
The DNA here is from genome assembly GCF_008370345.1 of Marinobacter salinexigens. Classification (GTDB taxonomy): domain Bacteria; phylum Pseudomonadota; class Gammaproteobacteria; order Pseudomonadales; family Oleiphilaceae; genus Marinobacter; species Marinobacter salinexigens. The sequence continues at coordinate 709,399 of NZ_VTUU01000001.1, read as the reverse complement.
GCGTAAACGGCTCTGCGTAGGGCAGACCATATTTGGCACCGATGAAGCCTGTACTCCAGAGCCAGACGAACAGGGCCGGTATGAAAAATGAGAAAAAAAGTGAACGCATGCGACCTAACTATTATTAAGACGATGAATGGACGAACACTTTAAAAATGGGAACGCAAACAAAACAGATACAGAAAACCGGGAATACGACCGGTACAGATACCTGTAACCGGTCTTAAGGGACTTCAACAGATTGCAAACAGACGTGCTTAGCCACCCTGCAGAATAGATTGCAGTTTCTGGGTCAGATCCACGGCCTCAGCACCCAAAGGGGTCAGGTAGCCCCCGTCCTTCTGGCTGATCAGTCCTTTGTCAAAAAGGTTCTCAGCGGCCTGTACCGTTTCAGGCGCCGCAGTATGGGCATGCACTTTTATGCCCTCCTGGGTGGAGGTTGAGGAAAACTGGGTAAGAAGATTGAGCTCAGCAAGGCAATCGGCAGAGAATGGCATGGCATTTCCTCGTATTATTATTGGGTCTTCACCTAGCATAGCCGATTCCCGAATGAAGCTCTCCCGAATTCTCAGTAACTGTAATGGCATCAGCCGAAAGCAGGCCAATGCACTGATTGCGGCCGGAAGAGTGACGGTTGACGGAGCAACCTGCCGGGATGCTGCCCTTGACGTCATAAAGTTCGCAAAGGTGCAGCTTGATGACCGCATCATTCAATCCGGGGAAACGGCTCATTACCTGATGCTCAACAAACCGGCCGGATATCTCAGCGCTACCACAGATGACATTCATCCTACCGTGCTGGATCTGGTGCCCCCTGAATTGCACCCCGACCTCCATATCGCCGGCCGGCTGGATCGTGCAAGCACCGGTCTGCTGATCCTGACCAACGACGGCAACTGGTCGCGCCGGCTGACAGAGCCGAAAATAAAGATTCCAAAACAGTACCGGGTAACCACCGTTTCCCCGATCAGCCCGGAAACGGCGAGGACGTTCGCCGACGGTATCTGGTTCGAATTCGAGCAGCTCAGGACTTCCCCGGCCCAGATTGAGGTACTCGGCCCGCACGAAGCCCTCGTCACCATCTACGAAGGCCGCTACCATCAGGTTAAGCGAATGTTCCATGCCGTGGGGAACCGCATCACTTCCCTGCACCGGGAATGCATGGGTGACATAGGCCTGGACCCGGGGCTTTCCGCCGGCCAGTATCGCCCGCTGTCCGGGGACGAAATCCAGTCGGTGCCCTGACAAGGAGTAAGTATCTGATGCCCAATACCTCATCTCTCGACAGCATCCGCCCGTTACGCCATCTGAGCATTTACCTGTCAGGGCTGGTCAAGGGGCGCCTCTGGCTGAAAGTGCTGGTGGGCATGTTCCTTGGACTCATCGTTGGCACATTACTCGGCCCCTCGGTTGGCCTGGTCGAGCCCGAAACCGGAACACTGATCGGTAACTGGCTGGCTTTTCCCGGCCAGCTCTTCCTCGCGACCATACAGATGATTGTGATCCCTCTGGTCATTGCCTCAGTGGTTCGGGGGCTGGCCGCCAGCGAAAACCTTGAGCAGCTGCGTAAACTCGGCGTCAGGGTGACGGTTTTTTTCGTCATAACAACCGGTATTGCCGCTTCCATCGGTCTCTGGGTGGGCGGCCTGATGAATCCCGGTCAGATGATGAAAGGGCTGGCTATCCCGGATACGCCTGCACCGGAAGCCACAGCCATGCCCAGCGTTATGGATCTGCCACAGACCCTGCTTGGTCTGCTACCCGGTAACCCTCTGGACGCCATGGTCGAAGGTCAGATGCTGCAAGTGGTCATTTTCTCCATCATCGTGGGCGTCGCGCTGGTCAGCATGGCTCCGGAGAAGTCCCGGCCGATGCTGGACCTTCTGGACTCACTCCAGCAGATCTGCATGACGGTGGTTCGCTGGGCCATGCGACTTGCGCCCTTTGCAGTGTTCGGACTGATGGCCCAGCTCACCACAACCATAGGGTTCAAGGCCATGCTGGGGATGGCCTCCTATGTGGTGACTGTCCTTTTGGGGCTTCTGGTGCTTCTCGCTTTTTACCTGATTGTTCTCAAGCTTCGTGCGGGAGAACCTCCACTCCGGTTCCTGAAGGACACACGGGACGTACTGCTGCTGGCCTTTTCGACATCCAGTTCAGCCGCCGTAATGCCCCTGTCGATCCGCACAGCAGAGGACAAACTTGGAGTCAGGCCGTCTGTCTCACAGTTTGTTATCCCCCTGGGCGCGACCATCAACATGAATGGCACCGCACTCTATCAGGCAGTTGCCACGGTATTCCTCGCCCAGGTTTACGGTATCGACCTCAGTATGGGCAGTATGGCTCTGGTTGTTGCGATGGCGGTTGGCGCTTCGATCGGGTCACCGGCGACCCCCGGGGTTGGCATCGTAATACTGGCCATGGTGCTGCAAACAGTGGGCGTACCACCCAGCGGAATTGCATTAATCATGGGCGTGGACCGGATTCTTGATATGTGCCGGACCGCCATCAATGTCACCGGCGACCTGGTAACCTGTCGACTGATGGAAAACTGGTCAGGGGAGCGCCTGCCGCCGGAAACATCGGTTGAGAGCAGCGGCGCGAAGTGAGAACTGGCCGACACCGTACCAATCAGTAACACATTTCGGACAATCTATGCCGTTTCATCCTTGCGACAGGACCGTATAATCATCAGCAACACCACTGTGAGCTTAATGGTTTGAGAGCAGCATGACGGGTTTCAGATCACCCTTGATTCTTTCCCTGGCCCTGACAGCGGCCATGCTGTCTGCGCAGGTATCGGCAGACAGCATCAAGCGTATTGTGCACCCGGATGGCCGTGTGGAGTTCACCAACGTCAAAAGTGATCAACCGCGCGCATCAACCGGCAACGATACGGTTTACCGTTATAAAGACGAGCATGGTGTCATTGCCTACAGCAGCAACCGACCTGCCGGCTCAGAGTTCGAGGTTATCCGCTTCCACTGTTACGCCTGCGACCCGAACTCAAAGGTCGACTGGCGCAAAACACCTCTGTTCACCAGCCCCTACCGCAAGGAAATCCAGACCGCCGCACAGGAGTTCGGGGTAGATCCCGCCCTGGTTCGTGCAGTGATTCATGCGGAATCCGCGTTTAACGAAAAGGCTCTGTCACCGGTGGGTGCCCAGGGGCTCATGCAGCTGATGCCGGCAACGGCCGAAGAGCTGGGTGTGAAAAATGCTCTCGTAGCTGCAGAGAACATTCGTGGGGGAGTGAACTATCTCGCCAGGATGCTGGACCGCTTCGATGGCGATATAAAGCTGGCTACTGCGGCCTACAATGCTGGCCCCGGTGCCGTAACACGCTATGGCAGCGTGCCACCGTACGCAGAGACCAAAGCCTACGTGGAGAGGGTGGGTATTCTTCACGAGCGTTACGCAGCCCGTTAAAAACTGACTGCGTAACGGCATGAAAAAACCGAAATCTGCCGCTTACTCAGAAGCGGCGATCAGGCTGGCGTTACCGCCGGCTGCAGTAGTGTCCACACACAGGTGACGCTCGATCACAAAACGCTGATCCAGCTTGTGCTCGGTAATGATCTGCAACAGCGCGCCATCACGCTTGGCAAGAGCCTGTCGGTACTGCTTCAGCAGGGATGCGTCCGCCACCGTCGTAACGGCTTCAAAGCCGCTGAGTACTGCCAGAGCTTCCGGATCCAGCAGACCGTTGGCTGCAACAATCGGCAAATCAGCCTTCACAGCACCCTCAGCCTTCTTCTCAACGTCTGGCGCAATCACCACTACCTTGTTGCCCTGGGACAACGCCGTTGCCGCCTGCTCCATCGCAGAATCAGCATCCGGCCCCAGACACAGAACCACACCACGGGCATGGTCGGATAGATGGTTCTGCTCCCCTGTCGGCCCGGGCATCACTTCATAGCCACTATCCAGCGGTGCAGGAACAGTACCGAAGAAGGGCTTGAGGATTTCCTGACGGTTTTCCGGCTTCGGAGCCTCCAGGCTATCGAGCTTGCCAATCAGCTTCTGAACACGGTCTGCAGACAGCGCCCTGGCACCTGCCTCGGCCGGCTTGCTGACCGTCGCGCCTTTCATAAAGCGGCGAACATAGTGTGGACCACCCGCCTTCGGACCAGTACCAGACAGGCCTTCCCCGCCAAAGGGCTGAGAGCCTACGATGGCGCCGATCTGGTTGCGGTTCACGTAGGTATTACCTACTTTGATGCGGCTGGTGATACGCTCAATCCGGCGATCTACACGGCTGTGCACACCGAAGGTCAGGCCGTAGCCTTTGGCATTGACAGAATCCACCACCTTGTCGATGTCCTTGGCTTCGAAGGTTGCCACATGCAGTACCGGGCCAAAGATTTCCTCTTCCAGCTCTTCAATACCACTGACCTTGAGCACTGCCGGAGACACGAACAGACCGTTGTTCGGTACGTCCAGTTTTTTCAGCAACTGGCCTTTCTGCTCGAAACGGTTGCAGTGCTCAGTGATTTTCTTGCGAGCATTTTCATCGATCACCGGGCCAACGTCGGTAGACAACAACCACGGATCGCCAATACCCAGCTCTTCCATGGCGCCATACAGCATTTCCAGCAGGTGATCAGCGATGTCTTTCTGGACGTACAGCATACGCAGGGCAGAACAACGCTGACCGGCACTCTGGAAGGACGACGCCAGAACATCCCGGACAACCTGTTCCGGAAGTGCGGTGGAATCCACGATCATAGCGTTCAGACCACCGGTTTCGGCAACCAGCGGTGCATCCGGGTCCATGCTCTCAGTCATGACCTTGTTGATGCGCTGAGCAGTCGCAGTCGAACCGGTAAAGCAGACACCGGCTACCCGTGGATCGGACGTCAATGCCGAGCCGACAGTCGCACCAGTGCCCGGAAGCAGTTGCATAGCAGCCTTGGGCACACCCGCCTGATGCATCAGTTCTGCCGCGCGGACCGCCAGCAATGATGTCTGTTCGGCAGGTTTGGCAACCACGGCATTACCCGCTGCCAGGTTCGCCAGAATCTGGCCGGTAAAGATCGCCAGCGGGAAGTTCCACGGAGAGATACAACAGATCACACCGCGAGCCTCTCCATCGTTCTGGTAGCGAATGCCTTCATTGGCGTAGAACATCGCAAAGTCGACCGCTTCACGGATCTCCGCAACGGCATCCAGCAACGACTTGCCTGCCTCACGGGTTGTCAGCGCGAACAGCTCGTAGGCGTGCTCTTCATACAGATCGCCCACTTTACGGATGATTGCGGCACGGTCTTCAGCAGAGAAGGCTGACCAGCTCTTGAAACCATCGCTGGCAGCATCCAGAGCGGCGCTTACATCAGCATCTGAGGCAAAGGTAATCTCCCCAACCAGATCATCCGGGTTGGCAGGGTTACGAACCTCGACAACCTGATCACTGGTGGCCTCAACCGCCATAACCGGGCCACCTTTCCACAGGTGCTCACGATACCGGCCACGGCCTTCTTCCACCTCGGCGATGGTGATTGGATCGGTGATATCCCAACCCTTGGAGTTACGACGCTGGTCACCAAACAACCTGGCCGGAGTCACAATAGCCTTGGAGGAGATGTTCACACCCAGACCATTCACCACGTCGATGGGATCTTTGGCGATTTCTTCCGGGGTGATGCTGGTATCAACAATCTGATTAACGAAAGAGCTGTTGGCCCCGTTCTCCAGCAGACGACGCACCAGATAGGCCAGCAGGTCGCTGTGGGCCCCCACCGGAGCGTAGATGCGGCAAGGTACACCGCTATCGGCAATAACCTGATCATGCAGGGACTCGCCCATGCCATGCAGACGCTGGAATTCGAATGCGCTGCGATCCAGTTCCTTACCCAGCTCCAGAACGGCAGATACCGAGTGCGCGTTATGGGTCGCAAACTGCGGATAAATACGATCCGTCATTCCCAGCAGTTGCTTGGCGCAGGAAAGATAGGACACATCACTGCACGCCTTGCGGGTAAATACCGGAAAACCGGTGAGCCCCATAACCTGGGCACGCTTGATCTCGGCATCCCAGTAGGCACCTTTGACCAGACGAACCATGATGCGGCGATCCAGCTTTACTGACAGCGCGTACAACCAATCCAGAGTCTGGGAGGCGCGCTTTCCAAAGGCCTGAACAACGACGCCGAAACCATTCCAGCCGGCCAGCTCTGAATCGGAAAGGATCGCTTCGATAACATCCAGCGACAGATCCAGACGATCCTGCTCTTCCGCATCAATATTGAAGCCCATGTTGGCTTTGGCGGCTTTCTTGGCCAGTGCCAGCGCACGGGGCGCCAACTCGCTCATCACACGATCTTTGTTGCCAAATTCATAACGGGCGTGCAGAGCAGATAGCTTGACCGAAATACCGGGGTTGGTCCGCACATCACCCTTGCAGTTCTTGGCAATGCTGTCGATGGCATCGGAATAAGCGTTAAAGTAACGAACAGCATCGGCATCTGTTCGTGCGGCTTCGCCGAGCATATCGTAGGAATAGGTGTAACCCCGCTGAACCTGAGCTTCGCCCCGCTCCTGGGCCTCTTCAATGTCGCGGCCGAGCACAAACTGGCGCCCCATCTCTTTCATCGCCTGCCCGGCAACGGTACGAACCACCGGCTCGCCCATGCGCTTGACCAGCTTGCGCAGGGTTTCACCAACGCTCTGCCGCTCGGAGTCTTTCAGCAGATTGCTGGTCATCAGCAGGGCCATGGTAGCGGTGTTGATCATACCGGACTGGGCCTTGCCCACGTGGGCACCCCAGTTGCCTGAGGTGATCTTGTCTTCAATCAGGTCGTGAATCGTAAGGTTATCGGGCACCCGCAACAGCGCTTCCGCCAGGCACATCAGCGCCACACCTTCTTTGGTGGTCAGCCCGTACTCTGCCAGGAACTTTTCCATGATGGTCGCGCGGGCATTCTTGCGAACGCTGCGCACAAGGTCGGCGGCGCGGGCAGAGATGGCTTCCCGTTCCGCCTGAGTCAACTGAGCGTCATCAATCAGTTTGTGAATCACCGCGTATTCATCGGCCAGATAGTTCTGCCGGATAGCCTGGCGATTTATGTTCAGGTCTGGATTCACCGATTGCTGCGCACTCATAGACGTACCCTCTTAGCTGTTGATCTTCTCTATCTCGCATTCTACCGAGAATAAAAAAGACGATTCCTCCATTAAACAAAAACTGACAGTTCGTTTAGACTTTATTCATTAAAAATATTTACTGATTGACCCTCAAAACAGATCATCTTCAGACCATCCAGATATTGCCGATCAGCAAGTTTCCAGAGCCAGCTCCCGCAAAACACTGTGGGCCACTGAAAACACAGCACAATCAACATCGCTGGTCGCCTGCATCTCACTCAGCATCTTTTTCCAGCGGTTCAGTGTCGGAAGTCTGGATTCACGCCATAACTCCAGCATACGCGAGGGGTCCCCCGCTTTGTCTACCGCAGCCTTTTGCCCTTCGCCCAGAACACAGGCTGTAAGGTTACGCAGTTGCTGATCCAGCTCATCCCGGAAATGTACGGTTGCCATCCGTTGCCAGTGCCCACTGGCGCGGAAGGCACGCATCTGCCGATCCAGCCAGATCAGGTTGAGACTTTCGCCAAGCCGGAAGTAAACCCAGGCGACGGACTCAAGGTCCTGGTCGAGCTGGAGAGAAATCTCGATCATGTCCATCAGCCAGTACCGGCTCTCGGCAGATGCGCAATAAGCCGCCAGCATCTCCGGGACATCCTGTTGTCTGTACTCAGCATAGTGCTCATTCCACCGACTTTCAGGTATCACTGACGAAAGTCTCTCGGTGGTCGACAGCACATCGCCAAGAGGAGCCTGGTAACGAGCCACACAATAGTCAGGATCAAGCTCAGGCTTCCGGTTATGAAGCAGCCAGCTGGTACTTCTTGTTACCAGCCGGATCACATCCCGGAACAGCGATGACTGAACCTGCGCTGAGATCTTGCCATCCAGGGCCTCGATCGCTCCCCAGCGACGATCAACATCGTGGATCTTCAGCGAGATCAGGTACGCAGCAGCAATACTGCCGTGATCAGCACCGGTGGTGTTGCGAATCTGATCAAGCCAGGTAATCCCCATACGATTGACCATGTCGTTGGCAATCTGGGTTGCCGAGATCTCCGCCCGCAACGGATGGGCATCAATAGCCTCGGGGAAAGCGGTTCTCAGAGTGACAGGAAACGCCGAACGCAGTGCCGCGACAAATCTCGGATCGTGGACGATCGGTGCCGCCAGCAGCGACTGTTTAAGTTCAATCTTGGCATAGGACAGCAGCACCGCTAGTTCCGGGCGGGTCAAACCTTCATTGCGTTCGCTGCGCTCCCTCAGAAGATCGTCGTCCGGCAGAAATTCCAGCGCCCGATCCAGCCGGCCTTCGGATTCGAGTCGGCGCATCAGGCGCTCGAAACTGTCCTGAGAGCCAACCTTGCCGCTACAGGCGAGGCTCAGCGCCATGGTCTGCCGGTAATTGTTCTGCAGCACCAGATCTGCCACTTCCGGGGTCATGGCACGCAGCAGCTGATTGCGCTCCGCCAGCGTCATTTGCCCGGCCAGCACCCGCTGGTTCAACAGAATCTTGATATTGACCTCGTGGTCCGAGCAATCGACGCCACCGGCATTGTCGATAAAATCAGTATTGGCTGAGCCCCCGTGGAGAGCGTAGGCAACGCGTCCCCGCTGTGTGAAGCCAAGGTTCCCGCCTTCACCAAGCACACGGCACCGCAGTTCTCCGCTATCCACACGAACCGCATCATTGGAACGATCACCAACGGATTCATGGGATTCACCCGGGGCTTTCACATAGGTGCCAATGCCTCCGTTCCAGATCATATCCACGGGCGCCTTCAACAGCGCCTGAACCAGATCATTAGGCGTGATCGTGCGAGCATCGATGTTCAGTGCAGCGCGCATTTCCTCCGAGACCGGAATCGACTTGGCGGAGCGGGAGAAAATGCCACCGCCGGCACTGATCAGCTCAGGATCATAATCAGCCCACGAAGAACCAGGCAGATTGAACAGCCGCTGACGTTCGGCAAACGACGAGCTGGCATCCGGCGTCGGATCCACAAAGATGTGCAGGTGATTGAACGCTCCCACCAGGCGGATGTGCTCAGAGAGCAACATGCCATTACCAAACACATCCCCTGCCATATCCCCGATGCCGACAACCGTAAAATCTTCACCCTGGGTGTCGAGCCCCTTTTCCAGAAAATGCCGTTTGACCGACTCCCAGGCGCCACGGGCAGTGATGCCCATTTTTTTGTGGTCGTACCCTTCACTACCGCCGGAAGCAAAGGCATCACCCAGCCAGAACCCGTATTCCTCCGCCAGTTGATTGGCAATGTCCGAGAAAGTCGCCGTACCCTTGTCCGCCGCAACCACCAGATAGGGGTCGTCACCGTCATGGCGCACCACGTCGGCGGGCGGCACCACCACATCAGCCTCCAGGTTATCAGTGACATCCAGAAGCCCCCGGATGAAGATCTGGTAACAGGCAACACCTTCCGCCCGCAGCGCATCCCGGGAGCCACCCGTCGGCGGCTGCTTAACGATAAAGCCGCCTTTGGCACCAACCGGCACGATCACCGAGTTTTTCACCTGCTGGGCTTTGACCAGTCCCAGAATCTCGGTCCGGTAGTCTTCAATCCGGTCAGACCAGCGCAAACCGCCCCTCGCCACCATTCCGGCGCGTAGGTGAACGCCTTCCACCCTTGGTGAATACACGAAAATCTCAAAGCGAGGCCGGGGTTTTGGTATATCGGAAAGCGAAGATGGATCAATTTTGAAGGACAGGTAGCCCTTGGCCTGGCCGGACTCGTCCGGCTGGTAGAAGTTGGTGCGAACCGTCGCCTTGATCAGGGCCAGGAACCGGCGCAGGATACGGTCGTCATCGAGACTTTCCACCTGCTCCAGCGCGCCGAGAATCGTTTGTTCCAAAGCCTCCGAGCGGGCTTCACGCCCGTCCATCGTCATCCCGACCGGCTGGAACCTTGCCTCAAACAAAGCGACAAGATCGGAAGCAATATCCAGATGGCGAGCCAGAGTATCGGCCATAAACGGCTGACTGAAACCAAAACGCAGCTGTTTGATGTAACGTGAATAGGCACGTAACAGCACCACCTGCTTCCAGCTCAGGCCTGCCATCATAACCAGTCGGTTGAACTCATCGTTCTCTGCAAAACCGTTCCAGATTTCCCGGAACGCCTCCTGAATAAGCGGAATCGACTGATCAGGCGCTTCGTTTGCTTCCAGGCCTCCTCCGGATGGGCACGCCACCGTAAAGTAGCTGACGCCAAACGTTTCACCGTCCCGACGGGTCACCCTGTAAGGGTGCTCCCCCAGAACCCGCATACCCAGATTTTCAAGAATCGGGATCACATCCGAGAGAATCACCGGGCTGCCCTGGCTGTAGAGCTTGAAGTTCAGCTCGCCCTTCCGGGCGTCTCCGGCCCGATAGAAACTCATCGGCACATCCGAAGTATCAGCAATCGACTGAATCTGCTGAATATCACCCAGGGCCTCACTAACCGGGAACCGCGCACGGTAGGCCGAAGGGAAACTGCCGCTGAACATCTGCGCACACCGACCACCGTGGGTGGCCCCCAGCTTCTCAACCAGCAAACTGTGAAGATCATCATCCCAGCACCGGGATTCCTCCATCATCCTGGCCACAACCTTGCGCAGATCAAGGGACTCGTCGGTCTCGACACTCTGTTCTTCCAGGGCATCCGCAAGCTGTTCCAGCAGGCTTTGTTGTTGTGTCGGGCGGGAATCGGTCATCAGTTGTCTCCGGGAGGTATCAGCAGGGCAATATGGGTCGATGCGCGTTTCAGTATACTGAAACCCCGAAAGTCGCTTTGACCTTATAGTTTCAAATTGCAGACAAATTACTTATATTCACCATTATCTTTAGACGCATATCTTGGCTGGATTCAGATTTATGGTCGAACTGGACAGAATTGATCACTCAATTCTTCGGGAGTTGCAGAAGAACTCCCGGATTACCGTCACTGAACTGGCGGCACGGGTGGGGCTGTCCAAAACCCCCTGCCAGGTGCGGATGCGTCGGCTGGAGGAACAGGGCTATATCACCGGTTACACTACCCTGGTCAACCAGACCAAACTGGGGCTCAGCCATGTAGCCTTTGCACAGGTGACCCTCTCCGACACCAGCAGCAAAGCGCTGGCAGCATTCAACGAAGCAGTGAAGCGAATATCGGCAGTGGAGCAGTGCCACATGATGGCGGCGAATTTTGATTATCTACTGAAGATCAGAACCCGGAATATGGCGGAGTACCGCCAAGTTCTGGGAGAACAGGTATCCAGCCTGCCCCACGTTCTGCAAACCAGTACCTTTGTGGTGATGGAAAGTGTGAAGGACACCGGAATCTGACCTGAACTCCGTCACTCTAATCTGGGGAATGCCCCAGAAAGCGGGGGGATGAAATCCCCTGCTGGTTCATCCAGCGATACACCGTTGGCCTCGAAACATTAAAGTGCCGGGCAACCCGGGAAATATTCCAGTGGTGCTCATTCAGCGCATCCAGTAGCGGGTTAGAGCCGGATGTCACATCATCGCGGCCACCGACGAACAGTGGGTGACAGGAGAGGCATTCTTCCGGCAGATCGGAAGCGGTAATTTCCCTACCATCGCAGGTTGCCTCGGCGAATGTCAGAGCGTTGACGAGTTGCCGTATGTTCCCCGGCCAGTCATGGGCCAGCAACGCACTCATGGCGTCTGCCCGGATGCGAACATCGGGCAATCCCCCGTCTGCAATCAGGTTCTTCAGAACGGACTGGATCACATGCTGCCGGTCGGCTCTCTGCCTCAAGGGTGGTAACCGCAAGGTAGCGCCATTCAGCCGGTAATAGAGATCAGCCCGGAACGCACCCTTATTGATCAGTTCTTCCAGATTCTGATGTGTGGCCGCAATCACCCGACAATTGATACGCACCGGAGACTGGGCTCCAATAGGCAGAATTTCCCCTTCCGCCAGCACCCGCAATAACCGGGTTTGCAGCTGTAACGGCATATCGCCAATCTCATCCAGAAACAGGGTGCCACCGTCCGCTTGCTGGATCAGACCTCGCATACCCTTGGCCCTGGCCCCGGTGAACGCACCGCTGACATAACCAAACAACTCACTTTCAATAAGGGATTCCGGGATCGCTGCGCAGTTCACGGCGACAAATGCCCGTTTGCTGCGATGGCTGGAATCATGAACAGCCCGTGCCAGAACTTCCTTGCCGGTTCCGGTTTCACCAAGAATCAGCAGGCCCACATCCCGGTTTCGGAGCCTTCTGGCCAGCCCGAGGGTACGCCGCATCACCGGATCATCCGCCGCCAGGGCATCGAGGCGGGGTACATTTTCCAGGACTTCCGGTGCTTCATCCCGATTCCGGCGAGCCAGGGTTGCCCGGGGTTGAACCAGGGCCGCAAAAAAAGTATCACCACTGCTCTGATGGCGAAACGCCCTTACCTGATCTTCCTGATCGAAAGGAATACTCCAGATATCCCGCAACTGGCATTCAAACAATTGGGTCAGACTTGGTCGTCCTTCACTTTCCGCCGCAGCCGGCGTATCCGAGATCAACGCACGACCAGCCGTGTTGCTGGCTTCAATCCGACCGTTATCGTCAATGGCGAAGAGATACTGGCCATTCACCTGCACAAACTCACGGGAGGCATCGCAGCGGAAAATCACCTGATTACGATACCGTCGCAGGAAATAGGCATCTTCGATCATCCGGGCATACAACTGAGTCAGATTGAGAGCGAATGTCTGGCTATGTCGGGCATGAGGGGAATCCAGCGCCGAAATATCGAGAACGGCCAGCAGTTTGCCGAAGGGGTCCAGAATAGGCGCCGAAGTACATGTCAGCTCAATATGGGTCGCATCAAAATGATCGACCCGGTGGCAGGTCAGGGCCTTCTGCTCCTGGATACAGGTCCCAACGGCGCAGGTGCCGGCATACTGTTCGCTCCAGTCTGCTCCCAGATACAGGCCCGCCTGGCGCAGACGCCTGTCGGAGTTCTTATCGCCAAGGTACTGGACGGTGACGCCGCGATGATCAGTCAGAAGCAACACATAACCAAGCTGCGCCACCATACCGTAGAGCTGATCAACACCGGCACGGGCCACATTCAGGAATTCATCCACTGAGTCCTGGTGTTCCCGCAGGGTCTGGTGGGTCACGATTCGGGCATTGCGAGGCCGGCAGGGATCGAGTCCGTATTCATGGATACAGCGCTTCCATGACCGGCCGATCAACTCACCCGGCAGGTGGCCAACTCTCGCATTATCCTCTGCAAAGCTGAGGATGGCGTCCATATGGTGGCGCTGTGCAAGTTGCATCGTCATGTTGGCTCCAGAACCGTTCGGTTCTTTTTGTTGTTATCTTTCAGAGTTACTGCGGCAACGAACCCTCACCTTATACCTTTCATGGCCCCCGGGCATCCTCCGTTGGTAGCGTTATTGAGTGTTACACCTGTAATACTGTCCACCCCTGCCCCTTAACAACTGTAACTGAAAAATCTGCGCTTGCTGCTCACCGCCGCAGTCTTCAGGCAACCCCAATCCAGATATTTCACTAGATAATTCAATAACATGAAACCATTGAAGCCTTAAAAAGCAAAATCTGGCACAGCCCGTGCTCTCCCTCCATTGCGAACAAAAACAAAGCAAACGTGGAGAACAGCAATGACACAGTACACCCCCAACCAGCAGGTCGAGCAATGGCTCGCCAGCTTCTCGGAAACACTCCAGTCCTCATCGCCGGAACAGGCCGCAGAGCATTTCGAAAACGGCGGCTTCTGGCGTGATCTGGTTGCAATGACCTGGAACATCAAAACCATGGAAGGCCGGGACCAGATCCGCGACATGCTGGCAGAAACCGCGGCCAACCGGGCTCCCCGGAACTGGCAGCTACTGGAAGACGCCACCGAACAGGACGGAGTGGTGGAAGCCTGGATTTCCTTCGAGACCAAAGACGCTCTCGGTAAAGGGCAACTACGGCTACGGGATGGCAAAGCGTGGACCCTGCTCACCACCATGCAGGAACTGCGGGAGTTTCCCGAGAAGCGCAAATTCCTGCGTCCCAAAGGTGCCCAACATGGCGCCAGCAAGTCCCGTCAGACATGGCTCGAAGCACGCCAGCAGGAAGAACGCGAACTGGGTTACAGCCGTCAACCGTACTGTGTGATTATCGGCGGCGGCCAGGGTGGTATCGGTCTGGGTGCCCGTCTGCGTCAGCTGGATGTGCCCACCATCATCATCGAACGTAACCCGAATCCGGGCGACTCCTGGCGCAACCGATACAAATCCCTCTGCCTGCACGACCCAGTATGGTACGACCATATGCCGTACCTGCCCTTCCCGGATCACTGGCCAGTGTTCTGCCCGAAAGACAAAGTCGGGGACTGGCTCGAGATGTACACCAAGATCATGGAACTGAACTACTGGAGCTCTACGGAATGCACCGGTGCCCGTTACGATGAATCTACCGAAGAGTGGGTGGTGGACGTAGTACGGGACGGCGAAAAAATCACTCTGCGGCCGAAGCAGCTAGTGATGGCGACCGGGATGTCCGGCATCCCCAACATTCCGGACATCCCCGGCATGGACAGCTTCGAGGGCGAACAGCACCATTCCAGCAAACACCCCGGGGGTGAAGCCTATAAAGGTAAAAAATGCGTCGTTCTGGGCTCCAACAACTCGGCACATGATATCTGTGCAGCGCTCTGGGAAAACGATGCTGATGTCACCATGATCCAGCGCTCGTCCACTCATATCATTAAGTCCGACACGCTGATGGATCTGGCATTGGGAGGGCTGTACTCGGAAGAAGCCGTGCAGAACGGCATCACCACAGAAAAGGCCGACCTGACGTTTGCCTCCCTTCCCTACCGGATCATGCCCGATTTCCATATACCCGTATACGATCAGGCCCGTGAACAGGATGCCGAGTTCTATGACCGGCTGGAAAACGCGGGCTTTATGCTGGATTTCGGTGACGACGGATCGGGCCTGTTCATGAAATATCTGCGCCGGGGCTCCGGCTACTACATCGACGTGGGCGCGTCCGAGTTGGTCGCGCAGGGCGAAATCAAGCTCAAGAGCAAAGTGACCATCGAACGCATCAACCCGAACTCTGTCACCCTGACGGACGGAACCGAGTTGCCTGCGGATCTCATCGTGTACGCCACCGGCTTTGGCTCCATGAACGGCTGGGCGGCACGTATCATTTCCCAGGAAGTGGCGGACAAGGTGGGCAAATGCTGGGGTATGGGTTCCGATACCACCAAAGACCCGGGCCCCTGGGAAGGCGAACTCCGCAACATGTGGAAACCCACTCAACAGGACAACCTGTGGTTCCACGGCGGAAACCTGCATCAATCCAGGCACTATTCTCTGTACCTGGCCCTTCAGCTGAAAGCCCGAAAGGAAGGTCTCGAGACACCGGTGTATGGCTTACAGGAGGTCCATCACCTTTCATAAACTGCTCCGCTTTTCCGCTCGCCACACCCCGAGGGCTGGCGAGCGGAGTTTATTACCAGACCATGAGCAAGCCGTAAGCGCATACCATCCCTGCTCCCTGTAGCCTGTGTCTCCAGACATTTCAGCGACTCAAGGGACACACCCCGATGCGAGACCTAATCAAATCCATTCCGGTACGAGCCATGTTCGCCCGACTGTTTTCGCTGGTGTTCTTCGTGCTGGCGTTCAGCCTGGTGTTTACCACCGTTGTTGAGGTCATCGGGCAGCTGAGAGACGGCGAGCAACTGATGCAGGCGTTGATCAAGGGGGTAAATGGCAGCGTGATTGCTCTGGCCGTTTACGAACTGGCCATGGTAATTCGCTCGGAGTACAGCGGGCGATCAGAGTCCCACGATGTGGTGACCATGCTGAGACGAACCTTGCCGAGATTCATTGGCACCGTCTGCGTTGCCATGTCGCTGGAAGGACTGATCATGATCATCAAGTACAGCCAGCTGGATCTGGCGGGCAATTTGTACTACCCGGTCGCAATCATCGCGAGTACGGCAATGTTGCTGACAGCTCTGGGGATTTTTCTGAAGATGGCGCCGCGGGAGGCATAAAGCTCCCCCACGGCGAAGCCGGGAATCAGGCCCGGCTGAGGAACTTGCGCTCTTCCACGTTGATCTTGATGCGGTCACCGGTGGAAATGTGCTCAGGCACCTGAACGACGAGGCCAGTGGTCAGTCGTGCCGGCTTGGTTCTCGCCGTTGCGGAACCGCCCTTGATAGAAGGATCGGTTTCTTCGATAACCAGCTCAACGGTAGGCGGCAGGTCCAGACCGACCGGAGAATCGCTGACCAGAACCACCATCAGATTCTCAGTGTCTTCTGCGATGAACAGCAGCTCATCTTCGATAGCGCTTTTATTGAGCATGTACTGGGTGTAGTCCTCTGCGTCCATGAACACATACTCATCGCCGTCTGCGTAGGAGAAGGTCGCAGGGCGGCGCACCAGATCGGCCAGGTTCAGCATGTCAGAGTCCTTGAAGGTCTCATCCAGCTTTTGATTGGTCACCACGTCGTACATGCGCATGCGATAGAGACTGCCACCGGCACGGCCCTGGGGTACGGAACGTTCGATATCCTTAACGAAATAGACCCGGCCCTGATATTCAACCGCCTGGTTCTTTTTGATCTCACTCGCTTTTGGCATTGGATAACTCCGAAATTTTGATCTTGGGGCTGCTTATTTACCACGACTCGGGGCGCTTGGCGAGAGCCAGGCTCAGGACTTGTCCGCCGCACGCAGCAGCTGTTTCCGTGTTTTCAGCCGGCCTTCCCGGCGGATTTCGGCATTCTCATAACGGCGTTTTTGTTCTTCAGTCCCTGGAATGGCTTCCGGCACATCAACAGGCCGGTCGTTTTCATCCAATGCCACAAAAGTGAAGAAGGCCGACAGGATATGACGGGTTTCCCCCGTATAACTGTTCTCCGCCTCCACCTTTGCCCCGATCTCCATGGATGAGCCCCAACTCCGGTTCAGAGACAGGCTGAACAACAGGGTATCGTTGCCTTTCGCCGGCGCACGGAAGTGGATGGAGTCTACCGAGGCGGTCACGCACACATGGGCGGAATGCCGCTCAGCCACCACCAGCGCCAGGCGATCACACTTGGCCATGATCATTCCCCCGAATACCGTGTTATGAGCATTCATATCGTTGGGGAATACCTTGTACACGTGCTTTTCGATCGCTGAGGCGGACACTGGCTTACTGGTTTTATCGGACATGGGTACCTTTCTCTCTGGTTGGCCAGTGAGAAGGCTATCACGATCCGATGGGTGGCCGCTTCGATCTTACCGGGACATACGCAGCGCATCCTCATCAATCTGCAACACGAACTCAGGCTCCTCGGGCAGCGAGAGCCGGCGCTCCTCTGAAGGTCGGCTGACCATCGCTGACTGATAGGCCTCCGAAGATCGGAACTCGAGGATATCCGCGTTAACGGCAGCCGGCAGGATCAGTTCATAGTTTTGGGCATCCAACCCTGCGAGCAGCGCTGTGAATGACACCGGCACATCGTCGCCCGCCAGGGAGCTGGCAAAAAACCCGTCAAGGATCAGCGACACATCATCACCCGTGACCAGGCCGTTCAGCAGGCCGCTCAGGGTAACGTTGTGAGTACCGTCAAACACCTTGTTCTGAGCGGTGACCTCAGCGGTTAACACCCGTTTACCAATGCTGCCTGTGCCATTCACGGTGCTGACCACATAGTTGTTACCGCCATTGCCATCAGTAACCGTCACATTATCAACGGTTACCGCTTTTACGGTGCCCGCGTTGGCATCATCGAAGGCAAAGTCAGCACCACTAAGAGTATCCGTACCGAACAGAGTGCCGCCGACCAGAACGGCAGTACCGTCGGCATTCGTGGTGCCGTCATAGACCCGGTTCACATCCGTTGTGGATACCTGAATGCTGGCCGGATCAATGATCAGTTCACCGTCCACAAAGGTCAGCTCATAGTTGTCAGCAGTGCCGGATGCACTGTGGGTGTACTCACCCGCATTGGTGCCAGTGCCGCCACTGGAGGTCACGCCGCTGAGGACGCTTTCATCCTCGCCGTTCACCAGGCCGGTGGCGGTGAAGCCAGTGACGCTCTGACTGGTGCCATTGTAGGTGACCGTATCACTATTCGCCGTCACCGTGGCATTGGCCTTATCAATGGTCAACGCACCGTCCACAAAGGTGAGGATGTAGTTGCCATCGGACCCGGACGCAGTGTGGGTGTAGCTACCCGCGTTGGTGCCGGTGCCACCACTGGTGGTCACGCCACTGAGCACACTTTCATCCTCACCGTTCACCAGACCGGTGGCGGTGAAGCCCGTCACGCTCTGACTGGTACCGTTGTAGGTAACCGTATCGCTATTGGCGGTCACCGTGGCGGCGGCCTTGTCGATGGTCAGGGCACCGTCCACAAAGGTCAGGGTGTAGTTACCATCGGTGCCGGACGCGGTATGAGTGTAGCTCCCCGCATTGGTGCCGCTGCCGCCGCTGGTGATGACACCGCTGAGCACGCTCTCATCTTCACCGTTCACCAAACCGGTGGCGGTGAAGCCGGTGACGCTCTGACCCGTGCCGTTGTAGGTGACCGTATCGCTGTTGGCAGTCACGGTGGCAGCGGCTTTGTTGATGACAAAATTACTGTCCGCAACCAGATCATAGCCCTGCTGGGTCGAATACAGCCCTGACATATCGACGCTGTAGGAGCCGGCATCCTGACCACCTCCGGCAATCTGGCCCAGTACCTGGTTTGCATCGTAAGACCCGACTATATTCCAGAGTGCGTTCTGGTAGGTGCCGTTGTAGGTGGTATCCGTGGCTTCTACGGTCAGCTCGGTCAAAAACGCCCGCAGCAACGGTGTGGTGTTACCTTCGTAGATCCGCCAGACACTGCCAGTGCCACCCTCGGAATCGATATCCCAGCCCTCAGCGGTGAAGGTGGTGAGGGTTTGCAGCTCGGCCAGCGTTTTGGGGGCTGCTCCGATGTTTGAGCCGCCAAACGTATCGTAATCGTGCCCAATTCCAGACAAACCAGCATTGATGGGGTTGCCACTCGCATCCGTGGTGGCGAAGAAGTTGCCGGTGACTGTGCCTTCGAATTTGTAGCCGATCAGGCCGCCAACATAAGAACTCCCAGAAACCTCCCCCGTGGCGTAGCTCTGGCTGACCGTGCCCGAATCGTTGCTGCCTATTACGCCTCCGACGTACCTTCCCCCAGAAACCGCCCCCGTGGCGTAGCTCTGACTGACCGTGTGCCTGTTGTAGCCGACCAGGCCGCCAACATCAGAACCCGACCCGGTCACGGCGACCGTGGCGTAGCTTTCACGAATTTCGGGCGAGGCGCCATTAACACCACTATTCGCCCCTACCAGGCCACCGACATAACTCTCGCCGCTGACGCTTCCCGTGCCGCTGACATAACTTTGGCGGATACTGCCCAGGTTGCTACCTGCCAGCCCTCCAACCTGTTGGTACCCGGTGATTGAGCTGTCCACCAGGCCCACGTTCGCCACGGTGGCCGAGGCGGCTGTGGTACCAAACAGACCAATATAACTCTGCCCACTACGGTCGATAGTCAGCCCACGGGTCTCATGCCCCTGGCCATCAAAACTGCCCGCGAAGCAAGTCCCACTGCACCCCGAAACCCAAGTACCAATCGGATCAAAACCCGCCCCGGCATGCCAGTTCACGGTGCCGCTGGCATCAATATCGTTGGCCAGAACAAAATCACTGTTCAGCAAGCTGCGGGATTCCATCCCTTGCAGGCCGTACACGTCGAAGATCTGATAGGGATCAGCCCCGGTGCCATTGCCCGCGAGCGCCCGCAGGAAGGTGGCAGTGTCTTCTTTGACACGGAAATCGTTGACGCTGAAGGAAGGCAGGCTGGCGCCCACCTGGGTCCAGCTGCCGCTGATCAGGTCGAACACGCTGCCGGTGCCACCGTCGATGGCGCCGATGCTGGTGATGGTGCCGGTGGTGTCGATTCTGAGCGTGCCGGAATCCCAGCTAACGCCATTGGTCAGGGCGATATCGCCGGCATTGGTCACGTTGTTGTCAACGATTGTTCGGGTTGTGATCAGATCATAACCCTGCTGATCCGAGTACAGGTTGGCTGTTGCATCGGAATAGGCCAGGAATTCACCGGCGGTATCACTGCCAGCCAGTGTTAATTGATCACCGCTACCCGGCGTGCCAAACAGGTGGCTGGCATCGGCAGCATCCCATTCGGTTCTATCCACTCCGGCAATGTTGTTCTGATGGGTGCCGCTGCCATCGTAGTCGGGCAGTACTTCCAGAGCGGTCAGGAAGCCCCGGAGCAGTGGCGTGGTGTAGCCATCATAGATCCGCCAGACACTGCCAGTACCGCCCTCGGCATCGATATCCCAGCCTGCGCCGGTGAAGGTGGCCAGGGTTTGCAGTTCCGTCAGGGTTTTACCTGCTACGCCGGTTGCCGCAGCATCGCTGCCCACGCCATTGAGGCCGGGGTTAGCCTCCTGATTCCAGAACACCTGACTCAGTGAAGCCGAGTCAAGCATAGAACCGACAACACCGCCGACGGCGCTACTGCCGCTTACCTGGCCCGTGGCATAACTATCGCTAATGATGCCAGCGCCATTATACTGTCCCACCAGACCGCCCACCTCGGATCCCGGGCTACTCACATCGCCGCTGGCATAGCTGTTGCTGATATTGGTCGAGCCGCTACCGAGTAGCCCACCGGCCACGCCGGAGAAGGTGCCATTTGCCTCTGCTCGCACCGCCACATCCGCGTAGCTGTTTTGAAGACCGCCCCCACTTCCGCTCCCGATCAGTCCGCCAGCAGCTTGAAACTGAGCGATTACCTGGCCATTGCTCGCAAAGCTGTTCTCGATGGAAGTGTCGGCAGCATAACCCACTAACGAACCAACGCCGATATACCCTACAAGACTAACATCGGATAACCCGACATTCCGCAGCCTGGCACCATTGGTGGTTCCAAACAGCCCAACTAGACTCTCAGTGGGTCGCTGAATGGACAAACCATCGATGATATAGCCCTGACCATTAAAATCGCCGGTAAATCTCTGCCCACTAATCCCAATCGGATCAAACCCCGCCCCGGCGTGCCAGTTCACGGTGCCGCTGGCATCAATATCGTTGGCCAGAACAAAATCACTGCCCAGCAAACTTTGGGATTCCATGCCCTGCAGGCCGTACACGTCGAAGATCTGGTAGGGATTAGTGGTG
The DNA here is from genome assembly GCF_008370345.1 of Marinobacter salinexigens. Taxonomy (GTDB): domain Bacteria; phylum Pseudomonadota; class Gammaproteobacteria; order Pseudomonadales; family Oleiphilaceae; genus Marinobacter; species Marinobacter salinexigens. The sequence continues at coordinate 688,114 of NZ_VTUU01000001.1, read as the reverse complement.
CCATCGCCCGCGAGCACCCGCAGGAAGGTGGCGGTGTCTTCTTTCAGGCGGAAATCGTTAACGCTGAAGGACGCCAGGCTGGCGCCTACCTGAGCCCAGTTGCCGCTGATCAGATCCAACACACCGAGGTTAACGGAACCGGTCACATCAATATCCCCGGCGGCGTTCAGAACCAGTTTACCGATTGCCCCGCTGACATCGCCGTTGATGGCTATGTTGTCGGCGTTCAGGGTCAGGGTGGTTCCGGCGCTCCAGTTGATGTCTGTATTGACGGTAATATTGCCCGGATCAGAGCCGGCGCTCGCCGTATCCAGCGTGACGTCGGTGGTATCAAGGTTATCAAGGACCGCGCTGCCCGGATCAATCACAATATCGGTGGGGTCAATCAACCACTCGCCGGTTTGGCCATTCGCCGCCAGCGTGTTCACCACAGTGCCGTCGGCAACGTCCACATGGGCACCGGAGGTGTCGATAAAGCCGCCATCACCTCCCCCGGTGTTCAGGGCTGCCGGGGCTGAGGCATCGAGGGTGCCTGCCACCTTCACAGTGCCGCCGTCAAATCCGCCCAGCAGCAGAATCCGACCCTCCTGGTTCTGGAGCGTCTGTGCTTCTATCACGCCCTCGTTGTTGACCACGGTTTCCAGAACAGCGTCGGTTGCCTTCGTGGTCATCAGCACCTGGCCGCCATTGGCCCGGATCAGTTCTTTGTTTTCGACAAGGGCATCAATGGTGCTCTCGTCAACGGTGACTTCCAGCAGGCCGTCGCCGGCAAAATCCAGGGTCACCTGATTGCCCGCCGCCAGAGCAACGCTGCCCATGTTGGCCTGGATCACCCCCTGGTTGCTCACATGGCCACCGAGCAGGGCCACGGCCCCGTTATCGGCCTGGATATGGCCACGGTTGATAACGGCGGCGTTGTCGCCGTCTCCGCGCAGGGTGTAGCGTTCGTTGAGGAAATCGTCGTCACTGAGGTTCAGGGTGGACGCCACCAGGCTGCCCACGTTCACACTCGCCCCCTGGCCGAACAGAACGCCGTTGGGGTTGATCAGGAAGACTTTGCCGTTGGCGTTCAGGTTGCCAAAGATGGCAGAGGCGTCTTCACCGATTACCCGGTTCAGGGCCACGGCCTGGTTGTCTGGCTGCTGAAAATTGACGGTATGCCCGGAACCGATGTTGAAGCTCTGCCAGTTGGAAATCAGCCGGGAGCTGTCCTGCTGAACGGTGAGGGTATCGCCGCTCTGGCTGATGGCGCCGGCGCCCGAGGTTATGGTGCCGCCGGTTGGCAGATCAGCCCCGAAAGAAGACGCCGACGCCAGGCTGACCGCAACGGCCAGTGCAGAGCGGGTGAATACGGTTCTGTTGGTGGCTTTCATCGGTGTGTCTCCTGCTTTTTTTGCGCCTTTCCTTAGAATGTCCATTGCACCTGCCCCCACACGTAGACGTCTTTCGGGTCATCACTCACGGCTTCTTCGGTATCCAGCGAGGTGGCGGCACTGGCGCTTACCCGCCACTGCGGGTCCGGGAACCAGTAGGCGGAGACACCGGCACCTGAGAGGTTTCGGTGGATGTCGCCGGTGGGCAGGGGTTTGTCGTTGTACTTGACGCCACCAAGGTCCATGAACACCCCGGCCTGCCACTTGGGATTGAAGATATGGCGAACCTCGGTACTGAGCAGCCAGCCTTCGTCACCGGAGGTCTCTCCCTGAGGGAAAGCCCGCACACCATAGGCACCGCCCAGGCTGAACTTTTCGATGGAATCCAGATTGCCGCCGGCCTTCTGCGCCCGGGCATCAATCTGCAGAAGCCATTTGGCCGCCAGCCATTGCTGGCGCAACAGCGCCAGGCTGACTTTGTGGTAGGTGCCTTCTGTTCCGTATACATCCGAGGCCTCTGCGAAGGGGCTGTCCAGGCGGAGATCGCCAAACGTCCAGTTCAGCCGGACGCTGTTGGAGCTGCCGGCGAGCACGCTATCCCGCCAGTAGCCGTTAATTACATCAAGGGTCAGGCTGTTCAGGGTTTTCTCGCTGACCAGTCCCAGTTGTTCGTCTTCCAGATCCCTGTACTGGAAGGTTAACCGGCTGGAGAGGCCCCAGGCGCGCTGGCGCCACCAGTTCTGATCAACGAACACGCTGGCGGTGGCAGCGTTGCCTTCGGCGTTCAGGTCTTCAAAGTCATCCCCAAGGCGGTATTGCAGCCACGAAACGGCGGTGCCCAGGCGGGTATTCCAGGGGCCAACCGGCAGGTCATACTGGCTTCGGATATAGGCTTGTCCTTCATCGCTCACCAGCCCCTGGAAGCCCAGGGAATCACCCAGTGACAGGGGGTTGGCGATGTTGACGCCACCGCTGAGACGATAGGCACCGTTGTAGGTGTTGCCGTAATTGTCGATGGCCAGGTTGCCGGTCACCCGATCCCCTTCGCTGACGGTTACGTCCACGTCGCTGGTTCCGGGTTCTGATCCGGCTGAGAGCCGTGACCCGACCCGGGTGCCCGGCAGAGCGTCGAGGTTCATCAGGGCGTTTTCCAGTGCGCCGATTTTTACCCCGTCTCCGCTTGCCAGACTTCTGGTAGCCCGCTGCGTCACGGTGCCTAGCACCTGGCTGTTGTTGTTCAGGCGGATCTCGCCGTAGCGGCCTTCAACCACCTGAATGGTCAGAACGCCTTCGGTGATGTCCTGCGGCGGCAGGACCGCCCGGGCCAGCAACCAGCCATGTTCGCGGTAATAGGCGGTGATCCGGCTGGCGGCTCCATAGAGATCTGAGAGGGAGAGTTCTACGCCGGTGTCGTCGGATAACAGAGCGGCCAGTTCGTCACTGCTGAAAGCGGTGTTGCCGTTGAAACGGAAACCCTCGAGGGTAACGGTGGCTGAACCGGCCTGCTGTTCGCTGTCTTCGGGCAGTTCTATCGACGGTGTTCCGACGGGTGGCTCCGGGGGAGGCGAAAGAGGTTTGGTTTCCAGTTCCCGAAGAACATCCCCAACCTGTTCTGCTGCCTGTACGCCAGATAATGCCAGACAAAGGCACGCGCACACTGCGCTGCGCCCCATAGCTACAACGACCTGTCTCACAATGGTATATCCCTATCCTGATTCTTCTCCCGGAATGGCCCGCACGCGCCCCTGATCTCGCCAAAACAGCGAAAACAATCCGAAAAATGACAGTAAGTTAACGATCTTCGTAGACTAGAGAGACTTGACTGGCGGTACTAGATAGGGCTTTTATGAATTTCGGAAAAGTTATCATTTCTCAAAACCTGGCCATGATAAATGGCCGACATTGAGGTCGATTTACCCAGACAAACATGGAAGAACGCATGAAGGAGCTGGCGACAGGTACGTTTCATCAAGTGGACATGGAGGGCGGTACTTCATTCGAATTGCCCGGGGTGAGGGGCCGAATGGAGAGGCTTGAGTTCAACAGCGGCGTTGTACTGTATCGCGTTGAATATCAGTCCCTTGAGGACTGCACCATTGAGGTTCAGAACAGCTTCGATCAGCCCTGGCTGGGGTCAGCCATGCATCTGCAGGGTCGTTCCGAACTGACCCATCCCAACGGTAATACCTACTCCCTCAATCAGGATGCCGCGTTGCTCATGCGCGTTGACGCCTCGGGCAGTCGTTTTCAACTGACTGAAGGGCAACTGATACGGCATGTGGGTGTTGCCACCACACTCGCCAGCCTGAAGGAGCGGCTCGGTGGCGCCTTACCAGACAGGTTGTCGCTGTTTGATGATGACACGTTCGGCGAGTTTCAGGCTGGCCAGTCCTTCGCACCAAGCCCTCGGCTGAGGCTGTTAGGAGGGCAATTGTTCGACGCCCATGCCCGGGGTACCTGCCGGTCGATGAAACTGGAAGGTATTGCCAACCTGTTTCTGGCTGAGATCATTGAGCTGTTCTGCACGGAGGTGGACGAAGACGACAGCATGATTGTCTGGGAGAACCAGGCGCTCAGCGACGTGCATGAATACTGCAGAAACAACCTCGATGGCGATTTATCGCTGCAGGCGTTAGCCAAAGTGTCGGGGCTCACTGAAAGCCGTCTCGACCAGCTGTTCAGGAACAAGTATCACCTGTCCTGTGCGGAGTATATCCGTAACGAACGGATGGTCTTTGCCAACCAGCTGCTGGAAGAGGAGCAACTACCTATTAAGCTGGTGGCCGCCAAGGTGGGGTACAATCACGTCAGTAATTTTTCCCGGGCATACAAGAGCCGGTACGGAGAATCCCCCGCCCGAACTCAGCGGCGGGTTGTCAGTCAAAGCTGATGTAACGAACAGAACACACCGTCGAATATCGGAAAAAGGATCTTTCCATGATGATATGTGGCCCGGTTGTGCGCCATGCCAACCGCAATGAGCTCAATGTCTGGTTTGTGCTGGATCATATTGCCGACCAACTGGAGCTCGCCGTTTTTGCCGATGATCAGAAACAGCAGGCTCTGAGCACTCACTGCGAATCAACCACGGTGGTCGCCGGCAGGCACTGCGTTTTCTGTATGTTGCGGGCGTCTCTGGATCTCGGCGATGGGCATGAGGAGGTTTTCTACGAGATAACCGTCGATGGGCATCCCTTCGGTGACCGCCAGCTGCAGGATTCCCTGTGCCTGACCGGGCAGGCCCTGCCAAGCGTTTATCTCCCTCGAATTCATCAACATTTTTTACAGGCGTCCTGCAGAAAGCCCCACGCCGCCCACCAGACATCCCGACCGGACCAGATGGCGCGGGCCCTGGAGCAGCTTCAGCAGAATCGGGGCACGGCCGCACGCCCCAGCCAGATGTTTCTCACTGGCGACCAGATTTACGCCGATGACGTTTCTCCACTGTTGCTGGATTACCTGCACAGGCTGAGGGATCATCTCGGGCTCAGTGACGATCTGGAACACATTCCTGCCGGCAAAGATGTGTTCCGCCTTGGCAAGCTTGATGCCCGGGAATGGGTGACCCGTGCCGGGCTGGGCTTTACCTCTTCGGCAAAATCCTCACACCTGCTCAGTCTCTCTGAGTACCTTTGCATGTACCTGTTCGCGTTCTCCGGCGCCGCGCCCGGAGACGATGACGGGTTTGCCAGCCACGATGACCTCAAGCCAAGGCTGGCGACCCACCCAAGAAACACCCGTGACGGCAAGACTCCACCCGTTCAGTACAAGTACGATCTGGCAGCCTATGAGGAGGATCTCGCCAACCTGCAGGCGTTCGCCACAACGGCGCGAAACGACGTCCGACGACTGTTTGCCAATATCCCGGTTTACATGATCTTCGACGACCACGAGGTCACTGATGACTGGAACCTGTCGAAAGCCAACAACCGGCTTCTGAGCACAACGGAGCTGGGCCGCTACACCCAGAGAAACGCCCTGGCCTCCTACTTTCTGTGCCAGCACTGGGGCAACCGCCCCCACGGGCCGGGACAGGAACTGGACGACGTGCAGGCATTTCTGAACGACACCCGGAACCATTCCCTCGACGCCTGGCTGTTCGCAAAATACTGGGGCTATGAGCTGGAGCAGACGCCTCCGGTCGCGGTGCTGGATACCAGAACCCACAGGGAGTTCAGCAAGCGGGGCAAACACTCGCTGGGGCTTATGTCTGATCAGAAAATTGAAGCTCTGGGAGACAAACTGGCTAACTTGCCTGCCTGCCCCACTCTGATCCTGGTATCTCCCACACCTATGTACGGGTTCAGCCAGATTGAGTACCTGCAACTGAAATTCCCGACCCTGAAGCGGACACTGGACAGAGAACCCTGGGCCGCCGATGAAACCTCGCTGGAGGCACTTCAGAAAGCGACCTGCCGGCTTCCCGGCATACAACAGGTCATGGTTTTCTCCGGTGATGTTCACTACGCCTTTGCCCGCCGTTTCCAGCCCCAGGGATCGAATGCCGTGTTCTGGCAGCTATGCAGCAGTGCCAGCAATAACGTACCGGTGGGTGCCGATGTAGGGCTTAAGCTGATTAACAAGCTCGGTAACTGTCTGAATGATCGCCAGATTCGCTACCTGTTGCCGGAAGGCGAAGGCTTCTTCCTTACCAGCGACAAGAACATTGGCACACTCACTCTGGACGCTCAGGGCAGGCCGCAGGAAGCACGACTGCTTTGCGCCGGTGCGGAAGGTTTGTATGAGAAAAGGTACGATCTTGAGAATTATCGGGAAACACTTTCTAACGCCTCCCAATAAGTAAAACAGGCCGCCCTCCGGAACCGAAGGCGGCCTGGTTCAGCCGTTCAATCAGCCGTTCAGCCCGAGGCTCTCAGCATCTTTCTCGATGGCGTCGTCCAGCGCAGCCAGGTAACCGGCTTTCGCCTTCACCTTGGTTTCGCGGTGGGCGCGCATGTTCAGGGTCTTGAAGTATTTGGCCAGCTCCAGCGCCCGCTCGGCCAGTTTGTCCTGGGCAACCACTTCATCCAGGAAGCCCGCCTCCGCAGCGCCTTCCGGGCTGTAGATTTCAGCGTTCACGACAGAACGATAGAAATGGGCCGGCACCAGGCGGTGGCGCGCAATTTCGAGGCCCGCATGGTGCATGGTCATGCCAATGGCCACTTCGTTCAGGCCCAGTTTAAAGGGACCTTCTATACCCACCCGGTAATCCACAGACAGCAGGATAAACGCGCCTTTTGCAATCGCGTGGCCGCTACAGGCTCCGATCACCGGTAATGGGAAAGCCGCAAGGCGGCGAGTGAAGGTGGAGCCAACTTTTACGAGAGCTGCCGCTTCGTTCGGGCCCTTCTGCATTTCTTTCAGGTCATAACCTGCAGAAAAAATGCCCGGCTGGCCGGTCAGGATAACAATGGCCTTGTCCTGCTCAGCCTGATCCAGTGCCTTGTTCAGGCCTTCAAACACCTCGTGGCCCATGGCGTTTGCCTTGCCATTGCTGATTGTAATCGTCGCAACACCATCAGTCAGATCGTAACTTACTAGGTCTGTCACCTGCCTTCCCTCGTGTTTCCACTCATTAAAGTGAGTGTTTGTTTACTTATTGAGAGCCCCGATTTTCGTTCACTCGCAGCAGACTTTCAATCCCTTTCCGTGTTTCACAGTTGGCGTGCTGACTTCAATTCCGTACGCTATGGCAAAACACCCGGACAACGACGGCCCATCTTCGCACTATGACCCTCCCCTACTTTCTGGGCTGCCCCCAATGGCAGGACCCCAACTGGGCACGTAGCCTGCCAGCAGGCAGCAGCCCGCTGGCCAGATACAGCTCCGTCTTTAATTGTGTCGAGGGCAACACGACGTTTTACGCCACGCCGACACAAGCTCAATGCGCCCAATGGCGGGCCCAGGTGCCGGACGATTTTCGTTTTCTGTTCAAGTTCCCTCGTCACATCAGCCACGACCGGCTGCTGACGGACTGCAGCGACGATGTGACAAGCTTCCTCAACATCCTCTCGCCTTTGAATGATGTGCTGGGCCCCTTCCTGCTCCAGCTACCAGCAGCATTCGGCCCGGCTCACCTCAACAACCTCTGGCAGTTCATCGATGCCATGCCCGGGGGGCTGACCTGTACGGTTGAGGTCCGAAACCCGGCTTTCTTTCAGAAAGGTGAGGAGGAAAAAGCTCTGAACCGCGGACTTCGGGACAGAAGCATCGCCCGCGTATGTTTCGATAGCCGGGCCCTTTTCTCGGCAGAGCCCGACAACGAGGCCACCCGGGATGCCCAGAGAAAAAAACCGCGGGTTCCTGTTCACATCCTGCCGGTAGATGCACCACCTGTTATTCGGTTCATCGGCCATCCCGATCTCGAGATTAACCGGGAGTTTCTCGCCCCCTGGGTGAAACGTGTGGGCGACTGGCTGGATGAAGGTATTCGGCCCTTTGTATTCATGCACATGCCGGATAACGGGGAGGCTCTGCAACTGGCCGAGCTGTGGTGCGATCTGTTAAGGGCGCGGGTGCAACGGCTGCCAAAGCTCGGGCTGGAAACCTGGCCAGATCAACCTGGCCTGTTCTAGCAGATTGCGCGTATGCAGGTCGGCTATACTGATATAGCTAACCTAGGAATAAACCATGCGTCGTACCCTTTGTGCCCTCATTCTACTCGCTGCACAGTCGTCATCACTGTGCGCCGCGACGTTTTATCTTGGGGTGCTCCACGGCGATGAAGAAGTCTTCAAATACGAAATTTCAGTCGTCCGCCTTGCCCTTGACTACGCTTCCGGCGACCACACGTTGGAGCTCGTACCGATGGTGGATACTTCTCAGGACAGGGTATTCCGACTCATGGAGTCGGAGGAAAGCGAGGTCAATGTCTTTTTCAGCGGGTACAGCCCCGAGCGGGAAGCCCGCTTCCTTCAGGTAGACATCCCACTAACCAGAGGCCTTCTGGGTTACCGTTTACTGGTGTCCAGAGAAGATCGGTTGGCCGAATTTGCTCATATTCAGACACTGAAAGACCTGCAGTCATACAGTATTGGCAGCGGAATTGGCTGGCCTGACAATGACTATCTGGAAGCCAATGGGCTTGAAGTTATTGCTTCACAGTACGCCAATCTCTGGCGGATGCTGCAACGAAACCGGTTTGATTTATTCCATCGGGGCATTCAGGAGGTTTTTGAAGAGCTGAGACGGCCGGAGGCCGAGGGACTGGCGGTGGTACCCGGCATTGTTCTGGCGTTCAGGTTTGACTACTTCATTTACGTCAATGCCCGGCGCCAAGACCTCCACGACATTCTCGAGGAGGGTCTTCAAAGAGCCTTTGATTCCGGGGCGCTCACACGAAACTTCAACGGTTCCCCACGGATTAAGGAAGCTCTTCGGGACAGTCACCTGGATCAACGCACCGTCATACCGTTGCAACTGCCGCAGGCCTACCGATCCCTCGACGAGATTCCCGCAAAATACTGGTACACCCCGGCAGCCATACAAGAGGAAAAATAAGACCTTCCACGGGGAGACCGAGCTGATATCTAGTTCATGGAGCGGGTGATTCTGAACAGCATTTCCGGCGCTAGGCGTTTAATCCACAGAGCCGACATCTCTTTGCCTTTGCCCACCGGAATTTCCCGCTTACCAGCGCTGAGCCCCTTCAAGATGACTTCAGCGCACTCGTCCACATCCATGCCACCGGCAATATTGTCATCTACTCTCCCAAATGCCGTGCCATCGGCTGACAGCGCATTGCGGGAAATGTCTGTTCTGATAAACCCAGGAACGATCGTCGATACCTGCACGCCCTCATCTTCAACTTCCGCTCGCAGAGCATCGAAAAAGCCCATCACCGCATGCTTGGCCGCACAATATCCGGTGCGCTGGGGCACACCAACTTTTCCTGCAACGCTGGCGGTTACGGCCAGGTGTCCCGAGCGCCGCTCAAGCATGTGGGGAAGGACGGCTTTGGTCAGCGCGATTTGCCCCATGACGTCCACATCCATCAACTTCTGATAGACAGACATGTCCGTATCCTTGCACAGGGAACGCTGAGAGAGACCCGCATTGTTGACGAGCAGGTCGATGGAGCCGAAACGGTCGATCACGGTTTTCACCGCCGCTGGCAATGTTTCCCATTCAGTAACATCCAGAGGCAGAACAAGAATCCGTTCGCTGGACATCCCCGCATCCACACAGCGCTGTGCAACCCGGTTTAGCTCTTCTTCCCTCCGGGCAGACAGAACAAGCGCACCGCCAGCGCGGCGGGCAAACTGAACAGCCAGTGCTTCACCAATGCCGGACGAAGCGCCGGTAATCCAGACAGTCTGGGCAGACATAGTTGATCCTTTTTATTATTGGTTGGAGTGTTTTAACCGAAATAATCCTGTATCCAGTCAAAGAGGGTATCCGCTGACATCGCGGAGAGCTCCATGGACTGGAAGTTATTACCCACTTCCTCATCAATCGTAATGAACTGATACAGGAGATTACCCGGCCGGGCATCGTGCAGAATGAGGGTGATTCGGCGCCGGGTTCGCAGACAATCGATGGTCATGACGTCGGCCGGGATACCAGAATCCCGCATGCCTCTGCGAACTTCCACCACAGGATTAATATGCTCATGGGTTGCCTGAATGCGGGCATGGGCATCGCTGGCCATATCAGACAGGGACTTGAGTGGATCTTCCGGCATACTGACAGCTCCCGAACTGAGTGGTGTTGAAGGTTCAGTTAACAGGCTGGCAGCCACGAACGGCTAGTGCAATGTTGGCACTCGCCTTGATCTGTTCGTAATACTTGGAGGCCTGATTTACCCCCATATCGGCATAGCCGCCAGCGGTCGGACTGATCAGGCGGCCAAGCTCGGCCAGAGCAGAGGCTGACTGGCGATCGCTGTTATAGGCATCAAACGCCTGATAAATCTCGTTGCAGGTGATGCCATCGCCATCGGTTGCGGCAGTCGACATGTAGGTGGATGTCTGGCAGCCGGTGAGAAGGATGGTTGCGGCAAAAGCAGTCAAAGAAAGCCGTTTCACTGGATCAATACTCCGATAAAGGTCTTAAATAATCGTCAGATGGTAACACCTGTTCACCATGATCAAACGATAATTCCGACCGGCATTCGGCAAAACCTCTTCGGAAATTGCTCATTGCAATAGATAGCTATTATCATTAGCTTTCTATCTACCAAGGAGGTAGACCGTGTCCCATCTCAAACTCGCTTTCTTACTCGGAATAACCGTTGCCCTCGGGCCTCTGGCACTGGACGCTTACCTGCCAGCTTTTCCGAGCATTGCTGATGCCCTGGGCATCCCACACGCTGATGTGGGCCTTACGCTCAGTGCCTACGTAACAACCCTCGGCCTTGCGCAACTGGTTGGTGGCCCTCTGTCGGACCGCTACGGTCGGCGCCCCATCCTTCTGGGGGGGCTCGCGGTGTTTGCCGTTGCCGGCGTCATGATATCTCTTGCTGACACGCTTTCGGATATGGTGATCTGGCGCGTTGTTCAGGGCGTTGGCGGTGCTTTCTGCGCCGTATCTGTGCCGGCAATTGTGCGGGATCAGGTCAGTGGCCAGGAAGCGGCACGGCTGTTTGGCCTCATTGGCCTGATCATGTTTATCGCACCGGCTGCCGCACCGTCACTGGGAGCCCTGATGCTGACCATGGGCGATTGGCACAGCATCTTCCTGATGCTGGCCGGCTACGCCGTGTTTCTCGCCGTTGCACTGCAATCGTTCCTGTTTCCGAAACTGGCACCACGCCCTAAAGCCACTACTCCGGTGCGGACACTGGTTACTAACTACATGCTGGTGCTTCGCCACAAGACCACCATGCGATTCGTTGGCATTCAGGTGATGTGTTTCAGCACCATGCTGTTGTTCATTACCCATTCGTCCTTTATTTATCAGGAGTGGTTTGGCCTATCAAACTCCATGTTTTCCATGCTGTTTGCCGCCAACATCATCCTGATGGCATTGCTGAATATGGCTAACCGCCCACTGCTTCGCCGCTTCAGTTCCGTGCTGCTGCTGCGGGCTCAGGTAACGCTGCAGTTTCTTGCTTTGATATGCCTGGTGGTTGCTGTTTCTCTCGGAGGCTCTCTCTGGGCCGTCGCCCCCTTTATCATCGCAACCATCGGTTGGCAGGGAGCCATTGTGCCGAACAACATGGCCAATGCCCTTGAGTTTTTCCCACACCTGGGAGGAACCGCCGCTGCGTTGCTGGGCGCTTCGCAATTCACCATTGCAGGGGGAATCAGTGCTTTGTCTTCCTTTATCGGGGGCGAGTCTCTGCAGGCTATCGTGCTGACGATGCTGGCGTGTTCGACGTGTGCGGTAATACTGGCGCTGGGCGCGCCAAAGGCGGTTGAACGGGAGCTGGACAAGGCAACCTGACGACAACAACGACAGAACAGTGTTTTTGTATGACAGAATGCACTATGGTTGTGGGTTTAAGACACCTCCCGGAGTAAAGCCCCGTGTACTCAAAACCCGCCGAGCTGGATGACAACAGTTCCGTCTACAAAACCCTGCTCGAATCAACCAAGGCCATCCCTTGGAAGATCGACTGGAACACCATGCAGTTCGCCTATATCGGGCCGCAGATCGAAGCGCTGCTGGGGTGGACTCCGGAAAGCTGGGTCAGCGTGGATGACTGGGCGACCCGAATGCATCCTGAAGATCGTGAATGGGTAGTGAATTTCTGCGTGTCCCAGTCGCAATCCGGTGTGGATCATGAGGCTGATTACCGGGCCCTTCACAAGGACGGCCATCACGTCTGGATTCGCGATGTGGTGCACGTTGTTCGCACTGACGACGGTGAGGTCGAGGCGCTGATCGGTTTCATGTTCGACATCAGCGAGCGCAAGAAAACCGAGCAGGAACTGGCTGAATTGCAGAAGCAGCTCGAAGAATACTCTTTCAAGGATGGACTGACCGGAATCGCCAACCGAAGGATGTTTGATAACGTACTGGAGGAAAGCTGGACTCACGCCCTGCGGAACAGCCAGCCTCTGTCCATCATTCTGATGGACCTCGACAACTTCAAGCAGTACAACGACCTGCACGGTCATCTGCAGGGAGACGAATGCCTGAAATCCGTTGCAAGCCTGCTATCAAAAGCCGCAAAGCGTTCGAGGGATCTGGTCGCCAGATACGGAGGCGAAGAATTTGTCATGATCCTGCCGGAAACCGATGCAGACTCGGCCCTGACCGTTGCCGAACGCTGCCGGGAACTGCTGGCAAAGGCGGAGATTCCCCATGGCGGAGATAATACCGGGCCGCTTGTCACATTAAGCATGGGTGTTGGTACACTGATTCCCAGCCGCGATGACAACCCAAAACGCTTTCTGGACATGGTCGACCAACGCTTATACGAAGCCAAGAATGGTGGCCGGAACCAGATCATAAGTTCCTGAATGACACCATGCTGAAAATTTCAAACGCCGTAGAAATAGCCGACTGGGAAATACAGATCACGCAGATCCGCGCTCAGGGAGCCGGAGGCCAGAACGTCAACAAGGTAGCCTCGGCGGTTCACCTGCGTTTTGACGTACCACACTCCACGCTGCCGCCGTTCTACAAGGAACGGCTGATGGCGTTATCCGACCAGCGCATGACCAAGGACGGCGTTATCATTATCAAGGCACAGTCCTTCCGAACCTATGAACAGAACCGGGAAGATGCGCTGGAGCGCCTGAAGGCGCTGATTCAGGAAGCCGTGAAGCAGCAGAAAGCCCGGCGGGCAACCCGGCCCACCAAGGCTTCCCAGCGCAGACGAGTGGATAGCAAAACCCGTCGGGGGCAGACCAAGGCCCTCAGGGGCAAGGTAATCTGACTGTCAGTCAGGCCATACGCTTCATGACACGGTCACCAAGCCAGTACTGATGAACTAGCGCTGCTGCAACATGAAGACCGATCATGATCCAGAAACCGGTTGCCAGGGCTTCGTGCAGGTCTTCACCGACCTCCTCGAGCCACTCGGTTTCCGGTCCCGGCGTAAAGATCATCCATCCGAAAAAGGATACCGGATCGCCTTCACCCAGCGAAACAGCCACCCCGGACAACGGCATGAAAACCATCAGACCGTAGAGGACAAAGTGCCCCAACCTGGCCACCCTCGCCCAGTTTTCTGGCAACGATATCTTTGAATGATTCAGCCAGCGCCAGGCTATGCGGATCAAAAGCAATCCGAAGACAGCAATCCCCAGGGTCTGGTGCCAGACCATCAGGTCGGCCTCCGAGCGACTGTGTTCCAGTGCTTCAAACCAAACCTCGGAGCTCAGATTTACCAGCAACAATATGGCCATAGACCAGTGTAAAGCCCGGGAAACAGCCCCGTAGCGATTTTCAGCGTCCATCATACTCATCATCGATCTCCTTCGGGACAGTCCGGGATACCCGATTCCGGGCTCCAACTCATATTCATGGGGCTCAGTCCTTACGAGGGTCCCGCACCGGATCTCCAAAACAGTTGAATTCGTGCTCACGTATCAGGTTTTTCTCGCTGTCACGCAGTTCCACCCGATAAGTACCATCAACCGTTTCATTCATGGCTACCTGCACCCCAGGGCCAAATCTTTGCAATGCCCTGCCGTGGGCCATGATGCGCATTTCCTCAGCGCTGTACTGCTCAAACCGGCCACCCATGGATCCTTCGTTGCGACGGTATTCATGTCGTTCATTTTCCCAACGATCATCGTCCGCAGACGCAGTCACTGGCAAAACGTTTAGCATTGCAACCGACGTCAGGGCGATCAGTGCCGTAGTCTTTTTCATACAAGAACTCCTTTCCGGGTTGAATCGAAATATCAGGCATCGGCCTGTGGAGTGCCATTCCATCAATAAACTGTCGCAGAGATATCTCCGTCCCTCGGCGGTTTTGTCGCAATTTGTCGCGGGAGCGGGAATTACGACGATTTACGACAACCTCATTCCCACGCCCCCGGTTTACTCCCCTATAATCGGAACGATCAAAAAACAGTCGGGGTTGAGAGTGAGCGTTTCTCCCATGATTCTGGTGGTGGACGACCACCGTGACATTCGTGATCTGGTCGGGCGGTATCTCCAGGAACATGGCATGCGAGTGCTTCTGGCCGATGGTGGCGATGCCATGAAACGTCAGCTTAAAGACCATGCTGTCGATCTGGTCGTACTGGACATTATGATGCCCGGCGATGATGGCCTGATATTGTGCCGGTACCTGCGGGAACACACGGAGCTGCCCGTCATCCTGCTCACCGCCATGAGCGAAGACACCGATCGAATCGTCGGCCTGGAAATGGGTTCGGACGACTACCTGACCAAGCCTTTCAATCCCCGGGAACTGCTGGCTCGAATCAAGGCCGTTCTGAGACGGACAGCCGCCCTTCCACCCCAACGAGCAGCCATGACCGGTCAACGACTCTCATTTGAGGGCTGGACCCTGGATGTCGACAGGCATCAACTGATTGATGGCGAGGGCGTGGAGGTTTCGCTGAGTACCGCCGAGTACAAGTTACTGCTCGCCTTTCTCGAACATGCCGGCCGGGTGCTTTCACGGGATCAGCTGATGGATCTGATACAGGGTCGTGAAGCCGATGCGTTCGACCGCAGTATCGACAACCATGTCAGCCGGTTACGGCGAAAAATCGATCCCGATGCCCGACGGCCGAAGCTGATCAAGACAATCTGGGGCGGTGGTTACCAGTGGATTGCCACCGTTGAGGGAGAGCCGGAATGAATATCTGGCCACAAAGAGCCGGCGGCCAGTTGGCCCTGCTCCTAATCGTCGTCCTGCTGGTCGCTCAGGGTATTACCATTGGAATACTCGCCGGTGAGCGTCAGGGTGCGCTTCGCAGCGCCAGTCAGGAACATGTGCTCGAGCGGTTTGCAGATGCGTATACTCTCCTCGACACCGCTGACCCTGAGCGCCAAAGCCGCATTCTGAGGGCTCTATCAACCCCGACCATGCGACTGACCATAGATACGTCACCTGCTCTTACCTCCGATGGGGCTCCCCCCATCACCGATCAACTGCAATCACAGCTGAGCCTGTCCAGGGATCAGCTACGCACTTCCGTCGAGAACGACAATCTGGCGTGCCTCCAGAACCACGACTCTGATCATGATGAAGACGACGAACATGACAAACATGAAGACAGGGAGGATCATCATGAACGCAATGAAGAGCATGAGCAACGGGAATGCCCGCCAGTGCTGAAGGCCTCTCTGGCACTATCGTCCGGGCAATGGTTCAATGCCAGTGCACAGCCTTCGGCTCCTTCATGGCTCTGGCTCAAAGCTACCCTGAGCAGCGTTGGCATTACGGCTGTTCTGCTCACTCTCACGATATTGCTGGCCATACGGAGAATCCTCCGGCCGGTCAACGAACTCAGCTCAGCTGCCCACGCCTTTGCCCGTGGCGAAAAAGTGCATATTGAAGAACGCGGACCGGAAGATATTCGAGAGGTCACGCGGGCTTTCAACCAGATGCAGAATCAGGTCAGCGCTGCCCAGAAAGACCGGGAGCGTCTGTTGGCTGCACTCGCCCACGACCTGAGAACTCCGATCACGTCGATGCGCCTGCGGGTGGAACTGCTGCCCGATGGCGAAGATAAAGAGCGCCTGCTCTCAGCACTGGAGGAAATGCAGACCCTCTCCGAGGCAACTCTCGACTTCATTCGCGGCAGCACAACCGAGCAATACCGGCGCTACGACATCGCTACCCTGCTAGATAGCCTCTGCTCGGATCTACAGGATATAGGCATGGCCGTGGAGTACCGGGAAAGTCCCCGGTGCGTGCTGCAAGGGCAGCCACAGGCGGTCAAACGTGCACTGCGCAATCTGGTTGAGAATGGGGTGACCTATGGGCGGCGCGTTGAGGTCAGACTTTCTACCGACGCCGGCAACGCCACCGTTGAGATCATTGATCGCGGACCCGGTATCCCTGAATCTGAGAGGGAAAAGGTGTTTGAGCCTTTCTACCGGCTGGAGCAATCCCGAAGCCGGGAAACCGGCGGTGCAGGCCTCGGGCTTGCTATTGCGCGCACTCTGATCAGAGGTATGGGGGGCGATATCCGGCTCAACACCGGGCCGGACGGCCTGGGACTGAAAGTATCGGTCACCCTGCCGAGGCCCGGGACCGACGAGGACTCATCGGTCAGGCAATCAGGCACTTAGCATCTGCGAGCAACCGGTCAAGCTGCTTCGCAGGCTGCCTCGGGATCACGCGGCCTGCTACTCCAGGCCACCAGAAAAATCAGGAATCCGGCAAAGGCTGTAGCTGCGCCGACATAGCCCGTAGACTGCCAGCCAAATCCCGCGGTGATGGCCATTCCGCCCAGCCAGGGCCCTAGGGCGTTGGCAACATTGAACGCCGCATGATGCGAGGCTGCGGCCAGAGTTTGTGCTCCGGTTGCGACATCCATGAGATGGGTTTGGAGACCAGGGCTCAGGGCCACCATCATGGCGATCATGAAACAGGCAACGAGCATGACGGGCAAGGAAGCGGTCGTCGACGGAAAGACCGCCAGTACCGCAGCGCTGCAAATAAGGATGACGCCAACAGCCCGAAACTGCAGACGATCAAATATCCAGCCTCCGACGATATTCCCAACAAAACCTCCCAGGCCGAAAACCACCAGCGCCGCAGGTATCCAGACAGGATCAACCCGGGTTACTTCCAGCAGTATCGGGGCGAGGTAACTGAAAACCGCAAACAGGCCTGCAAAACCGACCGCACCAATACCCAGTGCCAACCAGATCTGCGGTCGATTGAAGGCCCGGATTTCGCCCAGAGGGCTGTGTCTTTCTTCGGTCGGGTCTTTCGGTAAAAACAGGGCGACCAACAGAACAGTGACTACCGAAATAACGCCCACAAACCCGAATGCGTATCGCCAATCCAACGATTGCCCCATAAGGGTCGCCAGAGGGTTACCCAGCAACAAGGCCAACGTTAGTCCCATCATTACGCGGCTAACAGCCTTGGCTCGTTGATTGGCCGGTACCAGAGACGCTGCCACCAAGGCGGCTACGCCAAAATATGCCCCGTGTGGCAAACCAGCGATAAAGCGGAAGATAAGAAGGGTTTCGTAATTGCTGGCCATAGAACTTGCCAGGTTACCCAGGGCATAGAACACCATCAGCAGGATCAGGAGCTGTCGGCGAAACAGTTGTGCCCCCAGTATTGCCAGTATCGGCGCTCCGACCACTACGCCCAGGGCATAGGTGCTGATCAGATGCCCAACCTGAGGTTCAGTAACCCCCAGATCCTGAGCGACATTTGGCATGAGACCCATGATGGCGAACTCACCGGTGCCAATTCCAAACCCACCCATGGCAAGCGCAATTTCTATAAGGAGGGTTCGAAACCTTGATGGGGATGTGCCGGTTACAGCTGGAGTGTTCAACCTGGGCTCCTCGAGTAATAAAGCTGGAAGAACCCTTCATTCTCGGGATTGGGTCTGCAATGCCATATAGGCAATTATGACGATAGTAATTAGCACCCTAAGCTGCGCAAACAACGCACTGACCGGAACCGGTCGGCTAATGCAGCAAAGCCGACAGAATCCCGCTGACCAGTTCACCCTGACGGTGGTAACCGGTTTTAGCAAAAACCTGTTTCAGGTACGTGCGCAGCGTGGATTCGCTTCGGTGGCGCAGAGCGGCCACCTCTTTCAGGCTCAGTCCAGCCACCAGGTCTGCACACAGCTGCGCCTCCATGGGTGAGAGATTGAAGTAACCCGCAATCAGGTCAGCACTGGGGAGTGCCCGCTGCTCAGGGTCATACACCGTGACCAGCGCACCGCCGGCCAGCAACTCGCTGCTTTCAATGGGGCGAATTGCCAGTAACAGAGGCCTGCGCGTCTCCCGTTGCAGAATCAGCAGATCCGTCCGATAGTCAGCATCAGCAAGATGGCTGGAACGAACCACCTGTATGGAAGATCTGAGAAAAGAGTCCTGCACGTCCTTTTCCCCAAAACTCAGCCGCTGGTCCGAGATCTTCAGGCAGGTTTCCTTTTTGACCAGGGACCTGGCCGCGCGGTTCGAGTGCAGAATCAAAGCCTGGTCGTCCAGGATAAACGTCGCATCGGGCAATACATCAATAACCGCAGAGAGAGAACTGGCGGCCAGTCTCTGTTCACTGAGCTGCCGATACATCTGCACCGCCTGGCGGATAAACGGTACCAACCGGTCAAGCGCTTTCAGCTCTTCGGCAAGATAAGGCCCCTGGCTAACCGTGCGCTGAATGGTCAGGACGTGACAGTGGGATTGGGTTGAATGAACCACAAACCAGGCACTATCGAGCATGTCCTGATCGTTTTCCCACTTATCGTAATCTTCATCAACATTGCTTTCCGGCAACAGTGCCAGTGCGGACTGGAAGAAGCCTGGCGGCTGATGGATTGCATGATTGGAAACAACATCCTGGGCAATCATGTTGTTATCCAGATACCAGCCCAGAAACTCGTCGGACAAGCCATGGTGCCATAGGTGATCAATCCGCAACGGTTGCTTGCGGATAACCACCAATTGCGCGGCACAGCCATTTGCTGCTTCCGTCAATTGTTCGAGAAACCCGTGAAATCCTTGACGGTCAGTCAGCGAGCTGTACAGCGTTTGTAGCAAGGCAGGATCGTTAACCAAAATCACCCCAACGCACGAACCAGAGCACCCACCAGTTCTGCCTGCCGGCGGTAGCCATTTTTGGAAAGCAGGCTTTTAACGTAATCACGAACCGTGTGTACCGACAAATGCTCTGATTCCGCAATCTCATTGATAGATGCACCCTGCATCAACTGTCCTGCTATACGGGCCTCACTGCGTGTGCACTGGAACAACTCACACAGTTTGTCGATATCCGGTGGCGCCGTAACCGTAAAGGGGATGACTTCGGCAAGCGCACCGTAGCGCCCGGTCGCTTCTCCGTTTTCACGCTCCCCCATGGCCAGCGGCGTGATACAAATCGCTATACGTTCATCATCCGCTTCATCAAACAGTGTGATGATGTCCTGTACACCGTCCCGGGCGTTAAAGATACTCGTGATAATGGCGTCATTGAGTTTTCGGTTAAAGCCCGCATCCCGACTCTGTAACCGGGAATCCTCCTGGTCGTCTACGAACAGCCTCGGGTGAGAACGCAGAATGGATTCCGCCGCGGCATTGCACTGGACTATTCGTGCCATTTCGTTGAACACGACCATGGGTTTATTAACCCGATCCAGAGCCATGGTCAGCGTTTCATTGCTCGTGCGGGAGTGATACAGCTTATGGAACAGGTCCACCGCATTCTCGATATGCGGGGCCAGCATATTCATCTGCAGAAGTTCCTTCTGCGAGTATGGCCCCTCGCTCCGGTGCCGGTTAGCGAGAAAAACGATCCGGGAATCGTCATCCTTACTGATCAGCATCCCGGCGCTGTCTCCAAGGCCGATCTGCTCTACCCATTCCAGCGATGCATCAGTCAGTATCTGACGAAGATCAAACTCAGGATCACATTCGGCAAGAGAGTCGAACTTGCGCGGCGGTAGAGAGCTGAATCGCAACAGCGCAGCATCCTGCTGGGGCAAATCGCTGTTCACGAACCACTGCTCAAACCCTTCAGGGTAGCCAAACGTCCAGCCATACCGCATTCTGAGCGGAGCGCTGGTCAGGGCAAGAATTCCGCCCTGAAGTGCCCGGAACCGGGCACAGAACTCATCGAAGAAAGGTTGAAAGCCATCGTTGGTGTGCAAGCAGCGATACAAGGTAGAAACCAATTGGTTGTACCCCGTAAACTCTTCGACGCTGATGCTGCTATCAACCTCATTGCCCACTACCGGCAAACGGGCCGATTTATGAGCATCGCCTGCAAGCATACCCTTACCCATTTGACCGCCCACAGTTCTGCACCTTCTGGTTCTTTTTTGATCGTTACAATTGCGAGTTTCCTAGCGCCAGAGTATAGAAAGAAGATAAGAACTTTTACAGACAAATCATTTGCTTTGCTTCCCATCTATCGCTGATAGCGTCCCGTTCCAGACAGGCAAATCCATATCTGCAGGTTCTTCGACAGGGCCTCCGGTGCGGCTTTTGAAGGCCCCCTCTTCAATCGGTATCCGAAACAGCGCAGTCGCTTTGCGCTCCCGGGTATTCGGTGGCCTTACCTGATCCCAACGACCTGCCTCCAACTGATTGATGACCGCCTCGAACGCTTCATCAAACTCACTGTTATCGGTAATCTGGATAGCCTTGCCGAACAAGACCAGCGACTCATAGTTGGCACTGTGGTGGTAGGCGGACTTTGTCATCACCCATTCATTGGTTACGGCGAACGACAGACACAGTAATGCGCCTGAGGCCAGTACCTTGGACATTCTCCCGCCATTAAGGCAGTGCAGGTAGACATCGTCCCCATGGCGCCAGGCGGTCATTGGCACAATCCGCGGTTCGCCATCCTCTACAAAGGCAATATGGGCCGTTTTCAGGCGGTCAATCAGGGCATAAGCCGGAGCCCGTTCATAGCTGGCGCGTTGCGCCGCCCGCTTCACCCTGCTGCGCGGGCACACGGCCAGGGCGGGTTGTTGATCGGCGGCGTTTTCCACTGATTTCATCACATGCTCCCAGAACTCTGATGACAACAAACAGAGTTCTATTAAAGGACAACACTGATACCATATTAAGATCCACTTTCTACATTTTTATGGGGCCAGCTGACATGATAAACGACATACAGCTCAACAACGCCTCATCGCTCCAGCAGCAGCTTTACCAACAACTGTCCCAGCGCATACTCCACCAACGTTATCTGCCTGGCAGTCGCCTTCCCTCAAGCAGGCAGATGGCGATGGATCTGGGAATCAGTCGAAATACAGTGAATGCTGTTTATGAGCAGCTCAAGGCCGAGGGTTTTCTACAAAGCCGCGCAGGCAAAGGCATCTTTGTGCACCAGGATATCGGCAGGGCGATTAACCCGGCAGGTGAGACCGCCCAGCCCGAACGGATACCCTCCCCGGGCGCCTCCAGATCGCTTCCTTCCTTGCCGGATTACCCTCGTGACAAGCTTCGGCTCAATGCCGATGCCAACCTCCCCTTCCAGCCGGGATTACCTGATCTGGACGAGTTTCCGATAAAGGCATGGAACCGGATTCTTCATCACCAGGAAAGCCGTCGCGTGTTGCGCGGCTATGACAGCATTCAGGGATACCAGCCCCTGCGCTCGGCGATTGCCAGCTACCTCAGAACGTCCCGTGGGGTTCGCTGCAACGAAAGCCAGGTCATCATTACCAACGGTGCTCAACAGGCACTCTCGCTCATTGCCGATGTCTTTCTGGAGCCCGGCGACAGGATTCTGTGCGAAAACCCGGGGTACCGGGGTGCCCGCTATGCCCTCGGCCGCCATGGTAACCCTCTGGTGCCGGTACCGCTCAGGAATCAGGTTCTCGATGTGGATGCGCTGGCCGGGCTCGGACCCGCAAAGCTATTGTCCTGCACACCCACTCATCAATACCCGATGGGCGGCATTCTCGATCTCTCCCAGCGTATGGCCCTGGTGCAATGGGCTCAGCAAAACAATTGCTGGATTATTGAGGACGACTACGACAGTGAGTTTCATTTTTTCAACAAGCCCTTCGCAGCCATTCAGGGCATGTTCGATAATGCGCCGGTTCTGTACGTGGGCAGTTTCAGCAAAACCCTGATGCCAGGCCTGCGCGTGGGCTACCTTGTGGTGCCGGAGCCCGCTGTAGAGCCCCTGTTATGGGCGAAACAGATCAGCGGCGGGGAATCGTCCCTTATCACTCAGGCCACCATTGCAGAGTTTATCGAAAGTGGGCAATTCACCCGTCACCTGCGGCGCATGCGCCAGCTTTACAGGGACAAGTGGATTTATTTCCAGCAGCGGGTATCCGACACCCTGGGAAGCCAACTCAGCCCGGTGGCAGAGAGCGCAGGGATGCACCTGGTGCTGGAAGGAAGGTTCGACGATACGGCCATACACCAGTGGTTACGAACCCGAGGGTTTGGCAGCGCACCGCTGAGTGCACACTTTCTTGGGGAGGCGGCCCGCACTGGCCTGGTGATGGGATTTGCCAGTGCCACCAATCGCCAAATTGATGACTGTGTTGTGGCACTGGCCGAAGGAATTGCCCGCGCCTCAGGTTAGCCCCTGAGGCGCGGGCCTCTGGCACAGGTCTTCAATCGGTGCCCGGCGACAGACTCACCTCAAACGACGGCGCCGCCCAGCCCGATACAGACTTTTCGTGCTCTGGCAGCGGTTCGCCCCCGATCACCCGCTCGGACTCATCACCGTATTGCAGCCAGGTCACTGTGGGCACCTCACCCACGGGCGGCTTGCTGTAATCGCAGACGCCGTCCGGGAAGATTTTCGCCACTTCCCTCGCCATTGCTTCCGAGTCATAGGTGCCATTCAGCAGATTCGTCGGGTAGTCTGCCGGATCCACCGGCTTGAGCTGACACTTGTTGTTCAGGGTCGTGATGTCATCGCCCGCGACGGTGCGCGGTGTGCCAAATCGGGTCTGAACCAACAGTTGCTGAACGGACACGACAGTATCCGTCAGCGGGCTTAACGGATCTGCAATGATATCGGGAAGCCCCAGTTCGCCCAGGTCCAGACCACACACCTGCCCTGTAGCGATGTCCAGAATCTGGCCAAGCTCCGCAGGCAATTCAGGGAAGGACAACATATCCGCCTGGTTCCACGTAGGGTCAGGCGTCAGCAGGTTACCCGTATAGGGCACAAATGGGCCGTGCTCGCTGAGCAACGAAGACACTGGCAGGCACCGATCGCGGGCTTCCAGAGGTTTGTTGGCAATCACTTTGTCCGCCACGGAGCCGCTACTGGCATCTTCTTCAACATTGGACAGCCAGTCGTCCATTACATAGAGCGCTTCGGTGGTGTAGATGGTATCGCCCGCCAGCGGGAAGGCGCCGTACCAGATGGTGTGATTGCGGGAATGCCCCTGAGTTTTCTGCAGTCGCGCTCGTGTCTGCCACGAGTGGTAGGCATCATGGGCGATACCCGGATCAGGGCCCCGCAGGTCAATAATCGGAACGTTCGACAGATGTTCCGCCGTGTTGATTGCACCTGTGCGGTAAGCATTGGTCAGCGCTTCAGGATCAGCAACCGTGCGCCCTTGCTGGTAGTCGATATCCACATCGAAGCCACCGATTTCCCGGTTAACGGCCAGGAATTGGTCTGCGGTAATGACACCATCCTGCAGCGCTCGCAAACCATACTGCACACCAACGTTATCCAGTGGTATCCCGGTGAATCCCCGTGACAGCAATTGCTCATTGGGGGACCAGACCTCTGGAGTACGTATGCCGAACTGGGTTTTCATATAGTCGATCAAACCGCAGCGCAGGCCATCCGGGCGCTCCTGTTTGTCATACACTTCGGCCTTACCATTCAGCCCCGGGCAGTTTCTGATCGGGGAAGGCAGAGGGGAAAAAGGCGAGATCTGAGGCGATAGGATTAATCGGCAGATGGCCGTACAACGCTGGCCACTGCAACGCGAGATATTCTGATGTCAGCAGTTTTTCCAGGAACGATGTCAGATCCTCAGGGGACTCAGGCACCTGAGCTCCGAAGTAGTTGTTGAGCAGGTTGTAGTCCGCAAACTGCGTTGCGGTGGTCCACACATCCGGATAGGAACACTGCACAATCAATCCCTGATAAATACCAGGATAAGCATTGGCAATGTGTTGCTGTGCAATGGAACCGCCTGAACATCCCGTTCCGATGGTGTACCGGATTGGCCCGTACTGCTCGACAATGCGTTCCTTGGCCATTACCAGGGATTCTGCCGCAGTCACCAGATTCACGTTATGGCCAAGGTTTGCCTGCGCGGTGGACAACGTAACAAAGCCTTTGGACAAGGCCACCGAGATACTATCCCCCAGCAGCACCTCAAACCCGTCCGGAGCTGTGCCGGCGATGTCGCCGTTGGGCGGATTGCCCATGGCAAAGCTGACACCGACATTCCCGCCGTGATGAACCAGAACCTTGCCGTTCCATTGCTCTTGCGGCCGGGTGCCATCCCAGGATGTATCGGGCTGGTAAAGGGACATAATCTGGTAGCGATCCCGGTTCAAGACACCCCGTTCAACCCGGACTATAAACGGCACTGTCACCCCCTCATCGGTGGTAACCGTCGCAATATCCTCCTCCGCGGGCGGGTTAGCGGGATCGTAGGCAACGAATGCATCCGGAATCCCCGGAGACTGGGGATCAAAATTTGCCATGTACTGATCAAACACCGAGGCAGGGACGTATTTGATTTCATAGTCCGGCGCCTGATTACACTGCGCATCTATCGCGGCGGCGTTGGTGCAGGTCCAGGGCTGGACCTGTGGGCCGGAAAAGACAGGCCCGCCAGCGGGATGGTTAATAATGGTTTTGGTGACCACACCATGGCCAGGCAGAACCAGACGCAGTTCATTTTCCCCCAATGCGAGACCATCGATTAACGCACGGCTCACGCCTTCGCGATCAGCTACCGCAACAAGATCCGGATGAACCCTCGCTCCGTTCAGGTAGAGTTGAGCGCCGGCCTGGCTTTCTGGCTCGGCGATTTCAATTTCGATCAACGCGTCACCGGCGCTGATAAGATCAGGACGGTTCGAAAGTACCCGGATCACAGCATCTCCGCCCACTTCGGAGGCAGGTGTGTTCGAGGCTGGCGTATTGGTGACGACGTCGCCGGCGACACTACTAGAGGAAGGCACCGGGCCTTCGCCATCACCGCCCCCGCATCCTCCGAGGATAGCCAGAACGGCCAGCGCAAGTGCTGTTTTCTGATTCTTCATAGGATTCCCTTTTGTTGTTATTCAATGGGTGAATCAATCTCACGTCACGGGAATAACACCAAAAGGTTCACTTTTCGGCTGTGGCTCAACGGACTTTGGGGCTCGTCATTTTTGTGAACCATCTCGCACTATGCATGTGCACCTGCACCTTTGATTAGCATCCAAACCTCTTACTCCACCCCCAAAACACCCCATCTACATGCTGGCATGTATGTATATTGGCCATTTTCGCTTATGGCACAGGGGTTGCAGAGCATTTCATACATTCTTCATGGCATAGCTCGGTGACACCCAATGCGCTTAAAACGGTTCAAAACCCTCTGGGGACATAACGGTTCCCTGACAGATGCGGTCAAGCAGGTAAAAGCGGCAGATTTTGACGGCATTGAAGCTCCAGTGCCGAACACCCCCGAGGAAGCGGAAGCCTTCGGCAGGACCCTGACGGAAAACGGTCTGTTGTGGATTCAGGAAGTCTGCACTGCAGGCAGCTATGTACCCCGGCGTGACGCCAGCATCAGTGACCACCTGAACGACTTTGAAGCCAGGCTGAAACTCGCCGAAACAACGGGCCTTGTCCCGGAATTCGTCAACGTCATGGGCGGTTGCGACGCATGGCCGATTGAAGATTCTGTCCGATTCTTCACGGAAGCCCAGAATATTGCCGACCGACTCAACACTCCTGTGAGCTTCGAAACTCACAGAGGCAGGAGTTTCTTCAGCCCATGGAACACCATCGCCATTCTCGACAAGGTTCCACACATTGATGTCACCTGCGACTTCAGTCATTGGGCAGTCGTGTGCGAGCGCCTGCCCCACATTGAGTGGGAAAGCATTCTGCGCACTGCGCAACAGGCGAGACATATCCACTCACGGGTTGGATACGATCAGGGCCCTCAGGTCCCTCACCCTGCCGCTCCGGAATATGCCGAAGCGCTGGCCTCACACCAGGCCTGTTGGGAAGCCGTTTGGCAGTCCCAGGCGGAACGCGGCCTGGATTACACAAGCATGACCCCTGAGTTCGGTACCGATGGTTACCTGCACCTGCTTCCCTTCACACAGGCACCGGTTGCAGATCTCTGGAGCGTCAATCGCTGGATTGGTGAAGAGGAACTCGCCCATTTCGATCGTTGGCATTCAGCAGCCGTGAAGACTTCAAAAATTGCATAACACCCTGGAGGGAGGTTAAACCGATGGCCCATGTAACCCAGTATTTCAGACATTCAGACGGTGTCTGGCCCCTGACACTGGTCCTTAGCTATATCGTCGCGGCTTATGTCGGCGGCTGGGTGATGATGGCGCAACCCGGGGTTATCTTGCCAATACTGGGCGTGATCGCCTGTGCGCACGGGATGGTCATCGCTGCTTATCTTGTTCACGACTGTGCCCACAATGCGATCTTCAAAAACACCGCCCATAACACCCGGCTCGGCAAACTGCTGAACTGGATTACCGGCGGAAGCTACGGCACCTATGAAGACCTTCGCTACAAGCACATGCGCCATCACGTGGACAACACCGATCCCATCGCATTCGATTATCGGGCATGGCTGAAGGCCCACCCCAAAACGGAAAAACTGGTCTTCGCTCTTGAGTGGTGCTACTTCCCGGCCGTGGACATCCTGATGCACGCCATGCTCATGATTGCCCCGCTGACCTCTGTAGGAAATGCATCTCAACGGAAGCGCCTTTTGGGGGTACTCCTTACAAGGGCCGTAATACTGGTATGCCTGGCCTTCTGGAGCCTCAAAGCCGTGCTGCTCTATGCCATAGCCTATACGCTGATGCTCATGGTCCTGCGTTTCTTCGACGCCTACCAGCACAACTACGAAATCGTAGTGAACCTGCACGACCCGGACGCATCGTTCCCGTACAAAGGCAACCGGGAATACGAAGAGAACAATACCTACAGCAACCTGATTTCCCGACGCTGGCCCGTTTTGAATCTACTGATTCTCAATTTTTGCTATCACAACGCGCACCACACAAAGCCCACCATGCCCTGGTACAAATTGCCTGCGCTCCACAATGAACTCTACGGCTCAACCTACACCCGCACCGTTGGCCTCAAAGGTCAGATCAAGAGCTATCACCGCAACCGTATCGCCGGAATCTATGCCGAAACCTACGGCCAGGTGGAGGTACCCGAAGCGCTGCGGGAAGGGTCCGCAGTGCCGGTTTACGGGCTCAGTTTCCTGACCGCGTTCTGAGGCCAAATCCATGACTGCAAAACTCTCCGACAGAGCGACTGGACAAGCGCTGGAACCAGTAGTCCCTACCAGCGCCACACCGAAAAAGCGCCGGGGCTACTGGTTCGATTTCAATCAGTCACTTCCCGTCAATCAGCGATTGATTCTCGGAGCCGTTGGCTGGGTTGCCTTTTTCCTGCTGTGGCAGATCACCGCGCAAATGGATCTTGCACCTGATCGCCTGTATCCCGGGCCCGTTGCTGTGTTCGACTCGCTGAAAACGCTGTTCCTTGAACAGAACTTTCTGAGCGATGTGATCTCCAGTATCACCAGGATTGTTGCCAGCTTCGTGATCGCCGTTCTGATCGCCCTGCCGCTGGGCCTGCTGATGGGTTCCTTCGCCCGTGTTGATGGCGTACTCAACCCTCTGCTCGGTGCCTGGCGGTACCTCCCTGCTCCTGCCTTCATCCCGCTACTGCTTATGTGGCTGGGGACAGGAAATTCCCAAAAGATCACCCTGTTGCTGATGGGCGTCGTTTTCTTTCTGGTCATCATGCTGGCCGATGTCACCCGGCAAACACCCAAGGTGTTGATTGAAACAGCCAAAACACTGGGCGGTGGACGGCGAATCATCCTGTGGACCGTACTCTTCAGGCACTCCCTGCCGGGCTATGTCGACACTTGCAGGCAGATGCTGGCTGTCAGCTGGACTTACCTGGTCATCGCAGAAATCGTCGCAGCGACCGACGGCATCGGGGCCATGATGATGCGGGCAAAACGCTTTGTTCATGTCGACGACATCATGGCTGGCATTGTCACCATCGGCGTCCTGGGACTGCTGTTCGACGTTCTGTTCAGACTGATTTACCGAAAATGTTTTCCCTATCTCGGACGGTCCCATTCCTGATGGATGGGCACCTCCCGATTTGCATCCCAACCCCAAGAGGAAATACGTAATGGACTGGTTTAAACGTGGACTATCTGTCGCAGCACTGGCCCTGCTTTCCAGCAGCGCGCTGGCTGCAGAAACCGTACGGTTATCTCTGTTTTCCTGGCCCGGATACGGGTTCTGGTTTATTGCCCAGGAAAAAAATCTGGCACCGGATCTCGACTTCGAAATTTCCATCATTGAAGACCCTTACGAAAGTTTCGGGCTGATGGCCGCTGACGGACTGGATGTCACGTCCAGCACGGCAGAATACGCGCCGATAGCCGCAGACAAAGGTGTGCCGGTCAAAATGGTCACCTACACGAACCCTTCCTATGGCACAGACAAAATTGTACTGGCGCCGGGGATCGAGTCTGCGGAAGATCTGAAAGGTAAATCCGTCGCCGTTCTGGAAGGCGGTCTGACCCAGATTTTCGTGGGAAAATGGCTTGAGGCAAACGGGGTAGGCATTGATGAAGTCCAGTTTACCAACCTGATCATGGATGACGCCGTCGGCGCGCTGGTCGGTGGTGATGTCAGTGCTGCTGAATTCTGGGAACCTTTTGGCTCACAGGCTCTGGAGGCCCTGCCCGGCTCCAAGGTTGTTGCTTCCTCACTGGAGCCAGGCTGGATCGAAACGGCCCTGCTCGGTGACGCCATGTATATGAGCGATACCTTTCTGACACAACATCCGGAAACCGCAGCGAAAGCAATGCAGGCGTACTTCGATGCCGTGGATTACTGGAAAGCCAATCCGGCAGAAGCCAATGAGATCATCGCAAAAGGCCTCAATTTCCCGGTGTCTGACGTTGAGAAGGTGCTTGGATCGGACGGCGAGATCTACAAAGGCGGCATCTGGGTATTCGACAAGTCACAGGCGGCTAAATACATGGGTCTGATTCCGGGTGAACTGCCGCTGGGGCTGCCAAACGGCCAGGTCACAGAAAACTGGGATACCGTGACCGACTGGTGGCTGAAGTTCGGCCTGGTCGACGCCAGCCACCCTATGGAATCCGGCGTGAACATGGCACCCCTGAAAGCCATTATTGAGTCTGCGGAGTAACAGGAGTCATGACCATGCCTTCCAGTAACGGCCTCAGCATATCCAATGTTGGCAAGACATTCCGGTCAGGAGGCCGGGACATCCAGGCACTGGAGAACATTTCTCTGGAACTGCCGGCAGGCAAAGTTGGCGTGCTGCTGGGCCCCTCCGGCTGCGGCAAATCCACATTGCTGCGCATGGTAGCTGGCCTGGAAAATCCATCGGAAGGCACGATCACCCTCAATGGCCGGGCTGTTGATCAGCCCGGCCGTGACCGGGGCATGGTCTTCCAGGACTACACATCCTTTCCCTGGCTATCGGTGAAAGACAACGTCGCCTATGGTCTCAGAATAAACTCTGACCGCAGTGCACTGAACGAAGGCACCGTAGAGCATTTCATCCGGGCTGTGGGGCTGGAAAAATTTGCCGACGCCTACCCCCATCAACTGTCCGGTGGCATGCGCCAGCGGGTTGCCATCGCCCGCACCCTTGCCAACTATCCGGAACTCCTGCTGATGGACGAGCCTTTTGGCGCGCTTGATCCTGAAACCCGGTGGCAAATGCAGGACCTTCTGCTGGGTATTGTGCGCAAGGAGCGGACCTCCGTCATGGTGGTCTCCCACGACATAGAAGAGGCACTCTACCTCGGCGATGTCGTGTTCTTCCTGTCCCGTCATCCAGGGCGTCTCAAGGAAGTCATCCACACCGATTTTAAATCCGCACTGCCACCCAATGACCGGGAAGCATTCCTTCAGAGCGAAGAGTACCGACGGCTTGAGCTTCATATCCGGCGGTTGATGCAGGATGAAGGGCGGGATGCAGCCTGAAGGGCCACAACATGAAGATCGCAGACCGCTGGTTTGAAAAAAAGCGTATTGATGACCGGATCACACTGCTCTGGGAACCTCACGTTTGCCCGCTGGCCCGGTGCAATATCTGGCATGTCAGGGGACGGGATGCCGACATCCTGATCGACTCCGGCATGGGCATCAGCAATCTCAAAGAAGCCATGGCAGAGCTCCTGGACAAGCCTTTAATGGCTGTGGCCACCCACACCCACTTCGACCACATTGGCAGCCTGCACGAGTTCGATCAGCGGCTGGTCCATCCCCTCGAAGCTGACAATCTGCGCACTCCGGACGATTTCCCAATCCTCTGTGCCTGCCATTGGCCTGCCGGAATGCGCGAAGCCTTTGGCGGTGACAACTATGACATACCGGACCTGCTGATTGATGCCTATCCACACGCGCAATTCGATCCCGTGACCTTCCGCAGCGCGGCAACGGAACCCACCCGACTAATTGACGAAGGGGACGTTCTCGACCTGGGTAACAGTGCATTCGAAGTACTGCACCTGCCTGGCCACTCGCCCGGAAGTATCGGCTTGTGGGACAAATCTTCCGGTACCCTGTTCTCTGGCGATGCCATCTACGATGGCCCTCTGCTTGATGACATTGAAGGCGCCGATAAGCAAGCATACACTGCGACCATGGAACGCCTGAGACGGCTCCCGGTATCTATGGTTCACGGTGGACACGACCCGAGTTTTGGTAAAGTTCGCCTGCACGAACTTATCGACCAATACTTGAATAAATGACCAGATGAACCTGAGTGACATTGATCTACGCCTGCTTGACGTCTTCATTGCTGTTGTTGAATGCCAGGGCATAGCCAACGCCCAGACCCTTCTGAACCGTGATGCCAGCAACATCAGCCGACAACTGAGGCAGTTGGAGGAGCGCCTGCATCTTCGCTTGTGCGAACGAGGCCGCAGTGGTTTCGGGCTGACGCCGGACGGTGAGCAGGTGTACAGGAACACCCTCGACCTGAAACGTGCGCTCCGCAACTTTGAAGACGAAACGGAGATACTCAAAGGACACCTTTCAGGCCAACTTCGTCTGGCGATGATGATGAATGAAGGCGGGATCTTCGGAGCTGTATGCGAGCACCAGGACCTTTTGACCCACTGGGGTTAATCAAGGAACAACAACCGGATAGCGGTAGAGTTTTCCCACAGAAACTGTGGATAACTTTGTTGGCAACGAAAGGATACCCGGTGTAAACCGCATAACCATGCCTGTTCCCGGAATCGGAGGAATAATAGTCAATGTGTTTAAATCCACACACTGACTCAAATCGCCCTATCCAGTATGATGCGTTCCAGTTCACAAACTGAGGAAACTACCATGATCTGGACCGTATACCTTTCTGGCGAAATCCACACCGATTGGCGTGAGCAGATTCAGGCTGGCGCAAAGGCGGCAGGTCTGCCGGTTGAATTCACAGCTCCGGTAACCAACCACGATGCCAGCGATGCCGCAGGCGATGTACTGGGCAAGCCGGATGTTCCGTTCTGGCGCGACCATCAGTCATCAAAGGTGAATGGCATCCGCACCAAGACCATGCTGGAGCAGTGTGATCTCGCAGTGATTCGCTTCGGCGATAAGTACAAGCAGTGGAATGCAGCCTTCGACGCAGGATACTGCGCAGCACTGGGCACGCCCTACATCACTCTGCATGGGGATGACATTGTTCACCCCCTGAAGGAAGTGGATGCTGCCGCAATGGCCTGGGCACAGACCCCGGAGCAGGTTGTGGAAGTCCTAAAATACGTGACAACCGCCGTTTGACCATCCCATTCCCCCGCCTGACTCAGAACTGACCTCATATCCGGGTACTGTCACACTGACCCCCTCGTGACTTTGCCCGGATGCCTTGCCCGGATACTCACCCCCACCTTCCCGGACTTTTCCCACAAAAACTGTGGATAACGTTGTTGGAAACGAAAGGATACCCGGTGTAAACCGCATAACCACGGGGCCTGCAGAAAACGAACGAAATATAGGCAACCTGTTCAAGCCGTTACCAATGAGGACTTCTCGTGGTCATTTCCTCCACTTATTCACAGGTGAGTCTGAATTACCCCCAGGCTTAAGCGGGTTTCGCGGTGGACTTATGCACGATGCAGGTATTTTCCCACAAAAACTGTGGATAACATTGTTGGAAACGAAAGGATACCCGGTGCAAACCGCACAACCACGCGGCTCAGAGAAAGCGCAGGAAAAATAGTCAGTTGTTCAAAGAGCCAGGCAACCAGGCTTTTTCAGGCACGAACGTGGTGAGCCAGCCTTTACAGTAAGTCCTATCACTTATATTAGTTAGCTTGCTAACACACGCTCTCGTGGATACCATTGTTAGCACGCTAAATAAAACCTACATCCCACCGCTGTTCAGCGGTATCGGGAACCAAGGAATTCAGTTATGTCTACCCACGAACTCAAGCCTTCGATCGGAGGCGCCCTGGGCCGAATCCACCGGCTATGGCGGCAAGCCATCACTTCTGCAGTGTCTCCTCTGGAGCTGACGGAAAGCCGATGGGCGGTCATGGTACACCTTGACCATCTGGGTGACGGGTGCAGCCAGACAGCACTGGCAACCGCCCTTGCGATCGAAATGCCCTCGTTAACACGAACGTTGAATCAGCTTGAGGACCAGAATCTCATCGAGCGGCGCATATCTCCCAACGACCGTCGGGCTCATACACTCTGGTTCACTGAAAATGGCCGGCTGGTCATGAACGATCTTGAGGAAAGAATTCAGGCGGTAAGAACGGCCATCTACGGCAACGTCGATGATGAACAGCTTGATCAACTGGCCGCAGTCGTTTGCGCCATGGAATCTAACCTCCATCAGTACCTGAACACCAGGAGAGGTGCGTAATGACACCCGATCAGGCCTTTGCTCGCTGGGTCAGATTGTCACTGCTCGCTTTCGCCCTGCTCTTTGCTTACTTTCTGATCGCCGACCTTTGGATGCCTCTGACGCCTCAGGCGCGGGTTATGCACAGTGTGGTTCAGGTCGCGCCACAGGTTAGCGGCCAGGTTGCGGAAGTTCATTTGCGAAACAACCAACACGTCAAAGCCGGCGATCTGCTGTTTACCCTGGACCAGAGACCTTTCAGGCTTGCCATTGAGAAGGCAGAACTGGCACTGGAAGCCGCCAGCGTTCAGAACGATGGTTACGATGCCGCACTGGCCAACGCTGATGCCGCGCTGGCCGCTGCACGCGCAACTGAAGCGCAACTGGCCAGGGACAATGCCCGCATGCAACGTCTCAAAAGCCAGGGAGGCGTGTCGCAGCAGCAGGCTGACCAGATAGCATCAGAACACGAGGCCGCGCAGGCAAATGTCCGGGCCGCCCAGGCGCAGGTCAGGGAACTTTCGGTTCAGCGCGGACTGACGGACGAACAGAACCTGAGGCTCCGCCAGGCCCGTAACGACCTTGCTCAGGCCCAACTGAATCTCGCATACACAGAAATCCGGGCTCAGGAAAGTGGCACCATCTCGAACCTGCAGGTTCAGGAAGGCACCTACGCCCGGGTAGGCATTTCTATGGCGGCACTGGTGAGTGATCACGCCGACGTGATTGCAGACTTCAGAGAGAAATCTCTGGCCTACGTAGAGCCCGGCGATGAAGCGGCTGTCGTATTTGATGCCTTGCCAGGAAAGGTCTTCGACGCCGGGGTGGGCATCACGGATGCCGGTACACTGCAGGGCCAGCTTCTGGCAGACGGTACCCTTGCAGCCCCTGCCAGCACTGACCGCTGGGTTCGTGATGCCCAGCGCCAGAGACTGCACCTGGCAATGCCGGATCAACAGGACCTGCTGGCGCAACTCCCGTCCGGAGCTCGCGCAACGGTTCAACTATTCCCGGCTTCCGGACCCATGTCGTGGCTGGGCCATCTCCAAATCCACGCCATCAGCGTGCTCCACTACATTTACTGAGATCACGATGGGCCGTTTCAAACCAATCCTGTCGATCAGCAAACGCTCGATGAGCACCAATGATCTCCGCCAGTGTCTGAGGGTGGCCTTTGGCGGCGTTCTGGGTTTCATCGCATGCAAGCTTGCCGGAACCAGCTACGGCGCATTTTATACGGTGACACCGATGTTGCTCCTGGGCATGATCCCGATCCTGAATGCGCACATTCTCCGGCAGTTTGTCGCGGGGACGCTGCTGGTCAGCATCGTGGTACTGGTTGCTCACGGCGTACTGGGTGAGAAGCCTGTACCAATGATTCTGTTTGTTGCCGGGCTTTTTGCACTGCTGTTCCGGGCAATGGCCCGGGGACCAAACTTCCTGTTCGGTGCGACCAGTATTGTCAGCCTCTCCATGCTGCTGCACTTTGCGAGCTATCCAACATCAGACGTACTGGGTATGGTTGGTGAAAATCTGGAAGCGGGCCTGTTATCGCTGGCGATTGTCTTTGTGATGCACTGGCTGTTCCCGGATGTCGAACCCAGGGCGCCAAGGCCACGCCCGACAAAGCCACTGAGTAACCAGCGCCACGAAACCATTCTGGCAACAACGGTGGCGACGCTTTCCTTTATCGCCTTTCAGGTCATGGATCTTCGCGGTTCACTATCAGCGCAGGTTGCCACCATTCTGGTGCTGTTCCCTCTGACCTGGAAAGGAGCAGGGCCCGCAGGCTGGAATCGTGCTATCGGCACGCTGGTTGCCTGCAATGCCGGGCTGGTCATTCAGCTATTGCTATTTAACCACTTCAACATCCTGCCACTGGTGGCCTTTAGTTTGTGGTTGGGCCTGATGGTGTTTGCCCGTTACCACATGCTCGAAGGCGGAGTTTCGGGCGCCGGATTTGCCGGGCTCACGACTATGGCCATCCTGTTCGGCCAGTATCTGACGCCACAGACCGATTTGGTCTACAGCGACCTGTACCGTTTCAGTTCACTGGCGGTTGCCGTACTGGCATCGCTCATGGCGGTGTATCTCATGCACCACTTGCTGAACCGATTCGCCAGCACCCGGCTTCAGGAATAAGGGAGCCTTCTTGAGGCTCCCTCTGACCTGGACGCTTATTTTCCGGGCAGCCGCTCCCACACTGTCACCTCAGACAGCGTGTGCTGGAATTTGTGCTCCGTTTCCCGGATCACAAACGGCACTTTACGAGGCTGCCCTACCATCCTGAAATGAGCGGACAGGTGAGCTCTCAGGCCATCCAGGGTGCGGTGATTCTCCCCGTCCTTTTTGAAACCGCCAATCCACTCTTCTTTTGGCGTATGTTCCTCCATCCAGGTATACGGCGATGCAATCACCAACAGGCCACCGTCATTGACACGCTCATGAATGCTGTCCAGGAAACGCCTTGGGCGATAGAGCCGGTCCAGCAGGTTTGCGGCCAACACCAGATCATATCCCGTGAACTGGGGTTTCAGGTTGCAGGCATCACCTTGTGAGAATGAAACCTTCGCTGCACTGTCTTCCAGCCCCATGTCCCGCAAACTCCGGGTGTGATAGCTGACTAGGTCGCCTTCATCCACCAACGCATACCGGATGGTGCCCTGCTCGGCCATTTCAACGCCAAGCCGGATGAAGTTGGCGGAGAAATCAACGCCGTCCACTTCCTCAAATTTCCGCGCCAGCTCAAAGGTCGCGCGACCGCAGGCGCAGCCCAGATCCAGCGCCTTGCCGGCCGGTTTATCTGCAATTGCCTCAAGCGCCAGTTCTGCCATGGCTTTCGGAAAGTTATCGACGCCAAACCAGCGTTCACCAAAGTGGAACTCTGCGTATTCGGTCAGTAACCGGTCACTTTCGTAGTAGGCGTTGGGCTGAACGGCTTCAGCTTCCGATGCGATGTAACGGAAGCCGGCGTGCTGGAAGAAATGTCGCCGGAACGCGTAACGGGCTGCCAGCCTCGATTCATTGCCACACGAAATCCAGGAGCCGCCCTTGATCAGATTGTGCTGTCCATCGAAGGTCGGTGTGGTGAAGTCGTCGTAAAGCGGGTGCACTTTGAAGTTGTCAAACGGGTATGTTGGAGTTTCCACCCATTGCCAGACATTGCCTACCACATCGAACCATTCGCCGTGGCGAAAGCGGCTGACCGGGCAGGAAGACGCCCCATGATCCAGGTGCAGGTTTGAATTGGCGGTGCCCTGCCCGACTTCCTCTACGCCAGCGACGGTACAAAGCTGATGCCACTCATCCTCGGTGGGCAGACGGATGGGCAGCCCGGTTTCCTCGCGCTTCCATTCGCAGAACGCCTTGGCCTCGTGGTAGTTCACTTCCACCGGCCAGTCCCACGGCATTTCGACTTCTTCAGTCATCAGGCGGAGGTACCATCCGTTATCCCAGCGCCAGAACGTCGGGTGCTTCACATCAGCAAATGCACGCCAGGAGGCACCTTCCTCGCACCAAAAAGCATCATTCAAATAGCCGCCGGCTTCCACAAAGCCAAGAAACTCCTGGTTACTCACCAGATACTGGCTGGCACGGAATTCATCGACCTGGGCTTCATGCTCGCCGTATTCATTGTCCCATCCGTAATAGGGATCGTCATAGGGCTTGCCGATCCTGACCGTGCCCGCCGGCACCGCTAGCATTTCATTATCCGGCGCTTCACCGGTCTCCCGGCTCGGGGCCCATTCGTTCCGAGGTCTGACCTTATCAAGATCGTGCTGTCGAATCAGAACAGACGAGGTTTCAAGGTGAATCCGTTCGTGCTCAATCCCCATGATCACCGGCCACCAGGGGCTCTCCCAATTGATCGGGAGGGTCAGCGGCAAGGTGTCAATCAGTTCCAGAACGCTTTCCCGCACCTTCGCACGATAATCCAGAACCGCCTGCACACTGGGCCAGTCGTAATGTTCATCATCCAGATCATCCCAACTCATCTCGTCCACGCCGACGGCAAAGACAGACTCCATGTAGGGATCGATGCGTTCATGCATGAGTTTGGCGAGCACCAGCTTGTTGGTGAAAAACGTAGCGGTGTGGCCGAGGTAGAAAATCAGCGGATGTCGAAGCGGAATCGATTTCTGATAGTAGCCTTCATCACCTGCCAGGCAGTCGAAAAGCCGGGTATAGGTATCAAAGGTATTTATGAAGTAGTTCGCGATCTCTATGCGTTTCTCTTCCGGCGTCCCCTCTGCCAGGTTGGGTGTTCGCAATAAACCCGCTGGCTTCACAGATTCCGGGTGGTCTGGAGTGACAAACCGGGACTCGCCTGATGCTGATGTCATGATCAAACACATCCTTTTGTATGTGGAATACTGCTTAACTACGTTAAACCATACAGTGTTGGATCAGGCGTTTCACTCGGGAACAGTGATACGCACTAATCCGGTGCCCCCACCTCGTAATTGCACCAGCCATACACAAGTATCAAAGCATGAGAGTCTCCCTCGGGAGGCCGATGTGCACTTTGCACAATTTACCGACTGACAGATAGCGCCGATTACCACCCAGACCCGGCCATGGCACAAAGGTTGCCAACACTCTGCGTGTTAACCCTCGATACGGAGAGATCGGCATGACAACGAAAGCAACTTCAAAAGAACAGGATTATCCTCTCAGCCCGGTCCCAATGACTGAACGCAAAAGCGTCTGGTCGATGGGTCTGGTACTGCTGGGCTTCACCTTCTTCACAGCGACGATGTGGGCTGGAGGAAGCATCGGTGTCGCATTCGACTTTACAACCATGCTCATGGTGTTGGCCATCGGCAACCTCCTCCTTGGCGTTTATGCTGCCGTTCTCGGTTACATCGCGGCCAAGACCGGACTGAACACTGCACTTATGAGCCGCTTTACCTTTGGCGAAGTCGGCAGCAAGCTTTCGGACTTCATCCTTGGCTTTACCCAGATCGGCTGGTATGCATGGGGCACTGCCACCATGGCTATTCTGCTGGTTAAACTGACTGGCATGCCCGAAAGCCTGACAACACCACTGATGGTGGTGTTCGGCTTTGGTTTCTGCGTAACTGCATTCATAGGTTACAAGGGGCTTGAGTGGCTTTCCCGAGTGGCCGTTCCTGCCATGATTATTCTGGTCGCAGTGAGCATGACCATCGCTACCGCGGATGGCGGGGGATTCTCAGGTCTGCTGGCGATCGCGCCCACCGATGAAATGACAATGGCTGCTGCGATCACCCTCGTTTTCGGCACATTTGTCAGCGGCGGAACCCAGGCAACCAACTGGACCCGCTTTGCCAAATCTGGCAAAACCGCTGTTATTGCCACCTTGCTCGCGTTCTTCCTGGGGAACGGATTAATGACCCTGATCGGCGCTTTTGGCGCTCTCGTTTACCAGCAAGCGGATATCGTTGACATCATGGTGGCCCAGGGTCTGGCCACACTGGGTATCCTCATGCTGTTCCTGAACCTCTGGACCACTCAGGACAACACCGTCTACAACTTTGCTGTTGCCGGCTGCAACATGCTGCGCACACGACGACGCAAGACCGTGACCGTAGGCGGTGCTGCTATTGGCACCGTGCTGGCTGTACTCGGTATGTATGAGTGGCTGATCCCGTTCCTGATTCTGCTTGGCACCTTTATTCCGCCAATCGGTGGCGTGATCATGGCCAGCTATTTTGTCGGGTATAAGCGTTCATACCCTGCACTGAGTGACGTTACGTTACCGGCATTCAATATCACTGGCCTTGCGGCATACGTCATCGGATCCACTGCGGCCTACACCTCGCCCTGGATTGCGCCTATTGTCGGCGTCGTTGTTGCGGCACTCAGCTACTCGGTTATCCTGATCGCCAGCCAGGCGGTTCGTGAGCGTCGCACACAGGTTACAGGAGCTATCTGAATGCCCCTGAGATGCAGGGAGATACCTGATCTTCCCGGCCTCGAGGCCATCCGGCTTCGGGGCGGGAGTGCGGCGGGGAACAACACTGTACGCTGGCCATACGTCGCGGAAAACCGGTCGTTCAGGGACTGGGTCAAAGGCGGCGAACTTGTATTCGTCACCGGCATCAGCCGACACCGCAGTCCACAGAATCTTGCGGAATGCCTCTACGAAGGCCGGGAGTGCGCTATCTCCGGACTGGTGGTACTGACCGGTGACGCCTATATCGGCCAATTGCCAAACAGCCTGTGCCGACTGGCAGATGAACTGGCAATCCCTCTTTTTGAGCAACCTTATTCTCTGCCGATGGTCATAGTGACCGAAACCATCGGCCGGGCGATTGTCCAGGCAGAGACTTTCGGCGACATGGAATGCGTACCGCAGGTACTGGTCAGCTCAGGAGAATTGCTCGACGCCTGGATTACTTGCCGGGGTAACCAATCCGCAATGGCTGAAGCGCTAGGCTGCCACCGCAACACCATCCGAAACCGGCTTCAACAAATCACTGATCAACTGCCCGCCGGAAGAGATCCTGAAGAAGGGTTCAGAACATTGCTACTGGCTCACATGTTAAGCGGGAAGTAATACAACAGAGCCAATACCTGGAGACACCATGACCGAACAACTAAACGCTATAGTCAACGCACGCCTACCACGGCATGAAGGCCTCCACACGCTTTCGATATCCGGAGGCAGATTTACGCGCATTATGCCGCAAGCGGAACAGGTCGCGTCCGGAGAGCACCAACTGGATGCCAACGGCAACCTGGTCACCCCCGCCTTTGTAGAACCTCATATCCACCTCGATGCGGCACTGACGGCAGGAGAACCTCGCTGGAATCAGAGTGGCACCCTGTTTGAAGGCATTGAGTGCTGGGCCGAACGCAAGGCTACCCTGAGTCGTATTGATGTCATCAACCGCGCTACAGAGACCCTGAAGCTGTTTTCGTCCCAGGGGATCCAATATGTGCGCTCACATGTCGATGTAACCGACGAAAGTCTGACCGCACTAAAAGCCATGCTGGAAGTCCGCGAACAGATGGCGGAGGTTGTAGACCTTCAGATTGTTGCGTTTCCACAGGAGGGTATCTGGTCCTTCAGAAATGGTCGGGAGCTGATGAAAGAAGCTATCAAGCTCGGCGCAGACGTGGTGGGCGGCATTCCCCATTTCGAGTTCACACGTGATTATGGTGTTGAGTCTGTTCGCTGGCTGGTTGAACTGGCACACAAGCATGACCTGCTGGTAGACGTTCACTGCGATGAGATCGATGATCCACAGTCCCGGTTCCTGGAAGTGCTCGCAGCAGAAGCGCTACGACTGGATTACGGCA
Source organism: Marinobacter salinexigens (assembly GCF_008370345.1). Lineage (GTDB taxonomy): Bacteria > Pseudomonadota > Gammaproteobacteria > Pseudomonadales > Oleiphilaceae > Marinobacter > Marinobacter salinexigens. The sequence continues at coordinate 647,821 of NZ_VTUU01000001.1, read as the reverse complement.
CCCGTGTCACTGCCAGCCATACCTGTGCGATGGGCTCGTACGATGACGCCTATTGCAGCCGATTATTCAGGTTGCTCAAGAAATCCAGCCTGCGCTTTCTGTCCATGCCGACTGAAAGCCTCCATCTGCAGGGACGGTTCGACACATATCCCAAACGGCGGGGCATTACCCGCGTTCCAGAACTACTGGATGCCGGACTGAAAGTCGCATTTGGCCAGGACTCAATCAGGGACCCATGGTATCCCCTGGGTAATGGCAACATGCTGCGAACTCTCGATGTCGGGCTGCACGCTTGTCATATGCTAGGCATGAGCCAGATTGATACGGCTCTTGAACTCATTACCGAAAACGGCGCTGCGGCGCTCAACCTGTGCGAGTATGGCATAGCGGAAGGGTTGCCGGCCCGTTGCATCGTGCAGAATGGGAAAACGCCTTATGAAGTGTTGTTGGGGCAACACCCCGTGCTGGCATCAATTCGGGATGGAAAGCTATTGGTCGAGAGATAACAAGCCTTAAGCAACAATCGACGGGTGTTACTTATTTAGCTAACACCCGCCATTACTTCCAGATCATCACGCAGAAGCTGATTACTCGCTGCTTTCACCTTCCCAGCGAGCTACCTTTTCCCGATCGGCAGAGCCTTCCAGCGGTGACTCCTCCAAGGCCGCACGGGCTTCCGGCGCCACCAGGCCCTGAGCAGACATATCGCCGGTACGGCGCGCTTCCTGCTCGCGACGAATGTAATCGAGTCGCTCATCCTGATCAGCCCGCTTCTCATTGCGGAACTCTTCATTGCGCCGACGGAACTGGTCTTCCAGATCACCCACAACGCCATTAAGGAATCCATCGCACCCTCTAAGGGACAACAGATAACGTGGCTGTTCGAGATTTTGCTGGCCGGAAACAGCAAAGGTCGAGCTTACCGCTTCGGTTGCCAGGGCAAAGTAGGTGGCGTCAAAGGCGAACATATCCTGTTCTGAAGAGGCACTGTGACGATCCGCTCCACGGAAATGCGTGGTGCGCATCACAGTACCTTCACAATGCAGGTCAAACAGATTGGATTTGAAGAAAATTTCCGACCAGAACAGGTGGCAGATCCGTGCAATGGAACGACCAAAGCCCATCAGTAACAAAGCACCAAAAACAATCGCGACGGTGCCGCCGGCGGGAATCAGGAACAATTCGTTAAACACCTCCTGACTCACACCGTTCTGAACAAAGGCGGACATCATGGCAACATGCCCCATCGTCCGCTCCACGCCCAGCCACAACAGCAAGGCTCCAGCCAGCATCAGCACCTGACCAAGGATGGTTCCGGCAATCCGCGTCCAGCGCAGGGAGCCAGGCTCAGCTACTTCCTCCACCGACGGCTGAATTTCAACCACCATGTCGCCGTCGAACTGCTCGTTATCGCGATTGGCATCACCGGTGTTGTTTTTGTCGAGGTACATGCGGTTGGGCAGTTCCATCTGCCGGCGCTCCATCAGCACCAGATCACGCAGGGTGGTGAAGATCTGACGGGGGTGCAGGTCAAACCTCCAGCTGTTGTTCATTTCGGAACTGTTGGTATTGATCTGAACCAGGCCGATGCGCGCCTTTACCATGATGGTGGCAATCGCAACGGTCACCAGGCCCCCCACAATCGCGAGAACCAGAAGGCTGCCAGTGTGGAACATCGGAGCCAGCTGCGGGACCATCTCCGCCAGATTAGCCCGGACACCGCTCCTTGCCGATTCCCAGAACATGGTCCAACCCTGCGAGAACAACACCGGAATCACGATCGCGCCAATAACAACCAGCGCCAGGCCGCCGCTGGTAGCACTGTTGAGGCGAGTCATATTGCCACGGGAAAGCGGGTTAGGCAATTTGACCCACACCGCCGCCAGGTAGATGAACAGGGCTGCCTGCATGAGCAGCGACAGTACCGTATTACCCACACCACCACCGGCTGTTCCGGCAAACACCATATACACCACCAGGCTGGAAACCAGATAGGCCGCGATGGCAATCAGGCTCTTGGTCAGCTTCATAGCAACCAGTTGTGCCATGTTGCGGATTGGCCAAGGGGTTACGATCAGGTTGGGAAAAATGGAGTGGACAGCGCGAGCGAACCAGGTTTTCGGCTCCACAAACGTCGGGTTGGACTTGCTCATCATCATGTTATGAAGGCTGCGCGCATCGTACAGGCTCGGCTCTGCCTCATTGACCGCTTCACGCGCCACATTCTTTGCCAACGACGCAGGCGCTGCGCGGCCAACGAAAAAGCGCATCATCTGGAACAGACCTCCGCCCAAGGCCTTCAGACCTCCGGCAACATAAAGACCACCCAGAGCCAGACTGATCCAGGCGCTGGTTTTATCCGTCTGCAACAAGGACTGGATCTGCAGTAACAGATACACGCCAATGGCAAGCACAATCAGCCCGCGGACGGACCGAACCATTCCCTCAAACCGAAACGGATTTCGGATATTCAGTTTCTTTGCACCGTACTCAAATGCCATGAACACGTTTCCTTTGTATGGTTGGCGTGACAAAGCCTCCAAGTCTATCGGGAAAGCGATTGAGCGGTTATAAATTTTTTATAAAAGAATGCAAAAACCTCCCACAAATCAACTATTCGCAGAGCATTTCCTCTGGACGAGGAGCAACCGATAACAGTCATCGAAATTAACGGTTTGATAAATGTCATTGAGTCGAATAGGGTTGCGCCCCTTTTTGGTGCGCGAGCAAGCAATGGGAATCCGGAACGAAAAACTGCGATGGCAACTGGTTAGCGGTGTACTGAGAGCACTTCACCTCGAACGGCTGATGTCACGCTATAGTCCGAAGATCGTCATGGCGGTTTTCAACCTGATTAACAGCGGCCTGAGCATCGCTCTGGTCTCTTTGCTGGCACTAGTAACCCAGGAACCGTTCATCTTTCCGTCTCTCGGCGCCACTGCATTCATCCTCTTTCACGTGCCCATGGCGCAACCGGCGTCTCCCCGCAATGTCCTTGGAGGGCACTTTATCGGCGCACTGATGGGCCTTGTGGGCCTCTGCCTGTTTGGCTTGCAGGATGCCCCATCGGCCTTCCTGAACGGCGTCGACCTCAGCCGTGTTGGCGCCGCGGCTCTGGCCATGGGCCTGACCGGATGCCTGATGGTCGCTTTCAACATGGTTCATCCACCTGCCGGTGCGACCGCACTGATCGTGTCACTGGGATTGATGAGCTCTCTCGAGCAGCTTGCAGTTTTGATGGGCGGCGTAGCCATACTGTTGGTCCAGGCCTTCCTGATGAACCGCCTGGCAGGAATTCCCTACCCCATCTGGTCATCAAGACCAGCCCCAACATCCCACTCCGCCAGCGCACCCGGGAGCACATCATGACACGCTCTTTCGGGGAAAACATGCTTATCTGTGATTGGTTTATGGAAGCCTCCCCGGGATTGGTCCAGAATGTATACAAGTTCAATTCGCTTATGGATCACAGTCCCAGGGATGAAACTCAACTCACAAATGCATGGATACCAGACCAAAACGCCCGCGCTGCAGCGCCTGTCTACCCGATATAGAAGAACACTCTGGGTGAAGGCCCGGCGCCTGGCCGTCCTGTTGACCAACACCTGCCTTCGCTCTCTGGTGCATACTGCGGTGAAGCCCGAGTTTCTGTTCGCCGTCTATGGCAATGAAAAGCAGGTTGGTTCCTACTTCACACCCTGGATGGCCAACCGCCTGCCTCCCACGGTCATTCTCGGATACATCCGCAACGGCGACACCAAAGGCCTGCTGGTAGCCCCACATTTTTTTGAACACGAGTTGCAGGAAGATCCTGAAAAAGTCCGCCGGTATATGGATCAGCTACGTCTGGACTATCCGGGAGTAAAACGTATCGCTCTGGTGGGCCGCCTCCCGAACTTTGTTAAAAAAGCCGGTATCGACATTGCCGCTCCATTGGTTGATGGCAGCCTGGGCACCCGATACATGATCTGGGATGTGGCGAGACAAATGCGCGAACGCCCGGAATTTCAGGGCGCGAACAGCATTGTCGTTCTGGGCGGAGCCGGACGGATTGGTAATGCCGTGTGCGAGGACCTGACGACACTCTATGACAAGGTCATCGGCCTGGATCCACGCTACACTGTTGATGAAGAAGTGGTGACGGACCACGGCATGATTTTGCGCACTTCCAATCTGGAACACCTGCACGACAAGAAACTCTACATCGCCCTGACCCATCACGGCGACGTGGTACTGGACTTTTACCAGCACATCTCACCCGGCGCCCTGATCGCGGACGACACCCACCCCTGCATCACTCTGGATGCCCGCAAGCGCCTGCAGAGCCGGCAGATCAGTGTGGAAAAAGTGGTGTTGTCCCACGCCGAGTTCAGTATGCGCCCCCGGATGCCTGACTGGAACAGCCGGGATATTCCGGGGTGTCTGGTGGAAGCATTGGTTCTGCTTCAACAACCCGGGCTGGAGAACAGCCAATTTTCCAGCTTCTGCGGTAAAGCAGCGTCACTCGGATTCACCGGCCGACTAATCCGGCCTTTGGAAGAATAGGATGAGAAGACTGCAGACCACGATGATCCCGTTGCGTTGGTCCATTCAGGCAGTCACGATTCTGCTACTTACCATACTGTCGAGTTATGCCAGCGAGCGGGTTATCGAGGGTGACGTCAGCCACTATGAACTGAACGACAGCCTCCAGTACCTCGTCGACGACGGCGAACTGTCGCTCGCCGATGCCCTGCAGAGCGACGGCTGGCATCAAAACACCAGCGGCCGGGTACTGAATCTTGGGTTCACCGCTCAGACGCTCTGGGCCCGAACCTCACTCAACATCACCACAGCAACCGGCCATTGGTATATTGCCATTCCCTACCCGCTACTGGAGGAGGTTGAACTCTTCGTACTGCCTCAGGGGCAGTTACCGGCGACATACATCACCAGCCGAACCGAGACTGAAAAACAACAACACCAACCCCACAGTTATCAACTGGCACTACCACTTCCGAGAGAGCTCCACGGCGAAGTAGACATCGTACTCCGGGCACGTTCTGCCACCTCACTACAGCTCCCTGTTGAACTGTGGAGAGAAGATCCGCTGCTGAACCAGTTTGCCCAGGAAAGCATCTACTGGGGCATCTACTTCGGCATCCTTGGCGCCCTGGTGATCTACAACCTGTTCCTGTGCTTTTCTCTGCGGGACCGGGCCTATGGCTACTACGTTCTCTATATCGGCTCCATCGGGCTGTTGACCCTTTGCATATCCGGTGTCGGCTCGGCCTGGCTCTGGGCTGGAGAACCTTTGGTTCCCCGCTACCTGATTCCCGTCAGCACATCACTGGTCTCGATCTGTGCTTTGCTGTTTGCACGCAGCTTCCTGGAGTTACAGAAAATCTCGAGGAACTGGGATCTGGCCATGAAAACCGCATTGGGCCTGGCCGTTTCTTTGTTCTTTATCACCTGGATTGACCCCATTCATGGCGCACTGCTCTCCGGCGTTCTTGGTACGTTCGTTATTGCCCTTCTTATCGCCGTCGGTATCGCAGACCTTCGGGCGGGTCTTGTCATTGCCCGGTATTTTGTACTCGCCTGGACGAGCTTTGCCATCGGAACGTCCTTGTACCTGCTGAGCATTTTTAACCTGTTGCCGGTGAATTTCTTCACTAATCATCTCATGCAGGTGGGATCAGCCGCCGAAGTGCTTTTGTTGTCTTTTGCCCTCGCCCACAAAATCAAGGACGAGCGAGCACGCAAACTGGCCGCCATGCGAAAGCAGCAAATTGCCGAGCGTCAGGTTCAGGACCTGGAAATGCAGTCTCTTGAGCAGGCCATGCACGATTCCGTTACCAAGATGCCCAATACCTCACTGCTCAACCAACGACTTCAGTCTCTGATCACGAAAAGACAGCGATTTGCCCTGGTGCTGGTGCATTACCCCCAAGTGAAGGAAATTGCGTCCAGTATGGGACATAGCCTGGCCGAGGACATGTTCTGCCAGCTGGTGAAAAAGGTAAATCACACACTGTCCGGGCTCACTGGCCCAGTGTGCCTTGAACACCGGCTACCGGCCTATCTTGCGACGCCTGACCTGGGGTCCGCGGCCTTTGTTGTTGACCTTGATAACTTCGTCGGCCCCCTGGAATCCTTCATCGAACAAGTTGTCGGCTACCATGAGGTGTCGCTGCATTCTGTTCGCTTTCCGGTCTTCATGAATCTGTATTGCGGGGTATCGATCGCCCCCGACCACGGCGACACAACCGAGATCCTTTATCAGCATGCGGCAGCCGCGCGGGACCGCAGTCAGTCCAACCAGATCCCGGTTCAGGTCTACAATGAAAGTATTTCAGGTTTTGCCCGGCGACGGCTCGAACTGCTCACGGCGCTGCCGGGCGCAATTGATGCCAATGAGCTGGAACTGTACCTGCAACCGCAAATGGAAAAATCAGGCCAAAGCCTGGTTGGAGCAGAACTGCTCTTGCGCTGGAACAGTCCGCGATTTGGCATGGTACCTACCGAGGAAGTGATCAACATTGCCGAAAATGCCGGCCTGATCGACATCCTGTCCAGATATGTTGTGGATCTGGCGTGGAAAACGATGGAATCACTCAGGGAACGGCAACTGAACATTACCTGCAGTATCAACCTGTCGGTTCAGAACCTTACAAACAGCCAGTTTGTCCCCTATGCCCTGGCTGGAATCAAAGAATACGGAATCCCGATGGACAAGGTGATTTTTGAAGTGACCGAAACCTCCATGATGCACAACATGGAGGCTGTTATCGGCTCTCTGCTCCACATTGCGGACAGTGGATGCAAGGTTGCTCTGGACGACTTCGGTACCGGCTACTCGTCATTGGCCTACCTGAGCCGGCTGCCGATTCATGAGCTGAAGATCGATCGGTGTTTTATCAGCCGTATGAACACCAATCGAAATGAACTGGGAATTGTGAAAACCACCCTGAAGCTCGCGCAGACCCTACACCTGGAAGCGGTAGCCGAAGGCGTGGAAGATCAGGCCACTCTTGACCTTCTCAACGAGTTGGGCTGCCAGCGAGTACAGGGTTATCTGTTTGCCAAGCCTATGCCCTTCGAGGAATTTTGCATCTGGGCAGAGCAGGTGTAATGTTCAGTGACTACGGCTGAACGCGGCTACCACCCGAGCCAACTGCTCAGCGGCCTGTTCGAGGTTATCCTTACCCTCGGCAATCGCCTGTTCCAGCGTTGACGGCCCGTGCACCACAGAAAACGCAGCCGTTAGCCCCACTTCATAAAGTGGTGACAACTCAGCGCCTACCCGACCACCCAATCCGATAACCGGGACACCATGCCTGGCCGCCAATGCAGATACACCTGCCGGCGTCTTGCCATGAGCACTCTGGCTGTCGATTGCACCTTCAGCAGTAATCACCAGATCCGCCTCGCGGATATGCGCTTCCAGTCCCACGGTTTCCATAATCAATTCGATGCCGGCCTTCAGACCTGCACCCAGAATGCCGCCCAGCATACCGCCGATACCGCCAGCCGCTCCGCTACCGGCAAATGAGTGCATGTCAAAACCTGAACCGGTTGCCACAGATGACATACGAGACAGTGCCCGATCAAGCCGCTTCACCATGTCCGGCGTCGCCCCTTTCTGGGGGCCGAATACAGCCGCAGCCCCCCGGTCACCGAGAAGCGGATTGGTAACATCACAGGCGGCAACCAGTTCAATCCCGGCAAGCCGCGCCAGCGCCGGAGCGGCATCCATGGAAACCAACTTCTCCAGGCCTACACCGCCCGGGGGGACATCCCCGCCGTCTTCGTCCAGCAGGCGCGCGCCCAGCGCTTGCAGGATACCCGCACCACCGTCCGTTGTTGCGCTTCCGCCCAGGCACAACACCAGTCTCTCGGGGCCGTGAGCAATAGCTGCATTGATCAGCTCTCCAGTCCCGCGACTGGTTGCTGCCAATGCATCCCTGCCATTGGCCGGCACCAGATGAAGTCCGCTCCCCTCAGCCACTTCCACTATGGCGGTTTTTCCGCCATCGACCAAGCCATAGCACGCCCAAACCATAGCTCCGAGAGGACCGGTCACCTCCACTGTGTGCAGAGTCCCGCCCTGGGACTCTACCAGTGCAACGGTACTACCCTCTCCGCCATCTGCCAGCGGCACCTCCACGACTTCATCGTCTGGCGCACCACGTTTCCAGCCTGTGGCTATGGCGGAAGCAACGGCTCCCGCGTCGAGACATTCCTTGAACGAATCCGGAGCGACTACAATTTTCATATCAGAGTGCCATGAGTGAAACGAGCCAAACACACAGTATAGTCACCAGCCCCATCACAAGAGTGGCCGCGGTATGCGAACGATAGGCCGTCGCAACGTCCATCTTGCTGAACTGGGAAACAACCCAGAAATAACTGTCATTTGCATGGGAAACGGTCATTGCACCTGCACCGATGGCCATCACAGTCAGTACCCTGCCCAACTCGGAATCCAGTCCCAGCTGAGTCAGTAATGGAGCAACCAGCGCTGAGGTCGTGACGAGAGCCACAGTTGAAGAGCCCTGAGCCGACTTCAGCGCTGCCGCTACGATAAATGGCATGATGACTCCCAGCCCCAATGTGGACAGCGTATCGCCCAAGTACTCACCTAGCGGTGTCTGAGCCAGCACACCGCCGAAAGCGCCACCTGCACCGGTGATCAGGATGATTGGAGCGGACACTTCCAGTCCCTTCTGGGTATGGCGGGCAAACTCCTCCAGTTTTTTGTCTCCCTGCAATAGCATCAAAGCAAATGCCAGGCCAATCATCAAAGCATTCAGAGGTTTACCCAGGAAGTTCAGGAGTTCATAAAGACCACCGTCACCCAGTGGTGCTGTGGGGTAATTAGCAACCGATCCCAGGCAGATCAGAACGATTGGAACAAAGATCGGCGCAAACGCCGCCCACGCAGATGGCAACTCGCCGTAGCGCTCTCGTGCTTCTTCAAAGGCTTCCTCGGCCAGCTCCAGCTCTTTGCTTTCCAGATTCTTGCAGCGCGATGCCCAGAACAAGCCCGCAAACACTGCTATCACAGCGAATACGAGGCCGACGGCAATCACCAGGCCCAGGTTGTTCTCAAGCCCCAGATTGCCCGCTGCCGCAATCGGGCCCGGCGTTGGTGGCACCAGTGTATGGGTCGCAAACAGGCCAGTGGACAGGGCTACAGTCATCGCAACAGGAGAGGCAGACAGCGTGCGCGCCATTGAACGCTTGAGACTGTTCAGAATGACAAAACCGGAATCACAAAACACCGGAATAGACACAACGAAGCCGACCAGAGACATAGTGAGGGTCGGGAAGCGCTTCCCCAAGGCCTTGATGATGGTTTCAGCCATCACAATAGCAGCGCCTGTGCGCTCCAGGATGACACCGATGATGGTGCCAAGCACGATCACCAGGCCGATATATCCGAGAATATTTCCAAACCCGGTACGGATGTTTTTTTCGATGGCATCCACCGGCAGTCCGAAGACAAAGGCGGCCAGGAATGAAGCCAGAAGCAGCGTAATAAATGGATTCAGTTTCAGCTTGCTGGTCGCGAAGACAATAAACACGATCAGCGCCACAAGAATCAGAACCAGATGCATGGGCGAGTTCCTCTATAAATCTTTCTTATTCAAGGGGGATTCAGGACGAAACCGCCAGTTTAGAAGTTGAGTGCCCCAAGGTCGCTATCGAAACTGACAAAAACCCTTAGATTATGGAGTAATTTTTTGTATATTCCGACAATATCAGCGAGTATCCAAAGCGAGCTGCAGGGTCAGGAGGCTCGGCAAGTCAAAAGGAGAGAGCCCTGTTATGGCCTCAATGCGGCGAAGCCGGTATCGGACCGTATTAGCATGGACATGAAGGCGCTGCGAACACTCCACTACCTGCCCGTTACTCTCAATGAAGCGTTCCAGTGTTCTCAGGTAAAGCTCACCCTGACGGTGATTAAGGAGTTTGTTCACGGGAGCCTGAAGCTCCAGCTTCTGCCAGTCGGGCTGAAGGCTCTGCCAAAGGGCCGGGACACGAAGGTTGTCATAGTGAAATTCCCGCCCCTCAGGCACCTTGCGCTTGCCCACCTCCAACGTCGCGTTGGCGGACTGAAAACCTGCCCGAAAATCCCTTGAGAACACCTGTCCCACCGCAATCGTAATATCACTGTTCGGTGTGAGGTTCAGCACTTGCCTGAGTTCATCAGGGGACGTTCTGCCGGATTCGGCTTCAAGAAATATCAGCAACTGGCAGGGCGACGGGTGTACCGCAAGAACAGCCTTCTGCCGGTATTCGAGAGCTTGAAGAAGGGGGAGCAACACCCTATCGGCAGCTGACTGGGTAGCGGCTTCAAGGACTACAGCAACGCGATTCCGGGCAACGTCGATCCCCAGTTGCTCAAACCATACTGACGGCACCGGCTTTCCTTCACACAGTGCCAGCAAAGTTTCTTCAACCTGCCGTCGCCGGTGCTGTCCGGCTTCCAGAAGCGCGGCCTGCTCCAGCATCAATTCTGCCGTCATACAGACCAGATCAGCAAAATGGGCAACGTCCCGGGGAGAGCCTGAAATACCGACTACGGCCACCAGTTGATCCCCGACCTTGACCGGCAAATTAACACCCGGCTGAGTACCCGGGTATTCAGCAGCCTGCCCCCCATCAATCACCAGCGGTTCGCCTGTTTCGGCAACCAAACGCGCGGCATCATGCAAACTACCAACACGCTGTGGCGAGCCGGAGGCGATAATAACGCCGTCTGCGTTCATGACATTGACCGGGTAGCCAATGGCCCGCATCGTACGCTCTACGATTCGCTGGGCTGTAGTCTGATCCAGAAGAAGCACGGTCAAGAATCCTTGTAACGGCGCAGGGGTCCTACCACAGCCCGGAGAGCTGGGCCATTTGCCCGCGAATCCAGGCCACTCGCTCCCACACATAGGACGATGGCCTTGCAGCGTTCAGTACTTTGGGGTTGGGCAACACAGCAGCCAGCCTTGCTGCCTGATTGGCCGAAAGGTATTTGGCAGGCTTTCCGAAGTAGGCCTGACTGGCAGCCTCAACGCCGTATATTCCCGGCCCAAACTCGGCGATGTTCAGATACACTTCCATCACCCGCTCTTTCGGCCACACGCCATCAACAGCCAGAGCGAGCACTGCTTCGATTGCCTTGCGAACAAAACTGCGGCCATTCCATAGGAACAGGTTTTTGGCGGTTTGCTGGGTAATGGTACTGGCGCCGCGGAGGCCATTGCCCGCCCGATACTCAGAAAGAGCCTTGCGTATCGCCTCGAAATCGACACCCCAGTGATCTGGAAAACGCTGATCTTCGCTGGCAACCACGGCCAGCGGCATCCACGGCGAAATGTCGGACATTGCCACCCACTCGTGGCGGAGTGGCTGCTCGTGATGTTCCAACTGATACGCCAGCATGAACGCCGACGTCGGCGGGTTGATGAAACGCAACAACAGAAGTACCAGAAACATCGCCACAAAGGTGCCCGCGAGTAACCACCCGATCAGACGCACGGATTTCCTGACGATACCAGCTTTGGCCATTAACTTACCCAGCAGAATACTTTGGCCATACCCTACCTGTTGCTAACTACTTAGCCAAACGATTTGCAAACTGGGACACCGCATCGACCACTTCACGGGCCGCTTGCTGAATTTCATTGATAACGCCGCTAGCTTCGTTAACCAGCCCCCTCACCTCTTCAGCCTGGGATTTGCTCGATTCGATGATACTTACAGCCGCCGACGTCAACTCCTGGTTCTTGCTCACGACACCCACGATTTCATCGGTTGCCTCAGAGGTCCGGGACGCCAACTGCCGGACCTCATCCGCAACGACAGCAAAACCACGACCCTGTTCACCCGCCCTGGCTGCTTCAATCGCTGCGTTCAAAGCGAGCAGGTTGGTCTGCTCGGCAATGCTGCTGATACTTTCGATGATGGTATTGATCATATGGGACTGCTGATCAAGATTGCCGATACTCGTTACCGCGTCCGTCATCTGAACAGCCAGTTGCTGCATGACTTCTGCGGTATTCTCCATCACCTCGATACCTCGCTTGGCACTGGCGTCCGTGGCCTGAGAGGTATCAAATGCGACGCTGGCAGCATGAGCAACCTCCTGTTCCTGCTGCACTTGTTCAGTGATAACCGTGGCGAACTTTACAACCTTGTAGTATTCATCATGGGTATTTTTCAAGGGATTGTAAGAAGCCTCGAGCCACACCTCCCGGCCTGCCTTGTCTACCCGTTTAAACCTGTCGGCGACAAAGTCCCCGCCACGCAACCGATCCCAGAACCGCTCGTAGTCCGGCGAGTTGTAGATCTCTGGAGAGCAAAACATCCTGTGATGCTTACCTTTGATTTCATCGAGGGTGTACCCCATTGAGTCCAGGAACAACTCATTGGCATGCAGGACGTTGCCCTGAAGGTCAAACTCGATAACCGCCATGGACCGTTGCATGGCCGCAATCTGGTTCTCATGCTCCTTGGCGGTTTCGATGATGTCGGTGAGGTTATTGGCGTAGATGGTGAAGTGATCGAGATTACCATGGATGTTCTTTATCGGGCAGACGGCACCTCGAAGCCACATGGTCTCGCCCGTCAGATTCTGGATCTCCCAGTGCCCTATCCACAGCCGCTCATCCCGTATGGCAGACATCATGGGCTCAGCACTTCGAGCATTGCGAAGCTGGGGCGGCAACAGGTCCTGGACATGCTTGCCAACCAGATCCTGTTCGTTGCAGCCAAACTCCGATACACCAACCTTGTTGCAGGCAGTGATACTACCCGCCGGATCAAGGTCCAGCTCCATCAGCTCCAGCCCAACGTCCTCCAGGAACTGTTGAACCATGAAGAGCTCTTCCTTGAGTGATGCGTTTTCCTGACGAAGCTTGTTTCCGAACATGAAAGCCATCCTGGTTTTGCCGACGTTATTTGCCTTTACTCAGACTAGTCTATCGGCGGAAACCGGGTTCACTTTATTTCGGCCAAAGCGCCGACTCCTATAATGCCACTGGTCCGCCCCCATCGAATCGGGACAATGTCTTGGCCCCGAGGTGCGTGGATGTTAACGAAATGCCGTAGTTGGCTTGCCGCGCATGTCAATCTGGGCACATTCAGATTTACCTCTGCTCGTTTTGTTGCAAGCCTTCGCTGTTCCGAGCTTTGCATCAAAACGGTCCAGGCTGTCGTACTTTGCGGGAATCACCACGTTGAATCGGCCATCAAGTGCACCGTACTTGTTTGTATCTCTGTCCAGAAAGATAAGTCGGTTGCCGCGAAATGACTGATGCACAACGTAATAACGAGTAGAGTCCAGGCTTTTTACAACGTCAAAATGACGGTTGATAACCTGCCAATCACCGGTCGATCTTATCCATCCTGAGTGATCAAAATCTATATCGCCCTTGAGCACAGCCGCAAAACCGTCATCACTGAACCCGGTGGTCAAAGAATAGACAGCCGGAGTCAGCTGTCGGCCATTGCGATCGGCAAAATAATGCTTCGACCAGCCGCAAAAATAGCTGATGGTCGGCCCACCGAAGCCCAGACCATGGTGTTCGTATTCACCGCCGCACTCCTCAGTCGCCACAAACTCCGCTGTAAAGCTTTGTCCGGCACACGCACCCAACGCCTTCTGCATCTTGCCACCGGCTTCCCAGTCGCCGTTGATACGGGCAAGGCTCTCGCTGTCTGCGCAGGTGCTGTTCGGCAGACTGGCGATCATCTTTTCACGGTCGGCAGCGGCGTTGTCTGGCTTGGTAGCTTTTTTCTGATCCAACTCGGCGAAGGTCCGCTTTGCCTTGTCTTTCTGATAAACGGCGGTCATGAATGAATCAAAGGCGTCGTCACCTGCCTTGCCGTTTCTATCCACGAGGGTCGTCTTCTTTTTCTCGAATGCCTCCGCCTCGCGCTGCGCCCTTTCCGCACTCTCCCTTACAGACTTCCGGAGCCAGCTTTTAACCGCCCACAGGTTGATGGAAGCCGATTGCACGGAAGCCGGCCACTTATCAGCCGGCGACGACATCCACGAGAAAAACCCGCTTTTTTCCGACGAACGCTCCTCATAGGCCGAGAGCATGTCGACATACAGCTCCTTGGCACGCTGCGGTTCCTCGTAACGATCAGAGATATCGTTCCAGAACAACTCACTCCAGGACGGGCTGCTTGGGAAGTTGAAGCTTGGTTTGTTCGACCCGGCAGTTTTCATGATGCCCGCGTCGCACAGCATCAGACGGTTGTTTTTGATCGCCAGTCCGGGCGCCAGCGGGTAGGCAATGTCCACATCGTACAGAACAATATCGTTCAACACGGACGCTGGAAGCTTGGTTACGCTGAATGAACCCTGGGACGATCCGGTCAGCCCCGCATCAAAGCCGTCATCACCGGCATACACGGATAACAGCTTCCAGGACGCAACACAGGTGAAAACTGGTTCCCCGATGAGTACACCGACGGTCAGCCGGCTCTCTACCTGAACCACTGCGGAATACCCGGTGCCCGAATCTTTAACGGTCAGCTGATCAGCACTGAAGCTCACGGTATGGGGGCCAGCCGTTGGTGGTATCACCGCTGCAGACAAAGATGTGGAGAAGAGCCAGCAACCCACTACCAAAAACGCAACTTTCTTGGCAATCATGGACAATCCTGTTGAGATAATTCGCATAATCAGAGGAACGCCTGTGCTTCAGTCAGGTAGCCCTGATGACGGGGGTCCCGAAGGTACATCTGGGCGGCCCGACGTGCATTCTCGTTGTCCCCTACCAGGGACAGGGCTTTAGCGAAGTGGAAGTAGAACGTGGCCGGCAAATCTATCTCCAGATCCTGGATCTTGAAGAACTGTTTAACTGCACACTTATAGTCTGACTCATTCATGCACGAGCGAATCTGATGAACGTAGCGGCTATAGAGTTCGGGTTTCGTTAGCCACTTTTCGGAGAAGAGATTGAGAGAAGCCACCGATTTACTGCTGTAGTAGTAATCCGCAGCAGCCGTCGCTTCGCCAGCGTTCAGTTTGGCCGAAATGTAGAACTCTTCAGGCTCAAATGGCGATTCCAACAGAATGCCTTTCACGTCGAGCTTGGCTTGCCCTCCAGAGATCTCAGGTTTCAGGTTTTTCTCCCACTCACCTGACTTGCCCTTGGCCGTCAGCAGGACATCCAAAGACGCAGACGGATAGCCCAGTTCACCCGTCCGAATTTCCTCATCAACAACCCTCACAAACTCTTTATCGCCATTGTCGTATGGGCCATACCAATCGCCGTCCCGCCCAAAACATTCAGCTGGCTTATCGAGACAAATCAGCCAGATAAAAGGGTTCAGAATGTAGAACAGGTTGGGGTCTTTGCTGGTACGTACAGAATAGACGGGCTGGTTATAGAGGTTCTTGGTCACCCGGTAATCCTGCTCCAGTTTCATTACAAACTGACCATCACCCAGGTACAGAATTCCGGTTTTAATCGAAGTATCAACGACAGATACCCTTTTCGCTTCGTAATCAGGCTGCCATTCCTCAACCTGATTCACCCCATATCGCTTGTGGTCTCTTGTGGTGCCACATCCGCTCACAACCAGCACGGCCAGGATCAATATGAGCGGAGCCAGCCCCCGCATTGAGTACACACGGAAGGCCCGGACGGGCACAGCAAACGAAGTTCTGAGAGACGCCATCTTACTACTCGTTAGGTTGCCTGATCTTGAAAGATAAACGTTTGCATTATGCCTTTTGCAGACGGATCAATGTTTTATTTTTTGTTTCAGGCTCTCCCGCACACTCTGCACGATGGCGTAGAACGCTGGAATCATTGGAGTGCCGATCAACAATGCAGCCAGCATGCCCCACATGACGGTATGCCCCAGAGACAACTGACTGAACATGCCCGCTCCGCTGGCAAACGCCAGAGGGAGAATACCGAGCACAAAGGAAAGCGCAGTCATGCAAACGGCACGGAAACGTAGCCTGCCAGCCTCCGCAGCCGCTTCAAGGATAGACAACCCTTCTTGCTCCCGCCGCTCCTTGGCAAATTCAACAATAAGGATGGCATTCTTCGCCGCCAGCCCAATCAGAAGCACAAGCCCGACCTGGGCAAACAGGTCCAGAGCCCCCAATTGCGGAATCCCGATCTGCCCGACGAGCAACAACCCGCCAATGGCACCGGCAACCGCAATGGGCACGACCAGAATAATGGCTGTCGGGATGGACCAGCTTTCATACTGCGCCACCAGAAACAGGTAGATGAACACCATCGCCAGGGCAAAGGCGATGCCAATCTGGTTGCCCGCTTTACGCTCCTGATAGCTCTGTCCTGTCCATTCGACCTGATATCCGCCCGGCAGCACCTCATCGGCAATCCGCTCAAGCTCGGCCATGGCGTCTCCACTGGAAACACCTGTGCCTGGCTGAGCGCGCATAATCGCGGAACGATAGAGGTTGAAGCGGTTGCTGATATCCGCGCCGAGTACAGGCTCCATGGTAAGTACTGTTGAGAGCGGAACCATGTTTCCCGTGGTGCTGCGAGCGTAGAGACGTTCAATATCCCTCAGATCAGACCGGTAACCGGGGTCCGCCTGCATCATGACCCGGAAGGTCCGGCCAAACAGCGAGAAATCATTGATGTAGCTCGATCCCAATTGGCTCTGCAATGCGGAGAAAATATTGGTCAATGGCACCTGCAACGTCTTGGCCTTGTTGCGATCGATGTCGATACGATACATCGGTACATTGGCCCGGAAACTTGTATAGGCATTGCTGATCAGAGGAGACTGGTTAGCCGCCGACGTCAGGATCTGCATGGCGCCGGCAAGTTCTGCATGGCTGCGGCCAAGGGTGTCTTCCAGCACCAGTTCCAACCCACCCACCGCACCCATGCCGGGCACAGACGGCGGGGGAAAGGCCTGAATCTGGGCTTCCGGGATGGCTTTGTAGGCCTTTTGCGTGATACGTGCTGAAACCGCGAGGGAAATGTCCCGGAAATCCGGACGGTCATCCCAGTGCTTGAGGACCACAAAACCCGTACCACCGTTACTCTGCACGCCACCGGACAGCATGGAGAAACCGGCAATCATGGTTGCTGACTCTATGGCCGGATCATTGTCCAGCAGGGTTTGAAGCTGCTCAATCACTGCCTCCGTACGGTTAATCGAGGCGGCATCCGGCAACTGAACGTTCACCAGCAACAGGCCTTTATCTTCCGTTGGTACAAAACCTGTGGGAACGGCCCGCGCCGCAAAGAACAGGCCGACCATGATCAGCCCGTAAATTCCCAGGGTAAGCCCCCGCCGCCCCAGCAACGCGCCAACGACCCGCGAATAGCCTCCTGTCACCTTCGCAAAACCGTTATTGAAATAGCGATACCAGGCCGCATCGGCTTTGTCTCGGCGCAAAACCATACTGGCCACCGCGGGGCTCAGACTCAGCGCACAAACGGAAGAGATCACCACAGCCACACAAATAGTGACCGCGAACTGGTTGTACATCACCCCCGTGATACCTGGCATCAGCGCAACCGGCACAAAAACCGCCAATAGCACAAGCGTCGTTGCAATAATGGGCCCGGTGACCTCCTGCATCGTGCGGGTTACGGCTTCACGGGTCGATATATCAGGGTTTTCGTGAAGGTGTCGGTCTGTGTTCTCCACCACCAGGATGGCGTCATCCACGACGATACCGATGGCCAGGATCAGACCAAACAGCGTGATAGTATTGATCGACATATCGGCTACCAGCATCACCGCCAGGGTGCCAATGAGAGACACAGGTATGACGACCGTCGGCACCAGCGTCGGGCGCCAGTCCCCCAGAAAAATAAAGGTGATGAGCACCACCAGCCCGACAGCCATCAAAAGCGAGGTAGTCACCTGCTGGATCGCCACTTCCACATATCGGGTCGTGTCATAGCCAATGTCGTAGTCCAGACCATCCGGGAAGTTCTCACTGAGTTCGGCCAGCGCTTGTTTTAAAGCCTCACCGGTGGCCAACGCGTTGGCACCTGGAGACAGGTAGGCAGCCAGGACAGTGGTAGGGTGGTTCTGATAAGTGGCGGCAATGCTGTAGGAGAGCTGTCCCAACTCGATACGACTCACATCGCCAAGACGAACCATCCCTCCATTCTCGTCAGCCCTGAGGATGATATTTTCAAACTCCTTCACATCCTGAAGCCGACCCTCGAGCTGCAACGCATACTCGGTACTGAGGTTGCCATCAAAGGGCGGCGCACCAATCTTACCCGCGGGCGCCTGAACATTCTGTTCCTTCAAAGCATTCGAAATATCATCAGGCGTTATGCCCAGCGCGGTCATCTGCGGTGGATCCATCCACAGACGCATAGAGTAATCCGCCGCGCTGAAGACGCTGACATCTGCAATACCTTCCACCCTCTTGAGCGGATTCTGCACGTTGAGCAGACCGTAGTTCGCGATGAACAATTCATCGAGTGATCCATCCGGCGAGTAGAGGTTGATGGTAAACAGGATATCCGGAGATCGCTTATCAATGGTCAGGCCCTGAGCCCGGACCTCAGCAGGTAACGATGGTTCAGCCAGTTTAACTCGGTTCTGAACCCGCACCAGGGCCATATCCGGGTCTTCTCCGACTTCAAACGTAACGGAAAGACTGTAGCTACCGCTGTTGGAGGAACTGGAGGACATATACTCCATGCCCTCCACACCGTTGACCACATCTTCGATAACCTGCCCCACAGACTCCTCCATGATGGCCGCAGAGGCTCCGGGCCAATTCGCGCTCACAGAGATCTGTGGAGGTGCAACGTCCGGATATTCGGAAATCGGGAGAAGGCTCATCGCCAGCAGGCCGGCGAACGTAATAACCAGCCCCACCACCATGGCCAGCTTGGGCCGCTGAATGAAAACGCCACTAATCATGACTGATTACTCCCCGGTGTGAGCTTCGGTCGCCGGTTTGAACTCCGACGCTATGACCTCGTTTCCGGGGCGGACCTTCTGAATGCCCGCAACGATGACTTTAGTTCCGGCCTGCAAGCCGCTGGTGACCAGAACATTCTCGCCGTAGCGGTCGCCGGTCTGCAGGTTACTCCGCTGTACCGTGTGTTCGTCATTCACCGTAAACACGTAGGTACCCTGCTGATCCACCTGCAGCGCAGCCTGAGGAATCATCAGTCCCTGAAGGCTTTCCTTCATACGGACCTGTGCCTGCACATACATACCAAGCCGCAGTATATCCCGCGGGTTGGGGATCGCCGCTCTGACTTCCACAGTTCCCGTGTTGGTATCGACGCGATTGGATACATACACAATCTTGCCCGTGTAGGGGTACTCACCACCCCCCGGCATTTCCAGCACAACATCCATCTGAGACGGATCGGGGCCATCCTCATTCATCGCAGCCTCAGTGAGCAGGCGCTCAGGAATCTGGAAGACCGCCTGCATATCGTTGCCGCCCACCAGGGTGGTCAACGTTCCAAAGCCCGGACTCACAACATCGCCTACCGAAGCAACAGAACGGCCCACCCGCCCGGCCTGGGGTGCCTTGATGTGGGTATAGGAAAGATCCACTTCAGCGCTTTCAACAGCCGCCCGTGCCGACTGCTCAGCGGCTTCGGCTTCCTGGAGGCGAGACTTCAGGGTGTCGTATTCGGAGGCGGAGATGTAGTCTTTGTCCACCAGTTTATCTGCACGAGACAAGTTACTCCGCGCCTCTCCCAGCGTGGCCCTTGCTCTTTCATGCTCAGCCCGCGCTTTCGACAGCGCTGCCTGGTACGGCGCCGGATCAATATCAAATAACGGTGCTCCTGCCTCCAGATTATCCCCCTCGCGGAAGTGCACAGCCGTCAGTTTCCCGGACACCTGTGCGGTTATGTTTACATCGCTTCGGGAATCCAGACGGGCAGTAAACGTTCGCCCGGGTTGGTATGGCTGCTCACTGGCCGTCACCACAAACACCTCCTGCCTGGGAGTTTCTGGCGGCGCTGCCTCCTCACACCCTGCCAATAGCAAAAAAGTCAGCGGCAATCCGTACTTAATCCAGCGCATAAGGCTCTCCGTGTTACATGTCGGTGACAAAATTGCCCGACTCCCTATCGGTTTAGTGGTTGACGGATACTATAGCAATTCCTCCCGGCTACCGTGCCTACAACTTCGGTTTCCCTTCACTAATTGTGCTTAAGATCAAACCAGAATGAGTAAGGCTATGATGCGTCCAAATCAACTAAGGCCCCCCCTGAAACCCTGCTATTGTTTTTTCGGGTATCGACGGAGGCAGTAATACCTGATGCGGATTAAAACATTCAAAAAAGCAGGGCGGCTATTGTACTGATCCGGGTCATGACTGAGCGCGATCAGGGATGACGCCTTAATAAATCAAGGAGTGCATCATGGCGATAACGCGCGGATTCCGGTCACTGGCTGCAGTAGCTCTGTCTGCCACAGTGGCATTTTCGGCCCTGGCAGACGAGATCCACGTCTCCGACGGCTCCAGGGCAGACAACAAAAACCTGTTGCACGATACACCTCTGCCGGATGGCCATGTGCCATCAAACGTAAACTACGGGTTCAGCGTCATCGGCCGGGATACGCTCGGCGGCATATCCAGCGGTCTTTACACCGATGTCTGGGCCCACGAGGGCTATGCCTACATCGGCACGTTTCAGGAACCCGAGTGCACCCGGGCGGGTGTCTACATTTCCGACATCCGTGACCCTGCCAATCCGGTCACCGTCGGCATGATCAAGTCCCCACCACAAACCAGAATCAACGACGTTAAAGTAGCGCGAATTGGTGATAAGGACGTGCTGATTCACTCTCTCGAGCCCTGTGGCCCTCTGGTCGGCAACGACAGCCGTCAAAAAGGGCAATCAGGCATTTCGCTGTGGGATGTTACCGACCCCACCAATCCCCACGCCCTGAAGCAGAACTTTCTGGATTTTCCGGTTCACAACACCTTTGCCTGGACAACAGCCGAGGGAAACACCTACCTGCTGATCGTGGACGATGTCGACACAAATGATCTGAAGATAGCCGACCTCACCAAGCCCCAATCGCCGAAACTGATCACGGTGACCGGCATTCAGACCTGGCTCACAACCAATCCGGAAATCGCCAATGACGGGCAACTGTTTATGGGTAGCTTCGCCGTGCCCTTACTGCACGACATATGGGTTAACGACATGGACCCGGGCCCCGGAGAAAACTGGCAGGCGGTACTGTCCTACTGGGACGCAGGTTTTATAACCCTGGACATAAACGATCCCTACAACCCGGTGTTTCTTGGCGATTCGACCTATCCGGACCCGGACCCTGTCCACGCCATCTCGCCTCCGGAAGGCAATGCTCATGCCGCCGTGTTTGCCGGACCGGGGTTTGACAAGATTTTCGCGGGTGACGAAGACTTCGACTCCCAATTCACCGCAGTAACCGTGGAAGGGGAAGCCTACCGGGCCAGCCAGGGTAGCGATGTGCCCCAGATCGGGCCCGGAGCCGATATTGAAGAGCTTGTAGCTCAAACCGCCTATGTGGGCCTGGCCTGCGAAGGCCCCCTGCCCACCGCTTCTGAAACCGGAGCTGATATTGCCCTCATCGAACGCGGCAGCTGTGCCTTTACCCAAAAAGCTCAATCCATCGAAGCCGCCGGTTACAGCGCGGGCGTGGTTTTCAACTCCGCAGTCCCTGGCAACTGTGAGGCCACAGTGTCGATGCTTGTTGAAGGGGGCATCCCCATGTTGTTCGTCCCGCGCTCGAGCGGCTTTGCTGCACTCGGTATTGCCGGCTATGACGCAAGCCTTTGTCCTGAAGGAGAAGGTGCCAACCCGGCACTCCCAGCCCCTGGCACACTGGGACTGATTGCCACCCTTGGCGCAGAGTTTGACGGCTGGGGTTATCTGCACGCGCTCAACAACACATCAAGCCAGGTTACCGTCAACCGTGGAATGGGGCCCGATGCCGAAACCGTCACGGTGGATTACCTCGGAGAGATGGGCTATTACGCGCCAGCTGAGGCTACTGACCCAGCGCTGGCCTCCGGTGCTGGTGACCTCACCATGCATAATCTGGAAATTGACCCCACCTACCCCAACCGAACCTTCATAAGCTGGTACTCGCTGGGCATGCGCGCTGTGGAATGGCGGGAAGGTCATTTGCACGACAACAGCAAAGGTGAAGGGATTGTTTCCTGGAACATGCACGAAGTCGGACGTTTCATTGCCGGTGAGGAATACGGTGAAGCCGCAGGCTCTAATTTCTGGGGCGTTCATGTCACCGAAGTGGATGGAGAACAATACATCCTGGGCACCGACCGCAACACAGGCCTTTGGATATTCCAGTGGAGTTGTGAGGACGCCACCGACGTACTTTACTGCAACGCTCCAGTCACCCCCTGAGCATGCATGCCAGCCCGGGCAGTCAAGTACTGCCGGGGCTGGTTGATCGCGGCCTGTCAGGTTACTGAACCAAGCAGTCCGTGCGGGGTGCCTCAGACCAAACGGGCCTCCAGACTGTTCTCCGCCAGTTGACGAGCCTGATCTTCGGTCATTCCCAGACCATCCCTCAGGGCTACAAAATTCTCCAGAACGTAGCCACCGAAGTAAGCAGGGTCATCGGAGTTAACGGTGACCTTAACCCCTTTCTCCAGCAGCTTCAGGATATTGTGATCACGCATGTCATCAAAGACACAGAGCTTTATATTGGATAGCGGGCAGACAGTCAGGGGAATCTGTTCATCAACCAACCGCTCGATCAGACGGGGATCTTCAGCAGCCCGCACCCCGTGATCAATCCGATTGACCTTCAGCAGGTCGAGCGCTTCCCAGATATACTCCGGCGGCCCTTCCTCTCCGGCATGGGCGACCGCCAGGAAACCTTCAGACCTAGCCTTCGCAAAGACCCGCTCAAACTTGCTGGGCGGATGCCCCAGTTCGGAGCTATCCAGCCCAACGGCGAAGAAGGCATCCCGATACGGCATGGCCTGTTCCAGCGTCCGGAAGGCATCTTCCTCAGACAGGTGCCGCAGGAAGCTGAGGATCAGTCCGCTGCTGATGCCCAACTGGTCTCGCCCATCGCTCAGCGCTTTCGAGATACCATCGATAGCCACGCTAAAAGGAATACCGCGCTCGGTATGGGTCTGGGGATCATAGAAAGGTTCAACATGCACAACACCCTGCGCCTTGCAGCGTTGAAGGTAGGCCCAGGTCAGGTCGTAAAAATCCTGGTCGGTCCGCAGAACATTGGCCCCCTGATAATACAGGTCGAGAAATTCCTGAAGGTTGCCGAAGGAATAAGCCTTGCGCAGGGCTTCCACGTCCGTCCATGGCAGATCGATGGCATTGCGGTTGGCAAGACTGAAGAGCAAGTCCGGTTCAAGAGCACCTTCAAGGTGAAGGTGCAGTTCCGCTTTCGGTAAGGCTTTTAGCCACACTTCGTCCATTTTTCTCTCCCGATCAGATGATTCCGACCAGTCTACCGTCTTGAGCCCCGGATCACCTCCATCGGCCAACAAACAACACTATTCGATATTGCAATAATTTTGATTATCTTCTCATTTCTTAACACTTCTATATACAAAATAGACACACCCTGAATGAAAGCTTGCTACATTGATAAGAACTCTTTCAGATATTTAATAACAAATGAGCACAGGTCTACGGAACCAGATCGGGCTGGGACTGCTTGTTGCGTGGTTACTGGCATCAGCTCTCGGGTATTGGTGGTATCAGGCCCGCTACCTGACAACCTACCATTCACCCGATAGCACCCAATCCAAGCCGGATGAAGTGCGGGCGCGCCTGGAGGCTGGCTGGCAGGCCGTGGTTGAAGGGCAAAACCTGAGAAAGGCGAGCGCCACTCTGGTTCACTTCTCTATGCCCGGCTGTCCCTGTTCCGAGGCGAGCCTGCAGCATCTCAGGAGCCTGTATGAGAAATTCCGGCTCAGCGGCCTCCAGATTGTTCAGGCCGCTGATCAGTTCAGGGACTTCCCTGAACCGGTGAATGAGCAGACCCGGAAAATTGAGATGCCGAACTTGTGGTCAGAAGTGAAGGCAGTACCCGCAGCGGCACTGTTTGCGGAAGATGGCCGATTGATCTATTTCGGGCCGTACTCCAGCGGGCCGTCTTGCGGCAACGGCATTAACTTCGTCGATAACGAACTCCAGCAACTTTATCAACAACACAATCAGCAACGCACTGGCAACCAACTCTTGCCATGGATCAACAACCTGGCTTTTGGTTGTTTCTGCTCCACTGGCCAAAGAACCTAGCCCCGGAGAGTATTCGTATGGAAACGTCAATTGAAATACCTGTACAGTCCAGCCATCACAGAATAGCTTCTGAACCTCCCACGACCCAGCGTATCTACAGTCAGTCGCAACAACACAAAACCGCCGACCGACTGATGATTGGTGTCAGCTGGCTTCTCTTGCTATACGCCTTCGCCCTGGCGAACTGGCACAATACCTGGACTGCAGTACTCTGGTTCGGTCTCCCCGCTGTCCTGATTCCAACAGCCATCGGTCTGCTCTGCCCTGGTTCGAGATTATCCCGTGCAGGTTTTGGCGCTGGATTTATGATTTTCTCAGCCCTTCATATTCATCAGGCCCATGGCATGATCGAAATGCACTTTGGCATCTTTATGCTACTGGCGTTCCTGCTGTACTACCGTGACTGGCTCCCGATTGTCTTTGCCGCAGGCATCATTGCCGTCCACCATCTGGCATTCAACTATCTTCAGGTTTCCACGGATATTCCCGTTTACGTATTCACCGCTAACACAGGCCTTGAGATTGTCCTCCTCCACGCGGCCTATGTGGTCTTCGAATCCGCTATCCTGGTGGTCATGTCAATCAAGCTGCGCCGGGAAGCCCGGGAAACCGAAGATGTTTACGCAGTTGTTGGCAGCCTGCTCGAAGGAGGGGACCAGATTGATCTCCGGGGCTCCGGCCACATGCCCGGAAGCCTGATTGGCCGGGCTCTCCACAATGTGATGACACAAACCCGGAAGGTAATGCAGGACACCGGCAACGTGACCCGGGAGCTGGACGAGACCAGCACTCAAATGTCGACCCTCGCCGAAAACCTGGCGAAAAACTTCCGCGCAGAAGAAGCCAATACCGAACAGGCCACTTCGGCAGTGAGCGAAGCAACAACGGCTGTACAGCAGGTTGCCACCTGCGCCCGGGAAGCGGCGGAAGCAGCTGCAAACGTGGATACCGCCTCTCGGGAATGCTCCCGTGAGATCAATAACAGCCGGCAGGTTGTCGAGCATTTATCACGAAGCGTTCACCAGGCCGGTGAACGGGTCAGCCTCCTGAATGAAGACAGCCAGAGAATTGGTTCTGTGCTGGATGTGATCAGCAGCGTGGCCGAACAAACCAACCTGCTTGCGTTGAATGCCGCGATTGAGGCTGCCCGGGCAGGTGAACATGGACGTGGGTTTGCGGTTGTCGCCGATGAAGTCCGTGAACTCGCCGGGAAAACCCAGCAGTCAGCCCAGGAAATTCAGAACGTTATAGACAATGTGCGCCGAGAAGCCATGGAGGCGAACGACGCCATGGCAGAAAGCCGCAAAGCGAGCGAAGATACCGTCACGGTATTCGACGCCCTGACAGAGCGACTACATACCATTGCCAGCGGGATCGAACGTATCAACGTGGCCAACACTCAAACTGCTGAAGCAGCTGTTCACCAGCAGCAATTGATGGAAAACGGCAATAACGGCATGCTGGCCATTCGCGACGACATTCTGGCCAGTAGCGACGAAGTGAGTCACCTGGCCAGAGTCAGTGGCAATTTGAGAGGACTGGCAGAGCAGCTCATGCACCACTCTGCGCGTTTCAGCGTGTAGGCAGGTGCCGCCCGAGAAACGCCAACTGATCCTTGATCGACTGTGCCAGCGGCTCCCCGCGGTATACGTCAAAATGGCCCACCGGGTAGTGGAGTACTTCTGCCTTCGGCATTTTGGCGGCAGCTTTGACCGCAGCACTGGCTGGCGCGACTGTATCCGTGTCACAAATAAGCACCAATGCCGGACAGGTTACCTTGCTGGCGACGCTGGTAGGCCGGAACAACGGAACCGCATAGCTTACCCCGGCAGCTACCTTGTTCGGGGCATTGGGCGCCAACAGCGGCACGTATCCGTTCTGACAGTCGTCAGCAGTCATCATACCCAACTCCCCCGGATGCGCTGCCGACGCGATGTAGTTAGGAGACATCCCCAGTCCGCGGCGAATCCAGTCGGTCGTCGCATGATAGGTCAGGCGGAGGCCCTGCATCAGGCCCGCGTAGCCAATCACTCCCAACAGAGACGCCAGCCCATCCATCATCGGGCATTGGGAAATGGTGCATTGGACATGGCCATCCTTTGCCGCAGCTGAAACCACCAAGCCACCTGAAAACGAGGTTCCCCAGAGGCAGATCCGGTCAGCATCAATACGTTCCAGTTGCCGCACGAATGCTGTAGCCGCCAACCAGTCCTCAATCTCTTTGCCCGGGCTAAGCGCCTGGCGGGGCTCCCCGTCACTCTCTCCAAAGTGCCGGTAATCAAACGCGAAAACGGCATAGCCAGCGTCGCAGAAAGCCTCTTTGAACGGAGCGAGCCCACTGTCATGAGTCAGCGCAAAACCATGAGCCATCACGATACAGGGCAGATTTTTTGCGTCAGCATCGGGAGTGTATAAAACACCGCGGCAGATGATGCCATGGCTCAGGAATTCCAGGGGAGTTTCTATCATGGTTCAGCCCTTGTTAGTGGTTTTGACGAAGACAGAGTAATTCCAGGCTCCCATTCTCGGTACCTTCAAGCACGAATACTTAACGTTTTACGAAGAGTATTTGCCAGATTCCGACAGGGAACGCACCGCTTGCCCATCATCGCTGCAAGTGTCAGTCTAACGCTGAAAATTTGATAACAACCAGAGCCTTGGAACAAAGGGAACGCACAATGGGAAATTCCAAACTGATCGGCATCGTACTGCTTGTGGTGGGCATCGGCCTGCTCTACTTCGGCTACCAATCCACACAGTCCGTCGGTAATCAGCTCACTGAAACACTGACTGGCCGGTTTACTGACGAGACCATGTGGTACCTGATAGGCGGCGCGGCCGCCGCAGTGGCAGGAGCGTTTCTGACCTTTGTGAAGAAATAAGCAAGGCCGGAAAAGTGACGTAAATAAAAATACCCGGTCGTTTAAGGCCGGGTATTTCTTAGACTGGTGAAGGGGATAATAAAAGGTTATTTCTTTTTTGCAGATTTTCTGCGAGCGGCCAGAATCCCCAATAGTCCCAGCCCGGTCAGACCAAGCGTACCCGGTTCAGGAACAGCAACAGAATCGGCCGGATCAACAGGCTTGAGTTTTGTGTCGTAATCAAGATCAAGAAAGAGACTCAGGCTGTCAAAATGACCACTATCAATCGTGAAGTTGTAGTCCAGAATTCCATCAGACATCAAATCATTGAGTGAAAACTCAGAAAGCATGACCGAATCTGACACATCTCCCCACTCGTTACGATCGTAATAACGATTCCTGAGCAGACGATTTTCCTGAACTGTATTGATATACGTGTCAGGATTATTGGTTGAGCCACTTACCTGCTGGTCGCCAAAGTCGGCTATAACAACATCAGTCTCGCCATCACCTTCGTATTTGTTGTAGACATACTCGGTACCGTAGACAGGGTAGCCCGCCGCACCATAGCATGTGCGCCCCCAACCACAGTTATAAGAGTAGTAATAGGTATAGTAACCCACCTGTACCCTGTAACTTTCCGCATATTGAGTATATACGGGGGTTTCCATTTCACTGGAGTACCCAAAAAGCCGGATCGTTGCCTCATTTGCAGTTACATCAAGCCCAATGTCCGACTGTTCGTCCAGAAAGCCTGAAATATCAAAAGAACCAGACAGGGAATCGCCCTGGGAAAGGTAGGTATCAATGGACTTCTCAAATGTAATCAGTCCGGCATTTGCTGTTCCACTTACAAGTGCTGAAGACGACAGCCCTGCAGCGATTATATTTTTTTGAAGTTTGTACACAGCCTACTCCTTTCTATCGACCGAATTCGCACAAACGTCTCAAAAGCAATTTTCAAACCAGCTATTACAACCCTGTGATTTAAATACTTTTAACCAGGAACCAGTGCGCTACCGGCAGGAAAAAAAAGACTATATGTAAAGAAAATTGACACTCACTTCCTTGATCAGGCCATCCGATTAATTATTACTCTTTGCGTCAAGCGTTTTTCATTCAGAGAGCCCTGTTCAGGCGGCACTTTAACTTCAACCGAGTGCCAGACATTACCCGGCCAGATAACCAGGCGATTCAAGCGCCCCTCTATTGCCGTGACTTTCTCCCAGGCCCCTTGGGAGTCTGTAATATAGGTATCCGGGCGCTTTTCTGACTGGCTTTTTGTCACAGATTCATAGTGGGCCTTTTCAGCAGGACTCACTACTGTCATAGAACCTGTATCCCGATTTCGGAAAAAGACCGTTCCACCATAGTCCTGAACGTTCAGGTAGATCACACCCAGCATAGGCGTACCGTCAATATGTGGCTGGCCCTGGTTTTCCACCAGGGCATTCTCCGCAGTTGTTAACACCGAAAAGTCTGTATTTATAGATTCCGGAGAGATATTACGTTTAGTCGCATGACTAAGAACCTTTGAAACGAACACGCGAAATGGTGCAATGCCAGGCATACCCGGGTCGAGCGGCTGATGCCGACCAGGATAATACGCCTGAGAATCGGGGAAGCTTCGCTCGAAGGCAAATGCCCTGACCTTCTGGGGATCGACATAAAAATCATCAATAACAAATAGCGGGACCTCATGATCCCCAAGCCAGACCACTTCAGGCTTAGAGTGGAAATTAATTTCAAAAGGGGACATGCCAACTCCTTGAATATACATCAATAAAGATGAGAGATTACTTCCCTGATTGCGCCAATATAGTGCCTAAAAACCATAGCAGCTTTTTATATATACTAACCAGGATTCGATCCGTTCAGGAAACCAGGGACTGAGGTATGAAGCAAAGCGAAAAAAAAGTGATAAATATCGTCATTGCTGGCGGAGGTAGCGCAGGATGGATGGCTGCAGCGTTTCTAAGCGAGGCCTTCAAGACAAAAGACAATAAACAATACAAAATCAGCCTAGTAGAGTCCGACAACATAGCCCCTATCGGCGTCGGTGAAGCAACCATTCACACCATGAGGGGATTCCTCGGTGCCTGCGGCATAGACGAGGGAGAGTTTCTCGTTGCAACCGATGCCACATTCAAGCACGGAATACTGTTCAAAGACTGGCTCCAAAAAACCGCCCCAGATGTGCCTCCCCACCAATACTTCCACCCATTTGAGAGTTTCGTACACCTCTCTCCCGAGCCGCAGACCAGCCACTGGCTCAACGCAAGGTTACGTGGCGCAACTACTGAGAGATATGACCGCTGGGCGGGAATACAGGGGGCACTCGCTGCTTCAGGCTGCGCGCCTAAAACGTGGCAGAATTCCCAATACGAAGCGCCCGTCAATTACGGATACCATCTTGACGCCAACAAGTTTGCCGAATTCCTGAAGAAAACATCCATTCAAAAACGGGTCTCGCATGTTCGGGCAAACATCACCGCTGTCACGCTTGATGAGCTTGGCAATATCCGAAGCCTGGGCCTGGCCAACGGAGAATCGATTCAGGGCGATCTGTTCATTGATTGCACCGGTTTCTCAGGCTTACTGAACCGCGCTGTAGGCGCTCAATTCATAGATTACTCCAACTATCTTTTTTGTGATCAGGCAGTGACCCTTCGTTACCCCCGCACTGGCAAGGACTATCAGCCTCGCCCCTACACCACGGCGACAGCCCGTGAATCAGGCTGGACATTTGAGATTGACCTTCAGGAGAGGACGGGGCTCGGGCATATCTATTCAAGCAAACACTGCTCACCTGAAGCCGCCGAAACAGCGCTGCGGAACTTCTTCCCGGATATAGATCCTGCAGCAGAAGCTACGCACCTGAAAATGAAAGTGGGACGACTCGAAAAGAGCTGGAATAAAAACTGTGTAGCCCTGGGACTTTCCTCGGGTTTTCTGGAGCCCCTGGAATCCACCGGTCTTTATTTCATCGAAATTGCGCTACGGCTCCTTGTCGACTATTGGGATCCACTGTCCCAAAGCGCCGCCTGCCGAGAGCAGTTCAATTCTTCATTTAATGCGACTTTCGATGAAAGCATGGAGTTTATCGTACTCCACTACGTACTATCTGAACGCGAAGACACCGCATTCTGGCGAGATATTCAAACAGAGACCGGAGACCTGCCAGCGCTAAAAAGCAAATTGGCAATGTGGGAGCACAAACCGCCCACAGATGCCGACTTCAAGAACGAAACCATTGCATTCAGAGCACCCAACTATTCCGCCGTGCTCTACGGTATGAACTGGTTGCCCCATGAAATCCCTATTGGCATTTCCCATATTCCTCCAGAGAAAAGTCTGGAAAACTATACGACGATGAAAAAACTCCAAAAGATGGCTGTAGAGGGCTCACCCAAGCACACTGAATACCTGCAGAAGTTCACTGCCTCCTTTAGGTGAAGTGCCAGCGGAAAACCTGAACGTGGTACCGGTAGCTAACCGATACCACGTTCCCAAACACATCAGAGCGTACGAGCCAACTCAAGTCCGTCAGCGAACGCCACCTTGGCATCCATACCACGAGCGTCCTTGGCAGCACCGATGCGGTGAACGTTCACACCGCTACCTTCCAGTTCATCCGCCAGGTCGGCACGGGGGCGCTGGCCGGCACAGACGATAACCGTGTCCACTTCCAGAGCCTTTTCCTCGCCACGGTACTCAACACGCACCAGTTCGCTATCCACCTGCTGGAAGCTGACACCGCCCCACATCTGGACGTTGCGCTTCTTCAGTACTTCGCGGTGAATCCAGCCAGTGGTCTTGCTGAGATCTGCACCCACTTTCATATCACGGACCTCAAGCAGGAAGATCTCGCGATCCACTGCAGGCATCGGTTTCGGAGCCGTCAGACCACCACGGGTTTCAAACCGGGTATCGACACCCCATTCCGCCATGAACCCTTCCTTGCCCTGATGCACATGCTCATCGGACTCGGTCAGGTATTCAGCAACATCGAAACCAATGGGACCGGCGCCAATAATCGCCACACGCTTGCCCACTGGCTTGCCGTGCTCCAGTACATCCAGATAATCGAGATATTCAGCATTCTCGATACCCGGAATCGGCGGTGTCCATGGACGAACTCCTGTGGCGACAACCACATCGTCAAAGCCTTCGGCCAGCAGTTCGTCCTTGGTGGCTACTTGCCCCAGACGAACTTCCACACCGGCATTCTCGAATCGGGCTTTGTAGTAACGCAGAGTCTCGAAAAATTCTTCCTTACCCGGAATACGGGCGGCCAGTTCGTACTCTCCACCCAGGGTAGTCCGGGATTCGAACAGAGTGACCGAATGCCCACGCTCAGCAGCTGTCGCAGCTACCATCATGCCAGCCGGGCCTGCACCAACAACTGCAATGCGCTTCGGCGCGTTTGTCGGCTGAACTTCCGGCTCATCTTCACGGCAGGCTTCCGGGTTCACCAGACAGGTGGTCATCTTGCCTTCAAACACGTGGTCCAGGCAGCCCTGGTTACAACCAATACAGGTATTGATCTCGTCAGCTTTGCCGGCTTCAGCCTTGGCAACAAAATCCGGGTCTGCCAGGAACGGACGCGCCATGGAAATCATGTCTGACTGACCGGATGCAATCGCCTGCTCGCCAACTTCCGGCGTGTTGATGCGGTTACAGGTGATCACCGGTACCTTCACTTCGGAACGCAGTTTTTCGGTAACGCCGGTGAAGGCCGCGCGGGGAACGCTTGAGGCGATTGTCGGTACCCGTGCCTCGTGCCAGCCGATGCCGGTATTAATAATCGTGACACCTGCCTTTTCGACTTCCTTGGCCAGGGTAACCACTTCGTCCCAGGTGCTGCCTTCTTCAACCAGGTCAAGCATGGACAACCGGTAAATCACGATGAAGTCGCTACCCACTTTCTCGCGCACCCGACGGATGACTTCCAGAGGGAAACGCATGCGGTTTTCGTAGGAACCACCCCAACGGTCAGTACGCTGGTTGGTACGCGCCACAAGGAACTGGTTGATCAGGTAGCCTTCAGAGCCCATCAGCTCGACACCGTCGTAACCGGCTTCTTTCGCCAACTCTGCACCACGGGCGTAATCTTCAATCTGTTTCTCGACGTCCGCATCGCTCAACTCGCGAGGGGTAATCGGGCTGATTGGCGCGCGAATGGCAGAAGGTGCAACCGCCGCAGGGGTTGCGGCATAACGACCAGCGTGCAGCAACTGCATGCAGATTTTACCACCGGCGGCGTGGACAGCGTCGGTCACCATCTTGTGATGAGGCACTTCGGCTTCGTCGTCCATTCGTGCTGCGCCGTGAAAGACCACACCCTCTTCGTTCGGAGCGATACCGCCGGTCACAATCAACCCTACCCCTCCACGCGCACGCGCCGCATAGAAAGCCGCCAGCTTTTCAAAGCCACCGGGCTGCTCTTCCAGATTGGTGTGCATGGAGCCCATCAGCACCCGGTTTTTCAGTGTGGTAAAGCCCAGATCCAACGGGGCCATCAGATGCGGATACAGGTTTGCGGTCATGCTTGGTCTCTCCTCTCTACGTATTCGAACGCCGGACTGTTTTCGCCCAGTCGATTTTGACACCGTCAAGATATAGACCAAACTTGACAGCGTCAAGTTTCAATTCTATCGTCACCGGATGACTGCAACCAAACCCTACCACCACGGCGAACTGCGCCCGGCACTCGTTGCCGCCGCCAACGCTATCATTCGCGAAAGCGGTATCGAAAAACTGTCCATGAGGCGCCTGGCTGACCAGGTAGGCGTATCCCGCACTGCGCCGTATCACCACTTCAAAGACAAAAATGCGCTGCTTTGTGCCATTGCCGAGATGGGGTTTGAAGAACAGAACCAGATGACCCGAGAGATCCT
Source organism: Marinobacter salinexigens (assembly GCF_008370345.1). Classification (GTDB taxonomy): domain Bacteria; phylum Pseudomonadota; class Gammaproteobacteria; order Pseudomonadales; family Oleiphilaceae; genus Marinobacter; species Marinobacter salinexigens. Next base: position 614,833 of record NZ_VTUU01000001.1, on the reverse strand, counting down.
CGATGATCCCGAGGACAACAACAATGAAGCCGTTTTTGCCCGCTGGGTCAGGGCCTATATACGCTTTGCTCACGAGAACCCCGAAACCTACGACCTGATGTTCGGAAGGGAAATCTGGAAAGGAGGGACACCGACCCCCTCACTGCAGGCAATATCCAAGACCAGCTTTCGGCTTTGGGTCGATCTTGTCGCAAAAATGCAGCAGCGCGGTGTTCTCCCAGGCAGCCATTCTGCGCTGCGAACAGCTCAGGCCAGCTGGGCAGCCTTGCACGGCATGGCCCGGCTGTTGATCGACGGGATCTATGTTCAGCGCGAAGACCTTGAGGAGATTGCAGAAACTGTTGTGGATCTACTGACCCGAACAACTCCGGACAGCCACTAGCGCTCAAGCCACGCCCCAACATTCGCAATTCGCGCGCCGCTTTTCATACCTGGAAGGCATACCCGCCATACAGGTCAAACAATGCTCCCGCGGCATAGCCACAATAGAACATTGACATTGGTTGCTTCCCAAACCGGTGACTAATCTTTTCAGGCCAAGCTGAAATGCTTCCCTATGGTTTGAAAAGAGACAACAATAATGATTCACAGCTGCTCTACAGCGCCACAGCTGTATCTGAGCGCTTTGCGCCAGAACCCCGAAAACATAGCCATTCAAACCGAAAACCGGAGCGTCACCTGTCGCCAGTTGGAAACCCTGGGCTGGCAAACCGTCCGTGTCCTCCAGCAACAGGGACTGCACACGGGCGACACGATAGCTCTGCTGATGAGCAATCGCCTGGAGTCACTGGTAGCGCTGCTCGCGGTTCAATTGATGGGGTTGAGATATGTTTCTCTGCACCCTATGGCCTCTCCTGAGGATCACAAGTTTGTGTTATCAGATTCCCAGGCCAACGCTCTGATCATCGATGACCAGAACTATAGCGACCGAAAACTGGCACTCGCTGATGCAGTTCCAACCATGATTGAGCTCGAGGGCACTGCTGACAGGCCGGGGCTGATGATGTTAGCTCCGGCAATGGATGACAGCCCTCTGACACCTCCGGAGGACCCCGGCATTAGCTACAGGCTTGCCTACACCGGGGGAACGACGGGCAGATCCAAGGGTGTCATCCATACCCACCGGACACTCACCACCATGGTTATGCAAATGCTGGCCACCTATGAATGGCCAGATACTCCGCGATACCTGGTAACAACCCCGATATCTCACGCCGGGGGATCGCTCGTAATACCGACACTGTTGAAGGGCGGCACCATTTACTTCATGGACAAATACAGCCCTGAGCTTTTCCTGCGCATGGTCGAGAAATACCGCATTAACTTCACATTCCTCGTTCCGACACAGATTTATGGATTACTCGACTACCCCAGGCTGAGTGAGTTCGACCACTCATCACTGGAACTCGTTCTTTACGGAGCATCTCCCATTGCGCCAAGCCGCCTGCAACAGGTGTTACACACCTTCGGGCAGGTGTTCGGCCAGATTTACGGCCAATCGGAAGCGCCGATGACAATCAGCTATCTCGCCCCAAAGGACCACATTGCAGACCAGCCAGAGCGCCTGCGTTCCTGTGGAAAGATCATTATCGGGAATCAGGTACAACTTCTCAGTGCAGACGGGAAACCTGTCCCGACCGGCGAGATCGGCGAGTTATGTGTGCGAAGCCCTCTCATCATGGAGAAGTACCTGAACCGACCAGAGGAGAACGAAAAGGTATTTGCCGGTGGCTGGCTGCATACCGGGGATATGGCGCGGATGGATACCAACGGGTACCTGTACCTGGTGGATCGCAACAAAGACATGATTATCAGCGGCGGGTTCAATGTTTACCCCAGCGAAGTGGAACACTGCCTGGCCCAACACCCCCACGTAGCATCGTCTGCCGTCATCGGAATTCCCCACGAGAAATGGGGGGAGCAGGTAACAGCTGTCGTGGTTCCAAGGCGGGACGTCGATTGCAGCGCTGAGGATCTGATATCCTACGTCACAAAACACAAAGGCGCGGTTAACTCACCAAAGCAAATCATCTTCGTTGATGAACTACCCCTGACTGCCGTAGGCAAGATCGACAAGAAAGCTCTGAGAGCACAGAGTTGGGCTGGCGAAGGCCGCCAGATACATTGATTCTGCAACCGGCCATAAGGTCGGTATGAAAACAAACGGGATACCCCAAGGCATCCCGTTTGCAAAAAAGCCGGAGCAAACGCCCCGGCAAATCCTGAGAACTCAAATACTGCAGGTAACACTCATTACATTGAGAATTTGTGCTCGAAGCCGATACCGAAAGTAGTATCTTCGCTGTCAGCCAGATCCGCTTCTACCTGGGAGAAGTAAGCAAAAGCCTTGCTGTTCTTCGCCAGTTTGTAGTCAGCACCCACAGCCATCAGGGTCAGCTCTTCGTCAGTGGTGTCAGCCTGGGTCAGACCGTACTGGGCTTTCAGCTTCCAGCGATCCAGCTTAACTGCGCCGCTCACCAGGTAGCTGGAATCTTCGCCGTTTCCAGCTTCTTCTTCAGCCAGTTGGTACAGCAGACCTACTTCAAACATGTCCATGCGAACCATACCGGTAGCGCGCAGGATGTTCAGCTTGCTGTCACCTGTCGGATCGGCTTCCAGCTTGTCCGAAATTTCGGAATCGTATGCCAGAGCACCGTAGAACGCGCCATTATCAAAAACCACAGAGCTTGAGATCGCATCTGCAACGCCATTGTCTTCAGCGCCAGCAGACTGGTCTTCACCCGGGATCAGGGCAACGTTAACTTTTACCATGTCAGCGATGGTCGGAGTGCTGTACTGCACAATGTTGCTGACGCGGTTATCGCCGGCCATGATGTTTTTCAGGTCACCCTGAATGTCGTTGAACTGGTCAACCTTACCCTGGGAAGTCTTAAGCGGGGTATCGAATTTACCGGCGATCAGAGTACCGGCCTTGGCGTGTTCAAAACCACCGTAGATGTTGCGCTGGGCGAACGTCTGGCCGTCTTTGTCGCCATCGTCGACAGAGATTTCAAACTCGGCCTTGTACACAGCTTTCAGATCCTGAACGTCCAGATCCAGGTCACCTTTTACACCCAGACGTGAAGCATTGCTCTGCAGCTTCCACGCATCGTTGGTGCCGTCGTCCTGATTCTCGTAGGAAACATTCACCTTACCGTAGACAATCGGGCCTTTGTCAGCCATAGCCACAGACGGTGCTACAACCATGGAACCAATAGCCAATGCCAAAAGACGCTTCTTCATTACTACCTCGCTATCAATGATCGGATGTGATCGGTGTTTAAGCTCGAGGCAAATATGACTTTTGGTTATGACAGGCTCATGACTATTAATTTGCAGTTATATTTCAGAATTAAGAAAACGGGAAGAGTCTGGGGATAAAGTGAACAATTCCTATCCAACGGCGTTCGAACCGACAACCATCAAAGGCACCGGTCTCGCCTCACGCTGAGCAAGATAACGGGTACAGCTTACCCTCAAAAAAGAAGCAAAGTTCTCGACTTCACCTCGCAACTCCATCACTTCTTCGTAGAGTTTGGTGATCAGCTGATTGGTGGTCATGCCATCCACTTCAGCAATTTCCTGCAGGATGTCCCAGAACTGGTTTTCGAGTCTCAGAGTCGTCACTACGCCGCGAATGCGCAAGGAACGAGATCGGCACTCATAGAGGATGGGGTCAGCTTTTACGTAGAGTTCGCACATGGGGTCCTTCTCCATTGAAGCAGGCAGCCGCAATGTGCGGCTGCCTCAAACCTGGCTAAAGGGAAATTTCAGCTCCCAGAAGTTTAGCAAACGCAGCCAGCCAGGCCGGATGAGCAGGCCAGGCAGGTGCTGTAACCAGGTTGCCCTGCACATGGGCCTGATCCACGGGGATATCCATGTAGGTCCCACCAGCCATACGTACATCCGGGCCACACGCCGGGTAAGCACTGCATTCACGTCCGTCCAGAACGCCAGCCGCAGCCAGTAGCTGGGCACCATGGCATACAGCTGCTATCGGCTTGCCTGCGGCGTTGAATGCCTGAACGACCTCAATCACCCTGGAGTCCAGACGCAGATATTCCGGAGCCCTGCCACCCGGTATCACCAGGCCGACATAATCCTCCTCGCGGACATCATCAAAATTATAGGTCAGAGCGAAGTTGTGGCCCGGTTTCTCGCTGTAGGTTTGATCGCCTTCGAAATCATGAATCGCCGTTTTGACGGTGTCGCCGGCCTTCTTGTCCGGACAGACCGCGTGGACTTCATAACCCAGCATGGTGAGAGCCTGAAACGGCACCATGGTTTCGTAATCTTCGGCAAAGTCGCCGGCCAGCAGTAACAGTTTTTTGTCAGACATAATGAGTTCCCCCGCTTGTTTGTGGCAACGAAAGTTCATCATGCGCCACTTTGCGGGGGGAGGGGTAACAGCGGAGTACTACATTTTCCGCTACATTTATTTCGTCATCTGCCCCACGTAGGCCGTCACAAATGCCGTTTCCTGAAACGCCTTTAACCCGGTTTCAACAAACGGTATCGGCAGCGGGTTGGCAGCCAGTGTTGATTTGATCTGGGCAGGGGAAACCAGGCTAACCTCAAGATCCGGAGAGCCGATCAACTGAATAGCGGCTTCAAGTTTGAAACTGACCGCCCCACCGGCAAACTTGCCTTTCTGCATGCGCTCCTTGATTACCACACGATTAACAGCATTGTCCGCCATTAGTCCCGCAAAGCTTTCCTGAAACTGCTTCAGGTCGTCTCGGGAGTGATTCTTCGGCAGCGTCACCTTGCGCACCTTGCTGTCCGGCAGGTTGAACTGACCCCGGTCCAGATTTAAAAAACACAAGACAGCATCACTGCCGGTCAGTTCTACACCGCAAACGTTCATCAAGTGCCCCTTACTACATCATTGTGTGACGCTGCCCGAATAGCAGCGTGTTTTTCAGATTAAATTATCGCGCTATAACCTCGTACATACCGGTTTCATCATCCTTCGTGACTTCTACGTCAAACATCATATGCGAAGGGGTGTCGCCGGTGGGGGAACCAAGCGTTACACTTTTGGTCCCAAGTACCCCATCCCGGAAGGATGCTATCTGGAGCGTGGCAGTACGACCGTCTGCTTCATCATAGTTTGCCACTCCGATCTGGTAAGTACCTACCTGGAGTTTGTCAGATTCGCAGGAGGCGAAGTAATGCTCTGGCCCATTCGCGACAGTATTATCCACATCCAGGTATCCTGAATCGCCGGTCATCGCTTGGTAGAACACGTGAGCACTGGACGCTTCATACACATGAAGGTCAACATCGCCTTCGCCATTCCAGGTAAGCGTAGCGGTAAAGAACCCGGTTTCGGCCTCATCGTCAATCTCCGGAGGCTGCAGGCTGGCGAGTTCAGCTTCAATATCCTGTACCACTGAAGAGCCTATGCCCAGCGCGGGGTTCAGATAGATTTCCAACAAGCCATGACCAAGAATATCCTTCTGCCCATTCAATCCTGCCGGCCGTATCAGGTAACCGGGGATCGTATTCGTAATACTGGCAACGCTGCCAGAAACCCTTAAGGCATTGATAACCAGATCCTTGTCTGCAAGTCGGTGAGGACCATTCAGTGTCGGAGATGCCGGTGCGATGTGCACCAACTTCAATGATTCAGCATCAGTTTTGTTGCTGGCGTAGCTGTATGCAGAATTGGCGAACAGGTTACCTTGGGAGTGTGCAACCAGCAGCAACTGTTTGCCTTCAACAATCCAGGTATCGAGCCTGGATCGATGCTCTGCGTAGTTGGCAAGTGTAGGCGGATTCCCGGCAAGAGTGGTCAGTGTCTGAACAATTTTGGCCTGATACCAATCCATGAAGTCATCGCGCGCATCAGGGATAGTCGTTGCAAGCTCCGCCAGCTTCTCCCACCACTTGCCGCCTCCATTGATTATTTCCAGAGCTAATTCATACCGACCTGCCAGAATTTGTTCATGCTCAAGAACACGCTGTTCAAAGGTTTCAACGAAATCATCGAAGCCATCGGTGTAGTTGTACATCACCTCGTAGCGGATATTTTCCCCATCGCCCCTTTCATCGCCATGAATCCTCCGGAACTCGTTCAGGGCCCGATTAGCCTCCCCTACCGTGGTCTGAACTCCATTAAAAAACGCAAAGATGATGCCCGATTCGCGGCACAGATTCCGTGCTTCGAGACTCTGGGCAACTGCCTGAAATGGGGTAAAGAAAATAACGAGCGCAGAAAGGACGACACTCACAAACTTCCGTGTTTGTTTACTCACAGCTGCTGCCCCCTTCTGGCAATGACCAGGAAGCACCGTCTAGCGCCTTGTTAAACTCCATGTACTTTTTCAGTCGTTCAGCGGTGTTAAACGAGATCGCTTCGAGGTCCCGGGAGACTTCTGCTGGCTCAATGCTGGAAGCGGACGTACCGAAGACCTCATAGATGCAGGCTGTGGCCCGAGAGAGTTTCTGGTTCGATTGCCGGATAGACGTTGGGTCTTGCAGGTCTGCCATCAAGACACTTTGATTGGCTCGGGCGGCTTGATTGGCCGCGTCAACCTGGGCAGCTCCCGAATAGTGCAGAGCAACGTATTCGTCGATGTCATCCCGGATTCCGTTGTTATCTGAGTCCAGGCCCTGAACATCATCACTGCGGTCGAGTTTGGGTATCGCTCCCGTATTTTCCAGTTCCTGAATTGTGGTGGGCGAGTTATCAGAAGGGGTATCAGAGCTGCTGTGTTCATCATTTGAACAAGCAGCAATCGCCAGCACCAAAGGCAGGCACAATAACGTTTTCTTCATCTTCAGCTCCATTGAATGTCAGGGCTCATCATTGAACCCGAGGCAATGATACACAGGCTGCCCCGATCACCTCAATTCACCATAGGATGAATTGAGCTCGCTATTTCGGTTTCCCCGCACTTTAATTGCACCGCAAGCAGTCCCATATTCAATTAGCAACCTCTACATATACCGCACAGGACGCACCTTTAATGAATTCAATTCTCAAGCAGTTCCTGCTCGTCTCCAGCATCTACCTTTTGGCCCCGAGCGCTGGCGCCTTCAGCCTTAATGATGCCATTTCAAGCGGGACACAGGCGCTTTCCACCACAACAGAAGCGACCGGCGAAGCACAACAGTTGGTGGGCAGCCTTCAGGACCAGCTGGGCGTTACCGAAACCCAGGCCATCGGCGGAACCGGCGCGCTGCTGCAACTGGCCCAGAACCAGCTCGGCACCGATACCATGTCCACCCTGACGGATAAAGCCACAGGACTCTCCAGCCTGATGGGCGGCGGCAGCAGCCTGAGTGACAGCCTGCTTTCAAACATCTCATCGATGGATGGTGTTCAGTCAGCCTTCTCTGCCTTGGGGATGGACAGCGCCATGATTCAGCAGTTTGTTCCTGTCATCATGAGCTTCCTGGGGGACCAGGGCATTGGTTCTTCGCTGCTGGGCCAGTTACAGGGTTTGTGGACTCCAGCTGGCTGAGGAGCATACCCTTACAACCTAAAATCCTCCGGAACCCAAGCCGCCATGGCCCAACCAAAACAGATCTACCTTGCCGGCCCGGAAGTGTTCTTCCCGCCCGATGAACATAGAGCCATCGTGGCTGAGAAAAAACGGCTGCTTCAGGCATATGGATTAGACGGGGTCGACCCGCTCGATACGGAGCTGGCCTTTGCAGACGACGATACCAAACCCGCCCGGGGCCACAGGATCTATCAGGCCAATCGGGAACTGATGGACAGTTGCGATGCCATTATCGCCAACCTGACTCCCTTTCGCGGTGTCAGCGCCGATCCGGGCACGGTGTTTGAAGTGGGCTATATGATCGGCCAGGGCAAACCAGCCTTTGGATTTACCCTCGACAATCGCCCCTATTACGAGCGGGCAGGGTCGCATGTGCTCGATGAGCACGGCCATACCATTGAGGATTTCGAGCTGAGCGACAACCTGATGATCGAGGGCGGAATCCACAACTCCGGTGGACAGCTATTCGTTGCAGAACTGGCGGGAGAGCACGGGTTCTTCTCATCCGAGCTGTTTGAGCGCTGCGTTAAGGCCGTGGTGCAACTGAGTAACGGACAATCCAGCGACACTCAGAAAAAGTAGTGACGAACTATCTGCAGAACAAGAAGCAGCGCCACAAGGGGAATAATCCATCGGGAAAGGGTGCCATAACCACGAGACTCACCCTTGGGGGCATATCGCTCAACCAAAGGGACGATGATGATCAACGCTACGAACAGCACCGCGAGAATCGTCAGTAAGGCACCCATAACCCATCAACTCCTTCGGGATTACTCCCACAAGTGATCAGACAGTTTCAGGGTACCGCTTGTTCAGGAAGTCCGCCAAGACGCTGTTTACTTCATCCGGGTGAGACATGTTGGCGGCATGACCTGCCCCCGGAATCACTGTTAACACAGAGTCTGAAATCTGATCCGCCATCAGCTGAGCCCGTTCCAGAGGAATCGCAAGATCCGCGTCGCCGTGGATGATCAGCGTCGGCTGGGTAACTTCCGACAGGCGGCCGGTAAGGTCATCACGGCTCACCAGAGTCTGGAAGTTGTTGCCAATGTGGGCTGACGGTACGGTTTTCCATTTGTTCTGCCAGTATTCGCTCTCCGGGTAGTCTCTCCCGAGGATGATACCTGCGATGGTGGCGCCTACGTCCGGAGTCAGACCCTCGGTCATAAAGGTGTTGATCAGTTGCTCGTAAATCGGCAACTTCTCTTCCTGCTCCCTGCCCGCCTGGCTATCCAGCATCACCAGCGCGGTTACCCGCTCGGGATGCGTCAGCGCACAGCGCAATGACAGAAAACCACCCTGAGACATGCCAACCAGCACGGCATTTTCGATGTCCAGATGAGTGAGCAAGGCAGCAAGGTCATCGGCGGAATCGTAATAGCTGAAAGGGGCTGGCTCTGCCGCCGCTGTCTGGCCGTGGCCACGCTCATCCCAGGTGATACAGCGGAACCGGTCCCGAAAGGCGGCTACCTGGGCGTCAAACATCTCATGGTCCATCAGCAGGCCGTGAGAAAACACGATAACCGGTCCACTACCGCCGGTATCTTCGTAATACAAACGTTGTCCGTTAACGTCGGCAAAAGCCATATCGCACCCTCTTTTGTTTTATTGTCGGATTAGCGTAGGCCCCTATCTTTGTTCAGACTATCCAATCAATCAAGTATCTTTCCGCAGACCGTTCCGAAAACTCACCCTTACCAGGCACCAACCACATAGCCCAGCTTCTCCGGCAACCACAGAGCAATGCCGGGCAGCAGCATCACCACCAGCAAGCTGGCAGCCATGGCCGCAATAAATACCAGCGCCCAGCCGATGGTGTGTTCGAGGCGGATATTGGCTATGCGCGTGGTAACCATCAAATTAACGGCAACCGGCGGTGTGAACTGACCGATCGCAATATTCATGGCCAGCAGAATACCGAACCAGATCGGGTTCCAGCCGAAATGATTCATCAGCGGCAGCACAATCGGGATCAGGATCAGGTAGATCGAAATCGCATCCAGCAGCATGCCGGCAATAAGGACAAGGATCATCACCAATCCGAGCAACACCCACCCGTTTTCAGACAGTGACAACAACGCTTCAGCCAGATGCTGGAAGGTACCCAGCGTGGTGCCTGCCCATGCGAAAATACCTGCCAATGCGATGATAAACATCACCACACCAGACGTAACAGCGGCTTCTGTCATCAGGTTCCAAAGGTCCCGGATACCAAGATTCCGATACAGCAGGCACCCAACAAGCACCCCATAGGTTACCGCCACCACGGCGGCTTCAGTGGGCGTAAACAGCCCCGAACGAAGTCCGCCGAGGATGATGACCGGTGCAAACAACGCGGGAAGAGCCGCCTTGAAACTGGGCCAGAGCGGTGGACGCTCAACAGTTTCCGGATCTTCCCAGCGATACTTCCGGGAAAAATACAGGGCCGGTGCCAGCAGGGATACGCCAGCCAGGATTCCGGGAAACAGCCCTGCGGCAAACAACGCCCTCAGATCCACACCGGGCACCACGATGGAATAAAGAATCAACGCAATAGAAGGCGGAATCAGAATGGCTGTCGATGACGAAGCCGCAATCAGCGACGCAGAGAATGGCTGTGGGTAGCCCGCTTTTTTCATACTCGGCAGCATCACCATCGCTACCGCTGCAGCATCCGCCGGGCCCGAACCACTCATACCCCCCATGATCAGGCATACAAGTACTGCAACAACAGTCAGGCCACCGTGCCGGGGCCCGATAATGGCCTGGGCAAAACGAACCAGACTGGCGGCCACCCCCGCCCTTTCGAAAATCAGGCCAGTAAGGATAAACAGGGGAATGGCGATCAGCGGGTACTTGGCCACGCTGTTGTAGGTGTTCGTTCCAAAGGTTCCCAACATTGCTGGCGGAAGACCGGCCACGATACCCACAACACCACCTACACCAAGCGCCAGTGCCACTGGCACACCCAATAAAAGCGCCAGCAGGAAACTGCCGATCATCAAAAGATCAGGACTCATGGATCACCTCCGGATCATTCTTGCCCCGAAGGCGATCAATAAGATTCTGGGTCGTACGGATAATAATGGCCACAGACAGCAGCGGCAGCCAGATCACGTAGATCCAGTTAGGCAATCCCAGACCGGGAGACAAGGACTCCCACTGGTATTCCTGCAGAGCAAACGTGCTGCCGTACCAGGTCATGATGCCCAGCACGACCACCCCCGCCAGCCACTGCAGAACGTATACAAGTTTGCAGCCCCACACGGGGAGGTAATGTTCGATCAGTTCAATGCGAATATGCTGATTGTGGCGTGCTGCCACAGCTGCCCCCGCAAACGTGAGAACCACCAGACAGAACACCGAAAACTCTTCGGTAAATGCAAACGATGCATCGGTGGCATAGCGGACAATCACATTGCCCAGGCTGATGGCACATATCGCAACCAGCGCGATAGTGGCCAGCCAGGCTTCAGGCCGAAACTTGGGAGAGCGGGAAGACATGTATACTCCGGGTCAGAAAAAACGCCCGCCAATGAAGGCGGGCGCGGTGGTGTGCAGGTCTTATTGGTTGCGGTTGGCAACGGCGTCCTGAGCCTGTTTGATCAGGTCCGCACCAATGCGGGAAGACCACTTGTCGTATACGGACTCAGTGGCCTTGATGAAGGCGTCACGCTGCTCCGGCGTCAGTTCGGTGACTTCCACGCCGCGCTCTTTGATTGAGGCGAGAATGCCATCGACTTCACTCCGGGATTTTTCGATTTCCCACTGGCCAGCATCAACGGCGGCCTGCTTCAGAAGAGCCTGATCTTCGGGCGAGAACTGATCCCAAACGCGGTTGCTGATGGCAAATACCAGCGGGTCTGCCATGTAGTGCCAACGGGTCAGGTATTTCTGACCAACCTGATCAATACGTGCCACATCAAACACAGACAGCGGGTTTTCCTGGCCATCCACAGCGCCGGTCGTCAGGGCCGGCTTGGCATCTGCCCAGCTCATCTGGGTCGGGTTTGCACCCAGAGCGGTGAAGGTATCCTGGAACAGCGGAGAGCCAACCACACGAATTTTCAGCCCGTCCAGATCAGTCGGCTCATCAATGGTCAGTTTGGAGTTAGACAGTTCACGGAAACCATTTTCACCCCACGCCAGCGGGGTTACACCACGCTTTTTAACGGCGGCGAACACCGCCTCACCCGCTTCGCCCTGGGTAATCGCATCGATAGCCGCATAGTCCGGCATCAGGAACGGCAGGGAAAACAGGTTCAGTTCCGGTACCTGAGGGGACCAGTTAATAGTGGAACCCACCGCCATATCAATCAGCCCGGAGCGCATTGCTGAAAACTCTTTGGTCTGGTCACCAGACACTAGCTGGGAGTTGCTGTAAATCTTCATATTGATGCGCCCTTCCGAGCGCTCTTTTACCAGCTCTACCCATTTATCGGCAGCCTGCCCCCAGGGGAAGGCAGACGGAAGCACCGTCGAAACTGTGTATTCATCCTTGTACTGGGCATGGGAAGCAGCACTGAACAGGAGCGTAGCTGCGGCTGTACCAGCCATAAAGGTGCGACGAGTAAACATAGAGCATTCCTTTTTATTGGAATTGGACGGGTCACCGCGAAGCGCTGCGGCGGCAGACTGACAGGCGATTATAGAAATGGAGGTACCGCGAGGCAATAGATGAGAAAGCTACTTATTCGCTAGCAGGGCATGCGATCCACGTTGACGAATTGCCCAAAGCAGTTCTGAATATAAGCCCCGTCACCACGCAGAGAGCTTGCCTCTATGGGCTCAGCCAGGCCACCAGAACAGAACATCTCAAGAGCCGAGATAGAACAGGCAATCCGCTCCGGGATAGAGCGTTACTTTGCCGATTGCAGGGTGCGGGTACCCGGGTTTATTGACCAACATTTTCATTACCCCGGCGCTATCGCCACTAACCGGGTCGCGCTGGGGTGGGACATGCTGCGCGCGCCCGTCAACCTGCTGTGGGCGCCGGTATACGCTATCGCCTGCCTGCTCAGAATCGTGATCCCAAAGCGCAAAGGATTGCGGTGGCTGAACACTCTGCTCGGAAGGATACCGGCCGGTTTCACCACCCGGGTGCAACACCATATATCCAGCCTGATACAGGTCGAATTGCTAAACAATCACCGGGAAGAACCGCTGCTGGAGAGCTATCTGGTGGATGCCCTGGAGACGGTTTACGCCCGACATTCGAGCGACTCTGTTGATCACCGGCAGTTCTCCAGGATGATGGAACCTCTGGTTGCGGAGGCTCTCAGCCAATACCGGGTAACCCGCACCGCATCGGCCGATATCACCAACAGCATTTCCTGCACGGTGCTCGGTGCTTTTGCGTTCCAGAAGTTTACCCCCGGCGGCATAGGGCTCGGTGTGGTGCTCGCCTCTATGCTGGCAAAGACGCTGGCCGCCAGGGATTTCATACTGGGTGAAACCATTGGGGGGTGGTACTACAACCTCTTTCCACCAGAGCCATCTCTGGGAACCATGGCCAGTGTGATGGCTGCAGTCATGGCCGCACTGGCTGCGTTTGCGGCGCTGTCCGGTATGATTTTCGATCCTGTGCAGGCAGCGGTCGGCTTGCATCGCCGGCGCCTGAACAAACTGCTGGATCACCTGGAAAGGGACATCACACAAAGTACCCGGAACAGCTTTCGTCCCAAGGACCAGTTTGTGGCGCGGATACTGGATGCCTACGACATGATCAGAGCGGGGATGCTGTAGGTAACAAGGCAGACCTGCCGCAACCAACAGGCCTGCCTCCATAACATTTTACTTCTTCACATCGACAACCACTTGCTCCAGCGTTCCCTGAAAATCAAAAGGTGGCGTGTAATCGTAAGTGACCGGGGTACCGGTATCGCTGCCAACGTCCTGATTCTCTGAAAGCGAGTATTTGAATGGAGTTGTACGCTCTATCGTGCCACGTCCGGCACGGCGACCGTCCACCAGCAAAGTGACCTCGCCGGACTTGCCCATTTCCTCACCCCCCTGGTAGCTGAACTCCATTTCCAGCTCATGTTCGCCCGCGGGGACATCAACCTCGCTTTCGATTGTGTATACCTGAACATCAATGAAGTTGTGGGCTGCCTTAAGGCGGCCATCCTTCATGTAAAACGCCCAGCCGCCGGTATTGCCACCCTGGGTAAAAATCATCCCGCTGGCCTTCTCATCCACAGTCACATTGGCCGTTATGCTGAACGATTTATTCTTCAGATCAGGTGCTGACGACTCAGGCAGACCAGTGAGCATGCCTTCGTAGACAAACCGGCTTCGATCACCGGCAAGATTCGGTTTGCCGGTAAACTCGGCGCTGAACCGTTCCGCGCCACGCCAGTCCAGGGGCAAGGCCTTGTTCGCGGCTGCCTGGGCCCACCAAAGCGCCTTGAGCTGCTCGAGTTTTTCAGGATATTTATCGGCCAGGTTATCGGCTTGAGAAAAGTCTTCATTCAGATTGTACAACTCCCATTCAGCGGTGAACGGATCAAATTCGCCACGAACCGGGTCCCAAGGCTCAAACGCAAGCGATGCTGCCCACCAGCCATTCTGGTACATACCGCGATTGCTAACCATTTCAAAATACTGGCTGGTACGCACTTCCGGTGCATTGGCATCGGACAGCGTCGAGAGAAAGTCTTTACCCTGAATGGGCGTCTGCACAGTGCCGTTCACGCTACGAGGCTGTGCGACACCTGCGGCTGCCAAAATGGTGGGAGCGACGTCAATCACATGCAGGAACTGGCGGCGTATCTGGCCACCTTTGCTATAACGTTCCGGCCACTTGACCAGCATCGGGTTGCGCACACCACCCAGGTGGCTGGCAACCTGTTTCGTCCACTGGAAAGGAGAGTTCATCGCCCACGCCCAGCCGGACGGGAAGTGGTTGAAGTGCAGTTCGGTACCTATCTCGTCAATCCGAGAGAGCATGTCCTCGGTCTTCATCAGATAAGCATTGAAAAAGGCATTCTCATTCAGAGTGCCATCAAACCCACCCTCTGCGGATGCACCATTATCGCCGATGATATAGATAATCATCGTATTGTCTGCGTCCGGGAGCGTCTCAACGTAATCCAGAACACGACCCACTTGCTGATCGACGTGCTCACCGTAGGCGGCAAACACCTCCATCATCCGGGTGTAGAGCCGTTTCTGATCCGCATTGAGGCTATCCCAGGCGGCCAGGCTGCCTGGTCTGGCCGTTAACTGGGCCGTTTCCGGGATAATGCCCATCTCTTTCTGCCGTTCAAAGGTCTGCTGCCGATAGACATCCCAGCCCATATCGAACTTGCCTTTATACTTGGCAATTAGCTCTTTCGGGGCCTGATGGGGAGAGTGAGTTGCCGCTGGCGCAAGGTAGGCGAACCAGGGTTTGTCTGGCTGGATCGCCTCGATCTCCTTGAGCCAGTTGATTGTATGGTCCGCCAGGTCGACACTCAGGAAGTAGTCGTCTTCCTCCGGTGTGCCAATCGCCGTCTGGTTTTCAAACAGGTAGGGGCGAATCTGATTGGTATCCCCCGCCATGAAACCATAGAAGTAATCAAAGCCCAGCCCGTTTGGCCAGTGGTCGAACGGGCCCACCTTGCTGGTCTCATAGATCGGCGTATTGTGGTTCTTGCCAATCCATGACGTGACGTAGCCGTTCTGCTTCAGCACTTCTGCGACCGTGGCCGTGTCCTTGGGAATGATACCCGTGTAACCGTCGTAACCGGTGGCCAACTCGGTGATCACTCCGGTGCCCGCAACGTTATGGTTACGCCCGGTCAATAACGCGGCCCGGGTTGGTGAACACAGGGCGGTGGTGTGAAAGTTGGTATAGGTAACACCTTCCTCCGCCAGCGTGTTCATTGCAGGCGAAGGCACCCCTCCCCCGGTAACGCTGAACTGGCCAAACCCGACGTCATCCAGAAGTACCAGAAGAACATTGGGCGCACCATCCGGTGCCTTGATGGGCGCGGGAAACTGTGGCGCGGGGGAAAAAATACCAACAGGCCTGATCGGGGATGTGCGTTCAGGCAAGCCAAGGGTAATGTCGTCGCGAATAGCCAAATAAATTTCGTGAAAGGTTAAGCATCCAGGGGACATCCCACTGAGACTTGATCGTCATCAAGCAATAAAAAACCAAACAATAAAAAGCCAAAGGTATGCTTATGAGCCTTCGTATAGACGACATGAATGGACTTCGTCAGACCTTCACTCGTGACGGATTTCAGCTTTCTTACCTCGACACCCATCCCGACGACAGTGCCAGGCCCGTTGTCCTGCTGATCCACGGTTTTCCAGATACGGCTTGCATGTGGGCACCCCAGATCAACGCCCTGACGGACGCAGGATATCGCTGCATTGCCCCCGACACCCTGGGCTGTGGCGAATCAGATATGGGTAACAAAGTGGATGACTACAACATCTTCACTATCATCGGAAACCACATCGCTTTACTCGACCATCTCAACATTGATCAAGTGGATCTGGCAGGGCATGACTGGGGTGCTGTGCAGGCCTGGTTCCTCGCGGCCTATCACCCCAAACGCACCAAGACCCTGTGTGCGATTTCCGTCGGGCACCCTACCGCTTATGCTCGGGCAGGGTTACGTCAGATGATGGCCGGCTGGTACATCGCGTATTTCAATCTTCGAGGCATCAGTGAACGATTCCTGCCCGGCAAGGGCCGTTTCTCCTTGCGTTCAATATTTCGCACTCATCCGAACATAAACGAGGTGATGAAACGCTTCGCGGAACCTGGCCGGCTAATGGCGGCTGTCAATATCTACCGGGCAAACCTTGTCCCCGTGCTGACACGCAGCCACCCCAAAGTGATAGCCCCGACTCTGGGTATCTGGAGTAAAGAGGACGTCTTCCTGACCGAGAAACAGTTGACCGATTCCGAAAAATGGACCACCGGAGACTGGACATACAAGAAAACAGACGGTGCCCACTGGATACCAATCACCGAACCGGAATGGCTGAACGCGCAGCTACTGGGTCACTTTCAGAGATGACGCCAGGACAGCACTAATGCCACCTTACGCGGCCTGCATCGCCAGCCATTGCCGATAGAAATCCACGAACATCCGGACCTTGGCCGGAATGAAGGAGCCCGGCGGGAATACCGCGTAGATACCACCTGAGGGGAGTTGCCAATCCGGCAACAGGGTCACCAGCTCCGGGTGTTGCTCGGCGACATTCCCAGCCAAAACGGACAAGCCAGCTCCGCTCATCACAAGACTGCGTATGGTGCTGGTGCTATCGACCTTGAGGTGGCTATTCATGTGAACCAGAACTCGTTCGCTGCCTTTTTCAAAGGACCAGGTCAATGGGCTGGGCAAGGGCGTGAACTCAACCCACCGATGTCGGCTCAGTTCACTCGGGTGCCCGGGTATTCCCATCTCGCTAAGGTAGCCCGCAGAGGCAACAACCGATTGCTGAAACTCCCCCAATTTCTGGGCTCGAAGGCTTGAGTCTTTCAGCCACCCCATGCGGATGGCCAGGTCAATGCCCTCGTTCACCATGTCTGAAACTTTGTCACCACTCCGAAGCTCTATGGTCAGGTTGGGATGCCGCTGACTAAACCCGGCGGCAGCTGGTGCCAGGCTCTGCTCCGCATGATCTGCCGGAGCAGTAATCCGCAAAGTGCCGCTGAGCATTCTAGCGCTCGTGCCGGCATCACTCAGGGATTCCCCCAACTGTGCCAGCAGGGGCTTACAGGTTTGATAGAGCTGATGGCCCGCCTCTGTGAGGGTAACTTGTCGGGTAGTTCGGTTAAACAGTGCTAGCCCCAGCTGACGTTCGAGCGCTCTGATATTGAGGCTGATCTTGGTTTTCGTGCATCCCAGCCGGTCAGCGGCACGGGTGAAAGATCCCGCCTCCACCGTGGTCACAAACAAAGGCAATACGTTGAGATCGATATCATCAATCATGGTTTAACCGTTATTGATTTCATAACAGTGAATTATTGATTGACCTGTTTTTCGAATCAATAACCAGGCACACAATAACGCAAAAGATCACTAATCATTGAGGACGAACACATGAACATTGCGATTATTGGCGCCAGCGGATTTATCGGTTCCAGCCTGCGTGAAGAGGCCCTGAGCCGAGGCCACACGGTTACTGGCCTGGTAGGCCGCCCGGAGCGCCTTGAGACCAGACCCGGGCTGACCGCACAGCACGCGGATGTACAGAAAACCGAGGCGTTGGCCGAGCAGATTAAAGGTTTCGATGCTGTACTGAGCGCTTTCTCCGGCCATGCACAGGAAGACGTGGAGGGCTACTATACCCGGGGTTTCGACAACATACTGTCAGCGGCCAGGAAAGCTGGCGTAAAACGTCTGATGATGGTGGGCGGGGCAGGCTCCCTGGAAGTGGCCCCCGGAATCCAGCTAATCGATACTCCCGAGTTCCCGAGCGAATACAAAGCCACAGCCGAGGGTGCCCGCTATGCACTCAACCAGCTTCGGGCGCAAGATGATGTCGCCTGGACCATGCTGTCACCAGCGGCCATCATCGCTCCCGGCGAGCGAACCGGATCCTACACACTTGGCAGTCATCAGCTTCTGACCAACACCAATGGGGAAAGCGCCATTTCCGTCGAAGATTACGCAAAAGCCATGATTGATGAAATGGAAGTCCCGCGCCACGAAAATGAGCGCTTCACACTCGCTTACACACAGGAATAAAACCCATCTGAGACAACCCTTTTGCGCCCATCCTGCCTGGGCGCAAAAGTCTTTACAGCAACAGCCTTCAGACCAGTGACTGGCGGGCAGCCCTATGGCACCAGAGCATAAGCCGCCTTCACCTGAATCATCGCAATCTTTGCATCCTCCGGCTTGAGGCCGTGCTTTCGTAGTTGTGGCATCACCATCCGTCCCACCTGCGGGCACCGGGCCCGGGCAATGCCGTGCTTTACAAACATGTCGGCAATAGAACGGGGATCTGCATCGGGACTGGATTTGAGTAATTGCCCGATGTCCCGAGCGCACGCCAGTTCCACAGGGTTTGCGTTCTGTTTACTCCGCCAGGCCACAAACCCGACAATGGCGACAAATAGCAAAATAATCAGGAACTTCATGACACTCTCACTTCTTCAATGAATCCGTTCAGTGGTGCCCACCCGGCCCATGTGCGTGGCCATGGGCCAGCTCTTCCGGATCAGCGGCACGCACGTCGATAATTTCGATATCGAAGGTCAGGGTTTTACCCGCCATCGGGTGGTTGGTATCCACATCCGCAAACTTATGACCAACCTTGGCAACGACTACATGGCGCGGCCCCTGCTCGGTCTGCACTTGAGCAATCATGCCCGCCTTCCAGCGTTTAGCTCCCATGAGATGCTTGATCGGCACACGCTGAATGGCATCTGGCCTGCGGGGGCCATAGGCCTTTTCCGGGGCGATCGTAACGCTGAATATATCCCCAGCCTCACGCCCTTCCATCGCTTCCTCCAGGCCCTGAACAACACCGCCGTGGCCGTGCAGGTAGGCATTGGGCTCGCCGCCACGGGAATTTTCAATGGCGTTGCCTTCATCGTCACTCACGCTATAGTGGAATAAAACCACCTGATTCTTTTCGATTGGCATAAGGCTCTGTGCTCCGTTTCAAAGTTGTCCATTATAACCAGCGAAGGCACCGACTTCTTTATAGAACCGCCACAAAAAAAGCGCCCGCAGGCGCTTCATTGAGAAAGGCGTGTTCCGCATAATCGAGAGGATTACAGCGGCCGCCAGCCATTCTCACTATCAACGAAGGTGATGGAGGTGCTGTCTTCCATAGTGTCACCTTCCTCGAAATCTCCCATGGTCATCTTCAACATGCCCAGAGCCATCTTTTCCAATCCTGATGATTCCGCCATCAGTTCGTCCAGGCCCTTGGTGAAGGTAAGCTCGTAGTTCACATCAACTACGTACCGGTTTTCACCTTCGGCATAGCCGTTCACCTTTTCGAAATCAGAGACTTCCGTGAAGGATTCCGAGTTCATCGCATTCAGGGCAGACTCAATATCGCTATTGCTGGGGGAATCGGAACAACCTGCCAAAAGGGCGAGAGAGAGAACTGCTCCCGCCAGCTTTACTGCTCTGGCTTTCATCGTTTTTTGCCTCTGGGTGGATAGAAACCGGCTGCACCTGCAACCTGGCGCAATCATACATTAAAACCCCGGACCCGATAGCCGTCGCCATCCTAACTTATTGAAAAACATTGTCATATCTGAACAACTCAGGTTACAAATTAACCAAAGGCCAACCTACGCGCCACGAGACACCTCATTCGCCTTACGATAGCCGCCCCGATAATCAAACATCCGTTCCTGCACCAGCCAATAGTGCTTTTGCTTGCGGGCGATCACAAAGTCCGGGGCCGGCAACAGGGCTTGCATCTCAAGCACCTCATCGGCGGTATTGAAGGTTTTCGGGGCCTGGCTATTGGCGAAACGACGCCCGAACAGCTTGTTGAACACGGTGCGCTGACCCGGCTTGCTGAAATCAAAGGATTCGTTGAGCTCTTCCCCGTCCTCACCATGATAGATGATCTTCAATTTGCTGCCGGCAACGCTTAACGTAATCCCGGCACAGCGGATCACCATCGCATCCTTGAGTTTGAGGGCATCCCGGAGCTGATCGTCCGGGTCGATAATGGCCTTTCGACACTGGTGACAGTTACGGGCCGCAATGTCGTTCTCGCCACCACAATGGGGGCATTCCTTGAACCGGAAACGATAGTCACACTGTTGCGCTCGCACGGTCTTCTCAGCCGTCTCAGCAGGCTCCAGCAGCCCTTGGCAACGGCGTCCGTAATGCTCGATCACACGGCCATCACTGTCCGTCTTTCCCCAGAATACATTGGCAAAACCGCAGCCCGGGCAGAACACCTGCACCGGTTCACTGTCCGGATTCGGTTTCGGCTCGCCCACCTCGGGGTGATACAAGTTCACACTGTTACCCGCGTAATCAATCACCAGGCAATCCCTCTTGCCTTCGTCCAGACGGAGCCCACGCCCCACAATCTGCTGGTACAGACTCACCGACTGGGTAGGCCGGAGAATGGCGATAAAGTCCACATGGGGCGCATCAAAACCTGTAGTGAGCACGGAGACATTCACCAGGTACTTTAACTCCCTCTGCTTGAAACGCTGGATCAGCAGATCCCGGTCTTTCAGGTCGGTCGCTCCGGTTACCAACGCCGTTTCCTGCCAGGGCAGATAGCCGGTGATCTCCCGTGCATGGTCTACTGTGGCCGCAAAGATCATCACACCCTGCCGCTCCGCAGCCAGCTCCATCACCTGCTCGATGATGGCTCGGGTTACACGCTTGTGTTTACTGAGAAGCTGATTAACGTCTTTCTCTGCGTATTCGCCAAAGCGATCCCGGGCCAGTGCAGAGAAATCGTATTGCGCCACCGCAGCGTTCACCAATTCAGGCCGGGTGAGGTACCCGCGGTTGATCATGTAGCTCAGCGGCAGTTCATAAATGCAATGCTGAAAAGGCTTATCGTGCTCCTCACCGGAGCCACGAACAAAGCCCCGATAGTGATAGCGATAGATCCAACCCATGGCCAGGCGATAGGGCGTGGCGGTCAGCCCGAGCACCTTGAGGGCGCCATTTTGCTGCCGCAGCAACTCGATGATCCGCTGATACTGGCTGGTGTCCTCACCGCTAACCCGGTGGCACTCATCAATAATGACCAGAGAATACTCATCCCGAAACGCATCCAGATTCGCGGAGACCGACTGCACACTGGCAAAGGTCACCTGATGCTCGTTTTCTTTGCGTTTCAGTCCGGCAGAAAAGATACCACCCGTTAACCCGTAACTCTGGTACTTGGCGTGATTCTGCTCAACCAGTTCCTTTACGTGGGTCAGCACCAGAATCTTGCGGCGGGCCAGGCGGGCCAGCTCAGCAATAACCAGACTTTTTCCCGCACCGGTTGGCAATACGATGACGGCAGACTCATCGGATTTGCGGAAGTGGCTTAACGTGGCGTCGACGGCTTCCTGCTGGTAAGGCCGGAGTTTGAAGGGTACGTTCATGATTCGCGAGCTATATCAGCCTGTCAGCTCCCGACATCGTTAACATCAAAGTGTCTCGCACGTACCGAACTCACATCGACATGAATGTGGCGGCTATTCAGACCGAAATCGGCCACGGCCTTTTTAACAGTGGTTTTAATCTCGCTGTAGGCTCGCTCCTCTTCTTCCGGAACAACCATCAGCATAATGGCAAACACAGACTCTTTGTGGACAACGCCGTCGTAGGCATCCTTGAACGCCTGGCCATCCTCGGCCCAGTATCCGGTCAGCGCTGACACTTCAGACCCACCCAGAACAGTGGCACCGCCAAACGCCTGCGAAAGCTGCCGGGCTATCTGCTCACTCGCCGCAGGGATCTGGCTCGGTTCGGCAGACATAATCACCCAGAAACGAACTCTTTCGCTGCCAGTCATAGCAAACTCCTTTTTCATCAGCGCTTCGCCAGGTAAATATAAACGGAGATCAAGACCAGAATGGTGGTGGACAAAGCGATGGAGCCATCCGGCTGAAGCCATTCGAAAACATCCAGAACCCCCGGAATATCATCTCGCCTGAGGCTCCGGGATGCCGTGGTCAGCGAGATGAACAGGTCGATGACGGCCACTCCACCAATACCCGCAAGGATCAGTTCCACGGACCGGTCAAGCTGGGCCTTGCGTGCTTCTAAAAGCCGCGAGATCTTCGAACGTATCAAGCTCGTGCGCTCCAGAGAACCCTGAATCAGTTCTTCCAGATTCCATGCCGAGTAAGCCGCTCTGACAACGTTGACCCGCTCGGCCTGAACCCCGATCACCGCCTCGTTGAATTCGAGCCGGGTGAATTCCAGATGATCCAGGGTTCTGGTGATGTCCTGCATGAGCTTGTGAAGATCTTTGCTCCGGCGCCTGGAGCTTGCGTAATCATTGAGTTCTGAATAACTCGATTTCAGGATTCCGCCATAGATCGACAGAATCGCATTGTACAGCTGGCAGATGGACAGCCCGCGCAACCAATTCTCCGACTGCGATTCTACATCCTCCGCCAGTGCGAGTATGTTTCCGGAACCCACAAACTGGCGCTCTTCAAGGAGCGTGTCTCGCGACCCCGTATACGATGCCCAGGCTTGCAGGCTGTCTCCAAGCGGGCCATCCAGGGTGTCTGGTTGCGTCACAACGTAACGCCCGGTCCATAGCACATACGACTCCGGCGGTTCTTCCGAATCGAACGATACGTCCTTGAACACCGTCAGTTTCTTCGGATCCCGGAGATAATCCACAGAGCCGGATGCACCTCTGCTCGCGGACTTCGCAAACTCGCGGGCGTAGTTGTGGAAGGCGGGATAAATGGCCTTTTGATAAACCTGCTTGGCAAGGGCAGAGAGCGCCCCGTCCAGACTATGACCATTCAGCAAATCGCAAAGCTGCGTTGCACTGGCCTGAAACGCGACATCCAGTTGAAGCAACGCCACCGTATCATCGTACAAATACAAGCAGCAGCGCTCTATCAACCCTCCATGGTTAGCCAGCAACTGACGGATGTCGTCAGGTAAAGAAACTCCCTCGGTATGAATCGAATAACAATCAAATGGCAGGAATAACGCGGGCAGATTGTCATGTTCAAGCGTTCCGTAACCGCTGGCCCACGGCCACTGGAAGGACTTCAGCGTGGCGGATTCGGCCAGCAGCCTGAGCGAGCTCGCCGTATCACCGGCAGCCGACATCTGCTTCAAAGCGTCCGCCGCACGACGCTCGCTGTCTGCACTGATCGGAGACCGCACGGGCGACAGCGTCCGCACTCTTAACAGATTAGCTTTATTATCTACCAACACTACACCTTCCACCGATGGCAAGACTCATACAGCTCCTCCCTGCAGAGGAGAATGTGAGAGATGAGCTTATAGGCCGCGCCAGCTATGCACAATCGCTCAGCGGCTGCTTGATGGTTTCAGGTACCGGAAAAATCGTGTCGTACGCCCAGGTAAAGAGAAAGGCGTAGAAGAGGTAGAAGACCACAAAGGCGATGTCCATAACCAGTGCTTCCAGCAGGGACAGCCCCAACCACCAGGCAATGACTGGCAGGAAAGCCAGCATCAGCACCGCCTCAAAGCACAAAGCATGAAGAACGCGAAGCCCCAACGTCTTGCGGGTAGTACCACGAGCACGCAACAGAGCGTGGTCAAACAGAAGGTTGAACACATAGTTCCACACCGTCGCCAAACTGGCACCGATGATTGTCAAAACCCCCATAGTCTCTATGGGCATATGGAATATCAGGGTACCCAAAACCGTGCTGAGCAAAATACCAATCACTTCAAAGCTAACGGCCTGGCGAACCCGGTCTGCTGTAGTACGCATGATCACGTCTCAAGAGTTCGGGTCGTCCCGGTTCAGTACTTGGCGGGGTGAGGTCGTCCTCACAATACATCGGGCATTTCAGTGGCCTAAGGCCACAAAGCCAATCAGAATTCTAGGGGATGGGAAAGTAACTCTCCATAGTAGAAAACCGGAGGGCGGACGCCCTCCTGGCTTCATCAGACCGTCGTTATTGGCCTGGTCCTACCACGCAAAATCCGCATTCAGGGTAAACCGGTGGCCAGGGTAATAGCCCTGGCAATTGGCTTCTACGAAGCAGCATCCAGTTCGCTCATTGCCTGCTTGAGCACTTGCACAGACTCGCTATGCTTGCCCTGGCTGTGCAGCGATTGTCCCTGATCCCGGAGTTCCTGAATTCTGGCCTTGGCGTCAGCGTCCAGCTGGGCCGACTGCAGTTGTTGGTCGATTTCATGAACCAGCGTTGGGCACTGCCCGGCAAGGGCACTGCCTGCAAAAAACAAGGTGAATAGAACAGCCACAAGATAACGCATGATGGTTCCTCCTCGTTTGCTCATCTTCATTCAGTCTAGCCTACACCCATACGAATTACCGGGACAGGTTGCAATATTGCCCTTTGAAGTAAAGCAGAGGCTGAGAAGCATCCGTTTCCTGCAGGTTTAACGCTTTCACTTCACCAATCACGATCAGGTGGTCACCTGCGGCATGTTCAGCGTGAATGTCACAATCAAGCCAGTGCAGGCAGCCTGCGATGACCGGATTACCCAGCGGCGATTTCTGCCACTCAACGCCGTGCCACTTGTCTGAGCCTTGCCGGGCGAACTGGTTGGAAATCTCAGCCTGCTCGCCAGACAGGATATTCACGGCGAACCGCCCTGCCCGGCGAATTTTAGGGTAGCTGTACGAACTGGCTTTTACGCTGAATGACACCAGCGGTGGGCTCGTCGACACGCTATAAAACGACTGGCACGTAAAGCCAATTTGCTCGCCATCAATGAGTGATGTGATCACCGTAATACCGGAGGCGTAGTGGCCGAGGGCTTCGCGAAAGCGCAACGGCTCGATAGCCGTATGGGGAAATGACATAGACCTCACCCCCGCGCTAGATCAAAAGTTCTTTGCGAACAATGTCGGCTCCTGCACTCAACGCACTCAGCTTGCCCCTGGCAACCTGACGAGACAAGGGCGTCATGCCGCAGTTGGTGCAAGGGTATAGCTTGTCGGCATCGACAAACCGGAGTGCTTTGCGCAGCGTATCGGCCACTTCCTCGGGTGTCTCAATGACATTGGTTGCCACATCAATGGCCCCCACCATCACTTTTTTACCTCGAATCAGTTTAATCAAATCCATTGGAACACGAGAGCTCTGGCATTCCAGTGATATCAAATCGATATTGGAGGCTTGCAGCTTGGGGAAAATCTCTTCATATTGCCGCCATTCAGACCCCAGCGTCTTTTTCCAGTCTGTATTGGCTTTAATGCCGTAGCCATAGCAAATGTGTACCGCCGTTTCACATTCGAGCCCTTCAATGGCTTTTTCCAGCGCAGCAATTCCCCAGTCATTCACTTCGTCGAAAAACACGTTAAATGCGGGTTCATCAAATTGAATGATATCAACGCCGGCCGCCGCCAGTTCATTGGCTTCCTGATTAAGGATTTTGGCGAATTCCCAGGCCAGCTTTTCCCGGCTTTTATAGTGAGCGTCGTAGAGCGTGTCGATCATCGTCATGGGACCAGGCAGAGCCCACTTGATGGGTTGATCGGTTTGCTCGCGTAAAAACCGGGCATCCTCAACAAACACGGGTTTCTGTCGACTGACAGCCCCCACCACCGTTGGCACACTGGCATCGTAACGATCGCGAATTCTGACGGTTTCACGCTTCTCGAAATCAACGCCATCGAGGTGTTCGATAAACGTGGTAACAAAATGCTGTCGTGTCTGTTCGCCATCACTGACGATATCAATCCCGGCCCGTTGCTGTTCTTGCAACGACACCTTCAGGGCATCCTGTTTGCCTTCAACCAATTCCTGCCCCTGCAATTTCCAGGGCGACCAGAGCGTCTCAGGCTGAGCGAGCCACGAGGGCTTTGGCAAACTGCCGGCGATGGACGTGGGTAACAATTTTTTCACGGTAAATAGCCTTGTGGTTCAGGTAGATCAAAGAGCGTGGTCAGGAATGACATTGGCAGACCATTGTTCAAGAATGGCCCGGTACGGCTTGATGAAACACTGCTCAGCAAATTTTCCCTGTTCCACGGCGAGCCGGCTGCGCTCTTCCCGGTCGTAAACAATATCCGTCACTGAATGGTTCTGGTTCTTCAGATCAGGTTGATAGGATGCGCCTGCCGCCGCATGGGCGTTGTAGATCTCGGGCCGATAAATTCTCTGGAAGGTTTCCATGGTGCTGATGGTGCTGATCAGCTCAAGACTGCTGTAATCATTCAGCAAATCGCCAAAGAAATAGAAAGCCAAAGGCGCAACGCTGCCTGCTGGCATGAAATAGCGAACCTGCAACCCCATTTTCCTGAAATAGCGCTCGGTCAGAGAGGATTCGTTGGGCAGGTATTCCACACCCAATACCGGGTGCTCGTTGTCTGTCCGGCGGTAGATCTTACTATCTGAAACGCTCAGGCAGATCACCGGCGGCTTGGCAAAACTTTCCTTGTAGGCCTTCGAGTTCACGAAATGCTTGAAGAGCTTTCCATGCAGATCCCCAAAGTTCTCTGGAATGCTGAATGTCGGTTGGTCCTTGTTGTGCTCCAGCAGCCATACGCTGAAGTCATAATCGCGCACGTAGGAGGAAAAGTTGTTCCCCAGAATGCCTTCAATGCGCTTGTTGGTTTTGCGATCGACAATGTTCGTCTTCAACACTTCAATCGCCGGGAAGGTGTCGCGCTTGCTTTGGCCATCCACCGTCAAATCCACGGAAACGATTTCAAGCTCGACAGAGTAACGATCCCCGTTCGGATTATCCCAATGCGCCAGGGCATTGAACCGGTCGTCAATCATCCTCAGGGCATTGCGCAAATTCTCCTGGCGCCTCTCCCCTCTGGCCAGGTTGGCGAAGTTGGTGGTAATCCGCGTGCTGTCCGACGGCTTATAGTTTTCGTCGAAACGAAGGCGCTTGATGGCGAATGTGAAGTCGTGGTTCATGGCGATCCCGTATCCTGATTCCTGAGATAAATCCTGAGCGCATTCTAGGTCGGGCCAAAGATGAATAAAAATGATTTAATATCATTAAATCATTACTTTCACTCATGCCATGAAGCGCAGCCAGGATGCAGCTTTCCCTGAAACCGGATACAGGTTTATAGAGTTTTCCGCCGCAGATGATTCATTCTGCTGTCATCTCTGCAAGCGTCGCGTGATCATCGCGATAGGGATCCGGGCGATAGCTCAGCACGCCATTTGCGTCTGCTTCCGCCGTCCAGTAGGCCATCAGTACGGGGATTCCCCGTGGCAGGTGAACATTCTCCGAAGCCCCCCTGGACCGCACCTGCTCCACTTTCCGCCAGGCCTTGGGCGAAGAGACCTCGAACAGGGTTTGAGCGAGGGTCATGGCATCTTCTACGCGAACACAGCCGGAGCTATAGAAGCGGTCATTGGTGTTGAACAACCAGGTGCTGGGGGTATCGTGGAGATAGACCGCAAACGGGTTGGAGAAGCGGATCACCACCTCGCCCAGGGCATTATTGGGACCCGGCGCCTGGCGCAGCAGAATCCCCCGGGGGTTGTTCCAGTTAACGTCAGAGGCTGACAGCTCCTCGCCCTGGTAGTTGTAGATGCCGATGTTGCGCTGTTTGAGGTAGTCCGGATTGCTGAGAATGTGAGGCAGCTGGTCTTTTACAAAAATCGAGGTGGGAATGGTCCAGCTGGGGTTCACAGTGATGTGAGTAATCACTGACTTCAGCTTCGGTGTCTGGCGCAGCGGCCGCCCAACCTGAGCCCTGCCAGACCAGGCCAGCTCGCCCTTGTTGTAGAACTCCAACCGGGCCGCAGCGATGTCCACCAGCAGCAGAGTATCATCCATATCCGCCGCCAGGCGTCGCAGACGATCCAGATTGGAACGAATCTGCTCCAGGCGCTCTTCAGGCTGAACGTTGAGCTGCGCCAGGGTCTGCGCACCGACTTTTCCGTCCACATCCAGATAATGCCGGCGCTGAAACGTCTCAATGGCACGGGTGACTGATTCGTCGAACCGGTTGTTCTCGATAGTGCCGGAGGTACCGGTGCTCTCCAGATACTGCTCCGCTAACAGCCGCTGTTTGAGAATGCCGACTCTGGGGGACTTCTGCCCTTGCTCCAGGGTGGCGCCATCGGGAATCATCGGCCAACTCTCTGGCAGGTTTTCCCGAGCGGTCAGATAGGCCTGTCGCAAATTGGTATACCGATCCAGATCCGGGCGGGCCTGTTCAAACGCCTGCGGTAAACTCTCCAGCCCCAATGCCGCCAATTCCATCAGCTCGCTCAGGCGCCGTCGCTCGCCCAGCATCGGGGCGTACCAGATCTCATCCGAGGTTTCTGTTTGCACGCGGCCAAATCGCAAGTCAGCCAATGCACTTAAATAAGCGTAGCTGGCCAGTTCGGCATCGCAGGCAAGCACTGCGCCCCAGGTGCCCTGAAACTCGCGAATATCCTTCAGTACCGGCACAAAGTAATCGGCGGGTGCCAGGCCATCACCCTCCAAAGTCTGTAACTGCTCGATCAGCGCACTCAGGCGCGGCTCGGAATTCCAGAAGTCGTCGCCCATGGCTTTGCCGAAACCAGACACCGACTCACCGAGCACGCCGGAGTCTTGCGGCAAAGCCACGCAGTCTTCGGGCTCCATACGAAAACTCGCAGAGCCCACCGCAGGGAACAGACAGGCGAGTGCGAGCAGAGCAATCAGCAGGGGGTGAACGTTATGTTTTGTATAAAAAACGTACATGTTGATGGCCGCCTCGGAATTCTTTGTTAGAATCCGGCAAATTTACTGGCAACGTAGTTGGGTTCCCGCTCGCTGTTCGTACCGCCCTTGTCCGGTCCGTTGAAGTCACCCACGCGCCAATGCACCATGTTACTTCAACGAGACTGCCTTAATGTTACAGATCCACCGCCCCCGACTACCCGCACTCCTGGCCAGTGTCTGGCTAACGTTTGTAGCGGGCGCCTGTATGGCGGATAGCCCCACCAAGCTTTACAGCCAACTCTCAGCCGCAGCACCGAACCTGAACCCGGCGGTACTCCAGAAAGCCCTGGCTGCATCAAGCTGTGCCGTTGCCCATGGTGTTGCGAGCCCGGAGCGACTGGCCGTCATCGACTTTTCCCTACCCTCCAGTGAACGCCGCCTCTGGTTGTTTGACCTGGCCCAGGGCAATTTGATCCTTCGCGACCTGGTGGCCCACGGCAAAAACTCCGGCATGGAAACCGCAACCTCGTTCTCAAACAATAACGGCAGTTACCAGTCCAGCATAGGGCTTTTCCGGGCCAGTGAGAGTTATCGGGGGAGCCACGGCTATTCCTTAAGGCTGGACGGGCTCGAGCCAGGGGTCAACGACCTGGCCCGCGAGCGCGCCATCGTGATCCACGGCGCCGACTACGTTGATCCGTCCTGGGTGGCGGAATACGGCCGCATCGGCCGCAGCCATGGCTGCCCGGCGGTGAGCCAGGGCGCAATCAGGGAAGTGGTAGACAGCCTGAAGGGCGGACAACTGGTGTTCAGCTACTATCCAGACCCGCAATGGTTGTCGTCTTCAACCTTCCTGAACTGCGATGCGGGGGCTCAAGTGGCAGGGCTGATGAGCGAAGAGGAATCTTCCGGGGGATGATAGTAGAGAAAGCTCAGTTGCGGGTACCCGATTTCTGCATCTTAGAAGAACAGCGCAGGGGGCACCCCAAAGCGCTTGCCCAAGGCTTCCATATGTTTACGAGTGAGCTTTTTCCCTTCCGCCCCATTGAGAATTTTGCTCACATTACCTTTTGATCCCAACTCTGGCAGATCAGCAACCCCCAGATCATGCTGAGCCATCAAGGTTTTCAGTACGGCGATGCCCTGGTCGGTTTCAGCGACAGCGGCATTAAAATCAGAAAACTCTGCGGCCAGATCTTCCCAGCGCTCAATGCTGACAGACAGAATCTCAATCAGCAGTTTATTGGCGTCGTAGTCATCCACCAACTGGTCCATCAGCTCCAGCGCTCGCTCGTAGTCATTCTGATCCTCAATACGAGCTATAAAAGGCACCTGCGCCAAGGCATCTCTGAATTCAACAAAAGCAGGCGATAACATAAGCCTCACTCCCTATTACGACGATACTTATCCGTCAACCGGTCATATTCGGCATGACTACAAATGTGTTTCACATACATGCGACGATCACGAAACTCTATGAAGGCAATCAGCCGTAAGTTATTGCCTCCGATGTCGATCACCCACCACTTATCCCGGTATTTAAAATTATCCAGGGATGGAAATACCTAGCGTAGCTCATCAGGCGTCTGAAACCTTCCACTTCGTAGCGTGGTGTATGTATTCACCAACGCTTCCTTGTCATTGGGAAACTGCCTGGCTGGATCGGCTGCCTCAGGACGCCTGCTCCGATTCGCTGGCAATTTCCTTGAAGGCGTTAACCAGCGTTTCTGGCTCCTGCGCCCCGGAGATCAGGTATCGGTTATTGATAATAAACGCCGGTACCGACGACACACCCGCCTGCTGATAGGTCGCCTCATCCTCCCGGACTTCCTGCGCGAACTGATCGCCGGCCAAGACCTCACGGGCCTCAGACACATCCAGCCCGGCCGCCTCAACGCACTCGGCCAGCACTTCAGGGGCTGACATATTCGCAGCTTTGCCGAAATAGGCTTCAAACAACGCCTTTTTCAGTTCGGTCTGCTTGCCGTAACCCGCTGCCCACTTAACCAGGCGATGGGCATCAAAGGTATTGCAGGTGTACCGCTCCTGCATCTTTTCAAAGTTCAGCCCCAGATCGGTGGCTATCCCGATCATCTGCTCCTGCGTGGCGCGCATCTCCTCTTCACTCCGGCCGTATTTTTTCGCCAGTGCCGGAAGGATAGGCTCGCCATCACCGGAGTGATCCGGATTCAATTCAAACGCATGCCACTGCACAGAAAACGCCAGCTCGGAAGCGAGGGCCTCCATGGCCTTTTCCAGCCGGGCGTAGCCAATGGCGCACCATGGACAGGCAATATCGGAAACGAGATCAATCTGCAGAGTTTTCATCAGGGCTCCCTCAATCAGAATGCGTTGGACATCACTTCCTGGAGATCGTGCTTGAGTTCCTCCGGGGAGGTAATCCAAAGCTCCTCATCTGCGCCCGGGAACACGCCCACCTCAATACCATCACGGGTTAAACCCGGCACCCATTTTCGGAAGAAATCCGGCAATGAAACCGCCTTCGGCGTAAGGCCATCGGCCCCGGCCGCGTAGTGCCCGGCAAACTCTTGGGTTGGCCAGACTGGCAGGTAAGCCACGCCGTCTTCTTCAGCAACGATTTTGAGGAACTGGTTGTCTACATTCACCAGAATCCAGACGTCCCGCTCATCCACAACGGCATCCAGGAAGTAGTCATACCGCCCTTCGCCATCCAGTCCGAGAATCTGTTGTAAGGGGTTATCGCTCATGAATGGCTCCGGTGCTGCTTTGGTGGCTTTGGTGGCTTTGGTGGCTTTGCTGGAGTCTAACGCATATTACGGCCCGGTGGCGTTTGGGGTTTACCGCAACATACCCTTCTGCTTTTTGATCAATGGGCGGGCCTTCGTCACGTTTACTCAATTGAGGTTATCATATAAGATAACCCCAAACAGGGAAGGAGTATAAATGGTCTGGGAAATTGAGTTCTACAGGAAAGTAGACGAGGACCTGGCGCGGATGCCACCTAAGATTCAAGCAAGATTGGTTCGTCTGATGGAGCTGATGGAAAAACACGGCGCCAACCTTGGTGAACCTCATACAAAGTCTCTTGGTAATGATCTATTCGAAATCCGCGCCAAGGCCAAGGAAGGGATCGGGAGAGGAATATTCTGCTATATGCATGGCAAACGAATCATTGTTTTACATGCATTCGTCAAAAAAGATCAAAAAACACCGAAGAAAGACCTGGAACTTGCCAAAGCACGGTTAAAGGAGGTCAGAAAATCATGAAATTCAGAGAATTTAAAAAGAAGGCACTGGAAAATACCGAGGTTCGTAAAGAGTACGAGGCCCTCCATGACGAATTTAACCTAATAGACCAGTTGATCAACATGAGAACCAAAGCAGGCCTCACTCAGGAAGACGTCGCCCGCAAACTCGGAACCAATAAAAGCAATATTTCCAGGCTAGAGCGTGGCAGGGGCAATCCAAGCTGGAGCACGCTCAATAAATACGCTGCCGCTTGTGGCTTTCGCGTAAAACTCGAGGCAGTAGAAGACGGCCGCGCATCAGCGTGATTCCTGGAGGCTCTCAAAGCCCGCGCCGCCAATCGGTAAGCGCTTTACAAACTGCCTGATAGACAGATTCATTCCGGGACTGCAGGAGCGCTGCAAACTCAAAAGCATCAAAACCGTGAAAATCCTTTTTAGGGCTCTCGATGGTTAAGTATGGGTCCGCACCCAGCTGCAGCAAAGCGCGAAGGTAATCAACGTTGGCGTAAAGTACCGCCTCATGCACCGGTGCGAGCCCATGGTAATAGCCATTAACGGGCTCGCCTCTTGCCGCGAAATGTTTGAGTAACCCGTAACCACGACGGCGCATAATGGAATCTTCGTCCTGCAAATCCAGGGATGCGCCGACAAAATTGATCAGAGGTTGTGAACACCCTTCCATCGCACTCATCGCTCTTCCGCACCTCTCATACGGCCAGTCGGAGTGCGTCAGAAGCCAATAGGCGGCAGCTGGCCGGATCAGCAGGCTATCGGAATTGAACGGGTTCCAAGGCACTTCCTCGGGATCAAGAAGCGCAATAACGGTGAGCCCCCAGGCATCAGAACCGAAAGCCCATGTGCGATAGGCCATCGGGAAAAATGTCAGGGCAATAGCCAGAAACACCCCAACAAAGGTGAGCGTTCTCTTACGGCGTGAGAAAAAGTTAATCAATGGGCAGCTCCTCCTTGAGCCGTGTACAAGTGGCATGCCCCGCCAATACCAACCGATCCCATTGAAGTAATCGCCTCCAGCAGATCGTAATGCTTAACGAGCAAACCGCGCTTAAGAGTGCGTATCACCAATAACAACACTACTACTGCCGATGGTGACACCGCCGCAGGAAATGGCACCGCCTGTCACAGCGGCAGGAATGCCATTGATCAGCACCGTTGCCGAACCGGCAGCGATAGAACGCGGATGGGGAGGATGTTTGGGTTTCGAGTGTGGGGCGAGAGGATCACCCACGCGGGCAACGGGTTTGCCGTCAATCAGTACATCGGGGGAGCCGGCGATAACCGGTGTAGGCGGGAAACCCTGGTGATCCGTTCCCAAATCGCCCAGCAATACAACTTTCTTGCTCATTCCTTTGTTCCTTCAGTCCTTGAAGAATCATCCATTTTCTATGGGCACCTTCACTGGTACCCATCGCACCCATGGTAAGCAAATGCTCAGCAATACCCAAGTTAAATTGGGGATTGCCACAAACGTTACTCACAAAAGCTGTGGATAACTTTGTTGGGAACCTAGGGTTAACCAGCTGGGAGCGTTACGCCGCAAGGGTTAGGGAAACTTGATGCAAAAATGGGCTATAACCTGCATTCGCCTCCATTCTGAGTGCGCACGCACTTCGAGCTACCAGATAAGCGGCCACAACGACTTCGACAAATCGAAGCCCAACTGCTGACGCATACTCATAGCCTCCGGAGCCACCAGCAACCAACCCAAGGCGCCCAGATTAGCCAGAACCGCCAGCCAGAACACGAACCGATAGCTCCTCTTCCGCGTCTTATGCCGGAAAGCCTGCTGGGCTAGCAAAGCACCCGGCCAGCCACAGCACACCTCAAACAAGTGCAGCGTGTTCTCAGCAATACGTTGGGCACCCCGCTGTGCTGCCCGCTTATCGATCCAGTACATGACAAACACCACCAGGCTCACCCCGCCGTAGGCTGCCAGGATCGCGACCGGCAGATAGCCCTGATGGAACAGGCCGGCCAGAGCTGCGAAAAACACCAGTACCACCGTAGCCGCCAACCAGAATCCAGGGGCCATGCTGGCACCCACCTTTGCCGCCCCAGCGTATTGGAAACGCCCTGCCCTCAGCTTGCCCTGGCGGTCCTTCGTGAGGGTGAACGTCACCTTTCGGCTGGCAACCGGACGGCCACGGCCCGCATAACTGCTGATGTGGGCAAACACCCGTTCACCACCATTCTCTGGGGTAATAAAACCAAACCCCTTGGCATCATTCCATGTGGCGAGAGTTCCTTTCTGATTCAATGCATTCTGCTCCTAAAAAGTCTTGTAGCCGTCACATGGGCACTGGCTCGTTTCAGCGTTCAAAGCATGAGCCGATAAGGTCGCTCCAGTGCTGAACGCACCTCACCAAGAGAAAACACCCTCACGAATACCGCGAATCGCTGCCCGCCAAACCAAAGCTGGACAACCGGCAGAGAAAAAATGCTGCGAGCAGCGCATACCGGTGCGGCTGCTTCCTGGCAATCAATGTAGGCCGTCACCAGTTTCGGGAATTCTTCATTCGCGAGCTTTTCGAGTTGGGGCTTAATAGCCTGGCAGACACCGCAGTGCGCTCCACCAAAGAGCAACAGCACCGCCGGGTTCGAACGCAGCAGTTCGGACAAGGCCTCTTCTGAACTAATGTTGATCATCGTTACATCCTGATGGGCATCGGTGTCTCATTGCTTGCTTGGCAACGTATCCACCCAGTGTAATTAACATTACACCCATGCCCTTCGTGAGCGCCTGCTCACAATTTATCTATACCGAGAAGCTGAGCGATCTCATCCGCGCCAGTGAACTCTTTGAGATGATTTTCCATATCAAAAGCCCTGAAAAATAGCTTTATCCCGGATTTCCCTATATCACCGTATCTGCAAGCATGCTAAAAGACTCCCCCCGGTAAGAGCCTGGGCATTTTCCCCATCAGGATATCAGCATGTCAGATAAATTCTTCTACAAGGGTCGGCAGGACGCGCGGCAGCACCATACCGCTTACGGCGGCTTTCAGACCAACGCCAGCCAAAAGAGCGGCAGCAAGAAGTATCCGCTCACACTGGTGGTGACCAGTGAAGCACGCAAGCAGGAAATTGAGGCCCAGGTGGCCAGCGCGAAGCTGCACGCGACTATTTCGGTTGATACCCGAGAGGGCGCCGTTGAATCCATCAACGAGCTCACCGCTATCCTGAATAAAGGTGGGACGGTCACCACGGCAAAATCGCCATCCCGCAACGATCCCTGCCCCTGCGGTAGTGGCATCAAATTCAAGAAGTGCTGCGGCTGACGAAAGCCGGGTATAGGGGGTAATGACTATGAACCCAAACAACCGCCCTGTTCCGGTTTCTAAAAAGCCCGCTCGCAAGGCCCTGCACCCACGGAATCTGCACAACCAGGGCTATGACTTCCAAGCCCTGGTAGAAAGCCACCCAGCACTCGCTCCCTATGTGAAACCGAATGCTCATGGCAACCTTTCCATCGATTTCGCAGACCCACTGGCGGTTAAAACCCTCAACGCTGCGTTGCTAAACCGGTACTACAACATTGTCGATTGGGATATCCCGGAAGGCGCCCTTTGCCCTCCCATTCCGGGCCGAGCCGATTATATCCACTACGTGGCCGACCTGCTTGGGCATCAACCTGGCCTTGAACAGCCGGGCATCAAGCTGCTCGATATAGGGACGGGCGCCAATGGCATCTACCCGCTGCTGGCCTGCCAGATTTACGGCTGGCAGTGTGTCGGCAGTGACATAAACACCCAGTCGCTTGAGAACGTCGCCAGGATTATCGCCAACAACCCCACCCTCAAAGACCGCTTCACGCTGCGCACCCAGCACGATAAAAACCACATGTTTGAAGGGATCATTCAGCCTGGGGAATTCTTTGACGTCAGCGTCTGTAACCCGCCCTTCCATGCCTCGCTTGATGACGCGATTAAGGGTAACCGGCTCAAGCGCAATAACCTTGCTCGGAGCCGCGGTGAACGAAAGACAAAAGCCGAGTCCCCGTCTCTGAATTTTGGCGGGCTGGAAGCGGAGCTTTGGTGTAAGGGCGGTGAACAGCTGTTTCTGAAAAAACTGATAAGAGAAAGCCAGACGTATTCAACTCAATGCCGCTGGTTCACCAGCCTGGTTTCAAAAGCCGACAATGTGAAGCCGGCAAAGAAGTTGATTCGTAAGCTTGGTGCCGTTGATTGTCGGGAAATAGACATGAAGCAGGGGAATAAGATGACGAGGGTGTTGGCCTGGACGTTCATCTGAGCCGATCAGGTCGCTCCAGCGCCGAGTATCCAGCAGTTTATTATCTTGACACTGGGGTTCTTAGCTGGAGCCGGCAGTTCCCCACTTAACAGAAAATGGTGTGCTTTTGCTGCAAGACTGGCAATCCAGGTACATATCGGATTTCGATTTCCGGGTCTTGGTAGAGCCCGATCCACAGGCAGGGCAAGCATGCTTCAGGGCGGTATTTGTTGAGCATTTGGCGCATTGCACGTAGTAGCCGTAACGGCCGTATTGCGCAGAGAGAGTGGCTGTTTCACCACACTTCTTACAGCTCACCGTGACGAACTCTTGTCCGGGACAAGTCGCCTCTTCAGCGGACGTACTGGATGGCTTGGCCTCCGGCTTTTGCAATGCTTCGCTGGACTGCTGGTAATCCTTCAAGAACGCGTATATCTGATCCATCTCTTCATCGCTAAAACGCGGCTCCGTCTTTGCAAAGCTTTTTAGACTACTTTGAGCTGCTTGCGTGAGGTCTTTGATCTTATCAATCAGAAACTCAGTTTTAACGATATGTTGTGAGATATCCGCAGGGATAGCGTCACGATCCAACCGTGCAGAACTGGAAATGGCCACCACCGTTTTGTACTGGCGTGCTCCAAAGCCTTGTTGTATTCCCAGAATCTTTCCGAGCATTTGGGCTCTGTTTTCCCGGAGAAGTGCCTTGAGGTTATCGATCTGCACGGCAGCCTGTTGCACTGGCGAGGGAATGCCAAACCACTCATCCTTATAGGATCGCTCCCACTCTCCCAGGGAATTTACCCTTACCGCGCCCTGAATGCTTTTACTCTCAACGACGATGAAGCCGGCCTTGTAAATGATCAGGTGATCAATCTGAGAGTTAAAACCATTCACCTCAATCTGGAGATTATTGAGGACTTTGTAGTTCTCGTCATGGCTAAAATACCGATCAAGGAAGTACGAAACCTGTGATTCCTGTTTCTCTCCCGCCATCCTTTTGTAATCTGGCATGAATACGCTTCCCTTCCTTTTACTCGTTTAGAAACCGCGAACAACCATTCGCGTGATCAAAGACTATATCGGTACCCCACCGTAACCGCATCTACCGTAAATAAATCTGTCCCGGTTTTACTACCGGTTTTAGCTCCCAGCCTTGATCAAGCCGCGCGACCAGGCCTATTATCCTCACCTGCCAGCAAGGTCCAGGTTATAGCCAAAGCACGCCCGGCTTTGACAAGCGTTGTGATCGTTACAGCAATTACATTCGTAACTAACGATGAGATAAGCGGCGCCCCGACAGGAACGTCCGGTGGACGGCCGGGAGGCCGGGAGGCCGGGAGGCCGGGAGGCCGGGAGGCCGGGAACGACCTTAAGCCGCTTGTTAGCAACTTAAAGCACCACGTCTATAATGGACCGATACAACGCTATTCGCTTTTCCGTATCCTTTTCACCAAGTAGACGCTCGGCATCAGCTTTTGTAACCCAGCCTATGGCTCTCCGAGCGCCCTGACTATTTCCCGCGCCGTAGTCCCGCCATCCCGCTATGCGCATTGCTCTTAGCCTTTCCAATGCCTCGGTGAATGTGTCGACATACTCACCAGTATCTTTTACCGGATTTTCCCCAACTTTATAGCCCTCTCTGGCTTTCTGTTTGAGGTTGAAAGGCACACAGCCGGTTTCTATCGTCGATACAGGAAACCGATTTTCTCTGGTTAGTTTCATCCTACTCACTCCTTGAGATTGGTTTAATTGCTAACGCTTGCAGCCGAACGCGACGTCAGGAGCGTCCCCTGACTGCAATTGTTAAAGGTCATTCCTCTTCGGGGTCGAAGGTGTATTCGGGGTAGTAGCGTAATACCTTATACATCTTCGGAACTCCCCGAACCGTTTCAACCTCAACGTCTACAACATATGCTAACTCGTGCCACTGCTTTTTAAATTCTTCAGATGGATGAAGCATGGCATCTTTCACCGCGTTATTCTCAAATATTACTTTCATGCTCTTTTTTGAGAGATCATCAATGATAGCTCGATTGCCTGTTTCTGAGTCGGGGTCAAACTTTGCTTGATACCAGTACATAACCTTGCGTCTGTGGATATGGTCTTGAGGCTCATCTAGCTGTTCAATCTTGCGGCTTATTTCATTTTGGATTGCGTTGGCTTCTGTAGAGTTGATGGTGAAATTATTGATTACAGTTCCACCATCGGAAACATTGATATTCATCTGGGAGCCATGATCTTTT
This sequence comes from Marinobacter salinexigens, assembly GCF_008370345.1. Classification (GTDB taxonomy): domain Bacteria; phylum Pseudomonadota; class Gammaproteobacteria; order Pseudomonadales; family Oleiphilaceae; genus Marinobacter; species Marinobacter salinexigens. Next base: position 576,380 of record NZ_VTUU01000001.1, on the reverse strand, counting down.
GCAACGGGCTCGACGAATTTATTCCACTCCTGAAGGTCTTGTTTCGTCATTTCCTTTGGCGGCGACGCGATCTTACCTAGTAACCAATGGCAGATTCCCTGAACAACTCCCGACCACTGCGATAGCGTTCCACCATTCCAAAGTAGCGGAACAATGGGCGCAGCCTGCGAAACGAGCTCAATAACGATCGACCCCTTGCGAACCTCTTTAATGAGGAGCTCCGAACCAATGTCAGTTTCGCGATCGGTCTCAGATTCGACGAATTTATGAAACTGATGATTGAACGACAGTAGAGAAAGCGATAGATCTTTCAAGGAAACAGGGAGCTCGTTTTTTATGGTAATTTCCATTTTCTTATCAAGATCAACTTCCAAGATGTTGCTCATAGTTTCCTCTTACCTTTAACGCCTGCCATCAGCCGCGTGAGGTACGAGCGTCGGCTGCATGGCATTGTTAGTGAGCAACATTAAACCTCTCCAGCTCGGTACAAAGAAGATCTATAAATGGCTTCTTATCGCCCATATCCATCATCCGCATCGCACGATAGTAGTCTTGCCTTTCAGCCTTAAATGAGATCGGGAGCTTGAACAAAAAGCTGAGCTGTTCTTCGACCAGCATTCGCCCAATTCGACCATTTCCATCCAAAAATGGGTGAATTATTTCAAAGTCATGATGGAAATTAGCAATTTCATCAACTTTCACTTTTGCGGCCTGGCCGGCCAAGGATCCGATGATCGAATTCCAATGACCAAAAAGCCTGTCAAGATTGGCCTCGATTTTGTCATGATCAATGGGTTGCATTTTCGTCTCTGCCTGAGCCTGATCCACAATACGAGCAGCGGTACCATAAGTATCTACCACCCAAACGTGTTGGTTGCGAAATCTACCAGCCCACGGAAAATTATCTGGAAACAACTCTTTATGCACTGAGAGCAGTCTAGCTTTGGACAGCGCTCCACCATTTGACAAGATTCTTAATGTAAGCTGATCTGCGACCAATTCCGACCATCTGTCACCGAGCGCCTTGTATCTTAAGACCTCATCAATCCAAGAGTTGTCTTCGACGCGGCTTCGAGAAATCGCTGTTACAGACTCTTCCATCTTTTCTTTGATCTCGATTAAATCGGATAGTCCCGCTACTTCTTCATTAACCTTCCTCACAGATTCAATGACGCCTGCTTGTCTTATACCGTTTCTTAAAGCTTGTTCGTATATGCCATCCAATTTCGAAACCAACTCTGCGTGTGAGGTATTTGATTCGATGGATTGCTTTTTATGAAAGTGACGCGAGACAAAATAGCCTCCAGCAACGCCAGTTGCCAGAATCATCAAATCAGTTATTCCCACACTATCCGTCACGCTTTATCTCCAACTTGCTCACTAACGCTTTGCTCACCGGAAAATTGGGAGCGTAGCGAGTAATTTTTCCGTGTGCAGCAACTTGTTATACGGCATTTAAACGGATCTGGTTTCAACATCGCCGATATCAAGATTTATACTTTTCGTATTCATCTAGATACAGCCGCTCTGACTCATCACGAAACTGATTTCTTCTATTGTGTAAATCGTTAAGCTTTTCACTGATACTTTTATATATAATTTGATGAGCTTGGTTCTTTAGGTTATCTTCATTGTACTCATCGATTTTGAAGCCTTCCTCTAGAGCCGCATTAACTAACTTCAAAAGAATTGTCTTATCTATTTTATCGATAGTTTCATACGTACCGTCTTCTGTCAGGAAGTGTCCCTGACTATTTTCAATTTTTAATGCTTTCATAGCCACCTCTTCTATCAACATAAGCTTCTTCGCCAGCCTCCAGTGTGTTCATGGTAACCTGGAAATTGTTTATTGTTTTTCCGTCAACTGAACAAAGTTCTTTGTCAGATGGGTACCCTGAATACCTTCTATATACGATCTCATCATCTTCAATCTCTTTTGATGTGTACACCATATAATCTGCATTGATTGAAGCTCCAACTGTACTATTATGGGTGACAACGACTACCGGCATTGTCTTAGATATCTCTTTCAGCATTTGATTAGCTTCGCCTTTTAGGAAAAGGTTATCAAACGACGACTCTGGTTCATCTATCAACAGATAATCAAAGTTTTGTGCATCTTTGATTTCCTGCAAAAGACGAAATTCAGACCTTTCACCACCTGACACCTTGAATCCATCTCTGTTGAGTATTTCATATTCAATGCATGCAAAGTACTTATAAAATTCGGATTGAGTCCAAGCTCCATTTTCCTTTAATGCAATGAGATACTTATAAGGTGAAGCATATTCTTTATAGGCGTCGCTGAAACCAACCTTTTGCCCACTTACACGCAAAATTTCGCCAGCACCATTAAATGCTCGCTGCTTGCAAACCACCTTAAATCCCTGAATATTCTCCTGAAATATTACCTTCTCAGTTTGTAGTAACTTTGCAATTTGGTTGAATTTTAAAACCTTCCTGTGCTCAATCATAACCCTGTATAGGTCGACATCTTTAACTTGTGTCGCTGACGTTCTTAGTTGGAGCTTACTTTTGACATCTCTAACGATGTCATTTACAAAACTTCTCTTCTTTCTTTCATACGCTTTTGACCAAAGAAGCTCAATTAACTCCATTGCCAAAGCTTTCAAGTTATTTACATCAATATGTTTGTCAATGATCCCTCTATATTCGATGTTCTCTATCAGTTGTCGAACAGAACCGATAAGATCTCCAAGCCCCTTATCCTGGGCCACTTCAAATTGCGTTTCATTAAAGAGTGCCACTTTAGAGAATGCGTCATATTTCTCTGCCTCTTCTGCCGACTTTAGAAGTGTTGATAGATAATCTTCAACCTTTCGTTGATTAACTCTAAGATTAATATTTAACACATCATCGAGAACAGTCTTGAATGGAGTCAGATGCTTATCAGCGAATACACTCTTCTTCCGAGCGACATCGTCATTGAATTCTTTTTCATAGTTAACGTCATCTCTTTGAACAAGTGAAAATTGTGGAATATATTTTACATTTTCGCAGTCATTGCTTATCTGAGTTAGCGTTTCAGTCTTCCCTGAAGATCGTGCACCTAGAACAATATTAAGTCCGGTGGATAGCTTCTGACCATCGTCAAAAACCTGAAATAGTGAATTCCCCTCTGACCTAGATAGAGCTACTTTATTTCTATCACGCAAGCTATATTTCAATGAACTAAGGGAAATATCTCCACAGTCGATATATGTTTGTCTTGATGGGAACTTGCTCATACCTTCACGAATTCTTACATCACTAAAAATAACTGGCGTCAATTCTGTGTCATCTTTAGCCAAACGAATAAATTTTTTGGGGCTATCAACTTCACCAGCAGATATGAATTCGCCCATTTGGTCAATCGTCTGTCGCGATATGGATGGCTTTTTTTCATAATGGGGGATAAGCAAGTATTTATTGAGGTCACCAAAAATATGGAACAACTCATCTACGCTAATAAAGTCACCTATAACCTTGATTTTTTCAGTTACGGCTTGAGTTTTGATTTGAAACTCATCTAAATGTTCATTTTCAGAAATGAGAAGAATATGACCTTTAGCTAGATTTATCTCAATACCTGGAAAAACAACACAGTCAAGCGTTTTATCGATTTCTCTAAATTGTGCCAAATCGAACACGTCATGATTTGTTATTGCTATAGCGTCGAGTTCGGCTGTTTTAACATACTCCTCTAATTTCTCTAACGAAAAATCAAAGTGAGCATCACTAATCGTAGGCACTGTATGCATGTGAAGGTCAATTTTCTTCAATTTTTTCTCCATAAATAATTAGAAGAACGTACGATCCGAAACGCAAATTCGCACAATGCCGTATAACAGCGTATTAGATGGAATGCTTCGTTATTGCAAAAATACCGAACGCGGCATAACACTCATCGCCCGAAGCACCCAATAAAAATAATCATTCCAAAACAACACCTTACGAACCCGGAGTTTTACGGAGCCGCAATAGCGACGATTCGTCATTATTGCAATAATGCCGAACAAGCCGTCTTCAGTATTCCGAATAGGACTTCCCCACTTTTCCTGGCGTTCAACACCGCTGGGCTCACCATTCTTTGCCAACGCTCCAACTCCACTAGGGAAGGTCTGAATAACCGTCGATTTTCACCAGCATCCGTTTGAGCCAGCAGAAAACGGAAAATTCAGACGCAACTCTCCATTTATTTGTATGTTTTCTGCCCGTTTCCCGCCATTTTGGCGGAAAATAGGCACACTGCCCCTATGCCAGCAGGTATTTTTCACCGATTAACAGATTACTGAACGCGGCCAACAAGTGCAGCCGGTTGGTGTTTTTCGACAGGCCGCGATAGCGAACCTTGTTGTAGCCGAACACCTGCTTGATGTACCGGAACGGATGTTCCACTTTTGAGGGGATGCTGGCTTTGATTTTCTCGGCTTTCAGCTTGTCAGCATTCAGGGCCTTCCGTGAACCCGGGCGCTTGGCGATGAACCAAGACACATTTTTACGGTGCTTGTGCTCGCCTCGCTTTTGTATGCCGAGGTAGCCGGCATCACCAAAGACTCGGCGCTCTTCACCGTGCAGCAGTTTGCCGGAAGGCACAATGTCATGGACATTGGCAGCAGTGGTGTCGATGCTATGGATAAGGCCCAGTGTGTCGTCGACGCCAATGTGCATCTTCATGCCGAACTGCCATTCGTTGCCCTTTCGGGTTTGGTGCATCTCCGGATCGCGCTTGCCAGAACTGTTCTTTGTGGAGCTGGACGCAGAGATGATGGTGGCATCAACAATGCTGCCTTCACGCAGCATCAGGCCGTTTTTCTCCAGGTGCTTGTTCACCTCTTTGAACAGCACCTTGCCGAGACCATGCTGCTCCAGAAAATGACGGAACTTAAGGATCGTTGTTTCGTCTGGCAGACGATCGAGCTTCAGGCCAGCGAACTGGCGCATGGATTCGATCTCGTACAATGCATCTTCCATGGCCGGATCGCTGAGGTTATAGAACAACTGCATGCAGTGAACGCGCAGCATGGCAGACAAAGGATAGGGAGGCCGTCCGTTCTGGCCCTTGGGGTAATAACGGGCTACCTTCTTTTCCAGCTGCTTCCACGGAATCAGCTTGTCCATCCGTTCCAGAAAGATCTCGCGGCGGGTTTTGCGCTTTTTGGTCTGGTACTCGGCTTCGGAGAAGGTGATCTGATCCATGGTGGCAACGATCCTATGCGGTTGACGACGGCCGTATTATCGCTGATTTTGGGGACTTATTCAGAGTCTCCCTAAGTGACCCAAATCATTTCTTTCATCATATGTTCGAGAATTCCCAAACTTGAGGCCTACGCCAGCAGATATTTTTCACCGATCAAAAGGTTGCTGAATGCAGCCAGCAAACGTTATTTAAAAACCTCTAACCGTTTAGTTGAGTAATAGATTGCCATCAGCACTGGTACGTCCTTGCTATAAAAAACTGTTTCATTAGCGCCATACCTTTGATTCAATTGGTCAAGTGTCCTGATATCAATATCGGATGTCAGAACCCGCCTCCCATTTACATCTCCAAAAAGCCTGAATCTCACTCTGTTTGACTTACAGACTGCCTGCAGTTTGAACCCTGAGTAGCCCGTTCTTGGATGCCACTTTCCAACGGCTTCAACAGTGACACTTCCAACAGAAGAGGCCGAAAACATTAAGTGCTTGGTGTGATTTAACCAAGATTCAGTGATATACACCTCAACCCATAGCGGTCGCGCAAAGTCACAATCTTTTATTGTTAAGAGGATCAAGTTCATATTTATTGGCTCACTCCGGTGACTGGCTGCTTCGGTTGCCACGCAACATATTGCCTTCAACTCTGGAGCCTTCCGTTCACCAAAGATTTCAGTTCAGTATCCGGATCCTCTATTAGTTCCGGGTTGATCGTTCTGCGTTGTTGAACGAGTGTCTTGCCTACCAAAAAAGCAAGGGGCAGGTTGACCGCGTCAACAGCAATAACACAGCCTTCGCGGAGATAGAACACGGCAAATCCTTTATCCTCGGGGGTGCCTCGAACCACTCGCTGATCATGATTTTGCGACAATCCTACCATCTGCAGACGAACATCGTACTGGTTTGACCAGAACCATGGAACGCTATCATAGGGTTTCTCCTCACCCATCAGGGTTGCCGCGGCTGTACGAGCCTGATCGACAGCATTGGCGACAGACTCGAGTCGTTGCATCTTCTCGAAGAAAAGATTCCGGTGCCGGGTGCAGTCACCGATCGCCAAGATGGCGGGGTCCTCGGTACGGGTAAATTCGTCAACAATAATACCGTTATCACAGGGCAGGCCGGCGTCCTTAGCCAGAGCGGTTTCCGGGATAATGCCGATCGACACAAGGACGATGTCGGCCGGTACGGTGCTTCCGTCCGCCAACGTCACGCCAGCCACATGCCCCTGATCGCCCGCTTCGAAGCCGGTTACCGCTGTGTTCAGACGTACGTCCACGCCGGCGCCACGGTGTTTGTCGTAAAGGAACGCTGATATTTCCGGGCCCGTAACGCGCTGCATAAGACGTTCGGCGGCTTCTAGCACCGTGACATTAACACCTTTTTTGTTGGCACTGGCCGCCACCTCAAGGCCGATGTAACCACCACCCACGACGACCAGGCGCTTTCCAGCAACTAACTGTTCACGCAGTACCTCTGAATCAGCTATGTCGTGCAGGTAATGAATGCCATTTAAGTCAGCCCCGGGCGCGTTCAGGTGTCGAAGGTGTGACCCGGTGGCCAGGACCAGTCGATCGTATTGCAGCCTGCTCTGATCCGACAAGCTGATGGTGCTACTGTCCCGATCAATTTGTTCGACGCGCACACCGAGCCGCAACTGATGGCCTGCGTTCTCGTATACCGAGCGCGGTTTCAGGTACAGCGACTCCTGATCAACGTCTCCTGTCAGGTAATTCTTGGACAGCGGCGGTCGATGGTAGGGCGGATGAGGTTCATTCCCCACCAGAACGACCTCATGTTGATATTTTTTTTGGAGTAAGGCTGTCAGGAGGGCACCTGCTGCGTGCCCACCGCCAACAATGACCGTCCTCTCTTTACGTTTGCTTACCATAGGCTATCTCTTTCGCTGTGCCCTGGGATTGGACTCTCCACACGTTCGGATGCCATCCTGGTCAATCGGTTAATTAACTGTTCGGTGTCAGTTTGACCATCAACCTGGAATAGCCCCGCACGAAGTTGGACTGCACCCGCTCGGGCTCTTCGACGACTTCGATGTTGTCAAAACGCTTGAGTATTTCTTCCCAGAGGATGCGCAGTTGCAGTTCAGCCAGACGGTTGCCCATGCAACGGTGAACCCCATAGCCGAACGACATGTGGTTTCGTGCGTCCTTGCGATCAATGATGAACTGATCGGGGTTGTCAAATTTGCGCTCGTCCCGGTTACCCGACGCGTACCACATGACAACTCGATCACCCTTCTTGATGGTCTGGCCGCCCAGTTCGACATCCTGCTTGGCGATTCGGCGCATATAGGCCAGCGGCGTTTGCCAGCGGATGATTTCCGACACCATGTTCGGAATCAACTCCGGTTTTGCCTTCAATTTTTCAAATTCCCTGGGGAATTCGTTCATGGCCACCAGGCCACCACTCATCGAGTTGCGCGTCGTATCGTTGCCGCCGACTATGAGCAGCGTCAAATTACCGATAAACTCCATCGGCCGATTGATCAGGTCTTTCGTTTCTTTGTTGCTCTGCAACAGGCTGATCAAATCGAAACCGGGCTCCTCGCCTGCTGCGCGGCGCGCCTCCTTGTCCCGCCAAAGCCTGGAGAAAGACCGGGCCATGTCTGCCGCGTCGTCAAACATGGCATTTTCATCGGCAAACTCCCCGCCGGTGGCCGATGCTGCACCTGCCATTCTGTCCGACCACTCAACCAGCTTGTGGCGTTCCTCGTAAGGAAAATCCAGAAGCGTCGCCAGCATGCGGCCTGTGAGTTCCTTGGAAACAGCAGGTACCCAGTTAAAGGGTTTGTCTGTAGGCAGGCTGTCAAGCACATCGCCGGTGCGTGATCGGATCAGCCCCTCCATCTCCTTCAGGTTTTTCGGTGCCACTACTCCCTGCACCGAGCTGCGCTGCACATCGTGTTTCGGCGGATCCATCGCTATGAACATTTCCACCGACAGCCCCTCCGGAGGGTCACCGAGAATGATTTGCGGCTCGGCGGAAAACAGGTCGTGACTCTTATCCACGAACAGGATGTCTTCAAACCGAGTTACCGACCAGAAGGGGCCGAAAGGGCTGTTCTTCTGGTAATGGACCGGCGCCTCATCACGCAACCGTTTGAAATAGGCGCGCCACTGACCCTGCCGGTATAAAAACGGATTGCTGACATCGATGTCCTCAAGGGCCAGCGTGTTAACGTCCGGGATGGGTGTTTCAACGAATTCGGGCATCGGTCGGCGTGGGCCGAAGGTCTTCCTCTTGGCGCTCATTAAGAATTTCAGTCCCTGAATTTGCCTCTGCATCGGCACCACCCTGGAGGTGGCGTTAATCAGTCGGGACTGAATGTCGTCAAATGTTCTGGGCAGTGTTGGCATGCGTCCTCCTGTGTTCACATCTGGAACTCGGGTAAATGCACGGTCATGCCGTCCATTTCATCAGTCAGTACCACCTGGCAGCCCAGGCGCGAAGTGCTCGCCCGCTCCGGTGTCATTGACAGCATTTGTTCTTCCTCATTGCCAGGCGTGCCTGTCTTGCTGAACCATTCGTTCGTGACGATAACGTGGCAGGTACCGCAGGCGCACTCCCCCCCACAATCCCCGTCGATACCGGGAATGGCGCTATCAACAGCGATTTGCATTACCGAGGAACCAGCTTTGAATTCTGCGACATGTTCAGTTTGATCATGTTCGATAAACGTAACTTTGCCCAATGTTGTTCTCCTACCAGCATTGATGATTGACAGATATTGCCTGTCTGCCAGCATATTTTTCAGGTCATTTCTTGACAAGCAGGGGTCATTTGAAGACAAAATGGCGAAACTTTAGGAAGGGGGGTATCAATGATGGCGGCGCGGAAGAAAATGGAGGAGTTGCAAAGTCCCGGTCCGGATATTCCATCGAATTACTCACGGCTAGTTGCACGTGAGCTGAATCTGACAGCCAGACAACTTCCGCGTCTGCTGCGGGGCACTGGACTTGGGGTGACGCAATTTTTGAGCGAGGACGGACTGCTTACTGTGGCTCAGCAGATACAGATCCTGCGTAATGCAATGGATCTGTCCGGCCAGCCAGAATTTGGGTTAAGGCTGGGTAAACGAATGACTCCGGCAACCCACGGAGCAATGGGGTTCGTGGCTTACAGCAGCCCCGACCTCCTCACTGCTCTACACGCGATTCGGACATTCCTGCCCACGCGCGCGAGCTTCATCCAGTTGCACTTGCAGCAAGTCGGTGAGCGTTTGGAATGTATTCTGCAGTACCTGGGGCCATTAGACGATGACATACAGCGTTGCCTGTCGGATGCGATGGTCAAGGCACTTTTCGAATTCGGCGAGTTCATGGTTGGCCGCCCTTTGCGCGAGGCTGAAGTATGCTTTGCCCATCCGAAACCCGAGTATCACGCAACGTATTCGGACTTTTTGTCCGGGCAGATTCACTTTGATTGCAGCCAATTAAAACTCAGCTTGCCGATGGCCTTGTGTCGGGAACCAAACGCCTCTGCCAATCATGAAAACTATCATCTGGCCATGCGACAGTGTGAAGCCATGCTTGCGCAACTTCAGTCCGATAAGCCAAGCTACCAGACCCGGCTGAAGAAGATGATGTTGTCCCGGCCGCCGGGAACGCTCAGTGAAGAGGAAGCGGCTGCTTCTCTGTTCATCAGCAAACGCACCCTGGCGCGTAAACTCAACCATGAAGGCAGCAGTTTTCGAAAAATCCGTGACGAGATTCTGTCTCAGCAGGCAGCGCTATACCTGCGTGACAGCGAACTGTCAATCGAGGCCATTGCCGCGTTGATGAATTATCACGACAGTGCCAATTTCAGACGCGCCTTCAAACGCTGGTTTGGCCAGCCACCTGAGCAATTCAGGCTAAACGTCAGATCACACACCATCTATACACGTGATTAACAAACATAAACCGGCGCTAATTACGCTTGGGGAGCCAGTGCCTATGTTCGTACACTTTTCCTGATTACACCATCCATGATGACGTTCCAGACAAAATCACCAATGCCGTCGAGTGTATAGACACCTTTCGGATCAAACCAGGTTGCGACCCAGTTGAGCGCCCCGAGGCCGATTAGGCGAAGCAGGCGAGCATTGACATCCTTCCGAATCACGCCTTGCTCAATCATCGTTTCGATGATCTCGGCCCAAAGGGATTCATACTGGTCACGCAAAGCGATGATGTCCCCGCGGGCCTCCGCGCTCAGTGAACGCCACTCAAACAAAAGTACGTAAACCGTATCCGAATCAACCAGCAGGGCGTGCAAATGTGCGTTGATACAAAGACGCAATCGTTCCACGGGATCGTCCGAGCTGGCGTACGCGGTTTCAACCTCTGTTGTAACCAGGTCTACTCCCCGACGCATCAGCTCAACGAGCAGCGCTTCCTTGCTGCTGTAACGATAATACAGACTTCCGGGCAGCATATTGCAGGCTTCGGCAATCTCCTTTAGAGACGTCCTTTCAAAACCTTTCTCTCGAAAGAGCCGGGCGGCGTTAGACAAAACGTTACCCTGATCGCCTAATTTGCTTGCAGGGGTAATCTGTCTGTCAACCATGGCTTAACCATCTCCTGAGCAATCCCGTTTATTAATCATCAGAGCAGCCATCATTCGATTCGTTTCACTGATCGCACGCCATTACACCGGTGCCGTGCCATTTGGATTAACAAAGTGTTGACTTTTGGTTGGTTGACCAACCAAACTTTGGAAACAATGCTACTCACAAGAGAACGCCATGGCAATGACCTATGACAATCCACTGGTCCTCTACACTTCCGCCCCTGCGCGAAATGCATGTCAGACTGGGCGGATCTGATGAACGATCTGAACAAACTTCAGCACAGTGACGCTGTGACGACGGCGTGGCAGTTCACCGAACAGGTTCCTCACGGCAGGGATCTGGGCATGCAAGTTGTCTCGGTAGACCAGGGCCAGGTCTGTATGCGGCTAACCCCGCAGTCATGGATGTTCGCCCATAAGGATACAAAAGAAATCTGCACCAGCGTACTTTACTCGCTGGCAGACTCCGCCGGAGGCTTGGCGGTATTCGCGGGTGCCCTGGAGTTGATGCCCATTGCCACTCTGGATCTGCGCATGGATTATTTGCGGCCTGCCATCGGCGACCGGGCCCTGTCAGCGGTGGCCACCTGTCGTCATTTATCGGACGATGTCGCGTTTATTCATTGTGACATCCTTAGCGAGGGAAATCGCGAGTTACTAGCGACGGCAAACGCCACCTTCATGCGTAACACCCAGGGACAGCAATTGCATGCAGGTGGACCAGGAAAGGAGAGCGCATGAGCACGACTGGCGATTCGGCCCCACAAATCTCAGGCACTGCGGAAAGTGCGAAAGAATGTGCTGACTGGCAGGCTCTTCTGGAGCGCATTCCCTATGCACAGCACCTCGGGCTTGAGGTTCAGCGCGGTGATGTAGGCGTATTGGTTCATTTGCCGTGTCGTGAAGCGCTGATTGGCAACTTCATGCTACCAGCCCTCCATGGCGGCGTGCTTGGAGCCCTGATCGAACTCACCGCGCGGGTGGCTGCGCAAAGCCAGGATGCAGAGACACGTTGCCCGCGCATTCTCGACAGCCACATCAATTACCTCCGCTCCGCGAAGGCCCGATCGACGTTCGCCAGGGCCGACATTATTCGGCAAGGCAGGCGCACCAGCCTGGTCCAGGTGACCTGCTGGCAAGGCGATGATAAAAAACCGATCGCCACTGGTCAGGTTCAGTTATTGCTCCCGACAATGGCCGCCCAACAAGAAGACCGTCATGGACATTAAGCACAACACACCTGAACGCGACGAATTCCGGGCGACGGATGGCGCCGATATCGCACTGTGGCGCTGGCCGCAATCCAAAGCGCGACCCACACTGCACTGGGCCCATGCCACGGGTTTCCATGGCCGCCTGTACCATCCACTGCTTGACGAGCTCGCCACGGACGTCAATGTCCTGGCCTGGGACATGCGAGGACACGGGGCCAGCGTTGGTGCAGCCAACCTGTCGACATTCCGGGGCTGGGAAACCTATTATCGCGACCTGATCGCTCTGCTGGAATGCCTGGACGAACCGGTCTGGCTTGCCGGCCATTCCATCGGTGCCACCACCAGCATCATGGCCGCTGCCCGGCGGCCTGACAAAGTGCTGGGTCTGATTCTGGCGGAACCGGTGATCATGGATCCGGTGCAGGGCCTGAAGTTGGGGCTGGCCAAGCTGCTGCGTCAGTCACATCGGTTGTCGCTGGCCGCCGGAGCGGCACGTCGGCGCAGGGTATTTGATTCGCACGCTGCTGCGCTGGACAACTATCGTGGCCGCGGTGGCTTCAAGACCTGGCCCGAAGCATGGCTGAACGCCTACGTCCAACACGCCTTCGTGCCGCAGGGTGACCAAGTTCAATTGGCGTGTGCGCCCGAATGGGAGAGCACCACCTTTGCCCATACCGAACACAACCCCTGGCCCGGTATTCGTCAGTTGCGGTGCCCGGTTATAGCACTGGCCGCGGAACGCGGGTCAACCTTCTCACCAAAGGCACAAAAACGCCTGAAGGCCCTGCTGCCTTCGGCTGACGTCAGGGTTCTTGAGGGCACGACCCATTTTCTGCCTATGGAGCAGAAGGACATCGTTCGCGATGCTATCCTGCAACTAGCTTTATCTGGATGCCGCGAGAACTGATATCCACACCTTAATCTTGCCGATCGAGACATCTGCCATGCGCTTTCTGCTGACCCTGTTTATCTCGCTGCTCATTCTGTCAGGTTGTCAGCAGTCCGCGGAAACGCCTCCAGAGGCCCGCCCCCCTGTTCCCTGGGTAAAAACAGTGGAATTGAAGGAGGCAGGTCCAACATCTCAGAGGTTTTCAGGAACCCTGCGAGGCCGCCACGAAGTTCCCCAGGCCTTTCAGATCGCCGGCCGGATTCAACAACGTTTCATCGATCCCGGTCAGCGCGTGGAAAAAGGCGACTTACTGTTCAAACTCGATTCACGAGACCTTATCGCAACCGCGGAGGGGGCCGCCGCAGATCTGAGGCGTGCAGAAGCGGCCCTGGCCATTGCCACTAATGAGCTCCAGCGACAGCAGGAACTGGTAGGACGTCAGTTTGTCAGCGAACAAACCCTGCAACGCCTTGAACTGGCGGAGCGTGAAGCACGCAGCCAGGTGGAAACGGCTTCTGCACGAAATCAGCAGGCTCAGAATGCTCTGGGATATGCGGAACTAAAAGCCGCCAATGCAGGCGTGATCACCGAGGTCATCGTTGAGCCCGGCCAGGTTGTGGGTGTCGGTCAAACCCTTGCCGTTCTGGCTGAAGATCAATCCCTGGAAGTCGAGGTCTTTTTACCTCAGGGCAGCAACCCGCCCCGGCAAGGTTATGTTCCTTTACCCAATGGCGAACAGCTTGCGGTGAATCTGAGAGAGATTGCCGGGGCTGCCGACGCCAGAAGCCGGAGCTGGCGTGCCCGATACAGCCTGGAGGGGCCCTACCCTTCGTCTTTAACGCTTGGTTCAGTGGTGAGTGTCCGGCTGATGCAGAAACAAACCACGGCCAGCCATCGTGTACCGCTGGGTGCCCTTGATGAGAGAGGAGAAACGCCGCAGGTCTGGTTGGTCTCCGACGGCATGGTGACCCCCCTTGCGGTCGAGGTTATCGATTTGGGTGAGGAGTATGCGCAGATCCGGGCCAACATCAACGCGACTACGCCGATCGTCGCATTAGGGACACACCTGCTCACGCCTGGCATGGCGGTGCGGGAGCTGGCTCAATGAGCCTGCCTAATCTTTCCGCACTGGCAGTGCGCGAGCGTTCGGTCACCCTCTTTTTTCTTTTGATGTCCGTTGTTGCGGGCTTCTACGCGTTCTCATCCCTTGGTCGGGCGGAAGACCCTGCGTTCACTGTCCGGGCAATGGTGGTTTCTGTGGTTTGGCCAGGAGCAACCCCTGAGGTGCTACGGAATCAGGTGGTGGACCGCCTGGAAAAACGAATACAGGAAGTGGCGTATTTCGACACTGTTGAAACCACCATTCGGCCCGGACAGGCCACCATGCTTATCCGGTTCCAGGATTATACGCCTAGTGAAAAAATGCCCGATCTCTTCTATCAAGTTCGCAAGCGCATGTCCGATGAAAGCCCCAATCTCCCCCGTGGTGTCATCGGCCCCATCGTTAACGATGATTTCTCAGACGTGTATTTCTCCCTGATGGCCCTCACAGCACCGGGAATGCCAATGCGTGAACTGACCCGCGAGGCAGAAGCGATACGAGATCGCCTGCAACGGCTACCCGGCTTGCAAAAGGCACAGATCCTGGCCGAGCGTCCTGAGCGGGTGTATCTCGAGTTTGATCAGGACCGGCTCAACAATCTCGGCTTGTCGGCAGAAGAAGTGTTGCAGGCGATAGAGGCCAACAATCGCCTTGAGCCTCTGGGCTTTGTTGATCTTGCCGGCCCGCGGGTTTATGTCCGCAGCAACATTGACCTGTCTGACCTTGAGCGCCTCGCCTCAGTACCTCTGCGTATCGGAGACCAAGTTATCACCGTGTCTGATCTGGCCGAGGTGCGTTTGGGCTATGAAGATCCGTTGAACTACATCGTCCGTTCCAGCGGTGAGGATGCGATCCTCCTGGGCGTCGTCATGGAGGCGGGCGAAAATGGCCTGGAGTTTGGTGAACGGCTCAGTAAGTTTGTCAGCACTGAACAGGCCAGGCTGCCCCTGGGGATGTCAATACAGACCCTGACCAACCAGGCTGAGGCCATCACTCAGGCCGTTGATCTTTTTCAGGTCAAGTTTCTGGTGGCATTGGTCGTCGTAATGGGCGTCAGTATTCTGGCGATCGGCCTGCGTGCGGGTTTAGTGGTGGGCATTGCGATTCCCGTTACTCTCGGGCTGACCTTTTTATTGATGAAAATAGCGGGCATTAACCTGGACCGCATCACCCTGGGCGCGTTGATTATCGCACTGGGCCTGTTAGTGGACGATGCGATCATCGCCATTGAAATGATGATTGTGAAGATGGAGAGTGGCTGGGACCGGGTACGGGCAGCCAGTCATGCCTGGAGCGTCACAGCCGCGCCCATGCTGTCTGGAACGCTAGTAACAGTGGCCGGTTTTGTCCCCATCGGCTTTGCTCAGTCGGGTGTCGGGGAATACACCGGTAACATCTTCTGGGTGCTGGCTTTTGCGTTGCTGATTTCCTGGGGGGTGGCGGTCACCTTTACGCCTTATCTGGGCGTCAAGCTATTGCCCGATTACATCGGGCATACTGGCCAGGACCTTTATCAAAGCGCTTTTTATCAGCGGTTGCGTGGGGTGATTGCAGCGTGTGTAAGGTACCGGAAAACCGTCGTTTTTCTCACAGTGGGTTTACTGGCTCTCAGTGCTTTCGGTATGGCAGCCCAGGTACAGAAGCAGTTTTTTCCCAGTTCTGATCGCCCCGAGGTTCTGATCAGTGTCTATGCTCCGCAGGGGAGCGCTATTGCCACCACGGATCAAAGCGTCAGACGCCTCGAAGCGATATTGATGGACATGCCGGAGGTTAAAAGCCTGTCCGCTTACATCGGTGCCGGTGCACCCAGATTCTTCGTATCGGCAAACCCCGAGCAGCCGGACCCGGCGTTTGCCAAGTTGATTGCCATCGGGCAGGACGTTGAAGGGCGCGATCACATCATCTCGACGCTGGAGGCCAAAATCGCGGCGGGTGAGTTTCCTGAGGCGAGAGTGCGTGTAACGCGTTTGCTGTACGGCCCGCCGGTGGCCTGGCCGGTCAGTTTTCGAGTGTTGGGTCCGGAACCCGATCAACTCAGAGAGATCGCGCACCAGATTCGGACTCTCATGACCGGGCATCCGAACATCGTCATGCCGCACCTCGAATGGGATGAGCGTGTGCCCACGCTCTATCTTGAGTTGGACCCGGAAAACCTGGGCTGGATGGGCCTGACCCCGGCAGAGGTTGCACGGCAACTCCAGTTCCAGCTTCGCGGCGTGGCCGTTACCGAGTTACGCCAGGGCATAAGGAGCGTTCAACTGGTGGCGCGTAATGCCCGCGGTGAAATCATGATGCCCGAAGATCTTGAAATCAAAACCCGCGACGGCCGCAAACTCTCCGTAAAACAACTGGGGCAGTGGCAGGTTCGTTATGAGGAACCGGTTATAAAGCGTTACAACCGCGCCCCCTTCCTGGCCGTTCAGGCGGATGTGGAAGGCGCCCAGCCACCGGATGTCACCAAAGAGATCTGGAGTACGATGGCAGGCCTGCGTGAACGGTTACCGGACGGTTATCGTATTGAAATTGGCGGTACGGTGGAGCAATCCGCCAAAGCCAACGCCTCCATTCAGACTTTACAACCGGTGATGTTGGCGTTGATGCTGATTTTCATCATGCTTCAGATGCGTTCATTTATCGGCACCTTGACCGTTCTGGCCACCGCGCCATTGGGACTCATTGGCGCTGTGCTGGCTTTGCTGTTGTTTAATCAACCTTTTGGCTTTACCGCGTTGTTGGGGCTCATTGGCCTGGGCGGTATCCTGATGCGAAACACCATGATTCTGACGCAGCAGGTGCAGGACAACTTCACAACTGGGATGGCTGCTCGGGAAGCCGTGGTCGAGGCAGCCGTCCAACGCGCTCGCCCCGTGGTACTCACTGCCCTGGCGGCCGTTCTGGCGTTTGTACCTCTGACCTTTGACCTGTTCTGGGGGCCGCTCGCTTATGTACTTATAGGGGGCGTAGCAGTCGGCACTCTGATCACCCTACTGTTTGTTCCGGCGCTTTACGCACTCTGGTTTCGGTTAAAGGAAAAGTGAGCCAGGTGTTTGAGCTCCGAAGTAATCCTTACATAGCCGACGAAGCCAGAACCGGGAGATTCAGGGGTTACCTAGATAGCAACTTCTTTTTCTCGGCATGGACAAAGCGGAAACACGCGCCATCAAAGACGAGGCGTTCGAAAAGCAGTGCAAGGGTAAACAGCGGTACAAAATACCAGGCGGTATATGGAATAGAGTTCGGGAGAGTTGAGAGTAGCTGGCCAGCGCCCATCCGTTATCCTTAACAGCGGTTCAATCCGTTTCTTATCACTACACACTAACCTAACTTTCAGGAAGCTGACCACCCCGTGAGAGTAAAAATCTGTAAACCAGATATAGAAAAAGCCGCCCGGTTTCCCGGGCGGCTTTCATGGGTGTTCGCTTGTATCGGTGCGATCAAGCAGCGGCGAGATACGCTCCAGCAACCGCCAGCACACCACCAACACCACGGCTGAACTTGCTGTCCGCCTTCATCATCAGGCCACCCAGTCCGCGCCCAACCAGGGTGATGGCAAGGGTGGCAATGGAGAAGCCTGCAAGGTAGGCCGCCAGGGTTGCACCAGCCGGCATTTCTGCACCATGGGCAAAACCGTGGAACAGCATGAACGCACCGACAAGGGTGCCGCCCACAGCCGTCGGCAGTTTCGCCAGGGTGGCAATCAGGATGCCGGCCACCAGTACGGAGAAGGTGATACCGGTTTCAACACCCGGCAGGCTCAGGCCGCCCCAGGCGAGAATGGCGCCGAGGATCATGCCGCCGATTACGAAGGCGGGGGTGGCGTTTTTCATGGTGTTGCTCTGGCGTACGCTCCAGAAGCCGATGGCGGCCATGGCCAGCAGGTGGTCCAGGCCGAGCATGGGGTGCAGCAGGCCGCTGGTGAAGCCGCCTTCGGTGTGGCCGGGGTGGGCCATGGCGGTGGCGGAGGCGGTCAGCAGGGCTGCGGCGGTTAGGAGTTTGGCTGTGAGTTTCATGGTTGTCTCCTGGTGGCTCTCAAGTCGTTTTTGATTCGGTTGGCTCAGGCTGGCTCGGCCAGTTTTTCCGGCCGTCTTTCTGGCAGCATGCCGCGTTCGAGGATGAAGCTGATGATGGTGTCCAGCCCTACGCCGTCGTACAGGTTGGTGAAGACGAACGGGCGTTCGCCGCGCATTTTTTTGCTGTCCCGCTCCATGATGTCGAGGGAGGCGTGTACCTGTTCGGCGATGTCGATTTTGTTGATGATCAGCAAATCGGATTTGGTGATGCCGGGGCCGCCTTTGCGGGGGATTTTGTCGCCGGCGGAGACGTCGATCACGTAGAGGGTGAGGTCGCTCAGTTCCGGGCTGAAGGTAGCCGAGAGGTTGTCACCGCCGGACTCTACAAGCACCAGTTCCAGGTCCGGGTGGCGGCTCTGGAGGTCGTCGATGGCGGCGAGGTTCATGGAGGCATCCTCGCGTATTGCTGTATGCGGGCAGCCGCCGGTTTCTACGCCGAGGATTCGGTCTGCGTCGAGGGCTTCGTGGCGCAGGAGGAAGTCGGCATCTTCTCTTGTGTAGATGTCGTTGGTGACGACGGCGATGTTGTAGTGGTCTCGCAGGGCTTTGCACAGCTGGCGCAGCAATGCAGTTTTACCGGACCCTACGGGGCCGCCTACTCCGACTCTCAAACAATGTTTCATATCATTTCTCCTCAAAATTTTTACTCCGTGGCGGTCGGCGAGCAGCAAGTGCGGTTTGAAAACCGCTACAAGCACATCCATGTGCGCTTGAGCTCCGCCATCCATGGCTCCGCACATTTTCAAACCGCACTTGCTGCTCGCCTCCCCGGTCATTGGAGCGGCTTTTAACTTCTGAAAAGCCTCGAATACTGTGTTTCGTGTAACGCACTTCCGAGCGCCAGTCCCGGCAGGATGGGCCCGAGTTCGTGTTCGTCTCTTGCCAGCGCAACATCAACCGATTCCACCAGTTTCGGGCGGAGTTGTTCGGTGATGCGTTGCGCGGCGGTGTGGCCTAATGGCAAAGCCTTGCAGGCCACCGCGAGTTGGTTTTCCAGCCAGGCCCAGGCGAAGCCGAGTAGTGTTTGCCGAACGGGTACGATCCGTTTATGGGCGGCCCAGGCGAACATGGTGATGTAACCGGGCTCGTCCGGGATCAGTCCGCTTTCCGGCAGCAGGTCGAGGTTGCGCAGTAAAGTGACCAGGGCACCGCCGAGGCGGGTGTCTTCGTCGCTCAGTTCTGCGGTTTCCCGTGTGGCATGGAGCCAGTTGTTCCACTCGGCGATGGTGTCAGCGTCGCTTTCGGCCCAGGCCTGTTGCAGGCGTGCCAGTAATGGCAGTTCGCAGCGGCTGAGACCGTCTTCCAGTACGCCTTCGATCCACTCGGCCAGTTCGGCTTCGTTGTTCACCCAGCCCAGTTCGAACGCGCTTTCCAGTCCCTGGGACCAGGCAAACGCGCCGATGGGCAGTGCGGGGCTCACCAGTTGCATCAGGCCCAGCAGGGCCAGGTCGGCAACGTTGTCGGTGGCCGCCTCAGTGGGTGTGCGTGTGGCTGTGGCCATGGCTATGCCCGTGGTCGTGTGAGTGGTCGTGGCTTTCTCCGTGGCTATGGCTGTGGCCATGTCCGTGGGAGTACCCGGCCTGGGTGTAGGCGCCGGGTTCGGGGTCGAAGGGGGCGGTGTGGTGTACCAGGGTGGCCCCCAGGCGTTCCGCCAGTTCTTCGAGTACGTGGTCCGGGGTGATACGCACGTAGGCACCTTTGTCGTCCATGCCGATGGCGAGGGTGACGTGGCGGTTGCCCAGGTGATAGCACAGGCGCGCCAGGGGCTGGCCGTTTTCGATGCGGGCGGTCACTACCTGTTCTTCGGCGGCGCGGATGCGGACGATTTCGCCAGTCTTGGCTTGCAGCAGGTCACCGTCCCGCAGTACCGGGCCACGGTCGAGGAAGAGGCCTACGTCTACGTTGGTTTCGGTGGTCGCGCGGAGGCGGCCGCGGATGCGCAGTTCGTAGGGCAGGATGAGGTTATCGAGGATTTCGCTGCTGTCGATTTCAGCGGCTTCCTGTTCGTTGAGTCGTTTTGTCAGTTCTAACATGGTCGTTCTCCGGTTCCCGGCTCAAAACAAGTGGTAACGCTGAGCCAGGGGCAGTTCGGTGGCGGGCTCACAGGTGAGCAGCTCGCCGTCTGCGTGTACTTCGTAGGTTTGCGGGTCCACGGTGAGGTGTGGGCACGCGTCGTTCAGTTTCATGTCGCTCTTGCGCACTTCCCGCACGCCTTTACAGGCGGAGAGTGGGCTGTCGAGGCCGAGTTCTTCGCCGATGTTGGCGTCCAGTGCGGCCTGGCTGACGAAGGTCAGGCGAGTGGCACTGGCGGCTTTGCCGAAGGCACCGAACATGGGGCGGTAGTGCACGGGCTGCGGTGTGGGGATGGAGGCGTTGGGGTCGCCCATCGGGGCCGCTGCGATCATGCCGCCTTTGAGGATGCAGGCAGGTTTTACGCCGAAGAAGGCCGGGCTCCACAGCACCAGGTCGGCCAGTTTGCCCACTTCCACCGAGCCGACGTCATGGGCGATGCCATGGGTGATGGCGGAGTTGATGGTGTACTTGGCGATGTAGCGCTTGGCTCGGAAGTTGTCGGCACCCCGTTCTTCGTCTTCCGGCAGCAGGCCGCGCTGCACTTTCATTTTGTGGGCGGTTTGCCAGGTGCGGCAGATCACTTCGCCGACGCGGCCCATGGCCTGTGAGTCGGAGGAGATCATGGAGATCACGCCCATGTCGTGCAGGATGTCTTCCGCTGCGATGGTCTCCCGGCGGATGCGGGAGTCGGCGAAGGCGACGTCTTCGGGGATGTTCGGGTCCAGGTGGTGGCACACCATCAGCATGTCGAGGTGTTCGTCGATGGTGTTCACGGTGTAGGGCCGTGTCGGGTTGGTGGAGGACGGCAGTACGTAGTCTTTGGAGCACGCGGTGATGATGTCCGGTGCGTGGCCGCCCCCTGCCCCTTCGGTGTGGAAGGTGTGGATGCAGCGGCCTTTGAAGGCGGCCAGTGTATCTTCCACGAAGCCGGATTCGTTCAGGGTGTCGGTGTGGATGGCCACCTGTATGTCGTACTGATCTGCCACGGTGAGGCAGTTGTCGATGCTGGCCGGGGTGGTGCCCCAGTCTTCGTGCAGTTTGAGGCCGATGGCGCCAGCTTTGATTTGCACTTCAAGGGCTTCGGGGAGGCTGGCGTTGCCTTTGCCGAGGAAGCCGATGTTCATGGGCAGGGTGTCCACCGCCTGGAGCATTTTGCCCATGTGCCACGCGCCCGGTGTGCAGGTGGTGGCGTTGGTGCCGGTGGCCGGGCCGGTGCCGCCGCCGAGCATGGTAGTGACGCCGCTCATCAGGGCTTCTTCTACCTGTTGGGGGCAGATGAAGTGGATGTGGGGGTCGATGCCGCCGGCGGTGAGGATTTTGCCTTCGCCGGCGATGATTTCGGTGCCTGGGCCGATGACGATTTCGACGTCCGGCTGGGTGTCCGGGTTGCCGGCTTTGCCGATGGCGGCGATGCGGCCTTTCTGGATGCCGATGTCGGCTTTGATGATGCCCCACCAGTCGAGGATGAGGGCGTTGGTGATGACGGTGTCCATGACGGTGTCGTCACAACGCTGGCTCTGGCCCATGCCGTCACGGATGACTTTGCCGCCGCCGAATTTTACTTCATCGCCGTAGTGGGTAACGTCTTTTTCGACTTCGATCCACAGTTCGGTGTCGCCGAGGCGCACGCGGTCACCTACGGTGGGGCCGTACATGTCGGCGTACGCTTGTCTGCTGATTTTCATGCTATCCCTCTATTCTTAACTTGGGAGTTAGAGCAAGTGAGATTGGGTTTCCAAAACCCGCTCCTGGCGGCACATCCATGTGGCGCTTGAGCTTCGCCATCCATGGCTTCGCACAGTTTTGGAAACCCAATCTCACTCGCTCCTCCTACTCCGTGTTAGTTGTCCAGTTTGCCCATGACGTCGCCGCGGAAGCCGTAGATTTCTCTTGTTCCGGCGAACGGGATCAGGGTGACGGATCTCGTCTGGCCGGGTTCGAAGCGGATGGCGGTGCCGGCGGCTACGTCAAGGCGGAAGCCTTTGGCTTTGGCACGGTCGAATTCGAGCGCGGGGTTCGCCTCGGCGAAGTGGTAGTGGGAGCCGATCTGTACCGGGCGGTCGCCGGTGTTGGAGACGTCCAGTGTGATGCGTTCGCGGCCGGCGCAGAGTTCGATGTCGCCGTCCTGGATCATGTATTCACCGGGGATCATGTCAGGCTCCTTACACGATGGGGTTGTGGACGGTGACTAGTTTTGTCCCGTCTGGAAAAGTCGCTTCCACCTGCACTTCGTGGACCATGTCGGCTACGCCGTCCATGACGTCTTCACGGGTGAGGATTTCGGTGCCGGAGCTCATGAGTTCGGCTACGGAGCGGCCTTCGCGGGCGCCTTCCATGATTTCGGCGCTGATGAGGGCGACGGCTTCCGGGTAGTTGAGTTTGAGGCCCTTGGCTTTGCGGCGCTCCGCCAGCAGTGCTGCGGTGAACAGCATGAGCTTGTCTTTGTCTCTGGGTGTGAGTTCCATGGATGACTCCGTTTCTTTATATGCTTCAGGTAAGCCAGATTCTGGGTGTGTGGGCCTGCAGGCCGGTGAGCATGGGGCGCAGGATGTGCCAGGCCTGTTCGCACAGGGCCCAGGCTTCGTTGCGTTCGGTGCCCAGGTAGCGCAGTAGCAATACGCCACGGCGCCGGGTGACGGCCCAGCGGTTGTGTTCCGGTAGTTGTTCTCTGAGTGCTTCGATGGCGGCGGCTTCGTCCAGGCCGACGGCCCATAATGTCGCCTGTACGGTCGCGCCGCCCTGTCCCCAATGGCCGGTGAAGCGGCGGTGTTTGGGGTCGAGCAGTTGGCGTTCAAGCCATAACGGTTTGCCATCGAGGCTGAGGCGGAAGCGTTGTTCCAGTTCGCCGGTGGCGAACGGTAAGTCGCTTGCCGGGCGGCCAAGGGCGAGGACTTCCCAACCCAGGGTTTTGGCGCCGGTTTCGAGTTCGATGGTGGTGGTCTGTTCGCCCCGGGAGCCGTCAAAGGCGATGGTTTCCTGGGGCAGGTATTCGAGGGTGGCGTTTTTCGCGACCTTCAAGTGTGTGTGCTGGCCCCAGGCGACGCCGTGGCTGTCGGCTTTGTAGAGTTTGGCGGCTGCCGGGGTGGTCAACAGGGCGTGGCCGCCTTCAGCAACGGTGGCTTCGATGCGCAGTTCGTCGCCGCTCACCAGTCCGCCCGGTGGGTGCAGCAGGTATACGTGGCAGCAGCCGGTTTTGCCTTCCGGGTAGAACGGGCGCTGTACCCGCAGGGGGCCGACGTGGTGTCGGCGTACCAGGCGGGTGATGGGTGCAGCCGCGCCCTCGTTTCGGGATTCAAACCCGAGGGAAAGCGCGGCAGCCCAGCGTCGTTCTTTGTCGAAGCGGTGGCCGGAGGTGTGGGTGTTGATCGGCTGGTAGGCGGTCATACGGTCAGGTGCTGTTTGATGAGTTCGTCGGTCAGCCCGGCGATTTCGCCTTCGGCGACGCGGCGGCCCCGGTCGAGGATGGCGAAGCGGTCGGCGTATTTGCGGGCGAACGGGAGTTTCTGTTCCACCAGCAGAACGGTCAGGCCGTCTTCTTCGATCAGCTTGCGGATGACCTCGCCGATCTGGGCGACGATGTTGGGCTGGATGCCCTCGCCCGGTTCGTCGAGGATCAGCAGGCGCGGTTCGATCACCAGGGCCCGGCCGATGGCCAGCTGTTGTTGCTGGCCGCCGGAGAGGTCGCCGCCGCGGCGGTTTTTCATTTCCTTGAGCACCGGGAACAGCTCATAGATCCGCTCGGGGATTTTCTTGCTGCCGTCGGCGCGCACGGCCAGGCCGGTGCGCAGGTTTTCTTCCACGGTCAGTAGCGGGAATATCTGCCGGCCCTGGGGCACGTAGCCGATGCCCAGGCGGGAGCGGTCTTCGATCTTCTTTTTGGTGAGTTCCACGTCACCGGCGAATTCGATGGAGCCGTTTTTGACGCATTCCTCGCCCATGATGCATTTCATCAGGGTGGTCTTGCCCACCCCGTTTCGGCCCATCACGCAGGTGCACTGGCCCTGGGGTACGTCCAGCTCCAGGTCCCACAGGGTGTGGCTTTCGCCGTAGTACTGGTTCAGTTTGTCGATTTTTACCATCAGGTTTTCGCGAGACATCAGGCTTCCTCCCCGAGATACACCTTGACCACTTCCGGGTCGTTGGAGACCTCATCCATGGAGCCTTCGGCCAGCACGCTGCCTTGATGCAGTACGGTGACCTTGCGGGCGATGGAGCGCACGAAGCCCATGTCGTGCTCCACCACCACCACCGACTGTTTGCCGGCGAGGCTGGTGAGCAGTTCGGCGGTGCGTTCCATTTCCTGTTCGGTCATGCCGGCCACGGGTTCGTCCACCAGCAGCAGACGGGGTTTCTGCATCAGCAGCATGCCGATCTCCAGCCACTGTTTCTGGCCGTGAGAGAGGATCCCCGCCGGGGCGTTGCGCAGGTCTTTGAGGCCGATCATTTCCAGCACTTCCTCGATGCGCTCCCGGTATTCCGGTTTCATGGTGGCGGTCAGCGTCGGGAAGATGCGTTTGTCGGTGGCCATCGCCAGTTCGAGGTTTTCAAACACCGTTAACGCTTCGAACACGGTCGGCTTCTGGAACTTGCGGCCGATGCCGAGAGTGGCGATGTCCGGCTCGTTCATGGTGAGCAGGTTGTGGCGGCTGCCGAACCACACCGAACCGGTGTCCGGGCGGGTCTTGCCGGTGATGATGTCCATCATGGTGGTTTTACCGGCCCCGTTGGGGCCGATGATGCAGCGCAGTTCGCCGTCGTCGATGGTGAGGTTGAGGTTGTTGATGGCCTTAAAGCCGTCAAAGCTCACGCTCACGTCTTCCATGTACAGGATCGGGCCGTGGCGAACGTCCACCGGGGACTGTACCGGCGCGAGGAATTCGAATACCTGATCCCGGTTGGTGAGTTCCTGGAAAATGCTCATGCGGTGGCCTCCTGCGCTGACGGGGTGTCGGTATCGTCCTTCTTGCTACGACGGGACATCAGGCCGGCAATGCCCTTGGGCAGGAACACGGTGACCAGCACGAACAGGCCGCCGAGGGCGAACAGCCAGGCGTCCGGCATGATGCCGGTGAACACGGTCTTGGCGTAGTTCACCAGCAGCGCGCCGATGACGGCACCGTAGAGAGTTGCGCGACCGCCCAGGGCCACCCATACCACCACTTCGATGGAGAACAGCGGCGAGAATTCGCTGGGGTTAATGATGCCCACCTGGGGCACATACAACGCACCGGCCACACCCGCCAGCATGGCGGACACCACGAACACGAACAGTTGCACACGCTCAACCCGGTAGCCGATGAAGCGGGTTCGCGCTTCGGCATCCCGGCAGGCCACACTCACGCGGCCCAGCTTGCTGGTGACGATGCCACGGCAGATCACGTAGCCGATCGCCAGCGCGATGCCGGTGGCCAGGAACAGGCCAAGGCGGGTGGCGTCGGTGCGCAGGTCGAAGCCAAGGATGTCCTTGAAGTCGGTCAGGCCGTTGTTGCCGCCAAAGCCCATCTCGTTGCGGAAGAAGGCCAGCATCAAGGCGAACGTGAGCGCCTGGGTGATGATGGAGAGGTACACGCCGGTCACCCGGGAACGGAAGGCCAGGAAGCCAAACACCAGCGCCAGGATGCCCGGTGCCAGCAGCACCATGATGAAGGCGAACCACGCCATGTCGAAGCCGGCCCAGTACCAGGGCAGTTCCTGCCAGTTCAGGAACACCATGAAGTCCGGCAGAACAGGATCGCCGTAGACGCCGCGATCACCGATCTGGCGCATCAGGTACATGCCCATGGCGTAACCGCCGAGGGCGAAGAAGGCACCGTGGCCCAGGCTGAGGATACCGAGGTAGCCCCAGACCAGATCCACCGCCACCGCCAGCAGCGCGTAGCACAGGTATTTACCCAGCAGGGTGACGGTGTAGGAGCTGACATACAGGGCACTGTCCTGAGGCATGAACAGGTGCAGCGCGCTGACGATCACCAGGGCGCCGAAGAGCACGCCCAGGAAGATTTGGGTGGAACGTTCCTGCAAAGGTCTTGTTAACCACATAACTCAGCCCTCCGCAGCCCGGCCTTTTTGAGGGAAAAGCCCTCTTGGCCGCTTTTGAATGAACAGGATGATCAAAACCAGCACCAGGATCTTCGCCAGCACGGCACCCGCCCAGGGTTCCAGAAGCTGGTTGATGGTGCCGAGGGAGAGGCCCGCCAGCAGGGTGCCCCAGAGGTTACCCACGCCGCCGAACACCACCACCATGAAGGAGTCGATGATGTAGCTCTGGCCGAGGTTCGGGCCCACGTTGGTGATCTGGGAAAGGGCCACACCGGCCAGACCGGCCACGCCGGAACCCAGGCCGAAGGTCAGGATGTCCACCTTGGTGGCCTTGATGCCCATGGAGCGGGCCATGGCGCGGTTCTGGGTAACGGCGCGCACTTCCAGGCCGAGCCGGGTCTTGCGCATGATCAGCATCAGGCCGGCGAACACCACCAGCGCGAAGCCAATGACGTACATGCGGTTCAGGGTGAGCGAGAGGCCTTCGTTGATCATGACTGAGCCGCTCATCCAGTCCGGAGTGATCACGGTGCGGTTAAGCGGGGAGATCACCGTACGTACCAGTTGCTGCAGGATCAGGCTCACACCGAAGGTGGCCAGCAGGGTTTCCAGCGGGCGGCCTTTCAGGTGCTGGATCACGGTGCGCTCAATGGCAATACCCGCCAGCGCCGCCACCAGGAAACCGGCCGGTATGGAGAGAATCAGTGCCAGACCAGGCTGGCCCGGCAGCAATTGCTGCATGCCCCAGGTGGTGTAGGCACCCAGCATGATGAGCTCGCCGTGGGCCATGTTGATCACGCCCATCACGCCGAAGGTGATGGCCAGGCCAATAGCAGCCAGTACCAGTACCGAACCGAGGGAGAGACCAAAATACAGGGTCTCGGCGGCACGGTTCATTTTCAGTTTCTGTTCGATGCTTTCCATGGCCTTGGCGGCTGCGGCAGCCAGGGCGGGATCGTCGCTGTTCTGAGCCTGTTGCAGAGCCGCGCGAGCTTCTGAGTTGAGGCTGCCAGAAAGGGTAGCGACGGCCGAGACATCGCCCTGCTCTTCCACCCGATAGATGGCCAGGGCTTCGGTCAGCGCAGCCTGTACCGCGTCGCTCTCTTCAGCGGCGATAAATTCCGGCAGGCGCTCGGCCAGGGTGTCGTCCACGCTGCCTTTGAGGGCGCGGGCGGCGGTTAAACGGTTTTCCTCATCGGGGCTTTTCAGATCGATGACGGAAAGAATGCCTTCCAGCTCGTTACGAAGGGCATTGTTGACGCGGATGGTGTCGATGTCCCGGCGGGAAATTTCACCCAGATTGTCACCCGTGATTGCACTTTCGACGGTCCAGTCCCGACCACGGTTTTTCAGCACGATGACAAATTCGCCACTGGATTCGATACGGGCGAGTTTGTTGTCGCCATAGGCTTCCAGCCACGGGCGCGCACGTTCATCGCCGCTACTGGCAATGCGGTTCACTACGTCTTTCTTTTCCTTGAAAGACGACTCCGCCAGTGCCGTGAGCAGCTGTTGGGCTTCTGAATCGTCTACCTGTGCCGCCGCGACGGCTGGCAAGATCAGGCAGCAGACAAGCAGAAGCTGACTGAGCGATCGGATGATGCCCATGATTGTCCTGTCCTTGAAAAATGTGTTGCTGGTCAAAACGCGGATGGGGCTTTCACCCCACCCGCTGCTTCAGGCAGGTCTTAGTTGGAAGCTACGTCCGACTTGCCGCCACAGGTGCCGGAAACCACATTGAAGTTTCCGCAGAACAGCGGCTTGCGCCAGTCACTGATCAGGTCCTTGGAACCCGGCAGGAAGTCAGACCAGGCATCGCCAGCAACGGTTGAGGCGGTTTCCCAGACCACGGAGAACTGGCCGTTATCCTGGATTTCGCCAATCAGTACCGGCTTGGTGATGTGATGATTCGGCATCATGGTGGCGTAGCCACCAGTCAGGTTCGGTACGCTTACACCGATGATGGCGTCTTTAACTGCGTCCACGTCGGTAGTACCGGCCTTCTTGACCGCTTCCACGTACATGTTGAAGCCGATGTAGTGTGCTTCCATCGGATCGTTGGTGACGGCTTCTTCGTTACCGGTGTAGCCAACCCAAGCGTCGATGAAGTCGTAGTTGGCGTCGTTGTCCACGCTCATGAAGTAGTTCCACGCGGCGAGGTGGCCAACCAGCGGACCGGTATCGATACCGGAGAGCTCCTGCTCGCCCACGGAGAAGGCCACAACCGGGATGTCGGCTGCGTCGATGCCCTGGTTACCCAGCTCACGGTAGAAAGGTACGTTGGCGTCACCGTTGATGGTGGACACCACGGCGGTTTTCTTGCCTGCGCTGCCGAACTTCTTGATGTCGGAAACGATGGACTGCCAGTTGGAATGACCGAACGGGGTGTAGTTGATCATGATGTCTTCTGCGGCCACGCCCTTGTCCTTGAGGTAGGTTTCAAGGATTTTGTTAGTGGTGCGCGGATAAACGTAGTCGGTACCGGCCAGCACCCAGCGCTCAACGCCGATGTCATTCATCAGGTAATCAACAGCCGGGATCGCCTGCTGGTTGGGCGCAGCGCCGGTGTAGAAAACGTTTTCGGAGGATTCCTCACCCTCGTACTGAACCGGGTAAAACAGAAGGCCGTTCAGCTCTTCCACCACCGGCAGTACAGATTTACGGGAAACCGAGGTCCAGTTACCGAAGATAACGTCCACTTTTTCCTTGGCCAGCAGCTCACGGGCTTTCTCTGCAAACAGCGGCCAGTTGGAGGCCGGATCCACAACCACAGGCTCCAGCATACGACCATTGATACCACCCTCTTCGTTCTGCTTTTCGATCAGCATCAGCATGGTGTCTTTCAGGGTAGATTCACTGATCGCCATGGTGCCGGAGAGGGAGTGCAGGATGCCTACCTTGATGGGATCTTCAGCTGCAACGGTGTGCAGGGAGACTGAGAGTGCCAGCGCGGAGAGGCCAAGTTTCACGTGTTTTTTAATAGTCATTTTGTGCGAGTCCTATTCGTCGTTGATGTGTACTACGGGATTCATTCGCACAACGACCAGTGCATCAGTCGTTCCAACTACCCTTTAATCCTTTAAAAAACATGCCGTTATCTAGTATACAAGCTGAAAATCAGGCCTCTGGACACCGCAGAACCCGGCTTACGCCCCATTTGAAAGCAACCTATTTGGTGCGGGCGCACTATTTTGGGGCAACTCACAAAAATGAGCGCCAGACCACAAACTCCTCCATCCCTCTGTTTTTATTAGGTATTTGAAAAGTGTTCTGGCAATGGCATGGGCATTGCCATTGCCCATGTATACAAGCAGCGCGGGTTACAGCAGGGAAATCCGAGGTATGGCAACAGGCACTACACGCAAAGCCTCCATGGCAGACACGGTTTATGAAGCCCTCAGGGAGGATATTTTCGAGCTTCGCCTGACACCGGGAGACAAGTTCAGCGAAGGCGATGTGGGGCAAAGACTCAACGCCAGCCGAACGCCCGTGCGCGAAGCCCTGTATCGCCTTCAGCGGGAAGGCTATGTGGAGGTTCTGTTTCGCAGTGGCTGGCAGGTAAAGCCCCTGAGTGCGAGGCAGGTAGACGACCTCTACGAACTCAGAATCACACTGGAACAAGCCGCCATCCATAAACTGTGCTCGCCGACGAGCCCGGCGCCTTCACTCCCGATGCTAAATTCTCAAGCCACGCCTGTTACGAGCATCAGCCCTCTCGAGGAAAGAAACTTTCACTGTGACCTGGTTGCGGCCGCTGGCAACCAGGAAATGAGCCGGGTCCACAGTGAAATCATGGATCGACTCAGGCTGATTTCCCGCCATCATCCTGCTGACGCGGCACACGCCGGCGATGACCGGACTGAACACGCAATGATTCTTGAAGCCGTGAAAGCCGGTAATGAAACAGAGGCAGAACGCAGACTGATCAGCCACATCCGGATTGGCCAGCAAGCCGCCAGGAAATATACGGGAAACCAAGAAGATAGCACTGCAACGAACCTCAATGGCGAGCAAAAATCCGCCCCCAACGACGCGTAAATAGCGGTTTTTACTTAATTTTTCCCTGAACATCACAATCGCACGCAGGCTGTAGGAAATATCGCACACAGCCGCGAGCGATTGTCCGATTTTGTGAAATTACAGCTTGTTTAGAATTGTCTTCGTCAGGGATGACTAGCCAGCAAGGATTGCAGGCTCAGAAAGGAAAGCTCAGGAACGAGCATTCCAGGGATCGGATACGCCTGAAGGACCGGGCACACAAGGATAGTCGGCCGGCATGGAATGCTGGCGCAAGGATGATTACTCCAGGGACGGGAGTTGCCCAAAGGATCAGGGCATACAGGGAAGACTGCAAGGACGAAGCGCTCAGGATGATGCGCAGCCTGATGGACCAGGCAGGGGTCAGCCACGGATTCGCAGGATCACAGGGAATGTGGTCCTGATCCGTGCACATCCTCGCCCATATTTCTGTACCTCCCTCACCTCTCACCCACCAGATATCGTTCCCACCTGAGATCGCGCCTTCGCGGTGAAATGTCCCGGCACTCCAACAACGACATTATTCACACTCAGGAAGCAACTCACATGAAACGCACTCCCCTTTTCGCCACAGTCGTCCTGCTGCTCAGCCTGCTTACCGGCTTTGCCCATGCCCAGGATGCCGTTATCAACATCAACACCGCTGACGTAGCCACACTGGCCAGCCTCAATGGCATTGGCGAAAGCAAAGCCCAGGCGATCATCGACTACCGCGAAGCCAATGGGCCCTTTGCATCGACAGCTGACCTGGCCAACGTGAAAGGTATTGGTGCACGTACCGTAGAGAAAAACGCTGAAAGTATCACCGTAAAGTGATCCCAGCCGGGGCGGCCTGCCGCCCCCACTTTGTATCCCTGGCATACCATACAACGCCCTGTTAACCTCTACTCCTTCCAAAGCACGGACATCGAGCAGAAATCCGACTACGATGTTCACGCCCATCGAAATTCTTATTTACTGGTCACTGAATGATTCAAGGCGCCCTTCTGATCGCCCTGGCAGCCCTGCTGTGGGCCACGACAGGCATTGTCGCTAAATCCCTTTTTACAGGCACTGAGCTGCAACCTGTCACCCTGGGATTCCTCCGGTTGGTGGTGGCTGTACCCTTTTTCTGGCTGCTGATGCTGCGGGAACGGCAGCAGCTGAAGCGAACGGCTGAAGGCACCTCCGCAACCACCGGAGGGGTATGGAAAATGGGTAAAAAAGCCTTTCTTCCGCTGGCTGCTCTCGGACTTTTCCAGGCATTTTATCAGGGCAGCTACCTGCTGGCTGTTGACCTTACGGGCGCGGGCATTGCCACTTTAATTGCATTGTGCCTCCCTCCGGTTCTGGTTTCGCTATTGGCCGCCCCCCTTCTCGGAGAGAAGCCCGGCTGGCTGACCATAGCCGCCCTGATCGCGGCGATTATCGGCACGGGCATGCTGGTACTCAGCGATATGGACACCGCGGGCACCCTGCGCCTGGGCGGTATTCTGGTCGCATTGTTTGCAGCGGTTGTTTACAGCGGTTTCACGCTAACCAGCCGTTACAGCTCTGCCGGCACCGGCGTCTTTACCACAGCGTTTATCTGCTTCTTCACAGCCGCGCTGATCATGCTGCCGGTCGTCGCGCTATCCGGCGGATTCGAGGGCCTCGACTCGCTGGGGATCAGCCAATGGCTGATGATTGCGTACATTGGCGTGGTGCCCACGTGCATCGGCTATGTCAGCTTTTTCACCGGCATGAAGACAACCCCGGCAACGTTGTCGAGCATCATTGTCACCATGGAGCCGCTGTTTGTTGCGCTCCTGGCGTGGCTGTTCCTGGGAGAGGTTCTGGGACCTACAGGTATAGCAGGCGCCCTGATACTGACGGCAGCGGTGATCGTTGCCTCAAAGTATGGTGGGAAGAGCGGCACCAGCCAGAAGGCCGATGCCGGCTAGCATCTGAATCAGCTCTCGCGGGCCTGCTTCTGCACCATGTTCGGCTGCAGGATTTCAATCCAGTAGCCGTCCGGGTCCTTGATGAAGGCCAGGCCTTTCATCTTGCCGTCGTCCGGCTTTTTCACAAATTCCACATCCAGCGTCTCGAAGCGCTCCGCGGCAGCGTAGACATCCGGCACTGCAATGCCAATATGCCCGTAGCCCTGAGGTTGATCGTTGCCGTTGTGGTACGCAAAGTCCGCGTCTTCCTCGGTACCCCAGTTGTGGGTGAGCTCCAGCATGGCCTCACGACCGAAGGTAAACGTTGTGCGGTAATCATCGTCTGCCGGCACCTGCGCCGCCTGGCGGTCATCCAGGTACGCGAGGAAGTACAGGGTGAACTTCATTTCCGGGAAGTCCAGTTTGCGTACCAGGCGCATGCCCAGAACCCGGCTGTAGAAATCCAGAGACCGCTCGGGGTCCTTGATCCGGAGCATGGTCTGGTTGAACACGTACCCTTCGGTTTCGGGAACGGGGTCTTCATAGAGGCCCGGGGCCTGCTCGAAATGCTTGGGCATGATGCTATCCCTTTTGGTTCGCAGTGGGTAAACAGTATACCTGCGTGCGTTTCAGCCGGATTTCAAGGGGATGACAGAAACACCACTGTGATAGACTCACGCAATCAAATGACCCGAAGGACTCCAGCGAGCCCATATGGATTTTCAGGCACCCAATACACTGGCGGAGCAGATTGCCAACTACCTGGCCCAGCGCATCATGACCGGCCAGATCCGGCCCGGCGAGCGTATCCAGGAAGCCACCCTGGCCACAGAACTGAAAGTCAGCCGTGCATCGGTTAAAGAAGCCCTGTACACCCTGGAACGGTGGCATCTGGTAGAGATCACCCCGCGCAAAGGAGCGTCCGCCACACTTCTCGACGCGGAACACGCCTCTGAGCTTTACGATGTGTATATGCACCTGCTGCTGATGCTGGTAACCCGACTCTGCGAGCGCTGGCAGGAGCCCGACAAACAACTCATGCTGGATGTGGTTGCCCGGGTTGTCGCACAGACAAAAAACGCCTCGGCGGACGTAACCGCCATTGTTGAAGCCAGCTTCGATGTTATGGAATCCTGCGGCAAGGTCGTTGGCAATCCCTACCTCTCAGAAGCACTGTCCAATTTCAAACCCGCCGTCAGCCGGGCTTACTATCTGAGTGCCGAACGCTATCGACAGGACCTCAAAACAACCTCAAGATTTTTCACCGAACTGCCTCTGGCGGTCATTGCCCGGGATGCGGCCAAAGCGCGGCAATTGATCCGGGATTTTGCAGAGCACCAGAAGCTTCTGATCCAGCAAGCCCTCGCTTAAACCACAACTGTGAACAGACTCACAGACCTGTCGCCGCCTTACGCCTATCGTAACAACGTGTAACAAACCTCTTTATAGCTGCATTGGTTGTGCTGTCCCCTGCGGCCCGGATTGCAGACGCATCCGACGACAAAACAACAATCAGGAAACGGATTTTGGGGCCAACATGACGACGTTACCGACCCGCTCCGTACCCGGTGCCTTCCCGGCTCTGGTACTAGCTCTGACCCTCCCCTCAACTGCCCTGGCCGAATTCAGGCCAATGGACGACGGAGCCATGTCCAGCGTTACCGGCCAGGCCGGTGTCACCATTGAGCTGGAAACCCGGGTCAATATGGATCGCCTGACCTGGACCGACGAAGGCTCAATCAACGTCAACGGCCTGCGGCTTTCCGGACACAACGACACCACCCTGGACAACATGAAACTGACCATCGACATCGCGGGTCAGAATGAAGTGCTGGACTACGGTTTCTCAGAGATTGCCCGGAGAGCCGATACAGGTGTGCTGGATCTAGCTGCAAATGCAGACATCGCCGACGCTCTGACCACATACGACACCGGCGCTGGCTTCGGCAAGCAATTCAACAGTGGCGACCTGGTGATTCACCTTGGCGCGACGGACTACGGTGACCCCACCAGTCTGAACGACTACCTGCAGGCAGTGGATTTTGAACTGGCGGTCGACAGCATTACCGCGACCGGCAGCGAAGGCAGCGCTACCCTGTTCTCCAATGTTTTGCTGCAGGGATATGTCGGGCCAACGGACATTGTTATCCGCAACGGCGGCAATGCGACCCGAACCCTGGCCAACGGCAACACCGTTTCCGGTTCCGAGTTGCAGCTAGACACCCACTTCGAGATCACCAATGGCAGCCTGGACTGGGACGCAGCGGACCTGCTCCTGATCTTCAACTTTGCCGCCGTCGGTATTGAAGGTCTTCAGATTCATAACCGCCGGGGCAACGACACACTCGGCCATTTCGGCATGGCCAGCGCGACCGCCAAGCTGTCCCGGGGCACAGGCAGTGTGTCCGGTCAAGACGGGCTCTCTGTGCATGATGTGGAGTTCCGGGCCGATATCGACATGCCGGTTTTCCGGATCGGTCAGGCAAGCATCGGCAGTGTCCAGTTCACCGATTTTGCAATTACCGACACCACCCTGATGGTGTATGGCCACTAAGACGGCACTGGACAGCCCTCTCCTACTCTCCTGTACACTGCCCGTCTCATTCTGACGGGCAGCCCATGACCGAATCCAGCGATCACGACTACTCGAAGCAGACCTCCTGGCGAAGACTCATCGTTTTCAGCCTGATCTTCATAGCGATGACAGCCATTGGCGTCTACACCGTCTATGACCGTTTTGCCGGCCGCAGCTTCTCCTTCGACACTCAGCTGCTCAACCCGACAACACTGATTCTCGCCACCGCCCTGCTGCTGGTCTATTTCCTGTCGGATGGCCTGCGCCTGCACTACACACTCAGGGCACTCGGGCACAAACTTCCTTTTGCGGTGCTTTTCCGGCTGGTCTTCATTAACCTGTTTTTTTCCAATGTAACGCCCATGGCCACAGGTGGGGGCTTCGCTCAGGTCTGGTACCTCCATCAGCATGGCGTATCCATGGGCCGAGCCACCGCAGCCACTACGATTCGCACCGTTCTGGCGGTGGTGTTTATTTTCTCCCTGACACCGATTTTCCTGCTGACTCTGAATGCCCTCGAAGGCAGAACCATTGCAGGCAATGTGGGTGTCGCGCTGGCCATATTCATTGCCCTGTATCTCAGTTTCTTCGCGGTTGTGCTTTTCCGCACCCGATGGCTGATCGGCCCTGTTAGCCGCCTGTTTTCCGGACTCAGGTGCCTGAACCTGATTAACGAATCCCGACACAGGCACTGGCAGTTCCGGGTCCGGCGGGAAATGCTGCGTTTTGCCCACAGCTTCGGCGATTACCTGCGTGGAAGGCCATTATTCATTGGTCTGTCAGTGCTGTTTACTGCCGTATTCCTGCTCAGCCTGTTCAGCTTTCCTGCACTGCTGATGCTCGGCCTTGGTTACCAGGTGGATTACCTCGCCTCAGTGGGTCTGTTGGTGATCACCACCTTCATCATGTATTTCTCGCCCACACCGGGCGCATCCGGCATTTCAGAAGGGGTGTTCGGGAGTTTTTTCCGGGATATTCTGTCCGGTAATCATCTGGTGCTGGTCACGATCGTGTGGCGTGCACTGACTATCTACCTGGGCATGATCATCGGATTGATTGTGCTGCAAAGGGAACTGATCAAGAACCGAAGGAACCCGCAATGACCCGCCGCAATCCGCTCAAGTGGCTGTTCTATCTGAGCCTTTCCATTGTGGTTCTGCTGGTGGGCTACAAAACCTACCTGAACCTTTTCATGGAAGATTTTCAGGGTCTTCACACCCTTGAGGTCGAGCGGATTCAGTCAGCCGTCAGCGAGGACGCCCCCTTCAGCTTCGCGGTAGTGGGCAACATCAACAACTCGGTGGGTATCTTTGAGGGCCGGATTATCCCTGAGCTGAATGCATCGGATCTGGCGTTCATGGTTTCCGCCGGCAATGCGGTCAGTGGTGGCGGCGAAGACAAATACCGGGCGCTGTATGGCAGCCTCGGGCACCTGCACATTCCCTACCTGCTCACCTTTGGCGCCCATGAATACGACGACTTCGGCAGTTTTCGTTTCTACGATCATTTCGGGCCGCACTTTTACAGTATCCGGGCGGGCAGCAGCCGCCTGATTTTCCTCGACAGTACGGGCAAGACCCCATGGCAGTGGCAGATTCGCTGGCTGGATGACCTGCTGACCCAGGACGACTCCAAAGCAAGAATTCTGTTTATCGGGCACCCTCCCCTCACATCGGAGGATGCGCCGTTCGACCGCAAGAATGACTATCTCCAGCCGTCCGACTTCAGAACAGCACTGATGCAACAGGTCAAACAACACGGCATTGATCTGGTGTTCTCCGCCAACCTATCCACCTACGAAGACGAACTCGTAGGCGATACCCGTTTCATTACGACCGGCGGAGCGGGCGGGCTCGTGCTCAACAACGAAACCAGTTTTTATCATTATGTGCGGGTTGATGTGAGCCCTGACGGGGAGATCGGCTACAGTCTGAAGCGCCTGGAAGTGGGTCAGCACCCTGTTCTGAAACAACTGGAGAGCCTGTGGTTCTTCGTTTATTCCCTGCTTTACTCTGGCTACCTGAACTTCATCATTATCCTGGCGGTGTTTGTTGCCCTGACCATCAAACTCTACAGCGTGATTTTTGTCGGCAAGGACTACTATCCAGACTACGATCTGGACGCTGCTCCCTGGCTGGACAGGCCGATCCGGGTCGCCATGTTCACCAATAATTACCTGCCTTTTATTGGCGGCGTTCCGATTTCCATTGAGCGCCTGCGCAGAGGGCTTGAAGCATTGGGGGACAAACTGCTTATCGTAGCGCCACGCTACCGGGACCAGCCGCCTCATGAAGATGGCGTACTGCGGGTGCCTTCGCTTCTTGCACTGGGAGAAAAGCGCGAATTCCGACTCGCCAACATTTTCCTGGCCAGGATCCGGCGCGGAGTCCGGGCCTTCCGGCCCGATATTATTCACATCCATCATCCGTTCTGGCTCGGATCGCTGGGGCTGTTCATGGCCCGGATTCTGGGTATTCCTGCCGTCTACACTTATCACACGCGGCTGGAACACTATGCCCACTTTGTGCCCCTCCCCGGCATGCTGTTCCGCAACCTGATTTCCCATGCGCTGATCAAGCGGTTCGCCAACCGGTGTGACGGCGTGATCGTTCCGACCTACTCCACGGAGGAGTACCTGAGAATGATTGGCGTCAAAACACCCACCTTCGTGCAGCCAACCGGCATTGAGTACCAACGGTTTCAGGACGTCAGCACACAAGACGTGAACAAACTTCGGGAGAAACTGGGACTGAGGGACGACAAGGTATTTGTGAGCGTGTCCCGGCTATCGAACGAGAAGAATATCGACTTCATGATCGAAGCCATCGATACCCTGCGAAGCCAGACCCGAGTGCCTTTCCGGTTCCTGATGATCGGCGACGGCCATCAACGGGATCGCCTGCAGACGAAGATTGAGGAACGGGAGTTGACTCAGCACTTCACACTGGTCGGCGCCGTTCCGCCGGAAGAGATGGCCACCTGGTATCGTCTTGGAGATGCCTTCCTGTTTGCCTCCAAGTCCGAAACCCAGGGTATGGTGATTCTGGAAGCCATGGCAGCCGGCCTTCCCGTTGTCGCGGTGCGATCCAGTGGCATTGAAGATGTTGTGCGCCAGGGATTCAACGGATTCAAAACACCGGAAAAGCAGGACAAGTGGCTGGAACAGGTACAGAAGCTCCTTGAAGACGACGATCTGCGCCAGACGCTTTCAAAGCAGGCTCTGGAATTCGCCGCGGATTTCTCTGTGGAACAGTTCGCCCGGGATATCCGCGAAATCTACGGGACTACATTGGCACTGGTGGACAAAAAACGAACCCGGCTCTGGAGCAATACCTGACATTCACAGTCCGGGCATGATCGGTTTACACTGAATGCCCGTATCATCCTTCACATATCAATCAGACCGTTTTCATCACGGAGACTTCATGTGAGCGATATTCCCGTTGGCATCAGTACCTGTCTGTTGGGAGAAGAGGTTCGCCACGACGGTGGCCACAAGCATTCCCGTTTCTGCACCCAGGTTCTTGCCAGACACTTTGACTTCCGCCCCGTTTGTCCGGAAATGGCCGCAGGACTTGGCGTGCCCAGGCCAGCCATCCATCTCCGGGAGTATCCGGACGGAATACGTTTAATCGAATCAAAAGGCAGCACCGATCACACCAGAGCTATGCAGGCGGTGATCGAGAAGATCATGCCTACGCTGATGGATCTCCGTGGCTATATCCTGATGGCCAAATCACCGAGCTGTGGAATGGAGCGGATAAAAATCCACAATCCGGACGGGCAAGTCATTCGACGAGACGGGCAAGGTCTGTTTGCCGAGGCTTTGATGCGGACCTATCCGCTGATGCCTGTGGAAGAAGAAGGACGCCTCAACGACGACCAGTTAAGGGAGAACTTCATTGAGCGGGTTTTCGCCTACGATGACTGGATGCAGAACGTAGCCGGCGCCCAACTCACTCCCCAGGCACTGATTGAATTCCACACCCGCCACAAATTCCAGCTACTGGCTCATAGCGAGAAGATCTACCGGCGGCTTGGCCCCATGCTGGGCGACCTTAAATCGGAACCGCTGGAGAGCATCGCAGACAAGTATATTCATCTGTTCATGGACGCCATGAGCCAGAAAGTCAGCCGTGGCTCACATATGAACGCGATGCAGCATCTGATGGGTTATTTGCGGGATTCCATGGGCGACGAGGATCGCAAGGTGCTGCTGGAGCAGATGGAAGCTTACCGACGGGGCGAGGTACCGCTGGTGGTTCCCATGACGCTGCTGCGGATGGCGCAGCGCCGGGAACCGGTGGACTATCTGCACGTTCAGAAGTACCTGACGCCCTATCCGGATGAATTGGGCCTCAGGAACAACGTCTGATCAGAATCCGTAAAGCAGGGACAGGGACAGTTCCTTATCAGTGCTTTCGGAGCCGGCGGGGGGATCAGACACATGCTTCACCCGGTAGGCGGCTTTCATGGACAGGTTGCCAACGACGTTTGCCTGCAGCGCGGTTTCCGATTCGGTGATGGTATTGTTCTCATCCAGACCCACTTCGGTACTCAGTTTCTGGCGAAACAGAGCGTTATCGGACAAGGCATAATCGAACTGCCCCGCCAGCCGCGCAATGGCTTCCTTCTCGGTGTCTTCACCTTCTGCGTTGACCATATCCAGCTTGTTATAGCGATAACCGGCACCGGCCGAGAGGTCCAGAAACGAGCGGTCACCGGATTGCCAGACCCGGTTACCATAACCGGTGGTCACTGAAGACTCGAAGTCGTACCCGGAAAAGCGATCATCCTCGTAAGCGCCGCGCAAAAACCAGTACTGGCGCTCGTCGAATTTGTAGTCCGTTTCCGCAGAGGCCCGATACTCCTCTGCGGTAGTTTCATTTTCAGTTTCGGAGTACTTGGAACTCAATTCCCCGGTACTCCGCCACTTCTCGACTTCATGGGCCAGACCCAAGCGGCCATTTACGATGGTCTCATCGGTGTTGCCCGAGGAGATCAGCACTCCCAGTTCAGCCTCACCTTTCCAGTTGTCCCCCGTTTCAGCGTGCGCCAGAGGCGCTGCTGCGATGGCGGCCACAATGACGGAATGTCTGATACGCATAAAGTCTCCTTTCGGTTTTGTCAGGCGTTATCCGTTGTACGAGTCTTTTCGCCCGCCAGACTTTTCTGTGCCTGACGCTCACGTTCGGCCTTCTTCAATGCCTTGCGCTCGGCGATGATGCGAGCGGCCTCACCACCCACGTGTTCCTCACCGCGTTCCCGGGCCAGACGAATCTGGCGCTCGCGCTCCGCAAACCGGGCTTTCTGCTCTTCGGTCAGGGAATCAATGCACTGGTGACAGCTGACACCCTGCTCATATTCCGGCCGTTCCTTGTCTTCTTCGGTAATCGGCCGACGGCAGGCGTGGCACTGGTCGTATTCGCCACGCTCAAGGTCGTGATTAACAGTAACCCTGTCATCAAATACGAAGCACTCTCCGTGCCAGAGGCTTTGTTCTTTGGGGACATCTTCCAGATATTTGAGAATCCCACCCTTGAGATGGTAAACCTCTTCAAAACCCTGCTCTTTCAGATAGGCAGTGGACTTCTCACAGCGGATACCACCGGTGCAGAACATGGCGACCTTCTTGTGTTTGGCCGGGTCCAGGTTCTGTTTCACGTAGTCCGGGAACTCACGGAAGGTGTCCGTCGCAGGATTTACAGCGTTCTGAAAGGTACCAATCTCTACTTCGTACTGGTTACGGGTGTCCACCAGAACCACGTCAGGATCGGAAATCAGGTCGTTCCACTCTTTCGGTTCGACATAGGTACCCACAATCCGTTTCGGGTCGATACCTTCAACACCCATGGTAACAATCTCTTTCTTGAGCTTCACTTTGGTGCGTTTGAAGGGCTGGATGTCCACAAACGACTCTTTGTAGTCGATGCCGTTGAAACGGTCGTCACTGCCAATCCAGGCTTTGACCGCATCAATGGCTTCACGGCTGCCAGCAACAGTGCCATTAATGCCTTCCCGAGCCAGCAGCAAGGTGCCATGCACGTCTTTCTGAAGCATCAGATCCAGCAGCGGCTGGCGAAGGGATTCGTAATCGTTCAGGACTGCGAATTTATACATCGCGCAGACCACGACATTATTCGTGTTACTCATAACATTCTCCTGCGAGCCGGATCGTAAATCCGGAGCATGATTGGGGATAGACTATCTCTGGAAGGTCATCAGGTGCGGATCAGGCACCCGGGCCAGAGTGGGCGCAAATTTTAACCAACTCTGGGCCGGGTGCAAGTGCGGGTTGCCCGAAAGACGGGCCACCCCGAGGATTACTGCGCGGAGCCCGCCAGTTCCCGCTCAACAACCGCAGACAACTGGCCCCATCCCGGACGGGTGAGCTGAATGTTGTCCACCAGCACGGTCGGTGTGCTCATCACTTTCATCTGCACGGCAATCTGGCGGCTCTGTTCAATGGCTTCACGATGCAGTTCGGTGGTCATACAGCGGCGGAAACGGGGTTCCTGCAACCCAAGATCACCAGCATAGCGGCTGAATGTGGCCACTGGGTCATTCGAACCACTCCAGTCGCTCTGGGCATCGAAGAGCTTTTCGTGCATTTCCCAGTAGGCCTCCT
Organism: Marinobacter salinexigens; assembly: GCF_008370345.1. Taxonomy (GTDB): domain Bacteria; phylum Pseudomonadota; class Gammaproteobacteria; order Pseudomonadales; family Oleiphilaceae; genus Marinobacter; species Marinobacter salinexigens. Next base: position 535,084 of record NZ_VTUU01000001.1, on the reverse strand, counting down.
GGTCACCGGCACATCGAGCTGCCTGCGCCGCAGGCATGGCATTCTGGTGCTGCTGTAACGGCAGTTCGAAATAGATGAAGCGCACCTTGCCCGCTTCAACGTACTGCTGCTTCAGTTTCTGGGTTGCCTCGGCAAAGCGGGCGCAGGCCGGGCACTGGTAGTCTGCAAATTCCCGAACCACAACCGGCGCGTCTTCACTACCTATCGATACACCGTACTGATCCAGTTCCGACGGGAAGGGCTTGGCGTTCGGCGCCGCAACCGGTAGCTCGCCGGATGTTGGCTCAGGTGTCGCCGTCAGAAACGACAGCCCAAAGACCACCGCGGCCACCACCAGCACACCAATACCGATCAACAGGGGCTTTTTTGAACCCGTTTTTCTGGGCGCCGGCGCTCCGGTTTCCTTCCTGCGTTTAGCTTCACCCATTCACAATCTCCTTACTGTCTCGATTTGGTCTTTCGGATTGCTAAGATCCTTTATACCCGGCATAAGTTCCAACAAAATAAGGAAAATTCATTGCGTTGACCAGCCATGAGAGCAGTTCCCATCGCACAGTTCTGTATCCAAGGCCCAATTTCGCTACAAAAACGAACATAACGCCCTGCTCAAAGCACAACTATACTGTCGGGAAGGACAGGAGGCTGTATGTTTAAAAGGATGACCGGAAGTGTTTTTTCCCCACAGTGGGTTCTTACTGCAGCCCTTTTCTGTGCTCAGGTGCAGCCTGCCAACGCCAATGACCACTCAACATATCGCTTCTGTGAGGTGGCGTGGCCGCCTTACACGATGGGCAAGGCCGGTCACTCGCCAACCGAAGGTATCGCTGTGGCTCTGTTCAGAGAGCTGGAATACAGGACAGGGTTTACGTTCGAGTTGATGCTGGCGCCCTGGAAGCGTTGCCTCCACTGGGCGAAAGTCGGGGAATTTGACGGCGTCATGCTGCTTACTCACAACCTGGAGCGAGCCCAGTATCTGGTTTTCCCTGATCCAGTGCATCGTGCAGCGAAACTGATCTGGTCTCGCCGGAACGGGGAGTTAGATCGGTCATTCGCTTCCTTCGAGGATTTCCAGGGGTTGCGCATCGGCACCGTCTCCGGAGTCAACTATGGCAAAGCGTTCGATGATGCGGTAGAGAATCACCACCTGACTATCGACACAGGCCCGGACCTTATCAGCAATCTGAAGCGACTGGATCTGGGGCGCGTTGATATCGTGGTGGCCACCCAGCTGACCGGCGAGTACGCACTGAAAGACCATCCTGACCTGCGGGCAAGACTTGAATATGCAGCCGGCCCGTTTACAACCGACCCCATCTTTATCGGGCTATCAGCTGTTTCCCCCGTCATCGAACGATACGGTGAACTGAACGCCGCCATCGCCGCAATGCGCGAGGACGGCACCCTGGAAAAAATCTTTGAACCTCAGTGGCCGCTTGACCCACCATAACACTGGGCCAACTGTTGCCGTAACTGTGCGATTTCCTTTCGCATGATTTCGACCTCATCGAGAAGGTCCAAAGACATCGCCAACCCGGCCAGGTTGATGTTCAGATCCCTCTGTAGCCGCAGAGCTTTCTGCAGCCTCGCCAATGCTGACACATCGAATTCCCACTGGAGTTCGGGGGTACCCTCAGCAGGAGCAATAGGTTCAACAATGCCGTAGCTCACCATTTTAATCACCAGCTCCGCATGGCAGCCGCCCCGTTCACAGACTTCGCGGAGCGTATATCGGGCTCCGGAATCCACCAGATCAACGGTCAGTATGTTCATTGTCCTGCTCATCCCCTGCCTCCGTTATACATGCAGCTTGCTTCGCGGATTGAAGTTCTTTTCGGCCTCAGCCAGCTGCTCATAAAGCTTTTCGGCTTCAGGTGTATGCTGTTCGGGCATCACCACCTGCAGCACCACGATCTGATCGCCAGGGTGCTGGCCCGGAAAGCCCTTACCTTTGAGCCTGAGCTTGCGGCCGCTGGATGACCCCTTCGGCACTTTCAGGTTCACTTTCGAGCCAACCGTAGGGACTGTAACCGAGGCACCCAACGCCGCTTCCCAGGGCGCTATAGGGACGGTGACGAGAATATCCCGTCCTTCCACGGCGAAGGTCGGATGTGGCGCCAATTCTATCTCCAGCAACAAGTCACCGGAATCACCTCCCCCTGCACCGGGAGAACCCTGCCCTTTCAGCCGCAAATGCTGTCCCTCACGCATGCCGGCCGGGATTTTCACCTTCAGGGTTTTCTGTCGGGGCACCGCGTGACCATGAGCATCGGACTCATACACGGTAAAGGAAACCTGCTTTTCACAGCCCTGGAACACTTCTTCGAGGAACAGGGCCAGGCGGGCATGAACATCTTCTCCCCGCATGCGCATACTCTGACGGAATCCGCCACCAGAGTAGCCACGCTGATGGCCACCACCAAAGATTTCCTCAAAGAAATCACTGAACTGGCGGGCATCGGCTTCGGTATATCCGCCACCACCAAAGCCCGACGCACTCTTCCAGCCTGGCGGCGGTTCAAAGGAACCATCAGGACGGGCACCGTACTTTCTCAACTGATCGTATTCAGCTCGCTTCTCCGGGTCTTTCAGCACTTCATAGGCCTCACCGACATCCTTGAATTTCTCGTCGGCGTTTTCCTCTTTACTGACATCCGGATGATACTTTCGGGCCTGCTTCCGGTAGGCCTTCTTGATCTCCTCGGGAGAGGCAGACTCGCTCACACCGAGCACGGCGTAATAGTCCTTGAAGTCCATTGCGATCCTCACATGAATGAGAGACGGGTATCTGACTATCTATAATTGACCCGCAACCGGAAATTGCAACATACGCATTTTCAGAACCACTGTGCGTCTGACGCTTCGGTCATTATCATTCCCGCCCTTTACCCAGTAAAATGGTGCTCTCCGGACGACCCGGCACCATATTCAACCGTTTCCCAGATGAATCATCAGCGATGAGCCAAGCGATTTCTGCCGACCCAGGGTCATCCACGGCCCGACTCATGCAGTTGCTGTCTGCAGCGGGTGCACCTGCAAGCGGGGACAACCTGCCCTGTTTCGGGGAACGCCTGAGCCGGTTGTTCGGGCTGGGAGATACCATGAGCCTGGATTCCGCCCAGGCCTTCCGCTCCCGACAGCCGGGCGTGCCACAGGCCGGAACGCTGGAGCTTTTGGTGCGGGAACTGGCGAACACCCGCAGGGCATTGGCCAAAAGAACCAGAACTTATGGCAGCGATATTGAAGCCGGGGATGACACCAGCTCCGAGCCTTACATCAACGCCCTGCTGGCCAGCCAACGCAAAATTGCAGCGACTACCCGCCAGTTGCGGGACAAAGTACGCAAGGCCATGCGAGATCAGGGGCAGACCCTGGCTCGACTGGCAGAAATAGACTCTGTGTTTGACCACACCATGGCCGCGTACACCGGCCAGTGCTTTGCACAAATTCCAAGGGTACTGGAACAACGCTTCCAGTCCTTGCATACATCCTTCGAGCAGGAATCCGCCTCCGGGGCCAATCCGGATAGCTGGCTCTACCGTTACTGTGAGGAAGCGCAGAATCTGTTACTCGCTGAACTGGACGTTCGGCTGGAGCCGGTACTTGGTCTTCTCGAAGCCTGTCACAATGAGGTTAGCATCACCCCATGAGTAAACTGTTTTTCACCCTTGCCTTCGCCATTGGCCTCGCCGTGGTGTGCTGGATTGGCGCCGGTTTTATCGGCTCGGACCAGCTCGCGCTGGCATTTACCGGCATTATCGGTGCGGTATTCTGTCTTGGTATTGGCGAACTGGTTGGCTTTCGCAGCACCACACTGAAGCTGTCCGACCGACTGGATCAGGCGCCCACCTCCGAAGATCAGCTCAACAACTGGCTGGACGGCCTGCCAGAGCCCATCCAGTTCGCCGTGCAACGCCGACTGGAAGGTCATGGCGCCGCATTACCCGGGCCGCAACTGACTCCCTACCTCACAGGCCTTCTGGTGATGCTCGGCTTGCTGGGTACCTTTGCCGGCATGATTGTTACCCTCAGCGGGGCGGCTTCTGCACTGGATGGCAGTACTGAACTCAGCGTCATAAGGAGCTCTCTGGCCGCTCCGATCGCCGGTCTTAGCCTCGCTTTCGGCACATCCATTGCGGGTGTTGCGGCCTCTGCCATGCTGGGCCTCGCCTCAACCCTGAGCCGGCGTGATCGCTCACAGGTTTCCCGAAAGCTTGATCGCTCGCTGCGTCAGAAACTTCACCACCTGTCCGCAGACTACCAGCGCCACCAGGCTTTTTCCGCCCTGGAAAGCCAGGCCAGGGCACTGCCGGAAATGTCGTCGGCCATGGAAACCATGACCGCCAGAATGGAGCAGTTGGGCAAGCAACTGGAACAGTCGCTAACCCGAAACCAGCAGGAGTTTCATAGCACCGTTGGCACTCACTATCAGACGTTGGCGGACTCCGTTGCCCAATCACTGAAGGAAGCTCTGGACTCCAGCTCACAGCAGGCAGCAGAACGCATTGAGCCGATTGTTGGCTCCGCCATGGATAAACTCACCCGCGACGCGGAATCCCTGCACAGCCGCTGGTCCGCCACCACTGAAACCCGGCTTGGGCAGATTATCGAAGCGTTCCAGACAACCACCGCTGAAGCCGGTAATCGCTGGCAGCAGAATCTGGACGCTCAGCAGAAGGCAAGCACAGAACTTCATCAGGCCGAGAGAGAGCACAGTCAGCGCAGCCAGAAAGCGATGCTTGAGCAACTGCAGCAATGGCTGAGCGCCATGGAACACAGCATTCAGAGCCATCAGGAACAGTTCCGCGAACAGCTATCCACAGCGGGCAAACAGTTGCTGGAAACCAGCGGAATCCTGATGACCAGACAAAGCGCAGGCCTCGAAGCACTGACCAGCACCGTCAGCGAGCAGTTGTCCGTTTTGCGCGACCAGGAAGCGGCCAGGGGCGAGGCCGCAGCTGAGCGACTAGCCTCGCTGGAAGCAACGGTTACCCGACATCTGAGTGAACTGGGTACGGCACTGGAAGAGCCAATGACACGACTGATCGAAACCGCCTCCGAAACCCCGAAAGCTGCCGCGGAAGTCATCAAACAATTGCAGACGGAAATTACCCGCAACGGTGAACGGGAAAATGAACTACTCGAAGAACGGAAACGGTTGGTAGAGGAACTCGACGGTCTGCTGGAAAGCCAGCGCACCAGCGCCGACGATCAGCGCCAGGCTGTCGACAGCCTGATATCCGGGGCCAGCGAAACCCTCGCAGGCATCAGCGAGCGCTTCAGCACACTGGTCAATGAGCAAAGTCAGCAACTGGGCAGACTGGGCGAGGACATTTCCGGCAGCAGCCTGGAGGTTGGCGCCCTCAGCGAGTCCTTCGAGGTAGCTGTTGAGCAGTTCATTCGGTCCAACGCCCAGCTGCAGGAAAGTCTTGCAGAAATTCAAAAGGCTCTGGATAGCGCCACTACACGTCATGACGAACAGTTGGCTTATTACGTCGCTCAGGCTCGGGAGGTGATCGATCTCAGCGTCAGTTCCCAGAAAGATGTGATTGATGCTGTAGTAGCACTGCACTCATCCGGTCCCGCGTCCAGTGAGGCGAACTGATGGAGGAACTTCATGACGGCGAGCAGCAGTCGACGCCGGTCTGGGCCATCTTCTCGGATCTGATGGCGGCCCTGGTTGGCATTCTGGTTCTGATTCTGGTCTGGGTTATTGGCGTGCAACTGGAGCTGAGCCAGTCCCTGGCCGCAGAGAAAGAACGCAGACTGGCCGAAGAACAGCGTCGGATTGCCCTTGAAGAGGCACTGGAAGACCCGCTCACCAAGGGGCTGGTCACGTTCCGGGACGGGCGAATTGGTATCAGTGGGAACGTGCTGTTCCAGCTGAACTCAGATCAGCTCCAGGCGGACGGCGAAGACGTTCTGCAATCTCTGGTGGAGCCGCTCGGCACCTATCTCGAGCATCACAACGAACTGCTGATGGTCAGTGGCTTCACGGATGACCTGCCTATCCACAGCGGCAACCGCTACGGCGACAACTGGGGGCTTTCAGCCCAGCGGGCGCTCACCGTCACCCGAGCGTTGATCGACAAGGGGCTGCCTAAAGACCGGGTATTCGCCGCAGCCTTCGGCCAGAACCATCCGGTGGTTCCCAATGCGGATGCGGACTCCAGGGCCATGAATCGGCGAGTGGAAATCAGTACCGTGCCAAGGCCCGAGACGGAATCGTCCCCAACTGAATCACAACCAGAGACCGGGCCTGGCGATGACCGCTAAAACCTCACCCAGGGACGTTGCTGACCAGCAGATTGCCCAACTGCGGCAGGCCGGTGCCGATCAGGCAGACCCGGTGCGTTTTCGTTATCTGGAAGCCCTGGACCGGCGCCTGCGGGAGAGGGAACAGAAACGCGGGCTGGAGGATCGCAAAGCATGGGGCAGGCTGCTGGAAGGGCTGAAGCAGTTCGGGTCGCAACATCTGGGCACTCCAGATCAGCCAGAGCAAGGCCACCCTACCCCACAAACTTCACCGCTTACCCAACTGCTGGACCTGCTGAACAGCCAGCAACCTGAACCAGCCAGGACTTCGTCATCCCCGCTGATGGGACTGCTGGCTGATTATGGCACGGATGCATTCGACAAAGAGCAGCCAGAAGAAGCAACCACTGCAAACGCCCCCCGCCAGCTAAAAGCCATGGCACGGGTAAAAGCACGGCAGGGGGAACTATCGCTGGAACACCGGATTCAGGCGGCGATTGAGCACGCACCCGCCAATGCCGGCCCGATGAATGCACACCGTCTGGTGAGCCGCGCAATCCTCGAAATGCAGCGACTCTCCCCGGATTATCTGCGGCGCTTTGCCAGCTACGCTGACACGCTTCTGGCCCTGGAGAAGCTCAACACCAAAGGTTGAGCCTCCAGCACCAGGGTAGTGCGGTTCTCGCGGCTATTCCTTTTCGTTGACCACAATAACTTTGCGGTGCGGGAACGGAATCTCAATACCGGCTTCGTCGAGAGCCTTTTTGATCTGCTCGGGTACCGAGTACAACACAGCGAAGTAATGCTCACCCATACAGAACGGACGCACAAGGAAATCCACCGAACTGTTATTCAGAGTTTCCACCTCAACGAACGGCGCGGGATCACTCAGTACATGGGGGTGATTCGCCAGCACCGTATCGATGACCTTGCGGGCTTCATCAATACTCTCGCTGTAGGCAATCCCGAAATGCATATCCACACCACGGACTTCATGATGGGAATGGTTGGTAATCTGCTGCCCCCAGATCTGGCTGTTGGGAATGATAATCTGCTGGTTGTCGAAGGTTTGCAGAATGGTGGTGAACATGTCGATTTCCGTCACCTTGCCAAATTTTCCCGCAGCATCGATAAAGTCTCCCACTTTGTAAGGTCGGAAGATCAGCAGCATCACACCCGCAGCGAGATTCGATAGTGCACCCTGCAACGCCAGACCTACAGCCAGACCAGCCGCACCGAGCAGGGCAATAATGGACGCAGTCTGAACACCAAAGCGGTTCAGCACCGCTATGCCAACAAATGCCAGAATGGTGTAGCGCACCACGCTGCCAAAGAATTTGAACAGTGTGTCGTCAAGCTGATTATGCTTGTTGGCGATATGGACAACAGATTTGTAGGCCTTACCCGCAATCCAGATGCCGATCACGAGAATGATCAAAGCCACCAGAATGTTGGTTGCCCAATCCAGGGCAGTGGGAAGGTATTGGTTGATATCCAGTTTATCGATGAATTCCTGCATGGCCCGTAGCCTCCTTGGAACAGAAGCTATTTAAAATAGATGAACTACACGGCTCAGGCAACAAACACGAAGGGGCGGGAGAATGCCTCCGGGAGGGGCCCCGGAGGCATATTGCAGCGATTTACTTGATCTTGGGATCCAGTTCGCCGGCTGCGTAGCGCTCGAACATCTGCTCCAGGTTGATCGGTTTGATCTTGCTGGCGTTGCCGGCGGTACCAAAGGCTTCATAACGGGCGATACACACATCGGTCATCGCAGTCATGGTTTCCTTCAGGAATTTACGCGGATCGAACTCGGCAGTGTTCTGGGCCAGGAAGCGACGAACAGCACCGGTGCTGGCCAGACGCAGGTCAGTATCAATGTTGACCTTGCGCACGCCGTGCTTGATGCCCTCAACGATTTCCTCAACCGGTACACCGTAGGTTTCCGGAATCTCACCACCGTATTCGTTGATGATCTTCAGCCACTCCTGGGGTACGGAACTTGAGCCGTGCATGACCAGATGGGTATCCGGGATGCGGGCGTGAATGGCTTTGATCTGATCGATGGCCAGGATGTCACCTGTCGGCGGACGGGTGAACTTGTAGGCGCCGTGGCTGGTGCCGATGGCGATCGCCAGCGCGTCCACCTGGGTTTTCTTGACGAAGTCTGCCGCTTCTTCCGGGTCAGTCAGCATCTGGCTGTGGTCCAGGGTACCTTCGGCACCGATACCGTCTTCTTCGCCAGCCTGGCCGGTTTCGAGGGAGCCCAGGCAACCCAGTTCACCTTCAACAGACACACCGCAAGCGTGCGCCATTTCAACCGTGCGGCGGGTTACGTCGACGTTGTATTCGTAGTCGGTCGGGGTTTTGCCGTCTTCGCCCAGGGAGCCGTCCATCATGACAGAGCTGAAGCCCAGCTGGATGGAGCGCTGGCACACAGCAGGGCTGGTACCGTGATCCTGGTGCATGACCACCGGGATATGCGGAAACTCTTCAATAGCAGCCAGAATCAGGTGGCGCAGGAACGGGGCTCCGGCGTATTTACGGGCACCGGCGGAGGCCTGAACAATCACCGGAGAATCGGTTTTGTCCGCCGCTTCCATGATCGCGCGCATCTGTTCCAGGTTGTTCACGTTAAAGGCTGGCACACCGTAACCATGCTCGGCGGCGTGGTCCAGAAGTTGCCGCATCGAAATCAGGGCCATGGGTTGTCTCCTTCAGTTAGACTTTTGAGGTTGATGGTCTGTAAATAGTTACGCGCCGCGCTCTTCCAGTACAGCAACAGCGGGGAGAGTCTTGCCTTCCACGAATTCCAGGAAGGCACCACCGCCGGTGGAAATATAGGAAATCTTGTCAGCTATGCCGTATTTGTCAACGGCGGCAACGGTGTCACCGCCACCTGCCAGGGAGAACGCATCGCTTTCTGCAATAGCTTCTGCCAGGGATCTGGTGCCGTTACCGAACTGGTCAAATTCAAATACACCCACCGGCCCGTTCCACAGGATGGTTTTGGCGTTCTTGAGCAGTTCCGCAAATTGACTTGCAGTTTGCGGGCCAACGTCGAGGATCATATCGCCTTCGCTGACTTCATCGATACCCTTGGTGGTCGCAGGTGCAGTTTCGGCGAATTCAGCGGCTACGACCACATCGACCGGCAGCGGGATTTCAACACGGGAGGCGATGTCCTTGGCGGTATCGATCAGATCATGTTCGCACAATGATTTACCAACCGGGTGCCCGGCCGCGGCGAGGAATGTGTTGGCAATGCCGCCACCAACGATGATCTGGTCACAGACTTTTTCCAGGGCGTTAAGGACGTCCAGTTTGGTCGACACTTTGGAGCCACCCACAATCGCCACAACGGGCTTGGCCGGGTTGTCCAGAGCTTTACCAAGAGCATCCAGCTCGGCAGCAAGCAGCGGGCCAGCGCAGGCTTCAGGAGCGAAACGGGCAACGCCATGGGTAGATGCCTGGGCGCGGTGAGCAGTGCCGAAGGCGTCCATCACGTAGATGTCGCACAGGGCCGCATACTGCTTTGACAGCTCTTCGTTGTCTTTCTTCTCGCCTTTGTTGAAGCGGACGTTCTCGAACAGAACCACTTCGCCATCAGCGACGTCAACGCCATCCAGATAGTCCTTGATCAGGCGGACTTCCTGACCCAGCAGGCCGGACAGGTGCTCGGCAACCGGTTTCATGGAGGAGGCTTCGTCGTAAACGCCTTCTTCCGGGCGGCCCAGGTGGGACATCAGCATGACTTTGGCGCCAGCGTCTTTGGCTGCCTTGATGGTCGGCAGGGACGCACGGATACGGGCATCACTGGACACCTTCCCGTCCTTGACCGGCACGTTCAGGTCTTCACGGATCAGGACCCGCTTGCCGGCGAGGTCCAGGTCAGTCATCTTTTTGATGGCCATAATCTTGTTTCCTTGATTGATTCAGCAGATCAGTTGTCAGTCTTTTCCAGCCAGCATTGGCTGACATCCAGCATCCGGTTCGCAAATCCCCACTCGTTGTCGAACCAGCACAATACTTTCACCATGGTTTCACCGGTTACCCGGGTCTGGCCGCCATCGACCACGCCGGAGTGGGCGTCGTGGTTGAAATCGGAGCTGGCCAGGAGTTCATCGGTGTAACCCAGAATACCTTTCAAGGCACCTTTAGCAGCACCCTTGAGGACATCATTTACCTGTTCGATGGAGGTGTGCTTACGCACATTGACCACCATGTCGATCGCGGACACGTTCAGGGTTGGCACACGCATCGCGACGGAGCTGAAACGGCCTTCCATTTCCGGCAATAAGCGCTCAATGCCTCTGGCGAGCCCCGTATCTACCGGGACAATGTTATGCAAAGCACTGCGGGTTCGCCGCAGGTCCTGGTGATGGTAGGCATCGATGACCGGCTGATCATTCATCGCAGCATGGATGGTTGTGGTGCTGCCCTGCTCGACGCCAAATGCATCGTCCAGAACCTTGACCACCGGCACCAGGCAATTGGTGGTACAGGAACCGGCAGCAACGATCGCATCGCTCTCGCTCAGTTCCTGATGATTAATACCGTAGACAACGGTGCGGTCCACATCGGATTCCGCAGGCTGGGAAAACAGAAGACGACCGGCACCCGCGTCCAGATGCTTCTGCGCAGTTGCCCGGTCGTTGAATGCCCCCGTGCACTCCAGCACCAGATCCACCTCCAGCAGACGCCAGGGCAAATCGGCCGGAGCCGGGTGTCGTAAAACCCGGATGCGGTCACCGTTCACCACCAGATCATCCCCCTGGACGTCGATCTCGCCCCGGAACCGGCCGTGGGTTGAATCGTAGCGTGTCAGATGGGCGATGGTGTCGATGTCGGACAACTCATTGATCGCGACCACCTGAAGGTGGTCGCGATAGCCATTTTCATAGAGCGCCCGCAACACGCATTGGCCGATTCGGCCGTACCCGTTAATGGCGATTCGAAAAGGCTTCGGGTTGCTCATCAGGCGTCCAGCAGTTCGTCAGCCACTTCCAGGATGTTGTCGACGGTGAAGCCGAATTCCTTGAACAGCTCGCCTGCCGGTGCGGATTCACCAAAGGTGGTCATACCGATCACACGGCCATCAAGGCCAACGTACTTGTACCAGTAGTCAGCAATGCTGGCTTCAATCGCGATGCGGTTAGTGACTTCCAGCGGCAGAACCTTTTGCTTGTATTCGGCGCTCTGGGCATCAAACACATCGGTAGACGGCATGGATACCACACGAACGACCTTGCCTTTTTCACGCAGCTTGGCGGCGGCTTCCTGGGCCAGGGCCACTTCGGAGCCGGTGGCAATCAGGATCAGTTCCGGCGTGCCTTCACTGTCAGACAACACGTAGGCGCCTTTGGCAACATCCGCCAGTTGCTGCGCACTGCGAGCCTGGTGAGGCAGTCCCTGACGAGAGAACACCATAGCCGTCGGGCCGTCATTACGCTCCAGTGCTGCTTTCCAGGCCACCGCAGATTCGACGGTATCGGCCGGGCGCCAGGTGCTCATGTTCGGTGTCGTACGCAGGCTGGCCATCTGCTCAACCGGCTGGTGAGTCGGGCCGTCTTCACCCAGACCAATAGAATCGTGAGTGAATACATAGATAGCGCGCTGCTTCATCAGAGCCGCCATGCGCACCGCGTTACGGGCGTATTCCATAAAGATCAGGAAGGTAGCGCCGTAGGGCACGAAACCGCCATGCAGGGCGATACCGTTCATAATGGCCGCCATGCCGAATTCGCGTACGCCATAGTAGATGTAGTTGCCAGACGCGTCGTCTTTGGTCAGGCCTTTGCAACCACCCCAGATGGTCAGGTTGGAACCGGCGAGGTCAGCGGAACCGCCCATCAGTTCCGGCAACAACGGTCCGTAGGCGTTCAGAGTGTTCTGGGAAGCCTTACGGGAGGCAATGGTTTCACCATTGTCCTGGCATTCCTGGATGTAGGCCTGGGCTTTCTCGGCGAAGTCCGCTGGCAGATCACCGGCCATACGACGGGTGAATTCAGCAGCCAGTTCCGGCTCAGCCTTTTCATAGGCGGCGAACTTCTCTTCCCACGCCGCTTGTGCTGCCGCGCCTTTTTCACGGGCGTTCCAGGCTTCAGCGATGTCTGCAGGAATTTCGAACGGACCATGGTCCCAGCCCAGCTGTTCGCGGGTCAGGGTGATTTCGTCGTCGCCCAGCGGCGCGCCGTGGCAGCTTTCTTTACCCTGCTTGTTCGGGGAACCGAAGCCGATCACTGTTTTGCAGCAAATCAGGGTCGGTTGATCTTTGTTGGCGCGAGCCGCCTCAACGGCGGCACGGATAGCATCAGCATCGTGGCCGTCAACTGCTGGAATAACCTGCCAGCCGTAGGATTCGAAACGCTGAGGCGTGTTGTCGGTGAACCAGCCTTCCACTTCACCGTCGATGGAGATGCCGTTGTCGTCGTAGAAGAAAATCAGCTTGCCCAGGCCCAGGGTACCGGCCAGGGAACAGACTTCGTGAGAAATGCCTTCCATCAGGCAGCCGTCGCCCAGGAATGCATAGGTGTAGTGGTCAACAATGTCGTGACCGGGACGATTGAACTGAGCTGCCAGGGACTTCTCGGCAAGGGCGAAACCAACCGCATTGGCAATGCCCTGGCCCAGAGGGCCAGTGGTGGTCTCAATGCCCGGAGTGTAACCGTACTCAGGGTGGCCCGGTGTTTTGGAGTGCAACTGACGAAAGTTCTTCAGGTCGTCAATGGATACGTCGTACCCGCTCAGGTGCAGCAGGGAGTACTGCAGCATGGAACCATGACCATTGGACAGCACAAAGCGGTCACGGTTGGCCCACTGCGGGTTGGCCGGGTTGTGGCTGAGGTAATCGTTCCACAGCACCTCGGCGATATCCGCCATACCCATGGGCGCACCCGGGTGGCCGGAATTGGCTTTCTGAACCGCATCCATGCTCAGCGCGCGAATGGCGTTGGCGAGATCTTTACGGGACGACATTGACATTTCTCCAGTGGTTTTCGGCAAAAAAGAAGACTGTGCAAAAAAGAGGCGCGTATTTTCGCCGATTAGTGTGTGCCGGGGCAAATCAACCTGCCCTCTTTTGCACATTCTTTGACCGTGGATTCCCGAAACAGGCCAATTTTCAGGATTTCCAAACCTATATCAAAATTTTTTGATATGACTATTGATTGACCAGAAAATCCCTCCTACACTTCGCAACCATGACATCGATGAATGCACACGCACACGAATTGTCCTCGGTGGACGCCCTGGCTCCTATCTTCAAAGCGAGCGGCGACCCCCTGCGCCTGGAAATTCTGCGCGTACTGCGCCGGGACACCTTCGGGGTACTGGAACTGAGCCAGCTGTTCGACATGCGCCAGTCTGGCATGAGCCATCACCTGAAAGTGATGCACAAGGCCGGGCTGTTGGAACCGCAGCGGGAAGGCAATGCGATTTTCTATCGCCGCCCACTGCACTTCGACACGGAAAAGCTGACAGACCAGACCGTCAGACAGATTTTTGCAACGGTTGACCGGGTACCCTTACCGGACCACTTGCAGGAAAAGATCGAGGCCATCAGAACCCAGCGCGCCGAGCAATCCCAGGCTTTCTTTGCCCGGCACGCCGAACAGTTCCAGGAACAACAGGAACTGATCGCAGCATTTGATTTGTACGCCACCCCGGTGGCAGAGCTGCTGCGGAAGCGTTCCACCAAACAGGCCTGGCAGACCACTCTGGAAATCGGCCCAGGTGAAGGCGCCTTCCTGAAAGTGCTGTCTGAGTTATCGGCCCACGTGGTCGCTCTCGACAACAGCCGGGACATGCTGGCAAAGGCCACCCGCACCTGTATCGACGAGCGCCTGAACAATGTCGATCTGATTGAAGGTGTGACCGACACCTTACTGGCCCGGGGCGACGCATTTGATCTGGTCGTGGCCAACATGGTGCTGCACCACGTACCAAGCCCCGCGGATATTTTTCTGGATGCCGCGGCGCTAATGAATAACGGCGGCTGTTTCGTGGTCAGTGAACTGTGCAGCCATGATCAGGACTGGGCCAAGGAGAACTGCGGCGATCTGTGGCTGGGGTTCGAGCCTGAGGAACTGACCGCCTGGGCTGCTGATGCCGGCCTGGTCGCCGGAGAACAACTGTTTATAGGCCTGCGCAACGGTTTTCAGGTGCAGGTTCGCGAATTCTGGAAGACAGCTGGTCATGACTGACCGGCACACTTGAAGGGAATATCAAAAAACTTTGATATGGGTGTAAGTAGTTCTACGTATACTCACATAACATCAACAACATGGTCGCCGGCACCTGTCATTTCTGACCCCTACCGGCACGATTTTGAATCGCTCAAAGAGGAGCAAACCTATGTCTGACTACAGCATCTTCACCTCCGAGTCGGTCTCCGAAGGCCATCCGGACAAACTGGCGGACCAGATTTCTGACGCAGTCCTCGACGCCATCCTGACCGAAGACAAGCACGCCCGCGTTGCCTGCGAAACCATGGTCAAGACCGGCGTAGCCATCGTCGGCGGCGAAATCACCACCAGCGCCTGGATTGATCTGGAAGAACTCGTTCGTGGCGTTATCAAGGACATCGGTTACACCTCATCAACTGTTGGTTATGACGGCGACACCTGTGGCGTTATCAACATCATTGGCAAACAGTCTGTCGACATCGCCCAGGGCGTTGACCGCCAGAAGCCGGAAGACCAGGGCGCAGGCGATCAGGGCCTGATGTTCGGATACGCCAGCAACGAAACCGACGTACTGATGCCGGCTCCGATCACTTTCTCCCACCGCCTGGTACAGCGACAGGCTGAAGCCCGCAAGAGCGGCCTGCTGCCATGGTTGCGTCCGGATGCCAAAAGCCAGGTCACCTGCCGCTATGAAAACGGCAAGGTAACCGGCATTGATGCTGTCGTGCTTTCCACCCAGCACGACGAGGACGTCAGCCAGGCCGACCTGAAAGAAGCCGTAATGGAGCTGATTGTTAAAAATGCCCTGCCAGCTGAACTGCTGCACAAGGACACCCAGTTCCACATCAACCCGACCGGCAAGTTCGTGATTGGCGGCCCTGTGGGTGACTGTGGCCTGACCGGCCGTAAGATCATCGTAGACACCTACGGCGGCATGGCTCGCCACGGTGGTGGCGCCTTCTCCGGAAAAGACCCCTCCAAGGTTGACCGTTCTGCGGCTTACGCTGGCCGTTACGTTGCCAAAAACATCGTCGCCGCCGGCCTGGCCGACAAGTGTGAGATTCAGGTGTCCTACGCCATTGGTGTGGCACAGCCTACATCTATCTCCCTGAACACCTTCGGCACCGGCAAAATCAGCGATGACAAGATCGTGGAACTGGTCCGCAACCACTTCGATCTGCGTCCGTACGCGATCACCAACATGCTCGACCTGCTGCACCCGATGTACCGGGCCACTGCAGCCTACGGACACTTCGGCCGTGATCCGTTCGAAATGACCGTTGGCAGCGACACCTTCACCGCGTTCCCGTGGGAGAAAACCGACCGCGCCGAAGCGCTTCGGGATGCTGCTGGCATCTGAGGCTATTTGAGATTTGACGCCAGACTCCGGGAGTCTGGCCGTTTGTTTTGACCCAGCCCGCTGCCCTTGGTGGTGGCGGTGCTGAGTGATTGCCTTCGGGGACACGCTACAAGCACGTCCGTGTGCGCTTGTTTCGGGCCGTCCATGGCCCTCTACAGTCCCCGAAGGCAATCACTCACCCCCGCTCCGAACTACGGAGAGGGCTTTTGCAGAAAAGGGCTCTCGTTTTGACCAAACAGAGAGAGCCAGGCATGTGAGGCGGCGCATCCATGACGGCATGCGCCGGAGGTTTGAAAAGGTGGTGGGGCATGGCTTCCCCGGAATGTCGGAGGCCATGGATGGCCGGAGTCAAGCGCACACGGACGTGCTCGTAGCGGTTCCGGGGAAGCCATGCCCCACCACCGAAGCCACCAATAGACAGCGGCACGGGGAACAAAACTCCAATGCCGAAAAAGAGACTGACAGGAGAACACCAATGAGCACTCCGGCAGAACAACTGAACAACGTTAGCGATTACAAAGTCCGCGATATCGAACTCGCCGGCTGGGGCCGTAAGGAAATCAGTATTGCTGAAGGCGAAATGCCTGCCCTGATGGCCCTTCGCAACAAGTACAAAACCGAGCAGCCGCTGAAAGGCGCCAACATCATGGGCTGCATCCACATGACCATCCAGACAGCCGTGCTGATCGAAACACTGGTGGAACTGGGTGCAAACGTTCGCTGGTCCTCCTGCAACATCTTCTCCACCCAGGATCAGGCAGCTGCCGCCATCGCGGCCAGCGGTGTACCGGTATTTGCCTGGAAAGGTGAGACTGACGAAGAATACGAATGGTGCCTTGAGCGTACCGTGGGTGCCGACGTTGACGGCTGGACACCGAACATGATCCTGGACGACGGCGGCGACCTGACCGCCCTGCTCCACGACAAGTACCCGGAAATCCTGGCCAACTGCCACGGTGTGACCGAAGAAACCACCACCGGCGTTCACCGCCTGCAGGAAATGCTGCGCGAAGGCACGTTGAAAGTGCCGGCGATCAACGTCAACGACGCCGTCACCAAGTCAAAGAACGACAACAAATACGGCTGTCGTCACAGCCTGAACGACGCCATCAAGCGTGCCACTGACCACCTGATGGCTGGCAAGAAAGCCCTGGTTGTCGGTTACGGCGACGTAGGTAAAGGGTCCGCCGCTTCACTTCGCCAGGAAGGCATGATCGTTAAAGTGACCGAAGCGGACCCGATCTGTGCCATGCAGGCGTGTATGGACGGCTTTGAAGTGGTCTCACCCTACCTCGACGGCGTGAACACCGGCACTGAAGCAGGTGTTCACAAGGATCTGCTGGGCAATACCGACCTGCTGGTGACCACCACCGGTAACGTCAACGTCTGCGACGCTCACATGCTCAAGGCCCTCAAGAGCGGCGCGGTTGTATGCAACATCGGCCACTTCGACAATGAAATCGACACCGCCTACATGCGCAAAAACTGGGAGTGGGACGAAGTCAAACCGCAGGTGCACGTGGTTTACCGTGACAAGGCTACGAACGACCACCTGATCCTCCTCTCCGAAGGCCGTCTGGTGAACCTGGGCAATGCCACCGGGCACCCCTCCCGAATCATGGATGGTTCCTTCGCCAACCAGGTGCTGGCGCAGATGTACCTGTTCGAGCGCAAGTTCGCTGACCTGCCGGAAGACGCCCGCGCCAAGGGTGTTTACGTTCAGGTTCTGCCAAAGCAGCTGGACGAGGAAGTGGCTCGCGCGATGGTCGAAGGCTTTGGTGGTGTCATCACCAAAATGACCCCGGAACAGGCCAAATACATCGGTGTACCGGTCGAAGGACCGTACAAGCCTGAAAGCTACAAATACTGATCGGACAGAGCCATGCAAAGTCAGACTCAATTCAAGCGTCGCTTCAGCTTCGAGTTTTTCCCGCCCAAGACCGATCAGGGCAAGGAAAAGCTCCAGGGTGTACGCGATCAGCTGGCCGCGGTGAACCCGGATTTTTTCTCGGTCACCTTCGGCGCCGGCGGTTCCACCAGGGACCGTACCATTGAAACCGTGCTGAACCTGCACAAACAGGGCATTTCGACAGCGCCTCACCTTTCCTGCGTCGGTGGTACCCGCCAGGAAATCGGTGAGCTGCTGGACCTGTACAAGGACAATGGAATCAACCGCATCGTTGCCCTGCGCGGTGACCTGCCTTCCGGTATGGGAGCCTCAGGTGAACTCCGCTACGCCAACGAGCTCGTGGAGTTCATTCGCGAGCACAGCGGTGATCATTTCAACCTGGAGGTGGCCGCCTATCCGGAATTCCACCCGCAGGCACGGAATGCGGAAGAAGACCTGCAGAACTTTGCCCGTAAGGTGAAGGCTGGCGCCAACAGCGCGATTACCCAGTACTTCTTCAACCCGGACAGCTACTTTTACTTTGTAGACCGGCTGGAAAAGATGGGCGTTACCATTCCGGTGGTGCCCGGCATCATGCCCATCGTCAACTTCTCCAGCCTGGTACGCTTCTCTGACATGTGTGGCGCGGAAATCCCCCGCTGGATCCGCAAGCAACTGGAAGCCTACGGTGACGACACCGACAGCATTCGCAAGTTCGGTGAAGAAGTCGTGACCCAGATGTGTGAAACGTTGTTGAAAGCCGGTGCACCCGGCCTGCACTTCTACACATTGAATCAGGTAGAACCGAGCCTGAGCATCTGGAAGAACCTCGGCATCAGCGACCGCGAAAAAATCGCATTCTGAGCGCCTCCCAAACGGCCAGAGTCCGCACTCTGGCCGTTTTTCTAACACCCCAAAGCACTACGTCCGGCCTTCCACTCCCCCCATCCAAGCGCTTGATTTCCTGAAATTCTCATAGCATTAGTCTATGGTATACGGGGTGTAGTCCCATTAACGCTCCCTGGAAATCATCGTCACCAGCAGTGTTTTCCGGCTTGCCTTACCCGGCAGATGGAGCCTCACAAAAAGCAAAGGAGAAAGCATGAGCACGAAATGGCTAAAAACCGTTGGCGCCAGCCTGGCACTCACCGTTGCAGCAGGAACCGTCAGCGCAGAGACCCTGCGCGTGGTTACTGACCCGAGCTTCGTACCCTTCGAAATGATGGATCAGGAAACCGGTGAAATGATCGGTTTCGACATGGAAATCATCCGTGAAGTCGCAGATCGTGCCGGTTTCGAGATTGATCTCAACACCATGGACTTCAACGGCATTATTCCGGCACTGCAGACCGGTAATGTCGACATCGCTATCGCCGGCATCACCATTACCGACGAGCGGGAGAAAATCGTCGATTTCTCTGATCCGTACTACGACTCCGGCCTCCGCGTTCTGATCAGCCAGAACGACAACAGCGTAAAGGCATTTGAAGATCTGGAAGGCAAGAAAATCGGCACAAAAATCGGTTCCACCAGCTATGACTACCTGGTGAAGAACCTGGAAAAAGACGACGGCGTAACCCCCTACCCGGGTAGCTCCGATATGTACATGGCGCTGATGTCCGGTGCTGTGGACGCTGTTTTCTATGACGCCCCGAACGTGGGTTACTTTGCCCGCACCAAGGGTAAAGGCAAAGCCAAGACCGTAGGCCCCCTGTATGAAGGCCAGCAGTACGGAATTGCGCTGAAGTCAGGCAGTGAGTGGGTTGACGACGTTAACTCAGCCCTGGCCTCCATGAAGGAAGATGGAACCTACAAAACCATCTACGAGAAGTGGTTTGGCCCGATGCCGGAAGGCATGTAACGGCCACCGGATACATCCGGTCAGACTCTTCGATCCGGGGCGCACGCGCCCCGGTCGTTACTGACTCCAATTCCCTTCGGAGATCCTCACTGTGGAATTCCAGTTTCAGTTCGACTGGCAATCAGCCATCGACTCAATACCTTTCCTTCTCAAGGGTATTCCCTATACCCTGCTCATCTCGTTTGGCGGCCTGCTTATCGGCTTTGCACTAGGCATTCTTTTTGGCCTGCTAAGCATCAACAAAAAGTGGTTCCTGCGTTGGCCCGCCACGGCGTACATTGAAATTTTCCGGGGTACGCCGATCCTGGTCCAGGTGCTTTTCATCTTCTACGGCCTGCCCGATCTGGTCGGCGGCCCCATTGACCCCCTGACCGCCGGTATCGCTGCGATCGCCCTGAACTCAGGCGCCTACATCTCAGAAGTGGTGCGGGGTGGCGTTCAGTCCATCGCCAAAGGCCAGACCGAAGCCGGCCTCTCTCTGGGCCTGTCCAGAACCCAGACATTCTGGTCCATCATCTGGCCCCAGGCCTTCCGCCGCATGATTCCACCCCTCGGCAACCAGGCTATTGTCAGTATCAAGGATACCTCCCTGTTCTCCGTCATCGGCGTGGGCGAACTGGTTCGCCAGGGACAGATCTACATCGCCAACACCTTCACCGCCTTTGAGGTGTATTTCGTGGTTGCGATCCTGTATCTGGCCATCACACTCTCATTGTCGCTGATGCTGCGCATGCTTGAACGGCGCGGACTTGGTTCTGTCTGAAGGAAAGGTACCCATGACTCATATTGTTGAAATGAAGGGCATGAACAAGTACTTCGGCAAACTGCATGTCCTGAAAGATATCGACCTCACCGTCGAAAAAGGCGAAGTGGTGGTGATCATCGGCGCCAGTGGCTCCGGTAAATCCACCCTGATCCGCTGCGTGAATGGACTCGAAGAATTCGAGTCCGGCCGCCTTGATGTGGATGGCCATGCCCTCGCACCCAAAGGTGGCAATCAGAAAAACCTGAACGAGATCCGCAAGGAAGTCGGCATGGTGTTCCAGCAGTTCAACCTGTTCCCCCACCTGACGGTGAAAAAGAACATCATGCTGGCCCCCATGAAGGTAAAGAGCACTGCCCAGACCGTGGCGAACGCCACCGCAGAGCGCCTTCTGGAGCGGGTCGGCATTGGCAACCAGGCCGACAAGTACCCGAGCCAACTATCCGGCGGTCAGCAGCAACGCGTGGCCATCGCCCGGGCACTGGCTATGGAACCCCGGCTGATGCTGTTCGACGAGCCTACCTCGGCCCTTGATCCGGAAATGATCGGGGAAGTGCTGGACGTAATGCGTGAACTGGCAAAAGAAGGCATGACCATGATGGTCGTCACCCACGAAATGGGCTTTGCCCGCGAGGTGGCCGACCGGGTCATCTACATCCACGAAGGCCAGATCGTGGAACAGGGCAAACCCGACGACGTGTTCGACAACCCGGAAAGCGAGCGCACCCAGGCGTTCCTGTCCCGGGTGCTTGGGCACTAGCAATCTGACTCCGCCGGGGACGGAATCACATTCCGTCCCCCAGGGCACTGCGCTACAACAACTCGCAGGTGGTTTGATATTCCCGCTCGATCTTGATGTTTGAATCATCCGCCAGGAAGCGGGCAATCTTCTTGCCCAGTAGCGGCACATCACAGCGTACATCCAGAATCACGTGGTTAACACAGGTGTCTCCCTGGCCCTGAAGTTTCATCATGCCTTTGATCTTGGCGGGCACACTCTGAATGTGTACGCGAAACTCACAATGCCACTCGTCCTCACTTTTGCGGACCCAATGCTCTTCTTGCCGCACATGGTTCCACTCACGGTGAAAGCTCGAGAGTACCCCGGGAACATCAATGGATGAGCCCATTTCCCGTTCAATAACCAGCTTTCCGGAGCAATCATCCCGGAAAATCTCGGTTACACGCACATTCCGTGCGCCCAAACGCTCATTTTTGTCCAGAATGTGCTGCTCACTGAAGAATGCGCCCAGAACCCGGTCGAGGTCCGCCTGATACGCGTGTTTCTGTTCGAGTTGCATGACTGATCTCCATTTGTTTAACCAGAATTCTGCGACTCAAAGCGCCTCCCATCATTGGCCCGCCAATCAGCGACAAAAGGCACGGTGGTCAGATACCGCTGTTAACTGTAATATCCACTTCGGTTAACAGCGATACATTCCCAACAGCCAGACCGGAGACCAACATGCGAAACGCCGATCTCGTCGCCCGCGATCTCAAATCTGTGTGGCACCCCTGCACCCAGATGAAAGACCACGAATCCCTGCCGCTTATTCCCATCAAACGTGGGAAAGGAGTCTGGCTGGAAGATTTCGAGGGTAACCGCTACATCGACGCGGTCAGTTCGTGGTGGGTCAACCTGTTTGGCCACGCAAATCCTCGTATTAACGCAGCCATCCAGGAGCAGATTGGCCGGCTTGAGCACGTTATCCTGGCCGGATTCAGCCACGAACCCGTGGTTAACCTGTCGGAACGGCTTATCGAAGTCACCCCGGAGGGACTCAACAAATGCTTCTACGCAGACAACGGCTCATCAGCCATCGAAGCTGCGCTGAAGATGAGCTATCACTACTGGAAAAACCAGGGAAAACCGGGCAAGAAAAACTTCGTCAACCTGTCCAACAGCTACCACGGAGAAACCCTTGGGGCTCTGGCACTCGGTGACGTGGCCCTGTACAAGGACACCTACCAGCCGCTGCTGATGGAAGTGCTCACCGCTCCGTCCCCGGATGCCTACCATAAGGAAGCCGGAGAAACCGATGAGGAATACGCCCTGCGCCAGTTCGAGGCCATGGACAAACTCCTCGCGGAAAAGCACGATGAGATCTGTGCCGTGGTTGTCGAGCCTCTGATCCAGTGTGCCGGTGGCATGCGCATGCATCATCCCATCTACCACACCAAACTGCGCGAAGCCTGTGATCGCTATGGTGTTCACCTGATCGCTGATGAAATCGCTGTGGGCTTTGGTCGCACCGGCACCCTCTTCGCCTGTGAACAGTCGGGCATCACACCGGACTTCATGTGCCTCTCCAAAGGGCTGACTGCCGGTTACCTGCCACTGTCCGTCGTACTGACAACCGATGACGTGTACAACGCCTTCTACGACGACTACGAAACCCTGAGAGCCTTCCTGCATTCCCACAGCTACACCGGCAACCCGATTGGCTGCGCCGTTGCCCTGGCGACCCTGGACATCTTCCGGGACGACAACATTATCGAGAACAACCGCAGACTCTCCGCCTGCATGGCCGACTCCCTGGCACACCTGCAAGACCACCCAAACGTGGGAGACGTCCGCCAGCACGGCATGACCATGGCGGTGGAAATGGTAAAAGACAAAGCCAGTAAAACCCCGTTTGCCTGGCAGGAACGCCGGGGTATCCGGGTATATCAGCACGCATTAACGCGAGAATCCTTGCTTCGCCCCCTGGGTAATGTGGTTTACTTCATGCCGCCCTACGTCATCACCGAAGAGCAGATCAGACACCTGGCTCAGGTGGCCACGGAGGGCATCGACATTGCCGTTCGGGACTGAAGTAAGGTAACCACTCATGCGCATACCCAGGATCTACACTGACTCACCACTGGCGGAAGGATTCACCGCCGAACTGGACGAAAACGCCGCCCAGCACGTGGGGCGGGTACTGCGCATGCAACCTGGCCAGGAACTCCGCCTGTTTAACGGCGACGGTCAGGACTATCCCGCCACCATCACCGTGGCCGGGAAAAAGAACGTGGAAGTCATGGTTGGCGCTCCCGAAGCCAACCACACCGAATCACCTCTGGAAATCGTCCTCGGGCAGACCCTCTCCAAGGGGGACCGCATGGACTACGCCGTCCAGAAAGCGGTGGAAATGGGCGTTACACGGATCGTGCCCCTGAGTACCGAGCGCTGTGACGTAAGACTGAAAGGCGACCGCGAAGACAAACGCCTTCGTCACTGGCAATCCGTCGCCATCAGCGCCGCCGAACAATCCGGCCGCGCCCGGGTTCCTGACATACTCCCGGTAATGACCGTGGAACAGTGGCTGGAAAACAGCCGTGACTGTGACCTGAGACTCGTCCTCCACCACCGCACCGAACAATCCCTGCAATCCATGGACAAACCCGCCCGGGTTGCCCTTATGATCGGCCCCGAAGGCGGCCTCTCTGCCGATGAAATCGCCCAGGCGGAACAAG
Organism: Marinobacter salinexigens; assembly: GCF_008370345.1. Classification (GTDB taxonomy): domain Bacteria; phylum Pseudomonadota; class Gammaproteobacteria; order Pseudomonadales; family Oleiphilaceae; genus Marinobacter; species Marinobacter salinexigens. The sequence continues at coordinate 511,315 of NZ_VTUU01000001.1, read as the reverse complement.
AAGGCTTCCTCCCCGTCGCCCTCGGCCCCCGCGTACTGCGAACCGAAACCGCACCTGTCGCGTCTATAGCATTGTGCCAATGGTTATGGGGCGACATCGGCAACTGAGGCGTCATCGACCGTGACGCCGGAATTTACCGGCATGTCAGTCATTGACAGAAAACCGCCCTGCAAACATTATCCGATTTCATTAAGAGTCTTTGGAAAGGCAACGCCATAGTATAGGGCGAGCCTTGGGATGCTGTTTTCGAAAACTGTGCGGAGCCAGGGATGGCGCAGCTCAAGCGCCACATGGATGTGCCGCCAGGAGCGGGTTTTCGAAAACAGCATCCCAAGGCTCGCAAACTCCAGGACCAACAAAAAAACGACAACGCGCGAGTACCAGATGACAAGCCTGTTCACGAACCCTGAATTCTGGCAATACCTCAGCATCCCCGTCATTGCTGCCCTGATTGGCTGGAGCACCAACTGGCTCGCCATCAAGATGACGTTTTATCCCCTGGAATTCATCGGCAAACCACCATTGCTGGGCTGGCAGGGCATCATCCCCTCCAAAGCCCGGAAAATGGCTGCCATCAGCGTAGACGCCACCATCTCTAAAATTGGTACCGTCGACGAGATTTTCCAGCAGATCGACCCCAAAGTCCTCGCCACCTACATTATCCATTCCGTCGACCCTCGCATAGAAGAATACGTTGACGAAATGATGCTCCGGGAATATCCGACCTTCTGGGAAAACCTCCCTACGTCCGCCCGGAAAATGGTCTACGAGCGAGTCCGGAAATCCACCCCACAACTGGTCGACAACCTGGTGGACGACATTTCCGAGAATATTGAAGACCTGCTCGACATCAAAGGCATGGTCATTGAGCGCCTGGCCAAAGACAAACAACTGCTGAACCGAATATTCCTGGAGTGTGGCGAAGTCGAATTCCGCTTTATTGTAAATTCCGGCCTGTACTTCGGATTCCTGTTTGGCCTCATCCAGATGGGCGTCTGGTACTTCTACCAGAGTTGGTGGGTGCTGCCGTTCTTCGGCCTGCTCGTTGGCTATGCCACCAACTGGATTGCCCTGAACGTAATATTCCGCCCCTTACATGCGAAGAAAGTCGGGCCCTTCAAAATTCAGGGACTGTTCCTCAAGAGGCAACCCGCCGTCGCAGAGTCCTTCTGCCACATCGTCACACACGAGATTCTGACCGTCGGCAATATCATCAATGCCATCATGGAGGGCCCCAAAGGTGACCGGGCCCGCAACATGGTCAAGAAACACATTAAACCACTGGTGGATGAAACCACCGGCATGGCTAAAGCCCTGACCCAGGTTGCCTTTGGCCCCACCGGATTCGCCACGCTTAAAAGCCAGGTTGGCGAAAAGGCGATCGAAATTTCCCAGACATCCTTCGACAACCCGGTCTTCGAACAGGACCGGGCCCGAGCCGTTGAGTCCATCATGGTGGAACGGATGATTGCCCTATCATCAGAAGAGTTCCAGGACCTGCTCCGCCCTTGCTTCCAGGAAGACGAAATCAAGCTCATTCTGGTGGGCGCTTTCCTCGGCATGGCCGCGGGTATCGGGCAGTTGGTCCTGGTATTCGGGCAAAGCCTGGGTTGAGCAGTCCGGGGATCAAGCCGGTTAGCATCTATAAAATAGTGTAGCTAATTACTATACTGCGTTGAATTGGATGCATTACCCACGACTGATCGGCCCGGAGGCATCGGATGCCAGGCTTTTTTTCCTGGATTTCAGGCCTGTTTGCCAGCAAGCCCGCGAAACCATTAGCAAAAGAAACACGACTCTTCAATCCCGCAGGCCACCGTCAGGAAGCCAACGCGGATACGAGTCATCAGCTCGCCCGGCAACTGGAAGAGCATCTGTTCTGCTGGCTACTTGATGCAGAGCCGTCCGACATTCGTAAAGACTCGAGCACTGCCACCGCAATACTGGATGAGCTGCTCAACCGGTTGAACAACAGGCACATGGAGGAGCTGCCCCGGCAGCCTCTCAGCTTGCCGATGCTGATGCGGGCGCTGTCCGACGAAACCACCGACCGCCAGGAGCTGACCGACATTATCCTGCGAGATCCAGCGCTTACCGATCAGCTTCTCCAGATTGCCAACAGCCCCTATTTCCGCACCAGTGAACACACCATCGAATCCGTAGATCAGGCCGTCTTCATGCTGGGGATCAACGGCATCCGCAATGTTATTTCCGCAGCCATAATGCGACCGATGATGGCCGCCCGGAACAGCCGGGAGGCGCTTTTCGCGCAACGGGTCTGGCGCTGGGGATTAACCTGCGCCCGATCCTCAGAACAGATTGGCAGGTTGCAGGGCGCAGACAGCAGTTCCCTGTTCATGGTGGGACTGTTGCCCGCACTCAGCTACATCATTGTGTACCGGGAACTCCAGCGCATCAGCAAGGTTCTCCCGGATGGTACACCACCTGGCCCTGCACTGATCCACCATGCTATGGCACGCTATCACTGGACGGTTTGCCAGCTTCTTGCCAACGAGTGGAGCCTGCCCCCGAAGTTCCATGCCTCACTGATGGCGGCTGAACGTCCGGTGCCCGGCATGCAGCACACACCGCTGGCCGACGGCATGGTCATCGGTACCCGGGAAGTGCTTCGTCACGCCCGGCAGCGCAACCTCAGTGATGAGGACCTTGCCAGAATCGTCCAGCTGCCGCCAAGCCAGATCGAGCAGATTCACGGGATAATCAAAACCATGCTGCAGAATAACAGTCAGTCATCCTCGGCCTGAGCCGCAAGTTCGGCACCCATTCCTGAGGCAGCACTGGCGTTCGGGTCCCGTAGCAGTTCAGAAAATGTCACCGTCAGACCGGAGCTGGTAACCTGTAGTCGCTCCATCGGCACACCTCGGGGCAGGCGATCCACAATCCGGTCTTCGTCCCTGCGAACCACCCGTAGCACGTCTTCTACGGTAATGCGGTCAAGGGTTCTCCCCGGCACAAGGTGATCCCCATTCCGGCCCGCCAGGCTCAGCAGGCCGGCGCGAATGAGTTTATCGCTCACCCCTCGCGTCACCTCCCCTGGCACCCGCATCTGGTGTTCGAGAACTTCCTGCTGCGGTGCCTCCTCCCCGTCGTGGAACGGCTTGGCCACCAGCCACATCAGCGCGATTGCCACTTTTTCCTGGAGTTCCGGCGCCAGCTGCACCTCCCGACGCTTGGAGACAGCCCCCGGGTTTTGCAGATAGAAGGCCAGGCTGGCCCCGAGCAACAGAATCATCCAGTTCAGGTAAGTCCAGATCAGCAGAATGATGCCAATGGCAAAGCTGGAATAGATCGCGGCGTATTTTGCAGAGCCCGCCACAAAGGAGGCGAACAACATGCCCCCAGCCTGCCATGAAACACCTGCAATCAGACCGCCCACAAAGGCATAGCGAAGCTTGACCCGCGTATTGGGCATGAAGACATACACAAACGTGAAAGCGCCCACCACCAGGAAAAACGGCGTAAAGCTGCTCACAGCAACAATCAACGAACCAAACGGCTCGATTTCAAGCAACGCCTGAACCGCCGTCGAGGAAAAGATCGTGGCACTGACCCCGATGGCCGACACCATCAGTAGCGGGCCGACCATGATCACACTCAGGTAATTGCTGAACCGCTGGCTCATCGACCGCATATCCGGCACACGCCAGATCATATTGAACGACCGTTCGATCTTCTGCAGCAGCGACACTACCGTGTAGACCAGCAGTGCCAGACCCACCGAGCCGAGGACCCCCACCTTCATGTTATCCACGAAACCGAGAATCTTTTCCGCAACCTCGATGCCCTGGGGGCCCATCGGCTGAAAAAACTGGAACAAAAACGGTTCCATTCGCTGGTGCACCCCCAGCGCTTTCAACACCGAGAAGCTGAGTGCGAGCAAGGGCACAATGCTGAGCAGCGTTGTATACACCAGACTCATGGCGTGCAGGGTAAGCTGACCACTGACAACATCCCGGACCATGGCGTACGCCGTCCTCCCCACTTTGTATAGCCATGTCCATGGCCAACTCGAAGGCGGGTTAGGGTTGGAGAGGATCCAGTCTTCAGCGGCCTGAAGTCGTTCTTTCAGTTGGGAAGAAGCCACGCAACATCCTGTGTGTCAGTGTTTTATACAGGTTATCAGCCAGATACCCGGCAAAACAGAGTATGGCTGATTGGTATTTTTTTGCGAGGCCCAATAAGACAATATAACCATATCAACTTTTGTAACTTCTTTTTATAACCGAATTCCTGTATAAAAGTGCGCCATATGAATGACCCACTTTTACTTACAGGTGTTCCATCATGCGTTTGACGCTCCCTCTCGCTATCGCTGCAGCCACTGCACTGGCACCGACAGCCGCGTTTGCGACCAACGGATACTTCAGCCACGGATACGGCACCATCAGTAAAGGCATGGCAGGCGCAGGCACGGCCCTGTCTCAGGACAGCATCACTGCAGCGACCAACCCCGCCGGTATGGCCTTTATTGGCAACCGCGTGGATGGCGGTTTCGAGATCTTTTCCCCGCGACGTGAATATACCGTCGATGGTAATCCGGCCCAGGGCGATATGTTTCCCCTGCAGCCCGGCACCTATGAAAGCAGTCGGGATGGGTTTGTCATCCCTCACTTCGGTTTTAACACTCAGCTGTCAGAGGTCACCACGTTCGGTGTATCCGTCTTTGCCAACGGCGGCATGAACACCGACTATCCGGGTGGAACCGGCGGTCCTTTCTACGGTGGTCGCACCGGGGTGAACCTGGAGCAGCTGTTTATTGCTCCTACCTGGTCCTGGGAGTTCAGTGACAACCAGGCCATCGGGGTATCCCCGGTGATTGCCTACCAGCGTTTTGAAGCCAAGGGCCTTCAGAGCTTCAGCGGATTTTCCTCCGCCCCCGATGCAGTGTCCAACAACGGCACTGATGATGCTTGGGGCTATGGGTACCAGATCGGCTGGCAGGGCGAGATCACCGATACCCTCCGCGGCGGTGTCAGCTGGCGCAACATCCTGAAGATGAACGAATTCGACAAGTACCGCGGCCTGTTCGCGGAACAGGGTGATTTCGACATTCCGCAGATGTTCAATGCCGGGATCGCCTGGTCCGGGATCGAAAACCACTGGTTGTTACTGGACGTTCAGCACATCCGCTACAGCGAGATCAACAGCATCGGGAACCCGCTGCTGCCCAACCTGCAAACCGCCCAACTGGGTAGCGATGACGGTGCAGGCTTTGGCTGGGATGACATGACCATTGTGAAGCTTGGCTGGCAATGGCAACAAACTCCGGAGCACGCCTGGCGTGCGGGCGTAAGCTACGGCGAGAGCCCGATTTCGGACGAGGATGTTCTGTTCAACATCCTGGCCCCGGGCGTTCAGGAGTGGCACTTTACGGGTGGATTCACCCATCAGTTCACGGACTCCCTGGCATTGTCTGGCATGGCTTTCTACTCGCCGGCCAAAGAGGTTTCCGGAGCGAACCCTCTGGCCCAGAACCAGATCATCACCGTGGAAATGTATCAGGTAGGCGCCTCGGCCAGCCTCGGCTGGACCTTCTGATCGTCCTGATCGCGTAAACAACAAAGCCCCGGTAAACCGGGGCTTTGTTGTTTCTGGCCAAGGCGTTTTGTGTGCGCGACTCAGCCAACCGCAGCGAGATTCTTCGCGGTGATGTCTGCAATACGTTGCCTCGCTTCCCGGCTTGCCCAGGCTGAATGCGGGGTAATGATCAGGTTGGGAATGTCATCCGCCAGCAGAGGGTTACCGTTGCGTGGAGGTTCCTCGGTAAGCACGTCAAATCCGGCACCTCCGATTTCTCCCGCCCTGAGCGCATCCGCCAGCGCCTGCTCGTTCACCAGACCGCCGCGGCTGGTGTTAACCAGCAGGGAATCCGGCTTCATCATTTTCAGTTCCCGCTCGCTGATCATATCCTTTGTGTCGTCGGTCAGCAGACAATGAAGGGACAGTACATCCACCTGCGGCAACAGTTCATCCAGCGGGATACGCGGGTACCCGTCGACGTCACCCGCTTCCTGGCCCGGGCGGGCCCCCAGCACGACTTTCATACCGAAAGCCTCAGCCCGCTCGATCACACCTTTACCCAGATCGCCGTAACCCACAATACCCAGCGTCCGGCCTTCCAGCTCCAGAATCGGGTGATCCATCAGGCAGAACATATCGCTCTTGCCCCAGCGGCCCGCTCGCACATCCCGGTCGTAGTCCAACAAGCGTGTCGCCAGCGCCAGAATCAGAGCCATGGTGTGCTGGGCAACAGTAGAACGACCATAATTGATGACGTTCAGGACCTCGACACCGTGGTCCTTGGCCGCAACCTTGTCGATGTTATTGGTGCCGGTTGCTACAACCGCAATCGTCTTGAGTTCAGGGCATTCTTCGAAGTGTTCCCGACCGAGGACCACTTTATTGACCAGAACGGTATCAAAGCCCTTGATGCGCTCCAGCACCTCATCCGGCGCCGTTTTCTCATATTTCTTCAAGCCCCCGGTGACGTCTTCAATGGAAGACAGATCAACATCATCACCAAGTGTTTTCGCATCTAGGAATACCGCTTTCATACTTTCCTCCTGAGTTCAGACCGGGACAGATTAGGGTAGACTGGCATAAATAAACAAGTAGGAGGTGGATATCATGGAACATGAATTCTGGCATGAACGGTGGGCCAAATCGGAAATCGGCTTTCACGAAGGGTCCGTTAACCAGTTTCTTTATGACCACTGGCCAACCCTGGCCGGACATTCCACCGACGCCGTTTTCGTTCCGCTCTGTGGTAAGGCCCACGATATGTGGTGGCTCAACGATCGCGGCCACCCGATTATCGGTGTGGAACTGAGCGAGATCGCGTGCAAGGATTTCTTCGAAGAAGCCAGTGAAAAAGCCAACGTTCACCCCGGCGAGCCCTTCACCAAATTCTCCCACGATGATCTCGAACTCTGGTGCGGCGACTTTTTCCAACTGGTTCCCGATGACCTGAAAAACATCCGTCTGGTCTACGACCGCGCTGCCCTCATCGCCCTGCCTCCGGAGATGCGGAAAAAATACGTCGACCATCTGACAGCGGTCATTCCAGACGGCACGAAAATCCTGCTGGTGACCCTCGACTATAAAACCCGGATCAGCGCTCCGCCGTTCAACGTCAGCGACGAGGAGGTGATGGAGCTCTACGGTGACGATTACGACATTGAGCATGTCATTACCAATACGATCGAGAATGACCACTTGTTTGCCAAGCGGCGGGGGCTTGTTGGCGGGACTGAGAGTGTATTTCGGTTGACCAAGCGGTAGGCGTTACGGCTATCGCTGAGCGGAGTTACGGCTGTTACGGGTGGTAGGTCTTTTGAAAAGGCTTGTTGAAACTCGCTTCGCTCAGACAAACAAGCTTTTAAAAAGACCTACCACCCATACCAGCCTTGACCGGGCTAACAACTTGGCCTGCTGTTTACCCATTTCAAATCCGGCGTTTTCCCGGATGCCTGATCGGAATGTATGGGGGTACTCTCTGGAAATGGTTGTTTGTCTGAGCGCAGCGAGTTTCAACAACCGTTTCCAGAGAGTACCCCCATACGTTCCAGCCCCCACCAAAAACAAAAAAACGCACCCCATAACATATTTTAATGAACCTAATACACACACCGGCTGTCTATCTTTCCGAGCGTGAACTAAGCTCAAATTAAACGAGCCGCCGGACGGCTTGTCGTAAGTATCCATAACTTCCACCCATGACCAAACCAGAGCCGCCCGGAACGGCGGAACCGATGCAACGGGGATATTGCGTGAACTGAGAGCGACTTAAGAGAGCAAGCGAGGGGCCATCTATGAGCATCGTGCAGCATTTCAAAGATCGGTATGAGAGTACCCAGGAAGAAGAATACACCCTGGAGGAATACCTGGAGATCTGCAAAAAAGATCAAACGGCTTACGCCACAGCCGCTGAGAGAATGTTGATTGCCATCGGCGAACCAGAACTCATTGACACCTCCCGTGACCCCCGCCTGTCACGCATCTTTTCCAACAAGGTCATCAAAAGCTACCCTGAATTCTCCGAGTTCTACGGCATGGAAGATGCTGTGGAGAATATTGTTTCGTTCTTTCGTCATGCCGCTCAGGGTTTGGAAGAGAAGAAGCAGATTCTCTACCTATTGGGGCCGGTTGGTGGTGGTAAATCATCCCTGGCAGAGAAGCTCAAGGCGCTCATGCAGAAGGTGCCGTTCTACGCTATCAAGGATTCGCCGGTCAACGAGACGCCGATGGGGCTGTTTGACCCCAAAGAGGACGCCCAGATTCTTGAAGAGGAATATGGCATCCCCCCCCGTTACCTCAAGTCCATCATGTCACCATGGGCCGTGAAACGCCTGCACGAGTTTGGCGGCGACATCAGCAAGTTCCGGGTGGTCAAGAAGTATCCCTCGGTGCTGGATCAGATCGGGGTTTCCAAGACTGAGCCCGGTGATGACAACAACCAGGATATTTCGGCCCTGGTGGGTAAGGTCAATATCCGGATGCTGGAGGACTTTTCGCAGGATGATCCGGATGCCTACAGCTTCAGTGGTGGCCTGTGTAAGGCCAACCAGGGGTTGATGGAATTTGTCGAGATGTTCAAAGCCCCTATCAAGGTGCTTCATCCGCTGCTGACAGCCACTCAGGAAGGCAACTACAACACGACCGAGGGCATGGGCTCGGTGCCGTTTGATGGGGTCATTCTGGCTCACTCCAATGAATCCGAGTGGCAGACGTTCCGTAACAACAAGCACAACGAGGCTTTCCTCGACCGGGTCTATATCGTCAAGGTGCCTTATTGTGTTCGGGTTTCCGAAGAGAAGGAAATCTACAAGAAGCTGCTGAGTAACAGTTCCCTGTTGGGTGCTCCCTGTGCGCCGGACACTCTGGACATGCTGGCTCAGTTTTCAGTGCTGTCGCGCATCAAGGATCCGGAAAACTCCAGCGTATTCTCGAAGATGCGGGTTTACGATGGTCAGAACATCAAGGATACCGACCCGAAGGCCAAATCGATTCAGGAGTACCGGGATTCCGCCGGTGTGATGGAGGGCATGGACGGGCTCTCAACCCGTTTTGCATTCAAGATTCTCTCCAAGGTATTCAACTTCGACACCAGCGAGGTCGCTGCCAACCCCGTTCACCTTCTGTATGTGCTGGAGAAGCAGATTGAGCAGGAACAGTTCCAGACTGAAATACAGGAGAAGTACCTGCGTTTCATCAAGGAATACCTGGCCCCTCATTATGTTCAGTTCATCGGCAAGGAAATCCAGACAGCCTATCTGGAAAGCTACAGCGAATACGGTCAGAACCTGTTCGATCGCTACGTGACCTATGCCGATTTCTGGATACAGGATCAGGAATACCGGGATCCCGAAACCGGCGAAATTCTCGACCGTTCGTCCATCAATGACGAACTGGAGAAAATCGAGAAGCCAGCTGGCATCAGCAACCCGAAGGATTTCCGCAACGAGGTGGTTAACTTTGTACTGCGGGCCCGGGCCAACAATCAGGGCCGGAACCCATCCTGGCTCAGCTACGAGAAGCTGCGCAGCGTGATCGAGAAGAAGATGTTCTCGAACACCGAGGATTTGCTGCCGGTCATTTCCTTCAACCCGAAAGCAAGTCAGGAAGACCAGAAGAAGCACAAGCAGTTCGTCGAACGGATGGTCGATCGAGGCTACACGGAGAAACAGGTACGCCTGCTGGCAGAGTGGTACCTGCGTGTTCGTAAGTCCCATTAACGGCCAACGGGAGCAGTACCATGGGCATGACCCACATTGTCGACCGGCGACTGAATGGTAAAAACAAAAGCGCGGTGAACCGGGAGCGGTTCCTGCGCCGTTACCGGCACCACATCAAGAAAGCGGTGTCGGATGCCGTCCAGCGGCGTTCCATCACCGATATCGAACGGGGGGAAAGCGTCAGCATTCCCAGCCGGGATATCGACGAACCTGTTTTTCACCATGGTCAGGGCGGGCGCCGGGAAGTCGTCCATCCCGGCAACCAGGAGTTTTTGGCGGGTGACAGCATTGCCAAGCCGCCAGGCGGCGGCGGGCAGGGCCAGGGGGATGGCCAGGCCAGTCCCGATGGCGAAGGCATGGACGAATTCGCCTTCCAGATTACTCAGGAAGAGTTTCTGGACTTCCTGTTCGACGACCTTGAATTACCCAATCTCGCTCGCAAGAAGCTCAAGGACACCGAAGCCTTCAAGTACGTGCGCACAGGCTTTACCACTCAGGGTGTACCAGCCAAGTTGGATGTGGTGCGTTCGCTGCGTGGGGCACACGCCCGCAGGCTTGGCCTGGCCGGGGCACGGCGAAAGAAAATCAAGGAACTGGAAGCACAACTTGCAGCGCTGAAGTCGGCACCGGATGACCTGGATGCAGCCTTCAGTCACAAAGACCAGATCGAGGTACTGGAAGCGGAAATTGCCCGCCTGAAAGCCAATGTGCGCCGAATTCCTTTCATTGACGAAATCGACCTTCGGTACCGGCAACATCAGAAACACCCACAACCGGCCACAAGTGCGGTGATGTTCTGTCTGATGGACGTGTCCGGCTCAATGACCCAGATGCATAAGGACATCGCAAAGCGCTTTTTTATCCTGCTTTATCTGTTCCTGAAAAAGAACTACAAGAAGATCGATGTGGTCTTCATTCGCCATCACACCAGCGCCAAGGAGGTGGACGAGGAAGAGTTTTTCTATTCCCGGGAGACTGGTGGCACTATCGTGTCGAGTGCCCTCAAGCTGATGCATAAGATCATCGAGTCCCGTTATTCCCCATCAGAATGGAACATCTACGCTGCCCAGGCCTCGGACGGCGACAACTGGAATGACGACTCGCCGGTGTGCAGCAAGATCCTGGCAGATCATGTTCTCCCGTTGGTTCAATACTATTCTTATGTGGAGATTACGCCCCAAGACCACCAGATGCTTTGGTACGAATACGAGAAGATCCTGGAGCGTTTCCCCCAGAGCTTTGCGATGCAACAGATAGCGGATGCCGGTGAGATTTACCCCGTATTCCGTCAACTGTTTGAGAGGAAAGCCGCATGACTGATATTGCCGATCGCCCGAGCACGCCCGACAGTGATCAGCCAAGGGCCAGTGAACCCATATCCACCAGCTCTGAGTGGACATTCGAGCTGATCCAGCAATACGATGACGAGATCGCAAAGTGTGCCGCCGAATTCCGGCTGGACACTTACCCAAATCAGGTCGAAGTCATCAGTGCCGAGCAGATGATGGACGCCTACAGCTCCGTGGGCATGCCCGTGGGCTACCATCACTGGTCTTTCGGCAAGCAATTCCTGAGTACTTCCAAGGGTTACCAGCGAGGCCAGATGGGGCTGGCTTATGAAATCGTGATCAATTCCAACCCCTGCATCGCTTACCTGATGGAGGAAAACACGCTGCCCATGCAGGCCCTGGTGATCGCTCACGCCTGCTACGGCCACAACTCCTTCTTCAAGGGCAACTACCTGTTCCGGACCTGGACCGACGCCAGTGCCATCATCGATTACCTGGTTTTTGCCCGACACTACGTAGCCGAGTGCGAAGAGCGTTACGGCGTGGATGCGGTGGAAGAAATTCTGGATTCCTGCCACGCGCTCATGAACTACGGCGTAGACCGCTATAAGCGCCCTGCCCCCATCTCAGCAGTGGAGGAGCAGCGAAGACAGCAGGAGCGGGAGGAATACCAGCAGCGGCGGATCAACGACCTCTGGCGCACTATCCCGAAACCAGAGGGCGACGATGATGCCATCAAGCTGAAAAAACGGTATCCCGAAGATCCCCAGGAGAACATCCTCTACTTCATTGAGAAGAACGCGCCATTGCTGGAGACGTGGCAGCGGGAAATCGTGCGCATTGTCCGCAAACTCGCACAGTATTTTTATCCACAACGCCAGACCCAGGTCATGAACGAAGGCTGGGCCACCTTCTGGCATTACACGCTGCTGCACCGGATGTACGACAAAGGCCTGGTAAACGAAGGCTTCATGCTGGAATTCCTTCAGAGCCACTCCGCAGTCATCTACCAGCCACCGTTCAACAGTCCCTGGTATTCGGGTATTAACCCCTACACCTTAGGCTTCTCGATTTTCACAGACCTGCGGAGGATCTGTGAGAACCCAACCGACGAAGATCGGGAGTGGTTCCCGGATATTGCAGGCTCGGACTGGCTGGAAACGCTTCATTTCGCCATGAAGAACTTCAAGGACGAAAGCTTCATCCAGCAGTTCCTGTCGCCCAAGGTGATGCGCGACCTCAAGCTGTTTTCCATAGAGAACGACGATCAGGAGGATCATTACCTGGTCACGGCTATTCACGACGACCCGGGCTACCGGCCACTAAGGGAAAAGCTGGCCCGGCAATACAACCTCAGCTACCGGGAGCCCAATATTCAGGTGTGGAACGTGGATGTGCGCGGTGATCGCTCCCTGACACTCAGGCATATTCCGGTAGATCGGGTGCCTCTGTCGGAGGATACCGAGGAAGTGCTGCGCCACGTGCACCGGCTCTGGGGGTTTGATGTCCATCTCGAGAGTGTGGATGACGGGGCTGTTGTGGAGGAATTCCACTGCCCGCCTAAAACCGTGGACGAGCAATGACCAGTCGGAATTCAGGAGTTCCCGGACGGGAATACCAGCGCCACAAGGAGACCGCCCAGGGGTGAAGGCTTTAGCTCAAGTTGGCCGTTGTACAATTCAACCAGGTCACTGACGATAGCCAACCCCAACCCTGAACCCGACCGTTCCTCATCAAGACGGCCACCGCGCGCCAGAGCCTGAACGCGTTCTTCTGCGGTCATGCCTGGCCCGTCATCATCCACTTGAATGCGCAGTTCCCCGTCCCGTTGGCTGATCGATACGGATACTCGCTGGTCAGCCCATTGAATAGCATTTTCAAGGATGTTACCAACCAGCTCCTGAAAATCCTGAGGCTCGAAACGAACCGGCGCGGGGCAATTTACTGATGATTCAAAACGTGTACCGCGCCGGGACGATAATGTGTTGAGGGCCCGCAGCACAGGGGCAAGCGCCACCTGAGCATCAATGCCCTGCCCAATGACCGATGGGCCGGCGGTTGATGCGCGAGCCAGATGATGACGTATCGCCTCGTTCAGTCGGCTCAACTCGCTCAGGAAAGCCTCGCGCTGTTCGTCCGGCAACTGTTCACTCAACGAGGTGAGTACCGCTGTCGGTGTTTTCAATGCGTGGGCGAGGTTGCCGGCGGCTGTCCGACCACGTTCAATCAGCTTCTGATCTCTTTCGAGCACCATATTCATGGTTCTCGCCAGGCGTGAGAGTTCCTCCGGTAAATCGGTATCCAGTGCTGACTGGCTACCCGCCTCTACCCGCTTCAGACTGCGCTCAATCCGCCTCAGCGGCACCAGTCCCCAACGGATCTGAAACGCAATCAGCAACAGCAACAGCGCACCAAGCGTCGCCAGAGAGACCGCCAGCAGCGCCTGAAATCGTGATTCTTCTCTGCGGACACCAGAGAGGTCTGCTGCGACCGACACATGAACCGGAGCCGCCAACAATGGTAAATGGACACGCTGTTCCAGCATTCGTAACTGCTGGCCGACGGGCCCCTGAATGTCTTTCCATCCGGGCCCTGGCACCACCGACTCCTGCAGCCTCTGATCCCAGAGCGACCGAGACGTTACCGAGCTGCCATCCGGCAGTGTCACCTGCCAGTACCAGCCGGAATATACCCGCTCAAACCGGGGGTCGCCCAGATCCGGCGCAGGCAAGGCCCCTGCCGCCCCAGTCACCGGTTGGTCGTCCAGGTTGGCGATCACCACGTGCAACAGGGACTCCAGCTGGCTATCAAATGAGTCGTTCACCGCCTCCCGAAAATTCCAGGCCAGCAACCACCCCGCTACCGGAAGCACAACTGCGATCAGGACCAGCGCCGAAATCAGCATCCGAACGGCAATGGGCCAGCGCCGGAGTTTCATCCCCATTAATTCAACCCACCCGCACTCTGCATACGGTAGCCCTGGCCCCGGACGGTCTCGATGTTCGCCTTACCAAGCTTTCTGCGGAGCCGGCTGACCTGCACATCAATGACATTGGAATCCGGCTCCTGATCACCGTCATAGACATGTTCAGACAGCTCTGTCCGACTGACAATCCGTGGGGCCGCGTGCATCAGGTGGGACAACAAGCGGTACTCCTGTGCGGTCAAAGACACCGGCAGCCCGGAGCAGGTCACCTGACCAGCGTGGGTATCGAGCGCAATCTCACCGACTCTGATCACCGGATGGGCATGCCCGTGTGATCTTCGCACCAGGGCCCGCAGTCGGAACAACACCTCGGCGGTTTCAAACGGCTTGGTCACGTAATCATCTGCACCCGCGGAAAATCCGGCAGCCTTGTCAGACCAACGCTCCCTGGCGGTCAGAATCAGCACCGGCAGTTGGATGCCCCGCTCCCGCCAGCCTGAGAGCCATTGCACACCGTTTCCATCCGGCAACCCCAGGTCCAGAATCACTGCATCGTATCGCTCCGTACTGATCAGATAATCACCCGTGCTGCCATCAGCAGCCACTTCTACCAGTACTCCGGCATCCCGGAGCGCTCTGGAGAGACTGTCCGAAAGCGGCTTGTCATCTTCAACAAGCAGGATCTTCATCGACGTTCCATCTCGCGAATATTCTGTCCTTCAATCTCAAGCACTTCACCGGTACGGGCATCGATCTCGAACTCAACCACCTGTCCCTGAGGGCCCAGGAGTTCGATCTCATAAATCACTTTTCCGTCATCCCGTTCCAGCTCCACGTCAATCACATCCCCGAACCAATGCTGAGACAGTGTGTCCAGTATTTCGCCTAATGGCCGGATTTCCCCGCGCTCTACCTGTTGATGAAGGTCCCGCCAATCATCGTCGGCATAGGCACAACGAAGAGAAAGGGTCAGCAGTGCGATCAGAACGCCCAAAAAAAGCATGCCCCGAATAAACGGATCCCGGGGTAGCAGCGATGATGTTTGCGCATGAATGTTCATGACACCATGGTGACAGATTGAAAATGAATGGATTATGAACGAACAGCTCACGCTGCTGTCAGCTTTCCTGTCCTAGGATGGCCTCAAGGTAACGGGAAAGGCAATCCCGTTATGCCTTGACTGACTTCCAACAGGTAAATGAGGACTACCCTATGAACAAGCTCACAGTATTCATGCTGGCCGCTGGTGTGATTGCAGCCCCCATGGCTGGCGCAGCAAACCTCGAAGACGTACGGAAAACACTGGCCTCCGGATCGGACTACGGCATTCAGGAATTCCGCAAAATCGAGTTCGATGACGACCATCGCGGCGAAAAGGAAATTGAAGGCTGGATGGATGACGAGTGGTATGTCGAACTGGATCTGGACAACGATGGCCAGATCCGGAAAGAGCAGCGAAATCGCGACCGGGGCGAGCGTTATGGCCTTCCATCGTCAGAGATAAGCGCCTATCTCGAAGCCGCACAATCCGAAGGTATGTCTTCCTTCGAGGAGTTCAAAGTCAACCGCAGAGGCCATATTGAAATCGAGGGACGCGACGACCAGGGAAGAGAACTGGAAGTGGACTTCCGCACTGGCAGCCTGGATGTCGTCCGGATCGGGAGAGATGATTGAATTCGGATTTCCCCGCGCTTGCCGGAAGGGCGGGATGCAGGCGAAAGGCTTTGGAACCACGCCGGAATCGGCGATGTGAGGCTGGATAATAGCGGCGCACCCACCGCCATCCGGCAACTGAATGCCGAAGGCGGTGGTACGGTCTTTCATCCCGGCAAAGAAGAATGATCAGACACCGACAGAGGGCAAACCGGAGAGTGCCATGGCCAGCTCCTGCTCATCGTACTCATGGTCGCTGAGTTCACCGGCGAAATACGCCGTGTATGCCGCCATATCGAAGTGGCCATGCCCACTGAGATTGAACAGAATGACCTCTTCCTTGCCCTCACGCTTGCAACGCAGCGCCTCATCAATGGCGCCTTTGACTGCGTGGTTAGCTTCCGGTGCCGGCACAATGCCTTCGTTACGGGCAAACAGAACGCCCGCTTCAAAGCATTCACGCTGGGTATAAGCCACAGCCTCAAACAGGCCAAGTTCCTTGGCATGGGAGACCATTGGTGCCATACCATGATAGCGGAGCCCACCGGCATGGAAGCCCGGCGGGGTAAAGTGGGCACCCAGGGTGTGCATCTTGGTGAGCGGTGTCATCTGGGCGGTATCGCCGAAATCGTAGGCATACTTGCCCCGGGTCAGGGTCGGACAGGCTGACGGCTCAACCGCCACAATCCGGGACTTCTCTCCGCCACGGAGCGCGTGCCCCATGAACGGGAACGCCAGGCCGGCAAAGTTGGAGCCACCGCCGGTGCAGCCAACAATGACGTCCGGCCAGCAATCTGCCATTTCCATCTGTTGCATGGCTTCCAGACCAATCACCGTCTGGTGCAGCATGACGTGGTTGAGCACAGAACCCAGAGCGTACTTGGTATTCGGGTCCTGCACTGCCAACTCAACGGCTTCAGAAATGGCGATGCCCAGGCTTCCGGTATGGTCAGGGTTCTCTGCGAGCACTTTGCACCCGAACTCCGTCAGTTCCGAAGGTGAAGGCACACATTTGGCACCGTAGGTCTCCATGACGGCTCGTCGGTAAGGCTTCTGGTCGTAGGAGACCCGAACCTGGAATACAGTGACATCAATGTCGAACAGCGAGCCCGCAAACGACAGGGACGTGCCCCACTGTCCTGCACCAGTCTCAGTGGTGAGGGTACGGATACCCGCCTGCTGGTTGTAGAATGCCTGGGGGATCGCAGTGTTCGGCTTGTGGCTACCCGCTGGGCTGACACCTTCGTACTTGTAGAAAATTTTGGCCGGCGTACCCAGTGCCTTTTCCAGACGATGAGCCCGGTACAATGGAGCCGGCCGCCATAGCTGGTATACGTCACGCACTGGCTCGGGTATGTCGATCTCCCGCTCAGTAGTCATTTCCTGCTCAATCAGGGCCGCAGGGAACAGCGGCTCCAGATCCGATGCTCCTACGGGTTGCTGGGTTCCCGGGTGCAGCACCGCAGGCAGCGGCTCAAGAAAGTCTGCCTGCAGGTTGTACCAGGCTTTCGGCATCTGGCTCTCGTCCAGAAGGAACTTGGTTTTCATGTTCTGAAGCCTCTGTTTTTCAAGTTGTTAGAGCGTTCAGAATACCCATTCCAGGCCAGCATAAAAAGTTCTTCCCGGTCCCGGCTCGAAATAGCCGCGCTCGTCCACCGGTCGGTTGGCATTGGCGTTGATTCGCACATTGGCGAAGTAGTCCTCGTCCAGCAGGTTTCGGACTCCCCCGTATAAATTCAAGGTCTGCTCAGACCACTGGAACGAACCTCCGGCCCGCAGCCCCACCAACCAGTATGCGTCCACCTCCGTCTGGTTACTGTTCTCTGCGTACAGGTCTCCGACGTACTGCCATTCCAGCGCTGCGAAACGACCTGCCAGGCCACGCCATTCCATTTCATTCACCCAGAGTTCTCCGGGCAAACCGGGAATATCGTTGCCATCGGCATCATTACCCTCTTCGTCGGTGAAATTGCGCAGTTCATAGTCCGCTAGAGTGAGGGCGCTGGTCAGCCGCCAGGCATAGGAAATATCCCACGCCAGCCCGAGCTCCAGACCGTTGCGGCGAGTTTCTCCGGCATTTTCATAAAAGGTCTGGCTGCCCAGGTTATAGGGCAATATTTCGTCATCAACCCGTATTGAGAACACAGCAATATCGTAACTTACCCCCTGACCGAGCAATCCCCTCATACCCAGTTCCCGGTTAAGGGCTTGCTGGGGTTCAAGGTCCGGGTTAAAGCCTCCCCCGTTCGGGTTGGCAAATTCCGTGAAGGTCGGAGACTCAAACGCGGTGCCGATCGAGCCATAGACCTGGTGGACAGGTGTGATCCTGTAGCTGATGCCTGCAACACCGCTGACCTCTCTGAAATTCCGGCTTCCCGAGTCATTGCCGTCGGTCAGCCAGTGATCGTCAATCGACAACCGGAGGTAATCGTATCGGGCTCCCAGTGACACTGTCAGTTGCTCGGAGAGCGCCAGGTCACCCTGACCGAACATCGCTGTACTGGTCGCATTCTGGGTTTCTGCCTGGCTCTGACCGGTCACCTCACCGTTGATCGAAATCAGGTAGCGCCTCCGTTTATCGGATTGTCGGTGCACATCCAGGCCCGCAACCCACGTCAGCGGCATACCCACCAGATTGCTGGCTTGCTGGTATTGCGAACTGACGCCATAGAAATCGCGGTCATAGGCAATGCGGCTGCTGCCCGGAAACGGTAATTGCTGCGCAAAATCCCGGTGTGTATAGAAGCCAGTGACCGAGTAGTGACCGGGTAATGCCAGGGAATCATCGAACTGCAGGCCGAACGTTTGTTGGTTAACAGCCTGGCTGCTGTCGAGGCTCTTTGCCAGCGTCGTGGCCTGCTCCGGATCATCCTCGCTCTGGGCCAGGTTTAAGCCGCCGGGGTCCTCGGCTTTGGGGTTGTGTAGCGCATTGAGCGTTGCTGTAAGTTGGCGCCCGGCCGAGAAATCGTGGGACACACGGGCGTTCAGTAGCCCCTTTTCTGCGGCGCTGTGTTCCCGATGCCCATCGACATTCAACCAGGACAGGGTTGCAATCGCGCTGGTGTCGTCCCGGCTACCGTTCCCCTGAAACGCAACCTTCCGATACCCGTGGCTCCCTCCGTCAAGACGGAGGCGGCTGGCCTCCGGCAACTCGTCTCCCAGTGCAGTAGAGATATCCACTACCCCGCCGGCGGCGTTGCCGTACTGAACCGATGAGGGCCCGCGAATGACTTCAATACGCTGCGCCGAGTCCAGATCGATTGCGTCTATCTGGGACTGGCCATCCGGGAGTGTGTAGGGAATGGCGTCCACCAGAATCCGGATACCCCGAATGCCGAACGGGGATCTCGCGCCAAAGCCGCGTGTGGAAAGGCGGAGGTTCTGCGCAAAGTTGTACCGGTTCTGGAAAAACAGGCCAGGTACCGTGTCCAGGGATTCATCCAACTGCTGGCGCTGCTGCCCTTTCTGAATATCCGGGGCATCTATGACCGAGACTGCAGCCGGGGTTTCATAGAGGTTACGGGTGAGGCGGGGTGCGGTTACCTTCAGCACCAGGTCTGAGTCAGATGATCTAGCTTCCTGGACTGCTGCTTCCTCAGCGACTACTGGTGCGGACACCGCCAGGGGCATGAGCGACACTAATATTGATTTTAAATACTTGTTATTAGTCAAGACAATCTCCTCCTCGGCCTGAGCTCAGGTAACCAGCCTGAATGCCCGGACGAAACAGATTTTCAGGGCAGCGGGTTACCTCCATTCAAACCAGAACAGGCAAGTCAGAAAATGATCATTTAATTTGCTTATTATTGTTCGTTAGTCGTAAGCCCCAGGTAGCAAGAGCCCCGGACTGTACACCTAGACCCATGTCGAAATCAGGTCTACCAGCCATGGAACCACCAACGCCGTTGCAAACGCTGAAAGCGCCATCGCGAGCCCGGAAAAAGCGCCCATCTGAGTGCTGACCTGAAACGCCCTCGCCGTTCCAATACCGTGAGCAGCCACCCCCATGGCAATGCCTTTAGCGGTATCGTCCTTTATCCGGATCCACTCAAAGAGCTTGGTGCCCAGCACGGCCCCGGTAATGCCGGTCACCACAACCAGCACTGCAGTCAGTGATGGCAGGCCACCGATTTTTTCTGAGATGCCCATGGCAACCGGGGCCGTTGCTGATTTGGGAGCCAGCGACATCTGGATTTCAGTCGACCCGCCGAACAACCAGGCAAGACCAATGGAACTTCCAGCTGCAATGATAACGCCGGAGATCAGCGAGATAGTCACAGGAAGCCATAGCTCCCGCAGCCGGGAAAACTGTTGATACAACGGAACGGCCAGAGCCACGGTGGCGGGTCCAAGCAGGAAGTGCACGAACTGCCCCCCTTCGAAGTAGTCTTCATAGGGTGTGTCGGTGAGCAGCAGAAGTCCGATCAGCATGGCAACCGACGTGACAACCGGGTTCGCTAACGGATTGGAGTTGGTCCGCAGGTACAGCCGGTAGGCCAGGCCATAGGCAACCAGCGTAATGGTCAGTCCCAGCAACGGCGAGGCCGCCAGGTATACCCAGATATCCTTGAGCCCGGGATCATTCATCGCCCTGACCTCCGGTAGAACGGCCCAGCCAGCGCGTCGTGAACTGCATGATCAATGCCGTCGCCACCATGGTTATGATCGTGCTGAGCAACAGCGCCAGCGTAATCGGAATCCATTCATCTGCAATCCGGCTGAAATGCGCCATCATGCCGACACCGGCCGGCACAAAGAGCAGAGACAGATGTGAAAGCAATGCTGAAGAAGCGGTACCCACCGATTCCGGGACTGCCCCACGGATCCACAAGGTCAGAAACAACATCACCATGCCCAACACCGGTCCGGGGATGGGGACCCCTGCCAGGCGGACAGAAACCTCACCTACCAGCTGGTAAACGAGCAACAGGGTAATTCCATTAAGAAACTGCATACCGGAAACTCCACCCATTACGAGACGATCAATTCCCAAGCATAGCCAGATACAACGATCACGAATACTGAACAGAAGTCGGGTTCCCACGATAATCGTGATCCACAGCAAAAACACTGGAACCTTTCGATGGGTCACATCGTTAACTGTTCACTAACCTCGTATACTTGCAAGCTACAATCAAAAGAAGCCTTATTCAAAAGAACCCTTACACCCGTGGAGCACAACAAGGAATGAAACGCCTAGGAACACTGGACGCCTCGTGGCTGGCCGTAGAATCTGACGATACCCCAATGCATGTGGGCACTCTGCAGATTTTCTCCCTCCCGGATGAAGCTCCTGATACTTTCCTGCGGGATATGGTCGCCCGTATGAAAGAAGCCGGCGACGTTGCCCCGCCCTGGGGCTCGAAGCTGGCGTGGTCCGGTTTTCTCGGACGACTGCTGGCGCCAACATGGAAAGTCGACAAGAACATCGACCTGGATTACCACGTCCGCCATTCTGCCCTGCCAAAGCCCGGTGGCGAACGCGAGCTGGGGGTGCTGGTTTCCCGCCTGCATTCAAACCCGCTGGACTTTGATCGTCCACTCTGGGAATGCCACGTTATCGAAGGGCTGGAAAACAACCGGTTCGCACTCTATACCAAGATGCATCACTCGATGATTGACGGCATCAGCGGCGTTCGCCTGATGCAACGGGTGCTGACCACCGATGCAGACAAGCGAGACATGCTGCCGCCGTGGTCAGTGCGGCCTGAACGTCGTCGGGGTAACAAGTCTGATTCCGAAGCCACGATTCCCGGCGCCTTCTCCCAGGCCATGGAAGCGCTGAAACTTCAGGCGGATATGGCACCCCGGCTCTGGCAGGCGGGTAATCGGCTGGTGCATTCCGTGCGTCATCCGGAAGATGGCCTGACAGCCCCCTTCACCGGCCCGGTATCAAAAATCAATCACCGGGTGACCGGCCAGCGCCGCTTTGCTACCCAGCACTATCAGCTTGAACGCCTCAAAGCACTGGCTCATGCCTCCGGCGGTTCATTGAATGACATTGTGCTGTATCTCTGCGGCACGGCCTTACGGCGCTTTCTGCTGGAGCAGGATGAAGGTCTTCCAGATACGCCTCTCACCGCCGGCATTCCTGTAAACATCCGTCCCTCTGATGATCAGGGAACCGGCACACAGATCAGTTTCATGATTGCGTCTCTGGCCACCAACGAACCGGACCCGCTGAACCGCCTCCAGCACATCAAGACATCCACCCGGCGGGCAAAGGAACACCTGCAGAAACTGCCGAAAAGCGCCCTGACCCAATACACCATGCTGCTGATGTCACCCTACATTCTACAGCTGATGTCTGGCATGGGTGGCAGGATGCGTCCGGTGTTCAATGTCACCATTTCGAACGTACCGGGGCCTCAACGCACGCTCTATTACGAAGGGGCAAAACTGGAAGCCATGTATCCAGTGTCGTTGATTGCCCATGGCGGTGCGCTCAACATCACCTGCCTGAGCTACGCGGGATCGCTGAACTTCGGGTTTACCGGTTGCCGGGACACCCTGCCCAGCATGCAGAAACTGGCGGTCTATACCGGAGAAGCTCTCGATGAGCTGGAAACCCTGATATTGCCGCCAGACGGGAAGAAGTAGAAGGTTATCCCAGAGATGGGATAATTTGATTACGCCTTGTCACTCTGCCAGTTGGCTGCGCCAACAAAGATCAGTTGCAGGAAGTGGGTTGTCCGCTTCCTGATCTGATCCACCTGATAATCGTCCTCTACCGCAACGCCAAGCAGATCGGTCAGACTGAAAGCCACCGTCCGGACCACCAGATCACAGGTAACATCCAGATCCTTGTCCGAGAGGTGTTCAGCCAGGCGAAGCCGTCGCAGGTCGTTGGCCAGTTCGCTGGCAAAGAAACGCATCTCGCTGCGAATGCCTTCCTGCACTGCCCGACTCTCACCAGCCAGACCCTGCGCCATAAACAGAAAGAAGTTCCGGTTTGACTGGGCATGGTTAATGAAAATGCCAACGGACTCTTCAATCAGCTTGTCGGCCTGAAGTACATTTCCCCTTGCTTCTCGCATCATCCGCCGGAGAACCAATCCCAGCTCATCCACCAATTGCAGTCCCAGATCGTCCATATTACGGAAATGACGATAGAAGGACGTAGGGACAACCCCCGCCTGGCGCGTGACTTCCCGGATGCCCAGACTGGCAAAGTGCCGCCCCTTACCTACCAGCTCCAGCGCCGCGTTCATAAGCTTCTCGCGGGTTTCGCCCGGTTTTCTGCGTTGTCGGTGATCTGCCATGGCTCGCCTGTGTTCCCTCCTGACTACAGGACAACAAGTGTACACATTCAAAAAATCCTGAGCACAAATAATTTGTCATTTTGAGCCAACAAAGAACTCTGCATTGCCCGAACCAGAACTCGTGTGTACAGTCGTACACATTAGTGAACAACTGTACACATTAGTGCAGATGACGCAGTGGAGAAAACACCATGCTAGCAAGACAGACCCAGAACAAAGCGCTCCAGTGGCTTGGCAGGCAGCTTTTTAACCGGGATGACCCGGCTGCCTTTTTCGATCCGCTTCTGGAACAGGTCAATCCAATGTGGGTACAACAGTACACACCGGCGCTGGTAAAGCAGATCATCAACGAAACATCCGATACGAAAACCCTGGTTTTGAAACCAGCTGCACACTGGGAAGGTTTCGAGGCCGGCCAGCACGTGAACATCTGTGTCGAAATCGACGGTGTTCGCCATGACCGCACCTTCAGCCTTTCCAGCGCTCCTGCCCTCTGGAAAAAGCAGGGACTGGTTACCCTGACCATCAAGCGGCTTCCGGGCGGCCTGGTGACGAACTGGATCCACGACCGTCTTGAGGCCGGCACCACTATCGGCCTTAAGGAAGCCTTTGGAGAGTTCCGTCTGCCTGCGACACCCCGCCCAATCCTGTTCATTGCGGGTGGCAGCGGCATTACCCCCATCCTGAGCATGCTGGAAACCATGGCAGCGGATGACTACCGCGCACCAGTAACGCTGTTGTACTTCGTTCGTACCAGCAGCGACATCATCGCTCGGGAAAAGCTTGAGGCCCTTGCATCTCGATACCCGGCGTTGACCCTTACCATCATTATTACCCATGAGAGCGATGAGCCCCGCTACCTCCGGGAAAGTGATTTGCAGGCGGTACCGGGCCTGAAAGCACGCGACGTTTATATGTGCGGCCCCGGTGGCCTGATGGACCTGGCAGGATCCCAACTCCAGAACCTCGGAGTTAAGGAAGACAGCATTCACAAGACCTTCTTTGCAGCTCCGGCGACAGTACTGGACGGCGGGGCGGTGGGCGGCACCGTGCAATTCGCAAAAAGCCAGGTGGAAGTCAGCTCCGAAGGTGACGCCAATCTGCTGGAGATGGCTGAAGCGGCAGGGCTGTCGCCCCGCTATGGCTGCCGGATGGGCATCTGCCACCAATGCAGCTGCCGGAAAACCAGCGGCACAGTGATCAACCGAATCACCGGTCAGTCCTCCGGCCCCGGCGAAGAGAACATCCAGCTTTGCGTGTCCGTGCCCCAGGGGCCGGTGTCCGTCGAAGCCTGAACAAATTCCGAACAGATACATGCCGGCTGAGCCGACATGAGGAGCAGAATCATGATCAAGATGAATGAACAGCAACTGGCTGAACTGGAAAAAGACCTGAATGCGATCCGGGATGAAGTCCTGGCTGATCGCGGTGAGCGGGATGCCCAATACATCCGCTGGATTGTACGCCTGCACAGGACACTGGAAGTGAGTGGCCGGGTGATGATGCCTTTCGGTTTTATCCCACCGGTTTTTGTGGCCGCCACCGCCGCCCTTGGCCTCTCCAAGATCATCGAGAACATGGAGATCGGACATAATGTGATGCACGGCCAGTATGACTGGATGAACGATCCGTCCCTGCACTCGCAGACCTACGAGTGGGATACCGTGTGCACCAGCGACTCCTGGCGCCGCACCCACAACTATGAACACCATACTTACACCAACGTCATCGGCAAGGACCGCGATTACGGCTACGCTGTTCTGCGCCTGAGCGACGACGTGAAATGGCACCCGGGCCACCTGTTCCAGTTCGTCAACTACATCCTGCTGACGGTTCTGTTCCAGTGGGGCGTTGGCGTTCATGAGCTGGAGAGCGAACGTCTGCGCCGGCGGGAAATCACTTGGAAATCAAAACTGCCCTTCCTCAAGGACTTTTTCCGCAAGGGCGGACGCCAGGCCTTCAAGGATTACGTCTTCTTTCCACTGATCACTTTCCCGGTTGCACCGATCGTGCTGGCAGGAAACATTGGAGCTAACCTGATTCGTAACCTGTGGTCATCCACGGTTATCTTCTGCGGCCACTTCACTCAGGATGCGGAGACATTCACCGAAGAGGAATGCGAGAACGAAAGCAAGGGACACTGGTACCTGAGACAACTCACCGGCTCATCCAACTTCACCGGTGGTAAGTGGGTACACCTGTTAAGCGGGCACCTGAGCTACCAGATCGAACACCATGTGTTTCCTGATCTGCCGGCACACCGCTATCCGGAAATCTCAGAAAAGGTACAGGCTGTATGCCGCAAACACGGCATCCACTACAACACCGGCAGTTTTGCCCGCCAGTACGGCACGGTACTGAAACGAATCATGACCTACTCACTGCCTGACCGTATGCGCCAGAAGCTGACTGCACCACAGCCCGCTCAGGTAATGTGAAGTAAGCGCAGCAACTGAGGCCGATGCTGATCCTGGATCACATCGGCCAACGTGTATTTATCAAGCGCCGAAAGAAAGGCCTGAAGCGCCTCGGAAAACATCGACTTGAGACCACAAACGGGCGTGATCCGGCATGAGTCACTGGACGCCTGACATTCAACGATACTCAAATCCTGCTCGGTCTCCCGAACCAGAATCCCGACATTGATATCTTTCGGAGCCATGTGCAGGCGCATACCGCCCTTCTTTCCCCGAACCGTTTCGATGTAGCCCTTTTTATTGAGCTGATGCACCACTTTCATCAAGTGGTTCTTGGATATACCGTAACTGTCAGCAATTTCCTGGATGGTCGCCAGGCGGTCACCCTGAACTGCCAGATAAATCAACACTCGCAGAGAGTAGTCTGTATAGCGGGTGATATGCATGTATTACTCCAGTTCGTCACAAGGCATAGTTCAACGGGATGGTCGAGTGAGCAAATAGCTGGCTGATCCGACCAAAAACAGAGCAACCACTGTCAGAACCACCGCAGATGAGCCCATCACAAAAAGCAGGCCCCAGCTCAGAGTCATCATAGTGCAGGCCAGGATTTTAGCGTTCAGCGGCACCACCCGATTCTTCCGCCAATTCTCGATAATTGGCCCATACCTGGGATGTTCGTCGAGCCATCGGGCGAAGGTCGGAGACCCTTTACTGGCGAAAAAAGCTGCAAGGAGAACAAATGGAGTTGTAGGTAACAACGGCAGAACCACACCCGCAACCGCAAGTCCGACGGAGACATATGCAAGAATCAGAAAACTTGTTCTCCCCGACCCTTCACTCATAACAGCAGCCCCACCAAACTCTATACCTTCATTTATTCTACATTATTAGATCGCTCTCATCTCCCAGGATACCGCTTTAGAGCTTTTCGTTACCTCACCAGGGGTATCGGAATCCAGGCGCTAATCTGCAATACTTCATCTACAGTACTTATATACACGTCACGCACGCAGGATTCGTTCCCATGCCGCAAAAATTGACAGACCGCTTTGGCCGCACCGTAAACTACGTGCGCCTGTCCGTCACAGACCGGTGTGACTTTCGCTGCGTGTATTGCATGGCTGAAGACATGACCTTCCTGCCTCGGCAGCAAGTTCTCAGCCTTGAAGAGATTGCTCGCGTGGCTCGTAATTTTGTGTCTCTGGGCACCGAAAAGATCCGCCTCACCGGCGGTGAGCCCATGGTCCGCAACGGTATACTCGACCTGGTCAGAGAGATTGGCTCCTATGGTTTGCGGGACTTCGCCATGACCACTAATGGAAGCCAACTGGCGACCATGGCTGAACCGTTGCGCAAGGCTGGCATGCACCGCCTTAACATCAGCCTTGACTCCCTCGATGCCGACAAATTCCACAGCATTACCCGGACAGGCAAGCTCAACCAGGTTCTCGACGGCATCGACGCGGCCCGCAAAGCCGGGTTCCGGAGCATCAAGCTGAATACGGTGGTGATGAAAGGTCGCAATGACGAGGAAATTCCCGAGTTGATCGAGTTTGCCCGTCGCAAGCAGGTAGACATCAGCTTTATTGAGGAAATGCCGCTGGGTGAGATCTCCGAGCATGATCGCGGTCTTGCGCTGTGTACCAGCGAGGAAGTCAGAGAGACCATTCGGCAGCACCATGAACTGGTTCCTGCAACTGAGGACTCCGGCGGCCCCGCCCGCTATTACCGCATGCCGGACAGCCCGATTCGGGTCGGCTTTATTTCACCCCACTCCCATAACTTCTGCGCCACCTGCAACCGTGTGCGGGTGACGGTGGAAGGCAGGCTGCTGCTGTGTCTGGGTAACGAACATTCCGTTGATCTGCGCAGGGTACTGCGGGCTAACCCGACATCGGACAACAAGCTCCGCCAGACCATCATCAACGCCATGGACCTGAAACCTGAACGCCATCATTTCTCAACCAATGGCGACGTCCAGATCCTTCGTTTCATGAACATGACGGGGGGGTGACACCCCAGTTCCCCGATCTTTCATCTTTCCCTTTCCGGCTCATTGCTCCGTGTGCATTGAATCCATGCGGCTATGATCCATTGACTCCATCAGCAACTCTCCGGAATCACTCGCCGGCATCGGACTGTTCAGGTGTCCCAGAGTTACTTCGCTGAATTTGAGAACGTTCCCGCCATATTCACTGGCAAACGCTTCAGCACTGTCCCGGCTAGCGAACGACGCCAGTGTTGGCCCCATGGCTCCCATGCGATTCGAGCCAGCCACGTAAAACGCATCCCGGGCATCAATCAGGTCCGTGTCGTCAGGCTCTGTCCACTCGCTTTGTGCCATGTCATGAACATAAAGCGTGTGTTCCCGGTTGATGTTTTCCGGCTGCAGGACCCAGGCAAACATGTCTTTGGTGGAACAGAACTTGTGAACCTGATGTTCCTTTTCGGTGATGGCCTCTCCTTTCGGTCCCGGGAAGCCACTGATCACCATGCCGCAGACATGGCATTCGTCGCCACTCTGGAAGTTCACCGGGACCGGTTTGCTGGCCACTGCTTCTTCGGTACCACCGCAGGCTGCCAGCGTCATGGCCGCCAGCAGTACCAACAACCCACTGAGATTTGATGGTTTCATCAGGAAAACTCCATTCAGATTCGACGATTTCGGAACAACAACAGGGCACCGGCCAGCGGGATGACAAACCAAAGCACCAGAGCAAACCAGAGGCCGACGGCGCCAACAGGAAGATCAGCTCCCAGACTCAATACACCGCTGAGCTGAGCTCCATCCCCGAAGGCAACGATATTGAGCAGACGGTAGATATCGGTTGGGTTGAGCATCAGCAGCCAGGGCAACAGCTCTGCGTTGAATTTGCCTTCACTGGCAACCAGAGTGCCCAGCAGAACCAGGTCAAAAATCAGCACAAAGAAGAACCAGATCGCCAACGCAAGGCCCGCGGCTACCGGCTTTTCACTGACTCTCACGCTGATAACATAGGCCAGGGCAATAAATCCCCAGCCCAGAAGAACGGTAGAGGCGATAAAACGCAGCATGGCAATCGCCAGGCTAACGATCGCAACATTATCCACCAGCAGTGCGATGGCAACACCGGCCACTCCAAACCCGATCAGCGTAGCCAGGGCCAGCGTCAGACCGTGCCCCAGAAACTTCCCGAGCAGCAACTGACTGCGGCTGAGCGGATAGGTCATCAGCAGCAACAGGGTTCCGCCCTCCTCTTCACCGACAATCGCATCGTAAGCCAACAACAGCGCAATCAAGGGAATCAGGAAAATACCCAGGCTTGCCAGACTGGCAATGGTAGCCGGTGTCGAGGCGTAGCCCACCTGGCCCGACGCTGCTGCGCCGAACCAGGCAATGCCCAGGGCGAGACTGGCAAAGACCAGAGAGATCGCCATCAGCCAGCGGTTACGCAGGCTGTCACTTAACTCCTTGCGGGCGATGGTCCAGACGCTACTCATCGGCCACCTCCCCGATGGGCCAGACCACCCGACCCGATAAAATGCACATAGATGTCTTCCAGGCTGGGTTGGTGAATGCTTACATCCGCCACTTCACCAGATTTCATAACACTTTCCAGCAATGCCATTTTCTCCCTGGGTTGCACATCCACCCGCAGTTCCCCCTGTCCGGTTTTGGTCATCAGCCCGGTGCTTGTCTGGGCAGCATCAATCACTTTTTCCAGAGCGGAGACGCTGTTGGCAGGCTTCAGCGATAGCGTGACAGGCATGTGAGCCTGCTGGCGCAAGGCTGCCAGGTTACCTGAAGCCTTCAGCGCACCATCGGTCAGAATGGCCGCTCGGTCAATGTAGGGTTCTACACCCGGCAACACATGGGAACACAGCACAATACCGGTGCCTTCGTCCCGCAGTCCCTGCAACAGACGATACAAATCAGCAGTGGCCACCGGATCCAGCCCGACGGTGGGCTCATCGAGCATCAACAATCTTGGTTTCCCGAGAAGAGCCTGCGCCAGCCCCAGACGCTGGCGCATGCCTTTCGAGTAAGTTCTTGTGCGGGAATCCATGGCATCGCTCAAACCAACCTGATCCAGCAGTTCCGGCACCTGGCGGAGAGAGGCCCCTTTGAGACGGGCGAAGTGCCTGAGAATTTCCCGGCCGGTGAGCTGGGGATAGAACATCACATTCTCCGGCAGGTAACCAATATGCTGGGTTACCTGCGGGTCCCCCGCCTGACCACCCAACACCGTAACCTGACCCTGTACAGGCTGCATGAGCCCGAGGATCAGCTTGATCGATGTTGTCTTGCCCGCACCGTTATGGCCGAACAGCCCGAGGATTTCTCCCTCTTCCAGGCTCAGATCAATACCGTGCAGCACCGGGCGTTTGTCATAGCGGTAACTGACATTATCCAAACGAAAACAGCTCATCAGCGCTCCGGTTGCAGTTCAGGGGGAATATTCATCAAAGGATGAGAATCAGCGACGCCTGCTGCCTTGACGACAGGAAAGGCATCCTGAACCCAGCGCAAGGTATCCACTGCCGGGCTGAACATCAGAATCTTCGCCTCCGGGTACTTCCATAGCAGGCGATCCACATTGTCGTTGGGCTCATAGGGCACATCACCCTGTCCGTCCTGATCCCTGTCCCAGCCCAGGTAATCGCTCCAGTAATTACCTTTGCCGTCTTCCGACCACTCCTGAGTTCGGGTGGCGACATACTTCACCTGGCGCTGGTTGTTCACAAAGGCATTACCAAACACCTTGTTCTCCTCGGAACCTGCCGTCAGGTGAATGCCGATATTGCTGTCCCCGAAATAGTTGCCCTCAAAGGTGTTGTAGAGCGAGTTGTAAATAAACACCGCCTTGCCTTCGGCACCGGAAATAACCACCCCGGCTGTCTGCCCCTGTGACACTCCGTTGATCACATTGCCCCGCAATTCCGACTGGGTAATAAAATTCATCAGAATCCCGTAATTTTCATCGTTTTCGGAGCGATTATTCAGCACTTTCAGCCGCTTACTCTGCATCAACGCATACCCGGTCCGGGTCCCCCGGGTCACATTGTTCTCCAGCAGATTATTCATCGAGTACATGTAATGGATGCCGTAACGCAGATCCGTCATCACATTGCCGCGAATCGTATTACCGTTGGCGGTCTCAATATAAATGGCATCCCGGGTTTGACTGATGTCGTTGCCTTCAATCAGCGCCCCGGTGGTATTGAACAGATGCACCCCGTTGCCCCGGTCCTGGGAACGAAGTGTCGTGTCACCACGGATGACATTGTTCCTGACCGTCACATCCGGTGTCGCATCCAGCCACACACCAAACGCCGGCCCCTGAAGGTGTGACTCCTCGATGACCGCGCCCCGGGCGTCCCGGGCCACAAAAATACCGGCATCCAGCTTATTCAGATCCCGTCCCCAGTTACGGACGTCACACCCCGAGAGCGTCACCTCCGGCGCCTGAATCTCCACCGCATTCCCTTGCCCGCCACCATCAATAACCGTCCCCGCAGCACAGGACACGGTGACTCCGGGCACACGAATAACCAACGGCGAGAGTTGTTCGGCAGGAAGCTCGAAAGACGCACCCGGCTCCAGTGCATCCAGCTTTTCTTGAAGGTCCGCATGTGCGGCAAGCGATAAAAGAGCGACTGACAGGGCCACCCCATAACGCAAATGTTGATACATCAATAACTCTCTTAGAGATGTTTTCTATCAGGCCACTCCAGATCTCTGGCAAGCCGGGAGGAGAGTCCTTTCCAAAACTGTGCGGAGCCATGGATGGCGAAGCCCAAGCGCCCCATGGATGGGCCGCCAGGAGCGTGTTTTGGAAAGGATTCTCCTCCCGGTTTGCTCCCCCGACATTCGGGAGAGCACCGGAGCCCGACAAGCAAGCCCCGGTACAAGAAGGTCAGGCCTTCTCGACAATCATCCGACCACCCATCTCCATATGGAGCGCATGACAGAACCAGTTACAGTAGTACCAGTAAACCCCCGGTTTGCCCGCCGTAAAGGTCACAGAAGAGGTCTGCTGCGGACTGATCTCCATGCTTACACCATGGTTAACCATACAGAAGCCGTGAGACACATCCTCGATGGTGTCCT
The DNA here is from genome assembly GCF_008370345.1 of Marinobacter salinexigens. GTDB lineage: Bacteria > Pseudomonadota > Gammaproteobacteria > Pseudomonadales > Oleiphilaceae > Marinobacter > Marinobacter salinexigens. Next base: position 479,919 of record NZ_VTUU01000001.1, on the reverse strand, counting down.
GGTTGGAGACATACACCGTCACCTCATCTCCTTCCTTGACCTTGAACTCGGTCATACCGTACTGAGGTGCAACAGACGTCATGTAAACACGCACCTTGTTGCCATCACGGATCACCTTGTTATCGGCCTCCAGAGTTACACCATCCTTCTTGGCCTGCTCAACCGCCGAGGCAAAGAAAGGATCGTTACGCTCCCAGATCTTTTTGGTCTTGATCTGATCACGACGAACCAGGATACAGTCATGGGGCTCGGCATAGGTCGGACCATCGTGCACCAGCTTCATTTCCTCACCGGAGATATCGATGAGCTGATCATTCTCAGGATGCAACGGACCAACCGGCAGGAAACGGTCCTTGGAGAACTTGGAGAGCACCACAAGCCACTTGCCATCCGCATCCCGGGATTCCGTCAGGGACGCATGGTTGTGGCCCGGCTGATAGTGCACATCCAGTTTCTGGCGAATGTAGTTCACCTTCTCGCCATTGTAGTGCTTGATCGCATCGGCAATGTTCCACTTACACACCTGGCTGTCGATAAACAACGTGGTGTAAGCATTGCCACGGCCATCATAGGTTGTATGCAGAGGCCCAAGACCCAGCTCCGGCTCACCCACCACCGGATCACGCTCGCCGATCTTGTCATCAAACAGATCATCCAGCTTGTCGATGGCAATAATGGAAACCGTAGGTGACAGTTTACCGTTAGCAACGAAGTACTTGCCGTCAGGTGAGGTATTCAGACCGTGAGGATTCTTCGGCACCGGAATATAGCGGGTCAGATCAGAGCCGTGACGACCATCCACCACAGGTACTTTGGAGTCGCCAATGGTCTTGAACTTACCAGCCTTGACTGCAGCTTCGATACGCTCGACATTGAACACCACCACCCAGTCGCGGTCGTTACGCATAGTGCCTGCGAGGTCGACGGCCTTCTCCGAGTTGTAGCAGGTAGATGCCGCGTACTTGCCGGTGTAGTCAGCGTCGGTGTTGTCCAGGTTGCCATCGACGATCACCTGCCAGGCCACCTCCATGGTCTCAGCATCCAGTGCGTTGAACATGGTGTAGCTTTTCTCAAGGCTGTACTCGCTGCCATCGTTCGGCTGCGGAATCACAAACTCCGCGTTACAGAATACGTAGTTGGTTTTCGGTACCTTCTGCAGACGCAAGCCGTGAATGGCCTGGACATTCGGGATATGTGTAATTTTGTCCGTCTTCATGATATCAAGACGGATCCGGGCAACCCGGGTGTTAGCCTTGTCGTTGATGAAAAGATATTTGCCGTCATAGCGGCCATCGGTCATGGAAATATGGGGGTGGTGACAGTCGCCGTTGAGGTAGGTCTTGTCACGGCCCAGTACGTCCTTACTTTCGTTGGTCAGACCCCAACCGGTGGCAGAATCCACATTGAATACCGGAATACGCATCAGCTCCCGCATGGACGGAACACCCAAAACCCGGACTTCACCCTGGTGTCCACCACTCCAGAAACCGTAGTACTCGTCCAGCTCACCCGGATGAATGACAAACTTGTTCCGGGCTTCTTCAGCGGCTGCAGCAAACGCTTCCCGCGACATCACGGCTGAACCAAGGCCGGTAGCACCGGCAACACCCGCAATGGCTGCCGCACCCATAAAGCGGCGGCGACTCAGGCCGCCTTCTGGCGCTTCGGACTGTTCCCTGGTCAGATCTTCTTGCTTCTTCATAGCATCCAACTCCGTTGTTGATTATGGCGGTTTTGCTTCTCAGTTTTTTTATAGGGACTACTCAGTTCACCTGGGTGACCGGGATCTCTTCCGGGTGTCCAGGAGCGTTATGACCACGGCGCTTGCCGCGACGCTTGACGATCAGCGGCGGGCACTTATGGTCATCGAAATAGGTCATCTGGCAATCCAGGCAGTAATGGCATTCCATGTAGTTGATGTGCCCGTCCGGGTGGATCGCCTGAACTTCACATTCGTGGTCGCACAGACGGCACGGGTTACCACACTCCTTCCGGCGTTTGAGCCAGTCGAACACCCTGAGTTTGGTTGGCAGCGCCAGTGCGGCACCGAGGGGGCAGATGTAGCGGCAGTACACCTTGCGGGTAAACAGGTTCACCACCAGCAACAACACGGCGTAACTCACAAAGGGCCAGCTGCGGTCGAAATGCAGGGTGATCGAGGTTTTGAAGGGTTCAACTTCTGCCAGCCGCTCAGCGGTAGCCATGGATTCCAGCGAAACCCCGAACAACACCAACAGGACAATGTATTTGATCGCCCACAGGCGCTCATGCCAGGAAAATGGCACGGTGTACTGGGGTATTTTCAGCTTTCGGGCAATTTCGTTCAGCAGTTCCTGAAGCGCCCCGAAAGGACACAGCCAGCCGCAGAACACGGCCCGCCCCCACAGCAGGACGATGCCGGCTACCACCGCCCAGAGCACGAACAGCATCGGATCAATCAGGAAGGTTTCCCAGGTGAATCCTTTGATGAGGCTGTTGACGAAAGTAAGCACATTCACAATCGACAACTGACCCAGCGCATACCAACCAATAAAGACGAGGGTGTAGACAAGGAAACCGTGCCGTATCCAACGCATCATCTTCGGTTTCTGCACCAACCAGTCCTGGAAGAACAGGATAAACAGCAGCACCCCGAGCCCGATGCAAAGCACGACAATCTGGAAGTCCTTCTGATACCAGACCTGCACCCACATGGGCTGGTCCGCCAACATGTCCTCTTCTGTCAGCACCGGCTCGGCGCGGGTAAAATACTGATCCGGCAACTGATAGCTGAGAGGGAATACCTGGAATTCACTATCCAGCGGACCGGTCTGACGTTTTACGGTCAGTTCCAGGCTCCATTCGGTACCGGGATCAAAGTTGTACTGCTGCCGCACGATGAAGATGGCCATCTCGCCAAAAGCGGGCATGCCCTCGGCATAGACATCACTCAGGCGGTAATAATCGAGATCTCTGAAATTGAAGGTATCGCCAAACTGACGGATCTGGACCCGGTCGAAAATGCCGCCACGAACATAACCTGAGCCCTTGAAGGAATAATCCCCGTTGGCGACCACCGCCATGGCGTGCTCACCGTCTTTCAGCTCAGACATCAGCCACTGGTATTGCTTGTCTCCGAGCAGGTTCCGGCCAATGGTAGGAACATTGAGATAGGCCGCGTAGAGATCAATCAACGGTTCATCACGTGCTTCAGGGGCTGCAGCGTCCACCCCCTCAGCTGGTGTACCTTTGAAGGCATCATCCACCTGACCGCGGGTCAGCATCATATGGCGAATGGAGCCTTCCCCGGTCAGGGTCTGCCAGCTCGCGGGCTCGAATCCATCAGTCTGTACCTCGGCAATCGGCGGGCGGGTCTTACCGGTGTTCTTCACGAGCCCTAGCTCCGCACCTACCCGGTGAGCCGTTTTCATGATGACTTCGTTAACCACCATCACAGTGACGGTAGCACCGGAAAGACCATCAACCGCCACCCGGGTCTCGGTTGAAGTGCCACCGACGGTGACTCGTTGATCGGCCTTTAACCCGATGTACTGATCGGTAAAGTCATGCAGTTTACTTTCGGGGATGCCCACCAGAAGAATGGGTTCGTGGTGCTCGATGACGTGGGACTTGATGATATGCCCTTCGGTGTCGAGAACGACAACGATGTTCAGCGGCTTACCGGAATAAGCAGGCGTTTGCAGGAAATCGAGGCTCTGATAGGCGTAGCCCTTGAGTTCTCCGTCGCCATAGAGTTCCTGAATGGCCCGGTTGCCCTCACGAGGCTTTATTTCGGTAACACCAGGCACCGCCGCTTCAATCACCTGACGAGCAGCGATCGGCTCATACTCGCCGACCGGCGCCGCCGATGTCGTTGAAACAAAAGCGCTTCCGAAGATAACGCAAAGACACATCAGGATTCCGAAGATCCGGTTCACCAAGGCCCCCAAGGCACGAGAATGTGTGGAAAAGGTATTAAGAAACAGGCTAGTGAAACTTAACGAAAATCAAATACCTCTAAGTGGATAGGTTCCGACCGTTGACTCAAGTCATTCAGGCCAGAGCAACAGCCTCACCAGCCGAATTGAGAGGAAGGAATTGGCCAATATTCCCCAGCCGGATGGATTCCACCATCATGGTCAGTGGCTGCTGTGCTTCATCACTGGACGGAGATACACCCCCACGCCCCGACATCGCACCCACAAACACCAGATCCCAGTCCTGCCCTGTTGAACGGGACTCTTCTACTAACGCGGCAAAATCCGACGCTTCCTCCGGGTTCTTGTCGACACAGATAACCGGGGTGAGTGCTCCGCCTTCACCTCGTTCAAACGCCGCGCGTTCCATGGCAGAGGCCTCGTCAGGCAGTTCGGCCCGGCAGAAAACGAACAGAAGCCGCTGCGGCTCTGACTGTTGGCGGGAGGCCTGAATAAGGTCGTTATAGCTGCTGATCATGATGCATTCCTTGGTAGCGGCAAGTCGGGCTCAGGCCTGGCGTGCAATCAATTGGTGCTTGTTCCAACGCTTTCGAACTTCGTCACACACGTCCTCGACGGCACTGTCGTCGTAAGATTTGCCGTAATGCTTTTTGAATCCGAATTCGTAAAGGCGCACATGTTCATCCAAATGGACACCGATGTTTTCCAGGCAGGCCCTGGCACAATGCAGGGGACAGCCATCAATCACCGTAATGGGGCGACCTGACTGCGCAATACTGACCAAAGTTGGCACCTTTCCTCCGACGCCGGAAATGCAGGACATTTCGAACTCCCCCGCGTGATCCAGCCGAACCGCGGCGTTATTCGCCAGCTGCGCCACATCTGAGCAGCCAGAGCAGGAATAGATCAGCGGCCTTTGTCTTCTCGGTTTCATGGAGCCTCCCATTCTTTGCCCCGGAGGTGTTCTTCTGTCCGCTACTGGCTGATCTGAATCAGCCGCTGCGGGTCTGAGATAAACAGCTTGCTTCGGTTAACCCGCAGCAGTCCGTTAGCTTTCAGGTCTGCCAGAATCCTGGAGAATGTCTCCGGCTGCATGGCCAAACGAGAGGCAACCAGGCATTTCGGAAGAGGCAGTTCTACTTCGCCCCCTTCTTCAGCGCCATTGGGCAGCAGATCGATGAGGTATCGGATCAAGCGGTCCCGGGCATTCTGAACAGTCATGATTTCCAGGTCGTGGAAGCGGTTCACTGCGCGCCTGGCATAGTGTTCCAGTGCTGCCTGAGCGTATTCAGGGTTGCGGTCCAGCAGGTCACGATAAGCCTTGACTGGAATCATCAATACTTCGCTGGATTTCAACGCCTCGGCGTAGCAGGCGTAGCGCGGGGGATCGGCGTAGATCATGACTTCCGCAAAGCAATCGCCCGGGGCGATGCTGTCCAGGGTGCGGTCGATGCCGGAGGAATCCAGGCGATACAGGCGCAGCCGGCCGGAAATAACGAAGAAGAAGTGATGCGCCGGCATGTCCTGACGGTACAGCAACTGATGGTGGCCGAGGCGCAGGCGTCGGGACTGGTGAATCAGGTCTTCGAGATCTCTGGACCGGATGTTGCGAAACAACGGATGGCTGCGCAGCGCCTGGAGACCATCTTCATCGTCAAAAGGCTTGTTGACGGCGACCAGTATCGGTTTGCTGTATCGGGTTCCGGTGGTTTGCATGAGTCCCATGGTGAGTCCCTCCTGGTAAATACATGCATCGAAAATCTTTTTTTAAATACTATGCGGGTACTGGTCAAAAATCGCTCCCCCGATGGAGGTAGTTCGGGGGTTATTCCGGAGTAATTGACCTAACTCAAAGATTTGTTTTGCTAATTAGTAGCCTGAGATTCATGGTGCAAGGCCAAAGCGGCACAGCACCCCAAAACCCGCTCCTTGCGGCACATCCATGTGGCGCTTGAGCTTCGCCATCCCTGGCTTCGCACAGTTTTGGGGTGCTGTGCCACTTCGGCCTCCAGACTAACGTACTGGCCTCGCGGATCTTCACTGCATCAATGGCGAATCCGGGATCTCCAGGTCCACGCCTTGTACACCGATTTCTGCCGCCAGCACTTGCAGGTACTGACGGAAGGCCCGGCGGGTGACGCTTTCGCTCAGGTATTGGCGAATCTTGGGTTTGACGTGGTCGTAGGGCAGCTGTTCTCCATCGATTCGTTGATCCACCAGTACGATGTGCCAGCCGTAGCGGGTTTCGATGAGTTCCGGGTTCAGGCCTTCTTTGAGGTTGAGTACCGGGCGTTCGAACTCTTCAACGGTCTGGCCTTTGCTGATCTGGCCCAGGCTGCCGCCCTGGTGTCGGGATTCGCAGGCGGAGTACTGTTTGGCCATGTCAGAGAACCGGGAGCGGCCATCCAGGAGGGCGCCAAGGAGCTGGCGTCCGGCTTCTTCCTGGCGGATGCGTTCCTGGACGTCGTCCGGGGCTGCGGCCAGGAGGATGTGACTGACGGCCATCAGGGTCGGGCTGGTGAAGCGTGCCGGGTTGGCCGAATAGAAGCGTTCGCAGTCGGTGTCTGTTGGTTCGGGAACGTCCAGCTCCTGTTCCAGCAGTTTGGCGATACGTTCTTCTTCCTTCAGATTTTCCGGCAGGCCCAGGCGGTTCGCACGAGCCACGAGTAGTTCGCGAATCACCAGACTTCTGGCAGCCTCCAGCCAGGCTTCGGTCATTTCCCCGGCCGGGTGGTGTTGCAGTTCACGGGCTATGTCCTCTTCGGAGATGAGGGTGTCACCCACGCACACCGGAGGGAACTGGTTTCTGGGTTTTCCGGCATCGCCGGTCGGAATGAGTTGCATGTTCGGCACCTCTCAAAAAGACCGGGGCCACAGCACGGAGTAGCCCCGGTTAAGGTCAGGTCATGCGCGTTTTCGCACGACTTGGTAACGACGTGTGAAGTATTCCGCTGGAACACTGAGAATGTGGACCAGGCGGGTGAACGGAAACAGCACGAAGATGGTCAGGCCCAGGAAGATGTGGGTCTTGTAGATCCAGTGCACACCCAGCAGATGATCCGCAGAGCCGCCCTGGAAGGTGAAGATCCCCTGTGCCCATGCTGAGAACTTGAGCATGGTGCCGCCATCCAGGTGGCCGAGTGTCGGCAGGATGGTGAGCAGGCCCAGAACGACCTGGACCACCAGAACCACGATAATCAGGTTATCAGCGGTACTGCTGCTGGCCTGAATGCGCGGGTCGGTCAAACGGCGCCAGGCGAGCATGGCGCCGCCAATCAGCGCCATCACGCCGGCAATGCCACCAACCACAATGGCCATCACCTGTTTCTGACCGGGAGTAATGAGCCAATCGTAGGCCCAGTGGGGTGTGAGCAAACCGACAAAGTGACCGAAGAAGATTACCAGCACACCCACGTGGAACAGCACGGACGCCAGCACCATGTTTTTCTTGCGCAGCATCTGGCTTGAGTGGGCTTTCCAGGTGAACTGGCCATGGTCATAACGCGCCCAGGTACCGACAAACAGCACGATCAGGGCGATGTACGGGTAGATTCCAAACAGTAGCGTGTTTATAAAGGACATCGTCATTTCCTCCTGCGCCTCAGGCGCGCCCTGCCTGACGGGGTGTTGCATCCGCCATCAGTTTGTCGCTCAGGTGGATGGTCTGGGTTTGTTCCAGCTCACGGCGGCGCTGTCCAACAACGCCACCGGTGCTGCAGGAGCTGCCCTGGTCATCCACGAATTTCACCATTTCCTCTTCCCAGACTTTGTCCAGGGCTTCCGGAGTATCATCCCGCTCCTCCGAGGCAACGATTTTCGCCAGCTCCTGGCGGTCAACCTTGCGCCCGGCAATGGCCAGCAACGCATCCATCGCAATGTGGTAATGGCTCTGGCGCTGGAACAAGCGCTCTCCCAGCAAGCCGAGAATGTGGTGGATATCCTCAAGCCAGTTCTGGATTTCCTCTGCGGGCCTCGTTGCGAGGTATTCCAGGAACAGCGGCAGGTAATCCGGTAGTTCCCGGGCGTCAATCTCAAGCCCGTTGCGTTCGTATTCATCCATCAGATCGACCATGGCCTGCCCCCGGTCCCGGGACTCGCCGTGCACGTGTTCGAACAGTAGCAGGGACGTCGCCCTGCCCTTGTCGAAGGTGCCGACGTACTCTTCTTGCAGATCCAGCAAGTCGCCGTCGCACAAGCGGTCCAGACAACTCAGCAGCTGCTGCTTGTTCTTGCGTGGCAGTCGGGTGTCCTCCAGAACAACCGCCACCAATGCATCCCTGGAGGCCTGTAGTTCTTCAGTGGGGTATTCCAGAACCCGCGCCAGTACTTTCAGAAGTTGCATGTTGGCCTCCTTATTCCTGCAGTTGCTTCGGGTCCACCTGCTTTACGGTGGCTAATTTGCTGACCATGCTGGTGGTCTGCTTGCGGCCTCCGAACAGGCTGAACTCGCTGTCGCCCCCATGGCAGCCATCACCGAAGCTGAATCCGCAACCACCACGTTCGCCATAGGCAGTGGCTTCCGGGAACGCTTCCTTAGCCAGTTCTCTATGGCTGGTGGGAATCACGAAGCGGTCCTCGTAATTCGCGATCGCCAGGTAGCGGTACATTTCGTCTGCCTGTTGCTTGGTCAGACCCGCTTCCTGAAGGGCTCGCAGGTCTTCCCGGTTTTCAACGGTTTCGGCCCGCTTGTACAAACGCATGGCCAGAATCCGCTTGAGGGCTGTGACAATCGGTTTCTCATCGCCAGCAGTCAGGAGGTTGGCGAGATATTTGACCGGGATCCGCAGGCTCTCAATTTTCGGCAGTACACCATCAAACTCGACCTTGCCGGCTTCAGCAGCTGACTGAATCGGGCTGAGGGGTGGCACATACCAGACCATCGGCAAGGTGCGGTATTCCGGGTGCAGCGGCAGTGCCAGTTTCCAGTCCACCGCCATCTTGTACACCGGGCTCTGCTGGGCGGCCTCGATGACGTTCATCGGGATGCCGTCTTTCTTCGCCTGCTCGATCACTTTCGGATCGAACGGGTCCAGGAAGATTTCCAGCTGTTTCTCGTAGAGATCCTGTTCGCCCGGTGTGCTGGCCACTTCCTCGATCCGGTCGGCATCGTAGAGCAGCACGCCCAGGTAGCGAATACGGCCCACACAGGTCTCGGAGCAGACCGTAGGCATGCCGGCTTCGATCCGGGGATAACAGAAGATGCACTTCTCGGACTTGCCGGTTTTCCAGTTGAAGTAGATTTTCTTGTAGGGGCAGCCGGAGACACACATCCGCCAGCCACGGCACTTGTCCTGGTCAATCAGGACGATGCCGTCTTCCTCGCGCTTGTAGATGGCGCCGCTCGGGCAGCTGGCAACACAGGCCGGGTTCAGGCAGTGCTCGCACAGACGCGGCAGATACATCATGAAGGTGTTTTCGAACTGGCCGTAGATATCCGCCTGCACCTGGTCAAAGTTCTTGTCCTTGCGGCGCTTGGCAAACTCGGTGCCCAGGATTTCTTCCCAGTTGGGGCCCCATTCGATTTTCTTCATACGTTCGCCGGAGATCAGCGAGCGCGGCCGTGCTATTGGCTGGTGCTTGCTGTCCGGTGCGTTGTGCAGGTGCTGGTAGTCAAAATCGAACGGCTCGTAGTAGTCGTCGATTTCCGGAAGGTCCGGGTTGGCGAAAATGTTCGCCAACACCCGGAACCTGCCGCCGATGCGGGGCTTGATCTTGCCGGAGCTGTCGCGCATCCAGCCGCCTTTCCACTTATCCTGGTTCTCCCACTCTTTCGGGTAACCGATACCAGGCTTGGTTTCGACGTTGTTGAACCAGGCGTATTCCATGCCTTCGCGGCTGGTCCAGACGTTTTTGCAGGTAACTGAACAGGTATGGCAACCAATGCACTTGTCCAGGTTCAGTACCATGCCGACTTGGGAGCGGATCTTCATTTTACAGCCTCCTGAACTGAGTCATTGCCTTCGCCATCGAGCCAGTCCACGTTCTTCATCTTGCGAACCACCACAAACTCATCCCGGTTCGAACCTACGGTGCCGTAGTAGTTGAAACCGTAGGAGTACTGGGCATAGCCACCAATCATATGGGTCGGTTTCGGGCAGGCCCGGGTGACCGAGTTATGAATACCACCCCGGGTACCGGTAACTTCGGAGCCCGGAATATTCACCAGTCGTTCCTGGGCGTGGTACATCATCGCCATGCCAGGCATCACGCGCTGGCTGACCACAGCCCTGGCAGCAATCGCACCGTTGACGTTAAACAGCTCGATCCAGTCGTTGTCCTCAATGCCCAGATCTTTGGCGTCATCTTCACTCAGCCACACGATGGGGCCACCACGAGACAGCGTCTGCATCAGCAGGTTTTCGCTGTAGGTGCTGTGAATACCCCACTTCTGGTGCGGTGTGATCCAGTTGAGGGCCTTTTCAGGATTCCCGTTGCCCTTCTTGCCCAGCATCGGCGCAGCAGCCTTGGTGTTGATGGGCGGACGGTAGACCAGCAGGCTCTCGCCAAAGGCACGCATCCATTCGTGATCCTGATAGAACTGCTGACGCCCCGTCAGAGTCCTCCAGGGGATCAACTCGTGGACGTTGGTGTAACCCGCGTTATAGGACACATGCTCATCTTCCAGGCCAGACCAGGTCGGGCTGGAGATGATCTTGCGCGGCTGAGCAACAACATCCCGGAAGCGGATTTTTTCTTCTTCCTTGTTGGTCGCCAGATGGGTGTGGTCCAGGCCGGTAAATTCAGAGAGCGCTTTCCAGGCCTTCACCGCCACCTGACCGTTGGTTTCCGGGGCCAGAGTCAGGATGACTTCCGCCGCATCAATCGCGGTTTCGATCTTCGGGCGACCGGCATTGGCACCCTCGATGTGGGTGTAATTCAGTTCCTTGAGGAAATTGACTTCTTTCTCGGTATTCCAGTTGATGCCCTTGCCACCATTACCCAGCTTGTCCAGCAACGGACCAAGTGAGGTGAAACGGGCGTAGGTGTTCGGGTAATCCCGCTCAACGGTGATGAAATTGGGTGCGGTTTTGCCCGGAATCAGATCGCACTCGCCTTTCTTCCAGTCCTTAACGTCGAATGGCTGCCCCAGTTCCGCTGGCGCGTCGTGCAGCAGTGGCAGGGTGACGACGTCTTTCTCGACGCCCAGATGACCTTTCGCCGCCTCAGAGAAGGACTTGGCAATGCCCTTGTAGATTTCCCAGTCACTGCGCGCTTCCCAGGCTGGATCAGTAGCCGCGGTCAGCGGGTGAATGAACGGGTGCATGTCGGATGTATTCAGATCGTTCTTCTCGTACCAGGTGGCGGTCGGCAGAACGATGTCGGAATACAGGCAGGTAGTGGACATGCGGAAGTCCAGAGTCACCAGCAGGTCGAGCTTGCCTTCCGCACCCTGGTCCTGCCAGGTCACTTCCTGCGGTTTAGCGCCGCCCTCTTCGCCCAGGTCCTTGCCCTGCAGGCCGTTCCTGGTGCCCAGCAGGTACTTGAGCATGTACTCGTGCCCCTTACCGGATGATCCCAGCAGGTTGGAACGCCAGATAAACATGTTACGGGGGTGGTTTTCCTTGGCATCCGGGCTTTCAGCGGCAAAGGCCAGGGAACCCTCTTTCAGGGACTTGGCGACGTAGTCCGGCACTTCCATACCGGCCTTTTCAGCCTCGGCAGCAATGGTCAGCGGGTTGCGGTTGAGCTGAGGCGCAGACGGCAACCAACCCATTCGCTCGGCACGCACGTTGTAGTCGATCAGACTGCCGCCGAACCTGGATTTATCCGCCAGCGGAGACAGAATTTCTTCCACATCCAGCTTCTCATAACGCCACTGGCTGGCGTGGTTATAGAAGAAGGAGGTACCGTTCATATGGCGGGGCGGACGCTGCCAGTCCAGACCGAAGGCCAGCGGCTGCCAGCCGGTCTGAGGGCGCAGTTTTTCCTGGCCAACGTAGTGGCTCCAACCGCCGCCACTCTGGCCGATACAACCGCACATGATCAGCATGTTGATCAGGCTGCGGTAGTTCATGTCCATGTGGTACCAGTGGTTCATACCGGCACCCACGATCACCATGGAGCGTCCCTTGGTCTGGTCCGCGTTCTGGGCAAATTCGCGGGCGATTCGGATCACCTTCTCGGCGGGAACACCGGTGATCTTCTCCTGCCACGCCGGAGTGTAGGGTTTGACTTCATCGTAGGATGTCGCACCGTCATCCTCTCCAAGTCCACGGCTGATGCCGTAGTTGGCGACCATCAGGTCGTAGACCGTGACCACTCTGGCTTCCGAGCCATCCGCCAGCTGCACTTTACGGGCACCCAGCTTGTGCTTGAGTACCTCATTGATCTCAACGTGCTTGAAGTGGTCATGCTCGATGCCGCCAAAATACGGGAAGGCAACATCGACAACCTCATCGTGATTTTCTACCAGCGACAGCTGCAAGTTGACGTCGTCTCCCTTCGCTGTCTGTTTGAGGTTCCACTTGCCTTTTTCACCCCAACGGTAGCCGATAGAGCCGTTCGGCGCGGTCAGATCGCCGGTATCCTCATTGATGGCGACGGTTTTCCATTCAGGATTGTTTTCTTCACCCAGCCCATCCACCAGATCACTGGCACGCAGGAATCGGCCCGGAACATAACGGCCATCCTTTTCATCCAGCATGACCAGATAAGGCATGTCGGTGTAGCGGCGCACATAGTCTGTGAAGTACTCGCTGGGCTGATCTACGTGAAACTCTTTCAGAATCACGTGGCCCATGGCCATACCCAGTGCGGCGTCAGTACCCTGCTTGGGGTTCAGCCATTCGTCGGACAGCTTGGAAACTTCGGCATAGTCCGGAGTAATGGCAACGGTCTTGGTGCCCTTGTAACGAACTTCCGTGAAGAAGTGGGCGTCCGGGGTGCGGGTCTGGGGCACGTTGGAGCCCCAGGCGATGATATAGCCGGAGTTATACCAGTCCGCAGACTCCGGAACGTCTGTCTGCTCACCCCAGGTCTGGGGAGAGGACGGCGGCAGATCACAGTACCAGTCGTAGAAACTCAGGCAGGCGCCACCGATCAGCGACAGGTAACGGGCACCGGAAGCATAGGACACCATGGACATGGCCGGAATCGGAGAGAACCCGATAATGCGGTCTGGGCCCACTTCTTTGGCGGTGTATACGTTCGCTGCACCGATCAGCTCGTTGACTTCGTCCCAGCTGGAACGAACAAAGCCGCCCATGCCACGCCTCGGCTTGTACTCAGCGGTTTTCTTTGGATCCTCAACAATGGATGCCCAGGCCTCTACCGGATCATTGTGCTGAACTTTGGCCGCCCGCCATAGCTTGATCAGGCTCTTGCGCATCAGGGGATATTTGAGGCGGTTGGCACTGTACATGTACCAGGAGTAACTGGCACCGCGGGGGCAACCGCGAGGTTCATGGTTAGGCAGATCCGGCCGGGTGCGGGGATAGTCAGTTTGCTGGGTTTCCCAGGTAACCAGACCATTCTTGACGTAGATTTTCCAGCTACACGAACCAGTACAGTTCACACCATGGGTGGAGCGCACAATCTTGTCGTGCTGCCAGCGCTGGCGATAACCGTTTTCCCATTCGCGACTAACATCGTGGGTCTCGCCATGGCCATTGGAGAATGGCTCACGCTTCTTCCTGAAGTAATTCAGCTTGTCGATTAAATGACTCATGGTCTCTCTCTCCGTCAACCCGTGTACCGGATCGTTATTCCGAGTTGAGACCATTGTGTGGGATGAAAACCCTGAAATCTGCGTGGTTACTACCAGATACCCGCCCTCTACCCACCCCGGGGTAGAGCGTCATATCCCCCGGTGGAGAAACTGCTCTCGCTCCAGGCGGCGGTTATCCCGGGCGAACATCAGCAGGCAGATGACAAGCAACAGGAAAAGAATCATGAACACTGTACTGCGGATGCCGAGCCAATGATTGGCGGCACCAAACAGCACCGGCAGTACGAACGCCACAGAGCCCGCACTCACCAGCAACAGCCCCGCGATAAAAGCTGCCATCGGACGATGCTCCCCAATCACCAGACGTTGCAGACTACCCACGGAGCATCCCAGAGCTACCCCCAGAATAACAATCAGCGCGCTCTCGAATAGCAACGGAAGAGAAAACTCGATCTCGATGACGGTATCAATACCCTGAACAAACAGGGTCATCGGAGGATAAGAGAGGACAAACAAGGCCACCAGGCAAACCACCAGCGAGCGACTCACCACCCGGGCACTACCGAACCGATCCGATAAACCGCCACCCAGTACCTGCGCCACGGCACCAGGAATCACAAACCACTGTGACAGTCGGGCGCCGGACTCGACGCCCACATCGAACTGAGAAGAAAAGTAGTCAGGCAACCAAAGTGCCAGGGCAAAAAAGCTGCCGGCAATCACCCCGAAAAACGCACACAGTTGCCATGCGCGGGCCACGTGTAACCGTCTCACAAGGACAGGAATGGACATCTCGGCAGAAGGATCAGCTTCGGCATCACCCTCTTCGGTAAGCATCATCAACAAGGCAAGCAACAGGAGAAGAACGATGAGGTAGGCCAGCGGAACCCCATGCCAGGAAAACGCCTCGTGGAACAACGGCACCAGATAATAATTAAAACCCGCACCGGTCACCCCGGCGCCAAACATGCCCAATACCAGGCCAAGGTGAGCCAGGCGGCAATGGGACGTAACGAACTGAAGTCCCGCCGTGTAAAAGCCTCCGGCCAGCCCAAGACCGGAGGCCGCGACAAGATAACCTGCGAAGGTGTCAGTCGTCAGCAGGATAACCATGCAAACAGCCAGTCCCGCCAGGCAGGTCAGCATGACAGTTCGGGCGCCAAACTTCTGGGCAGCCAACCCCGAAGGTATCGCTAGCAGTGCGCTACCCGCCATCGGCATCGCCAGTAAGAGGCCAAACTGGAGGCTGCTCAGGCTAAGCTCGCCGCGCAAGTGTACTCCAGCTACAGCGAACAGCGTCCAGCAGCCTGCAGCAACAATAAAGCCGGCAACCGCCAGCGGCAACACAACGGCCAGTGACGCCTGCCGGTCGCCTTCACGATCCGAATCAATCCTCATCCGGCCAACCCGCTTTTGATATCTATTTTTCAGTGTCGACTTTTGCCACGAACGGGGTCAAAGATTATGATGGGGGATCAACTTTGTGGGTAAATTGGCTATCCTCAAGGTGGTATCCAACTCGGCGAGGTGTCTGTAGACAATAGGCCCCATGAAACATCGTAGCCCTCTTGTAAACAGGATCGCCGTGGTTGTTGGCGCGGTGGTACTGACATCCATGGTCAGCATGGCAGCAACCCTCGTGGTGTCCCGCAGCATTGAAGGTAATGCCACGGCTATCAACCTTGCCGGAGCACTGCGGATGGGAGCATTCCAACTGCTGGCAGATTCTGCTGGCCTGAAGGAAAGTGGGTTACCCGAGGGCTCTCAGCAACAGAAACTAGACAGGTACGAAGCCCGCCTGATTGATGTAAGTACGACCAAGGCCATTCCAAGATCCGCAGACCACCCTCTGGCCATCCAATATCAGCGCATCCTCGACGACTGGAGAACACAACTACGACCGGCGCTGGAGCAGCACGCCCATGGCACGCCCATTGCGCAACAAACCTTCACCACCACCGAGCACTACGTCGACAAGGTTGATCAGTTCGTATCCATGCTGGAGCAGCGCACAGAAGCCCGCATTGATCTGCTCCACCTGATCCAGGTCATCAGTCTCATTTTCTCGGTTTTGATTATTTTTGCCCTGTTCCTGGATCTGAAAAAGCGTATCCTGCGCCCGCTGCATAAACTTGTAGAGATTGCCGGAGCTGTCGGGGAGCAGGACTTTTCCCGAAAAGCCAACATGCAGGGATCAGATGAACTGGCACAGCTCGGACATGCCTTCGACCAGATGACCAGCGAACTGGCACTCACCTACTACGAACTGGAAGAACGCGCCCGCATCAAAACCGAAGAGCTTGAAAAAAGCCATTCGGCATTGCAGTTGCTGCACTCGGCCAGCCGTAACCTGTTTGCCAATCACGACCTGTGCAGTGGCGCTGTTCCGATGCTCCAGGAACTGGAAACCCTCCTTGGCATCGGGCCCATTCACCTGTACCTGCACGACCGCAACTCATCCGAGCCGGTAAAGGCGGTGACCACCGCCACCAAAAAGCGTCCGTTCTACTGCCGGGATCATCATTGCAATGCCTGCCTGATCACTCCGGAAACCTTCGACGACTTGCCAAGCGAGAACAATGACGGCCGACGCTTGCTACTGCCGATTCGTACCCCGGGTCTGTTACTCGGTACGCTGGAAGTCTGGTATCCGGCAGACCAGGACTTGTCTGAAACCGCACGGCGACTGCTGGAAACCCTCAGCGACCAGCTGGCCACGGCCATCTTCCTGGAGCGGCAGATAACAGAGGAACAGCAGATCACCCTGGCGGAAGAACGTACCGTAATCGCGAGGGAGCTCCATGATTCCCTGGCCCAATCACTATCGTATCTGAAGATGCAGGTAGCCCGGTTACGGCGTCTGAATATCGACGGTGAACAGAAAACCGCACACGATTCTATCCTCGACGAACTCAGTACCGGCCTTAACAGTGCCTACCGCCAACTCAGGGAGTTGCTGGCAACCTTCCGGCTGAAGCTGGATACCCCCGATCTTTCAACCGCACTTCGCAAAACTGTCGAAGAGTTCTCCGAACGCCTCGGCAAACCGGTGCACCTGTCGTATGATCTTCCTCCTCAGACCCTGTCGCCCAATGAGGAAATCCATACCCTGCAGATCGTGCGCGAGGGTCTGGCTAACGCAGTCAAGCATGCAGACGCCACGGAAATTTCCGTGGATGTGCATTTTGAGTCGCCCCAGGTTCAGGTACGCATCCGGGACAACGGTAAAGGACTGCCTGGCGGCGACCAGCCGGTGAACCACTACGGCATGATTATCATGCAGGACCGGGCCCGCACCCTGGGCGGCAAAATTAACGTGGAAAACCGGGATGAAGGCGGCGTCGAAGTCGCGTTAACATTTGTTCCAAAGAGTCGTAACCTGATCCCGACAGAAGTATCCAGCGCCTGACTACCAACAAGAGAAAAAACATGTCTGAATCACCCGCAAGTATTTTGCTGATCGACGACCACCCTCTGCTACGCCAGGGCATCAAGCAGCTGGTGGATATGGAAGACGATATCGAGGTCATTGGCGAGGCCAGCAATGCGGCCGACGGCATTCGACTGGCGACCGAACTGGAGCCCGACCTGATCCTGATGGATCTGAACATGCCGGAAATGGACGGTATCGAGGCACTGAGAAAGCTTCGTGATCAGAACATCAGCTCCCGGATCGTGATGTTTACAGTTTCCGACCAGGAAGACGATGTTGTCTCCGCGTTGCGGGCAGGCGCAGACGGCTACCTTCTGAAAGATATGGAGCCTGAGGAAATGATCAGCCAGCTGCACCAGGCTGCCGTCGGAAAAATGGTGATCAGTGACCGCCTGACAACGCTGCTGGCCGAAGCCCTTCGCTCCAACAAACCACAGCAAACGTCACGCCCGGACTACGACAGCCTCACGCCGAGGGAAAAGGACATTCTCCGCCTGATCGCAGAGGGACTCTCCAACAAAATGATCGGTCGCAAGCTGGACATCAGCGACGGCACAGTGAAAGTGCATGTGAAGCATCTGCTGAAAAAGCTCAATCTCCGCTCCCGGGTGGAAGTTGCGGTATGGGCAGTGGAGGAAGGGCTGCACAAGGGGTGAGGCCGGGCACCCGGAACACCTGAGTTAAATCAAATCGGTTAAACACTCAATCCGTTATTCTGGGCAGACCCCTTTCTGCCCGGAGTACCCATGCTTTCCATATTCCCGAAACTGCCACTGCCTTCGCCACTTCCGGCTCTATCCACCCTCACAGCAATCAAGGCCTTCCCTGGCGTTGAACGCCTCACCGGACTGCGTGATCGACTTGCGGACAATGGCCTGTTTACCCAGTCGTTCAGCGTCCTCCGGGAATACCTGCCCTCGCCAGCTCCGGCGTTCGGCATGCTCGACAGCCAGGTGCCGATGCCCATCAAGCAACTCGCGGCAGAATCTCCACTGAATCGCCTGTTTGCTCAGGCCATGGCGGATGGCGAGTTTGACGACTTCGAAGGTCGCCGGATCCGGCTGGAACTGAACGGCGGGCATCCAGGCATTACCCTTGGATTCTGGGCCGGCCGGCTGCGGGTGGTTGATGGACCAGGCGAAGCCACCATCCGTGGATCGCTGGCAGCTTTCCGTACCCTGGCAGAAAGACGCCAGGACCCGGATCAGTTGTTCTTTCAACGGCGACTGGTCATTGAAGGCGATACCGAACTGGGGCTTGCCCTGAAAAATCTGCTGGACGGCCTGGAGTGGAGTGTCAGTCTCAGGGCCATACTGCTGCCATGAGAACCAGAGCTCAAAAAAACCGCTGAAACCCCACATCCATCCCAATCGAGACGCCGGTCACCGCGATGACGTGACCGGTGGTTTTGCAGAGCTTTCCGGCCCCTGTCTGGTATCAGCGGTCTGCTGCCGTTGGCGGCTCCGGTCTTTCTGTTGATTGGAGCGGCACTCATCACTGATGAGGTCCAGCCATCTCAGATGCTGATTCCAGATATCGTCTCTGATCTGCTCCGGTTTATCGCATGTCATTGCAACCTCCTCACCGAATCGTGGTTAAACTTGCCAGAGGCTCCGGGAAGAGCCAGACCAGTATGGCCAGTATCGAAAACACATAAAAATAGGCCGTTATCAGGTAGTAGATATAGGGAGAGGCACCTTTCAGCTCCATGAAGTGCACGATGATCATCCGCGCCTTGATCACGATCACAGAGGAAATAACCAGCGTAATCAGCAGGCTGGGCTCAGCCCCCTCGGCAATCACTGCGCTAAGTAGCGTTAGCCCAACCAGAATCATCCAGTGACGATCCAGATTCTTGCCCGATGACCGGGCGGACAGGCTGTTATCGGTCAGGTTCATCCCATGCCCTCCTTCGCTTGCTCCGGTTTACCGGAGCACATACATCAAGGGGAAAATCAGAATCCACGCCAGATCAATCATGTGCCAATAGCAGGCTGCTGCGATCAGACCGTCGTGGTTGGCGGAGGTGAACCCTCCGGAGCGGATGCGGAAAATGGCCCAGACAATGCCCCCGCCACCCCAGAATATGTGCAGCATGTGGTTGAAGGTTGTGTAGTAATACACCGCGAAAAAGTTGCTGCTATTAGTATGAATCCCGTGCTGCTGATTCCACAGATACTCACCGCACTTGATCAGCAGGTAGATAACACCGCAGGCAACGGTTGCTGACAGCCAACGCACAGCCTTCACAGGTTGATCGGCCCTCAGCGCGACAATGCCTCTTGCAACAAAGTAGCTACTGGTAATCAGAACCAGTGTATTGGCTGTGCCCGCCAGGGTATGAAGCTTGGCAGGGCCGGAGCTGAACTCCTCGGGATAATGAGCGCGCGCGATGAAGTAAACCACAAAGAACAGGGCAAATTCCGTCAGCTCAGAGTAGATACCCACCCAGATTGCGGGATTACCGGGAACGCGTTTGCTGTCAAAAACAGGCCGGGGCTCTGATAATTCGGGCAACGCCTCGACATAACCAAGTGATGCGTCTGCATTCAGGCTCATATCACCCTTGCCCCCATTCAAGCGCCAGGGGATGGCCAGACCATCCCCACCCTTATTAAGTCATATTATATACATCTTTTAAGCGAAGGGCTTCGTTTTTTTAACCGCACGATCACAGGAACGTGTCAGTACCCTCCCTTTTTACCCGTGCCAATGAACGCAAAGTCCCACTCAACATCGAACGGAGCCCACCATTTGCCAACACCGGTTTCCTTATCCTTGTGGCGATAGAATCCCTGATAGGGAGGCGGATCAATATGGTAGACCACGTGGTATTTCCCGGGGCCATCAAGCTTGATGTTGGCGCCATAGTGGGGGCCATCCGATGCAACCATGGGCATAAAGGCACCAGTGGACGACCAGTCTGAATCCACCTTGGTGAGCGTGTAGGTCACTCCGAGGTAAGGCACCCAGGCACCAGCGCCAAAGCCACTGTTGTTACCGGGCATTGCGGCAACATCTGCCTCCAGATGAATATCCTTGTTTCCCATCCCCGGGAGTTCAGGGGTCATCATCACCGGTTGCAGGTAAACTGCACCGATTTCCATACCGTTGATTTCAACTGGTTCGCCGATCATTACCTCGCCGGCCAAGGAATTTCCTGCCAGTAGCATACTTCCTCCTGCGAGGCAGGCTGCAGCCAAAATGCGGGAATACGTCATCATCATTTCACTCCTGTCTTTGCTGTTTTCAGATAGTTGTCATTGCACGGTGCCGGTGCCAGGCCCATACCGCGGTCAGTACCAGGGGCACCATAACCAGAGCCTGTGCCAATAGCGTTTCCAGCGTCGGGTAAATACCCAGCCATGTCAGGCGGGGGGCTCCGGTGATGGGTGTAATCCCCACCCAGCCGGCTTCCTGAAGTTCCAGGATTCCAGTACCGGCAAAGTTGAAAGCGAGATAAAACAGCAACGCGGCCGTTACGCTGAAAAACACGGGCAGCGGTAGTTTCAGGGACGCGGCTCTCATCACAAGGAAAGCTGCCAGTAGAACCGCTGCCGCTGCGCCACTTCCGAGCAGCATGGGCACAACAGGATGCCCGGACTGTCCGGCCAGTGCGTAATAGAAAAGAATGGTTTCCGCCCCTTCGCGGTATACGGCCAGAAACACCGCCAGCCCGAGCGCCCACCGTTGTCCGCCAGACAACGCACCGTCCACTTTCCTGCGAATGTACGCCTGCCACTTTTCTGCCTGGCGTTTGGCGAGCAGCCAATGGCTGACATAAAGCAGCACCACAGATGCACAGAGCATGGTGACCCCTTCCAGGGCTTCTCGAGCCACGCCGGAGGCCTGAAACAGTATATTCATACCGAATGCCGTGAGCGCACTGGCCACCAGAGCCAGGGCGATACCGGTATAGAGCGCCAACATACCTGAATCCGCAGATGACCTGCGCAGGTAGGCCGCCAGCGCCATGATTACCAGCATGGCCTCGAACCCTTCCCGCAGCAGAATCAGGAACGCCTGCAGGGCAAGCCCGCCGAAGCCGACCTTTTCGTTGCTGAACAGCGGGCCTACCTCGTTTTCCAGAACGTCACGGAGCTCTGACCAGGCTGCGGCTAACTGCTGCTTCCCGGCCCCCTGTCCCGCCAGACCAATCACAGCGCCGAACATCGACTCAACACGAGCTTTCAGCCCCGGATCCTTCACCCCGACAGCAACTTCCAGACCCGACCCTTCGAACACATCGAAATACAGGCTGGAGAAGGTATCCATGGTGTCCAGGCCGTTGCTCAGGTGATAGTCTTCGGCAGCTGCATCCCCACTCTCAACCAGTTGCTGGACGACAGCACCAGCAGCCAGAGTGTCCTCTTGAGGTATATCCGCGAGACTGCTTAGCGGGAGCAGCACCGCAACAACAAACACAAGCCATCGAGCCATTACTGGTTTACCTCGAACACATTCCGTGACACGCCGGCCTCGTTAAGTTTCCCTGCCTGCTCCCTGAGCGCCTGCTTTAGGCCTTCGGTGAGCTGTATAACGTCGCTCTGCTCCGCCCCCTGCTTTATAGCTTTGCGCAGTGCGCCAAACTGACGCTCAACAAGGAAGGCAGGCTCGATGCCGAACTGACTCCGGATAGCTGCTTCCATCTTTTCTCCTTCGAAGGGACCAAAATACGCCTGAATCACGCTCCGACGGGCCTCCTGAGCATGCCCCGCCTGGTAAGACGACAATGCAACGTCCAGCTCGCTGATCACCTGCTCCGCCACCGGGCGCCAGTCGTCATTCCCGGCCCGAACCACAACAGACACCTGCAAAATCAGCGCCCCGCACAGTACAGACAGCAACCTCATGCACTTACTCATATCCCCCTTACCTCCCCCCTGCGGAGACTCTCCGTCACAACACAGCCATCCACCAGGCCGCTGCCATGGAAGCGCTGCCCAGTGCGGTTGGAACCATCGCCAGCGCCCTTCCCCGCCTGACACCCAACCCGTTGAGAATCTGCCACGCCAGCCAAAGGCTCCAGAGCAGACCCGCCAGGATCATCAGACTCTTCACGTTACTCACCTGCGCTACCGTCATTCCCAACCCGATAAACGGTGTAAACAGTTCCGTAGCGAGGCCAATCATCAAGGCCATAAGGGCTACCGGCGCCTGGCTATACCCTAGCTGGATCGTCGCTCTCAACAGCCGACATTCACTGCCAAAATGCCTGGCCAGTGCAGCGCTTCCCAAAGAGGCCAGTCCCAGTGCGATGGCACAAAGAACCATCACGGATACCATGGTTCCGCTGATCATGAAGAAGTCGAGCCAGCGAAAAATTTCCCGGCGCTCAGGGTGCACACTCATCAACCAGTCGGGCCCGGGCTCGCCTATCCAGTACTGCCCCTGATCAATGAACCAGGTGCCCACGGACTGTCGCCAGCTGTCGTAAAACGGCATAACCAGCCAGAGAAATCCTCCAAGGGCGACTCCGGCCCCCAGAAAGATAAACAGCACTTCCCAACCGTCTGGCAGGTGATGGCGAATCATTTCAAGTTCCCTTCCCGGTCGCCGGAATGACACCGCCAGGCCAGCTCTATGGCCAGGCAATATGCAGCGCAGACACTCAATGCAGTGGCGGGCAGCCCGCTTTCTGGGCAGGTCGATGTAGGTTGGGCAGATGGTTTTCTCTGTCAGCGCGTCCAGCCCCGGCTTCCACTTCCTTGGTGACAACTGAACCGCTCCCAGGCGCGCGAAGACACCGAGTAAAAGCCCGATGGGACAGAGGTGCCGACACCAGACCCGCTTATTGCGGCCCCATAACCAACCCACCAGAATCGCTAGCGCAAAGGTACCGCCAAAGATCTCAAGAGCGGCTTCAGGATGATCCCGTACTCCGGTGGTCTGCCCCAGAATAGTAATGACGATAAAACTGACGATGGGTGTCCCCGGCCAGCGAATCCAGGCCGGTGTGACGCGCTGCAGGCCATGGCGATTGGCCAGCTCGGACGCAGCCCCCATGGGGCATAGAAAGCCGCACCAGCTTCTACCGGTTATCACCACGGAGAAGAACACCAGAGGAAACCAGACGCCCCAGAGCAGATAGTTGGCCAATACCCTGCCATCATCCAGAGAGCTGGCCTGTTCGGAGGGTTCGGGAAGGTATACAGGAACAACGAGAACGGCCAGGAAGACCACGAACATGCTCACGTGAACCCAGGGCAGCCATGGTCTCAGCCTTGCCAGCAGCCGCTCCACTCCCGGGCGTGAAAGAGCGCCGGCATCAGCCTGAGAGAACCGACTCGCCGGCTTTGCTTCCGTGATATCTGCGATGGGAATCGTTTGCATGGTGCACTCCGTGATCAACCATGCATAAGGTAACCCGACAACACACAAACAATAATGATTCTTATCAAGTTGAAGTGTTGAAAATCATTTTTATTAACGAATTTCAAAACGGAAGCTTCAAACCACCTGATCCATGCCCGGCATTCCGTACCAGTATCCGTTACAGGGAGGCGCTTCCACCAACTGCAGAGGATCTGTCTTAGGCACTTCTCCACGGCGGACCTGATCAAACCGCTGGACCACCTCCGCCATACCGTGCAGTTCCGGGCTCAGTCGGGCGGTTCCCACCCCCATAGCGGCCATCTCCGGCAGCTCTCGCATCAGGTCGTATCGAGCACCGGACAATGTGGATATGCCGTTCAGCCGAAACAGCTCCTGGGACTCCCGTGATCGCAGCTCCATGCCATCCGGATGCTGCAGACAGCGAAACTCACAATTGTCCTTCGGCAGGTTATAGTGGCGAGCGGTAAAGCACCGGGACGACCAGGCCAGCGGCAGGAAGCCCCAGGAGAATACCTCAGATGGCAGTTCCAGCCCTGTCGAGTTCACGCCTCCGATCAATTGCTTCAGGGTTTCCTTGCCCAACTCGACAGGCAGATTCCAGCCCCGCAGCCCCTGCTTTGCCAGCACCACCAACGTGGCGACATTGTAGATATTCATGGAAGGCCCTGTGACGAACGGAATCCTGTTGCGAATAGCGACCTGAAGGGCACTCTGGTCGTTGGCCTCCACGGTAAATTCGTTCTGTTCGCAGATCTTTCGTAATCGCCGTAGATCTGCTTCTGACTCGATCAGCGTCTGGGTGGACAGCACCACTTCCTTACCACACGCCTTGAGATCCCGGGCCAGTGCAAACCAGTCATCCGGTTTAAGTTCACGACGACGGGAACAGACAGCCTCGCCCAGATAAAGGGTATCAACCGGCCATTCAGCCGCTTCCGCATAGAAATCAAACACTGTCTGTTTCGACCAGAACCACAGAATAGGGCCGAGGGAAAGTTTCATCATGGCTAGCTCCCCTATTTCCACTTGCGATGATAGGCGCCCAGTGTAGTCAGGCCCCCTTCGGACAACCCCGCCAGGGTGTTACGCCACTCATTTTCGACAGTGAACATACCGGGTGTTCGCTTCAGGTTATCCAGCGCGCTACGCCAGGTCCCCGCCACGTCCGCAATGTAGGCAGGACTGCGCTGACGGCCTTCGATCTTGACCGCGCTGATACCCAGGGCTTCAAGCTCCGGCAGAAGATCCAGCGTGTTCAGACTGACTGGTTCCTCGATGGCGTGGTAAACACTGCCCTCCACCTCAAACCGCCCCTTACACAAAGTGGGGTAACCTGCGGACTCGCCGGGGCCGTATAGGTCAATCAAGACATCATTAAGCCGTGACTCCAGTCCCTGCGGGGTTTCCTGCCAGCGCACCGCCTTGGCGGGAGAGCAGGCACCGCGGGTATTCGGAGATTCATCCGTCAGATAGGAGGACAGGTAACAGCGCCCCTCAGCCATAATGCAGAGACTGCCAAACGCAAACACCTCGAGCTCTACCGGGCTGTTACGGGCAACCCCACGAACCTGGTCCAGTGACAGAACCCTGGGCAGAACAGCTCGACGAATATCGAAATTGTCCTTATAGAAAGAAAGAGCCTCATAACTGGTCGCTGAGCCCTGCACCGAAAGGTGGCGGGGTATATGAGGATAGCGGTTGGCTGCGTAATCCAGCAGGCCCATATCCGCCAGGATAATGGCATCAACTCCCAGCGCCGCCGCACGATCCACAGCTGCGGTCCATTGCGCCCAGCCATCCGGTTGCGGGTAGGTGTTGATGGCACAGAATACCCGTCTGTTGCGGCTGTGGGCGTATTCGACCCCTTCAGCCGCCCGCTTGTCATTAAAATTCAACCCGGCGAACTGGCGGGCGTTGGTACTGTCGCGGAAGCCGAAATAGACGGCATCGGCACCGTTATCCACGGCGGCTTTCAGGGCCGGAAGACTGCCGGCCGGACACACGAGCTCCATGGTGATCTCCGCTGAAAAAAATCTCCCCGGCACCTTAGCGACCAGACCTCACGCCCACCTTGACCTTTGTCACCGGAGCCGGGGAAATCCCCCGATTACCCCCAAAGAGGTATCCCCGGTACTTTTACCTATCGACAGAAAAAACAGCCAGAACTCATACCATTAACCCTAACTTACAAGCTCTTACACAACAGAAACTACCCCCTCAAATACCCCAACCTGCAAATAGAAAACACATACCCCAGACTGCAAAATACGGATATCCAAGAGTCCACGAGGTCACAGGACATGACATTCGTTACTAATCTCTCCATGCGCGGGAAACTGCTCACCCTGATACTGCCAGCACTGCTGGTCATTCTGTTTTTTGCAGGTGACAACATCCGGCGGAATACCACGCTTGTTACCAACATGAACCAGTTGCAGGCCATGGCAACGCTGGCAAAACAGGGAGACCCACTCGTTGAGGAGCTGCAACGGGAGCGAGGACGCTCCGCGGTTCTGCTTGCCAGCCAGCCGGGGAGTGATGGTGAGCAACAGGCATCCACCGCACTCGAAGCCCAGCGTGGAAACTCCGACCGGGCACTTGCGACATATCGACAAGGTATTGAAAGCCTGCTTGCGGAAACCGAGTTTGATTCCACTATTACCGGTAGCCTGGATCGGTTCCGGCAGGACATTGGCAAGCTTGATCAACTGCGCCGTGGCATCGACCGCCGGGAAGTCGCTCCGGGCGAGTCTGCCAAACGCTACACCGGCCTGATTATGGAAGTGGTCGACCGCATACCAATGCTGGTGCGCCAGGCCAGTGACCCAGAACTCTCCCGCCAGATCAGCGCCTATCATGCCCTGGCCAGTGCTGCTGAAATGGCCGGCCGGGAACGGGCAGTTGGCGCAGGCCTCGTGCGCAGTGGCAACTTTGATCTGCCGACTCTGGGCCGCACCGCAAGGCTTGCAGGCCAGCAACAGGCACTGCTGGAAACCGCTGCCAGCCGCCTCGCCAGTGGCTCCCCGATCCGGGAGAAAATCGACGCCTTCGGCAACAGAACCGAAGCCCGGGACATGCAGGACATTCGCGACACCCTGTTCAGCAGCCAGTCCGGCATGTATGCGCTGGAAAGCAGCACATGGTTTACGACAGCAACCCAACGCATCAATGCCATGAACGGCATCAGAGCCAGCCTGCTGGGTGAGATAGAAGCACTTGCTGCCAGAGACGTTGCCGATGCCCGCAACAGCCTGATGGTCTCAGCCGTTATCGCTGGCGCGGCCGTCCTGCTGGTTGTCATCATGATGGTGATGATTATCCGCACAATCCACCAGCAGGTAAGCCGTTTGCTGACCGGCGTACGCCACGCCATGGACAA
Organism: Marinobacter salinexigens; assembly: GCF_008370345.1. Classification (GTDB taxonomy): domain Bacteria; phylum Pseudomonadota; class Gammaproteobacteria; order Pseudomonadales; family Oleiphilaceae; genus Marinobacter; species Marinobacter salinexigens. The sequence continues at coordinate 453,187 of NZ_VTUU01000001.1, read as the reverse complement.
TAAGGACCTGACCCAGCCCATCGAAGTGCTGAGCAAGGACGAAAACGGTGTCATCGCAGAAGCCATCAATGAACTGTTCCGCCACTTCAGCCAGGCCCTGCTGCAGATTGACCGCTCCAGTATTCAACTTGCCACGGCCACCGAGGAAACCAGCTCAACCGCTGGCCAGAATGCCGACCAGGTAAGGCGGCAACAGCAACAGATCGAGCAGGTTGCAGCAGCCACCGAGGAAATGTCGGCAACCTCCGAAGAGATTTCCACCAATGTGCTTCAGGTGGCAGACGCCTCTACCCGCGCTATGGAAAAGAGTCGCAATGGTGAAAAGGTACTTCACAGCTCAGTGGCACAGATTCGCACCCTGGCGGAATCCGTTCAGGAGGTGAACCAGGTGATCGCCGAACTGGAGGAACGCAGTGGTTCGATCAGTGAAGTGGTGGATGTTATCCGCAACGTAGCAGACCAGACCAACCTGCTGGCACTGAACGCAGCCATTGAAGCGGCTAGAGCCGGTGAGCATGGTCGTGGCTTTGCGGTGGTCGCCGACGAAGTGCGTGCTCTGGCTCGCCAGACCCACGAGTCCACCACTCAGATCGAAGACATCATCAACAGCTTCAAGGGCAGCACCGACAGCGCCAGCCGCTCCATCACCGCCAGCCACCAGCTGGCCGATTCAACCAGCGAACAGGCTTCCGAAATGGAAACGACCTTCGCCGAGATCCTGATGGATGTGAACAGCATTTCCGATATGGCGACCCAGATTGCTGCGTCTTCCGAGGAGCAGGTCGCGGTCACCCGGGAACTGGCAGGCAACATGGAATCCGTCAGTGAGTCCGCCCTGCTGACCCTGACAGGCTCACAGGAAATCACTCAGGTTACCGAAGAGCAGGCTCGACTGGCCCGTCAGCTTCAGGATCTGGCCAATGAATTCAAGGTGACATCCACAAACTGATCAGCTGACTGCCTCCGATTCCGTTCATTCCCCGTAGTCCGTTACAGGGTCTGGTTTCTGCCAGCCCTGTGAGCGGATTCATAACAACGAGGAACGAGCAATGCGCAACGAACGGAAACAGAGCCTGAAGCATCCCCTTTCCAAAAACCTTCTTGCCTTGGCGATCGCGGGCGCCGTGGCAGGATTCTCCGGCTGTACACTGAATGGAGACGACGGTGACCAGGGCCTGACAGGTGCCAGCGGCCCGGACGGCAGCCCGGCGTTTCCCAGCGCCCGAATTTACGTCGCCAGCAACAGCAGCGGGGACGCCAGTGTCAGGGTGAGGGATGAAAACCTCGGCCTGCTCAACACGTACACCACGGGAGCCAACGAAGGTTTGCTGGTAACGCCGGCTTCCCGTCTGATGCAGGCGGGTGACCTGATGAGCACCGGCCGGATCGTGACCGCCTGCAATGCCCCAACCAGAACCTCAGCCGACCCGAGCTTCGAAATCACCGGCGGCAATACCACGCTCGCCAGTCCAAAGGGCATGGCCCGTATTGCTACCAGTGGTTTGACCGTGGTTGCTAACGTTGGTGCTCAAACCCTGCTGGTTTTCGGCGATTCCGCTGCCGGGAATGTCGCACCGGTTGCCACGATTGCCCTGCCGGCTAATGCATGGGATGTCGTTTATGATGCCACCAGCGATCGCCTGTTCGCGGCACTGACTGACGGCACAGTCGGTGTATTCGATGATTTCAGTGCAGATTTCGGCGTATCCGCCAACGGCCCCACCCGTACCTTCGCAATTACCGACAGCGACGGCGAGACATCGGTCAATCTTCACGGTATTGATTATGAGGCCAGCAGTGACCGATTGGTGGTATCCGATGTCGGACAGGCCAGTTCGGCGACTGACGGCAAACTCTACGTAGTCAGCAATGCCAGCACTGCAGATGGAACAGTAGCGGCCGATACCACTATCAAGGGCAGCGACACGCGCTTTGGCAACCCGGTCGACCTGCAACTTACCGGGACGGATGTTCGAATAGCCGAGAAAGCCAACGGGGGAGGAGCCATCCTCGTCTATCGTAATATTTTCGAAGTGGCGGGAGGCAACGTGGCGGCCGACCTGGTGCTGGACACACCCGCCCCGGAGTCGATTGAGGTTATTACCGAGACTACTCCGGCGGCAGGCGTCACCGACGTTTCCGACAGCAGTACCAGCTACTCATTACTCTACACCAGCAACCCCGGCGCCAACGCCAGCGTTCAGACGACTTCCCGTAACCTGGATGCCTCTGCTCTGGCATTCACCTCCGGCCTGACCAGTGTAGAGAACATCACCCTGGACCGGGATGGCAATGCCTATCTGGCTTACGATGACGGGACACAGGCGAACAGCGGTATCGCCGTGGTCGGCGCTATCGACAACCGGGACCCTGCGGGCGCACTGGATATGTCACGGGATCGCCTGATTACCGGTAGCAATACCCGCCTGCTGTCACCCAAAGGGATTGAACTCGCCGACGATCTTGGCCTGATGATTGTGGCAGAGCAAGGCGGAGCCGAAGTCCTTGTCTTCAGTCTCTGCGACAGCGGTAACGCCACACCGGTCGTGGTTAACACGGCAGCAGACCCTGTCAACAATGTCGCCCCCTGGGATAGCGACTATGCCCCCTCCGCAGACACTCTGTTCGTCGCACTGACCAACGGTACTGTCGCCGCTTACGATGACTTCTCAGCCGATATGGGAGCAGGTGGTCCTGACCGCATCATTACGCCGGCGATGGCTGGTGTGGCATTTGCGGCACCCACCAATCTCCACGGTATTCGCTATCATCAGGAATCCGATACGCTGATTGTTGCTGATGTCGGCTCCGGGGCCTCAAACTCAGACGGTGCATTGATGACGTTGCCCGGCGCTTCGTCCGCAGAGGGGCTGACCAACGTGGGCAAGCGTATCGCCAACCCGGGTACCCTGGCCGACGTGACCGGTCTGGGTAATCCTGTAGATATCGCCTTCGATGGCAAGGATCTCTTTGTTGCAGAGAAAGCCAATGGCGCTGTTCAGGTGTGGCGCGATTTCCTGACGGATTCAGCACTCGATGGCAACGTGGCGCCGAGTGACTCTTTAGCGGCAGTTGCTCCGGAATCCATCATTATCAATCTGAACTGATCCTGAACACAGGCACCAAAAAGCCCGGCAAGACGCCGGGCTTTTTGGTGCCTGAATGATCAGATTGACGTAACCGCCCGTCCAATAAACTGGATCGGCCCTGTTGGCCGACCAATTGGCGAGCCGCCATAATTCTCCAGCGTGATTTCGAACAGCTGGTTTTCTTCCAACGGCGGCAGATCATCCAACGAGATCTGAATGGGCTGCCCCGGCTCAACCAGCCCGAGCGATACCGGACCATCCCAGTCATCAGCCTTGGTCCAGAATTCTAGTGCTTTGCCCTCAGGAATTTCGAAGCTACCCAATGCTTTCAGAGTAAGCTTGCGGGACGTGCTGGCCTGAACAACCCAGCCTGGGGAATGACCCTCGGGCGTTGCCAGTACCACCATATATTTTGACGAAGCAGGCTGATACGCCACCAACGTAATGGCCAGAGCGAGCGCGCAGGCAAATCCGGCTGCTGAAAAGCCCCGCCAGAAAACGAGATTATTCCACCAGGACGACATCCAGGAGACGGGCGAGTCACCGGCCGTTTCAGGGCGCGAGTCCAGTTCATCAATACTGGCGGAGATTCGTTCCCATACACTCTCGCGTACCTCGACGGGTTCGGCGACATCGCACAGGCCAACCAGACGCTCCTGCCAATACCTGACCGCTTCCGCCAGCTGTTCATCTTCACGCATCCGATCAGACACCTCACGGTGTTCTTCTTCGGTGAGGGTTCCCAACACATAATGCCCGGCCATCTCGTCCCGGCTCATATCGTTATCGTGAGTGTTCATCCCATACACCCCCTTAACGCGACGAGACTGCGCTTGATCCAGGATTTGACGGTACCCACCGGCGCCCCGATCAGATCACCAATCTCGGACTGGGAGTAGCCATTAACATAGGCGTGAAAAATACACGCTCTGGGGATAGGTTCCAGGCGCTCCAGACATTCCTGCAGTCGTTCGCTGTTTCCACCCCAGTGAGAGGATCCGACCTTTTCGATCCAGCGCTGGGAGTTGCCCGGATCTGCAGCTGCGTCAATGTCCCCGACTTCTTCCGGCCGGTCTTCTGTACTGACCTGCTTACCCGATGACCGGATCGTATCGAGAGCCAGATTACGCGCAATCGTATAAACCCAACCCCGGCCACCGCCCCGGGAAGCATCGAAGGTGGACGCGCGCTGCCATATGCGGACAAACGCATCGTGAAGGATGTCTTCCGCGCGAGCGCGATCACGCACAATCCTGCTGACAACACCAAGCAACTGCTGGCTTTCTCGGACGTACAGTGCTTTCAGAGCCGATTTATCGCCGTCTACACACGCCCTCAGGCACCCATCATAATCAAAGGTGCCGCTGTGGCCTGATTCACTCTGCCCCCGCTCATCGGGCGCTACAACCTCCGGAGAAGTCAGGTCTCTTGATCCCACGAAATTTCCTCACCGTCTATGGTTTAAACCTACAGTCTAGTACGGAATAAACACTTAAACGGAGGCAGTTTTTACCTCAGATGATTCGTGAGAACCGCTGGCTTGCGCCTTCCTTACGATAAAGATCAAATATCTGGCAGATCGCCCGGATCAGCAGGCGTCCAGCTGGCTGCACCTGCAGTCGTGAACCATCATCCGCGACCAACTCGTCCTGCACCATCGGTTTCAGGCGGTTCAGCTCATCGGAAAAATAGCGATCAAAGTCCTCGTTCCATTCGGCGGCAAACTGCTGGCGATCAAGACGGAACTGGCAGATCAGCTGACCAATCACCCAGCGCCGGATGCGGTCATCACGGGTCAGGCTGACACCACGGGTGATAGCCAGTTGACCGGCATCAATAGCTTTCTCCCAGGATGGCAGGTCGTGATTGTTCTGGAAGTAGGCGTCATCGGTCTGGCCGATCGCCGATACGCCGAGGGATACCAGGTCACAGTCGGAGTGAGTGGTGTAGCCCTGGAAGTTCCTGTGCAGGCGCCCTTCCCGCTGAGCCACGGACAGACTGTCATCCGGTTTGGCAAAATGATCCATCCCGATGTATTCGTAACCCGCCTCCAGCAACCGGTTAATCGTGTTATGGAGGATGGTCAGTTTCTGCTGCGGTGTCGGCAGAGTATCCGACTGAATCCGCGTCTGCGGATAGAAACGATCCGGCAGGTGGGCATAGCTGAACACAGACAACCGGTCCGGTGACATTTCAATCACCGCTTCAAGGGTTTCAGCGAAGCTTTCCGGGGTCTGGTATGGCAGGCCATAGATCAGATCAAGGTTGATGGAACGAAAACCCAGTCGACGAGCTTCATTCAGCACCGCTTCGGTCATGTCCCGGGGCTGAACCCTGTTTACCGCCTTCTGCACTGCCGGGTTCACATCCTGAACTCCAAGGCTGATCCGGTTAAAGCCCAGTTCCCAGAGCGTCGGCAGAGTGTCCTGATCCACCTCGCGGGGATCGATCTCGACACTGTAGTCCCGGTTTTCATCTGACTGCAGGTTGAACAGCTCACTGTAGCCCGCCATCAGGTGCTGCATCACGTCCCGCGGCAGGAAAGTGGGCGTACCGCCGCCCCAATGCAGCTGACGGACGGGGCGGTCGGCGCCGAACAGTTTTGACTGGATCGCCGCTTCCTTGAGCACCCGTTCAACGTAAGGCATGGCCTTATCACGCTTCTTGGTGATTACTTTATTGCAGGCACAGTAGTAACAGAGATGCGCACAGAACGGCAGGTGCGTGTACAGCGACAGCGGGCTCCCGCTCGCCTTGCTCCTGCCTGCCGCTTTCACCATATCCTCCACACTGTAATTCGGCGTGAATTCCACCGCCGTGGGGTAGGACGTATAGCGGGGACCACTGAGGTCGTAACGGCGGATCAACGCATCGTCCCAGATAAACGTGGGAAGTGCAGACTCGTTGGATGAGGCAGCGGAGGTAAGAGGCATAAGCAGAACCTGAACTGGAAAAACTGATAGGAGGCCAATGGCCGGTATGTAACAAGTCTAGGTGAAGCAGATGCTATCCGCCTTGACTCGGGTCACCTGAGACCTCTTTAACAGTCTAGCAATCCCTGACCTGAACCACCTTTGCGCTCTTGGCGTATTGTCACTACCCCCAAAGGGAGAGGAAGGGGGAAAATCCGGACCAAACTCACCGACAACGGAGTATCCCGCCAGCCATGGCAAACCTGATTCTGATTCTTGGCGACCAGCTCACACCCGACATCAGCGCACTGAACGGTGCTGACCCTCGTCACGACCGTATTGCAATGGCGGAAGTTCATGACGAGGCCAGCTACACCAACCATCACAAGAAAAAACTGGTATTCATTTTCAGCGCCATGCGCCACTTCGCCCGGGCTCTCAAAGATCAGGGCTGGCAAGTTCACTACCAGCGTTACCATCCTCAGAACAGACATCAATCCATCGAAGGATTTGTCGGTGATCTGGTCAGCCTTACACAGCCCGATCGCGTGGTGACCACGGAGTGCGGAGAGTGGCGCCTCCACGAACAGATTCTTCAGTGGCAGGAACGGTTCGGAGTTCCGGTGGACATCAGATCCGATACCCGCTTCATTGCAAGCAAGCAGGAATTCGCCCATTGGGCGGCAGACAGGAAGTCACTGAGGATGGAGCATTTCTACCGGGAAATGCGCCGTAAAACAGGTCTCTTGATAACCCCGGAAGGCCAGCCCGAGGGGGGACAATGGAACTATGATGCGGACAACCGGAAAAAATGGACAGGCCAGCCACCGGCCCCTGCCCCCTTTCGGGTGGAACCGGACGCAACGACCAAAACCGTCATCTCAGAAGTTGAAGAACACTTCCCCGAACACTTTGGCACCGCTGAGGACTTCCATTTTGCGGTGACTGCCCGGGACGCAGCGCTGGCGCTGGAATACTTCATTGACTTCGCGCTGCCCTGTTTCGGGCATTATCAGGATTCCATGTCCGAGCATGAGGACTGGCTGTTCCACTCTGTGCTCTCACCCTACCTTAACTGTGGACTGCTGGACCCAGTGCAGGTCTGTGAAGCCGCAGCCCATGCCTGGTACACCGGGCAGGCACCGATCAATGCCGTCGAAGGGTTCATTCGCCAGATCATCGGCTGGCGGGAGTTTGTACGTGGAATATACTGGCTCAACATGCCGGACTATGCCCGCGAGAACCGCCTAGACAATACTCGCCCGCTGCCCTGGTTCTATTGGACGGGCGACACCCGGATGCGCTGCATGCACAAAGCGATTGATGCCACCCGGCGTAACGCCTACGCCCACCACATTCAGCGACTGATGGTCACCGGGAATTTCGCACTGCTGGCCGGGATCAAACCCGAGGAGATATGCGACTGGTACCTGGCGGTCTATGCCGACGCCTACGACTGGGTGGAGCTCCCCAATGTACTGGGCATGGTGATGCACGCCGATGGCGGATACCTTGGCTCAAAACCCTATGCCGCCAGTGGAAAGTACATCCAGCGCATGTCGGATCACTGCACTCACTGCCCATACAGCGTCAGCCAGTCGTTCGAGGACAACGCCTGCCCGTTCAATTCCCTGTACTGGCATTTTATTGATCGCCATCGCGACAGGTTCTCCGGCAACCCCCGCATGGCCATGATGTACCGGAACTGGGACCGGCAGGACCCGGTCAAACGGGCCAGAATACTCGCCCGGGCCCAAACTCTCATGGATAACATCGAGCAAATATAGCGCTGGCTGCTAAGCTGAATACCATCATGTCATTGCGCCGGCAAATGGATTGACAGTCATGGGAAAGGAAGGGCGTTCTCTTCTCGTCGGGGCCGTTGGGCTGATATGTTCGGGCACATCGTTTGGCTCTCCCCCAACGCTCAAACTCTATACATTCTCAGCACCACCGTATCAGGTGACCCATGGGACACCTGAGGACCAGCAGATCTCGGGGAAAACCACTCTGACGATAACCTGTGCGGTGGAGAAAGCTGGCTGGCGCCCCAGCATTCAGGTCACGCCACAACGCAGGGCGGTTCACTCCCTCGCCAGAAATCTCGTCGACGGTTATTTTGCGGTGGACCCGTCCTCCAGCCTCGATGCCATAGCGAAACGCAGCGATCCGGTTTCTCTGGAAAAATGGTACTTTTTCTCTCTGACGCCCCCGCCCTCACCCCGGCAGGCACGAATTGGCGTTGTGGCGGGCAGCAACGAGCACAATTGGTTGAAGGCCAACGGATACACAGTATTCCTGGAGGTCTCTTCAGCGAGCCAGCTTCTGGCACTGCTTGAAAGAGGCCGCATCGACCTGGCGTTGCTTGATGAACGGGTTATGGCCAGCCAGGAGCGCCAGAACCGTCGGCTGCATGCGACCTTTGTCCGGTACGCGCCCCTTCATCTTTACCTTGCCGAGGCGTTCACCCACCTGCACCCGGAGTTTCTGCCCGGCTTTAACCGTGCCTTGCCTGTTTGCGCAGAGGATTCGCTGACTCTGTCGGCTGAGGAACAACAGCGCATACGAGCATTGGCGACAGAGTTGGTGGAGGAACTCAATGCAGCCATCAACCTGCAACAGGCTCTGACGGCTGGACCCGGCGCTGCAACCCCGGCCGAGGTTCTAAAGCTTGATCGTCAATGGCAGGCTACGGCACCGGTCAGCGCCAGCGAACTAGCCGAGGATATTCTCGAACTCCCCGCCTCCGATGCGCTTAATGGGTGGCAACAAAGTCACCCATCGCTGGTCACCGAGGTTCTGCTGATCGACCAACTGGGGGCGATCCGGGCCATGAGCCAGTTAACATCCGATTACTGGCAAGGCGATGAGCCCAAGTTCACCCAACTGGTAAACCCGGCGGATGGTATACCTACCGACCTTTACATTTCTCCTATCCGATATGACGCATCCACCCGGCGCTTTCAGATTACCGTCAGTGCCCCGATACCGGACCGGGAGCATGGTTCTGCTGCCGGTGTAATCGCCTTCGGTCTGAATATCGAGCCGGCCCTGCAAACGGGCAATACGCCCGAAATCATGGGGGGCCAACCTCACACGCTAGAACAAGCGCCCAGAATTCTGAGAAATCGTTGACCACGACATCGGGCTTATCCGGATGTTTGTGAGTGCCGGGAAAAATCCGGTTCAGCCACGGCTGGTCCCACTGGGCACCATTGAAGAACACCGAAGTCATCCCTGCCCGCTTGGCGGCGATCACATCCGTGGTGCTATCGCCGACATACCAGACACTAGGATCCGGTGGATAATCCATCTTCTGAACGGCCAGCAGCAGCTGGTCGGGGTGCGGTTTACGCAGTGGGGTGTCATCACCGCAAACATCCACATCAAACAGTTCCGCCCAGCCGGTTCCTTCCACCGCCCGCAATTCATGCTCGAAGAACTCTCGGTCACGATTGGTAATCACACCCACCTGCATGTGCAGGCGACGCAGCCCTTCGAGCACATCACGAACCCTGGGTTCAAAGGCTTTGACGGTGCCGTAGTGGTTGCGGTAATGGAAATTGAAGACCCGGTGGGCGATCTGTTTGGCGTCCTGATCCTCACCAAACAGAACTTCAAAGATATCGGTACGTGATATTTTCCGGTCGGCTTTCACCTTTGGGTGTAGCCGCGCAAATTCGCGAACATAGGCGACAAGTCGTGCATCTTCCGGTGTTTTGCTCTCTTCCGGCGCCACCATGCGATCCATCAGATCCAGTTTGTGGAATTCCGGCAACATATCATCAACCGCGTGATACATCGCATCGAGCGTATCCACCAGGGTCGCGTGCCAGTCAAACAGCACCACCGACGGACGGATAAGCTTGACCACGGCCGGGTGCCAGTCCGCCTCCACCCTGGGTTCGGGGCGCTCTGGCGCCGGAAACGGTTTAGGTCTGACATCCGCGGGTGCCTGCCGGAAGTGCTCCGGATGACTCCGTTCAAGCAGAGCCAGAAGATCCAGCAAATCCTCAAAACTGTCGAGTACTGCCGTCGGGGCATCACGATGGGAAAACCAGCTGGCAATGCGGTCCGGTTCCCAGCAGGCACCGTTGTAGAACACCCTGGCCACGCCTGCGTTACTGGCGGTGAGCATATCCACGTAACTGTCGCCCACGTACCAGGCCCGTTCATCCGCTGGCAGGCCCAGCTTTTCGAGGGTTTTGGCGATGACTTCGGGATCAGGTTTGTATTCGGTCACATCATCTGCGCAGACCGTTGCATCAAACAGATTCTGCCAGCGGCCTTCATCAACAATCTTCAGCTCCTTATCAAGGAACTCCCGGTTGCGGTTAGTGGATACCGCCAGTTTGATGCCCATGGCTTTCATCGCTGAAAGGTATTCGTAGGCGCCGGGCTGAAAGGGTTTTACCTGGCCGAAGTATTTCCGGTAGGCCTTGTTGTATGCGTTGTGGGCAATCAGCTTGGCGTCCCGGTCATCGCCAAAGATGGCATTGAATATGTCCGTCCTCGACACCCGACGTTCGGCAAGGATTCGGGGGTGTAGACGTCGGAAAATCCGGATGTAACGCACCAGCCGGGCATCGTCCGGCGTCCGGCACTTATCTTCCGGCAGTAATCGCTCCACCAGTTCCAGCTCTTCCAGTCGCGGCAGCATCTCTTCCATGGCGCTGAACATGGCGTCGTGGGTGTCTACGAGGGTGCCATGCCAGTCAAAGATCAGTACCGATGGCGGTGGAATGGCATCGTCGAACTGGGTCATCGGGTGTCTCCGCGTCAAGTGAGGATTTACCTTGCAATCCGGAAGTCCGGGGTCAACACTCAAACCTATAATAAGAAGATAAACCCGGTTGGCCGGGTTTGCACACAGAGTGGATTCCATGCCCGATTTCGGCTTTCTGGCGCCTTATGATTACTCTCCGCTGACCATACTGGCTTTCATGCTGGTACTGGCGGGCTATGGCTATGCATTGCTGAATATGAAGCAGCAGGCGCGGCCGGGCTCGTTACGCATCGTGATCTTCGTGACTGGTGTACTGCTCTGTTACGGGGTTATGCAGACCCGGTTCGACTACTACTCCCAGTACATGTTCTTTGTCCATCGCGGCCAGCACCTGATTCTCCATCACCTGGGGCCATTCCTCATTGCACTGTCAAACCCGCTCCCTGTCTTCCGCTTCTGGCACCAGCGTATGGGACCGTCTCTTCTGCACTGGCTTTCGCCTTTGGGCTGGGCGTATCGAATCCTGCAGCAGCCGGCGCTTGCCGCATTCCTGTTTGTGGGTCTGATCTATTTCTGGCTCTGGCCTTCGATCCACTTCGACGCCATGCTGTCCCGGCCACTGTACTGGACCATGAACTGGAGCATGCTGCTGGATGGCCTGCTGTTCTGGTGGCTGATCTTTGATCCCCGTTCCCCGGTGACCACCACCGCACTTGGCTACGGCAAACGCATCCTGATGCTGGCTCTGGTGGCGGTTCCCCAGATGATTCTGGGCGCCTGGATTGTGTTCTCGAGAGGCATGGTCTATGACGTCTACGAAGTCTGCGGACGAGCCTGGCCGCTGGCACCGGAAACCGACCAGCTCCTCGGCGGCCTGCTGACCTGGATTCCACCGGCCATGATGAGCGTTATAGCGATTCTTATTGTGCTCAGGCGAGCCATGCATGAAGACGGAAAATTCGTAAAGTCCCGGTCGAAAGCCCCTTCCATGGCGGGAGAAAACGCATCATGAGGCATTGGCTCGCTGCCCTGGCATTGGTTGCCACGGGCCTACTTTTCGGCTGTTCCGGTAGTGCTGAAAACTGGCACGGCAAGGACATCAGCGGCCTGATGCCACCTCTGGAATTCGAACTCACCGATACCGACGGCGAATCCATGACCCCGGAAGCATCCAGAGGTTCGATCCGGCTGCTGTATTTTGGCTTTACTTCCTGCCCGGACGTATGCCCCACCACGCTCACCAGTCTGCGGCAATCCATCCATAAACTTCCGGAGAAATACCGGGACGATATCACCACTCTGTTCGTCAGCGTCGACCCACAACGGGACACGCCGGAACGACTTGAAAGCTACGTTCGCTTCTTTGGCGACCAGGTGGTCGGGCTGACAGGCAGCGAGAAGGATCTGCGGGATCTGACCAAACGCTACCGCACCACCTTCGGCTATGATAAGCCCGATGCCAGTGGCAACTACAACGTCTCCCACAGCAGTGCCGTCTATGTATTCGACCGGGGCGGAGAAGCCCGCCTGCTGCTTCGCCCGGGACTGACAACACAACAGATTGGTGATGACCTCGAAAAACTGGCCTCAGAGTCCTGACCTTGACCCTGAAGTAGCTACAGGGTTTTCAATAGGAGTCATATCACCCTGCGGAGTTTTGTGAATGCACAGTCACCACGATCACAGTCATGGCCACGGTCATAACCATGGCCATGCTCACCATTTCGACACCCACAATCGTTCCTTTGCGCTTGCCGTAGTCCTCAACGTGGCATTTGTGGTTATCGAGGCAATCTACGGGGTGCTCTCTGGCTCACTCGCACTACTGGCCGATGCAGGCCACAACCTGAGTGACGTTCTGGGGCTGATCATGGCCTGGGTTGCCAGCTGGCTGGCCACTCAAAAGGCCACGGACCGGAATACCTACGGTCTGAAAAAATCCACCATTCTGGCAGCCCTGTTCAATGCCCTGTTTCTGACCGCAGCGGTGGGAGGCATTGCCTGGGAAGCCATTCAGCGATTCAGTGATCCTGCTGAGGTTGCGGGCACTACAGTCATTGCCGTTGCCGGTATCGGGGTGTTGATCAACGGGATCACGATGATGCTGTTTCTGAAAGGACAGGAAGGTGATCTGAACATCCGCGGCGCCTTCCTGCACATGGCGGCAGATACCGCCGTATCGGTGGGTGTTGTCGTAGCAGGTTTAATCATCATGGCCACCGGACTGAACTGGATCGATCCGGTAGTCAGCCTGATCATTGCTGCGGTGATCTTTATCGGCACCTGGCAGTTGCTCAAGGATTCAGTGAATCTGGCGATGGACGCGGTACCCAGGAATATTGACCCAGAGGCGGTAAGGGAAAGCCTGCAGCAGCTACCCGGGGTCGACTCGGTGCACCATCTCCACATCTGGGGGCTGAGCACTACCGAGAGTGCTCTGACCGTGCATTTGGTAAAGCCCGATCCCCGCGACGATGACCAAGTCATAGAGCAAGCCACAGATATGTTAAGCCATGACTTCAATATCCGGCACGTCACTATCCAGTGGGAGCGAACCGCCAGCAACTGCCCGAATATGGCCTATTGCCACTGACCCGCCACTCCCACGTCACTGCTCTGACTGCATGTTACTTCTTGTCCAGTTGCTGCTGGTGTCGGAGCATCTGCTCCATCATCAGCTGCATCTGGTTCATCCTTTCTTCCATAAACTGCAGGCGCTCTTCGGAGCTCATATCGGCTCCGTTGCCCGGCCGCTGGTTGTTATCGGCCTGACCACCCATCATACCCTGCCCCATCATGCCTGAATTACCTGCACCTGGGCCCATCATGTTCCGGTGCATCAGCTCCATTTGCTCTTCCATAGCCTCCTGATGTTCCTCCAAAAGGCGCCGGCGTTCCTGTGCGGATTTCGTTGAAGGTACGTCCTCCATCATGTGGTTCATACGGGACCAGTTCTGGTGCATGCGATCCATTTGTTCCTGATCCATCATCATGCCCGGACCGTGGCCCTGAAATCCTCCTTCAGAGCCGTGGGCGAATCCAACAACAGGGCTTGCAGCCAGAAGTGTTACGACTGCGAGTTTTCTGAAGTTCATTATGATCACACTCCTAAATTAGTCATTCAGCATTCAAAACCATTAGGCGCTGCCAAGCTGAATTCAAACTGAATTTTCTGAAGAGTTCGGCGTGATATTGATTCCCGTCAAGTTCCCTTCAGATACAAAAAAGCCGCAGGCGAACCTGCGGCAACGTTAACCCAAGGAGACGCGTAACAACGAATGCGTCATAACCTGAGCAGTCCAGGCTCAGGACTCCATTAAAGCCCTCAAGTCTTAAATAAACCTGAACACCCACGACCGGATTTCATTGTTTTGGTCAAGAGAATCAAAATGCGATTCTGGTCCCGATGACCGCAAACCAGTCTTCGGTGCTACCGCCCTCTGCTCTGGCAAAATCGGCGGTATCACCGTATTTGCGCTCATGAACAACCCCTATGTAGGGAGAGATGGCCCGGTCGATCAGGTCATAGCGCAACCGCAGTCCGGTCTCCGTCGAGACCAGGCCTTTGCCGACGCCGATTTCCTCATCCTCACTAAACGCGACGGTGGCATCCAGTGCCGCAGAAAGAATCAGATGGTTAGTCAGGAGGAGTTCATACTCTGCGTCCAAGCCAGCGGAGGTATCGCCTTCATCACTCACGTACAGATTCGCGTCCACTTCAAACCACTGCGGTGCGAGCCCGGTGATTCCCAGCACACCGTAGGTCCGGTCAGGCCCCTCGGGTGTATCAAACCGAACGCCGGCCTTGGCATCGAAAAAGGTCGAAATGGGAGTCTGCAACACCAGTTGATTCTCCAGCGTCTCGTAGGCCTGTTCCTCGATGGCGTACTCACCTTTACCCAACCAGCGGAGCTTGAGTTCGTCAGTGCCGTAGAAGGCGTCGCCATTCCAGACTCCGAGTTCTTCATCATCATCGCTGTAACGGTACTCCAACTCCTCGAACTGAACGCCCCACAGGCGAAGCGCGTCTTTCCGGCCGGAGTCATCCAACCGCATGTCGGATGCCATAACCTGACTTGCGGACAGGGCCACGGCCAGCATCAATGCAGACAGTTTCAGGTTATTCATACATCACCTCCCACCCGCTCTTGCTCAACACCTGCAGTATTACCCTGTTCCGGCCCGCCTTCGACAATCACTTTCCGGAACATGCCAGAAGCTGCATGGTAGGAAAGGTGACAATGGAACGCCCACTGCCCTGGCGCATCCACCTCGGTTTCCATATACACAGTGGTGCCGGGCTGTACGCTGATGGTGTGTTTGACCGGATTCCATTTGCCCGCCCCGGTATCCAGGATCGACCACATACCGTGCAGGTGCATCGGATGGGTCATCATGGTTTCGTTGACGAACTTGAAGCGAACCCGCTCGCCATACTGGAGCTTGATGGCGTCAGCATCTTCGTACTTGATTCCGTTGATGCTCCAGCTATAGCGCTCCATGTTGCCGGTCAGTCGAAGCTCAATTTCACGGGTGGGCTCCCGATCCTCATACAGCGGTTTTTGTGCTTTCAGATCGGCATAGGACAGGAATTTCCCGCCGCTTGCTGCGGTCGGCACGAGACCACTTCCCTTGGCGTAGAACGGATCCTCAGCGCCGTTTCCAGACATCATCATGGAGCCATGATCCATCCCCGCCATATTTGAATGGTCCATGCCTGCCATAGCTGGCTCTTCTTGCTCTGGCATGACGCCATGGTCCATTCCAGACATGGAATCACCACCCATATCCATATCACCGTGATCCATACCGGACATGCCATCCTCGCCCATGCCCATACTGCCATGATCCATGCCGTGCATACCGCCCATATCAGCCATCGTCAGCAGGGGCGCATCCCTAAGTTCGGGAACCGGGCCTTCCATGCCTTCCCGAGGTGCAAGCGTAGCCCTTGCATAGCCCGAACGGCCCATGGATTCTGCAAAAATCGTAAAGGCTTCATCCGTTCTCGGCCTTACGATCACATCGTAGGTTTCCGCAACACCAATCCGGAATTCATCCACATTCACCGGCTGCACGTTGTTGCCATCGGCTTGTACTACCGTCATTTGAAGACCGGGAATCCGCACATCAAAATACGCCATGGCAGAGGAGTTAATAAACCGCAGGCGAATGCGCTCGCCCGGTTCGAACAGACCGGTCCAGTTCTGGTCCGGCCCCTTGCCGTTGATCAACCCGGTAAATCCCTGAACGTCTTCCACATCCGCTTTCATCATGCGCATGTCGCCCCAGGCCATGCGATCACTGAGGGCAGTCATGAAACCATGTTCGGAGACATCCGAGAAGAAATCGCCAACCGTCTGCTGTTTCCGGTTGTAGTAGTCCGGCATCATTTTCAGGTTACGCATGATCCGACCCGCATCGTGCGGGTGCTTATCGGTCAATTGAACCACGTATTCGCGATCATATCGGAAGGGCTCGCGGCCTTTCGGTTCAATCACAATTGAACCATAGGCACCATTAGGCTCCTGAAAGCCGGAGTGGCTGTGAAACCAGTAGGTACCGCTCTGCACGACCGGGAATGTGTAGGTGAACGTCTCACCTGCAGGGATACCTGCGAAACTGATTCCCGGAACGCCGTCCTGATCGAATGGCAGGATCAGACCGTGCCAGTGGATGGAAGTAGTCTCATCCAGGTTGTTGGTCACATTGATGGTGACTTCTTCGCCTTCCTTGAACCGAAGTACCGGACCCGGGGACGAACCGTTGTAGCCGATACCTTCCTTGACGAAGTCTCCGGTATCAATAATCACTCGATCAACGGAAATGTTGTACTCACCGGCGAGCGCCAGTGCTGGCATGAGGAGCCCGAGAACTCCCGCCATGAGGCTTCTGGTCATTACGAGGTTACTCCTGAAATACTGCGTTGGGAGCCACAACTGACGTGGCTCCCATTTCTACTGAAAAAAGGGGGGGCTGTCAGTGGGCACTGGCGTGGGCATCGGCACCTGCGTCAAAGTTTACGTCGCCGTACATGCCGGACTGGTAGTGGCCCGGAACATTGCACGCGAACTCCATGCTGGTTCTGGCGCTGAAGGTCCAGACAATCTCTTTCTTCTGGCCCGGCTCCAGCAGGACGCTATTGGGGTCGTCATGCTTCATGGTATGGCCGTTACCCATATCCATGTTCATCATCTCTTCATTGAGCTTACCGCCCTGGATCACGCCGTGCTCGACCATCATCATCATTTCTTTCTGATGCGCCTCATGCATTTTTGGGGTTCCGATGTTGAACTCATGCACCAGACTGCCGTTATTCTGGATCACGAAGCGCACAGTCTCACCCTGGGATACTTCGATTTCCTCAGGCTCGAAATAGTTATCGAACATTTCCACCTGAATAGTCCGGGAGACATCTTCAGCTTTACCAGCCTCGCCAAAGCCACCATCGTGACCACCACCATGGGTGCCACCCGCAAACACGGCTGCAGAGAGAGACATCGCCGCGACGGCAACACCGAACTTGGATAACTTCATCAGGTTTTCTCCTAAACTTGATTCAACAGATGCAATTCAGTTGCCCGGTAAAATTGAGCAATATCCAGAAACGGTTGCTACCATCTCGCACCAACCTGAATTCTTTCTGAAAATACCGAACTAAATGTTGTTCAGGTTGGATTCAGCTTGTTTCGCGATACTGACGCCGCCGATCACTCGCTAACCAATGGATACGCGATGCGACTTTTACTCATTGAGGACGACCGCCTGCTGGCCGACGCTCTTGGACGCCAACTCGAGAAGGCAGGCTTTAGTGTCGATAGCACCCGGACAGCGAAAGAAGCCGAAATACTCGGTAAGCAGGAAGACTATCGGGTGGGCGTTCTCGACCTTGGACTGCCCGATGGCAACGGTCTTGATGTGCTTCGGCATTGGCGTTCAAACAACGTCAGTTTTCCGGTTCTGATTCTGACCGCCCGGGGCGACTGGCAGGACAAGGTCAACGGTCTGAAGGCTGGTGCCGATGACTACCTCGCCAAACCGTTCCAAACCGAGGAGCTGATCGCCCGCCTGCACGCGATTGTTCGCAGAAGTGAGGGACGGCCACAATCCCAGGTGAAAGCTGGCCGGTTTGAGCTGGACGAAAACCGCCAGAGCCTGAAACTGGACGACGGAAGTGAACATAGCCTGACGGGAACTGAATTTCGGCTGTTGCGTTGCCTGATGAGCCGCCCGGGGCACGTCTTTTCGAAGGAACAGCTGATGGAGCAGCTCTACAACCTTAACGACAGCCCCAATGAGAACGTGATCGAAGCCTACATCCGGCGGCTGAGAAAACTGGTTGGCGCAGACACCATCACCACACGGCGCGGACAAGGCTATCTGTTCAATGCTTAGGAAACCGTCTTCGGTCAAAGCCGCCCTGCTGATGCTGCTTCTTCCCGCAGGCATTGGCCTGATGGTGCTGGCCTGGCTGGTGCATGGCCTGCTTCTGGAACGGATGGCACGGGAGTTTGTGGAAAGCCGGCTGAAGGACGAAGTAGCCTTCCTTGAACACCAGATACGTCAGTCCCAAGGTGACATAGACACCCTCCAGACCGGTGACTATTTCCAGGATGTCTTTCACCACGCCTTTGCCATACGCTCGCCAGATCAGACGCTGATCAGCCCCACCGCCTGGGCCCCCCTGCTTTCTCCCCTGCTGCGCGCCGAGCGGGACGGCAGCGTCCGACTTACCGATTCAACTGTCGCCGGTGCCCCTTCTGACATCCTGGCGTTCAGGCGGTCGTTCACCGTTGAGAGCACACCCATCGTCGTGATTGTGTCAGAAGACCTCGGCGCGCTGAAAAGCAGCCAGGCCGAACTACACGCCTGGACGGCCATCGTCTCGATACTGTTGATCCTGCTACTGGTCGCCGTTATCTGGCTGGGTATCAACCTTTCCCTGAGGCCGGTGGTCACCCTGAAAGCGGCACTGAAACGACTTCAGGAAGGCGGGATATCAAGAATCAACGTTCAGGCGCCGGATGAATTCCGCCCACTGGTGCTGCAACTGAACCAGTTGCTGGACTCCCTGGACCAGAGGCTTGAACGTTCGCGGGACAACCTTGCAAACCTCTCTCACAGCATCAAGACGCCGATTGCCGCCGTGCGGCAGACTCTGGAGGACGCCAGCCGACCGCTGGACAGCGAGCTTCGACAGGAACTGGTGACACGGCTGGGCGATATCGACCGACAACTCGAAGCAGAAATGCGCAGGAGCCGTTTTGCGGGCCCTCAGATCGGGAAAAGCGCCTATCCGGTAAACCAGGCGCGAGACCTGCTGTGGATGCTCGGCCGCCTGCACCCGGAGAAGACCTTTGAACTGTCTTCTGATTTGAATGAGGAACGCCGCTGGCCTCTGGAAGAACACGACCTGAACGAAATACTGGGCAATCTTCTGGACAACGCCGGCAAATGGTCGAAAAGTACCGTCGAGCTCTCGCTGCTGGAAGAGAACGAGCACATGAAAATTCTGGTCAACGACGATGGCCCGGGGGTAAGCCCCGAATCACTTGATTCGCTTGGCACCCGCGGTTTGAGGCTCGATGAGCAGATACCCGGCCATGGCCTGGGGCTGGCAATTGTTCGGGAAATCACCGAACGTTACGGTGGTATCCTGAGCTTTGACACAGCAGCCTGTGGCGGGCTGTCAGCGACCGTCGACATCCCATACTGACCGGAGACACCGGAGGAGTGAGCATTGAGAATTGGCGCCATCTCGAAAGCCGCGGGCATTCCGGTTGAGACCATCCGTTACTATGAAAAAATCGGCCTGTTGCCGGACCCCGATCGTGAACACAGCGGCTATCGCAGCTATCGTCAGGCGCACCTGGATCGCCTGCTGTTCATCAAGCGCTGTCGGAATCTGGATATGGCCCAGGATGAGATTCGCGAACTGATTCGTCTTGCCGATCAACCCGAGGCGGACTGCAGCGATGTGGACGCTTTACTGGCGAGGCATCTGGATCACGTTCGCGAGCGCCTCAGGGAACTCAAAAGCCTGGAGCAGACACTTGTGCGCCTGCAATCAGCCTGCACGAAAGGCCGCACCGTGAGCGAATGCGGCATACTCGGCGGCCTGGCGACAGAGCTGGGAGCCCTCGAGGACAATCAGCCCGCTAACGAAAACCATGTCCCGGGGACCCATGGACAGGGTCACCCCAAACCTGACTCTCACTCTTGACCCTGTAGCGACTACAGGGTTTTAAATGCAGACTGTCGAACCAAGGAGAATACGATGGCCTGCAGTTGCTCCGCCCCAGAACCCAAATCTCCCGCTCCGGGCTTCCGCAAGGCTCTGTGGATTGCCCTGGCAGTCAATCTCGCCATGTTTCTGGTCGAAGGTTTCGCCAGCCTGCAGTCCGGCTCCGTCTCGCTGATGGCGGATGCTATCGACTTTTTCGGCGACAGCGCGAACTACCTGTTGTCTCTGAGCGTCCTGTCTATGGGCATGCTATGGCGAGGGCGCGCAGCCTTTGTGAAAGGCCTGACTATGGCCACGTTTGGTCTGGTGGTCTGGTTCCGCGCGGTCTGGGTCGCTCAGAGCGGCATCACACCCGAACCGCTGACGATGGGCGCCGTTGGCTTACTGGCCCTGGCGGCCAACGTGGGCGTAGCCGCAATACTGTTCAGGTTCCGTGAAGGGGATTCAGACATGCGCTCCGTGTGGTTATGCAGTCGCAATGACGCTATCAGCAACATCGCGGTTATGGGAGCCGCCTTAGGAGTATTCGGCACCGGCAGCGCCTGGCCGGATCTGATCGTGGCGGCCATCATGGGAACCCTGGCAGTCACCGCGGGTGTCAGCGTTGTCCGCCATGCCCGGAAGGACATCACAGAAGCCCGTTCATGCCGCGTTCCACCGGCGACGGAGAATGCCCACTAGAACGCAATCGATACCATCACCGGGATATACAGCAGGGCGAACAACGTGCTCAGCAAAGCCGTTCCAGCTGCCTGCCGGGGGGCGATATCGAGAAGTGTCGCGATCACCACCGTATTGGCGGCAATCGGCGTAATGGAAATCAGGAATATGGCCTGATGCACGGCGGAACTATAGATGCCGAACACGTTGGCATCCAGCCACCACAGCAGCAGAGCGACCAACGGCCAGGATACAAATTTGCCGAAAAACGCCATGCCAGTAAAACGATAGTTGCCCGCCAGTCCCCGGAACGACGTGATACCCATACCGATTATCATCATGCCGAAGACGCTGTAGGCGCCTCGGAGATTATCAAACAGCGGGACAAAAATATCCGGAATGCGAAAACCGGACAGGTTCAGAGCCACCGCCGCCAGAAACGCATACACAACCGGCAACCTCACTACCCGCTTCACCGCATCCCGCAATTCGTATCGCCCCCGGGCAGCCAGATAGAAACCCAGAGAGTTTTCGAACAGGGTTGTTCCGAGCATACACACGATATAGATCGCCAGCCCTTCCTGCCCGAACAGTAGCAACGCCACAGGGATACCAAAGTACCCGGTGTTCCCCGTTCCCACGCTCAGGGGAATGATGTTGGCACTGCCATCCGTGATGACTTTTTTGGCCAGTTTCAGATGAACCAATCCCATGACCGTACAGATGGCGTACACGAGCAGCGGCAACAGCACAACTTCCGCCGTCAGCGGTGCCGCCATCACGCCGGAGAACACCACGGACGGTGTAACGATGTAAAGCATGATCCCGGCTATGTGACGCCCACTCGCCTCCAGGTAGCGTCCGGCAACCCACCCCAGGGCGACCGTTACGTAGAGGGGAATCAGCTTTAGAAATAATGCCAACGCAGCGGCCATCAGGGCTCCAGACAGAAGAAACGAGTAGAGTTTGGAGCGGAAATTCTAGCAAGTATCCCTTCGGAGGTAACTCTCCAGCTCAATGGTGAGATCGCCCGTCTTGCTTGACAATCATCAACAGCATTCAAGATGAATCTTTATATCCTAGTGCTGTAGTCAGGTATTCCAAAACGACCAAGGAGAGAGACCAATGGCCGAGCGCTTTACCAAAAGCATGGCCAGGAACATATACCTGGGAGGCAGTGCCTTCTTCGTGCTTCTGTTCCTGGCCCTGACTTTTGACACCCAATCACGGGCTATGCCCGAGCGAGATAACCGGGACCAGATTACGGAGCAGGTAGTCCGTGGCAAACACGTCTGGGAAGAAAACAACTGTATCGGCTGCCATACGCTGATGGGAGAAGGGGCCTACTTCGCCCCTGAACTGGCCAACGTATTTGACCGCCGCGGTGCTGGTGACTCTGCAGTCTTCAAGTCCTTTATGAACGCCTGGATGAACGCCATGCCAACCAACGTGCCGGGCCGTCGGCAGATGCCGCAGTTCAACCTGACGGATCAGGAAATTGAAGATCTGGCGGAATTCCTGGAGTGGACTTCCAAGATCGACGACAACAACTGGCCACCCAATATCGAAGGCTGAGGGAACTGATATGAGATATGAATCCCAAAGGGTCG
Organism: Marinobacter salinexigens; assembly: GCF_008370345.1. Classification (GTDB taxonomy): domain Bacteria; phylum Pseudomonadota; class Gammaproteobacteria; order Pseudomonadales; family Oleiphilaceae; genus Marinobacter; species Marinobacter salinexigens. Next base: position 430,946 of record NZ_VTUU01000001.1, on the reverse strand, counting down.
CCATGCCCTACTTTATCTTTGCCCTGATCCTGTTCGCCGGCCAGATTGTGTTTGGCCTGGTGCTCGGGCTCCAGTACGTTGTGGGTGACTTCCTGTTCCCGGAAATTCCCTTCAACGTCGCGCGGATGGTGCACACCAACCTGCTGATTGTCTGGCTGCTGTTCGGCTTCATGGGTGCCACCTACTATCTGGTGCCGGAAGAAGCCCAGACCGAACTCTACAGCCCACTGCTCGCCTGGATTCTGTTCTGGGTGTTTGCCGTTGCCGGTACCCTGACCATCCTCGGCTATCTCTTCGTGGACTATGCCACTCTGGCAGACGTCACCATGAACAAGTTGCTGCCTACCATGGGACGGGAGTTCCTTGAACAGCCCACCATTACCAAAATAGGCATAGCCATTGTGGCAGTCGGGTTCCTGTTCAATATCCTGATGACAGCCCTGAAGGGCCGCAAGACGGTGGTCAACATCGTACTCATCACCGGCCTGGTCGGCCTTGCAGCGCTGTGGCTGTTCTCCTTCTACAACCCGAGCAACCTGACCCTGGACAAGTACTTCTGGTGGTTCGTGGTGCACCTTTGGGTTGAGGGTGTCTGGGAGCTGATTATGGGAGCTATCCTCGCCTACGTACTGATCAAGATTACCGGCGTGGACCGGGAAGTGATCGAGAAATGGCTGTATGTCATCATCGCCATGGCCCTCATTTCCGGCATCATCGGTACCGGTCACCACTTCTTCTGGATAGGGCCGCCGGAATACTGGCTGTGGCTGGGCTCCGTGTTCTCTGCCATCGAGCCGCTGCCATTCTTCATGATGGTGCTGTTTGCCTTCAACATGATCAACCGCCGCCGGCGTAACCACCCGAACAAGGCCGCAATGCTCTGGGCCATGGGTACCGCTGTCATGGCGTTCCTCGGCGCTGGCGTGTGGGGCTTCCTGCACACTCTCGCTCCGGTGAACTACTACACCCACGGTAGCCAGATCACTGCGGCCCATGGCCACATGGCCTTCTACGGCGCCTACGTGATGATCGTGCTGACCATCATTTCCTACGCGATGCCCATTATGCGGGGCCGCCCCTACGGCAATAGCAATACCGCCCAGGTACTGGAGATGTGGGGATTCTGGCTGATGACCATTTCCATGGTGTTCATCACCCTGTTCCTGACTGGCGCAGGCATCCTTCAGGTGTGGCTGCAGCGTATCCCCGAGAGCGGTCAGGCGTTGTCGTTCATGGCAACCCAGGACCACATCTCCCTGTTCTACTGGATGCGATTTGTGGCTGGCTGTTTCTTCCTGAGTGGTCTGGCGGTGTACTTCGGAAGCTTCTTCATCAAGGGGCAGGCATCCCCTTCTGAGGAAGTGCGTGGCCCGGCCACTGAAGACGCCTGATCTTAACTGTGCAGGGCGGGGAACACTCCCCGACCCTGCCATTACCCGGCCTTCACCATGCAAGCTCAAACCATCAATCCGAAGGACAGACTACAGACCAAACGATTGGTCACCCGCACGAGCTTCTTCGCGCTGTTCCTGCTTGCACCGGTACTCAACCTGTTTCGTTACGACCTGACCGAAACCCGATTTATTGTTCTGGGATTCCCCCTCTCCTTTAACCTCGACCTGGACTGGGTTACCCAAAGTGCACCGGTCGATGTTGCTAGCCAGATTCTGGTCTGGTTTATCCTGCCCATTCTTGTGCTGGTACCCGGTGTTCTCTGGGTTGCCTGGAAATGGGGACGAATCTACTGTGGCTGGCTGTGCCCACACTTCTCTGTGGTGGAAACCATCAATCATCTGATGACCCGGATCACCGGCCGGCCGACACTCTGGGAAGCCCTTAAAAAAGGGCGCCGCGGCAAGGCGATTCACTGGACCTGCCTGACTCTGGTGTGCGCTCTGATCGGTTTTTCCTGGGCTCTGGCCATGCTGTCTTACCTGCTGCCACCCATTCCGCTCTATACCGACCTGTTCACCGGAAACATGGGCTTTTACCCGTCCGTATTCCTGGCCGTTGCCACCACTTTCTTTACGCTGGATTTCCTGTTTGCCCGCCACCTTTTCTGCAAATACGGCTGTGCATTCGGTGTGGTGCAGAGCATCGCCTGGATGACCAATGGACGGGGCCGGATGGTGACCTTTGATACCGAACGTGCAGCCGCCTGCCGCGACTGCACCAAGGCCTGCGATGAAGCCTGCCCGATGCGTCTGCCGACCCGCAGCCACAAACGAGCCAAATTTACCTGCACCCAGTGCCTGCAATGCGTCAGCGCCTGCCGGGAAGTTCAGAAAAACAACCCGGAAGGTAGCCTCTTACACTGGGCACCAGGTAAACCCAGCAGACAGACCGTTCTGATTCCCGTCCGGCAACTGGGCAACGAACCAGCCGGTCGACGGGACTGACAAGGAGCCGATATGGAAGAATGGGTTGGCTACAAATGGCATGAATACATCACCCGTCAGGCGCTGGGAGAATTCCCTGAGCACGCTGTCATCCTGAAAGACGAAGCTCACCACCTCGGCATTCTGTTCCGGGCACTGGGTGGTGATCCGGCGCTGAGTCTGGTGACTGCGGAACCAAGGCATTTCAGACTACGCCGGCGCTTCCTCCACAAACTGGCCGGCACCCACCGGAAGTTCGAACTGGCGTGGCGGGATGAACAGAACCTGCGTTTGCCGGAACGGATCGCTCTTTTTCCAGCCCGGGAGCTGAACCGGGATCTGTACCTCTGGTTGGCCGCACTGGCAGCCTCTCCCCACCCCGAGAGCGGCAACTGGTTTGTCGATAACCAGGCCATGGTGGAATCTGTCCTGGCCCGCTGGCCAGGGCTTGAACGAATGTATCAGCGGCTGGTCAGCCACGCATTACAATGGCGACCACATCCAGATGATTTGCCCGAAGGCGAAGCCGCCCGGGAAGATGCCATACGCCAGGCACTGATTCATCCGGGTAGCATCCAGCGCTTGCCTAAAGCCGCCAATGATCCCTGGCCGGTTATCCTCTGGCTTTACCCGGCGTTGGACCTCAGTAGCAGCGCTGGCAAGATCACCAACGACGATCGCAATCAGGCCAGCCCCGGAGGCGTGCCGAAGAAAAGAAAACGTAGACAGGCCGAACGGGTCGAATCCTTCGACCGGGACCAGGGGTTGATGATCTTCCGGTTGGAAAGCCTCTTTTCCTGGACTGAGTTCATACCAGTAGACCGGGCCGGAGACGATACCGAAGAGGATGACGCGGAAGCAGTTGCCGACGACATGGACAGGATTTCTGTTTCAAGCGACCGCAGCGATACCTCCGCTTCCATCAAGTTCGACCTGGATCTGCCGTCGGAAGAGAATGACGATATTCGCCTCGGGCCCGGCATCCACCTTCCGGAGTGGGACTGGCGCAGCCAGAGCTATCGGGAGAAATTTTGCTGCCTGCAACCCATGCTGGCACGGGAGGCACCAGCAGCGGAACTGCCGGAACCTTTGCGACGCCCGGCGAAACGACTGCAACGGCAGTTTAGCGCTCTGAAGCCACTGAAACAGTGGCAAAGACGCCAGGTGGAAGGCGAAGAACTGGACCTGGATGCCTGCGTGGAACGAGCGGTACAGCACCGCCAGCGCCAGGGCGCCATCGACCAGAAGCTGTTTCGGCGCTGCCAGCAGAGTCAGCGTGACCTGGCCTGCCTGGTACTGGCCGACGTGTCGCTGTCCACTGAGTCCTACATCAACAACCACCAGCGGGTCATCGACGTTGCCCGGGATGGCCTGCAACTGCTCAGCGAAGCCCTCTCTGCCAGCCGTGATCCCTTTGCCCTGTTCGCCTTTTCCTCACGGCGCAGGGACCATGTGCGCTTTCATCACATTAAAGGCTTCGATGAAGCCTACACCGCTACTGTGCGTGGCCGGATACAGGCCCTTGAGCCCGGCTACTACACCCGCATGGGCACCGCGATCCGGCAGGCCACACGGGTGCTGCAAAGCCGCCACGAGCACCAGAAAATCCTGCTCCTGCTCACCGACGGCAAACCCAACGACCTTGACCTCTACGAGGGCCGCTATGGCGTTGAAGACACCCGTATGGCCGTACAGGAAGCCCTGAAAGCAGGCCTGACTCCTTTCTGCGTCACCATCGACGACGAAGCCAGCGAATACCTGCCCTACGTTTTTGGCAGCAACAACTACGTGGTGATCCGGGATCCAGCACAGTTGCCTCTGCAGCTACCAAAACTCTATCTGAATCTGACCAGGTGACCATGAGCACTCCATCGGCAGAAACCAAGACCCGACACCTGCCCGGCGACATCGCCGTCTGGATGTTCATCTTCGCCGAACTGGCCGTGTTCGGCATCCTGTTCATCGGCTTTACCGTCGCCCGCAGCCTCGACCCGGCCACCTTCCATGCCGGCCGTGAAGTGCTGCACCCATGGATCGGCCTGCTCAACACCGCTGCCCTGATCACCGCCAGCTATCTTGTCGCCACGGCCGTCCACCAACTCCGTCATGGGCAGCGGAGATGCCACCTGAGACTCTGGCTCGCCGTCGCGATATCCAGCATCTACACCATCGGAAAGCTCTGGGAATACGGCAACCTGTACGGACTTGGCTACAACCTCGGCACTGATACCTTCTTCATGTTCTATTTCTTCCTGACCTTCTTCCACTTCATGCACGTGGTGCTGGGCCAGATCATCCTGGTCGTGCTTGCGGTAAAGGTCGGTCGCGGCGACTACGACGGCAGCGACATGAACGGCATGGAATCCGGCGCCTCATACTGGCACATGGTGGATCTGGTCTGGCTGGTGCTGTTTCCGATGGTCTACGTACTGGCATAAGGAGGGCACAACATGCTGACGATATATTTGACTCTGATAATCTGTACCTCATTACCCGTCATTGCCATGCAGACCGGGATGGGGCCCGAGTTTCTGGTTTGGCTGGTTTTCGGACTCATCATTGTGAAAGCCATGCTACTCGTTGATCACTTCATGGAGATGCGGAAAGCCCCAACAGGCTGGCGACTGGCAGCCCAAGGCTGGGCGCCGGTTGTAGTCACTGTTATTGCAGGGTTTCATATCTGGGGCTGAGACGAAAACCACTCAGTAAAGCGATAAGCACAGAGTTCGCAAAGAGGTTTTGGAAAGGGCTGTCCAAAACTGTGCGGAGCCATGGATGGCGGAGCTCAAGCGTCACATGGACGTGCCGAAGGAGCGGGTTTTGGACAGCCCTTTCCAAAGCCTCTAACTCCTGGACAGTCAGGCTACAGCAATACAGAGGGAAACAACGGCGGCTTATCGGACATGGCGAATGCGAGGGAAACCATTCCCCACAACACGAACCCGGTGTGCAGGACAATTGCCCACACCAGAGCGAACGTCCAGAAGTGGCCGGTATTGCCAAACGCTAACCAAGGCAAAGCCACACCCGCTCCGATAAGCAAAGCACCGATGACAGACATGAAAAACGCAGCCTGTGTATGAGCCTGCCGAAGCTCACCGTTCTCACTCCGGTGAATATACAACCAGGCAAGAACGGCAAATCCGATAACCGGAATCACCAGCAAATTCAGTAGATACCAGACAACCGGAACAACAGCTCCGCTAGCGGCCTTCTCCCGGCCTCCCGAATACCGCATACACCACCTCCATGAGTGCAGCCACAGTTGCCTCGTCGTCGGACAGCGGCTCGATCATTCCCGCCCGAACGGCATCCAGCGAAGGCAGACCGGCTTTTATCATCATCGCCGTGTGAATCAGCAACCTGGTAGACGCGGCTTCCTCCAGATCGTGATCCTTCAGGTTCCGCAAAGCAGACGCAAGGTTCACCAACTGGACCGCCAGGTCACGGTCACATCCGGCCTCTTCTGCCACAATAACCTGCTCTTGAAGCTCTGAAGGGTAATCAAACCTCAGCGACACGAAACGTTGCCGGGTACTGGGTTTCATACCCTTCAGCAGGCTCTGGTAACCGGGGTTGTAGGACACCACCAGCATGAATCCGGGGGCCGCCGTGAGCAGTTCTCCCGTGCGTTCAATTGGCAACTCACGACGGTCATCCGCCAGCGGGTGAAGCACCACAGTCGTGTCCTTCCTCGCTTCCACCACCTCATCAAGGTAGCAGATCCCACCTTCGCGAACGGCCCGCGTCAGAGGGCCATCCTGCCAGTAGGTACCGTCGGGGCCGATCAGGTGGCGGCCGACAAGATCCGCTGCGGTCAGATCATCATGGCAGGCAACGGTATACACCGGCCGGTTCAGCTTCTCGGCCATGTAACGGACAAACCGGGTCTTGCCGCAGCCGGTAGGGCCCTTGATCAGGACGGGCAGGCCGTTGTCTGCCGCCGCCTGAAACAGTTCGATCTCGTTGCCAACCGGTTGATAAAACGTCATTTGGAAACTTCCTCTGAATCCAGGCCCTCAGGCCTGATAAAACCATGAACCCATTCCGGGAAAACCGCAAAAATCTGTCGATCATCAGAGCGCTTCATCGCCGCCAGGGCATCCTCACACAACACGCCGGCCAGATCCCATCCGGTTCCCCGATACCAGCCGCCAGACGTGAAGGGCTCTCCTGCCCAGATCACCACAAGATCATTCGGCTCCAGCATCTCGTCCACAAACCCCGCTTCTGAAGCAGCCGCATGGGTGTTGTTGTGCAGTACCAGCCCGAGCGACGAGCTGTAATCACCAGTTTCATAGAGCTGGTCCCGGGCCGGCACTACCCCGGCTTCCGCCAATGCCTCCAGAGGCAACCGTCTGCCCACCGGATCCGTCCCCGAGATAATGGCGAGATCCCGACCTTCCAACTCCGACAGGCTCCGAACACCAGCGGTACGACGGCTGATCCAGGCAGGCTGGGGCAACTTGCCCAGTCGGTTCACCGACACCAGCTGCGGAACCTCTCCGGGAGGCGGTATTCCCGGTCGGTAGACCAGCCCCGCACCGGCAGGTTCATCGCCGATCACCACTTCGGCCTCGCAGCCTGCACGCTGGAGATAGCCCGTCAGTCGTTGGCGGGCCACAACCGACGTCTTATTCGGCGCGATAATAGAAATCACCAACTCACCGCCCTTGGCGCCTGCTCCAGCCGACACAGCCAGCGTCAGCCCAACCAACAACCCGGCCAGTATTGCTCCTTTGCCGAACTCAGAGGCCAAGGGTCTGGGCCCTGCTGGTAAAGAAGATTCCGCTGGGTTTCTCCGCTTCCAGCACGTTGACCGGTTCAAGGGTACGGGTGCTAAAGACCGTCACCCGGTTACTGTCCCGCGCCGACACCCAGACTTCCTCGCCCCTCGGCGTAAACTCCATGTGCAGCACAGCCTTGCCCGGCTCCAGGGTTTTGATCACTTCCAGGGTCTCGCTGTCGATGACCTGAATCACGTCATTTCTGGGGTGGGCAAAACTGACCCAGATCTGGCGGTTATCCGGGCTGGCCATAACGAAGACCGGCTGTCCCTGAACATCAATCTTTTCCAGCAGCGACCAGTCATCCATGGCTGCGACCAATACCTGGTGGTGCCCCACAGCCGGGAAAAACGAGCGACCATCGGCCACCGCCCAGCCTTCAAGATGCGGCATTTTGTATACCGGCAGCTTCTGTTCGCCCTTGCCATAACCCGGCAGGATTTCGATTACACCCGACTCGGGATGCCAGAGGTCCAGCATGGAAAGCCCATCTTCGCCAAAGAGCCCGGCGATGTAATAGCGGCCATCAGGTGTGATCAGTGCGTCATAGGGCGCTTCTCCCGCCTCAAGCCTGTGGATCTGCGGGGTTGGCTCCGCCATATCGAGTGTCCAGATCTGGCCGGCATCGAACAGACTGAAAATGAACCTGTTACCCGGGGCATCCACCAACCCAACGGTTTTCGAGCGTTCCGGCCCGCCGTCTTTTCCGACGTAGACCGCCGGTACTTCCACCACCAACGCCAGGGTTTCGCTGTCGAAGACCTTCACGCCGCCGGGCTCATAGTTCGAGACGGCCACATAACGGCCATCCTGGGAAATTGCCCCACCAATGCTGTTGCCAGACTGAACCACCCGGTTGACCAAGGCCCCTGTCAGCAGGTCCACCTTGGATAGACCACCGTCACGCCCGAACACATAGCCGTACCGACCATCACGGGAATAGACCACCGAGGCATGAGACAGGTCACCCAACCCTTCAATGCGCCCCAGCACGCTATGCTGAGTGGTATTAATCACCAGCACCGAGCCGGTGGCCCGCTCGATGATCAGGCCGAGATCGCCAGTACCCATCAACGACGCCGGAGCCACGAACGCGCCCGTGCTCTCTGCCATACTCTGACATCCCACCAGACCAATAAGCCCTGTCAGCAGCATCACTCCTGCCAGCAGGCCCCTGAAATTCCGTATCAGGTACATGGCGCTCAGCCCTCCAGGTTTTGGACAAATTGGTTACTTAATTCGAGACAAGGCTGCCAGTTTTAAGTTGCTGGCTGATCCATTCAATTTCTTCAGGTGTAAGCAGAGGTTTCCACGGTGGCATCGCCGTTTTCGGAACCCCTTCACGGATAATGGCGGCAATGGCGTCGACAGATCGTTGCTCCAGATTCTCCGGTCTGAGCGCAGGCCCCAGCCCGCCTTTGAGGGTCATGCCATGGCATGAACCACAGTCCTGAAGTACCAGATTGGCCAGTTCAGACTCGGATCGGGAGTCCGCTATTGCCCCTGCTGAAAAACTGATCGCCAGGGTCCAGATCACACTGGCATACCCGTAACCCAAACCACTCTTCACAATCGCAACCATCTGCACAGTCTGCTCGCCTCCCAAGGCTTTTCCGCATCCTCGCAACGCCGGATTTCTTCAACCTTGATATTGGTTAACCACCATAGCGAACACAAGGAATCATTTGGCATACCCCTTTTCGGGTAGACGGCCAACAAACAGCCACTCTCTGATAAAAATCAATGTTTGCGGGCTCAAAGAGGCGAAACCTACAGGGACTCTTTAATCCAAGGAGAGAGACCTGATGAGAGTAACCAGCAAACTATTTCAACCACTGGCACTGGCTGCCGCTGTCGCATCGTTCAGCGTGCTTACAGCCCAGGCCGCCCCCAAGAATCCCGATCCTTCCAGTACCGCCTATGAAGGAGCACCCAGCGCGGTCGAGCCTGAATCAGCCCGGATCGTCCGCTCCCCCGGTGCTCCCGACCTGACAGATGCGGAGTTCGAAAAAGCCAAGGAGATCTATTTCCAGCGCTGCGCGGGCTGCCACGGCGTACTCCGTAAAGGCGCGACCGGTAAGCCGCTGACTCCAGACATTACTCAGGAGCGCGGCATCGACTACCTCAAGGCCTTCATTACTTATGGCTCGCCCGCGGGTATGCCGAACTGGGGTACATCCGGTGACCTGACCGAAGACGAAGTGGAACTGATGGCCAAGTACGTCATGCACGAGCCACCTCAACCGCCCGAATTCAGCCTCGCGGATATGAAGGCCACCTGGGAAGTGATCGTTCCACCAGAGGATCGTCCCAAGAAGCAACTCAACGATCTCAACCTGAAGAACCTGTTCAGCGTGACCCTGCGAGATGCCGGCCAGATTGCGCTGATCGATGGCGACACCCACAAGATCGCGAAGATCATTCCCACCGGCTATGCGGTGCATATTTCCCGGATGTCTGCGTCAGGCCGCTACCTGTTCGTCATCGGGCGGGATGCCCTGATCAACATGGTCGACCTGTGGATGGAAGAGCCGGATACCGTTGCCAAGATTAAAGTCGGCATGGAGGCTCGCTCGGTAGAGACATCGAAGTACAAAGGCTACGAGGACAAATTCGCGATCGCCGGCACCTACTGGCCACCGCAGTTCGTGATCATGGATGGTGAGACTCTGGAGCCGAAGAAGATCGTGGGCACCCGGGGCATGACCGTGGATACCCAGGAATATCATCCTGAGCCTCGTGTTGCCGCCATCGTTGCTTCCCACGAAAACCCCGAGTTCATCGTCAACGTGAAGGAAACCGGCAAGATCATGCTGGTGAACTACGAAGATCTGGACAACATGGACATCACCTCCATTGACGCTGCCCGCTTTCTGCATGACGGTGGCTGGGACAGCAGCATGCGGTACTTCATGACCGCAGCGAACCAGTCCAACAAAATTGCGGTGGTGGACTCCAAGGACCGAAACCTGGAAGCCCTTGTCGACGTCGGCAAGATTCCTCACCCGGGTCGTGGCGCCAATTTTGTTGATCCGAAGTTTGGACCGGTCTGGGCAACCAGCCACCTGGGCGACCATACCATTCAACTGATCGGCACTGACCCTGATGGTCATCCGGACAGTGCATGGAAGGTGGTACGCACGTTGGATGGCCAGGGCGGTGGTTCCCTGTTCATTAAAACCCATCCCAAGTCCAAGAACCTCTACGTGGACACTGCGCTGAACCCAGCGGAAGCCGTCAGCCAGAGCGTAGCGGTGTTTAACGTCGACAATCTGGAAGGCGGTTACGAGGTTCTGCCAATCGCAGAGTGGGCAGACGTAGGTGAAGGTCCCAAGCGGGTCGTGCAACCGGAGTACAACCTGGCAGGCGATGAGGTCTGGTTCTCCGTATGGAACGCCAAAGACCAGAAATCTGCCATCGTGGTTGTGGATGACAAGACACGTAAGCTGAAAACAGTGATCAAGGACGAGCGGCTGGTAACACCAACCGGCAAGTTCAACGTCTACAACACTCAGCACGACGTGTACTGATCGGATCCGGCCCGGAGGAAAAACCCATGAGACTGGATACTACTGACAAGCAACTGATCAACCTGTACCAGCGGGATCTGTCTGTTTGCGAGCGTCCCTATCAGGAGATGGCCAGGCGACTGGACATCCCGGAGGAAGAGGTTATTGATCGCCTGCAGTCACTCCGGAATCACCACGTGATCAGCCGGGTCGGGCCGGTGTTCGAACACCATCGGGCTGGCGCCAGCATCCTTGCAGCGGTGGCAGCACCGCCGGAGCAGCAGGATCTGGTGGCCGCCCGCATCAACCGTGCTCCGGGTGTCAATCATAACTACGCCCGCGAGCACACCTACAATCTCTGGTTCGTCATGACCGCGCCCGATGAGGACACCCTCGACGAGCGCCTGGACGAGCTGGAACACCAGCTCCGGTTACCCATGCTCAGATTGCCCATGGTGGCGCAGTACCACATCGATCTGGGTTTCGATATTGATTGGGAGGCTCTGGCATGAACACTTCCACCGACTACCTGGCGGTGGTGCCAGAGATATCAGGCCGGGGCGCCATCAGCGCCTGGGGATTGCTCAGACTGCGACAGCACCTGGAAAAGGGGTTACCGCTCACGCCCCGCCCTTACCTGACCCTCGCAGAACAAACCGGACTGACTGAACAGGAAGTCATGACCGCTGTTGATCAATGGCAGGCCCAGGGGTTGATCAAGCGTCTGGGCCTGGTAGTAAAACACCGGACGCTGGGCTATACCGCCAACGCGATGGTGGTGTGGGACGTTCCAGATAGCTGGCTCCGCTCCGTTGCAGAGACCATCTCCGGAGCACCTTTCGTAACCCTGTGCTATCAACGGCCACGCCGGCTACCGGACTGGCCCTACAACCTGTTCTGCATGATCCATGGAGTTGACCGCCAACGGGTTCTGGCCCAGATCGACAACCTGATTGCCAGTGCCCATCTGGAAGCCTTCCCCCACGCGGTACTGTTCAGCACAAAGGCCTACCGGCAATGTGGAGGGCGGTATGTCAGTAATGACTGAACGAGCCATCGGAAACATTGAAATACCGGATTTCAGCGATCTTGAGCGCAAGATTATCAACCGCCTGCAACACGGACTGCCAATGGTTCGCCACCCCTATGCTGCCGTTGCTGAGGAACTGGGCACCTCTGAACAAGCCCTGCTCGATACCCTTAAATCGCTGCTGGATCGCCGCATACTGAGCCGCTTTGGCCCTATGTTCCACGCTGGAGAAATGGGGGGTGGTCTGTCGCTGGTGGCGATGCGAGTGCCTGAAGAGACGTTCGACAGAGTTGTCGGGCAAGTCAACGCATTTGACGAAGTTGCCCACAACTACCGGCGCGAACACGAACTGAACATGTGGTTTGTGGTGGCAACCGAAACCCCCGAAGGCGTCGACGAAGTTCTTCGCCAGATTGAGGAAACCACCGGTTTCCCGGTCTACAACATGCCCAAGGAGGAGGAGTTCCATGTCCGTCTCCACTTTAAAATCTGACGCACCCCATGTTGACAATTACGTGCTTTGCGACAGGGATCGGCAGTTGATCCTGGCGACCCAAGGCGGTTTGCCGTTGGTGCCCGACCCTTGGCAAGCGCTTGGTCAACAACTCGGTATGCCCGCCGACGAAGTGCTCGCCCGCTTCCAGCGTATGCAGGAAATGGGTGTTGTGCGCAGGGTGGCGGCAGTCCCCAATCACTACCGCCTGGGGTATCGCTTCAACGGTATGACAGTCTGGGATGTGAAGGATGAAGCGATCGGACGCCTCGGACAGTTGGTGGGCAACCTACCTTTCGTCAGCCACTGCTACCGCCGCCCCCGACACCTGCCCTACTGGTCCTACAACCTGTTTGCCATGGTCCATGGCACCAGCCGTGAGGAAGTGGAAAAGAAAGCCGGTCTCATCCGCGATGTCCTGGGAGAGGACTGCCATGGCAACACCATTCTGTACAGTTCGGCGATCCTGAAAAAGACCGGACTGCGATTAAAAAAAGACGGCTCCTGAAGAGAGAATCACTATGTTTCGAATGACACGGTATATAGAGAGCCTGATGCACCCCACCCCGGTGCGTCCTGTCCCGAAACCCAAAGGACCGGTGGTTATCTGGAATCTGATCCGCCGGTGCAACCTCACCTGCAAACACTGCTACTCGATCTCTGCAGACATCGACTTCAAGGGTGAACTGGACACCCGGGAAGTCTACACCGTGATGGACGACCTCAAAGAGTTCGGTGTTCCGGTGCTGATCCTGTCCGGAGGGGAGCCCCTGATGCGGCCCGACATCTTCGACATCTCGGCCCGCGCCCGGGATTTGGGATTCTATGTTGGCCTGTCCACCAATGGCACCCTGATCAATGAAGACAATATCGATCAGATCGCCCAGGCAGGTTACGACTATGTCGGCATCAGTATTGATGGTCTGGAAAAGACCCACGATGAATTCCGCCAGAAACAGGGCGCATTCGCCGCCTCGATGGAAGCCGTGCGCCTTTGCAAACAGGCCGGCATCAAGGTGGGCCTGCGTTTCACTCTGACTCAGGATAACTTCCGGCAACTACCGGATATCCTGGACCTGCTCGACGAGCACGACATCGACAAGTTCTATCTGTCCCACCTGAACTACTCCGGCCGCGGCGGCCGTAACCGTAAACGCGATGCCTGGTACGACATGACCCGCGAGGCCATGACCCTGCTGTTTGATCACTGCCACGACGAACTGAAGCGAGGCATTCAGCGTGAGTACGTAACCGGCAATAACGATGCCGATGGCCCCTTCCTTCTGCAGTGGGCGCAGCAGCACTACCCGGATCAGGTTCCGGCACTCGCGCAGCGCCTTGAAAACTGGGGCGGCAACGCCTCCGGCGTCAATATCGCCAACATCGACAACCTGGGCGTCGTGCATCCGGACACCTTCTGGTGGAACTACGACCTGGGCAATGTACGGCAGACACCGTTCTCGAAGATCTGGTCCGGGACGACCGACGGACTGATGCAGGGCTTCCGCCAGAGCCCGCGTCCGGTGAAGGGCCGATGTGCAGACTGCCGTTACCTGACTATCTGCAACGGCAACACCCGTGTCCGGGCCTACAACGTCTCCGGCGACTTCTGGGAAGAAGACCCCGGCTGCTACCTCACCAATGAGGAGATTGGTGTTGCGGAAGTACCCAGACGGATTGCCGCAGCCGCCGTCGAAATCCCGGTCAACAACCTGTGAGGAACTGCGACATGTCCCCTATTCAACGGAAGAAGTGCCTGGTCGAGTTCCAGTTGGCTGAGCAACCACTGCGCCCGGGCGAAGTGGCTATTGTCGGTGCCGGCCCAGGCGACCCGGGGTTATTGACCCTGCGCGCCCTGATGCTCATTCAGCAATCAGACGCTGTGGTTTACGACCGGCTGGTTTCACCCCAGATCATGGAGCTGGTGAACCCAGGGGCAGAACGAATCCACGTCGGCAAAGCCAGCGGCTGCCATTACGTACCTCAGGATCAGACCAACGAGCTTCTGGTTCAACTGGCCATGAAACAAAGGCGTGTCGTACGCCTGAAAGGAGGTGACCCTTATATTTTCGGCCGCGGCGGTGAAGAAGCCGAGTTCCTGGTAGATAACGATGTGGATTTTCAGGTGGTGCCTGGCATCACCTCCGCCGCAGGCTGTGCCTCATACTGCGGTATTCCCCTCACACACCGGGATTATTCCCAGAGCGTGACGTTTGTGACCGGGCACCGGAAGGCCGACCAGTCCCTTGAACTTAACTGGTCCGTACTGGCTGCGCCGGGACAGACCCGGGTGTTCTACATGGGCCTGCATAATGCGCCCACCATCGTCAGGGAGCTCACCGCCCATGGTCTGAACGGCGATTGTCCTGTCGCCTTGGTGGAACGAGGAACAACGCCATTGCAACACATGACCGTCACCACACTGGAAAACCTTGAGGACACTATCCGCCAGGAAGACTTCCAGCCGCCGACCCTGATCATCGTCGGCGAAGTCGTGCAACTAGCCAACAAGCTGGCCCGTCCCTCGCAGGCAGGCTGGGACAGCGCACTGACACAACAGGCCTGATGTCAGCCGGATGGAACCCAAACAACAGGAGCAGTCACCGCCGATGCAACACAGACCAAATCCAGCCCGGGTACTTGCTTCCCGGCTGGCACCTTTGCTGGCCCTTGTTACCTGCACCCTGAGTGCGTCACTGACTCTGGCGGACGAAACCGGCGAAGCCGAAAAGCTCTACCAGCAACACTGCGCCAGCTGCCACGGCACAGACCGCCTGGGAGGCATGGGCCCGGCCCTGCTACCGGAAAATTTGTCCAGATTACGCAAGGCCGACGCCGAACAGACCATCCTCAATGGTCGTGCGGCAACCCAGATGCCGGCGTTTGCTGACACTCTGGACCAGACCTCCGTCGCAGCGCTGGCCGAGTTCATCTACCAGTCGCCAGCCGTTGTACCTGACTGGGGGAGCGCCGAAATCCTGTCCAGCCACCTGCTGCCCCATCCGGAGGGCAGCCTGCCGGATGAACCGGTGTATGAGGCGGATATGATGAATCTGTTTCTGGTAGTGGAAATCGGCGATCACCATGTCACCCTTCTCGACGGTGACAACATGGAACCAATTCACCGTTTCGCCAGCCGCTATGCACTTCACGGTGGCCCCAAATACAGCCCGGATGGCCGTTATGTGTATTTCGGCTCCCGGGACGGCTGGATCACCAAATACGACCTGTACAACTTAAAGGTGGTGGCTGAAGTCCGTGCCGGTATCAATATGCGTAATATTGCAGTCTCCTCTGACGGCAACTATGTGATGGCCGCCAACTACCTTCCTCATTCGCTGGTGTTGTTTGATGCGCAGAACCTGGAACTGATGGACGTGCTGCCGGTTGAAAATGACACTGGCGACAGCTCCCGGGTCAGCGCTGTGTATGCCGCGCCCCCCAGAAACAGTTTTATTGCTGCCCTGAAGGATATCCCGGAAGCCTGGGAAATCACGGTGAGCGACGGCAAAGCCACGGTTCGCCGGATGCAGACCGACACCTGGCTCGACGACTTTTTCTTTGACCCCGGTTACCAGCACGTCATCGGCGCAGCCCGGGACGGGAAGCACGGTTATGTGATCAATCTGGATACCGGAAAAACCGTTGCCGAACTCCCTCTTCCGGGCATGCCCCATCTGGGATCAGGCATCACCTGGGAATCCCAGGGCCGCCGGGTAATGGCGACACCGCATTTCCGCACCGGCGCGGTATCGATCATCGACATGGATACCTGGAAAGTGATCAAGACCCTGAAAACTGATGGCCCCGGTTTCTTCATGCGAAGCCACGAAAACTCCCCTTATGCCTGGGTTGATGTGTTCTTCGGCCCCAACAAGGACAAGGTCCACGTCATTGATAAGCAAACCCTGGAAATCGTCAAAACCCTGCAACCTGCACCGGGAAAAGTGGCGGCCCATGTGGAGTTCGACCGTTACGGCAAGAAGCTGTTACTGAGCATCTGGGATGAAGACGGCGCGGTGATCGTTTACGACGCCAACACGCTGGAAGAGGAAAAACGGATACCCATGAACAAACCGTCCGGCAAGTACAACGTCTGGAACAAGACCCACTACGAAGAAGGCACCAGCCACTAGACTTGTCAGACAAGCACAATGGTCGGGGCCGCAGGTTGGTGCGCCCTGCCAAAACTGTGCGGAGCCATGGATGGCGGAGCTCAAGCGTCACATGGACGTGCCGCAAGGAGCGGGTTTTGGGAGGGCGCACCAACCTGCGGCTATCCCCCTTTCTCGATAACCCGAGCAACCATTGATCGACTTAGTCAAATAGCGTTAATGATTTAAGTCATTTCAGAAGATGCCTCACTGATACGATAATGACCTGAATTAATTCATCAGGGTCAACGCTATGAACTCCCATTTCAGGCCCGAAATCAGCTCGTCTCCCTGCCTGCTTGGGGAACAGAACCCGGACATTACGCTTCCGGACCCCGCGCCCGGCTCTGCAGCACTGCTGAATGGCCTAAGCCGTGTTTTTGGCATTCGTCTGAGTGACAACCCGGACAATCCGGAAACCCGGATGCTTAACGATCTTGCACGCCTGTTCCATCAGCAACGGGTTGGCATGGAAAGCACTCTGGAAAAGCACGATGCGCCATGGAGGAACGTGTATCTCGTCCAGCACGGCATATTGAGGCTGTTCAGAGAAGCACCCAGCGGCAAGGTTTCCGTTCATCATTTCTTTACCGAAGGCGATATTGTCTGGCCGGTGTTCGGGCGTACCCGCACTGTTCGCAATACTCTTTGCCTGACCTCCGTTACGCCGGTTACCACCTGGGTCGCTGATTTCTCTGCCTTCCGCTCCGCAATCCGCTCCCACGGTGAAGGGCTCTGGCCGACGTTTGCACTGGCCCTGACCGAAGAACTGGCTGAGCTTACAAGTATGCGAGAATTCAGGAAGCAGACGATGTCCGCAAAAGAGCGTTACCAACTGCTGATTGAAGAATATCCCGAGTTGGTCAAGCGCGTGCCGGACAATCAGCTAGCCTCGTGGCTCGGCGTCGTTCCAGCGACATTCTCTCGTCTGAAAACCGGAGCCGCAAAGGCAGCTGATCGCTAGAACGGGTGATTCCGCCAGACGCTGTCTGAATATTCACAAAAGAACATTTGCGTACACGTGTACGCTGAAGTACCGTACGACCTATGGCTAATATGGATACTTCAGCAATGACACACGCAAAACAGACATTTGACTCCATTCATCACCGTATTGAGGAGTGGCTGAACAGTGCCACCCACGGCATTGGCGCCCTCCTCAGCGTCATCGGCACCATTGCACTGATCGCCGGTGCCAGTCAGTCCGGTGATGTCTGGAAAATTGTCAGCTTCAGCATTTTTGGGGCGTCCCTGATCCTGCTCTACCTGGCATCCGCTCTTTATCACAGTGCCCGCGAACCGGCACTGAAAGGCATTTTCAAAACCCTCGACCACTGCGCTATTTTTCTGCTGATCGCAGGAACCTACACCCCCTTCCTTCTGGTCAATATGCGGGGAACTGTAGGCTGGACGCTGTTTGCGATCATCTGGTCTCTGGCTTTAACAGGCGTGGTACTGAAGGTCATCTTCAAAAACCGCTTCAAGCTGGCACGGGTCGGCATATACATCGCCATGGGCTGGCTGATTACCTTTGCATCATCGGATCTGGTCGCCAACCTCAGTGACACCGCGCTCAACCTCACGATAGCCGGCGGTATCGTATACACCGCTGGTGTGGCGTTCTACCTGGCAGACCGTATTCCGTATATGCATGCCATCTGGCATCTGTTCGTGATTGGCGGCAGTGCCTGCCACTTCAGCGCCATTTACTATGGCGTGCTGCCACATACTGTCTGATCAGAAAGCCCATACCATCGCCATCAATATCCCCCAGGCCAGCAGGGACGCGGCCATGATGGTATATGTGGCGGACATCGCAACCACATCGTTATCGGTCCGCTGACAAATGGCCCTCACGCCCTGATACACCAAAGCGCAGGACAGGAACATTCCGGCGAATACCGCCACCACGCTTACAGACAAAGCCGGCACCAACAAAGCCAGCGATGACAGCCACAAGGGCAACGGCGCGATGGCCGCCACCAGATAGGCATCCTGGTAGCTGACATGGAGATCGTCGGCATCAAGCACCGAGTGTATCAACCAGCCCATCACGAAGAAGGTCAGCAGCTCGGCCAGGAACAGAATCGTGGTGATGAAGCGCCATTCCTTGCCTCCAAAGCCGGCCACAAAGCTGTCGCCATATAACGTGCCAGCGTAGTAGAGCAACACCGGTGGAAGGAATGACATGGGCACCACGATGACCCACGCCAACAACGGAATGGACAGATTCATTCTACGCAATTCGCTCCAGCTGCCGTCGCTGGAAAACGGTAAGCACAGCAGGTTGGTTATGTTCATATCAGCCTCCGTTCTGAAGGGCAGAAGTAATGCCTTCTATCTATTTCTTTTAGAATCAATACAACAGGTGGTCAAGAATGCCAGATGACCTTGGACAACCCGGTCAACGCTCCGGAAATGATTGGCTACCTCCAACGCGCCAACACACCCCGGGACTACCACCTTGGACATATCACCGACACAACCAGTTGATTTTAAATAAATTTAAACTTAGAAACTTAACGTGCCCAACGGGCGATCACCGTTGATACCATTTCAACCACTCCTTCCTTGATGATTCTCAAGATTCCCCCACCCCAATGATTTGCACAATGACTCCAAAGCCCAAACGTTGTGTTTACCACAGCTCCGGGTGCGTAAAATGAGGAGTGTGAACCATGGCCAGCAGCACTGCAGGCGCCAGCCCGATCGGCGCCAAACAAAAGACCAATGCCGACATCGAGCACTGGGATGCCGAAAACGAACAGTTCTGGGAACAGGAAGGCAAGCGGATAGCAACCCGCAATCTCTGGATTTCGATTCCGAGCCTGTTAATGGGGTTCGCCATCTGGCTGATGTGGGGAATGATCACCACCCAGATGAAAAACCTGGGTTTCCCTTTTTCAGTTGAGCAATTGTTTACCCTGAGTGCGATTGCAGGACTTTCCGGAGCAACATTGCGGATCCCGGCCTCGTTCATGATCAAGATTGCCGGTGGGCGTAACACCGTTTTCCTGACCACCGCGCTGCTGATGCTGCCCGCTTTTGGTACCGGCCTTGCCCTGATGAACCCGGAAACGCCGTTCATCGTATTTCAGGCGCTGGCGCTGCTGTCAGGTATTGGCGGCGGTAACTTCGCCTGCTCCATGAGTAACATCAGTGCTTTCTACCCCAAGAGCAAGCAGGGCTATGGTCTTGGCATGAACGCAGGCCTCGGCAACTTTGGCGTCACCACCATGCAGATTCTCATTCCTCTGGTGATGACGGTAGGGCTGTTCGGTGCTCTGGCAGGCGACCCGATGCAACTGACCAGCCCAAGCGGCACCCTGATTGGACGGATTGAAGCAGGCACAGACACCTGGATTCAAAATGCAGGTTTCATCTGGATGCTGTTCCTGATTCCCCTGGCGTTTGCCGGCTGGTTTGGCATGAACAACCTCAAAGTGGTCACCCCCAACCCGGGCAATCCCATGTCCGCCTTCGGCAAGATTCTTGGCCTTTACGGCGTAGGCATTCTGACCTCAGCAGCCGGTGTCTGGGCGTTGAGCGTGATGAATATGTGGCTGGCACTGCCGGTGACTATCCTCCTGACACTTGCACTGCTCAGGATGATCCCCGGCGACATCAAGCCCAACATCAAGAACCAGTTCAAGATTTTCAGTAACAAGCACACCTGGTCCATGACCGTGCTCTATATCCTGACGTTTGGCTCCTTCATCGGGTTCTCCGCGGCCCTGCCATTGTCCATCAGTGTCATTTTCGGAAACATGATGGATGTGGCAGCAGACGGTACGGTAACCCGGGTGGTGAACCCCAATGCCCCGAGCGCGCTCACCTGGGCCTGGATGGGCCCCTTCGTCGGCGCTCTGATTCGCCCGGTCGGCGGTTGGATTTCAGACAAGATGGGCGGCTCGATCGTTACCCAGATCATCTCGGTGATCATGGTGGTCGCCTCCGTTGCAACCGGCTATGTGATGATGCTGGCCTACAATTCAACCGACCCTGACAGTTACTTCGCCCTGTTCCTGATCCTGTTCATTGTTCTGTTCGCAGCATCAGGCATTGGTAACGGCTCCACCTTCCGCAGCATCGGCTTCATCTTCGATCAGCAGCAGAAAGGCCCCGTACTGGGCTGGACCTCTGCAGTCGCGGCCTACGGCGCCTTCATCGCTCCGAGGGTTATGGGACAGCAGATTCAGGCAGGTACCCCCGAACTGGCGATGTATGGTTTCGCGGTTTTCTATGCCGTGTGCCTGGTGGTCAACTGGTGGTTCTATCTGCGCAAGAACGCCTACATCAAGAACCCTTGAACAGCCCTGACAATGACGTTTCCTGCGGCTCCCTCAGTGGGAGCCGCTCTTTCTCCTTTCGCGATCACCTTTCATCATCCTGAGTCCATTTCCGAACAGGATTCATGCGCCAGATCCGTTCCGCATGGGAACCCAGATACCAGAAGCTGGCCGCAAGCAAGGCAAAGAAGATGGCCTTGTGTGTGGTATCCCAGAAGTACTCGAAAAAGCGGGTGTACAGATTAATGAACAGAAAGGTCAACCCGAATCCCCGAGTAACCCCGTCTTCAAACCGGACACCATGGTAGATAGCGGCTACAGACGCCAGGGCGAACAACACGGACCAGTGCAGCAACTCTATTTGCCTCACCTCAAACCAGGCCTCACCATCGCCATAGTTCCCAAAGATCGACAGGATCCACAGGGCAACGAACAGGTAAAGCAGCCCCATAACACGGGTTGGTTGCAGGAAATCCCGTCGGGATGGCCACTGCCTGAACACCACAGAACCGGCCAGCAGAAGCACCAGCCCGAACAAGACGAAGCGTAGCGGGTAGTTCATCCCCAGATAGTAGGCGCCCCACCCCGATGCATAGCCCGTTTCCGCGCCAAACCAGCTTCCCAGGGACAGAAGGGCAAATACCCAGATCAGTTTTGACGAGAACCACAACCCGAGAGCGGCGTATATCAGGGCCGCAAGTAACAACAGCAGGGAAAAATGCCCGGAGCCGGTATCAATCGCAGCGCCCAGGAACATCACTGAAAAAGCGGTTGCGACCACGCCGAGAAAAAGAACGGCCTCGTTACTGAACAACTTATCCGGATGTTTGCGCCGGCGCCGCAAGCCTGCCAGATAGAGTAAACCAGCCACAACAGCGAAAGCGGCACTCTTGACCGATGCCGGAGCCGAGAACAGGCGTTCAAACAATTCCAACAGCCAGCGATCTGCCAGCACGGCTGACACCGAGATGACAATGCAGGCAACCGCCATCCAGAACGAGTATTTCGCTACCCGCTTCCAGTCAAACGAGGTGACATTCAGGCTACCCTGGAGCTGATCCGCCTGCCCTGCATTCAACAACCCCGTCCCTTCCCATTCCCGGATAGCCTGGGTAAGCAATTTCCCTTCTTTCCTCGATACCTGCATAACCCGTTCCCTGCCCTGCGATAAAAAGAACATTATTGATCGGATTGTTCCACAAATCCTGGCCTCAACAAAAAAGCCCACAGGGACAGAATCCCTGCGGGCTTTCAGCGCTCCCGAAAAGGTCAGCTGGTCGCAGTCGCTTCCCGCCGACGTTCTTCCTCTTCAATCTGGAGGTCGACCGAGGACACCTGATATTCGTCAGCAAAGCCGGACTCCGGCTCTTTCAGCCACATCACGCACAACACCCAACTGATAAACGCCCCGGCAGCAATTATGTAGAAAAACTGGGTTGGGGTAACAAAGGTAAAGATAGTCAGATACACCACTGCGCCCACATTACCGTACGCACCCGCCATGCCAGAGATCTGCCCGGTGAGACGACGTTTAATGGACGGGATGATACCGAAGGTCGCCCCTTCTGCTCCCTGAACAAAAAAGGACGTGAACACAGTGATTCCCACCGCGATGATCAATGGCCAGTTAGAATTCATCAGCCCCATCAGGGCAAAGCCTACAGCGATCCCAAACATGTAGCTAAGCATCACAAAACGGCGGTTACCCAAGCGATCCGACACCAGTCCACCCATAGGACGGGCCACCAGATTCACGAATGCAAAGGACGCTGCAATCAGGCCTGCGGCCGTGGCACTCAGGCTCCAGGTTTCCTCAAAGAACATGGGCAACATGGATACTACCGCCAGTTCGGCACCAAAATTGGCGAAGTAAGTGCTATTCAGGGCCGCAACACTGTTGAACGGGTACTTGTCATCCTCGGGTACACCTTTTTTGAGGATAGGCACATTGACTCGCAGGATCTGAACAACTTGATAGCAGACAATGGCAATAATTACTGCGTAGCAGACAAGGGCCCCGGTGGCCCCCAGGTAGCCCATGTTCTGGATGCGCCAAACCAGAATGCCCAGCACCCCGACCAGAGGAATGGTCCAGAGGATGAGTTTGATCATATCCCCCCAGGTACTGACTTCCAGAGCTGACGCCTTACGTGGTTTACGGTGCACGGTGCCAGCAGGGCCGTCTGTAATGGCAAACCAGTAGTAAACACCATAGGCCGCCATGACTACGGCACTCTGGGCGATAGACCATCGCCAGCCATCTTCACCGCCATACATGTGCAGAGCAATCGTTGGCAGCGAAATGGCCGCCGCTGCAGAACCGAAGTTTCCCCAGCCTGCATAGAAACCTTCTGCGAACCCGATGTCCTTGGGCTTGAACCACATGGCCGTCATATGGATTCCGACGACAAAGCTTGCTCCAATAGAGCTGAGCACCAGCCGGCTCACCAGCAACTGGGTCATGGTATTCCCGAAAGCAAAGGTCAATGCCGGGATGGACATCAACACCATCAGTACAGAAAACACCCGGCGTGGGCCGAACCGGTCAAGGGCCATCCCGACAATAATCCGGGCCGGGATCGTCAGCGCCACGTTGCAGATCGCAAACAGGCGGATGTCATCGGTAGTCAGCCAGTCCACACTCTTGAGCATGCTGGATGCCAGAGGGGCCATGTTGAACCACACATAGAAGGTAATAAAGAATGCAATCCAGGTCAGGTGCAGCGCCTTGATTTCGTTATTCCTGAACCGGAAGACGTCAGCGACTTTCATGTCAGCCTCCTTGGGCGATCAGTCAAAACTCATTGCGGGCCGGCTTACCGGCTGGGCAGTATCAGGAGCGGGCACTGGATCCGGCGTGCGAGGAATGAGCTCACACTGCCAAACGTCATGTAATCCAGTTCATCCACGAAATAGGTCAGGGAACGCGCAATAAACCCGCCATCCGGCTCATGGCTGTGGCGTGCGATCACCAGCATGTCCGGGCGGATCTTCTTCTCGGCGGCATAAAGCAGCATTTTGCGGGCATCGCCATCAAGCAGCATGGTTTCCGCTACAACCGCCTCTTTGGCGCAAACCTCCAGGGCTTGTTCAAGGTGCAGCTTCAGTTCGGAAACCTCCTGTTGAAACAACTCTTCATTTCCGGAGGTAATGTCACGGGGGTTCTCGGCCACGGCCACCAACACAATCATCGGATCAAGGGCACGGAACATGGTTATGGTCTGAGCCAGAGCCAACCTGGCATTCCGCGATCCGTCATAGGCGATCATTATTTTCATGGGCATCTCCCAAGACTGGTTCAGGCCCTCGGTGGAGGGACTGTATTGATATCTGTCAGCCATTAGCCCACATTCCGACACCCCCAATAATTGAGTTAAATCAACGTTTTCGGCACGTACCCCACGAGAGAAATCAAGCGCATATCCCCACGCAGACATTTCCCTCTTGTTTTGTACCACCGCCCACTCCAACTGGAGGTACCCCTAATGCCCCGCATGAAAAAACCTTGGATTTGATATGGTTAAAGCATCATTCATGGCTGGGATGGAGACAGGAATGAGCACGACTCCGACACAATCACAGCAGTACCGCGCCCTGGGCTTATCGACGTTCTCGTTCACCCTTTGCTTTGCGGTCTGGACCATCTTTTCCATCATCGGGATTCGCATTGCCGAGGATCTATCGCTATCGGACACCCAGCTGGGTCTTTTGATGGCCACTCCGATTCTCACTGGCTCCATAAGCCGTCTGTTTCTGGGAATCTGGACCGACCGCTATGGTGGCCGGTGGGTATTCGGCATCCTGATGCTCACCACGGCGACCTGTGTCTACCTGCTGACCTTCGCCACCACCTACTCCATGTTGCTGGTTGGCGCACTCGGCGTTGGCCTGGCGGGGGGCTCATTCATTGTTGGGGTGGCCTATACCGCCGCATGGTTTGAGCCCAAACGACAGGGTACGGCCCTCGGTATTTTCGGGGCGGGGAACGTCGGCTCGGCGGTCACCAACTTTGGGGCACCGTTTCTTCTGGTGGCCTTTGGCTGGGAGCAGACCGCACAGATATACGCCACCGTTCTTGCGGTGATGGGGGTTGTGTTCATCCTGCTCGCCAAAGAGGACCCTCTGGCATCAGAGCGAGGTGGTGAACGCGCAAAATCGTTCATGGAGCAAATGGAGCCCCTGAGGGAACTCCGGGTGTGGCGCTTCGCGTTGTATTATTTCTTTGTGTTCGGCGCGTTTGTGGCACTGGCGCTCTGGCTTCCCCACTTCCTGATCGGCGTCTATGGGCTGGATATCAAGACTGCGGGCATGATCGCTGCCCTGTACACCATTCCGGCATCGCTGTTCCGTGTTCTCGGCGGCTGGCTGTCTGACCGTTTCGGCGCCCGGCGGATCATGTACTGGACCTTCGGAGCCTCGGTGCTGTGTACCTTCCTCCTCAGCTACCCGCCCACGGACTACATAATCCACGGCATCGAAGGCGACATCCGCTTTACCCTCGACATGAGTCTGCCCATGTTCGTGGTACTGATTTTTACCCTTGGCTTTTTCATGTCGCTCGGAAAAGCCGCCGTCTACAAACACATTCCGGTCTACTACCCGCTGCATGTAGGTGCTGTTGGTGGCGTCGTCGGAATGATCGGCGGACTCGGCGGCTTTATCCTGCCTCTGACGTTCGGTGCCCTTAACGATCTCACGGGTATCTGGCAGAGCTGTTTCATGCTGATGTTTGTGATCGTTGCCTGCGCCCTGATCTGGATGCACTACGCCATTCGCGCAGCAGAGCGGGTGGAGTGGGCTGCCAACGAGGAACGCACCGATCTGCCGGAACTATCCTCGCCACACCTGTTCTTCCCGCTTAACCGGCAGGACCACAAGGATTCTATGATCTCGCCCCCCAAAACCTGATCCCATCCTCCGTGCAAGGGATAACTTGCGCCTCTCTGCCCCCGTTCGCGGGGGCTTTTTTCACGTATAATCCAGCCTGACTTTTGATGTTTACTGGAACCGATCATGGCAAAGTGGCTGGTCAAATCAGAACCGTCCGAATGCGGCATCGACGATTTTGCGGAATCACCGGGCAAAGTGATTCCCTGGGATGGCGTGCGCAATTACCAGGCTAGAAATTTCCTGGCGCAAATGCGGGAGGGTGACGACGTTTTCCTCTACCACTCCAGCTGCAAGCACATAGGTATCGCGGGCATCATCCGGGTGGTCCGAAGTGCTTATCCGGATCCGACCCAGTTTGACCCGGAGTCACACTATTACGATCCGAAAAGCTCTCCTGAAAACCCCCGCTGGCAAGCGGTGGATTTCACCCTGGAGCGGAAGCTGAATCAGCTGATGCCACTTGACCAGATCAAGCAGCTACCCGGTCTCGAAAGCCTGCCTCTGGTTCGACGTGGGAACCGATTGTCCGTTATGCCTGTCTCTGACGACGAATGGCAGATCATCCTCAGCCAGACCTGATCGTTCCTGAACCTCAATTTCTGTCTTAACCTGATCTGGAGTATCTGAATGTCCCCGGAAATGAATCCTGTTGCAGGTTTCAACCAGCTGAGACGCATCGAGTCCAGCAAAGTGTTTCAGGGTATCGTCATTGCGATCATTATCCTGTCCGCACTGACCATCGGTGCCAAGACCTACGATCTGCCGCCGCTTGTAGAACAGACCCTGACAGTCCTGGACAACGCTATCACGATGTTCTTCCTGGTCGAGATTCTGTTCCGTTTCGCTGCCTGCGCAGAGAAAAGGCGCTTCCTCTTTGACGGCTGGAACCTGTTTGACACCCTGGTGGTCATCGGCAGTCTCATCCCTCTGGACAACTCTGAAGCTGTGCTGTTAGGCCGACTGTTAAGGGTGTTCCGGGTGCTGCGACTGGTATCCGTAGTTCCGGAGCTGCGTTTCCTGATCAACTCCCTGCTCAAAGCCATCCCGCGCATGGGGTATATCGCATTGCTGATGTTCATCATCTTCTACATATACGCGGCCATGGGCGCTCTGTTCTTTGCCGGGGTAGATGAAGAGCTCTGGGGTGACGTTGCTATTGCCATGCTCACCCTGTTCCGGGTGGCCACCTTCGAGGACTGGACGGATGTCATGTACGCCACCATGGAACAGTACCCGCTGAGCTGGATCTACTACCTGACCTTCATATTCCTGACTGCCTTCGTATTCCTGAATATGATGATCGGCGCTATCCTGGAAGTCATGAGCGAAGAGCAGAATGCCGAGCAGGCTAAGAAAGCCCATGACGAACGGGACGAGATCGCCCGCCAGCTCAGCGCGGTACAGGATCAGTTACAGGAGCTGACCCGTCAGATCACCGACCGGCGCCCCTGAGCAGGTATGGGCCGGTCAGGAAAAGACCGGCTTGGTCATCGCCAGGTGGAAAATTGCAGAGACCTGCACCAGAGCGATCAGGGCAGCAGCGACTCGTACCGGTGTTTTGACCGTAGCTTTGAGGGCAAAAACACCAGCCACGATGTAGCCAATGAGCAGGAAGATCTTGGCGGTCAGCCAGCCATGAACAAAGGGCATCCAGGGCGTCACGAACAGCAGGCTGATCGCTGCAACCAACAGCACCGTATCGTTAGCATGGGGAATCCAGCGTAACGGCCCCAGCCGCCAACCGGGCTTTCCCACCGCATCCAGCAGTAACCTCAGCACAAACAGAGTGACGGTCAGATAGGCTGCGGTCATGTGAATGTGCTTGAGAACAAGATAGGCACTCATAAATCTTTCCTTAGTGAATCAAGACTATACTGCCATTGTACGCACATGTACCCGGTTGGGGGTATGTTCTCCGAGTGCCTTTCCTAATAACATATAATGAAAATATATGTATTAACCGGAGGCCATCATGCAGGCTATTCCAACATCTTCGGCCGAGCAACCGGCCAGCATCAGCCAACTATACAGCTACCCCTTCCGCATTTTCTTTTTATCGATGAGCGCGCTTGGGCTGCTGGTTGTTCCTGCCTGGGTACTCGAAGTGAGCGGAGCCATTCGCCTGCCTTCAGCCCTTCCGGGCTTGTTCTGGCACCAGCATGAAATGCTGTTTGGCTTTCTCAGCGCCGCCATTGCCGGCTTTCTGCTGACTGCCGTGTGTGTCTGGACCCAGACCGAACGCACCCACGGGCTGCGACTGGTATTGCTCTGGGGCGTCTGGTTGGCCGGGCGGTTGCTGCTGGCATTTGGCGCAGGACTTCCCGAATGGCTGGTTCAGGGCTTCAACCTGGCGTTTCTTCCGCTGGTGATGGTGGATGCTGGCTGGCGTATCTGGGCGGCGCGGCAGAAACGTCAACTTCTGATTCTTGTGGTACTCGGACTGCTCTGGGCAATGCAGATCAGCTTTGTAGTTTCGCTGGACATGACGTTCACCTATGGCGCCCTGATTATGGCCATGGCTTTGATCAGCATTATCGGTGGGCGGATTACACCAGCCTTTTCCGCCAGTTGGTTGCGGCAGAACGGCGGCGATGCCTCTGCCGTCCGGATCATCCCGGCACTGGATCTGGCAACCCTGGCCAGTCTCGTACTGTTGATGGCATCACTGTTGACCGGCTGGGCAAACCTGACCGGAGCTGTTGCTATCCTGGCCGGATCGCTGATGCTGGTTCGACTGGCCGGCTGGAAGGGATGGCTGGTTCGCAGCGAACCGCTGCTGTGGATTCTGCACCTGTCGATTCTCTGGGTGCCGATTGCGTTGTTTCTGCTTGCTGGCAGCCTGCTCGTTGGCTGGCCGACTGGGGCCTGGAGCCATGCAGCAGGTGCCGGCGCCATCAGTTGTCTGATCCTTGGCGTTATTTCCCGGGTTTCCCTTGGCCACACCGGCAGGCCACTGGTGCTGCCAAAGGGCATGGTTGCGGCATTCCTGGCAATCCACCTGGCCGCGTTGATTCGTGTACTTACTGCTCTGGAACTGATTCCCTGGCATCCCGGCATCGGTAGCAGCACCCTGCTCTGGCTGTTTGCCTACGGCATGTTTCTGTTCCGATATACACGGGTCCTGGCGTCACCACGCCCTGACGGTCGCGCTGGTTAGGTATGAAACGGGACAAGAATCGGGATATAGAAAAGCAGGCTTCCGGGCCTGCTTTCTGCTGGGGAGGTCTGATCAGGCAGCCAGGCGCTCCTGAACCATACGCTCGAAAACACTTCGGGCCTGACGAAAGCGGGCGGCCGGAAAGGATATGCTGATGCCCTCCAGGGCTGCCATCAGCATTTCAAGGTGGGAATCCCAGCCGGCGCAGGAAATTGCCACCAGCCCATCCAATGGCAGCGACAGAGTCAGGGTCAATAGCGTTCCCTGCCCCCTCGGTATCAGTTCCCATGTCAGGGGGCGTTCCGGGGTATCCCCCGCGCTCCACGAATACGCCAACAACCGATTGGGCTGCCAGGCCTGAATAAGACAATCAATAGGCGTCCCGCTGTTACCAAAATCCACCTGAACCCGACCACCTTCCCTGGGTTCCAGAGAACCCGGTGCCAGCCATTGCCCCAGGTATACAGAGTCCGTCAACATTTGCCAGACTTGCTCCGGCGCGTGCCCGGTCTCCCGTTCCAGTTGCACCCGAACCCTGTCCCCGGTTTTTTCGATCAGGCCGCCGATTCCCGGTTCATTCATCGCCATTACCAGCCTCCCGACGCGTTGTTCCCGATGGGAACCCGTCATCAATCATCATCGAAGCCCCTGAACAGACAAGCAATATGGATCCTTAAGGCGACAACAAACCTTGAAGCATGAGCAGCACAATTCCCCAATTGGCCCCATGGGAGAAGGCTCGCCAAAGGTCTGTTCAGGGGGTGTATTTAATCTATCAATCCTCGGTTACCGGGTCTTTGACGACTATCAATAGATTCCCGATGCCCGGTCTCACCGCGCTGACCGGAAAATGCCGGCCACAAGCCGGCAAGTATCCACTAAAGGTCAATAGTGCCTCGCCAGAATCCAGCTAAAGTATTAAGAAATCATTCTGTAACTGAGACACTGGCACTATGTACCCGGATCATTTTGAAAAAGAAGACCTGATCAAGTGTGGTCATGGCGAACTCTTCCCTGGCGATATGCGCCTGCCCATCGACGAAATGCTGATGGTCGACCGCATCATTCATATTGGCAGCGATGACGGCGAGTTTGGCAAAGGCAGCCTGGTCGCAGAGCTCGACATCAACCCGGATCTCTGGTTCTTCAAGGTTCACTTTGACGGTGACCCGGTGATGCCCGGCTGCCTGGGCCTCGACGCCATGTGGCAGCTCGTTGGTTTCTTCCTCGCGTGGAGCGGCGGAGAAGGCAAAGGCCGGGCCCTGGGTGCCGGTGAAGTGAAATTCTTTGGTCAGGTACTGCCCACCGCCAAGAAGGTGCGCTATCACCTGGATATCAAGCGGATGATCAAGCGTAAGCTCACCATGGCTATCGCTGATGCCCGCATGGAAGTGGACGGCAAGGAAATCTACACTGCCAAGGACCTACGGGTCGGCCTGTTCACATCCACTGACGACTTTTAATAAAAGCGGAGTTAGCAACATGCGTCGCGTTGTTATTACCGGCATGGGGATCGTCTCCAGCCTGGGAACCAACCAGAAAGAAGTAGCCCAGTCCCTGCGGGACTCGAAATCCGGCATTGGCTTCAGTCAGGAAGCCAAAGACAACGGCCTGCGCAGCCATGTGTGCGGCCAGATTGACCTGAACCTGCCGGAACTGATTGATCGCAAACTCTGGCGCTTCATGTGCCCGGCCTCAGGTTACACCTACCTGGCCATGCGTGAAGCCATCGAGCAGGCAGGTCTGACCGACGAACACATCAAGGCCGACACCACCGGCATTATTTTCGGCCAGGGTGGAGCTTCCACCGTTGAACTTCTGGACTCCATCGACACCCATCGCGAAAAAGGTATTCGCCGCGTTGGCCCCTACCGGGTGCCCCGCACCATGGGTAGCGCCATTAACGCTTCCATAGCCACCGGCTTTGGTATTCGCGGCATCAACTACGGCATCACCTCGGCCTGCGCCACCAGTGCACACGCCATCGGCCACGCAGCGGATCTGATCGCTCTGGGTCGTCAGGATGTGATGTTTGCCGGCGGCGGCGAAGACATCCACTGGACTCTCAGCCTGCTGTTTGACGCCATGGGGGCCCTGTCCACCAAGTACAACGACACACCGGAAGTCGCTTCACGCACCTACGATGCGGACCGTGACGGCTTCGTCATCTCTGGTGGCGGCGGCGTTCTGGCTCTGGAAGCCCTGGAGCACGCAGAAGCCCGAGGCGCCAACATCATTGCGGAACTGGTCGGCTTTGGCGCGACCTCCGACGGTGCGGACATGGTAGCTCCGAGCGGTGAAGGCGCCGTACGCTGTATGAAGCAGGCGATGAAAAACGTTGAAGGCGAGATCGGCTATATCAACACCCACGGCACCAGCACCCCTGCGGGCGACGTGACCGAGCTGAAAGCCCTGAAGGAAACCTTCGGCGACAAGATTCCACCCGTCAGCTCCACCAAACCATTGTGCGGCCATGCCCTGGGTGCGGCCGGTGTACATGAAGCGATCTACAGCCTGATCATGATGCGCGAAGGCTTTATTGCGCCATCTGCCAATATCCAGACCCTCGACGAAGGCGCCGAAGGCTACCCCATCGTTCGGGAGAGGATGGACAATCAGAATCTGGATCTGGTGATGAGCAACAGCTTCGGCTTTGGCGGCACCAACGCCACTCTGATCTTCAAGAAAGTCTGAGAGAACGGTATTCAGCCGGCGAAGTGCCCATCCAGCGCTTAAACGCCCGGCTGAATGCACTCAACTCGGAAAAGCCAAGCTGCTCGGCAATTTCCACCAGTGGCTTGGTTTTATCCTGCATGTAAGCAAGTGCCTGCTTACGGCGAACCTCTTCCAGCAGACTGGCGAATGTCAGTCCCTCCCGTTTCAGCTTCTTGTGCAGAGTGTAACGGCTCATATGCAGCTGTGACGCCACAACCTCAACACCTACCTTGCCGCGAGTGAGCTGGACACTGATCAGCGAACTCACCCTGGCACTCAGGGAAACACGAGCGGGCTCAGGCCTCAAAGGCTCCGATGCCATGCCAAATTCCTCCTTTATTTTCTGTTTGGCCAGACAAACCATACCAGCGTACACGTGTGAGCTGAAGACAATCTATTAGACCTTTGAGCGAGGTCAAGTGTCCAGAACACATCTCAGGGCAGAATAGCCGGCCACTGAATTGGCCTCATAGCCGCCCATTGCGAACCGAACACCGGAGCCACCATGATTTCCCCGGAACTGCTTGCACCCGCAGGCACCCAGGAACACCTGGAAACTGCCTTTGCCTATGGCGCAGACGCCGTATACGCCGGCCAACCCCGGTACTCCCTGAGAGTAAGAAACAACAGTTTCAAAGACGTTTCAGCCCTGAGCACAGGTATAGAACGAGCTCACACACTGGGCAAACAGTTCTACCTGGTATCCAACATCGCTCCCCATAACAGCAAGGTGCAGACCTACCTGCGGGATCTGGAACCCGCCCTGGAGCTCAAGCCCGACGCTCTGATCATGTCCGATCCGGGGCTCATCATGCTGGTCCGGGAAAAGTGGCCTGGCCAACCGGTCCACCTTTCAGTACAGGCCAACGCAGTCAATTGGGCAACGGTAGAGTTCTGGCGACGCCAGGGCATCAGCCGGGTCATCCTGTCCCGGGAGCTGGCCCTGAACGAAATCCGCGAGATCCGCGACCGGGTTCCCGACATGGAGCTGGAAGTGTTCGTTCACGGCGCCCTGTGCATGGCGTACTCCGGCCGCTGCCTGCTTTCCGGCTACATGAACCACCGGGACGCCAACCAGGGCACCTGCACCAACGCCTGCCGATGGAATTACAAAGAAGTAAAA
This sequence comes from Marinobacter salinexigens, assembly GCF_008370345.1. Lineage (GTDB taxonomy): Bacteria > Pseudomonadota > Gammaproteobacteria > Pseudomonadales > Oleiphilaceae > Marinobacter > Marinobacter salinexigens. The sequence continues at coordinate 398,421 of NZ_VTUU01000001.1, read as the reverse complement.
CACGGACATGACCAGACCGATGACCTGATCGCCACCTGTGCCAGCAGCGAAGCAAAGCAGGTCGAGCCGCGGGAAATTCTACTGGAAGAACCCAACCGTCCCGGCAGCTTCATCCCGGCCTACGAAGACGAACACGGCACCTACATCATGAATTCCCGGGACTTGCGAGCCGTGCAACACGTCGCAGAACTGGCCAATATCGGCGTTCACTCCCTGAAAATTGAAGGCCGGACCAAAAGCACCTACTACGTGGCGCGTACCACACAGGTCTACCGGCAAGCCATCGACAACGCCGCACAGGGAAAGCCCTTCGACATGGGGCTGATGGACGAACTCGAAGCCCTCTCCAACCGGGGCTACACCGAAGGCTTCCTCCGCCGCCACTTGCCCCAGGAATACCAGACCTACGAACAGGGCTCCTCATCCCTCGGCACCCAGCAGGTTGTCGGCACAATTACCGATGCGGATAACCGGTGGCTGACCATCGAAGTAAAAAACAAATTCGCACCGGGCGACGAACTGGAACTGATCACCCCTGCCGGCAACCTGCGATTCAGCGCTGACGGCATGGAAAACCGCAATGGCGAAACCATGACCCACGCGCCCGGCAGCGGCCATGTGGTCCGGATACCAAAGCCAGATCAACTCCCGGACACCCTGGACCACAGCTACCTGACGCGAATCCTGCCCGCTTGAAGCCAAGACTTAATCCCATGCGAAGCGGCAGATTTTCCTCCACAGACTGTGTGTTGCCAGGGATGGCAACACCAAGCCCCCATGGATGGGTTCACGGCGTGTCTGTGGAGGAAAATCTGCCGCTTTGCCAACTCCATTTCATCACGTCTCGTCGCTCTCCAAACTATCACTCTAATTGTCACCAACCTTAGTGCCCCATAGGCTGATTAAGGTATAATCCCTACACGACCAATTTAATACCTGACTATTTTACTCTGGTATTGTATAATCGCTCGCCAGAAGCAGCGGATTATCACCGCAACACCCAAATCAAAAACATTCGTCCGGCGGCCAGCACTGCGGCTCCCGGCACACCAAGGGCCTTCGGCCCGCGATGAGAGAATACGGAGCGACGATCATGGCGACCACCGATAAAGAGGTGAACGAGCTGATCAAACGGGAATACGAACACGGTTTCGTCACAGAAATCGAAGCTGAAACGTTCGAACCCGGCCTGAACGAAGACGTCATTACCCGCCTTTCCGCCATAAAGAACGAACCGGAATGGATGCTGGAATGGCGCCTGAAAGCCTATCGTCGCTGGCTCGAAATGGACGAGCCGGACTGGGCGCATGTGGGCTATCCGAAGATCGACTACAACTCGATCTCCTATTACTCCGCTCCAAAGCGCAAAGAAGATATGCCCCAGAGCCTGGACGAAGTCGATCCCGAGCTACTGAAAACCTACGAAAAACTCGGCATCCCGCTGCATGAGCGTGAAAAACTGGCAGGCGTTGCCGTCGACGCCGTATTCGACTCCGTCTCCGTTGCCACCACGTTCAAAGAGCCGCTGGCCAAGGCCGGCGTTATCTTCTGCTCCATTTCTGAAGCCATCCGGGACTATCCGGAACTGGTCCAGAAATACCTGGGCACCGTGGTACCCACCGGGGACAACTTCTTTGCCGGCCTGAACTCGGCAGTATTCTCCGACGGCACCTTTGTTTACGTGCCCAAGGGCGTACGCTGCCCGATGGAACTGTCTACCTATTTCCGCATCAACGCCGCCAACACCGGCCAGTTCGAGCGCACCCTGATTGTTGCCGATGAAGGCAGCTACGTGAGTTACCTGGAAGGTTGTACTGCCCCGATGCGCGACGAAAACCAGTTGCACGCAGCGGTCGTTGAGCTGGTAGCGCTGGACGATGCCCAGATCAAGTACTCCACCGTACAGAACTGGTACCCGGGCGATGAGAACGGCAAGGGTGGCATCTACAACTTCGTGACCAAGCGTGGCGCCTGCATCGGCAAGAACTCCAAGATCTCCTGGACTCAGGTCGAAACCGGTTCAGCGGTTACATGGAAATACCCGAGCTGCGTGCTGCGCGGGGACAACAGTGTAGGCGAGTTCTACTCCGTCGCCCTGACCCACAATTACCAGCAGGCCGACACCGGCACCAAGATGATTCACCTGGGCAAAAACACCCGCAGCACCATTATCTCCAAGGGGATTTCCGCAGGTAAGAGTTCTAATGCCTACCGGGGCCTGGTGAAATTTGGCCCCGGCGCGGAAGGTGCCCGTAACTTTACCCAGTGCGACTCACTGCTGATCGGTGATCGCTGTGGCGCCCACACATTCCCGTATATCGAGAGCAAGAACAAATCGGCCATCGTGGAGCACGAAGCCACCACCTCCAAGGTCAGCGACGAACAGATGTTCCTGTGTCGTCAGCGTGGTATCGAACCGGAGCAGGCAGTGTCCATGATCGTGAACGGCTTCTGTAAGGAAGTCTTCAAAGAACTGCCGATGGAGTTCGCGGTGGAAGCGGGCAAACTTCTGGAAGTAAGCCTTGAGGGGTCCGTGGGTTAATCCGGACCGGCGCTACTGGCAACGAATTCATACAGATTCAGAGATAGAGAGAAGCAACAAATGCTGAGCATCAAGAACCTGCACGCATCCGTTGAGGGCAAAGAAATCCTCAAGGGCATTAATCTGGAAGTCAAAGCCGGGGAAGTTCACGCCATCATGGGCCCGAACGGTTCAGGAAAGAGCACCCTATCCCAGGTGCTGGCAGGCAATGAGGCATTTGATGTCACCGATGGCTCCATCACCCTGAACGGGGACGACCTCCTGGAGCTCGAAACCGAAGAACGCGCCCGGGAAGGCATCTTCCTCGCGTTCCAGTACCCTGTGGAGATTCCCGGGGTCAGCAACCTGCAATTCCTTCGTACCGCTGTGAACGCCATGCGCACTCACAAGGGCCAGGAGGAAATGAACGCGGCCGAGTTCATGAAGCTCGCCAAAGAGGTTTCCAAGCAAGTTGATCTGGACCCGGCGTTCCTCAAACGAGGTGTTAACGAAGGGTTCTCCGGCGGTGAGAAAAAGCGGAATGAAATCATGCAGGCACTCCTGCTTCAGCCGCAACTGGCCATCCTGGATGAAACGGATTCCGGTCTCGATATTGACGCACTGAAAGTCGTCTCCGACGGCGTGAACGCCTTGCGCTCCGAAGACCGCGCCATCCTGATGGTTACCCACTACCAGCGCCTGCTGAACCACATTGTGCCGGACTACGTTCACGTTCTGGCCGGCGGCAAGATCATCAAATCCGGAGGCCGGGAGCTGGCACTGGAGCTGGAAGAGAAAGGTTACGGCTGGCTTGGCATCAAGGACGAAGACGTCGTACCGGATGCAGCCAACTAAGGAGGTCGCGGAATGAAAGCAGCACCCACTCTTCCCACCGCGTTCCTCCATTCGGCCGGACAATCCCTGCCAGAGGCACTGCTGACGCTACGCAAGCAGCGCGGCTCTGCTCTGGTGGATATACCCCTGCCGACCCGGAAAACGGAAAACTGGAAGTATTCCAGCAAGTACCTGAAGCTGACCGACGAGATGGCCATATCGCTGCCTGCCGATGGCAAAACCGGCAGCAGTCTGGCCGTCCCGGGCTACAAGGTCGCATTCCTGAACGGCGTAATGAAGCCTGAAGCCAGCGAATATCCTGACCTGGAAGGCATCCAGATCCTGAGCTTCAGCGATCTGAGCGACGAAGAAGCCGCGACATTGGCCGAGCAGCTCGACAGCAACCTGAGCGGCGATACCGTGCAACTGGCGGGACTGAATTCCGCTCGTTTCGATGACGGTTTGCTTATTCGCCTCAACGCTGATGCCGTTCTGGATCAGCCTCTGCACATTGTGCACGAGGTCAATGCCGATGCCAGCGGCTCGGCGTTTCCCCGCATCTATGTAGACGCAGGTCGCCACAGCCAGATCACCGTTGTGGAAGAATACATCTCAAGCGGCAGCGAAGCTGCGCTGGTCAACACCGTCACTGAGTTCGCGCTGGCCGAAGGCGCCAACGTCACCAGCATTCGCCTGAACATGGAAGGCGAGAATGTTCAGCATGTGGGCGCCACCGGTGTACGCCAGCAGCGTAGCTCACGCTTCGAGAGCCACTGCGTCGGCTTTGGCGGCCCATTGCGCCGCCATGACCTGCAAGTGCGACTGGAAGGCGAAGGCGCTGAATGCAAACTCAATGGCGTAGTGGTTACCCAGGGCAAACAGCATTACGACAACCACACCACCATTGAGCACGTCGCCGCCCACTGCAACAGCGAAGAGACCTACCGCAACATCGCGGCAGACCAGTCTCACGCGGTTTTCAACGGACGGATTCATATCCATCAGGACGCCCAGAAGTCCAATGCCGATATGAACAACAAGAACCTGCTGCTGTCCAATGGGGCGGAGATCGACACCAAGCCCGAGCTGGAAATCTATGCCGACGACGTGAAATGCGCCCACGGTGCCACCATTGGCCAGCTCGACGAGACTTCAGTGTTTTATCTGGTGTCCCGTGGTATCGGCCGGCGTCAGGCCAATGTGCTGCTGACCATGGCATTCATTAACGAACTGGTAGAGCAGATTCCGGTGGAATCCGTTCGGGAAACGGCGCACACCCGCCTGAACCAGTTCTTTGATCAGACCTTCGAGGAGGCGTAAGCCAGTCATGACGGATTTGTCCGTGGCCAATACTGCCAACCAGCCGGCACTTGATGTGGAAGCCATTCGCCGGGACTTTCCAATCCTGTCGCAACAGGTAAACGGCAAGCCGCTGGTCTATCTGGACAACGGCGCTTCGGCCCAGAAGCCTGTCGCCGTGCTGGACGCCATGGACCGCTACTACCGGGAAATGCACTCCAACGTGCATCGCGGAGCCCATACCCTCGGTGACCGTGCCACATCCGCCTTTGAAGGCGCGAGGGAAACCGTTCGCGGTTTCCTCAACGCAGCCAGTACACGAGAAATCATCTGGACTCGCGGTACCACCGAAGCCATTAATCTGGTGGCGAACGGATTGGCGCCGCGCCTTCAGTCCGGCGACGAAATACTCGTTACCCAGATGGAGCACCACGCCAATATTGTGCCCTGGCAAATGGTGGCAGAGCGCACTGGCGCGAAAGTCATTCCCATTCCGGTAACGCCGGCCGGTGAACTGGAACTTGATTCGTTCCACAGCCTGCTCAATGAGCGCACCAAAGTGCTGGCAGTCGCCCACGTTTCCAATGTGCTCGGAACGGTAAACCCGATTGCCGCACTGATTAACGAAGCGAAGAAACGGGGCATCATCACCCTTGTGGATGGAGCCCAGGCGGTACCTCATTATCAGCCGGATGTGCAGGCTCTGGACTGTGATTTTTACGCATTCTCGTCCCACAAGATGTTCGGGCCTACCGGCATTGGCGTGCTCTATGGCAAATCTCACCTGCTGGAAGAGATGCCCCCATACCAGGGCGGTGGCGAGATGATTGAGCGGGTATCGTTCGAGCGCACCACCTGGAACACCCTGCCCTACAAATTCGAAGCAGGTACGCCAGCAATTGCTGAAGCTGTTGGTCTCGGAGCCGCCATCGACTATCTCGGCAGCCTCGACCGGAAGGCCATGGAAGCCGCCGAGTCGGCATTGCTGATCCGGGCAAATGACTTGGTGGAAAGCGTTCCGGGTATGGAGATCATCGGCACCGCGACCGACAAAGTCCCGGTAATATCCTTCAAAATTGCCGGCTTGCACCCCAGCGACATCGGTACCCTGCTGGACCAGCAGGGCATTGCCATCCGCACTGGCCACCACTGCGCCATGCCGCTGATGGATTTCTACGGAGTTCCCGGTACAGCCCGGGCTTCCTTTGCGTTTTACAATACGCTGAATGAGGTGGAACAGTTATTTACCGCCCTTCAGAAAATTCAGCGCCTGTTTGCCTGACGGAGGTGGAATCATGACAGCAGAAGTCTTCACCCCAAATGATGTGAACGTGACCATGACCCCATCAGCGGTCCGGCACGTTCGCAAGCAACTGGACAAGAAGCCCGAAGCCAAAGGCATCCGCCTAGCCATCACCCGAAGTGGCTGCTCCGGCTTCAAGTACGAAACCCAGTGGGTGGAAGAGACCACTGGTGATGACCGGATATTCCATATCGACGGTGTGGATGTGTTCGTCAAGGAAGAACACCTGCCGATGGTCAACGGCATCGAAATAGATTTTGTCACCGAAGGCGTGAACTCGCTCTTTCGTTTCCGTAACCCCAACGCAACAGCCGAGTGCGGGTGCGGAGAGAGTTTCACCATAGCCTGATACACCAGAAGACAGCGAGGCCAGCTTGGGCATGCAAGAACGGGAAGTGGTCCTGACAAAACGCGAGGTGGAAGCCCGCCTGGTACCCGCCGGAACCGAAATCATGATTCCGGCTGATACATTCGTGACCATTACACAGGCTCTGGGTGGCACGTTCACCGTAGCGGTCAATGGCAATCTGGCGCGAATCGAAGGCCACGATGCAGACGCCCTGGGCAAAAAGCCTCTGGAAAGCAGCTTCGACACGCCTGAAGACGGCAGCGTCAATGAAAACCAGGTGTGGGAAGCCCTGCGCAACTGCTATGACCCGGAAATCCCGGTGAATGTCGTGGACCTCGGACTGATCTACGAGTGCCGGATTGAAAACGGCACCGAAGACGGAAACCACATCTATATCCAGATGACCCTCACCGCGGCCGGATGTGGTATGGGCCCTGTTATCTGCGATGACGTCAAGCGCAAGGTGGAGCACGTGCCCAATGTGGACAAGGTCACCATCGATCTGACCTTCGATCCTCCGTGGAGCAATGATATGCTCACCGATGAAGCCAAGCTTGAACTGGGAATGCTTTGATGACTGCTAGTGAACAGGATTTCCTGAATAATCCCCTGGGCACAAAAACCACTCTGGAAGATGTTCTGGATGCTTTTGAGTTTCTGGACGACTGGGAAGAGCGTTACGCCTACATTATCGATCTCGGCAAGCAGCTACCGGCCTTCCCGGATGACGGTCGCATTGAAGAGAACTACGTTCACGGCTGCCAGAGCCAGGTGTGGCTGATCCACCACTTCGATGAAGCCAGCGGCAAGCTCTACCTGCTGATTGATTCAGACGCCATGATCGTGCGCGGCCTTGCCGCCATCATTCTGGTTGCCCTTAACGGCAAAGCCCCCAGAGAGTTACTGACCACGGACATCGACGAGCTGTTCGAACAGCTTGACCTGTTCCGCCATATCTCACCAACCCGTGGCAACGGATTGCGGGCCATGGTCAGCAAAATCCGGGATATCGCAGCGACTGAAGCAGCCTGACCTCAGTACCCCCGCGCGGCACGTTTACCAGATAATGGCAACGTCGTCGCGCTGGATGTTTAGCTGACCGCCAGGCAAAGACATACTCCCGTTACTGAAATCCGGGTGTACGTTATTCAGCGTCACCGTTTGCCTTGCGTCGCTCAATTCGGGCGTCCCCCCAAGCGAATTCCAATAACGGGCACTGCGGTACAGGTGTAATTCATCACCCGGCCTCAGCCCGGCCGTTGCCCCGGATTCCAGGGTCACAGTATCACCGTCTACCCGGGTAATCCGCGTCATGAATGGCTGGCAGGCGACCACATCGTTCACTGCTAACGCCATATCATCAATGGCATCATCCACCGCGCGGCCATAGGCAGATGCCTGGAAGCCTCCGGATCCAAAGCCGTCCGAAGAGCCTGTTGAGGCATCCCAGTCAGCGGACGTGGCGAATCGTTGTCTGTAGACAGGAGAGCCACTGAAGCCATCAAACACCATCAAATCAACTACAAAGCGCCGGGACTGATCCCCATTCCACAGGGTCCTCTTCATTCCATCCCACACAGACGTCCCCCAGGCAGAAGGGTCACTCACCTCCATATCCCGGATCACGCCGGTCACCACAAACTGCGCTCCCAGCTCCCGTGCTACCTGCACTACATTGGAAAGAGCGTTATCTCCGGCCATAGAGGTCGGCGCGTCGGGAATCTCACTGAACAGCTGTCTCGAGCTCGCCCCAAGGACCTGGAGTTGCCCGGTCTCCCTCAATTTTTGCTGGAGTCGTTGAGGCAAACGTTCGCCCGCATCGTCAAGCCTGCCCAATCGGGCCTGGGACGGCTCTATCATCGGGAAACCCATCACCGCGACCCGTTTCCTGAGGTGGGAGGCATCCCCCGCACCACAGCTACCGGCCCCCTCCGTCACATCGGCCCGAACAACAATACGCAGACGGTTACCGGATTGGGTTTCATCCACAACCCGAACGTTCCGGGCACGGGCCCGGGAGGCCACCTCTGTTCGGGAGCCTGTCAGCACACCGTTCTCCATGGTGTCGCTGGTGCTGACACGCGCTTCATACTGCAGTGACAGATCTCGCAGCGCCGCTTGACGGGCCTTAGCCCTGGCCGCCTCCAGATCACCCTGGTAAATGACCGCACTGCCAACACCTTCAAGCACTACAGCCTGGACCTGACTGACAGCGACAAGCATTACCATCAGCCCGAGAAACACTTTCATATTCCGGAACCTCTGTTCATCACCTTTTCCTGCGCACTCATTATTCCCGCAGGATCAGTCGAGATAGTAGAGAGAATCGACACTCTTACTCTGAACATCGCCGACGGCATCGTTATCCCGGGGCATTGGAATCGAACAGCGATCCTGCACCTCATCATCAGCCACCCGCGACACACAGGCACGGAAACGGGGTTCGAGCTTGAGCTCCATCACAGTTTCCACGACGCCGTCGCTATGTTCGTTAACCGCCACCATTTTGGCACCACGAATATAGCTGTCGACGTAGGTCCGGAAGGTATCGTTGCGCAACACAAAGTCGTTCACCGTCGAGCTGCCATAGATAACAGTGCCGTATACCCGCTCCGCCAGATTACGGTATGCATCCAGTTGGGAAGCGCGTCTTGCCAGCAGGCGTTTGCGGGTATTCAGCCGGTCTTTGGAGGCATCCTCATAGGTTCCAAATCCGGAGACCCGCACTGTGATCGGCTCAAATTCCTGATCCGCCTGCTGAGTGCTGTCCTTCGAGCCATCAGATGCACAGGCGGTCAAACCAAGAATCAGAAGCGGGGTCACTATCCACCGAAGGGTCATTTCTCATCTCCGAAAACACATTTTTTCATGGTCATGAAAGATTCACGCCAACATATTTAACTTACTGATAGATAAACACATAGCTCCCAAAAGATCAGGACCTTCGGATTACGGCGGCAAAAAAATGCCTCCACTTACATTTGGAAAACAAACTGTTACCCCTTTGGTCATGTAGCCAACGGCGTTCTGTTCTAATCTCTTCGCACATACTGCGTTAACTCACGGATTTAACAGTTAAAAAAGGAACACCGATGAACGGAAACCGTCTGACCAAACTGTCGCTGGCTATCGGCCTCTCGGTTGCCACCTCTTCTGCTATGGCAAGTCCACAGCAGTTCATGTCTTCCCGCTCCTTTGCCATGGCCGGCACCGGCGTTGCCGTCGCCACTCCGGTGGAAGCCGCTGCAAGGAACCCGGCAATGATGGCAGGCAATCACCATGAGTGGTCCGATGATTTCGGGCTGATGCTACCATCCGTGAATGCCAGGGCAGCGGATGAAGAGGAAACCATCGATCAGGTCGATGATATCCAGGACACCATTGATGCCTTTGAAGCAGCCGCAGAGGGCGCGCAGCAGAGCGAAGCTGAAAATCAGGCAGGCATTCTCCGCGATCAGTTGCAAAACTTTGATGAAGACACTGTTCGCGTGAACGCTGGCCTGGGTCTGGCACTCGCGTTCCCCAGCAAAACGCTTTCCGTGGGCGTGTTTGCCAACGGTAACCTGACAGCAACCGTTCGGGGCGAATACGACGAAAGCGACGATGCCATACTGGCCGGCATTGAAGGCGGCAACCTGGCGACTCCCGGTGTCACCGATACCCTGCAGTCTCGCGGCAAGGTGCTCGCCTCCGCGGTTTCCGAAGTCGGTATCGCCTTCGCCCGGGAATTCGAACTGTCGAACGGCGAAAGCGTGCAACTGGGCGTGTCACCCAAGTACGTCAACCTTCAGACCTTCCAGTACACCGAAACAGTCTCCGGTTTTGAAGACGACGACTTTGACAGAGACGAGTCCCAGACCGACAAAAGCGGTTTTAACATGGACCTCGGCGCAGCCTACAGCTTCGGCGAAGAAAACGAGTGGACCGTTGGCGCCGCGGTCAAGAACCTGATCCCCATGGAACTGGACTCTGCAGCCAGCCGCCCGGCCCTGGGGGAAGAAGTCCGCACCCTCAAGCTCGACCCGATGGTCACCCTGGGCATAGCGCACAAGAGCGACTACCACGTGGTTACCGCCGAAGTGGATCTGACCAAGAAAGAAGCGTTTGGCTATGAGGATGACACCCAGTGGCTGGCTCTCGGTGCAGAGTTCGATGCCTGGCGCTACGCCCAGCTACGCGTTGGTATTCGCCAGAACCTGGCAAGCAACGACGACAACAATGGCATTGAAGAGAAAACCCAGTTTACCGCTGGTTTTGGCCTGAACATCGTCGGTGTCCGCCTGGATCTTGGCGCTTTGTACAGCGATGCGGATATGGGCGCAGCCCTGGAACTCGGCACCGCCTTCTGATTACAAACCAGAACAGGTTTGCCTCTCAAACGCGGGGAACGGATAATCCCCGCAAACATCTCAAAGGAATGCCCTTCCCCATGCAAACCTATCTGGTCGGCGGCGCAGTACGTGACAAACTCCTTGGACTCGACGTAGAAGACCGGGACTGGGTTGTGGTGGGCGCCACACCAGAAGAAATGCTGCAAAAGGGCTTCAAGCAGGTTGGTGCCGACTTTCCGGTATTCCTGCACCCCCGCACCCGGGAAGAGTACGCGCTGGCCCGGACAGAGCGTAAGCAGGGCCGCGGTTACCATGGATTCAGCGTTTACAGCGCCCCGGATGTTACCCTGGAAGAAGACCTGAAGCGCCGCGACCTGACCATCAACGCCATGGCCATGGATGAACAGGATCAACTGGTCGACCCCTTCGATGGCAAAGGCGACATTGAGCGTCGCCTGCTTCGCCACGTATCCGATGCTTTCGCCGAAGACCCGCTACGCATTCTCCGGACAGCCAGATTCGCCGCCCGCTTCCAGCCACTCGGCTTCCGGGTCAGCCCGGAAACGATGCAAATGATGCGGTCCATGGTGAGTGAAGGCGAAGTCAATCATCTGGTATCTGAGCGGGTCTGGCAGGAAATCCAGCGGGCACTCAATGAAAAAGAGCCGGGAACCTTCTTTGAGGTGCTGCAAGACTGCGGGGCACTACAGGTGCTGATTCCAGAGCTTGCATCCCCATCCGAATACCAGGCAGGCCTGAATGCTTTGCGGCTGGCACACCATGCCAATGGGTCAACAGAAGAACGTTTTGCTGCGCTCATGTCCCCTCTCGATAGCCAGACCTGCACCGAACGGGCGGCAACGCTTAAAGCACCCAACGATTGCCGTGATCTGGCCCGCCTGACCACTTTGTTTGCGCCGGATGTCAACACCGGGCAGCCGCCGACTCCGGATAGCGCTCTGGCGCTGCTTAACCATGCCGATAGCTGGCGTCGACCTGAACGGTTTGCATCGCTGTTGAAAGTCCTCTCTTTCGTTCACCCTGAGCGCCTGAGGAGCATAAAGATGCTGCAGGCTGGCGCGGAAGCCGCCACTCAAGTAGATCCCAAAGCGTTAATGCAAAAAGGATTCAAGGGTAAGGCCCTGGGTAACGCCATTCAGGCCGAACGACTTGCCCGGATTGGTCAGGCGTTCACCATGTAATGGCTTTTGGCCCAACCGGCCTTTCCGGCTACAATGCCTGCACTCTTTTTACCCAGCCGGCACCATAGACCCTCTTTGTGCCCATGAATCGGAGAAACACCATGCGCGATGTTGTCATTGTTTCCGCCAAGCGGACAGCGATCGGAACCTTCGGCGGCGGGCTTTCCAGCCTGCGTGCAGATCAGCTCGGTACAGCCGTCATTAAAGCGATTCTGGAAGAGACCGGCGTTTCCGGAGATCAGATCAACGAAGTGATTCTGGGACAGGTTCTTACCGCGGGCTGTGGCCAGAACCCGGCCCGCCAGTCCGTGATCAATGCGGGCCTGCCAGCATCGGTGCCCGCACTGACCATCAACAAGGTATGCGGTTCTGGCCTCAAAGCCGTTCACATGGCGGTTCAGGCCATCCGTTGCGGCGATGCAGAGATCATGATTGCTGGTGGTCAGGAAAGCATGAGTCAGGCGCCCCACGTACTGCCAAACAGCCGCAACGGACAGCGCATGGGGAACTGGTCCATGATCGACACCATGGTTAACGATGGCTTGTGGGATGCATTCAACGATTACCACATGGGCATCACCGCAGAGAACATTGTAGAAAAATACGGTATCAGCCGGGACGAACAGGATGCCTTTGCAGCAGCCTCTCAGCAGAAAGCCTCTGCCGCCCGCGACGCTGGCAAGTTCGACGGTCAGATCGTGCCGGTCTCCATCCCCCAACGCAAAGGTGATCCGATCATTGTTGATCGTGACGAAGGCCCGCGTGAAGGCGTTACGGCAGACAGCCTCGGCAAGCTGCGCCCGGCATTCAGGAAAGATGGCACCGTTACCGCGGGTAATGCCTCTTCCCTGAATGATGGCGCTGCCGCGGTGATGGTATGCAGCGCGGAAAAAGCCAAAGAGCTTGGACTGACTCCGCTCGCCACGATCAAGGCTCATGCGAGCGCCGGCGTTGATCCCACCATCATGGGAACCGGCCCTATCCCCGCCAGCAAGCGCTGCCTCGAACTGGCAGGCTGGACCGTGGATGACCTGGACCTTGTCGAAGCCAACGAGGCATTTGCAGCCCAGGCCATTTCCGTGAACCGTGATCTGGGCTGGGACACCAGCAAGGTCAACGTTAACGGTGGCGCTATTGCTCTCGGCCACCCGATCGGCGCTTCCGGCTGCCGGATTCTGGTCAGCCTGCTGCACGAAATGGTCAGCAGGGATGCCAAGAAAGGCCTGGCTACCCTCTGCATCGGTGGTGGCATGGGCGTCGCCCTGGCGGTCGAGCGCTGATCCATGCTCCACGTGGTGCTGTACGAGCCGGAAATTCCGCCGAATACCGGCAATATCATCCGGCTTTGCGCCAACACCGGCTGCCAGCTGCATCTGATTGAGCCCCTGGGCTTTTCCCTGGAAGATAAGCAGATGCGACGGGCTGGCCTGGATTACAGCGAGTACGCCACCGTAAAGGTTCATCCCGACTACCAGACGTTCCTGGCCAGCGAGTGCCCGCAGCGCCTGTTCGGGATGACCACGAAAGGCAGCCAGCATTACCATGAGGTAGCCTTTCAGGAGGGTGATTACCTGATGTTCGGGCCTGAAACCCGTGGATTACCCGCCGAGGTTCGGGAAGCACTTCCCCGGGAGCATTGTCTCCGGGTCCCCATGCGGCCTGAAAGCCGCAGCCTGAACCTGTCCAATACTGCAGCGCTGGTGGTCTACGAGGCGTGGCGACAGTTGGGGTTCAAAGGTGCACTGTAGTAACCAGCGAACAAGCGGATACAAAAAAACCGGCCGAAGCCGGTTTTTTTGTCTTCAGGATAAAGCTGGACTCAGTGAGTCTGCTCTTCCTTGGCCTGCCCTGCGGCCTCTTCCTGCTTGCGCTGGAGAGCCTGAGCGTAGATAGCGTCGAAGTTAACCGGCGCCAGCATCAGGGCCGGGAAGCTACCCTTGTTCACAACACCATCGATAGCTTCGCGTGCGTATGGGAACAGGATAGTCGGGCAGTACGCACCCAACATCTGACCCAGCTGCGGGCCTTCAATACCCTGAACCAGGAACACACCTGCCTGCTGGATCTCAACGATGTAGGCAACCTTCTCGCCAATCTTGGCGGTGACCGTCAGGGACAGAACCACCTCATACTGGTTGTCGCTGACCTTGTCGTGGGAAGTGTTCAGATCCAGGTTTACCTGCGGCTTCCACTGCTCCTGGAAGACGGTCGGGGAATTCGGGGACTCGAAAGACAGATCCTTCACATAGATACGCTGAAGGGCAAACTGAGGTTGAGTCTGGTTTTCGCTGCCTGCTGCAGCTTGCTGATTGTCAGCCATGTTCAGTCCTTTCGTTCTTAATCGTGGGCTCTGGCCCGTCATTATGAGGTACGCTGCCGGGCCAGTTTACAGCCTGCCCCGGACGGCTAATGTGAAACAGTGCGGCAGATTGCACTTCAGATCAAGGCCCACAGCCTCTTACTTTTTCACCAGCGGCAGGTTGCTGCCTTTCCAGTCAGCAACACCACCGTTCAGACGCACGACGTTAGTGAAGCCTTCAGCATTCAGTTGTTTGACCGCCATCGCAGCGTGCTGCCCCATCTTGTCGGCAACAATGATCTGCTTTTCCTTGTACTTGTTAAGTTCAGCTACACGGCTTTTCAGGCTATTCAGCGGAATGTTGATGGAGCCGGTGATACGGCCTTCACCAAATTCCTTGCGATCCCGGATGTCCACAACCACGGCTTCATCCTTGTTGATCAGTGTGACAGCGCTCTGGGCGGAAATCTTGGCGCCACCACGACGGGACTCCAGAATCAGGATGGCCACCAGAAATGCGACAAACAATGACGCGAGTACATAGTGGTTTACAACGAATTCAAACAAGCGATCCATGAAACTACCCCGAAAAATAATTTGGCAGGATTATACACACCCTGCAGCGCTCACAGAAGGCAGCAGAAATGGCTTGTGGGCGCCAAAACGGTTAGAATCTGTCCTCCTTGTTTATGAACTTTTTTACCTGACCGGATGAAGTGATGACCGCGACGCGCAAGCCGACTGCACTGATTATTCTGGATGGCTGGGGACACCGTGACCCGGCTGAAGACAACGCCATCAGCAATGCCAATACTCCGTTCTGGGACAAACTGTGGCAGAACCAGCCGAAAACCCTGATCAACACGTCCGGCATGTTTGTCGGCCTGCCTCAGGGACAAATGGGCAACTCTGAAGTTGGCCACATGAACCTTGGCGCCGGCCGGGTGGTTTATCAGAGCCTGACCCGTATCGACAAGGATCTTGAGGACGGCGCCTTCCAGAAAAACGAAGTGCTCTGCGCGGCTATCGACAAGGCTGTTTCCAGCGGTCGTGCGGTGCACCTGATGGGCCTGCTGTCGCCGGGTGGTGTGCACAGCCACGAAGATCACATTCTGGCAGCAGCCGAAATGGCCGCCGCCCGCGGTGCCAAAGAGATTTACATCCACGCATTTCTGGATGGCCGTGACATGCCTCCCCGCAGTGCTGCTCCATCCCTGGAAAAAGCCACTGCGAAAATGAAGAGCCTGGGTGTTGGCCGTGTGGCCTCCATCGTTGGTCGCTACTACGCCATGGACCGGGATAACCGCTGGGATCGTGTGGAAGCCGCATACAACCTGATGACTCAGGGCACTGCCGAATTTACCGTTGCAGACGCAGTGACCGGCCTGGAACAGGCCTACGAGCGGGGTGAGAACGACGAGTTCGTCAAGCCAACCCGCATCCGCGCTGCCGGCGAATCCGAAGCGACCATCAACGATGGCGACACCGTCCTGTTCATGAACTTCCGTGCTGACCGTGCCCGGGAGATGACCCGCACCTTCGTCGACAAAGATTTCGACGGTTTTGATCGTCTGAAGCACCCGGAACTGGCCGATTTCGTAATGCTCACGGAGTACGCAGCAGACATCAAAACCTCCTGCGCCTACCCCCCCGAGCAACTGGTCAACGGACTGGGCGAATACATGGCGAAGCAGGGTAAAACCCAGCTGCGCATTTCTGAAACCGAGAAGTATGCTCACGTTACCTTCTTCTTCAACGGTGGCCTGGAGACTCCGTTCGAAGGTGAAGACAGGATACTTGTACCGTCTCCCAAAGTGGCCACCTACGACCTGCAACCGGAAATGAGCGCACCGGAAGTGACTGACAAACTGGTCGAAGCCATCAAGAGCGGCAAATACGATCTGGTGGTATGTAACTACGCCAATGGCGACATGGTTGGCCACACCGGCAAACTGGATGCTGCCATCAAGGCCGCAGAATGCCTCGACCAGTGCGTTCAGCGCGTTGTTGAAGCCCTCGACGAAGTCGGTGGTGAAGCCCTGATTACAGCAGACCATGGTAACTGTGAGCAGATGACCGACCCCAGCTCAGGTCAGGTCCATACCGCTCACACCATTGGCCCGGTTCCCCTGGTCTACACCGGCCACCGCAATGTCACCCTGGTGGATGACGGCGCGCTCAGCGATATTTCACCAACCCTGCTCGCCCTGATGGGCATGGAGCAGCCGAAGGAAATGTCCGGGCACAGCCTGGTCAGGATCGACTGATCGCAAAGCGTGACATTTTGCTCCGTCTACTGATTATCGCCGCGCTGTCCCTGCACCTGGGGGCCGTGACGGCGATGGCTGAAGAGGTAACGCCGGAACAGATCGAAGACCTCAAAGAACGTATTGAGGACATCGATGACTGGCTGACCGATGCCGAAGAGGATCGCTCCGACCTGGAGCAGCAACTGGTCTCTACCGAACGTACGATCAGCCGACTGACCCGGGAGCGTCGCGTCCTGAATGAACAGGTAGCGGAGCAACAGCAGCGGCTTTCCGAACTCCAGACCCAGGAACGGGAACTCACCCGAACACTGGACAAGCAAAGGGAAAGCCTGAAAAAACAGATCCGGGCAGCCTGGATGGAGGGAGATACGCCTGCCGTCAAGGTCCTGCTCAACGAGGTCAGCCCGGACAACGTCGCCCGGACAATGACGTACTACGAGTATCTGAGCCAGGATACCGTCCAGCGCCTTGAAGCGTTCCGCAATAGCCTGCAGCAGCTTCAGCAGACCCGAGCCAGCGTTCAGGCAACCCGCACAAAGCTGGCCAAATCAGAATCTGACATTGCCGAGCGCCAGGCCCAGCTCACCCAATCCCGCAAACAGCGAGAGCAGACGCTCGCCTCACTCAAAGCGGATATCAGCAGCCGCAAGAGCGAACGCAATGAGCTGGAGTCAGACCGCAAGCGTCTGCAGAAACTTCTGGATGAAGTACAGCAGGCCATCGCCAGCATCCCCGCCCCCAACGAATCTGAACCATTCCGCACACTCAGGAACAAATTGCCGTGGCCCGTCCAGGGCAAGGTGGTCAGTCGTTATGGTGCGCCCTACGCTGACGGCAAGCTTCGCCGCAGCGGAATACTCATCAACACCAGCGAAGACGCTGAAGTCCACGCCATTCACTATGGCCGGGTCGTATTCGCCAACTGGCTGCGGGGATTCGGCCTGATCACCATCATTGATCACGGCGATGGCTACATGACACTCTACGGCCATAGCAGCAGCCTTTTCACCAGCCCCGGCGACTGGGTCGCGGCTGGCCAGGCCATTGCCCTGGCTGGCCGAACCGGAGGCACCAGCGATCCTGCGCTGTACTTTGAAGTTCGACATAACGGCAAACCCGACAACCCTGGCCGGTGGCTTGCCGACTGACGTGAGGGCTGACAAACGACCGCCCGGGCGCCATACTGTCGGAAATCAGGGAAACTAGTCCAACTATTGGAATAAAAACGGGATATGTGAATGACACGGGTCAGAAGTACTGCCAACAGCTCGCCATTACGCACCATGATTCTCGCAACCTGTTTCGCCGTATCCCCCGGACTGGTTAACGCCCAGGACACCGAGGCAAACAACGAACAGGTACTCGACAACGTCCAGAATGGCGAACGGGTGGAGATTACCCTGCCCGATCCGGAGAAACAGCTGCCCCTGAACGATCTTCGCAAGTTCACAGAAGTCTTCAGCCGCATCAAAGATGCCTACGTGGAAGAGGTTGACGACAGCCAGCTACTGGAAAGCGCCATCAAAGGCATGCTGTCGGATCTCGACCCACACTCCACTTACCTGGCACCCAAGGACTACGAAGAACTGGAGGAAAGCACCTCCGGCGAATTCGGCGGCCTGGGCATTGAAGTTGGCATGGAAAACGGCTTTATCAAGGTCATTTCTCCGATCGACGACACCCCGGCATCGAAAGCCGGCGTGCAGGCCGGCGACCTGATCATCAAGCTGGATGAAAAGCCCGTCAAAGGCATGAGCCTTGAAGAAGCCGTTCAACTGATGCGCGGTAAGCCCGGAACGATTCTGACCCTTACCATCATGCGCGAAGGCGAAACCGGACCGATAGAAATCGATGTCGAACGGGATGTCATCAAGGTCACCAGCGTGAAATCGCGCATGATCGACAATGGCTACGGCTACGTTCGCATCACCCAGTTCCAGGCGGACACCGGTTCACAGTTCCGTAAAGCTCTGGACAAGCTTGAAAGCGAACATGGCAGCGATCTGGATGGCCTGGTCATTGATCTGAGAAACAATCCCGGTGGGGTTCTGCAGGCTGCCGTTGAAACTGCGGACGCACTGCTGGAGGAAGGGCTGATCGTCTATACCGAAGGCCGCATCCAGAGTTCCCGCCTGCGCTTCAGCGCCAAGGCCGGAGATGTCATGGAAGGCACGCCCATTGTGGTACTGATCAACGGTGGCTCAGCTTCCGCATCGGAAATTCTCGCTGGCGCGCTTCAGGATCACCAGCGAGCCGTGATCATGGGCACCCAGTCTTTCGGTAAAGGTAGCGTTCAGACGGTCATCCCTCTCGACGAAACCCATGCCATCAAGATGACCACCGCTCGCTACTATACGCCGGATGGCCGCTCCATCCAGGCTACAGGCATCAAGCCGGACATCATCGTGCGCCCGGCCGAGCTGAAGGAAATCGACAGCCAGCCATTCTTTACCGAAGCCGACCTGAGCGGGCATCTTGTAGGCCAGAACGAAAAAGACAAATCCGAAAACAACGATAACCAGGACCAGGAAGCAGCCAGCTCGCTCGCAGACCGCGACTTCCAGCTGCACTCTGCGGTCAACCTGCTCAAGGGCATGCATATTCTCAACCGCAAGGGACAGGACAGCAGCCAGTGAAATATGTCCTGCTGATTGCCGCTCTACTGGCACTGCCAATCACCGCAGCCAGCCAGGACCGGAATACCGGCCCTGAACTGCCCCCAACCATTGCCATCATAATTGATGACATGGGGCATAATCTGGAAGAAGGTGAGCGCCTGGCACGGATGGACCAGCCCCTGACACTGGCATTCCTGCCCTATCGGCGCTTTACCATCCCTCTGGCGCAACTGGCCCATAAACAGCACAAGGAAATCATGCTGCACGCCCCCATGGCCAATACCCATAATTTTGCCTTGGGGCCAGGCGGGCTGACGCCGGACATGAACGAAGGTTCGCTGACGACGACCCTTCGCCGGGCACTTCAGTCCATCCCCTACGTTCAGGGTGTGAATAATCACATGGGCAGTCTATTGACCCAGCAACTCCAGCCGATGGACTGGGTGATGAAGGAGCTGAGCCAATACCCGGTTTACTTTGTGGATAGCCGCACGATTGCCTCATCCGTCGCCGGGGATGTAGCCCTGGCTTACCAGATCCCGAGCCTGACCCGGGACGTGTTTCTGGACCATGAGCAAACAGAAGAATTTGTGGATCGCCAGTTCAAGCTGTTGATCAAGCGCGCCAGGGAGAATGGCAGCGCGGTGGGCATCGGCCATCCACACAAGGTCACCGTCGATTACCTGGAAAAGCACCTCCCGCTGCTGGACCAACAGGGCGTCGCCATTGCCACAATCAGCGGCCTGTGGGCGATGCGCAATAACAACCGGGAAATGTTTGCAGAAGGCGAAAAGCAGGCCATTCGACCTGCTTTTGCCAGGAAGGATTAATCCCGGACTTCGATGCCCTGGGCCTTCATGAAGGCCTTGGCTTCCGGAATCGTGTGCTGGCCAAAGTGGAAAATTGAAGCCGCCAGCACCGCGTCAGCACCACCTTCAGTGACACCATCAGCCAGATGCTGAAGCTCACCTACGCCACCTGACGCTATCACAGGGACCGCTACTGCATCGCTGATTGCTCTCGTCAGGCCCAGGTCGAACCCGATCTTGGTGCCGTCACGGTCCATGCTGGTCAGCAGCAGTTCGCCAGCGCCCATTTGAACCATTTTCCGGGCCCACTCGACCGCATCCAGCCCGGTGGGCTTACGTCCACCGTGGGTAAAAATTTCCCAGCGAGGCTCTTCACCCTCGGCACTCACCCGCTTAGCATCGATAGCCACAACAATGCACTGACTGCCAAAACGATCCGCCGCTTCGCGAACGAATTCAGGGTTGAACACCGCTGCCGTGTTGATGGACACCTTATCAGCCCCGGCATTCAACAGCTTGCGAATGTCGTCTACTGTTCGAACGCCCCCACCGACCGTCAGGGGAATGAAAACTTCTGCGGCCATCCGCTCTACGGTTTCATAGGTGGTGTCACGGCTTTCGTGACTGGCGGTAATATCCAGAAAGGTGATCTCGTCAGCACCCTGCTCATTGTAGCGGCGGGCAACTTCAACCGGATCGCCGGCATCGCGGATGTCCACAAAGTTCACGCCTTTTACAACGCGCCCTTTATCCACATCCAGACAGGGAATAATGCGCTTGGCCAGCCCCATGATTCCCCCTTATGCCTTCAGGCTGTCACAGAATGCCTGAGCTTCCGCCACATCCAGAGTGCCTTCGTAGATGGCACGGCCGGTAATGGCACCCAGGATGCCCTTGTCGGCAACGGTCGACAGGCGTTTGAGATCATCCATATTCGTTACACCGCCCGATGCGATAACCGGGATACCGCCCTCTTCGGCCAGAGCCGCAGTCGCCTCGACATTCACGCCCTGCATCATTCCGTCACGATTGATATCGGTGTAGACGATGGATGACACACCGTCATTGGCAAACCGCTTTGCCAGATCCACCGCCATCACTTCAGACACTTCGGCCCAGCCATCAGTGGCGACCCGGCCGTCTTTGGCGTCCAGCCCCACGATGATATGCCCCGGGAACTGCTTGCACATCTCGGTTACGAACTCAGGTTCTTTGACGGCCTTGGTGCCAATAATGACCCACTGCACCCCAGCCTTAAGATAGGCCTCAATGGTTTCTGCAGAGCGGATACCACCACCAATCTGGATCGGCAGGTCCGGGTATTTGCGAGCAATCGCCTGAACAATCTCACCATTGACTGGTTCACCGGCAAAGGCACCGTTCAGATCCACCAGGTGCAACCGGCGGGCTCCGGCTTCCACCCAGCGGGTTGCCATATCGACCGGGTCATCCCCGAATACCGTGGAATCATCCATACGGCCCTGACGCAACCGCACACATTTGCCGTCTTTAAGGTCGATGGCAGGAATAATCAGCATAAGAGAATGTCCGTGTTAATCGTTCAGACGCCCCGGCGTTACTTGCCGGACCAGTCAACAAAGTTTTTCAGAAGCTGCAGGCCGGCCCGGGCGCTTTTCTCCGGGTGGAACTGCACAGCAAAGATGTTATCCCGGGCAACAGCCGCGGCCAGATCCACGCCATAGCGGCAACGGCCGGCAATATCAGCGTTTCCTTCGGCCTCAGCGTAATAGCTATGCACAAAGTAGAAACGATCGCCATCGGGAATGTTGTGCCACATGGGGTGATCCACCGTCTGGTAAACCTCGTTCCATCCCATGTGCGGCACTTTCAGGCGCTCACCGTCCTCGACCAGGTTGTCACCGAAGTAACGCACCTGGGAGGGAAACAGATTGATGCAGTCCACACCGCCATTTTCCTCGCTGCGGGACATCAGAGCCTGCATGCCCACACAGATTCCCAGGAAGGGCCGGTCACGGGAGACCTCCCGTACCAGAGTGTCCACACCAAGACGTTGAATTTCATGCATGCAGTCACGGATAGCGCCCACCCCGGGCAGGATCACATGATCCGCTTCGCGAATCTGGTCAGCGTTATCGGTAACCAACACCCGGACATCGGGAGCCACATGCTCGACAGCTTTTCGGGCCGAGTGCAGGTTACCCATGCCGTAGTCAATAATGGCAACGGTCTTCATAGTGTAATTGCAGAGTCCTGTTGGCTAGCGGGTTACAAACAGCCCTTGGTGGAAGGCATGATATTTGCCATCCGCTCATCCATTTCGATCGCCATGCGCAGTGCGCGGCCAAAGGCCTTGAAGACCGTTTCGATCTGGTGATGGGTGTTCTTTCCCTTCAGGTTATCAATGTGCAGGGTCACCATGGAGTGGTTTACAAATCCATGGAAAAACTCTTCAAACAGATCCACATCGAAACCGCCCACTGAGCCACGGGTATAGGGCACATCCATCATCAGGCCAGGACGGCCGGACAGGTCGATCACAACACGGGAAAGTGCTTCATCAAGAGGAACATAGGCATGGCCATACCGGCGGATACCTTTCTTATCCCCCACCGCCTGCCTGAACGCCTGCCCCAGAGTAATCCCGATATCCTCAACGGTGTGGTGGTCATCGATGTGGAGATCGCCCTTGGCGACAATATTCAGATCCACCAAACCATGACGGGCAATCTGGTCCATCATGTGATCAAGGAAAGGAACACCGGTGTCAAAACTGGCTTTGCCGGTGCCGTCGAGATCAATCTCAACGGTGATCTGGGTTTCGAGGGTATTTCTTTCTACCCGAGCCTTACGTTCGGCCATGGGGACTCCGTTACAAAGGGGCGAGATAACGCCGGTAATATTTAATTCCGGATTATACCTTTTTAGCCCGCCAGAGTCCCATAAAGGCGTCAATCACCTCCATAGCCGAAGCTGCCTCAGAACGCCTGCCTGAGGTTGTTCATGTAGGTGTCCACCAGGCTGTTGAATTCATGCTTGATGACAGGGCTGATCGCCAGCTTGAGCAAACTTGGCAGAGGCACCGTCAGCTGGGCGCTGGTTTTGAACTTCACGCTGGTGGCAGAGGCACCATTGGCAACCAGGGTCCAGGACCCACTCACCACTCCGTTACCTTCGCCACTGACCGGCTCCCAGGTAATTTTTCCGGCGTCCTTGTCGGCCCTGTAGACGCAGGCGTAAACGGACTGGATTGCGTGCTTGTCCACGCCAACCTTTTCCATCTCCCAGCGGTAGGTGTTGTCACCCAGGTCGGTGAGCTTATCGACTTTCGGGAAATGGCTGGCAGAACGCGGAACATCCGCCAACAGCTCAAAGACTTCATCGTAGCTTGCCGGTATCTCAAACTCCCGGTTCAGCTCAATCGAAACAGTAATTGCCACAGCCAACTCCTTCTTATGGTTATACGTCTTAATGTAGTCGGAATAAGAAAGCGTGTATTTTGGCCCATCACTACCTCATTGTCATATTCCTGCGCTGTTAATTTGGTAACCCTGCGTTATCCTCTCACTAACTGGTACCGGGATTCGAAGCAAAGCCCGTAAAGCTCTACGGAACAAGGAAGCCTCAATCATGAAAGCTGTACGTTACCTGCTGATTGCCATTATCGCGGTGATTGTCCTCGTCGCAGCGGCCATCGCAATCGCCATGGCCGTGATCAACCCCAACGATTACAAGCCACAGATTGAACAAGCGGTTGAGGATCAAACCAATCTCGACCTGATACTGGATGGCGACATCGGTTGGTCCTTTATTCCCCTGGGCCTGGAGCTCAATAACGTAGAAGCAAAGCTCGAAGACAAACGCTTTGTGGCTCTGGAGCAACTCGTAGCGGAAATTGACTTCTGGTCGCTGATTGCCATGTCTCCGCAGGTAAACACCTTCACCCTGAATGGCCTGGAAGCCAACCTTGAAGTTAACGAGCAGGGCCAGGGTAACTGGACCCGAATCATGCCGGAGTCGTCCAGTGAAACAAAAGATGGCACCGACAGCAGCACCGGGCAGAGCACCGGACAGAGCGCCGATACCTCCTCAACCAGCAGCTCAGGTAGTTCAGACAGTGGCGAAGCACTGAACTTTAATGTCGAGAACGTCCAGATCGGAAATGCCAGGATCGTTTACGATGACAAAAGCACAGGCCAGTCGGTCATTCTGGAAAACTTCACAGTGAATGCCAGCAGCATCAGCCTGGACAAAGAGTTCCCGCTGGAGATTGGTTTCCGCGTTGAAACCGCAAAACCGAAGTTTGAAGTGGACGGCAGCATCAGTGCACGCCTTGCGGCCAATAAGGCTCTGAACGAGTTCTCGGCCTCTGGTCTGAAAGCCGTCTTCGACATGGCGGGCGAACCGTTTGGCGGGAAATCCGTTACGGCAGAAATCAGCGGTTCCGCCAGCGCCAATCTGGAAAATGAAACCGCCAGCCTGAAAAATTTCGAAGCCAGCCTGGCAAACCTTGTACTGACAACCACCCTGGACGTTAAAGGCTTTGGCGACAAACCTGCACTCAGCGGCAACGTAGCTGTCGCAGAATTTTCGCTGAAAAAGCTGCTGGACAGCCTTGGGCAGGCAGCCATTGAAACCACAGACCCCGACGTACTCAAAGCACTGGCCTTCTCCACCGATATCGGCGGCAGCCCGGGCAAAATCGACCTGAGTAACCTGACCCTGAAACTGGACGACACCAGCTTCACAGGCTCAGGCAGCTATACCCTTGCCAGCACAGGCATCGTATTCAACCTGCAAGGTGACAAGCTGAATGTCGATCGCTACCTGCCCCCGGCGAGCGAAGAAGACGAAACCAGCACTTCCACAACGAGCGGGAGCCAGACACAAACCGCGCAATCCTCACCGGAATCCGATCTGCTTCCGCTGGACACCCTGCGTACCCTGCTGCTGGACATCGATTTCGGGCTGGGCGAGCTGATCGCCAGCAACCTGACCATCAACGAGATAAAAGCCAGCACCACAGCCAAAAACGGCGTACTCAAGCTGGACGAATTCAGCGGCAAGATGTACGAAGGCAGCTTTGGCGCCAACGCCACTCTCGACGCCCGCACCGACAACCCCAAATGGGCCTTTGGTTCCAACATTTCCAGTATCCAGACACTGCCGTTGCTCACGGACCTGGCAGAGGTCGACATGCTCTCTGGCGGCGCCAACCTGAAACTGAACGTAAGCACCACCGGCAACCGGATCTCCGCACTGCGCAACAATGCCGATGGCCAGATCAGTTTCAACCTGGCAGAGGGACAGCTTCGGGGCATGAACCTGACCCACCTGGCCTGCCAGGGGATTGCCCTGGTCAATCAGGACAGCCTGACCACCACGGACTGGGGCACAACAACACCGTTCAACGACATGCACGGCACGCTGGATATCAACGGCAACATTCTGAAGAACACCGACCTGGTCGCCTCCCTCGCCGGCATGAAGCTCGAAGGCACCGGCACCGTGGATCTCTCTAAAACCGAACTTGATTACGAGGCGGGGCTCCGCATCGTTGGGGAAATTCACCGGGATCAAGCCTGCCGCGTAACCGATTACGTCGAAAACGTTGTTATCCCGGTAGAATGTCGCGGCAACTTCTCGGAAAATGCCGCCGGACTGTGTTCCTTCGATGGTTCCCGCTTCCGCGATACCCTGAAAACCATCGCCGCCAATGCCGCCAAAGCGAAAGCCCAGGAAAAAGTGGACGAAGCCAAGGCCAAAGCTGAAGACAAGATCAAAGAAAAAATCGGCGAAGAGCTCGGCGACAAACTGAAAGGTCTGTTCAATTAATGAGTGATCGTTTTGCCGGCAAATTGCTGGCTTGGTATGACCAACACGGCAGGCATGACCTGCCGTGGCATTTTGATCGGAACGCGTACCGGGTATGGGTGTCTGAAATCATGCTCCAGCAAACCCAGGTCGCCACTGTTATTCCCTACTTCCAGGCATTTATGGAGCGTTTCCCGGACGTTCAGGCTCTGGCCTCAGCACCTGTTGATGACGTACTGGGGCATTGGTCGGGGCTTGGCTACTATGCCCGGGCCCGCAACCTCCAGAAAGCGGCCATCACCATCGTCGAAGACTTCGGCGGCGAGTTTCCGGACAACCCGGAAGAACTGGAAACCCTGACCGGCATCGGCCGCTCTACCGCTGCCGCCATTGTGGCCCAGGCCTATGGCAAACGCGCCGCCATTCTCGACGGCAACGTAAAGCGGGTACTGGCCCGTTACCACGCCATTGCCGGCTGGCCCGGCCAGACGGCCGTCCTGAATCAACTATGGGAACATGCAGAGGAGCATACCCCGGAAGAACGGCCACGAGACTACACACAGGCGATCATGGACCTTGGCGCCATGGTGTGCACCCGCACCCGCCCCGACTGTGAGAGCTGCCCACTGAGCAATGGCTGCCAGGCCTATGCCAGAGGAGAAACCAGACTCTACCCAGGCTCCAAACCGAAAAAGGAAAAGCCGGAAAAAGCCACCTGGATGATTATTGTTGAAGACGAAGATGGCCGAATCCTGCTGGAGCGGCGCCCACCCAGCGGCATCTGGGGCGGACTCTGGAGCCTGCCGGAACTTGACCCGGCCCTCGGCGCCGATGAACTGCAGGAAGCTTGCGAACAGCACCTTGGAATGAGCTGCTCCGAACCAGAGCTGATCAGCGGCTTTCGCCACACCTTCAGCCACTATCACCTGCATATCCAGCCTGCCCGACTGGCTCTGACCCAGCCCAGCAAGATTGCAGACGCAGACCAACACCGCTGGTTCCATCGGGATGAGGCTCTGGTACTGGGATTACCCGCCCCTATACGGACCCTGCTGACCCAACCGGAACAGGCCGCCCTGCTCTGACATTCCACAAGGTGACCGGAGCGGCATGTCTGTTATCATGCCGCCAGATTAACATCTCAGCAGGAGCCATCATGACCCGTACCGTATTCTGCAGAAAGTACCAGAAAGAACTCGAAGCCCTCCCATTCCCGCCAATGCCCGGCAAGCGGGGCGAGGAACTGTTCGAGAACATTTCCAAACAGGCCTGGGAAGAATGGCAGTCCCAGCAAACCATGCTGATCAACGAAAAGCACCTGAGCCTGATGGATCCGAACAACCGGAAATACCTGCAGGCGCAGATGGAGCGTTTCTTCAATAACGAGCCTTTCGACAAGGCCGAAGGCTACGTGCCGCCGGAGAAATAAGCGCCTTTTGTACAAAGGCTGATCAACCAGAGAAAGAATCAGATTTTTTTCAAAGTCAGCCTTGACTCAAAACTGCTAAACCGGTTTAATAGCGCCCCGTTGCAGAGCACTACCGCAACATGCCCGGATAGCTCAGTTGGTAGAGCAGGGGATTGAAAATCCCCGTGTCCGTGGTTCGATTCCGCGTCCGGGCACCACTAATTCAATGACTTAGCCAGCTTTCGAGCTGGCTTTGTTGTTTCTGGACCACCCGCTGGGACACTCACGGGACACTAACCCACAAAAAATCACGACACCTATCCCCGCTCCACTCTTTTTCTAAAAGACAGATATCCTCCGCTTTAAAAGTGCTACCAGAAGCCAGCCTGAAAGCTCTTCCGCATCACACTGCCCCATAAATGCCCCTCACAACGAGACAAGACATAAAAAAACCATTGATTTTAATTTGTTACCTGGTAACACCAAGGGATTATCTATCCCCTGGTTGCTTTTGTTTCGTGTTGCGGATTACATTAGGAGAGCAATGAAGAGCCGGGCCAGTGCACCACCACCAGCCCGGCAACCACCGGCAAAACCTGAATAGGAGGTTCCGCCAATGGCACTTGTCACTATACCACGCAGCACCCTTCACCTACTTGGAGGGTTCCATCATGGCCAGCATTGAAAAACGAACCGACAAGCAGGGTAAAAGCAGCTATCGGGTAAAGATTCGACTCAAAGGACGCCCCACCGAAACAGCAACCTTCGATAGGCTGACCGATGCTAAACGATGGGCAACCCAAACTGAGGCCGCCATCAGAGAAGGAAGACACTTTCACTCAGCGGCAGGCAAAGGCAAAACACTGTCCGATGCTATTGAGCGCTATGAACGGGACATTCTTCCCGGTTTGAAAGACCAGAAACATCGAAGCACCCATCTTGCGTGGTGGAAAAAGAAAATTGGGGAGACAGCAATAAAAGACGTTAACTCTGCGCTGCTCACCGAATGCAAAGATGAACTCAGAACTACCCCATATAAAACGGGCAATACTTATAAACAGCGAAGTGATGCCACGGTAAATAGGTATATTGCGTCTCTGAGCCCAGTCATGAAAGCAGCCACTAACGACTGGGAATGGATCCCAAATAACCCATGCCAAAAGGTTCGCCGAGGCTCGGAAACGAAAGGACGAACCCGCTTTTTAGCCAAGGATGAGCGCAACGCATTGCTTGATGCCTGCGATAAAGCCACTGAAACACCTGAGCTAAAAATCATTGTGCTACTGGCACTGACAACAGGTGGACGCCGCGGCGAGATTTCGGGGCTACGCTGGCAAGACGTCGACTTGCAACGCAAACGAGTAACTTTCGAAGATACCAAGAATGGAGAAACGAGAGCCGCCCCACTCGTCGGGCCTGCGCTCGCAGCCATGACAGACTGGGCTAAGGTTCGCCCTCTTAACGGATCAGCCTACGTATTCGCAGGAAGGACAGATAAAACCAAGAGTAAACCACTGGATTTTGAGAAGGCATGGCAAACAGCTTTGAAGCGAGCAGAGTTAACCGACTTCAGGTTTCATGACCTGCGACATACCGCCGCCAGTTACCTGGCCATGAACGGCGCGGGGCTCAGAGAGCTTGCTGACATTCTTGGCCACAAGACGCTGGCCATGGTGCAGCGATATAGCCACCTAACCCAAGACCACAAGGCTGCAGTAGTAGAGCGCATGACTTCCGCGATTTTCGGAGCAATAGAGTAATGACCAGACGAAAGAAAAAGGTAAACCGGAGAAAAGGCTTTACTGCGTATGACCTAGAGCCCCCAGTCCCTCTCTTTATGGACCTCAAGGTGATGACCGTAATACATGGTCTACGCACAGGCAATCTCATCCCGCTGGCCGACCAAATCGAGTGCGGCAGACTCGATTATGTTTCTCGTTTTTTCACCGACGAGGACAATGTCAGACTCGCGCGAGCGCTGAGAACCGGATCTTCGTTAACCCGAGCAGAAAAACACAGATACCGTCAACAAGGTATCGAAAGAGACAAAATTCTGCTAACTCGAATAGTGTACTGGCGAGTGCGAGGGAAGCCTCTCTTCTCACATACTTCTCAGGATACGGCCGTCCACTTGGCAAGCAATGATTACGGAAAATCACCGATTTCCGGCGCTCCTGCCAGGTCGCCCGAAAGCACCTACAAGCATGTTTGGAAGGCATTCAAACAGGCACCAGGGCGGCCGTTAGAAATGGCCGAACATTTGATAGAAGCGCTGGTACAGGGCCTGAATGATTCCAATGACCAGTCTCTGAACAAACAACAGTTTCAATGGTTTTCAGAAAACGTCATGAAACCGGACTCAACATTGGTGGTCAAGGCGAGCCTAAAAAACAAGCTGGCCGAACTGCTTAATAGTGCTCCCCCGGACGAAACTTGCTCAGCCCTCGAAAGGATATCCCAAATAACTAGACGGAGAACGTATCTGGACAAGAACAAAAAGCCGGTGGACATAAAGACGCTAGATTAGCTGTCCATTACAGCACCAACCCCGACCTTGCTGAAATGCCCTCAGCCAAATTCATGGCAAACCGCAACACACGAGGGTATTTCAATGCGTTTAACGAACGACACCAGCTCAACATGTAATCAAGTCGGAGGGCCCACGCTTTTAAATCTCGGCCAACTATGCGATGTGGAACCAGGTCTGACACGCGGGGGCGTCCGCCACCTTTTATTCACCAAAGGCCACAATCTTCCGGGGGTTTACAGGTTCGGCAGAAAAATTCTTTTTGACCGCGCGGAATTCATAGAAGGGATCAAACAAGGGCACGCCGCCCAAATAAGCGGGAGGGCCGAAAAATGACCAATGCACCCTCCACACCGACAAGGAGCTACTCATCTTGCATGACTCCCCGCAACCAGCGCTTAATTCGTGCTTTGCTCAAAGGTCCGCTTTACCGGGAACAAGCTGACCGCATTGCCGGAGCAAGTAACAGTCCGCACCATATTAGCCAGCTCCGGAAGCAGGGCCTTAATATAGAAACCGTCAGACCAGAACGTATTGACCGCGACGGGCTCATCACTCGCCCCGGAATATATGTCCTGCAAAAGGAGTCTATTGAGCTGGCCAGAACACTTTTGGAAGATTCTGGGACAGCGGGCGCTAGTGAGACCTGACTGTGGCTAAAGACAGCAGGGCCCGGCACAAGGGAAGGAAGGGCAATGCGCCCTTCCTTCACATCCCCCACAGCGTTCTTGAAAGTGAAGCGTACAGACGACTGGATGGATGGTCTGCAAAATTGTTGGTTGATATTGCTGGACAGTTCAAGGGTTACAACAACGGCGACCTCACTGCGGCATGGTCCCATATGGTAAAGCGGGGGTGGCGGTCGAAGGGAACATTACACAAAGCACTCAAGGCACTCGTCGATGCAGGGCTCATCGAGCAAACACGGCAAGGCGGCAGGAATCGCTGCTCCCTTTATGCTGTTACTTGGAAGGCAATTAACGAGTGCGGCGGCAAATTGGACGTCAGGCAAACTAAAGGACCCAGTGCCCTCTACCTTTTCCCTAGGACCGATACGCAATGAAAAACAAAACCCTTACCCGCTATCCGTACTCAACTACCCGCTATATGTACCAGTCCGGCCAAAATTGTCGCGCACCCCCGGAAAGCTACCCTCCATGAGGACCAGTCCGCACACTTTCAGGCCCACGATTACCCGCTATGCGTACTCCTTTATAGATTACCAAGGCCCATGGCCGTCTGGATTGACTATCCAGCCGCAGAAAGCCCGGTAGACATTAAGTGCCCTGCACCGCCGGGACCCCTGCCATCAAAACGACACGAATCGTCGCCCCAGCGTGCTTATGTAGCATCAAGAATCCCACAAACCTTCTGTAACCTAACGATATGGGCTAACCTAAAGCCACAAAACCACGCAAAACCAGATGGTTGCAATCAAGAAGTAACGGCGGCGAGCGCATGGACAAGAAACAGCTCACAGAGCGGGACATCTGCACCAAGTACATCAACCCTGCCCTGCTGAACGCAGGCTGGGACATGCACAGCCAGGTGCGCGAAGAAGTGTCGTTCACAGCTGGCCGCATTATCGTGCGCGGCAGGCTGCACACCCGTGGCAAACGCCGCCGGGCGGATTATGTTCTCAGCTACAAGAAGAACATGCCCATTGCCATCATAGAGGCCAAGGACAACAACCACAGCCTGGGCGATGGCATGCAGCAGGCCCTGGCCTACAGCGACGCACTGGATGCACCCTTCGTGTTCAGCAGCAACGGCGACGGCTTCCTGTTCCACGACCGCACCGGTCTCTTCGGCCAAACCGAAACCACCCTGACCCTGGACGAGTTCCCCTCCCCGGAAACCCTCTGGGAGCTTTACTGCCAGTACAAATGCATCCACCAGAACGCCCGGCAAACCGTCGAACAGCCCTACTACGATGACGGCAGCGGCCGAACGCCACGCTATTACCAAACTGTCGCCATAAACCGCACCGTAGAGGCTGTGGCCCGCGGGCAGAACCGCATTCTGCTGGTGATGGCCACCGGCACCGGCAAGACATTCACGGCCTTCCAGATAATCTGGCGGCTTTGGAAGTCAAAGCAGAAGAAACGCATCCTGTTCCTGGCCGACCGCAACATTCTGGTAGACCAGACCAAGAACAACGACTTCAAGCCCTTCGGCCAGGCCATGACCAAGGTCACCAACCGAACGGTAGACCCGTCCTACGAGATTTACCTGTCGCTGTATCAGGCCGTCACCGGCAGCGAGGATGAGCAGAACATTTACAAACAGTTCTCCCCGGACTTCTTCGACCTGGTGGTTATCGACGAGTGTCACCGGGGAAGTGCTTCCGTAGACTCCGCCTGGCGCCAGATTCTGGAATACTTCTCGGCGGCCACCCACATCGGCCTGACCGCCACACCCAAGGAAACCAAGGAAGTCTCCAACATCGACTACTTCGGCGAGCCGGTTTACACCTACTCCCTGAAGCAAGGCATCGAAGACGGCTTCCTGGCCCCCTATAAAGTCGTGCGCATCGACCTGGACCGCGACCTGCAAGGCTGGCGCCCCAGCAAGGGCCAGACCGACAAGCATGGCGAGCTCATCGACGACCGTATATACAACCAGAAAGACTTCGACCGCACCCTGGTTTTGGAAAAGCGAACAGAAGTCGTGGCGCGGAAGGTCACGGAGTTTCTGGAACAGACTGACCCGCACCAGAAAACCATTGTGTTCTGCGAAGACATCGACCACGCCGAACGCATGCGCCAAGCCCTCGTGAACCTGAACCCTGAGCGAGTGAAGGAAAACCGCAAGTACGTCATGCGCATCACCGGGGACGAGCAGGAAGGCAAAGCCGAGCTGGATAACTTCATCAACCCGGAAGAGCGCTATCCGGTCATCGCCACCACCAGCAAGCTGATGACCACCGGCGTGGACGCCCAGACCTGCAAACTCATCGTGCTGGACCAGCGCATCCAATCCATGACCGAGTTCAAGCAAATCATTGGCCGCGGCACCCGCATCAACGACGACTACAACAAGCACTGGTTCACCATTCTGGACTTCAAGAAGGCCACCGAGCTGTTCGCAGACCCGGCCTTCGACGGTGACCCGGTGAAGGTCTATGTCCCCGGAGCCGGAGACCCCGTTAACCCCGATGACGAAAAGGCTCCGGAAACTCCGGAGCCGGGGCATGGGTGCGGAGAAGAACCCGAGAGCTATGAAGCAGATCCCGAAGCGGGCTGGGAAACCGACGACCCGAAAGGCGGGGATACCGGTGGTCCAGGCGAAGGCGGCGGAACCGGCAGCGGCCGAACCCGTTACGTGGTAGACAATGTTGAAGTGACTGTTATAGCCGAACGTGTCCAATACCTGGGCCCAGACGGCAAGCTCATCACCGAAAGCCTGAAGGACTTCACCCGCAAGAAAGTGAAAGAGCAGTACGCCACCCTCACCGACTTCCTCAAAGGCTGGAACGAGGCCGAGCGCAAACAGGCCATCATCGAAGAACTGGCCGAGCAAGGTGTGATGTGGGACGACCTCATCAAGGATGTCAGCAAGAAACTGGGCGCCGAGCCCGACCCCTTCGATGTCATCTGTCACATCGTTTACGACCAGCCGCCCCTTAGCCGAAAGGAAAGGGCCGAGCAGGTGCGCAAACAGAATTACTTCAGCAAATACGAGGGCGCCAGCAAACAGGTGCTGGACGCCCTGCTCGACAAGTACACCGACGACGGCATTGAGCCTATCGAAGATGTTAAAATCCTGACCCTCGCGCCGTTCAGCCAGATTGGCTCACTGATGGAACTGGTGGACGCCTTTGGCGGCAAGCCTGGCTACACCGAAGCCGTGCGAGATCTGGAAGACGGGCTGTATCGGCAAACACCCTGATCTGATTTTTGTTTATCGCCATTCCGTTTACTCAGGAACTGAACACCTATGTCTATCAGCACCACCATCAAATCCATCCAGGACATCATGCGCAAAGACGTTGGCGTAGACGGCGATGCCCAGCGCATCGGCCAGTTGGTCTGGATGCTGTTCCTGAAAATTTTCGACGACCGGGAACAGGAATGGGAACTGATTTACGACGACTACAAATCCCCGATTCCGGAAAAGCTGCGCTGGCGAAACTGGGCCGCCGACCCCGAAGGCATGACCGGCGACGAACTCAAAGGCTTCATCGACAACACCCTGTTCCCCGGCCTGCAGAACCTGGAGCCGGCCGGTGATGACTACCGGGGCGTGGTTATCCGTAACGTGTTCGAAGATGCCTACAACTACATGAAGTCCGGCCAGCTCATGCGCCAGGTCATCAACAAGCTGCAGGATGGCATCGACTTCAACAAATCCGCCAAGCGCCACGAACTCGGCGATATGTACGAGCAAATCCTCAAAGACCTTCAAAGCGCCGGAAACGCTGGCGAGTTCTACACCCCTCGGGCGGTGACCGAATTCATGGTCAATCGGGTAGACCCGAAGCTGGAAGAAAAAGTGATGGACCCAGCCTGCGGCACTGGCGGCTTCCTGACGTGCACTATCGAGCATAAACGCAAGAATTACGTGCAGACACCAACGGACGAACAAACCCTGCAGAAAAGCATTCACGGTGTAGAGAAAAAGCCTCTTCCGCACCTGCTGGCCACCACCAACATGATTCTGCACGGCATCGAGGTGCCGGACCAGATTAAGCACGACAACACCTTGGCCCGCCCCCTCATCAGCTGGGGCCCGAAAGAGCGGGTAGACGTTATCGTGGCCAACCCGCCCTTCGGCGGCATGGAAGAAGACGGCATTGAAACCAACTTCCCCAGCGCCTTCCGCACCCGGGAAACCGCCGACCTGTTCATGACCTTGTTCATCCATCTGCTACGGGATGGTGGCCGCGCTGCCGTGGTGCTGCCAGACGGCTTCCTGTTCGGCGAAGGCATGAAAACCCGGCTCAAAGAAAAACTGCTGGAAGAGTGCAACCTGCACACCATCGTGCGTCTGCCCAACGGTGTGTTTAACCCCTACACCGGCATCAAGACCAACCTGCTGTTCTTCACCAAGGGCAAGCCCACGGAAACCGTGTGGTACTACGAACACCCCTACCCGGAAGGCTACAAGAGCTACAGCAAAACCAAGCCCATGAAATTCTCGGAGTTCCAGACCGAGATCGACTGGTGGGGCACCGAGGCCGACGGCTTCACCAGCCGCGTTGAAACTGAGCAAGCCTGGAAAGTGCCCATCGAAGACATCAAGGCCCGCAACTACAACTTGGACATCAAGAACCCCCACGAAGGTGAACAAGTCAGCCACGACCCGGACGAACTGCTGGCCAAATACGAACAGCAACAGGCCGAAATCCAGGAAATCCGCCACCAGCTGCGTGACATCCTGGCCGATGCGCTCTCTCACAACAGCGAAGAGAACTCCGGCGGAGGTGCGGCGTGAGTGCGCGGGAGCTGATTACCGAGCACCTGGGCTTATGGACCGAGGCGGTCACGAAGAAGTCCAGTAGTGGCCGCGGGAGTAACGGCAAGGTTGAGCTGACTGGGGTTAAGAAGCTTCGGGAGTTGATTCTGGAGCTTGCGGTCAGAGGCAAACTGGTTACTCAAGATAAGGATGACGGGCCTGTTAGCCTGCTCCTCAAAAAAATCGAGTCAGAGAAGTCTGCTCAGCTAAAAGCCAAAGCAATTAGAAAGCCAAAGAAGCTACCCGAGATTCAGGAGATAGAGCAACCATTTCCAATCCCTGTTAGTTGGCGTTATTGCCGACTGAATGAGCTCGGCGTTTGGGGCTCCGGAGCTACGCCCAAAAGGGGCAATTCTCACTATTACGGGGGCGGCATACCCTGGTTTAAGTCCGGAGAGTTATACAAAGACTTCATTGATTCATCCGAAGAAACAATCACTGAATTAGCCGTTCAGGAAACATCCGTTCGCATGAACCAACCAGGCGATGTGCTTATCGCCATGTACGGTGCAACCATTGGTAAAGCGTCCATCTTGGAAGTGGCAGGCACGACCAATCAAGCCGTGTGCGCCTGCACACCATGGCCAGGTATCTCCAATAGGTTTCTGCTGCTTCTACTGAAAGCTTACCGGTCACGGTTCATCGCAATGGGCGCAGGCGGAGCGCAGCCAAACATTTCACGCGAGAAAATAATCGCGACTGTGATAGGGCTGCCACCCGAGGAAGAACAACATCGCATCGTCCAAAAAGTCGATGAACTCATGGCCCTCTGCGACCGGCTGGAACAGCAAACCAGCGACCAGCTAGAAGCCCACGAAACCCTCGTGGACACCCTGCTCGGCACCCTCACCCAATCCGAAAACGCCACCGAACTGGCCGACAACTGGGCCCGCCTCGCCGCCCACTTCGACACCCTGTTCACCACCGAACAGAGCATCGACAAGCTCAAGCAGTCCATCCTGCAACTGGCGGTGATGGGGCGGTTGGTGGAGCAGGATGTGGGGGATGAGCCTGCATCAGACCTGATACAACGTATTAATGCAGAGAGGCTGAAACTAGAGAGAGAAGGGAAAGCTCGCGCAGCCAATAAAGCGGCCCGCGTAGACGTGGTCGAGCCTTTGCCGGGTGCATGGGCCAAATGCAAACTAGGAACATGCATTAGTCTAATATCCGGCCAACATTTGAAGGGCGATGAGTACTTCGATGACGAACGACCCGACAGTATTCCCTATCTAACGGGGCCAGCCGAATTTGGAGTTCAAACACCAGAACCGCAGAGACACACATTTGAAAAGCGAGCAGTGGCCGAAAAAGGCGACATTCTCATTACCTGCAAAGGCTCTGGGGTCGGCAAATTGAACATCGCTTCCAGAGATATAGCTATTAGCCGTCAACTGATGGCGGCCCGACCAATAGTCATTAACGCTCGTTTTTTGTATCTCCTCCTCGACAGTTTGCGGGATGCCATTCGCGAGAAAACTGTAGGCATCGCAATACCTGGCATTTCTCGTGGCGATATCTTGGATGCGGACATCCATCTGCCGCCACTGGCAGAACAACACCGCATCGTCCAAAAAGTCGATGAACTCATGGCCCTCTGCGACCAACTCAAAGAACGGCTGAACCAGGCTAGCGAAACCCGCTGTCAGCTGGCCGAAGCCGTTGTGCAAGGGGCCCTGAACTAATGGCGTACAGCAGGCCATGGAAGTCCTTCCCCGAGCAACTGGGGCTGCTCAAATCCCGGGGCATGGTGGTCACCGACGAAGCCGCCGCGCTGGATTACCTGCAGCGCGTGGGTTACTACCGCCTCAGCGCCTACTGGTATCCGTTTCGTAAATTCGAGGTGGTGCAGAGCGGCAATGCCGGGAAGCTGGCCACACGAGCCTTGGACGAGTTTCATGCCGGCACCCAGTTCGTGGATGCGGTTCACCTGTACCTGTTCGACAAGCAGCTACGCTTGTACCTGGCCGATGCCCTCGAACGTATCGAGATTTCCCTGCGGGTAGACCTGTCGTATCTGCTGGGCAAACGCAGCCCTTTTGCCCATATCGAGAACACCAAGGCTCACTTCCACCCAGGCTTCGCGAGCCGGCCTTTCCACAAAGGCAGCGCCCAATCCGCCTTTGATGCCTGGCTGAGCAAATACCGGGGGCTGGTGAGCCGGTCCAAAGAAGACTTCGTGCGGCATTACCACGCTAACCACGGCGACGAACTGCCGATATGGGTCGCCGTGGAGGTGCTGGACTTCGGCGCCATCTCCCAGCTGTTCAGCATACTCAACGTAAAAGACCAGCTGGCCATCGCCAACCGATACGGCGTGAACGACTGGAAGGTGTTCAAAAGCTGGCTGTTCAGCCTGAGTTACCTACGCAATCTGGTAGCCCACCACAGCCGCCTGTGGAACCGGAACATCACCTCCAAGCCCATGCTCCCCAAACGGGGCGAGATAGCCTGGTGTGATGCCTTCATCGACAACGAAGACACCCGTTTCAAGCCGTTCCTGCTGCTGGCCATTGCACGCATGCTAGTGAAGTCGATATGCCCGAATACCGAATGGCACAACCGGCTGGCAAAGCACCTGGAACAGTTTCCAGAGCAACACTCATCGAGAAAGCTGGATTTGAGCGGAATGGGGATTACAGAAAACTGGAAGGACTGGTGGTAGCCAGAAAATAAAAACCCCAGCGTAAGTTGCAAGCAACCAAGAGGCCGGGGTCGTGTTGGCAGTAATACTAGCTACGTCGACGCAGGAACTCAAGTAACCAAGAGTTAAAAGGCTGAACGAATCAGGAGTACATATGCAAAACGGATGGATGATTAGAGCAGGCAACGGTGGTCGCTATTTCGACGAGTTCAAAGACTCCGGCTGCGTCGCCATAGGCTGGAACAACCTGGGCGACCTTCGTCATTACTCCTCCCCAGAAACGCTCCGCGAAGCCTACATCCACCACTTTGGAAACGCCAAACCAGGCCGCACTGGCAATGCTATTGCGATGATTCGAAAGTTTCGCGACGACATCAAGCAAGGCGACTGGCTCATTACCTACAGCCAGGAGCACCGGGAATACTTGGTGGGTGAAGATTTAGGCCAATACGAATTCCGTTCCGAGCAAGAACTGGTTGGAGAGTTCGCCAACATCCGAAAGGTGAACTGGCTCGGCCGCGTCTCCCGGGACCAGCTAACTCAATCCGCCCGTAACAGCCTGGGATCGGTACTGACTCTCTTTTCACTATCCCCCGAAGTCATCAAAGAGCTGGAGGACAGGCTGACAGGCAAGCCCTCCGAATCCCCGGAAATAACAGACGACTCTCAGGCTGCAGAAGCCGAGTTCGAACTGCTGCGTGACGATGTCATGTCCCGTGGACACGAACTCATCAAGGACAAAATCCAGGCCCTCGATCCGGAGGAGATGGAAGAACTTACCGCCGCTTTGCTTCGTGCCATGGGATACCAGACACGGGTATCGGCCAAAGGCCCAGACCGGGGTGTGGACGTTCTAGCGTCTCCAGACGGACTGGGACTGACTCAGCCCCGCATCAAGGCGGAAGTGAAACACCGCAGTGGCAGTATGGGATCAAACCCAATTCGAAGCTTTATAGGCGCGCTGCGAGACGGGGACCAGGGTATCTTTGTTAGTACCGGTGGATTCACCCGCGAGGCCCGCTATGAAGCGGAACGAGCGACAATTCCGGTGACACTCATCGACATTGACTTGCTCGCAGACCTGATTGTGGCCAATTACGAGCGGTTTGATATTGATGGGCAACGTTTGCTGCCGCTGGTGAAAGTTTATTGGCCTGCAGAGTAAGCTGCCCCCAGTGGATAGCAATAACAAGGAGGGAGTCGTAATGAAAAACAAGCCAGCCACTCAACAGGAAGACTACTTTCTGAACATTAAAGAAGGAGAAATCGCAGACCTTCACGACGGCAAGGAACCCATACCGCTCTACAAACTATGGCTTGAAGGAAAACTGACCAGTCCAGGCGCTGCACAACAGGGCTACTGGGCTTACCAGGCTTATTTAGAAACAATGGCGGAGCACCAACCCCAACCTGAAGATGAAGAATGACCAAGAGTTTTGGAGAGAACCGACGCCTAGTGGTCAGGCAAAAATTTCATTTTTTCAGCCAAACCGACTAAAGCTTTTTGTCGGTAATACTCCTGCTCCTGGCGCAACCGAAAAAAGGTTGTGAAATGCATACCTTTAGGTTTGCCTCCGTCTCCGGTCAGAATCCCGGTATGCCAACCCAACTGTTCCCTCAACCGCTCTGCCCGTCTTACCGCCCGGTCAGTTTCACCTTCCCTCTGCGACGCATACGTCAGCCCCAGACATTGTCGACAGAGGAACACTCTCGCGCCATATAGCTTCGCTACACGTTTTCCACACCCATCTTCAGGACACAAGAACCAAGGGCGCTTTCCGCCGAGATAACATTCGGACCATTCGACCCTAATATGCTGAACAATGTCCTCGAGAGGCGCGCCCGCACGCCGATAGGTGTAGCCCAAGGTTAAGGACTCGGTACCAGACAAATAGGCCACCTCTCCCCGACATACTCCACGACGACGCCATCGCACCTTCCCTGCACCCTCACCCTCGAACGCCCCGTCCCGTCGAAGCATTCGAATATCCAAGCACCTATAGTCGCCAGTTTCTGCCTTTGACCCCGAGCACCTAACTCGCCCGCTACCCGCCCCGCCCATATCGCCCCTCTGGATTTTCCCGAAATCATTTGGCAACTTTACCAATAAACGAACTACTCGTTTTAACGGCCCGCATACGCAGAATGGAATCAGGTGCGTTCATGAGCACAACAACAGAAAGCAACTCCCCTAAACTCTCTCGCCCCCAGGAAAAGCTTCTATCAAACATCATCCATCAAATGGAGTCCGTAACCGGGGATTGGGAGATGCCCTGGCACAACCTCGGGAAAAGCGGTACGCCTCAAAATATCTATAGCGCCAAAAACTACCGCGGTTTCAACAAACTGGTTCTAATGCTGAAACAATCGGAGATGGGCTACACAACACCCAACTGGGGCACACTACGGCAATGGAACAGCCGGCGCTCCAAAGTCCTGGCAGGAGAAAAAGCTGTCACCCTGTTTTATCCCGTTTTCAGGTACGACAAACGAGGTAATGAACACTTGGCCTACTTCCGCCCTTTCTGGGTGTTCAACGGCAACCAGGTCAGCAACTACAATCCGGACCACCCCGACCTCTTCGACGGAATGGGACTAAATAACGATTTCGTACTGCCCTCGGTCGATGAATTGATTCGAGCCAGAAAAATTTCGCTTTCATTCGGAGGAATGAGCGCTTATTACAACTTTGTTCAGGATAGGATCTCGATACCAGCCAAGAAAAAGTTTGTAGGATCCAGCACCAGCACCGCTAACGAGGCATTCCACGCAACGCTACTGCACGAGATGGTTCACTGGACCGGCCACAAAAGCCGTCTTAATCGCCCCCATCACCAACACTGGGGTGATGATGTCTACGCTTTCGAGGAGCTGATTGCCGAGATTGGTGCGGCATTCATCTGCTGCGACTACAACATTACCAACGCACCACGAGAGGACCATGCAAAGTATTTGAAAAGCTGGCTTAGAAGCCTGAACGAGGACATGTCCCTACTGTGGACTGCCGCCAGTCAAGCCCAGAAGGCTGTCGACTACCTTATAGGCCAGAAAGAAAAGGCTCCAGAACATGACCATGAGGAACCAACCGACTTCGCACTGGAAATGCAGCCGACTCAGTCAGACCTTTTTTACTAATACTACTGGAGCTACAAGAATCATGGATTCGATACGACATACTCTTCGCTACCTGAGTAGCCCACGTTACCGAACCGAAGTCCGGATCAAGCGTAATGTGGAGACTTACTTTGCAAGCCTCCCTCGATGCACAAGCTCGCTCTTGTTAGCGGACTCCAACCATGGAAATCACGAATACAAATGCAACGTCACGATACCCACGGAAGACGTTAGAAGATGGGTAATAAACAGTCCTGACGCGCGTAATTTATCCTGGATGAAAGGTACTTTATTGGAGCACTTTCAAATCTGGTTGACTAAAGCGGATTCAGAAAGCGAACGTGCGAGTCGGTTGCCCGAGGGTATATTTCAACTCCTCGAAGATCAGATTGCTGAATGGGTGAAAAACGGCATGACCAAAACCTGGTGTTACTCCTGCAGGTCCCACATTTCCGGAATTACTATAGAAAAGGCCGACGAAGAGCAACTCGGAAATAGCCGCTATGTGTGGAATTCTGTCTGGCTTTGCCCTGCGGGACACGAGCTTTATCGAAAACAGGATGAGGTTCGGATAATGCGTTCAAGTCATCGACTGAAAACTTAACTACAAGGCTCTGCTCAATACTGTCCCCTGGGACACTTACGGGACACCGAACCGCAAGAATCACCAAAACCAGACAGATGACCACAACACGAATAATCGATAACAGGCTGTTTTATATTGCTTTTATCACCGTGTCGTTTCGTGGTTTTTGGCATTAGACAGATTGAAAATCCCCGTGTCCGTGGTTCGATTCCGCGTCCGGGCACCACTAATTCAACGACTTAGCCAGCTTTCGAGCTGGCTTTGTTGTTTCTGAAATACAACATTACCCCCCCCTGAATCACCGAAGAATTCGCCATAAAAAAAGCCCGCACACAGCGAGCTTCTCGATCTTCCCATTTGATCCGGGATCATCCCTTCGTCACTTTAAACTCAGCACTCAGGCAAACTTGCTTCAAGCCCCAGTTCACCCACCGGAACATCCAGCAACATTCCCAGATAGTGACGTGCTGCGTATTCACTTTCTGATTCATAGAGTCTGGGCTCACCCTGAATGTGAACCTCATAGCGAAAAGGCCGGCAATAACCTGAAGGCTCCCGCACGCTGAGCTCCAGAAGCTCAACACACCTTTCTGTGCACGACCAGAGGACGTGTACTTCAACGCCGCTGACCGCTTTCATTACAATTGACAATTCTGCCCCCTGTTAATGCTGTAGCCGCTGAAGTGGTGCGGCCGAGGGCTCATCCTGAGCAGAGCATTCCGATTGAATGAGGCCACTATGGCCCCGAAGGAACGCCATTACATCAGGCTATTGTTGCGATTTTCTTACAAGCCTTTCTTATTGCTGGATTTTCCGAAGACTCAGGTCAGAGCCAACAACGCTTCAGCCAGCTTGATGTCATCATAGTGATGGACATTGCGACTACCACCAGCGAGATCAGTGTCGATGATCTGCACACCAAACCGGCCTTTGATCTCTGCTACCTGCTCCTCGGAGATCTCCAGCAACTGGGAGTCGCACAGCAGAAAGTCGATGGCAGGCCTCTGCTTTGCAGCGAAACCGTTCGTCAGATAGTTACCGAGAACCCGGACCTGATCGACGAGGGTCATCCCCAACGATTCCAGATCGGTACCAAGGTTCGGCACATAGACCCGTGGGGCCGGGTTTTTGTTCAGTGCCTTGGTGACGCCTTTCGGCAACAGGTTCGCAACAATGCTGCTATAAAAACTGCCCGGCGGGAAAACAAACAGTTCTGCTGATTCAATCAGCTTCCGGGTTTCCTTGCAGACTCTGGAGGCATCCTGGGTATCCACGTCGTCTGCC
This sequence comes from Marinobacter salinexigens, assembly GCF_008370345.1. Lineage (GTDB taxonomy): Bacteria > Pseudomonadota > Gammaproteobacteria > Pseudomonadales > Oleiphilaceae > Marinobacter > Marinobacter salinexigens. The sequence goes on along the minus strand of NZ_VTUU01000001.1, from coordinate 355,773 downwards.
TCACCGGACAACTGGATAGCTGTAATCGGGGAATCAATTCCCGCGGTTTCTTTACCCGTAAACAGATGCTGGCCGGTAAGGGATTTGCCGCTTGCCAGATCGACCTTCAGTTGCAAGTCGGCATCGGTGGTTGTGCGCACCGTGCCCCTTGTTTTGATCAACTGTCCGAACAGAAACGCAATGGGGTCCAGGGAGCGGTTATGCAGCAGGTATCCACCGGTGAGGATCAGGTTTCCGACACTGGCTCCCGCCAGATCAAAGCTCGCCGGCCGCTGGCTCGAAAATTCCGCGATATAGCTTTGAATAAGGGATCGCATGGGTTCCGATATCGCTTTCAGCAACCGGTGCTTGCCGCTGACCAACGCCTGCAGATCCTGCTCAAGCAAGTCCGGGTTCCCCACCTTACTCAACCTATGAGAGAACAGTGCCGCGATTTCGGGGTGGCCCGTTACGGAATGATCAGCCAATGAAAGCAGACGGGCACGCAGGTCTCCGACGGCAGGCATGGAAAAAGCCTTGCGTAACTCGGCCGAACTTCCGCCGGAATCGAAAGGTGTGACAAGATGAATGGAGTTATGGGTATAACCCGCCAGCACTTCTGAAAAGCCCCTGAGCGCGCTGCCTCCGCTGAAGAAAAGGATTTTGGGGCCCAGTTCGGGCGACTTTCGATAACGCGCAAGGCGCAGGTCGTTCCCATTACCGAACCCACGGGGCACACTCAGACCACTGTTGGAAAAACGACTTTTCGACATAGTTCTCTATCAGACTGTAAGAAATGCTTAACGCAAAATTGGCCACAGTTGCTTATAGTGTGCGCCATCCCATGGTTCCACAACAGGTGAGACGGCCTATCAACGCATCAATTCTGGAGCATCTCTATTTTCTGCGTTTCGAGGTGGAAAATCACTTCGATCTCGTTGAAGATTTCGTGACGCGCCCGCGAGCCACCACCGCACAACGTCTCGTTAACCGGAAAGGCTATCGCAAAACCCTTCTGGAGAAGGTCGATCTTTCCGTTGCCATGGAAGTACAGAGGCGCAAAGTCGACGGCCCGGTTTTCCAGCGTTCAAAATCTGTCGAGCGCCTGGCAAGGCTGCTGGATGCCCTCGGCCAGGCCTGCCTTGAGTTCACGGGTATCGAACCTTTACGACAGGCACCCGACAAGCGCTACAAGGATTACGCCAAACTTATTCGGCGGATACGGAAATCCCTCGCACTCATTATTGTAAACCCGGACGATGCAAATACCCGGCAGGGGCTAAAGCTTGGCCGGCGGGTAGCCAAACTGACTCTGGACCTGAAAGCACTGAGTGATCAAAAAGCCTTCCCGGAAAAGAACGGCGCGGCCGCGGGCCCCGTTCTCCACTTCCAGATCGAGCGGATGATTCAACTGCTGTCCGAGCTGGCAGATGCCCTGTTGGCCGCCAACTTCGGGCCAGCCGTTGGTCTGCAGAATTACAAACAACTGAAAAATGCAGCGCATGCTCTCACGTCTGATAGTGACCAGTTTGGTGTAGAGCGCCTTGCATTGACCCGCAGCGGCAGCACCATTGCCGCACTGAAAGCAGAACATGACTCTTCCAGCAAAGTCATGGCCGTCTATAAGGAAGGGCAGGCGCACAAAGTGCTGGAAGAGATTTCCGGTGTCGACCAGTGGAAACAGGTCTATCCGAAAGTCGCTCCCAAGGTGCTGTCTCACCACGTAGAGCAGGAAAGCGATCTGGGCTCTATGGTGATCGAGCACCTTCCGGGGCGCACGCTGGAGTCACTGATTCTGAACAGTGAATGGGATGCGGCAGAGCTGCTCATCAACGAGCTGTGCAAAACTCTGGGCAAGATCTGGAAAAGCTCCCGGACCAATGAGCGTGCCCAGCCCGGATATATGCAGCAGCTGCGCAAGCGGATGCCGGAAACCCGAAAAACCCACCCTACCCTGTTCAGCACAGGGCAAACCATTTGCGGCCTGTCCCGCCCGGACTTTGACACGCAGATCGACCAGGTCGAGGCGCTGGAACAACAACTGCGCGCTCCGTTTTCTGTCCTTATTCACGGAGATTTCAACGTCGACAACCTGATCTACGATGAATTCAAGGACCGCATCTACTTCATCGATCTTCATCGGGCGTCTTACTCTGACTATATTCAGGATCTGTCCGTTCTGATGGTGTCGATTTACCGTCTGCCAATTATGGACCCCGCCCCCCGGGCTGAAATGATGAAACTCATCAAACAGCTCTACCAGTTTGCCCACAGGTTCGCGAGGAACAACAAAGACGCCACGTTCAATGCGCGACTGGCGATTGCGCTGGCCCGATCCTTTGCAACTTCGACACGATTCATTTACGACATGGGCTTTGCGAGGAAACTCGGCTTTCGGGCGAGCTATCTGATGGAAACACTCGCCCGCATGAATCCGGAAAAGCCCGAGAAGTACCGACTGCCCCTGGAGGAGATTTTCAGTGACTGACACGCGGATAGCCGTCATAGGAACACCCGGAAAATGGTCAACAGAAGTTCTGGCTGATCACCTGGAACAGCGCACCGGATTCCGTTGTGTTGTGGATATGGCAGATGTGGTTCTGGAGCTTGAAACCGGAATCCTCCGCTACCGCGACGTGGTTCTGAATGAGCTGGATGGCGTTATTATCAAGAAGATCAGCGAAACCTACTCGCCGGCCGCTGACGACCGTATTCGTATGCTCGGCAGCCTGGAATCCTCTGGCGTACGGTGTTTCAGTACCCCCGAACAGGTCGGCCGGTTGATCAACCGCCTGGAAGGCACATCAGCACTCGCCGCCGGAAAGGTTGCACTACCGGCAACCCGGATTACCGAGAGCACTGAAGCCGCGCTGGACGTTATCACCCTGTTCGGTAAAGCCATCCTGAAGCCTTTGTACTCAACAAAAGCCCGGGGGATGGAGGTACTGAATGCCGAAGACGGCACCGAAACAAACACCGGGAAACTCAACGCTTTCAAAGCGGAACACGGCCTATTTTATCTGCAAAAGTTTGTGAATCTGGGCGGCCAGGATCTGGGCATGGTTTTCCTGGGGGGTGAATACTTGTGCACCTATGCCCGGGTTGGCGACGCCAATGCCTGGAACACCACCATCCATAGCGGAGGAAAGTACCAGGCCTACGATGCATCACCTGAATTGATAGAGCTGGGTCGCAGAGCCCAGGCCTGCTTTGATCTCAGTTTTACCACGGTCGACATTGCCCTGACCGATGAAGGCCCGGTGGTGTTTGAGGTATCGGCCTTCGGAGGCTTCAGCGGAGCACTGAAGGGATGCGGCATCGACGCTGCGGAGAAGCTGTGTGACCATGTACTGAAAGAGCTTGAGAACAACCCATGATCGACCTTTTAAACAGCGGGCAAATCGGCCAGGCCAGATCAGAATGTACGTCATCGTTAACCCTGACATTCAACGACCTGACATTCCGGCTGTTTGCAAACAATCCGGAGATACTGTCGTACCTGGATGATTACTATGCAGGACTCACCGATTCTGCAACCGCCAGCACCGAACTGAGCCTCTTCCTGTTCGATGGCACAGCCGATACGGCTCAGGTTGACTGGCACCCGGTAAAGCGGGCCAAAGCCAGTGCCCTTGGCCTTAAAGAGGCCTATGCCGATACCGCCGAAGGGCGATGGATTCATAAGGTTCGTACCGGCATGGTGATGTTCCAGTCATTGCAGTCGCCAATGGTGGTGGGCGATCTGCTGAAGAACCGGGCGCAAGTGGTTAATTTCATCAACAACCAGTTTCTCAATCACCAGCAACGCCAGCGCTATCTGCTGGGCCATGCCTCGGCGTTTACCGTAAACGGAGACACCACCGCCATAGCCGCGAGCTCTGGTGGCGGAAAATCCACCCTGATGCTCAGGGCTATGGAATCCAGCGGAACACGCTTTCTGTCGAATGACCGCATCCTGTTCCAGCCCGAAGCTGAACACGTTCGCGTTCTCGGAGTCGCCAAGCACCCACGGGTCAACCCGGGTACTCTGGTTAATTCCGAACGGCTCATATCCATCCTTCCGGAGGCCGAACGAGCAAAGTTCGAGGGCATGCCAACAGCACAGTTATGGGAGATTGAACAAAAGTACGACGTTCTGATCAGCCAGGCCTATGGCGAAAGCAGAGCAAACCTCTCAGGGCACCTGAAGAACCTGATTCTGCTGGACTGGTCATTGAATTCATCCACGCCAACGGAGTTGTGCCCGGTCGACATCAGCAAGACTCCGGACGCACTCGACGGGTTACGCAAGAATCCCGGCCCGTTCTTCCAGTTGCAGGACGGAACCTTCCCCCCAGAACACACCCAGCCGGCTTCGGTATACGCGCAACACCTCCCCGGCGTTCAGGTGTACCGCCTGACCGGGCAAGTCGACTTTGATCGTGCCATAGAGCTGCTGCAGGAGCGGGGAATCCTCTGATGGCCGCCATCGCCCTGATCCGCCACGGTGAGTACCAGCAACTGGCCCATACACCCAGTGCCCTGCAACCCTACCCACTGACGGACAACGGAGCCGATGAGGTTCGGAACCAGGCCCGCAAGTTCCGGCAATGGCTATCACAGACCGATTACGTTCTGGAGCCGGAGATCCACTGCTCAACACTGTTGAGGGCCTGGCAAACCGCCGAGATCTACCGTGAGGAACTCGGCGCTTTCTTTGCCGGACAGCCAGTCACTTGCAGCTTTCCGGCACTCTGCGAACGAAGCGTTGGCGCCGTGGCCAACCTGACTGTCAGCGAGATAGAGCGGATTGTCGAACTCGACCCGCGCCTTGAGACACTTCCGGAAGGCTGGAAATCCACCAGCGACTTCAAGCTGCCATTTGACGGCGCCGAGTCACTTCTGGAAGCGGGAGAGCGGGTCGCAAAACACCTGCAGAATCTGCGTCTGGAAGAAAAATCCGGCAACCGTATTCAGCTGGTCGTTGGCCACGGTGCATCCATCCGCCACGCCAGCTTTCATCTGGGTGTCATAAAGTTCAGCGATATTGGGCGGTTTAGTATGTTCTATGGTCATCCGGTTGTTTTTGAGATACGGAACCAGCAATGGATTCTGCTCTATGGCAACTGGAAACTCCGCCAGAACAAAGACCCCATCGACTAGCAGGCGATTGCCATGGCAGCTTCCGGTTTCATTCCCAGAATTCAGACAACGCAATACCATGAAGCTGTTCGGGCCTGTTTACCCACGGAATGGGAATCCTGGCCTGACGATGACACCTCCGTGAACACCAGCGACACACTGGACACCTTTCGAAAACGCGCAAACAAGAGCGGTTTTTCCTGGCCCAGGAAACCCGTCGTCTTTATCTCCGACCCCCATGCTGATGGAGAAGCCTTTGAGGCGTCACTTATCGCCGCAGGTGCCATCAAGCGGGAGGGCTCTAACCTGTGTGAGTTCCGGCTGACCAAGTTCGGCAAAAACGCCGAAATCGTCATCGGCGGTGACTGTCTGGATAAGGGCCCCAGCAACCTGGCCATGCTGCGCAGCCTGGCGCACCTGTACCGTTTAAAAGCCGATGTAACGCTACTTGCCGGCAATCACGACCTGAGGCTGCTGATGGGTCTTCTGGTACTGGAGCGGCAACGGGATGTGGGCAGCCAGCACATGTTTGTTCGCATGGGGAAAAAGGTGATCCCGTTGTTCAGGGAAGTTTTTGACCAGTACCTGCTCAATACCCATTGGCAGGAAGGCCTTCCGTCGGAAGCGGAGTGCCGGGCCACGCTGTTTCCCGATGACGACTGGTTTGAGAACTTTCCGTTTTTTGCCGCCGGCTTCCTGACTGCCGAAGGCATTGATCGCGAAATGCGAAAAATGGAAACCAAGATCGAGAGTTTTGAGGGTCATTGCAACAATGCCGGCCTGACCCTGCAACAGGTCTACGCTGCCGCAATGAAGTGCCGTTCTCTTTTTTTAAAGGACTCGGGAGAGTTCAACTGGTTCTTCAAGAACATGCAACTGCTCAAACAGCGGGGCTCATTCCTTTTCCTGCACGCTGGCCTGGACGACCACATGGCAGCCCTCCTGGCCAAACGGGGTATCAAACATGCGAACAGGGCCTTCAAAAAAAACCTGATGACCCAGAACCTGTTCAACTTCTACTACAGCCCCCTCGCCAATACCTTCCGCACCAAGTACCGTAAAGCAGACCTGCCACTCACTCCACGGGGCGCAAAGGCGGCTAAGAAGGCAGGCATCCGGGTGCTGGTTCAGGGCCATGTAAACCAGCACCACGGCCAACGCATCACCCTCAAAAACGACCTGCTGCACATTGAAGCAGACATCACTCTTGACGCCCACTCCCGTAAAAATGAAGGGCTCGACGGCTTCGGTGCCGGTGCCACCCTGATCGATAAAAAGCGCGGAATTATCGGCCTGAGCAGTGATTATCCGAAAGCAAAGGTTTTCCAGCGCTCAGGTAAAACCCGCCGCAAACAGGCGCAATAAGCTCACCAGCAAAGGGAACCAGACGTATGAAGTCCAAGACCAAGTTCAGCCATGACTCTCTCCTGGATCGCAATTCCACGAAAGAACTCCTGGTTACTCTCGCCAACGCAATCAAGAAGGGAGAGCTGGAATTTCAGGAAAGCGAAGGTGATCTTGTGCTGACCCCGAAAAATCTGCTTCAGGTGTCTGTCAGGGCCAGCGACGAGGGGGACAAACAGGAGGTTGAGATCAAGCTGAAATGGCGTACCAAAGCCAAGGAAATCTCTGATACGCCGCCGAAGATCAAATAATTATCCCACCGGGTCTATCTTGAACCTGCGGTTCGTGGCTTCCAGCCTGCTGGCATGACCTGAGAGCAAATCACTCTGCTGCTCCAGGTCTTTGCTGATCAGCCGCGCTTCCCCGGTCTGCTCGCGAACCACCTCAACCTTCTGGGCGATATCTTCGGTCGTGACCGAGATCTGCTCAACAGCAACAACTACCTGATCCATTTCGGATGTTAACCGGTCCACGGACTCAACAATCCGTGAGATGCTGGCTGAAATCTCATTAGCCTGCCCCGCACTCTCTCCAGCAGCCTCCTGACCGGCTGCCATCTGCTTATCCATGCTTTCAGTGGCCCGGTTCAGCTCGCTGATCAGCCCGGAAATGTTGTTGGTCGCACCCACGGTTTTCTGCGCCAGCGTTCGCACTTCATCAGCCACAACGGAAAACCCACGGCCCGCTTCGCCGGCACGAGCTGCCTCGATCGCAGCATTGAGGGCAAGCAGGTTCGTTTGTTCGGCCAGTCCATCAATCACATCAATGATGCCTGTAACCTGAACACTGGCTTTGTTCAGAGACACCACGTGCCCTTGAGAGTCCCGGATCAGGCCAGCCAGGCGATGCATGGTTGCTACGCTTTGCGCAATGGTCACCTCGCCACTTTTGGCGGCGTCATTGGCACCCTGCATGGTCTCTCCGACTTCTGCGGTACGGCGGGCCACGTCATTGATGGTGACCGATATTTCCTGGGTAGCCGTAGCAGCCTGCTCCGTCTGCTGATCAATCGACTCGCTGCTCCGGTTCAGCCTGTCCGTCGTCTGGGCAAGCTGCGCACGCACCTCCATCAATGCTTCGGTACTGCGGATGGACTCTCTCAACAATTCTGACACGTCATCAATCATCTGGTTGGCGGCCTGTCCCAACATATTGAATTCGTCGTTGGGGTTCCGGCCAGGGTCCAGTTTCCGGGTCAGATCGCCTCCTGATACATCCGACAGCAACTGAACCACGGAAGCGAGGCGGCGAACGAGGGTTCGGGATATAAACACCAGCGCGATCATAAGAACAGGTGCGAACACCAGTGCGGTACCGACACTGGCAACCCGCGCAGAAGCTTCGGCCTGTTCGGCGTCCGCCATCGTCGTTCTGATCAGGCCATTTTCCAGCAACTGGTTCTGCTCAACGACGCCGCCCTGCAGATTTCTGCCCGCCTGAGAAATGTCCGATTCCTTCTCCGAAACCGACGACAGAATGGCCTTTGCTCTTGCGAACACATTTCGGAAGGTCTGAATATTCTGGCCGATCACACTGTCTTGCCAGTCATAATCGTCGACAATGACATCGAGGCTGGCCAACGCTTCTTCAGCGTCTCTGGCAAAAGCCGAATCACGGGTCTGCACATACTGTCGGCTGGCCACCACCAACTTTTCCACCGGTTCATCCAGAAGACTGATCGACAAGTCTTCCAGGTCGCCGAGGGCTGTCTCAAGTTCCAGCCTCACCCCTTCACTATCTGAAAATCCAAGGGCAGTGACATCATCCAGCCATGCCTTGCGCAAGGTGACATAGTGTTCAGCCTCTCCAGCAATCCTTTTTGCTGACTCACTGACCTTAGCTTCTCCAAATGCCCGGGATTGCACGACCAGGTCTGCTGCGCCCTGTTCAAGCACATCAAGTCCCGCACGCACAGCGTCGGTGTTTGAAGCGTCCATAGCGGCCACAGACTGCTCCGCAGAACTCCAGGCAATGAGCACATCGTTGGACATAACTTTGTAGTCAAACACATCGTATATGGCACGGTACGAAGAGGAGACCGTACTCAGCCCCCACATCACAACCCCTACGATCACAGCAAGACCAATTGGCGTGCTGAGCATCAGGGCGTTCAGTTTCTGTCGCCAGGAAAAATTCACTCTCATCAGTACAACCCCATCCAAATGAGTGAGTTCAAATCCGGGTGATTGCCTGCCCACCAAAAAAAAAGACCCCGGGGTCTCCGGGGCCAAGGGCAATGCAACTCAAAAGGAAAAGCTGATCTGTTCGGGCCGGATCAGAACCCGAACATCACCATGGCTTGCAGGCGCACGGCGTCGCCTTCGTCGCCATTCACCTGCTCGCGGGTGTGGTATCCCGCCTCGAGGCCATAGGTGATGTGGTCAACAGGTGACCAGATGTAGTTGGCGAATACGCTGGAGAAGCGCTCGTTGGAGGTGGCGGAAACATCACCACTCGCCACCGCATCATCCAGGTCCGCCATGGCCAGGCCGTAACCCAGGTTGAAGGCGCCAGAGCCGGCAGCAACACTCATGCTCACACCACCGCCGGTACCCTCGATAGTTTCCAGGTTGCCGTTGGCATCAACGTAGCCGGTCGATCCTGGGCCTTGGTACAGGTAACCACCCAGGCCATCACCGTGGGTTACTGAACCACGAACCGTAATGGCGTCGGTCAGTTTGGTGCTTGCCTCAAGCATCACACCCCAACCGGTAGCGGAGTCATCTGTCCAGTTCGGGTTGGAAACCGTGGAACCTTCTGCATCGTATTCAAGGAAACGACCAAGTACGGCGCCTGCAAATTTGATCGGGCCACTGGTGTTCTGGTAACGCGCTGTGATGTCCGGTATGCGGTACTGGTTCGTTCCTTCAGCACTGACTGAACCGCCAGCACCACCATTCGGATCCTCGAGAGAGAACGAGAAGTTTCCAGTGGTGTAACGAATCTGGGGCTGACGACCACCGCCCTGCCCCAACGCGCCGTTAAAATCTACGGTCTGGTAGAGACTCAGGATGTTGCCGAAGTTACTCCAGGTCTGGCCGGCCAGAACACCGTTCCACACACCGTAGGCATGGCGCATACGAAGCTCACCGCCGCCACCAGTGAATCCGCCACCGCCGTAAAAATCGGTTTCGATAACGGTCGTCAGGGCATGACCACCAACCATGGTGGAGGTCTTCAGGCCAAGGCGGCTCTGGAAGGCGTGCATATTGGTATGGCCGTCAACGCCGGGTTCACCATCCAGACGGATGCTCGGACGCCAGATGGTGTTTCCCAGATCCGCGTCTACATCGTAAATCACGTCAAGCTTGGCATAGCCATAGAGAGTGACGTCGGTATCTTCAACCTGGAACGTAGCCGCCTGACTTGCGGACGCAACCGCCAGCGCCAGCGCACCCAGAGAAAAAGCAGAAATTCGTGTTGATGTTCTCGTCTTCATAAAGCCCCTCGCAGGTTGTTTGGGAGTGATTGTTTTGTTGGCAGAGATTGGCTGAATAAATGGACGTGCAGCGAGTGCAACGACTTCTTGTCTAACTTCCGTGTGGTGTTATTCCGTGCTCCAAGGCAATACCAGAATACACTTACATGTATCTTTTTCAATACATTTGAATAAAAAAATTATTCCGAATATTTGTAGCAAAAATAATACCGATAAAAAGAATGGAATCAGACAAGGAAGAATAAGTCGGAAAAATCAGAAGGGAAGAAGGCGCCACGGGCGTTTGCCGGTGGCGCCAAAAGCAGGGAAAATCAGCGAATTACGCCTTTTTCACGAAGGGAGTCAAGATAATCTGCACGATCAGGGAACAGCTGCCCCAAAACATCGCACGTATGCTCCCCCAGACGGGGCGGAGGCTGATCAGAATTGGAGTGCTTGTCGTCAAACCGGATAGGATTGCTAACCAGGCTCATCTCACCCGCTTCGGGATGAGACATTTGCATTTCCATACCACGATGCCTGACCTGAGGGTCGGCAAACACCTGCTCAACAGAGTTGATCGGCCCGCATGGGACACCTTCCCGCTCCAATGCATCAAGCCAGAAGCTGGAGGGTTTGGTACGGATCAGACTTTCGATCTGAGGCACCAGCAAGGTCCGGTTATGAACCCTGTTCCTGTTGGTGGCAAACCGCTCGTCAGACGCGAGCAACGGAACGCCGGCTACCTGGCAGAAACGCTGGAACTGCATATCGTTCCCCACGGCGAGGATGATGTGACCATCCGACGTCGCGAACGCCTGGTAAGGCACAATATTGGGGTGGGAATTCCCCAGCCGGCCAGGTGATTTACCCGATGTCAGGAAATTGGTCGCCTGGTTGGCGAGCATGCTCACCTGAACGTCCATCAGTGAGATGTCGATCCAGGTACCTTCTCCGGTTGTGCCACGTCCGATCAGCGCAGACAGGATAGAGGTCGCCGCATACATGCCGGTAAACAGATCCACCACAGCCACACCGACCTTCATCGGACCGCCACCCGGCGCTTGATCCGGATGGCCGGTAATGGACATCAGCCCGCCCATACCTTGCAGCAGAAAGTCATAACCGGCCCGCTTGGAATAAGGCCCGTTCTGGCCAAAACCGGTAATGGAGCAGTAAACCAGATCAGGCTTGATCTCTTTCAGGCTGTTGTAATCGAGCCCGTAGCGTTTGAGACCGCCTACTTTGAAGTTCTCAAGCACCACGTCGCAGGTGGCAACCAGTTCGCGAATCAGGGCTTGTCCTTCAGACTGCGCAATATCAACAGCTATCGACCTCTTTCCCCGGTTCGCACACAGGTAATAGGCCGCATCCTGGGTGTCGTTCAGGTAGGGAGGCCCCCAACCGCGGGTGTCGTCACCACGCTCCGGGTGCTCCACCTTGATGACGTCTGCGCCAAGATCCGCCAGGTGCTGACTGCACCAGGGACCTGCCAGGATGCGGGACAGATCAAGAACCCTGATACCACTTAGGGGTTTATCCATCTCATATCTCCAACGCGGGGCAATCATGCCCCGCTATCGTGGCAGGTTTCAGAAGAACGACTGAATGTCAGTCTGGGCACGGCCAAGGATCAACGCGTGAACGTCGTGGGTACCTTCATAGGTGTTAACGGTTTCAAGGTTAACCATGTGACGCATCACACCGAACTCGTCAGCAATACCGTTTCCGCCGTGCATGTCACGGGCTACACGGGCGATGTCCAGAGACTTGCCGCAGTTATTGCGCTTGATCAGGGAAACCATTTCAGGAGCCCAGTTACCGCTGTCCATCAGACGACCTACCTGCAGTGCAGCCTGGAGGCCCAGCGTGATTTCGGTCTGCATGTTGGCAAGCTTGAGCTGTACCAGCTGGTTAGCCGCGAGAGGACGACCGAATTGTTTACGGTCCAGGGTGTACTGACGCGCAGCGTGCCAGCAGAATTCCGCAGCACCCAGGCTACCCCAGGCAATACCGAAGCGAGCCTTGTTCAGGCAGCCAAACGGACCGGACAGGCCGCTGGCGTTAGGCAGCAGGTTTTCTTCCGGCACAAAGGCCTCGTCGAGCACGATTTCACCCGTGATGGAAGCGCGCAGGCTCAGCTTGCCTTCAATCTTCGGAGTGGAGAATCCTTTGGTGCCACGCTCTACGATGAAACCACGAATCTTGTTGTCATGGGCTTCGGATTTGGCCCAGACCACGGCCAGATCAGCGATCGGGCTGTTGGTGATCCACATTTTCTGGCCACTCAGCTGGTAACCACCATCCACTTTTTTGGCGCGGGTAATCATGGAGCCCGGGTCAGAACCGTGGTCCGGCTCGGTCAGGCCGAAGCAGCCAACCATCTCACCGCTTGCCAGCTTGGGCAGATACTTCTGCTTCTGCTCTTCAGAGCCATAGGCCTCAATCGGGTACATCACCAGGGAGGACTGAACGCTCATAGCGGAGCGATAGCCGGAATCCACACGCTCTACCTCACGGGCAATCAGGCCGTACGCAACGTGACCAAGACCAGCTCCGCCGTACTCTTCCGCTACGGTGGCACCCAGCAGACCCAGCTCGCCCATCTCGGTCATGATTTCGCGATCGAAACGCTCTTCACGGTAGGCGCTCAGTACACGGGGCTGAAGCTCCTGCTGGCAGTATGCCCGGGCCGCTTCGGCAATCTGGCGCTCTTCAGAGGTCAGCTGTTGTGACAGAAGAAGTGGATCTTCCCAGTTAAAGCTTGAATGTGCCATGTCTAGTCTCCTTCGAGTGTATTCACGTTGTCGGCAACAACGGCATTCGCCACTGTGCAAATTCTGTCTATACTATTTATACTAATAAATAGAATAATTCAACCAAGTCGTAAAAAAAGCCCCTCTGTGGCAGAATGCGACATCGACCCAGAACGGCAAAAAAACATGAATGACAGGAACCTACGTATTCCCAAGCGAGTGAAGCGCTCAGACCAGATTGTGGAATCGGTCAAACGCTGGATTGCCGTCAATCAGATGCAACCGGGCGACAAGCTGCCCAACGAACGAGAATTGATGGAGCAGTTCGAATGCTCAAAAGGTACGGTGAGGGAAGCCCTCAAATCCCTGGAAGTTCAGGGGCTGGTCTCAATCCGCACTGGCCCGAACGGTGGAGCCATTCTTGAGCGCGTGCCCTTCGAAAAGGCCAGCGAGTTGCTGCGCAACTACCTGCACTTCGAGCAACCGTCCGGCCCTGAGGTCTACGCACTGAGAACATTGATCGAGCCCGAGATCGCCGCCCTCGCCACGCCAAGGCTCACCGATGAGGACATCGAAACCCTGGCTGCGCTGGTCGAGCGCTGCGAAAACGATCCGGAGACGTTTGATGAACGGATTGCCCAGCGCATTGCTGAACTGGAGTTCCACGTGGTGCTGGCACAACGATGCGACAACGCCCTTCTGGCGTTTTTTGGCCGTTTCCTGAACGACATGATCCGGGATCTGGTCATTTTCAAGAAATCTGCGCTTCCGGAGCAGCGGGAGTTTTCCTGCTCCAACCACACCTATCACAAGAAATTGCTGGAAGCCTTTCGGGCAGGCAAGGCCGAAGAGGCACGCCAACTCATGCATGACCACATGAAAGAGGCGGAACACTTCAATAAAGAACTGGAAGGCCAGCTCAACCAACACTTCCTTGGCGCCAACCTCCTCAATGGCTGACTGATCAGCCCCGGACTCTCTGTCCGGGGCTTCCACCTGATCCGATCAAACCGGACTTAATTCAGGTAGGGCAACCAGGTCACGATGCTTGGGAACATGATCATCAGAACCACCAATACGAGCGAACAGATGATATAAGGAATCGACGCCAGGTAGATTTCCTTCATGGTCGTTCCCGGAGGCGCTACCCCCTTCATCACAAACAGGTTCAGGCCCAGCGGCGGCGTCGAGAAGCCAACTTCAAGCGCAATCAGAGTAATGATGGCAAACCAGACCATGTCAAAGCCGAGCGACTGAGCCAACGGGAAGAAGAACGGCACCGTGATCATCATGATCGAGATGGCTTCCATAAAGGTACCCAGCAACAGCAGAACGCCAAACATGGCAGCCAGCATCAGCAGAGGCGGAAGATCAAAACCGATGGCCCACTGAATGAGGCCATTGGAGGCCCCGGAAAATGCCAGCAACTGACTGAAGGTCGCCGAGCCAAAAACAATCAGGTAGGCCATCAGGGTAACTTTCAGTGCGCCAACCACCGATTGCTTGAAGGCTTCAAAACTCAAACCACGGAACAGCGCCGCGAGAATCAGTACCCCCAGAGCGCCAAACGCGGCGGACTCGGACGGTGTCGCAAACCCGGTGAGCATCATGATCACAATCAGGACGATCACGCTGAGCATCGGCACGATATCCCGGGCGAAAATCTTCAGCTTGGCCGCAAGTGGTACCGTCTCCACGTCATAGGCCGGTGCAGCGTTCGGATCCAGCCGGGTCTTCAGCCAGATGGTGAACATATAGAGCGTCGCCAGCACGATACCAGGCACAATACCGCCAATCAGTACATCACCGATATCAATCTTCGCCAGCGTAGCCAGCAGAACCGCAATGGCCGACGGCGGAATGATGATTGCCAGACCACCGGTGCCCAGGATAGGGCCAATCGACATGTATTTCTTGTAGCCCCGGCGTTCCATTTCCGGCACCAGCAGGGAGCCCAACAGTGCAGTGGAGCCCATGGATGAGCCACTCAGCGTGGAAAACGCCGTACCACCGACAACCGTCACATAAGACAACCGGCCGGGCACCCGGCCCATCAACTGGTCGATAGCGTTGAACATTCGCATGCCGAGACCGGTCCGGAAGAACAGCTCCCCCATCAGCAGAAACAGCGGGATGGGTACAAGACCAAAACTGGAGAGAGAGCCAAACCCGTTATTGAGCACCTGAGTCAGGCCGGCGTTGCCTCCCATGAAATACCAGGCACCGACGAGGTTGGCACCGATAAAGGCAAAAGCGACTGGTGCACCGATCAGCATCAGCACCAGAACGATAGATAACAGAAACAGTAAGGATTCGTGCCAGGCCATATTACAGTTGTCCGGTTTCGCTGTTGTGGAAGGAGTCCTTGGAGAACATGAAACGGGTGAACTCTAGCCCCATGAGCAAAAAGCTGACCGGGTAGGCAACCGTAAAGATCCACATCGGAATAAAGTAGGTCCTGACGTCGTAGTCATTGTTCTGGATATTGGACATAACCAGTTCCAGACCTTTCCAGGCAAGCACGAAGCTGATACCAGCGCACAGGAACATGACCAGTCGCGTTACTACATTCAGAACTTTCGGAGGCAGGTGGGTGATAGCTACTTCGATATACACATGCCCCTTTTCCCGGACCAGCCAGGGGGCACCCAGCAGGGTCAGGTAGAACATGGAATACTCAGTCGAGGAAAATAGCCATGCAGGAGGCTGCAGGCCCAGGTTCCGGATCACAACGGACGAGACAACCGCTACCATAAGCCAAAGCAACATGACCCCGGATAGGGCAGCCAGCGCATCCACCAGTCGGTTGTAGGCGCGAAATAACCAAGACATAGGACTACTCATTAAAAGTTGAGAGAAGGCCCGGCTCAGGCCGGGCCGACAAAGAACTATTCAGCGCTGGGCTTGTTGAATTTCTCAACCAGCTCGTCGTAGTTCTCCAGTCCGTGGGGTGAAGCTTCCATACGATCACGCATACGCTTGAGAGAGGCGTCTTTGGCCGCCTTCAGGTAACGGGCTGCCGCCTCGTCCTCAAGTACAACCGGAGTCATACCACCATCAACAAGCTCGGCTTGCTGGGTTTCTGACAACTCTGCAAATGCTTCGGCACTCTTGCGCTCATGCTCGATCGCAACACGCTGCAGAATGTCCTTGGCCTCATCACTCAGGCTGTTCCACTTCTTCAGGTTCACAATGACACCCATATCTGTGGAGTAGAAGGACGGCTCAATGCGGTAGTTCAGGAACTTGTCCCAGTTGAGGTCTTTCATACCGATCTGAGTCCAGCCGGTTGCGTCTACGATGCCACGCTCCAGCGCGGAATAAACATCGGTGGTCGGCAGGCTGATCGGCTGCGCTTTCAGATAATCGGTGAAGAACGCATCATAAACCGGGTTGCTGCGCAGACGGATTCCGGACATATCCAGGTTACCTTCGGCATCCAGCTTGGGCTCATTGATGGTGTATAGGTTGTAGTTTACACCGCTGTCGAACCAGCCCAGGTAATAAACCCCCATTTTCTCCTGGTGAACCTTGTTCAGCAGGTCCAGACCACCAGATTCACGGGCATAGATGGCATTGGTGTTGGAGGAGATCAGCACATCCCGCTCCGGAACCGTACCCGAATAGAAACTGGCAGCAGTATAGGCCATGTCCGCCACGCCGTTGCGAACTGCGTCCGGCTGCTGGGGCAGACCGATGACTTCAGGGCCACCAAGAACGCGGATGTGGACCACTCCCTCACCCTGTTTGTTCACTTCATCGACAAACTCGAGGAAGCTCTGGGTGTAAATCAGGGACTGCGGGAATGCGTGAACTGCCTTGATTTCCTGCTCTTCAGCAGACGCGCCCATCGTAAACAGCAACGACGCGCAGGCAGCAACAATAGAATTACGCTTGTTCATGGTGACCTCTCAGGTTCCTAGCTATGTGTTGGATTGCAATCCAATCAGTCTTGGTTGTTGGTGTTGGCTTTGTTATGCCAGCCACGAGAACTGGCTGATGTAACGATTTCTGAATTGTTCTATTTTTTCGGATTCTGCCAGGGTCAGGTCGATGTCGTCCCAGCCATTCAGAAGCTTGCGCTTCCAGGTCGGGTTGATATCGAACCGGATCTGACTGTCGCCAAAACCGATCACCTGCTCTTCCAGATTCAGGTGTATCTGTTCAGGTTTCTCGGCGAGATACGCCGAGAGGCGTTCGTAGTCTTCCACCGAAACAACAGCCGGCAGGAGCCCGTTGTTCACAGCGTTAGACGAAAAGATGTCGCCAAAACTTGGCGCGACCACGCAGCGAAAGCCGTAGTCAACCATGGCGTATACCGCAGCCTCACGGGAGGAGCCGGCACCGAAGTTACGGTTGGCCACCATGATTTGGGTGCCCTCCGCTTCCGGATGATTCAGGATGACATCTGTCGGCGCACCTTCTTCGGTAAAGCGCATGTCATGCAACAGGAATCCGCCATACCCGAGATCCCGGGACTCTTTCATAAAGCGCGCAGGAATGAGCTGGTCGGTATCAATGTTTTCCAGCGGAAGCGAACAGGCGATGGATGTAAGTTTGTTCAGCGGTTTCATAAAGCCTTACTCCTGCAGTTCGCGAATATCGGTGAGACGCCCGTTCAGGGCGGCAGCAGCGACCATGGCGGGCGACATCAGGTGAGTCCTCGCCCCCGGTCCCTGACGCCCCTTGAAGTTCCGGTTCGTGGTGGATGCACAGCGTTCGCCGCTGGCAACAAGATCGCCATTCATGCCCACGCACATGGAGCAGCCGGATTCCCGCCACTCGAGACCCGCGTCCAGGAAAATCCTGTCGAGGCCTTCTTCTTCCGCCTGGTGCTTCACGATCGTAGAACCTGGCGACACAATTCCGGGCACCTTGCATTTCTTGCCGTCAAGTACAGCGGCTGCTGCCCGCAAATCCTCGATTCGTGAGTTGGTGCAGGAACCGATAAACACGCGATCCACTTCCACATCGGTCAGCTTCTGCCCCGGCTTCAGCCCCATGTATTCAAGGCTGTCGGCAATCTGGCGTGCTTTGGAGGTGGTTTCCGCTTCTGCCGGATCGGGTACCGACGCATCGATCGGCAAGGCTTCTTCCGGCGAAACGCCCCAGGTCACCGTCGGAGCGATATCGCCGCCATCGAAGACAATCTCCTGGTCAAAGGTGGCATCAGCATCGCTGTATAGCGTTTGCCAGTATTCCGCTGCCTTATCGAAGTCCTCTCCCTGTGGCGCGTAGGGGCGGCCCTTGATGTAGTCAATCGTTTTGGCGTCAGGGGCGATCATTCCACAACGCCCACCACCTTCGATGGACAGGTTGCAGAGTGTAAGGCGGGCTTCAACACTCAGCTTCTGGATGACATCACCGGAATATTCAATGGCGTAACCTCGAGCACCATCAGCACCCAGACGGGAAATCCAGGCAAGGGCGATGTCTTTGGCCGTCACGCCAGGCGCGAGCTCACCATTAATGGTGATGCGCATTGTCTTCGGCTTGGTTTGCCAGAGCGTCTGGGTCGCCAGTACATGCGCCACTTCAGACGCGCCGATGCCGAACGCCAGTGCGCCCAGTGCGCCGTGGGTTGAGGTATGGCTATCACCACACACCATCAGCAGGCCCGGCTGGGTTACGCCCTGCTCCGGTCCGACCACATGCACAATACCCTGGCGCGGATCATCCAGACCGATCAGCGTAATGCCGTTGCGGCTGCAGTTGTCCACAAGCTGCTCGATAACATTACGGACCTTGGGCTGAACCGCGATCAGATTGCGGCTCACTGTCGGCACGTAATGGTCCGCTATACCGATGGTCTGCTCGGGATGGCGTACGGGGAGATTTCGTTCGCGCAACTTGTTGAAGGCATGAAAAGAGCCCTCGTGCGCCAGATGACGGTCAACCCACAGAAGGCTCTGACCTTCCTCGTTTTGGCAGATTTCATGAGCCTGCCAGATTTTGTCAAACAGTGTTTTCCCCGCCATGTTCCCCTGCTCTCAACGGTGGTATGTGGCTCAATATGAGGCGCCAGCAGGGCACCATCATATGTATTTTTCTTTATTTCTTAAATGTATTATTTACGATACATATGAAGGTATACCACCCGTTTTAGCGATGTCAACACTTGTAATGCTGACATCACCCTCGCTGAGGAGGCTGAGTCACCGGCTGCCAGTAGCGCTCCTTCTCAGTACCAGCGCGGTTGAGATCGATTTCTATGCGGTAACGATCCGGCCGATAAAGCGCATGCAAATATTCCACGCCTTGCCCGTCCTGATCGAAAACCACACGGGTCAGCGAGATGAGCGGCGACCCCACCGCCACGTCCAGAGCGTCAGCAACCTCCTTGGTTGCCAGAATGGCCGAAATACTCTGGGTTGCATGATCCACGTGCACACCACTGCGCTCCAGGAGCTCAAACAAGGGCGTAGTCGCCAGATCCGCTTCGCCATAATTCGACGCGATACGCTCGGGAACGTGGGTTGTGAGATAGGAAAATGGCTTGTCTTCTGCAAGACGTACCCGGACAGAGCGCTGAGTCCGCTCATCTTCCGCCATCTTGAGTCGTTCACGAATGGTGTCGGACGGGTAGCTATAACCGAACTCCATCAGCCGCACCCGGGAACGCTCACTCATCTTGAGCATGTTCGGCAAAAGACTGGAGACACTTGCTGTCATGACAGTGGCACCCACTGGCCTCTCGCAGACCAGAGTTCCCACCCCCGGCTGCCGGGAAATAAGACCTTCCTCGGTAAGTGCTTCAAGCGCTCGCCGTACCGTCACCCGGGACACCCGGTGCTCCTCCGCCAGCTTGAGCTCGCCCGGAATTTTGGTTCCCGGAGCCATCCGGCCGCTGACAATCGCATCTTTCAACAAAAGGAAGAGTTGTTGCGACTTGGTACCACCAGGTCCATTGGCGGAAACAGATGTAGCCATTAGGTTGCCTCTCAGTTAACGGAGCCACCACTACTTGACAGCCCACGGATATAGAACATATAAATGTATTATGAATAGTACAGATCAATAATCAAGCGGCAGCCAACAATCGCGCCCACAAGGAGAAGGATCCGTCATGCCGATGTTACAGGTCAATCTGTTGAAAGGTTATACCCCAGAGACCAAAAAGCGGCTGATGAGTTCGCTGACCGCTGTCATTCGTGGCATTACCCGGGCCAAACCCGACGCCATCTCCGTTTGGATCCGGGAAGCCGGAAATGACGAGTACAGCCGGGGCGGAGTTTCCCGCCAACCCGGTATCGCGGCCCAGGACCCCGAAATTCTGGTCAAAACCTATCTCGATGCCATGGAGCAACGGGATCTGGCAAGTGCCAAAAGCCATCTGGCCGATGGCTTTGTGATGACCTTTCCCGGTAGTGGCGAGCTGACATCACTTGAACAACTTGTAGCGTGGGCCAGTGGCCGCTACCGATTTGTAAACAAAACCATCTCTTCGACTGACGTCGCGTACGGAATGGACCGCATCGTTGTTGTTGTCAACGGCACCCTGTCCGGCGAGTGGCCGGATGGTCGTCCCTTTGAAGGTGTCCGGTTTATTGATCGGTTCGAGGTGGAGAATGACCGGCTCATCAGACAGGACGTCTGGAATGACCTGGCAAACGCCGGATTGGAATAGTCAGCCTGACAGTACTCACATACAGACACTAAACCCAAATAAAAGCAGTGCGACCCCGCCCTGCCAATTTCCGAAAATCGTAATGGATATCGCTATGACCGCAGCACCAAAAGCCAGCCTGAAAGACAGACTCCACAGTTCCAACATTGTGGTTGCCCCCGGAGTTTACGATGCGCTCAGCGCCTCCCTGGCCGAACAGGCCGGCTTCGATACCGTGTACCTGTCAGGAGCCAGTCTCGCCTACACCAAGCTCGGTCGTCCGGACATCGGGTTGATGAGTCTGACTGAAGTAACCGATTCATTGGCCCATATTCGTGAGCGCAGTGATATTTCGATCGTGGTGGATTGCGATACCGGTTTTGGTAATGCCATCAATGTGATGCGCAGTGTTCGACTGATGGAGCGTTCCGGCGCCAACGCGATTCAACTGGAAGACCAGACCTACCCGAAGCGTTGCGGCCACTTGCGCGGCAAAACACTGGTCAGCCAGGGTGAAATGGTCGGTAAACTGAAAGCAGCCCTGGATGCCCGGGACAGTGACGAAACACTGATAATCGGACGCACTGACGCCATCGCCAGCGAGGGTATCGACGGCGCCATGGAACGGGCAAACGCGTATTACGAGGCCGGCGCCGACATGCTATTTGTTGAGGGCATTCGCTCCGCTGATCAGGTAGAGCGGGTAATGAGCCAGTTCAAGGGCCGTATCCCTGTCATGGCCAACATGGTAGAAGGCGGCGATACCCCACTTCAGGACGCGGAAACCCTCAAGTCACTGGGTTTCTCCCTGGTCATTTTCCCCGGCGCACTGGTGCGGGCATTTACCTTCATGGCTTCCCAGTTCTTCGAGACACTGAAGGCAGACGGCACCACTGACAACTTCCGGGACCGGATGCTCGACTTCAAGCAGCTGAATGACTACCTGGGCACCCAGACAATGCTGGAACAGGGTCTACAGTACGAAGACAGCACCCGCTAAAACAACCGACACCGACTTTGAGAGGCACACGATGATTACCAGCGACAAAACTGCACGAGAAATCTTCCAGGACGTAATGGCCAACCCGCAACGCGTCCCTTTCGGCTTCGGTAAAAAGGCCGTATTGGTAAACGTTGATCCGCAGAAAGCCTATACCCGAACGGATCTGTACAAAACCGCCTACGAAACCGACCCGCGTCAGCTCGAATACACCAATGAGCTGGCCAAGCGTTTCCGCAAGCTGGGCTGGCCGGTTGTTTGGACCCACGTAGCGTTTCTGGACTCCGCAGAAGACGCCGGCGTCTGGGGCACCCGCACCGATACTCCGGACTCCCTGCAGAACATCAAATACGGCTCGGATCGGGCTGCTTTCGATGAGCGAGTGGAAATCGACGAAAGCCGCGACGTGATCTACACCAAGCGTATGCCTTCAGCATTCTTCGAAACCCCGCTGCAGTCCCTGCTGGTATGGCACCAGGTCGACACCGTCATCATTACCGGCGGTTCCACCTCCGGCTGCATCCGTGCAACAGCGGTAGAAAGCCTGTCACGCGGCTACCGGACCATTGTTCCGGAAGAATGTGTTTCCGACAAACACGAAAGCTACCACTACGCCAACCTGACCGACCTGCATCTGAAATACGCCGACGTACTAAAGGTCCAGAACGTTCTGGACTGGCTCGACGAGCAGGCCAAAGAACAGGCCTGAAGGCCAGATCAGCCCAATGGGAGGTGAGGGGCCCGGCCCCTCGCCAACACTCCCCGGACTCACCGAAAGGCGGAAGGTTATGAAAGAAAGTCTCGGCGTTTACGACTACTGGCCCTATAAGGACCGCCCCAAAATCGAATGGCCTAACGGCGCCAAAGTCGCCTTCTGGGTCGCCCCGAATATTGAGTACTACGAGCTGGATCCACCAGCGAACCCCCATCGCGCCGCCTGGCCGCAACCAAGCCCGGCTCTGCCCGGATATGGCATTCGCGACTATGGCAACCGGGTCGGTCATCGCCGTCAGATGGCTCTGCTCGACAAATATGGCATTCGCGGCTCTGTTTCGCTGTCTGTTGCCATGTGCGAACACCATCCCGAGATCATCGAGATGTGCCAGGAGCGGAACTGGGAACTGTTCAGCCACGGCATCTATAACACCCGTTACACCTATGGTCTGAGTGAAGAGCAGGAACGGGCGATGATCCGGGATTCCATCGAAACCATCTATCGCCATACCGGACAAAAGTGTGCCGGCTACCTGGCTCCGGCTCTTTCCCACTCTGAGCGCACTCTGGATCTGTTTGCAGAAGTCGGAACCGAGCTGTTTGGCGACGAAGCAGGCATCTATACGTGCGACCTGTTCCATGACGACCAGCCCACCCCGGTTTCCGTTCGTAGCGGCAAGCGGTTTATTTCTATTCCTTACTCACTGGAAATGAACGACACCATTGTCTACGCGGTGAACAAGGTAGAGCCCCGCCATTACGGCGAGATTCTCAAGCGCCACTTCGACCGCCTCTACGAAGAGGGTTCAGAATCCGGAACCGTGATGTGCATCCCGACCCACAACTACCAGGTCAGTTGCCCTCACCGTATCAAGGCCTATGAGGAAGTTCTGGAATATATCACCGGACACAGCGATGTCTGGGTGACAACCGGCCGGGAAATTGCCGACTACTACCTTGAGAACTACTACGACGCGGCCCTGGCTGACATCGAGAGCAAGAAGAGGAGCGCGAAATGAGCCTCGACAAAGAATTTCTGGAATACCCCTGGCGCTCCTACGGTTATGACCACGAACGCTACGACTGGTCGATGCTGGAAGACCGCGCGCCGGTAACCTGGCCTGACGGCAAGAAGCTTGCGGTATGGATCAACACCTCACTTGAGTTCTACCCACTGAACCAGAGGGGCGTTCCGTTCAAGGTACCCAACGGCATGAAGATGCCCTACCCAGACCTGCGTCACTTTACGCTGCGGGACTACGGAAACCGTGTCGGCATCTATCGCTGCCTCAAGGCGTTTGAGCGTTTCGGCGTTCGTCCCACGTTCGCCATCAACACGCAGTTGGCACAGGAAACACCTTACCTTCTTGAACAGCTGAAGGCCTTTGATGGCGAAATCCTTTGCCACGGCTGGAACATGGATCACCTCCACTACGGTGGTCAGGATGAGCAGGAAGAAGCCGAGTTGGTCAAACGCTCTGTGGATACCCTGCGTGAACTGAGCGGACAGCCGGTGCGCGGCTGGCTCAGCCCTGCCAAGAATCAGAGCTGGAATACGCCTGACCTGCTGGCAGCCAACGGCATCGAATACTGCTGTGACTGGGTCAACGACGATATGCCCTATGAGTTCAAAACCAGCAATGGCCCGTTGACCATCATGCCGCTGTCTACCGAACTGGAAGATCAGTTCATTATTGGCCAGAACCTGCATTCGGAAGACTCCTGGGTTGAGCAGGTGAAGGATGCCTTCGATTACCTGCTGGAAGAAGCCCGGGCTCAGGGCGGCCGCATGCTGGCTCTGAATATCCACCCCTGGCTGATTGGACAGCCACATCGTATCAGCAGCCTCGAAGCGGTACTGGATTACGTGACAGGCCACGACGATGTCTGGCAGGCCACAGCCTCCGAGATCCTCGACGTATTCGCCAAGCAGGCCGGGAAAGAGGTCTGAGACATGGCAACGGTCAGGAAAGACGGCAGCGCGATCACCTTTGACTACACCATTCCTCTGGTCATCATCGGTGGTGGTGCCTGCGGCCTGGTGGCGGGTCTTGCTGCCCGATCACTAGGCATTGATGCTGCGGTACTGGAACGGGATGCGACGCCTCGCGGCAGCACCTTCATGTCGTCCGGATTTGTCCCGGCCTCTGGCACCCGTTTTCAGAGGGCGGCCGGAGTCGAGGACTCTCCGGCCATCATGGCCCACGACATTCAGGGCAAGAACCATCAGGAGGCTGACCCCGCCATTGTTAAACGTCTGGCCGAGGCCTCCGGTGAGGTCATTGAATGGCTGGCCGATGAACACGCCATCCCGTTCGAACTGGTCGAGGGCTTCCTTTACCCCGGACACAGCCGGATGCGTATGCACTGCACTCCCCGGCGTACCGGCGAGGAGCTGATGTCCTGTTTACTCAATGCCGCCGAGCAGGCTGAACTGCCGGTGCTGACGGAGGCCGCGGTCACCACTCTCCATGTGGACGATGACGACCGCATTTGCGGGCTGTCCTATAAACGTCCGGATGGTGCCGAAGAACAGCTCGGCTGCGAGGCACTGATCCTTGCCTGCAACGGCTTCGGTGGCAACCCTGAGCTGCTTGAGCGCTTCATTCCCCACATGAAGGATGCGCTCTACTTCGGCCACGAAGGCAATCTGGGAGAGGCTGTACTCTGGGGTGAAGCTCTGGGCGCCAACCTCAGAGACATGGGTTCCTATCAGGGACACGGTTCTCTGGCCTGGCCACACCAGACCCTCATCTCCTGGGCGGTGATGATGCAGGGCGGAGTCCAGCTGAACCGCGACGGCCAGCGCTTTTCCAATGAGCATGGCGGCTACTCAGAGCAGGCGGCCAAGGTTCTGGAACAGCCCGAAGGTATCGCATTCAACATCTTCGACAAGCGCATCCATGACGACGCGCTGAAGTTTGAGGATTACCGGAATGCGTTCAACGCGGGCGCGGTGAAAACGTTCGACTCGCTGGAAGAACTTGCAGAGGGTCTGGGTATGCCACTGCAGAACCTTCAGGACACCTTCAGGGAAATCAACACCCTTCAGGAAAGTGGAGACAGCGACCGCTTTGGCCGCAGCTTTGCGCCGGAACTTCAACTGCAGGCGCCGCCGTACCACGTTATCCGAGTAACCGGTGCACTGTTTCATACTCAGGGAGGCCTGGAGATTTCTCCCGAGGGACAGGTACTGAACCTGGAAGGTAAACCACTCCCGAATCTCTACGCCGCGGGAGGCGCCGCCCGAGGCGTTTCTGGCGCAGGAGACAGTGGTTACATGTCAGGAAACGGGCTGCTCAGTGCGGTTGTAATGGGAGCCATCGCCGGCCGCACAGCTTCCGCCGCGGTTAGCAAAGCCAGCCAGTGACCCGAGGTCAGGAACGGGCGATCCCCAGATCCTGACCGACTTCTTTCCACATCTGACGGTACATTGCCGCTGCCGGGCTCCGCGGAGCCAGGACTTCCAGCGGCATCCCTTCTTCCCCCATCCGTTCAACAACACTGGCATAGGGTATCGCTGCCTCGATGGCGTTTTTCAGCAGCTCATCACGGCGATCCATAATTTCCTTGTGCAGATTCTTCCGGCGATCGACCATGGAAAAGAAAGGTCTCAGCTTTTTCGTGCCCAGCTTTTTATCCTTCATGAAATCCCAGAGTTGGTTCCAGCTGTTCAGTGAAAGCCAGGTAGGTACAACAGGAACGTAAACCCGGTCTGCAACCTCCAACACCTGTTCCGTCAAACGGGACAACGTCGGCGGACAATCAAGAACCACAAGCCCGGTATCCTCAGACAGGGGCGCCAGCATCTGCCGCAGAGTATTGGAACCTTCTTCCTGCTCCAGTTTGATATCAAAGTTCCGGAAGCTCGAATGGGCGGGGATAAAGTCCAGTCCGGGATAAACCTCCTCATGGATGAACTTCGCAATCGGTGCCTTGCCTTCCATCAGTTTCGACAGTTTTTTGCCCTTGACCACTTCGGCCCCGGACAGATAGAAGCTGGCCGCCCCTTGTGGGTCCAGATCCCACAACAGGGTTTTACACCGGCTCTGACTCGCCAGATACGCCGTGTTTACAGAAGCGGCGGTTTTTCCCACGCCACCTTTGGGACTGTAAAACGCGATGGTTCTCATACGATATAGGACTCCGGAGCAACAAGAGGACACGCACACAACATTGCCGGCAATCCTACCAGACCAATGTTACAGCTTGATGAACTGCCTTGAAAATCAACAGCTTTCACATATTCGTCACAGTCGGTCTGTAGGCTCTGCTTTCCATTCACCAGGAGAGCTGTACCCCATGTCTGGAGATTCCTCCCTACTCGTTGAGAAACTGTGGCGACTCAAACGCCGCATCGACAAAGGCGCATGCCCTGGCGTCGAATTTGTTCACCTTAATACACTGTTGCGCGAACCGGGATATCGGGCGGATGTTTTGCGACGCGTAGAGCAAAGTGGCACGGAAGAACTTAAAGCCCTGGCCAGGGAGATTCAGGCAAACGACACCGGCCAACCTCTGATGGCTGACAGTTCAACCACCCGGATAACCACACCCGCCGAAGATACCCGCAAAAAGTCAGGCTGGCTGCGCAGACGCGGCCTCATACTTGTGCCAGCACTCGCCATCGGCGCGGTCGCGGCAGGCTTTACGGCATTCGAAAACCGGGCCGTCCGGATCGATACGGATATCAGTCACGATACCATTTGGGAAACCGGCAGGCGCTATATCCTGGAAAAAACCGTCTACGTGGAGAATGCCAACCTGACCATCGAGCCCGGCGTCACGATTGAGGGAAAAAATGGTTCAGCGCTGGTCGTAACCTCTACCGCGAAACTCTTCGCCCGCGGCAAAGCGGACAGCCCCATTGTATTTACCAGCGCACTCAGCGAAGGCAAACGCGCCCGCGGTGACTGGGGAGGTGTTGTGTTGCTGGGCCGGGCCCCGGTCAACGAAGCGGAAGCCGCTATCGAAGGCCTGCCTCCCGGGGAAACCCGAGGAGTATTTGGCGGAAGCGACACTGACTATTCCTGCGGCGTGATCGAATACACACGTATCGAGTTCGCTGGTTTCGAAGTCTACAAAGACAACGAACTGAATGGACTGACCCTCGGTGGGTGCGGCAAAAACACCATTGTACGGAATGTGCAGGTACACCGTTCACTGGATGATGGTATCGAAATGTTCGGCGGCAATGTGGACCTCCAGAACATCGTTATCTCCGGCGCAGGCGATGACAGCATCGACTGGGACTGGGGCTGGACCGGGCGGGTTCAGTTTGCAGTTATCCAGCAACACCCGGATGCCGGCGACAACGCTTTTGAGGGCGACAACAACGGCGGCAATCACGAAGCGACACCTCGCTCAGAGCCTACGTTCTATAACATTACACTGGTAGGCGCCGGCAACTCCCAGAAGAAACATCGAGGTATGATCGTTCGCGAAGGCTCCGGTGGCCATTTCCACAACATGCTGATCGACAGTTATGGTATCGAGGCATTGGATACCCGGGACGATGCGTTGTCACTAGTCAACCGGAACCTGCTGACCTTCAGCAACAACCTCATGGCCAACCTTGGCCACCTGGGTCAGGTTGCATCTGAAACCAGCGAAAATGATGACGATTTCGGATTTGATGAACAGGCCTGGATGGCCGCCCCCGGAAACAACAACGTGTTCCGGGTCGATACCGCCTTGTTCCCGAACGCCAAGGATCTGGTCAACCCCAACTTCATGCCTCGCATCCAGCTTCGACAGATGAATGCTACCCGTCCGCCACAGAGCGAATTCTTTGATGAATCCGCGAACTTTGTTGGCGCTGTCAGCCCGGTTTCCGGCAGCAGTTGGCTGGATGGCTGGACCGACTTCCCGGAATCCTGATCCAGAGGCGTTCAATCCACCGTCACCGCCAGGGAAGGCGTGTGCAGTCAGTCCCGGGCATGGTAAATTACAGTTCTTCCCCGAACACATTCCATCGATAGAGCTGAGTCCATGTCCCTGACCCTCTGGCTGACTTTCCTCGTTGCTTCCGTACTTATCAGCGTGTCGCCCGGTGCCGGCGCCATTAACACCATGAGCAATGGTATGCGCTTCGGTGTGCGACGATCGCTGCCTGCCATCCTCGGCCTGCAACTGGGGTACGGTGCCCAGATTCTATTGGTTGGTGCAGGGCTCGGAGCCCTTGTCGCGTCGTCCTCAACCGCACTGACTCTGATCAAGTGGCTGGGCGTTGCCTACCTGATCTGGCTGGGCATTTCAAAATGGCGTGAGCCGGTGATGGAAACCATGGCAGAAGATCACTCGGCGGTGAGCAGCCACAAGCAGTTCTGGAACGCAGCCTTCGTGAACCTGACCAACCCGAAGGCTACGGTCTTTCTGGTCGCCCTGTTTCCGCAGTTCCTCGTGGCAGGCGCCCCACACACGCCTCAACTCGTCACCATGGGGTCAACGCTGATTGTGGTCGATTGCCTGGTAATGCTGGGGTATGCGTTGCTGGCCAGCCAGCTGTTCAGGTTCATGACCACTCCCGCCCGGCAAAGACAAATGAACCGGGTGTTCGGCAGCCTCTTTGTTGTTGCTGCCATGGTTCTGGCCAGCTTCAAACGGGCTTGATGAAACTCCGGGTTAGCCCAGAATACACTCCCTGCTCATTTTCTGGCTGACGACCCGGCGTCGCTGCCTCAGGGAATTTCCCCGATCATTACTGTATCCGCCACGTAACTGAGACTGAATGGTCTCCAGCTGCTGCCGGTAGCGATCGCAGGTTTTCTCATGTTTTGCCCTTTCCCTCGCCCGGGCCTTGGCAGATGTTTTGACCGGGCGATCAGAATTTGACAGAACATTCTGCACATCGTTTCTGATCTCAGACACTCGCCGCCCCTGCTTCAGGTTTTCTGACATAGGAACGGTGGCTACAGGCTGGATATCAACTTCGCGGTGAGGGGCTTTCGCAGGGGGATGATCAGAGAAGTGCGCTACCCCCTGATCATCAATCCAGGTATACACGCCGGCAAATACCGGAGAGGCACTCAACAGAATACAAAAAAACACTGCCAGACTCCTTGGCATAGACATCCACTCCCTGTGGTTTCAATAAGTTAGCCGGAAGTATACCTGAGTTCTTACCCCAATATTATTGATCCTGTCCCCAAAAGCCGCTCCCGCGACCCATTCCGCAAACAACGCTGAACACCGTCGCTGATAGCCTGAAGCTTACCAATCAGAGCAATCAGGGAACTTTTATGCAGAACACTCTCCGGGTGCCCAGCGGCGATACAACGCTCAACGTGATCACCTATGGCGATAATCGAAAAGTTCCCATCGTGTTGGTCCATGGCTATCCGGACAATCACACTGTTTGGCAACCCGTGGCCGAGCGCCTGGCCGAAAAGCACTTTGTCATTACCTACGACGTTCGTGGTGCAGGGGAATCCAGCGCGCCAAAAAAGCAGGCTGACTATCGCATACAACAGCTCTCTGATGACCTCCGCGCAGTGGTCGATGTGATAATTCCAGGCAAACCCTTTCACCTGGCTGGACACGACTGGGGCTCCATACAGAGCTGGGAGTCAGTGACAGCGGGCCCTTTGCAACAGCGTATTCTGTCCTACACCACCATTTCCGGCCCCTGCCTGGATCACATGGGTTACTGGTTACGAAACAAAACACTGAACCTGTCCGCCAGCGCCAAGGCCGAGGTGCTCAAACAACTCTTCAGCTCCTGGTACATCGGATTTTTCCATTTACCGGTTCTCGCACCAGTCGCCTGGCAGGGGGGACTGGACAAACTGTGGCCCCGTTATCTGAAGCTCCGCGAAAAGGTGGCGGAATCCACACCCAATCCAACCCAGGAGAAAGACGGCCGCAACGGTGTTCAGCTATACCGTGCAAACTTCCGCCACAAACTGCTGAACCCTGAGCCGCGCCCGGCGCATTGCCCTGTCCAGCTGATCGTGCCAACCCGGGACAACTATGTCGGCGCCCACCTGTTCGATGGATTGCATGAATGGGTTCCACAGTTGTATCGCCGTGACATCAATGCCAATCACTGGGTTCCACTGAGCCATCCGGATCGCATAGCCCATTGGATAGGAGAATTCGTCACCGGAGTCGACAGTGGCAATAT
Organism: Marinobacter salinexigens; assembly: GCF_008370345.1. Lineage (GTDB taxonomy): Bacteria > Pseudomonadota > Gammaproteobacteria > Pseudomonadales > Oleiphilaceae > Marinobacter > Marinobacter salinexigens. The sequence continues at coordinate 325,650 of NZ_VTUU01000001.1, read as the reverse complement.
GCCGTCAGCACTGCAGCATGCACGGGTCCGACCCGAGCGTTTCGGGCTGCCTCTGACCGGTAAAACCGCTGTAATCACCGGAGCCGGTTCTGGCATTGGTCGCGCCACCGCCCTCAGGCTCGCCGGCCTGGGTGCCGACCTGGTGTGCGTCGACATCAATGAAGATGCAGCCAAAGATACGGCACGGGATGTTCGCGCCCTTGGAGCGGTTGCCTGGAGCAAACAGGTGGACGTTGGGTCTGCGGCAGCCATGCAAAAACTGGCCAGGTGGGTGGAGAAAGAACTTGGCTGCGCAGAGATCGTAGTGAACAACGCCGGGATAGGAATGGCTGGCGGCGTGCTGGACACGTCGAACCAGGACTGGGAACGCATCCTCAAGGTAAATCTCTGGGGCGTTATCCACGGCAGCCGTTTATTTGGCCAGCAAATGGTCGACGCCCACTGCGCCGGCCACATCATCAACGTCGCCTCTGCAGCCGCTTTTGCCCCCAACCGAAAACTCGCAGCCTATGCCACCAGCAAAGCCGCCGTACATATGCTCAGCGAATGCCTGCGGGCGGAGTTGGCCGAGTACGACATCGGGGTGACCTCGGTATGCCCGGGCTTTGTCGCTACCGGTATAGCACAAAATACCGTCTATGCTGGCCTCAGCGACGAGGAACAGGCGGAAAAACGGGCCAAAGCCGACAGCCTGTACAAGCGTCACGCGACATTCACTCCCGAGGATGTCGCCGAACGAATCTGCCAATCGATACTCCATAACCCCGCGATCAGCCTGGTCGGCCCCGAAGCCCTCGCTACCCGTATCGTCAGCCGATTCGCGCCCACTGTATCGCGTATGGTCGCGCGTCTTGATATCACACCTTAAAGCTAAGGAGCTGTCCGATATGAACGGTACTAAACGCCCCCCGTTACGGGCTCGCCGGGTTCAGTTTGATCTCCAGAAGACTCCACTGCACTGGCTCAGGGACGATCCGTTTTCCACTCATGTTATCAATGGCATCCATTTGCTGTTGCCGGAGGGAGAACTCTGGTTCTGCAGGGTGTACAACAAGGCCCTTCCATTGGTTACGGATGAGGTGCTACGTGCGGACGTGGAAGGATTTATCCGTCAGGAGGCGACCCACTCCCGAGTACACAGCAAGGCCCAGATCTACCTGCAGGAGCACGGACTGGAACTGGATGACTTTCTCAGGCAAGTAGACTGGCTTTTCAAATCCCTGCTGGGAGAACAGCCATTCGGTATTCCGGCTCTGCACCGAAAATCGCTGGAAAAGCCCTGGTTAGTGCTTCGAGTCGGCGTGATCGCGGCGATCGAGCATTTCACCGGGGTACTTGGCCAGTGGGCGATGGACAATACCTCATGGGAGGAAGATGGAGATCCTGCCATGGTAGACCTGTTCAAGTGGCACCTGGCGGAAGAAGTCGAGCACCGCACCGTGGCCTACGACCTTTTTGAACACCTTTGCCAGACCCAACTGGGCTTCTATATCAGTCGGCAGGCTCTGATGGCCCTGGTCTTCCCTCTGATCGTCTATTACATCTCGGAAGGCGGCAGAACCCTGATGCGCCAAGACCCAACCCCGGAAGTACGGAAGATGGGGCGACAATGGCTACCGGCTATCTTGAACCAGTTGCAAGTGACCGGAAAGAGAACCCGAAATGTCCCCACGTTTACATTCCTGGTCGAAGCCACCTTGCGCTGGGCCTCTCCGGATTTCCACCCCATAAACGAGGGCAATACGGAACAGGCACTCGCCTACCTGGCTCAATCCCCCGCCGCGCGAGCTGCCAGCCAACTGCCAAGTTGACCGCAAAGAGGTTCAGTCACTGTCATAAAAAAGGGCCAGGGGGTAATACCCACCTGGCCCTTCTTTTTTCAGGATGCGCCGTTACTGGTCAAGCAATTCGATCCAGTGCTGGACCGGAACCGGAGACTTGGTTTCCAGGTGCATCTGGCAACCGATGTTTGCCGTTACGATGCGATCTGGTTTGTCCATGGTCAGCGCTTCAAGTTTGTTACTCAGAAGTTTCTGACTCAGCTCTGGCTGAAGCACGGAGTAGGTACCGGCGGAACCGCAGCACAGATGCTTGTCTTTGGTCTGGGCCAGATTGACGCCCGCCTTGGTCAGTACCTGCTCAACCACACCACTTTGTTTCATCGCGTGCTGCAGTGTGCACGGGCAGTGGAAAGCCACTTTGCCCTGCGTCTTGTTCAGGTTGAGCTTTTCCAGATCCTGCTTCAGCAGGAACGCACCAATGTCGGTACACAGCTCACTCACCTTCCGGGCCTTCTCTGCATAGACAGGATCGTCTTTAAGCAGGTGCCCATAATCCTGAACCATCGCGCCACAGCCTGACGCAGTCATGATGAGGGCCTCGGCACCGGCTTCAATGGCAGGCCACCAGGCATCAATATTCTGGCGCATCCGCTCCAGGCCTTTTTCATGCTCGGACAGATGATAGTTCACTGCACCACAACATCCGGCTTCCGGAGCTTCGACCATAGTGATGCCAAGTTTGTCCAGTACCCGGGCCGCTGCCGCATTGGTATTCGGCGTCGCAGATGGCTGAACGCAGCCAGCCAGTGCCAGCACAATGCGGTTGTGGCTGGCCGCAGGCCATGGACTGGCCTGTTTCCTGGGCGGTACTTTGGTACGGAGCTTGCCAGGCAGAACCGGACGGAAAAACTGCCCGAGGCGAAGCAGAAGTCCAAACAGCTGGCGGTTCGGCAGTACCCGGGCCAGAGCCCAGCGCATCCATTTGTCTTTCGGCTCGCGGGGCACTTCACGTTCAATCAGCTCACGGCTGATATCCACGAGACGCCCGTATTTCACACCGGAAGGGCAAGTGGTTTCGCAGCTGCGACACGTTAGGCAGCGATCCAGGTGTTCCCTGGTTTTCTCGGTGACTTCCTCACCTTCAAGGAACATTTTCATCAGGTAGATACGACCACGGGGACCGTCCCGCTCGTCGTTCAGCTCCTGATAGGTGGGACAGGTCGCGGTACAGAACCCACAGTGGACGCATGCCCGGAGGATGGACTCTGCCTCCTGCCCCTCAGGGGTATTGGCAAATTGTTGAACCAGATTCGTTTGCATAATTACAACCAACTATAAAGACGGCCAGGATTGAAAATGCCGTCGGGGTCGAACGAGTTTTTCACGCGACGCTGGATGGCCTTGAGTGCCTCCGGCTGACGATGCAGAACCTCTCCTGTGCGATCGCCACCACGGAACTGGCTGACCTGGCCTCCGGCATTACGGGCAAGAGGTTCAAGGTCTGACAGAGTCGCTTCGCCACGGAACCAGCGCTGGGAACCAACCCAGTCGATAAACCACTGACCATCAGCCCTGGGGGTCGGGGCGGTGGAATCGACCGAGAAGCGCCAGAGAGGTGCCTCATCGCCGGCAAAGAAGTCATGCTGCATATCGCGCACGCTCTTCCAGAAATCATCCCCACCTTCCATGACATCACCGGACCACTTCTCAGCAGTGGCCTCCACGGCTGAGCGGGCGCCAGACAAGCGCAGATACACCTTACCGTCAACCCAGCAAGCACCCGTGATCGGCTTTGATTCACCGGCACGGCGGTTCATGTATTCAATGACCTCGTCCATGCCCATCTCCTCCACCAGGGTTGCGGAGGCAGCAGGTTTCGGCATGACCTTCATGCTGATTTCAGTAATCACGCCCAGGGTACCCATGGCACCGGCCTGCAAGCGGGAAACGTCATAACCGGCCACGTTTTTCATAACCTGACCGCCAAAGCGAAGGTGTTCGCCCTTGCCATTGAGAAGACGGACACCCAGAACCTGGTCCCGAACCGAGCCCGCCCAGGGGCGCGCCGGCCCGGACAGGTTGCACGCCAGGGTACCGCCAATGGTAGACCCATCGCCAAAGCGGGGTGGTTCGAAGTGCAGGCACTGGCCCTCTTCAGCCAGGGTTGCTTCGATCTCACCGATGGGAGTTCCCGCTCTAACCGTCAGCACCAGCTCTACCGGATGGTATTCAACGACACCGGTGTGCTCAGCCAGGCTGAGGGTTCCGGCATCAGCGTCGGCGGCACGTCCCATAAAGGATTTTGTGCCACCGCCAATAATGTTGAGTTTCTGCCCGTTGCTACGGGCCTGGAGCACCTGCTCCTGTAACTGTTGGGTCAAATCAGCCATGAGCGCCATCCGTATGTTCGTGCTTGTGTTGCTTGTGTTCGATAGAACGGTATTCCTGGCAGAACTTCAGGGTAGGCACACCCTTGCCCGGGTTCAGCATACCGGTCGGATCGAAGGCAGCTTTGACGTCATGGAACTGCTGGAGTTCTTCGTCATTGAATTGCACGGCCATCTGGCGGATCTTCTCGACACCTACGCCGTGCTCACCGGTGATACAGCCACCGACTTCGACACACAGCTCAAGAATCTTGCTGCCGAACGCTTCGGTGGTCTCAAACTCACCCGGTACGTTCGCATCAAACAGGATCAACGGATGCAGGTTACCATCGCCGGCGTGAAACACGTTCGCCACACGCAGACCAAATTCCTCAGACATCTTGTCCATTTCCAGAAGGACACGAGCCAGATGGCGACGAGGAATTGTACCGTCCATGCAATAGTAGTCCGGAGATATCCGGCCCACTGCCGGGAAGGCAGATTTCCGGCCTTTCCACAACAACGCGCGCTCTTCTTCGCTCTGTGAGGTACGGATAGACGTTGCACCCAGCTTGCGGAAAACTTCCTCCGCCTCTGCAATGTGCTCATGGACTTCTTCTTCGGTGCCATCGACTTCGCACAGCAGCAAAGCCTTGGCATCCCGGGGGTAGCCAGCCTGGGCGAAATCGTCAGCAGCAACGATGGCATGACCATCCATCATTTCCAGTCCGCCCGGGATAATGCCGTGGGAGATAATGCCTCCCACCGCATCACCGCCTTTTTCTACACTATCAAATCCAGCCATGATGACCTGAGCCACTTCCGGTGTTGGCAACAACTTGACCTTCACTTCAGTGACTACACCAAGAAGTCCTTCGGAGCCGGTAATCAACGCCAGCAGATCCATGCCGCAGCTGTCGAGACCGTCACTGCCGATGTTGATCAGATCACCCTCAGCGGTCACCATTTCCACACTCAGGATGTTGTGCACAGTCAGGCCGTATTTGAGGCAGTGCACACCACCGGAGTTTTCCGCCACGTTACCGCCGATGGTACAGGCTATCTGTGACGAGGGGTCCGGGCCGTAATAGAGGCCGTACTGGGAAGCCGCTTCACTGATGGCCAGGTTACGTACACCCGGTTGCAGCCGTGCGGTTCGACCAATCGGATCAATCTTGATGATCTGATCAAACTTGGCCAGCGAGAGCACCACCCCTTCCTTGTGAGGCATGGCACCGGCACACAGGCCAGTGCCCGCGCCTCGGGCGACGACCGGAACATTGTTCTCATGACAGATACGCATTACACGCTGTACCTGATCCACGGTTTCCGGCAGAACCACCAGCATGGGCATTTCGCGATACATCGCGAGGCCATCACACTCGTAGGGCCTTAGGGTTTCGTCATCAGTGATGACGTATTCCGGATCAATAAAGCTCCGGAATTGCTCCGCCAGCTGTGCTTTGCTGGCTTTAGGCTTGGTAGTCATAGCTTTCTCTGATAATTACTGGCGTTGGGCTTCGAAATGGTCGAGGCCGGCCTGGGCACAATCCATGTCTTGCTGCGGAGTGCCGGAGCTCAGGCCGATACCACCCACAACTTCACCGTTGACGATCACCGGCAGGCCACCACCAACAGAGCTGATCCGGCCACCGACTTCAGTATGGATACCGAAAGCCAGGCTGCCCGGAGTGTTTACTTTGTTGTAGTCGTGAGTGGCTTTCTTGGCTGCCGCTGCAGTGAAGGCTTTGTCCTGAGCGATGGTTACGCTGGAAGTCTTGCCACCGTCCATACGTTCGAAGGCAATCAGGTTGCCGGACTCGTCAACAATGGCGATGCACATGGGAACACCAATCTCGCGGGCTTTTTCAGCAGCCCCTGCAATCAGAATTCGCGCTTCAGCAATATCCAGCCGGTTGATCGTCAACATATCGTTTTACTCCTTTTGGTTTAGCTATAAACAAGGCTCGGCAGCCAGGTTGTAATCGCCGGGAACAGAACACAGAGGAACAGCCCGAACGCCTGGACAGCCAGGAACACCAGGGAAGACTTGAAGATAGTTCCCATGGTGATTTCCGGCGGGCACACACCGCGGATGTAGAACAGCGCGTAGCCGAACGGAGGACTGAGGAAAGACATCTGCATGTTCACCAGGTACAGAACACCGAACCACAGGACGACGTCATCGCCCTGAACGCCCGGCAGCCCGAACAGTCCCGGGAACTCCAGCGCCTGTACAATCGGGATAAAGATGGGCACCGCCAGCAAGAGGATGCCGACCCAATCCAGGAACATGCCCAACAGCACCAGCAGTACCATCAACAGGAACAGGATGCCGTATGCCGACAGACCGGTACCGAGGATGGATTCGGTAATAAAGTCCTGCCCGCCCTGAAGGATGTAGAAACCAACAAACACCGACGCGCCAAACATAATCCACAACACCATGGCTGACGCCTTGGCAGTGGTAACGGATGCATCACGCAGGGTCGCGATGGAGAATACCTTGTGCTTCATGGCAACCAGAATGGCGCCGAAGGAACCAATACCGGCAGCCTCGACCGGTGTGGCGATACCGCCGAAAAGCAGGCCCAATACCAGGAACACAAGAATCAGCGGTGCGATCAGGTCTTTGAGGAGCAACAGCTTGTCCACAAACCCGATACGCTCTTCCTCAGGAATCGGAGGTCCCAGCTTCGGGTTGAGCTTGGCGCGGATCCACACGTAGAACACATACAGACTGGACAGCAAAATACCCGGAATAACAGAACCCAGGTACAGCTCGCCCACAGATTGCTGAGCAACAACGGCGTAGAGAATAGCGAGGATGGACGGTGGAATCAGGATACCCAGTGTACCCCCCGCCATAATGGAACCCAGGGCGATCTTGTGATCGTATCCCCGTTTGAGCATAGCCGGCAGGGCAATGATACCCATGGTCACAACCGCAGCACCGATAACACCCACCATCGCTGCCAGAATGGTAGAGGCCAGGATGGTCGCAATCGCCAGGCCACCACCGACACCGCCCATCCATTTGTAGACGACGTTGAACATCTCTTCGATCAGACCTGCCCGCTCAAGCATCGAGGCCATGAAGATGAACAGCGGAATCGCAGCGAGATCCGAGTTGGTCATCATCGGGAAAATCCGGCTCGGGATGATGTTCAACATCAGCGAATCCCCGACCAGATAGATAAAGGCCACACCGAGCCCACCCGTCACGAAGGCCAGGGGCAGGCCCATCATCAGCGCCACAAGAAGTGAGCCGAACATCAGGTACGTCAGCGGCCCGATTTCAACACCAGCCAGACTACCGGCCAGTTTGAACAGGAATTTTTCATCACTGAACGGATCGTAGAAAAGAATGTTGACGATCTCGACGAACATCACGAAGGCCAGCGCCACCGTGGCCAGAATCATCAACCAGGTGCCAAGCTTCCCCGTGAGGCCGCCGGACTTGGGGTTATTCATGGTACTGGAACTCATGCTTTCTGCTCCCGGCCAAACTTGATGAACAAGGCAATGTCCTTAATCAGCTTGGACAGTCCCGCCAACAAAATCAGAACTGCTCCCAACAGCATCATGGCCTTGACCGGCCAGTACTGGATGCCCCAGGTCTCTACGGTACGTTCGTCCATCGAGTAGGAGTTCTGGAAGAAAGTCCAGGAAGTAATGATTAACGCCAGGGCGAACATGAAAAAGAACATGGACGTGAAGATATCCATGCCAATCCGGCCACGCTCAGGCAGAAGGTTGTAGATTACGTCCACGCGAACATGGGCGCCGTGCAACAGGGCGAATCCGCCCGCCAGGAGGTATTGCATACCAAACAGCAGGAAGCTGGCCTCATGCACCCAGATAGTGGGCATATTGAAGATGTAACGCATAACCACTTCGAAGAAGTAGAAAACAACCGCATTCACCGTCCAGAACGCGATAAACACACCGGACTTATCACTGATCCAGTCGACGATCCGGGTAAACCAGTTCTCGTAGTCACCCTCGATGGTCTTCGACATTTCGGCTTCAATTTCTTGAAGCTTTTCATTGGCCAGTGCGTTCTTGTCCATTGCCTGGACACCGCGAGCGCTGGACCAACGATCCCACGCCATCATGATCAGCGGCATAATGGCCAGCCATCCCCAGTAGAACCAATGGGGTAGCACAAAGCCGAAATTACTCAGATCAGACATACTGCCATCACCTCAATCACAGCGCGGGGAAGGGCAGGAGGTGCCTGGCGCTTACGTCCTGGCACTCCCTGCCCTTCCCCGCATTTTCGTTATTGTTGAACCTGTCCGATTACATCTGCTTCTTGGCAGCCTCGAGGTCTTCCTCGGTGATGTAACCGACAGTGTCATTCATCATGTACTTGAGCTGCATATCGAAGATTTCTTTGGCATCTTCGTTCTTGTTAGCCCAGTTGTACCAGATGGGGATGGCAGCGCGACGGAACTCGCGGAGATCGTCCTGGCTCAGACGGGTAACCGTGTCACCGTCAGCCTTGAACTTCTCCATCGCTTCGATGTTGCGCTTCTGGATGGTCAGATAGTGCTTCTGAGAGTAGATACGTACTTCGTCTTCAACCAGTTGCTGCAGTTTCGGATCTAGAGCATTCCAGGCACGCAGGTTTACAGTCAGGTCCATCAGATCCACCGGCTGGTAGATGGACATAACGCCCGGAGGTCCGAACATGATGTAGTCGGTCACCTGGGAGAAGCCCAGTTCGTAGTTCACAGCAGGACCCACGTAGTCCGCTGCATCGATGGTGCCTTTTTCCAGGGCCGGGAAGATATCGGAACCCGGCAGACTAACGGTGGATACACCGAACTGCTGGAATACCTCGGCAACCATGCCACCCGGAACCCGCATCTTCATACCCTTGAGGTCTGCAAGGCTGTTAACCGGCTTCTTGGAGTGGATGATGTTGGCATCGTGCTGGATCGGGCCGACATAGAACAGGCCGTACTTCTTGTAGATTTCCCGGGTCTTTTCCAGCATGCCCAGAGAATAGAACATGGTATCCCACTGGTGCGGCTGGTCAGGACCGGCCGGGTAGGAAGACAGGAATACAGACGCTGGGATCTTGCCGGACCAGTACAAGGTGAACGGGTTCATACCCTGCAGTACGCCGTTACGAACCGCATCGAACAACGCATTGTTGTCCGCGGCAACCGCTTTGGCCGGATAGGGTTTGAAAATCAGCTCGCCGCCGGACTTCTCTTTAATGCTGTTGCACCAGTCTTCAAACAGGTCATAGCCTACGGTGCCGGCATCCCATACGGACTGGAGTTTCCAGGTAGTCGCAGCCTGAGCCTGGCCTGCACCAAACATCATGGTACCCGCCAGTGCAGCTCCCACTGCGGCGGTTTTCAGGAAACTGCGGCGAGGTCTTGCCTCACTGTTGTCATCATGTTTACGGATGTTCTTGTTGGAGTTCATCAACTCTTTCTCCGTTCGCGTTATTTTATTTGTCAGCCTCTAAAACTTGCCAAGAAAGCGGAAGGCGCAACTCGGCATCTGAAAGATATTCGTCATGAATCCCGGAATAGTCCAGAACACTGGACACTGGTCAGACCAGTTTTTAATTCAAGAAAAATGGACGAACCTGACGGAATCAGCCATATTTACGGGGCTCAGGAGCACTTCAGTTGACGGATCAACCACTCAGAATTAAAACAGCAACTGGTCAGACCAGAGGGCAGCAACAGGCAACTGAATGGCAATCTCCCAGGAAATCTCATACCGGCTGGAACGTCTCATCCTTGATGGTGGTCTGGCACCGGGACAGAAAATCCCCTCAGAACGGCAACTTGCGGCTCGCCTCAGTGTATCCCGGGCAGTCATCAGGGAAGCTTTGCACGAGCTTCAGGGACGTGGCGTTATTGAAACCCGTCATGGCAAAGGTTCATTCGTGGCCAGCATAGTTCCCAACACAGATGCGATGGGCGAGCCCGGACCACTCATGCATCTTTTCGAAGGCCACCCACGAACACTTTACGATCTGCTGGAAGTCCGGGAGCAGCTGGAAGGACAGGCTGCTTTCCTGGCGGCACAACGTGCCACCAGTATCGACAAGCACCGTATAACGAAGGCGTTCAAGGCACTGGAAGACACCGATCCCCTGAGTAACGCCCGACCAGATCATGGTTTTCATCTGGCGATCGTGGAGGCATCTCACAATCCGGTATTGGTCCACGTACTCAACAGCCTGAAAAACATGATGCTGATGACCGTCCAGGCATCGGTTGCCAACCTCAATCCCCGTGAGGAGATGCGCAAGAAGATCGTACGCCAGCACCGCCAGCTCTACGAAGCGGTCATGGAGGGCAAACCGGCAGTCGCCCAGAAAGTCGCAACGGCCCACGTCCGCTTTGTGAGCGAGGCCATGCGTAATATGGAAAAAGAAGGTAGTAAAGTGATCAGGATGCCAGTACCAGGAGATATTCCGGCACGGGATTCGCTTCAAAACCCTCACTAGTAGGTATTGATTTCCTGTTCCACAGTACGTAAAACATGCGCCTTTGAATGACAGCCCAGGAGCCACCCATGGCGGACCAAGCACCCTTGATCTGCAGGGATATTCACAAAACCTTTAATAAACTGGAAGTGCTCAAGGGCATTTCGCTGGAAACCCGAAAAGGGGATGTCGTCTCTCTGATCGGCAGCTCCGGCTCCGGAAAAAGTACTTTTCTACGCTGTATCAACCTGTTGGAAACGCCGACTTCTGGCGACATTATCGTGCACGGCGACCCAATACGGTTCAAAGACAACGGCAAAGGCGAGCGAATTCCCGCCGATAATCGACAGGTTGAACTTATCCGGGCCAAGCTGTCGATGGTGTTTCAGGGATTCAATCTGTGGTCACACATGACGGTGCTGGAAAACATCATTGAAGCACCCGTCCACGTGCTCAAGGTCCCCAAAAAGGAAGCTATTGAGCGCGCCGAAGCCTACCTCCAGAAAGTTGGCATCTACGAACGCAAGGATTATTACCCGGCCCAGATGTCTGGCGGTCAGCAACAACGGGCGGCCATTGCCCGGGCGCTCGCCATGGAGCCGGAAGTCATGCTGTTCGATGAGCCAACCTCCGCACTCGATCCTGAGCTGGTAGGCGAAGTTCTCAAGGTTATGCAGAGTCTGGCTGAGGAAGGCCGAACCATGATCGTGGTCACCCACGAAATGGCGTTTGCAAGGGATGTGTCAACTCAGGTCCTGTTTTTGCATCAGGGCGTGATCGAGGAACAGGGTACACCGGACAAAGTATTCGATCATCCGGAGTCGGAGCGTATGAAACAGTTCCTGGCTCCAAAGTTCTGATACCCGGTGCTATCTTGAATCGAAGTTGACATTAAAACGTCAGAAAAATAAGCCCAAAAGGCAATAACTGGAGAAGTGACACATGAAAAAACTGATCGTTGCAGCAAGCTGCGCCCTGGCAATGGCTGCCGGCACCGTCCAGGCTAAAGACTGGAAAGAAATCCGCATTGCATTCGACGTGCCCTACGAGCCGTTCGAATACAAAGATGAAAACGGCGAACTTACCGGCTTCGAAGTGGAACTGGCTGAAGCCATGTGTGCCGAAATGAAAGCCGACTGCGAATTCGTCATCCAGGCCTGGGACGGCATGATCCCCGGACTCGTAGCACGCAAGTTCGACGCTATCATGTCCTCCATGTCCATTACCCCGGAACGGGCCGAGCGCGTCCTGTTTTCCGAGCCGTACTACAACACCCCGGGTGGCTGGTTCGGACCGGACGATTTCAACACCGACGTCACCGACATGGAAGCCATGAAAGGCAAAACTGTGGGTGTTCAGCGCGGTACCACCATGGACACCTTCGTAACCGAGGAAATGGGCGGCGTAGTAACCATCAAGCGTTACACCACTGCGGATGACATGGTACTGGACCTTGAAGGCCAGCGACTGGATGTAGTCTTCGTCGATTACCCGGTAGGCGAGCAAACCGTTCTCTCCAAAGAAGGCTTCAAGGAAGTCGGTGAGCCGGTCAAGCTGGGCGACGGTGTTGGTGTTGCCATGCGCAAGCGTGACAAGGACCTGGCTGGCAAGGTTAACGCCACTCTGAAGAAGCTGAAGAATGACGGCACTTACGATGCCATCATGCAGAAATACTTCGCTTACGACGTCAAGATGTAAACGCTGTCAGGGGTGGCCGAGAGGCCACCCCTGCTGACCGGAACTATTCATGTTCGATCTCAAAGGCTACGGCCCGAGCCTGCTTGACGGTGCGGTAATCACCATCGAACTGGCCTTTCTTTCCCTCGCTCTGGCACTCGCTCTGGGGCTGATCGGTGCTTCCTCGAAACTGTCGGGAAACCGACTGGCCAAGGGTATCGCGACTGGCTACACCACCGTGATTCGAGGCATTCCTGACCTGGTGATGATGCTGCTGTTCTACTACGGCGGCCAGGTAGCCGTGAACAACCTGTCGGACTACCTCTATGAAGCCTACGAGATTGATTTTTTCTTTCAGTTCGATCCGTTTATCTCTGGCGTAGTGACCATCGGCCTGATTTTTGGTGCCTACATGACTGAAACCTTCCGGGGTGCGTTCCTGGCCGTTGAAACCGGTCAGGTCGAGGCGGCCAAGGCCTATGGTTTTACCCGCTGGCACACTTTCCGCCGTATCATTTTCCCGCAAATGCTGCGACACGCACTGCCAGGCATTGGCAACAACTGGCAGGTGCTGCTGAAAACAACGGCCCTGGTTTCTATCATCGGACTGACAGATATGGTCCGGGTGGCAGAGGAAGCGGCCAAGGCCGAGCGTATGCCGTTCCACTTTTTCATCCCTGTTGCAGCGGTCTACCTGGCCCTGACAGCAGGCTCTGAGCTGTTTATCAAATGGCTCGATAAGCGCGCCAACGTCGGCGTTGTCCACGGGGGATAAACGATGCCTGATTTTATCGCCCAATGGCTGGACCAGAACGACATCTTCACCGCCATGACCATCATGGAATACTGGGACGGTTTGGTGACGACCGTACAGCTGGTCTTCCTGTCCCTGATTGTAGGGCTTGTCTGTGCCGTTCCTCTGGCGTTGCTGCGAACCGTAAAAAATCCCTTCGTATCCGGGCCGGTCTGGGTCTATACCTACCTGTTCCGTGGTACCCCACTGTTGATTCAGTTGTACATCATCTACTACGGCATTGCCCAGATTCCGGGTATTCAGGAAACCTTCTGGTGGGAGATTTTCCGGGAGCCGTTTTACCCTGCCCTTCTGGCGTTTGCGCTGAATACCTGCGCCTATACCACTGAGATCATTCGCGGGGCGATTGTGTCTACACCCAACGGGGAGATTGAGGCCGCCAAGGCGTATGGTATGAGCTGGTGGTTGCGTACCCGTCGCATTGTCCTGCCGAGCGCGGCGCGGCGGGCGGTTCAGGCGTACTCCAATGAGGTTATTTTCATGCTGCATTCGAGTGCGATTGCCAGTGTGGTGACGATTGTGGATCTTACCGGGGCGGCGAGGAATATTTACTCACGGTTCTATGCGCCGTTTGATGCGTTTATCTTTGTGGCGTGTTGTTATCTGGTGCTGACGTTTATTCTCGTTTTTGCGTTTCGTAAGCTTGAAAGTCATCTTTTACGGCATCAGCGGCCGGTTCAGAACTAGGCTCTTTCCCCCTTTGGCTTTGGTGCCGGGCCAGCGGGTTTATGGCCGTCCGGGAACCGCTACGAGCACATCCATGTGCGCTTGTTTTCGGCCATCCGTGGCCTTCAACATTCCCGGACGGCCATAAACCCGCTGACCTTCTAATCTGTTCGGGGACGATGATATGCATACTTCTTCTGAACTTTTTGGATTGGCCACCAACTGGCTGACTCATACCCTCAGCCACAGTGATTCACAAATCCCAAACGCCGCCTCCACACTGACAGACGGCACTGGGGTGATCCGCCGCGATGTCGGCATTCTTGAACTGACACCACCTTCAACTACCCCCAATCCAAACCACGAAGCCCTCATCATTTCTGCCGGTGTCCACGGTAATGAAACGGCACCTATCGAAGTTCTGAATGAGCTGGTTTCAGATATCCTTCGCGGCGACCTGCCAATTACCTGCCCTCTGCTTCTGATTCTGGGCAATCCACCGGCCATGGTGGCCGGGGAGCGGTTTCTGGATGTGAATATGAATCGGCTGTTTGCCGGTGCGCATGCCAAAGCGGAATATCAGAACTTCCCAGAAGCACATCGGGCTGCGGAGCTTGAGAGGCTCTGCCGGGAATTTTCGGACCGGCATTCCGGGCTGGCTTTGAGTCATTACGATCTGCATACAGCCATTCGGCCCTCCTGCCGTGAGAAGTTCGCGCTTTATCCGTTTGTTGAAGGCCGTGAAGTGCCCGCCAGCCAGTGCCGTTTTTTGCTGGAGGCCGATGTGGAGACGCTGCTACTGCAGCACAAGGCGGGTACGACGTTTTCTTCGTTTACGTCGTCAAAACTCGGGGCGGAGAGTTTTACTATTGAACTGGGGAAGGTTCGGCCGTTCGGTGAGAACGACCACGGCCGTTTCTCCGGCATAAGGGAGGCCCTTCGGCGGCGGTTTTCAGGCGAGCCTTCCCCCGCCTCAGCAGAGAACCTTGGCCGGCTGACCGTGTATGAGGTGGTTCACGAGGTTTTGAATACGGGCCAGGGGTTCCGGTTTCATGTCGCGGATGATGCATCGAATTTTACTGAATACGCCCCCGGTACCGTCATCTGGGAAGACGAACGAACGTGTTACCGGGTGGGTGATCGGCCGGAGGCGATTGTGTTCCCGAATCGCCAGGTGCCGGTTGGACAGCGTGCGGGGCTGATGATCAGGCCCCAAAATTCATCGGGAGCCTGATCATAAGTTGTTTATGCCGGGGCGTTTTCCGGCTCCGGAACGGGCGTCCGGATCAACTGGGTGCATACGGCCGGGATAACCAGGAGGGTCAACACCGTGGATGCCAACAGGCCTGAGATGATTGCCCATGCCATAGGCGGCCACAGGGTGGAACTGGAAAACGCCAGCGGCAGCAGGCCCGCGACGGTGGTTGCGGTAGTCAGCAGGATCGGCCGGGTACGCTGTTCAACGGCTCTGCGTACGGCATTCCGGATATCTTCCCCAGCGGCCAGCTCCCTGTCCATGACGTCCAGCAAGACAATGGCGTTATTGACCACAATGCCTACCAGCGCAATGACGCCCAGCAGCGATTGAAAGCCGAAGGGCGAATCCGACAACACCAGGCCCGGGAAGATCCCAACGGTGGCCAGAGGCACCGTGAGCAGAATGATACCCACCCGTCGGAATGAGTTGAACTGAAGCAACAGGAAGAACAGCAACAGCAAAATGCCGATCGGAGCTGCTGTCAGCAAGGCCCCGTTAGCATCTCCGGAGCCCTCGGCATCGCCCCCGAGCTCCATACGGGTTCCGGGAGGTAACGGCGCTCCCTCCAGGCCCGCATACAGGCCATCCAGCGCCTGACTGAAACTGTAACCGGTCAGCAGGTTGGCCGTGATGGTATTCACCCGCACACCATCTCTCAGATATCGCGCTGCGGGTTCCCAATCGGTATCAACACTCGCAACGGCAGACAATGGAATGGCATCCCCTCGATCGTTGTAGATATTGACCGACAACAACCTCGACAGTGATAGTGACGTACCTTCCCGTGAACGTAAAACCAGCGGTATGGGGTCGTCTTCCTGCCTGTATTTCTCAGCGACCACACCAAAACTCTGGCCATAAAGACTTTGGGCAACATCTGCCCTGGTCAGCCCATAGCGCGCCGCAGTGGCATCGTCCACGTTGATCGAAATGCTCGGCACACCGATATCCAGGTCATGACGGACATCCACGGTACCCGCCGTTCCTCGCAGTATGGCGAAAATCTGTTCGACCGCGTCGGCACGGGTTTCGTCGTTAGCATGGTACACCCGAACTTCCACCGGGGCCGCTCTCGGCGGCCCTTGCCCAAGGATTCCAACGGTCACATCGAGCTCCGGCATCTCGTCTTTCACATGAGCCCGTACCCAACGGATCATGTCTGTCGTGTCCTCCAGGGTCGGCGTTCGGATAACAAGCCGGGCCCGATTGGGCGACTGGGGAGCACGCTGCAGGTTGTAGTAAAAGCTCGGGCCGGTGTACCCCACGAACCTGTGCACTTCCAGAGCATTCGACTGGGTGCGGATCATGGCTTCCAGATCCGCCGCAGCTTCGGAGGTCCGGCTCTGATCTGTGCCCTCGGGCATATACAGCTCCACCACCACCCGCGGACGGTCTGCATTGGGGAAAAACTGCTGAGCCATAAACGGGGTCATGCCCACGCTGATGACGACGAGCAAGGTACCGGCTGCAATCAGGCGCCCCGGGTATCGGGATACCAGGTGCCCCAGGTACTGGGCCAGACCGAGCAACCGGTCGCTGCCAGCATCGTGCCGGGGCTTGAGGAATTTCGCGGCGAGCAATGGAACCGCAGAAATGGCCAGAAGATAGCTCACGGAAAGCGTCAGCATGATCATGACCGGCACACCCCGGGTAAAATCTGCCGCTCCGCCCTTGGACAACAGCAGTGGCGCAAAGGCGGCCAAGGTTGTTCCTGTCGATGCTCCCAGGGGCCCGGCAAGCTCACCGACAGCCTGGCGCAGGGCATCCAGGCGTCGCATCCCTGCATCCAGATGCCCCTGGATGTTCTCGACAATGACGATCGCGTTATCAATCAGGATGCCGAGGGAAATCACCATGCCGATGACGGCGATCTGGTGCAATACTCCACCGCCAAGATCATAGAGGCCGATGCTGATCAGCGCCACCATTGGCAGGATAGAGGCAACCAGAAGCCCCATACGGATCCCCATACCAGTAAACACCACCGCCACGATGATCAGCACAGAAAGCACGAGGCTCCAGGCAAGGTTATCGAGGCGATCCTGGACTTTGTCCGGCTGAAAAAACATTTCCCGAATCTCGTACGGCTGGAAGTCATCGCGAATCATCTCGATCCGTTCGCGAATTCGCTGGCCAAAGCGAATGGCATCCGTACTGCCTTCTTCCATGATGATGGACACCAGCACCACCCGCTCGCCGTCATACCAGGTTTCAGGCTGCCTTGGCTCTGCTGGTCCACGCCAGACATCGGCAGCCGCAGCGAGCGGAACCTGGGAACCGTCCGGCAGCTCGATCGGCGTTGCGCGAATGGCATCAATGCTGGTGAACTCACTGTTCGGTAACACCGATAGCCGACGACCATCACTGACCACGAACCCTCCGGGGATGGTCTGGTTCCGGCGTGCCAAAGTGTCCATAACCCGGGCCGGCGAAATACCCAGCCGGAAAAGGGCCGCGTCGTCCAGCGCCAGGGTGACCTGTTCATCGGCATCCCCGTCCAGCTCGATACGGGAGACGCCGGGGATATCCGACAGGTTGTCTTTCAACCTCTCAGCGACCTGACTCAGTTCGGTCACTGATGGGGAGCCCGACACCGCCATTACGATGGCAGGGATATCGATCAACCGGTCATCCAGCGCCATCTGACTGACACCGTCCGGGAAATCCAACCTGGCACGATCCATCGCCTGCCGGACCCGGTCCCAGGCCGGATCGGTATCGTAGATGTCGTCGTCCAGACGCAATCGCATCAAAGCCACCCCGGTCCGGGCCGTACCCTGACTGAAATCCAGCTCCTCCACCTGGCGCAGCTCATCTGCGAGGGGCTGCAGCACCAGCCGCTCCACATCGTCGGCGCTGGCTCCAGGGTACTGAACGGTAATCATGCCGGCCCGGTAGGGGAACGAAGGGTCCTCCTGTCTCGGCATGGTACTGTATGCTGCCACCCCCAGCAGACAAAGCATGGTTACCACCATTCCCAACAGGCGTTGACAGTGAAGCAGGCGAGCAACCATCAGCGCACCTCCACGGCATCACCATCGGTCAGGCGAGTCATGCCCGCATAGACGACCTGATCGCCCGGGGACAAAGCCTCCGATCGCACAACAACCCGCTCTCCGATCACCCGATCAACATTCACCGGCACACGGCGTGCGACTCCGCCTTCGACCCGATAGACCCTGGTGCCTTCTGCACTGCGAATTACGGAAAGCAGCGGCACGGTCGTTGACTCGATCTGTACGGGCGTAATGCCAACTTCAACCGGCTCACCCGCTTCAAGCGTGCCCGCCGGCAAGCTGACCAGAACCGGGTGCAGTTCGCCCCTGATCGCACCAGCCTGGGCAATTTCAACAACTGCACCGGCCTGTACCGGCTGAGTCCGATCCTGAACGGACCAGACTGGAAGCTCCTGGTTGAGTGACACATGATCAAGCAAATAAGCAGGCACACGCACTTCGACCTCCCGCCCTTCCGGTGATGACAAACGGATCACTGGCTGTCCGGCTGCCACAAACTCATCGGCTTCCATAAGCAGCGCCTCAACCCGCCCCGAGAATGGAGCCCTGAGCTCGCTTTCCTGCAGCATACGAGAGGCTTCCGCCAGCGCCGCCTCTGCCGTTGCTACGCTGGCCTTGAGGCCATCACGGCGAGCTGCAATCTGCTCCAGCCCCTGTTCGGAAACCACACCCCGCTCATGCAGGCGACTGGAACGCTCCCATTCTCTCCTGGCCTGATCATATTGAGTGATCAGTTCATCAAGCCGTGCCCTGGCAGAATCTCGCGCAGGTGCCAGTGCGGGATTGTAAACCCGGGCCAGAACTTCACCCGCCTGTACTTCCTGCCCAAGCTCAACAGACCGTTCTTTCAGTGTGCCGCTCACCTGGAATGTCAGTGTTGCCCGCCGGGTCGCACGGACAATTCCCGAAAAGTGCAAAGGAATGTCGTGAGTCTCACCGCCAGTGACTTCGGCCACCCGGACCGAGACTCGCTCCGGCTGGGTTTCAGAGGCAACATCGCCAGCCCGACATCCAGCCAGCACGGTGACAGCAAGCGCCACAAAGATCGTTAGGGGGGATCTGAGGAGAGGTTTCATGATTCATCCTTTCATCCGTGTTGTGTTGGTGACCGGTTACCACTTCCTCAGGAATACCGGATGCCATTTCCGACATAATGTCATTCTTTGACATTTTGTCAATGATCAGGTTTTATGCAGATTCAGGTATGATGCGACAGCAGTAACAGATAACCGGAACCATCTATGAGTGAACCGCTGAAAACGCGCCGGGAAAGGGAAAAGCAGGCGCGCTACGATGCCATACTGGATGCAGCCGAGCTGGTATTCGCGGAAAAGGGCTATGAAAGGACGTCAATGGATGACATTGCCCGAACCGCAAGCCTTAGCCGGGCACTGCTCTATGTCTATTTCAAGGACAAAGCAGCCATCAAGCGGAGCATTATGCTCAGGGCGGGAAAAAGCCTGGCCGCCAGATTCGAAGCTGCAAAACTAACAGCCCAGACAGGACTGGCCCAGATCATCGCCATGGGCCGGGCTTACTATCGTTTCTATCAGGAAGAACCGGAATACTTCTCGGCCCTGACTCACGCCCCGACCGCCATGGTCGAAGCCGATGAAGGCCAGGCTGAAGAAATGCTGTGTTCGAAATCAGAGTTGATGGGCCTGATGCTCAGCGCTATCCGCCTTGGACTGGAAGATGGCACCATGAGCCGGGAACGGATCAGCAATCCGGAACAGACAGCTCTTTATCTGCGGGGCGCTCTGCATGGCGTGATACTGCTCTGCCAGTCCGAAACCGGACCGGCAGCGGGGTCAGAAAGCGGTGACTTTCCGGCGGATGCCCTGATTCGGCATACCATGGATATGCTCACTGCCTCTATTGCTTCCTAAAGCTGGAAATCGTAAATCGAGCCTAAACCCAGAATACCTGTGAGTTCGTCCAGCGCTTTGCGAACTTCGTCGAGCAACATGGGATCAGCAAGATCTGCCTGCGATAGCTGGTCCCGGTAGTGAGCCTCCACCCAGATGGTCAAACGCTCATACAGCTCATCCGTTAACAGCACACCCCGGTGCATCGCGGCCAGTTCGTCGTCATTCAGCACCACTCGAAGGCGCAGACATGCAGGACCACCACCATTGCGCATGGACTGTTTGACATCAAACACTTCCACCGAAGTAATCGGCCCGCCTGAACGCACCAACTCATCCAGATAGCGACGGACCGACGCCACTTCCCGGCATTCCCCCGGCACCGCCAGCAACATGCCATCCGGCGTATTCAGGAGCTGGCTATTGAACAGGTAAGACGCCACAGCGTCTTCAATCGGAACCTCTTCGCTGGACACACGCACGGCCTCCAGTTCAGCCCCCGTCAGACGAGAGCGGATATCCGACAACACCCGCGCCTCATCCAGAAACGCCATATCGTGGTAAAACAGAGTGTTACCGTTACCCACGGCAATAACATCGTTATGAAAAACACCGGCATCAATGGCCGGAGGATTCTGCTGGGCAAATACCCGGTGACGGTCGCTCAATCCATGCAGACGAGCAATGGCCTGAGAAGCTTCAAGAGTCTGACGTGCGGGGTATTTCCCAGGTGCTGGCGCCTGTTCATTGAAGGCCTCCTGCCCGTACACGAACAACTCCACCCCGGGATCGCCATAGCCGTTACACAAGCGCGTGTGATTGGCTGCTCCCTCATCACCGAACTGCGCGACCGATGGCAACGCCGGGTGATGGGCAAAGTAACCCTCGTCACTGAAAATCGCTTTCAGCGATCGGCCCGTTACCCGGTGCTCGATAGAACGGTGAAACTTGGCACTCAGGTTAGCCGGCGTGAAATGCACTCGGTGGTCTGCGGTATCCGCGCTGGGGGAAACCGTCGCCGCGTTGGCCGTCCACATGGCCGAAGCGGACGATACCGTTGCCAGCAGTGACGGGCTGGTTTTCAGCACATTTTCCAGTACCGCGGCATCCGTTCCTTCAAACCCCAGAGCCCGAAGGGTCTGCACGTGGGGGCGTTCATGGGGCGGCAGAACGCCCTGCACATACCCCCGGTCCGCCAGCCGTTTCATTTTCGCCAACCCTTGCAGCGCGGCTTCTCTCGGATTGGATACAGCATCCACATTGGACCTTGATGCTACGTTACCCCAGGATAAACCCGCGTAGTTGTGGGTAGGCCCGACCAGACCATCAAAATTAGCCTCTACCGCATGCTTCATTGCTATTGGTCCTGTCATTACTCACTGAAATCCAGCCCCGAAGCCAAAGACTCCGGCAGTACGCTTTTCCCGGCTTCCAGCGAAGCCATGGGCCAGGCACAGTAGTCCGCAGCGTAGTAGGCGCTCGGACGGTGGTTCCCGCTGGCACCCACCCCACCAAACGGAGCTGCACTGCTGGCACCGGTCAGGGGGCGGTTCCAGTTCACGATACCGGCCCGCACGTCTTCAACCAGTCGATCGTAGAGTTTACGGTCATCGCTCAGAATACCGGCGGACAGGCCATAGCGGGTATCGTTGGCCAATTCCAGGGCCTCGTCGAAACTCTTGTATCTGTACACCGTCAGTAGCGGGCCGAAGAATTCTTCATCCGTCAGATCGATACCCGTCGCATCGATAATACCCGGCGAAAGCAGCCCACTCCCCTCTCTGAGCCGTTTCATCTCGAGCAATGACGCCGCCCCCTTGTCCAGCATGCTTGCCTGAGCTTCCAGCAATTTGTCGGCCGCCTCAGCAGAGATCACAGACCCCATAAAGGGCTGCGGATCGGCATCATATTCGCCAACCCTGATCCGGGCGGCAACGCTCACCAACCGCTCAAGGAACTCATCGCCCTTCCTTCCTTTCGGAACCAGCAACCGGCGCGCGCAGGTGCATCGCTGGCCGGCCGATAGAAACGCAGACTGCAACGCGTGATGAACCGCGCCATCGACATCAGCCACATCCTGCACAATCAGAGGATTGTTCCCCCCCATTTCCAGAGCGAGGATTTTTTCAGGCTGACCGCCGAATTGCTTGTGCAGCAGATGACCTACCGTTGAACTGCCGGTAAAGAACAGACCGTCCACCATGGAGTGGCCAGCCAGAGAGATTCCGGCGTCTGATCCGCCCTGCACCAGATTGATCACCCCGTCAGGAATACCGGCCTTTTCCCAGAATTTGACCGTCAGTTCCGCAACGCCGGGGGTCAATTCACTGGGTTTGAACACAACGGTATTCCCCGCCAGTAATGCGGGTACGATATGGCCATTGGGCAAATGCCCCGGGAAGTTGTACGGCCCGAACACCGCAACCACACCATGAGGTCGATGACGCAGTACCGCGTGACCACCGGCAACATCTGATTCAGTGTGACCGGTGCGCTCATGGTAGGCGCTCACCGAGATGGCAATTTTGCCGATCATGGCCGCCACTTCAGTGCGGGATTCCCACAAAGGCTTGCCCGTTTCCACCCCGATCTGACGGGCCAGTTCCTCCTTGTTGCTTTCGAGTTGCTCGCGAAAAGCTTCCACGACTGCGAGGCGCTCTGCGAAACTCCTCCGACGCCAGGCAATAAAAGCCTTGCGGGCCTCCCGGACAGCCGCATCCACGTCCTCCAGGCTGGCACTCACCCCATCCCAGACCGTTTCACCTGTAACCGGTTGTACCGACTCAAAGGGCTGGCCATGGCCTTCGATCCACAATCCGTCGATAAACAGTTCGCCTGTCAGGTTTGTCATGTCAACGCACCTCCCGGTACTGAATATTCCGTTCTCTGTAGTGATGGCCGGCCCACGGTCCCGAATCTTTCAAGGGAGCCAACCGAACCGGGTCCCCGGACTCGATTCTGAGAGCTTCAGCCACCTCTGGTGGGAGTTTGACCGTATCCGGGTCAACACAGTTCATGGGAATGGTCGCCACCCGGAAATCCTGAAATGATCGGTTCGATACCATGGCCCGCTCCGACACCGGGACCTCAAGATCAATGGGTTTCCGGGTAACCATCGCGTGCCGATTCACCGATTCACGCACGGTTCGGATATTGTGGATAAAAGCCTCTACCACCGGGCCTCCGTCAAAGATATCTACCAGCCCGTTAAAGTTGAACCCTTCTGCCTGAAGCATTTTCAGCGCCGGCGCCGTGTTATTGTGAACCTTCCCCACGACAGCCCTGGCGGACTCGGGCAACATGGGAAGGTAAATGGGATACTTCGGCATCAGCTCGGCAATAAACGCCTTGTTTCCCAGACCAGAGAGCACATCCGCCTGACTGAACTCCATATCAAAGAATTTGCTGCCTAACGCGTCCCACAGCGGACTCTGACCGTTGCTGTCCGAGACGCCTCTCATCTCGGCAAACACCTTGTCTGAAAAGTGTTTTCGAAACTCATCCAGATACATAAAGCGACACCGGGACAGCAGTAACCCATTACCGCCGCCCTTGTAGTCATCGGACAACAGCAGCGAACAGATTTCGCTGGTATCAGTCATGTCATTGGACAGATGCAGTGTCGGTGTACGCACATGCACCCCAAGCTCCTTCGAGGCATTGACGGTGACACTCAACCGGTAATTGTAGAACACCTCATCCAGCCCGACCCGGGCCTGGATACCGCTGATTCCCACAGCTTTTCGGGTAGTAATATCTTCCAGCGCAAACAAATACAGACCTGCTTCCGGAGCACAGCGCTGGTTGAACGTATCCCGAGCCAGATGGATCTTGCGTTCCAGCAGGTCACGATCCGCAGGCAGGGTGGTAAGCCCTTTACCGGCGTTCTGCGCCATGGCGTACAGGTCATCGAGATCCCGGCTTTCCAACGGGCGGATTACCAGCATTCAGCTTCCTCCCTGTTGCTTCCTGTGTTACTCCCAACGATATTCTTGCAGCTCATAAGGGGGCAATCCTAACCGGATCACCGGCGGTTTTGCCCAGGATCTGCCAGGTTTTTACCGGCACTTTGAGCTGATCGTCCAGGGATTCGGCAACCGGGGTCAGTGTGCACCGGAACCCTTCCCCGTCTCCGGCAGAAATCAGACAGACATCGCCACTGTCTTCATGAGACGCGTGCAGGGTTTTCCGGCGACTGGTGACCACCGTGTGCAACGTATCGGTACGGGCCTCCAGAACCGGACCCGCATCGAAGATATCCAGATAGCTCCCGGCCTGAAATCCCTCACGTTTGAGCAATTCCAGGTTCGGCAGAGTCAGTTGGTGCGCCTGTCCCAACGCCTTCTGGGCCGCCAGGGACAACAAGGTCACGTAAACCGGGTTTGGCGGCATCAGTTCGGCGATGAAGGTCTTGCTGAGCATGCCGGAATACTGGTCCGCCGTTTCAAAATCCATGTTGAAAAAGTGGCGGCCAAGGCTGTCCCAGAATGGAACATTCCCTGTTTCCGTCTGAACC
The DNA here is from genome assembly GCF_008370345.1 of Marinobacter salinexigens. GTDB lineage: Bacteria > Pseudomonadota > Gammaproteobacteria > Pseudomonadales > Oleiphilaceae > Marinobacter > Marinobacter salinexigens. The sequence goes on along the minus strand of NZ_VTUU01000001.1, from coordinate 301,224 downwards.
CCCTGAATCTCCACCACTACCCGGCTGCTGAACCACTCCCGGTGCTCCGCTATGAACAGCAGCCGCGAGCGGGAAAGCAGCTCGAATGCGTTTGTGTCACGGAGTTCATTACGGATGGAAAACGAACACAGCAGGGTGTGATCGGTCAGACCGTGGGACGGATACAGGACCTCAACCCGTCGCGATACACCCAGTTCATGGGAAGCATGGATGAGGGCGTCACGGCGATAGTTATAGAAGGGTTGGCCATTGCCAGCGCGGGCATCAATGGCTGCAGTGCCGTCGACACCACCGGTATCTGTGTTTTCCAGAACGAAAAGAAACCGGGGCGGTTCACCATCCAAGGTATCGCCGCGGAAGGACGCCAGCGAGTGCTCGATTTTCCGGGCCAACGCCTCGGACTGTCGGGGCAAGGTAGAAGACAGGCGGGCACACTGGGCACCCGCTATGTCAAGAATCTGGTCCAGATCATCCGGTCTGGCCGGACGTACCAGCCACATAGAGTCTCCTTACGCTGTCAGCTTTTTCACCGCCGCTTCAAACCGCGAAAGTGCATCATCGATGTCGGCTTCCGGGATGATGAGGGACGGCGCCAGACGAACCACGTCGGCTCCGGCAACCAGAACCATAACACCTTCTTCGAGACCAGCACTCAGAAAATCCTTGGCCCTGCCTTTCCATTGATCGCTCAGCACACAGCCAAGCAGCAGGCCTTCTCCACGAATCTCGCTGAACACATCGTGGCGCTCGCCGATATCCATCATACCTTTGCGCAACCGTTCGGAACGGGCGCGAACGCCTTTAAGAATGTCAGGCTGGCTGACCGTATCAATAACTTTCTGCGCCACCGCGCAGGCCAGAGCGTTACCGCCATAGGTACTGCCATGCGTACCTACGCCCAGGCTCGCAGCCACCTTCTCTCTCGTCAGCATGGCGGCAACCGGGAACCCGCCACCGAGCCCCTTGGCGCTGGAGAGAATATCCGGCACCACACCGTACATCTGATACGCATAAAGGTGGCCGGTCCTTCCAACCCCAGTCTGTACCTCATCGAAAACCAGTAACGCATCGTTTTCGTCACACAGATCCCGCAGACCTTGAAGGAATTCAGGATCTGCCGGCATCACGCCACCTTCACCCTGAATAGGCTCGACTACGATGGCACAGGTTTTGTCCCTGGACACCAGTTTTTTCACGGACTCAAGATCATTGAAGTCAGCATGGTGAATACCTCCCGGAGCCGGCTCAAACCCTTCCAGATACTTGGGCTGACCACCTACGCTGACAGTGAAGAGGGTTCGGCCATGGAAGGAGTTCCGGAACGAGATAATCTCATTTTTTTCCGGACCAAAATGTTCCCAGCAATACCGGCGCGCCAGCTTGAAGGCTGCTTCATTGGCTTCACCGCCGGAGTTGGCAAAAAACACGCGCTCGGCAAAAGTGAGATCACAAAGGGTCTTTGCCAGGCGCAGAGCCGGCTCATTGGTCATGACATTCGATATGTGCCAGATCTTCTCAGACTGTTCCTGTAATGCTCCGATCAGGCCAGGATGTGAATGACCCAGGCAGTTAACAGCAATCCCGCCCTGCAGATCCACAAACTCTCGCCCCTCCTGATCCCAGATTCGTGAACCTTCGCCGCGTACCGGAATAATCGCACCGGGGGCGTAGTTGGGGACCATGACTTCATCGAAGAGTTCGCGACTGACGGGTTCTCTGTTCATAAATATCTCTCGGGAAAGCGGCTAAACCAATAAAAATACCTGATCACCTCATCATAATACGCCACTCACGGGATAAGAAAACACAAGCCTACTTATCGTCCGAATTTCAGACTACCTCCGATAAAAAAGCCCGCAGATACCCATGGAAACATCAGGTTGTACTTTAGGAGGGCCCGGTTCACGTTCAACAGAGAAAGACAACCGCAGATGCCTGTATAAAAAAGAAAACCGGCTATAGACATTCGTCTAATTAACGAACGAATTTATTTGAATTGTCACACTTTCGTAACTACTTTGTTTGTGGGTCCAACAACAATAAACGTGTGGAGACAACAACGATGCAAAGCAACAATAAATTGAGAATGGCAATTCGAGCGACGGCAGCGGCGGCTATGCTTGGTGCAGCCAGCCAGGCTGGCGCTGTGAACTTCACGGCTGGCGATTACGACATGGCGGTATACGGCTATGCCCGCTTTAACGCCAGCTACGACATCGACGAAAACGTTTCTTCCTCAACTCGTTCCTTCAATTACAACGCCATCAATGTGGGCGCTGCTGAAGACAACGAAGCAACCGGTTACTTCGGTGCCGATGCGTTCCAGAGCCGGATCGGCGTAAAAGCCACCAGCCCTGAAGGTGTGATGGTTAACATCGAAGGTGACTTCCGTGGAGGCGGTGGCGGCACCTTACGTTTGCGTCATGCTTACGGTTCCTACAAGAGTGTTCTGGCAGGCCAGACATGGTCCAACTTCACAAGCTTTGTAGGCAACACCTCTACCCTGGACTTCGACTCCCTGCCCGGCCTTGCCGGATACCAGAGCCGTACCGCCCAGATTCGGTATACAGCCGGACCTCTGTCCATCTCAGCTGAAGATCCTCAGAACTCCATTACCAACGCTGGCGCCGCCGCTAAAGACGGCATGCCCGCGCTGACTGCCCGTATTGAAGATTCTGCAGGCGGTTTCTCTTACTCGGCTGCGGTTTTGGCTCAGATGCTGGGCTACGACACAGGCACCGATGACGAAAGCGAGTTCGGCTTTGCAACCTTCGTTGCAGGTAAAATGGCCATCACCGACATGATCACTGTTCAGGGCACCCTGAGCTACTCTGACGGCGCCAACAGCTACCTGTATCGCTCCAGCACAGCCAGTGCTTACGTTGACGGAACCGGCAGCATTGAAACCATCTCTGGCTACGGCGGAAGCATCGGTACCGGCATCAACCTCGGTGGCGGACGCAGCATCAACATCGGCTACGGTACCGTTATGGTCGATATCGACGACGCAGTAACTGATGGAGCCCTGACCGGTGGGGACACAGAATCCATCTCCGCTCTGATGGCCAACTACAAGTGGACCCCCGTCAAGAACGTGATGATGGGCGTGGAAGCACAGTACGGCCAGCGTGAAACCCAGAACGGTGACGACGGCGATGCAAGCCGCCTCCTGTTCGCGGCGCAGTACAACTTCTAATCTTCCTTAGAAGTAAAAGCGTTAACTCAGGGAAAACCCCGGCATCCGCCGGGGTTTTTCGTCTTCCCTGAGCAATCCCGGTGCACCAGGCACCACGCTGAATCACCCCGTAGACAGGCCTCAGCGGGGCATCCCCCCAACTCCCTGCACTTTCAACAAGATAGAATCCTGACGATTTTTGGCACGTCTGATGCAGAACCTTAAAGGCATAGTGCGTGGAACCTGACGGACCTCTCCGCCGGTTCGAACTTGTGACTAAACGAGGTGAATCATGAAAAAAGCCAAAAGCCAGAACCTGCTTTTTGAACTGACCCAGCCATCTGAAACCGCCATGATGGAAGATCTGCACAACTACTTCGACTGGATGTTCTTCGCCAACTGACCACTGGATCCCGCTGCGTGCCGGTGTTGCAACTTACTCCCCGGCACGCAGGCGAGTCCTGACACTTCGGCTCGTCATCACCCCCAATACCTCCATCAGCGACAACAGCCCGCGATCATGTTTCCGGGGAACTTTACCCCGCCCTATCCGGCCTAGCTGTCGGGTATACCAACTCACTTCCATCAAGGCCATATTATCGATCAACCGGATGCCGGTACGAATCGGACGAACCGCACTGGTAAACAACTCTCCAGCCATAATCCGATTCGGAAAATCCGGTTCCACCGCCAGCGGGCGAGCCAGGCCGACCAGATCCGTAGCGCCGGATTCAATGGCCTCAGCCATCCCCTGCCCACTCCGAAAGCCACCGGTCACCATCAACGGTACCGACACCCGGGCCCGGACTTTTTCCGCGAACTCCAGAAAATACGCTTCCCGTGTCCGCGTGCTTTCCTTCACACGGCCATCGCCTTTAGCCATCGCTGGGCTTTCATAGTTGCCCCCGGAAATCTCAACCAGATCAACTCCCTCATCCGCCAGAGCTTCAATAACCGCCAGCGACTCTTCCTCAGTAAAGCCACCACGCTGAAAATCCGCGGAGTTGAGCTTGATACCCACATTAAAGCCCCCACTGGTGGCACCACGAATGGCCCGGTAAACCTCCAACACAAACCGCATCCGCTTTTCCGGTGTACCGCCCCAGTCATCGGCGCGCTGGTTATGATGTGGCGATAAAAACTGACTCACCAGATACCCATGCGCCCCATGAATCTGAACCCCATCAAACCCGGCCTGCTCCGCCAGTGCAGCACTGCGCGCAAACCGGGCAACAATACCTTCAATCTCCGGCCCTGAGAGCGCACGGGGCGTCGCAAACATCCCCCGCAACTCCTTCCGGAACGGCACTGCACTGGGAGAAACCGGATCCCTGTTCAACATCTTCGGGCTTTGCTTTCCCGGATGATTCAACTGCATCCAGATCTGACCACCAGCCACCTTCCCCGAGGTCGCCCAGGCCCTGAGCAATTCCATATCACGCTCATCTTCCAAGACCACATTCTGGGGCTCACCAATGTGGCGGCGATCAATCATCACATTGCCCGTTATCGAGAGACCCGTGCCGCCGTTGGCCCAGGTACGGTAGAGCGTCACCAGCTCCTCTGTGACACGATTATCAATGGTGCCAAGCGTCTCGCTCATCGCGGACTTGGCAAAGCGATTGGGGAGTTCAGAGCCGTTAGGAAGTTTCAGTGGCTGGGAGAGCGTCTGAGCGGGGGTCATAGGTAGCCTCATTGATTGTTCTGTCGTTTCTCAGCAACCATATTGGATAGCCGACAGAACATGATCATTGGCTTTGGAGACGCGCTTCGAGGTATGAAAGGTGGCAGGAACAGCTAACTGGATACTGGAAAAGAGAGGCGGGGKTCAGCTTTCAGAACTGTTGAGGGCCAGGGACGGCCCGAAACAAGCGCACAGGGATGTGCTCGTAGCGTGTTCTGAAAGCTGAMCCCCGCCTCTCGTTACTCCCAGACCCTCGGGCCGGGAGTAACGATACTGCAGATCAAAGCAACAGGGTACGAATGTCCCCGAGACTCTGGGCAAGCGCCGACGTAAACCGGGCCGCATCTGCTCCGTTCACCGCACGGTGATCGTAGGACAGAGACAGTGGCAACATCAGACGAGGCTGGAACTCCTTGCCATCCCAAACCGGCTTCATCGCCGCTTTGGACACACCAAGAATCGCAACCTCCGGCGTGTTGACGATCGGAGTAAACGCCGTACCGCCAATACCACCGAGGCTGGTAATGGTGAAACACGCGCCCTGCATCTCAGCCGGCTTCAGTTGCTTGTCCCGGGCCTTCTGAGCGAGCTCTGCACTTTCCGCCGCCAGTTCCCAAAGCCCCTTCTTGTCCACATCCCGGATCACAGGAACCATCAGCCCGTGCGGTGTATCCACAGCGATACCGATATGGATGTACTTCTTGCGAATCACCTCTTTCTTCTCCATATCAATGGAGACATTGAACTGAGGCAGTTCCGCAAGCGCAGTCGCACAAGCCTTGAGCAGGAATGGCAGTGGCGTCATCTTCACGCCTCGCTTCTCGCCTGCCACCTTCTGGGCCTTGCGGAACGCTTCCATATCCGTGATGTCCGCATCCTCAAACTGAGTAACGTGAGGCACGTTCAGCCAACTGCGCTGCATGTTGGTGGCCGTAACCGCCATCATGCGAGACATGGACTCCTTCTCGATGTCACCAAACTGGCTGAAGTCCGGCAGTTTGACGCCTGGAATACCGGAACCGGTACCCACGCTGCCACCCTGCTGAACCTGCTGCAGCTGACTCTTCACATAGGCATGAACATCATCTTTGATGATACGGCCCTTGGGCCCGCTGCCCTTGACCCGTGCCAGATCAGCACCCAGCTCCCGTGCCAGCTTTCGCACAGCCGGACCAGCGTGCACCTTGGCGCCCGGAGCAGGCACTTCATAAGTACCGCCCTGAGGCTGCGGTGCAGCAGCTGGCTTCGGCGCCTCTTCAGACTTGGCCGATGGAGCTGCCGGGGTTGATTCCGGAGCCGGTGATTCCTCACCGCCTTCTTCCTCAATGGTCATTTCAACCAGGTCGTCGCCTTCAGAAAGCTTGTCGCCTTCCTTCACCAGGATCTTTTCGATCTTTCCGGCAAAGGGAGTAGGTACTTCCATCGTTGCTTTGTCAGACTCAACGGTTACAAGAGCCGACTCCGCATCGATGGTGTCGCCCTCTGAGACGTTGATTTCGATGACCGGCACATTGTCGAAACCGTCCAGTGACGGAACCTTGATGATTTCCCTGCGAGTACCACCGGCCTTTTTGGGGGCCGGCTCAGGTGCTTCATCAACGGCTTCGGCAGGCGCTTCCGCCTTTTCCTCAGCGGCGGGAGCCTCGGCAGCACCAGAGTCCCCGTCGGTTTCAATCATGCCGACCACGTCGCCTTCACGTACCTTGTCACCGACTTTCACGGTAATTCTGGTGATCTTGCCAGCACTGGGAGCGGGCAGTTCAACAGACGCCTTGTCGGATTCGACTGTCAGGATCGGATCTTCTTCCGCGACCGACTCGCCCTCACCCACGATGATTTCGATGACCTCGACCTCATCTGCGCCGCCGAGATCGGGAACCTTTATTTCCTGTTCACTCATGGCGATCTCCTTAGCTCTGCACCGGGTTCGTTTTGTTGCGATCGATTCCATACTTGCGCATGGCCTCAAGAACCTGGTCCTGCTTGATCTCGCCGTCCTTCGCCAGGGCAGCCAGAGCCGTTACGGCAACGTAGTAACGATCTACTTCGAAGAAGCTACGCAGCCTCTCGCGGGTGTCACTACGCCCGAAACCATCAGTACCCAATGTCATGAATGTCTTGGGAATGAACGCTCTGAGCTGCTCGGAGTGCAGCTTGATGTAATCCGTAGACGACACCACCGGGCCCTGCTGGTTTTCCAGCACCTGGGTCACATAGGCCTTCTTCGGATTGTCATCCGGATGCAGGTGGTTCCAGCGCTCTACGTGCTGACCATCGCGGGCCAATTCGTTGAAGCTGGTGACACTCCAGACATCCGATGCAACACCCCAGTCCTCTTTCAGCAGATCAGCCGCTGCCAGGACTTCATTCATGATGGCGCCGGAGCCCAGCAACTGAACCCGCGGGGACTTCTTACGCCCTTTGGTTTCAACAGAAGAGAACTTGTACATACCTTTGATGATGCCGTCTTCGCAGTCTTTCGGCATCGCAGGCTGTGCGTAGTTTTCGTTCTCAATGGTCAGGTAATAGAAAACGCTCTTGTTCTCTTCGAACATTTCCTTCATACCATGACGAATCACCACCGCCATTTCGTAGCCAAACGCAGGGTCATACGCCTTACAGTTCGGGATGGTGTTGGCCAGAATATGGCTATGACCATCCTGGTGCTGCAGACCTTCCCCATTCAGCGTTGTACGGCCAGCAGTACCACCTACCAGGAAACCACGCGCCTGCATATCGCCGGAGGCCCAGGCCAGGTCGCCCACACGCTGGAAACCGAACATGGAGTAGAACACGTAGAACGGGATCAGCGGGAACTTGTTCGTGCTGTACGAAGTAGCAGCCGCCATCCAGGTCGCCATGGCGCCATCTTCGTTAATACCTTCCTGCAGGATCTGGCCCTTCTTGTCCTCACGGTAGTACATGATCTGCTCACGATCCTGAGGCACATACTTCTGACCTTCGGATGTGTAGATACCGAGCTGACGGAACATGCCTTCCATACCAAAGGTACGGGCTTCGTCCGGAACAATCGGAACAACTCGCTTGCCAATACGCTTGTCTTTCACCAGCGCACTGAGGATACGCACGAACGCCATAGTCGTGGAGATTTCACGACCATCCGAGCCATCCAGAACCTGCTTGAAGATGTCCAGTTCCGGAATCTGCAGAGGCTGGCAATCCTTGTTACGTTTCGGATAGAAACCACCCAGATCCTGGCGGCGCTTCTTCATATACACCAGTTCAGGGCTGTCCGGAGCTGGCCGGTAGTAAGGAACCTCTTCCAGCTCTTCGTCTTTCAACGGCACCCCGAAACGGTCCCGGAACGACTTCAGGGTATCGATGTCGAGTTTCTTCAGTGAGTGCGCCGTGTTCTGGGCTTCACCGGCTGCACCGAAACCATAGCCTTTGATGGTATGGGCCAGGATGACCGTCGGCTTGCCGTTGGCCTGATTCACAGCCTTATGGTACGCCGCGTAAACCTTGTACGGATCGTGACCACCGCGGTTCAGTTTACTGACGTCATCATCGGACAGATTTTCCGCCAGCTTGGCCAGCTCCGGATACTTGCCAAAGAATTCCTTGCGGGTGTATGCCGGCCCTTTGAAAGTCAGGTTCTGCAATTCGCCGTCACAGATCTCGTCCATGGTGCGCTGCATGATGCCGTCTTCGTCTTTCTCGAACAGCGGATCCCACATGCGTCCCCAGACAACCTTGATCACGTTCCATCCGGCGCCACGGAAGACACCTTCCAGTTCCTGAACAATTTTACCGTTACCACGAACAGGGCCATCCAGGCGCTGAAGGTTACAGTTGACCACGAAAATCAGGTTATCCAGGTTCTCGCGGCCTGCCTTGGAAATGGAACCGAGGGTTTCAGGTTCGTCACACTCACCATCACCGACGAAACACCACACTTTGCGGTTGTCCATTTCGATCAGCTCACGGCTGTGCAGATACTTCATCACGTGAGCTTGGTAAATGGCCTGAATCGGACCAAGACCCATAGACACTGTCGGGAACTGCCAGTAATCCGGCATCAGCCAGGGGTGCGGGTAGGAAGACAGACCTTCGCCATCAACCTCTTCCCGGTACTTGTCCAGCTGCTTTTCGTTAAATCGGCCTTCCAGGAAGGAACGGGCGTAAATACCCGGCGCTGCGTGCCCCTGGAAATACACCAGATCGGATTCACGCTGGTCATCGCCACCATGGAAGAAGTAGTTGAAGCCCACATCGTACAGAGTGGCCGCAGAGGAGAAAGTGGAAATATGGCCACCCAGATCACCCGGACGCTTGTTAGCACGAACAACCATTGCCATCGCGTTCCAACGGATCAGCGAGCGAATGCGGCGTTCCATGAACAGGTCGCCCGGCATGCGCGCTTCGTTGGTAACAGGAATGGTATTCCGGAATGGAGTAGTAATGGAATATGGCAACTCGGTGCCATCACGGCTGGCTCGTTCGGAAAGCCGCTCCAGAATGTATTTGGCTCGCTCAACGCCTTCGTTCTCGATCAGAGATTCCAGCGCGTCAAGCCATTCACTGGTTTCAATGGGATCATCGTCCTGGTACATCAAACCCTCCCCTTGGCATCAAAAATTGCATCGCGGGCCACGATCAGCAGCCAGTCACGTTGCGGTGTCGATAAGCTGCGAGATTGCAGCGTGTTGTTATCGGTATGTCAGCCTGGCTGATCGCACGGTCACACAGTGCACAGAACCTCCACCAAGCATAGATCAGCATTCGCACATTGCCTGCTTACCATCAGAAACAGCAGCTTTTGGCTGCCCTTATAAAGGAAGCGGGAAACAGGCTGGCAATTGCTACTGAATCATCCAGCACATTTTCCGTAGTATTTTTACTACAGAACCTACAAAAAATTCAATCAAAGCCCCGAAAAACTACCTGAAGCACAGAGTCTTTTCGATTAGTTACGCAAGAATGACGTTTTTCGATGCTTTCAACAAGCTTTTTCAGACCAAGGTCGTAGTTTTCCTACCTACCGCACTTTCCTTTACACGCTAAACGCTTTCCGGCCTCGATTTAGAGCTCTTATCAGCGAAATTCGACCAAATTTGGCGCCATTAAAGGCACGATGCGCGAAAACGCCTTCCTGAAATCCCGCATTTTTAATTAGACCTGAAAATAAACGCCAATTTATGTATACTCGCCTGCCCGTTTTTTAACCAGCGGAGCAGCGGCGATCCCGCTCTCCCGACTTTTGGCTTCTGATAACCGAGGGCGATCTATGAACTCCATCGTCAGCTTCCCGAACCGGATTCCGACCACCGAATTCGAGGAACGCCGCTTCAAGGTCTATACCGACCGCCAGCTCGACAAGATCGAGATCATTCAGAACCTCCCGGAAGAGACCCTGTTTGAAATGAAGGTCGTCGCCAGCGTTCTTCCGTTTCGGGTCAATGAGTACGTCATCAACGAGCTCATCAACTGGGACAATGTACCGAACGATCCGATCTACCAACTTGTCTTCCCTCAAAAAGGGATGCTGAAGGATGAACATTTCGAGCGTATGGCAGCGCTGCACAGGGAAGGTGCCGACAAGAAAGAAATCCAGGAGGTTGCCAAAACCATCCGGGATGAACTGAACCCCCACCCCGCGGGCCAGATGGAAATGAACATGCCGGAACTGGACGGCGAAGTGCTGGACGGCATTCAGCACAAGTATCGCGAAACCGTGCTGTTCTTCCCGTCCCAGGGTCAGACCTGCCACTCCTACTGCACGTTCTGCTTCCGCTGGGCGCAGTTTGTCGGCGATAAAGACCTGAAAATGGCCAGCACCGACGCCGAGAAGCTTCACGGCTACCTGCGCAACCACACCGAAGTCACGGACCTGCTGGTAACTGGCGGCGATCCGATGGTGATGAAAACCAAGAACCTGGTTCAGTACCTGGAACCTTTACTGGAGCCGGAGTTCGATCACATTCAGACCATTCGCATCGGCACTAAAGCCCTCACCTTCTGGCCATACCGCTTTGTGACCGACAAGGATGCCGATGAGCTGATCGAACTGTTTGCCAAATTGGTCGACGCAGGCAAGCACGTGGCGATCATGGCGCACTACAACCACTGGCAGGAAATCACCACCGACATCGCCGAAGAAGCCATTCGCCGTATCCGCGCCACCGGCGCCGAAATCCGCGCGCAGGGCCCGCTGATCAAACACGTCAACGACGATGCAGACGCCTGGGCGAAGCTGTGGAAGAAGGAAGTGAAGCTGGGCATCATCCCCTACTACATGTTTGTAGAACGGGACACCGGCGCGAAGAACTACTTTGAAGTGCCGCTGGCTGAAGCCTACCAGATCTACCGCGAAGCCATGAAGCAGGTCTCCGGCCTGGCACGAACCGCCCGCGGCCCGTCAATGAGCGCAGGACCCGGCAAGGTCGAAATTCAGGGCATCACAGAGATCCACGGCGAGAAGGTCTTTGTTCTGCGTTTCCTGCAAGGCCGCAACCCGGACTGGGTACAGCGCCCGTTCTTCGCCAAGTACAGCAAAACAGCCACCTGGCTGCATGATCTGGAGCCCGCTTTCGGAGAGGAAAAATTCTTCTTTGAGGACGAGTACGCGGAGATGCAGAAAGGGAACGGTTAACCTCCCTTTCACTCATAAAAAAAACCGGGCATTTGCCCGGTTTTTTTTATGATCAAACGCATCTGCCGATCAGTGCATCAACGTATACAGCTTGCGCCGATAGGGCCGGACATCGGGATTATTGTTCCCGAGCTTGTCAAACAGTTCCAGCAACGTGGTTTTTGCCACTTCATCCTTATACTTGCTGTCAGCCCGCATCAGGCGAATCAATAGTTCCATGGCATCCGCATTATTTTCCTGAAGCACAAAGTGAAGGGCCAGCTGATGCAGAGCATCCGGGTTATTCGGATCCTGCGCCAGGGTTTCCTCCAGCTCAGCCTGCGGTGTCAGCTCGGCGGACTGCTTGAGAAATTTCACCCGGGCAGCGAGCTGCTTTGCCTGGTGCTGTAACTTCTCTTCCGGCGGCAGGCTGTTCAGCACCTGCTCAGCGGTTTCCAGGTCGCCCATTTCAGCCTTGAGCTGAGCAAGATCGATCAGCACTTTCAGGTTTTCCGGGTCTTTCTGGTTCATTTCTGACAGAACGGCCAACGCGCCCTCGGTATCGCCGGCTTCCCAGAGCCGATGCGCTTTTTCGTACGGGTCTTCCTCCGGCGCTTCAACATGCTTGTCGAGCACCTTACGGATTTCACTTTCCGGCAGGGCGCCATTAAAGCCATCCACAGCCTGGCCATCCTTCACCAGGATAACCGTCGGCAGGCTACGTACACCCAAACTCGCTGTCAGTTGCTGCTGCTCATCCGCGTTAACCTTCGCCAGCAAAAAGCCGCCCTGGTATTCATCGGCCAGCTTCTCAAGCAATGGCATCAACTGCTTGCAGGGGGCACACCAGTCCGCCCACACATCCACCAGAATCGGAGTGCTGGCAGACGCATCCATCACCTGCTGCTGGAAGTTTTCCATGGTGGCTTCAAAAATGTACGGGGAGCTGCTCATCTGTTACACCTGCGAATTTGGGCATGGATCGGAAACGATCAATGATTACGAATCTGAGCCAATGAATGGGGGCAGATCAAACAAAATCAACCATCTGCCGAATCCCACCACTGCCTTGAAAAAACCGGATGTGACGTTACATAGCCTATATCACACGACTCCGGAACGGTTTCCGGACCTTATCACAACTCTCGGTATGGGACGCTCCCGGCATGAATGACGAAAGCCAGAAGGATACGTTTGAGGAATTCGAAGAAGACGTAACCGAATACATCGGCAAGGACGAACATTCCAAAAGCCTCGCCCTGCCCCAGCAGATGATGCCCCGGCGCATGTACGTTCTTCCCGTGACCAACCGCCCGTTCTTCCCGGCCCAGGTCCAGCCTATCATGGTCAATCAGGACCCGTGGCAGGAAACTCTCAAGCGGGTTAGTGAAACGGACCACAAGGTGCTGGGTGTCTGCTATGTCGGAGAGCATGACGGTGAGCAAGGTATCCCGGACAGCGAAAGCCTCGAATCCGTGGGCTGTGCGGTTCGAGTGCACCATGCCCAGAATGAGGAAGGAAAGGTCCAGTTTATCGCTCAGGGCCTGCAACGCTTCCGGATCGTGCAATGGCTGCGCCGAAAGCCACCCTATCTGGTGGAAGTGGAATACCCGACAGAACCGGAAGAAGATGCCGACGAACTCAAGGCGTATACCCTGGCCATCATCAGCTCAATCAAAGAACTTCTAAGAACGAACCCGCTGTATGGGGAGGAAGTCAAACAGTACCTGTCGAGGTTTGGTCCCGATGACAGCTCGCCGCTGGCCGATTTCGGCGCATCCATGACCAGCGCCCCCGGAGCGGAACTTCAGGACGTACTCAACACCGTGCCACTGCTCCGCCGAATGGAGAAAGTACTTCTTCTGATGAGAAAGGAGCAGGAAGTCGCCCGCCTGCAATCGGAAATCAGTGAAGAAGTGAATGCCAAGGTTCAGAAGCACCAGCGTGAATTTTTCCTGAAGGAGCAACTGAAGGTCATTCAGCGAGAGCTGGGCATGGCGAAGGATGACAAGACCGCTGATATCGAGCGCTTTGAGGCCCGGATGGCTGAACTGAACCCACCGGAGCAGGTGACCGAGCGCTTTGCGGACGAAGTCCAGAAACTTCAGGTGCTCGAGCAGGGGTCGCCCGAGTACGGGGTTACCAGAAACTACCTGGACTGGCTGACTCAGGTGCCTTGGGGCATCCACTCAGAGGATCACTTCGACCTGCCTGAGGCTCGCCGCATCCTGGACCGGGACCACGACGGCCTGGACGACGTTAAGTCCCGGATTATTGAATTCCTGGCTGAAGGAAGCTACAAGGGCGAGGTTAGCGGTTCGATCCTGCTGCTGGTCGGCCCGCCCGGCGTGGGTAAAACGTCCATCGGACGCTCCGTCGCGGACGCTCTTGGTCGCGAGTTCTATCGGTTCAGCGTAGGCGGTATGAGGGATGAAGCCGAGATTAAAGGTCATCGGCGCACCTACATTGGCGCCATGCCGGGCAAGTTTGTTCAGGCACTGAAAGACAGCAAGGTATCCAACCCGGTCATTATGCTTGATGAGATCGACAAAATTGGCGCGTCCTACCAGGGGGACCCGGCATCCGCTCTGCTGGAGACGCTGGACCCCGAACAGAACCGCGAATTCCTCGACCACTATCTGGATGTACGTATGGATTTGTCCAAGGTTCTGTTTGTCTGCACCGCCAATCAGCTGGACACCATCCCCAGACCACTGCTTGACCGCATGGATGTGATCCGTTTATCTGGCTACATAGCGGAAGAAAAGCTGGCAATCGCCAAACACCACCTGCTTCCTCGCCTACTAAAGCGCGCTGGGTTATTGAAGAAGCAACTGAACATCACCGATGCAGCGCTGAAACAGGTGATCGACGGCTATGCCCGGGAAGCCGGCGTGCGGAACCTGGAAAAACTGCTGCACAAAGTGATCCGCAAAGGCATCGTGAAGTTATTGGACAATCCGGATACTCCGATCAAGGTTGGCGTCGCAGACCTGCCTGCGTATCTTGGTCAACCCGTGTTCCGTAAGGAAAAATCCCTGAAAGGTACCGGCGTGGTTACCGGCCTGGCGTGGACAGCCATGGGAGGCGCAACCCTGAGTATCGAAGCCTCAAGGATTCACAGCAGCCAGCGCGGCTTCAAGCTCACCGGTCAGCTTGGCGACGTCATGCGGGAATCTGCTGAAATCGCCTACAGCTACGTGTCCTCGAACCTCAAGCGCTTCAAGGCTGATCCGGCCTTCTTCGATAAATCCTTCGTACACCTCCATGTGCCCGAAGGAGCGACACCGAAAGACGGCCCCAGTGCGGGCGTCACGATGGCTACAGCACTGCTCTCCATCGCCCGCAAGGAAGCGCCACAGCAGAATATCGCCATGACCGGCGAACTGACCCTGACCGGCCAGGTACTGCCTGTGGGAGGCATCCGAGAAAAGGTGATCGCCGCACGACGACAAAAGATCAACAACCTGATTCTTCCGGAGGCGAACCGGGGAGACTATGAGGAACTCCCGGACTATCTGAAGGAAGGATTAACCGTCAACTTTGCAAAGCACTACAGCGATGTTTTCCAAGTGTGCTTCGGCAACAAACCCCGCAAGGGTTCGTCGGTACACTGAACGAAAAAGGGCACCCAACGGTGCCCTTCTTTCATCGATACGCCAGCGCCTATTGCGCCGTTTCTTTCCACCCGTCTTCGCGCAGAACCGGGCCAACATCCAGTACCGGGGAGGCGTCGATATCATCCGCATCCATCATGTTCGCCACACGCTGCAGGGACGCCAGAATCATGGTCTGCTCCCATTCCTGCAGGCTCTGGAATTTCTTGATGAAATCTTCCTGCAGCGGATTGGGCGCGCGTGCAAGGATCTCGGCGCCTTCATCAGTCAGATGCGCGTGAACCTTACGCTTATCCCGGGTGCTGCGCACTCTGTAGACCAGCTTGCGATGCTCCAGGCGATCGAGAATGGTCGTCACTGTTGCCTGGCTGAGGCTGACCTTTTCAGCGATGGTTCCTATGGTCACCTCGCCGAGATCCCGAATGCTGCGCATGATCAACAGCTGTGGCGCAGTCAGCCCGGCATTTTTGCTGAGGCGCTTCGAGTGGAGATCCGTCGCCCGGATGACGCGCCGGAGCGCCACAAGTACCTTTTCGTAATTATCGACTGAACTACTGCGATCCGGGGTCATAGATGTCTGAATTCCACGCGTCCAACTTTATTTATACCACTAAACTATTAGAGGTTTCCGTCTCTCAAAATGCAAGTGGTGAATATTACCTAGCCGATCCCTGAAAGGTGCATTTTTTTTCTGCAAGGCGCTATGCAAAGCACTATGGTAAGGTCACAGGTTTTGTTCAATCCCGACAACGGAAACCGTTCAATGATCGACAGACTACTCCCCTTATCAGGAGCACGCCGCCACCGCTCAACGAACAAAAGCCATCGTCTTTTTGCCCGACTATCGGCAAGCATGGTCGCAGCCCTGCTCCTGTTATCAGCATCGCATGCCAATGCTCAGGCCGAGGATGATACAGCTATAGAACGAAAGGATGTGACGGCCGACGATGTGGCCGCCGCGCTGTCCGACCTTGAAGAGCCGATGTACACACCGTTTATCGAACTCTACCTGCTCGAAGAGAGCAAAGCGCTGCGCAAGGAAATGCAAAACACCCGGGCCGAACTCATCGAGAAGGTGGTCGACAAGGAACTGTCCGTGGCCGATAAAACCATGGCATACGCCACCGACACCGTTACCTACTTCTTTTACCTGATTGCCGGCGCCACTTCGGTCCTCGTGGTGTTTGGCTGGAACTCCATTCGCGACATGCGCAACCAACTGACCAGCCTGGCCGAAAAGCGGGTTAACGAGCTGGTCGTCGAATACGAATCGCGCCTCAAGTCCATTGAGGAACAACTGCAGCAGAAATCCGACATCATCCATCAGAACCAGGCGGAGATCGAACGCACCAACGAAGTGCACTCGCTCTGGCTTAAAGCAAGCCAGGAGACTTCACAGCAAAACAAAATCGCCGCTTACGACCAGATCCTCGACCTTCGGCCGGACGATGTGGAAGCTCTCAGTTACAAAGCCGATGCAGTGCTTGAAATGCGCGAACCTCTCTGGGCGATCAGCCTTTGCCAACGGGCACTGAAGCTGGCCCCCGATAATGGCCACGCCCACTACCAGCTGGCCTGCGCCTACGCTGAGATCGGGCGCTGGGAGGACGCCATCACCACGTTACAAAAAGCCATCGACATATCAGAAGCTTACCGGGATGATGCATCCGTTGACGTCAGTTTTGAGCACCTGAGGGAGCATGAGAGCTTCCGTGCCCTGGTCTTTGTCGACCAGGATGAACAAGACGCAGACGCATAATGATTCCAGACCCGGCACAGGCCTTGCTAGCAGGCTACCTGACAAGAGCCGGAAGCCCCATTTGGCTTCTTTAAAGTGCGGCACTGTGTTCCGGAGCAAACTCTGGCCCGATCTGCTTGACAACCAGTAAGGTGTGGTGTTTGTTTAACTCTCTGAGAACACAAGAATAACCCTGAACCAGACAGGACAGAACCCAATGAGAACTCCAGTAAAAAAACTCGTAACCGCTGTCAGCACCTCCATCGCTCTGCTTGGCGCCGGCCACGCAGCTGCAGAAATCCAGATTGGTATTGCCGGACCAATGACCGGGCCTGTGGCTCAATACGGTGACATGCAGTTCTCTGGTGCCCGCATGGCGATCGAACAGATCAATGCCAACGGCGGCGTCAATGGTGAGAAACTGGTAGGCGTAGAATACGATGACGTCTGCGATCCCAAGCAGGCAGTCACCGTGGCTAACAGCCTGGTTAACGATGGTGTTCGCTTCGTGATTGGCCACCTCTGCTCCAGCTCCACACAGCCTGCATCCGATATTTATGAAGACGAAGGCATCCTGATGGTGACTCCGGCTTCCACCAGCCCGGAAATCACCGAGCGTGGATACGAGCTGGTCTTCCGCACCATCGGCCTGGACAGCATGCAGGGACCGGTTGCCGGCAATTACATTGCCAGCCTGAACCCCAAGCGTGTGGCCATTGTTCACGACAAGCAGCAATATGGCGAAGGTATCGCCACTGCCGTGCGTGACACTCTCAAGGGCCAGGGCGTTGAGATCGCCATGTTTGAAGGTATCACCGCAGGCGACAAGGACTTTTCTTCCCTGGTCACCAAGCTGAAGCAAGCCGATGTGGACTACGTCTACTACGGCGGTTATCACCCGGAACTGGGCCTGATTCTGCGCCAGGCGCGCCAGGCTGACCTCAACGCCACCTTTATGGGCCCCGAAGGCGTTGGTAACAAAGACATCAACACCATTGCCGGCGAAGCCGCCGAAGGCCTGCTGGTTACCCTGCCACCAAGCTTCGACCAGAAAGCCGAGAACCAGAAGCTGGTCAGTGCCTTCGAAGCGAAAGGCGAAGATCCCTCAGGCCCATTCGTGCTGACTTCCTACGCTGCCGTTCAGCTGATCGCAGAGGGTATCGAAAAGGCGGATTCCACCGACCCGTTCGACGTAGCCCAGGCTCTGCGTAGCAATTCCTTCCAGACTCCCATCGGCACCGTTGAATACGACAAGGCCGGTGACATGAAGGCCTTCGAGTTTGTTGTGTACGAATGGCATTCAGATGGAAGCAAAACTCCGGTAAAATGAGCCAAAATCGTTAAAAAACGGTAATACTGAGAACACCTTCTCACCGCGATCCGGGAGAAGGTGTTTTTCTAAGCTCCTGTTGAAGCTTTTCATTTTCGGTGCGGACATCCCGCACAGGTGGTGGATCTGCGGAGGGGGCAGGCTTTCGGAGTTCCAAAACAATGCAAGACCTCCTGTATTTTTTTCAGCAGCTCATTAACGGGCTGACGATCGGGAGCGCCTACGCCCTGATCGCCATCGGCTACACGATGGTTTACGGCATCATTGGCATGATCAACTTTGCCCATGGTGAAATCTACATGATCGGCGCCTACACCGCGCTGATAGCCATAACGGGCCTCGCAACCCTCGGTATTGCTTGGTTACCGGTGATTCTCATCGTTGCTCTGATCTGCGCGATGATCGTGTCCAGCACCATGGGCTGGGCTGTCGAACGAGTGGCTTATCGCCCGGTTCGTGGCCGGCATCGACTGATTCCCCTGATCTCGGCCATTGGTATGTCGATCTTTCTGCAGAACTATGTGCACCTTGCCCAGGGTTCCCGCAACATCGGCTTTCCGGCTCTGATCGACGGCGGTTTCCAGTTCGGCTCTGCTGATTCTTTCCAGATGTCTCTCTCTTACATGCAGATCACCATCTTCATCACCACGCTGATCTGCATGACATTACTCTCGCTGTTTATCTCCCGCTCCCGCACAGGACGGGCCTGCCGCGCCGTTTCCCAGGATATTGGCATGGCGAACCTGCTGGGCATCGATACCAACCGGATCATTTCCGCGACCTTCGTCATCGGTGCAGCCCTGGCGGCCGTGGCGGGCTTGTTGCTTGGCATGTACTACGGCTCCATTGATCCCCTGTTCGGTTTTATTGCCGGGCTCAAGGCGTTTACGGCCGCAGTGCTCGGCGGCATTGGAAGCATCCCCGGAGCCATGCTCGGCGGCCTGATTCTCGGCGTTTCCGAGAGCATGACGTCCGGCTACCTCAGCGGAGAATACAAGGACGTAGTGTCCTTTGGCCTGCTGATCCTCATTCTGCTGTTTAAACCCACCGGCCTGCTTGGCAAACCGGAGGTTGAGAAGATCTGATGGCTGCAAATACCCTTAAGCACGCACTCTTCTGTGCGGTTGTCACGCTGGTAATCGCCTACCCGATTCTGGGTCTGAATCTGGAAGCGGAAGGCATCAACGTCACCCTCGCCGGTGCTGATACATCGACCGTCATCTCGGTCATCGCTGCTGCAATCGTTGTTTTCCTTTTCCAGCTGTTCCGGGAAAACATCCTGTCGGCCCTAAAGAGCATCCCGTCACCACTGCCAAAGACCCAAAAGGAGCCGATGGCAGAAAACAAACGGGCCAGGATCGAATCCTGGGTACTGACCGGCATTGTCATTCTGGCTCTGTTCTGGCCCTTCTTTGTCTCCCGTGGTTCGGTAGACCTCGCCACCCTGGTGCTGATCTACATCATGCTGGCACTCGGCCTGAACGTCGTCGTAGGCCTCGCCGGCCTGCTCGACCTGGGCTATGTGGCCTTCTACGCCGTGGGCGCCTACACCTTCGCCCTGCTGTCCCAATACGCAGGTGTCTCTTTCTGGGTAGCCCTACCTATTGGCGCCTGCCTGGCAGCCCTGTTCGGGTTCACTTTGGGCTTCCCGGTACTGCGATTGCGAGGTGATTACCTGGCTATCGTGACCCTGGGTTTCGGCGAGATCATCCGAATTCTGCTCAACAACTGGACAGCCCTGACCGGTGGTCCGAACGGAGTCGGCGGCATTCCGGACCCGACCCTGTTCGGTATGGAGTTCGGTCGCCGTGTGAAGGAAGAAGGAAATGTATCATTCCATGAAACCTTTGGCATCGCGTACAGCGGCGAACACAAGGTTATTTTCCTGTACCTCATCGCTCTGGTACTGGCGGTATTCACCGCTCTGGTTATCCGGCGGTTCATGCGCATGCCCGTTGGCCGCTCCTGGGAAGCTCTGAGAGAAGATGAAATCGCTGCCCGCTCGCTCGGCCTGAGTCGCACAGCCGTCAAACTCTCCGCCTTTACCATAGGCGCGTTTTTCGCAGGCTTTGCCGGAACTGTATTCGCCTCCAAACAGGGCTTCATCAGTCCCGAATCGTTTGTTTTCCTGGAATCCGCCATCATTCTGGCCATTGTGGTTCTGGGTGGCATGGGTTCCCAGATTGGCGTGGTCCTGGCGGCCATTGCCGTTACCATCCTGCCCGAACTCGCCCGCGAGTTCTCCGAGTACCGAATGCTGATCTTTGGCGCCGCCATGGTGCTGATGATGATCTGGCGCCCGCAGGGCCTGATGCCCGTACGCCGCATTCACATTCCACTCAGAAAGCAGGAGTGACAGACGATGCTTGAAGTACAGAATCTGTCCATGCGCTTCGGCGGCCTGTTGGCTGTAGATGGGGTGTCACTGGACGTAAAAGAACGGGAAATCGTTTCTATTATCGGCCCCAACGGCGCCGGAAAGACCACCGTATTCAACTGTATGAGCGGCTTCTACAAGCCCTCTGGCGGTAAAATCCTGTTTGAAGGCCAGGAAGTCCAGGGTAAGCCAGACTACAAGATCTCCCGGCTTGGAATGGTGCGAACCTTCCAGCATGTGCGCCTGTTCAATAACATGACGGTTGTGGAAAACCTGCTGGTAGCGCAGCACCGGCACCTGAACACCAACCTTATTGCCGGACTGCTGAAGACACCAGACTACCGTGAGCGGGAGCGTAAATCTCTCGACCGCGCTGCCTACTGGCTTGAGCGTGTTGGCCTGATGGATCTTGCCAACCGGGAAGCCGGCAACCTGGCCTACGGCCAACAGCGTCGGCTTGAGATTGCCCGCTGCATGGTCACCGAACCAAAGCTGCTGATGCTCGATGAACCGGCAGCAGGCCTCAACCCCGCCGAAACCAAAGACCTCAATCAGTTGATTGTCAGCCTGAAAGAGGACTACTGCGTTTCCGTGGTGCTGATTGAGCACGACATGAGCCTTGTGATGGATATCTCCGACCGGATCAACGTCATCAACCAGGGTCGCCCTCTGGCCAGTGGTACGCCGGAAGAAATCCGCCAGAACAAGGACGTGATCAAAGCCTACCTGGGCGAGGCCTGAGGAAGAACCATGCTAGTACTAGAAGATGTCCATACCCACTATGGCAAGATCGAGGCCCTGCACGGGGTCTCGGTTGAAGTGAACAAGGGTGAAATTGTCTCGCTGATCGGTGCCAACGGCGCCGGTAAAACCACACTGTTGATGACCGTGTGCGGCAACCCCCAGGCCTCCTCGGGACGGGTCATTCTCGAAGGCCGCGATATCACTCGCGAGCCCACCGCAAAGATCATGCGCTCCGGAATCGCCATCGTACCGGAGGGACGCAGGATCTTCTCGGGCCTGACGGTTGAGGAAAACCTTTATATGGGAGGATTCTTCAATGACAAGGCTGATAACCGGAAAACCCTCGATTATGTGTACGAACTGTTTCCGCGACTGAAGGAGCGGGAACTGCAGCGTGCAGGCACGATGTCCGGGGGTGAACAGCAGATGCTCGCCATCGGGCGGGCACTGATGAGCAAACCTCGCATGATCATTCTGGATGAGCCGTCTCTCGGGCTCGCACCGATTATTATCCAGCAGATCTTCGAGATTATCGGCCAACTGCGGGACCAGGGCATTACCGTGTTCCTGGTGGAGCAGAATGCCCATCAGGCGTTGAACCTGGCAGATCGCGGCTACGTTCTCGAAACCGGACGCATCCGCCTTCAGGATACCGGCAAAAACCTGCTGGCCAATCCGGACGTACAAAACGCCTATCTGGGCGGCTGACCGTCAGCTTCCTGCCGAAAGCCGGGCATGTTACCCGCAACATGCGCCGGCTATTCCTACAGATCACATCCAGCTTTTCCCCGAATTCTTGGGGCAAATCAATAACTCACTTAACTTTATGCTTTCCTACGAAAAGTTTTGAACTATACTCAAGCCAACGGTCGTTCTGTCTCCACAAAACAGTCAGGGCCGTTTCAGCATTCCCCACCCTAACGTGCGGTGGCGTGATGTGCGACGACAGCTAAAACCACATAAAGGAGTGGATAATGAAAAAACTGATCGCAGGTGCAATTCTTCTCGGTGCTTCCTCCATGGCTTTCGCTCAGCCAGGCTGTGGTGTTGGCGCCATGATCTGGAAAGGACAGTCCGGTATTGCCCCACACGTACTGGCTGCAACCACCAACGGCACTTTCGGTAACCAGACTTTCGGTATGACCACCGGAACCCTGGGCTGTTCCACCAATGAGTCGATCCAATCCATGGCCATGTACATGGACAGCAACATCGACAAAGTGGCGCGTGACATGTCCCGTGGCTCCGGCGAAAACCTCGACACCCTGGCTGTACTGATGGGCGTTGAAGAAGCCGATCGTGACACCTTCCGCAAGACCCTGCAGGACAACTTTGCCTCCATCTTCCCGAGCTCTGAAACCACCTCTGGCGAAGCTGTAGATGCCATCGTTGCCCTGATGGAGCAGAACGACGCTCTGAGCAAATACGTCGCAGCCTGATCCCGGCCGCGTTCTGAAGGAATAGCTCGTGCGCCAGGGACGGCGCACCATTCCCCATACATTTCCACCACCCGGAAAGCAGTTATCACCCATGGGCAACTTGCTTCGCCTCGGGCCGGCCCTGTTTACGCTCGCCCTGACCCTATCCGCCCAGGCGGAAACCAGAACAGACGACGAAGCCATTTACCAGGATCCCGCCTGGCTCCTTCTTGGGCACTACCAGCCAGATACCTGGAGTGACGGATACACCAGCCAGGCCGACGACCCGAATTTTTTTCTCAGCGAGCATGGCAAACATTCCCCCCAGGCAGAGTTTGAAGCGACGCTGGAGGCCATGCGCCAACCCGGCGGAGGCGACCAGCATGCCCGCTGCCGCTTCCCGGCCCGCACCGCCTGGTTAGAAGAACGCATCGGCCTGAGCCTGCCAGAGATAGAGTGCCCGGCCTATGACACGTGGGTCGACACCCTGAATACAGAGACGGTGACCCTGGTCTTTGCGGCCTCCTACCTCAACAGCCCGTCGTCCATGTTCGGTCACACATTCCTGCGCCTGGACCCGCCCAGCGATGATCAGGAAACCAACCTGCTGCTGGCCAGCACCATTTCCTATGCGGCCGATGCAGCAGCTCATGACAGCGAACTGCTGTTCGCCTACAAAGGTATCTTTGGCGGCTACCCGGGAATCACCACCGTTCAGCCCTATTATGAGAAAATCCGCCTGTACTCAGACATTGAGCACCGCGACCTCTGGGAGTACACGCTCAACCTGACACAGGACGAAGTTGATGTACTGCTGGCCCATGCCTGGGAAATCCAGGACCATAACTTCGACTACTACTTCTTTGACGAGAACTGCGCCTACCGGTTACTGGCATTAATCGACGTCGCCCGCCCGGGTACGAATCTCCTGGGCGAAGTGAGCACTCACGCCATCCCATCTGATACCGTGAGATGGGTCGTCGATAAGGGCCTCGTCAGTAAGGTGTTCTACCGGCCATCTGCCGCGACATCCGTGACTTACAGCCTGTCGACTCTGCCAGATGAGCAGCAAACCTTGTCAGCAGCCATTGCCAACGGCTACGTTGACGTTGACTCCGAAGAAGTATCCGCCCTAGCCCCCGCCGAGCGAGCCCGGGTCCTGGACGCGACCTATGATTACGTGCGCTACCAAAGTGAAGCCGAGGCCTGGCCCAGGGAATTCGCAGCCCCCCTGTCCCACGACCTGCTTCGGGCGCGCAGCACCATCGACGATGCACCTTCGCCAGAACAACCGCCAGAGCCCCCAATCCGTGATGATCAGGGCCATGACACCTTCCGCTTCAGCCTTGGTGCCGGCCAACTGGATCACCGCGAGTTCACCCAGATAACTCTGCGCCCCGCCTACCACGACGTACTTGACCCACCGGCCGGCTATCGCAGTGGTGCCCAGCTCCAGTTCCTCCGGATGGATGCCCGTTACTACACCGATAACGACGAGCTGCAAATGGAGAAACTCGTTGGCGTCGAAATCCGCTCCCTGAGTCCACGTAACCAGTTCTTCTCGCCCTTATCATGGCAGGTGGGCTTTGGTGGCCGGCGGACCGATACCGGAAGCGAGAGAGTGTTTGCTCCTTATCTTGAGGGCGGCGCCGGAGGAAGCTGGAAGCTCGCCACCGGAACCCAGGCATTCGCCATCGCCACTGCCGACCTGGAAATCGACGACGACCTCCGCCGGGGCTACGACGCCGCTCCCGGCGCAGATCTGGGGCTGCTATTCCAGAGCGACCAACTGAGCCTGATGGCCGGCGCAAAAACCAAGGCCTGGATCGTCAGCAGCCAACACCGCCAGGATCAGGCGTACGCCAGAGCTAACTGGCACCTGGGCCGGGAATTCAGCCTGTTCGCCGAATTCACCCGGGAAGATCACTACGACAGGTACCAAAGCACATGGCAAGCAGGACTACACGCCTACTTCTGAATATAACCGGCTCCACGCAGTCGTTCCTCAGGAATGCCTGCGCAGGCGCTCTTATTGCTGCAGCAACCCTGCTGACCAGTGGCTGCAGCAGCGTCTTTTTCTACCCGGACAACGTCACCTACATCACCCCGGACCGGTTGAACCTCGAGTACCAGGACATCTACCTCGATACCGCAGACGGCGAACGCCTTCACGGCTGGTGGTTACCCGCAGAAAACGACGACAAACCGGCAAAAGGCACGGTTTACTACCTCCACGGCAATGCCCAGAACATCAGCAGCCACCTGCTGAACGTCGCCTGGCTGCCCGCTGAAGGCTACAACGTCTTCACCATCGACTACCGGGGCTATGGCGAGTCCACCGGCGCCCCGGATATCGAGGGAGCATTACACGATGTGGAAACCGGCTTGCGCTGGCTCGGTGCCCATAACAGCGATAGTAACCACCCACTGTACCTGCTCGGCCAGAGCCTTGGGGGCGGACTGGGCCTGGCCCTGGCCAGTGAATGGGTGAAACGCGGTGAACAACCCGCTCTGAACGGCGTCATCCTCGACAGCACCTTCTCCGGCTTCCGACTCATCGCCCGGGAAAAACTGGGTTCACTGTGGCTAACCTGGCCGTTCCAGATTCCCCTGAGCTGGACCATCCCCGATGACTACGAAGGCGTAGACCACATCGCCGACATCAGCCCCACGCCGGTTATGATCATCCACAGCGCCCGGGACGGGATCATTCCTTACCACCACGGTGTCACTCTATATGCGGCCGCGAAAGAGCCCAAGGAATTCCTGAAAACGGATACACCCCATGCCGCTACTTTCGTTATTCCGGCCTATAAGCAGGCGGTCCTGGATTTCCTCGCAGAGAGCCTGACGGAATGAGGAGCTAGAACAATCAGGTAGGCACGTTCACTGCTGATGTGAGGTTCGGGGAGGCACGTCCAAAACTGTTGAGGGCCAAGGACGGCCCGAAACAAGCCCACATGGATGTGCTCGTAGCGTGTTTTGGACGTGCCTTCCCGAACCTCACCACCCTTAAACCAACAGGCAAAAAACAAAAAACCCGCCAGAAGGCGGGTTTTTCGAGACTGTAAAACTAACCAGTCTTAGTCAGAGAAGTCAGTCGGCTGCTCGCCTTCCTTAACTTCCTTCATGGACAGCTTAACGCGACCACGGTTATCCACATCCAGAACCTTGACCAGAACTTCCTGACCTTCGCTCAGCTCGTCAGTAACGTTCTCGATGCGACGCTCGGAGATCTGGGAGATGTGAACCAGACCGTCTTTGCCAGGCAGAATGTTGACGAAAGCACCGAAGTCCACAATGCGCTCAACGCGGCCCTTGTAGATAGCACCAACCTCAATCTCAGCGGTAATTTCCTTAACCCGGTTAACCGCAGCCTGAGCCGCTTCCTGGTTGTCCGCGTAGATTTTAACGTTACCGTCGTCATCCAGATCGATAGACGCACCGGTTTCTTCACAGATGGAGCGAATGGTCGCTCCGCCCTTACCGATAACGTCGCGGATCTTGTCCGGATTGATCTTGATCGCAGTGATGCTCGGCGCACGAGCAGACAGCTCGGAACGTGACTCGGCGATCACCTTGTTCATTTCACCCAGGATGTGCAGACGCGCTGCGTGAGCCTGTTCCAGGGCGATTTCCATGATCTCATCAGTGATACCGTTGATCTTGATATCCATCTGCAGAGCAGTAATACCGTCTTTGGTACCGGCAACCTTGAAGTCCATGTCACCCAGGTGATCTTCGTCACCCAGAATGTCCGTCAGGACCGCAAACTTGTCGCCTTCCTTGACCAGACCCATGGCGATACCGGCAACCGGCGCCTTCAGAGGAACACCAGCATCCATCAGTGCCAGGCTGGAACCACAGACAGAGGCCATGGAGCTGGAACCGTTGGATTCAGTAATTTCAGATACCGCACGAATGGTGTACGGGAACTCTTCGAGAGTCGGCATAACCGCAGCAACGCCGCGCTTGGCCAAACGACCGTGACCAATTTCACGACGCCCCGGGCTGCCCATACGACCAGCTTCACCAACGGAGTACGGAGGGAAGTTGTAGTGGAACAGGAACGGGTCCTTACGCTCACCTTCCAGCGCATCAATGATCTGCATGTCACGGGCGGTACCCAGAGTTGCCGTCACGATGGCCTGAGTCTCACCACGGGTAAACAAAGCAGAACCGTGGGTGCTCGGCAGAACACCAACTTCAACTTCGATCGGACGAACGGTCTTGTTGTCACGCCCATCGATACGCGGCTTGCCATCGATAACCTGCTGACGCACAACCGTCTTCTCGATTTTGCCGAAGTACTTCTTGACCTCTTCCTCGGAAGGCTGGCCTTCTTCTTCGCCGGCAAACTTCTCAACGGCGGCAGTTTTGATCTCGCCCAGACGAGCGTAGCGATCCATTTTGTCACGGATGCTGTAGGCTTCTTCAACAGCGCCGGCGAACTCGCCTTTCAGCGCGTTCAGCAGCTCAGTGTTTTCAGCTTCCGGAGTCCACTCCCAACGAGTTTTTCCGTGCTCCGCTGCAAATTCCTTGATAGCAGTGATGGCTGTCTGCATTTCCTGATGAGCAAACAAAACGCCGCCCAGCATCTGATCTTCACTCAGGCCTTTGGCCTCGGATTCAACCATCAGAACTGCGTCTTCGGTACCGGCCACAACCATGTCCAGCAGGGAAGTTCCCAGTTCTTCATAGGTCGGGTTCAGGAAATAACCACGCTCATTGGTGAAAGCCACGCGGGACGCACCAATCGGGCCATCAAACGGAATGCCGGAAATCGCCAGTGCGGCAGAAGCAGCCAGCATCGCGGCAATGTCAGGATCCTGGGTCTTGTTGGCAGACATAACGGTCAGGACAACCTGAACTTCGTTCATGTAGCCGTTCGGGAACAGAGGACGAATCGGACGGTCGATCAGTCGGGAAGTCAGAGTTTCCTTCTCGGAAGGGCGACCTTCACGTTTGAAGAAACCACCCGGGATTTTACCGACCGCATAGGTCTTCTCGGTGTAGTTAACGGTCAGCGGGAAAAAGCCCTGCCCCGGCTTCGGCTCTTTGGCGCCAACAACGGTACCCAGCACAGACACGTCGTCGATGGAGACCATAACGGCACCGGTAGCCTGACGGGCAATACGACCGGTTTCCAGAGTGACCGTCTTGCCACCCAGCTCAAATGTTTTCTTTACGGGATTCAGATCCACAAAAAACTCCTGATATCTCTTATACAGATTGATTCGATCAGCACACCCCTGTGCACTCATCGTTTTTTCCGCAGCTGACTACCAGTGACCCGAATCAAACCCGTCTGAAAGCTAACAGGCTGTTGCAAAACCCCGGAAAACTTGTGCCCGGGCCTTCCAACAACCTGCTATCAATTTCGGCTTTCCATAACGACAGGGAATTCTCCGAATCCGCTGACAGCTTCACTGCATCACTTCTGGAAAAAGCACAACCGGCGAAGCCGCTCAGGGCTCCGCCGGTTGTTGGCTGGTACCGGCCAGTGCCGAACCAGCCTTCAGGTCGATAAGACCGGATTAGCGACGCAGACCCAGACGCTGGATGAGATCCAGGTAACGGTCAGCGTTCTTGCGCTTCAGGTAGTCCAGCAGCTTACGACGCTGGTTTACCATCCGGATCAGGCCGCGGCGGGAATGGTGATCCTGCTTGTTGGCCTTGAAATGACCCTGCAGCTTGTTGATGTTGGCGCTCAGCAGTGCTACCTGAACTTCAGGAGAACCGGTATCGCCTTCACCTTGCTGAAAATCCTTAACGATCTGTGCCTTTTCGTTGGCTGAAAGAGCCATAACTCACCTCATTGTTTGCGATGCTTTCAAATACGGCCGGACCGCGCATCTCTACAGCCCGGCTAGACAGCGACAGAACTAATGTTTGCCGCTGTTCTTCACCAGACGCCGGGGAACCAGTTTGGTTGCCTCGCCGTCCGGGAATGCTTCTGCCAACCCCACAAAACCGCCTTTTTCACCACTATCGGCATAAAGACGAACAAAACCTTCCTGAGGCTGGCCCGATATTCTAACCGGTTGTCCATTCAATATCGACACCAGGGAAACACCGGACAAAGCGACTTCCGGGAACATGGACAAGGCGGCATCAGGCGCCACCAAAAGCCCGTCAAGACTTTCGCCTTTTTCCCGTTTTTCCTCGAGTTCCGGAACCTTATGAGCATCTTCCAGGGTAAAGCCGGAAGCCATGGTCCGTCGCAAAGCTGTAACGTGAGCACCACACCCAAGCGCCTCACCGATATCTTCAACCAGTGAGCGGATGTACGTACCTTTGGTACAGCTCACTGCAATATCCATCTCGCTTTCGCGGATATCCAGAAGTGTAAGCTCAAAAATAGTAACCGGACGTGCAGGACGCTCGATCTCGATACCCTCGCGGGCATACTCGTAGAGGGGGCGCCCCTGATGCTTGAGGGCAGAATACATGGAAGGTACTTGCTGGATGTTGCCCCGGAACTGATCCAATACAGGCTCCAGCACTTCCGCTGTTAACCCGGAAGGAACGGGCTTTTCGGAGACCACAGCGCCTTCGCTGTCCCCGGTTTCGGTCCTCACCCCCAGCTTCGCCGTAGCGACATAGGCCTTATCGCTATCCAGCATCATCTGGGAGAATTTGGTAGCCTCGCCGAAGCACAACGGAAGTACGCCGGTAGCCAGAGGGTCCAACGCGCCGGTGTGACCAGCCTTGGCAGCGCCATAGAGCCGCTTGACCTGCTGAAGGATTCCGTTCGAAGTGACACCCTGGGGCTTATCAATCACCAGGATGCCATTCACATCACGACCTTTGCGTCTACGGCTCAAGCGTCACGCTCCGGGTTGCCAGATACCGGATCTTCATTGTCATCTCTGGGTACTGCCGGCTTATCGCCAACCGCCTGCTTGATCAGACTGTCCATGTGACGACTGTAGCCCTGGAGGGTGTCGAAGTGGAAACGAAGGTGCGGAACAACCCGCAACTTCATCGCTCGACCGACTTGCCCCCGGAGGAACCCCGACGCCTTGTTCAGGACTGCCAGGGAGTCTTTGACCTCCGGAGACGCCTCGGTGAGCTCTTCCGTGGACAGCAGCGAGACATAGACGTCCGCGTAGCCCAGGTCACGGCTTACCTTGACGGCATTAACCGTGACCATGCCAACGCGCGGGTCTTTAACCTCACGCTGAATCAGCTGGGCCAGTTCCCGCTGCATCTGATCGCCAATGCGATCGATACGACTGAACTCTCTCGACATCAGGCCCCCGTGGACTCGAGCTTACGCTCGACCTTGACGCGATCAAACACCTCGATCTGGTCACCGACCTTAACGTCATAGCCCTTAACACCGATACCACATTCCATGCCGTTACGAACTTCAGGAACGTCATCCTTGAAGCGACGGAGAGACTCCAGTTCGCCTTCAAAGATCACCACGTTATCCCGCAGAACGCGAATCGGCTTGTTACGGAACACCGTACCTTCGATCACCATACAGCCAGCAACCTGACCGAACTTCGGCGAACGGAAGGTATCCCTCACCTCGGCAATACCCACGATGTCTTCGCGGAATTCCGGTGCCAGCATGCCCGTCAGCGCCGCTTTCACATCATCAATCAGGTTGTAGATGATGCTGTAGTAGCGCAGATCCAGACCTTCCTGCTCTACCAAGCGCTTGGCAGAGGTATCTGCACGGACGTTGAAGCCGAAAATAACCGCATTGGTCGCAGCTGCCAGGCTGACATCTGTCTCGGCAATCCCACCAACGCCAGAAGATACGATCTTCACCTGAACTTCATCGTTACCCAGGTCAAGCAGGGCTTTGGTGATCGCTTCCAGCGAGCCACGAACATCGGTTTTGAGGATAACATTGAGGGTTTTAACCTCATCCTTACCCATGTTTTCAAACATGTTCTCAAGCTTGGCAGCCTGCTGACGCTGGAGACGCTGTTCACGTTCACGGGTCTGACGGAATTCAGCCAGCTCTTTGGCCTTCTTCTCATCAGCCACCGCAAAGAACTCATCACCGGCATCCGGGGTACCATTCAGACCAAGAATCTCAACCGGGATGGAAGGCCCGGCGGTCTTGACCTGTTTACCCGCTTCATCGGTCATCGCACGAACCTTACCGAAGAAGGAACCGGCAACGACCATGTCGCCCTGGCGCAAGGTACCGTTCTGAACCAGAACCGTCGCGACGGAACCACGGCCACGCTCCAGACTGGACTCAACAACAACACCTTTGGCGGGCGCATCCGGGGAAGCTTCCAGCTCAAGCATTTCAGCCTGCAGCAGAACCGCTTCAAGCAAGTCGTCGATACCCATACCGGTATGAGCAGACACCGGGATGAACTGAGTATCACCACCCCAGTCTTCCGGAATCACTTCCAGTGCCGCCAGTTCATTCTTGATGCGGTCAGGATCAGCTTCTTCCTTATCCATCTTGTTGATGGCCACCACAACAGGAACACCGGCAGAACGGGCGTGATCGACCGCTTCCTTGGTCTGAGGCATAACACCGTCATCGGCTGCCACGACCAGGATTACGATATCGGTACACTGTGCACCGCGGGCACGCATCGCCGTAAAGGCTGCGTGACCCGGAGTATCCAGGAAGGACACCATGCCGTGATCGGTTTCTACGTGATACGCACCGATGTGCTGGGTAATACCACCGGACTCACCGGCAGCAACCTTGGTACGACGAATGTAGTCGAGCAGCGACGTTTTACCGTGGTCAACGTGACCCATCACACTGACAACCGGCGCCCGCTTGCTCTTCTCTTTACCTTCTGCGCCTTCACTGATTTCACTCAGCACTTCTTCTTCGAAGGCATCGTCGCTGACCAGCTTGACTGTATGACCCAGCTCTTCAGTCACCAGAACAGCGGTTTCCTGATCCAGTGCCTGATTGATGGTTGCCATAACACCCATACCCATAAGGGTCTTGATGACATCAGCAGCCTTGACGGCCATGCGTTGGGCAAGGTCGCCAACAGTAATTGTTTCGGGAATCTCTACTTCTCTGACCATTGGTTTGGTCGGCCTCTCGAAGCCGTGACGCTTCTCTTTCGGTTTCTTTTTCATACGCAGCGATTTACGCGGCGCTGACTCTTCATCGTCCTCAGACAGGACGACAGGCTCTTCAACCGGACGGCTGCGAGGACCACGATGGCCAGCCTGCTTTTTCTTGGGCTTGCCTTCTTCCTCATCGCCGCGTTCACGACCCTTCTCTTTTTTCTTCTTGGTGGCCTTGCGGTCCTTACCATCCATTTCAGGCGGAGGAACAGGCACGTCTTCCGGCTGCGGCTCAGGCTCTGTAACCGTTTCGGGCTCTGCGACTTCTTCAGCCGCTGCAGCGACCTCAGACTCTTCCGGCTTCGCTTCTTCAGCTTTAGGAGCTTCCTCAGCAACTTCCGGTTCAGCCGGCGCCTGCGCTTCGACTTCCGCAGCAGTCGCTTCTACAACCGGAGTTTCCTCAACCGGTGTTTCCGCCACTACCGACTCTTCTACCACTTCCTCAGGCTTTGCTTCTTCCGGCTCAGGCTGCAACTCAGCGCGCTTGACGTAAGTGCGACGCTTGCGAACCTCAACATTGACCGTCTTGGCTTTACCGGCCTTCAGGGTGGTGGTGGTTTTACGCTTCAGGGTGATCTTGCGGGGTTCTGATTCCGCCTCACCATGAGTTTTTCTCAAATAGGCCAGCAACTGCTGCTTCTCATCGCTGGACACAGAGTCATCCGCAGAGCGAGCCGACAGGCCCGCTTCCACGATCTGCTTCAGCAAACGATCCACGGGAGCGCCTACATCCTCGGCCAGTTGTTTTACCGTTACTTCCGCCATACTGGTCCTCCTCCCGAATTACGCCTGGTCTTCAAACCAGGGGGCACGTGCAGTCATAATCAGCTGACCAGCACGCTCTTCATCCATACCTTCAATTTCAAGCAAGTCATCTACTGACTGCTCTGCCAGATCTTCCATTGTACGAACACCCATACCGGCCAGTTTGAATGCCAGGCCGCGGTCCATACCATCCATACCCAGGAGATCTTCTGCCGGTTCTGCACCTTCAAGCGCTTCCTCACTGGCCAGAGCCTGATTCAGAAGCACATCTTTGGCACGACGACGAAGCTCGCTGACGGTTTCTTCATCGAAGCCTTCAATAGCGAGCATTTCTTCCATCGGTACATAGGCAACCTCTTCCAGTGAGGTAAAACCTTCTTCGATGAGCACACCGGCAAACTCCTCATCCACATCGAGATTCGCTGTGAAGTGGTCTACCAGGCGGCTGAATTCCTGTTCCTGACGCTCACCGGCTTCTTCTTCGGTCATCACGTTCAGGGTCCAGCCAGTCAATTCTGTGGCCAAACGGACGTTCTGACCGTTACGGCCAATCGCCTGCGCCAGATTATCTTCCGCCACCGCTACATCCATGGTGTTGCGATCTTCATCCATCACAATGGATGCAACTTCCGCCGGCGCCATGGCATTGATGACCAGTTGAGCAGGGTTATCGTCCCACAGCACGATATCAACGCGTTCGCCGCCAAGCTCGTTAGACACTGCCTGAACCCGCGAACCTCGCATACCGACACAGGCACCAACCGGATCGATACGACGGTCATTGGTCTTGACCGCAATTTTGGCGCGTGAACCCGGATCCCGTGCAGCACCACGGATTTCGATCAGCTCCTCCGCAATTTCCGGCACTTCGATACGGAACAGTTCGATCAGCATCTGAGGTGCTGTACGGCTCAGAATCAGCTGAGGACCGCGATGGTCGGTGCGAATTTCCAGTAGCAGAGACCGAACCCGGTCTCCCATGCGGAAGGTTTCCCGCGGGATCAGGTTTTCGCGTGGCAGCAGTGCTTCCGCGTTAGCCCCAAGATCCACAATCACATTGTCGCGGGTGACTTTTTTGACGGTACCGGAAACCAGCTCACCAACGCGATCACGGTAGCTGTCCACGATCTTGGTACGTTCAGCTTCGCGGACTTTCTGGAAGATAATCTGCTTGGCAGCCTGAGCACCAATACGGCCGAATGCCACAGATTCAATCTGCTCTTCATGCATGTCGCCTGGCTTGAGATCCGGACTGATTTCTTCAGCTTCCTGAAGCGTCAGCTCAGTACCGAGGGCCGGAACGGCATCGTTATCAACAACCAACCAGCGGCGGAACGTATCGTATTCACCGGTCCGACGGTTGATGGCAACCCGGATGTCTGCCTCTTCATCCTCATAGCGTTTCTTGGCGGCAGTGGCGAGCGCAAGCTCGATCGCCTCAAAAATGACATCCTTCTCGACACCTTTCTCGTTCGAGACGGATTCAACCACCAGCAAGATCTCTTTACTCATTGGATTGCCCTGCCCTTAAAAATAAACGGTACGTCCACTGATTTGTTCAATACGGCTTTACTCAAACACCGGTACGATGCGAGCTTTTTCAATACTGTCGAAAGGCAAGAGGTATTCGTGATCGTCCACAACAACCACTACTTCATCACCTTCTACGCCTTTGATAAGACCCGAATACTTCCGACGACCTTCAAACGCCATTCGCAAACGGATTTCGACCTTGTGCCCCACGTACGCCTGGTATTGCTCCGGACGGAATAGCGGACGATCCATCCCCGGAGATGAAACCTCAAGGGTATATTCTGTCTGGATTGGATCTTCCACATCCATCACGCCGCTTATCTGACGGCTGACCTTCTCGCAGTCTTCAATAGAAATGCCCTTTTCAGCATCGTCAATAAAGACACGCAGCATGGAATTACGAGAATGAGAGCGGAACTCCAGCCCCCAAAACTCGTACCCCAGGCCTTCAACCACCGGCCGAAGGAGATCTTCCAGTTGTGTTAGCTTGGCTGACAAGTTATGCCATCTCCGTATTCAGATTTACCGACCACAAAAACAAAAAAAGGGCTGTAGACCAGCCCTTTTTATGCACCAGGGCCTTCTATGCCAGGCCCCTTAATCAAAAAGCCCCTTGAAATGGGGCTCTTTGTTGCAAGAACTCGCAGGAAGCAAAACGATGAACCGCATTCCTGCTGACAGACACCTGGCCTGCCAGAGCCCCGGGGACAAACACCCACCGGCTCCAATCTCCGCCGGAGTATAGAGACGCCGACAGAACTGGTCAAGGACTGACCAAAAAAAACGGCCTGGAAATTCCAAGCCGTTTCTTCTTATATGGTGCCCGGGGCCGGACTCGAACCGGCACGGCTTTCGCCACTACCCCCTCAAGATAGCGTGTCTACCAGTTTCACCACCCGGGCATCATTCTTACTCGAGTTCAGGGAGACCAGACTCCCCGCCCTCGGCTTCAGCTGGCTGAGCCGCCTGGTCTGCAGCAGACTCGGCCGGGGCAGACACTTCACTGGACTCCTGGACTACAGGAATCCCAGCTTCACCTGCCACTTCGGCGCGCTGCTTGGCAAACACCGCCAGCGAAAAACTTGTTACAAAAAATACGATCGCAAGAATAGTCGTAAAACGGGTCATAAAGCTGCCGCTACCCTGACTACCAAAAACCGTCTGGGATGCTCCGCCACCAAACGCAGCACCAGCATCAGCGCCCTTGCCCTGCTGAATCAGGACCAGACCCACCAGTGCCACCGCGATAACCACGTGCACTACGACTACCAGTGTTTCCATCCAATCCATATCGACTCTCGCGAACCTTAACTTTAGCGACTTGCCGGAACTGCCCGACAAATGCTTACAAAATCTTCTGCCACCAGCGACGCTCCGCCGATCAAACCACCGTCAATATCCGGCTCGGCAAAAAGAGCGGCTGCATTATCCGCTTTTACACTGCCGCCGTAAAGTACTGAAACGTCTTCAGACGGCGCCCCTATCCCGGCAAGCACCTTTCGTATTGATGCATGCATGGACTGGGCATCTTCGGCAGTCGCGGTTTTACCAGTACCAATGGCCCAGACAGGCTCATAAGCAACAACAACACGCCCCCACTGATCACCGGCAACCCTCGCAAGGCCATCCTCGACCTGCCGGGCAACTACGGCCTCAGCATTACCGGCCTCGCGCTCATCCAGCGTCTCACCAACACAGACAATCGCATTCAAATCATCTGCCAGCAGGCGCGCCACTTTCTCCGCAACATCCGCGTCGCTTTCACCAAACAACTGGCGGCGCTCGGAGTGGCCAACAAGGGCATACTTGCACCCGAAATCCGCGACCATACCGGAAGAAATCTCTCCGGTATAAGCACCAGACTGCAAGCGACTTACATTCTGGACACCCACGGCCAAAGCACCAGCGGCTTGCACCACCACATCGCCGACATAAATTGCGGGAGGAATAATAACAA
This sequence comes from Marinobacter salinexigens, assembly GCF_008370345.1. GTDB lineage: Bacteria > Pseudomonadota > Gammaproteobacteria > Pseudomonadales > Oleiphilaceae > Marinobacter > Marinobacter salinexigens. The sequence continues at coordinate 265,219 of NZ_VTUU01000001.1, read as the reverse complement.
CCTCCACACCATTATCAAGCGATTCAACCTCAGCCCGGATATAGCCAACCAGCTTTTCTACCAGGTCTTTCGACCCGTTCATCTTCCAGTTTCCGGCTACAATCTTACGGCGCATAACAGTTCCCGAATGTAAGGGAGGGCGAACTATACAGGACTACCCTCCGTCAGACAACCGCCCCAAAACATAAAATCAGGAAAGCGAATTTTCCACCACAGCGGCAAGTTCTTTCGCGATCCGCGAGATATCCCCGGCATTCCGACCTTCCGTCATTACCCGGATCAACGGCTCAGTGCCCGACGCCCTCAACAGCACGCGGCCTGCTTCCCCCAACTCTGCTTCCGCTTTGCGGACGGCGGCCACAATATCGTCCCGGCCCAGTGGATCAAAGCGCTCGGCGACCCTCACATTGATCATTGTCTGGGGCAGCTTGCTCATACCCGCACGCAGCTCTGCCAAAGTTCGACCAGACTTACAAACAGCCAGCAAAACCTGAAGAGCCGAAACAATGCCATCCCCCGTAGTCGTGCAGTCTCTGATCACCATATGACCAGACCCCTCGCCACCAAGTACCCAATTGTGAGCCAGCAGGCGCTCCATAACATAGCGGTCCCCGACCTTTGCTCGCTCAAACTCAATACCCAACCCCTTCAGGGCCAACTCCACACCGAGGTTCGTCATCAGAGTCCCGACGACACCACCTTTAAGCCGCCCCTCCTCAAAGCGCTGGGAAGCAATCACGTAGAGCAACTCATCCCCATCGACTTCCGTGCCATCGCGATCGACCATCAGAACCCGGTCACCATCACCGTCAAAAGCGATCCCCAGGTCAGCCCCCTTGGCCACCACGGCTTGCCGAAGCGCATCGAGATGGGTAGACCCAACATTCAGGTTGATGTTCAACCCGTCAGGCTCGTTACCAATAACCGTCACCCTGGCGCCCAACTCCCGGAACACTTTCGGCGCCACGTGATAGGTTGCGCCATGAGCACAATCCAACACGATATTCATGCCCTCCATGGAGAACTCGTTGGGCACAGTACTTTTACAGAATTCCACATAACGCCCCGGCGCATCGTCAATTCGCGACGCCTTGCCGAGTTCAGACGAGTCGCAGACCTGAATTGGCTGCTCCAGCCAATACTCAATCTCCGCCTCCAGTTCATCGTCGAGTTTGGTACCGTTGGCCGAGAAAAATTTTATGCCATTGTCGTGATGTGGGTTGTGGGAGGCACTGATCACGATACCGGCAGACGCACGAAACGTTCGGGTCAGGTAGGCTATGGCTGGCGTTGGCATAGGCCCGAGCAGCTTCACATCCACCCCCGCCGCTGAAAGCCCCGCCTCGAGAGCAGACTCAAACATATAGCCTGACAGGCGGGTATCCTTACCGATCAGCACACTGTTTCGCTGCCCCTCTCGCTTGAATGCCTGTCCGGCAGCCCATCCGAGGTGGAGCATAAACTCCGGCGTAATAGGAAACTCACCAACGCGGCCACGAATACCATCCGTGCCAAAGTACTTTCTATCGGCCATCAACCTGCCTCCTTCATCGCCGTCACTACCTTGACAGCATCCACTGTTTCGCGGACATCATGCACCCGAATGATGCTCGTCCCTTTCATTGCCGATATTGTCGCGACCGCAAGGCTGGCAGGCAACCGTTCCTCAACATCCCGGCCGGTTATCGCACCCAGCATGGACTTCCTGGAAACACCCACGAGCAGTGGATGGCCGAGGATATGGAACTGCTCCAATGCTGCCAGTAACTGCAGATTATGGTCGACCGTTTTACCAAAGCCAAAACCGGGATCCAACACGATGTTTTCGGGCTTGACGCCCGCCAACTCCGCCACACGCATCCTCTCGGTGAGAAAACCACTGACTTCCCGACGAACATTCCGATACTCGGGGCGATCCTGCATGGTGTCGGGTTCACCCTGGATATGCATTATGCAAACCGGAATACCTGCTGCGGCTGCCGCCTCTGGCGCACCAGTTCTCTGAAGCGCGCGCACGTCATTAATCAGCCCCGCACCAAGACGAGCTGTTTCAGCCATCACTTCAGGTGCACTGGTATCCACTGACACCACCACATCCAGTTCTCGAGTGATAGCCTCCACCACCGGACACACCCGATCAAGCTCTTCCTGCGCAGATACAGTTGCCGCACCGGGCCGCGTCGACTCACCACCCACATCAATAAAAACCGCACCTTCGGAAACCATTTCTGCCGCTCGCTTCAGCGCGAGGTCAGGGCGATTAAAACGCCCACCATCGGAAAAGGAATCCGGTGTGACATTCAGGATCCCCATAACATGACAGCGGGACATATCAAGGACCCGCCCGGCAAAATTCATTTCCATAGCAAACCTTCCAGCAACAAAAACAAACGCCGCCCGGTACACGGGCGGCGTCATATTCAAACAGCCTTAATAGCGGGAGCGCTTAGTGCTCCCCGGCAGGACGACCAACGCCCGGCTGACGCCCATCGTCCGAACTCTTGGGCTCTGGTGCGGCTTCAGCATCATCGGCCTTCACGCCACCAGAAGGACCACTGTCACCCCAACCTTTCGGCGGACGAGGCACCCGGCCCTCCATAATGTCATCAATCTGGAAGCGGTCGATGGTTTCATACTTCATCAACGCATCCGCCATCAGATCCAGCTTGTCGCGGTTATCGATCAGAATCTGCCTGGCCTTTTCATAGCAGGTATCGATGATATTCCGCACTTCCTCGTCAATGCGCTGAGCTGTCTCAGGCGAATAAACCGTCTGGGCCTGCCCTGCAGAACGTCCAAGGAATGGCTCGTCGCTATCCGTATCATACTGCAGCGGCCCCAGCTTTTCGGACAGCCCCCAGCGAGTCACCATATTCCGGGCCAGGCTGGTTGCCCGCTCGATATCATTGGAGGCTCCCGTCGTCACACCTTCGAAACCAAGCGTAAGCTCTTCAGCAATACGCCCTCCAAACAGGCTACAGATGGAGCTGTCGAGGTAGCGCTTGCTGTGGCTGTATTTGTCCTCTTCCGGCAGGAACATGGTGACACCCAGTGCCCGCCCGCGAGGAATAATACTGACCTTATAGACCGGATCGTGTTCCGGGACCAGACGCCCGACGATAGCATGACCGGATTCATGATAAGCAGTATTCAGCTTTTCTTTCTCACTCATCACCATGGACTTACGCTCAGCGCCCATCATGATCTTGTCCTTGGCGAGCTCAAACTCTTCCATGGAGACCAGCCGCTGGTTGCGACGAGCAGCAAACAATGCGGCCTCGTTCACCAGGTTAGCGAGATCAGCACCGGAGAAACCTGGGGTACCACGCGCGATCAGAGCTGGTTCGACACCATCCGCCAGCGGTACCTTTTTCATGTGAACCTTGAGGATCTGCTCTCGGCCAATAATGTCCGGAAGACCGACCACAACCTGGCGGTCAAACCGTCCTGGACGCAACAGGGCCGGGTCAAGAACATCCGGTCGGTTAGTTGCGGCAATGACGATAACCCCCTCGTTACCTTCGAAGCCGTCCATTTCTACCAACAGCTGGTTCAGTGTCTGCTCACGCTCGTCGTGACCGCCACCCATACCAGCTCCACGATGACGACCGACCGCATCGATCTCATCAATAAAGATAATGCAGGGGCTCTGCTTTTTGGCCTGCTCGAACATGTCGCGAACGCGGGACGCACCCACACCCACAAACATTTCGACAAAGTCAGAACCGGAAATAGAGAAGAATGGCACCTTCGCTTCACCGGCAATAGCTTTTGCCAGCAGGGTCTTACCAGTACCTGGCTGCCCCACCATCAGCACACCCTTGGGAATGCTTCCGCCCAGCCGCTGGAATTTGCTCGGATCACGCAGAAAATCCACCAGCTCTTTGACATCTTCCTTCGCTTCATCGACACCGGCGACATCGGCAAAGGTTGTCTTGATCTGGTCTTCACTCATCAGACGGGCTTTGCTTTTACCGAACGACATGGGGCCTTTGCCGCCACCGCCGCCCTGCATCTGGCGCATAAAGAAGACGAACAGTGCGATAATGATCAGAATCGGGAAGGCGGCAACCAATAGCTGGGTCCACAGACTCTGACGCTCCGGTTCCTTACCGATTACTTCCACTTTATTAGCCAGCAGATCATCCATCAGCTTGTTATCCGCCACCTGGGGACGGATCGTCTGGAACTGGGATCCATCACCACGGGTGCCCTGAATTTCGAGACCGTCGATGGTTACCCGGCTGACCTGGCCCTGCTGGACCATCTCAACGAATTGGGAATAATTGACTTGTTGCCCGCTGGTGGTGGGAGAGAAATTCTGAAACACCATCAGAAGCACGGCGGCTATGATTAGCCAGAGAACCAGATTTTTTGCCATATCGTTCAAGGATCATCACCTGTGAATTGAAGGACCGCAACCTGAGGTTAAGCCCCTTTCTGACACCTTACACTAATTGTACGCCTGTCCACCAGAAACGGCCCATCCGTATCGGCCACAGGACAGCTGATCAAATCAGCCCTTAAAACCCTTACAAACCTGATAGATTTCCCGGGAACGCGCCCTGGATGAATCCGGTTTGCGACTCACAACTGTATTGAAGCTTCCGCGCATGTCAGCCAGCAGCGCATCAAAGCCTTCACCCTGAAACACCTTGGCAACAAACACGCCGCCCGGGCGCAACACCCTTTGAGCCATATCCAGCGCCAACTCAACCAGACCCATGGCTTTCGGAATATCTACAGATGCCATACCACTCATATTGGGTGCCATATCTGAAATTACAACGTCTGCCCGCCGATCTCCGAGCAACGCCAGCAATTCCTCAAACACCTCATCCTCGGTGAAGTCACCCTGAACGAAATCCACACCCGCAATCGGATTCATCGGCAGGATATCACTGGCAATGACAACACCAGAATCTCCAACCCGCTCCGCAGCAATCTGAGACCACCCTCCTGGAGCCGCCCCAAGATCAACAACCAGCTGCCCCGGACGGAACAGTTTGTCTTTCTGATCCAACTCGATCAGCTTGTAACTCGCCCGGGAGCGATAGCCATCTTCCTGGGACTTTTTGACCCAGACGTCATCAAAATGTTCCTTAAGCCAGCGATCACTGGACTTCGAGCGGGCCAAATCAAACCTCCAAAATTTATTGAACAGAACTGCACTGACCACACCGATAGGTGTTAACGGCGATTATTACCGGCCGCCGATCTGTTACACTTCGCCAATTATACGACTATGCCAGCGAAACCTCCGCTGACCTTTTGTTAATTGCACCTATTAAGAGATTACATCATGAGCGTTTCACCGGAACAGCGCCGGGAATACCGGGGCATCGCCCACAACCTGAAACCCGTCATCATTGTCGGAGACAAAGGGCTGACTGAAGGCCTCCAGGACGAACTCGAACGCGCGCTGAACGATCATGAACTTATCAAGGTCAAGATTGCCAGCACTGACCGGGAAGTTCGCCAGGAAGCCATCGCCGCCCTTTGCGACAGCTCTGGTGCTGAACTTATTCAGACCATCGGTAAAATTGCGGTCATTCTACGCAGGGCAAAGAACCCGAACCCGAAGCTGTCCAATCTGCTTCGCCACAAGAACTGAGCGATAGCTGTTCCACTCGATCACTGGCGACAGCTCGAATAAAGACAGCTCAAACAAAAAAGCCGGCTGCGAAACCCCAGCCGGCTTTTTCGTTCAGGCGCATCGAGATCAGATGTACTCGACTTCCCCTATTTCGTACTCAACGGTGCCCGACGGCACACGAATAGCAACCACATCACCTTCACTCTTGCCAACCAGTGCACGGGCAATTGGCGACGAGACTGAAATTTTACCAGCCTTGATATCCGCCTCGTCTTCACCAACGATCTGATATTTCACTTCTTCGTCGGTTTCAACATTGATCAACTGCACTGTAGTGCCAAAGATGACCTTACCGGTATTTTCCATGGTCGTGACATCAATTACCTGAGCGACCGAAAGCTTTCCTTCAATCTCCTGAATACGGCCTTCGATGAAGCCCTGCTGTTCACGAGCTGCATGATACTCGGCATTTTCCTTGAGATCTCCGTGCTCACGGGCCTCGGCAATCGCTGCAATCACCTGAGGACGATCTTCAGATTTGAGTTTCTGAAGTTCGGCGCGCAGACGGGCTTCGCCCGTCTTGGTCATCGGTACTCTTTCAGACATGATCTTACTTTCCTGCGTGAAGATCCTGGAGACGACGTACTGTGCGTTCCGGGCCGAATTTGATTGCCCGGCAGAACGCTTCGCCACCTGCCAGAGTCGTTGTGTATGTTACCTTGGTCTGCAGCGCGGACTGGCGAATCTGGGCCGAATCCGAAATCGCCTTGCGACCTTCAGTGGTGTTGATGATCAGCTGAACTTTTCCGTTCTTGATAGCGTCAACGATATGCGGACGACCTTCGCGGACCTTGTTCACCCGTTCCACTTCGATGCCAGCCTCAACCAGCGCCTTGGCAGTACCGGTAGTCGCAATGATCTTGAAACCTGCATCAACCAGGTCACGGGCGACACTGGCCGCGCCCGGCTTGTCCACATCACGGACAGACATAAAGGCCGTACCCTGCGCAGGCAGACGTTCGCCAGATGCCAGAGCAGCCTTGGCGAAAGCTTCATCAAAGCTGTCACCCAGCCCCATGACCTCGCCGGTGGACTTCATTTCAGGCCCGAGAATCGGGTCAACCGCCGGGAATTTATTGAACGGGAACACCGACTCTTTAACCGCATAGTATTCCGGCACAATTTCCTGAGTAAAACCAAGTTCCTTCAGCGTTTTGCCAGACATGACACGAGCAGCCACAGCCGCCAGAGATTCGCCAATCGCTTTGGACACGAAGGGAACGGTACGGGAAGCGCGTGGATTGACTTCAATCACGTAGATTTCATCGTCCTGCCAGGCTAGCTGGACGTTCATCAGTCCGATAACATCCAGCTCGATAGCCATTTTCCGGACCGCTTCGCGCATCTCATCCTGAACAGCCTTTGGCAGGCTGTACGGTGGCAGAGAACACGCGGAATCACCGGAGTGAACACCCGCCTGCTCGATGTGCTGCATGATACCGCCGATAACCACGTCCTGGCCGTCGCAGATGGCGTCGATATCCACCTCAACGGCAGCATTCAGGAAGTGATCAAGCAATACCGGGCTGTCATTGGATACCAGAACCGCATTGCGCATGTAGCGCACCAGCTCGGTCTCGTCATAGACGATTTCCATGGCACGACCACCCAGAACGTAGGACGGACGAACCACCAGCGGATAGCCGATTTCACGAGCCGCGAGGACACCTTCCTCGTGGCTGCGTACGGTCGCGTTTTCAGGCTGCTTGAGACCAAGACGCTGAATCATCTGCTGGAAACGCTCACGGTCTTCCGCACGGTCGATAGCATCCGGGCTGGTACCAATGATCGGTACTCCAGCAGCTTCCAGGCCCCGAGCCAGCTTCAGAGGTGTCTGGCCACCGTAGTGCACGATGACACCTTTAGGCTTCTCGAGCTGAATGATCTCCAGAACATCTTCCAGAGTGATCGGCTCGAAGTACAACCGGTCGGAAGTGTCGTAGTCCGTGGACACGGTTTCCGGGTTGCAGTTGATCATGATGGTTTCATAGCCATCTTCGCGCATGGCCAGTGCTGCGTGGACACAGCAATAATCGAATTCGATGCCCTGACCGATACGGTTGGGACCGCCTCCGATGACAACGATTTTTTCACGATCACTGACATCCGCCTCGCACTCTTCCTCATAGGTTGAGTACATGTAGGCTGTATCGGACGCAAATTCCGCCGCACAGGTATCTACCCGTTTGTAGACAGGACGGATTTCCAGATCATGACGAAGCTTGCGCAGACTACCTTCAGAGATACCCAGCAACTTGGCCAGACGGGCATCTGAAAAGCCCTTACGCTTGAGGCGGAACAAGGTGGCACGATCAATATCCGCCTTGCCGGCGCTCTTGAGGGCCTGCTCTTCACGAATAAGGTCTTCAATCTGTACCAGGTACCACGGATCGATTTTGGTGTGCTGGAACACATCCTCAACGGTCAGGCCGGAACGGAATGCATCACCAAGGTACCAGATGCGCTCTGCACCCGGGACGTTCATTTCCTGGACCAGGGTTTCCTGGGAATTCTCGGACTCCAGCTCTTCCAGCTTCTCATCGAAGCCTTCAGACCCTACCTCCAGCCCACGCAGCGCTTTCTGCAGGGACTCCTGGAAAGTACGGCCGATCGCCATAACCTCGCCCACGGATTTCATCTGGGTGGTCAGGCGGGCATCAGCCTGCGGGAACTTTTCAAAGGTGAACCGGGGAATCTTGGTAACAACGTAATCGATACTCGGCTCAAAAGAAGCCGGCGTTACGCCACCGGTAATGTCGTTGCTCAACTCGTCCAGGGTGTAACCGACAGCCAGTTTTGCGGCAACTTTTGCGATCGGGAAACCAGTCGCTTTGGAGGCCAGGGCTGAGGAACGGGAAACCCGCGGGTTCATTTCGATGACCACCATACGACCGGTGTCCGGGTTGATACCGAACTGGACATTGGAGCCACCGGTTTCAACACCAATCTCACGCAGGACCGCCAGGGAGGCGTTCCGCATAATCTGGTATTCCTTGTCGGTGAGGGTCTGGGCCGGAGCGACGGTAATGGAGTCACCGGTGTGCACCCCCATGGGATCGAAGTTCTCGATCGAACAGACGATGATGCAGTTGTCCGCTTTATCGCGAACCACTTCCATCTCGTACTCTTTCCAGCCGATCAGCGACTCGTCGATGAGCAGCTCATTGGTCGGGGAGAGGTCCAGACCGCGCTGACAGATTTCCTCGAACTCGTCTTTGTTGTAGGCAATACCGCCGCCGGAGCCACCCATGGTAAAGGACGGGCGGATAATGCACGGGAAGCCGATGTCTTCGGAAATAGTCCAGGCTTCTTCCATGGAGTGGGCGATGGATGCGCGCGGGCATTCAAGGCCAATTTTCTTCATGGCCTTATCAAAGCGATTCCGGTCTTCCGCCTTGTCGATGGTATCGGCGTTGGCACCGATCATCTCGACGCCGTGCTTTTCAAGAACACCGTGCTTTTCCAGATCCAGTGCGCAGTTCAGCGCGGTCTGACCACCCATGGTGGGCAACAGAGCGTCTGGCTGTTCTTTCTCGATGATTTTTTCGACGGTTTTCCAGGTGATCGGCTCGATGTAGGTGGCATCGGCCATCGCCGGATCGGTCATGATGGTAGCCGGGTTGGAATTAACCAGAATCACCCGATACCCTTCCTCGCGCAGCGCCTTGCAGGCCTGTGCTCCGGAGTAGTCGAATTCGCACGCCTGCCCGATCACGATGGGGCCGGCGCCCAGGATCAGGATGCTTTGAATGTCTGTACGTTTTGGCATGTCTTGATAAACCTGTCAGCAACTTTTGAATTCTTGCAGCGCAAAGCTCAGCGCCCGTGAGTTATCCATGGCAATCTGCGCTCAGGCAGATCGCTCATTCATCAGGCGGATGAACTCGTCAAACAGGGGCGCTACGTCATGAGGACCCGGGCTTGCTTCCGGATGCCCCTGGAAGCTGTAGGCCGGCTTGTCGGTCCGACGAATACCCTGCAGCGTGCCATCGAACAGGGATTTATGGGTAGCTTCGATGTTGTCAGGCAGCGTCGCCTCATCCACCGCAAAGCCATGGTTCTGGCTGGTGATCATAACGGTGCCGTCGGCCAGATCCTGTACCGGGTGGTTGGCACCATGATGACCGTGACCCATCTTCATGGTTCCCGCACCACTGGCCAGCGCCAGCAACTGGTGCCCCAGGCAGATACCGAATACCGGGATGTTGGTTTCCAGCACTTCGCGAATCGCAGTAATTGCGTAATCACAGGGCTCAGGGTCACCCGGGCCGTTTGACAGGAAGACACCGTCCGGATTCATCGCGAGCACTTCAGAGGCCGGAGTCTGGGCAGGTACAACCGTAATGTCGCAACCGCGAGCCGCCAGCATCCGCAGGATGTTGTACTTCACGCCGTAATCCCAGGCCACAACCTTGAAGCTGCTTTCATTGCGCTCACCATAGCCACCTTCCAGACTCCACTCAGACTGGCTCCACTGGTAGGCAGTGTCGCAGGTAACTTCTTTTGCCAGATCCATACCTTTGAGGCCGGGGAAGGCATTAGCCAATTCGAGAGCACGCTCTGCTGTGGCGCCTTCGCCTGCGACGATGGCACCGTTCTGGGAGCCCTTGTCGCGCAGGATGCGGGTAAGCCGACGGGTATCAATATCCGCGATGCCAACAATGTTGTTGCTTCGCAGGTAGTCTTCCAGGGTTTGTTCATTGCGCCAGCTGCTGGCCAGCAGTGGCAGATCCCGGATAATCAGGCCAGCGGCCTGGACGCGATCGGATTCCACATCCTCTTTGTTAACACCGGTGTTGCCGATGTGAGGATAGGTCAGGGTTACGATCTGGCGAGAGTAGGACGGGTCGGTCAGGATTTCCTGGTAACCGGTCATGGCGGTGTTGAAGACCACCTCACCACTGGTTTCTCCGTCAGCGCCAATGGCGGTGCCGTAGAACAGGCTTCCGTCTGCGAGTGCAAGGATTGCAGGTGTGCTCAAGGCTTGTATCCTCATCGAGTGGCGTATCGGTTCGTCACGAACAGGAACGCAAGCGCAAATTCAGGTCGCAAAAAAGCGAGAGGGAGTCAAAACTCCGTCCCGCTTTTTCGTTGTCCGGGAACGGTTTGCGTTCCCTGGGCGTTATCAAAGCTACGCTTGGTGCAGTTAAACCGCCTCATTGTAGGAAATATGGCAGTTTTTGTCCACGCCTAATGGGCCTGTAGGGACTATCCGCAACCCCCCGCAACACCGGCTGGAGCCCGAAATCCGCTTCCGGGAACCGCTACCAGCACATCCATGTGCGCTTGGCTCCGGCCATCCATGGCCTCCGACATTCCCGGAAGCGGATTTCAGACTCCAGCCTCCAGGCATGCCACTCTGAACCCTCAGTCTTTGAGGCTCAAAACATCCTGCATATCGTACAAACCAGCCGGCTTGTCACTCAGCCAGAGCGCTGCGCGCATAGCCCCTTTGGCAAAGGTCATTCTGCTGCTGGCTTTGTGGGTCACTTCAATGCGCTCACCTTCGGTGGCGAACAGCACAGTGTGGTCACCGACGACATCACCGGCGCGAATAGTTTCAAACCCTATTTCCTTCCTGGTACGCTCGCCAGTAAAACCTTCGCGACCATAGACTGCACATTCCTTCAGGTCCCGGCCGAGGGCATCAGCTACAACCTCACCCATGCGCAGAGCCGTTCCGGAAGGCGCGTCTTTCTTGTGGCGATGGTGCGCCTCGATGATTTCAACATCGTAGTCATCACCGAGTGTCGCCGCCGCGGTGCGCAGCAAGTTAAGGACAACATTAACGCCAACACTCATGTTCGGCGCGAAGACCACGGGAATGGCGTCAGCATTGAGCGCCAACTGCTCCTTTTCGGCTTCGGTCATGCCGGTGGTGCCGATAATGAGCTTCTTTCCGTTGGCATTACAAAACGTGGCGTTTTGCAGGGTCAGATCCGGGAAGGTGAAATCGATCAGTACGTCGAAGTCATCCTTCACGTCCTCCAGGCTGCCCGCCATTTTCACGCCAGTTTTTCCGATGCCCGTCATTTCGCCAGCATCGGCGCCGATCAGACTGCTATCCGGCTCGACAATTGCCGCTCCCAGCTCCAGACCCTCGGTGCCGTCGACCGCTTCGATCAAGACTTTACCCATACGGCCGGCGGCGCCAATGATTGCTACCCTCATGGTCGGATTCCTTTTAAAACCGATCAGAATTTCATTTCATCGAAGAAGCTTTTCACTCCTTCGAACCAGGATGTTTTCTTCGGTGCATGATGGGTGCCGTTGCTGCCACCCAGAGTCTGCTGAAATTCATCGAGCAGTTCTTTCTGGCGCTTGGTCAGGTTGACCGGCGTTTCAACGATAACCCGACACAGCAAATCTCCGGCCGCACCGCCACGAACCGGAGCAACCCCTTTGTTACGCAGCCGGAACAGTTTTCCTGTCTGAGTCTCGGCAGGGATCTTCAGCTTGACGCGGCCATCAAGGGTCGGCACTTCCAGCTCACCGCCCAGCGAGGCATCTACGATACTGATGGGCACTTCGCAGTACAGGTTGCGCCCGTCCCGGGTAAAGATTGAGTGCTCGCGAACCGCGATCTGTACATACAGGTCTCCAGGAGGCCCACCATCTACACCCATTTCGCCTTCGCCAGACAAACGGATGCGATCGCCGGTATCCACTCCAGGAGGCACTTTCACGGACAGCGTTTTCTCTTCTTTCACGCGGCCCTGACCATGACACACCTTACAAGGATTCTTGATAACCTGACCGGAACCCCGGCATGTCGGGCACGCCTGCTGCACAGTGAAGAAGCCCTGCTGCATACGAACCTGCCCCATACCCTTACAGGTACCGCAGGTTTCTGCACTGGAGCCTTTCTCAGCGCCACTACCATCACAGGACTCACACTCTTTGTGACCCGGAACCTTGATCTGTACGGTCTTGCCTTTAACGGCTTCTTCCAGATCCAGCTCCAGAGTGTAGCGAAGGTCAGCGCCCCGGGCATTGCGGCCACGACCGCCGCCACCGCCGAAGATGTCACCAAACACATCACCAAAAATATCGGAGAAGCTGGCGCCACCGCCTCCAAAGCCACCACCCGCCTGGCCGTCAACGCCAGCATGACCGAACTGGTCGTAAGCGGATCGCTTGGACTGGTCGGCAAGTATCTCGTAGGCTTCGCTGGCCTCTTTGAACTTGTTCTCAGCTTCAGTGTCATCCGGGTTACGGTCGGGGTGATACTTCATCGCGAGCTTTCGATACGCCCGCTTGATTTCCTTCTCGTCCGCGTCCCGGGATACTCCGAGAACTTCGTAATAATCGCGCTTGGCCATGCTTTAAAAACCCTGTTTTTATACACGGAAAACGCGGGGAGAGCCCCCGCGTTTTCCAACTACCTGATGTACTTCGTTATTAACGCTTGTCGTCGTCTTTAACTTCTTCAAACTCTGCGTCGACGGCATCATCAGCCGGCTGAGCCTCTTCCTGGCCACCCGCTTGCTGTGCCTGTTCACCCTGCTCGGCGTACATCTTCTGAGCCAGCTCGGAGGAGACTTCAGTCAGCTTCTGAGTCTTGGCTTCGATATCTTCTTTATCGGAACCTTCCAGAGCTTGCTCCAGATCCTTGATCGCAGCTTCAATAGACTCTTTCTCGCTGTCTGTGACCTTATCAGCCGCATCCGTCAGTGTCTTGCGTACAGCGTGAACCATGGCATCGCCCTGGTTACGGGCCTGCACCAGTTCCTCGAACTTGCGATCTTCCTCAGCGTTAGCCTCGGCGTCCTGCACCATCTTCTCGATTTCGTCATCGTTCAGACCAGAGGAGGCCTTGATCACGATGGACTGCTCTTTGCCGGTCGCCTTGTCCTTCGCAGAAACGTTCAGGATACCGTTGGCATCGATATCGAAGGTAACTTCGATCTGAGGCACACCGCGGGGCGCCGGCGGAATGTCAGCCAGGTCGAAACGACCCAGAGACTTGTTCTGAGCAGCCTGCTTACGCTCACCCTGAACCACATGGATGGTTACCGCAGTCTGGCTGTCATCAGCAGTAGAGAATGTCTGCGACTTCTTGGTCGGAATAGTCGTGTTCTTCTCGATCAGAGGAGTCGCCACGCCACCCATGGTCTCGATGCCGAGGGTCAGCGGAGTCACATCCAGCAGTAGAACGTCTTTTACGTCGCCAGAGAGAACCGCGGCCTGAATAGCTGCACCCATGGCAACCGCTTCATCCGGGTTAACATCCTTGCGCGCTTCTTTGCCAAAGAACGCTTTTACCTTTTCCTGAACCAGCGGCATACGAGTCTGACCACCCACCAGGATGACTTCGTCGATTTCGCTTGCACTCATACCCGCGTCCTGCAGAGCCACTTTACACGGCTCCAGGCTGCGCTGGACCAGATCTTCAACCAGAGATTCCAGCTTCGCACGAGTCAGCTTGACGTTCATGTGCTTCGGACCGGACGCGTCAGCCGTGATGTACGGCAGGTTCACGTCAGTCTGCTGGCTGCTGGACAGTTCGATTTTGGCCTTCTCGCCCGCTTCTTTCAGACGCTGCATCGCCAGGGAATCACCACGCAGGTCGATGCCACTGTCTTTCTTGAACTGGTCTGCGAGGTATTCGATAACCTTCAGGTCGAAGTCTTCACCGCCCAGGAACGTATCACCGTTGGTGGCCAGCACTTCGAACTGGTGCTCACCGTCCACATCAGCGATTTCGATGATGGACAGGTCGAAGGTACCGCCACCCAGGTCATAGACCGCAACCGTACGATCACCACTCTGCTTGTCCAGGCCGTAGGCCAGCGCAGCTGCTGTCGGCTCGTTGATGATCCGCTTGACTTCCAGACCGGCAATCCGGCCAGCATCTTTGGTTGCCTGACGCTGGCTATCGTTGAAGTAAGCCGGAACGGTAATAACCGCCTCGGTGACCTTCTCGCCCAGGTAGTCTTCTGCAGTCTTCTTCATTTTCTTCAGAACTTCTGCAGAGATCTGCGGCGGAGCCATCTTCTGGCCTTTCACCTCAACCCAGGCATCACCGTTGTCGGCCTTGGCGATGGTGTAAGGCACCATCTTGATGTCTTTCTGAACCACGTCATCTTCAAACCGACGACCAATCAGACGCTTGATGGCGTACAAAGTGTTGGACGGGTTAGTAACCGCCTGACGCTTTGCAGACTGGCCGACCAGGGTTTCACCGTCTTCGGTGTAAGCGATGATGGACGGGGTGGTACGGTCACCCTCTGCGTTTTCGATAACCTTAACCTTGTCGCCATCCATCAGGGCAACACAAGAGTTCGTGGTTCCCAGGTCAATACCGATAATTTTGCTCATTGAATCACTCCAAATCTTCTGAATGCTTTCCCGGAGAGTTTGCCCCGGCTCTCGCCATTTAATGGCTATATTGGCGCGTTAATCGGCTTTTCAAGCCTGCTCATCAATTTTTGGTGCATCTTCTGCCTTGGCCACAACGACCATCGCCGGGCGTACCACGCGACCGTTCAGCAGATAGCCTTTCTGCACCACAGCAACCACGCTGTTGGGCTCAGCCCCCGGAGCGGGAACCATAGACATCGCCTCATGGTGCTGAGGATCAAACGGTTCACCCACGGGGTTTAGTTGCTCAACATTGAATTTCTTCAAACTGGCCGTAAACAGATTCAGCGTCATTTCGACGCCTTCACGGATGGACGCAACCAGCTCACCGGTTTCTTCGCTGGCTTCGGTACTTTCGACCGCCTTTTCCAGGCTGTCAGCGACCGGCAGAAGCTCCTTCACAAACTTTTCGAGGGCGAACTTATGCGCCTTCTCAACATCCATTTCGGCACGGCGACGAACGTTCTGCATTTCAGCCTGTGAACGAAGCACCTGATCCTGGGCTTCCTTTACCTGGGCCTGCATCGCTTCCAGTTCAGAACCTGTGCCCTGAGCTGTTGCACCCTCTTCGGATTGCGCTTCCTCGGCAGCTGCCTCGACGGCGTCCTTCAGCTCTTCTTCAAACTGCTCGTTGCGGTTTTCGTCAGTGCTCATGACTACTCCTGCTGGATATATCCGACGGCCGACAACCTGACGACCGGTTAAACGTAGCTTCCGACCGAAGCAAGCCGGAAAAATGTATTTGCGAACGGATATGGGGCCCGCACGTCAGGTTTCAACCTCTGGCCACCGCAAACCTGAAGAATTTCACATCTGGTGATTTGCAAACTCAAAAAACCCTGTATATATTCACAGTCACTGTATGAACGAACAGTATTTAAAAGACGCGGAGGTTCATCTGCATGCTCACCCAACTTACAGTCTCCAACTACGCCATCGCCGAGCGCGTTGAACTTCAGTTCAACAAGGGTATGACCGCACTGACCGGGGAAACCGGCGCCGGCAAATCCATTGTCCTTGATGCTCTGGGGCTGGCCATGGGCGGGCGAGCTGATGCCGGAGCCGTCCGCCACGGCGCAAAGCGTGCAGATATTACCGCGTCTTTCGACGTATCCGGCATCCCCGAAGCTCTCCAATGGCTGGAGCAGCACGAGCTGGATGACGACAAGGACTGCATCCTTCGCAGAGTCATCAGCAAAGACGGCCGATCCCGCGCTTACATCAATGGCCAGCCCTGCCCGCTAGCCCACCTGAAAGATCTGGGCGGCTTACTGATGGACATTCATAGCCAACACCAACATCAGTCCCTGCTCCGCAAGGAAACTCATCGCAAACTTCTGGATGAGTTTGCCGGTGCGAAAGACCTCGCCAACCAAACCCGCGAAGCCTGGAAAGCCTGGCACAGCACTCGCCAGCGGCTGCATGAACGCCAGCAAAATGCCGATGAAACAGAGGCTCGCCTGCAGCTTCTGCGCTATCAGGTTGAGGAAATGGACCGCCTGTCGCTGACCGAAGGTGAGCAGGCAGAGCTGGAACAGGAACAGGAGCAGCTCAGCCAGGCCGATGCAGTGCTTCACAGCAGCCACCAGGCCGCCCTTCTGTGCACCGAAGAAGAAACCAGCGCTTCTGACCTTGTTCGTCAGGCCCTGCACCAACTGGAACAACTTCCGGTAGAGGTGCCCGCACTGGCAGATACTATTCAGATGCTGAACGAAGCTCAGATTCAGATCAGCGAAGCGGGGGACAACCTTCGCCGCTTCGTCGATGACTACGAAGCCGATCCGGCCCGACTGGCCGAGGTGGAAGAACGGTTAAGCGCTATTTTCCAGTTGGCCAGGAAACACCGGGTTAATCCGGAGGAACTGCCAGAACTGCATCAGCGGCTAAGCGCTGAACTGGCGGAACTGGATGGCGGCGAAGGCAGCCTGGAACAGCTGGAAGCGGAACTGGAAAGGCAGCGCCAGGAATTCGACCGATTGGCCAGCGAATTATCAGGCGCCCGGGAGCAGGCGGCTATCGAGCTGGATCACCGGATCGCCGGGGAGCTATCCCAGCTGGGTATGCCCTCTGTTCAGTTTGTCAGCCACCTTAACCGGAACGACAACGAAGAGCCGGCATCCCACGGAATGGAAGATATCGAGTTCCTGGTAAGCGCCAACCCGGGACAACCGGCTCGCTCGCTCGCCAAGGTAGCCTCAGGCGGCGAACTGTCGCGGATCAGCCTGGCCATTCAGGTCGTAGTCGCCCAGACCTCAACCACGCCTACGCTGGTCTTTGACGAAGTGGATGTCGGCATTGGCGGTGGCACTGCCGAAGTGGTCGGACGGCTACTGCGCTCCCTGGGCAATAACGGTCAGGTGCTGTGCGTTACCCACCTGCCTCAGGTCGCGGCACAATCCCACCAGCATCTATTCGTCAGCAAGTTTACCGAACAGGATGCGACGTTCTCTAAAATTGAAACCCTGGATGATCAGGGAAGAATCAGCGAAGTGGCCCGGATGCTGGGCGGTGTGGACATGACCGATCATACAATCGCTCATGCCAGAGAAATGTTTTCCAGAGGACAGGCTACTCATCACTGAGCGCCTGATAGATCCCTACCCCTCTCGATCCTGAGAGCTGTTGGGCGGGTTACTTAACCCGCCCTTTTTTTCTTCAGAGACGTTACGATCAGGACTTGGCAGGCTTCACGTAAAGAATCAGGCTGTGATCGACAATCTCAAAGCCCCGCTCCTCGGCAATTTTCTTCTGCCGCTCTTCGATCACTTCGTCAACAAACTCAATGACTTCGCCAGTCTGAGTACAAACCATGTGGTCGTGGTGATCATCACCAGCCATTTCAAATACGGCATGGCCGCCTTCAAAATTATGGCGAAGTACCAGGCCTGCCGCTTCGAACTGCGTCAGGACCCGGTAAACAGTTGCCAGACCAACATCATCGCCCTGTTCCAGCAACTTTTTGTACACATCTTCGGCGCTGAGGTGATGCTCTGAAGAATTCTCCAAAATATTGAAGATCTTGACGCGCGGCAGTGTGACTTTGAGACCGACTTTTCGTAATTCGGCGTTTTCAGATGACATGTTACTATTCACTCTTTGGTGTGCCTTACGGCTTCCGGTATGATGAAGCCGCCATTAAACGGATACCCCGTGTCACACCTGCCACAGGCAGGCGAATTCAAGATAGAGGATTTCCCCCGGCGATGCAAAAGCTCACAGCTCTGATTCTCACTCTCGTCATGTCCGGCTGCGTATTCCCGGGCGTTTACAAGATAAACGTCCAACAAGGCAGCATAGTAACTGACGAAGAGCTTACGGCATTGACCGAAGGCATGCCCCGAAGCCAGGTTCACGCAGTGATGGGAACACCCCTGATGCTGAACCCGGTCGATCCTTCACGGGAATACTACGTGTATACTTTCCAACGCGAGGGTAAAGACATCAAGGAACAACGCATTGTTGTTTACTATGATGGCGATCAGTTCTCCCACTACGAAGCGCAGCTTCTGGAAGAAACCCCCGCTTACTAGCGAGCGGGCGACCGCTAGTCCTTCTTCTTCGCCCGGTTAAGACGCGCCTGCTTGGGATCGATCTTGAGCGGGCGATAAAGTTCAATTCGATCGCCATCTCTAAGCTCGTGATCGGCGGGCGACTTGATGACCTTGCCAAAAATACCCATATCGATAGTGTCCGGGTCCACTTCCGGAAAGATGCCGGTGATACCAGACAACTTCACGCCATCCAGCGCCTTGGTCCCACGCGGCACCTGCACAGAGACAATTTCCTGTTTATCTGGCCGGGCATACGCCACTTCAATCGAAATCATTACACGCCTCCCCGATACAGCTCATCCGCCCGCCGACAGAATGCATCAACCATGGTATTTGCTGCCTGGCTGAACACGGTACCGAAGGCCATGCGAGAGAGGGTGCCGGAGAACTCGAACTCCAGCGTCAGGATCACCTTGCAGGCATTATCGTCCAGCGACTTGAAGTGCCAGCGTCCCTTCAGGTTCTGGAACGGGCCATCCACCAGGTTCATCTCGATGGCCTCAGGCATCACCAACTGATTGCGGGTAGTCAGAGTATGCCGAATACCGCCTTTGGCGATTTCCATCGACGCGGTGATCTGATCCCCGCCCCGCTCATGGATTTCCGTACTGGCGCACCAGGGCAGAAACTCCGGATAACGGGCAACATCGTTAACCAGATGGAACATGCGCTCGGCGGAGTGCATAACGAGAGCGGATTTGTCGATCTGATGGGCCATCTAAAGAAACTAACCTGCTGGATACTTACTGGAACATACGCCTTACAAACAAAGGCGGCTTACAATCAGACGCTATGATAAAGGATATCCTCCTGTTTTGGGGCATTTTCCCCATCCTTAAGCTCGTCAACAGCCTCTTCATCCCGTGCCCCCTGGTTAGCCGAAGGGGCCAGAGGCGTGGCCGCATCAGAGTTACTACCTGGCTGTTCTGCCAACGCATCGCTCTGATTCTCAACCGCCATACCCTCGTCCCCGGGATCCATTGCCGCAGGCTCTGAATTTTCCACGACCGGCAAATCCTGCTGACACCACATCGCACTGTTGCCATCAATACACAGACTGTTCAGCGAAAACGAGGTATACAGAATCCCGATATAAGCCACCACAGCGGGCAGAACCAACCGCATCACCCAGTACCAGATACCGGCAAAAAGCCCTGGCGTTTTACCCAGAATCCGGTGAGACAGGCTACGTGTGAGACACCAACCGGTAAAGACGCAAATCAGCACCGCAACAACCGGGATCAGCAGCCCCCCAGTGATCAGCTCTAACCACCGGAAAACCGTCGCACCCGCCAAACGCTCCTGCGACCACACGTTGAACGACAACAACGACGC
Source organism: Marinobacter salinexigens (assembly GCF_008370345.1). Lineage (GTDB taxonomy): Bacteria > Pseudomonadota > Gammaproteobacteria > Pseudomonadales > Oleiphilaceae > Marinobacter > Marinobacter salinexigens. The sequence continues at coordinate 245,314 of NZ_VTUU01000001.1, read as the reverse complement.
CAGACCAACAAACCAAGCCGCAAGCCCCACCACAAAGGCAGACCAGCCCCGGGGAGAACCAGTCCATTCCCGAAACCAGCCAACCACGGGTTCGAGCAGGCAGATAGACGTTGTCCACACGATCAGCACAACCAGCAGAAAAACCGCCGTGAGAATAAACTGACTTCCCGGCAGTTGTGCCAGCGCAACGGGCATCGAGATAAACAACAAACCAAAGCCATGCTCGCCATCCAGACGATTGGCTCCCGTTGCCACTGAAAAGATCATCATGCCAGCCATGATTCCCACCAGGGTATCCATCAATACCGCTGCGAGGATTGACCGTTTAAGCTGGGTGCGGGGTGCCGTGTAAGCACCAAAGACCGACCAGACACCCATGCCGAGTCCCAACGTGAAAAAGGCATGAAACAGGGCCGCCTTTACACTGTCTATGGTGACATCATCAGGATGCATTTCGAGCATCTGGTGAATCGAACCGGCCAGACCACCTTTCCAGATGGCGAGGCTGAACAGCGCAATCATCAGCAATAACGCTGCGGGCACCACGACCCTGAGCGTCCGCTCGACGCCATTCACCACACCCCGGACAGATACCCAAACCACCAGGCCCAGGAAAACCGCGTGCCACCCCATAAAAATGCGATATTGTTTCGGATCAGCAACCAGCCCGGTGAGAATTTCTGCGGCACCCACCGTGCCCGCATCGGTGAATCGGCCGAACGCCCCAAAAAACATGTACGCGAGGGCAACAGCGCCGAAAACAGCGGTAAACGACAAAACCAGGAATGCAGCGAGGATACTAAGCCTGCCCGCCAGCATCCAAAGCCGGGAAACCTGGGCACTGCGCACAAAACCATCCATAGCCAGCACAATGCCATGGCGAGAGTAACGTCCAAACGACGCTTCGGTAACCATCAAGGGCAACGTGACCAGAAGCAGGCAGGCGAGATAGATCAGAACAAACAGCCCGCCACCGTGCCGGCTGGCAAGGTACGGAAATTGCCACAGGTTAGCGAGGCCGACGGTGGCACCAACGGCAGCCCAGAAAAACGTGGATTTGCGAGTAAAGGACCCGATCGGAGTCTGATACGGCGTTGGCATTCATGCCCCCAGGATCATGTGGCCAGACATTGTAGCCGAACGGCACGTAATGGCACGACCTACAAACAGGTAACCCGGCGATTTCGTGACCGATCCGGCAATCCTGAGCTACAATGGCCGTTTTTGCCGGACATCGACCAGCCGGCGCTATCACTTGACACTATTACCTGGCACAAGCCACCTAATTTGGTCCGACCCGGATTTAGAGATACATGAGCAAGAAAAAGCCCGGAACTCCGAGCAACACGATCGCCCTCAACAAAAAGGCGAAGCACGAATACCACATTGAGGAACGCTTTGAAGCGGGCCTCGCCCTGCTTGGCTGGGAAGTAAAATCCCTGCGCGCAGGCAAAGCCCAGCTTGTTGATGCCTACGTTCTGCTGAAGGACGGCGAGGCCTGGCTTCTTGGCGCCCATATTACGCCACTGAACACGGCCTCCACCCACGTTATTGCCGACCCGACCCGCACGCGGAAGCTGCTTCTGCACGCCAAGGAAATTGCGAAGATCGTCGGCAAGGTGAACCAGACCGGCCACACCTGCATTCCGCTGGCCCTGTACTGGAAGAAAAACAAGGTGAAGTGCGAGATTGCGCTGGTGAAGGGCAAGAAACAGTTCGACAAGCGGGCCACCGAGAAAGAGCGGGACTGGAACCGTCAGAAGCAGCGAATCATGCGCGAGAATACCGTCTGATCGGTTGAACTGTCGGTTTAGAACGCCTGTTTTCTGATCCCCGTCAAAGGCGGCACAGAGCAATGTGTCGCATACTCACTCTCTTTGCCCATACTTGCATCATGCCTATACTCGGGAATCCCGGTGCACGGCAGGGAGAGAGCTTATGACAGCCCACCAAACGCCCATGACCTCAGTCGACCGGGCGTGGCTCAAAATGGACACCCCGGAAAACCCGATGATGATTTCGGGGGTTCTCGCTCTGGACAAACAGGTGTCCATCAGCCGTCTGAAACGTTTGCTGGAAGAGCGCTTCCTGCGTTTCCGACGCTTTCGCCAGAGGATTGTAGAGCGGGGCGAAAAGGCCTACTGGCAGGACGATCCCCTGTTCGATCTGGACAACCACCTGCATCAGATTGCCCTGCCCGGCAAGGCCGACAAAGCGGCACTCCAGGCCCTGGTTGGCGATCTCAACAGCACCGCCTTGGATTTCCGTCGTCCCCTCTGGCAGATGCACTACATTGATAACTACGAAGGTGGTGCAGCCCTGCTGGTAAGAATTCACCACTGCATTGCCGACGGCATCTCGCTGGTTCGGGTAATGCTGGCACTCACAGACAAAACTCCGGAAACGCGCCTGAGCAAAATCAGCACCCGGGATTCAACACCAGCACGAGAGCGAACATTTGTTCAGAAAATCCTGCACCGGACGGTAGACAATATCCATACCGCCATCGAGCAGACCGGCCTGTTTATCCGCTCAGTGCGCGAAGAGCCCAACTACCCTCTCAAACTTGCTTCTACCGCAAGCGACATCACAATGGACCTGCTCAAACTCGGCCTGGCGCGATTTGAGCCGGAAACCGGCTTGAGACACCGGTTAAGCGGGCGTAAACAGGTAGCCTGGGCCGAACCGTTGGACCTTGCCGAGGTGAAGGCCTGCGCCAGAGCCCTTGGCGGCACCGTAAACGATGCCTTGTTGTGCGCCGCCACGGGAGCATTACACCGGCTTTTCAAGGCAAATGGCGAGGCCATACCAGACTGCGGCATACGCGTCGCCGTGCCGTTTAACCTGCGCCCTCTTGACCAGCCCATCGACACTCTGGGCAACGAGTTTGGCCTGGTGCTGGTCAGCCTTCCCGTAGAAGTTGCCGACCCGGTCATGTGCTTCCGTCAGGTTCAGGAGAACATGAACCGGATAAAACGCTCCTATCAGGCTCAAGTCACTTATAGCTTGCTTGATTTGTTCGGCCGCGGCCCCGACATACTGGAAAGGAGAGCCCTAGGCTTACTCAGTCACAAGGCCTCAGCGGTACTGACCAATGTTCCCGGACCGAAAGAAGCACTTTATCTGGCAGGCAGCAAAGTAACGCAACCCATGTTCTGGGTTCCCCAAAGCGGCACCATCGGAATCGGCATGAGCATATTCAGCTACGCAGGCACCGTGCAGTTTGGCATTACCGTCGATAAAGCCATCCAGGCTGATCCCGACGCCATGATGGCTTACTTCCGGGAAAGCTTCCAGGCGCTGAGTCACACCGCATTGGCCGGAAGGCAGGGACCCAGGGAGGAAAAGCCCAACCAAAAGGCGCTGTAGGTACAACTGCTGAAAAACTTCCCAAAAGAACCCTTGAAGTCCGACAATCCGGACACATATACTGACTATACAAGGGGACGACTTGGCTTCGACGCTGGTGGCGAACCCTTGGGTGCATGTCGAGATGGCAGCCAATCTCGTAAATCCAAAGCTGCAATTTAATAGTCGCAAACGACGAAAACTACGCACTGGCGGCCTAAGGGCCTGCCAGTCGTCCCGGCTAGGATGCCTGTAACCTAGTAGCAACATCCCGGGACGTCATCGCTAACAGGATGCTCCGTTAATCAGATCTCACTGTTTAACGGCTAAGATTTAAAGAGATCGCCTCTTACACCCTGACCTTCGGGTCGTCTGAGGTTAAATCAATAGAAGGATGCTAAACATGTAGAGCTCAAGGCAGAGTGCTGGCGGACGCGGGTTCAATTCCCGCCGTCTCCACCAAACACTTAGAGAAAAGCCCCTGATTTCAGGGGCTTTTTTTATGGTCTTTTCAGGCCCAGGTTACCCCGGCTCAACCAAACTCAAAAAATGCCAATTTGTTGCCGTCCGGATCTCGCACATAAGCACCATAGAACTGATCAGGAATACGTTGCCCCGGCTCCCCGTCACACGCCGCACCGAGCTCTATAGCTTTCTTGTAGAGGACATCAACTGATTCCTTGGATCCCGCTGGAATAGCGACCATGTTACCGTTGCCCGGATGGTTGGCTTCGCCGTCGAAGGGAGTGCACACTGCCAGCATGGGTTCTTTCATACTCTTGCCGATGAACGCAATGCGCCCCATGTCGAGCAGTACTTTGGCTCCAGTGTCCGTCAGCAGATTGGAATAAAATTCTTTGGCTCTCGCCATATCGCTGACGCCGATTGTCACGTATCCGATCATGCTATTGCTCCTTTGTTTTGGATTTTCCAGTATAGGTGGCGTTTTTGAGACAGGTTAACCTGTCACCAAATGATACAAACCCACCCACTGCGCGGTTCAGCAAAGCTGCTAATATTGCAGAAACCGAGGCACATAACTAGCTACCCTTTCATGTGTTCCATCGTGCCCCAAATTTCGGATTCATCCCTATGTCCACTAAAACCAAACAGTCCCAGAAGCTTCTGTTATTCCAACTGGCCGGCACCCGCCTGTTCGGCTTAGGCACCCTGAAGATCCGAGAGATTCTTCCGATGATGCCCTTGACCAAACTGCCTCACAGCCATCACGCGGTGATTGGCACGGCAACATTCCGGGGCTCAGCGGTGCCGGTTATTGATATGGCTGCCGCCGTCGGCTATCCGCCGCTGACATCAGAGGAGCGGGAAACAGCCTCGATCATTATTACGGACATCCAACGCCAGGAGATGGGTTTTCTGGTACGGGGGGTACAGCAGATTATTGAAGCAGACTGGAAACATGTGATGCCGCCGCCCAAGGCTCTCGGCAACAAGGCTTTCATTACCGGATTACTGGATGTTGAGGGCGATATCATTCAGTTGCTCGATGTTGAACTGCTGCTGGCCAAGGTCTATCCCGAGTCGCTCGATGCCCAGGAAGTCATGCTGACCGATGTCCAGAGTGAGACCCTGAAATCACTCAACATTCTGCTTGTGGATGACTCTCAGGTGGCTCGCAAGCAGCTCAGTGATGTACTGGACAGCAAGGATATTTCCTATCAGGTAACATCCAATGGCGACGAGGCGTTGCAGATTCTTCTGACCGAAGATGAGCTGGGTCGCCCTATCGACATTCTGGTGAGCGATATCGAAATGCCCGGACTGGACGGTTACGAACTCACCTTTAATGTACGAGACAACAACGCCGTTAAGCAGCCTTACATCATCCTGCACACCTCACTGAACAGTGAAATGAGCCTGAGTTACGCCAATCAGGTCGGCGCCAACGAAGCGCTGACGAAGTTTGATGCGGAAGAGCTGTTGCAGGCCATGCTGAGGGGAGCCGAGCAGGCTCGATAGTTGAACGGGGCCAGCTATCAACGCTGGCCCAAGTCCTCGAAGAACGCTTTCATATCGTCCCGGATTTCGTCCAACCGTTCTTCCCACTCAGCCTGGTATTCTGACCAGGTTTCGCTGCTGAGTTGGCTCAGGCGTTCGCCCGCCTGCGCGATGGAACGGCTGGCGTCCGCCAGGTGCTCTGCGGTGGGTTCTTCCAGCGCATCAGCCTTCTCGCCCAGATCCCGGGATGCCTGTTCCAGAACGAAGCGATCTTGCTGAGGAGCCTGATCATTATCTTCCAGAGCTTCGTCCAGCGCATCTTCCAGATCCTTCATGGCATCACGAAGTTGCTCGCTGAAATCGCGCATGGCCTCATTAGTCTGACGCCTGAGCTCATCGGAATAGGCCTCAAGATCCTGAGCCAGCTCATCCATGCGCTCACTCAGTTCATCAGACGACTGGTCAAAGCTCGCGGAGAGCTTCTCACCCAGCCGGTTCAACTGGCCCATGAGACCACTGAACGGAGACGGATTGAGGATGGGATCACCGGTTCGCTGATAATCGACGACCCAACCGTCCTCCCCCCTTACCAGGTAAGTGACCAGCTCCAGGCGCTTGCCTCCGGAGCCTTCATCAACATCCTCGGAAGGCAGGCGCGTGACGATGGATGCTTCCCGATCTTCAATCACCACACGGCCGAACGACGGCACGGCATTGGTCCAGCTGCGCTTGTAGCCATCAAACTGGTCCGATTCGGTGAGCGTTGAAAGCTCAACCACTTCGCTCGCATCGTTGTCAGCCATGGACTGCCAGAAAGCCGCGGCAACTTCCTGCGGCGTTTCCCGGTGGCTGCAGCCCACCAGCATCCATGAGCCTGCAGCTAAAGCCAACCAGCGGAGTCGGGCTTTCATCATCACACAGCTCCCATTACCCGATCAGACGAGCTTGAGGGTTGAAAGCGTACGCTTGCGCACTTCGTTCAACAGTTCTTCGTCGTCAACAAGCGACTGGCCATAGGACGGAACCAGAATCTTCATCCGCTCCTGCCATTCGGCCGTTTTCAGTTTCTCCGGGAAGCACCGTTCCAGGACGTTGATCATGGCATTGGCTGCGGTAGAGGCACCTGGAGAGGCACCCAACAGCGCTGCCAGAGTACCATCTTGGGCGGCCACGATTTCAGTACCGAACTCGAGCTTTCCGCCACCGCCTTCAACCTGCTTGATGATCTGCACGCGCTGGCCAGCCATCTGCAGTTTCCAGTCTTCTTCGGAGGCATCCGGGAAGAAATTCTTCAGAGATGCCACCCGATCGCTATGGGACTGGAACACTTCCCCGATCAGATACTTGGTCAGATCCATGTTGCTCTTGCTGACAGACAGCATCGGCTTCAGGTTGGTGGGCTTCACGGAACCAAACAGATCAAACACCGAACCCTGCTTCAGGAAACGGGTGGTGAACCCGGCAAACGGTCCAAACAGCAACGCTGGTTCACCGTTAATGATCCGGGTATCAAGGTGCGGAACGGACATCGGGGGCGCGCCAATGGGCGCCTTGCCGTACACCTTGGAATGGTGCTTCTCGACAATATCGGGCTTGCCACAGACCAGCCATTGACCGCTGACCGGGAAACCACCGTAACCGCGGGCTTCCTCAATGCCGGACTTCTGAAGCAGCGGTAAGGCTCCGCCACCAGCGCCCAGGAACACAAAACCGGCTTCCAACTTGGTCAGCTCACCGGTCTTCTGGTTTTTAACCCGGACTTTCCAGCGGCCGTTATCACGCTGGTCGATGTAATGCACCGGACAACTCAGCATCAGCTCAAAGTTAGGCTGGCTTTCCAGGTACTTGACCATGCTCCGGGTCAGCGACCCGAAATCCACGTCAGAGCCGTGGGTAATGCGGGTAGCGGCTACCCGCTGCATGGGGTCACGATGCTTGACCACCAGCGGCATCCACTTTTCCAGCTCTTCCGGAGACTCGGTGTATTCCATTTCCCGGAACAGATGGTGGGCACTGAGTTTCTCGAAGCGACGCTTCAGGAAAGCCACATCGTCCTCACCCCAGACGAAGCTCTGGTGAGGTGTGCGGTTAATAAAGCTCTTCGGTTCCGGCAATATGCCCTGCTCGACCAGGTGCGACCAGAATTGCAGGGAAACTTCGAACTGGGCATTGATCTGAAGCGCCCGGTCAATGGTGACATCACCATCGTCAGTTTGAGGGGTGTAGTTAAGTTCACAGTACCCGGCATGGCCGGTACCTGCGTTGTTCCATCCGTCGGTGCTCTCATGGGCAACGTGGTCTAGACGTTCCACCATTACGATGTCCAGGGACGGATCCAGTTGCCTGAGCATCATGCCGAGGGTGGCGCTCATGACGCCACCGCCGACCAGCACTACATCTGCCTGTCTAACGGCCATTGGTTTTTTACCCTAGCTAGTATTGAGCCTGTCTGCCCCTTCACGATCAGCAAAGGAGCCTATCGGAAGCCGGTCTAACGCGTGGTAATAGGCGTTGCCGTATGCTTCCTGTCTGAATTTGGACGCAATTATCCCGATTTTCGCCGAAATAATAAATTGCGATTGTCAATCGTCGCGTCTCAACCCGGCTATTACGAGTTGATCCAGATAATGTGTGTGCCACCTAAGAACAGTGGTTTGCTAAAGGTCAAAGGTCTAAAATCCGGGCCCAGAATTTTCTCTGGCCAACGCTGGCCCACCTTTTGAAAACCTGGACGGGATTTCCCCAATGTCTGCCCTTGAAGCTGTATTAATTATTTTTGCTGTGCTCGCCTTACTCGGCGTCATTTTTGAAGAAGTCACCCACGTAAACAAGGCCAAGGTTACACTGTTCTTTGGCACACTGAGCTGGATTCTTCTTTTTCTATCCAGTAGCAGCGAGAGTGAAACATCTACTATTTCGACTGGTCTGACGGAGAGTATCGCTGAAATCGCAGGCCTGTGGCTATTTCTCGTGGCCGCGATGACGTTTGTTGCTTACCTGAACAAGAAAGGAATGATCGAAAACCTGATTTATCTGATCATGCCGAAGCAGGTGAGCGAACGAAAACTGCTGTTCCTGACCGGTCTTTTCTGCTTCATTTTCTCCTCTTTAGCAGACAATATCACCGCCACTTTAGTCTCATGCTCTCTGATTCTGTCCCTGGATCTGGACCTGAAAAAGCGCCTCCAGTTCGTCACATTGGTAGTCTTTGCCGTGAACTCCGGCGGCGTTTCGCTGATCACCGGTGACGTCACCACACTGATGATCTTCCTGGCAAAAAAGGTGGAAATTCTGACACTTCTGACGCTTGCAATCCCAGCGTCCATCACTGTTTTCATTCTCGCGGTCTTCCTGTCCAAAGGGCTGACAGGTACCGTTACAATGAAATCCACCAAGTCAGACGTACGCCCGGTGGACATCACCATTGCCGGCCTGTTTTTGTTAACAATCCTGAGCACCATTGCGGGCAACGCGTTGTTCAGCGTTCCCCCGGTTCTGACCTTCCTGTTCGGCATGTCCGTCATGTTCCTCGTATCCCGGTTCATGAGTGACGATTCAGACCTGGATCCGATTCTCGAATACATCCGGATTATCGAATTCGAAACACTTCTGTTCTTCCTGGGCATCCTGTTGCTTGTAGGCATGCTCAAGGAAATCCATGCCCTTGATTCCTTCGTCGCGATCTATGATCTGCTGCCGCCGCTGTACGCCAACTACCTGATGGGCATTTTCTCGGCGGTAATCGACAACGTGCCGTTGACAGCCGCCCTGCTCAAGGCCGGTATCACCATGACTTCGGGTGAATGGATGGGCCTTACCTACGCCGTTGGGGTGGGCGGTTCCCTGCTGGTCATTGGATCAGCAGCCGGTATTGTGGCAATGAGTAAGATTCCGGGGCTGACCTTTGGTGCCTATTTGAAGTATGTTGTGCACCTCCTGGCGGCCTATACCCTTGGCTATGCCGGGGTTTATATGCTCGGAACATTCATTCACTGAGGCTTTTCTATGTTAATGGCGATTGGCGCAATCCTCGCGGGACTGGTCCTGCTGGTCTGGAGTGCCGATAAATTCGTTGAAGGCGCTGCCGCGACGGCCAAACACCTGGGCATGCCAACACTCCTGATCGGCATGGTTATCATCGGCTTTGGCACCTCGGCACCGGAACTGGCGGTCTCAGCAATGGCCGCTGCCGACGGCAATCCCGGTTTAGCTCTGGGTAACGGCTACGGTTCCAACATTACCAACATTGCGCTTATCGTCGGCCTGACCGCTGTCATCGCTCCCATTGCTGTCCATTCTCAGGTGGTCCGGAAGGAACTGCCACTGCTGGTTGTGCTCACGCTGATAGCCGGAGCTCAATTAATTGATGGTGAATTGTCGCGTATGGACGGGTGGGTTCTGCTTGCAGTCTTCGCTGCTGTGATGGGATGGTCCATCTACCAGGGGCTCAGGGGAAAAGCAGACCCTCTGGAAAATGAAGCCAACGCTGAAATGACAGAAATGATGGAACACCCGATGCCCATGAAATCAGCGCTCATGTGGCTGGTGGTTGGCCTCGTGCTGTTGATCGTGAGTTCCCGGCTGCTGGTCTGGGGCGCGGTAACCATTGCCCAGAGTCTGGGGGTGAGCGACCTTATCATCGGTTTGACCATTGTTGCTATCGGCACCTCCCTGCCAGAGCTGGCATCAGCGCTGGCAGCCGTCAGAAAGAACGAGCATGACCTGATTCTGGGCAACATTCTGGGATCGGGCATCTTCAATACCCTGGCCGTCGTAGGCCTGGCTGCCGCGATTCATCCGCTAACGGTTGACCCGGAGGTTCTTTACCGGGACTGGACCCTGATGCTGGCGCTGACCGTTGGCCTCCTGGCCATGGGTTTTGGCATCACCGGCTGGCGTAAACTGATCAGCCGGTTTGATGGCGCGTTCCTGTTGGTGGTCTACGTCGCTTATACCGGCTACCTGCTGTCCACGGTTGTTGCCGTCGGCACTGCCTGAACGCCCACTACGCCCGGGATGGTGAGGCTGCTTATTCAGCCTCACCATCACCCAGCAGCGTTTCCATTCGGCTGCGCACTTCCTGCATGATGTCTTTCAGGTCTTCCCGGCTTTTCCCCACCATATCCAGAGGCTCTCCGACCCGGACATCTACCGGCTGACCCAGGTTGATCTGCCAGGTACGAGCAGGCAGTAGCCTGTGAATACCGCGAATCGCCACCGGCACGATCACCGCTTCCGTATCCAGAGCCAGGTGAAAGCACCCTTTCTTGAATGGCAGCAACTTGCCATCCGGCGATCGTGTGCCCTCCGGAGCTGCCCAAAGCACAATCCCGCTTTCCATCATTTCCTTCGCCCGCGCCAGATCTTTTACCGCCCGCTGGCGATTGGAGCGGTCAACCGAAGGGAAATCTCCGGCACGCATGGCCTGGCCCAGCAGCGGGATACTGAATAGTTCTTTCTTTGCCAGCATCCGGATCGAGCCGGGCAGAGACACAAAGGACACCGGGATGTCATAGTGGCTGGCATGGGTACACATCACAATGTATCGCCGCCCGTTACTGAAATCCGGTACCTCCCCACGAACGGTCAGGCTTGAGCGCACCAGTCTCAGCAGGCCCGCTGACCACTCCCGGCAGTACTTATCCATAATCGGTCGGTCGAGACGGCCAAACATGGCACGCAGCAGAACCATAAGCGAATAGATTGCCGTCAGCCCGACCGATCCCAGCACAACAACGACTCGCCATAGCAAGGTTGCGGACTCCGTCAGTGGGTTCAGTTTCAGTCTAATCATGGCAACACCATCCATCTCTCAGGCACGTTCCACCCATACAGGGCTAATGACAATAACCGCGCAGTATAACGGCTACCGACGCGGGTGAATAACGAACATATTCAATTGATCATTTATCGATCAAATACTATAAGTAATAAGGTTATTCCGCCGGAAATCCGGCGATCCCAAAGCCGTCCGACAACAATCATTCAAGGAGGCGGAACATGGCACAACAACCAACCTTCCAGCGTGGGGGGAACGACCCTGGCCTGGACAATCCCAGCCGACGCAACCTGCTCGTCGGCACCGCAGGAACCATGGCAGCGGTCAGCCTGCTCGGTATAACACCTCTAGCCAGAGGTGAAGAACCCAAAACCCTGCCCGACTATGCCGCATGGAAAGAACGAACCGCTCTTATCGTCCACAGTGCTAATACGATGGAGACCCGGCGAGACGCTATCGGTCAGGGTGTCGTTACCCCCAGTGACCGACTGTTTGTCCGCAACAATCTGCCAACACCCCCCGCATCCATCGTCGCAAACCGGGATGCCTGGGAAGTCCGGATTGAGGGTGTGAAGAACCCGAAAACACTTACCATTGGAGATCTCAAAGAGATTGGCGTCAGTACCGTTGCGTCCGTCCTGCAATGTTCCGGTAACGGACGCGCTTTCTTCCCCCACGGAGCGGGAGGCACCCAGTGGTCCGTAGGTGCAGCGGGCTGCATCCTGTGGACCGGCGTGCCGCTGAAAGATGTCGTTGAGGCACTGGGCGGGCCTGTCGACGGTGCCATGTATATCACCAGCACCGGTGGCGAAACCCTCCCTGAGGGGCTGGACCCCAAAACGGTCAAAGTGGAACGTTCGGTTCCGACCAGGGCCATGGAGAGCGCACTGCTGGCCTGGGGCATGAACGATGAGCCACTACCCCTGACCCACGGCGGCCCGTTGAGGATGGTGGTGCCGGGATACTACGGCGTCAACAACGTGAAATACGTCAAGAATGTTGCCTTCACAAAAGAGCAAACGGACGTGAAGATTCAGGCCTCAAGCTACCGGGTCCGGGACGTCGGGAAAAAGGGCTCGCCCGATCAGCCCTCGATGTGGGAGATGAACGTCAAATCCTGGGTCACCTCCCCGCTCACAAGCGGTCGCAAGGGCCGAAATATGATTTATGGCGTGGCCTTCGGGGGTACCGTCAGCCTCGACAAGATTGAGGTTTCTCTGGACGGCGGAAAAAACTGGCAACAGGCCCGGTTCCTGGGTCCGGACCTTGGTCCCTACGCCTGGAGACCCTTTGTTCTGGCAGCAGATCTGGCTCCCGGGGAATACCGAATCGTCAGCCGCGCTACTGATACCAAAGGCAACAGCCAGCCCGAGGGACGAATAGATAACGAACGAGGCTACGGCCACAATGGATGGAGTGACCACGGGGTTACGGTCACCGTAAGCTGAACCGGGATCGGGGCAGGAGATGGACACACTGCCCCGGCTTTATCTCTGTGAGACACACCATGAAACTGTTTGCCGTTGCCACGATAACCCTGGCCCTGACGCCTGCCTCTGCCTTTTCGGACGAACTGGCCGAAAAGGGCAAGCTGGTTTTCACTCAGCAAGCACAGCCATCCTGCACCATTTGCCATACCCTGGCCGATGCCGGCGCCGCCGGGGCTATCGGCCCCAACCTTGATGAGCTGCGCCCCACTGAGGAACAGGTACGCAATGCGGTCACGACGGGTGTTGGCGTTATGCCATCATTCAGTGAAACGCTGTCTGAGGAACAGATCCGGGCAGTCGCCCGTTACGTTTCCTCGGTGACGGCCAGCCAATGAAAAACGGGGCTTTATGCCCCGCTTTCTATGTTGCCTGACGTCACGCCTCCCTGAACACCATGGCAATGGAGTTCAGGCAGTAGCGCTGACCGGTGGGAGGCGGACCATCCGGAAATACATGGCCAAGGTGACTGTCGCACCGGGGGCAACGGATCTCGGTGCGGGTCATTCCCAGGCTGCTGTCTTCCAGATACCGGATGTGCTCCGGATCATAGGGCTGGAAGAAGCTGGGCCAACCGGTGCCTGAGTCGAATTTGGCGTCGGAACTGAACAGTGGCAAATCGCATAGCCGGCAGTGATAGGCGCCCGTTTTTTTATTATCCAGAAGGGTACCGCAGAACGGGTGTTCGGTACCGTGTTCCAGAAGAACGCGACGCTCTTCATCCGTCAGGCCCTCGGCCTTCTTATCGATCTCCGCCTTAGTCAGGGGAGTCAGGTCGTAACCCGCCGCCGAGACACTCATACTGTACCTCCTTCAGAATCCGGTGCATCGTTGCCGGTGTATTCCGGCTTCAGCCTGTCGCTGTAGTAGTCAGTCAGTTTTTCCATTTTCGGAGCCGCGACTGCCATGATATATGGCTGGTACGGGTTGCGGGCGGCAAAGTTCTGGTGATAGGCCTCAGCAGGATAAAACGCGTGCAAAGGCTCCAGCGCGGTGACAATTCGCTCAGGGTATACGCCGGCGGCATCCAGTTGCTCGATGTACGCAGCCACCACCGCTTTCTGTTCCTGGGTTTCGTAGAACACGGCCGAGCGGTACTGGGTTCCCCGATCATTGCCCTGACGATTGAGCTGGGTAGGATCATGCGCCACAGAGAAGAACACTTTCAGCAATTCGCCGAAGCTGACTTTCGACGGATCGTAGTGCACGTCCACCACCTCCGCATGCCCCGTGGCACCGGTACAGACCGCATCGTAGTTAGCGGTTTCAGCCTGACCACCAGCATAGCCGGACTCCACCGCGGTTACCCCCTTCATCGCCAGGAACACGGCCTCAACACACCAGAAACACCCGCCAGCCAGAACCAGCCGCGCTTCGGTTCCGGCCTGGGTCAGATCTTTTTCAGGGTCCGGAAACCGGCTCCGGGGCACGGTCAGCCCCGGGATATCACAGGAAGTCGCCATTGTGTCCTCGCTCCAGAAATTCAGATGAGTGTAACCATGAATTGTCGCTGTTACGGCCCCACTTTGCCAATGGATCATTCAGCCACCGGGAACATGAACAATCTGCCATTCCGGTTGCATACCCGCCGAAGCGGACCATAATGACAGACAGGGTTTGCCGCGTTCTCGCACGACGGTAAAAGCCCGCTCGGCATATCAAGGACAGAACAATGACGGCAAGGGCTCGCGTACCTGAAAATCAGGATGAGCTGCTCGAGTATCGCCTCAGTCTTCGGCTCGGGCCCGTTCACGCCCGGCAGAGACTGGGGATCGAACGGGAAGCCGAAGCTCTGGTTTTCGGACAAGATCACAGATCCTTCCACCTGGAGAACCTCGCCTCAGCTCCCGGCTTTATCCGCTTTTGCCTGAAAATGGCCGGACTGTTCCGCAGGGGGCAGGACAATAGCAGGCGCCTGGATGTAGCTCAAAACCGTTTTCACCTGCCTGACCTCCCTGAAGCCTTCGACGGCTTTCGCATCCTGCACCTGACCGACCTGCATGTGGATATGGACGAGGCCAACTTGCAGGCCGTCATGCATCGGATCGAGCCGCTGGAATACGATCTGTGCGTGCTCACAGGGGACTACCGAAAACAAACCTGGGGGCCTGTAGATGCTGCCTTGAATGGCATGGAGCGACTCAGAAAGCGCATTCGCGGCCCGGCCTTCGCCATCCTCGGCAACCACGACAGCATTCGCATGCTACCGGCGTTGGAAGACATGGGGTACAACCTGTTGATGAACGAGATGCTCCCCGTCGAACGAAACGGAGAGCAAATCTATCTCGCCGGGGTCGACGACGCCCATTTCTACAAGGCCCACAACCTGCACCAGGCCGGCAATGACATCCCACTCGGCGGTGTCAGTATACTGTTGAGCCACACCCCTGAAATCTGGCGCGAGGCGGCCCATGCCGGCTACGACGTTTTCCTGTGCGGCCACACCCACGGCGGCCAGATCTGCCTGCCCGGCGGGATTCCGGTGACACTGGATTCGGACTGCCCCCGGCGCCTGGGCCGGGGCTACTGGACAGTGAATGGCATGCAGGGTTACACCTCACCCGGCGCCGGTACATCGGTGGTGAATGTCCGACTGAACTGCCCTCCGGAAGTGACCATCCACACTCTGACCCGGGGGCCGCAATAGGGCTGGCGATATCGAAGCACTAGTGCGGATGGCGGCGGATGCCGAGCCGGTAAAGAATCGGTGAGAAGTAAATGTTGGAGAGAGTAAATAACGCCACAATGAGCAGGCCGTCCAGAACACTGAGCGGCAACCAGAACATAGCCAATATCATCGGCAATAACGCCTCAGGTATCTGATCCAGCCCGACCGCCCGACCACTGGATAACAACCCCAGCCGGCGCTTCACGAAGCTGCTGACAATATCCCCCAGCAACGCCAGCAAACCAAACAGTGCCCCGAAGATCAGGCCGAGCCCGGTGACAAGGGAAAACAGGGCGCAAGTGATGATGCCCGCTATCAGGCCCCGCCATGTTTTGCTGCGCCCCAGTACCGGCCGGCCATCTGCCCAGAGCCGACCACCATCAACGGGAGCGGCCCAGCGGTTTTTGAGAACCTTGGCCACCACAACCGGCGCGCCATTGGCAAGCACCAGCATGACGAATAACTCAAAGGGTATCAGCAAGCGCCTGTACTCCCTCTACGTCAGATACACCTCTGCTGGTGCCGGATCAGGCCAGCCCGCCACGGGTCAGTTTCAAAGGGTCCATCAGCTCTTCCAGTCGCTTCCGGCTGAGGCCACTTCGTTCTTCAGCAACATCAATCACTGGCCGGCCAGTGCTATAGGCCTCTTTGGCTATGTCCGCCGCCAGGCTGTAGCCGATTTCCGGGTTCAGGGCTGTCACCAGCACCGGATTTCTGCCCACCCCCTCATTCAGGGTATCCGCGTTAACGATAAATTCCCTGATGGCCTTATCCGCAAGCATACTCCCCGCCTTTGCGAGCAAGCTGGTCATATCCAGCAGGTTAGCGCCCACCAATGGGAGCATTACATTCAGCTGAAAGTTACCGGACTGCCCGGCTACCGCTACCGCCGTGTCCAGCCCCATCACCTGAGCTCCAACCATGGCGACAGACTCGGGTATAACCGGGTTCACCTTACCCGGCATGATGCTACTGCCTGGCTGCAATGCCGGCAGACTTATCTCTGCAAGACCATGAATAGGGCCGCTGTTCATCCAGCGCAGGTCGTTCGCCATCTTGGTCAGTACGATCGCAACACCACGGAGCTGCGCCGACAACGCAACCGGCCCGTCCACGGCGCTCTGTCCAACGAATTTGTGCTCCATCGACCGGAAACCGTACCCGGTACCAGACTTGAGGAAGCGGACGAACTGATTAGCAAACTCGGGGGCGGCATTCACACCAGTACCGACAGCGGTACCGCCCTGGGGAAGAGCCAACAGATCATCCGCAGCCCGCTCTACCCGTTCCTCGGCGGCCAGGAGCTGCTCCCGCCAGGTTCGTATTTCCTGACCAAGCGTCACCGGCATGGCGTCCATCAGGTGGGTCCGGCCGGTCTTCACCTGGTCCGAAAAATGGGCTTCCCTCTCATAGATAACGCCGCGCAGGTGCGTCAGCGCAGGGATCAGTTGTTCCTTGACCGCAATAACCGAGCTGATGTGAATAGCAGTGGGAATCACATCGTTGGAGCTTTGGCTCATATTGACGTGATCATTCGGATGTACCTGAACACCGGCCTTGCCCGCGATTGCCGAAATCACCTCATTCACGTTCATGTTGGTACTGGTTCCCGACCCGGTCTGGTAACGATCAACCGGGAACTGGTCAGCGAACTCTCCGGCAATCAACCGGTCACAGGCGTCGAGGATGGCATCGCGCTGTGGATTCTCCAGAAATCCCAGGCTCGCGTTAGCCTCCGCAGCAGCTCTCTTGATCCGGGCAACTGCGGTAATGAAATCCGGGGGCATAACCTGCCCGCTGACGGGAAAGTTCTCCACCGCGCGTTGGGTCTGCGCGCCCCAGAGCGCATCAGACGGCACCTGTACCTCACCCAGGCTATCATGCTCTACTCGGTAATCGCTCACGATACCTCCTTTCAGCGGTTACGTTCCTTCGTGGGATCTCAGCCTTACATGATCACAGATGCCGGTAACCTGCTCAAAATTCAACACCAGGGTATGCACTGTGTTGGTATAGGTATCATGCAGGTGGAACTTGAACCGCTGCTGCTTCTCGCCCTGTAACCAGGCATCGTATTCCCGCACCAGTTCGCGGACATCGCCGCCCTCTCCCTGGCTCCACGTCGCATTGAAAGGCCCCAGCACGGCACCGCCCGCCAGGCAGATGGTTACTTCATGATTGGTGAGTCGATTGTCCTGAACAGTCATCATTGCCCCCTACTGAAATTTTCGACCAACTATTCCCGGATAAGTTTAGTCGTTCCGGCGGTAAACGCCGGGGACGTGTCAGCGGGCGGACAACAGGCTGATCAGCAACGCCCTGAGGCGGTTCGGTTTGACGGGTTTGTTCAGAATCGGCAGATACTGCGCGCGGAGAAGTTGACGGGTTTCATCGCTACGGTCTGCGGTAATGATCGCGGCCGGAATATCCTCGCCCAGCGAGCGGCGAATAGCATGAATGGCTTCAAATCCGGTACGGTCGTGATCAAGATGGAAGTCTGCCAGGATGACGTCAGGGAAATCCGTTAATGCTTCCAGCGCGTCGCTGTCGCTGGCCGCGGGTGTCACCTCACAACCCCAGCGCTCCAACAGGGCCGTCATGCTCTCCTGTACTGCCGGTTCGTTGTCGATGACGAGGATTTTTACGCCTTCCAGGCCGGTATCGAATGATGGCACGGTCGTATCCCTGACCACCGGCTTATGATCCGTGAGATGCTCAGCAGGAATGGTGATGGTAAAGCGGGAGCCCCGCCCCGGTCGCGATACCACATCGATCCTGTAACCGAGTACCCGGATCATCCGCTCGACGATGGCCAGCCCAAGCCCCACGCCCTGCCTGCCACCTGTGCCCTGAGGTAATAACTGATGAAACTCGGTGAAAATATCCTTGAGTTTGTTTTCTTCGATCCCGACGCCGGTATCCCAGATTTCTATGCACAGATCGCCATCCCGGAGCCTCGTGGACAGCAGGATGCCCCCTTTTCGGGTATAGCGGAACGCATTGCTCAACAGGTTACGGACAATCCGCGCCAGCATTCGCTGGTCAGTTTTCACCACCGCCGGACAGGTCCTGACCCGAAAATCCAGCCCGGCGTTCGAGGCTACTGCATCAAACTCCTCACTCAGCGCTTTAAGCCCGAACTCCAGATCTGCGTAGATCAGGTCCGGCTGCATGGCCTGCTGATCCAGCTTGGAGATATCGAGCAGGTCCGCCAGCAGATCTTCCGCTCCCTCAAGAGCCCGATGAATCTGGTGCACCATCCGGGTTTCCGCCGGTGGCAGAGTGCTGTCCTGCAGCGCCGAGACCATCAGACGAGCGGCGTTGAGTGGCTGTAGCAAGTCATGGCTGGCAGCGGCGAGGTATTTGTCTTTGCTGCGATTGGCCTCTTTGGCAGCGTCAACTGCGACCACCAGCTCCTTTTCCACCTTTTCCCGCTCTTCGATTTGGTAGCGCAGCCCCACGTTGGCATTCTGCAGTGCCTCTGTGCGCTCCTCAACCCGGGCCTCAAGGTCCTGGTTCAGTTGTTCAAGCTTCTGCCGCGCCTGGACTCTTTCAGTAATATCAGCCACGAAGGCAACGACGATCTCCGGTCCCAGGTCCGGCCGACGGAGCAAGGTGATCGCCACATGAACGGGGGTTTGATCAGCCCTGCGAAACAGGGTTTCCCGGGCGCTCAGGCTACCGTTATCCAGAAGCTCCTGGCGGATCTTGTCGAACTCCGATACGGAGAAAAATAGCTGTTCCCGAAGCCGGATGACCCGTTTCGTCAGATCTTCCGGACTGTCATAGCCGCAGAGCCTGGCCATGGCGGGGTTGCAGGCCAGGAAGCCACCCCGGAAGTTAGCCTGAAAGATGCCGTGCAAGGCATTCTCAAACAGCCATTTGTACCGGTTACGTTCCTGTTCCAGCTCATCAATCTGTTCCTGAAGCGCCGGATAGTAGTTCTTGCGAACGGAGTGGCTGCCGAGTCCTAACAGGTCACCTATGCCGTATCGGCTGTCCTGTTCATCAGAGGGCTTCTTCATAGACAACCTGAACATCCCGCAGCGACGATTTGCGGGGATTGGTAAGAATACAGGGGTCTTGCAGGGCAAACCCGGACAGGTACGGAATATCGGAAACCGTCACGCCCAATTCAGTCAGTCTGGCTTCCAGTCCCACTTTCTTTTTCAGCTCGATGATGCGATTCATCAGGCGCGTCTTGATCTCCGGTTTGCTCATGCCACGGGTATCAATATCCATCGCTTCTGCGACCCGGCGAAAACGGTCTTCCGCTGAGGTGAAATTATAGGCAACCACATGTTCCAGCAGCAGCGCATTGCACAGGCCATGAGGCAGATCCAGGAAACCACCCAGGCTGTGAGACATGGCGTGAACCGCACCAAGAATGGCATTCGAGAACGCAAGCCCGGCCTGCATGGAGGCCAGCATGATCTGTTCCCGCAAGAAAGGATCCGAGGTGTTATTAATCAGCGGTTCCAGATTGCGGTTGATCAGTCTGATCGCTTCCAGGGCATGGGTATCGGTCAACGGGCCGCTGCCGGTGGAAACAAATGCTTCGATGGCATGAACCATGGCATCGACACCGGTACAGGCTGTCAGGTAGGCGTCCATGGTTTCGGTCACTTGGGGGTCAATAAGGGATACATCAGGTACTACGGCTTTACTGATGATCGAAAACTTGAAGCGCCGGTCCGGGTCGGAAATGATGGCAAACTGCGAGACATCTGCCGAGGTACCCGCTGTTGTAGGAATCAGGATCAGTGGCGGCGGTGGCGTGGTGATCGTATCGACACCTTCAAATTCGATAATGTGGCGGCCATCGGTCGCAACAATACCGATACCTTTCGCGCAATCCATCGGACTTCCACCGCCGATAGCCACGATGACATCGCATTCCTGGCTTTTATAGAGTTCCGCTCCGGCCATCACCTCTTCTGCTTTCGGGTTGGGCGACACTCCGGTAAATAACGTTGACCGGATGCCCGCCGCCGTCAGCAGCTCTACGATTTCCTGCACCCATCCTGCTGCCGCAACCCCCGGATCAGACACCAGAAACACATGCCGCGCACCAAAGTTGCTGGCAAAATTGGCGACCGATTTACGGGACCCGGCCCCAAAAACAATTTCCGGGGAAACAAACTTGCGGAGGGCTGAAATATCGTGACTCATGGACCTGTACTCGACGACTTGTTCTTATAGGAATAGTCGAGAGTTTAACTCAAGTTTTCCGTGGGTTCATTGGGCTTTCGGATATGTTTACGATAAAAGCTGTGAAGCCACTCCAGCATCGCCGCCTGATTTTCCTGGCGCCGGAATCCATGCCCTTCATCCTCAAACCAGAATAGTTCCGGGCTGCCACCAGCCTCCCGGATCGCCGCCACCATAGCCCGGGTCTGCTCAGGCACCACAACGCGATCCTGGCCTCCCTGAAAAAAAATGCAGGGCGCTGATATATTCGCTGCCCGGTACCGTGGTGTCCTCTCATCCCAGTGCTGTCCCGTTGAGCCCGGAGCTCCCAGCAGCCAATCCAGGTAACCGGATTCAAAACGATGAGTCACAGACCTGAGCCGCATGGGGTCACTAACACCATACAGACTGGCGCCGCCAGCAAACCTGTCGCTGCGCACCAGCGCCATTAAAGCGGTGTAACCTCCGGAACTCCGCCCCTGGATAAAGATCCGGCGGCCATCAATATTCCCATAAGCGGCCAGATAATCAGCGGCCCGCTCCATATCCTCTACATCGGCCACGCCCCACTGCCCTTTCAGGGCCATGCGGAACACCCTGCCAGCCCCCGTACTTCCCCGATAGTTAACTTCAGCCACGGCAAATCCTCGCTGACACCAGAACTGTATTTGCGGGTTGAGTACAGGGTAAACCGCCGATGTTGGCCCCCCGTGGGCAATCAGGATAAGGGGCCAAGACTGCTCTTCATCATCCCGGGGGGTGTACAGGAATCCTTGAACCGCTTCATCACCTCCCGGAAGCTGAAACCATTCCGGGAGGACCGGGGCGACATCGTCCCATGGAGCATCTCCACCGGCCAGGACCTCAATGTGGCCGGTCAACGGATCGATTCTCAGAACCGCATCCATCACAGTTGCGGAACGAGCAATGCAATAGAGATGTCCCTCGCAATAACGGAGTGCCCGAAAATCCGTCCAGTCTTCCGCTACACGGACCGGAGCCAGCAGTTCAGAATGGTTGAGCCACAATTCCCCGACACCCCTGTGATACCGAACCCTTGCCCAGCCGTCCTGAGCAAAGAGACAGTGGTGGCGTTCCCCCAACTGCCACGGGGCATTCCCGTGGTCCAGCTCAACGGTGGTGTCTTTGTGCCAGAGCCCTTGGCCCAGGCGCTCCGAAAACCGGTAGGGCTGCCACCACCCGTCGTGATCTGACAGCACCCAGAGCTGGTCACCCTCGAATACCGGCTGCTGTATGCAGCCCTGGGTCGGCGATGGCCAGCACCTGGGATTAGCCAGTTCTCCATCGGGCGTCACATCCGCTGTCCAGAGCACCGACTCTACCCACGGCATATCAGGCAACTGCCAGGACACCCAGGCCAGACGTTGACCGTCGGCCGACACCGCAGGTGCGCTATAGAAATCATTCCCCAGATGAAGAGTCCGGATCTGGCCGGTGTCGTCGATAGCAACCAGGCTCTGGGCGCCTTCATACTCCCGCACCGCCAACACCCGTGACCGCGTGTCATCGGTGACCAAACCTCCGAAATGTCCGCTGCCCTCCCGGGTAAGCTCGGTAACGTCCGAACCATCTGGCATTACCCGCAGAATCTGCTGTGTCTCTGATACGGCAAAAAGTCCTGAGGCACCTGCGCACAGCGCTCCTCCACCGTACCCATTGACCCGGCTTCGGATGGCGGCCGGCTCGACAGCCCCGGCTAACCGGACGCCCTCACGAAGGCCATCAAGAACAGCGTATCCCAGGGTCGGCTCATGGCTTAGCCAGAAAACGCCCTCCCCGGAAACCACCAGATCACCGATCTGGCGAAGCGCGCCCGCAGCCTGCCAGGCCGTCAGTCTCCTGGCAGCCAGGGAAGGAAATGGGGCGCGATCAGCCCCGGTAGAAGAGGCGAGAGTTGTCGGCATTTCGGAAGGTCAGTTCTTCAATGCCTGCCGTGGCGTGGTCGGCGGCTCTCCTCGCCGCAAGGATTCGGTCGTGATGCGGGGATTTTCCGCAAACCGGATCGGCGTTATCCGCATTGCCGGTCAGCATATAGGCCTGGCAACGGCAACCACCAAAATCCTTTGCTTTCTCATCACAGGATCGGCAGGGTTCCGGCATCCAGCTATCACCACGGTAGTGGTTGAATCCCGGGCTGTTGTACCAGACATCCCGAAGCTCCATCTCGGTTACATTGGGGAAATCGATGGGCAGTATACGTGCGCTGTGGCAGGGCAAAGCGGTACCGTCCGGCGCCACCGTCAGGAACAGGCTGCCCCAACCATTCATACAGGCCTTGGGACGTTCCTCGTAATAATCCGGGGTCACGAAGATCAGCTTCATCGCAGAGCCGGCATCCTGAAGGCGAGCCCGATAGGCATTCACCTCAGCTTCTGCCTTCTCCAGCTGCCCCCGCGAGGGCATCAGACCTTCCCGGTTTTTGAATGCCCAGCCGTAATACTGGCAGGTGGCCAGCTCGACGTAGTCCGCCCCGAGCCGGTCACACAGCTCAATGATGTCATTCATTTGGTGAATGTTGTGCCGATGGATCACGAAGTTAAGCACCATCGGATAGCCCGCCTCTTTCACCGCACGGGCCATGGCCAGCTTCTGGTCAAAGGCTTTGCGGGAACCAGCGACAGCATTATTGAGTTCAGGATCGGACGCCTGAAAACTGACCTGAATGTGATCCAGCCCGGCCTCGGCGAATGCGTCCACCTTGGCGGAGTTCAGGCCAAGGCCGGAAGTAATCAGATTGGTGTAGTAGCCCAGGTCGCGCGCTTCAGCAATCAATTCCGGGAGGTCCTGGCGAACCAGGGGCTCCCCTCCTGAGAATCCCAGCTGAGCCGCGCCCATAGCCCGCCCCTGACGCAACACACTGACCCACTGTTCTGTCGTCAGCTCACGTTCGGTCTGGGCAAAGTCCAGTGGATTGGAACAATAAGGACACTGCAGCGGGCAGCGGTAGGTCAGTTCCGCCAGCAACCACAGAGGCGGTCCAACAGAAACATTGTCGGGTTGCTTCCCCGGAGCGTTCATACCAGTTCAATCCAGTGTTGCTTCTCCGCGTCCTGCAAAAACTCCTCTACGTCCTTGCCAAGGGGCCCTGCATCGGGAAACTGCTGTTCCAGCGATGCCACAATTGAGTCTACGTTTCGCTCACCATCCACTTCTTTAAGAATAGCACCGGCGCTGCCGTTCAGCTTTACCATACCCTCTGGATAAAGCAGCACGTAGCTTTCCTGGGCTGGTTCCCACTGAAAGCGGAAGCCCCTGCGCAGCTTAGGGGTTTTAGCCATAGCTACCTCCGTCGTCTGCTCCATCACAGCCCCCGATGCCAGACTTGCTGGTCGGTGACGGTGTGATACGGGGGCGTTTGATGCATGTAAGCCATAGTCAGCGAATCCAACATAGACCATAGGATATCCAGCTTGAATTGCAGTATTTCCAGCGCCCGGCTCTGCTGGGCCGCCGTCGTGAAATGGTCGAGGGTAATCTGAAGACCATGCTCTACATCCCTCCTTGCTTCCGACAGCCGCTTGCGGAAATAACTGTATCCACCCTCTTCAATCCATGGATAGTGCTGGGGCCAGCTATCCAGCCGGGATTGATGGATTTGCGGCGCAAACAATTCGGTGAGAGACGAACATGCTGCTTCCTGCCAGGTCGCCCGGCGAGCGAAATTCAGATAGGCATCCACCGCGAAACGAACGCCCGGCAGTACATGGCGCTGATCAATCACTTCTTCCCGGCTAAGGCCGACCGCTTCCGCAAGACACAACCAGGCTTCTATGCCGCCGGCATCACCCTCATGGCCATCGTGATCCAGAATTCTTTGCAGCCACATCCTGCGCACGCTGGCATCCGGGCAATTGGCCATGATGGCCGCATCTTTCTGGGGGATATTGATCTGGTAGTAATAGCGGTTTGCCACCCAGCCGCGGATCTGCTCCGGGGTGCACTGCCCGCCATACATGGCTTTATGGTAGGGATGATGAATGTGATAAAGCTGGCCTTTGTCCCTGAGGGCCTGTTCGAAATCCTGTCGATTCATGGTGGTGTTGGCGATTGCGTTCATGACTGCCCCCACAAGTCGATGTGCATCCCATCCCAGGAAACCTCAATGCCGTGCTGACCCAGTTCGGCGCGCTCGGCAGAATCCTCATTCAGGATCGGGTTGGTATTGTTGATGTGGATTAGAATTTTACGGTCGGCCGGCATGGTATCGAGCACTTCGATCATACCGCCGGGTCCGGATTGCGCCAGGTGGCCCATCGCCTGACCTGTCTTTGTGCCCACTTCCTGACGGATCATTTCGTCATCGTGCCAGACCGTGCCATCCACCAGCAGTACATCGGCTTTACGCATCCAGCCGAGGATACGTTCATCCGGTTTACCCAGGCCTGGTGCGTACAGCACTTTCTGGCCGGTGCGGGTGTCTTCCAGGAAAATACCGATGTTGTCCCCCGGGTGCGGGTTGTCACGACGCGGCGAATACGGGGGCGCATTGCTCAACAGCGGAATGGCCGTCAATTCAATGGACGGCGCACAGGGAATGGTAAACGCCTGTTGTTCCGAGGCGACAATCTCGCGCCAGCTCAGGCCTCCGTTCCAGTGCTCAAGCATGTTAAACAACGGGAAGCCACCGCTGAGATCCTGGTGTACCTGCTCCGTGCACCAGACATCCATCGGCAGGCCCTCTCGCAGCGAGAGCAGTCCCGTAGTGTGATCCACCTGGCTGTCCATCAACAGGATGGCGTCAATGCCGGTATCCCGGAGTTGCCGGGCCGGCTGCATAGCCTCGAACGACGCCAGTTGGGCGCGGATATCCGGCGAGGCATTGAAAAGAATCCAGTGTTCTCCGTCTTCGCTGACGGCAATGGAAGATTGAGTACGTGCTTTGGCGTTCAGAGTTCCCTTGCGGAAACCATCGCAGTTGGCGCAGTTGCAGTTCCACTGGGGGAAACCGCCGCCGGCTGCGGAGCCGAGGATATGAATCTGCATGTTGGATCCCGGAAACAAATGCGGCCAGCGTTTTAGTGCTGGCCGCGCTGCCACTTAGCGGTTGGCGAAGTACATGGTGACTTCGAAACCGATGCGCAGATCTTCATAGGCTGGTTTAGTCCACATAATGCTCACCTCTTATCGTCATTGTCAGGCATTGATGGTGTATTACCGGCGTTTCCGATAACCCGAATTCCATCGTAACGGGCGTGAACAGGCCTAAATATGCTACTTTGGAACTGTTTTGGTGGGTCCAAAAGGGTGAAATTTGCTACGAAGAAAACCGTCCTGAAAGGCATAAAAAAAGGCCCTGGGAAGGACCTAAGAGAGTGACAAGAATACCCAGAAGCTCCCGCAGGAGCATCCCCGACCAGACATCGGGGATGAAGGTGCACATCCCATGTGCTGACTCACATGCGGGCCCGTGTGGATGGGCCCGTACTTCCGCTCTAGCAGATCAGAAGAAGCCCAGCGGGTTGGTGTCGTAGCTCACCAACAGGTTCTTGGTTTGCTGGTAGTGATCGAGCATCATCTTGTGGGTCTCACGACCAACACCAGACTTCTTGTAGCCACCGAAGGCAGCGTGTGCTGGGTAAGCGTGGTAGCAGTTCATCCACACACGACCGGCCTGAATACCGCGGCCCATGCGGTAGGCACGATTGGTATCACGGGTCCAGACGCCGGCACCAAGGCCAAACTCGGTGTCGTTGGCAATGGCCAGGGCTTCTTCTTCAGTCTTGAAGGTGGTCACACCCACAACCGGTCCGAAGATCTCTTCCTGGAAGACGCGCATCTTGTTGTCGCCCTTGAACAGGGTCGGCTGAATGTAGTAACCGTCATTGAACTCACCTTCCAGGTGCTCACGATCACCACCGGTCAGCACAACGGCGCCTTCCTGCTTACCGATTTCCAGGTAAGACATGATCTTGTCGAACTGTTCTTTGCTGGCCTGCGCCCCCACCTGTACATCAGTATCCAGCGGATTACCGCGCTTGATGGTCTTGGTGCGTTCAACCACCTTCTGCATGAATTCTTCAAACATGTCTTCCTGGATCAGCGCCCGGGAAGGACAGGTGCAGACTTCACCCTGGTTAAAGAACGCCAGAACCAGACCTTCCACACACTTGTCGACAAACTCAGGCTCAGCCTTCATGACGTCGGAGAAGTAGATGTTGGGGGATTTACCGCCCAGCTCAACAGTCGAAGGAATAATGTTTTCGGCAGCGCACTTCAGGATGTGTGAACCAACCGGGGTAGAGCCGGTGAAGGCGATCTTGGCGATGCGCTTACTGGTGGCCAGAGCCTGGCCAGCCTCAACGCCGTAGCCGTTGACCACGTTCAGCACGCCCGGCGGCAGCAGGTCGCCGATGACTTCCATCAGCACCAGGATGCTGGCAGGGGTCTGCTCTGCAGGCTTGAGCACGGTGCAGTTACCGGCAGCCAGACACGGAGCCAGTTTCCAGGCCGCCATCAGCAGCGGGAAGTTCCAGGGAATGATCTGACCAACAACACCCAGCGGCTCGTGGAAGTGGTAAGCCACAGTCTTCTCGTCGATATCACCGATGGTGCCTTCCTGTGCACGGAGACAGCCGGCGAAGTAACGGAAATGGTCGGCAGCCAGCGGGATATCAGCAGCCAGGGTTTCACGAACGGCTTTACCGTTGTCCCAGGTTTCTGCAACCGCGAGCTTTTCCAGGTTGGCTTCGATGCGGTCGGCAATCTTCAGCAGGATATTGGAGCGCTCGGTGACAGACGTCTTACCCCAGGCCGGAGCCGCTTTGTGTGCAGCATCCAGAGCCAACTCGACATCTTCGGCAGTGGAACGGGGAATTTCACAGATAACGCCACCGGTAACCGGGGTGACGTTTTCGAAATACTGGCCTTTAACCGGGGCAACCCACTCGCCACCGATGTAGTTCTCGTAACGGGATTTGAAAGAAACGACGGAGCCATCCTTTCCTGGTTGAGCGTAGATCATGGTGTCGACCTCTTGTTGTGTTTATCGCAGGGCAACGCGGCCTTCGCGTTTACCCATTCAATGTAGACGCCGAACCGGGATTGGTGAATGATCCGATGGAGGGGAAAAACTCATCCCTTGGTAGTAGATGGTCCGGACCGCCCTACTGGGCGGTCGCGGGAACGAGGCGACGTCCCATGAAGATGAGCAAGGCTCCGAACGCATACATCATGACACTGTAAGCGACGGCGGGAATCGACATTTCACTGGATTCAAGCAACGTGAGCGTGACCATCATTGCGATAGTTCCGTTCTTGATCCCCAATTCAACAGCTACCGCCAGCGACTCCCTCTGGGACAGGCCCAGCAAGCGGCTGCTGGCCAGCCCGATGCAGACACCGACAAGATTAAGCAGGAAGGCGGCAGGCCCGGCCTGGCTCATCAGCTCCGGAAGACGCTCCCTGGATCCCCACAGCAGGGCTATAATCAGCAACAGCAGCACCAGCCCCCCAAAAATACTGACGATGCCCTCACCTTTTTGAGCCAACTCGGGCGCGCGGGTGCGGATTAACATTCCAATGGCAACCGGCAACAGGACAATCACCACCAGCATCGCAATGGTTTTACCCACCGGCAGCGCAATACTGGCACCCTCACCGTAGTACATCTCCAGAGCATAATTGGTGAAAAACGGCAGGGTTACGATAGTGATCAGGCTGGCAGAGACGGTCAGCAGGATAGAAAGCGCAATATGTCCACGGGACAGCATCACAAACAGATTGGACGTGGTTCCTCCCGGACAGGCCGCAATGATCACGAGCCCGACAGCCAGCGCAGGGGCAAGCCCAAGCACAGCAGCCAGCGCAAAGGCTACCAACGGCATCAACAGAATCTGAGCAACGGTGCCAACCACCATGCCCTTCGGGTTTAACGTCACCTGACCGAAGTCGCGCACCGTCAGCGTTAGCCCTATACCCACCATGATGATGAACAGAGACACCGGCAAACCAATTGAAATCAACGGACTGGATTCCAAGACACACTCCTGATTTATTGTTGTTTTCGCTTTAACACCCTTTAATCGAGTGCATCTATATGTGCCTGCAGGGCAGACGGATCATTGATGGTTACCTTGCCATAAGACAGCGTCAGCAACCCGAGTTCTTCATATTCCTTGATGCGTCGATGGACACCCTGCCGGGTCATCCCCATCATATTAGCGATCTGTTCCCGGGTCAGTCTGAGGGTAACCGACTCACTACCACTCACCCGAATCCCCTGAATCTCGGACAGAAAGAGAAGCCGGCGGCCAATCCGTGCCGAGACCCCTCTCAAGGCATCATCCTCCAGAATCGAGATTGCCGACCACAACCGGCGGCTCACCATGTCCAGAACAACCGGGTAATTCTCGGGGTATTTCGCCAGCAACTGCCGGAACCCTTCCCCTGGTAATTCGATGATCGTGGCGTCCAGATGGGCCGTAACGCCGTAGACCCTGGGCATCCCGGGGGAAAACACCGCATCGCCGAACCATGATCCTGCATCGAACATGATCAGTGTGGCTTCCCGCCCCGACGCATTCACCGAGGTGATCCGCACCGTGCCACGGGCAATGACGCACAAGGTGGATTGCATCGAACCTGGATCATAGATTGGATCATCCACACTGAAACGCCGCACCCTGGCCATGGCGGCCGCTTCAGCGAGCCCCTGTTCCGGCATGGCGCCCAGCAAAGGACAGGATCCCAGCACCTCTTTGATATTTATCATTTACCCGAAAGATCCCACCAAGTCTAAAGAAACGCCCTGGCACACAATGTAAACGATTTGACAGTCTGGCGCACAATAACCAGCCTAAACTGAGATTGATCAAAGACAAAAACAACGACCGTGTCGAGAGAGGATTACGAAATGTCAGAGCCTTTAACCATTCCGTCAAAAAAAGCATTGGTCAGCGAGGAAGAGTGGCAACTCCGCGTTGATCTTGCTGCCGCCTATCGCCTGATTGCACTCTATGGCTGGGATGACCTGATTTTCACCCATATTTCGGCTCGCATCCCGGGGCCTGAGCATCAGTTCCTGATCAACCCATACGGCATGATGTTCGAAGAGATTACCGCCTCCAGCCTGGTGCGTATCGACCAGGAAGGCAACAAGATCAATCCGGATGATTTTGACGTCAATCCGGCCGGTTTCACCATCCACAGCGCAGTACACGCTGTTCGTGACGACGCCGCCTGCGTGATGCACACCCACACTACCGAAGGTGTTGCGATTTCCACCCAGAAAGAAGGCCTCCTGGCGCTGTCGCAACAAAGCCTGTTCCCGCTTTCGAATCTGGCCTACCACGATTATGAAGGTGTGGCCCTGCGTGAAGACGAAAAGGCCCGGTTGCAGGCCGATCTGGGCGAAAATAACTTCATGATCCTGCGCAACCACGGCCTGCTGACCACCGGCAGCACCGTCGCAGATGCCTTCCTGGGCATGTACATCCTGCAGACCGCCTGTGAAATCCAGCTCCAGGCCATGGCATCCGGACAACCGGTTGTAAAAATTCCGGATGAAATCCTGAGCACGATTCAGGCTCAGGCCAAACAAGCTACTAAAGGCCTGGGCGGTAAACTCGCCTGGCCAGCCCTGCTGCGCAAACTGGATCGGATTGATCCGGGCTACAGGGACTGAAGGGAGAGACCACAATGAGTGATATGAACGCCCCCAAAGCGCAATTCCACCACATGAAAGATGGCACCGCCGAGGACTGGAACCTGATTGCCAGCCAGTTCGGACAGTTTGCCAAAGGGCTTCCAGACCGGATTCTTGAACACCTGATGCTGCTGAAAGGCGACTTCGGCGGATTCCCTATCGATCGCCTGTCTCACTGTCTGCAAACCGCAACCCTCGCCCATCGTGACGGCAAAGATGACGAATACGTCGTCTGCGCCCTGCTCCACGACATTGGTGACACCCTGGGCAGCTACAACCACGCCGATGTAGCTGCTGTTCTTCTGGAACCGTTTGTCAGCGAAGAAAACCACTGGATGATCAAGCACCACGCCATCTTCCAGGGCTATTATTTCTTCCATTACATCGGCATGGACCGGAATATGCGTGATGAATACAAGGATCATCCGCACTTCAAACGCACCATCGAATTCGTCAGCAAGTACGACTCACCGGCCTTCGATCCAGAAGGTGAAATTCTGCCGCTGGAATTCTTCGAGCCCATGGTTCGCAAGGTATTCGAAAAGCCTGTGAAGTCTATCTATAAGAAGGCCGAAGCAGCCATGGAATGAGCGGGCTCCCACCCCGACTCACACAAAAAAAGGTCGCCCGGAGGCGACCTTTTTTCATCCGGCCAGACAATTACTTGCTGGCAACACGGTCCTTCGGCAGTTTGAAGGTCCAGATGGCACCACCCTGGTTGAAGTGCTTGACCACTTTGGCCACTTCACCACCCCAGAGAGGAACAGCACCACCCCAGCCGGAGGCCACGGATACGTACTGCTCACCGTCCATGGTCCAGGTGATCGGCGTACCAACCACACCGGAACCGGTGTTGAAGCGGTAGAGCTCTTCGCCGGTCTTGGCGTCAAACGCTTTCAGGTAACCTTCCGGAGTACCGGTGAAGACCAGGTTGCCCGCAGTGGTCATTACGCCACCCCACAGAGGTGCGGTGTTTTCGTAACGCCAGACTTCTTTACCTGTCTTCGGATCCATGGCGCGGAGTACACCGATGTAATCGTCGTTAGCCGGCTTGATGGTGAACCCTGCACCCAGGAACGCCGCACCTTTCTTGTAGGAGACGTTTTCGTTCCAGATGTCCATAGCCCACTCGTTGGAGGGCACATAGAAGAGTTCAGTTTCCTGACTGTAAGCCATCGGCATCCAGTTTTTGCCGCCAAGGAATGCAGGCTGGGCTAGAACCATTTCACCCTTCTTGCCATCCATATCGGCCGGGTTACCCGGGCGGCCACCTTCTTTGTAGATCGGGCGACCGGTCTTCGGATCCAGACCTTCAGCCCAGGTGATCTTGTCTACAAACGGGAAGCCCCGGATGAAGTCGCCGTTTTCACGGTTCAGGACGTACATGAAACCGTTACGGTCAGCAGTAGCTGCTGCCTTGACGGTCTTGCCGCCCTCTTTCAGATCAAAGGAAACCAGTTCGTTAACACCATCGTAGTCCCAGCCATCGTGAGGGGTGGTCTGGAAATGCCACTTTATGCTGCCGTCGTCCGGATCGATAGCCAGACGCGAGGAGGAAAACAGGTTGTCGCCCGGACGCAGGTGAGAGTTCCAGGGCGCCGGGTTACCGGTACCGAAGAACAGGGAGTCGGTTTCAGGATCGTAGGTGCCGCCCAGCCAGGTCGCCGCGCCGCCATTTTTCCACATATCGCCAGGCCAGGTCACACCAGCCTTGCCACCGGATATGCCGTTCTCGACCGCTTTGCCGTCTTTATAGACATAGCCCATGTGGCCTTCAACGGTCGGACGGGTCCATACCTTCTCACCGGTGTTGGCGTCGTAGGCTTCAACCTTGCCAACGATACCGAATTCACCACCGGAGACACCGGTAATGACCTTGCCTTTAACAACCAGCGGAGCTGCCGTGATAGCGTAACCCGCCTGGTAATCAGCTACTTTCTTGATCCACATCGGCTTGCCAGTGTCCTTGTTCAGGGCAACCAGCTTGGCATCCAGGGTACCGAAGATAACCTTGTCGTCGTACAGGGCAACGCCGCGGTTTACAACGTCACAGCAAGGCATGATGCCGTCAGGAAGGCGTGCATCATACTGCCACAGTTCTTCACCGGTCTTGGCATCGATGGCGTAAACACGAGAGTAGGAGGCGCTGACGTACATGACGCCATCCTTGATCATGGGCTGAGTTTCCTGCCCACGCATTTTTTCGCTGCCGAAGGAGAAGGCCCAGGCAGGCTGAAGGAACTTGACGTTGTCAGTATTCAGGTCAGCCAGGCTGCTGAAACGCTGGCCCTGGGTACCCATACCGTAACTGACGACGTCTTCCGGTGTGTTGGCATCGTTAAGGATATCTTTGTCGGTTACCGTTGCGTTGGCACCGTAGGACACAGCCAGTGCCAGGGCACTGGCCGCAATGCGAATCCCGAACTTGTTCGTTCTCATGGTTGCGCTCTCCAAGTCTCTTGTTGTCGGTTTCTCGGCGAACCGGGAACTTTTCCCGCCTCTGAGTTGATTCTTCTTTTTATGAGAAAGAGCAACAATTAACCCCCGGCACAGGTTTTCTCATCACTTGGTAGTAATACCTTCCCTGCAACGAAAAAACCCGCGACAGAATCGCGGGCTTTTTCAATAACCGGAGCAAGTGTCCGTCGTTCGTTCAGAGTTTGCCCTCGGCCTTGGCCAGCGCCTCCTCGCTAAGGAACTCCTTGTAGTACTGGGGCACGCCATAACGCAGATTCAGGTCCGCGAACAACTGTTCAAGCCGTCCGGATTTGACCAGCCGCCCGACAACATCCTCCAACGCATAACCCAATTGACGGTGTGACTGCTTTACCGCCATTCCCACATCCCAGACCTGCTTTCCGATTCCCGGAAAGCCATTGCCCGCCAGGCGAAACTCACGGTTCTCCGCTTTCGCCAGTTCGTGGTCAATTTCAGCCCGCATGCCCATCACTGCAGCCACTTCACCATCCCGCATCGCCCTGAACGCTTCCTCGACGTTTCTGAAATGCCTGACCTGATCCCGCAAACGGCCACGCAGACCTGATGTCAGGTAAAAATCCGGCAAAGTATCGATCTCGACGCCAATGGGGTGATACTGAAACACAGCAACGGTATCAACCGACTCCAGTCGCTCCGGGTTATAGGCAATCTGCCAGGTTTCCTGTTGATAGGGGCCGAACATCACCACCTGTTCGTTGACGTACTCACCGGTAGAGTCCTGCATGTAGGCGTATGTCTTGTCATAGGGCACCCGCAGCATGACATCCGCCAGCCTCTGCTTGGCAAGGTAATGCCCTTTCCAGACATTGTTCCGCAGATCATCACCCAGGTTTTCATCAGGCACGATCCAGTGCACCTTGAATTCCAGACCCATTTCCTCGGCGATACGTTTGCCCAGCTCAACGTCGAGCCCTCGGGGCTCGCCATTCACTTCGTAGG
This sequence comes from Marinobacter salinexigens, assembly GCF_008370345.1. Lineage (GTDB taxonomy): Bacteria > Pseudomonadota > Gammaproteobacteria > Pseudomonadales > Oleiphilaceae > Marinobacter > Marinobacter salinexigens. Next base: position 211,781 of record NZ_VTUU01000001.1, on the reverse strand, counting down.
AATACGGAGGGAAATTCTCGTAAACACCCACTTTAAGGTAGCCGGATTCCAACACGACATCGTATGTACGATCCGCTGGCCGGTTGAGTAGCTTGTCACCGTCGCTGACTTCCTGGGCTGCGGCCCACTGGAACACCAGCATAAAAGCAAACAGTCGGGCTATTGTTTTCATTGTGAGCTCCCCGGAGAGATAGACCTGAACGACGAAAGGCCGGCACAAGGCCGGCCCGGAACCAGACCTTTTCTGATTCACCTTCTGCCCTTACTCAGGCTTGGGCAGAGACTCTACATAGGTTTTGATCGCCCACATGGCGTTCTGGTCCAGAGTCTTCTTCCAGGACGGCATGCCACGATCGGTGCCATTGCGAACACGGTTGATAAAGTATTCATCATCCCATTCGGTCAGAGCACGAAGGTCCGGTGTCAGGCCGCCGGACATGGCACGAATACCATGACAGCCCGCACAGTTACCCGCATATGCACTCTCGCCGATCTTCACCGCTTCTTCGTTCATATCCCCGTGTGCATTGCCTTCCCTGAACGGATTCTCGATCAGCACTTCGTCACCGAGCTTGGGCAGGTCGCCAGTATCCACGGCCTGAGGAGTCACGTTGCCATGAGCGATAGCCAGTCCGGCTGCACCGAAAAGCCCGGCGGCGATCAACGCTTTGAGTGAAGTGGAAATTGTCATTGTGTCTACCTCTGTTATGTCCCCGTGCGTTGGCCATTTGGAGTTATGGAAAGCCAACTTGCTGACTCCTAGTCTAGAAATACTGACACCCGATCCGAATGCCACTTTGGGGGATTCGGATTAGTTCCTTGGTAGTAGACGCCACGACCGAAGTCGAAAGCAGGAGCAAGAAACAGCACCCGACAAAAAAGCCAACGTTCCAGCCACATACCTTCCTCCTGGGAACTTTTCCCGGGTTTTTACGCTATTTTCCCGACGTTAATGCGCTGTTTTCCGTCGCAGGTGCAGCTGCCTCACGCTAAAACTCTGACCGTCGACAACACACAAGTAGGCACAACAAAAACCGAGGGAAGAGATTATGCATATCAAAACAAAGAAGAAAGCACTGCTACGGGGAATCGGAATAGCCATGGTGCTCGGCACAGCTTCCGGCCTTGCCACGCAGGCTTCAGCAAAGAACGTCACCTGGGACGACATCGCCAACGATGCCACTACAACGGAAAACGTCCTGGGCTATGGCATTGGCCCGAAGGCCCAGCGCTACAGCCCGATGACCACCGTCAACACCGACAACGTAGAGCGCCTGGTACCGGCATGGTCTTTCTCATTCGGTGATGAGAAGCAGCGGGGCCAGGAATCCCAGGCCCTTGTCCACGACGGCATCATCTATATCACCGGCTCCTATTCCCGGCTTTATGCTCTGGATGCGCGCACTGGCAAGATGATCTGGGAATACAGCCACCGCCTGCCTGAAGGGATACGTCCATGCTGCGACGTGGTCAACCGCGGAGCGGCCATCTTTGGCGACAAGGTGTTCTTTGGCACACTGGACGCCGGGATTGTTGCTCTGAACAAAGACACCGGGAAAGTGGTATGGCGCGAGAAGTTTGCCGATCACGAAGCCGGATATACCATGACTGGCGCTCCGGTTCTGGTGAAAGATCAGGAATCCGGCAAAGTTCTGCTGATTCACGGCTCTTCCGGCGATGAGTTTGGCGTGGTCGGCAAACTGTTTGCCCGTGATCCGGAAACCGGCAAGGAAATCTGGATGCGGCCGTTTGTTGAAGGCCACTACGGTCGCCTGAACGGCAAGAAAAGCACTCCGACCGGCGACCCCGATGCGCCGAGTTGGCCAGATGATCCAAATACAGAAACCGGCAAGGTTGAAGCCTGGAGCCATGGCGGCGGCGCCCCCTGGCAAAGTGCCAGCTTTGACGCCGAAACCAACACCATCATCATCGGTGCCGGCAATCCAGCACCCTGGAACACGTGGAAGCGCACCTCACCCGGCGGTAATCCTGCAGACTATGACAACCTTTACACCTCCGGTCAGGTGGGCGTAGACCCGACAACCGGTGAGGTTAAGTGGTTCTACCAGCATACCCCCAACGATGCCTGGGACTTCTCCGGCAACAACGAGCTGGTCCTTTTCGAATACACCGAAGATGGTGAGACCGTCAAAGCGACAGCCCATGCCGACCGGAACGGATTCTTCTACGTGGTGGACCGCACCAACGGCGAATTCAGGAAAGGTTTCCCGTTTGTGGACAACATTACCTGGGCCAAGGGTATTGGCAAAGATGGTCGCCCTATCGAAAACGAGGGCCAGCGGCCGCCAGCACCAAAAGACGGCGAAACCCGTGGCGAATCTATTGAAGTCTCGCCACCGTTCCTCGGCGGCAAGAACTGGAATCCCATGGCATACAGCCAGGATACCGGTCTGTTCTATATACCGGCCAACCACTGGAAAGAAGACTACTGGACCGAAGAAGTCACCTATAAAAAAGGTGCCGCTTACCTGGGCCAGGGCTTCCGCATCAAAAGGATGTACGACGACCATGTGGGCACGCTCAGGGCAATGAACCCACTCACTGGCAAGATCGAATGGGAACACCAGGAACCCATGCCACTGTGGGCCGGTGTTCTCACCACCAAGGGCGGCCTGGTATTCACCGGCACCGGTGACGGTTTCCTCAAGGCCTTCGACGCCAAAACCGGCGAAGAACTCTGGAAGTTCCAGACCGGCTCCGGAATCATTTCCTCTCCGATTACCTGGGAAATGGACGGCGAACAATATATCGGTGTGGCATCGGGCTATGGCGGGGCAGTTCCCCTTTGGGGCGGGGATATGGCTGAACTGACAAAGCCGATCTCCCAGGGCGGGTCATTCTGGGTCTTCAAGCTGCCATCATGGGCGCAAGCATCTCGGTAAACGCCTTCTGGTATTGGCCCGGCACCTTGCCGGGCCTTCCCATTCATTTCTGGAGTTCGTACCATGAACAGATTCCGCCTTGCCCCCATTCTCCTTGTAACCACACAGGCATTTGCCGGCGATTACATGGCCGAGATCGACAAAGCCCGGATTATCAACGGATGCGTGATTGAACGGGAAGCTCAATGTGCTGGCATGGACCTCAGTGGCGCCGACCTTTCCAATACGGACCTTCGCTCAGCCGACTTGAGAGGTGCCAATCTCAGTAATGCAACGCTGAACCACGCAAACCTGCGCGGAGCAAACCTCAATGGCGCCAACCTCGACCATGTAACCGGTTACCGGCTACAGGCGTATCGTGCCAGCATGCGAGGCGTAAAAGCCCGGAATGCCCAACTGCAGGGTATGCAGGGGGCGTATCTGTTCGCACAGGGCGCAGATTTCAGCGAGTCCAATCTGGCTGGCGCCAATTTCGATTTCTCACGCTTTTCCGGGGCGACGTTGCAAAACACCAATCTCGAATTCAGCAGCTTCGAAATTTCATGGTTGCCAAAAGCTAACCTCGAAGGCGCCAATCTGCATGGAGCAAACCTGCAGGAGGCTAAGCTGGGGCTTGCCAATCTGGCCGATGCCGACCTGTCAGGGGCTCGTATTCACTATGCAACTTTCGAAGGCACTCATATGGAAGGCTGCACAAACTGCCCCTTTAACTGGTGATACTCAGCGGGCTCCGGCCCGCTGCCTTTCGTCTAACTGGCCATAGCGAACCAACCCGGCATCCACCGCCAGGTGGATCAGTTCCACCGACGACTCAACATTCAGTTTGCTCTTCAGTAACGCCAGATGGTTTGACACCGTCTTGTTGCTGACACACAACCGCTGTGCGATGCCGGGTATATTTTCCCCCCGGGCATACATCAACAGCACTTCCATCTCCCGCTGGGTAACATCCCGCAACCGGTTATCCACAGGCCGCTCCTGATTCATCGCCAGGCGAGTCGCAACGGGATGCTCAATGTAGGGCTGCCCTGCGGCGACTCGTTTAACTGCTTCCAACAGTTCTTCCGGCGCACAACTTTTGGAGACAAACCCCATCCCACCCACATCAAGCGCCTGCCGGACCATCGGCAACTCATCATGCATGGTAAAAAACACAATGGAAGCACCCCGCCAGCGCTGTCGAATACGACGACCGACTTCAAGGCCAGAAATATCCGGCAGGCCCATATCCAGCAGCACCACATCCGGTTGCAGCCGCGCATACCCGCTCACTGCGTCCTGCCCATTGTCCACTTCAGTAACTTCCAGCCCGGGCATCATCGAGCGTAGAAGGTTTGCAATACCCTGACGGACCACCTGATGGTCGTCCACGATCATCAGTTTCATAATGCACCTCCACCGTATAGAGAACTCGCAGACAGAGGGATTGCAAGCAGGACACGCGTTCCGCCCCCCGCTCCGCTCCTGAAACTCACCCGACCGCCCATACAACGTGCTCGTTCACGCATCGACATCAACCCCAGCCCAGCCTTACTGTCGATGTCGTCAATGCCATCGCCATCATCATGAACTTCAACCCTGAGATTTGTGGGCGTGGTATCAACGGCGAGATAGGCATGCGAGGCCCTGGAGTGGCGGGAAATATTATTCAGCGCTTCCTGCAGGAACCGATAGAGGTGAGTCTGCTGCTCGCCGGTGAGTGCCGGCAAGGCGTCATCAAGATCCAGATGACAATTCAGACCACTGAGCTGCTGCCATTGTTCAACCAGGTGCCGGATGGCACTGCCCAACCCGAGTTTCTCCATAACCAGCGGGTGAAGATCCTGGAGCAGGTGCCGAAAATGGTTCTGAACCGTCTCACAGTGCCCCGCCAGATCCTTCGCCTGCTGTTTCTGGAGGTCACTCAGGTCCGGATCATAAACCCAGCTTTGGGCCTGCGCCCGGATGCCCGTCAGATACTGGCCCAGATCATCATGCAGAACCCTGGCAATATGCTCCCGTTCGCGGTCCTGTAATTGCAGTAATTCATTCATCAGACGGCCAACCGTGTTCTGCTCTGCTTCCAAAGCCTCCGCCATGGCGTTAAAGCGCTTTGCCAGCGAGTCCAGCTCATTCACCGACTGTGGGGGCAGACGCGATGCCAGCTGCCCTTCTCCAACAGCCTCCATCGCCCCGGACAGCGCCCTGAGTGGTTTGACCCCGGCAGACACCGCTTGGTAGAGAGCCAGAAAGCACAATGCCATGCCCACTGTGTAGGCAATCGATATCAGAACGAAGCTCTCCCAGATTTCCTCGGCCTCATCGGCGGGGGCAAAACGCCAGCCATTCGCCAGTGCCCGGCTATCACCCGCACCGATCATGTCCGCAAACCACTCGGGTGCACCTGTACGAGCTTCCGCAACAGGCACTATTGCCGGTTCCAGGTGACGGATATTGGCCACCAATGTGGTGGGCAGGTTTTCCGGGGAGTTCAGTATGTCTGCCAACCCGGCAATCCCTGCCAGTTCCCGTTGAACATCGTGCCGGGCCTGTTGCACGTAGAACAGGGCACCGGCCAGGTAAATCGCCGCAAACACGGCCAGCATGATAAGGAAGATCTTCCGGTATGCGGTCATTCTTGTTGTCCAGTCAGCGAAGAAAATGTCCTTGGTAAACCATGCTAAAGCGCCGGTTTCTGACAGGAATAGTTCTTTAGTACCGCCACTTTCCTACTTTCTGAATATTTTATGGGTTTGCCCCCTTTACTAAGCTGGAGACACAACAATAATCCGGAGAATGCGATGTCCTTTTGCCGTCGGCTAGCCGCCGCAAGCCTTATCATCAGCCTGCCAGTATCCGCGCAAGCGCTGGAGGCCCGGATTGGCTATGTGCAATGGGTTCCGGATTCCGGCCCGGTACTGTCAAACGTCATTCCCGAGCCGGAAGATGCCGGGCTGCGTGGGGCCGAGCTGGCGATCGAGGACAACCGCACAACCGGGAAGTTCCTCGGCCAGGAATACCATCTTGAAAGCCGGATTACCGATTCTGAGTCCTCCGCCCTCGAAGCCTTTGAAGCCATGCAGCAAAGTGGCGTGGATCTGTTCGTGGTCAATGCCCCGGCCGACACTTTGAAAACCATGTTCAACAAGGCTGGCGAACACACCCTTGTATTCAATGCGGGCGCAAAAGACGATGCCCTGCGCACCGCCGACTGTCAGGTTAATCTCCTGCACAGCATTCCCAGCTACAGCATGCTCACAGATGCCCTTGGCCAATGGCTGAACCAGCGTCGCTGGGATGAAGTTTTTCTGATTACCGGTCCGACGCATGCCGACAAGGCCTGGGCCAATGCCTTCCGCCGCTCGGCCAAGCGCTTCGGACTTGAGATTGTGGAAGACAAACCCTGGACGTTTGAGGCCGACTTGCGGCGCACCGCGTCGAAGGAACTCCCCCTGTTCACTCAGGCCGACGATTACGATGCCGTGGTGGTTGCCGACGTGCGCGGTGACTTTGGTGAATACGTGCCCTTCAATACCTGGCTGCCAAGACCAGTGGTGGGTACCCAGGGCATGACACCCGTCACCTGGCATCGCGTCGTGGAAAGCTGGGGAGCGGCCCAGTTGCAAAGCCGCTTCCAGGAGCTGGCTGGCCGCGACATGAACAACGAGGACTATGCTGCCTGGGCCGCTATTCGCTCCATCGGGACTGCGATCACGCAACTCAACACGACAGCACCCGCTGACATTCGATCCTTCCTGTTCAGCGACAAGTTCCAGCTCGCCGCATTCAAAGGCCGGAAACTGACCTATCGCGACTGGAACGGACAACTGCGCCAGCCCATCCCTCTGGTTCATCCACGGGGGGTTGTCGCCCAGGCGCCGTTCGAAGGTTTCCTGCATCCCGAATCACAAATGGACACGCTTGGCTATGACAGGCCCGAAAGCCAGTGTCGGATCAATGGCTGAACCATCCCTGAATCATGGCGGTTCAGCGTTCAGAACAAAAAGGAGCAAGATCGATGCACACTCTTCTTAAGCACACCGTCCTGGCGACGATGATTGGCCTCTCGGGGCCTGCCATGGCAAGTATGGCCTATGTTTCCAATGAAAAGGACAACACCCTGTCGATCATCGACACTAACACCCGGGAAGTCGTTGACACCATTGATGTCGGCCAGCGCCCCCGGGGTATCCTGCTGTCGAAAGATCACACCAAACTGTACATCTGCGCCAGTGACGATGACACCGTTCAGATCATGGATCTGGCTACTCGCAAGATCATCGACACACTGCCGTCGGGGGAAGATCCCGAGCAGTTTGCCCTGCACCCGAACAACAAGCACCTGTATATCTCGAACGAAGACGATGCCATTGTGACCGTCGTGGATGTCTCCACCAAGGAAGTTCTGGCCCAGATCGACGTTGGTGTTGAACCCGAAGGCATGGCCGTCAGCCCCGACGGCAAGTGGGCCGTGAACACCTCGGAAACCACCAGCATGCTGCACTGGATCAACACCGAGACGTTCGAGATAGAAAAGAACATCGTGGTCGGGCAGCGTCCGCGCCACGTGGAATTCAGCAAGGACAGCAAGGTCGCCTGGGCTTCTGCTGAAATCGGGGGCACCGTGCACATCATTGATGTGGACAACCTCGAACAGATCCACGAAATGACCTTCAAGGTTCCCGGAGTGAACCAGGACCGTGTTCAGCCGGTAGGTATCGAACTGACCTCCGACGGCAAATACGCCTTCGTTGCCCTTGGGCCCTCTAACCATGTTGCCGTGGTGGACGCGAAAACCTATGAGGTACTGGACTACCTGCTGGTCGGCGCCCGGGTATGGCAACTGGACCTGGACAAGGATGAAAAACACCTCTATACCACGAACGGTGTGTCCGGCGATGTGTCCATCATCGATATAGAGGACATGAAGGTCGTCAAATCCATCAAGGTAGGCCGCTACCCGTGGGGTGTGGTTATCGATCCGACATCATGACCATTGAAGCCCGAAGCCTCAGTTTTCGCTACGGTGACAAACCGGTTCTGAGAGAGGTCAGCTTCGCGCTGACCTCCGGGCGATTTCACGCCTTGCTGGGACCAAACGGCGCGGGAAAGTCTACCCTGTTTGGCCTCCTGACCCGCCTCCTGGCCCTTCAGCAGGGCGATATTTTTCTGGCCGGTCAGTCCCTCAAGAAGCAGCCCGCAGAAGCCATGCGCCAGATTGGCGTAGTGTTCCAGCAGAACGCACTCGACCTCGACCTCACCGTTCGCCAGAACCTTCAGTACCACGCGGCCCTGCACGGACTTTCCCGCAAAGAGGCCCGGTTCAGGGGAGACCAGGAACTGGAACGATTCAACCTACTGGACCGGGCCAACGATGCCGTTCGGCAGTTGAACGGCGGTCACCGTCGCCGGGTCGAAATCGCCCGAGCCCTGCTCCACAAGCCTTCGCTACTGCTGCTGGATGAGCCCACGGTCGGCCTGGACGTCGCCAGCCGAAAAGCTCTGAATGCTCATGTTCGAACGCTATGCGACGAAGACGGACTGACCGTACTCTGGGCAACACACCTGATAGAAGAAGTCAGCAATGACGACCGGGTGCTGATCCTGCATCAGGGGCAGTTGCTGGCCGACGGCGACGGACACCGGATCTGCGAGACTGAAGGCACCCGGAATCTGGCAGAAACCTTCCATACACTGACCGGAGCCGGCTGACCATGAAAGCCTCTCAATACTGGCACTGCTTTGTCGGCATCCAGACCCGGGAATGGTTGCGTTTCTGGCAACAGAGAACCCGCTTCGCCAGCGCACTTGTCAGACCGCTGCTATGGCTTGTGGTGTTTGCCGCAGGCTTCCGGGCGGTACTGGGCATTTCCATCATTCCGCCGTATGAAACCTACATCACCTACGAAACCTACATTGCGCCGGGTTTGTGCGGAATGATCATCCTGTTCAACAGTATGCAGGGCGCTCTGTCCATGGTGTACGACAGAGAACTGGGCAGTATGCGTGTGCTACTGATGAGCCCGCTGCCCCGCCCTTTCCTGCTGGTGACCAAACTACTGGCCATGGGTGTGGTGTCTGTTGGTCAGGTTTACGTCTTCCTGCTCCTGGCCTTGCTGGTCGATGTTGAACCGCCTGCCTGGGGCTATCTGGCAGTTCTGCCCGCGCTGATCCTGACCAGCCTGATGCTCGGCGCACTGGGGCTCCTGATTGCCACCTGGATCAAGCAGCTGGAAAACTTTGCGGGGGTGATGAACTTCGTGATCTTCCCGATGTTCTTCATGTCCTCGGCACTCTACCCGCTGTGGCGAATGAACGAAGCCAGTCCCTGGCTCTACTGGATCTGCCAGTTCAATCCCTTCACCCACGCCGTGGAAGCGATCCGGTTTTCACTGTATCTGGAATGGAATCCGATGGCTTACGGGATTACCGCAGGCGTAACGGTCGTGCTGGCGTTACTGGCTACCGCCGGATTCCGCCCCCAACGCACGAAGATTCTGGGAAGCAAACCCGCGTAGGACGATAAACCAGAACAAGGTCATGGCCAGGGTCGCCACCACGATGGCCGGCCCGACCGGTACATCGAAGGCCACTGAAACACCGATGGCTGCCAGGTGCCCGGCGATGGCGCAGCAGGAGGAGAGAAAAGATCCTTTTCCCACGAGCGTGCCAAGGACCAGCGGTGTCATGATCAGCGTCGCAAATACCACGTAGATGCCGGCCAGCGAGACTGAATAGGTCACTGCCACCGCAAACACCGGCATAAAAACAGCCCCGCTCATCCAGCCGGGGCACCACCACGCCAGCAGCCAGACCAACGCGGCGAGCGTGGCTACTGCAAGAACCAGAGGCCAACTGGCCCACAGCAGGTCCCCGGACGCAGCTCTGTGCAGTGCCTGGGCACCGTGGGGATCGCCACTGACCAGCAGCACGGCGAGACTCGCCCCGATCACGTAGAGAATGCCGATCCAGGCTTCCTTGGCATCCGCCAGCCTCCGGAAGATCAGGTGAACCGCCACGGCAGCCAGCAGTGCAAAGATCAGGCTGCTGACCGGTGCCCCGGCGAGGGTATGCTTGGGTAGAAAATACAGACCGGCCAGGGTGCCCAGTGCTGCCCACTGGGCAATGGCCAGATCCGCAAAGATGACACCGCGGGCAATCACCTGGTACCCCAAAGGGACCAGTAGCAGACAGAGCATGGCACTGCCCGCTGCCGGTAGGAGCAGCCACTCATAGGCCGCCATGGGACACTCCGGATGCCGCCGACTCAATCTGACGGATGATCTCACTGATGAGACCGCCCAGTGTCTCTGTCGGCCCCTCGCCCGTAACGGTACCGGGCACCACAACCACTCGTATGCCCGTATGCTCCGACAGCCATTCAGCGGGCTGAGGATCCTGATGGCTGGCGATCAGTATGGCGCTGGCCTTACCAAGGTTTGGCTCAGCCAGCAACTGGCTCAGATGGCTGGCACTGGGTGGCAGCCCCGGTTTGGGCTCCAGATCCACGGCTGTTTCCACACCAAGCCATCGTAGCAGGTACTGGAAACTTGAATGCTGAACCACGACGGAATGGCCCTCAAGCTCTTTCGCCTTCTCCCGCCATTCGGCTCGCATGCGGCTCCAGTGCCCCCGCCAACGGATATACCGCCCCTGAATGGCGGCAGAGGCCCCCGGCTCAATCTCCCCGAGCCGGTCAGCCAAAGCCCGGGCGATGTCTGGCAGTTCATCCGGCGCCAGGTGCACATGGGGATTACCCTCCGGGTGGACATCCCCCATGCTGCGATCCACATGATCATGGGGCGCATGCAAGCGGGCGTGGTCGGCGGCGAAGAACAAGCCCGGGCGGCCGGGCTGAATGTCCGGATTGGAAGCACGCTGCAGCAACATGGGCAACCAGCCCGCTTCCAGCGAGGCGCCCGTACAGACTGCAATATCCGCACGCCGCACGGCCGCGATCAGACTGGGACGTGCCTCGATGTAATGAGGGTCCTGGAGGTAACTGGTCGCCGTGGTGAGCTCGGCATCCGGGGCGAGTTCCCGAACCAGAGCCGCCCATTCCGGTTCACAGGCGAAGACACGAAGCTGCGCCTGAGCCGGCAATGCTGACACCATCAGCAGCAGTGTCATGATTGCGTGTCTGAATCCCATATCAGAAACCATGTGCGCCGTGGGCACCCAGGGACATCACATACTGCACCATCACGGTATTGTCGGCATTGCTGAAGCCAGTTGCTTCCTGATGCGTGTACTGCAACCTTACCGTAGAGAAATGCGAACGGGACCAGGACAGCATCACGTCGGTCTCATCCAGGGTCTGGTTGTGGAAGTGATCGCCGTGGGCTTCCTGAAGGTCAACTTCACCGTAGCGAACACCAGCCGACCACTGAGGAGCGAACTGGTATACGCCGGAAACGTACCAGCCTTCATTGGTGTCATCAGACGCCGCAAACTGGTTCAGTTCATCTGCGTAGAGGTATTCGCCGCTGAGGGTTAGCTGCTGTTCGCGGTTGTTGCCATTGGGGGACCACTTCCAGACCACGTCAGCGATATACAGGTTTTCGCCGGTATAGCCCGCACCATGACTGTGATCATGATCTTCCTCATGGTCATGATCGTGACTGCCGTCGCCGGTTTCCGCCAATTTTGCGTGCCGGTTCCGTAGCCAGGAGAGCCCCAATTGCCAACTCTGGGACAAACTGATGTCGCCACCAAACCGCGTATTGACCGTGTACACGCCAATGTCTTCCTCCCCCTCCGTCAGCTGGTCACCGGCGAAGGCTTCCGCACCGACCTGCCAGAAAAAGGGTGTAGGCATCAGGGCATTCAGGCGCACGCCGGTGTCATAGTAGTGGCTGCCGAGCATGGCGCGATAAGCCGCGGGACGTTCGACAAAGTCATCCTCATGCATATGACGCCCGTTGAGGTAACCCACTTGCGACAGGAATCGGCCGGCCCTGACGTTAAGTGCGTATGGTAAGCCGTTCGTTTGCAGATAAGCCTCTTCAATCAGTACCTCACTTTCACCGTCGTGCTCTTCGAACACAGCGGTGAGGCGACCTGAAAACAGATCGTCGATAGGAGAAGACAGCGAAAGCTCCGTATGGCCAAGCCCGAAGCCCTGCTCCCGGTGGGAGAGCGCAGTGTCGTTCTGTTTGTAGTAGCCGTCCAGGGTGACACTGACATCCGGGTTCAGTTCGTTGGCAACAACCCCGACTGAAGTGATCGCCAGCGGGAGCATTGCAAAAGGTACAAAACGTTTAAACATTACAACTCCAGAGATAATGCAGCAGAACGCGCCAGCAGCGGGCCGGCACGTTCTCTCAGGTTTAACGCAGATTAGTGTGAATGCTCTTCTTCGTGGTCATGCCCCTCTTCCGCCAAACCCAGCCAGGCAATGGCCGTAGCGCTGAACCCGAGATCAATGGTCCGCACAATATCGCCATTGGTGGTATCAACTTCGACAACAGACTGGTTGTGCAACACGAACAGGCGTTCCTGAGCAGCCGACACGGTCACCGCCAGGGTGCCTCCCTCAGCAGGCGCGTTGATCAGTGCAGCCGTGGTAATCAGTTCCCAGTGGTGGGCCGGGTTAAACAGCCGCAGGCCGCCATCGTCGCCGAGCACGTAGAACACTTCACCATGGGTGGTGAAGCCCTGAGCCAGCCGGCCCACGCCCTCACCCAGCGCCAGCTCGTTGTAGACCTCAGTTTCCGACTCCGGATCGATCACGAACAGACGATCACCCGCGATTCCGACCAACGCCTCGACATCGTGATTCGCAACCACCGTTCCGATTCGTACCCCCTCAGCCAGGCCTTCCGGGTTGCTCAGTTTGTTGGCCGGGTAACCCGCTTCGTGCAGATCGATCACCAGCACACCATCACTGCAGCCAAAACCAAGGCTATGGGCGTTGGCGGCGGCGCCATGAAGGCTCGGGCAAGCCTGGCTGTAGCGTTCTTCAAACTCGAAGCTTCCGCCATCCAGGTGATAGCGCTCCACGGCTGCCGGCAGGGTGGTGTCCGTAATTGAACTATCGCGATAGGTCACAAACAGATGGCCATCGATCATCTTGGCCACGCCATGCATGTTGTTCTCAAGCTCCAGGCTGGCCACCATCGAGCCGCTGCCCAGCGTTGCATCCGAAAACACGGTCACTTTTGAGCTCGCGGCGTCACCGCCGTCAAAAAACACAACACCTTCCGACTCGCCGGGTGAGTAATGTGTTGGTTTGTGATCGTTCAGAGTCAGGGCCAGCATGCTGGGCGGCTCGGCGTAGTCGTGCATATGATCGCCGTGGTCCTCGGTATAGAGCCCGCCATCAACAAAGGACACCCGGTCGTCGCCCCGCTGAATGGCGACCGCATACCGGCTGCCGGGTGATGCATAAAGGCCTGGTGCCTCGCCATCCATCGCCATGCTGGCCAGCACTTCACTGCTATCGAGGTCCAGAACTTTAAGCTGTGACGCATCGACATCAAACAGGGCCAGGCGACCTGCAGTCTCGATATCAGTATGCTCATGCCCATCGTCGGAATTGCCACTACTGCTGCCACCACAGGCCGCCAGCATCACTGCTGAGACCATCAGCAACGGCGCAGCCATCGGGCGCAGCAATGGGGAAAGTAGGCGAGATTGTTCAGACATCAAGAACTCCTTAACGTTATAACGTATCTTTCTGTGCTTCAGAGTCGCAAAATGTTATGTTATAACATATCCAATGTAAAGCAGCCGCACTTGCGGCAAACACAGACCATACGCAGGAGCATAACGATGAACCATTCCGACCCGCGACTTCCGGTTACGGTACTGTCTGGCTTTCTGGGCGCCGGCAAGACCACGGTTCTCAATCACATTCTCAACAATCGGGATGGCAAACGTGTTGCCGTGATCGTGAACGATATGAGCGAAGTGAACATCGATGCCGCCCAGGTACAGCAGGAAGTCACGCTCAACCGCTCGGAAGAAAAATTGGTCGAGATGAGCAACGGTTGCATTTGCTGCACGCTGCGCGAAGACCTTTTGATCGAAGTGCGTAAACTTGCAGCCGAGCAACGCTTTGATTGCCTGGTGATTGAATCGACCGGCATTTCAGAACCGCTCCCGGTTGCTGAGACTTTTACTTTCGCGGATGAGGACGGCGTCAGCCTGTCCGATATCGCTCGCCTGGACACCATGGTCACCGTGGTTGATGCGGTGAACTTCCTGAAAGATTACGACGAAGCCCAGTCACTGCAGGAAACCGGAGAGAGTCTAGGAGAGGAAGATGAGCGCAGCGTTGCCGATTTGCTGGTAGACCAGATTGAGTTCAGTGACATTTTGCTGATCAGTAAGACCGATCTGGTGTCTCCGGAAGACCTGAATCGGCTCAAGGGTGTGCTCCGCAGCCTGAATACAGAAGCTGAAATCCTTCCGATCTCCCAGGGCGCAGTGCCGCTGGACAAGGTGTTGGAGACCGGTCGTTTCAGCTTTGATCGTGCCCAGCAGGCACCCGGCTGGCTCAAGGAAATGCGTGGTGAGCACATTCCTGAAACCGAGGAATATGGTATTTCGAGCTTCGTTTACCGGGCCCGCCGCCCGTTCCACCCGGCGAAATTCTATGATTTCCTTCATCAGCCGGTAACCGACGGCAAGCTTATTCGTTCCAAAGGCTACTTCTGGCTGGCAACCCGCCCGGAGTTTGCGGGGCACTGGAGCCAGGCAGGAGGCATCGCCCGGCACGGATTCGCAGGTATGTTCTGGAAAGCCGTTCCCGAGAGCAACTGGCCCGAAGATCCCGAGTACCGGATGTCCATCCTGCAGAGCTGGGAAGAACCATTCGGCGACATGCGCCAGGAACTGGTCTTTATCGGACAGAATCTCGACGAAAAGCACCTCAGGAGCGAACTGGACAACTGCCTTCTGGATGATGATCAGTTGCTGGCCGGCAAAACGTTCTGGCAAACACTGAACGACCCGTTCCCGGCCTGGAGTCACTAGAGAGGCGCATCGTTGGCACTGGTAATGGTAGAATTCCGGCAGCCGGTGCTCAAAGCCACGGATTCGATAACGCGCCGGATCAACATGGCAAACACCCGTACCGGTCTTTTCCCTTACTAACCCGGAGCTGCATCAAACATGACCCGCCCGAATGCCCTGATCTCACGCCATAAACTTGTATTGGTCGTTCTGGGAGCATTCATTGCGGTGATGGGACTGCTACCCACTCCCTTATTATCAGCCCTTGCCACCCATGCCGACGCCTCCCAGCCGAAAGCCATCCCGACAGCCTCCAAAGGCTCCGGGGCGACTGACGGCGCAGCCGGGCATACAACCGATTCCGCCACGGGGAACACTAGGGTCTGGCTGGTCAGGAAGGGAGATACGCTGAGTGAGATTTTCGAATCCAGCAATGCGCCACAGAGTGATTTGAAAAATATCCTGGCGGCGGACTCCGAGTACCTGGCACTGGAAACGCTCGTGCCGGGCTCTCGGCTGTCTCTTGAGTTTGACGCCCGGGACCGGTTTACAACACTGACACTCCACCTGGATCCTGCCCGTAAGGTGGTGTTCAGCAGGCAACCGGACGGCACGTTTGAATACGACAAATACGAGGCCGAAACCCATTGGATCTCGGAAGTCATAAGGGGCAGCATCAAAGGCAGTTTTTACGCCTCTGCTGCCCAGGCAGGCCTCGACCGGGGCGAGATCCTTCTGATAGACCAACTGCTGCAAAACAAGCTGAATTTCAGGAGGGACCTGCGAGCCGGTGACACCTTCAGCGCCGTTGTCGAACACGAAGTGTCAGGACAGAAGAGCACGGGCAACACCCGGCTGTCAGCCATATCCCTCGAACGAGGAAAAACAACACACTATGCGTTCCGGTTTGAGGACGGCAATTACTACGATGAGAACGGCAACAGCGTAACACCTGCATTCCTGCGCTGGCCTACCGCCAGGCATTACCGGGTGAGTTCACCGTTCAACCCGAAACGTTTGCACCCGATCACCGGCCGACGCAGTCCCCACAATGGTGTTGACCTGGCAGTACCGCTAGGCACTGCCGTTGTCAGTACCGGTGACGGGGTTGTCCGCCGGGTTGGCAACCACCCTTATGCCGGTCGGTACGTGGACATTGACCATGGCGGTGCTCACACAACGCGCTACCTTCACCTGAGCAAGGTTCTGGTAAAGCGGGGAGCCCGGGTTCAGCGTGGGGAAAGAATTGCCTTATCCGGGAATACCGGACGAAGCACCGGTCCCCACCTTCATTTCGAACTTCACCTGAAGGGTCATCCGGTAAATCCCCTGACGGCCGACATCCCGACCGCGGCTGCGATTCCGAAGACAGAATTGGCGGCCTTCAAATCAGGAGTCCGGCAGCAACTGGCCATCATGAAATATGCGGGCAGCCGCTCCGATGTCCTGTATGCGAAGGCCCCCTCACTGTTTGACTAAGACCACTGACCGCACTCAGTCCGCTGAGTGCAACTCTCGCATTTGCCCAAGAAGCTGACGGGCTCGCCCCACTCCGCGAACGGCATCGTTCCACATCAGACGGGCGGGCTTGCCATCCAGGTACCACAGGCGGTTCGCCAGGATATCCACATCGGCTTCATCATGGGTCACACAGATCATGGCCATATCCGGGTGGTCGTCGAGAATCCGGTTTATTAACCGCTTCAATTCGTTCGCCATCACCGGATCGAGAGACGCAAAAGGTTCATCCAGCAGCAACAAATCCGGCTTCACCGCCAGACATCGGGCCAGAGCAGCCCGTCGCGCCATTCCCAGGGAAAGCTGGTCGGGAAAGTAATCCGAGTAGCCATCCAGTCCGACCTGGGCCAGCAGATCTTCAGCAGCCGCTCCCGAAACACCCACCAGCTTCAGATTGGCTTTCAGGGTTCGCCAGGGTAACAGGCGATGCTCCTGAAACAGATAACCCACGTTAAGCGCGTCGCGACCAACGACCGCAGAGGCCGGAATGGACTTATCGAGCCCGGCAATGGCGTTCAGCAGAGTGGTTTTGCCTATGCCCGAAGGCCCCAACAGGCAGATCCGGTCCCCGGCTGAAATACTGGCTCGTACCTCGCCAAGCACCGGGCGATTAAAATCCCGCCCCCGAATATCTAATTCAAGCATAGACGCCCTCAGGTTGACGCCAACGGCTTGCTCTGCGTTCCAGCGGCTGCAGGATAGCCAGTTCGATCAACTGGACAACCGCGATAAACGCCAGGCTGTATGCCAGAATCAACGCCACATCGAATACCTGGAAGGCCATGTGCAGCTGAAATCCGACCCCATTGGAGCGACCCAGCAATTCAACCACCAATACGATCTTCCAGATAAGTGCCAGTCCGCCCCGGGTCGCGGCCATCAGATAGGGAAACAGTTGAGGCAACCAGACATCGTTTAAGCGTTGCCAGCGGGAAAACCCGTACACGGATGCCATGTCTTCCAGGCGGCTGTCCAGGCTACGCGCACCCTCCCGAACCGTCACGGCCACATTGGGCACCTTGTTGATCACCACGGCCATCACCGCAGCCACTTCCACCAACCCGAACCAGACGTACATCAGGATGATGGTGACCAGAGCAGGCAGGTTCAGCAATAACACCATCAGTGGATCAAACAGGGCGTTGGTTGTCTTTGAGCGCCCCATCGCGATACCGATAAACGTTCCCATCAGCATAGCCAGCACGAAGGCTACTCCCACCCTCGCCAGGGTGGCGCCAAGGTGGTGCCAGAGGGCTCCGGATTGGGACTCCTGCAGCAGTGCATTCAGCACGTCTGAGGGCATCGGCAACAGGGGTGTGTTCAGCGTGGACGCCACGCCGGCCCATACCGCCACCAGCAGAGGCAATACCACCCAGTAACACCAGGCGGGTGGTCGTCCCGTTTCCTGTTTCATCGGGGCCCCCGATAGAACAGTTCCGCCGGCATCAGATGACCGGCGTCCGCACCGGTCAATTCCAGCAGGCGATGCAGGTCTTCGATCCGTTTGTCCGTCAGCAGGGATGGCGTTCCGACCAGGAAGCCTTTCTTTAACGCTTCAAACACTCCCGTTTCTGGATTGCCCATTAGCGGCCGAAGCCTCTGCCAATAGGCAGAATGCCCCGCCAACCCGGTTTTGGCATCGCTGAGGGAGCGAGCAAAGTGGTCAATCAATGACCGGTTGTCTGCTGCCCAGTCGGCCGGGAAAACATACCCCAGTACCGGGAGGTTGCTATCAAGATCCATCGCGCGGAGCAGGTCGGCCATCCCGAAGGCAGATCGCCAGCCCCCTTCCCCTTTGAGGCGGGCCGCAAAATGCCAATAGGTAACAATGACATCCAGCTGTTCTCTTTTGAGTGCCTGGCTGAGCAAGGGTGGCGCGGCAAACTGCACCTCAGCAGTCTCCGCCAGATCCAGTCCCTGCTGTGCAGCCACCTTTTGAAGCAGGATCCAGCCTTTGCTATCCGGCCCACCCGCCACACCAATGCGCTTCCCCATCAGGTCGGCCACCGAGTTGATGGGCGAGTCGTCAGCAACAACTATGTCACCGATCTGGGCGGAGAACGGCAGGTAGAGGTATGGTACTCCAGCTTCAAAACGAGCCTGGGCCCAAAGCAGGTCAGCCACTGCACCATCGGCTGAACCACTGGTCACGGCCAGCCTTGAAGCGGGCAGATTGGCCACCGGCTTCAGAATCAACCGATATCCGTTCTGACGATCCAGTTGCTGGTGTTTAACGTGGTCCAGTTCCCAATGGGCTGTACCGAACTGCAGCACACTGACCGTGAGCACCGGCAAAGAAGAATCGCCAGCCTCGTTGCCGGAGGCTATCCCACTCCCAAACAACACGGCGATCAGGAATGCCCGGATTCTCCAGGTGCGATCCGGCTTCCGGCGACAACGGCGTATTATTGTTTTTTGTAGATTCATACCATCACGATACGAACCCTGATAACGGTCAAGAATAGTACTTTGGTGCCTGTTTTTTGGTGCGATGGTCGCATTCAACTCATGGCCGGTATGGCGTGTAATGGAATCATCACAATAATAACCAGAGGCCCGGCGCCGCATACCAGCGCAACCTGCCCTCTGCCACAGGAGGCCGCCATGTTGAATGAGCTTGATGCCGCACTCTCTTCCGAAAACAGCTATCATGATTCGGACACAATCCCTGATACCGACAATGAGCAGGTAGATACATTCATGGAGCCGGCTTACAAAATCCTGATTGCCGACGACCACCCTCTCTTCCGGGAAGCCATCACCAGCGTGATTTCTTCAGGCTTCGAAGGTAGCGAGATTATCGAAACAGACGATCTGGACAGCGCACTGGAGGTGACCCGGGAGAACGACGATCTGGACCTGATCCTGCTCGATCTCAATATGCCGGGCATGCACGGCCTCAACGGCCTGATCACCCTGAGAAACGAGGCCCCCACCATTCCCGTGGTGATTGTTTCCGCAGAGGAAGACAAACAGGTCGTTCTTCAGGCAATCACCTACGGAGCAGTTGGATTTATCACCAAGTCGTCACCCCGGGACCAGATGACCGACGCCATCCAGCAAATCCTCAATGGCAACGTGTACCTGCCCTCCGACATCATCCGTACCGGCAAGGAAAGCTCCAGCCGCCGCAACCGCAGTGATGAGAATCCCATTTCACCGGAACTGCTGAACTCCCTGACCCGTCGCCAGCTTCTGGTTCTCGAGCGTATGTCCAAGGGCGAGTCCAACAAACAGATTGCCTACAACCTGAACATCGCCGAAACCACCGTCAAAGCCCACGTTTCCGCCATCCTCCGGAAACTCGGCGTTCACAACCGGGTACAGGCCATTCTGTCCGCCAGCGATGTGGATTTCAGTCAATACCTGAAACGCTGAACGGGTATTGGTAGCCGAAAAAGCCGGGGAAAATCCCGGCTTTTTCATACCTGAGTTACGGCCCTACGCGCCCGCCGCAACGGATCAGGTGATTGAGGGTACTGCGAAGCTTGAGTGGTTTGACCGGTTTGTTCATCAACACATGCCCGAGATCCCGGATGTGCTGTTTCAGCTCGTTGGTGTAATTGGCTGTGATCATGACCACCGGCGCCGGGGTCTGGCGCCGACCGTTGATGGCTGCAACGACATTTACGCCGGTTTCGTCGTTATCCAGGTGATAGTCAGCCAGAATCACATCTACCGGGCTGCTGGCCGGGTCTAGCTGACGCTCAAGGTCCGCCAGAGAAACTGCCGTCACCACCTGGCAATCCCAACCTTCCAGAACGGTTTGCATGCCTTCGCAGATCGCATGATCGTTATCGATGACCCAGACCCGGGCTCCGCCCAGCCCCTGATCAATCAACGGCAGGCGAGACTCGTCCGTCCCCGGCCGTTTGGGCAAAAGCTTTCCGAGAGGAACCCGAACGCTGAACACAGACCCTCGTCCTTCCGTGGAGGAGACCGTCACTTCATGCCCCAGCATTCGGGATATTTTGTCCACAATGGCCAGCCCGAGACCCAACCCCTTGTCGGCAGGGGCGCCCTCCGGACGAATGCGCTTGAATTCCTGGAAGATTTCAGAAAGCTTGTCCCCGGGGATACCCGGCCCGGTATCCCAGACCTGCATCAGCACGTGATCTTCCTGTCGACGACAGCCCAGCAGAATACGACCATGTCCGGTGTAGCGAATGGCATTGGTCAGGAAATTTCTGAGGATCCGGGCCAATAGCTGGGAATCCGATTCGACAACCGCAGACGATGGCACGAAATCGAGCGTCAGCCCCTCGGCCACCGCCATCTGGCGGAACTCCCGGGCAATGTTGTTGAGCAGATCCCGGAGGTCGAAAGCCGTGACATCCGGCTTGATCACCCCCGCATCCAGTTTCGATATATCCACCAGAGTACCCAGCAGATTCTCAACATCATCCAGCGACGTGCTGACCGATCTCACCAGCCCTTCTGCCTTCGGCCCGAAAGACTGCTCCTGCAAGGCACTGGTAAACAGCCGCGCGGCATTCAGAGGCTGTAACAGGTCGTGGCTCACCGCCGCCAGGAACTTGGTTTTGGACAGGTTTGCCCGCTCCGCTTCAAGCTTGGCATCCCGCAAACGCGCTTCTACCGCAGCGCGCTCGCCGATTTCCTGACGCAACTGGTTGTTCAATCCGGTCAGGGCCGCCGTACGTTCTTTTACCCGGCGTTCCAGGTTGTCGTATGCCTGCTCAAGTGCCAGGGCCGTCTTGCGCCGTTCGGTAATGTCCCGAATCAACACAAAGAAGCCGATAATATCGCCCTGCTCATCGAAGTTCGGCACATAGGAGCGCAGCATGTATCGCTCCTCACCCCGCTCGCCGGTTTCCTCAAATTCGAACGTGACATTGTGCCCATCCAGCACTTCGAGCATGTGGGGCATCAGGCGCTCGTAGAGTTCAGGCGAGTGAACATCCACCAGGTGCTTGCCAAGGGGTGACTCTCCGCGGCGCCCGTACCAGGCTTCGTACACCTTGTTGCAGAACTGGATAGTGAGGTCAGCTCCGACATAGGCAATCAGCGCGGGAACATGGTCGGTCACCACCCGAATCCACCGCTCACTTTCTTCCAGCGCCTTGATTCGCCTCGCCATTTCACTGTTCTTGACGTCGGTGATATCGGAATACAGAACCACCAGGCCGCCTTCACGAGTCGGCCGTTCAGTCATCTGGACCCAGCGCCCATTGGACAACAGAAATACCACGCCTTCAGAATCCGGATGGCTGTGTTCTTCCACAATCAGCCCGCAGGTAAGGGCCTGCTGCTTCATATCAACAATGGCAGTACCCGGCTCCGGCGGGTTCACCCCGGCATGGCGCCAGTAGCTGCGGAAGCGACTGTTGCTCTGGATCAGGCGGTGCTGGTGATCAAACAAGACAAAGCCATCGGCAATGCTCTCAATCGCATCGCTCAGGCGCTGGCGGGTCGTTTCGGCTTCTTCACGGGCACGGCTCAGGGCCTTGTTGCTATCTTTGAGTTCCTCCATCGCCTGATTCAGCGCCTCGGTGCGCTCACGCACCTGCTCAGCCAGCACCACGGAATGCTCAAAGGCTGCGTAGGGCTCCGGCTTGTGGGAAGAACCGGATTCAACCCGTACGATCAGGGCATCACGAATCTTGCGAAGGCGTTCATTCTCCGCCTCCAGTTCGGCAATACGCTGGTCCCGCTCATCATCCCGCCCTTCATCCCAAGAGGTATCCCCGCCATTCATCGACCGGGCGCCTTTGTCAGAAGCAGAATCGCGCTCAGAATCAGGACTGCCCGGAACGGGCATCAGGCTGACCAATGACCACCCCCGTAAACGTCTGATTGATGTGCATGCCGTCAAACTGCTCGCCATAGGTGTTGAAGCCAATGACCTTGTGATGTCGCAGAAACTCCGACACGGCCTCCACTTCTCCGGTCAGCTCCGCTTCCAGGCGTCTCAGAAAGCAGTCGCAACCGATAGTGACCAGTGGCGGCCCGACGCTACGTTCAGATGCTTCAATCTGGGTGCGCACAGTGTCGAGCAGAGATTCCGGTTCCATGGCGGTCATGACGATGCCGGTTTCTACGGCACAATAGAATGTCAGGCTTCTGTCCGGATTTACCCTCTGGATTGAACGGATGAAATAGTGCCCACCGATCTTCACGCCGAGGGGCCGAAGAGCAAACACTTTCCTGTCCAGTTCATCCACGGTCAGGCCCACTGCCCTGGCGTAGGCATCGGCAGCAGGCTCGGCGTTCAGCTCATAGACGGTGCGGCTCTCCGCACAGGCACGGGTAACGACCAGTTTCTCGCTACGATCCACCATGTGGTGTGTTGAGAACACCCGGAAATCCAGTGGCGTGTTTACCAGCAGGACGGTGGCCGCCCCGGTGTGAAATTTCCCGTCATAGAAAACATGGGTATTGGCCAGTCGCTCGTCGTCTCCGGCCGAGCCGCCAAACTGAGGAATAGTGCCGAGGGCCGCATTCAGGGTTGCCAGTACCAGCTCTTCCCGGCTTGAAAGTCCATCCAGCAAGGTAATCGCAAACGTATTGCCCTTGACCGGTGCCAGCCGGGCATCCCGGCAGGTCGATAGCAAACCATCAATGACGCCCTGTGCATCCTGCAGGGTAAAATTGTCCAGCTCACTGATCAGAGCGCAATCGATGGCAAAATACCGCTCATCAAACCCGATCGCGGTAATGCAACCACGGCCATAGCCTTCGGGGGTAATTTCACCAGCAGAGGTACAACCGCACACCCTGACCTTGCCAAACGCATGTTCCAGAGCAATTCCGAGGCGCCCCAGGTCGTATTCAGCCGAGCAAAAAAACAGAACACAGCCAAGATGTTCATGGTCAAGCTGACTGGCGAGGTTGGTGGCAGCCAGCATGGGGTCACGGACGCTGGAGCTGGCGACGCGAACCGCAGGAAGAGTCGTCGCTGGCTTCATTTCAACAGGCTCCAGACGTGAATGGGATTCTTCCGATTTTACGGCATCCACATACGCAGCCAATGCGACTTCAGTGCTTTTGATAGGTGCGCCAAAATGATCATAAGCCATTGATTTAAATACCCCCTGAATCAATGCCTGGTGGCGCTGCCGGCTCACAATGGAACAAACCGGCACTTTAGTCTTAGTACAGGTGCTCCCGACAACGGCATCCTGCAGTGCCGGGAGCTGACCCTCGCTACGTAAACGCTCAGAACGTAACGATGGCACCCAGTGCGACGGTGTCCGCATCGACAGCGTCAGCACCAGACGACTTCACGGTCTGCTCGAACATGTTGTATTCGGCAACCAGCTTGAAGTTGCTGTTTACATCATGGAACACGCCGATGGTGGTGCTTTCGCTTTCGAAGTCACCCTGTTCAGAGTCGGTCTCACCATAGGAGAGAACCAGACGGTTGCTGCCCAGGGTGTAGGAACCCTGAACCAGGAAGCCATCCGCGTCTTCCTCTGAGGCCAGGGTGGCATCAGTAATCAACACCGGCACATCGCCCTTGGAGGTAAAGCCGGAAGCGGTCAGAGACAGGCCAGCGACAGCGGCTTTAACACCGTAGCCCACACCGGTTGAGTCGATGGATTCGGACGTGGTGACGTTCTCGGAACTCTGGTAACGGCCGTTCACCCAGGCTGTCAGGGCGACTCCGCTCAGGTCAGCAGCGTAGGTCGCTTCAGCTTCAAAGCGCGGTGCAGACTGCTCCGACGTTGCTCCGGTCGTGTTGGCAGGCTCAAGAATACCTGCAGCAACCTTCAGGCCACCCATATCAGGCGTACGATAGGTAATCTGGGCCGATGGATTGGGGTAGGGGTAACCGGTCCGGATATTACCAAAGGAAACACCCGTCGGCGCACCGGGAGAGCCGAAGCCCATCAGGATTTCATCAAGGAAGATGTTGTTACGTGCGTAAAGACCGAAGTCCTTACCAATCAACACCTGACCAAAGCTGCCGTCAACGGTGGCATAGAGCTGACGAACATCGATGGCGGTATCCGTCGGTGACTGCAGACTGTCGTTAATGGTGGACCAGAATGAAGAGCGGCCACCCAGAGTCAGCTCCCCCATCTCCTTACTGAAGTTGAAGCCGATGGTATTGGGCAGGAAGCCCATCTTGACGTCAGAACTGCGGGTATCCGCAATCTTGTCGTCACGGTTCACGAAGAACGCGTTGAAATAACCGTCTACAGAAAACGATGTGCCGTCTTCGTTGTACACCTCAACAGCCGCATTGGCACCCGCGCTTGCGCCCATCGCGGCAACCATGGCCATAGCCAGCCCTGACTTTCTGAAGTTGTTGTTTTTCATAATTCCCCCGGGTTGTTGTTGGAAATCTGGGTTCTGGATACCGGACAGTCCGGTCATCCGAGGCGTGGTCTGTCGCCTGAATTCCATGGTCGGCCAGAGGGGAAATTTCGGAAATGCGTCAAGGGAGCAGGTTTTCTGCTCATTTGGGAGGCATCGGAAACAGGACTTTGGGATTAATACCCGCCCGGAAACCGCTCCAGTTCAGAAAGGCAATCATTCAGGAATGCATCGGGATCGGTCAGTACCGCCTCATCAGCCACCACACCAAACTGCACCTGCCCGCCATAGCTGACGATGCTGATTCCGAGACCAATATCGCCCGCCTGGGGAACCCAGAACATCTGCTCGGTGATCGGGCAGCCTCCGAGGTATCTCGGCTCAGGTGTTCCGGGCACGTTCGAAACTACAGCACTGGCTTTGTGGTAGAGCACATCGGATATGGGTTGACGCAAGGTTTCCGGTATCAGGGAGGCGCTGGAGGCCAGCCCCCATGAAATTCCGGGCTGCCAACTCTTTTTCAGTCTGCGGGTTTCGTGCTTGATTCGGTAGAGTCTTTCAAGAGAGCTCTCCCCATCCACCGGCAAAGGGACAAAGACCGTACCAAAAAAGTTGCCCAGATCACCCGCTTCCGGCTTCAGCGACTCCGGCAAACGGCTGCGGATATCCACCGGCACCGCCGCATGCAGGACAGCGTCATCCAGTTCAGCCTCATCAAACCCAAGCCGGGGCCGAACCGCTGCAGCGACACAACTGAGCAGCACATCATTAATGGTCACCCGGGTTGCTTTCGCAATCGCCCTGAAGCGCTCCAGGGGCACCGGAGGGGACCAGCGACAGGATCGCCTACCCAACAGCGGCCGCTTCAGCTCCGAAGGAGAATCCGCAGGTTCCACCAGAAATTCACTGAGTTCATGGACCAGACGCACACTGCTGTGAGCCAACCGCTCCAGCACTCCGCCCAATTGTTGAAAACTCACGGCATCCCGCCCTTCGTGTCCCGATTCATCAGCTGGGGAGTGCGGTTGTTCAGGTGTTTTAACCAGCTCCGCCAGCCACGCCTGGGCGGATTCAGTCCAGCGGGAGAAATCAGAACTTTCAGCAGCACCGTAGACGGCGGGATGTTGCTGCGGAGATGGCGGGCAGAGACGGTCAAAGATGCCCAGCAAAGACAGCCCATCGGCGTAACAGTGATGAATCCGCAACAGCAGGGCTGCGCCACCTTCAGCGTTAGGGGCCAGCCAGAACTTCCATCGCGGTCGATACATCGCCAACGGCTGGTTCAACCGGGCAGATACCCAATCCTGAAGCTCTTCCCGGGTGAACCTGTCGAGGACAACGTCAAGGTGATGCTTCGGGTCAAAAACCGGATCAGGCTCCCACCACCAGGCGGCAGCTTTCCTGGCTGGCATATACCGGAAACGCTCCCAGGCCAGCCAGTACACGTCGAGAAACTCCCGGAAGCGGGCGGGGGTAAGGCCCTCCACCCGAAGCATGACCGTAATGGTCATGGGATTTCCGGGTCTTTCCAGGGCCAGCCAGGCTGAATCCGCAGGCAGCAGGAGGTGCGATTGCTGGTGACTCAAACCTGAACATCCCCGGGTCATTGATGGAGGTAAGTAAAAACCGAACTCCGCATTGTGCCAGACAACCCTCATCGTCTCCATATACCAGGAGGTCGCCACCATTTACAAAAAATTACACTTGAGTAATTCGCCGGCCCTATACTGGTTATAAGCCTTAATGCAATGGTTATTAATCGATAACCAAAGTAAGGGATTGGCCCTTGGGAGCCGAAAATGCAGTTTCCAGCGCCAATAAATACGCCCTGGATTCGCGGTACAAAAGAATGACCAGCAACTTCCAAGATCAATAAAAGGCCATTGCAGTGCTGGTGGGAGAGCCGTTATGAAAGCGAGCCATGTTCGTAAACTGATCAAACCAATCGACAGTGCCTATTCTGAAATGTTTTCGGGGCGCGTCTTCCGCGTTGGGCAAGGCGCTGTTTCAGTCCGCAATCACAGCGGAGAAGCCGAGCAGACAGTGATCGGTGTGCACGGTTTTCTTGAAAACCACTGCTACTTTACCCAGGCCTATGAAGCGCCAACGACCGAGCTCATTCTGCTGACCTGTAGCAACTATCACATTCCGGTCAACGGCGTGACGCCGGAAAGCCCCCAGTGGGAAGTGCCGATCAAACACCTGGAAGCCACCATTGAATACGATGCCTGTATTCTGAACCAGGCGTTGTCCAACCTGCCAACTACCCAAAACATCCGTGTGCATGGTCATTCCCGCGGCGGCGCGGTCATTCTTGAGGCCATTAGCCAGTGGCCCGAGCTTTATGAAAATGTAGAGGTCGTGCTGGAAGCCCCGGTTCTGCCGCAAGGACGCCTGCATGCACTGGTCACCATGCTTCTGGAACCGGTCAGCCATGGCATGTGGCCCTGGTTGATCCGTTTGATCAACAGTGCGCCTTCGTCAGCCTACGGACAGACGTTCTTTGGGCGGATGAACCCGCGTAAGAAGCAGCTGTTGGACAAGCTGTTCTCCTCCACCCGAGACCACCTGACCATTGTTCGCAATATCGAGAACATCATGGACTGGATGGCCCGGACGGACACGTCGGTATACCACCATGTGCGCCACGGCACCTTCCTGATCCCGGCAGTAGACCGCATTCTCGACCGCACCGCGATGCTCGCCAGCGCCCGCCAGAGCCCCACGACCATGCGAATAGTAGAAACCAAAGCTCCCAGCCACTTCATCACGCTGGACAGCAAAGAGTGGGTACCGGGATTTGACACCCTTCCCGCCGCGGCGCAAAGCTGAATACTGCATCCCCGACCAAGCTCCGTTAAACTAGCCGCCCTCTGAAATACGGTTTAACGGAGCCACAGCACCATGTACCGAGAGCGCCTGGTCAACACCCGGGTAACGTCTGACAGCGCCCATCGGCTACAGCGCCTGCTGCTGGACTATCACGATTTTCGCCAGCACAAGAATGCTCACCCGCTGCTCGACAATACCTTCCGGATTGCCGACTGGCAGGCTCAACGCCTGAAAACCACCCATAAAGATCTTTACGAACATCCGGGCTACCACACCGGACTCGAATTTCTGCTGACCGATCTGTATGCACCGGCCGGCATGACCCGCCGCGACGACAACATCGATCGAGTCTTTCCTAAAATGGTGAAATGGCTGCCAGACAACCTGCTGGACACGTTCGCCGGACTGGTGGAACTCAACATGCTCACCCAGAGGCTGGACCTTGAACTGGCGGAGCAATTGGAGCGCAACCAGATCCCGGCAGAAGCCTTCAGCACAGAACATTACTGCGAAGCATTCAGAACAAGCGGACAACGTGTTGAGAGAGAACGGCAGATTGCTCTTGTGGCTGAAGTCGGCCAGCAACTGGACCGATACGTCCGCAACCGGACACTGGGCTGGTTACTGACAATGACGCGAACCCCGGCGGAAATGGCCGATCTCAGTGACCTGCACGACTTCCTGCACCGCGGCTATACCGCGTTCCGTAAAATGGACGATGTGAATACCCTGATCGACAGGCTGGTGGTGCGGGAAAGCAGGGTGATGGCGAATGTGGTGGCAGGCCACCCGGACCCGTTCCGGCTTCCGGGCGACCTGTAAGATGGCCGGTCAGCCGTTGCCGACGATCTGATCCAGCTGGCTGTTGATTTCCTGTTCAATCTTCGCTTTGAATGGCCGCAGCAGCATACCCAGCTCCAGGCGAATATGCAGATCGGCGTGATCGATGGTGAGCTGGCCCTTGACGCCACTGCGCTTGAACCGGAGCACGTCGCCTTCCCACTGATAGTTGACGTCGAACTGCTTCGACAAATCCTGAGCCAGTGTTTCGGCGGCCTGACGGGCATGTTCCTTGTCGAGGCTATGGGGGCGGTGTACATCAATGACAGACATGGATCAGTTTTCTCTCGGAAATTGAACGTTTTTACAGTGTAAGGCCGGATTAAACTTGTCGCTACCCTTGTCGCGCCCCCCCCAACCGTTAGAATACGTGGTTCAGATTCAGACAGGACATCTCTCATGAGCGAGCAACAAACGCCAACCGGTCAGGCCCCCAACGGCCAGAACCAGGACGACGTCACCCATTTCGGCTTCCGCAATGTCCCCAAAAGTGAGAAGGCGGGCCAGGTAGCCGAGGTGTTCCACAGTGTGGCCGGCAAGTACGACCTCATGAACGATCTTATGTCCATGGGCATCCACAGGCTCTGGAAGCGGTTCACCATAGAGCTTTCCGGTGTGCGCCCTGGCCATCAGGTGCTGGACATCGCCGGCGGCACCGGTGACCTCACCATGAAATTCTCTGACCTCGTAGGCCCCGGCGGCAAGGTGGTACTGGCGGACATCAACGCCTCCATGCTGCAGGTAGGCCGCAGCCGTCTGACCGACCGCGGTTATGCCGGCAACATCGAGTATGTGCAGGCAGATGCCGAGCACCTGCCCTTCCCGGATAACAGCTTCAATGCGGTGTCCATCGCTTTCGGCCTGCGCAACGTTACCGATAAAGACCAGGCTCTGCGGGATATGGCCCGGGTACTGAAGCCTGGCGGCAAGCTGATGGTACTGGAGTTTTCCAAGCCCACCAATCCGCTGCTGAGCAAGGCTTACGACACCTATTCATTCAGTGCTTTGCCACTGATGGGCCAGCTGATTGCCGGTGACAGCGAAAGTTACAAATACCTGGCAGAGTCCATTCGCATGCATCCGGATCAGGAAACCCTGAAGGGTATGATGGAAAACGCCGGGCTGGTGAACTGCAAATATCACAACATGACTGGCGGCATTGTGGCGCTGCACGTGGGAATTAAACCCTGATGTTCCCCGGCCCCACCCTGCTTGCGGCAGTTTCCTCGATTGTTGAGGGCGCATTGAACCGTGCCCTCGATCTGGATCCGGCCGGACAAAAAGCATTGCTCGACGCACTGCAGGGGCCGGTACAGTTCAATGTCACGGCACCTGTGCATCT
This sequence comes from Marinobacter salinexigens, assembly GCF_008370345.1. Classification (GTDB taxonomy): domain Bacteria; phylum Pseudomonadota; class Gammaproteobacteria; order Pseudomonadales; family Oleiphilaceae; genus Marinobacter; species Marinobacter salinexigens. Next base: position 182,129 of record NZ_VTUU01000001.1, on the reverse strand, counting down.
CACCTATTCCCTGCAGCGAACCGGAGAACGGGTCCAGGTCAGCAGCCAGCCGGCGGAAACGCCAGCACTCGAAATCAGTGGCCGCCCGATTGCGTTCGCGGCACTGGCACTCGGTGACGACGCCGTGTTCGGTGATGGGCGACTGGATGTCGCGGGGGACACAGCCCTTGCCCACCAGCTACAACGGGCACTGAATCAGCTTGACCCGGACTGGGAAGCCGCCATGGCCAGCCACATCGGCGATATTCCCGCGCACTTTCTTGGCAAGCGCATCCGCAAAGCTGTCAGGTGGAGTCGCCAGGCCTTTGATTCAATGAACGCCAATCTCGAAGAGTATGTGCACGAAGAAAGCCGTCTGCTACCCGGCAGTCGCGAACTGAATGCCACCTTTGAGGATATTGATGATCTGAGCCTTCGCACTGAGCGCCTCGAAGCCCGCCTCAACATGATCGATAGCCGCGGTAAGACAGACCAATCGGAGAACTCGTGACCCGCCTGCAACGCCTGTTTCGAATTGCCTGGGTATTCTGCCGTTACCGGCTGGACACATTCCTTCCGCTGGCAGAACTGCCCGGGCCACTGAAAGTCTTTTTCCTGCTGGCGCCCTGGCACCTGTTTCCGCAACCCAAACTCAGTCGCGGTGACCGCTTGCGGCTTGCTCTGGAGGAACTGGGGCCGGTATTCGTCAAGTTCGGACAGATCCTGTCTACCCGCCGTGATCTGTTACCAGACGACATGGCCGAGTCCCTGAAACAGCTGCAGGATCGTGTACCTCCGTTCCCGAGTGATACCGCCCGACAGATTATCGAAACGTCTCTCGGGGCTCCGGTCTCGGAGTTGTTCAGCGAGTTCAGCCCGGACCCCATGGCCTCGGCTTCGGTGGCCCAGGTTCATGCCGCAACACTACCTAATGGCCAGCAGGTGGTCGTGAAAGTTCTGCGCCCCGGTATCGAACGGGTCATTCGTCAGGATCTGGCGTTGATGTATCTGATGGCAGGGCTTCTGGAAAAATACTGGTCCGAAGGTAAACGCCTGCATCCGTTGGAAGTGGTCGAAGATTATGATTCCACCATTCACGACGAACTCGACCTCCAACGCGAAGCCGCCAACGCCAGCCAGCTACGCCGGAATTTCGAGAACTCCTCGCTGATCTACATCCCGTTCATCGACTGGAACTACACCCGTAAATCCGTGCTGGTGATGGAACGCATTCACGGCATCCCTATTGCGGATGTTCCGGCGCTGACGGCGGCGGGCGTCAACATGAAGTTGCTGGCCGAGAAAGGTGTGGAGATCTTCTTTACCCAGGTGTTCCGTGACAGCTTCTTCCACGCTGACATGCACCCGGGCAACATCTTTGTGGATGTCAGCAACCCTGCCGACCCGAAATATATTGCCATCGATTTCGGCATCGTCGGCACCCTGGCGCCCGATGACCAGAGCTATCTGGCCCGTAACCTGCTAGCCTTCTTCCGACGCGACTACCGGCAAGTAGCTCAGTTGCACATTCAATCCGGCTGGGTACCACCAGAAACCCGGGTGAACGAATTCGAGGCGGCAATCCGGACCGTCTGCGAACCGATTTTCGAGAAACCGCTCAAGGACATCTCTTTCGGCCATTTCCTGCTGCGACTGTTCCAGACTGCCCGGCGCTTCAACATGGAGGTGCAACCCCAGCTGGTCCTGCTGCAGAAAACACTGCTGAATGTTGAGGGGCTTGGCCGTCAGCTCTATCCGGACCTGGACCTCTGGAGCACCGCGCAACCGTTCCTGGAAAGCTGGATGCGCAAACGGATTGGCCCGTCCGGCCTGATCAAGTCCCTGCAAAGCCATTTGCCTTCATGGCTGGAGCAATCACCGGAAATGCCACAACTGGTGCACGACGCCCTTTTGCAACTACGCCACACCGGGCCTACCGAGCAACAGAACAATGCTACCCTCGAGTTGCTGCGCGAACAGCAGATCCGGACCGACCGGCGCTGGCGACGCGGTCTGCTGGCCATCATGCTGGTGGCCGGTGCAGTTCTCAGTACGCAACCGGAAGCGTTCGAGTGGGTTCAGGAAACCCCGGTCTGGAGTTGGGTTCTACTCGGTGCAGCCGGCGTACTGGTTTTTCGTGGCAGCCGATAACTATCTAAGCGATCAGGATTCACAAAAATGCAAAATTCCTCCGATAACGTCGACAACCCTGACTGGATCGAAGCCGTGCGCTGGAACGACGACGGCCTGGTCCCGGCCATTGCCCAGGATGCAGCCACCGGTGACATCCTGATGATGGCCTGGATGAACCGTAAATCCCTGCGCCTGACGGCAGAGGAAGGCCATGCGATATATTGGTCCCGGTCTCGTAGCAAGTTGTGGCGCAAGGGTGAAACCTCTGGCCACCAACAGATCGTCAAGGATATTCGCCTCGACTGTGACGAGGATGTCATACTGCTGAAAGTGGAACAGAAAGGCGGCATTGCCTGTCATACAGGGCGACGCAGCTGCTTTTACCGAACTCTGAAAGACGGGCAATGGACCAGTGTCGAACCCGTTTTGAAAGACCCGGATGCCATCTACGGCAGCAAATGAAAGGAGCAAACAAGGTGAGTGACGTACTGGTACGCCTGGCACAGGTACTGGAAGACAGGAAAAACTCAGACCCGGACAAGTCCTATGTCGCGAGCCTGCACGCCAAGGGCCTGAACAAAATCCTCGAGAAGGTGGGCGAGGAATGCACGGAAACCCTGTTGGCTGCCAAGGACGCGGAGCACTCGGGTGAGATTGAAGATGTCATCTATGAAACCGCAGACCTGTGGTTTCACAGCATGGTGATGCTGTCCCGGCTGGGACTTGGGCCCACAGAAGTGCTGGACGAACTGGCACGACGCTTCGATCTGTCCGGACTGGAAGAAAAAGCATCCCGGAATAAATAATTCGGCCTACCCCTTCCGGGGGTTTCCGAACCCATGCTCTGTTAACGTACAATGCAATAAAACGGCAACATTAAGACGAGGACCCCCTGATGGGTATCAGTATCTGGCAACTACTTATCGTACTCGGCATTGTTATCCTGTTATTCGGAACCAAGAAACTGCGTAACATTGGCACCGACCTGGGCGGTGCTATCCGCGGCTTCAAGAAATCCATGAATGAGGATGACAAGCCTGCGGGCCAGGACTCCCTGGAAAACGAAGACCAGGCGCAAAACCAGCAGGCAACCGCTGATGACAAACAACGGGACAAGTCCCACAGCTGAGAGTGGCTGAATGTTTGATATCGGCTTCCTTGAGCTGCTGATCTGCGGCATCATCGCCCTGCTTGTTCTGGGCCCCGAACGATTGCCAACGGCAGCCCGTGCTGCCGGTCGGTGGATCGGTGGTGCCCGGCGCATGGTGAACCAGTTTACCTCGGAGCTGGATCGGCAACTGAAAGCCGAAGAGCTCCGGGAAGAGCTCCGCAAAGCCGGTGACGTGGGACTGGATGATGTCGAAAAGACGGTTCGTGGTGCGCTGGATGAAGCCAGGCAATATGAGCACATGATCCTGTCCGATAATGAGGCAAAAAAACCTCGCCCGGCCCCCGCAACCCGCCGGGTCGCGGCGCGCCAGGATTCAACGTCAGCAGACATCAGCTCACCCTCCGGTGAGCCCACCAAAGCGTCTCAATCCCAGGAAATCACCAAAGAGTCCGGCCACACAACGCCGACGGACTCAGAGCAAGCAGCCTCCCCGGAAAACCGTTCATGACTTCACAGCCAGCCGGCAATCAACTTCCCCCTGAGCAACAGGAAATGCCCCTCGTCGAGCATCTGCTGGAGTTGCGTAACCGGCTGCTGAAAATGGTGCTGGCGGTCATTATCTGCTTCGCGGTAGTTTATCCGTTTGCCAACGAACTCTACCTGTGGCTGTCCCAGCCCCTGCGGGAGCTACTGCCCGTCGGTCAGACCATGATCGCTACCGATGTAACCTCGCCGTTTTTTGCCCCGCTCAAACTGGCGCTGGTTGTATCACTGTTTGCCGCCATTCCCATCATTCTCTACCAGCTTTGGAGCTTTGTGGCCCCAGGGCTTTATGCGCACGAAAAGCGGCTGGCCTTCCCGTTACTGTTCACCTCGGTATTGCTGTTCTATGCCGGCGCCGCGTTCGCCTACTTCGTGGTCTTTCCTCTGGTTTTTGGTTTTTTCACCGCCATTGGCCCGGAAGGGATTGTTGAGCTGCCGGATATCAGCAGTTACCTCAACTTCGTCCTGAAAATGTTTTTCGCCTTCGGTGTGGCCTTCGAGATACCCATCGCTACGGTTCTGCTGATCCTGACTGGCGCCACAACGCCTGAGGATCTCGCCTCCAAACGCCCATACGTGGTCGTGGCCTGTTTCATCATCGGCATGTTGCTGACACCGCCTGACATCATCTCCCAGACCCTGCTGGCCGTTCCCATGTGGATTCTGTTCGAGTTCGGCATCATTTTCGGCCGACTTGCCCGTCGTAAAACGGATGATTCTGAGACGGACGAGTCTGCCAGCGAATGAACCTCGCTCTGCTCTTTGACGAAGACTTCACTGCCCCGGACAGAGTTATTCTGAGTGGTCGGCGCCTTCAGCATTTACACACGGTACTGAAGGCAAGCACCGGTGAGACCATTACCGTGGGCCGTGTAAACGGTGACATGGGCCGCGGTCGCCTGGTCCGGATGACGGAATCGGAAGCCGAACTGGAAGTGACGCTCAATACACCTCCACCCGCCCCACTGCCCCTTACCCTGATTCTCGCCATGCCCCGGCCCAAAATGTTCCGCCGGGTACTGCAAACCAGCGCCACCCTCGGGGTAAAGGACATCTGGCTGATCAACAGCTACAAGGTGGAAAAGAGTTTCTGGCAGACACCGTGGTTATCGGATGACAACCTGCTGGAAAACCTGACCCTGGGCCTGGAGCAGGCCCGGGACACCATCATGCCCGCAGTGCACATCCGCAAGCGCTTCAAGCCATTCGTGGAAGATGAGTTGCCGGCGCTGCTCGCAGGCAAACAGGCCTTTGTAGCCCACCCAGGAACAGCCACTCCCTGCCCGACGCACCTGAATGCAGCAGCGGCCCTGTGCATCGGCCCGGAGGGCGGTTTCATCCCTTATGAAGTTGAAAAACTGCAGGAAGCAGGCTGCCAGGCCGTTCACCTTGGAGCCCGGATTCTCAGGGTGGAAACGGCCGTACCCGTGCTGGTGAGTCGGCTGTTTGATGCCAGCCTTTGAGTCCGAATCTCAGGCTTTAGCGGCAGACTTCTCATTCCAGAATTTGATCAGCGGTGTCAGCACAAGCACCAGCACACCACCCGCCAGCACACCAAACAGGCCATCCGCCAGGGTCGGAATTACCGCTGCCGTCACACCGCTGAACCCCTCAGCGAAATGATGAATCGCCTCATACACCGGGTGCAGACCGTGGGTAAGAATTCCGCCACCTACCAGGAACATGGCGATGGTGCCGAGAATGGACAAGGTTTTCATCATATAGGGCGCCAGCCAGAGTATCGCCCGGCCCGCTTTTTGGGAGAACGCACCGTCACGCTGACTCAGATACAGTCCGCCATCGTCCAGTTTCACAATACCGGCCACCAGCCCATAGACCCCAACCGTGATCATAACGGCAACCACCGTCAACACGACGAACTGCATGCCAATACTCTCGCCGGTAACCGTTCCAAGGGTTATCGCAATGATTTCCGCAGACAGGATGAAGTCGGTACGCACTGCCCCTTTGATCTTGTCTTTCTCCAGGGTTTTCATATCCGTCGCAGGATTCTTCAGGGCCTCTTTCAGTTCAGACTTGTGGGCCTGCTCTTCTTTGCCATGAAAAAACTTGTGCGCAAGCTTTTCAAACCCTTCAAAACAGAGAAAAGCACCGCCAAGCATCAGCAGCGGGGTCACCAGCCAGGGGATGAAAAAGCTGATTGCCAGGGCAGCGGGTACCAGGATGGCCTTGTTGAGCAGTGACCCTTTGGCCACCGCCCACACCACCGGCAGTTCCCGAGCCGGGCTCACCCCCGTAACCTGCTGCGCATTCAGAGCCAGGTCGTCCCCGAGAACACCGGCCGTTTTCTTGGTGGCGGTTTTGGTCATCAACGAGACATCGTCCAGGATGGTAGCGATGTCATCAATCAGCGCAAGCAGGCTGGCTCCGGCCATGGGGTGTTGTTCCTTGAAATTGCAGAATCAGATACGCCGAGTTTATCTGAAACCCCACCCCTTCAGGAACCCAACCGGTTCAGGGCACCGACCACATCTGCCAGGGACGATTCGCCCACCAGTTGATTGTGCGGTTTCTCCGGCCGCCCCCTGAAGAAGAGAACCGCCGGCGGCCCCGGAACACGCCAGCTTTCGAGCTGTGCCTTCTGGGCATCGGAGAAATCAGTCACATCGAGCTTGATGAACTGCACCCGGTCCGCCCAGGCCATTACATCCGGTGTCTGAAACACTTCTTCGTCCATGATCTTGCAACTGATGCACCAATCGGCGTATATGTCGACCATCACCGGCTGTCCCTCCCGGATCACTGCCTGCAACCGATCCACATCCTCAATCACCTCAAAACGCTCAGAGGGCACACTGACTTGCGTTGCCGCCACACCGATGCCTTCCAAAGGCTGCCAGACTGAACCCTGCCCACGGGCAGCACCGACCACCAGCATGAGCCCCCACAAAGACAACAGTATCCCGGCGGTCTTGCGGGAACCTGACCAGCCCGCAGATACCTTGTCCAATGCACCCAACTGAATCCCGCACCACAGCAGCAAGGCACCCCACAGAGCCAGAGCTGCAGCTTCAGGAAGTATGCGTTCAAGCAAGCCCACTGCCACAACCAGCAGGCCGACACCAAACAACTGCTTGACCCGCTCCATCCACATACCGGCCTTCGGCAGGATTCGCGAACCGGTGGTACCGATCAGGATCAGCGGCACGCCCATACCCAGCGCCATGGAGAACAATGCACCACCGCCGATTACTGCATCTCCGGTGGTGGAGATATAGAGCAACGCGCCCGCCAGCGGAGCCGATACACACGGCGACACCACCAGGGCTGAGATCAGGCCCATCAGTGCAACACCCAGCCACTGACCACCTTTGGATTTCTGCCCAAGGCGATCGAGCCGATCACGCAGACCTGTGGGAAGCTGCAACTCATAGAGTCCGAACATAGCCAGAGCCAGCAGCACGAACAGTGCCGAGAACACGATGATCACTGCGGGTTGTTGCATCGCGGCCTGCAAATTGGCACGAGCGCCCAGGTACCCGACAGCCACCCCCAATGCGGTGTAGGTCGAAGCCATTCCCATCACATAAGCGGTCGACAGCGAAAAACCCCGGGCCGTGGACACGGGCTGATTCTGGCCGACAATAATGCTGGACAGGATCGGCACCATCGGCAGTACGCAGGGAGTGAATGTCAGCCCCAGCCCCAACAGAAAGAAGGTACCCAGGATAACCGGCAAGCCCGCATTACTGAGAAGACCCGCCAGCCCCTCAGCCTCGCTCACACCACCAGGCTCGGCAGTATCCGCGAGCCGCTCATCAGGTACTGACAGCCCCGCAGCCGCGGGTGCGGGCGCCGGAGACTTTGCCGTCGGCATTACGGTGGATGCTGCCGGGCCAATGGTCAGTTTTCTGGTCTGCGGTGGATAACACAGCCCCGCTTCTGCACACCCCTGATAACTGTATTTGAGCTCCGTCGGCTGGTTCAGTGGCACCTCTGCCGCCCAGCCCGCCCGGCCATGGAACACGGCCTGTTCACCAAACCAGGGATCGTTCTTGATCTCGGCATCCACGGTAAAAGCTCCGGGCACCTTTTCGCCACCTACCCTGGCCGAAATTCGGGACTGATAGAGGTAGTAACCGGGGGCAATCGACCAGTCTATGGCGAGCTCACCATCCTCATAACTGACCTTCGGCTGGAATGCCTGATCGACGGGTAGAAACTCCTCATCAGCTTCCGCCGCCGAGACCGGCACCAGCACCATCATACAAACCACAAAAAACAGGGCATCCAACCAGGGAAGGCCCATGGCCGACTGCCGGGATGGCAAAAAGTCGCAGCGAGTGAGGATCATATTGTTTCTCCGGAATACACAATGGCTGCAGTATCGGTGCAAAGCCTTAAGCCTTCCTTAAGCTTCCCCTCATACACTGGCTTCAGTTACCTACCGGAGCCTTGCCTATGACACAGATCTCACTTTCGCCGCTTCGCCATCTCGGTGTTGCTACCAGCCTGGCCCTCGCCATCGGCATACCTGCCCTGACCCAGGCTGCGGAGCCTGCTCCAGCTCTGAACCTGCCCACCGAGAACGGTTCTGTCAGCCTCAGCGACCTGAAAGGCAAGGTGGTTCTGCTGGATTTCTGGGCATCCTGGTGTGGCCCCTGCCGCCAGTCGTTTCCCTGGATGAACGATATGCAAGCCAAATATTCCGATCAGGGCTTTGAAGTCGTTGCCGTCAACCTGGACCAGGACAAAGAGGCCGCCACCGAATTCCTCGATCAGATTCCGGCCAACTTCACCATCGCTTACGACACCGAGGGAGCAACCCCTGAAGCCTATAGGGTCATGGGCATGCCCAGCGCCTATCTGATTGACCGGGACGGCAATATCCACAGCCAGCACATTGGTTTCCACAATGATCGCAAGGACAGCTACGAAGAGGATATTCGCGGCCTTCTGAGCACAGCACAGAATTGATAAGGAGAAACATATGCCCACAAGCATCCTGTTTTCCCGCCGCCGTCTCAGGCAGGTGGGTACATGGCTGACACTATCGGCAACCCTGGCAGCCTCGGGCTGTAGCAACCTTGGCGTTAAACCCTGGGAGCGGGACCTTCTGGCCGATTCCGATATGCAACTGACGGTTTCCGGAGTCGATGCCGGGCTGGACGATCACATTTATTTCAGTAAGGAAGCGTCCAGCGGTGGACGTGGCTTTGGTGGAGGTGGCTGCGGATGCAACTGATCAACGATAAGAAGAACGGAAAGCCCGTCGGGCGTGCTCTTGCAACAGCGACCTGTGCTTTGCTCGGTGTCCAGGCAACAACGACCCTGGCCAAAGACCAACCCGGAGAATGGGATGTCGAAACAGCGCTGTTGATCTATTCCGAGACTGACGACCGGGTCCAGGCCGCCGAACCGGTGATCAGCGCGACCCGGAACTTCGATGGCGACAAAAAGCTGAACCTGAAACTGGTGGCAGATACCCTTACCGGTGCCTCACCCTCCGGTGCCACCCCAAGCGATCTGCCGCAAACCTTTACCCGTCCGTCCGGCAGTGGAAGCTACACAGTGGATGCAGGCGAAGCGCCGCTCGATGACAGCTTCAAGGATACCCGTGTTGCCGTATCCGGTTCCTGGACTGCGCCACTGAACCGGGACTACACCTACTCTGTCGGCGCCTATGGTTCACGCGAATATGACTACCTGTCGACAGCCGTGAATGGCAGCCTCTCCCGCTACCTCAACAACAAGAACACGACCCTGACTGGCGGTCTGTCCCTGGGGGTTGATATTGTTGATCCGGTTGGCGGCGCACCCGTCGGCCTCTCGCGAATGGCGCTGAGGGACAACAAGATTGAAGCAGAGTTCGATCAGGAGTTTGCCGCTACCCGCGAGAGTGACGACACCAAGACTCTGGTCGATGCTCTCTTCGGTGTTACCCAGGTTATAAATCGCCGCACGCTGATGCAATTCAACTACGGTGTCAGTTACTCAAGCGGGTATCTCACCGATCCATACAAAATCCTGAGCGTGATCGATGAGTCTGCAGGCGCCAACTATGGTGGCAACCTGATCGGAGCCGATGGTAACCCGGTCTACCTGTATGAAAACCGTCCCGACACACGGATGAAACATTCGCTGTACTGGCAAACCAAGTACATGCTGGACAACGGCGATGTGATGGACGGTTCCTACCGGTTCATGATCGATGACTGGGGCATCACCTCCCATACCATCGATCTGAAATATCGCTGGCGACTGGCGAACAGCTATCTGGAACCCCATTTCCGCTACTACATGCAGTCAGAGGCGGATTTCTACCAGCGCTACCTGACTGAAAGCGAATACAACAGCGGCACTCCGACAGTCTCGGAAGCCAGTGCCGACTATCGCCTGGGCGAGCTCACCGGCATGACCTTCGGTGCCAAGTGGGGATACCGCCTGGACGAGGACCGGGAACTGGCCATCAGGGCCGAGTATATGATCCAGAGCAATGACGGCGACGAGGGCTTTGGCAAGCTCACCAGCCACGATCTTTACCCTGATACCAACGCCATGTGGCTGCAGCTCAGCTATAATTTCTGACCGTAGCGAATGCAATCCAGCCAGCCCCGCCCATCCTCCGGATCGGGCGGGGTCTTTGTTCAGGACGCCATGACTTCTATCACCATTGCTCCCGCAGACAACCCTGCCAAGCATCCTCAGCCACAACTAGAGGGCTCCGGGCGCAACTGGCAAGGCCGCTTTAAGGCTATGGCCAGCCCCTGTGAAATTCTGATGGAGGGCGTAAGCCGGGCTCAGGCGGAAGAGGCACTCCGTTATGCGGCCCGGGAAACCTGGCGCCTGGAACACAAGTTTTCCCGTTACGTCGAAGGCAACCCGGTCGACAGGATCAACCGAAGTCACGGCAAACCTGTCGTTGTCGATGACGAGCTCTCACTGATGCTCGATTACGCAGCCCAGTGTTTCGAACTCAGCGATCGCCGATTCGACATCACCTCTGGTGTTCTGCGCCGGGCCTGGAGATTTGATGGCAGTGACCGCCTACCGGAGAAGTCCGATACGGACAACCTCCTGCGACTCGTGGGCTGGAACAAACTGAACTGGCAACGCCCCACTCTGACATTACCAGAGGGCATGGAGATCGATTTCGGGGGAATCGGAAAGGAATATGCGGTCGACAGAATCGTGCTGGATCTGAACCGGAGCCTGCCGAAGGGCACCTCTCTACTGGTCAATTTCGGCGGCGATCTTGCCTGCAATGGCGCCAGAACCAACGGCCAGGCCTGGGTAGTCGGGGTGGAGGATCACAAGAAGCTGAGCGATAGTACCGAAACGCTGTCACTTCGAGGCGGTGCCCTGGCGACCAGCGGTGATAGCCGACGCTACCTGGTCAAAGACGGTGTTCGCTATGGCCATATTCTGGACCCGCGAACCGGGTGGCCGGTGCCCGAAGCACCACACAGCGTAACGGTTGCTGCCCCCACTTGTACCCTCGCCGGCATGCTGGCCACCTTCGCCATGCTTCAGGGCAGCGAAGCCGAAGAATTCCTGCAACAGCAACAGGTGCAATACTGGGTACAACGCTCCTGATGCACCCCTCCGGGGCGTTAGCGTTTGAGCCCCATCGCCTCAGCTGCAATGCGATTCTTGACCGGTGCGAGCTGGTCAAGCCAGCGCATACCGGTGTTACGAAGCCAGCGCAGAGGTAACTCGTCCCGCGCAAACAGTTGCTTGAAGCCTTCCATCGCAGCCATCATGGCGAGGTTCTCGCCTTTACGACGGCGCTGAAAACGCGACAGCACCATGGAATGCCCGGGGGCCAACCCTGATTGCCGGGCGCGAGCCAGCTCCTCCAGCAGGACACGGACATCGCCATAGCCAAGATTCGCACCTTGTCCAGCCAGCGGATGGATGGTGTGAGCCGCATCACCCACCAGAGCAAAGCCGGGCGCAATATAGTCCTTGGCGTGACGCTGCCTCAACGGGAAGGCAAAACGCCGGGAAACCTGCTCCACCACTCCCAACTCTCTCTCGATAGCCCGCTCCAACTCCGCCCTGAAGCGCTCTTCATCCAGCGCCATCAGGCGCCGGGCCTCGTGGGTGTCCTGGGACCAGACGATCGAACAGAACCGGTCTTCACCCTGTTCATTCAGCAACGGCAGGAAAGCCAGCGGTCCGGAGGGAGAGAAGCGCTGCCAACAGGTATTCTGATGATTCTGGGAGGTTTGGACCGTACAGACAATGGCCTGCTGATCGTAATCCCACTCCCGGGTAGGCAGGCCAACCCACTGACGCAACCGGGACTGGGCACCATCAGCCGCTACCACGAGCCCGGCAGAAAGAGTCTGGCCATCGGCCAACTCAACAGAGCGGACATCCCCCCGCTGGCGACAGCCAACAACCTGCGCTCCGTCCATCACTGCCACATCACTGTCGACCAACGCCGCCATCAGTGCACGGACAATGCTCCGGTTCTCGATGATGGTCCCCAGAGACCGGGACTGAAGCTCGGCAGCATCGAAGTGGATACGGCCGGTGCCGTCGCCATCCCACACGGTCATCGCCTGATAGGCGCAATGGCGCCCGGCGGTAGCTGACCGCCAGACTCCGAGTTCATCGAGCAATTGCTGACTGGCAACGGAAATGGCACTGACCCGGGGTTCAAAATCATCAACATCCCTTGCCGGCGCAGACTCCTCCAGCAGCACATCACGCTTGCTGCCTTCCACCAGACCAACGCGCCAGCCCTGCCGGGACAGGCCCAACGCCAGTGCGGAACCAATCATACCGGCACCGACAACCAGCACATCGTACGGTTCATTGCACGGTTCTTTGCGCTGTTCATTGAAACTACGACGATCACTCATGCCCTGACAACTCCCCGACAGATGATCCGCGACCGTGAATATCAGCTCGCCGGCCTCCGGTTCCCATTGCTTTGCGTGCAAACCAGCGTTTTGCGCCAGGCAGCATATCCAGCCCGACCAGTCCTACATCCCTGGCCGCCAGTATGGGTACAGAGCCATCACCAAAGACACGAATCAGGGAATCGGAAAACTGCACCGTTTGCTGCCAGTCCTGGCGATGCTGTTCCTGATAGCGGCGCAGCACCCTGAGATCACCAATGGATCGCCCGGATGACTGGGCCAGTCGAAACTGCTCCACAAGGGTCATCAGGCCTCTGAGCGCCAGATTGAAACCCTGACCGGCAACCGGATGCAGGGCATGTGCTGCGTTGCCAACAAGCGCCACGCCAGCCCGCACCGGCTCGTCAACGGTGGTCAGCGTCAGTGGGTAATGGCTGCACTCTCCAATACGGTTAAAACGGCCAAGCCGCCAGCCGAACCGCTCCTGCAGACGCTGGCACTTCCCGGCATCGGACAGTGACAAAACCTCGGCCAGCGCTTCATCTGTCAACGTCCATACCAGCGCGGACTGATTGCCCGCACGTCGGGGAGAGCCGTGCGGTAACAGAGCCATGGGACCAGCACTTGTGAAGCGTTCGAATGCGGTAAACTGATGGCTCTCGCCGGTCGAGACGTTGGCGATCAGAGCATTCTGGCCATAGGACTGCTGGCGAACCTGAAATCCCAGTTTCTCCCGGAGACCAGAACGGCCACCATCGGCCACCACCAGACATTGTGCGGTCAGGGTGCGAAGATCGCCCCCTTCTTTAATGGACACGCCGACACCGCCCGGTTGCGGCGTCATATCCACTACTTCTGCAGGGGCCAGCCACTGAACACCGGTCGCCAGCAATTCACGCATCAGACACAGCCCCAGCCAACGATTATCCGCTACATAGCCCAATGCCGGCTGGCTGTGGTCTGAAGCATTCAGTCGTGTGGCGCCAAAACGGCCGCGGTCCGAGACATGAATGTGCTCAATCGGTGTTGCGTGTTCTGACAGGCGTTGCCAGAGGCCAAGTTCCTCGAAAATCAGGCGGGAGCCCCACGCCAGCGCCGTGGAACGGCTGTCATAGCTGGGCTGGTAGTCTTCCGGGACAGCGTCAGGCGACAGAGGGAACGACTCCACCACCGTGACCCGCAGCTCCGGAACCGCTCGTGATAAAGCCAGCGCCAGTGTCGCCCCGGCAAGGCCGCCACCAGCAATAATCAGGTCGGTATCGGTTGTTGCCACGGGGTCAGTCCGCCATCAGCGCTTCAATCTCTGCAATGGTTTTAGGCACGCCATCAGTGAGTACCCGGCAACCTTCTTTGGTGACGACAACGTCATCCTCAATGCGGATGCCAATCCCCCGCCACTTTTCGTCTACGTCTTCGTTATCCGGCGCAATATAGAGCCCTGGCTCAACGGTCAGGACCATCCCGGGCTCCAGTTCTCGCCAGGCATCGCCCACTTTGTAGTCGCCCACATCGTGCACGTCCATACCAAGCCAGTGGCCGGTGCGATGCATGAAGAAGGGCTTGTAGGCCTCGTTGGCAATCGCATCCTCCAGAGAGCCGGACAGCAGTCCAAGATCAATCAATCCCTGGGTAAGCACTTTCAGCGCAGCTTCGTGGGCATGGTTCCAGTGATTACCGGGACGGACTGCATCAATCGCTTCATACTGAGCAGCCAGCACCACCTCATAAAGTGCGCGCTGTTCCGGGCTGAACTTGCCACTGACGGGGAAAGTACGGGTGATGTCAGAGGCATAGCACTCCAGTTCACAACCGGCATCAATCAGCACCAGATCACCGTCCTTCAAAGGTGCCGTGTTTTCGATGTAGTGCAGGATACAACCGTTGACCCCGGCACCGACGATTGACGGATACGCGGTCGAGCGGGCGCCATTCTCCATAAAGGTATGGATCAGCTCGGCCTCCAGGTTGTATTCGAAACCACCCTGGCGAGCCCGCTTCATCGCGCGGCAATGAGCCTCCGCACTGATCGCACCCGCCTTGGCCATGACTTTGATTTCGTTTGCACTTTTGTATAGACGCAGGTCATGCAGCATGTATTCCAGGGCGACGAATTCCCCGGGGGGATGGGCGCCGGTGCGCACCTTGCTGCGAATCGTCTTGACCCAGTCCATCACGCGGCTGTCAAAGCTGTCGTCCTTACCCAGAGGATAATAAACACGGCTCCGGCCTTCTATCATACCCGGAAGAATGTCGTCGATATCCGAAATCGGGAAGGCATCGTCCAGTCCGAAACGTTCTATGGCACCCTCTGGCCCCACGATAAAACCGTCCCACAGCTCTTTCTCCGGATTCCGTTCCTTGCAGAACAGAACCGATTCACCATGCTCCCGACCGGGAATAAGCGCCAATACAGCTTCCGGCTCATCAAAACCTGTGAGGTAGTGAAAGTCACTGTCCTGCCGAAACGGATGCAGTACATCCCGGTTGCGCACACGCTCGGGCGCAGCAGGAATGATGGCAATACTCTCGGGCGCCATCCGCTCCATCAGCTTGCGGCGACGTTCAGCAAATTCCTTGACGGGTATCATGGACGACATATTCTCTCCCGCAGTCTTCTGCCTGCTTAGTGCAGGGTCGGTGATTTCGAATCTGAGGTTTCCGGGGCATTGAATTCGGTAAAGACCGCCAGAGCGCCGAGCCGGATATATTCGGTAATTTCCAGCAACTGCTGTTCGCTCTCCTCGTCAGCTTCCTCATCCTCGGAAAGCTGGCTGATCGCAACCATGTCCTCTATCAGTTCCCGAATTTCATCGGGAGCCTGCCCCAGAGACTCTCCAGCAGCCAGCGCCATTCCTTCCAGGAAACCGCGCACCCAAGCCACCAGAGCTTCAAGTCGCTGCTCAATGGCGTAATCATCATCCGGCAACAAGGGGTGGAAACTCATGTCCGCCGCCTTCAGAAGATCCAGCGTCTGTTCGTAGGCCTTATTCATGAACGGCGCCAGGTCCGCAGACTCATCAATGGCAGTGTCGGGCAGGCCCATGTGTTCACACACCATCGTCAGCCATTCCGGTTCTTCTATGCGACTACCGGCAGCAAGACGACCACACAGGACGCCATGCAACTCTGAAGGGTGACTGAAAGCCTTGTGGGCAGTAAAAACGTTGGCCCAACGCTCGAATTCGGCGGCGCGTGCAGCACCAGAAGTGTCAGTTTCTGACATGAACCGGAGCAATCCTGTGTTATTGAGTGAAGTGCCTATCGTAGCATCCAGGGTGACTGGAGGCACTGATCGGTTGCTTTTCCCAACGCGAATACCCAATATGTTATAACATATCAACCTGAAGGAGTGCCCCGTAATGAAGTTCACCCCCGCCCTATCGCTGCTGGCCTTCTCACTTTTTGTCAGCGCGCCGCTACTGGCCAGCGACAACCCGGCGGCCCATCAACATGGACATGCAGAAATGCAGTTTGCAATCGACGACGGCCGGGTTGACCTGATCTTCACCTCCCCAGCCCACAACCTGCTGGGATTCGAGCACAAAGCCAGAACACCTGAGCAGAAGCAGCAAGTACTGGCAATTCAGCGCTGGCTGGAGAACACACCGCTGATCAACACCATCAGCTCAACCTGTACTGTCGAAAACGCCGTGGCCGATATTGATGCACTCAAAGATCGCGAAAGCGACGAACACGGACATGACGAGCATGCCGGCAACCACGAACAGAGCCATTCCGATATTGAAGTAACACAGGTACTTGCCTGCACCGAGATTGCTTCCAGCAGGGAACTGGTCACCAGCCTCACTCGTCAGTTCCCGGCCGTAGACCGACTGGACATTTCCTGGGTCGGACCTGAAGGACAGGGCTCAACCCGGCTGGCCAGTGGCGAGAATAACGTCAGCCTCGCCCAGTAGGTTTACTCTTCATAGGGCGAGACCGAGTCCGCCACAATGGCATACGACGAGGTGCCAATCGCGTGTTCGGTACGCTGGATCATCAGCGTACCCTCAACCCATATCGGATCGTAGAGGGCCTCGATGGTGAAACCCTCGGGGTATTTCACATGAATGATCTGGTTGGGCGGCGGGGGTGGCACGTGGATGCAGGCGCCGTAGTAAGGCACCAGGAAAAATTCGAGAATGCGCATGTCCTCCGTGGTTTTCAAAGGCACAACAAACCCGGGAATTCGCCCATTGACGTTCTCCATCTCCGGAACCACACGGCCAGTCATGATTTCATCCGGCAGCAGAGCCGGGCCGTCGCCCTGATGCTCCACTTCTGGCATATTCTCCAACAATGCGAGATCTTCTGCCGGCATGAGTTCAAGCCAGTCGATTTCCCGGGGCTCCGCGTGAACCCTGAACGACACAACGCACAAGCACGCCAATACAACCGACAACATGAGCCTCGCGGGCAACGAGTGATAAACAGAAAACATCCGACAGCATTCTCCGTGTCAAATAAGCGATGAGACCTGACGCATCATACACGGACCAGGCCACAACCAACATGAACAGCGAGACAGCATCCATGCCCCACGGTTCCCCGGACACGACACCGGCACTGCACGTGAGCAATCTGAGTTTCCGTTGGCAGGCAGACCTTCCGTTACTCAGGTTCCCGGATATCCACATTGCGGCCGGCGAGCACCTGTTCATTCATGGGCCCAGCGGCACCGGGAAAAGCACCTTCCTCAGCCTGCTTGCCGGTATGCTGACGCCGTTAACTGGCACCATTCACATGCTGGGGAAGGACATTCATCAGGCACGGTCCGGAGAAAGGGACAGGTTCAGGGCCGATCACATCGGCGTGATATTCCAGCAGTTCAACCTCGTCCCCTACCTGACTGCAGAAGCCAATGTCACTCTTCCCTGCAAGCTGTCGGCTACGCGCCGGGAGGCAACCGACCCTGACCCTGAGAATGAAGCCCGCCGGCTGCTCACCGCCCTGGCCATCCCTGAGGACCACTGGCAGCGCAAGGTGACCAGTCTCAGTATTGGCCAGCAGCAACGAGTGGCGGCAGCCCGCGCGCTGATCGGCTCCCCGGAGTTGATCCTGGCAGATGAGCCCACGTCAGCTCTGGACGCCGATAACCGGGACCGATTCCTGGATCTGCTGCTGACCCTGGCCGAAGAACGGGGCACTTCGGTGCTGTTTGTCAGTCACGACCGATCCCTTGCGCCCCATTTCCATCATCAGATTGAGCTGGGAGGGCCTGCTGAATGAAGCTGAAGCTCGCACTTTTCCTGGCCCGGTGCAGCCTGTGGCACCGGCGCCGGGTACTGGCCCTGGTCTGTCTCACCCTCACCCTGAGCGTCACCCTGCTTTTGGGCATCCAGTACCTGAGGACCGAGGTCAAGCAGTCGTTCACCAACACCATTTCAGACACCGACCTGATCATCGGTGCCCGCAGCGGCCAGATAAATCAACTGCTGTATACGGTGTTTCATATTGGCAACGCCACCAACAACATTCGCTGGTCCACCTTCCAGCAGCTGGAAGAAGACCCGAGAATAAGCTGGCTGATCCCGATATCACTGGGTGACTCCTACCGTGGGTACCGGGTGGTCGCAACCGACAAACGGATGCTGGATCACTTTCGCTACGGCCAGGGCAGCCCGCTGGAGCTGGCCAGGGGCCGGTGGTTTGACAAGGTATTCGATGTAGTGCTCGGTGCTGGCGTCGCCCGCGGGCTCGGGCACAGCCCGGGTGACCGGATCGTGCTGTCCCATGGCGGAGGCAAAACCAGCTTTTCCAATCACGAGCAAACCCCCTTTACCGTGATCGGAATCCTGTCTCCTACGGGTACGCCTGTCGACCAGGCTGTTTACATCAGTCTGGACGGAATGGAGGCCATGCACGTGGGCTGGTCTTCCGGAGTCGCAATTCCCGGGCGCACCCTGACGCCGGAAAAAGCCGATGGCCTTAGCTTTACTCCGGACGCCATTACTGCCGCCTTTGCCGGACTCGATCAGAAGATCCTCACCTTCAGGGTTCAAAGGGAGATTAACCAGTCTACCTTGGAGCCTTTGTCTGCCATTCTTCCCGGTGTAGCCCTGAGCGAGCTATGGCGCCTTATGGGCCAGTTCGAACGGGCATTGCTCGGCATTACCGGCTTTGTCGTGATCACCAGCCTGATCGGGCTTATTGCCGTGTTGCTGACACTACAGGCTCAAAGAGCCCATGAGATTGCGGTACTAAGGGCCATCGGGGCATCCCCCTCCCTGATTGCAGTTCTTTATGTGATCGAGTGCGTGGCACTCGCTGTGGTTGCCTGCATGTTTGCGGTGATACTGGGGGCACTGGCCATTGCCACCCTGAGCCCCTGGATGCTGGCCAGCTATGGACTGCACATACCCTTACGCCCCCTGAACTCGTTTGAATGGGCACTGTTGGCAAGCATCCCTGCCACGGCATTTGCAGTGGCACTTATCCCGGCCTTCAGCGCCTGGCGCCAGAGCCGGGCCATGGGCCTCGGGGATACAGGAGAGAAGTGACAGACGTCACGCAGTGTGGGCCATGACAACCCTGTAAATTGACCGACTTAGCGTCCACACTTATAGTTACTTGCATTCACAACAACCGATGTTGGGCAAGTCATGGAACAGTCCGAAGTACAGGTATTAGCGGACAAGCTGGACAAGCTGATAGAGCACTGCCAAAAACTGGAGCGCGACAACGCCACCCTCCGGGAGCTACAGGACGACTGGAACCGGGAACGGGCCCAGCTCATGCACAAGAATGATCTTGCCAAAAACAAGATCGAAGCGATGATAGGCCGCCTTCGGGCACTGGAGCACCACTGATGTCACAGCACCCCACCACCGTTGAGGTGAAGATTCTCGACAAGGAATACCTGGTGGCCTGCCCGCAAGAGGAGCAGGCAGCTCTGATTCGCGCTGCCCAGCATCTGGACGGGAAAATGCGTGAAATCCGGTCCAGCGGCAAGGTGTTTGGCACCGAACGCATCGCGGTCATGGCCGCATTGAACATCACTCACGAATTGCTGGAACAGGACACCATGTCTGATGCCACCAGCACGCTGTTGAAGGCAATGAGTGGAAAACTCGACAGTGTACTGGGCGAAAAACCAGCAACCTGATCAGTTGTTGCGCGACACCTGAACAGTCTCTGAACAGTGCCATGCCAGAGACACGGATTTTCCGAGACAGGTGTTGCAATCGGCCCCGTGTCTGCCCCTATAATGGACTCAACTTCCTGGGCTGTTCGCGATGGTCGGATACGTCCTCGAGCCGATGCGCACTACCCAGGTGGCTACTTCAGGACATTGTGAGCAAGTCCCCGTCAGGGGAAAGCCTAATATGTCACAGCGGCCACCGACCTTGAACTTTGGGTTCAAGGGCCACATCCGATAACGGCAGCCCGGGAAGCTTTATTTTCAACGAGTTACCCTGAAAACAGTTACTTACGGTCTTTGTTCAATACCGAACTGGTACAAAAGACTGGTACAAAAAGTGACTGTTCTACGCCTCAAAGCTAGCCTCCACCGACGCCCTGAAAGCGTCAACCTTTTCTTCCGAAAAGCCATCCCAGTAGAGTTGCGTCCCTACTTCGGCAAACGCGAGATCAAATACAGCTTCCAGACTGCAGACCCGGTAACAGCACGAAGCCGTTATTACCAGATCAGCGCATGCGTTGAGCGACAAATTGCCAACGCGAGAGCGCAACTTTTTGGTACCGTGGAAATCACCGACCTCCAACTACAAAAGCTGGCGAACGAATGGTATTCCCTCGCGAGGTCCGGTGCCGATTCCGGTGATCCAATATCCCCACTCTCTCTTCACCAATTGCCGGGTGGACCAAGAACGTCTTCCTCATTTCTTAATTTAGATTCCTGCCCTCAAGCCAGCAGCCTGGAGAAGTTGGATAAAGCACTCGGTACAGATGCTCGATCCCTACTCCTACACCACGGCATTGCCCTCAACCACAAGAGCGCGAAATTTCATCAGCTGCTCATTTTATTGGCAGAGAAAGCACTCCTAATCGAGGGGCGCGACCCTGTCGAATCTCGCAGGCAAAGCACCATCGTCGAAAACACAGAAACACCGACACTAAAAGACATTTGGAATCGATTTGAAGCCCTCTACAGCGACTCAGCCAACCCCAAAGACCGAGGCAAGGTGGCAACCTATCGCAGCGACTTTTCCAAGCTCATACAGCACACAGGCGACATTAGGTTATCAATGCTAACTCGCGAGCATGCGTTATCGTTCCGCGACGCGCTCCGCGAACTTCCCGATACCACTATTCCAAACTTTGAGCAGCGTTCGGGTATAAAACCAAAAGAATTTCGCCAGCTGTCACTCGATCGACAGCGAGACATGGCAAGCGAAGAAAACCTTCCGGTCCGAACCGCTAGCGGAGTCACAGCCGCTCTGAAGCGGGTTGCCGCAGTAACGGGGTAGAACCCCTTCTTCTAGTTCGACCTTAAGCATTTGATATCACGTATACTTTGGGGTAGCCTCCGAATTGGCTTATGGGCAGATTTTGGATCGCGGATCGCGATCAGTGGAAAAAATGTCCCAGTACATTGCCCTTAAGATTGCGTCTCGTAATGCTGCAGTCTCCCCCAGGGTGCGTAGGAGTGCCCATAAGCCACTCTCTTTCCCCATCTTTGAGCAGGCTGAACTGTGAGCAAGCTTACAACCTTAAAATCAATAACCACGAAAAAAGAACTTGCAGATTTACTGGAAATAAAACGATCCAATTTGACTTATACACTATATGTTCTAAAGCCCAGCACTCAGTATTTTCAGTTCCAAATCCCCAAAAAAAACGGTGGCTTCAGAACAATCGATGCGCCAGCCAAAAGACTCAAAGATATACAGTCCAAGCTATCAGACCTTTTTTTAGACTGCATTGACGAAATAAACAAAGGCAAAGAGAAAAACCAGCACAACGAAAAGCATGGCATCCACACCTACCCAATGCTCTCCCATGGTTTCTCAAGAAAAAAGTCGATCATCACAAATGCCTTGATGCATATTAACAATAAAAATGTACTTAACTTAGACTTAGATGACTTTTTTGATAGCTTCAACTTTGGACGCGTCAGAGGATTCTTCATAAAAAATAGAAATTTTGAGCTTCACCCAGATATCGCTACAGTGATTGCTCAGATAGCATGCTATAACAATAAACTTCCGCAAGGCAGTCCATGCTCACCGGTTATAACAAATTTGATCACCCACTCGCTTGACATAAAGCTCGCGAGTTTGGCAAGAAAATACTCATGCACTTACTCAAGGTATGCAGACGACATCACTTTCTCTACAAGAGAAGAAGTTTTTCCGCGCCAGTTGATGGCTGAAGAAAAGGGGAAATACACTCCTGGAAAACGACTTAGACGAGAAATAGAAAGTTCGGGATTCACGATAAACTCAAAGAAAACCAGAATTCAATACAAAGACTCAAGACAAGATGTTACCGGCTTGATTGTTAACAAAAAGCCTAACATTAAAAAAGAGTACTGGCGTACTGCGAAGTCTCAATGCCATTCCCTTTTTAGAACCGGAACATTCTACAAACTTACAGACCAAGGCATGGCGATCGGAAACATCAATGAACTGGAAGGTCAGTTGAACTTCATTGATCAAGTTGACTTTTTCAATCGACTTCGCCAAAAACCACCACTAAACCCTCTTTACAAGTTAGAGAACCATAGAAAAAATACCAGCAATCTTCTAACCGGCAGAGAAAAAACTTTCAGCCGATTCTTATTTTATAGGTACTTCTATGGAAATAATAAGCCGACCATTTTGTGCGAAGGAAAAACGGACAATGTATACCTGAAAAGCGCGATTAATGTTCTTCAAGACCATTATCCCAGGTTAGCAAAAAGCAAATCTAAACACGGCGAATATAAACCTATAGTTCATTTCTTCAACTACTCGAAGAGAACGCGATTCTTGCTGGAAATATTTGGTGGCGCAGACTACTTAAAAGGATTTGTCGAAAACTACCAGAAAAACTATTCTTTCTATAAGGCTCCGAAGCCAAAAAACCCTGTCATACTGCTGCTCGATAATGACTCGGGGTCTAATGGAATAATAAACCTTATTAAAGGTCTTCGCACTACTACCATTCATCCAAGTACTACCAAGAAAAATGATATAAAAAATGCAGACTTTATTCATATAATGCACAATCTTTATCTTATCTTAACACCACTGAACGGATCATCTGATACGGCAATCGAAGACCTTTTTGACGCAACGACAAAGAGTATTAAGGTCGGCGGAAAATCCTTCAATCCAGGAAAGCCTGACACCTCCAAAGAATATGGTAAAGAAATCTTCGCGAACAGAGTTGTTAAAGAAAAGAAAAACTCAATCAATTTTGATGGTTTTAAACCTTTACTGAATCGAATTTCCGCAGTCATCGAACATTACTCTAAGCACACTTAGCTTGAAACTTACTCAGAAGCGCAGAGGGCGAAAGCGAAGCCTTCCCTGAAATCTTAGACCAACGTATCTCCTAAGAGGCGATTGAGAATAGCAGCTTACTCGTATTGAGTTCACGCCAACGGGCGGGTGTCGACCTCAAACACGAAATCCAAAACGAACGTAACCAATCTAAAGTAGCCCGAGAGCGATTCTAGTTTACATCATTCACAATAGTTGACAGACCGGAAGCTAGTTGACAGATTCTATTTTTTGCATCAAACTTCTGCCAGGTGATCATTGATGGAGTGGACCGGCATGCTGCAACCCTTCGAAATCAACGAAAAGCTGACCAATGAACGAATTGATACTGTTGGTCAGTTGCTTGTTGAAGCTCACAACGAAGTGATTGATAAAGAGGAAACATACGACAACGGCTGGAGCACTGGCTGCAGGTCTTATGCCTGGAGAAGCTCCAAAGTCAGCCAAGCCGTTGATAGTGGAGAGTTTCCTTGGCTTTCAATCATCGACGGCTCTTTGCGGTTCATTTTTTCAATAGGCGGTACCCCGGTGAGTATGTTTAGGGGCAATACCGACAAACCAAAGCAAAACATCCTATCCCGAGCCACCTCTTATCCTGAGCTTCGACAGTTTGGGCTTTTTACCGAACTCGAGGATATACCTAATCTGGTGTGGTCCTATGCCATGGAGACAGGTCCGGGCGGAGAAGTTTTATCTCTGCAATTTGTTGGATTAACAGACTTCGGAGAAGTGATAGCTCAGCGGGATGTTCCGGTGGACGAAATGCTCACACCGTTGAGCAGCATTTATGATGAAGAGTACAAACCAGTTTCCCTACCTGCTGCCTCCGTCTCGATTAGGCAAAATCCGAGACCGAAGACCGGAAATGAAGAAGAGACAGAGGAAAAGCGCATGGCAGGGAATGATGATTCGGGAAGGTAATGACTGATGAACACTCCTGAATTTTTCGGAGATAGCCTTAGAATTGCCCGGCTCACGTCGGGCATTTCTTTGCAGGAGCTTGGGGCACGCGTGGGAACGACGCGGCAGTATCTGAGCCAACTCGAAACAGCTGATAAAAAGCCATCAGCTGATCTTTTGGATGCCCTCAGTTTCGAGCTGGGCGTAACCCCCGGCTTCTTCAGTAGAGCGATAGGCAACACCGTCAAAGATGAGGAGTGTCACTTCAGGAAGCTGTCTTCCGTTCCGATGTATTCAGTTCGTGAATGTACCGCACGGATTACCTTGGTTCACAGAATCGTTGATGCACTTAGCCAACATCTTGAGCTGCCTCAAGTGAACTTCCCTGATTTTGGACCAATTGAAACTAGTCTGGATGCTGCAATTGCCGCGAAGAGGTGCAGAGAATACTGGGGACTTGGTAAAGGACCAATCGAGAGTGTCGCAAGGGTGATCGAACACGCAGGGGGCGTCATTACGTCTTTAGGTGATATCTCCGAGAAAGTCGATGCGTTATCTGTCCACCGTGAACGACCAATTATTGTGATCAATAGCAAAAAGAATTCACCGAGGTTGCGTTTCGACCTTGCTCACGAGCTTGGTCATATGGTGATGCACAAAGGCGTTGAATCGGGATGCAGAGACACAGAATCCCAGGCAGACCAGTTTGCAAGCTATTTCCTTCTCCCTCAGGAAGCTTTGCTAACCAGTTACCGGCCCAGCAGCCGCATTAGCTGGCAATCTATCAAACAGATCAAGGTCAAATGGGGCATCAGTATGAGGGCTACTGTCTTTCGACTTCGGCAAGCCAACTTGATCACGCCCAGCCAATACAGGACCGCTAATATTACGCTGAGCAAGAAAGGTTCACGGAACGAAGAGTTTGATGACTTAGTGATTCGCGAAAAGCCAGAATTACTAAGAAACTCTTTTGAGCTTCTTGGTGAAACATTTGGCTCAAGTTTTGGTGGAATTTTTGAACGACTGGGTATATCTCGCCAGATAATAGGCACGCTTACGGATACGAGCGATCTCTTGATGAATACCCAATGGGAGACGAACGACAATGTCGTCGCATTCCCGTCACAAGTCACTTGATGAACGCGCTGGAGACTGAGATGATGCACAACCTGCTGGTACAAAACCAGAAGCATGGCGACCGTAAGCCATTGTTTTCACGCCCTCCGTTCACCGAAAACCTGAACTTTGGGTTCAAGGGCCACATCCGATAACGGCAGCCCGGGAAGCTTTACCTTGACTCAGTTCATCCCCCCTCAACCGTTCGAACCTCATCCCGACAACCTGTCCCGCAGCCAGCTACGCCAACGTATTCGCCGGCTTCGCCGCTCTCTGAGCACGGAACAGCAACAGCGGGCATCCGAATCCCTCGCCCTGAACCTGTTAAACCACCCCGATATGCATCGGGCCAGGCATATTGCGATTTATCTTCCCAACGATGGCGAGATTGACCCACATCTGTATATGACCATGGCACGGCGTAAGGGCATCACCTTTTATTTGCCGGTACTACACCCTGTTCATGAAGGCCATCTTGTTTTCAGCCCCTATCATGATGGCATCAAGCTCTCGGCCAACCGCTTCGGCATTCCGGAACCGTCCTTCAGCAAAGGGCTGAAGCGCCCACCCTGGGCGTTGGATGCAGTGCTTTTTCCGCTGGTGGGTTTTGATGAGAAAGGAGGGAGATTGGGAATGGGTGGAGGTTTCTACGACCGAACGTTTGCTTTCAGCCGAATCAGACCCAGATTGGCACCCAAACTCATCGGCCTGGCCCATGATTTCCAGAAGGTGAATGAGTTACCGGTAGAACCTTGGGACGTGCCACTGCATGGGGTGGTCACAGACCGGCGGAGTTACCGGTTCAGAAGGTTATCCGAGGACTGAACAACGCCGACAGTGACGCTTTCCTGAGCCCGCGGCTTCTCTTCAGAGGCGTGGATGGAAGTAAACCCGGTGATTACAAGTCCGACAGCAAAAATCAGCACGATGGCCTTAATGATGTCAGGTTTAGCACCCATGGCTTTACAATCCTTCCTGTGTGATTGGCAATTTGTTTAGAAATCAGTCAGCTATTTCTGACTTCGAGAATTAGACCAAAGACTAACACGCATCTTCAATTTTACAATTTTTCACTGGTTAAAATTATGTAATAACCAGACATAACGGGAGAGCCCAAGTGGAGCGGCTTTCCAAAACTCGCTCCTTGCGGCACGTCCATGTGACGCTTGAGCTCCGCCATCCATGGCTCCGCACAGTTTTGGAAAGCCGCTCCACCCGGGCACCAGAGATTATCGGTTGTTTCCAGCCCCCAGGAACAACTGATAGGCCTCATTGTCGGTCATATTTTCATAGCGGAAGCCGACCTTGCTGAGCATCTTCTCGAAATCCGCCACCTCGTCATGTTCAACCTGGGCCCCCAGCAATACCCGGCTATAGGCCGCCCCGTGATTGCGGTAGTGGAACATTGAGATGTTCCAGCGGGTGCCAAGAGACATCAGAAACTTCAGCAAAGCCCCAGGGCGCTCGGGGAACTCGAACTGGAAGACCTTTTCGTTGGTGATGGCTGGCGCGTGGCCACCCACCATGTGGCGGATGTGCTGTTTGGCCAGGTCGCTGTCAGTAAGATCTACCACCGAGTACCCGTTTTCCCGGAGATCCTGCACCAACTCATCACGGCCATGCCCGCCAGCCTGGATCTGGATGCCAACGAAAATGGTGGCATCGGCGCTATCAGCATAGCGATAGTTGAACTCGGTGATACTGCGCTTGTGCAGGGCATTGATGAAGGTCTTGAATGCGCCAGGCTTTTCAGGGATGGTCACCGCCAGAATGGCTTCACGCTTTTCGCCGATTTCAGTGCGCTCAGAGATGTACCGTAAACGGTCAAAATTCATGTTGGCGCCGCTGAGCACGCCCGCCAGATTCTCGCCTTCGATCTGTTCACGCTCGATGTACTTCTTTATACCCGCGACAGCCAACGCACCTGCCGGCTCGGCAATGGAACGGGTATCTTCAAAAATGTCCTTGATTGCTGCACAGATTTCATCCGTGGAAACGGTAATCACCTCATCCACATTATCCTTGCAGACCTCCCAGGGCTCCTCGCCGATCTGCTTGACGGCTACACCGTCAGCAAAGATACCCACTTCGTCCAGAACCACACGCTTGCCGGCTTTCATCGCCGCCTGCAGGCAATTGGAGTCTTCCGGCTCAACACCGATCACTTTGATTTCCGGGCGCAGGTACTTGATATAGGCAGCCATACCAGCCACCAGTCCGCCACCGCCTACGGGAATGAATACCGCATGCAGCGGCTGGGAAAACTGCCACATCATTTCCATGGCAACCGTTCCCTGCCCTGCAATAACATCCGGATCATCGTAAGGCGGGATGTAGGTGTAGCCATGCTTGGCGATCAGTTCCTGCGCGTGGGCAGCAGCCTCGTCAAAGGCATCACCCTTGAGGACCACTTTCGCACCATGGGATCTGACGGACTTCACCTTGATATCAGGCGTGGTCTGGGGCATCACAATCACCGCCTTGATCCCCAGCTTTTTGGAGGCAAGTGCAACGCCCTGAGCGTGGTTACCGGCAGAAGCACAAATAACCCCTTTCGCCTTCTGCTCTTCAGAAAGCTGAGCAATCCGGTTGTACGCGCCACGAATCTTGAAGGAAAACACCGGCTGAAGGTCTTCACGCTTGAGCATAATATTGTTGTCAAAGCGCTTGGACAGACTACGGGCCTCGGTCAGGGGTGTTTCGATGGCTACGTCATAGACGCGGGCATCGAGAATCTTCTTGATATAGCGTTGCGGCATAGTGGTTCCGGTTGCTGGTGAGTTTTCGCGGGGAAAAGGCCACAGTGTAGAAAGTTTGCACGGTAGCCGTCTATAAGCAGACCGACGTAAGAGGCTATAATGCGCGAAATACTATCCAGATTTTCTGCCGGAGCCCGACAATGACCCAGGACGAACTCAAAAAAGCCGTCGCCAAAGCCGCCGTGGACTATATCGCCCCCCACTTGCAGAGCGACAGCATTGTCGGCGTTGGCACCGGAAGCACCGCCAACTTCTTCATTGATTACCTGGCGGAGTTGAAGAATGAGTTCGAGGGCGCCGTCGCCAGTTCCGAAGCGACGGCCGACCGCCTGAAAGGTCACGGCATCCCGGTCTACGATCTCAACAGCGTTGCCGAGATTGAGTTCTATGTGGATGGTGCCGACGAAAGTAACGAACGCCTGGAACTGATCAAGGGCGGCGGCGCAGCCTTGACGCGCGAGAAGATCGTAGCTGCTGTCGCCAAAACCTTTGTGTGCATTGCCGATGAATCCAAGATGGTCGGCGTGCTCGGCAACTTCCCGCTACCGGTCGAGGTGATCCCTATGGCCCGTAGCCATGTAGGTCGTGAAATCGTCAAACTTGGCGGCGACCCTGTTTACCGGGAAGGTGTGGTGACCGATAACGGCAACATCATTATTGACGTTCACAACATGGACATCTCACGTCCGATTCACATTGAGGAACAGCTCAACAACATTGTCGGCGTCGTGACCAACGGCCTGTTTGCCCGCCGCGCAGCAGACTTGCTACTGCTGGGCACCAAGGATGGCGTAAAGAGCATCCCCCGACAGGGCGCCTGACATCAGTCCGGTATCGAGCTCCTGAAAGCTGGCCCATCAGGCCAGCTTTTTTTATTGCCCGCAAAAACCAAAACCAAGCGCTTGCTTGGTACATGATTGTGAGCGACACTGCCTTACCAACAAAAACAGACAGGGAGGCTACCGTGTCCGACTATTTCAGCGACATCCACGAACAGGCGCGTATCAGCGCCCGCAAGTTTGTAACCACCCACATACTTCCACACATCGATGAATGGGAAGAATCCGGCGAGTTCCCCCGTGAGCTCTATCAGAAAGCAGGCGAAGCCGGGTTGCTGGGCATCGGGTTTCCGGAAGCATTGGGCGGCACCGGTGAGGGTGATGTTTTCCTGAAAGTGGCAGTATCGGAAGAGTTGATGCGCTCCACATCCGGAGGGCTGGTTGCCAGCCTCGGCTCTCTGGATATAGGACTACCTCCGGTCGCCAAATGGGCGCGCCCGGACATCCGCCAGCAGATCGTACCGCCCGTCCTGAGTGGAGAAAAAATCGCTGCTCTCGCGATCACTGAGCCCGGAGGTGGCTCTGATGTCGCCAATCTTAAAACACGTGCGGTGCGTGAGGGTGATCATTACATTGTCAACGGCAGCAAGACCTTCATAACCAGCGGCATCCGCGCAGATCACTACACCGTTGCTGTTCGTACCGGCGGTGAGGGACATAGCGGGATCAGCCTGCTGCTGATCGACCGGGATACGCCGGGTTTCTCGAGGGGCCGTAAACTCCGGAAAATGGGATGGTGGGCCAGTGATACGGCGGAGCTTTTCTTCGAGGATTGCCGGGTACCCGCAGACCGCCTGATCGGCGCCGAAAATGCCGGCTTCATTGCGATCATGAGCAACTTCCTGGCGGAGCGCCTGATGCTGTCCATCATGGCCTACATGACCGCTCAGCTTGCCTATGAGGCGGCCCTTGATTACTCCCGCCAGCGCCAGGCTTTCGGCCGTAACATTTCCGGTTTCCAGGTAACCCGCCACAAGCTGGTGGATATGGCGACTCGAATCGACATTGCCCGGGAATACACCTATCGCTGCGCGGCCCTGATGCAAGCCGGGAAGAATCCAGTCAAGGAAGTCGCGATGGCCAAGAACTTCGCCGTCGAGGTTTGCGAGGAGGTTACCCGGGAGGCTGTTCAGCTGTTCGGTGGTATGGGATACATGCGCGAATCCGTGGTGGAACGCCTGTACCGGGATGCCAAAATTTTCTCCATCGGCGGTGGCACAACGGAGATCATGAAGGAGTTGATTGCTAAGCAGCTCCGGATCTAGCCTTCCCTTGCCCCTCATTGCTCGGAGTTAGGGGCAGGTCACCCTGCTGTCCAAAACCCGCTCCTTGCGGCACATCCCTGTGGCGCTTGAGCTCCGCCATCCATGGCTCCGCACAGTTTTGGACAGCAGGGTGACCCGCCCCATCAAAGGCTGTGCAAGCCTTCCCTTAATCGCCATTCAATTTTCAGAGAGCAATTGCAGTATCTGGGCGTCGATCTGGTGAAGCCTTCCGAAAACGTGGAGCGCCAGGGATGGCGCGACCGAGCCCTACACGGACGTATTCACGGGCGCTTTTCGGAAGGCTTCACCAGATCGATGCTCGCACCATCACGGGCAGACCTACCAAGGTTTAGTTTCGAACTGCAGCGGACTTCCGTATAATTGCGCCCACTTTTTAACCGCAGTTAAACGTACCTTACGTACCAGGAAGGATCGCACATGCAATTCGACAACATCCCCGCAGGCAAGAACCCGCCTGAAGACATCTATGTAGCCATCGAAATCCCGGCCAACAGCTCTCCGGTCAAGTACGAACTGGACAAAGACATGGGCGCGCTGCTGGTAGACCGCTTCATGGCTACCCCGATGTTCTACCCGGCCAACTACGGTTTCATCCCGCACACCCTGGCCGACGACGGCGATCCGCTGGACGTGCTGGTTGTGACTCCGTACCCGGTTCAGGCTGGCTCCGTAATCCGCTGCCGTCCGGTTGGCGTTCTGAACATGGAAGACGAAGCTGGTGGAGACGCCAAGCTGGTTGCTGTTCCCCACGACAAGCTGACCACGACTTACCACGACGTGAAGGAAATCACTGATCTGCCGGAACTGCTGCGCAACCAGATCCAGCACTTCTTCGAGAACTACAAGACTCTCGAGCCGGGCAAGTGGGTCAAGGTTCAGGGCTGGGACAATGCAGCCGCAGCCAAGAAAGCCATCGAAGAGTCTATCGCAGCTTACAAAGGCTGATAGTACGGATTCCGAATGGCATAAAAAAACCGGGCCCAGCGCCCGGTTTTTTTATGCCTGAATTCAAGCATCAGCCACGGGATAACAGGTCTCGCATGTCACTGATTGCCGCATTGGCCCGGGAAAGGTAGGCCGCCATGGTCAGCGAGTGATTGGCCAGAACGCCAAACCCACTACCGTTGAGAATGATCGGACTCCACATTGGCTCCTGAGTGCCCTCCAGCTCGATGATGATCTGCTTCACACTGGCTGTTGCGTTCTTATCCTGCAGAACTTTGCGAAAATCCACCTCTATGGCGCGGAAAATATGGAGCAGAGCCCAGGCACTGCCCCGCGCTTCGTAAAATACGTCGTCTACCTTGGTCCAGGGCGTTTTTACATCAATCGCGCCGGTTTCTTCATCCAGCGGGTTGTCCTGATCAACGTTCGCCACGGCATCCGAGACCGACGCTTTACCCACACTCTCGCCCAGTGTCCGGGACAGGCTACCCAGGCGGGTTTCCAGATCCGCCAGCCAGTTCCCCAGGTTGTCGGCCCGGGCAAAGAATTGCGCGTTCGCCTGCTCCGGCGCCGAGAGCCGGTTCAGGTAGCGCTTGAGTGCCTCTATACCCCGGCGGTATTCAGCCTCGGTGGACGGAATCGCCCAGCTGTTGCTGTCAAAGTGGAACTGCGGCTCCGCAATGATCAGGTCCGGATCTTCCGCGGACTGGCTCTGGGAACGGCTGATGTCCTTACGCATGGCACGGGAAAGATCCCGCAGCTGAACCAGAACGCCATATTCCCAGTTCGGCATATTATCGAGCCAGAGTCCCGGAGGGAAAATGTCGTTGGTTATGTACCCACCCGGTTTATCCAGTAATGTTTCAGCTATGCGAATCATGGTCGTGGTGGTCGCGAACCCGGTGACCGGCTCACGCTGCATGCTGTTGGCCACCGAACGGGTGTGCTCCCTGACAGAGAACGTGTCCGGCTCACTACTCCAGTACATCCCCAGAACAGTCGCTACCAGCAGGTAGATCACCAGTACGACAAGCACGAATTTGAAGATGACTCCGCTACCGCCCGCGTAATCTTCCACGTCGTCCTTACGATCCCTGAAATACTGTCTGATTCTGCCTGGCATAGACTATTGATCCCCTATCGAATGATTGTCGGCAGCATATGGCCGGCCCAGATGGTAACCCATGGCCCCGTCGATACCCAGTTTACAGAGTACTGAGTATTCCGCAGCAGTTTCCACCCCTGTCGCGAACACTTTCACCCCCCGACTGTGGGCGATAGACACCACCGACTCCAGGTAAAACCGGTTATCCTCATGAGTGTCGATATCGTGAATGAAGCTGTTGTCGATACGCAACGCCTGGAATCTCAGATTTCTCAGGTAGGAAAATGGCACGCCTCCTACCCCGAAGCGATCAACAAGTACCGGTACCCCGAGACGTCCGAGCGCCTTCACCAAAAGGCCCACAGCAGTACGGTGATGATGGATGGTCTGCTCAGAGATGCCCACCCAGAGGTTCTTCACCTCCGGGCCAGCCGTTCTGAGCATTGCCACCACATCCTGCCGGAACTCATCACTGGCAACCGAAGCACTCCCCAGGGAAACCGCCAGTGGCCTCGCCGGGGCATTGGCTAGCCGTCGAAGCACCCGTTCTATCAGCAGGCGATCAATATCAGCGATCAGCCCGAAACGTTCGGCCATAGGTACAAAGATGCCCGCCTTGAGCGATCCTTCCGGATTCACGATGCGGGAAAATACCTGATGGTAAACGGGCTCATCCTGGTTTTCCCGCACCATCGGCTGGAGCCACAGCGACAGGCTCTTCTCACGGATAGCCTGGTTGATAATGACTCGCCAGGTTTCCAGATTGTGGAAGCCATCCTTGCCGCCATCCGCCACGTGGCAGCCGGTCTCATCCGAACTTTGGGCCACCCTCAGTGCTTCATCAGCGGCAGCCAGCAGGTCCCGCACACCCTGACCTTCCCGGGTTCGGGTCAGGCCAGCGTGGACCGCTGTATCCATCGGTGATGCCAGATCCGCGTATATGCCATCAACACTCGAAACCAGTTCCCGACACCAGACGTCGGCATCTGCCGGCATGACCCCCGGCACAAATATCGCGAACTCCGCCCCGGTCCTCCGGCCAGCAAAGGCTCCCGAATGCTGCCCGGCAAATTCACGGACCATCCCCGCAACTCGCACCAAGAGCCGGTCTGCCTCCTCGCGGCCGTAGGCCTGGTTATAATCGGCAAATCCCGCCAAATGGAGCAGCATCAAGGCGCCAGGCGCCGATTTCTCCTCGGACTCCACTTCTACCTTCAGGCGCTGGTCGAACGCGCTGCGACTGTCGAGGCCCGTCACCGGATCTTCGTTGTTGACTTTACGCAGGTGCTGAATCAGTTTGGCCTGCCCCTCAAACAACTGCCCTAGGTCATCTGCCATCTGGTTCATCGCTTCGGTAACCAGGTTCAATTCCCGGGTAGAACGCACCGTTACCCGCTGACGAAAGTCCCTGTTGCCCAGCGCCTTCGCCTGTTTTTCCAGCGCGTTAAGCGGTTTGAGCGTTCGCCGCAGAAGCAGATACAGGACAACAAGGCCAACACCACCGATCAACAGAGTGCTGAGAATCAGCCAGAGAGAAATCCGCCAGAGGTCTTCATAGGCCCTGCCCGGGTGGCTCACCACCTCGACCGTACCCAGACGATTCCAGCCCCGGACAACTTCAGCCCGCGCAACCTGGAGCGGCAAGTCCACCACAAACAGAAACCAGGGCGGCACCCGGGCTTCCTGCAGCCCCATTGAGCGCCCAGCCACTTCATTACCGTGATGATCCAGATAACTGATAGACAGGTAGCGGCCACTGTCAAAAACCGCATCTATAACCGACGATGAGGCCACCGGATCACGTGCATCAATGGCATTCGAGAGGGAAAGGCCGATCGCCGTCGCGCCATCCCGGGCATGGCCGGCCAACTGATCGGAAACGTAGTTCCGGAAAAAGCTATAACTGGTGAAAAATCCTGCAAGCAGGACCAGCACCAGCAAACTTCCCGTAAACAAGAGCAGGATAGTACGCAGGGTCGCATTACCCCGCTGCGGGCCTTTCGGTCTGATGTGCTTCCGAACCATGGAGGCTTCTCCGATTGGCTGTATAACAGCCGGCCAGAGGTTTGTGACCTGCGCCGCAGAGTTGACAAACATTTACATAGAACAACCTACGCCGACAACTCTAAACACTATAGACTCTGGAAAAGGATTAAGGTTGAAAAAATCGTCGTCCACGAAGGGAAGGACGACCTAAAAATGGAAGCAGACAGGCCGGAGCACAATGAACGACGAAAGCCAGAAAGAGAAACTCAGGCAGCACTTCGCACGACGTGTGACAACCCAGGCCCGGGTTGTTCTGGACACCTGGCAGAAAATTCACGGAGACCGGGAACTGGCAGGCGCCCATCGTGATGAGTTCGCCGCTGCAACAGACAAACTGGTTCGCTACGCACAGAGGTTCGAAATGGCGGGTCATGCCCAGGCCGGCCAGAAAATTCTCGATCTTGTCCGTGGCTGGAGTAGCGGCCAGACCCTTCAAGATGATCTGGCGCGCCAACTTCAGGACGCTATGGAAACCCTGTCCCGCTGTACCTGCAGACGCACCGATCAGGACAGTACTGAATCCCCGAACCAGTATCGCCGTACACCGGTCTACATTGCTCTGGCCAATAACGAAATGGCCAGCCGCCTGATCCGCCAACTGGAGTTCTTCGGCTTTCGTGCTTCAGCCTTTACCTCCTCCCGCGACCTGACTGAGGCCTGTGCGCTGCATAAACCCGAAACCATCCTGATGGATGTGGACTTCGGTGGAGAAAAAAATGCCGGTCTCGCTTGCATCGAGCAGTTGCAAGAGCGCCACGACACCCCCATCCCGATCATTTTCGTAAGCGATGAGGATGGCACCATCGAAACCCGGCTACGGGCCTCCCGCTGCGGCGGCGAAGAGTTCTTTTATCCCGCCGTCGACCCTGGCCAGTTGATCGAGAAGATCGAGACCTATACCCACGGCAACACCGTGGAACCATACAAAGTGCTGGTTCTGGACGACTCACGGGCCCAGGCCAAATACATGGAAACGGTTTTGAAAAAAGCGGGCATGATCGCTCACATCATTACCGACCCCATGGCGATCATCACTGCACTCGAAGAGTTCTCACCGGAAATCATCATCCTGGACATGTACATGCCGGGTTGTACCGGCATGGAAATCGCCAGGGTAATCCGCCAGCAGGACAGGTTTCACAGTGTCCCGATCATCTATCTGTCTGCCGAGGACGATGTCAGCAAACAACTACATGCCATGAGTCTTGGCGGTGATGACTTCCTGACCAAGCCCATTGATCCCAAGCACCTGATCTCGACCATTCATAACCGGGGGCGCCGGGCCCGCTCGCTGCTGGCCCTTATGATCCGGGACAGCCTGACCGGCCTGTACAACCACACCCACACACTGAACCTGCTCGAACAGGAGATTGTGCGGGCACGGCAGAAGGATCACCCGCTGTGCTTCGCGATGATCGATATTGATTACTTCAAGAAGGTAAACGACACCTTCGGTCACCCCATCGGCGACCGGGTTCTGCGCAGCCTGTCCATGTTTCTCAAACAGCGCCTGCGCAAGACGGACCACATCGGTCGTTACGGGGGTGAGGAGTTTGCCATCATTCTCCCCAACACCCGCGCCAGCGATGCCCGGAACGTGCTAAACGAAATCCGGGAGCGCTTTTCGGAACTGCTTCAGCCAGCCGGTGACAGGGAGTTCAACGTCACCTTCAGTTGCGGTATTGCAGCCTGGCAGGGAGAGTCCTCCCAGGCGCTGTGCGAAAGGGCCGATCAGGCCCTCTATTCGTCCAAAAACGCTGGCCGGAACTGCGTGACAACAGCGCAGGAACAGAACTGATCGAACATGACACTGGTGAATTCAATCATCCACCAGTGTCATGTATACCGCTGTCTGGTTCAGCAACTGGTAAGCCACCTCACCAAAGGTCACCGGCCCCGTCAGGCCTGGAGTAGCACGACCCTCAAGGCCGGAGTGCAGGTAATTCAGGATGCAGTTGCAGCCAAAAATAATTCGGCCTGGTTTGGCAGGCATGGCCTGAGCGAAGGCCTCGGGATAATCGGCTACGGGCCGGGCAACCCGGTACTGAACCCCCTTAAAGACCGGCGCGTAGAACTGAACCGCACCGCTCGATGACTCCAGCGACTGAATGCTGACATTGATCAGCGCCCCGCAATAGTCCGCCAGCAGCGGTTGACGTGTATCCAGGCCACGATCTTCGAAGTATTCCGGCAGGCCTTTCTGCTCGCCATTCACTATGCAGTGTCGGGCGGAAAAGCTGGTATCACTGAACTCGATATCATCGCCTTCATCAGGCTCAAAGAGATTAATTGCGTGCACCATCGCCGAGACTCCCGGAGGCAGGCTCGCATGCAGGACCACCGCCCGATTTCCGAACGATTCTCCGGTTCGCCCATCTACAACCACAGCCGTTCCGCTGGCCAGATCATCCAGGTGCATACCGGCGACCCAACCAACGACGGGCTTCAGGTACATTTCCGGAAACCCCGGAGCATTTTCGGCATAGGAACGATGCACATCGCTCCCCGCTGGCAGAATAATAATGGAGTATCCCTGTTCGGGGGCGTCTTCCAGAAACCCGGGAAGAGCATCCATGTCATAGGATTCAATGGTCACCTGCTCGGCATCCAGTATCTGGACAAATACCTTGTTGCGATCACAGACGCCTGCGTGCTCGGTCATGAAATAGGGTGTACTTCCGGCAATCCAGTTACCCGTCGGCAAGGAAGCCAGCAGGGCTTCATCCCCCGCCAGGGCCAGTGGCAGGCCCTGCTGGATCAACTCAGACACCTCTGCAACGGTGAGGAGACGACTGTTCAGGTCACTCATTCGGCAACCTCCTTCTCCCAGTGCTCTCTGTCACCCGACAGTGCACGAACAGCCCTGAGGGACTGCAACTGCTCAATCTCATACCCAAGCTGCTTTCTATGCTTGATAAAGAAACGGCGGATCTCATTGATTCGTATCATCCGGGCAGATTCATCTTCCAGACGACCAAATTCCTGCCGTGCCCGCGTCAGCAAGAGCCTGAGACTGAGCAAGCGGGGGTTGAGCGAACCTTCGGAACTGAGCAGGCGGCGCCATGCAACATCGGAAACCGGGGGAATATCGGGGAGGACGTCCTGCTCCAGGTCTGTGACCATCGAATCCGCCAGGGTAGACATATCTTTGCCCAGCAGTCCTTCCTGAATCGCATGCCGGATCTGCCAGGCCAGGTGCACGTCGATGTCCAGCAACTGGCACACCTCGCGATAGCGCAGGCCAGCCTTCAGGCAGTCGGTAACTTTCCGGGCCAGGCCGGTGGTAAATTCGGTATCCGGGCGACCGATAAATGCCACCCGCTTGTCCTCATCGGAAAAGCCATCCGTAACGGTGGCATGAATAAACGCCTTATATGCACCCACGTTGCAATGGCGCCACCGTGATTTAGGCTGATCGGGCACCACCCTGGCCAGCCAGCCCTGTCCCCGCCCGACAAACGCGTGAAGCTCTCGCGTCTGGGTGTCTATCCGCAAACGGTTTACTGTCCATGGTTCTTCAATACCGAGCAGGCGCCGGCATACTTCCGTATCCCTCATTGCGACATCTCCTGAAATTATTTTTGTTGAGTCATCTGCCAGTGTCTCCCTCTGCAAACCGGGACTAAACTGAACGTTGGCATCGGATCACCGAGACTTCAGGAGCAATGCCTGTGTCCTGCCTTGACCGGAAAGACGCGCTGACAACGAGGTTATGAAACCAACGTCGTATGGAAGTCCCGCCATCCCTTGACGACAATGATTGTCATCAGTGGAAAGATCCTGTCGGGACTCTAATGCCGTCTTTTTACGACCAATGGACGACACGGAAGATTGTCAAAAAGTGTTGATCTGAGAGAAACAAGTACGCACCATTGAGGGAACGTGCTGTGATTTTCGGCGATCATCTAAAAAAAGACACAAAGGCAAACTGAATCATGTCGACAATTCTTGTGCTCCACGGCCCCAACCTCAACATGCTCGGCACCCGCGAGCCGGAGGTTTATGGCCACGAGACTCTGGCCGACATCGATGACAGGCTACGGCAGCAGGCAGCAGACAACGGACATCATCTGCTTCATCTGCAGTCCAACGCCGAATATGAACTGATTGATCGGGTGCATGAAGCCCGGGCGGAAGGCGTGGATTTCATCATCATCAATCCAGCAGCTTTCACCCACACCAGTGTCGCCCTGCGGGATGCCATTCTGGCTTCAGAAATTCCGTTCATTGAAGTACATCTTTCCAATGTGCATGCGCGGGAAGCATTTCGCCATCACTCCTATTTTTCCGATATCGCCGAAGGCGTTATCTGTGGATTGGGTAGCCAGGGATACGAATTTGCCCTGCAGGCAGCCCTGAAACGAATCAACTGATAGACCTGACAAAACGGGACTGGATTGACTATGGATATTCGCAAGATCAAGAAACTTATCGAGCTGCTCGAAGAATCTGACGTAGAGGAGCTGGAGATTCAGGAGGGAGAGGACTCAGTACGCATCTCCCGTCGTCGCGAACAGGTTGCTGGCACCCAGTACGTAAGCCAGGTTGCTGCTCCGGCTCCGCAACCGGTTGCAGCTGCGCCTGCTCCGGCAGCCCCGGCTGCTGCTGAAGAAGCCGCTCCTGCCGCCATCAGCGGCCATGCAGTGAAGTCGCCGATGGTCGGCACCTTCTATCGGGCGCCTTCTCCGACTGCCTCTGTATTCGTTGAAGTTGGTCAGTCAGTGAAGGCCGGTGACGTTATCTGCATCGTCGAAGCAATGAAGATGATGAACCAGATTGAAGCCGACAAGAGCGGTACCGTCACTGAAATCCTGGTCGAAAATGGCCAGCCGGTGGAGTTTGATCAGCCTCTGATCGTCATTTCCTGAACTCGGTGATAGCTACTCATGGCCATGCTAGAAAAAGTTCTGATCGCAAACCGGGGTGAAATTGCTCTCCGGATCCTGCGCGCCTGTAAGGAGCTGGGCATCAAGACGGTTGCTGTGCACTCCCAGGTCGATCGCGACCTGATGCACGTCCGTCTGGCAGATGAATCTGTCTGTATCGGCCCTAACAGTCCGCTGGAAAGTTACCTGAACATTCCAACCATCATCAGCGCCGCTGAAGTCACCGACTCTGTGGGCATCCACCCCGGCTATGGCTTCCTGGCGGAAAACGCCGATTTCGCAGAACAGGTGGAAAAGAGCGGCTTCCGTTTCATCGGACCGTCTGCCGACACCATTCGTCTGATGGGTAACAAGGTATCCGCCATCGAGGCCATGGTGAAGGCTGGCGTACCCACCGTTCCGGGCTCCAACGGCCCGCTGACGGATGATGACGAGCGCACACTGAAGATCGCGCGCCGCATCGGTTATCCGGTAATGATCAAAGCCGCCTCCGGTGGCGGTGGCCGCGGCATGCAGGTCGTTCACTCTGAAGCCGCCCTGCTGAAAGGTGTCCAGATCACCCAAAGTGAGGCCCGAAACGCCTTCGGCGACCCGACGGTCTACCTTGAAAAGTTCCTGGAAACACCGCGCCACGTTGAGGTTCAGGTGCTGGCCGACATGCACGGCAACTGCATCCATCTGGGCGACCGCGACTGCTCCATGCAGCGCAGGAATCAGAAGGTTATTGAGGAAGCGCCGGCTCCGAACATCAACCAGGAGTCCCGGGCCCGCACCCTGAAGGCGTGCGTCGATGCCTGCAAAGAAATCGGCTACGTGGGCGCAGGTACCTTTGAGTTCCTGTACCAGGATGGCGAGTTCTACTTCATCGAGATGAACACCCGGGTTCAGGTTGAACACCCGGTTTCCGAGATGGTCACTGGTGTCGATATCGTCAAGGAACAGCTGCGCATTGCCAGCGGACTGCCTTTGCAGTACACCCAGGACGACATCAAGATCTCCGGCCACGCCATGGAATGCCGGATCAACGCGGAAGACCCGAAAACCTTCATCCCGAGCCCCGGCAAAGTGAAGCACTTCCACGCTCCCGGCGGCAACGGCATCCGGGTGGACTCCCACTTGTACAGCAGCTATACCGTGCCTCCATACTACGATTCCCTGGTGGCCAAGCTGATCACCTGGGGTGAGGATCGCGAGATTGCTCGCCGGCGTATGAAGAACGCTCTGGATGAACTGGTGGTCGAGGGCATCAAGACCAACCAGCCCCTGCATAGAAATCTGGTGCGCGATGGTGGCTTTAAACAGGTAGACTTCACCATTCACCATCTTGAAAAACTGATGCGGGACTGACGTCCTGCATCAACATTGCAGGAAAGACTATGCCCTGGATACAACTCCAGATCCCGGCTGATCCCGAAAACGCGGATCAGCTGGAGGATCTCCTCATGGAAATGGGCTCCGATGCCGTTTCCATGGAAGACGCTGCAGACCAACCCCTCTTCGAACCGGACCCCGGCACCACCCCTCTGTGGAACCAGACTACGGTTACCGGCTTATTCCAGTCTGATCGAGATATCGAGCAACTCTGCGCGGAACTGAGAGATGCCTGGCATCAGCGCACCCAGCAGACGCTACCGGAAATTGAAGTCACTCTGGTGGAAGACAAGGACTGGGAACGCGCCTGGATGGATGATTTTCACCCGCTCAAGTTCGGCGAACGGCTATGGATCGTGCCCAGCTGGCACGATGCTCCGGATCCCGATGCAGCCAACCTGATGCTCGACCCCGGGCTTGCCTTCGGAACCGGCACTCACCCGACAACCGCCCTTTGCCTCGAATGGCTGGACGGTAAAGACATGGCCGGCAAGCAGGTGACCGACTATGGCTGCGGCTCCGGCATCCTGGGCCTGGCTGCCCTGCTCTTGGGAGCCAACCACGTTGTGGGCGTCGATACCGACCCTCAGGCCCTGGAAGCCAGCCGCGACAATGCCCGCCGCAATGGTGTAGAGGACGAACGACTGGACCTCTACCTGCCGGAAAACGAGCCGGACACCCAGTGCGATGTCATGCTGGCCAACATTCTTGCCCAGCCCCTTATCGGCCTCGCCCCTCATCTCGCAAAACTGACCAGACCCGGCGGTGATCTCGTACTTTCAGGCATCCTCTCCAACCAGGCCCGGGATGTCATGGCCGCCTATGAACCCTGGTTTATCATGGATGAACCGGAACAACGTGAAGAGTGGATACGCCTCACAGGACGGCGTAACGACAGATGACGTACATCGCTGTAACGTCTAAACTCCGACAGTTGTAGCCCAGACGCCTTCAGGAACGAAGCATGACCCAAAGCAGCCTGCAGACCCAGTGCCCCAATTGCCAGACCCGTTTCCGGGTATCCGATGAACAGCTTGGTATCGCCAAAGGCAAGGTGCGTTGCGGAAACTGCATGGCTGTGTTCAACGCCATCGAACATCAGGTCATACCGGAAGCCCCGAAAAAGGCCGAGTCCACGCCGGTCGATAGAGCGGATGCCCCGGAAGACCAGGGCCCGTCGAGCTTCACGGAAGAGGATTTCGTATTTCAGGACAACCCCGAGGAAGATGCTGCCGCGGGACAGTACGCAGGCACCAGACTCGGGTTTTCCGACGCTGAACTGAGTGACAGCTTCCGGGAGGTCGAACAGGGAGGAGGTTCCGACTTTCACCACCATGATGACGATCATCATAACGAGTCCATTGATGAGAGCTGGGCCGAGGAAATGCTTACCGAACCCAGGGAGGCAGAAGCTGCCCCGGATTCTGTCAAAGAAGAAGCGGCCAGCTTCGATTCGGCACAACCGCTGACGGCGGACCGCTCGGAAGACGACAGTTTCTTCATCGAGTTCGAGGAACAAGCCGGTTCGAAAAAGGAAAGCACGCCGGAACCAGCTGTAGCCGAGGAGCCTGAACCGGCACCACAAACACAGCCAGCGCCCGAACCAGAACCAGAACCAGAACAACCGATCGCAGATACAGTCAGTGCCAGCCGGCCATTTGACGACCTCCGCCGCGAGCCCGTATCGGTATCGGGTAACGGCGGAAGCCGATTGCGTACCCTATTCTGGACCATTATTGTGCTGGCGCTGATTGGTGTTCTGGTCGCACAAGTGACCTGGTACCAGTTTGACCGTCTTTCGGCCATTCCCCAGCTACGGCCCTTCTATGAAAAAGGCTGTGAACTGGCAGGCTGCGAACTCCAGCCTCTACTGAATGTCGACGAGATCCAGAGCCGTAAACTGGTCGTCCGTTCCGATCCAGATAACCGCACCCAGCTGATTGTAGATGCCGTCATCATCAACCGTGCGGAGTTTGAGCAGCCCTTCCCCGCAATTGCGCTCACCTTCTCCAACCTGAATGGTGATGTGGTTGCCCAGAGCGTTTTCACACCTGACGAATACCTGGCCGGAGAAGGCAGCGCCCTCAAGGCCATGCCCAAAGACACACCGGTGCGCATTGCAATCCAGATCCGTGACCCCGGCCGGGATGCGGTGAACTACAACATCAACTTCCGCCCCTATACCCGCCAGGGGCGTTAGCAAGCATTCACTGAACGGTCTGCACCAACGCCCATCGACCCGAGCAAAAGTCAACCAGAAAGGGCGAAAAATAATCAATTTTTTCGCCCTTCAGCCCCTTCAATCACACCGCCCCCAGCGGTATCATTAGCGCCCTTCGGAAACCGGATCGATCACTAATTAACCAGTCGAGCCATTCCTACGCTTGCTCAACTCGCTGTGAGATGGACTCAGATCATGCTGCCGACGGCAAAAATCGGGCCGTACACATTGCCCAATCCGCTGATTGTTGCCCCCATGGCGGGTGTAACCGACCGCCCCTTCCGGCTACTGTGCCGAAAGCTGGGTGCAGGTCTGGCAGTCTCGGAGATGGTTATTGCAGACAGCAAACTCTGGCACACACGTAAATCCCGTACGCGCCTGAATCATGACGGCGAACCTGAGCCCAGGTCAGTACAGATTGCCGGAGGTGATCCCCAGATGCTGGCTGATGCGGCCCGGATGAATGCTGAGTTCGGAGCCCAGATCATCGACATCAACATGGGCTGCCCTGCGAAAAAAGTGTGTAACAAAGCCGCAGGCTCAGCTTTGATGAAAGATGAGGGTCTGGTCAGAGAAATCCTGGAAGCCGTCGTTAACGCAGTCGATATTCCGGTCACCCTGAAAATGCGCACCGGCTGGAATACTGACAACCGTAACGCACCGCTCATTGCCCGGATGGCTGAAGATGCTGGCATCCAGGCGCTGGCCATACATGGCCGCACTCGCGCCGACAAATACAATGGCGAGGCGGAGTACGACACCATCGCCGACGTTAAATCCCGGGTCAGTATCCCGGTGTTCGCCAACGGTGACATCACCTCGCCGGAAAAAGCGGAGCAGGTTCTCAGACACACCGGCGCTGACGGATTGCTGATTGGCCGGGGAGCTCAGGGACGCCCCTGGATTTTCCGGGAAATCCTCCACTATCTGGAGACCGGCAAGCACATGCAGGCCCCGTCACTGGACGAAGTGGAAAGCATCCTGACCGGA
Organism: Marinobacter salinexigens; assembly: GCF_008370345.1. Classification (GTDB taxonomy): domain Bacteria; phylum Pseudomonadota; class Gammaproteobacteria; order Pseudomonadales; family Oleiphilaceae; genus Marinobacter; species Marinobacter salinexigens. The sequence continues at coordinate 138,617 of NZ_VTUU01000001.1, read as the reverse complement.
CATCTCGCCGAACTGCACAGTTTCTACGGCGAACTGATGGGTGTACGCATCGCCAGAAAGCATGTTGGCTGGTATTTGCAATCCCACGATCCGGGAAAACAGTTCCGAAAAAGCTTCAACGCCATCGACGATGCGCTGGAGCAAAAAGACGTTATTCAACAGTACTTTGAAGGCTTACGAAATCGAGAGGTATTCGCAGCATGATCGCTGACACTTTGGCAAACGACAACCTGAGCACACCCGCCAGTGAAGACATTCACCAACTGCAGACGGTGAATAACAGCGGCAATGCCGTTACCCTCCGCGACAGCGTCGAACTTGCTCTGAAAAACTACTTCGCGCAACTGGACGGAGCTCCGGTAACCGAGGTTTATCAGTTGGTACTCTCCGAAGTGGAAGCACCGCTGCTGGAGCAGGTTATGAAGTACACCCGCAACAATCAGACCAAGGCTTCCACCATGCTTGGCCTGAACCGCGGAACCCTGCGCAAGAAGTTGAAGCAGTACGGTCTGCTATAATCCAGACACCCTGATTTGATAAGGGCCTCCCGGACACCATTCGCGAGGCCCTTATTCGTTCATCTCCAGCGAAGAAAGTGACTCATGGCAAACCAGGCTAACACCCCCGTCCGTCGCGCACTGATCAGTGTCAGTGATAAAACCGGCATCGTCGATTTCGGCCGTGCCCTCACCGAACGCGGTATTGAACTGCTGTCCACTGGCGGAACCTTCCGCCTGCTCCGGGAGAACAACATCCCGGTAACCGAGGTTTCCGATTACACCGGATTCCCGGAAATGATGGATGGCCGTGTCAAGACCCTGCACCCGAAGATTCACGGTGGCATTCTCGGCCGTCGCGGCACCGATGATGCCGTGATGGGTGAGCATGGTATCAATCCGATCGACATGGTGGTGGTCAACCTGTACCCCTTCGAAGAGACGGTCGCGAAGCCAGACTGCGATCTGCCGACCGCCATCGAGAACATCGACATTGGCGGCCCGACCATGGTTCGTGCCGCAGCCAAGAACCACAATGACGTGGCCATTGTGGTAAACGCTTCGGACTACAGCCGTATTCTCTCGGAACTCGAATCAAACAACGGCGAGCTGGCCTACGAAACCCGCTTCGATCTTGCGGTGAAAGCCTTCGAACACACCGCGGGCTACGATGGCGCCATTGCCAACTATCTCGGTGGCCGCACCCCGGACAACGACAATGCCGAGTTCCCTCGCACCTTTAACGCGCAGTTTGTTAAAGTTCAGGACATGCGTTACGGCGAAAACCCCCATCAGCGCGCTGCCTTCTACGCCGAGCGCGCGCCGAAGGAAGCCTGCGTGGCAACGGCCACACAGTTGCAGGGCAAAGAGCTGTCCTACAACAACGTTGCCGACACTGACGCTGCACTGGAGTGCGTGAAACCGTTCGCTGATCCAGCCTGTGTTATCGTCAAACACGCCAACCCCTGTGGCGTGGCCATCGGTGCAGATATCCGTCAAGCCTACGACCTGGCTTTCGCCACTGACCCCACCTCAGCATTCGGCGGCATCATTGCTTTTAACCGTGAACTGGATGCGGAAACCGCCAAAGCCATCGTGGACCGTCAGTTCGTGGAAGTGATCATCGCCCCGACCGTCGCGCCTGAAGCGGCTGAGCTGGTTGCGGCCAAGAAGAACGTACGCCTGCTGGCCTGCGGCGAGTTTGATGGTGAGCGCGCCCAGACCATGGACTACAAGCGAGTTACCGGCGGCCTGCTGGTTCAGGACCGCGACCTGGGCATGGTAGCAATGGAAGACGTCAAGGTTGTCACAGACCGCCAGCCGTCCGAACAGGAACTCAACGACCTTCTGTTCGCCTGGGAAGTAGCCAAGTACGTCAAGTCCAATGCCATTGTTTACGCCAAGGCCGGCCGCACTATCGGTATCGGCGCGGGCCAGATGAGCCGGGTATACAGTGCTAAAATCGCGGGTATCAAAGCCGCAGATGAAGGCCTGGAAGTACCGGGATCGGTCATGGCCTCCGATGCGTTCTTCCCGTTCCGGGATGGCATCGACGCTGCCGCCGCAGCCGGCATCACTGCCGTGATTCAGCCAGGCGGTTCCATGCGTGACCAGGAAGTTATCGACGCTGCCAACGAGCACGGCATCGCCATGGTCTTCACCGGCATGCGCCACTTCCGTCACTGATACAGGGTAGAGAAGGATTCCGACTATGAACATTCTTGTTATCGGCAGTGGCGGACGTGAACACGCCCTGGCCTGGAAAGCAGCCCAGTCCCCGGACGCTGACCGGGTATTTGTCGCTCCCGGCAACGCCGGCACGGCCCGTGAGCCGGGGCTGGAGAACGTCGATATTGACGTGCTGGATCTGGAAGGTCTTGCCAACTTTGCAGCGGGCAACAATGTGGGTCTGACCATCGTTGGCCCTGAGGCACCACTGGTCGCAGGTATCGTCGATCAATTCGAAGAACGCGGCCTTCGCGTCTTTGGCCCAAGTGCCGGCGCAGCCCAGCTGGAAGGGTCCAAGGCATTCACCAAGGATTTCCTGGCACGCCAGAAAATTCCTACCGCCGGCTACGGCAACTATACTGACGTGGACGAGGCCTTGGCCTATGTGCGCGAGCAGGGCGCTCCGATCGTGGTCAAGGCTGACGGTCTGGCCGCTGGCAAAGGCGTTATTGTCGCCATGACCCTGGAAGAAGCCGAGGACGCCATCCGCGACATGCTGGCAGGCAATGCCTTCGGTGACGCCGGCAGCCGCGTGGTTATCGAAGAATTCCTCGAAGGCGAAGAAGCCAGCTTTATCGTCATGGTCGACGGTGAGAATGTGCTGCCCATGGCTACCTCCCAGGACCATAAACGGGTTGGCGACGGTGATACCGGCCCCAACACCGGTGGCATGGGCGCCTACTCCCCGGCCCCGGTCGTGACCGCGGAAGTGCACCAGCGCATTATGGACGAAGTCATCTACCCCACGGTTCGCGGCATGGCAGCCGAAGGCCATCCTTACAAGGGCTTCCTGTATGCCGGCCTGATGATCGACAACAATGGCGCTCCCAAGGTTATCGAGTTCAACTGCCGCTTCGGCGACCCGGAAACCCAGCCCATCATGCTGCGCATGAAATCGGACCTGGTTGAACTCTGCGGCGCTGCCATTGACGGTAAACTGGACCAGTGCAGCTCTGACTGGGACGAACGTGCTTCCGTAGGCATCGTACTTGCTGCAGGCGGCTACCCCGCAGATTACGAGAAAGGCGCGGTTATTTCCGGCCTGCCGGAATCGGAAGTCGAAGGCGAGAAAGTGTTCCATGCGGGCACCAGACTCAACGGCGACGATGTTGTCACAAGCGGCGGCCGGGTGCTGTGTGCCACCGCCCTGGGCAATACCGTGACCGAAGCCCAGAAGCGCGCTTACGAGCTGGCCGAAAAGATCAGCTGGAAAGATGCCTTCTACCGCAAGGATATTGCCTACCGCGCAATCGCACGGGAACAAGCCTGAGCCAACAGGCTCAGCAGGTACAGGCCCGGTCGCTGACCGGGCTTTTTTTTGCCCTTTTTTGAGCAAAATCAGTCGGATTAGACCAGCATCGACTACACCAGACCGGTAAAACACGATAGCCTTGAGCAAATACCCGAACCAGCCTGAAAAGACTACGTAATGCCTGAAGCCCTTTGGATTTCCTTCGCCTTCGCCCTTGGCCTCCTGGTCAAGACCATCGGCTTACCGCCACTGGTGGGCTATCTGGCCGCAGGTTTCGTACTCAGCGGGCTATCAGCAACAGCCGGTCTTTCCGTGGGTCCGACTCACACACTGGAGCATATCGCCCATGTCGGGGTGCTGCTTCTACTGTTTACCGTCGGCCTGAAGCTGAAGCTCCGCTCCATCGTCAGCCCCGAGGTCATTGGAGGCAGCCTGCTGCACTTCGCCATTACCTGTCTCGTGTTTACTCCAGGCCTCTATCTGCTGATGGACCTGCCATGGAGTACGGCGCTGATGCTGGCCATTGCGCTATCGTTCTCATCCACCGTACTCGCAGCCAAGGTACTGGAATCCAAACGCGAGCTTCGGGCGTTCCATGGCCGTGTAGCTATTGGCATTCTGATCATGCAGGATCTGATTGCCCTGGTCGTGATGAGCCTCGCCGCCGGCCAAACTCCCTCCAAATGGGCCCTGATCGTTTTTGGTTTACCTCTGCTCCGCCCGCTCTTGTTCCGGCTGCTGGATGCCAGCGGCCATGATGAGTTGCTGGTGCTTCTCGGGCTCCTGCTGGCTCTGGTGCTTGGTGGATACGGTTTCGAGAGCGTTGGTCTCAGTTCAGAGCTGGGTGCCCTGGTGTTTGGTGCCATGCTGGCCAGCCATCCCCGGGCTCAGGAACTCTCCAAATCACTCTGGAGCGTCAAGGAGATGTTCCTTGTTGGCTTTTTCCTGCAAATCGGGATCGGTGGGCTACCAGACAGCCAGGCGCTGATCTTCGCCCTCGTAGCCACTCTGGTACTGCCGCTCAAGGGGCTGCTGTTCTTCTTCCTGCTTCTGGTTTTCCGCCTTCGTGCCCGCAGTGGCTTCCTCAGCGCGCTGGCATTGACCAATTACAGCGAATTCGGTCTGATTGTTGCCAGTATCGCATTACCCGAATGGCTCGTTCCCCTTGCCATATCGGTGTCCCTGTCATTCGTGATCTCAGCTCCGTTAAACCGCTCCGCCCATATTCTCTACGAACGTTTTGCAGAAGGCCTGAGCCGATTCGAAAGCCGAAAGCATCACCCGGATGAACAACCCCTGTCTCTGGGTAATGCCAGGGTTCTGATCATGGGCATGGGCCGCACCGGTACCGCGGCCTATGACTGGATAGCGCCCCGGGCAGGAGAGCTAATAGGCCTGGATTCCGATCCGGCAAAAGCAAGGGAGCATCAGAAAGCTGGCCGGAACGTCGTCTTTGCCGATGCGGAGGATGCGTCCTTCTGGCATGGACTGCACATGCCGGAAGTACACTCGGTCATTCTGTCGCTCGGGGATATCGAAGGCAAACTGATTGCAGCTCGAATGCTGCGCAAGCTCGGCTTCCGTGGCTACATCGTGGCTCATACCATGTATGAAGACGAAGCCCGGCAGATTCGCGAAGCAGGTGCAAACGACGCCTACCTGACCATGAACGAGACCGGGGTCGCACTGGCCAGTCACGTGGCCGGGCGGAACGCCGACCAAACCTCCTGAACGCGACGGACCTTACAGAGCGCAGGTCCGGAAGCCGGTATAGACATCGTTACGCTGAGGCAAATAGGCCTGTCGATAGGTCCCCCGGATCAGGCAGGATGAGGTGGCGCAGCTACCGCCACGAGTCACCTTGTGATCACCAAACTGCAGGGTCGACATGAACGGATACATATCCACCTTGAAGCCGTCATAGGGGAAAAACTGACTGCTGGTCCACTCCCAGGTACTACCAATCATCTGCCGGCAACCAAAGGCACTGTCTCCGGCTGGGTAGTCATACACAGGATTCCGGGCCATGGCACCACCGTCCAGATCAGCCCGCACTTCCGTTGGCGCCTCATTGCCCCAGGGGAATCGCCTGAATGGCGTCTCCGGCCGATTGCCCAACGCCGCCACTTCCCACTCAAACTCCGTTGGCAGCCTGCGTCCGGCCCAGTTACACCAGGCCTCAGCTTCCCAGTAGCTGACGTGAAGCACGGGAGCCTCCAGTTCCAGAGGCTGCCACTGATCAAACACCCTTTCCTGCCATTGACTGTCATGCCAGCGCCAGTACAACGGGTGCCGCGGCGTTCTCAGCATAGGCTCCCGGCAGCCATGCACGAGCGCTACGTCTGTTTCGGTATCCAACCATCTTCTGCCGCCAAATGACCAGAGTTCTGGCTTCTGATACCCGCCGTCTTCTACAAACGCCAGAAATTCCCCACGGGAGACGGCCAGCTTTGAAATCGCAAATGCCGGCAATTCAATCTCAAAGCGGGGCTTCTCATTATCGAAGGCAAAATCGTCAGTAGCGAAATACTCTGAATTGCCCGGCATTCCGATCAGCCAGCGCCCGCCCGGAATTTCCGCATCGCCACCACCAGGTTCGCCCGGCGCGGTCCGTGCTAACAGGCATGAGCCCGGCGCAGGGTAGCCGACAGTCTGGCGGCACCAGATCAGCGACTCGACATGCATGTTCTGATGAAAAATCCCGTAGCGGTACAAATACCTTTCCTGCTCGCTCAATGGCCGGGCACGAATACGCTCCTCAAGCCGGTCATACACCGTCTCAAAGTACCGCAACGTCGCTTCCCTGCCCGGGAACAGTTCCCGGCACCAACGATCCTGATGGTCTACATGGAAAGAATCCCACAGATCATCCATGGATGGATCAATACTCGGAGTGCCGTCCAGCAGGTTGAAAACAAAGACCTCGTAGAAGAAGGCAGCATGCCCCATTTCCCAAAGCGGCGGATTGACGCCCCGATGATAAGGAACATTGAGGGCTTCCTCCGGCAGGGATGTGATCAGGTCGCGTGTTCGCCTCCGGGTATTCGCAAGTTCAGAAAGAAGCTCTTCGCGGGTGGGTGACCGGGAGGTTACGGTTTGCATATCGCCCATGGGTTCTGCCTGGCTGCTAGGGTCTGACTAACAGAATATCAAACTGAGCGACCAAGGTAGTAACGGGGAAAACGTCGAATTACTTTACGACCGTATAAATAAGATATTCCTTCCGCTCAGGTAACCCCTCTGAAAACCGGATCTATCACAATAGTGGCACGTAATCTGATTAAATCTTAACCGTTTTCCAGAGAACTTCTCTGGCAATAGATTGGGTCACAGGGTCGTGACCGGAGTTCTCGCCGTACCGGTTATCCCCAAACAACAATATGAAGCTGTCCGATTCCCCACGAATCGCCCTCATGGGAGACTCGCATGACGGAAAAGCGACCGCTCGTCTGGCTGTCGGCGGCACCCCATAACACCGAGCTGAAAGCGCTACTCACTCAGCAATGGAAAGTTGTTGAGCATAGCTACCTTTCCCCACTTCCCATCGTTCTTCCCAACCGCAAAAAAGCCCGATTGGGAATACTGGACATGACCAGGCTCCCTGACCTGGATACACCCGGGATTGAAGCATGGCTGGAAGCACTGAACCCCACATACTGGATAGGACTTGTAGACGAGAAACCGGCAACTGATTCCAGGACGGCACACCTGATTTCAAGATACTGTGCCGACTTTCATACACTCCCTGTCGACACGCTCCGCCTGGAATCCATGCTAGGTCATTTTTGGGGCATGGCAGCCATTCGGGATAACACCCCAGGCTGGCCGAACGATGACTATCAAGCCTTTGCTCTGCAGGGCGACTCACAGGCAATCCGGCAGATCCGGGATCTGTTACGTCGATTCTCGGAAACCAAAGAGCCGGTGCTCATCATCGGCGAAAGCGGCACAGGCAAAGACGCCGCAGCAAGGTTTATTCATCGGCATTCCCCACGCGCCTCTGGCCCCTTTATACAGATCAACTGCGCTGCCCTGCCTGAGTCTCTGACCCAGAGCGAGCTGTTTGGTTATGAGAAAGGAGCCTTTACCCACGCTCTTCAGGCCAGGCCAGGCCGACTCGAGCAAGCAGATGGAGGATCGCTGGTGTTGTCTTCCATCGATGAACTCCTCCCCGAGCAGCAGTCGGCCCTTCTACGATTTCTCCAGGAAGGAAAAATTGAACGCATCGGCAGCAACCACTCCATTTACGTCGACAGCCGAACGATCACGACAGCCGCCCACCCACTTCAGGAGCTCATTGACAGACAGCGCTTCCGGAGCGATGTGTTCTATCGCCTGGGAGGGCTGGAAGTAAGGCTTCCCGCACTCAGGGATCGTCGTGAGGATATCCCACATTTGGCTAAAGCACTTATATCCACTCACCAGGGAACTCGCCACAGACAACTGAGCAAGTCAGCCCTGCAGCACCTGGTCAGTCATGCCTGGCCAGGTAATCTTCGAGAGCTTCAGAACAGGCTGCGGAGGGCCATGCTGCTATGTGATCGAAAATCCATAGAGTCGGCTGACCTCGGACTCGAAGGCAATGAATGGCAGGGCGATGCCATCGACACACTCACTCTGGAATCTTTCCGAGCCCAGGCCGAGCGCCAGGCGATCTCTTACAGCATGACACTTGCACTTCATAACGTATCCGAGGCAGCCAGAATCCTCCAGATATCAAGGGTTTCTCTCTATCGGCTAATGGATAAATACAACCACGCACAGCACTCCGCCGCCCGCCATAAAGGAGACCTGTCATGACTTACCGTATGTTTGTACCGGCACTGATCTGCTCCTGCCTTTGGCCCGCCACGCTCGCAGCCAAACCCGAAAGTGAGCCAGAAGGCACAAAAATCACACCGACACAGCAGGATCAGGAAAAGCAGGAGCACGCTTCAGAAATTGCCTCTATCACAGCGGACCGAGGCATTGTTACCCGCCCTGGCCGCCTGACTATCGAGCCTGCTTTTTCCTATGCCCACAGTAATTCCACACTGGTAGCCGTAGAAGGCTATACCGTAATCCCGGCACTACTGATCGGGTTAATCAACATCTCTGAGATACAGCGGGACATTTTTGTTTCCTCCCTGAGCTTTAAATATGGCTTTACCAGCCGCCTGGAAGCTGCAGTGCGAGTTCCGTGGCTAAACATCAGTGAAGATCTCAAAGAACGCCAGGCTTTCGAAGGAACGCCTGTCGACACTCTGCGAGAATCGTCCGGAGAGGGGTTGGGAGACGTGGAGCTGACCATTCGCTATCAGTTGAATGATGGCCTGCGCGGCTGGCCTTACGTAATAGGAGTGATTCGGGTAAAACCACCCACTGGAGAGGGCCCCTATGACGTAGACAAACGGACGGTATTCGACAGTGAGGGCAACCCAATCGGTATCGAACTAGAGGAGCGCCCTACGGGTTCCGGTTTCTGGTCGTTTGAACCAGGCTTTTCCTTTATTCTGCCATCCGACCCGGCCGTGCTCTATGGCAATTTGAGTTACGTCTGGACTCAAGAGGAAGATCAGGGGGAAGAAAACGGTGGCATCGTAGACCCGGGAGACGTGATACGTTTCGGTTTTGGGATGGGCTTTGCGTTCAACGAAAGAACATCCTTCAGCCTCAGCTATGATCACTCCGTCATTCAGAAAACAACCTTCGAACGTGACTTCGACCTTCTCGGTGCCGCATTTGATCGCACTCATGTAGGGACGCTCTCGTTTGGGCTTTCGCAGCGGCTTTCCAACGATGCCGCATTAAACCTGACCGTTGGGATTGGAGTAACCGAGAACGCTCCAAACACCGAGATTACGCTGAAACTGCCTTTCAGCCTCTAGTCGCCGGTTCAGAGCCACGCAGTTACGGGCGCAGATAGCTTGGAACGGGGTCCCTCGAAACGCCAGGGATCCCGAAACCACCCCCCAGGTTATTGAGTTCAATAGTCAGCTCCCGGGCATTCTGGATGGTAATTCCGTTAAGGTTATTCTGGATGACCGTCAACCACCGACCATCACCCAAAGTCGACGTCACTAGCGTCCCGGCCCCCAAACCATCAACCACCTGCCTCAATTCTGTGTCGAACTGATGCGGAATACCTTGCTCACTGACCAATTGATTCAGGTTTGGGATGGTCAGCCGATTGATAGCCATAAGCTCCCCATTGACGGATATCGCCTGCTCAAGCCCAATCATTATTTCCAGATCGTCCAGCAGGAAGCCACCCCTCAGACCATCAAGACTGGCATCACTTAACGGCGACTCCAGATACAGTGACTCTGCCCGAACGACGAACGTCGTGCTCAGGAGAATGGTGATCATCAGACACTGATTCAAGCGCAAATTGCACATAACCCTACCACTCCCGTGAAGAAGGCCAGTGTGGCAATGTCTGGCTCAAAGACGGGCCTTGCTGTCCCCTGGACAGAGGCGCACGAACGACCATAGGCCACTGACCATCATCCTGAAATGTGGACCGGCCATGCTGAAGATGGCTTCTGATCACAAACGCTGCACCGTTCCAGTGTTTTTCAAATTGGTCCCGGGGGTAGACTTTCAGCCCCCTGGCGGGGTCACCCACCAGTACTTCCGTTTTACTGATGCCTTTGATGATAACGAAATGCCGATACCCTTCCAGACTGATCAGGGCTATTACCGGCACCCTGACCTTTTCCCGTATGCCCGAAAGGGGCATTCTGAAACCATCAGCGCTGTAGCCTTCAGATTCAAGGTAGCGTTTCATGTCGAGCATCGAGAATCCTTCCCGGCGCACCTTGTCTTCATCGGCAAGCGCGAGCATCCCCTCAAAAACATCCTGTTCAGTAACATCGTGTCCGTAATGAAAAGACAACAAAGAAGCCACCGCTGCGGAACCACAGCTAAAGTCGTATTGCTGCTGGATAACCGAACGGAACTGCTGTTCCTTGAAGCTGCTCACCCCAAGCTGTATATCACTGCCAAACCCGGGTATGACGACGGTACCTGCAATCGCGGTGGGCCATGCCAGACTCATAACACAGAGAGCAATCATTCTGCCCGGGATTTTCATGGCCCACCTCCCGTTATCGGTTTATGAGAATATTCACCTGTGTACTGTCCTGAATCACCACCTGGTTACCAGTATTCTGGATAACCGTTGCAATGCCGCTCATATTGCCGAAGGCATTATCCGAAATGCGGTTGTCTCCGGTTTCAGATGGGCCACTAAGCGTGTTCCCCGTTACCAACGCGTTTTGTTCACTCTCGTTGAGTTGCCACTGCATGGGAATGCCCTGGCGCCCACTGGACCATTCAAGTTGTTCCTGGCTCATCGGCTCGATGGCCAGCAACTCTTCCGATGAAGCGGTCACGACAACCCCCTGGCATAATACCAGGCACACAACACTGAACATTCCCTGAGTCATCTTACCCATGATGCCCTCCTGGCAATGCGGGCCGCCCCCACCTGGAGCACGGCCCGACCATGCTCAGTTGCTTCCGCCACCCGCGGTCAGGTTAGACATCACACTCACGTTGGCCTGAGTAACACTGCCAACCCCGGCATTCTGGGCAAAAGCCCCAACCCCGGTGAAGTTGGCCGAGCCTCCTGAGATCTCATTGGAAGCCCTTGCTTCGGTGTATGCACCGCCAGCATTCGCGTCACCATAGGTCACGTTAGTACCGCTAACACTGCCATTAAGCTCAGCGTCGTTCATAAACACTTCCACAGACAGGTTCAACTCAGTAACACTGTTGTCCGAGTTGTCACTGCTATCGGTGTTGTAGGAATCAGCGGTATTGGTGGAGTTATCAGAACTGTCGCTGTTTCCACTGTCAGCAACCTTGAACGAATCACTGACGTTGGTGCTGTTGTCAGAGTTATCTGAGTTATCGGAATTGTCCGAGTTATCAGAATTGTCTGAGTTGTCTGAGTTATCTGAATTATCCGAGTTATCGGAATTATCAGACATGTCGTTACCACTATCAGCTATCTTGAATGAGTCGCTGACATTGGTGCTGTTATCGGAACTGTCGGAGCTATCGGAATTATCAGAATTGTCTGAGTTATCAGAGTTATCAGACATATCGTTACCGCTATCCGCAATCTTGAACGAGTCGGCTACATCCGTACTGTTATCCGAGTTGTCGGAGTTATTTGAATTATCCGTGTTGGTGGAGTTGTCATTCCCGGAATCAGAGTTTCCAGAATGGTCATTGTTGGCAGTTGAGGTATCGTCAGCATTGGTATTGGGGTCACCATCACCTCCCTGGTCAGCCCATGCAGCTCCAGAAAGTCCCAGACCAAGTGCTACAGCAATCGCTAGCAAACTTTTGTTAGTTTTCATGACGTCCATTCCTTTGATGAAGTTGGCTAATGGGGATCTGTCCAACCCGTCAGACATCGGGTAAGCCATGGTGCAGACCCGCATAATAGACAAAGCGATTCCTGTGCCACTATCCGGCTAAAACCTATATCTATTTGAGGTCAAACACGTTTTTTTGAAGCGACATTCTTCAGAACCACGCCTGGAAAGGGCAACCTGTTTCAATTCTGGAACACGCCCAGCACGCATTTTCTCCAAGCGTAGAAAATTAACCCATTTATCAGGCTGTTAGGCGGGCATTGTCAGTGTAAAAGTTGATCGGAACATTTTTGATATACAAAAAAACCCCACCAGAAATGGCGGGGTTTTCGGTAACTCCCGGCTATCCCGGGAGCAACAACCAGACTGTTCGATTAGCCGAACTGGTTCATGGTGTTGTCTTTACCACCGGCCTTCAGGGCCGCATCACCAGCGAAGAATTCCTTGTGGTCGTCGCCGATGTTAGAGCCAGCCATATCCTGGTGCTTAACAGTGGCGATACCCTGACGGATTTCCTTACGCTGTACACCTGCAACGTAGGCCAGCATGCCTTCGTCACCGAAGTAGCCCTTGGCCAGGTTGTCAGTGGACAGAGCCGCAGTGTGGTATGTCGGCAGAGTGATCAGGTGGTGGAAGATACCCGCTTCGCGAGAACCATCACGCTGGAAGTTCTGACACCACTCGTCTGCCAGCTGACCCAGCTCGGTGTTGTCGTACTCTTCGCTCATCAGGCCTGCGCGGTCGTATGCAGATACGTCCTTGCCTTCTTCCTTCCATGCGTCGAATACTTGCTGACGGAAGTTCAGAGTCCAGTTGAAGGACGGGCTGTTGTTGTAAACCAGCTTGGCATTGGGCACCACTTCACGGATGCGGTTAACCATGGCAGCGATCTGACCAACGTGCGGCTTCTCGGTTTCGATCCACAGCAGGTCGGCACCGTTCTGCAGGCTGGCGATACAGTCCATAACAACGCGGTCTTCGCCAGAGCCGGCCTTGAACTGGAACAGACCGGAAGCCAGACGCTTCGGACGAACCAGTTTGCCGTCCTGCTTGATCACAACGTCGCCGTTGGCAATGTCGTCAGCACTTTCGATCACGTCACCGTCGATGAAGCTGTTGTACTGGTCACCCAGGTCACCCGGCTCGTTGGTTACAGCGATCTGCTTGGTCAGGCCTGCACCCAGGGAGTCGGTACGGGCAACGATAACACCGTCGTCTACACCCAGCTCTAGGAACGCCAGACGTACAGCGTTGATCTTGGCAATGAAGTCAGCGTGCGGAACGGTTACTTTACCGTCCTGGTGGCCACACTGCTTCTCGTCAGAAACCTGGTTTTCCAGCTGGATACAGCAGGCACCGGCTTCAATCATCTGCTTGGCCAGCAGGTAAGTCGCTTCCGCGTTACCGAAACCTGCGTCGATGTCAGCGATGATGGGCACAACGTGAGTTTCGTGACCGTCGATAGCGGCTTCGATTTCCTTCGCCTTGGCAGCGTCGCCAGCGTTTTCAGCGGCTTCCAGATCGCGGAACAGGTGGTTCAGTTCCCACGCGTCAGCCTGACGCAGGAAGGTGTACAGCTCGCCGATCAGGCCGGATACAGCCGTCTTCTCGTGCATGGACTGGTCAGGCAGCGGACCGAACTCGGAACGCAGAGCAGCAACCATCCAGCCAGACAGGTACAGGTAACGACGCTTGGTGCTACCGAAGTGCTTCTTGATGGAGATCAGCTTCTGCTGACCAATGAAACCGTGCCAGCAGCCCAGGGACTGAGTGTACTGGGAAGAGTCAGCGTCGTACGCAGCCATGTCTTCGCGCATGATCTTGGCGGTGTACTTGGCGATGTCCAGACCGGTCTTGAACTTGTTCTGGGCGCGCATGCGGGCAGCGTGCTTCGGGTTAATAGCGTTCCAGGTAGGGTTCTGCTCCACGAGGGAAGCGATTTGGTCAACGTCTTGTGCGTAGGGCATGCTCTCAATCCTTTCTACGTTGGTTTTAATTCTGTACGGAGAAGCTTTTACTGCGACTTCCGAAGTCAATCACTTGCTTATTATTTAAGCAAGCCCTGACGTTGACCGTTACTTTAGTGCTTCCAAATTTATAATTGAAATTTATATCATCTATTTTCAGCATTTTTTAAATGAATAGTGGTCGCATATCAGGCCTGGCACCCTGTCACGACCTTATTCAGTAAGGCACAGCACCACCAGGCGATCCCCCGTCCGCAGATCCAACCACGCCTTTCTGGGCGGGTTCAGCTCAAGATGACGGCCATCCAGGTTCGGTTCAGCCCGGAAAACACCGAGGGCAATTTCACCTTCATCCGCCAGAATCTTCTCCAGCAGTTGAAAGTCAACGCTGGCTGGCAATGGGTAGTCGTCAGGATCCCGGAACTGTATTTCAGCACCGCCAACGGTAAACAGCTCATCCAGTACGATGCGTAACTCCCGCCGCAGGGCGACCTGCCCCAGTACATGGCTAAGTATCATCGGACTAATCAGCATTTCACTCTGATGGCCGTACAGCAGATGCCGGTTATCCGGGTCGCTCAGCTCCATGAGCAACTGGGGGCGCCGCGCAGCGTCAGCCAGGATGTCATCAAGCTGGAGGTATCCGACCATGGCCCGCGCATCCGCTTCCTCACCGGACGCAAGACGATCGCTACTCAACAACATGATGGCATCGTATCCGGCAGGATCTGCACGCCGGAGTTCATCTTCTACCATGTAGTCTGCTTCAATATGATGGCAACGGACCTGGGGGCATTCGCCAACATATTGGGTGATCGCCAGTTCACGTTCTTCTTTTGGCACCACGGACACCATATCCACATCGAACGCCAGCTTGCGATAACTGGCCAGTTCCGCGACCAGGCTGGGCACACGCCGGTTCCAGCCCAGCACCAGAATCCGATGGGGCACCGTTCCGGAGTTCGACATTTTTTTGCGGATATCGATCCTGGAGATCTCAGGCAACGCCGGCAACCTGGGGTTCGGATCCGTTTCGGCATAATCACGGGCCATCATGATCACCCGGTCATCCGCCTCAATGCGGACATCTGAGCGGGCAACCAGTTGCACATTCCAGGCCTGCTCCTGCCGGCGCAGCAGCCCCAGCACGATGACCTCCGGGCGTTCAGACGCCAGTTCAGCCAGCGATTTTCCGGCTACCAACTCACCGCCGCGTACGTAGATCTCGTTGCCTTCGCCTGCCGTCAGCAGCTCGTTATAGACCTCCGACAACCCCGGATGCAGAAGATTCTGAACCATCAGCCGGCTGATGGTGGCATCACCCGCCACAACCTCCACAGCCCCCGGATAGGCTCGTTCGATCACCGGCAATTTTCGAACATCCTGAATCTCAGCAACCACGTAGGGCAGCGACGACCTGAACTGCCGGGCCTGGGCAGCGATCGAGAGCAGGGCTTTTACAGTTTCCACGTCAGAGGTCACCAGGCTGCCGGCTTCATGGGTAGCACTCGGCACAATGACCGCCGCCGCATCCAGGCAGGCAACCCGATGCAGGGCATCAGGCTGGATAGGTGATCCCGAGCGCAGAATCACCTGCCGGGCACGACGACCAATCCCCGGCTCCGAACGCAACTCGTGAACCTGCTCCGCGGAGGCATCTTCAGAGAGCACGACCAGATTCAGTTTCTGGGTGTCGTGTTTCTCCAGAAACCGGCGCATCCGGCCGGAGGCGCCCAGCAGTTCTGTCACCAGAGGCAGGGTCTGACTGGTCCAGCCGAGGACAACAATATGGTTTTTCAGCGTGACTGGTGTCAGCCCCCGCTCCAGATCCGCCATTTTGGCAATCAACCAGCGGGTCAGGATGGCCACCAGCGTACCCATAAAGACCACATACCCGCTGAGGGTCAGCAAGGTCGAAACGATACGCTGCCAAACGCCGACGTCGTCGCCAAGATAGCCAGGGTCTGTCAGCCTCAGGAAGGCCCACCAAATGGCCGTGCCGGCGTCATCGAAGGTTTCCCCGAGAGGTAACACCAGTATTCCCCCCAGCAAGGAAATGAACGCAATGAACGCCGCTACGACGGCCAGCTGGAATCCGGCCCCTTTGACCAGCTGTCTTTCAACAAGGAATTTGATTCGGTCAACAATTCGAAAAGGAAGCATGTAATGCCCTGCACTGGAATCACGGGAATACCGCTAGCATAGCCGATATACGCCTGATTTCAGTACCGTTAGGGGCATTACTCCTGGCCGACCAGCCTCAGGGCTTGCTCCAGGGAAGGTGAAAACTGACTGACGCCATGAATGGGCTGCACCCCGGCCCGGGCCAGCGTGCGAAGTGGCTGGAACTGAAGGTCAGCAATGACAATCTTTCGCTCCTCGGCCTGGCAGGTCGCAATCAGCTTGTTCAGGGCAGACAGACCGCCCGCATCCAGAATGGTGACGCCATCCATATACAGCACCAGCCCCCGGGCATTCTCAGTCAAGGCGGCGAGCTCGCCAAACACCCGGTCTGCGGCGGCAAAAAACAGAGGGCCGTTAATTTTGAACACCCGCCAGCCATCCGGCACCCCGACCTCGGAAATCCGTTTGCTGTCCGTGATGTCAGTCACCCTGGTCATCTGGGCCATCTCCTGCATGAACAGGATGGCAGCCAGCAGGACACCGGCGGTAATGGCGATCACCATGTCGAGCATCACCGTCAGGGAAAAGCAGGTGAGAAATACCAGAACATCCCGACGCGGCGCGGTTTTCAGAAGATGCAGGGCTTTCGGCGCCTCACTCATGTTCCACGCCACCATGAGCAGCAATGCAGCCATGGCAGGCATCGGGAGATAAGCCAGCACGCCGGCCAGGGATACCAGTGCCAGCAGAACCACCAACGCATGCACCATGGCTGCAACCGGAGACTCTGCACCGGCCCGGTAGTTCGCCGCCGAACGCGCAAGCGCCGCTGTGGCGGTAATGCCTCCGAAGAACGGCGTAACCATATTGCCGATGCCCTGCCCCATAAGTTCACTGTTGGCACTGTGGCGCTTGCCGGTCATGCCATCAAGGACCACCGCGCACAGCAAGGATTCGATGGCACCCAGCATGGCAATCGCAAAGGCGGCAGGCAGCAGGGACTGGACCATATCCCAGGACAACCCGATGGGCTGACCGTCAGCCCCGGGCTGGTTCCAGGGCCAGGCAAACTCCGGTAACACCGGGGGAATGCCCGCACCGATGGAACCATCGGGTAACAGATAGGAGAACCGGGAGCCGATGGTATCAATATCAGCGCCACTGGCATTGAGCCAGAGTGCCATCAGGCTACCCGTAACCACCGCAGGCAAATGAGGGGGAACCGGTGTCCTGAGCCGGGGCCATAGCAACATTACCGCCAGAGTGACCGCTGCGACCGCTGTACTGGACACATCCAGGGCCGGCATAGCACCAGCCAGCACGTCCAGCTTTGCCCAGTAGTGCTCCGGCATTGCAGCCAGGGGCAAGCCAAAGAAATCCTTGATCTGAAGCGTTGCAATCACTACGGCGATACCACCAGTAAAGCCGAGGGTCACCGATTCCGGGATATACTCAATCAGCCGCCCCAGACGCATGACGGCCATCAACACCAGCATCACCCCGGACAGGAAGGTTGCAACCAGCAAGCCTCCCAGCCCGAATGCCTGAGCGATCGGGTATAGAATCACCACAAAGGCCGCGGTGGGACCGGATATGCTGAATCTGCTGCCTCCGGTCAGAGCAATAATAAAACCGGCAATAAATGCGGTATAAAGCCCGTATTGCGGTGGCACACCACTGGCGATTGCCAACGCCATCGACAGAGGAATGGCAATGATGCCGACCGTCAGCCCGGCCAGCACATCTCGCCCCAATCGACGACGGGTATAGGGCTCGTCAATACAGGCCTCGCGGAAACCGTGGGCTAACCGAAGCGAAAAAAGGTGGGCACGGTGAGGCATTTCATGAGGCCTGTTGCGATGCGTGTATTTTCATTATATGGTCATCACATATTCATTCAATGTTAATCTGATTAACATGCCATCAGCGAGACAACCAACCCGTTATGGAAAAACGCACTGCACGCCTTACGCTATTGATTGATCCGGATAAGAAGGCCGCCTTCGAGGCACTCTGTAAGGAAGAAGACGTGACACCCTCCCAGAAAGTCCGGCAGTTCATTCGGGAATACGTCGAACAGAAGCTGGGTTCAGACTGGCGCGAAGAACAGGGCAGGAATTAATCCCGGAAACAGCGAGATAACCGGCCGATGAAACACACTGTAGTCGCGTTTACCATGCTTCTGATTCTGAGTGGATGCACCGCCATGCCGCACACGTTCTCTGCACCTGAATCCCAGTACGATGCCATCGTCATCGATCCAGTGGACGGTATGCCCGTGACCATTGAGCAACTGGCCCAACGTCTTCAGACCAGAGACGTGGTGATCGTCGGTGAATACCACGGTCATCACGGAAGCCACCTCCTGCAGGCTCAGCTGCAACGGGCGCTGTTCCGGCTAAACCCGGCTCAGGTGTTGTCCATGGAACAGTTCAATGCCGATCATCAGCAGGAGCTGACCCGGTACCTCGATGGCAAAACCGGCGAAACGGAGATGATCGAGGATGCAGAAGCCTGGGACAATTACCGGGCATCCTACCGGCCTCTCGTGGAGTTCGCCCGCACCCACCGGCTTCCGGTGATCGCCGCTAACGCCCCTTCCCGGATGGTCCGCTGTGTTGGCCGCAAAGGCCCCGACTACCTTCAGAGCCTTCCCCCCGAGCGCAAAGCGCTGCTGCCCGACCAGCCGTTTATGGACACAGAGTCCTACCGGGAGAAATTCATAGCAGCCATTACGGGCAGCCATGGCACAAGACATGGCGATACCGGTGCAGAGGATGAAGATGACAGGATGAGCCCACGCATTCTTAACAGCTACCGCGCCCAGTTGCTGAGGGACAACACCATGGCCTCCCGTATCATCGCCGCCGCCCAAACGCACCCGAACAGCCAGATACTTCATCTGACCGGCACCTTCCACAGTGAGGACGGGCTGGGTACCGTTGCATTGCTGAAGCAGCGGGCACCAGAACTCAGAATCACCGTTATCTCACCCCAGTTCTGGACGGATCAAAGCCTGGATGAACAAGTAACTTCGAACCGTTTCAAGGGCGATTACCTCTACTTCATCCGTCCCCTGCCGGACGAGTTCATTGATGAGGAACGGGAGCGCAAAGCCATGATGGAGCGTTTCAGAAACGCCTCCGACAATTCCTGCGATTGACACCCCAGCCCGGGTCAGGAAAACCGGCGCAGCGCCTGCTGGAACTCCGCAAGGTCCTGCTCGCTGAAAAGGACAAAGCGTACCAGCCGGATTGATGTCAGCCGCACCAGGGTTCCCATCACGGTCTGCACCGCCACTCTCGCCGCCTCATGAATCGGGTAGCCGAATACTCCGGTGGAAATGGCCGGAAAGGCCACCGATGAAAGCCCTCTCTGATCAGCCAATAACAGCGCATTGCGATAACAGTCTGCCAGTAATGGTTCAGACGGTTCATCCACGCCATAAACCGGCCCCAGGCAATGGATCACATGGGAGTTGGGCAGATCATGCCCGGAAGTAATAACCGCCTGCCCTGGACGGATAGGAGCCAGCCCGCGACATTCCCGATTCAGCCCTGGCCCCGCAGTGCTGTGTATTGCACCCGCCACTCCACTCCCCGGCAGAAGGTCGGCATTAGCCGCATTCACCACCGCATCCACGTCAGGCTGGGACGCAATATTCCCACGGACACACTCAATCTCTACATCTGTCATCGTTATCCCCTTTTCGCGCCATACGATAGGCGATAGTCTTGACCCCATTTGATCGCTTTGAACCCGTTCACAGGATAGCAGCCCGCGCACCGGCGCAAACCACAGGGACACCAGTTATGAAAATCATTGTTGCACTGATTCTGGCCTTCGCCGTCATCACCTCCGCATCACTGATCGGCGACGGACTGACAGATCTGCGTACCGGGGACCGCTACGTCTCTGTAAAAGGCGTCGCCGAGCGGGAAGTCAAGGCCGACCTGGCACTCTGGCCCATCCGCTTTGTCGCCACCGGCAGCACCCTGAGTGAAGCCCAGGAAAAAGCCCGCAAGAGTCGCGACACCATCATCGCATTCCTGACGCTCCACGCTATTGAAGAACAATCGGTGGAACTCCAGAGCCTGGGTGTCACCGATACCCGGGCCAATGCCTACCAGCAAAATGCCGTGGAGCAGAAGTTCATCATCAGCCAGACACTGATGGTACGCAGCACCGACATCGACAAAATCCGCCAGGCATCCCAAAGCGTGAGTGAACTGGTGGATTCCGGCGTGGTGCTGTCTTCAGATTATGGCGTTTCAGGCCCAACCTACGTGTTTAACGGCCTCAACGACATTAAACCCGCAATGATTGCCGAGGCGACCGCATCGGCACGGGAAGCGGCAACCCAGTTCGCCGAGGATGCCAATGCCGAACTGGGCGGACTGCGGCGGGCCAACCAAGGGGTCTTCCAGATTCTGGCCAGGGATCAGGCCCCCGGCATCATGGAGGGACAGCAGCCGGTGAAAACCGTGCGCGTGGTCTCCACCATCCAGTATTATCTCCGCTGATTCGCCAATTTACTGGGTGGCCACCATCTCGTCGGTCACCTGGTATTCACCGGCAAGCCAGCGCAGGATTTCATTGGCCGCCGGGTGATCAAAACTGTCATAGGTGTGCTGGAGCCTCTGCCTCTTTTCCTCACTGATCCGGCCAAGGCCGGCATCCTGTAGCACCAGAAGATCAGCCAACACCTGAGTTGCCAGATCCCGCCCCAGCACTTCCCGGGCCACATGCCGGAAAACCTGGCCATACTCATAGCCTGGCCCCTGACGATAGGCCTCTGCCAGGGAGATCGCGGGAATCGCCGTGAGTGTTGGCTGCAGAGCAGGATTGATGCAATGGCCAGCAAGATGGGCCGCATTTGCCGCTGGGCGCCCGGTAAAGGCCCGAAGATGCAGGTGGCGGGACATCCGGTCACCGTCGTTCACCGGATAGTTATCCCATAGCAGGGGCTTGCGCCCGAGTATATCGCCGATTCTCTTGAGGTGGCCCGGTGAGATTTCCCGGGAGCAGACTTCTTCGCCGGTCCAGAAAACGTCTACCTCGTGGTCTAACTCCCGCCCCAGTGTCTCCAGGTAATCCGCCGGGCGATCACCGAACACACGGTCCAGCACGGGATCTTCGGAATAGTAAGTGGGGCACATGCTGAGGTTTTTCGCACCGGAATGCTGACGAACCCAGCGCATGATTTCCGCCTGGGTAGCTGCAAGCCCATCCGTCTCCGCTTTCATATCGTCAAAAAGGATCGACAGATCATCAATACCGAGACGATCCAGCAATCCCAGTTTGTCGGCCAGGGCTGCCCGGGCATCACCATCGAAGCGGTTAAAAATCTCGTAGGGACTCAGTCCCACACCGAAGCGCACACCCTCTGCCCGACAGAAACGGGAAAAATCCGCCAGTTCTGCGGCAATAGCCGGGGGATGGGGCTCCTGCCAGCGTTTACGAAGGAAGGGGTCCGCTTTGGGTGCATACAGATACAGGCTATAACCATGCGGGACCAGAGCGCGAACCAGTTGCCGGCGTTCCTGCCAGTTCCACATCGGGCCGTAAAAGCCTTCGATAATTCCCAGCGTCGTGCTCATGAATTGACTCCCTGCATTATTCCCCGGATTGCATAGCCATAAGGCTCCCACATCGTATAACGGTATCCATTGGGTGGTATATCTCTACGGCAATAATCTTGACTAGACTGGAAGAAAACCGACCACGCCAAAACCCTGCAAAGAGGGACTATCCATGGAAATTAAAACCTTCGGGGATCTCATCGACTGGACCCGCCAACTACACACTTACCTGGCAAAATGTCTCCATGAATCGGCCGCAAATAATCCGGACGAGCGGGCAGGCGCCTTGCTGGATTATGTCAGCCAGCATGAAAGCCTGCTGGCCAAAGCCGTCACCGAATTCGAGAAGCAGGCGGACACCAAAGCCATGCAGACCCGCCTCTACGATTACACCAATCACAAACCCATCGAAAGTCACCGGACGTGCGATACCCATTATGCCGAACTGGATTTTCAGGGCATCGCCCGGGAAGTATTCGACTTTCACGATCAGGTCATGGCGCTGTATGACATCCTGATCAGTAAAGCGGAGATTCCGGAAGCCAGGTCACTGCTGGAAGATCTCAAATCCCTGGAGGAACACGAGGCCATGCTGTTGGCCCGGCAAATTGGCCGAATGGACGACCTGTAGGCAGGTATCATTAAGACCAAGGTCGTACGATACGAGATTTTTCATTTCAACCGGGGGCGATCATTGCTACTTTGAGCTACCCTGAAGGCTTAGACGTCCCTACAGGGATCAAGTCTCAAAAACACAACAACGACAATAGAGGATAGAAGAGCAATGAAGATCCGTTCTGTTCTTTCCGCGGCTGTGCTGGCTGTCGCAACCACCTTTGCCGCCACACAGGCCCTCGCGCAGGAAAAATTCACCCTTCGCCTTGCAGAAACCTGGGGACCCAACTTCCCGATTTTCGGGGACACCACCAAAGAATTTGCCAAGCTGGTTGAAGAAATGTCGGATGGCCGCCTGCGCATTCGCATCGACTCAGCCAATAAGCACAAGTCGCCCTTCGGCGTCTTCGACATGGTCAAGGCAGGCCAGTACGACATGGGCCACTCAGCGTCCTACTACTGGAAAGGCAAAGTACCCGAAACCCTATTCTTCACCAGCATGCCGTTCGGCATGACAGCTCTTGAACAGTATGCCTGGTTCTACTATGGCGATGGCATGGACCTGATGCAGGAAGTCTATGCTCCGCACAACATGATTTCCTTCCCGGGCGGTAATACCGGCATCCAGATGGGTGGCTGGTTCCGCAAGGAAATCAAATCTCTGGATGATCTTCAGGGTCTCAAGATGCGCATTCCGGGCTTCGCGGGCGAAGTCTTTGCTGAAGTGGGTGTAAGCCCCACCAACATTCCGCCGGGCGAGCTGTATACCGCCCTGGAGCGCAACACCATTGATGCCGTGGAATGGGTAGGACCGGCACTGGATCTGCGCCTCGGTTTCCAACAGATTGCTGACTACTACTACACCGGCTGGCATGAGCCTGCGACCGAGTTGCAGTTCCTGGTCAACAAGAAAGTCTGGGAGAAACTGCCTTCTGATCTGCAAACCATCCTGAAGACGGCCATGCGCGTCTCCGCCTACGACATGCTGGTTCTGTCCCAGCACGAGAACGCGGAAGCCTGGGCCAACATCAAGAAGGATTACCCGAACGTTCAGATCAAGAACTTCCCATCCGACGTGTTCCAGGCCATGTATGACGCCAACAAAAAGCTGCTGAAAGAAGCTGCTGGCAAAAATGACGTGGCCAAGCGTATCGTAGAGTCTCAGGAGTCTTATCTCGAGAAGACCCGGGCCTACACCGACATTTCGGAACGGGCCTATCTAAACACCATGGCCGAAGTCGAGTAACATATCGACTGAGACGGAGCCGGGATCGCTCGTTGAGTGATCCCGGCTTTGTCGTTTATAGCAGCTAAAAAATTCCAACCCGCTTAGCGGAGGTAACAGCACTAATGCGGTGGATTATCAAACTCGACGAGGGCCTTGCCCGACTCTCCACGTTCTGTGGCTGGATCGCCTGTGTCGCAATGATACTGATGACAGCCAACGTTTTTTATGATGTTGTGGCCCGGTACGCTTTCAACTCCGTATCCATTGGCATGCAGGAAATGGAGTGGCATCTGTACTCCGTGGTTTTCCTTCTCGGTATTCCCTACGCCCTGCGTAACGACGCCCATGTCCGTGTTGATGTGTTCTACACCAACTGGAGCAACACAAAGAAAGCCTRGATCAACCTGATCGGCGCTCTCATCTTTGTCATTCCGTTTGCTTACCTGATTGGCATCTACGGTTACAGCTTCGCTCTGGATTCCTACGGCATGGGCGAAGGTAGCGGAGATCCCGGAGGCCTTCCGAACCGGTGGATCATCAAGGCTGTCATTCCTTTCTCCGCTTTCTTTATCGCCACCGCTGGCCTCAATATGGCCACCTTTGCACTCCGCGTGATGTCCGGCGAAAAGACCTATGAAGTGGAGCACAGCGGAGGTGACCTGGCATGATCGGTATCATTATGTTCGGCGTGGCCCTCGTCATGCTGATGCTGGGGTTCCCGGTTGCCTTTACCTTTGGCGGTGTTGCCCTGTTCTTCGGCATATTTGCCGAGGGCATGGACCTGTTTGCCTTCATGCCATTCCGGATCATGAGCGTGATGCAGAACACGGTTATGATGGCCGTGCCACTGTTCATTTTCATGGGCGTGGTTCTGCAGCGAACAAAGCTGGCTGAGCAGTTGCTGACCTCCATGGGGCGGCTCTTTGGCGGCCTGCCTGGCGGCCTTGCAATTTCCACCATCCTGGTAGGCGCGCTGCTCGCGGCCTCCACCGGCGTGGTTGGTGCCAGCGTGGTTGCGATGGGCCTGATTTCACTGCCCGTCATGCTTGCCCATAAATACGACAAGCGACTGAGCACCGGCACCATCTGTGCGTCCGGTACGCTGGGGCAGATCGTTCCTCCGTCCATTATCCTGATCATCCTCGGCGATGTTCTAGGCTTGCCGGTAGGCGACCTTTTCAAGGCGGCTGTCTGGCCAGGCGTCGTACTGATCGGTCTGTATATTGTCTATATCCTGATCCTCACCCGGCTGAAGCCGGAAACAGCACCGGCCATGCCAGAAGATCCGAGCCGCTCTCGCAAGCAAGAGATTGTATCGGCGCTGCTCGCGATCATCCCGCCGCTGGCACTGATTGTTGTGGTTCTGGGCTCAATTTTCTCCGGCATAGCCACGCCCACCGAGTCCTCGGCTCTGGGTGGCGTTGGTGCGATCGTCCTTGCCATTATCTACCGGCAGTTCTCCTTCCGCATGGTATGGGAAGCCGCACGGGATACCGTCAAGGTAACCGCCATGGTATTTGCCATCCTCATTGGTGCCACCGCCTTCTCCATGGTGTTCAGCTACACCGGTGGTGATTACTTGCTGGAAGAGTGGTTGCATATGCTGCCGGGGGATCACTGGGGCTTTATCATTCTCGCCATGGCGGTCATTCTGGTTTTGGGTTTCTTCATCGATTTCGTCGAGATTTCCTTTATCATCGTGCCGATTCTGGCTCCAGTCGCAGAAGCCATGGGCATCAACATGCTGTGGTTCGCTATCCTGATTGCCATGAACCTGCAAACCAGCTTCCTGACCCCACCCTTCGGGTTCGCCCTGTTCTATCTCAAAGGGGTTGCCCCACCAGAAGTGAAAACCGTCGATATCTACAAGGGTATTATTCCGTTCATTGCCATTCAGATACTGGTACTGGCTCTGATCGTGATCTTCCCCGAGTGGTTTGGCATGACGGCTATGTACTGACTGTCCTGATACAAGTAAGCCGGGCCCTGTGCCCGGCTTTTTCATTCTGGCGCCCCCCCGCTCTGAACACCTGTTGCCCCTCCATCGCCGCTACTACACTGCCCCAACCCGATAACCTGACAAAACCTTACGATTCTCTATACTGAACAAAAAACAGCCAATTCATAACTCGGCCATTGGGCAGAAAGGAGTGACGAATCCATGGCTCAAAGTACCGTCCGCAAAAACGATCAGAAGGAGCAGGAACGGCACCCCCACGTGCTGACGTTGCCACTCGACTCTAGCCAGACCGACAGGGAACCCCACAGTTACGAACGCTGGTTGGTGGCAAAACTGATGAGGATGGCAGGGTCACCACCGGTGTGCTTTCAGCTCTGGAATGGCGAGCTCATTGAGCCTGAATCTGACGACGCGCGGTTTACTCTCCACCTGACCGACCCAAAGGCACTCTATTCCCTCGTTGCCAATCCCAATCTCGCATTCGGCGATCTCTACAGTGCCGGGCGACTGGAAGTTGATGGCGACCTGCCGGAACTGCTCGAAGCCCTGTACAGAGCTATCCACAACGCGCGCCGGCAGTGGCCCAGGTGGCTGGATGCGCTGTGGCGCAACCACAACCCCAGGTCGACGGGCATCTCGGAAGCCAAAGAAAACATCCATCACCACTACGATCTCGGCAACCCGTTTTACCAGCTCTGGCTGGATAAGGCGGCCATGCAGTACACCTGCGCCTATTACGAGCGAGCAGACCTGACACTCGAACAGGCTCAGTTGGCAAAACTGGAACACGTTTGCCGAAAACTTCGACTGAAACCAGGGATGAGCGTCGTCGAGGCCGGTTGTGGCTGGGGTGGACTCGCCCGCTACATGGCGCGCCACTATGGCGTTACCGTGCAGTCCTACAACATCTCCCGGGAACAGTTGGCCTACGCCCGTAAAAAAGCCAGCGAAGAGCGGTTGGATCATCTGGTGACCTACATAGAAGATGATTACCGCAATATCGAAGGGCAGTTCGACGCATTCGTTTCTGTCGGCATGCTTGAGCATGTTGGAAAGGAAAACTACCGGGCGTTGTCCGAGCTCATCAAACACTGCCTGAAACCCAACGGTATAGCCCTCATTCACAGCATTGGCCGCAACCACCCCACACTGATGAATGCGTGGATCGAGAAACGGATTTTCCCCGGTGCCTACCCACCCAGTATCGGCGAGCTCATGGAGATCTGTGAACACGGGGAGTTTTCGGTACTGGATGTTGAAAACCTTCGCCTTCACTACGCCCAGACCCTGACACACTGGATGCAGAGGTTTACCGAAAATGAAGAAGAAGTGACAGAGATGTATGACGATCACTTTACCCGAGCCTGGCGTATGTATCTGGCGGGCTCCATTGCTGCCTTCCGGGCCGGCTCCCTCCAACTATTCCAGGTGGTGTTCACCCACGGCGACAATAACCAACTGCCCCAGAGCAGAGCTGATCTTTACTCCTTTCCTGCTGCCCAATAGGAGGACTGATGGACTACTACGATCTGATCATCATTGGCGCGGGCCCCGCAGGTTCCACCCTGGCCCGTGCTCTTCAGGACAGCGGAAAACGTATTCTGATCATTGATAAACAGGCCTTTCCCCGGGACAAGACCTGCGCGGGTTGGGTTACCCCGGCGGTGATGGACGAACTGAAGATCGACCTGGACGATTACAATACAGGGAGAACCCTGCAGCCTATTCGCCGCTTCCGTATCGGCATGATGGGACAGGATGCCGTCGAGAATGATCATGGTGCTATTGTCAGTTTTGGCATTCGTCGCTGTGAGTTTGATGCTTACCTTCTGGATCGCGTGAGCTCACCCAAGGCTCTGGGAACACCGGTCAAAAGCATCGTTCGCAAGGGCGCAAACTGGGTAATCAACGAGACCTGGGAAGCGCCGTTGATCGTTGGTGCAGGAGGCCATTTCTGCCCTGTGGCCCGCCTCCTTGGCGACGGCCCTGGCAGGCACGAGACTGTGGTTGCCGCCAAGGAAGCAGAGTTCGAGATGACAGCCGAACAGGCATCCGTCTGCGAAGCGCGCGGGGACACCCCCGAACTCTGGTTCTGCCGCGATCTTAAAGGCTATGCCTGGGTATTCCGCAAGGGAAACTACCTGAATGTCGGCCTGGGCCGGGAAGACAATCACAAGCTGACCGATCATCTGGAAGCCTTTGTGAAAGAGATGAAAGCCTACGGCCGGATTCCGGACACCGTCCCCGGGCGTTTCAAGGGCCACGCCTACCTTCTCTATGCCCATGCCGAGCGACCGCTGGTGGATGACGGCATTCTGTTGATCGGGGATTCTGCAGGGCTGGCCTACACCCAAAGTGGTGAGGGTATACGCCCGGCGATTGAGTCGGCCTTGATGGCCGCGGA
The DNA here is from genome assembly GCF_008370345.1 of Marinobacter salinexigens. Lineage (GTDB taxonomy): Bacteria > Pseudomonadota > Gammaproteobacteria > Pseudomonadales > Oleiphilaceae > Marinobacter > Marinobacter salinexigens. Next base: position 110,891 of record NZ_VTUU01000001.1, on the reverse strand, counting down.
TGTTATCCGCAAAGCAGAGGACTGCTCCGCGTCATCCCTGCAGGTATACGGCGATGCCATAGCCGCGCGCTTTGGCAACCGGGCAGCCGAGGATGAGGATGGCTGGCAGGTTCCGGAATGGATGAAACTGGCACTGGCCAGCCCCCTCATGCGCTCCCACTGGTTCACCCGGAAAGTGGTTACCGAGAAGTGGTTTTTACATCAGGGTGTGCCTTTACTGGCCTCTGCGGTCTGACCCCATAAAAAAAAGGTGCCTGAGAAGGCACCTTTCTTGTTCTGCCGGCCGGAATCAGTTGCCGGAAAGCTCAATAACGTCGATGCCGTAGAGCGTCGTCGTTCCGCTGATTTCATTTCCTACCGCCAGCATCGGCTGACCATTCGGGCTGTTATCAGCTGAAATGAAGGCAACACCTTCAGGACCAAGATCACCCGCCATACCCGCTTCAAGATCCGCCTGAGACACAGAGAAATCCCGGTTATTCAGATATTGAACAAACTCCGGGCTCTGGGGATTCGTCACGTCGTAGACCATGATACCGCCCACACGCTCAAGCCCGATAAACGCAAATGTCTGCCCGTTGATTTTACCAACCGTGACCGCCTCAGGCTCCGGCCCCTTGTCGTCAGAGCGGTTGTCGAAGTTGTTCTCATCGTTGGTGGCATTGAAGTTATCGGGCAACAATCTCGCGGTGATGCGTTCGAACTCGCTTCCGCTGTCAAAGACCTGCTGGCCATCCTCAGACCAGATCGAGAAGGAGCGACCACCGTAGGTGTAGATTTCATCATACACGCAGGCAACCTCGACGTCGGTCAGCGGATCGCTGGGATCACAACCATTGCTTACACCCATCGTTGAGGTGACATTGATCCGGCCGAGGTTTTCATCCAACTGCAGAGTGGCCGCATCCGGGAACGCGGTCGCGTCAAGCGTCAGGTCCTTCAGACGGAACTCCTCAGAGAAGCCGTCATAATCCCGGGAGTCACCTTCGTTGGCGGTAATGTAGTAGGTCTTTCCGTTGTAGCTGTAGCTGGAAATGGCATCCGGCATGTACATGCCTTTCACCGGCCAATTACGGATATTGATGCGGTCATCGCGGTTGCTCGCATCCAGTTCATTGCCAATCAGGTTATGGTCTTTGAAGCCCAGAGGAAGGATGTCGGTGATTTCACCGGCTTCAATATCCAGTACGGCGAAGGCATTCGCTTCCTGCAGGGCAATCCACGCCGTCGTGTTGTCCTCAGAAACCGCGATGTACTCAGGCTCAAGGTCCTGAGCGACACTGGCTCCAGGGCCAAACACCCGAACACCGCTGGCTTGCAGGTCTGCCACATTGGCATTAAAGCTTTCAAAGCCCGCAGTAGTCACAGTTGCGCCCGCCACACCAGCGGAAAGATCAACAATGCTGATCGAGCCTACCGGATCAATGCTGTAATCGGCACTCGGCTCACCTTCATTAGCAACCAGAACCTTCTGGCCATCCCGTGTGAAGGTTACCATGTCCGGCAGGGCACCCACTGTGGCTTCACCGACTTTACCCAGGTCTGTCGCGTTATAGAAAACAACCTTGCCCGGGTCCTGTTTCACGTCGGCTTCAATAGCAACTGCCACCAGATCCCCGTAGACAGCAACACTGTTGGCAGAAGCGCCCTCGGCCGTTGCATCAATGGTCTGTAGTAATACCGGCTGGGATGGATCCTGGATATCCAGTACGTCAACGGTAGACGCACCCGCGTTAACAACGAACAGACGCTGATTTGTTGCATCATGGGCAACGATCTCGGCGGCACCGGCGTCAAATACGTCTCCCGGAGCCTGGTAGCTGCCAAGCACACTCAGCTCGATCAGCGTCTTGCTGCTGCCATTAATACCGTCAATGCCATCAACGCCGTTATCACCATCGTCTGTGCAGGCGCTCAGCCCGACTACGGATGAAAGCACGGCAGCGGAAATCAAAGTCTTTCTGAACATCGTTGTTGCCTCGGGAAACGTCAAATGTAGAAATTCCCGACACACGCTAGGCAAGTTTTATGACAAACGGGCTTCAGTTCCGGGTCACCCCAGTGAAAGTTTGATGACCAGAAACAAAGACGGCGACCCTCGGGCCGCCGTCTTCACTACCACCAAATGACAGGCCGGAATTACTGACCCAGGTAGCTACGGTACATCCAGACTGTCTTTTCCTGCTGAGAGATATAGTCGCTCATCAGGGAAACCGTGCCCTCATCTTCCGCATCTCCTGCGAGGCTCAGCAGTTCACGCTGCTTGCCGATGAGCTTGGCAAAACTTTCCACGATGTTAGTCATCGCTTCCTTGCCGTCGGACACGTCTTTGCACTCCTTGACTTCAGAACGCTCAATGTATGAGCTGTAGGAGTGAGTCGGACGATGGCCCAGGGTCAGGACCCGCTCGGCAATTTCATCAACTTTCAGCAGCAGGTCGTTGTAGAGTTCCTCGAACTTCAAATGCAGCTCGAAGAAATCACTACCCTTGATGTTCCAGTGGAACCCGCGAACGTTCATGTAGAAGATCTGGTAGTTCGACAACAGATCATTCAGGGAATCCGCCAACGTTTCCGCTTTCACTGCGTCCAGACCGATGAAGTTCTTGCTCATCAGAAGCCTCCTTGACCGTTAATTAAGTAAATACTGCGTCTAATGTAACCCAGCGCGTCTGCGCCGGAAAGTTTAGATCATTAATACCAGCTATAGCTCAGACCAATATCGAATCCCACCGACTCATAGCTGACAACTATCAAAACCAAGAAATCATTCTATTTAACAACGATTCCTATTTAGCCTTTAATAACAACCATAGACGAACGACGACGGCGGGAGCTGACAATGAGTGCCTTGAAACTGTTTGTGCATAACCACGGAACCCATGGTGACCAGTCGCTGGTAAAAACCATTACTTTCGCTATGACGCACTTTACGGTCGCCTTTACTGTGGCTTACCTGCTGACTGGCGACATCATTGTAGGAAGCCTGATTGCTATGGTGGAGCCCGCCATCAACACCGTGGCCTACTTCTTCCATGAAAGGATCTGGAGTCGACGCCAGCAAAATGCAAGGGCACAACACTCGACGGCTCAGACAATCTGATGGGCACTCAGGTCACCCTCCGTGATCCTCCGTGGGCAACAACGGGGAAATTGTTTTAAACTCTCGGGTCACCGACACTGACCCTGGGGTATCGCATGCAGAACTATTGGCCCGAATTTCTGACCGTGGCACTGGTACATCTTCTCGCCGTCGCCAGCCCCGGTCCGGATTTCGCCGTCATGCTGAAGCAGTCCCTCACCCAGAGCCGCGCCAACGCCCTGCTGACCGCTTGCGGTGTCGGCCTTGCCATTCTTGTACACGTTGGTTACTCCCTCCTTGGTATCGGATTCATCATTCAGCAATCGGTCTGGCTGTTCAGCGTCCTCAAGATCGTGGGTGCGATTTATCTCACCTGGATCGCTTTCCACTGCCTGCGCTCCCGCAGAACGGACATCCATGTAGATGTCACAGCTGACAAAACACAATCTCACTGGGCCGCGTTGCGCCTCGGTTTCCTGACCAATGCCCTGAACCCGAAGGCCACGCTGTTTTTCGTCTCGCTGTTTTCAGTGGTGATCAGCCCTGGCACCCCGATAGCGGTGCAGGCGGGCTACGGTGTTTACATGGCCGTGGCTACCGGGCTGTGGTTCTGCATGGTCGCAACCTTCTTCACTCTGCCCCAGGTCCGCCAGGCCTTTAATCGTTTCGGCCACTGGCTGGACCGCGTCATGGGCGGCATCCTGATTCTCCTGGCCGGACAACTGCTTTTTTCTACAGTGAGCGGATCAGAGACTCCGTCTGTTCCCACCCCAGACACGGATCGGTAATCGAGCAGCCGTAGAGAAGTTCTTCGCCGTCATCCTGCCGACCCGGCTCCAGGAAGCTTTCCAGCATCAGTCCCCGAATGTGGCTGTTGCCGGCCTGACGTTCAGCGACGACTTCCCGCGCGATATCCACCTGCCGATCAGCCACCTTCCGGGCATTGTCGTGGCTGCAATCCACCATGATCGATGGTGACAACCCCGCAGCTGAAAGGCTTTCGGCCGCAGCATTTATGCTGTCAGCGTCGTAGTTTGTGATGCCCCGGCCACCACGAAGTACCAGGTGAGTATCAGGGTTTCCGTTGGTGGTAATCATTACCGGAGCGCCGGAGGCTGACAATCCCATATGGTGATGAGAGTGAGCCGCAGACTTCATGGCATTGATGGCAACGCCGATGCCACCGTCGGTACCGTTTTTGAAACCGGTTGGCATGGGCAGGCCGCTGACCATTTCCCGGTGCACCTGTGACTCAGTAGTGCGGGCGCCAATGGCCGTCCAGCTCACCAGATCACCCAGGTAATCCATCGCCAGCGGACTCAGAGCCTCTGTCGCCAGCGGTAAACCGATACGAGCCAGATTCAGCAGCAACCGTCGTGACCGGACCAGGCCTTCACCCAGGTTTCCAGCACCCGTACGCTCGGGATCGTACAACAGGCCTTTCCAGCCCACAGTGGTCCTGGGCTTTTCCAGGTAGGCACGCATCACTATCAGGAAACGGTCACTGACACTGTCAGCCAGAGCTTTGAGTTTTTCACCGTACTCCAGAGCCGCCACTTCATCATGGACCGAACAGGGGCCTACCACGATAAGCAGTCTGTCATCCTGACCATTAAGAATCCGGCGGATATCCTGTCGCTGCTCCCGGATCTGAAAGCACAAGGCATCATCGATCGGTAGCGTCTGGTGAAGTTCCAGCACCGTAGGCAGAGCAGTCTCCCCACGTTGCGGGCGCTCAGACTCCGGTTGGAGACGTGTTTCTGCTGGTAGAGGCATGTTCATGTCGGTTTTCCATTTTCCCTGTATCAGAATCAAAAAAGCCCCGGCTGGGCTACCAGTCGGGGCTTTTTGAGTCCGGTGGCAGCCTGGGTGTTTCCGGGCTGCCTTCCTCGTATGTTCGGTCGATGAAGATCTATGGGCGGCCCGGGTTCTGGCTAAAATAAAAGCCATAACCAAACCACCAGAAAAACACAGCAGCGACCGCAGCTATCGATTTCTCACCGAAAGCTTGCAGAACATTCAATTGACAGGTCGTGTGTGTCGTCTTCATGCTTTTCAATATATACCTCCGGTTTTCCACTTGGCAACCCGTGATCCGGATTTTTTCCAGGCGCCGTCCCAGGAGTTCACATGTCCCCGCTCTTCCAACGCCCGTTCGCAGCCACCAGATTTCCTCTGTTCATGGGGTTTCTGCTATTCGCAGCCATGCTGATGGTAAGCGCTCAGGCTCTGGCTGAAGCCCGGGTTTATGAGCTCGGCAACCGGTCGGCTGAAGATGTCGCCGACCAGATTCGGCCCCTGTATCAGAGCACCCCCATCACCATCTCTGCACGCGGCCAGCAACTTATTGTCCGGGGCGAGCCCCAGCTGCTGGATGAAATCGGTACATTGGTCGAAACCATGGACGTAGCCCCGGCACAGCTGAGAATTACGGTGCGCTCATCAGAGGATATCGGGGGAAAACGGTCCGGAGCAGGTGTGAGCGGAACGGAGAACCAGATCGGTGTGACCGTAGAACGAAAGGTCATAAGTACCGGTAACCAAAGGCAACGCTCGCTGATCGTGCAGGATGGTCAGTCTGCCCATATTACTTCAGGGAAGATCCGGACATTGCCCCTAGCTGTTCGGGGCGGGCGAAATCCTGCGGCCATTCTTCAACAGGTCGAAACCCGAAGCGGTTTCCTGGTAAGTCCGCAGGTGATATCCAGCCAGACCATAGAACTCAACATCATGTCGTTTGAAGAAGATCCCGCAGCCATGCAGGGATACGAAACCGAGGCGGTCATGACTATTCGCCGGGTGGAGCCAGGGCAGTGGGTGTCCCTGGGCAGTATTTCCAGCCAGTCGAGCCGTCAGCAGTCCGGCATCACCTACAGTATCAACAGCAACCAGCAGAGCAATCGGAGCTTTGACGTTAAGGTGGATATCCTGCCCTGACCTTCAGGACCGGTATTTTCTCAGCAGGATCGCCTTGGCATCATTGATTTTGGCCGCCAGGTAATCGTTACCGCCACGATCCGGGTGCAGTTTCTGGATCAGGCGTCGATGGGCGCTGATGATGTCTGATTCTGAGCATCCCAGCTGCAACCCGAGTATCTCGCAGGCCTCCGCTTCTGACATGGCACCGGAAGGGTTGGCCCCGGCCTGTCGATGATTGTCTCGACCATCTTCGGTTGATCCGCTGTCTGCGCTTCCGAGAAACCGTTTAAAAGCCGGCAGGTGTTCAAGCAGCGATGGCAGCTTTCGTAACAAAGGCAATAATGCAGCAACAGCAGCGGTCAATACGTGCACCCTTCCGGTTAAAACCATAAACAGCAGAAGTGCCCCCCCCACCACCAGCACGGACTTCCAGATCGCCGACTTTTGTTTTTCCGGAGACAGGGCTCCCCACTGTTTCAGGATGAAAAAGACGGCCGCTGCGAGCGCGATACCGAGAATCCACTGCATGAACTGATCCTTGAATCATTACCGGTCGTTATTCTGTCACTGACCCCGGGGACAATACCAGCATCAGCTGAATAGTCCTTATGGAAGAGATTAAAGCCGCACCAATCCAGAGTTGGCCAGGAAATTTAACCGGAAATGCTGACAAACCGGTGACAAGCATCCTGCTAGTTTTATAGGATGCTAGGTTTTATGACAGTCAATTAATCCAAAGTGGACTCAATATCAAAGAAGTCCATGACCGATCGGCCAGGGAAAGGCGATCCTCATCGCCCCGCCCAGCCGCTCAGCACCAGACACAATACCGATTTCCAGGACCTGAATTATGCGTACTGCTTCCCGCTTCGTAATCGTCATCATACTGCTTGGCGTAGTGCTCGGTGGAATCTTTGGCTACAAGATCTACCAGTTCGGTCAATTCCAGCAAATGATGGGCAAACCCCAGCCTCCCCTGGAAATTTCCGCAACCCAGGCCACCGTTGAGAAGTGGACACCCGCCATTAAAGCGGTTGGCAGCGTTGAGGCAGTCAATGGCATTGAAGTGGCGAACGAAGTGGCCGGTGTCATTGAGAAGATCAATTTCGAATCCGGCGATCAGGTTAAACAGGGAGATGTCCTGATCCGGATCGACTCTGCCATTGATGACGCAGCGCTGCGCACCCGTCGCGCGGAGGCCCAGCTCGCCGAGCAGGAGTTCAAGCGGGTTTCGGATCTTCTACCCAAGCGCGCGGTATCCCAGTCCCAATACGACGAAGCCAAGGCAAATTATGATGCAGCCCGCGCTCGGGTAAACGAGGCCGAGGCGGAGCTCAGCAAGAAGATTATCCGTGCCCCGTTCGACGGGACGCTGGGTATTCGTATGGTTGACCAGGGCGAATACATCGCAACCGGCACACCGATCGTCGAGATCAACATGCTTGACCCAATCTACGTCGACTACACGTTGTCAGAGAAGAACCTGCCAAACGTCGCGACCGGTTACCCGGTTGCCGTGTCCGTTGCAGCCATACCCAACGAAAAGTTTGAGGGCAAAGTCAGCGCCATCAACACATCAGTCAATCCGGAAACGCGGACTGTCCGCATTCGCGCCACCCTGGACAACCCGGGCGGCCTTCTGCGACCGGGTATGTTTGCCACCGTTCAGACTCAGCAACCGAATGACAATGAGGTGATCACGGTGCCTCGTACAGCCATTTCCTTTAATACCTACGGAGATTTCGTGTTCGTTGTCGCCGAGAACGATGACGGACAACTGGTGGTTAACCGGCGCACCATCCAGTCCGGCGAGACCCGGGATGGCCGTGCATCCGTTGTTAGTGGGCTTGAGGCCGGAGAAACGGTCGTCGCCAAGGGGCTCCTTCGTCTGAGAGCAGGCCAGAGCGTGGTCATCCAGGACGAGGCCGAGCAGCCAGAGGGAGCAGCTGAATAATGCGTTTCACCGACATTTTCATCCACCGTCCGGTACTCGCGACGGTGGTCAGCCTCCTTATCCTGCTGCTCGGTGCCCGGGCCGCCATGGAAATGGAGATTCGCCAGTATCCGGAACTGGAAAGCACGACCGTAACGGTCACCACAGCTTATCCAGGTGCCAGTTCAGACCTGATCAAGGGATTTATTACCACACCGCTGCAGCAGGCCATTGCGGAAGCCAGTGGTATCGATTACCTGACCTCCACCAGCTCCCAGGGCCAGTCCACCATTGAAGCCAAGATGGTGCTGAACTATGACGCCAACGCGGCATTGGCAGAAATCCAGGCCAAGGTCGCAAGTCAGCGCAACGTGCTGCCGTCCGAAGCTCAGGATCCCGTCATCAGTTCGACGACCGGTGACTCTACTGCGCTGATGTACATTGCCTTTTACAGCAACGAATTGGCCGTACCGCAGATTACCGACTACCTGACCCGAGTGGTTCAGCCCAAGCTGCAGGCGCTGTCAGGCGTTGGTAAAGCCGAACTGTTGGGCCGCAAATTCGCGCTCAGGGTATGGCTTGATCCGGAGCGTCTCGCCGCCGTCGACATGACACCCACAGAAGTGGTCGCCAAGCTAAGGGCCAACAACTACCAGGCCGCAGTTGGTAACACCAAGGGCCGGTATACCGAAATCAGCATGACCAGCGATACCGACGTGGCCGACCCGGACGAATTCCGGAACCTCGTTGTAAAGCAGGCCAACGGAACCCAGATCCGGCTACAGGACATCGCCCGCGTGGAGCTGGGCTCGGAGAGCTATGACCAGTTGGCGCTCTACAAGGGCCAACCGGCGACCTATGTGGCCATTGAGCTGGCCCCGGGGGCCAACCCGTTGACCGTAGCGGATCTGGTCAAAGACGAACTTCCGGACATTCAGTCCCAGCTACCATCAGGTCTGGATGTCCGACTCGCCTACGACGCCTCGGACTTTATCGAGGACTCCATCAACGAAGTGATCAGCACGCTTATCGAAGCGTTGATCATCGTACTGGTGGTGGTTTTCCTGTGCCTTGGCTCTATTCGGGCATCTGTGGTTCCCTCCGTTGCCGTGCCCTTGTCACTGATTGGTGGCGCATTCATCATGCTGATGTTCGGTTTTTCCCTGAACCTGCTGACCCTGCTCTCCATGGTGCTCGCTATCGGCCTGGTGGTGGATGACGCCATCATCATGGTGGAGAACGTCCACCGACACATCGAACAGGGCGAATCCCGCTTCGATGCCGCCATCAACGGCGCCCGGGAAATGGCAGTCCCAATCATCGCGATGACCACCACACTGGTTGCGGTCTACGCTCCGATCGGTTTCATGGGTGGCCTTGTCGGCTCCCTGTTTACCGAGTTTGCCTTCACTCTTGCAGGCACCGTGGTGATTTCGGGGATTGTGGCGCTGACGCTGTCGCCCATGCTTTCCGGCAAGATCCTCAAGCCTCATGGTGATCCGGGCAAATTCGAGCAACTGGTGGAGAAGACCTTCAGTGGTCTCGCCAACGGATACAAGTCGGCACTGAGTTCACTGATGGAAACCAAGTCCGTCGTGGTCTTTTTTGCCCTCGTGGTACTGGCTTCCATCTACTTCATGCTGATGATGAGCCAGAACGAACTGGCGCCTACAGAAGATCAGGGCATCCTGTTCTATCAGGGGCTCGGCCCCCAGACATCCACCCTGGACTATCTGCGGGAACACGGTGACGAGGTACAGCAGCGAATGTCGACGGTTCCAGGCTATAACGAGGATTTCATGATTCTCGGCATTACCAGCCCGAACGCCGTCTTCGGCGGCTTCAAGCTGGCGCCCTGGAGCCAGCGGGACATCAGCCAGTTCGAGGTACAGCCATTACTCGACGCCGAGCTTAAAAAGGTTACCGGGCTGCAAACCGCCGTATTCCCTCGCCCCTCATTACCTGGCTCAGGTGGTGGTCTGCCATTCCAGTTCGTCATCACCACCGGTAGCGGCTATGAGCAACTGGATCAGGTCGCGGATGAATTGCTTGGCCGGGCCATGGCCAGCGGCAACTTCATGTTCTTGCAGAAGTCCATCAACTTCGACAGGCCGGTTACCCGCATCAACGTGGATCGGGACCGGGTCGCTGATCTCGGGCTTTCAATGCAGGACGTTGGTCAGTCTCTCTCCAGTATGCTGGGCGGCGGTTATATCAACCGGTTCAGCATGGAAGGCCGTTCCTACCAGGTGATCCCCCAGGTTGATCAGAATTTCCGCCTGGACGAACAGGCGCTGAATGATTACTACATTCGCGCAGATACCGGTGACCTGATCCCGCTCAGCAGCGTGGTGAGCTTCAGCCACGATATCGAGCCCTCCAACAGAACCCAGTTCAACCAGCAGAACTCTCTGACACTCCAGGGCGTTGTCATGCCGGGTGTTGCAGCGGGCACTGCCATGGACTTTATGGAGCAGACCGCCGCGGAGGTATTCCCCCAGGGATTCTCCTACGATTACACCGGCCAGAGCAGGCAACTGGCCACGCAGGGCAGTGCGCTGGTGGTTACATTCTTCCTGTCACTGCTGGTTATTTATCTGGTGCTGGCCGCTCAGTTTGAAAGCTGGCGGGACCCGCTCATCATCCTGGTCTCGGTGCCCATGTCAGTCGCCGGTGCGATGGCCTTCATTGTGCTCGGATTCACAACCGTCAACATCTATACCCAGGTTGGTCTGATCACGCTGATTGGGGTTGTGTCAAAGAACGGCATCCTGATTGTGGAGTTTGCCAACCAGTTACAGGTCGAGAAAGGCATGAACAAGGTCAAGGCCGTCATCGAGGCAGCGGCGATCCGGCTGCGACCGATCATCATGACGTCACTGGCGCTGATCTTTGCCATGGTTCCCCTGCTCATAGCTATCGGAGCGGGCGCAGAAAGCCGCTTTGCCATCGGCCTGACCATCAGTGCCGGCCTGGGCATCGGCACGCTGTTCACGCTGTTTGTGCTACCGGCGTTCTATATCCTGCTGGCACGGGATCACAACAGAACAACCCACTAGAGCTGCAGTAACACAAGCCCGGCCGCGACAAAGCGACCGGGCTTTTTTTTTTGTTCAGGCAAGGTGCCGGAGATGGGCAGCAGGCGCGTCAGATCTCACCAGCTTGCGCCGCCACTGAACGGTTTCGCGGGGCAATTCACCAAAGTGTTCACGGTACAGAGCCGCGAACCGCCCAAGGTGAGTAAAGCCTTCGTCGGCGGCATACCAAGAGATATGGGGCACATCACACTGACAATCCACGAGACGTCGTCTTACCCGGGTTAGTCTGCTGCGCTGGAAATACCGATAGGGCGTCATACCCGTCTGGCGTTTCATCAGATAGTAGAGATTGCGTTCGCTGACACCGGAGTGGAGAGCCAGCTCCTTGAGGTCAAATTCCCAATCAGCCTGCTGGTCAATTTTTTCGATTACCCGAAGAACTCGCCGGTCGTCCACCAGAGGGAGGGGAACAACCTTCGGGGCTGCGCCGCTCATCACATCCACCAGTGCGTTCAGGACAATGCCAGTCTGGACTTCCGCGTGCTGATGATCCCGGAAAAAGCGGACCTGCTGAAGGTATTGTGCAAGCAGTCGCGAAAGTTCGTTTAAACCTTCCTCACTCGGATTGACCGGGCTGCCAGCAAGTAGCTCTGGCTCAGGCTTCACGATAAGTAACTGGCTACCGGCGCTCATCCGGACACGTGCCCGTGCCGTTGGCGGCAGAATCGCCAGCCCGTCGAGCGCTTGCCACTCTCCCCCTGGCACTGAAAATCCAATGGCGCCGCTGACGGGAACCACCACCTTCAGGCACCGGTTCCGGTTCACGGAAAAATCGAACCCGCTCGCGCCATGCAGAACCACCACGCTACCGTTTTCGACCTCAAGCGCAGCAATAGCACCAATCATGGACTGGTTACCAGAACACCTGCACTGAAGCTCTTCACCGGCAAACAGCGCGCGCGCAGCAGCCAGCCACTCCTCCGGTGATGCGCGATTCAGCTTCAGGTAAGACGCCAGTTCAAGGGTGGGACATTCATTCGGCATATCAGTACAGCAAATCCAAAATTTCCTAATACTCGTCCACTATACGGGTTACACCTAGCCATATATTGCAAAGCCTGAACCTACCTGCACCTTTTCCTCCCGGCTTTGATCCTGGTCAATCAACAGCACTGCCTGCTCACCAGCCATTTTCTCCAGATGCTGTGTGACAAACCGATTTCCATCGCCGGAAGCAGCGGGGATGGCAAGCAGCAATTCCCCGAACCGGCACAATAGGGTAGTCTGGCGGTCTATTCTGGCTTTGACGCAAAAGACAACCAACACCGTGACACTTGGAACTTTATTCTGGCTGTTTCTGGCCGCGACCGTCGTCTGGTACTGGTGGCGGGCCAAGGCTATCAAGGACTTCGTCCTCCAGGCCGCAAGGCAGTACTGTAAAAGCATGGACGTGATGTTGCTGGACGACGCCGTGTATCTGCGCGGCGTTTGGTTCAAGCGGGACCAGGACGGAAAAATTCGGGTATGGCGACGCTTTCTGTTTGATTTCACCTCAACCGGTGAAGAGCGTTATACCGGCCGCGTCATCATGCTGGGCCAGCGTATTCTGCATATGGAGCTGGCCCCTCATCGTTTCTGAACCCCCGCCCCGAAACAATCAGTTACAGGGCTGAAACCTGTTTGTCACAATTCTGTAGCATTCTGACCTCCTTCCAGATTCACCCGGAAATAAGGACTCCGAATGCTGACCCTCCTGTCTCACCTGCGCCTCTCCGCAAGACGCCTGGCATTGCCGCTACTGAGCCCGTTGATACTGGCTTTACCGCTGAGCGCCCAGGCAAATGACCTAGAAATTCACGGTTCCAACACCATTGGTGCCAGACTGGCCCCCATGCTGATGACGGCTTACCTTCAGCAATCCGCGACGGGCAAAGTCACCGAACGCCCGAATGGCAAAGAAAACGAAAAGCTCCTGCTGGCGAACGCCAACGGCAAGCCGGTACGGGTCCTGGTAGCCGCACACGGCTCAAGTACCGGGTACAAGGCATTGGCCGCAAACCGCGCCGACATCTGGGCATCATCCCGACCTGCCAAAGACTCCGAGATCGGAGCCTTGAAATCTCGGGCGGATCTTACCGCGCCGGACAGCGAACACGTTATTGCTATTGACGGCCTTGCCGTACTGGTTCATCCCGCCAACCCGGTGAACGAACTGAGCATTGATACCCTGGGCAAGATCTTTGCCGGCGAGATTCGCAACTGGTCGGAGATAGGCGGTTCCGACAGTCCGATTCACCTCTACGCCCGTGATGATCGCTCCGGCACCTGGGACACCTTCAAGAGCCTTGTGCTGGGCAAAACCTACAAGCTGGATGCATCAGCAAAGCGTTTTGAATCCAATGACCAACTGTCTGACAGCGTCAGCCAGGACGCTTCCGCCATCGGTTTTGCCGGCCTGGCCTCGGTCCGCGACAGCAAGGTGCTGGCTATCTCCGACGGAAATGCACCGGCCCTCAAACCCACACAGTTGACCGTTGCCAGTGAAGACTACCCACTGGCCCGGCGTTTGTTCATGTACAGCCCCGGCCAGAAAACCCAAAAGATGGCCGCCGACTTCCTGGAATTTGCGCAAAGCGAAGAGGGGCAGGCCATTGTCTCCCGGTCCGGCTTCATTTCTCAGAATCCAATGGCCGTCAAACCCAACTTCGACGATTCCGTCCCCGCGTCCTTCCAGCGACTTACCGCAAACTACAGCCGCCTGACGGTCAATTTCCGCTTCTCGAAAGGGCGAACCAAGCTCGACAACAAGGCCCAACGGGACTTGAAGCGGGTGGCGGACTACCTCTCAAGGGAGCACCTGACCGCCGGTGAGCTGCTATTGATCGGCTTTGCCGACCAGCAGAGCAACGAACTCCGTGCCCAGATGATTTCCGAGCTTCGGGCACTGTCTGTCAGCAAAGCCCTTAAAGATCACGGCATTCCCGAAGCGGCCTATACCGGCTACGGCCAGTACATGCCCGTAGGAACCGCCGGCGGAAACTCCGGGCAACAACGTAACGGCCGGGTCGAGGTGTGGGTACGTAACCACTGACTCCGTTGCGCCAGGCCACCGCGCGGAAAATGCCATGGCCTGGCGCCCTTCCACTAAAGTCGACCGGAAATATTCGGCAATCCCCTATCCCCCACCCCGTCACAGATATGTTTGGGTTCCCTATACTGATGGAGTCACATCCAACCAACAGACAGGGACAATGGACATACATTCCGATCATCGATACGCGATCAACCTGAACGTGCGGGGCATCCTGCCCTCTTCCACACTGCGCATCAACGAGTTGAGCAACCAGCTCAAATCTGAAGGCAAAGACATCATCAAACTCGGCCTCGGGCAGTCGCCATTCCCGGTGCCCGACCGTGTTGTCGAAGCGCTGAAGAGTCATGCCCATGAAAAAGACTACCTGCCGGTAAAAGGCCTGAAAGGGCTCCGCGAGTCTATTGCAGGCTACATCAACCGCAGTCAGCGTATCCGCTGCACCTGGGAGGATGTACTGATCGGCCCCGGTTCCAAGGAGCTTCTGTTTATCCTCCAGCTCGCCTACTACGGCGACCTGCTGATCCCCCGACCGAGCTGGGTTTCCTACGCACCACAAGCCAGGATCATCGGCCGTTCCGTGCACTGGTTGCCCACCCACGCTGCGAACAACTGGCAACTCACAGCGGAAGAGCTGGACATTATCTGCCGGGACGACCCAACCCGCCCGCGCATCCTGATTCTGAACTACCCGTCCAACCCGACCGGTTGCACCTACACCGACGATCAGCTGCTGGCCATTGCCAACGTGGCCCGCAAGTACAAACTGATCCTGCTGTCGGATGAGATTTATGGCGAAGTACACTTTGAGGGCCAGCATAAATCCATCGCCCGCTATTACCCGGAAGGCACAATCATCAGCACCGGCCTCAGCAAATGGGCCGGCGCCGGAGGCTGGCGTCTGGGTTCGTTCATTTTCCCACCGGAACTGCGGCCACTGCTGGATGCGATGGCAATCATCGCCAGTGAGACCTTCACGTCCACCAGCGCCCCGATCCAGTATGCGGCGATTTCAGCGTTCAACGGCGGCGAGGATATTGACGATTACCTGATTCATTCACGGCGGGTACTCAAGGTCATTGGTGAATATATCCATCGCCGTCTTGGCGAGATGGGCGCGGTTGTCCAGAAGCCCCAGGGCGCGTTCTACCTGTTCCCGGATTTCTCGGCATTTCGTGACCGCCTGGACCGTAAAGACATCAAGACCAGCCAGGCGTTCTGTCAGGCTCTGCTTGAAAACACCGGCGTTGCCATCCTGCCGGCCAGCGATTTCGGCTTCGTACCGGATCACCTTGCCGCACGTCTGGCATTTGTGGACTTCGACGGCACCGAAGCGCTGAAACTGTCCGCCGGTGAATATGCAGCGCAGGATCTGGGCGATGAATTCGTGATCCAGGCCTGTCCGCGACTGGTGAAAGCCATGGACAAGATGGAGCACTGGCTGAACAGCCTCTGACACCATCGTGCTAGACTGGCGTCCTCACTCATTTCTCGAGACTTTGGGGGCGCCATGTCTGATTCTGTTTCTCTCGCCGACATTACCGACTTTGCCGAATCCCTGGCCCATGAAGCCGGCGAGTTGATTCGCCTGGAGCGCGAACAGAACACTCTTCGCACCGATTACAAGAAACAGACTGAGTTGGTCACCCACGCAGACGTGATGGCTGACGAATTCATCACTGGAGCTATCCGCCAGCGCTTCCCCGGGCACCGCATCCTGTCAGAGGAAACCATGCCGGATCTCAGCCAGGCCGAGAATCTGGATACGCCTCTGTGGATTGTTGATCCCATTGATGGCACCGTTAACTATGCCTACGGACACCCTGCGGTCGCGGTTTCCATTGCCTATGCCGAGAAAGGCCGCGTGCAGGCCGGGGTGGTTCACGCCCCCTTCCCCGGCGAAACGTTCCGGGCAACCCGCGGCGAAGGCGCAACCCTCAATGGCGAAGTGATCAAACACAGTGGCGCAACCGTGCCCCGCGAGTCCCTGTTCGCCACCGGCTTTCCCTATACAAAGGACAATCTGGAGCCGCTGGTCAGCCGCCTGGATGCAATGATTCACCAGTGCCGGGATCTGAGGCGCATCGGCTCTGCCGCACTGGATATATGCTGGGTTGCCTGCGGTCGCCTGGATATCTACTACGAAAATGTCAGCCCCTGGGACTTCGCAGCCGCCAGGTTGATTGCCCTGGAGGCCGGCGCCACAGCAGGGCATTTCGGCGAAGTGCCCGAAGGCTATCCGGCCGATCTATGGGGACGGGACATCTTGATTTCAGCACCGGCTATCTGGGAGCCCATCCGCTCAATTCTGCGGTCCGCGTCCGGGTATAAGTAAATCTCCGAGTTGCCGGTTAGGTTCCTGTCCCAAGCCCTTAAGTTGTGGGGGCTGCAACAGGCCGCTGAATTGAACCATCCGAATCGGGAAGTTTGTTTGGAATTCTTTTTTGCTAGCGAATATCGAGAAGCTGGAAAGGCTGTGTCGGGAAGGGCTTTTCCGGAATGTCGGAGGCCAGGGATGGCCGGAGCCAAGCGCACATGGACGTGCTTGTAGCGGTTCCGGAAAAGTCCTTTCCGACACAGCCAAACTCCGGCAGTGTCAGGCTAGAATCCGAGGTAAACTACCTGATTCAACCCCAAACAGCCTCAGCAACCAGCCCCCAGCTTTCGTCAAACTCCGAAGACGGCAAACGGGAGAACGACGAACGGACAAATCGCTGAATACGCCCCTCGACGAACACCATTACGAAGTCAGAACCCCGCGCGGCACTGGTTCGGGGACGTAAGCCCTGGCGTATTTCGCCTTCTTTCAAAGTTTGGCGGATCTGGGTTTCCAGGCGCTCGAAGAACTGGGACGCCCGCTTTCGCAGGGCTTCGTTCTCACCCATCAACGCGTCGCCGGTCAACACACAACACAAACCGGGATTACGCTCGGAGAACACCAATACCAGATTGACGAGTTGCTGCAGGCGGGTACGAACGTCTTCCTGCTCCTGCAGGATGACCTGGCAGCGGGTGAACACCGCATCTTCCGCAAATTCGATAAGAGCTTCGAACATTTTCCGCTTACTGGGAAAATGCCGATACAGGGCAGCTTCGGTAACGCCAACGGATCTGGCCAGGCCAGCCGTAGTGATTCGGGCACCGGGGTCCTGCTCCAGCAGGGCCACCAAAGCATGGAGAATCGCCTCACGGCGACTGGGTTTCTGGTCGGTCATGGTGGAAGTACAGCGCTGATTAGTCGTTATCGGGGCCAGTCATTTGGTGCCGGCCCTCGCTTATTGCTTCCCGGGATTGTGCCCGAGATCAGAAAAAGGTGCCATCAATGGGAGAAGAGGCGCTGGCGTAGAGTTTCTTCGGCATACGGCCCGCAAGATAGGACTCACGGCCTGCTTCGATACCCAGACGCATGGCGTTGGCCATCCGGATGGGATCTTTAGCCTGGGCAATAGCTGTGTTCATCAACACGCCGTCACACCCCAGTTCCATCGCAATGGTGGCGTCGGAGGCGGTACCCACTCCGGCATCAACCAGAACCGGTACGTTAGCATTCTCCACGATCAGGCGAATGTTATAACGGTTCTGGATACCAAGACCGGAACCAATTGGCGCGCCCAGCGGCATGATCGCAACACATCCCATTTCTTCCAGGCGTTTAGCGAGCAGAGGATCATCCGAGCAGTACACCATGATCTTGAAGCCGTCCTTGATCAACTCTTCCGCAGCCGCAAGGGTTTCCGTCATGTTCGGATACAGGGTCTTCTCTTCTCCGAGAACTTCCAGTTTCACCAGGTCGTGACCGTCCAGCAGTTCCCGGGCCAGCCTGCAGGTGCGCACGGCATCTTTCGCGGTGTAGCAGCCGGCGGTATTGGGCAGGATGGTGTATGTTTCAGGAGAGATCACGTCCAGCAGGTTCGGCTCGTCCGGATTCTGCCCCAGGTTCGTTCTGCGCACCGCAACCGTCACGATTTCCGCGCCACTGGCCTCAATGGCATGACCGGTCTCCATCATGTCACGGTACTTTCCGGTGCCGACCAATAGCCGCGACTGATAAACGCGGCCAGCAATTTCGAGGGGTTTGTCTACGGGAAGCTGGATCTCGGAAGTCTCGCTCATGTCTTTCCTGAAGTTAAGTTGAATCGATGTGTTGAAAAGTTGCGATGGATGTATGGGTGCCGGGGTTTATTGCCGGATGGGATCAACCGCCACCAATGGCATGTACGACTTCCACCCGATCGCCCTCATTCAGCGCGAATCCCGGATGTTGGCTGCGCGGAACAATATCTTCGTTTACTTCGACTGCCAGTCGTTTGCCCGCCAGGGCCATCTGGTCGATCAGTGTGGTCACGGTCGCTCCGGAAGGTAGCTCCATGGCCTCACCATTTACCTGAACCTGCATTTACGTTTACACCTCTTGATATCGAATTGCCGTGACCCGCTCTTGCCACAGATCAACGGCGCAGGGCGGCCACCGCTACAAGTACCCACCCAACCATAAAGCACAATCCACCCAGAGGGGTTACCGGACCAACCCACCGGATGTCGGTAAGTACGAGCAGGTAGAGACTACCTGAAAACAGGACAATTCCTGCCAGGAAAAATCCCGCTGCCATACTCAGTATCCGACGGCGCAACCCGACTGCCGAGAGAATCCCGAGCAGAATCAAGCCGATGGCGTGATACATCTGATAAGTGACGGCGGTCTGAAACACCTCCAGCCCACGGCTATCCACGACCTGCCGTAAACCATGGGCCCCGAATGCACCTGCCATCACCGCCAGCAAACCCAGAACGGCGCCGGCAACGATTGGCCAGCGCATAGAACCTTCAGCAGTCACAGTGAATCTTTTCCCCGGTATCCAGGTTCATGATGGTCAATGCACCACCCCAGACGCAGCCGGTATCGAGGCCGATGAACTGATCGTCCCCGGTCTGGCCTTCCAGCGCCGCCCAATGGCCGAAGATAACCCGGGTATCGTCGCGTCTCGGGAACTCGAACCAGGGCGCAAAACCGCCCGGAGCGTGCGCAGCCGCCTCCTTGGTCGCCAGCTCAAGAGTGCCGTTCTCTGCAATGAACCGCATACGGGTGAAATAGTTGGTGATGATCCGCCACCGATCCATTCCCGATAGACTATCATCCCAGCAGGGTGGCTCGTTACCGTACATTTGGGTGAAGTACTCTTCCGCATGCTCACCACGGATGACCGCCTCAACCTCTCGCGCACAGGCAACCGCCTGCTCGATACCCCAGATATGAGGCACACCCGCATGGGCCATCACCAGATTGCGATCACTATCGTGAACACACAGATTTTGCTGGCGAAGCCAGTCGATCAACTGATTATGGTCCGGCGCGTCGAGTATTTCCGAAAGGGTATCTTTCTTGCGCGGCTGGTGACCGCCCAGCGCTACTGCCAGCAGGTGCAGATCGTGATTCCCAAGAACGACCACCGCAGAACTGCCAAGCCCTGAAAGGTAACGCAGGGTCTCCAGCGACGATGGCCCACGGTTAATCAGATCACCAGCCACCCAGAGCCGGTCCCGGGACGGTGAAAAAGCGACCCGGTGCAGAACCTCCCGCAAACGATCGTAACAACCCTGAATATCGCCAATGGCGTAGTCAGTCATCACTTACCTCTTGCCCACTCTGCTCTGCAGGCTTACTGTCAAAAACGAGATCTGCGATCTGCACAAACTCCGCCAGGCTGAGATTTTCCGGGCGCAGACCATCATTGATCCCCAGGGACTGCAGCTGTTCTACGCTGACCATGCCGGCCAAAGCCTTGCGCAGGGTTTTTCTCCGGGCATTGAAGGCTGTTCTCACCACGGCCTGCAACGTGCCCAGATCCTTGGCAGGATACGGCAGCGTTTCATGGGGTACCAGGCGAACAATCGCTGAGTCCACTTTGGGGGCAGGCCTGAAAGCACCGGGACCGACTTCGAACAACGGTTGAACCTTGCAGAAGTACTGGGCCATGATACCAAGGCGGCCATAATGGTTATCGCCGGCAACCGCCGCCAGCCTCTGTACCACTTCTTTTTGCAGCATGAAATGCATGTCTTTCACCACCCCGGCCTGTTCGAGCAGGTGAAAGATCAGCGGTGTCGAGATGTTGTAAGGCAGGTTACCGATGATTCTCAGCGGCTTGCCGTTCTGAACCAGACTGGCGAAATCGAACTTGAGAGCGTCAGCCTCGTGAATCTCGAACTCCGGATAGTTGAAGAACTTGGTTCGCAACACCGGGATTAGGTCCCGGTCCAGTTCGACCACCTGCAATCGGGGGTTAACCGCCAGAATTTCTTCCGTCAGAGCGCCAAGCCCCGGACCGATCTCAACGATGGTCTCGTCCGGCTTAGGGTTAATAGATCGAACGATTTTTTCGATAACACCCGGATCGTGCAGGAAGTTCTGGCCGAAACGCTTTCTGGCCTGATGTCCGTGTTTGTTACTCACAGCTGATTCTCTTTAATAGCGGCTTTCCCGCACCGGGCCATGCTGGCACCAACGCGGATCGCAGTATGCAGGCTGCCGGCATCGGCCTTGCCGGTTCCGGCCAGATCCAGTGCGGTCCCGTGATCCACGGATGTGCGCACGATCGGCAGGCCAAGGGTAATGTTGACTGCGCGGCCAAAGCCCTGAAATTTCAATACTGGCAGCCCCTGGTCATGGTACATCGCCAGTGCAGCATCGGCCTGATCCAGCCAGTGTGGCGTAAACAGGGTATCCGCCGGTAGCGGGCCGATAAGGCTTAGCCCTTCGCTCCGGAGTTTCTCGAGGGCAGGCTCAATCACCTCAATCTCTTCCCGGCCCAGATGTCCACCTTCGCCGGCATGGGGATTCAGACCAGCCACCAGTATCCGGGGCTGTTCAATGCCAAAGAAGGTTTTCAGATCGGCATCCAGAATACGACTGACCTGCGAGAGCCGTTCTGACGTAATCGCCGCAGACACGTCTTTCAACGGTAAGTGAGTAGTCACCAGGGCAACCCGGAGTTCTTCCGTGGCCAGCATCATCACAACCCGCTCCACACCACACAATTCCTGCAGGAACTCCGTGTGCCCACTGAAAGCAATGCCGGCGTCATTGATGATGCCCTTGTGGACAGGCGCGGTAACCATGCCATCAAAATCCCCGGCCAGGCAGCCCCGGGCTGCCACGGTCAGGGTATCCAGCACATAGGCGCTGTTCTGGGCATCCAGAACACCCGCATGGTAGCTGGCGCAGCCGTCCACATGAAGAACACTGAGCTGCCTCTTCCCGGTTGCCACCGGTTGCCCCGGCGCCCAGTCACTCAGAGCCACATCCAGCTTCAACTGATCGGCACGAGCCTGCAGAAGGGCCTTGCTGGCTACCACGACAACGCCCACGCCCCGGTCTTCCTGCGCTAACTGCAGGCACAGTTCCGGCCCGATACCGGCAGGCTCACCGGCCGTCAGCGCGAGAATGACCGACTCATTCATGAACTTTGGTCCTCGACCTCCGGATCAGGCACGTAGTCTCCCTTGAATTCCACGAAGGCTTCGTCACGGATTTCCTGCAGCCAGTTCTGAAGCTCGACCTCAAACTTGCGTCGATAGATACTCTGACGCGCTTCGGCTTCTTTCACTTCGCCACTGATATCTCTCTGGCGACGCTCCTCTACCTGAAGAATATGCCAGCCAAACTGGGAGCGGAAAGGACCTTTGAGTTCACCGATATCAGCATCCAACATCGCCTGTTCGAATGCCGGCACCATCTGCCCCTTGCTAACCCAGTCCAGGTTACCGCCGTCAGACCCGGAAACAGGATCGTCCGAGTACTCGCGGGCCACTTCGGCAAAATCGGCTCCGTTTTGCAGTTGTCGATAGATATCGCGGATTTTCGCCTCAGCCTGAGCTTCAGTCACTGCCTCGGATGGGCGAATCAGGATATGGCGAACCTTGTGCTGCTGGATGACCTGCTTCTGCTCACCACCGCGCTTGTCCATAACCATCACCATATGGAAACCACTGGTGTTTTCCAACACCTGAGATGGTTTACCCACTTCCAGGTCCGGGACAATCGGCGCCACCAGCGATGGCAACTGACTCTCGCTGCGCCAGCCCATATCGCCACCCTCAAGCGCATTCGCGGCATCAGACTCGGCCACCGCCACTTCGCGGAAATCGCGACCGCTCAGAATCTGCTCACGAAGCGTGCGAGCCTTGTCGCGAGCTTCCGCAACAGCGGCTTCGTTGCTGGCATCATCCACCGCTACATAGATGTAGGCCAACCGGTACTCAGCGGTGTTACCGCCCCGGTCCTCAAGAGCCTGCAGGTAGTTTTCTACTTCCCGGTCGGTGACCCGGACCCGGTTCCCCACCCGACGTTGCTGGACCCGGCTGGTCAGCATCTCATGGCGTATCTGCTCCCGGGCCTGACGATAAGTCACCCCCTCTGCCGCGAGCTGCTGTTCAAATTCCGCCATGGTCATGCCATTACGATCGGCAATGTTGATCATGGTTTCGTTCAGCTCGTTATCGCTGACCCGCATACCCAGTTTTTCGGCCCGTTGGAGTTGGATCGATTCGTTGATCAGCTGTTCAAGCACCCGTTGCTCTAGCAGGGCCCGGGGCGGCAATGCGGTGCCCTGGGCACCCAAGCGACTGGAAATGGTGCTGATTCTGGCATCCAGCTCGGTTTGCAGGATTACATCGTCATCAACAATGGCAACGACCTGGTCCAGCAGTTTGCGCTCGGCCTGGACCGTTGTTGCGATGGAGACTGCCATCAACATCAGCAGTACCTTTACACCCTGGCGAAGAGTCGCCTTCATATACACCTCTTGATCAAAGTAAGCTGGCACAATTGCGCGGTTAGTCATCGACTCCGTCACGGAGTTCCGAACCGACGTTCCTCGCGCTCTTCAAAGCCGTAGATGGCATCGGAGATCCGGGACGAGCCCCCACTCCCTCCAAGACCTTTGAGTTGAATCTGGAACAGCACACGACTGTCCAGCTCCTCGTCGTCAGTCAGGTAGTTCTGATGCACCACCTGAACGCTCCAGCAGCAGTTGTTATATTCCAGACCGGCCAACGACCCTACCGTCCGGTCCAGAATGGAATCATGTACCCAACGGCCGATCAGGCTGATGCTGTCGGTGACAGGAAAGACCGCTGCCACATCTGACTGCTCCAGTTCGCCACGACTGTAGGTATGGCCTAGACTGGCCAGGTATTGATAATCCTCGGAATGGAACACCAGCTGGCTCCGGCCTTCCTCGGTGTCACCGGTTTCCGGATCCCAGAGACCGGATGAACGGATTTCCAGGGTATCCAGTGGATGAAGCACAACCTCGCCCGCCAACGGCGACCGGCTGCGTGTACCCGCCCCTTCTCCGAACAGTGTGACCTCGCGGTCGTCGAAATACTGAACCTGACCGATGCTGAAGCGAGCCCGTTCTGCGCCGGTCACCAGATCATTGAAACGACTGGTCAGGGCAACGGTCAACTGATTGGCATCACCCACCCGGTCTCCGCCGGAAAAGCGGTCCCGCTGGAAAAGCTGATCAAACTGGAAGGTTTTAAGGCCGGAATCAAAGTCGGGAATATAATTCTGATCCGCTTCGGCGTCAGCCCATGCGTAATAGAGTCTCGGTTCAAGCGTCTGGTTGTAGGGGATATCAAACAGGGACGACTGTCGATCAAAATAAAGCCCATTGTCCCACTCGAAAACCGGCACCGTCCGATCGAAGCTGCCATCCCCGAGGCTGTAATCATCCAGCTCGTACCGGGTATAGTCGACACTCACCGATGGGCGACTGAATCCCCAGAGCGACCGCAGCGGCAATGCCAATTCCGGGATGGCTCGCAAACGCTGGCCCTTAGCCTTGTCCAGGCCGGTGAGCGTTTCATTATCCCGGTCAAACCAGGTGTACTGGCTTTCCAGGCTGGCCTCAAACCAGCCCGCATTCGCCTGACCACCGTAAATCACTTCCGGAAGCTGAGCGTAGGGTTTATTCACTTCGGTAATCCGGTCAACGATGGTCTGGTAGTCGTTGAGATACATATCGAAGTACTGGGCATCACTGCGGTACCTGAAGCCACCCTTGCGCTGAAGATGGGTGGCAGTATTGATGTCGAGCGTACGGTTCAGATCGCCCAGATAATCTTCATCGCTGACCACAGAGAAGTCACCGTAGCCTGTCCAGCCATAGCCGAAGCTGGCCCGGGTGGTTGCGTCCAGCGCCCAACGCTCGCCATCCTCTCCCGGGTTCTCATCTTTGTACGCCGAGTCATTGCCGATATAGCCCAGTTGCAGAGTGGTTTCGCCGAAACTGCTCAGGTACCGCCCTTCAAGTTCGGTGAACAATCCGCGGCCGTGGTGGTATTGCGGCGTCAGCGTTGCATCGTAATGAGGCGCCAGGTTCAGGTAGTACGGAACCGCCAGGAAAGCGCCACTGTCAGCACTGGACGATCCGAATTCCGGATACAGGAACCCGGTCTTGCGACGGTCGTCAATCGGGAAGCTGGCCCAGGGCCAGTAGAAAACAGGGACATCCAGCACTTCAAGGCGAACATGTTTCGCGGTACCAAACCCTTCTTCCCGATTCAGTTCAATCTCCGAGGCAACCACGGCCCAGTCATTCTGCTGCGGGCCACACGTCGTCAGCAGGCCATCGCGAATTTCCACCCGGTCACTGGCGAGGCGAGTCAGGCTGGCAGCACTGCCCCGTATCTCCGGGCCATGCAACAGGTAGGTTGCAGTGTTGATGTCAAAGCGACCGGTATCGACCTGATAGTCGGCACTGTCTCCGGTCAGCAGAAATCCTTCACCGCGACTGACCAGCGGGCCGGCAATGGAAACCGTTCCCTGTTCCTGACTGTAGCGTGCCGATGAGCCGTTGACCTGAAACGCCCCCTGACGCAGCCGGACATCGCCATCAAGGTACAGGGAACGATCGATTTCATATCGGGCATTCAGGCCACTGGCATGAAGCGGCGCATTGCCACCAACAGCATTACCGAAGGCCACGCCATCTTCCGAAGTCGAGGGCAGGTAGCCGCCGTCACAGAATGCAGGCAACTGATCCCGGACGGATGCTGGGAGCTCATCTTTCGCCCGCCAATCGATTTCAGCCGCACTCTTCGGAGGCTCCGCCAGCGCCTGCGTGCCTGCAAGGCCTGCCGTCAACAGCCCGACAATCCGGCACAGCGGCTTCAGCTTGAGGCGTTCGGAGGTTGGCACAGTTGCGGATTCCTGTTGCGGATGAGTATGGGCTCAGACATTTTAACAGCCGCCTAGTTTACACGTGCCCCTGTGGCTTGTTAACGGAAACTCCGCTGCAAAACCGTTTTACCCACTTTATACTCCTCTGCTAACTTTCGCAGACAGAACCAACCACTTTCAGGAAGCCCGATCAGACCATGGACACACGCCTGCAGGAGCTGACCGAGTGGGTCAGACAGTTCCCCGGTTTTGAACAGAGCACCGCTGAGCCGGTCTCCGGCGACGCCAGTTTCCGTCGTTATTTTCGGGTGTGGCAGTCCGGTCCGTCCGCCAGGCCCGCGATCGTGATGGACGCGCCACCGGAGCACGAGGATTGCGTGCCCTTTGTCGCCATCGCCAGACACTGGCATAAACAGGGCATCGCGGTGCCCGAGATTCTGCAGGCTGACCTCACACTGGGTTTTCTTCTATTGCAGGATCTTGGCGACAATCTGATGCTTGGCCAATTGAACAGTGACTCCGCGGATACACTTTATCGCGGAGCGCTTGATGAGCTGATCACCATCCAGAAAACCGCTCCCCCTTCCGAGCATCCGCTGCCACCTTATGATGCCGCCCTGCTTGACCGTGAAATGGCCCTGTTCCCGGACTGGCTGCTGGAAAAAATACTGGAGATGGAGCTGAGCAACGGCGAACGCTGCCTGCTCGAGACCGCCTTCGCCTTTCTCCGGGAAAGTGCACTGGCACAACCTGAAGTCACGGTACACCGCGACTACCATTCCAGGAATCTGCTGATTCAGCCTGACACCAGCCGCCCCGGAGTCATTGACTTCCAGGACGCGGTCACCGGCCCGGTTACGTATGACGCCGTTTCGCTGCTGAAGGACTGCTATGTCCAGTGGCCAGAAGAGAAAGTGACCGAGTGGCTGGAGTACTATCGCCAGGGCAGCCTGGATGCCGGTTTGCACCGGGCAGACACTGAAACCTTCCGTCAGTGGTTCGAGTTGATGGGCATGCAGCGCCATCTCAAGGCAGCCGGCATTTTCGCGCGACTGTCAATCCGCGACGGGAAGGACGGTTATCTGGGAGACATTCCCCGCACCGTTGGCTACCTGATTACCGCAAGTAGCCGACAGCCGGCTCTCCGGCATTTCCACGAATGGCTCATTGAAGGCGTGATGCCGGTCATTGAACAAAAGCTCAGACCTGACGCCAGTGCGGAGACCGATAGCCAGTGAAAGCCATGATTCTGGCCGCCGGAAAAGGCGAGCGCATGAGGCCGCTCACGCTCAGCACTCCCAAACCCCTGCTGGAGGCCGGAGGCAAACCTCTGATTGTTCACCAGCTGGAGAACCTGAAGCAGGCGGGGTTCGGGCAGATTGTCATCAATCACGCCTGGCTCGGCGAGCAGATCGAGTCTGCTCTCGGCACCGGAGATCGGTTTGGCGTCAGCATTCAGTATTCGCGGGAAGGAGAGCCTCTGGAAACCGCAGGCGGCATCGTCAGGGCATTGCACACCCTGACCGAGAACGGTTCCGACTGGTTCCTGGTGATCAACGGCGATATCTGGAGTGACTTTGACCTCTCGCAACTGACCCCGCCCCAGGACCACGATGCCCTGCTGGTGCTGACAGATAACCCCGCCCACCACCCTGAAGGCGATTTCTGCCTGACTCCCGACGGCTCGTTGGCAGAACAGGGAAGCGAAAGCCTGACCTTCACCGGCATCAGCCTGCTGAATCGGAGACTGTTTGAGGGGCTGGACGATCAGGCTGGAAAGCTCGGACCAGTATTACGCCGGGCCATCTCGCGGGGGCGCGTGGCTGGCATTCACCACACCGGCAAGTGGGTGGATGTGGGGACGCCGGAGCGCTTGCGGCAGCTTGATCACGCACTCACCACAGGAGAGCATGCTTCACGGAGTGACGGACAGTGAGCGCTCAGCCACGGCAACCAACGCTTCCCGCACGGCTGGAAGCCGAATTTTCAAGTCTGCTCAAGGAACTGTCGGCATGCGGCCATCAGGCGTCGGCACTGATTGAGCGTACCCGACTGCCACGCTGGTGCCGGCACCCCCTGTTTTTCTTTCTCGGTTACATTGCCAAGGCCGAGGGGCGGGTTACCGAGGCGGATATTCGCAATGCTGAAGGGCTGATGAAGGCGCTCAAGTTGTCCCAGCGGCAGCGCCGGCGCGCTATTCAGTGGTTCCAGCAGGGTAAATCCGCCAGCGAATTGCCCTGGTTCCGTGGATTGAGCATTCGCATGACTCGCCCTGTCTGGCCTGCACCCGCACTACAGGTTGCCATCTGCCTCTGCCATGCATCGCAACTCAAAGGGCGCCCGGCCAAACCGCAACAATACCGTTGCGAGGACGCCATTGACCAGATAGGCCTCCCGATCGCAGTCAGTGACGATATCTATGAAAGTTATGCCAGCAAGATCTGGCGGCAACAGGTAGAAAAATCTTCAGAACCGAGTACTTACGAGCAGGCCTGCCAGCTTCTGGGTGTCACCCGGCGGGAGACCCTCGCGGACATCAAAAAAGCCTATCGCCGAAAGGTATCCGAGTGCCATCCGGACAAACTGGCCCAGCAGCAGGTAGACAGCTTTGAGCAGAAGGCCGCCAAGGAACGGCTGCTCCGCTATCAACAGGCCTGGGAGCTGATAAAGCGGCGCCACCGGGTAACAGGCTAGTCAGCATCAGAAACAGGGTTCAGCCACGCACTGATGCGGCTTGCGATTGTTTCACCATCCAGCCCCTGAGGTGGATGTGAGGCAGCAACTCGCTGCCGCTCATACCCGGAGAACCCCGCCTGCGCCAGGTCTGCCTGGCGGCCCGGCCCCGCTGAGGCAGCGTCACTTGTCAAAATCTCGAGTTCCAGAACCCGCACACCTTCCGCAGCCATCAGGCGGTCAACTAAAGCGTCTGACTCGGCGGGGTAAAAAGCCGGATCAATCCAGACTACCGCAACGGATTCGCTACCATTTCGATCCAGTTCAAGCAGGTAGTTGCAGGCCGTGCCAACCCCAACCACGGCAACCCGCTCGTACCCCATCCCCTTCAGTTCCCCGACGCCAGCACCCAGCACGTCGCGCAGATGGGATTTGTAGCGACTGACGGGGTCATCTTCGTCACTCTCGGTTGCCGCCACATCGATCATGACTGACGTATCATTCGGGGCGCTGTCACCCTCATCCTCGGTTGAGGATGCCGACGAAGGTCGCTCAAGTAATCGCTGAAGACCCGGGCCGGGGCGCTCCAGACCAAGTGTCAGGACGGCCCAGCCCCGCCTGGCGAGGCTTGCCGCCAACGTACCGTTAACCCCTGAAACGGCTGTCTCTCCGGCGTCATTCAGCAACAAAACCGCCCCTTTGGCCGGCTCCTTCAGTGTCGGGAAGAATACCCCCAGCACCCGCCGATCATCATTCAGCGTCAACCACCTGACCGCATCTGGATAAGCCTTCGCCAGGGCCTGTTGGCCTGTGCCGGTATAAACGGTTGCACGAGCCGGCTCATTTTCATCGGCAAGCGCAAACAGCCCTGCCCCCGGCAGCACGGGCGCCAGCAACGCCAAAACACACAAGACTCTGGTGAAAAGCCGGAGATTGAATCCAGCTCCGGTTTCTGTTCCCGAACAAACCACAGGCGATGACCTTTTGACTGCGAAAAAATCGTCCAAACTGTTAGACTAGCACTCGTTTTATTGTGAGGCAGGAAACCGCTTCCCTGCCATTGAGATCCACTCGCACGCAACATAATGGTGTGGTGTCGTTGCCCGCAGACACCGCATAAACATTGAGAGAGCTGCCATGAATCCCTATCTGATTGCCCCTTCCATTCTTTCTGCCGATTTTGCCCGTCTCGGAGAGGAAGTCGACAATGTTCTGGCCGCCGGTGCAGACGTAGTGCATTTCGACGTGATGGACAATCACTACGTGCCCAACCTCACCATTGGCCCAATGGTGTGTGAGGCACTGCGTAAACACGGTGTGACCGCCCCCATCGACGTCCACCTGATGGTATCCCCGGTGGATGACCTGATCCGCATGTTTATCGATGCAGGCGCCAGCTACATCACCTTTCACCCGGAAGCCAGCAGCCACATCGACCGTTCGCTGCAACTGATCCGCGACGGCGGCTGCAAAGCGGGCCTGGTATTCAATCCGGCGACGCCTCTGAGCTACATGGACTATGTCATGGACAAACTCGACATGGTACTGCTGATGTCCGTGAACCCGGGGTTCGGCGGGCAGAAGTTCATCCCCGGCACACTCGACAAACTGCGGGAGGCCCGCAAGCGCATCGATGCCAGCAACTACAACATTCGCCTGGAAATCGACGGTGGTGTGAAGACCGATAATATCCGGGAAATTGCAGAAGCAGGCGCTGACACCTTCGTTGCCGGTTCAGCCATTTTCAACACCGACAACTACAAGAGCACCATCGACGCCATGCGCGCAGAACTCGAACAGGCCCGAAAGGCCATTGGTCAATGAGCCTTGCCGGGCTGTTCAATAACCGCTGGCCGGGCGTCGCCCTGTTCGATCTCGACGGCACTCTGGTCGACAGCGCACCGGACCTGGCCGCGGCCGTGGATCAGATGCTGGAGCACCTGGGCAGGACACCCGCAGGCTTAGACAAAGTACGCAACTGGGTGGGCAATGGCTCAGCCGTGCTGGTGCGCAGGGCTCTGGCGGGCAGGATCGACTGGGAACCGGCGGAGGCAAAGGACGATGCCCTGTTCAACGACGCCATGGCCATTTTCTATCACTGCTACGGCCAGCATAACGGTCGTCACGCCCGGGTTTTTGACGGCGTAGAAGAATGCCTGGAGCATCTGAAAGGGTTGGGATGCCGACTGGCCATTGTCACCAATAAACCGGATCAGTTCGTTGCTCCGTTGCTGGAACAGACCGGCCTGGACAAGTGGTTCGAGCTGGCGGTCGGTGGCGACACCCTGCCGGTAAAAAAACCTGACCCCGCGCCGTTGCTCCATGCCATGGAAAAACTGGGGGGAACACCAGGCACCACCGTCATGGTGGGTGATTCAGCCGCCGACGTGAATGCCGCTCTTGCCGCCAGCATTCCCTGTGTTGCGGTAAGGTACGGATACAACTTTGGTGGTTCCGTGGACAGCCTCGGTGCGGACGCAGTTGTTGATTCGCTGGCCGAGCTTTTGTAATCTCACAGGACGTTTTCATTGAATACTTCAATTCTTCGGGAGATTCCTGCCGTGCAGGGACTGAATCTAACTGCAGCGCGAGGCATTCTCACAACCCGCGCAACACGATGGTGGCGATGGCGCACCGGCTGAGCAAGCCCGGCGGCTGACTGGCGCACGCCTGTCGAGACCGCACCACCAGCGGAAAGCGAACTACAGCAGCTCTCCGCCAACGCAGATCAGATTTCAGGAAACCGAGACATGACACCCGAGCAATTCTCCGAGCTCGCACAAGCCGGCTATAACCGTATTCCCGTATTCCGCGACGTCCTCGCTGACCTCGACACACCACTGAGCACGTACCTGAAACTGGCCAGCGGCCCTTATTCCTACCTGTTCGAATCCGTACAGGGTGGCGAAAAGTGGGGCCGCTATTCAATCATCGGCCTGCCGAGCCGGGAAGTTCTCAAGGTTTTCGATCACCACATAGAAGTCAGCCGGAACGGCAAGGTAGTTGAGCAAGCCGAGGTGGATGATCCTCTGGCCTTTGTTGAAGAGTACCAACAGCGCTTCCATGCCCCGGATCTGCCGGAACTGCCTCGCTTCAACGGAGGCCTGGTAGGGTATTTTGGTTATGACACTGTGCGCTATATCGAAAAACGTCTGCGTCAGAGCTGCCCACCAGACAAGATCGGAACCCCCGACATTCTGCTGATGGTGTCAGATGAAATCATCGTATTCGACAATTTGCGCGGAAAGTTCCACCTGATCGTCCATGTAGACCCGACAACTGAGGGAGCCTTCGAGCACGCACAGGCCCGGATCGATGAACTCGAAGCCCGCCTGCACAGGCAAACCTCCGATGCCCCACGAACACCGGAGCACCTGCGTGGCAAGGTCGTCGACGAAAGCGATTTCGTCTCCGGCTTTACTCAGGAGAAATTCGAGGCTGCGGTCGACAAAATCAAGGAATACGTGCTTGACGGGGACGTCATGCAGACGGTGATATCCCAGCGTATGTCCATTCCGTTTGAGGCGCCACCGCTGAACCTCTATCGATCGCTGCGGGTGCTCAATCCATCGCCCTACATGTACTTCCTTGATCTTGAAGATTTCCACATTGTTGGCTCATCTCCGGAAATCCTCGCCCGCGTCGAGGATGAGGAAGTCACCGTCCGCCCCATCGCTGGTACCCGCAAACGCGGTGCTACCGATGCGGAAGACAAGGCCCTGGAAAACGAACTGCTGGCCGACCCCAAGGAAATTGCCGAGCACCTGATGCTGATCGACCTGGGCCGCAACGACGCCGGCCGGGTCTCGGAAACCGGGACCGTAAAGCTGACCGACAAGATGATTGTGGAACGCTATTCCCACGTCATGCACATCGTCTCCAACGTCACCGGTCGCCTGAAAGAGAACACCAGTTGCCTGGATGTACTGAGAGCCACCCTGCCCGCCGGTACCCTGAGCGGAGCACCAAAGATCCGCGCCATGGAAATTATCGATGAGCTGGAGCCGGTCAAGCGCGGCGTCTACGGTGGTGCCGTGGGATATCTCTCTTTCAACGGCAATATGGATACCGCCATTGCCATCCGCACCGCTGTGATCAAGGACAAGACCCTTCACATCCAGGCCGGTGCAGGCGTAGTCGCAGATTCCATTCCCCGTCTCGAGTGGAAAGAAACCATGAACAAGGGCCGTGCCATTTTCAGGGCCGTGGCCATGACCTACAACGACTACGACCACTGAGGCGGAGGAACGAATTATGTTACTGATGATCGACAACTACGATTCCTTTACCTACAACGTGGTCCAGTACCTGGCCGAGCTGGGCGCCGATGTGCAGGTGTACCGGAATGACGAGATTACTGTTGAGCAGATCGAAGCCCTGAAACCGGAACGACTGGTGGTGTCGCCTGGGCCCTGCACTCCGAACGAAGCGGGCATCTCGATGGAGGCCATCCGTCACTTCGCTGGCAAACTACCCATTCTCGGTATCTGCCTCGGGCACCAATCCATTGGACAAGTCTTCGGAGGAGACATCATCCGCGCAGGCCAGGTCATGCATGGCAAGGTTTCTCCGGTGTATCACAACGATCTCGGTGTTTTCCGGGGCCTGAACAACCCCCTTCAGGCCACTCGCTACCACAGCCTGGTAATCGACAAGAACACCCTGCCCGATTGCCTGGAAGTCACCGCCTGGACCCGCAACGACGATGGCTCTGTAGAAGAAATCATGGGTGTTCGTCATAAGACCCTGCCCATTGAAGGCGTTCAGTTCCACCCGGAATCCATCATGACCGAACAGGGCCATGAACTGCTGCGCAACTTCCTGAGAACATAACAAGAGGCCGACACATGGACATGAAAGACGCTCTCAACCGCATTGCCTCCAACCTGGATCTGTCCCGGGAGGAAATGAAAGACGTGATGCGCATCGTCATGAATGGCGAAGCCACCGACGCACAGATCGGTGCATTTCTCATGGGACTGCGCCTGAAAAGTGAAACCATCGACGAGATCACCGGCGCCACGGAAGTCATGCGCGAACTGGCCACTGGCGTCACCGTTCAGGCGTCACCACTGGTCGACATAGTCGGTACCGGTGGCGACGGCGCCAACCTGTTTAACGTATCCTCGGCGGCATCATTTGTGGTCGCGGCGGCCGGCGGCTTCGTGGCCAAACATGGCAACCGTGGCGTGTCATCCAAGAGCGGCAGTGCCGACCTGATCGAAAAGGCCGGCATCAATCTGAACATGACACCGGAGCAAGTCGCCCGCTGCGTGGAACAGATCGGCGTCGGTTTCATGTTCGCTCCAGCCCATCACGGTGCCATGAAACACGCTATTGGCCCGCGTCGGGAACTCGGCTGCCGCACCATTTTTAACATTCTCGGGCCCATGACCAATCCTGCCGGAGTGAAACGGCAACTGATCGGCGTGTTTACCAGGGAACTATGCCGTCCCATGGCAGAGGTTTTATCCCGACTGGGCGCCGAACACATCATGGTGGTTTGTTCAAAAGACGGACTGGACGAAATCAGCCTGGCCACCAGCACTCATGTGGCAGAGCTCAAAGACGGCAAGATCACCGAATACGACCTGACTCCGGAAGAACTGGGCATCAGGAGCCAGTCACTGGTCGGGCTTTCTGTGGATTCTTCTGACGAATCCCTGAAACTGATCAAGGCTGCATTTGGCCGTAATCACGACGAAATCACCGAGAAAGCACGGGATATGATCGCCCTGAACGCCGGTGCAGCCATCTATGTCGCTGGTCTGGCGGACAATGCCAAAGCAGGCGTAGATATGGCGCTGGATGCCATGGGTTCTGGCCTGGCAGCGGGCAAAATGTCCGAGCTGGCTGATTTCTCTCAATGTTTTTGATCTTTGCCTGCTGAATTGCAGGCAGGCGAGCCAGTGGGGCAAGCCTTCCGAAACCCGCCCGTGAATACGTCCCTGTAGGGCTTGACTGCAGCCATCCATGGCTGCAGACAGTTTCGGAAGGCTTGCCCCACTGGCTCTCGCAAACTATTTACGGGCCTGATATGACAACTCGACACCTGGATAAAACACCTACCATCCTGCGGAAAATCGTTGACCGCAAGTGGGAGGAAATCGATGAGCGGAAACGGACGACTTCTGTTGATGATCTGAAAGCGATGGCGGGTGATCAACCAGAAGCTCGTGGCTTTGCTAACGCGCTCCGATCGCATATTGCACAGCAAACCCCCGCCGTTATTGCTGAGATCAAGAAAGCATCGCCAAGCAAAGGCATTCTTCGAGATCCATTTGAGCCAGCCCTCATTGCCGAAAGCTACGAAAAAGGTGGAGCCGCTTGCCTGTCAGTGCTGACTGACAAAGACTTTTTCCAGGGCCATGAGGACTATCTGAAAGCTGCCCGCGCGGCCTGCAGCCTGCCGGTGATCCGAAAGGACTTCATGGTAGCTCCGTACCAGGTATACGAGAGTCGGGCCATCGGCGCGGATTGCATTCTGCTGATCGCGGCCTGCCTGACCAAAGATCAGATGCAGGAACTGGAAGGTATTGCCCACGAAATCGGCATGGACGTACTGGTGGAAGTACACGACGGCGAGGAAATGGACGACGCCCTCACCCTCAGCACGCCGCTGGTAGGCATAAATAACCGCAACCTGCATACCTTCGATGTATCACTGGACACCACCTTCAGCCTGCACGAACGAATCAGCGCCGATCGACTGACCGTTACCGAAAGCGGGATTATGACCCGGGAGGATGTGGAAGCCATGACCAGCCGGGGCATCTACGGCTTTCTGGTGGGCGAATCCTTCATGCGTGCCCCGGAGCCCGGTCAAAAACTGCAGGAACTGTTTTTCCCGGAAGGCTGATCAGCCTTCCGGTTCTGCCAGCGCCTCCTGCAACAATGCCAGCAGATGCGCTGGCATACCCTCCGCCAACTTCAGTGCCGCCTCGTGCCCCCGGGGTGTCATCTTGCCCCAGGTGCGGCGCACTATACGTAACCACTTTTCCCGGTCATAGTCTGGGTTATCTTCAAAGAACCCGGCAAAGTACCGCTCCAGAAACACCATGCAGGCCACATCTTCAAGTAGCTGGGTGTCTTCATCCTCACGCAATTTGCGCTTGGTCAGAATGGTCTCCACCCGTTCACATTCATCCTGTGGATAACCGCAGTCGGCCATGACTTCAGAGGCTCGCTGACCGTGCATCCGGCCACAGGCCTGACGCCACTCGTAATAACCCTTGCGGCCTTCAGGATAGTCCCCCCGAGCCAGAGTCCAGCGCTCAATATGCTGAGCCCGGCAGGCAATCTGCATCCGTTCGGACGGCGCAGATTCCAGCGCGTGCAGCCAACGGGTCATATGCAGACTGTAGGCATACTCCCTGGGCAGTGATTCGCCTTCGACGGTCTCTCTGTTCGGGTCGTTCCGGTTGGCCTGGTCAATCTTGTCCAGGGCGCACTGCAAGGCATCCGATGTGCTCATGGTTGGTCCTGTCATTGTGAGAAATCACCGTTCCGGGAGCCGGTGCGGGCTCCTAGCGGGTTACCATAGTCTGGGCATTTCTGACTAACTGTTCTGCATCACGGGGGCGTTCCGGCTTGTGAATGCCAGCCTGGCAACCGGGACGAGCATACAGTTCGTTCACCCAGCGTTCCAGATGTTCCAGGCCATCCATTGCGACACCAGACCAGTTGTAGGTCCTCACCCAACACCAGTTGGCAAAGTCCGCGATGGTGATTTCCTCTCCGGCCAGATAAGGAGATTCTGCCAGTCTTGCATTGAGAACCTCGAACAGGCGGCGGCATTCGTGCTGGTATCGATCAATGGCAGGTTGAATTTTTTCGGGGAAATAGCGATAGAACACATTGGCCTGCCCCATCATCGGGCCAACCCCGCCCATCTGAAACATCAGCCACTGCTGGGCCCTTGACCGGACTTTCGGGTCAGCAGGGTAAAACTGACCGTATTTCTCGGCCAGGTAGATCATGATCGCTCCGGACTCGAACACCACGAAATTGTCGTTATCGCGATCAACAATGACCGGAATGCGGCCATTGGGATTCATGGCCAGAAACGCCGGCATTTTCTGTTCATTTTTTGACAGATCTACGGGTATCAGGTTGTACTCGACACCCATTTCTTCGAGCAGCACAGATACCTTGTGCCCGTTCGGGGTCGGAGAGGTATACAGGTCTATCACATCGGCCTCCAGGCAAATTGCGAGCAATAAAACCCAGGATTACACCTGGGCAGAAGGCCGAGCCTTCATCCGATCGTACCAGGCCTGAAGGTTACTCTGTTCCGGCTTGATGCGGATATTCACGACCCGTGCAAAGGCAGCCGTGGTAAACGCGTTGATATCCACAGCCGTCAATCGGTCACAACAGATGTATTCTTTGCCTTCCAGGTGCTTGTCGAGGAAATGCATGAACTTCTCGACATTCTTTCCGCAGTCCTCACCCCACTCTTTGATCGGGTTCATTCGATCCTTGAAGTATCCACTGGTGTGCTGAAAGCACATTCCGGTCGGCAGGAAAAAGAATAGCTCTACCCAGCGCATCCACTGCTCAATCTGAGCCTTTTCCAATGGCGTATCTCCCATCAGGCGGGGTGTGTCAGGGTAGCTTTCTTCAAAGTAGCGGCAAATTGCCATGGTTTCGGCAATGCAGGTGCCATCATCCAGCTCCATGACAGGCACTTTCTTCATCGGGTTACGGGCGACAAATTCAGGGGTAAGGTTCTCCCCTTTCTGAAGATCAATCTCGACGAACTCGGCCTTGTCCAGCAGCCCTTTTTCCGCCATAAACATGCGTACTCGACGGGGGTTAGGGGCAGTTTTGGTTTCGAAGATTTTCATTATTGTTGGCTCCTCTCCGGGATAGGTTGTTTTTGGACGGTGGACAATTCACCCCAGAGCCTGACCGGAAAAAAGAGTTGCGTCAAGCAACCTTACCAACGGGACAACCACTCCGACATCTGCCGAATAATCCAGTCCGGATCATCCAGCGGCAGGTCATGCCCGGCATCCGGATGAAGCTTTAACGACCATAACCAACGCTGCTCAAGCTGTGCACTGCAACGCCAGTTCACCAGCCGATCACCCTGACTGGCCAAGAGAAGCGCTTCGGGCATCGGCCGTTTTTCGCCGGGCGTGTAACGGGCCGCCGCCGATAGCTGGCGAAATGCATTGCGCGGGCTAACCGGCCTCTGACGCTGAATCCGATACCACTGTTTGACCAGTTCGAGGTCCGGTTCGCGGCTTGATGTCAGTCGGAGGATATCCCTCTCCCGGTCAAACAACTCCCGGCGCCCCATCAACCTGATCACTCTCGGCCACACTCCGGGACGCATCCGCTGCCACGGCGGGCTGAATCCTGAGCTGGTATTAATCAGAATCAGATTCTGAATCTCTCCCCGCGGTGCCTGCTGAGCCCAGTCCAGGGCAACCATACCCCCCATGGACAGGGCCAGAATGCTGAATGGCCTGGGTATATGGCTCACCTGATGGCAAACCGCCTCCCGGATAGCAGGGATATTATCCGGGCTGGGATCATGGAAATGAACTCCGGTCCCGGGCAGGTCCACAGTATGAAAGCGATGGTCGGGAAAAGCCTGTCTCAACCGTTCGGGAAATGGCCCCCAGTGAGCCTGCTCCCGTGTCAAACCACGCAGGAGAATCCAGTGCATATTATTGTTGATCCCGGTACCAGTGCATGATGGCTGCCTCCCTCAGCATGGACTCCTCTTCCCGGGCCGGCAACCAGTTTTCGTGGCTGGCAGCCGCATGAAGGAGGAAATCGATCCATGTCAGGTGGGTTCTCAGCACACGTTTATGCCGATGAGGTACCAGTGGGTTAAAAAAGCCCTGCAGGCGGAGCAATTGTCTTGGGCGCTTGCGGATCCAGCGCCAGGAACCCATTTCCAGGGTCAGGGGCAGGAAAACACCAGCATTGTCGCGGTTGATCTGCTTATAAAAGTAATCCCAGAGATCGCCGTGGGTCAGGTAATGACGGGACTGGGGCTCAAACTGGTAATCGTGATTGGGATACGCCTGCTCCCAAATCAGTTTGAGCGCCATCACTGACGCAATTCGACGCATCGGGCGGCGACGGTATGCATAGGGAAACCAGATCTGATCCTGCCAACCAAAGCCGGAATGACAATCCAGGGCAAGACTGAACGGGCGTCCGGGGAGCAAGCCCCGGATCACTGATTCCAGCGCCTGGTTCTCCAGCTCCATACCCTGCTCCGGATCTCCGGTATACCAGGGCAGTCGTGGAGATAAACGCTGCCCCCCCAAAAGGAATGCACTGCGGTCCTGTGCGGTAATCGGCGCGTTGCGCATCAGGTCCACACCGTTGGGGTTGCTGCGCTGATTCAGGTACATTCCGCCCGGGTTCAGGATCGGTAGCACTGTTATTCTGACTTTCTCCAACAACTGTCGGAAACCGTCATCCCAGCGCAGCCGGGCCAGAGCCGACCCAAGCCATGCCATCACCACCTGACTGCCTATCCGTTCCAGCCCATGCACACCACCCACCAGCAGGATCACCGGGGCATCCGGCCGTTCACTCCCCAGATCTGCACGATAGATCGGCAGGGTCAGATCCCTGAGGGAAATACGGTCGACAACAGAGGTGGTCACCAGCTCGGGCGCTTCTGCAAGGATTCGCTCAAGTTGCACCAGTTCCGGCAGAAACGACCGGAGTATACGACGCTGTCGGCTATCACGGGTTGCTTGTTCCACCGGAATGGCCGCATGGGGTGTGATTGCTCGCAATTCAGTCATGCAGAACTCCTCCCTAAACGGTCGGAGTTTAATAGGTGAATACTACAAACCGTTGACGGCCTTAAGGGTTACAAATCCATGACCAGTGTCTATCATTACTGGAACATTCGCTCCGCGGTAAACTATTGAATTGGTTACCATGCCCAAACTACTCGTTATTCTTTCCCTGCTGTTCCTGATGGCCTGTTCTCCTTCGGACGACAATCAGACAACGGGTAGCAAAGCCCCTCCGGCTCCTGCGAATGGCGAAGAGCATTCGGCAAGTAACGGCGACATCGCGACTTCCTCCCCAATGCCAGGAACATCCCGGTCCATCGTTCTGGCCGCAGACCCCTGGTGCCCGCACAACTGCGAAGCAGGAAGTTCACAGGAAGGCTACATGATTGAGGTCGCCCGGGCGGCGTTTGCCATGGCCGGTATTGAAGTGATCTACCAGAATGTGAGTTGGGCACGGGCGCTGAAGCAGGTTCACGAGGGCCACATTGACGGGGTAGTTGGCGCGCTGGCCGGTGAAGGCGGAGACCTGATCTTTCCGGAGGAGCCGATCGGCTACTCCCGAACGGTCCTGTTCACTCATCCAGACAGCACCTGGGTATGGAATGGCCTTGCCTCATTAGCGAACCAGAGTCTGCTGGCCATCAACGGATACTCCTATTCCCCCGAACTGGATGACTACATCCGGGAGAATCAGGATAAGCCGGAACAGGTCTGGATCATCTCAGGGCCATCACCACTGCTCAGAGCCATAGAACTACTGGAGCAACGCCGATTCGACGTATTCCCCGAAGACCTCGCCGTTATGGAATGGACTCTGCACAACAAAACGACCGGAATCCACCCCCGAAATGCCGGGCAGATTTACCAATCGCCCGCCTATATCGCATTCTCGCCCGCGAAGGCCAATGCGCCAGAACTGGCAGATACACTGTCAGACGGTATAAGGGCACTCCGGAGCTCTGGCCAACTGGCAAAAATTCTGGACCGCTACGGTGTACACAAAGCAGACTAGGTAACGCTCAGCTAACCATCAGGAGATCCGCTCAT
This sequence comes from Marinobacter salinexigens, assembly GCF_008370345.1. Lineage (GTDB taxonomy): Bacteria > Pseudomonadota > Gammaproteobacteria > Pseudomonadales > Oleiphilaceae > Marinobacter > Marinobacter salinexigens. The sequence goes on along the minus strand of NZ_VTUU01000001.1, from coordinate 71,146 downwards.
CATGGCCATCAAGCTCTACCAGTTCGCCATTTCCCACTATTGCGAAAAGGTTCGCTGGGCGCTGGATTACAAGAAGATAAATTACGAGGCCGTGACCCTTCTGCCCGGCCAACACGTAAACGTGATCCGGCAACTGACCGGTTCAGACACCTCTGTACCGGTGCTGGATCACGATGGCCATATCGTTCAGGGATCGGCGCAGATCCTGGATTATCTGGACGAAACTTTTCCGGAAAACCCGCTCACCCCCAGTGATCCGGAAATCCGGGAACAGGCACTGTCCTGGGAAAAACGCCTGGACGACGAAGCCGGCCCCGCCGTGCGCTGTTATTCCTACCATCACTTTCTCAAGCGTCCCAAGGCAGTCGTTCCTCTGCTCACCGCAGGCACACCATTTTATAACCGGTTCCTTGTCAGCCTGGCCTTCAGCCGGGTTGATGAAGTTATGCGCAAATGGATGAACATCAACGACAAAACAGCGGACAAGTCCCGTAAGGTCATGGAGGATATGCTGACGGAACTGGCCGATGCCTACGGGAAGCAGCCATTCCTTGCCGGCGACCGGTTCTCCCGGGCCGATCTGACTGCAGCGGCGCTGTTTGCACCAATGTTCCAGCCAGAGGCCTACCCCGTGCCCTGGCCGAAGGAAAGACAAATCCCGAAAGAGATCCGGGCATGGCTGGAACAGTGGAACGACCACATCGGCATACTGGCAGATAAGTACGAACAACACCGATCTGGCACAACTCAATAACCCGGAGGTGGCGGAAAAGGCCACTCCTGGTGACGGAAAGGGACAAAGCCTGCAAACCCCACTCATGCCACAATGAGACAAATACAATAACGATACCTGCAGGTGGCATTCATGGTTCTGACCGACATGATCCTGGCCGTCGTCGAAGACAGCGGCCTTAAAACACTCTGGGAAACCGCTGCGCCCTGGCTGGCACTGGATGAGCGCCAGCTGATTTTCGTGATTGCCACACCAGTGTTCGTGGCGGTCACGGTCTGGGAATATCTGAAAATCCGCCATGACCCGAAGCTCATGGACCTTCGGGAAGCCTTTCGGAATTTCGCCCTTGGCGCCGGTTACCAGATCACCGAACTGCTGTTTGCCGGCCTCATCGCCTTCCCGGTTTACGCATTCTGTTACCACCACCGCTTGTTCGATCTGGAGCTCAACTGGCTGACAGGCACCCTGACGTTTATCGGTGTCGATCTCTGTTTCTACTGGATGCACCGGGCCAGCCACCGGATGCGCTGGTTCTGGGCGGCACACGTTGTACACCACTCATCCGAGCGGATGAATTTTTCAACGGCCATGCGCCAGAACGCCACCAACATATTCAACGGCAACTGGGTGTTCTATCTGCCGCTGGCACTCATCGGCTTTAACCCGGTATGGATTGGTATCGCCTATGCGTTGTCCCTGGTGTATCAGTTCTTCATCCATACCACCCTGGTCAGGCAGCTTCCGGCCTGGATCGAGTTCGTGTTCAACACCCCCAGCCATCACCGGGTTCACCACGGCCGCAACCCCCGCTACATTGACCGGAACTACGCCGGCATACTGATCATATGGGATCGAATCTTCGGCACCTTCGAACCGGAAGATGCCCAAACCCCCCCGGAATACGGCATTACCCGCCCGGTACCATCCAACAACCTGCTGGTACTCTGGACTCACGAATACGTGGATCTGTTCCGCGACATGGCACGCCCCGGCAGATTATTGTCTCGTCTCAAACATCTATGGAAGCCGCCAGCGTGGGAACGCCCGGCATCAATAACCCCGGAAAAGCAACATGCAGGAATCTCTGCTCACACTAAGCAGCCGTGACGAGCACCGGATAACCGGAACCCTCTATAGCCCTGACACCCCCTCTGCCGTGCTGGTGATCGCCCACGGCATGGCAGAGCACGCGGGCCGTTATGCGGGCTTTGCCCGCTGGCTGTCCGGTCATCACATCGCCGTCATCACCTTTAATCACCGGGGGCACGGTCCGGACTCCACCGGAGAGCAGGTCGGCCATTACCACGACCAAAGTGGCTGGCTGAGCGTCACCGACGATCTGTACCGGGTATTATTGGAGTCCAGAACCCAGTTTCCCGGCCTCCCGGTCTACCTGCTGGGACACAGCATGGGGTCATTTATTGCCCAGAGCTGCGTTCAACAACACCCGGATGCCGCGGACAGCCTGATTCTGAGCGCGACCAATCGAATAAACCGGCCGGAGCTTCTGGCGTCCCGACTGCTGATCGGGCTCATTCGGGCCTTCTATGGCAAACGCCACCGAAGCCGGCTGATTGCCGGCCTGACCTTTGGCAAGTTCAACAGGCAGTTCCGCCCAAACAGGACAACCTGCGACTGGCTGAGCCGGGACGCCCATCAGGTCGATCTCTACATCAATGACCCGCTGTGCGGTTTCGAGTGCACCACCGGGCTATGGTATGACTTTATCGGAGGAATGCTGAGTATCGACCCCAGTCAATGGCCCAGGGGGTTACCTGTACACCTGCTTGCTGGCAGCGAAGATCCGGTCGGGGAAAGGGGTAATGGCGTCAAACGTCACTTCCAGGCCATAAGGAACGCCGGAGTCGATCAGGTTACGCTAAGGCTCTTTGATGGCGGCCGGCACGAGATGCTCAACGAAACCAATGCCGACGAAGTATGGAGCTATGTTCTGTCCCTGTTAGAATCAGGCTAACTATCCACCCAACCGGAAATTTCCTGATGCCCGCTTTGTCGAAAACATGTCGACACTTCCTGCTGTGTTCAGGTGTCGCTCGCAGCCCAGCCATTATCCTGTCAATCGCTCTGGCCAGTTTCGCCAACCTGGCCTACGGAGCTGAAGTCCGGATTGCTGTTGCAGCCAACTTCACGGACACCACCCGCGAGCTTATCAGTGCCTTTGAGGAAACCAGCCGTCACCGGGTTACCGCCAGCTACGGCTCGACTGGAAAGCTCTATGCTCAGATCGAACACGGGGCCCCCTTTGATGTGTTTCTGGCTGCGGATAGCCGACGCCCCAGACTGCTGGAGGAAAATGGCCAGGGCGTTGCTGGAACTCGTTTTACCTACGCGAAGGGGAAACTGGCGCTGTGGAGTCCGGTAACGGAGCTTTTCGATGACGCTCCCACCTGGCTTTCCTCTGGCGACTTCAGAAAACTGGCAATCGCCAATCCCAAAACAGCACCCTATGGCGCCGCTGCAGAACAAGTACTGAACAGTCTGGGCCTGTGGACAAGCCTGCAGCCTAAACTGGTACGCGGTGACTCCATAGCCCAGACCTTCCAGTTTGTGGCCACCGATAACGCCGAGGCGGGATTCGTGGCGCTGTCACAGGTCAGAGCCTGGGAGAATCAGGACGGAACACTCTGGCCGGTTCCACAGGATTACTACGCCCCCATCGAGCAACAGGCCATCCTGCTCACCACGGGAGCCGGGAACCCCGCGGCCAAAGACTGGCTGACGTTTCTCCACAGCGAGGCGGCCAGGGCGATCATTGAAGGGTTCGGCTACGATACCCAATCCTGAACCACGGACCGCAGACTGACCCTATGGACCCATACTGGCAACCAATCTGGCTGACCATCAAACTGGCCGGATCCACTACGCTGCTACTGCTGATCATAGGCACCCCGATTGCCTGGTGGCTGGCAAGAAGCCGTCATTGGCTACGCCAGCCCATTGCCGCTGTCGTGGCGTTGCCACTGGTTCTGCCACCGACGGTTCTTGGTTTTTACCTGCTGATCCTGCTAGGCCCAAACGGCCCGATTGGCGGTGCCACAGAATCTCTGGGACTGGGCTTGCTGCCCTTTACCTTTGAAGGCCTGGTGGTGGCCTCCATCCTTTATTCACTGCCGTTCACAGTCCAGCCTCTGCAAAATGCCTTTCAGGCGATCGAGGGCCGTTATCTGGAAGCGGCCGCCACCCTGAGTGCGTCACCGATTGACCGATTCTTTTCGATAGTGATCCCCATGGCCCGCCCCGGCTTCCTCAGCGCTGCCGTTCTCACCTTCGCCCATACCGTCGGCGAGTTTGGTGTGGTGCTGATGATCGGCGGCAACATCCCTGGCGAAACCAAGGTCCTGTCTGTAGCCATCTACGATCACGTGGAATCCCTGGAATACGCCCAGGCCCACTGGCTCTCGGCGGGGATGGTGGTGTTTTCCTTCGTGGTGCTCGTCACCCTGTACTCCCTGAATGGACGCCCTGGCTCGGGATTGGTCAAATGAACGATAAGCGCGGCATCACAGCCTGTTTCCGTTGCAGCTACCCGGGCTTCGAACTGGATGTAAACCTGCAGCTTCCCGGCCAGGGTGTGACAGCCCTGTTCGGCCACTCTGGCTGCGGCAAAACCACGCTGCTGCGTTGCATGGCAGGGCTGCAATCAGCCGACGGGGTGATGTCAGTCAACGGGGACATTTGGCAGGACGAAAAAACCTGCGTACCGGTTCATCGACGCCCGCTGGCTTATGTATTCCAGGACGCCAGCTTATTCCCCCACCTGTCCGTGCGAAAAAACCTGCTCTATGGCTATCGCCGAACACCCGGGCAGCAACGAAAAATCCATCCGGAACAGGTGGAACAGTGGCTTGGGCTATCCCACCTCATGAATCGTATGCCGGACAGACTATCCGGTGGAGAGCGCCAACGGGTTGCTATCGCAAGAGCCTTGCTGACAAGTCCGGGAGTTTTGCTGATGGACGAACCCTTGTCGGCGCTGGACCAGAACAGCAAACAGGACATCATGCCCTATCTGGAAACACTCCGTGACAGTCTCTCCATGCCCATTCTCTATGTCTCCCACTCAGCGGCGGAAGTCGCTCGACTGGCTGACTACATCGTGATGATGGACAACGGCCGGGTGACCGCCGAAGGCCCGTTGCAGGAGACTCTGGCCCGCACCGATCAACCCTTCGGACTGGAAGATGACGCCGGTGTGATCATCAACACAACCATCGGAGTCATTGAGGAACAGTGGCACCTTGCTCGGGGGGATTTCGATAGCGGGCACCTCTGGATACGTAGCAACGGAAATCTCACCAAGGGGCAATCCGTCCGGGTCCAGGTGCTGGCCCGCGACATCAGCATTGCCCTTAATCCTCACCCGGACCAGAGCATACAGAACCTGATTCCAGCACGAATTGATCAGATTGCCGATGACATCAGCCCGGGTATCGCCCTGACCAGACTCGTAGCGGGCACAACGCCCTTCGTGGCAAGGCTGACAACGCGATCTGTAGAAACCCTGGCGCTCAAAGAAGGCCAACAGGTATGGATGCAGGTGAAATCAGTCGCCATTGTGGACTGAAATACCGGGACCGGCAGCAACCGATCCCGCAAGGATGAGGAACGAACCTGGTTAACGGGTACCGTAAACCACCATGGTCTTGCCTTTGACCCGGACCAGCCCCTGGTCCTCCAGAGTCTTCAGTACCCGACCCACCATTTCCCGGGAGCAGCCAACAATCCGGCCAATCTCCTGACGAGTGATTTTGATTTGCATCCCGTCCGGATGGGTCATGGCATCCGGCTCCTTACACAGATCCAGCAGAGTGCGGGCAACGCGACCGGTTACATCAAGGAACGCCAGGTCCCCCACCTTGCGCGTCGTCTGACGCAGACGGGACGCCATCTGCTCTCCGATGAAGTAAAGAACGCGAGGATCCTGCTGGGCAATTTCCCGGAATTTGGTGTATGAGATCTCTGCCACTTCGCACTCGGACTTCGCCTTAACCCAGGCGCTACGGGAGTCCATGTTGTCGAACAGCCCCATTTCACCAAAAAAGTCGCCGGCGTTGAGGTACGCCATGATCATCTCACGACCATCGTCGTCCTCAATGATGACCGTTACCGAGCCTTTGACGATGTAGAACAGCGAATCACTCTTGTCGCCTGCGTAGATAATCGTGCTCTTGGCGGGATAGCGCCGACGATGGCACTGGGATAGGAAATAGTCGAGATGTTTGGTCTTCTGCTCAACTGGCTTGACGATTGTGGCCATAATGCGAGTCGTGCCTCCTCAATACGGGCGGGTCCCAATGGTTGTTATGCACCCGGCTTTCCCTGCGGGTTCGTTCATTTTTAATTAAAATCAGCGCAACTTATAACAAGAAGGCCTGATTTGGGCAACCGGAATCAGGATACACAATGTATCCATATAACGTCTGTGAAGCTGCCCGTAATTGAGGACTGTGCTAGCATCCGGCAACCAACACTGACACCCGGCGCGGGCATCGTCCGGCGCCCGATTTGAATCAAATGGAGATCAGGCTCTATGAAAGCAACCGTCGACTGGACCGGCAACGCCAGCTTCAAAGCCACCAGTGGCAGCGGCCACAGCGTTCAGCTGGACGGCCCCCCGGATCATGGTGGTGAAAACCTGGGGCCACGCCCGATGGAAATGCTGTTGATGGGACTCGGCGGATGCTCTTCTTTTGATGTCATGAGCATTCTGAAAAAGAGCCGTCAGGATGTCACGGCCTGCCACGCAGAACTGGAAGCCGAACGGGCCGATGCGGTTCCTTCGGTGTTCACCAAAATCCACCTGCATTTTGTGGTGACCGGCAACAACCTGAAAGAGAATCAGGTAAAGCGGGCCGTCAGCCTGTCTGCAGAGAAATACTGTTCAGCGTCCATCATGCTGGAAAAAGCCGGTGTGGAAATCAGCCACAGCTACGAAATCAGAGACGCGGAGTAATACGGCTCGAGCCCTTGCAGACAAGGCCAGAACGCGGGTTTCAACAGGCGTCGGAGAGTTGTGCTGATTACGGATGCTAAAATGTGATTTCACGTACTATCCAAGGTCACATCCGGTGTGCATAATACGCACCCTCTCCGCCGGTCTGCGCAAAAGGTGAACAACCTGGTCAGTAGTCGGTGGCGGCCTCGGCAGGGCGGTCATTAACCGTCCTGCAGTCATTCATCTCCATCATCCGGAGGGGCTGAGCATGGAAACCAAACTCCAGCTACACGGTTTCAACAACCTGACCAAATCCCTGAGTTTCAACATCTACGATATCTGTTACGCGCAGACCGAAGAGCAACGCGAAGCGTACATCGATTATATTGATGAAATGTACAACGCCGAGCGCCTGACCCAGATCCTGACCGATGTCGTCAAGATCATCGGCGCCAACGTGCTCAACATTGCCCGTCAGGACTACGAACCACACGGCGCTTCAGTCACCATGCTCATCGCCGAGCATGAACTGAACGATGGCGAGGCCAACAATGAAGAATCTCCGGGCCCTCTGCCGGATACCATTGTGGCTCACCTGGACAAGAGCCACGTGACTGTACACACCTACCCGGAAAGCCACCCTCACGATGGTGTGAGCACCTTCAGGGCGGATATCGATGTATCCACCTGTGGCCTGATCTCACCGCTGAAGGTTCTGAACTACCTTATCCACAGCTTCGACTCCGATGTGGTCACCGTGGACTATCGGGTACGCGGCTTTACCCGCGACGTGGATGGCACCAAGCACTACATCGACCACGACATCAACTCGATCCAGAACTATCTGACCGAAGATACCCAGAACGCCTATCAGATGATTGACGTGAATGTGTATCAGGAGAACCTGTTCCACACCAAGATGATGCTCAAGGAATTCAACCTGAACAATTACGTGTTCGGTGTGAATGCCAGCGATCTGGACCCTGCAGATGCACAGTCCATTGAAGACCGCCTGCGTCGTGAAATGCTGGAAATTTTCTATTCCCGCAACGTGGAATAATGGCTCTGTGGCGCGCCCTCTGCGGCGCGCCAGACTTCCATCAGTTTTTCTGAACAAAGCCTCCAAGATTCTCCGATTTCATCTTTTCCCGTCCCGCAGTTCAATAGCCTCATCACATTCCAGTCCCATTGGAGGCTATGAACATGAAGAACATCCTCGTTATCACTGCAAGCATCTTCGGCAAAGACGGTCAATCATCCCAGTTGGTCAACATGACACTGGAGCAATTGAAAGAGACCCACGGAGAAATCCATACCACCTGGCGTGACCTGGCTGCCGAGCCGGTTCCCCACCTGGACGCAACCCGTTTTGGCGCTTTCCTGACTGCTCAGGATGATCGCGACAACAGCCAGCAACAGGTCGTTGATTATTCAGATGCCCTGATCCAGGAAATCCAGAATGCTGACATCGTGGTACTGGGTGTACCGATGTACAACTTCGGCATCCCTTCCGCCCTGAAAGCTTACTTCGACCATATTGCCCGTGCCGGTGTGACCTTCCGCTACACTGAAAACGGCCCTGTCGGTCTTCTGGAAGATCGTCCGGTTTACATTCTGGCCGCTCGTGGCGGTATCTATGCGGGCACTCCCAACGACTCCCAGACACCTTACATCCGTTCATTCCTGGGATTCATCGGGCTGAAAGATCTTCACTTCGTCTATGCGGAAGGTCTGAACATGGGTGACGAGCAAAAGCAGAACGCCCTCGACGAAGCCGGTCGCAATATCGAAACCCTGACGGCGTAAGCCGTCAGTCGCCAGGCCTTGAGCCAGGAGGTCAACCATGACTGAGCGTACACTCAAACAGATCATTCCAGGCGCCGAAACGTCCGATGGTGCCGGCGTTCGCATCAAGCGTTCCCTGGGCCAGAGCCAGTCCATTCGGCTGGATCCGTTTCTGATGTTGGACGAGTTCGGGTCGGAAGACGCCGCCGATTACATTGCCGGCTTCCCGTCCCATCCCCATCGCGGCTTCGAGACCGTGACCTACATGATCGACGGCCACATGCTGCATGAAGACCATTTGGGAAACAGAGGGGATCTGCGCACGGGTGGCGTCCAGTGGATGACGGCCGGACGAGGCATTATCCATTCGGAGATGCCGCAGCAGACCGAGGGGCTGATGCGGGGGTTCCAGCTCTGGCTCAATCTGCCGGCCGCTGAAAAAATGACCGAAGCCGGTTATCAGGACATTCAGCCGGAAGACATTCCCAGGTTTTCGTTTTCAGGCGGCGAGCTGAGTCTGATCGCCGGAAGCCTGGAACTGGCAGGAAAAACCTGCAAAGGCGTCATCACCGATCGCAGCACTCAGCCAATTTATGCCGACATCCGGCTGGCCCCGGAGGGGCTGCTTAGCGTCTCACTGCCGGAAAGTCACAATGCCATGCTGTACCTGTATGAGGGCGAAGCCAGTCTGGGTGATACGCCCCTGCGGCTGAGCGCTGCCAGCGTCCTGAGCGAAGGCGACAGCGTTACCGTACGCGGCGGCTCTGACGGCGCCCGATTGCTGCTTATCGCAGGCAAACCCATTGGTGAGCCGGTGGTCCAGTACGGGCCATTCGTGATGAATACCCGGGAAGAAATCGAACAGACATTGCAGGACTACCGGGACGGACGCCTTACCGCCTGAGCCAGCAACTTCAGGCGAAGGGCTTCCGGGCAATCAGTTTCTGGACCATGGGCCTCACCAGCAGGTCCATGGCCAGGGCCATTTTGGTTCCGGGAATCACCAAGGTGTCACGTCGTGAGAGGCTGCTGCCAGCAATCACCTGCAGCAGGTAGGGAAAATCCACTTCGGCCGGATCCCGGAACCGAATCACCAGCATGCTCTCATCTTCTGTGGGCACATCCCTCACCACAAACGGGTTGGACGTATCAACCAGCGGTATCCGCTGAAAGTTGATGTCGGTGTGGGAAAACTGCGGCACGATGTCATGCACGTAGTCGTCCATCCGGTTAATGATGGTTTCAACCACTGCTTCCTGGCTGTATCCCCGTTTATGAGTATCACGATGGATTTTCTGGATCCATTCCAGGTTTACAATCGGCACCACACCGATCAGCAGATCGACATACTGAGCGATGTTGTAGGCCTCGCTGACCACGCCACCGTGCAGTCCTTCATAGAACAGTAAGTCTGTATCAGCGGGCAATGACTTCCAGGGTGTAAAGGTCCCGGGCTTGTGGCCGGCCGCGATCAGGAGCCGATCCTCGTCATGGACATACTGCCGGTATCGTCCGTTACCGGTATGGCTGTAGTCGTAAAACAATGCTTCCAGCTTGTCGATATGATTCGCCGCCAGAGCGAAATGGTTACGCTCACCAAACTGTCCCTTGGCTGCCAGCCGAGCCATCTGCTCACGGGTATAGCGATGAAAGCTGTCACCACTGACCATGGCAGCATTCAGCCCCTTACTGGCGAACATTCGGCTGAAAATCTGCCCCGTGGTCGTCGTGCCGGCTCCGGAAGAGCCAGTCACAGCAATAATGGGATGACGTTTCGACATAACCGGAAAAGTCCTGGAATTCAGGTGAGCGTATCGAGCAACCTCGGTTTCTCGACAACAAAGCCCTGAGCATAATCCACGCCCAGCTGTCTCAGCATATCCAGAATATCCCGGGATTCAACCTGTGAGGCGATGACCTCCCTCTTCATATAGTGAGCCATGTCCACAATGGACCTCACCATCGCCCGGTCCGCTTCACTGGTCGTGAGCTGTCCAATGAAGGCACTATCGATCTTGATCAGGTCCACCGGAAGCGAGCGCATGAACTGAAATGAGCTGGGACCACTGCCAAAGTTACCCAGACAGAAACGACAACCCAGCTCTTTCATTTCCTCGATGAATTCGGCGATGGCCGCCACATCGTTGATGGCAGAAGCCTCAGTCAACTCGAACCAAAGTCGCTCGATGGGCGCGTCCTTCTCGCTCAGTTTTTCGTAGATAAACTCCAGCAGCGACTGGTCGTTCAGCGAATAGCCGGACAAATTGATACAGATACCGCCCAGATGCCGGGGGTCTGGTGCTTTGTCCCGTAGCCAGTCGAGCATGTGCCCAACCACCCACCGGTCCACGGCCTGCATACGATCGTAGCGCTCAGCCATACGTACGAAATCGTGGCCCGTTATGAGATTACCGGCATTGTCGTACATGCTGATCAACACTTCGTACTGAGCAGCCATGGACGCCTTGGCATGGAGCGGAATAATCTTCTGGCAGCGCAACAGCATTCGTTCTTCGTTCAGATCGCTCAGGCTCGCCACCTTGGCGGCGATCTGCTCCTGCCGGGCCTGCTCGGAGGCGTCCGCCAGATATTCAGCCACCTTCCCGTGCCCCAGCTGTTTGGCCGAGGCCAGCGCCTGCTCAGAGGCCCGTAGCCAGCGCTCGGCACTAACCAGCGTTTCCAGCTGAGGGACGATACCGGCACTGGCCGATAGCTGATAACTCCGTCCGTCAAAGCTGAACTCAGCACTTTCCACAGAGGCCACCAGGGCCTGCGCCGACTCCATGGCGGTCTCCGCCGGCACCAGCAATGCAAACTCATTGCCCGCCAGACGAGCCAGTGGCATGCCATCTGCCACCTGACGACCAAGCAGGTCTGCAACTTTTTTCAAAGTTTCATCGCCCGCCTGATAGCCTGCAGTGTCGTTTAATAACCGGAACCGCCGGAGGTCGATGCGAACCAGAGCCCTTTCATCTTCGCGACGGGCCAATTGCTGATCCAGCATCCGTTCAAACTCGCGGCGCCCGAGCAAGCCGGTCAACTCATCGTGGGTGCTGGCCCGGGAAAGCTGGTCATAGACATTGCGAACCATGCGATCAATGCTTTCATCCACCAGCGGACGTTCGTACTGGTTATCCGGAACAATGATCCCCTTGCGCATCTGTCGGGCGAGAGCTTCCAGTTCGAGCTCGACCACACGCATACCCTGATGATTCACAAACACAAACCGACTGAACCCGCGGGCAATCCAGACCAGACGGATATACTGCGGCTCTTCCGGCTTATCCTGATCCCGAAGCCAGTCACCGGTACGTAACTGCTGGGCGCGACTAATCCAGCGCTGAAGGCTCCGCTGCTCCCGCTCTGACAGCACCTCCCGGCCTTTTTCCGGATTATGCACCGCCGGCACTTCAACCATATCCGGGGCCTTGTCGGGGCTACGGACCAGAAACTGCTTGAGTTCATCCCGGATCTGGGAGGATGGCATGTGGTTGCTGGAAATGGACGCCAGACCATCCTGAATCACCCGCAACAGTTCCGGCAGATTGACCGCATTTTCGGCGTCATTGGCGAACGCCAGCAGTGAATCAACGACAGAGAGATAATCCTGCCAGAGCTGGCTGTCCGGCCCCTGACGAATCCAGGTCAACGACAACAAATCCCGCCAGCCTCCATCCAGCAGGCTGAGCAGTGCTTTTGGAACCTTGCGTCCCGCCAGTTTCTGGTTCAACACATCGGAAACTGCGGTTTTGGAATCGGCGACTTTCTGAGCCCCTTCCGCGGCAGCTGTCACCCGTTCCACATTGCGCCGGTATACCAGGTTCTGCCGATCAATCAGAGTGTCCAGCTCCTGGACCGTTTGCTCGAATACCCCGGTATCCTGCTCGAAATCGGTGGTAATGCGATGCACCAACTCGTCCATCCGTCGCTGCACCACAGGGTTAATCCGTCCGCCTTTCACCCCAAGCTGCGCAAGGCGGTTGAGGACACCGCGCACCGGGCTGTCCTGATCATCAAAGAAATCGGGGTCTCTCATAACCACTTTGAGAACCGGCACTTCCAGCTTACGCATACGAGCCTGGGCATGATCGCTGAGCTTGGGACTGTCCACCACAGACCTGAAGAACCGGTCCACAACATCAACGGTTGACTGCTGATCGTCATTCAACCGGTTATCGCCACTTTCCCGGACTTTCTGAACCACGCGTTCCCTGAGAGGCACCTGTTCTGCCTGCAGATCCTGGGCCTCGACCTGCAACTGTTGCAGCTCCCGTTGCAACTCGCCGGAGGACAGCGGTCGGGCATTGGGAGGAAATGGCAATGGCTCGGAATCGCCCCGGGCGGCCCGACTTGCGTTCAGGGTACTGAGCAGATTTCTGACCGTAGCAAAGGCCGTCTGCGCTGCCTGCGCGTAACCACGAAACTCGCCACTAATACGGCTTCCGGATTGCTCAGCCGCTACCGGCGAAGCCTTCGGCGCCGATGCGGCGGACATCGTCTCCGGTATTTTTTCCGGCTCCGGCTTGAGCTCGGCGGCCGTATCCCGAGGCTTCGTCGTCTTGTCGCTGAGGTATTTGGTCAGATCCAGATCCGGGAGGACCCCGTGGCGGATAAGGATATTATTGAGTTCTTTGTACAACGGCCCGAGATGTTGCAGAACCGACTGTTCAAAGACTTTCAGACAAACCTTTTCCACCTCTCTTGAAGCCTTGAGGTGGCTCAGACCGGCATGAAAGGCTTCACACACCAGTGACGGCCCAAGCGGGTTGTGGTGGCCGGTGGCATTGGCAATGCCCAGCTTGTCTAGGCGAAGTTTAAGCTGGAGCAGATCTCCCCGATAGAGGGTATCGGCTTTGGTGACCATTACCCGTATCGTCAGCCAGTCTTCAAACTCCCCCTTATCGACCACGGACAATTCAGACCCCGGAAACCCTTTGAGGGAGGGTTTCAGAGGAGATTCGAGACTCCTGGCCATCTGGTGCCAGATCACACGTTGCCGGGCCTGTATCAGGCCTGATGAGTCCATGTACTCGTTAGCCATCTGGTCGCTGGCTGCCTTGTGCGCAGCGGCCTTGAGGCCTGCCACCATTTGCACAAAACAGGCATCCATTAACGGTTCGATATACTGAACCACCGCCTTGGCTGACTGATGAAGGACAAACTGGACCCGGTCACTTGGTGCCCTGAGGGAGGAGCGTTGCTGGTCGCTCGACCCGCCACACTGCTGCAGCATGGCGGCAACCGCGTCGGGATTGGGGCGGGTGAAACAGACACCCATGGCCCGATCAATACGGCGCACAACATTGACGTGAAGTTCGTACCGGCTGCGCCCATCAGCACCCCTGAAACGTACAACCACTTCGGAAGGGGTCCCACTGGCCAGTGCCTGATCCAGCTTGCGAGATGTATCACCGGAATAGCGGACAAACAGCCCCTCTGCACAAAAGTCCGCAATCTGACAGGGCCAGGCCTCCCCCCCTCCCAGATCAATCTGGGCCGCTAGCTTGATGGGTTGCCTGGGACTGCTACGACGCTCTCTCGGATCCATGAACTACCTGATATTTCGACGAGACACACCTACAGGATAGTTTGCCCGGTGCAACTCGCGTCCCTGAAAACGATGGCTGATGCCACCTGCTACTTTGGGAATCTTGTCTGTAATATAGATGTCTGACTCCATCAGACAACTGTCCCAATTATAACATCCTGATCAATGAAACAGCTTAGCCAGATATATCTTCTTTTGCTACTGGTAACAGGCCTCACGGGCTGTACGACCATTGGCTACTACACCCAGGCCGTAAGTGGACATCTGTCACTGATGGTATCCGGCGAGCCGGTGGATTCGCTGTTGGCGAGCGGAGAGATCTCGCCCGAACTTGCAAACCGCCTGGCCGTATCCCAACAAGCCCGCCAGTTTGCAGAAAACAGATTGAGCCTGCCGGTTGGGGATGCGTTCACCGATTATGTCGAACTGAGCCGTCCCTGGGTGGTGGTCAATCTGGTGGCAGTCCCGGAATTTTCCCTTGAACCCCATCGCTGGTGTTATCCAGTGCTGGGCTGCCAGGCATACCGGGGATACTTTGACCTTGGCGACGCACGAGAGGAGCAAGCCCACTTCGATGCTGAAGGTTACGACACGCTGATTGGCGGGGTAACAGCCTATTCGACACTCGGCTGGTTTGATGACCCCCTGCACTCCGGTTTTACCCGACTGAGTGAAGATCGCATGGTGGCGTTGATGTTTCATGAACTGGCGCATCGGGTGGTTTACGTGGACGAGGACACATCATTCAATGAAAGCTTCGCCACCGCTGTGGAGCTTGAGGGCCTGAAAGCATGGCTGACCGAAACGGGCAAGCCGGACGTTTTCCAGCAGGCTCTGGAGCGTCTGTCCCAGCGCAACCAAACGCTTGATCTGGTCTCCGCCAGTACCGCCAGACTGGACGCGCTATACCAGCAAAAAGGGCAACTGGGGGAAAGTGAGCTACGTCAGCGCAAGGCCAGTATTATCGCGGAGTTGCTGGCATCCTATAACCAGCTTGAGCGCACCTGGTCACAGCCCGGACCTTTCGGCGCCCGGCCGGAAAAACTGAACAACGCCAATCTGGCGCTGTTCCGCCAGTACAACGAATACGTACCTGGCTTCCGCCAGCTACTCAGAGAACTGAACTACGATTTTCAGGTTTTCTATGATGAGGTAATGCAATTGTCGGAGCAGCCGAACGATGAGCGTTCGGCTGCCCTCGCCCGACTATCAGAGCGATTTGCAGAAGACCTTTGAATTACGCTGCGTGTTGTAGGACGCCAGCTTGGGCCCCGGCAACGACTGCACAGTGGTGGGCTGGAACCCGCGCTCCCGGAACCAGTGTTCTGTCTGGGTTGTGAGCACGAAGAGCTTGCCCAGCCCCTGACCACGGGCCAACTTCTCGACCATCGCCAGTATTTCATCGCCACGCCCCGAGCGGCGGTAGGATGGGTCCACGGCAAAACAGGATAGCTCGCCGGCACTTTCATCCGGATAGGGATACAGCGCGGCACAACCGACAATGGTGCCATCCCGCTCAGCCACGACAAAGCGATCGACTTCTGTTTCAAGCATTTCCCGGGAACGCCTGACCAGAACCCCTTGTTCTTCCAGAGGCTGGATCAGTTCCAGGATTCCGCCGATATCTTCGACCCGGGCCTGACGCATTTGCTCGTAATGATCGCCACTGACCAGGGTACCCGAACCGTCCCGGGTAAACATTTCTTCCAACAATGCACCATCGTTGATGTAGCTGATGATGTGGGCCCGGCGAACACCTTTGACGCAGGCATCGCAAGCAGCTTTCAGCAGGTCCGCATCGTGGCCGGTGACCGATCCCGCAGCGAGCTTTTCCGAGGCCTGCCGGGCAGAGAGCTCACGAATCAGGCTGCCGTCTTCGTCGAGCAGACCCGCATCGTCGATAAACACCAGCAGTTTTTCCGCTTGCAGAGCGGCCGCGACCTGACTTCCGACATCTTCGTAGGAGAGGTTGAATGCATCACCCGTGGGCGAATAACCCAACGGCGGCAACAGCACGATATGCCCGAGCTCCAGCAGTTTTTCGATGCCAGCCACGTCCACCCGCCGAACCCGTCCCGTGTAACCAAAATCAACCCCATCAAGCACACCGACAGGCTTGGCAGTCACATAGTTGCCGCTGCTTACCCTGATCCGGGCATTGTGCATGGGCGAATTCACCAGCCCCATGGATAACTGGCTTTCCAGATAGGCTCTTAATCCACCAATGGCTTCCATCACCAGCGGCAGGTGGCTATCGGGAGTAACCCGGAGATTGCGGGCGAGGAAGGACTCAAGGCCGGCGCTGTCGAGCCGTGCCTGGATCTGCGGGCGGGCGCCAAACGCCACCACCAGCCTGACACCGAGACTACTGAGCAGTGCGATGTCGTGAATGATGTTGATAAAGTTCTGGTGCGCAATTGCATCCCCCGGAATCGTCAGTACCACCGTACGTCCACGATGGGCGTTGATGTAAGGGGAGGAATGCCGGAACCCATGCAGCCAGTCGTTCGAATTCAATCCAGTCTCCATATCACCCAACTGTACTGGCCTGGAGGCAGAATTGCCGGATCAGGCCTTTGAGAATATTCACCGTCGGCTCCAGCTCTGACAATGCCAGATACTCGTCCGGCTGATGGGCCTGGTCAATGGAGCCAGGGCCCATCACCAGAGTTTCCAGACCCAGTTTCTGTAACCAGGGCGCTTCCGTGGCAAAAGCCACTGCGTGAGCCGTATGCCCGGTCAATGCCTCACAGGCTTTGACCAGCCGGGCATCAGCAGCTGTTTCAAACGGCGGCACACCGTCGAACAACGGTTCAAAAATGAGCCCCAACTCGCGACGTTCTGCCACCGGCTGAACCCGGCTGACGATGGCCTGGCGCAACGTCTCCATATCCATACCTGGCAGAGGCCGAAGATCGAAATGCAGTTCGCAACGGGCACAGATGCGGTTCGGGTTGTCGCCCCCGTGGATACAGCCCAGATTCAGGGTTGGTACCTGTACTTCAAACGCCGGGTTCTGATAGCGGGCCTGCCATTGCTGGCGCAGCGCCAACAATTCACCCATGGCCTCGTGCATACCCTCCATCGCATTGCGACCCAGCGCCGGGTTGGATGAGTGCCCTGATTGCCCTTCAAAGGCCAGCCGCTCCATCATGATACCCTTATGCATCCGTACCGGTCGCAACCCGGTAGGCTCGCCAATAACGGCATACCGGGCCTTGGGCTTGCCGGCTTCGGCCAGGGCCCGGGCGCCATTCATGGAGCTTTCCTCATCCGCCGTAGCGAGGATAATCAGCGGCTCTTTCAAAGGTTGCTCAGCAAACTCCCTCGCCGCCTCAATGGCCAGCGCGAAGAACCCTTTCATATCGCAGGTGCCCAGGCCATACCACTTGCCATCCCGCTCGGTCAGGGTAAACGGATCGCTCTGCCAGCGCTTGTCATCGAACGGCACCGTATCCGTATGGCCGGAAAGCACCAGCCCACCGGGTCCCGTTCCCAACGTGGCAATCAGATTGAACTTTCCGGGCATACCCGGCACATCGAGAATCTCGACTGAAAACCCGAGGGGTTTGAGCCATTCCGCCAGAGTATTGATGACAGCTTCGTTGCTGTGATCCCACTCCGAAGAGGCACTACTGATGGACGGCAGCGAAATGAGGCGGGCCAGCATCTCCTTGATGGCCGGCACCGCAGCGGTGTTGACTGGGGACTGTGACATAGATTCCTCTCAAGCCCCGCCCGGGTTACTCTCCACGGCCAAGGCGCCAGACTTCAAAGCCAACAATGGCACGAACCTGCATGGGATAGGCGACCTCTCCACCGGCGACGACCCGGGCGACTTCAAGCTCACGATCCGTCACACCCACCAACCGGCCCTCCACCACATTATCATTATTCAGGGTTACCCGGACCTGCCGACCCACCCAATTTCCGGCATTCTCAACCAAGTCCCGGTGCCAGCCCGGCTCACCGGGCTGAAGCTCTTCACCCTCGTCGCCAGGCCCGGCAGGCACCTCGACAACGGGCGGGGCAGGCTGTTCCTGAAGATAGACATCAGGCACCTCAGCTCCGTTATAGAACACGGACCAACCTGTCAGCTTGCCACTATCCGCCTCACCGTGCACAGGAATACCCAGGAAGGGCTGGGCCGGATCCAGTTTCACAGTCAGTTCGCCACCTTCCATCAGCCACTGCCTGTATAGCGCAACCAACTGATCACTGGCCACCAGACCGCGGGCCTGGAAACCCCGCTGCAATGCCTGCGCTGCCTGACCGGCCCACTGCGGCGGTTGCAGTCCGTTTTCACGGGCACAGTAAGCCGCAACCTTGCGCATCAGCCCGCCATCGCGAATGGTAACATTCATTGGCCCCGGCGAATTGGCTAACAGTCTATCGGGCGCCGTCAGGTCCAGCCGCGCTCCCGGCCAATCCACATCAATACTACCCGTACCCGCAGTGCTCAACTCGCCATGCAATCCGTCTGGCGTCTGCTTCAACAATGCTTCGCCGCTGATTCCCGTAATGCCCATCCGCATCAGGTCTCCGCTCCCCAACTGCTGACGGGAGTCCGGTGCACAGGACAAGACAAACAATGCCAGCTCACCCTCCCCGGTTTGGCCCTCCGCGGTCACCCAGTTTCGAAACATGGTGGCTTCGAGCATCAGGCCAAGCCTTTCTGCCTGCAAGGTCCAGCGGGCAGGCATTGAGTCGGGATCAACCAGAGCGGTGATCAGGTTCAGCGGGGAACCTGCATCGAATTCCAGCTTTCCGACTTCCAGCGGGCGGGTAAGGCGGAAATCCTGCCAACTGCTGTCCGACAGGAATAATCGCCCGTCAAGGCCGGAACCAATCGTGCCCCGATCAAGCACTCCCCAGGCTTCCAGCCCGGTGCGGGCTTCGGCCATACGCTCGTTGGCAAACCACCATACGGCGGCTTTGAAGCCGGCAACAATGACCAGGGCAATGACGATCAGAAATGTGAGCAGGCGCTTCATCCGGGAGCTCCTTATTCAGACCGTCAGTTACGGGAGATCAGGGTGCCGACACCTTCGTCGGTGAAGATTTCCAGCAGGCAGGCATGGGCCACCCGACCATCAATAATGTGGGACGTACGAACCCCGTTTTCCACAGCATTAAGGGCGCAGCGGATTTTCGGAAGCATGCCCCCATAGATGGTTCCGTCATCAATCAGATCGTTGACCTGCTGTGCGGTGAGACCCGTCAGCACCTTGTCATCCTTGCTCTTGAGACCAGACACGTTGGTCAGCAGAATCAGCTTTTCTGCTTTCATCGCTTCGGCAACCTTGCCCGCCACAAGATCTGCATTGATGTTGTAGGACGCACCATCCGGACCAACACCAATGGGAGCGATAACCGGGATCACGTTACTCCGGGTCAGCATGTCGATGACGTCGACATTAACGCTTGCCACCTCACCCACGTGGCCGATATCAATAATTTCCGGTTTTTCCAGCTCTTCAGAACGATTCACCACTTCCAGCTTGCGCGCACGGATCAGGTTGGCATCCTTACCCGTCAGCCCTACCGCGGTACCGCCGTGGGAATTGATCAGGGAAACGATTTCTTTATTAACTTGCCCACCGAGGACCATTTCCACCACGTCCATGGTTTCTGCGTCTGTTACCCGCATCCCGTTGACGAACCGGGACTGGATGTTCAGCCGTTCGAGCAGTTCGCCGATTTGCGGGCCACCGCCGTGAACAACGATCGGGTTCAGACCAACGAGCTTCATCAACACCACGTCGCGGGCGAAACTGCTCTTAAGATCTTCATTCTCCATGGCGTTACCGCCGTACTTGATAACGACGGTTTTTCCGGTAAACCGTTGAATGTAAGGCAGCCCCTTACTCAGGACGGAAGCTACCTGCATTGCTGTTTCACGATCCAACGCCATGATTTCGCCTTAATAATCTGAATCTGTTTCTTTAAATGTTCAGAGCCTAGAACTCTGCAATGACATCCGGAGCCGCCTTTTTCAACTGCTCCCGGAACACCCCTTTAATCCGTTCCAGCGCCTCTTCATTCTCCGCTTCGAAGCGCAGTACCAGTACCGGCGTGGTATTTGATGCCCGGCACAGGCCCCAGCCGTCGCTGTAGTCGACACGAATACCGTCAATGGTACTTATGCTGCCATCGCCAAAGTCACCGACGTCACCCAGGCGATCAATGATCGCGAATTTGTTCTCTTCGGTCACCTCGACATTCAGCTCAGGAGTACTGAGGTCCTCGGGAAAATCCTCGAATACGTCTTCGCTGTGACGATCTTCAATACCAAGAATCTCCAGCAAACGGGCCGCTGAATAGAGACCGTCATCAAAACCAAACCAACGCTCACCGAAGAAAATATGGCCGCTCATTTCACCCGCCAGCAGCGCCCCGGTCTCCTTCATCTTGGCCTTCATGAGCGAATGACCGGTTTTCCACATGATGGGCCGACCACCAGCCTCGGAGATCACCCCGGCCAGCCGGCGACTGCATTTCACATCGTAAAGTACGTCGGACCCCGGGTTTCGGGAAACCACATCCCGGGCAAACAGCATCAACAAGCGATCCGGCCAGATAATCTTGCCAGTATTGGTGACCACGCCCAAACGATCACCGTCACCATCGAAAGCCAGACCGATATCGGCGCCTTCCCCCTTCACCCGGGCAATCAGGTCGGCAAGGTTTGCCGGCTTGCCAGGATCGGGATGATGATTCGGGAAGTCTCCGTCAACATCGCAATACAACGGAACCACCTCACAACCGAGTTCCTCCACCAGTATCGGTGCCAGCTCGCCCGCTATGCCATTACCTGCGTCGACAACCACTTTCAGCGGGGCAGCAACCGCAATGTCGCCAATAATGCGATCCAGATAAGCCCTACGGATATCCTGTGGATTCTGGCTACCCTGGCCCTGGGCGAAGTCTCCGGTGACCGTGCGCTGATACAGCTTCTGAATAGCGTCACCAGACAAGGTTTCACCACCAAGCATGATTTTCAGGCCGTTATAGTTGGCCGGATTATGACTGCCGGTTACCATCACACCGGAACCGGTACCCAGCTCATGGGTAGCAAAATACAGAACCGGCGTCGGCACGGCACCGACCGGAATAACATTACATCCTGTCGCCATAATGCCGTTCGCCAGCGCATCGGCAAGCTCAGGGCTGGAGTGGCGCCCGTCATAGCCAATACAGATCGCTTCAACACCACGCTGGATCGCTTCCGAACCAATGGCCTGCCCGATCACTCTCACAACGTCCGCCGACAGCGTATCGCCAACTATTCCGCGAATATCATAGGCCCGGAATATTTCCGGAGACAGTTCGACCTGCGACTGTTCTGCCTGCTGAACAGCGGGAATGTCATCACTGCCAAAACCGAGCAGATCCTCGTCGCCGTCCAGCATATCGATGTCGAGTACGTCAGATTCCTGGAACAGAGGTTCCTCATCGGATGGTGTTCCGGCCTGCCCCCCCGACTTTGGCTTTTCCGTCTCGGTTGCTTTGGCAACACGCTTCTCCACACTCTGGGCCAATCGGAAAAACACTTCTCCAGCGGACGCTACCATGTCCCAGCGATAATCCGGCATTTTCGACCTCTCCCCGCCAAATGCCTTATGGGACCACTGCACCAGGGCCGCCAGATCCTGACGCAAGCCCTTTTGGGCTCCTGACAGCAAAACCCAGCAGACAATCGCGGCAATCAGGGCCGGCAACGCCGTCAACAAACCGATCATGACGATATCGACCGGGGCGGAAGCGGCCTTCGCGGGCCGATACACAACGGACCAGTCCGGGTTGACCAGTGGCCGGGCTACCTCTGCCTGCGAGCCATTGCCACTGCTGACCACCACACGGGAACCACCGGATACAGTCTGCATCAAAGCCAACTGGCCGCCGAGGCCGCCATTCACTACCTGCAACAACGGTTTCAGCGGTGCTGTATCGAAGATGACCAGTACGCTTCCCAGCACGGCATTGCTGGCCGGGTTGCGCACGGGCGACGCCATCTGGAAGTACCACTTGTTGTCTTTCGGGAAAGCATCCGGAAGCATCGGACGCGCAAGCTCGGCTTTGCGGGCAAGCTCGAGGCCGGTGAATCCCAGCAAACCATCGCCATTCGCCGCACCCGGCACATCCCGGTACGGGAAAATATGAACTTCCCGGACACCCGGCAAGGCGGCGCCCAACCGCGCCTCGACATCCGCGATACCGGACGTTCCGGTGACGGCATTGATCACATCTACCCTGGAAGCCAGGCCATTGACGCTGCTCTGGAGCAAGGCGAGGTACTGATTGAGTCGCAAAGCAGCAGACTCTACCTCAGCAGTCGCCTCCAACTGCTGGCGTTTCTCTGCTGAAGGCTGCACCACGAGAAATTGGATCAGTACAGCGGCGAGGATACCTGCAAGAACCACCACCGCAGCCTGACTGAAAGCTACCGGGCCCAGTTTCCGGTGTTTCGGTCCTTGAGTGGCCTTTTTCTTTTCAGCCTTTGCGGCTTTTTTGGCGTGTTTATCTTCAACCGGAGCGTCGGAATCGGAACTCTTCTTCTTACCCAGCTTCATAATTCATCCTGCAGTTTTATTATTCCATCCTGGCCAAGCATATATCCGCACAAGTATAGACCCCGGCAACCGTTTATGCGTTACCGGACAGCACGTTACCGGGTGCCGGTGGACCCGAATCCACCTTCGCCCCGGGTACTGGCATCAAATTCACTGACCACTTCAAAGTCAGCCTGCACAACAGGAACCAGCACCAGCTGCGCAATACGCTCACCGACATCGATGGTGAACGTGGTCTGTCCGCGGTTCCAGCAAGACACCATCAACTCACCCTGGTAATCGGAATCGATCAGACCCACCAGATTACCCAGCACAATACCGTGTTTGTGGCCAAGACCACTGCGCGGCAGGATCATCGCTGCCAGGGACGGATCGGCGATATGCAGAGAAAGTCCGGTCGGAATCAGTTGAGTCTGTCCGGGTTCCAGCGTCAGCGGCTCGGGCAGGCATGCCCTGAGATCAAGCCCCGCAGACCCTTCAGTGGCATATTCCGGAAACGGGATCTGATGGCCAATGCGTTTATCCAGCACCCGTACCTGAAAAGTTTGTCTGGTCATGGAAAGTCCTTAAATATGCGTGGAGATCAGGTCGATCAGTTCGTCGGCAATCTGCTGCTTACTGTCGGGGCCGATAGACACCTGGCCATCCGGCCAGAACACAGTAACCGCGTTATTTTCACTGTTGAAACCCAGGCCGGGAACAGACACATCATTGGCCACGATCATCCTGAGCTTCTTTCGTTGCATTTTGTCGGTGGCGTATTTAGCGACATCCGTTGTTTCAGCAGCAAACCCAACGGTAAAGGGGGCGTCTACACGGCCCGCTATGGTTGCCAGAGTGTCCGGATTGCGCACCAGCGACAGCAGCATTTCTTCACTGGATTTCTTGATCTTGTCCTCCGCGCAGATCTGGGGCCGGTAATCCGCAACAGCTGCACTTGCTATAAACAGGTCACAACCTTCGTCGACGGCAACCGAAGCGACCCGAAGCATGTCCTCTGCCGTTATCACGTTGCGAACTTCAACGCCGGGCGGTGGCGCTATGGAGACAGGTCCGCTGATCAGAGTAACCTGAGCACCTGCGTCACGAGCCGCGGCTGCCAGGGCATAGCCCATTTTCCCGGAACTGTGATTGGTAATATACCGCACCGGATCAATAGGCTCGCGGGTAGGCCCGGCCGTGATCACCACCCTTTTGTCCGCCAGGGCACCAGCAGAACGGCTGCCTTCAATTTTTTCAAACAATGCCTGAGGCTCCAGCATCCGCCCCGGCCCGGTATCGCCACAGGCCTGCTGGCCCTGATCGGGGCCCCATAGTCGAATCTGGGCATCATCCTCCAGCAGACGGACATTGCGCTGGGTCCGGTGATTCCGCCACATCGCCTGATTCATGGCGGGCGCCAGTGCGATGGGTGCCTCGGTTGCCGAGCATACGGTAGCAAGCAGGTCGTCAGCCATGCCCTGCGCCAGACGAGCCATGAAATCCGCAGAGGCCGGTGCGACCACGACCAGTTCGGCCCATTTCGCCAGCTCGATATGCCCCATGCCGGATTCCGCTTCAGGGTCCAGCAGCGAGGTCCGCACCGGTTCACCACTCAGCGCCTGAAAGGTCAGAGGCGTTACAAATGCTTCGGCACCCCGGGTCATCACCACCCGCACACTGTGCCCGGCTTTCTTCAGCAGGCGCACAAGCTCAGCACTTTTATAGGCAGCAATACCGCCGGTGACACCCAGCAGGATTCTTTTGGCAGCCATAGGGCTCCGTATCCTCATAAAAATAAAGGTTTATAAGATAGCACGGTCTGTCGGCACAGACAGCCCGCCCGCTCACGGGAACACTTATCAATTCTTGTGTTTTGACGTAGTCTTCGGTATTTCCTGAGAACATATTCCGGTGCAGGAAGCGCCAGAACCCCATAATCCAAGGAACAGGATATGTCCGATACTCCCTGGCCCACCGATGAGCGGCCCCGCGAGCGGCTGCTGCGTCACGGCGCCGACACCCTTTCTGATGCTGAGCTGCTGGCCATTTTTCTGCGCACGGGCACCGCAGGCGTTCCGGTGATGACCATGGCGCGACGGCTCATCGACAATTTTGGTGGCCTTCGGGGCCTCATGACCGCCTCTCAACGCCAGTTCTGTGAGGTTCGCGGTCTGGGCAACGCAAAATATGCCCAAGTTCAGGCCGCCATGGAGATGGCCAGACGGGTCATGGATGAACCCTTGCGCCAGGGCGATCCGTTACGATCCCCCGAAGACACCCGACGTTTTCTGACCAGCCGGCTTGGCACCTACCCCCATGAAGTCTTTGCAGGGCTGTTTCTGGACAACCGTCACAGGGTCATCCAGTACCGGGAACTTTTTCGCGGCACCATTGACGGCGCCGCGGTGTACCCGCGAGAAGTTGTGCGCCAGGCACTGGAGGATAACGCTGCGGCGGTAATATTTGCCCACAATCACCCATCAGGCGTGGCCGAACCCAGCCAGGCGGACATTTCCCTCACCAAACGATTGAAAGAAGCCCTTTCTCTGGTCGACATCAGGGTTCTTGACCATATGGTTGTCGGGCACGGTGAGGTAATATCACTTGCTGAACGGGGTTTGATGTAACCCGAACGACGCCAGGAACGAAAAACTGGCCAAATTCCCAACAATTTTTTGCGTTGGGGGGCTGGTTCTGGTATAAAAGCGTCCCTTTCTGGCGGCGTCTGGCAGGCAGCGTTCCGTTTTAGCAGTCATCAGGCTAAAACTAATAGGCGCAAACTGGGAGCAAGCGGGCTCCCCGGCAACCAGAGACGCATTAAAAACGAATTTGTATTGATTTAGACCACTGCTCAGGTCGGAGGCATGTATGTCCAGAGTTTGTCAGGTTACCGGTAAGCGTCCGGTTACCGGTAACAATGTATCCCACGCGATGAACCACACTCGTCGTCGTTTTCTGCCGAATCTGCAGAACCACCGTTTCTGGGTTGAGTCCGAGAAGCGTTTTGTAAAGCTGCGCGTATCCACCAAGGGCATGCGCATCATCGACAAAAAAGGCATTGACGCTGTGCTGGCCGATCTTCGTGCCCGCGGCGAGAAAGTTTAAGGAGCCGCATCATGCGCGAGAAAATCAAGCTGGTATCATCAGCAGGCACTGGTCACTTCTACACGACCATCAAGAACAAGCGTAACACCCCGGAAAAAATCGAGATCAAAAAGTACGATCCGGTTGTCCGTAAGCACGTTGCGTACAAGGAAGCCAAGATCAAGTAATCTTGATCTTGCATCCACAAAAAACCCGGCTCTCGCCGGGTTTTTTGTTTTCGGAATCCACGGCCTCAACCCAGCCCCTAGAACGTCTCCAGGTATCCCTTGGGCAGCGCCACATCCATTGCAATCGGCAAATGATCCGACACCGGATAGCTCACCACTTCGGACCGACGAATTTCCAGCGACGGACTCACCAGAATATGATCCAGCGCCTTTTCCGGCCTCCAACTGGGAAAGCTGTGAGCAGAAGCCGGCAAAGGTACCAGATCCGTCTCTTTCAATGGCGTTTGCGTAAGCAACTCTTCCGCATGATTGTTCATGTCTCCCATCAGCACCACATGCTTATAGTCCGCAATCTGCTCCCGGATATACCCAAGCTGTCGCTGCTGACCAGCCTTACTCAGAGAAAGATGCATCAAGACGAGAACCAGTGGATCTTCCTCTGAACCGTAACGCGCGATGATGGCGCCCCGCCCGGGAATCAGCCCCGGCAACTTGTGCTCAGTCACATCCAGGGGGCGGTAGCGACTCAGCAACCCGTTACTGTGCTGTGCAATCTGACCAAGATTCCGATTCAACTGCTGATACCAGTAGGGAATTCCGGCCGCTTCCGCCAGATACTGCACCTGATTTATGTAACCACTGCGCAGACTGCCTCCATCGCATTCCTGCAACGCAACCACATCGTACTGACTGATCAGACGGGCAATATGGTCCAGGTTTTCAATTCTGCGGCGATGGGGCAACAGATGTTGCCAGCTGCGGGTCACATAATGGTGGTAGGAGGAGGTATTAATACCAACCTGAATATTAAAGGTCAGCAGACGGAGATGGCGATGAGGCTCAAACTCCGGTACATGCTCCATACCAGAGCAGTTGCCTCGCGGCACGCGCTCTGGCTTCAGGATAGTATCGATCTGTTTTCGCAGTCGCTTATACATAGGTCGGCGATCTCACCCTGCCCCCAGCCCCGGCACGGGCCCTGAGGGCGGCGTGCCGATTATTATTCAGCGGCGTGTTCCTTTTCCACCAGATAATCCACGACTCTCAATACGGCTTCGTGACCACCCGCCATGGAAGCTGTCACAATATACTTCCCATTCACCAGCATAGTCGGTGTGCCGGTAACACGCGCTCCCCTGACTTTAGCCTGGGCCTGCTGCATCCGGGCATTCACTCCGAAGCTGTTATAGTTCTTCAGGAAAACCTCCGGATCAACACCATAACCCGCAACGAAGTCAGCCAGCGCAGGACCATCATTCAGCGGACGGTGTTCCCCTGCGAGCGCATCAAACAGCGCATCGTGAACAACGTCGAGCTTGCCCATGGCCTCCAGCGCATAAAACGCCTTTGCATGGGGCTCCCAGGAACGCCCAAGCGCTGCCGGAATGCGCACGTAATTTACATAGTCTGGCGCCTTTGCTTCCCATGCCTCAGACAACGGCTTGAAGTTGTAGCAGTGCGGACAGCCATACCAGAAAATCTCCGCGACCTCGACACCCTTATCACTTTCGGTATGCACCGGGGTGTCCAGTTTCCGGTAGTGAGTACCTTCTTCCCAGGTTTCTGCGCTGGCGATGCCACTAAAGATTGCAGCTACTGCAAACAAAGCTGCCACGGCAAATGTTCTGATCATTCGATGTCTCCGATTTCCCGAATTCAGTTTTGGGGGATAGTGTTTGGAGGATTATGACCCAGGCATTGTAAAAAGTTCCATAAAGCCCGGGATATCAGCCATTACAGGATGGTAAGCCGGCAACAAAAAACCCCGCCGTAGCGGGGTTTTTTGAGGAATACCGATCAGTGCAGGCCAGACACGTAGTTGGCAACTGCTTCGATCTCAGCATCCGTCAGCTTGGCAGCCACATCCATCATGATGGCAGAGTTGCTGTCGGTTGCCCGGGTACCGTCACGGTAGGCATTCAACTGCTTGATCACATAGTCAGCATTCTGACCACCCAGCATCGGATAACCACCCGGCTCGTTGCCCTGACCCTGCGGGTTATGGCAGCCTGCACAGGCAGGAACACCGGAAGCCATGTTACCACCACGGTACAGGGCTGCACCCTGCGCGATGGTGTCCGGCTTGGCCTGGTTAACAATCATGTCGTTGCTATCGAAGTAAGCTGCCAGGTCCTGCAGGTCCTGGTCAGACTTGCCGGTCAGCAGGCCGGTCATCTCCGGTACTGCGCGCTTGCCGGACTGGATAGCGACCAACTGTTTGTGAAGATAGGTTTCACCCAGACCTGACAATTTCGGGTAGTTGCCCATAATGGGCTTCTGACCACCCTGGCCGTGACAACCGGCACATACCGCTGCGTTCTGTTCACCCGCTTGAGGATCTCCAGCCCCGTGAGCCATCGCTGTGAGGCTAACGCCGAGAACAACTCCTGCGATCAGTTTTTTCATGCTCGCTCCGCTTCTCTCATCTTTAAAGGTATTCTTCGTTATGCAGCCGGCAGCGCACTGCCCAGGCCGGCGCAAGGCCTTACCAGACAGGCTCAAAACCGGGGCTGACAGCGGTGGTGCAAAGCGCACCGCCCGGAATTGGTGTAGCATTATACATTAATCCCCGATAACTGAAATCCGAAGGAAACCCAACCGCCGTGGACTCTGATCTGACTCAAAAAAGCATCTCTTTTAACAGCGCACGTTTCCTGATCAGCGCTTCACGGCTGGACGAATGCCCTCCCGACATCGGAGCCGAAGTGGCGTTTGCCGGTCGCTCCAATGCTGGCAAGTCAAGCGCCCTTAACACGATCACCGTCAATGGCAAACTGGCCCGCACCAGTAAAACTCCGGGGCGCACCCGCCTGATCAACTTTTTCTCACTGAACCGCGAAGGCTGTCGCCTGGTGGATCTCCCTGGCTATGGGTACGCCAAGGTGTCCCGGGACATGAAGGATGACTGGCAGCAACACCTCGGCCACTACCTGAACGAGCGACGCTGCCTGAAGGGACTGGTATTGGTGATGGACATCCGCCACCCGCTGACTGAGTTTGACCAGATGATGGTTGACTGGTGCGAACACAATCATCTGCCCCTGATGATACTGGCCACCAAGGCTGACAAGCTGAAATTCGGCCAGGCTAAAACAGCCATGCTAGGAATTGCCAAAAAGCTCAAGCCTTTCAAATGCGTAGAACACCTGATCATGTTCTCCGCCACGTCAAAACGCGGGCTTGAGGAATGCCAGGCGGCACTCACGGACTGGCTGGAAGCTGCAGAAACAGCAGAAAACGACTGACCTTGAAAAGAAAAAACCGGCCTGCCAACAGCAGACCGGTAAAACGTCAGGGTTTGCGACGTGCTAAAACCTGAGAACTCGCTCAGGAGACGCAAGGAATGTCCGAATTCCCAACGTCATGACCTATGACAAGCCTGTTCGACTAAAGTTTCATCACTGCCTGTTTTTTAACCAACCTTTTCACGTCCCACCAGTTCGCATGACTGCGGCAGGGACGGCCGGTACCTTTCTCTCAGGGCAACCACCTGCTCCCGGTATTCCGGGGTCAGGTACGGCAACTGAATAGTGAGCACCTGATAAATACCCTGCTTGAGCTCGGTTAACGTCAGACTCGCAGGCTCATCTCCTGCATGGGCTGTCTTCAGGAACGCCATCCAGTTGGTCACCACCAGCCATACGTTGAGTGAAACCGCCGATCGCAGATCCTCTGACGTCAACTCGATTATGCCCGCCTCGGTCAGCTTCCAGAAAATCTCCTGAATCGCTGCCAGACATCGGTTGGTGAACTCCCGGTAGTCCTTCCTCAGGCGAGGATCCGTATCGAGCAGGTACTCAAGATCGCGGTGAAAGAAGCGATAGCTCCAGAGACCGTCAAACACCGATTCAAGATAGAACGTCAGATCATCCAGAGTCAGAGCCCTGTCCTGGGGAATCGTCAGGTAGTAATCCACCAGCTTTTCATATTCCAGAAATATCTCGTAAATGATGTCTGACTTGTTCCGGAAGTGGTAATACAGATTACCCGGCGAGATCGCCAGGTGTGCGGCGATATGGTTGGTAGTGACGTTACGTTCACCGCGCTCGTTAAATAACTCCAGACTGGATAACAGGATCTTGTCTCTGGTTTTCATAGACTCGTCAGCAATTGTTGTTATCTGGCTCCAACCAAACGCCATGCTGATGGCCCAATCGGCCACAGGCGCTTGCTTGACTCACTAGAGTATATACTCTAATAATACCCATCAGTGCAAACTGAACCGAGATTCAATACCCAAGAACAACAGGCTTCCATGGGTCTCACACCAAGACAAGGGAGCCACAGAGGGGAGAACACCATGGGAGCCACTGTCGTCCAGCTGACCGAGAGCAAAAAGCAGATCCAGCACACGCATCGGGTATTCAGCGATCAGAAAAACGCCTTCCGCCATAACCCAATGCCGTCCTTGACCGAGCGTCAGGAAAATCTGAAACGTCTGAAACGCGCACTGCTGGCAAACCAGGATCGGATACTGGACGCCATTGACCGGGATTTCAGCTGTCGTTCCCGGGATGAATCCCTCATCGCCGAAGTCATGCCTTCCATTCAGGGCATCAACTACACCCTGAAGAATCTGGGCGAATGGATCAAACCCTCCAAACGCCATGTTTCCGTTCTGTTCCAGCCTGCCAGTAACAAGGTGCATTACCAGCCGAAAGGTGTTGTTGGGGTGATCGTTCCATGGAACTACCCGCTCTACCTGGCGGTTGGTCCCCTGGTCGCTTCGTTGGCTGCGGGTAACCGCACCATGATCAAAATGTCCGAATTCACGCCCCATACCTCCGCATTGTTCAAGGAACTCATCGAAGCAGCCTTCCCGGAAGATCTGGTATGTGTGATCACCGGCGAGGCTGATGTGGCCGCCGACTTCTCCTCCCGCCCCTTCGATCACCTGCTATTCACCGGCTCAACGTCGGTGGGCAAGATTGTCATGCGCGCCGCGGCAGAAAATCTGACCCCGGTAACACTGGAACTCGGCGGCAAGTCACCGGCCATCATCTCCCCCGATGTACCCATGGCGGATGCGGCCCAGCGCCTCGCGTTCGGCAAAGCTTTCAACGCCGGCCAGACCTGCGTCGCTCCGGACTACGTTCTCTGCCCGGCCGACCGGGTGCAGGCCTTTGTGGATGAATTCCGCACGCAGTTTGCTGAAATGTATCCGAGTCTGCGAGACAACGATGACTACACCGCCATCATCAACGAGCGCCAGTACGATCGGCTTCAGGGATACATCGAAGATGCCCGGGCAAAGGGCGCAGAAATCATCGAGATCAATCCGTCCCGGGAAAACCTTCACGACGGAACCCGGAAGATTCCACTGACCTTACTACTAAACACCACTCCGGATATGAAGGTCATGCAGGATGAGATTTTCGGTCCTCTTTTGCCCATCGTCAGCTACCACGGACTGGACGAGGCCATTCACTACATCAATGATCGACCTCGCCCGCTGGCCCTGTATTTCTTTGGCTACGACCGGGACCAGCAGCAACATGTGGTTCATAACACCCATTCCGGCGGGATGTGCATCAACGATTCGCTCATGCATGTCGCTCAGGATGACCTGCCCTTTGGCGGTGTGGGTGATTCAGGCATGGGACACTACCATGGCAAGGAAGGCTTCCTGACCTTCTCCCACCACCGTGCCATTTTCACCAAGCAGAAGTTCAACAGCGGCAAGTTTGTATACGCCCCCCACGGCACCGCGGCCCACAGAATGGTTTACAAGCTGTTTATCCGCTAACGGGCAACACGCGTTTCAGTCAGGTTCCGGAACCCGGAGCCTGATTCTTACGTTTGCCTGACTGAAGCGACAGGAAACAGCCGAACACAACAATAAAGAGACCTGATAATGACCAGTCGAACTGACGAAACCCTGCATCAGAGTGATGCCAACGGGTTAGACCGTCGAAGTTTCCTTAAAGCCGGCCTCGGAGGCACGCTGCTTCTCGGAACGGTGAGCATGACTGTCGGTCTGACGGGTTGCGCCACCCAGCCCGCCGGCATGGTTGGCGACACCAGCAGCCCGGCATCAAACTACCAGTTCCGGTTTCTGACTGCCGACGATATAGCCCTGTTCGAATCGCTTGTTCCCGCGATCGCAGGCCCGGGCCTGCCAGAACAGCCTGAAGCCCGACGTGCCGCCATTGCAGGCACTATTGAGCGCATCGACAGCGGCATCCACAAATTCGGCCCAGCCAACCAGAAGGAACTACGCAGACTCTTCGACCTGCTTAACTTTGGCCTCACCCGGGTCACCATCGCCCGGGTCTGGTCCAGCTGGCCTAACGTTACAACCGACGAAGCCCACGCCTTCCTGGAACGCTGGCGCACCAGCAGTATTGGCCTGTTCAACAACGGTTACATCGCCCTGACCAAGATCAGCAACGTGGCATTTTATGGCTACGAGGAAAACTGGCATCTGTCTGGCTACCCGGGACCACCCCAGTATGCCGTGGACGCATTGCCCCAGTTCAAGCAAACCCGAAGTGCCTGACACCAGCTGATCGACGGAGTTACCCATGCAGTTAAAAGACCGTATTGCCCAGGGCTATGAATCCGGCTGGAACGTCACAGACGGAGCCACGCTGACAGAAAACCAGATCTACGAAGCCGATGTCGTAATTATCGGCACTGGTGCTGGTGGGGGCACAACCGCTGAAATCCTGGCCCAGAGCGGCTTGTCCGTGATCCTCGTTGAAGAGGGCCGGCTGTATTACCAGAAAGATTTCAAGATGGACGAACTGGCGTCCTATGCCAACCTCTACCAGGAAGGCATGAGCCGCGTCACCAAAGACGGAGCCATCGCCATCCTCCAGGGCCGCTGTGTCGGGGGCTCAACCACAGTCAACTGGACCAGTAGCTTCCGGACCCCTGAAGAAACACTGAACCACTGGGCGGACCGGTTCGGCCTGGACAGCCTGACGCCGGACGCAATGGCCCCGTGGTTCGATGGCAGGGAACAACGGCTCAACATCGAACCCTGGACGGTAGACCCCAACCCTAACAACGACGTATTGCGTCAGGGCTGTGAGAAACTCGGCTACAGCTGGAAAGTCATCCCCCGTAACGTCAAAGGCTGCTGGAACCTGGGCTATTGCGGCGTAGGTTGCCCTACCAATGCCAAACAGGGTTCCCTGATCACCACCGTACCCGGCGCACTGGAGAACAACGCACACCTCTTCCACGGCCTGAGAGCTGAAAAGCTGATTTTCAACCAGGACCGTATTGAGCACCTGGAGGCTTCCGCCATGTCAGCGGACGGCGTCACTCCCTCCGGAGTCACCGTCACCCTGAAAGCCCGCCACTTTGTTGCCGCCGCCAGCGCCATCGGAAGCCCAGGACTGCTGCTCCGCTCAGACATTCCCGACCCGTACGACCGAATCGGCAAACGTTCCTTTATACACCCGGTGAACGTCACAGTGGCTGAAATGCCAGAGAAAGTGGACCCGTTCTACGGCGCACCGCAATCCATCTACTCCGACCACTTCAATTTTAGCGGCGGAGTGGATGGTCCCGCAGGTTACAAACTTGAAGTCCCCCCCATGCACCCAGCCATGGCCGCCGGCGTGATACCCAATCATGGCAAGGCCCAGGCAGAAAGCCTTGCCGGGTTACCGTGGACCAATGCTGTACTGGCACTGATCCGTGACGGTTTCCATCCGGAGAGTCAGGGCGGCACCATAGGCCTGAGAGATGACGGCAGCCCCTACCTGGACTACCCGGTAACAGACT
This sequence comes from Marinobacter salinexigens, assembly GCF_008370345.1. Classification (GTDB taxonomy): domain Bacteria; phylum Pseudomonadota; class Gammaproteobacteria; order Pseudomonadales; family Oleiphilaceae; genus Marinobacter; species Marinobacter salinexigens. The sequence goes on along the minus strand of NZ_VTUU01000001.1, from coordinate 37,560 downwards.
ACCTTTGGGAAGGCCTGCGCCGGGCCTTCCATACCATGGCCGAAGTCCAGTTCGCCGCCGGCGCCAAGCGGGTACGCCTGATGCACCTGGATTCTGACTGGTACACCAGCCTGGCCGACTGCAAAGCTGCCATCGACAAAGTCCCCATGGAGCTTCATCGAGTCCGGCTGTTCACCGCACACCAGATGGGCGGCTGCGGAATGGGCGCCAAACCCGAAGAGTCCGTGGTCAACGCCTTCGGCGAACACCATCACATCAGTAACCTGAGCGTCCACGATGCATCGATCTTCCCGACCAGCATCGGCGCAAACCCCCAGCTGTCGGTTTACGCCCTGGCCGCAAGGAACAGTGCAAGATTGGCCAATAAGCTGAAGGGATAAATTCAACCCGGCATGATGCCCTATGGTCTGCAGGGCGAGCCGTTGCGGAAATGTAGGAAGCCATGGATGGCGAAGCCCAAGCGCATATCTACAGAACCCCAGAAATTATTGCTATGATGGCGCCCAGCACAAAAAGGAGCTGTTCGCATGCCGAAAGTCATCTACCCGGGCACCTTTGACCCCATCACCAACGGCCACACCGATCTGATTGAACGCGCAGGTCGCATGTTCGATGAAATTGTTGTTGCGGTCGCCTACAACCCGAAAAAGCAGCCGCTACTGAACCTGGAAGAGCGCTGCGAACTGGTCCGGAAGGCAACAGCCCACATTCCTAACGTCACGGTCACTGGCTTCAGCAACCTCCTTGCTGAATTCGTGAAGGAGCAGAACGCCACCGTTATTCTCCGCGGCTTACGCGCTGTATCCGACTTCGAATACGAATTCCAGCTGGCAGACATGAACCGACGGCTGGCTCCGGACGTTGAAAGTGTATTTCTGACCCCAGCGAACCACCTGTCCTACATTTCCTCCACCCTGATCAGGGAAATAGCCTCCCTGGGCGGCGATGTATCAGAGTTTGTCGACCCGGCAGTCGAAGCCGCCATGAAAAAGAAGTTTAACTAAGCCAGAGGTAGACGCAGATGGCCCTGATGATTACTGACGAATGCATCAACTGCGACGTCTGTGAACCGGAATGCCCGAACGAAGCCATCGCACCGGGCGATGAAATTTATGTCATCGATCCGAACAAATGCACGGAATGTGTCGGCCACTACGACGAGCCACAGTGCCAGCAGGTATGCCCCGTAGACTGCATCCCGCTGGACCCGCGCCACAAGGAAAGCGAAGAGCAACTGATGGAAAAATACCATCAGCTAACCGGAAACTGAAAAAAGCCCCGTTCGGGGCTTTTTTTATGGAACGGACTCTCACATCAGAACAAAGGCGGAAGCGGAAACTCCTGGCCGTTTACATTGACCATCAGGTCCTTCATCGTCGCCTTGACCGCCAGCCGATCGCCCTCCTGCACTAATACTCCCTGCTTGATCAGCGGCGCCACCTGCATACGAATATCCGGATAGTCCTCAGCCAGCGCCATCGGCATACTCAGGTTCAGCTCGCCGGTCAGCTGATGCATCACCATGAGCATATTCGCCTTTTCCTGCTCTGACAGTTCAGGGTGCCGAATCTCCATGTGCCCGCTGATTTCACCCTCAGGTGTAGCAACTTCAAGGGTCGAAATCCCGATAGAGAAACCCGACGCCGCCAGATTCCGCATAGCGGTGCTGATTTGCTGCATCACCATCATCTGTTGTTCAAACTGTGCCTGGGGTGATGCGTACTGATCACCTGCAAGGTTTTGAAGCCCGGACATGGTTTTACCGAAGGCATTCCAGCTATCCGCTTCCAGATTATCAAGAGACACCACCAGCTTATGGGGACCATAGGACTCTCCCAGAACACCAACAGAGTCGATACCCAGATCCAGTCTTGAGTTGATTCTGGAGCCATCATCATTCGCGGTGGTGGCCGCTTCCATATTGAGCTCCTTCACCGCCAACTCGCCACCACTCGGGAGCGTCAGCGAGAGCGCCTCCATTCCCATATCACCGCTCCCGGTCCAGATATCACCGACCAGGTGGTCCATACGTTGTTCCAGGTGGATACCTGATACCTTTAATACTCCTTTCGGACCTGTTGCCACCAAAGAGGGCCAGTCTACCTGCGCTTCGGCATGGTTCCCTGCATCCGAGAGTTCAACGGTGACGTGGCCGCCACTGGTTTTGAGGGTTTCTTCAGTATCCGGGCTGGCTACATCCATTTCCGGCACTTCCAGGCGTATGGTTGCGGTCCCCCACAAGCGGGTTTCCACCGTCAGGCTTGGATGGCGGGCATCCGAAAACCAGGCAGCACCTTCCGGCTGCCAGCCATCGGCCGGCTCCAGATCCACCAGACTCCCGGTCACCCCATGGGTAACATTCCCACGATAACCAACAACCTCGGATTCACCGGTGTCCGGGTTGGTGATGGTGATCAGACCGTGAAACCGGGAATTGAGATAACCCCGCTGATACTCATCGGTTGCCAGTTGAAACAGAGGCTGCCTCTGATTCACTTCCTGTGTTACCAGTTGCCACTGTTGCTCGGTCGCATAGCCCACAACCCAGGGCATGGCACCTGCCGCAACCAGCACGACGGCGCCGGCAATCATCCATTTTTTCTGCAAGAACTTTCTCCGTCTCAGGGTTTTCCGGTCAACCGGTCCAGCAAGACCAGTTGCGATGCCAACCGTTCTTCATCCTCCGCTGGCTGGCTCTGGACATAGCTACCGTCCGACTGAAGCAGCCACGACTGGCAATTGTCTGCAAGATAAGTGTCCAGATCCTCGCGTACGCGAGCCGCCAGTGAAGCATCGTCAAGCGGGAATGCCGTTTCCACCCGGTTCATCAGATTTCGCTCCATACCATCTGCACTGGAGCAGTAAACATCCGGACGGCCATTATTTCCGAAATAGTATACCCGGGTATGCTCCAGGAAACGGCCAATGATGGATCGGACCTGAATATTCTCAGAGAGCCCGGGCACGCCCGGCCGCAGGCAACAGATGCCACGGATAATCAGATCGATCTTCACGCCGGCCTGGGACGCACTGTAAAGCGCCTTGATCAGCTTGGGTTCCGTCAGAGCGTTGAACTTGAAGATGATTCGCCCCTCCTCACCTAACGCCGCTTCCCGCTCAATAAGACTGAGAATTCGGCTGTGCAAAGTAAACGGCGCATGGAACAATTTCTTGATCTTCAGAGCCTTTCCCATTCCCGTCAGCTGCTGGAACAGCTTGTTGACGTCATCACCTATGGACTCATCGCAGGTCATGAAACTGTAATCGGTATACAGACGGGCGTTGCCAGCGTGATAGTTACCGGTACCCAGATGCACGTAACGACGCAGTTTGCCCTCTTCCCTGCGTACAATCAGGATCATCTTGGCGTGGGTTTTGTAACCCACCACGCCGTATACCACGATCACCCCCGCTTCCTGCAGGCGGCTTGCCAGCTCCAGGTTTTCGGCTTCGCTGAACCGCGCCCGCAGCTCAATGACTGCCGTCACTTCCTTACCGCGACGCGCTGCGTCGGCCAGAGCTTCCACAATTTCTGAATCAACCCCGGTACGGTAAAGTGTCTGGCGAATCGCCAGCACCTGCGGATCTTTCGCTGCCTGGCGTAGCAGATCCACCACCGGGCTGAAGTTTTCATAAGGGTGCAGTAACAGAATCGGCTGTTTGCGGATAGCGTCAAACATCGAGTCTTTACTGCGAATCTGTTTCGGAATCGACGGTGAAAAACCGGAATAGGTCAGGTCTGGCCGGTCCACCAGGCCGCTAACGGCCATCAGGCGCGTCAGGTTTACCGGGCCATGCACCTGATAGAGATCCCTTTCAGTCAGCCCGAACTCCGCCAGCAGGAACTGCACCAGCTCCTCCGGGCAGTTATCCGCCACTTCCAGCCGCACACCATCACCAAAGCGCCGGCTCAACAGCTCGCCACGCAGGGCTGATGCCAGATCTTCCAGATCGTCCTCCAGCTCCAGGTCAGCGTTACGGGTCAGGCGGAACTGGTAACAACCTTTGACCTCCATGCCTGGGAACAGCTCATCGGCATGGGCGTGAATCATTGACGACAGGAAGACCAGATTATCGCCGCCATCGCAGACCTCATCCGGCAGCCGCACCAGGCGCGGTAACGACCGTGGTGCTGGCACAATAGCCATGCCGGTTTCCCGGCCGAACGCATCTTTACCATCAAGCTCAACGATGAAGTTGAGGCTTTTATTCACCAGCCGCGGGAACGGGTGTGACGGATCCAGACCGATGGGGCTGACAACCGGCAGAATTTCATCCTCGAAATAGTTACGAACCCACTCAGCCTGCGCGGGGGTCCACTCCCGACGACGAACAAAGTGAATGTTCTCCCTCTCCATCTCCGGGATAAGGACATTGTTCAGGATGTCGTATTGTTCACGGATGTAGTCATGTGCCACCCGGCTGATTTCCGCCAGCACCTCATCCGGCATCATGCCGTCAACACCGACCGCTTCCCTGCCATACTTCATCTGCTGGCGCAGACCCGCCACCCGGATCTCAAAGAACTCATCCATGTTGCTGCTGAAAATACAGCAGAAAATCAGACGGTTGATGAGTGGATGCGTGGTATCCAGCGCCTGCTTCAGCACCCGGTAGTTGAACTGAAGCTGGCTCAACTCCCGGTTGAAGTAGTTTTCGCTGGCATCCAGATTAATCTCCTCCCCTGCAGGCAGATCTACCGGGGCAGGAACAGTCTGGCTATCCTCTGCATTCAGATTCTTCACCGATTCCGTCGTCATGATTCCTCAGTCCAGTCTAGCGGGCGTCAGATGCCGCCCAGGGGTTGTCAGGTTGAAACCTGATGCTCCCGCATCAGGCGGGCGGCTCGCACCGCAAAGTAGGTCAGGATTCCATCAGCACCGGCACGGCGCATAGCCATCAGGCTTTCCATCATCACCGCATCGCCGTCCAGCCAGCCGTTCTGCGCCGCAGCCATGTGCATGGCGTACTCGCCGCTGACCTGGTACACGAAAGTCGGGACCTGAAGTTCGTTTTTAACCCGATAGACAATATCCAGATAAGGCATGCCGGGCTTGACCATCACCATGTCAGCACCTTCGGACAAATCCATCGCGACTTCATGCAGGGCTTCATTGCTGTTGGCCGGATCCATCTGGTACGTCGCCTTGTTACCCTTGCCGAGGTTGCCGGCAGAGCCGACCGCGTCCCGGAAAGGCCCGTAGTAGCTGGAGGCATACTTCGCAGAATAGGCCATGATGCGAGTGTTCACATACCCGGCCTCTTCGAGAGCCTCACGGATCGCAGCAATCCGGCCGTCCATCATGTCAGACGGAGCCACCACGTCAGCACCGGCATCAGCATGAGAAAGAGCCTGATTCACCAAAGCTTCCACGGTTACGTCATTCAGCACGTATCCATCATTGTCGATGATGCCGTCCTGGCCATGAGTGGTGAACGGGTCCAGGGCCACATCGGTGATAACACCCAGCTCAGGGTGAGCTTTTTTCAAGGCTCGTACCGCTCGCTGGGCCAGGCCGTCCGAGTCCCAGGCACCGGAACCTGAGAGGTTTTTCTTCTCAACAGGAACAACCGGGAACAGGGCAATGGCCGGGATTCCCAACGCCACAAGTTCAGCAGCCTGCTCTACCAGCAAATCAATGCTGAGACGGTCAACACCTGGCATCGACGGTACCGACTCGCGCTGCCCCTCACCTTCCAGGACAAACACCGGGTAAATCAGGTTATCCGGCGTCAACTGATGTTCACGCACCAGACGGCGTGAAAAATCATTGGCGCGGTTACGACGCAGACGAGTAGCAGGGAAAGAACGGGGAGTCGGACGCGACACGGCAAACCTCCTGAGTGGCATGGCAGGGAATTCTGCGGATGCAGACAACGCCTTAACAGCGCTGGCTTTCTGCCCACATCATACACGGCCCGGGCCGACGGGTGCAGACTCCTGCACAAGGCTAAGGATGATTTGTGACAATCAGGTTACCGAATGGAATCGAGAGCTTCTGCACGAACAAGTTCAGACTCACTGAAGTAATCACTCCGGAGGCGCTCCACAGCCCGTTCAAGTTCCGGGGCCGCCAGTCCGGATGAGTCCAGCAACGCTTCCCGGGCCTCTGAGTAGGTCTGCCAGCGCCGGTCCCAGTCTTTCTGAGACTGCTCAAGCTCTGCCAACCGTGCCGCAGCCTCCGTACCAAAGGTTTCGGTACGCCACGCCGACAATGCCTCGGGGTCGTTCGCGAGGGACTGTTGAACCTGCTCATATTGCTCGAACCGCCGACTTTCCCTGCGCGCTGTCCTGATGGGATCAGGCAATGCCTGCTCCGCCCTGGCCAGAGCCTCTGCTCGCTGGCTATCCGTCAAGGAGTTATCCCGGGCGATCTGTTGCTGGGCGACCTGAAACCGGTCAACGGCCTCATCGTTGAAGAAAAAAGCTTCGACGGTTGCGCCATCCATCCAGGTCCGACGAAGTGCGTGTACCTCCTGCATGAGCTGCATCGAGGTAGCAGAATCAGATGGAGCAAGATCACCGTAGCTGGCCTCCAGTTCGGCTACCGCCAGCTTATAATCCAGATAGGCTCCCAGAGTATCCAGAGCCTCCGAACGGGCAGGCTCCTGCAAACGGGCAAGGGCCTGCTGAATCCTGGCAACCAGCTGGGGCATCGACTCCTCACCCAGGGCCGAAAGATAATACTCGAACAATTGACGCAAAGCGGGGGTGGGGATCAACGATCCGGACGCATCCACACGCGCCCAACCAGAGGGTACAGACGTACCGGATAAAGAGGCAGGCGGTTCGTCTGGCAGACTGCTTACCAGCGGCTGGCCAACCAGAAGGGACGGCATGGCTGGCGGCTGACCCTGTACTTCGCGATCTACTATCGCCACGTTGCCGCCCCGATCATCTCCTGAAATATCAGGCGCGGCTGAGCGCTCCGGAGTAAAGCCCGAATACGCCCCGGAGATTACAATAGTTGCTATAACAATAGATGCTATGATCGCTGACAGAGTCGCCAACAATCTGAACCGAATAATTCTGCTCACGAGCCACCCGGAAATTGGTGTATCTGACGCCGGATCACACATCGGATCCCTGGCCTGTCGCAGCAGAATAGTCCACAGTAGCGGGCACTACCGAGAACGAGATCAAAAACAGACCAGGACATCCCGACCCTGGCCTGATGACAACATTCAGAGGGAGCGGTTATTGAAACCCACGTCCACCTTGCGAGGTGCATCAGCGCGGAACGCCGTATCCACTTCTTCAATTTTCCCGCCCCGGTTAAGAAAGGCATCAATGTCGGCCTGCAATTGCGCCCGAACACGAGCCCGACCCGCTACGGAATGGTTATCGTCGCCGTCCCAGTTTCCGGACGGCTCCACGTTGCTTTCGTCGAACTCACTCATGGTTTTATCTCCATCAACGAAAACAGAAATACGAGTGCGCTCCAATAACAGGCAACCACACCCTGTCTCGACGAAGATCCACCTGCGGCATCGTCTTGGCGTCTTTATAATCCGGTTTTTAAAGTGACGCCATTTCCCCGCAACGACTTTTTTGTAAGTTTTTGTAACGCAAAATAGGCGTATGATTTTTAAGAAAAATATAGAAGCTCTCACCAATAGCCTCGAATTGACACAAAAAGTGAATGATGATTCACTGTTTATAAGGGACAAGCATGGCCTATCGCGAAACAGAGAAAATGCGCAAACGGAAAGCCGAAGCGCGCCAACGGATTATTGATTGCACCTACGAGTGCGTCACCGAAGGCGGCTTCCGCAGCGCACGGATTACCCGCATTGCGGGACTGGCCGAAGTTGCCACAGGCACCATCTACCGGCACTTCGAATCCAGAGAAGACCTGTTTGCTGAAGTCTTCCGGCTAGCCACCGAAAAAGAGATCACCAAGGTCACCGAAGCCCTGAACACGCCAGGTAACGCTGCAGAGCGCCTGGAAGCCGCTCTTCGCCAGTTCTCAGAACGAGCCCTGCGAGGACCGGTCATGGCGTGGTCGCTGCTCGCCGAGCCGGTGGACCCGAAAGTGGAAGAAGAAAGGCTGGCGTACCGAAAGGCCTACGCTGACCTGTTTGAAAAGACGATTCGCCATGGCATCGAGGAAGGATGCATTCCGGAGCAAAACGCACGCCAGAGCAGCACCTGCCTGGTTGGCGCGATAGCTGAAAGCCTGGTGGGACCTCTGTCACCGACACATACCAACCAGACAACCAACAAAAATGACCCGCTGGTCGACGCCATCATCCGATTCTGCATGCAGGGGTTGACCGGCACCAGGAGATAGCCATGAACGCACGGCAGCACCACCCTGAGACTCCGGTTCAATCCGCCGATGATCGCTACCTGTCGAACACCCACGAAGTGATCAACCAGCCACCGGCACTGGAAGACTACAACCTGTTTGAACAGGACGTTGCCTTGCGTGAAGCGGCACAGAGAGAGGGCGCCGGAACGGCCGCAGCCGAGCTACACCACTTCGGGGCCCTGGCAGGCGCGGCCGAAACCATCGAACTGGGCTTCCGTGCCAATGCGAACAAACCAGTGTTCAACACCCATGACCGTTTCGGCCATCGCATTGACGAAGTGGACTTCCACCCGGCCTACCACGATCTGATGCGCATCGCCCTGGAAAATGGCCTGCACAGCAGCCCCTGGAGTAACCCCGGAAAGGGCGCCCATGTCACCCGGGCCGCCAAGTATTACATGCACTCACAGGTTGAGGCTGCACATTGTTGCCCGGTCACCATGACCTTCGCTGCCATTCCCTCCATTCGCAAGCAGCCAGAGCTGGCTAAAGACTGGGAACAGCGAATTCTGGCCAACAGCTACGACCCCCGCAACCTTCCTGACGGCCAGAAAAACTCCGTCACCATCGGCATGGCGATGACCGAAAAACAGGGGGGCAGCGATGTCAGGGCGAACAGCACCCGAGCCTATGCGATTGGCGCCGAAGGCCCAGGCCAGGCTTACGAACTGGTCGGCCACAAATGGTTCGTCTCCGCGCCAATGTGCGATGCCTTCCTGGTACTGGCCCAGGCCAAAGGTGGTCTGTCCTGCTTCCTGATGCCGCGCTGGCGCCCGGACGGAACCAAAAACCCGTGGCAGATCCAGCGCCTGAAAAACAAGATGGGTAATGTTGCCAACGCCTCCAGCGAAGCTGAACTGCGCGGCGCTATGGCCTGGATGATCGGCGAAGAAGGCCGCGGCGTGCCCACCATCATTGAAATGGTCTCAATGACACGGTTCGACTGCATGATCGGCAGCTCCGCCGGCATGCGACAGGCGATTGCCCAGGCCAGCCACCACTGCCGCCATCGCAGCGCCTTCGGCAACCGACTGATCGACCAGCCCCTGATGCAGAACGTACTTGCCGACCTTGCACTGGAAAGCGAAGCCGCCCTCGCCTATACCATGCGAATTGCCCGGGCTCAGGACAACCAGGATCAGGAACACGAACGCCTGCTGGCCCGCCTGGCCACGCCGGTCGGCAAATACTGGATCTGCAAGCGCACCCCCAACCACGCCTATGAAGCCATGGAATGCATCGGCGGAAGCGGTGTTATGGAAGACTGCATCATGCCACGACTGTTCCGCGAATCCCCGGTGAACGCCATCTGGGAAGGCAGCGGCAACGTCCAGTGCCTCGACACCCTGCGTGCACTACAAAAAGAACCGGACACCCTCGACGCTTTCTTCAAAGAAGTCGCTGAAGCGAAAGGAACCGACAACCGCTTCGATCAGTTCCTGGGCAAACTCCAGAACGACTTCAGCAACGTCAGCGATTTCCAGTACCAGGCCCGCAACCTGGTGGACCGCATGGCATTGGCCCTGCAAGGCTCACTGTTGCTACGCCACTCAGACAAAGCCGTCGCAGACGCCTTCTGTGCATCCCGCCTGGAATCCAACGGCGGCATGAACTACGGAAACCTCCCGACAGGCACCAACGCAGCAGCCATTATCAAACGGGCGACGCCTGTAGTAGGCTGAGATTCGCGCAACCAGAACCGGCTTTGGCAAACACAAGGCCGGTACATGCGCGTGGGAAGCCACTGAGAATTTAAAGAGCCGGTGGGATTCTGTCTTCCAAAAATGTGCGGAGCCATGGATGGCGCAGCCCAAGCGCCCCACGGATGGGCCGAAGGAGCGTTTTTTGGAAGACGGAATCCCACCGGCTCCAGCACGGAACCAGCCATGTCTGAAGCACTGAGAAAACTCCTCAAGGAAGGCAATGCCAACCAACCCACCGTCATCACCCCCCACGTAGGCCTGCTCACCCTGCACTTCCAGCTCTACGGTTGTGACGATCTCAAAGCCAAACGCAAAGTCTTCACCACCCTCCGCGCCGTGTGGGGCAAAGAACCAGATCTGGCCGTATCGGAAACAGCCGATCACGATGCCCTGGACTGCGCTACCTGGACAATCGCCGCCCTTGGTACCTCATCCCAGCTGATCACTCAGCGCCTGGACCAGATTGAGAAAGCTATCGAAGAACGCGTGGATGCTGCCATACTGGACATACACCGGGAAATTCTCTGAGCATACAGAATGCCAGAACGGGGGCTTAAGGAGGCCAGAATGGGGCCTTCTGGCGTAACGTCTCACCACGCCTTATACTACGGCCCCTCAGGGACACCAGTAGCCTGCTAACAGCAGGTGGCCACTAACCGCTGCCGGGTGACAATACCGGCTCTATCTGTTGGGCTTCCGGACACTGCCCAGCCGATAACCGCTCAATGCGTGTGGTATCTATGACCGGAAAGAAAAAAGCCGCCCAGGCCTCCGTCGAGGCAATGTATCGCGTATTCACCGTGCCCGAGGCACCGGAGTCTACGCTGAGCCGCATCGACCAGGACATTTCCCGCAACATGGCCGGGTTCCTGCAGGAACACATCGTTGCGATCGAAAAAGATCTCGCAGATCTCGTAAAAGACTTTTCCGATTACAGCATCCCGGAAAAGCCTGTATTCGTATCCGAACAGGCCCAGTTCCTGTTGGACAAGCTGGTGGCCAACTCCGTTCACACTGCGTCGCCGGCCTTCATTGGCCACATGACATCGGCCCTGCCTTACTTCATGCTGCCGCTGTCAAAAATCATGATTGCCCTGAACCAGAACCTGGTTAAGACCGAAACTTCCAAGGCTTTCACGCCCATGGAACGTCAGGTCCTCGGGATGATTCACCGGTTGGTCTACGAGGAAGACGGGGCGTTTTACCGGAAATGGATGCACGATCCCCGCTATGCCCTCGGCGCCATGTGCTCCGGAGGCACAGTTGCCAACCTCACAGCCCTCTGGGTTGCCAGAAACCGTGCGTTCCCGGCCGAAGGCAGCTTCCGGGGACTCCACGAGGAAGGTCTGTTCAGAGCCCTGAGATACTATGGCTACGAAGGTGCCGCCATCGTTGTATCCCGTCGAGGCCATTACTCGTTGCGCAAAGCCGCTGATGTTCTCGGCCTGGGAAGGGAAGCGCTGGTTCCGGTCGATACCGACGATGACAATCGTATCCAGGTAGATGCCCTGCGGGACAAATGCCTGGAATTACAACGGCAGAAAATCAAGGTTATGGCCATTTGCGGCGTGGCCGGCACCACAGAAACCGGCAACGTGGATCCTCTGGATGCAATGGCCGACATCGCCCAGGAGTTCGGGGCCCATTTCCACGTGGATGCGGCCTGGGGTGGTCCCACTCTGTTCTCGCGAACCTATAAACAGTTGCTGCGCGGCATCGAGAAAGCCGATTCGGTAACCTTCGATGCTCACAAACAGCTTTACGTACCGATGGGCGTTGGGCTGGTCGTGTTCAAGGACCCGAGTCTGGCCAGTGCAGTTGAGCACCATGCCCAGTACATTATCCGTAAGGGTTCACGAGATCTCGGCACCACCACTCTGGAAGGCTCCCGGCCCGGCATGTCGATGCTGATTCATTCTGGTCTGAAAATCCTTGCCCGGGAAGGCTATGAGATTCTGATTGATCAGGGTATCGAAAAGGCCCGAACCTTCGCCGATATGATTGACGCCGCCGCGGATTTCGAGCTGGTTACCAAACCCGAGCTGAACATCCTGACCTACCGGTATTGCCCTGAGGTGGTGCAACAAGCCCTGGCTATGGCGAATCCTCTACAGGCCGAAAAACTCAACACCTGCCTGAACCGGATCACCAAGTTCATTCAGAAGACCCAGCGTGAACGCGGCAAGGCTTTTGTGTCCCGAACCCGACTGGAACCGGCTCATTACTTCCGCTTCCCGTGTATTGTGTTCCGGGTAGTGCTGGCAAACCCGCTGACAACGCCGGAGATTCTTGCGGATATTCTTGAGGAGCAGCGGGAGCTGTCCGGTGACGAGGGTATTCAGGATGAGATGACTATCCTGAACCAGATGGCAGAGGCGGTTCTCAAGCAGGCCAACCCTCAGGCGAGGCTTGGGTAAGCGCCTTCAGGACGGCGATAAAGGGAAGCTTCTCTTCCCTTTATCGCTACGATCCTGATCTCAAAAGTCCGTCTTAATAGAGCGCCTCTTCATCCTCAAGAACATCATGGATGATCTCCAGAAACATCTTGTCCGCCTCACTCCAGTTCTCCGGGATACGGATCGTGGTGTTTGCGCTGATTTCCCGGGCAATAAGTTCGTTTGCGTTGGGTTCTGACCGGTACTGGCGGGCAATTTCCATGGATTTCACCGCGATGGTGGGATCACTCAGCACCTTCTTGATGAACACACGCAACTCATCAATCATCTTGGCCTGACGGCTTTCAATCGGTGTACTCATACTTCACTCCCCGGACAATTGGATGCTCGGGGGTGGTCACACCCCCTCGTTCATCATCATAGTATGGTCAAACGGGCCGGTTGCAACCAGCCCCGGATATCAGATCAGTAACCCACGAAGGGTGAAGAACAGAATGGCAGCCATGATGGCAGAGGCGGGAACGGTAATGATCCAGGCGGCCGCGATTTTGGTCAGATGGGAACGCTTTACCATTTCTTCCTTGTAAATCTTCTTCAGACGTTTGCGCTCGGATTTGGACAGAGGCACCTGCTTCTTTTTCTTCGCCTGCTGCAGCAACCTTTCCATTTCCTCTACGGACGCATTCCGGAAGTCATTCAGGAATGGACGCAAACGTTCCTGCTCTGCCGCATCATGGTGTTCCATAATGGTGTGCAACTGAGAGGCATAATTGGACTTGAGGTATTCCCGCAGGAAACCAACGCCGAAGACACCACCAATAGCAATGTGGGTCGAACTCACAGGCAGCCCGAGCTGGGATGCAAGGATAACCGTCAGCGCTGCCGAGAGAGCCACACAGAAGGCACGGGTCTTGTCCAGTTCGGTGATTTCACTGCCAACAGTTTTGATCAGACGCGGCCCGAAGAGCATCAAGCCAACGGCAAGCCCGAAGGCACCCACCATCATTACCCAGAGAGGGATACTGGCTGATGTCACCACGCCGCCGGAGGACAGTGCATCGTTGATCGCCGCCAGCGGGCCGATGGCGTTTGCAACGTCATTGGCACCGTGGGCAAAGCTCAGCAGTGCGGCGGCGAAAATCAGCGGCCAGGTAAACAGGCCACTGACACCTCGAGGGCTGTTCTCCATGGTCGACGCCATGCGCTTGACCATCGTGCGAACCGCAAAGAACACAATAACGGCAGCCAGAAGGCCAATCAGGGCCGCATCAACAAAATCGACTTTTACGATTTTCTTGACGCCTTTAATCATCAGATAGGTACCAAAAGCCCAGGCCATAATAGCCACCAGCCAGGGCACAAAGGTGCGGGCTGCAGGCACCACATCCTTCCGGTACAGCACGGCTTTTTTGATCAGATAGAGGAACAGGGCCGCCAGAGCGCCACCCAGCACAGGAGAGATTACCCAGCTGGCCGCAATCTTGCCCATAACGGCCCAGTCCGCGATCCCCCAGCCGCCAGCGGCAATGCCGGCACCAAGAACACCACCAACGATGGAATGGGTAGTCGAGACGGGGGCACCCATCCACGTCGCCAGGTTCAGCCACAGGGCGCCCGCCAGCAGAGCAGCGGTCATCAGCCACACGAATGCCCGTTCGTCAGACAAAGTGGAAGGATCGATAATCCCACCCTTGATGGTGGAAACCACGTCACCGCCAGCGATGAGAGCACCACCCGCCTCAAAAACCGCGGCAATGAGAACGGCAGCGCCCAGCGACAGGGCGCCAGAACCTACGGCAGGGCCAACGTTATTGGCTACATCATTAGCCCCTATGTTGATGGCCATGTAGCCACCAATGACTGCTGCTGCCATCAGCAGCATACTGTTTGGCATATCCTTGCTCAGTGCGCCAACGCCCAGCCAGATGATCAGCAGGAATAGAAGGCTTATACCGACCCTGTATCGTTCCGTGGTTGGGCTGGTGAGGAGGGAATCCAGGAATCCGCTTGAACGGGCCATATCAGGGGTAATCTCACTTGGTCTGAATGGGAATCTGTATCGTGCGCCGCAACTATAGTTTTTTTGCCATCATATTGAAACAAAGCGGTCATAATCCGATCAAGTCACATCTGCCAACTCCTGGGCTCCCAAGTTGCGCAAATTTGACTCATAATTCCGAAAAAAAGCGTCAAAAATAAAAACATAACCGGAACAGTCATGAGCAGAGCCAGGAAACACAACACCACGCCCGATGGTGAAAGCGAGGAAACACAGGTTTCCCGATTGCTTATCTGGCTGTCTGCGATGGCCATCGCCTTCCTGCTTGCGATCGGCACCAAGGCCTGGTACGCAGGCCACAGCACTCACGGCTACACACTGTGGACATTTTCTGTGCTCGTGGCATTGAACATGCTGCTGTTTGCCTTCACCGGAAACCGGGTTGTCCAGAAACGCGCCTTGCTGGTGATCGTTGGCCTGCTGTTTACCTACCTGATCGCGTCCGGCGGCGAGAGCAATACCGGACCGCTGTGGTTCTATGTGTTCCCTCCATTGCTTTTTTATCTGACTGATCTAAAAGCAGGTACGGCGATGCTACTGTTCTGCTTTCTGCTTGCGGCAGTGGTTTTCCAGTTTCCACAACTCCCGATGGTTACCGCTGAGTATGACACTGATTTCAAGATCCGCTTCTTCGCCACCCTGACCTTCGAGTCGATTTTCTGCTTTGTTCTGGAAGCCAGCCGCCTCCGGGCCCGCAATCGCCTGATCGACCTGGCCCGAAGCCACGAACACGCGGCCCGGACTGATGAACTCACCGGTCTCTCGAATCGCCGAGACATGCAAAACAAACTCAGTGCGGAATTTTCCCGTTATCAGCGTTCAGGGCGCTACTTTTCCATAGCACTGATTGACCTGGATCTGTTCAAAAACATCAATGACCGGTTTGGCCATGATGCAGGCGATGCCGTGCTCCGCACCTTCTCAGCACTGATGGAAACTATCATTCGCCAGACAGATATCGCGGCACGCTGGGGCGGAGAGGAGTTTCTCGTGCTACTACCAGACACCTCACTGCTCCAGGCCCTGACCCTCGCAGAACGCCTACGGGCCGGCGTTGCCGCAACCCGATTCGAATTTGATGGTAAGCAACTCCCGGTTACCATCAGCGCCGGTGTCTGCTCCATTGCGAACGCCTCCACACTGGATAATCTGCTCAAACAGGCTGACATCCATCTTTATAACGCGAAGGAAGCCGGCCGAAACCAGATCGCACCGCGAGTCCGCAGCCAGGACGACATGGAAGCACAGCGATCGACTTGAGCCGGCCCTGAACGGTCAGTATTATCTGGCGCTCAATGCTTTTCCGGGTAACCCCGACATCAGGAACAACTATGACAGCCATCCGCATTCTGGTGGGTACGGTATACGGCGGCGCTCTCCTTACCGCCCGCGAGATCAAGACACAGCTGGAGGCCGACGGCCATCAGGTGACGGTACTTGAAAACCCCACCGTGGCAGATATCACCAGCAACGATGATGCTTTGCTGGTCTGCACCTCAACGACCGGTCAGGGCGAAGTGCCCGACAACCTGCTCCCATTCTATGCTGAGCTGCGGGATACGTTGCCGCAGCAGCCCGGTCGCCCCTTCGGCATCATCGTTCTGGGTGACAGCTCCTATGGTGACACCTTCTGTGGCGCCGGAGGACTGATGGAAGAAGCACTATACGAAACCGCAGCGCGAAAAGTCGGTGACACTCTCTGTATAGACGCTCTGGAAACCACCGAGCCGGAAAGTGAGGCCTTGCCATGGGTCAAGGCCTGGGCTCAGCAAATTTAATTATGATTAACTGAACCGGTTCATACATAGGGAAATACAAGCACCTCCAACCCTTGAGCCGCCGGTAGCGACACGCCATACTCTGGCCAATAATGACAACAATACGGTAACACCGTGGCACAACACCCTTGGTTGCGATTACTGGCGGCAATAGCCCTGCTGTCTCTCCTGACTGCTCCAGCTGCTGGGGTAGCAGGCTCCTATATACCTGAGGTTGACTATCTGAAGGTGCCTCCGGGCCAGTCGTTGACAGCGGAACAGGCGCTGTACAGCAACCAATGGCAGCGCCTTGACGATAGTAGCCCCAACTTCGGCTATATCCGGGATACCGTCTGGCTCAAAATCTCAGCCGGAGCCCCCGAGACCGTTGATCTACTCGAAGTCCAGTACCCGCAACTGGATCACCTGGAGTTCTTTCTTTTCCGGAATGGCCAGCAACTCAGACACCAGGTAACAGGTGATCGGGTGCCGTTCAGCCAACGGCCTGTGCGTGACCGGCATTTCCTGTTCCCCATCGAACAGACATCCGATGCGGACTACGACATCCTGCTCAAGGTGGAAACCCAGGGTGCCATGCAAGTACCCCTGGAGCTCTGGAATTCCCGGGAGTTTTACGAAACCTCGTCCGTAGAAGCCCAGATTCATGCGGTTTACTACGGTATTCTGATTACCGTTATCTTCTTCAACCTGTTTATCTTCTCGGTGCTCAGAGAGCCCGTCTATCTGGTCTACGTGCTGTCGACCCTATGCTACCTGCTGCTGATCGCAAGCCTGAACGGCACAACCTTCCAGATGCTATGGCCGGCCTATCCCTCCATCCAGAACCAGGCGATGCTGCTGGTTGTGCCACTGGCGGTGGTATGCACACTGCAGTTTTCAAGACTGTTCCTGAAGCTGAAGCAGACGGCCCCGGCCTGGGACCGGCTTGTCCGGTTTGCGATCTGGGTAAACCTGCTGGTCGCTGCCTATACCTTCATGACGGATTACAGCATAGGCAGCCGGCTTACCGTTGCACTTGCCATACCCAGCTGCCTGCTGCTGACCATCCTGGGCCCTTATCAATGGTACAGAGGTAACCCTCAGGCAGTGTTCTACACCATCGCCTGGGGTGCATTAACCCTTGGCAGTGCAGCAACGGGCGCCAACAAATACGGCCTGCTTCCCAACAACTTTCTCACCGCCTACAGCATGCAGATCGGATCAGCGCTTGAGGCGATCCTGCTGACTCTGGCCCTCGCTGCACGCCTCTACCAGGAAAGGCAGGACAAAGTCGTCGCCCGGGAAGCCGAACTCAAAGCCATGGCTGCCCGACGGGCTGCCGAACTCAGGCTGATGGACCACGCCCTCCATAATCCGGTCACCGGCTTCCCCAATCGAAGCAGCTTCGAGATGACACTGAACGATCTGATGACCCGGGCTGCCGAACACCGGTACGGGGTTGTCGTCATTCGTCTCAACAACCTGGATTCTGTCACCAAGACCTTGGGCCACCGCAACAGCGACCGTATCCTGGAGCTGGCATCAAAACACTACAATGCGGCCATCAAGGATCTTCCAGGCGTCCTGCCCGTTGAGCAGACCGACGCCCACACCTATTTCCTGGCCGCGCTCGACCCTCAGACATTCGCCTTTGTGGTGAACGCAGATCAGGCTGAGGCAGCCCCAAGAGCCGTCATTTCCATGCTTGAGGTACTGCGTTTCCCGATAGACTACCTCGGCATGCAGATACCCATGGAGGTGAGACTCGGTGTGGCCATATTCCCCGAACACGGGAAGGACGCCAACACTCTGATCCGCAGGGCAATCATCGCTGAAGGTTCAGAAAGAGCAGCAGAACGCGGCCTGGCCTACTATAAGCCCTCACGGGACTCCTTCAGCGCAGACAGGCTGACGATGGTGTCCGAACTGCGCCAGGCGCTGATCACCAACCAGCTGTCACTATATCTGCAACCCAAGATGTCCCTTGCGACGGACAACATAGTCGGCATGGAAGCTCTGATCCGCTGGCCGGAGAAGCAGGACTCTGTCCGCCCCGACGAGATCATCGAGCTGGCGGAACAGACCGGTCTGATTAAACCACTGACGCGCTGGGTGCTCGAACAGGCACTGATCATGCGGTCTCAACTGCTTGAGCAGGGCCGGGACCTCGGTATATCGATCAACATCTCTCCCAACAACCTTCGCGAACCTGATTTTCCGATGTTCGTCCAGAAGCTGATGAGCAGTTATAAGGGTGTTCAGGGCGGCATCACTTTTGAAGTGACCGAAACATCCATGATGCAGGACCCCGCAAACTCGCTGCGAACCCTGCAATCACTGAATGCCACCGGCATTCCGGTATCCATCGACGACTTTGGTTCCGGATACTCGTCGCTTTCCTACATCAAGCAGTTGCCCGCAAGCGAGGTGAAGATAGACCGCTCCCTGGTCACAGACCTGGCAACCCAGTCCGAGGACAGGGTGATCGTTCAGACCACCATCGACATGTGCCACAGTCTGGGTTACCAGGTGGTCGCCGAAGGCGTGGAAGACGAGGTCACAGCCACAATACTCAGAAGCATGGGCTGCGATATGATCCAGGGCTTCATGCTGACACCGCCACTGCCTTTCGGCGACGCCCTGGCCTGGCTTGGTGCTATCGACACCCAACGGCGGGTGACGGGGTAATTAGCCGCGTTGGCGAATCAGTGCTTCCTGGGTTGTCGAGGCGACCAGCACGCCATCCTGATTGAAAAAATTACCGCGATTGAAGCCCCGGCCTGCCGATGCGCTCGGGCTGTCCTTGTCATAAAGCAACCACTCATCCATGCGGAAATCCCGGTGGAACCAGATGGCGTGATCCAGACTCGCCACCTGCATGTTCTTGCTCATGAAGGTTACGCCGTGGGGGTTCAGTGATGTTCCCAGGAATTGGAAATCGGAAGCGTAGGTCAGCAGGCAACGGTGCAGTACCGGATCGTCCGGCAATTGCCCCTGAGCCTTGAACCAGCTCTGTTTGTAAGGTGGCTGCTTCTCGGGCTTGAACGGATTGACAGGGTCCACTGGGCGAATTTCGATGGGCCGGTCCCGGGTCAGTGAATCCCGCATTTTCTCGGGAACGTGGGGCGCAATCAGCTTACCCCATTCATGCTCCGACTTCAGGGTCTCAGGATCAGGTGCCTCGGGCATATCCAGCTGATGTTCGAACCCCTCTTCCGCTACCTGAAACGACATCGAGCCGGTCAGAATCTCCTTGCCGCCCTGCCGTGCGATAACCCTGCGCACGGAAAAGCTGCCGCCGTCCCGAACCCTTTGCACTTCGTAATCGATCGGCATGCTGTGATTGCCTGGGCGGAGGAAATAGGCGTGCAATGAATGGCAAAGGCGGTCTTCAACGGTGCGACTGGCCGCCATCAATGCCTGCCCGAGTACCTGCCCGCCGAACACGTTCGGGAAACCCAGATCTTCGCTATCGCCCTGAAAATGGTCATCCCCAATCGGAGAAAGATCCAGCAGTTCCACCAGTTTTTTTGTTACTTCAAGCATGCCTGCTCCTGTCAACTCGTTAGCACACGAAGGAGTTTTCTACCCCAAGCCCTTTATTTTGGCAACGAAAAGCGGAGCAGTACAGAGGATGTTTCGGTCCAGGCACAGCCCGGACCGAAGAGCGAAACAGCGTATCAGCCGTGAATAGGGGGAACTTCTTTTGACAATGCCTGCTTTTCAACCGCATAACTGCCGGTCAGGGCAAACCCCAGAGTTTGCCCATCAGAGCTCTTGTAAAGTGCCCTGACGCTGGAGCCCTCCTGTTCCACCTGCCATTCTCCGCCAGCATCGGCAGGAGGTGGGCAGACAGCCGTCGGACAGCAGGGCGTTTTAATCATTACCGGCATGGTTCCGTAGCTAACCTCGGTGCGTTCCCCGGTCAGTGTCTTTGCCAACGCCCTGGCGCTCGCCATCAGAGGCAACACATACAACAGAACATGGCCGTCGACTTCAGCACAGTCACCCAGGGCATAAATGTCAGCGACCGAGGTTTCAAGCGCCCGATTCACCACAATGCCACGCCCGGTTTTCAGCCCGGTCGATTCTGCAATACTCACCCGGGGACGCAGCCCAACGGCGGAAACAACCAGGTCTGCATCAATCTGCTCACCATTGGCCAGCGCCACTCGGACGCCGCCACCCTGATGGTCGATGCGATCGACGACAGTCTCCAGGTGAAAACGGACGCCTATCGCTTCCAGTTCCTGCTGCACAGCACCAGCCGCCTCAGCAGGCAAAAGGCCCGGCATTACCGCATCCGAGGGAGCAATCACGTCGACCTCATAGTCACCGTTACGCAGATCATTGGCGAACTCACAACCGATCAGTCCTGCACCCATGATGGCCACCCGCTTACCGCCCTCAAGCGCCAGCCGGAAAGCACGGTAGTCCATCAGATCATTGATGGAGAACACACGGTCCTGACCATCACCGGCAATACTCAGGCGAATCACATCCGCCCCCCAGGCCAATACGAGCTTGCTGTAGGTCAACCGCTGGTCGCCCAGAACCAGCTCATGGGCATCGGCATCAATCCCGGTGACGGTGGAAAACGTCCGTAGCTCGATATTCAGTTGCTCGGCCATCGCATCCACGGAAGCCTGGGCAAGCCCGTCTGCGTCTTTCCCCTTGGTGAAACCCGTGGACAACATGGGCTTGGAGTAGCTCACGCCGTCATCAGCTGTCACCATGACTATCGGGGTTTCTTTGTCCAGCTTGCGGATTTCCCGCGCCAGTGAATAGCCGGACAAACCTGTGCCGACAATAACTATAGGGGCCTGCTCAGTCATAACCTTGCTCCGTGGATCTGTAATCAGCCGATCTCGATCATTTCAAAATCTTCTTTGCCAACGCCGCAATCCGGGCACTCCCAGTCTTCCGGCACATCTTCCCACTTTGTTCCCGGCTCAATACCGTCTTCCGGCCAACCTTCCGCTTCGTCATAGATCAGGCCACATACTACGCACTGCCATTTCTTCATTGGTTCTCTCCCAGTTACCCCAATCAGGTCAGGCCATGATACCCATCAGCCGGCCATTGACCAATGCCGCTGACGACGCAGCATCCGGTGGATTCCTGCCAATAGCCACAAATACGAACTCGTTCGCTCCCGGCTGCCCCTCCCTTCCTGCCGTCCTCTCCGGTATAATCGCCCGTTTTACGACAGGATCCGACCGTTATGACCGATACCGTCGCCGAAATGAACAAGGTAATGGATGAAGCTGATTGCCTGGTTAATGAACAACAGGTACAGGCCGCCATCAGCAACCTGGCTGACGACATCACGAGCCGTCTCCGGGACAGTAACCCCCTGCTGTTCTGCGTCATGAATGGAGGTCTTATTCTTACCGGCCAACTGCTGACTCAGCTGAAGTTCCCGGTACAGGCCGAATACCTGCATGCTACCCGCTACCGCCAGGAAACTACCGGTGGCATTCTGGAATGGAAACTTCAGCCGGAAGCCGACATGAACGGCCGCACCGTCCTGATTGTTGATGACATTCTGGACGAAGGCACCACCCTGTGCGCCATCGCAGATTACTGCAAGGCCCATGGTGCCACAGAGGTACTGACTGCCGTGCTGGTTGACAAGAAGCATGACCGCAAGGCAAAGCCGGGGCTCAAAGCTGACTTTACCGGCCTGGAAGTGGAAGACCGTTTCCTCTTCGGCTTCGGTATGGACTACAAAGGTTACTGGCGGAACGCCCCCGGTATCTATGCCGTCAAGGGGCTCTGACATCAACCTCAACGTACCTGAGCCCAGCGCAGATCCGCGAAGCCTGAACATTCCCCGCACTGAATGGTATCAGTCTCTCGCCGCTGCCGGTCTCAGGAACGATGATGTTCATGGCCCGGCGCGTTACTGGCTCCAGGTAGAAGGGTCGTTTACCCAGGCCCTTCGCCACGAATGCCGGCACTCCTTCCACGTCGAGATCCATCACGAAGGCTTCGCCCAGCCCTCTCCGGAGGAAGCTCGCCATCTTGGCATTCCCTGGCGCCAGAATGCCTGGGTCCGCGAAGTCCGGCTGTGTGGCGATGGTGAGCCCTGGGTACTGGCCCGCACCATCATCCCCCTGAAGTGCCTGGAGGGAGAAGGCCGACGTCTGCGTCGACTCGGCAACCGCCCACTGGGTGCCTACCTGTTCAGCAGCCCACGCTGGCAACGGGGCCCGATCGAAACCGGGCTGTGCACGACCGAAGTAACAGGGCAACCGGAAATTGCCCGGCGCTCGCTGTTCAGTAATGGCAACAAATCGCTCCTGGTGGGCGAATATCTGTTACCCGCACTTTACCGTTGATATCGATCCTTTAACCGGAATGTCTCAGCTGGCTATAATCTCCGCAGCCAGACCACTCGCAGACCCGACGGATGCCATCTATGCTGCTCAACGCCATGCCTGAAAACCTCCGGAGTCGACTCACCGACTATGCAAGACTGTTGAGAATTGACCGTCCTATCGGTTCTCTGTTGCTACTCTGGCCCACCTACTGGGCGCTGTGGCTGGCCGGCGACGGCCGCCCCGGACTGGATAACATCATCATCTTTACCCTCGGGGTCTTTTTCATGCGTGCCGCCGGTTGCGCTATCAACGACTTCGCCGACAGGGACTGGGACAAACACGTCAAACGGACTCAGGACCGCCCGCTGACTGCCGGCAGGATTCAGTCCTGGGAAGCGGTTGCGTTGTTCCTCGGCCTGTGCCTGGTGTCGTTCCTGATGGTGGTTCTGTTCACCAATACCCTGACCCTTTACCTGTCCTTTGGCGGCGCTTTGCTGGCCTTCATCTACCCCTTTATGAAGCGCTACACCCATCTGCCACAACTCTTCCTTGGAGCGGCTTTCTCCTGGGCGATCCCGATGGCCTGGGCAGCCGAGTCCAATGATCTGAGCCAGATCACCTGGCTGCTATTTACCGCCAATGTACTGTGGACCGTGGCCTACGACACCCTCTACGCCATGGTCGACCGGGATGATGATCTCAAGGTCGGCATCAAGTCCACCGCGATTCTGTTTGGCGATGCCGACAAGGCCATCATTGGCGTTCTCCAGACTCTGGTGCTGATTATCCTGATCATTGTCGGGGTCCGTTCCGGGCTCGGAGCTTTCTACTATCTGGGCCTCGCCGGGATGGCCGCCCTGTTTGTCTATCACCAGTATCTGGCGCGCAATCGCGAGCGAGCAGGCTGCTTCAAAGCGTTCCTGAACAACAACTGGGCGGGCCTGTCGGTGTTTGCCGGATTATTTATCGACCTAATGATTCGCTGATACTGTCATATACTTGTCATACTTGAACGTTGTAATGAGGCAGCAACATTTCTAGGTCTGACACAGGTTATCTCTTATGTCTGGAAAAACTGTCCTGATCGTCGATGACGAGGCACCCATCCGGGAAATGATCGCCGTCGCTCTCGAGATGGCGGACTACGACTACATCGAGGCAGAGGACGCCCGGGAAGCCCATGCCCTGATTGTCGACAAACACCCGGATCTGATTCTCCTCGACTGGATGCTGCCGGGAACCAGCGGCGTCGAACTGGCTCGCCGCCTCAAGAAAGAAGAATCGACCGCGGATATTCCCATTATCATGCTCACGGCCAAGGTCGAGGAAGACAACAAGATCCAGGGCCTGGAGGTTGGTGCCGACGATTACATCACCAAACCGTTCAGCCCACGGGAACTGGTTGCCCGCCTGAAAGCGGTGCTGCGCCGAGCCACCCCTCCGGGCGTTGACAGCCCCATCGAAGTAGATGGCCTGACTCTTGACCCCGTCGGTCACCGGGTCACCACCACCGATGGCGCTTTGAACATGGGCCCGACCGAGTACCGGCTGCTCCAGTTCTTCATGACCCACCAAGAAAGGGTATACACACGCTCCCAGTTGCTGGATCAGGTATGGGGAGGCAACGTGTACGTAGAGGAGCGTACCGTTGATGTCCACATTCGCCGACTGCGCAAGGCGCTGGGCGACGACCATGACCATCTGATCCAGACTGTCAGGGGTACCGGCTACCGCTTCTCCACGAAAGCGGCTTAAGGTCCGGGCTTTATCGGGCCCGGCAACATCGGAAGACACAAGGCAGCGCTCGATGCAGCACAACTGGTCGCGATACCTTCGGATCATCCTCAGCCTGCTGGCTGGGACAACACTGGTAGGCTGGATCTTCGGCTACCCCCTGTACGGGCTGGCAATCGGATTGGTGATCTACCTGTGGTGGACACTGATCCAGGCCCGCCGGCTCTATCAGTGGCTGGCGAATCCCAGCGCTGCTGAGGAAGCCCCCCAGAGCGTCGGTCTCTGGGGAGACATCTTCGACAACCTGAACAAACTTCACCAGAACCACTTGCGGGCACAGGACCGCCTGAGAGCCCAGATCAACCGGGTGCAGGAATCCACCAACGCTATGCGGGACGGTGTCATCATGACCAACTCCCAGGGCACCATGGAGTGGTGGAACGGTTCGGCAGAGTACCTGCTCGGCTTCCGCCGGAATACTGACCAGGGCCAGTATATCCACAACCTTATCCGGACACCGGCCTTTAAAGCCTATTTCGATTCCCGGGATTACCGGGAACCACTGGAACTCAATTCTCCGTCCAAGCCCCATATTCACCTGCAGATCCAGATCAGCCTGTTCGGCGATGATGACCGCCTGATCGTCGCCAAAGATGTAACCCGACTGTACCAGCTCGAACAGATGCGACGGGATTTCGTGGGCAACGTATCCCACGAGATGCGCACACCACTGACCGTGATCAGCGGGTACCTGGAGACTCTGGTGGACAATGCCGACGATCTGCCGCCGAAGTGGCGTCGTGCCATCAACACCATGTCGAGCCAGGCATCCCGGATGGAAGCCCTTATTACCGACCTAATCCTGTTGTCAAAGATTGAAACCGGCGAGCAGACCGTCCACGACACGCTGACGGCAGTCGACACCATGATCGAACAGATCTGTCACGACGCCCGGGCGCTTAGCGGCGAGCAGAAGCATGAGTTTACCGTCGACGTCACCGACCACCGATTGCTGAGAGGGGATGAAAGCCAGCTACGGAGTGCGTTTTCCAACCTGATTTTCAATGCGGTGAAATACACTCCAGCCGGCGGGCACATAACCGTCACCTGGAACACCAATCGGGAAGGCGCCCACCTGTCAGTCAAGGACACGGGTATTGGCATTGATCCGGTTCATATCCCGAGACTGACCGAACGCTTTTACCGCGCCGATCCCAGCCGCCATAAAGACACCGGTGGTACCGGGCTGGGCCTGGCGATCGTCAAACATGTGTTACTCAACCACGACGGCAACCTCGAAATACGCAGCGAGATCGGCGATGGCAGCGAGTTCATCTGCCACTTTCCCCGGGAGCGGCTGGTAGAGCGGGTACCGGAAAAAGAAGCGTAAAAGCTGCTTTTAGCGCTTACCCGCACGAAAACGGGCAATAAACCGGGACAGGTCTTCCAGTTTTTTCGGGTCTTCATCGACAAAACGGATGGTAACACTGACAAAATCCGTGTCCTGGCGCTTATCAACCGCCTGTAGCTGGTGGACGTATCCATTCAGTCGCGCCATCTGGCCCTCGCTCATATCGATATCCACCACTGCCTGCTCGAGGATACCGGGGAACGACTGGTCCCGCTTGGCGATGACCTTCACTTCCGTCAGGTTGATGTCCTTGACCACCGACTTCAATGCGCTGTCGGCAAACCTGACCGATGCGAGACTCATGGCGGACTTGCCCGTTCCGGGCTTCTTTTCAGCACTGCTCGCGTTGGGCTGTGGCGCCAGAACAGCCGGCTCGGGGTTTGGCCTGGCAGGAGCGGGCGCTTCGCGCTTCTGGGTCAGCAACGCTGCAGACTCTTTAAACGCATCAGCGGGGCCTGCCATGGACTTACCACTATGGTCCATCGCCTCCTTCAGGCTCCGCCCCATTACCTTGATGATTTTCTTACTCAGCCCTTCCGGACTGAATGGCTTGCCAAGGTATTCCGATACCCCCTTCTGAACCGCCTCTATCACATGATCCTTATCGCCACGGCTAGTGATCATGATAAACGGCACGGTTTTGTACTGTGGCTGCTCCCGCATCCATTGCAGCAACTCCAGCCCTGACATTTCCGGCATTTCCCAGTCGCACAGTACAAGATCAAAGGTACTCCTCGACATCAGTGACTGCGCACGTTTGCCATTCTGGGCATCAGTGGTCTCTATGACAGGGAAGCGCTGACGTATCGTTCGCTTGACCAGATCCCGGACAAAACTGGCGTCATCAACCACCAGAGCCTTCAACATTGCCATTATTCCAACCTTCCGTTAGCGGTGCCCGATATATACCAGCAACAGCGGCACTTTCTGTATTGTTCAACTATAGATCAAAGGCCCAGACCGGGAACCCCGGCGCAACAAAAAGACGACATAACCGCACCCAACGCAAATTCATGAAACCCGGACGTTAAACAATTGTCACAACCGCTGGCCCGAATCAGTGTTTTCAAGGCGTGGAAACGCGCTACCATGGGCTTCAGAGTTTCTACAACACCCTTACCCTGACCGAGGTTCTGTGTGCTGACTATGTTTGCAAGGATTCTTCCCCACCGGAGCACTCTGCTTCGCGTATCGTTCGCTGGCTGTCTGACCACATTAACCTGGCCGGTGCTGGCACAACAGGAGCAGGAAGCCAACAATACAGAAGTGCAGGCCGCAGCGTTCGACGAATGCAAGATACGCCTTGAAGACCAGGCCATCGCCGCGGGAGTCAGTGCCCAAACCGTTCGTGAGGTGATGGCGAATGTCAGCCACCTGGACAGAGTCATCGAACTGGACCGGCGCCAGCCCGAATTCACCACAACCTTCGCCGACTACCTCAACCGCCGGGTTAACGACACCCGGGTCAGCAAAGGCCGGGAAATGCTCGCGGAACACCATGACCTGCTGGAACGAGTTACCGCCGAAACTGGCGTTCCGGGGCCTTATCTCGTGGCGTTCTGGGGGCTGGAAACCAACTTCGGGAGCTATTTCGGCAAAATGTCGGTGCCCAGCGCGCTATCAACACTGGCCTGCGATGCGCGACGCAGCAGCTTCTTCACCACCCAGTTAATCGCTGCTCTGCGCATTATTGACGAAGGCGCGATTGCCGCTGACCAGATGGAAGGCTCCTGGGCCGGTGCCATGGGCCACGTACAGTTCATGCCAACCGTATTCCTGAAACACGCGGTGGATGCCGATGGCGATGGCAAGCGGGATCTCTGGAACAGCATCCCGGATGCCATGATGTCTGCCGGACGCTTCCTGGAGTCTATGGACTGGGACGGCGACTACCGCTGGGGCCGCGAAGTCATACTGCCACATAATTTCGATTATTCCCTGGCGGATGGCCGGCGCCTGCCGCTCAGTCAATGGCGGGATATGGGCATGACAGATGCCTTCGGTCGCGCCCTCCCGATGGAAGACATTCAGGCCTCGCTGGTGGTACCCTCCGGTCATCAAGGCCCGGCCTTTCTCGCCTATCACAACTTTCGGGTCATCATGGGCTGGAACCGCTCGGAATTCTACGCTATCGCCGTCGGACACCTGGCAGACCGCATAGCGGGCGCTGGCAAACTTCAGAACCCGCCACCGGAGGACCTTCCAGCACTGTCCCGGGCGTCCATCCTTGAGCTTCAGGAACACCTGAACAACAAGGGCTTCGACAGCGGCAAGCCGGACGGCATCATGGGGCCCGGCACCCGCTCTGCCATTCGCCGATTCCAGGCCTCTGAGGGTCTCGTTGCGGACGGCTATCCCGGCGATACCGTACTCCGGAAACTGGATATCTCGGCAGAGCGGTAACCAGACATGGATTCGATCACGCAAGTCGCTCTGGGCTCAAGCCTTGCAGGTGCTGTCGCAGGCCGTACCCTGGGTCGGTCAGCGCTGCTGGTCGGCGCCGTCCTGGGGACATTGCCCGATCTGGACGTTGTGATTGATTACGGTTCGGCGATTGCAAACTTCACCTACCATCGCGGTTTCAGCCACTCGCTGTTGGTGCTAGCCCCATTGGCCCTGCTGCTCGCCTGGGCAGGGTGGCGATGGAAACCCGAACTATCATTCCCACGATGGCTCACCCTGACGGCTCTGGTACTCATTACCCACCCTCTGCTTGATGCCTTTACTACCTACGGAACCCAGCTTTTCTGGCCCTTTGGTTCTCCAGTGGCAGTCAACAGTATTTTTATCATCGACCCGATGTATACCCTGCCCTTGATTGTGGGCTGCCTGGCGTTTCTTATCCGGCCGCCTGCGAAAACCGCCCTCACCGCAGGGCTTGCCCTATCCAGTCTTTACCTCGGATGGACCGTTGTCGCACAACAGATCATCACCGACCGAGTGCAACCAGTACTGGCTGATACCGGCATGGCAACAGCCGACGTACTGGTCCAGCCCATGCCATTCAATACGCTACTCTGGCGGGTGACGGCGATAACTGAGTCCCGGCGCAGTGAAATTGTCACCGGTTTTCTCGACGGCGGCACCCGCCCTGTTCCAGAGTTCTTTGAACGTCGTCCGGATCTGGCAAATATGGTTGCCGGTTTCCCGGAAGCTCAGCGGCTTGAATGGTTTACCCGTGGCTTCCTTGCCTATTCTGAAGTCGGTGATCAGATCACAGCAACCGATATCCGGCTAGGGCTTCCCGGTGCCCACCCGTTTACCTTCGTACTGGCGAGATACTCCGGCGATCAGCTGGAAGCAGTGATCAGCAGCCAATTGCCTCGGCCCGCCGTGGCCCCCGAAACACTGAGTGTGCTCTGGTCCCGCATTACCGGGGAGACCCCGGTTCTTTGCCTCGCCAGCCTGTCGCCACCCGTTCAGGGCCAGACGTGCTGACCATGAGACTGGACCAGTACATCGCCAGCTGCTCGGGGCTGTCCCGGAAAGATGCAAAGCGGGCAATCGGTACCGGCCGGGTATCGGTTGACGGAGACATTGCGAAATCCGCCAACCTGAAAGTCGCTACAGGCAGCAGAATCACCCTCGATGACCAGATCTGCCAGTTGCCCGGCGAACGATATCTGATGCTGAACAAACCTGCCGGAGTGGTTAGCGCTACGAAGGATAGCGATCACCCAACGGTCCTGGACCTGCTGCCCCGGGAATCGGGCAAAGACCTTCATATAGCAGGCCGCCTCGACGCCGATACCACCGGGCTGGTGTTGCTTACGTCAGACGGGCAATGGTCTCACCGCGTAACCTCCCCACGGCGCCACTGCGAAAAAACCTATCGGGTGACCCTGGCTGACACACTCTCCGCAGAGGCGATCCAGATGTTGGAACAGGGAGTGGAACTGCGAAATGACCCTCAGCCCACAAAACCTGCTCAAGTGCGGGTACTGAGTGAACGGGTGATAGAACTGGCGATTACAGAAGGCCGCTATCACCAGGTAAAACGAATGCTGGCCGCCGTCGGCAATCATGTGGAAGGACTACACCGTGAAAGCATCGGGGCCATTTCCCTGGACCCGGCACTCGCACCGGGCCAATACCGCGAGTTGACAGCGGACGAGATCAGCAGCGTAGAGTAAACTTCAGGCTCGCTCGAACCTCTGGGCCTTGAGATTCTTGCGTACGGAACCAGCCTCGAACACCTCGCCATTCATCGCAATATAGACACCTGGCGGCAACAGCTGCACCGATGACCATGCAAACCCGATATTGAATACTGCATCGGTTCGACGCATTCGGGCCGGCTGCATAGCCCCGGTGAGGACTATCGTCTTGTCCGGCACCTGGGTAAGGACAGCCGCGGTTTCCGCCATGGTATCGGTACCATGGGTAATGACAACACGCTCACTATCGCAAGCTTTCACCGCCTCAAGAATCTGCTGACGGTCGGTTTCATCCATTTCCAGGCTGTCTTTTCGCAGCAGCTCCCGTATCCGGTAGCCTTCATGGATATTGGACTCCGACAACAGTTCCGGCAGGATGGAATGGCCCACCTCGAATTCGCTGTTGGCGTCATAATAGACTTTGTCGATGGTACCACCAGTGCTAAATATCTGGATCATCCGGGCGTTTCCTCTACGTTGCCATCTTTACACTCAGTGGACTGCAGCCATCCCGTTGTCGGCAGAGGCGTAGGCGGCGTTTCTTTCCTGCTCATAGCGACGGGCAGCTTTGGCGACCTTGCCGCTGGCACCTGTTTTGAGCCATGTTTTGATTCGGCCAGCATCTCCCATGGGAGAGCGGGTACCCAATGAATCCAGCAGAACTGTGATCACTTTTCTGCCGTTCATAGTGGATATCATAACCAGGCACCGCCCGGCTTCGGACAGGTAGCCTGTCTTGCTCAACCCGACCCCCCAACTCTCTCGGTGGACCAGCGCGTTGGTGTTTCCAAACGACAGGCTGTAGCGGGGATTCCGGAAGTGCCCCCGATAATACCCCGTTGTGGTGTATTCCCGAATTTCAGGATGTTTGTATGCTGCATTAACCAGGCGCACAAGGTCTGCCGCGGAAGAACGGTTGTCCGCAGACAGGCCGGTAGGATCGACAAACCGTGTTTGGGTCATCCCCAGTTCCTGCGCCTTTGTGTTCATCTTCTCGATAAACGCATCGAACCCTCCAGGCTGACTGCGGGCCAGTGTATAAGCCGCAAAGTTTTCCGACGACATAAGTGCAATCCGGATAACATCAGAACGGCGCATACGGGAATCCACGCGGATCCGGGTATAGGCGTTGGCAGCCGCAGGGGTATGTCGTTCCCGGAATGTCAGCCACTCATCGAGCGGCACACCAGAATCGAGAACAACCAACGCAGTCATCAGCTTGGTAATAGACGCAACGGGCACCGAACGGTCCTGATTCTTGCCAAACACCAGATCTTCGTCACCCACCCAGGCCACCGCGGCATTCACTGAGGCGAGATTCGGCCCTTCAGCCGCCTGTAGTGCGGGTATAAAACATGCCCATAACGCCACAACCTGCAGCAGGCTTCGCAATTTCATTTGCCCGGTTCCCATTCGATCACTGGTTCATAAAAACATAGCTAACTATACCAGTGACAACCGGGCATATTCATTGCCCTGAAGTTACTTTCCCATCACGACCGCGCCACTTCCGATGGATAGATGCGGTTCCGAATGACCTGCATCAAGAGCTGCCCCTCAGCCAACTCATAGAATCATAAACATGATTGCATCCATGGAGCTCCGCCATGCCCACTCCAGTGACCACTGATTCGCTGCCCAGCACAGGGTCGACCTGCCCCGAGTATGAACTCTGGCGCCGGGGATTTGGCGTCATTACGCACTCCGACGCCACCAGCCATCACGTTTGCGCACTGGCTGAACGTCTGGTCAATGCAGGATTACAGCCAGACCAGGCCACTGTATTCAGGAAACTGAGAGCACTGGACATGCTCTGCAATGCGGGTATGTGGCTGGTCGTCCACATGACCTACACCCAACGTGTTGACCCCTCCGGTCACCCCCTGTCAGCCCAGGACTTCAAGGCAACCCCTGAAGGCCATACCGGCGGCGCATTCAACATGGTTCCCGCCTACAGCGCTTATCTCACGTTGAACAACCTCACCGGCACTACCCGCAGCTGGCTGATGGGCCAGGGGCATTGTGTTGCAGCGGTGGAAGCCCTGAACGTACTCACTGGCAACCTCCACCCGGAGCAGCAGGATCGCTACCTGTCTCCCGAGGGGTTATCGCGGCTGGTTTCCGACTTTTACAGCTACCGTCAGAAGCCCGACGGCACTGTCGATGCGCCTTTGGGAAGCCACGTGAATCCCCACACTGCGGGCGGCATTCTTGAAGGCGGCTATCTCGGCTTCGCCGAACTCCAATACGCCCACATGCCATTACCCGGAGAATCTCTGGTGGCCTTCCTCTCCGATGGCGCGGCTGAAGAACAGCGCGGCAGTGACTGGGTCCCGCGATGGTGGCGAGCGGAAGATTCCGGGCTCATTCTGCCCGTCATGATTGCCAACGGCCGACGTATTGAGCAGCGCACGGAACTGGGCACCCGTGCCGGGCTTGAGCGCTTTGAATCCCATCTTGCTGAGCGGGGCTTTGACCCCTGGAAGTTCGACGGCAGGGATCCTGCTGCCTTCGTTTGTGCACTCTTTGAAATGGAACGCGCACTCAAACAGAATGCAGACAGCGCCTTCCGCGGCGAGCACCCATACCCTGTGAGGATTCCCTTCGGTATCGCCGAAACGGTTAAAGGCTTCGGCTTCTACGGTGCAGGCAGTAATGCAGCCCACAACCTGCCCTTGCCCGGTAACCCAAGGCTTGATGCTCGTGCGCGGGAACTGTTCAACGAATACAGCCAGCAGCTTTGGGTTGCCCCCCCGCAGCTGGCGGATGCCGTCGACTGCCTCTGCGAGCACTCTCTTCATGGTCGCCCCCTGGAGCGGGATCATCCCCTGGCCTGTCGAAATCCGCCGGAGCCGACAATGCCTTCCCTACCAACAACCGCATCCGGCATGTCACCCATGCGGGCTGTGGATGACTTTTTCCGGGCGCTAGTCGCTGAAAACCGCCACCTCAGGGTCCGAGTTGGCAATCCGGATGAACTCGCCAGTAACCGACTGACCGGAATCCTCAGTGACCTCAAGCACAGGGTGACCGATCCGGAGAACGATCAGGAATCCATCGGCGGTAGCGTCATTACAGCCCTGAACGAAGAAGCCGTAGTCTCGGCCTGTCTGGCCAACAAGGCAGGTCTGAACCTTGTTGCCAGCTACGAGGCATTCTGCGTCAAAATGCTTGGGGCAATACGGCAGGAGCTGATTTTCGCACGTCACCAAAAAGATATTGGGCGGCCTGCACGCTGGCTGGGGTTCCCGGTGATTGCCACCTCTCACACCTGGGAGAATGGCAAGAACGAACAATCCCATCAGGATACGACATTCTGTGAAAGCCTGCTTGGCGAAATGAACGATGTTTCCCGAGTCTTGTTCCCCGCCGATTACAACAGCACTCTGGCTGCCTTGCCCGGCGTATTCTCAGATCGCGGTCGTATCACTTGCATGGTCATCCCAAAACGGGAGCGGCCTTGTATATTTGATCGTCAGGAATCCGAAACCCTTGCACGAGATGGTGCACTGGTGGTTGACGAAGACATCTCGGAAGGTGAACCCCTGTTGCTGATCGCCTGCGGCTCCTATCAACTCTCCGAAGCCATGAAGGCTTGTGAACGCTTGCGGGAAACCGGCACGCCATTCAGGCTTGTTTACCTTCAGGAACCTGGACGGCTCAGGCAGCCACGAGATACCACAGAGGCAGCAACCTGCCTGACCGAACTGGAGCGCGAACGACTGTTCCCAAAACGCCTCAAGCGACGCGTTGCATTAACCCACATGCGCCCGGAGGTCTTTCTCGGCCATACGTTTCCACTATTCCCTTCGCCTTCAACCACAAGGGTGCTCGGCTACATTAATCGCGGCGGAACACTCAATGAAGCAGGCATGCTGTTTGCCAACCAGTGCTCTTGGGGACACACACTGGTAGCCTGCGCGGATGTACTGGACAAGCCACCGGGAGAATGGCTTTCCAGCGCCGAACTGGCGGCCGTCGAAGGGCGGGGAGATCCGGTAGTCATTACCCGAGGGCACTAGCGTTAATCGCAGCCACAAAAAAGGGAGCTCGCAGGCTCCCTTTTACTCATAGTTTCTACTGAATTCTAACGCAACTCTCTACGTCAACCGCTGACAAAAACCGGACCGATTCCAAAATTCCACAAAATCACAGATCCGACACGTGTGGAGACGAGAATAACCAGCGCCACTGTCAGCAGCGCGCCACCGTACATCACTGCCCGCTCCTTCTCGATACCCATGACAATGGGAAGGCCATCAAACATGAGCCATGCGCCGTAACAGGCTGCAACCAGAAATACCAGGGCGTTAAACCATGGCACCGGATACAGCAGCGCGAAACCAGCCAGGAACAAGGGGGTGCAGGAGTAGGCCGCCAACGCAATGCCGTTGGAGGGAACGTGTTCTTCCTTGGCGCCATAGGTTCTTGCCATCCAGTTAATGGCATAACCCAGGGCAAATACACCCACCAGCATTGAAATATAAGTCAGGACGCTCAGTTGCAGTGCACTGATTTCTGTCAATTTTATCAGCCGATCATTTCCGATCGTCCAGCCGAAATAGGCCGTGGAGATGTACGCGCATACCGGCGCAATTGCGGCCAGCAGCACCACATAGGCGACGTAAAGCCTTCGAGGATTTTCGTGTTCTTTCCGAATGGAAGCCCACTCTTCATCAGGATGGGTGAAGAGACCGAACGCGTGTGACAGGAGCATGGATAACCCCCTTGCTTTGCTGTTGTTGGTATAGTGAGGTACGTGCTGACCGCCACTTCAGATCAACAGAGGTGCCTTTACTTAACTATAGTCAAGAACCGCAAAGGGGAAAGAAAACTGACGGAAAAATGTGCAGGGAGAATCCCGAAAAACAGGGCCGCCCTCCCGGACGGCCCACTGCATCACGCCTGACGTGGGTCTGTGGACTCAACCCAGGGCTTGTCTTTATGACTATCCCGGAACGACAACAGGCTTTCCACGCCGCTCCAGTCCACCAGGTCCCGGAAATCCAGCCAATCTACCATGCAATACAGGCAAATCGCCGGATAATTCCATTCCTCAAACTGACCGTCGTCAACCAGAGCCGCAAGGGTGCGCAGCGTCATCATGATGCGCTCGCGCTGGATGTTCCAGAACATCAAGTCCTGATCAACATCAATTCCAGAACGTTTGGACAGCAGCAGCGTCACCGCTGAATCATTGGCCCCGTCAATCAGGGTCATCTGGTTTTGCTGGTCCCAGGTCAACGGGTCCCGTCCCTGTTTGGCACTGACATAACGCGCAATGATGCGAGAATCATAAATTTCCTGCCCGTTCTCCTCCAGTACAGGAATTTTCAGGGCTGGATTGTTCTGTCTCAGTTCATCCCGCCCGTCACCGTAGATGTCCAGATTGATGAACTCGTAGGGCTCTTCATCCAACAGAATCCGGATACGGCGAACATAAGGGGAGGTAGTGGATCCAATCAGCTTCATGGGGTCTCCAACAAGGATTCAGGGTCTGTAAAGGCATACCCGGTAGCATCTGCAACCTCCCTGTACGTCACTTTGCCCCGGTAAACGTTCAGGCCCGCCCGCAAATGGGGGTCATCCCTCATTGCCTCAACAGGGCCTTTGTCTGCCAGTGAAACGATAAATGACAGCGTGGCATTGTTGAGCGCCAGCGTCGAAGTCCGGGCAACGGCTCCAGGCATATTTGCCACGCAGTAATGTACCACACCATCCACAACATACGTCGGGTCATCGTGGGTGGTCGGGCGGGATGTTTCTGCGCAGCCACCCTGGTCGATAGCCACATCCACGATAACGCTGCCTTCCAGCATCCTTCCGACCAACTCTGCGGTGATCAGCTTAGGGGCCGAAGCCCCCGGAATCAGGACACTGCCAATCACCAGATCAGACTCAAGGATTGCTTGTTCCAGTGTATGCGCGGTCGAATAGAGGGTTGTTATACGATTACCGTAGAGGTGATCCAGGTTTCTGAGTACCTCCATGTTGCGGTCCAGCACCGTCACGTGGGCACCCATTCCGATGGCCATCACAGCAGCGTTCTGTCCCACCACACCACCACCCACGATGGTTACTCGTGCCGGACTGACTCCCGGGACCCCACCCAGCAAAACCCCGCGACCACCAAGGGCTTTCTCGAGACAATGGGCTCCCGCCTGAATCGACATTCTGCCAGCCACTTCCGACATTGGCGCCAACAAGGGTAGATGGCCATGGACATCAGTCACTGTCTCATAGGCTATACAGGTCGCACCGGACGTTACAAGATCATCGGTCTGGGGTTTGTCCGGTGCCAGGTGAAGGTAGGTAAACAGTGTGTGATGATCCGTCAGCATGGCTCGTTCTTCTGGCTGGGGTTCCTTGACCTTGACAATCAGCTCAGCGGTCTCAAAAACCTCTCGGGCAGTTTCAATCACTTGCGCACCCGCATCGCGATAGTCCATGTCCGTAAAACCAATAGCCAACCCGGCAGAGGCTTCGACAAACAGTTCATGGCCGTGACGACAAAGCTCATGAACCGCCGCAGGCGTCATCCCGACACGATACTCCCTGTTTTTGATTTCCTTTGGCACACCAATTTTCATGGACCACCTCCTACCGCCGTGAGTCTTTGCTCCAAGTGTAGTAAAAAGAAGGGATACCGGCGGACGCCATTGGAGGCATCGGTTTTCCGGTTACCGGCGTAAATTCCGGTCAACATCCGACCCAGAAGGAGCAGGAACCACTATGAAAACGCTAACCTGTGCTGTCACGGCAGCACTGATCACCCTTACAAGCACACAGGTAATTGCGGAAATGCAGACTCAAACCATCGAATACAAGGTCGGCAACCAGGCATTCACCGGATACCTTGCGTGGGATGATGAGAACGACGCTCCACGACCCGGCGTACTGGTCGTCCATGAGTGGTGGGGGCACAACGACTTCGCAAGGGAACAGGCTGAGAAGCTGGCTGCCGCCGGGTACACCGCGTTCGCATTGGACATGTATGGGAGCGGCAAACTTGCAGACCACCCTGACAACGCGAAAAAGTTCATGGAAGAGGCAACCAAGGATTCGGAACAGATCAAAGAGCGGTTTACTGCCGCTATGGATATCCTGCAGAAACACCAGAGTGTCGACCCCGAGAAAATTGCCGCTCAGGGCTACTGCTTCGGTGGCGCTGTGGTACTGAATATGGCGAGGCTTGGCGTTGACCTGGATGGCGTGGTCAGTTACCACGGCGCCCTGGCCAGCCCGATCAAGGCCGAACCCGGGCAGGTAAAAGCTAAAGTTCAGGTCTACACCGGAGGTGCGGACAAAATGGTTCCATCTACTCAGGTAGCGGGACTGGTTGAAGAAATGCAGGATGCGGGCGTAGACCTGACTCTCGTCTCCTTCCCTGGCGTTATGCATTCGTTCACCAACCCAGGCGCGGACCAATTCGCAGAGAAATACGGTATGCCTGTGGCTTATAACGAAGAGGCCGCCGCGCGCTCCTGGAAAGGAACACTGCAGTTTTACCGGGAGATATTTGGGGAGTAACCTCCCCTTCCCAGGTTTTCCTTGGGGCAATAAAAAACCCCAGCATCAAGGATGCTGGGGTTTAGGTATTAAGCGCCTGACGATGACCTACTCTCACATGGGCAACGCCACACTACCATCGGCGCAGGACTGTTTCACTTCTGAGTTCGGGATGGGATCAGGTGGTTCCAGA